>CBDCBV010000002.1:0-7373 GCA_965214565.1 Candidatus Aldehydirespiratoraceae bacterium | reverse complement strand
GGAGTGGTCCGCAGCGGTGGCAGTGGGGATCTGGCAGCCCTGGCTGATCGGTTGGGTGCTCCGGTCGCGACGAGTCGCTCCGGGATCGGGAGTATCTCTACGGATCATCAGTGCAGTGTCGGGATGCTCGGCTTCTACGGCACAGATACGGCTCGCCGAGCCGTAGCCGACGCTGACATGGTTCTGGTAGTGGGTTGCGCCATGGGCGAACAAACCACTTTCGGCTGGCGATCCACGCTGTTTTCGGAGGACGCGTTAATCGCTCAGATCGACGCGGACGCCTCACAGATCAACCGGAACTACAACGCTGACATCGGCGTGGTGGCTGATGCCGGCACCACAATCAAGGCGCTCCTCGAGCGAATCGGCTCCGGAACCGGTGTCCCCGAGAGATGGTTTGAGGACCGACCCGTGCGCACGGAACCCCAGAATGATCCGGGCCGGGGTTTGAGCGCCGCGAACGTGATGCGTGCACTCAACGGCTGCTTGCCCGACGACGCGGTCGTGTCTGCCGATATCGGCAACCACCGTCTGTGGGTCTGCGAGCAGCTCGACGTCAGGCGTGCCAACGGACTGCTTCAGTCCTGTGAGTTCGATGCGATGGGTTTCAGTCTTCCGGCTGCCATAGGAGCAGCGGTCGGCCTCGGTGGTGCAAGGGCAGTGGCCATCGCTGGAGACGGCGGGTTTGTGCACACGATGGGCGAGCTGGTCGTAGCCCAAGAGCTCGGGGTGCCCGTCGTGGCGATCGTGTTTGTTGACGGGGCGCTCGGAATATTGAAACACCAGGCGGAGGAGATGTATGGCGAGCACCACTTCGTACGGCTCGCGCCGATTGACTTCGAAGCCGTTGCGACCTCATTCGGGCTTGAGGCCCGGACTGTCGGCACGTCCGCGGAGCTTGATGAGTTGTTGCCTTGGGCCATGGCGTCGGCCGGGCCGGTGTTGCTGGCGGTGACCATCGACCCTGACGAGGTGTTTCCTCCGCTGCGCACAAAAATCGAACAGCGCAAAATCGATCTTCTCGGTCAGTCTTGACGAGACACGAAGAAAGCAGGCATAGATGAGCGATATTCGCAAGATCCACGTCACGCTGGAAGAGACGCGCCGAGAGGGTGGACGAGTGGTCGAGCCACCTCTGAAGATGGTCATCGTGGCTGCGGTGATGCGCAACCCTTGGGCGGGGTTGCCTTTTGTTGAGGATCTCCGGCCTGAGATCCGCGACTTCGCCAATGGTCTCGGCGCACTGTTGGTTGATCGACTGGTCGAGGTGCTCGGCTCAGCCGAGTCGATCGAGGCATACGGGAAATCGTCGGTGGTCGGTGTCGACGGTGAGATCGAGCACGCCAATGCCATGGTGCATACGTTGTTGTTCGGCAATCCGATCCGTGAAGCAGTCGACGGTGCGAGCACTCTGGTCTTCGCCAATACTCGCGGGGGACCAGGATCGCCGATTATCGTGCCGATGGTCCATAAGGGGGAGATGCTGGTCCGCTCTCATTATCACACGGCCCAAACCATGATCCCGGACGCTCCCCGTGCCGACGAGGTGGTCGTGGCGATCGGCGGGGCCAGTCGTTCGAGACCTTTCCCCCGCATAGGTGATCGTGACCTGGATCGATCTGACCTCGAACTGCAGCTACAGCGGGGCTGAGTTCAACCAACCCGAACGCAACGAATGAGGCAAGCTACGAATTCGGATGCGAGTTCGTGCTCGGTTCCGCTGCTGCGTTGGCAGCGTTGACGGCCTGGGCCAGTGCCTTTATCGCATGCTTGCGGTGCATGCGCATCTCTTCAATAACCATCTGGACATCTCGGTTCTGGATGGCCTTGAGGATCCGGCGGTGTTGTTCTCTGACGAGCTGACGGTTCTCTGGAGAGGAGAGGTACCGGGAGCGGTAGCGGTCCGAGGAGTCCCATAGAATTCTCAGTACTCGGGCCAGTTGAGGCATGTCGGCTGCCTCAAAGACCGTGAAATGAAAGCGACGGTTCACAGCCCGCAACTGGATCACGTCGTGCTCGACTGCCTCCATCTCCTCGACGAGTTCTGCCAGGGCCTCATGATCAGGTGTTTGGAGTTTGAGTATTGCCCGGCGGACCGCTTCGGTCTCCAAGAGTTCGCGAATGCGATAGATCTCCTTGAGGTCATCGATGTCGAGGTCGGTCACCACGTAGCCGCGGTGCGGCCGGTAGTCAACGTGGCCCTCTCCCTCAAGAATCCGCAGTGCCTCACGCACGGGCACAGCGGATACACCGAGGTCTGCGCCGATGGCATCTGGCCGCAGCGCTGAACCGGGAGGGAGGCTTCCGTCGAGTAGTTGGCGCCGGAGTTCCAGCAGCACCGCTTCCTGCGCAGTTTTGGGACGTTCGAACACACTCACTCCTTTAATCATGCCATGTGTGGAGCGAACCCGCTTCCAACAATCTGAGACTTGACATCTGATTAATTATTTCATATAGAATTTAGATAGGAGGGACTATCATGACCAAAAGACCAATCAGACGTTCGCTCGCCCTGTGGCTGGCGATTCTCATCACCTTCGCGCTGGGTGCCGCCGCTTGCGGAGACGACGACGAGAGCAGTGAACCACCGAGCACGATCGCCGCACCCGACGACGCAGGTGATGATGCCAGTGACGACACCGATATGGATGAAGACGTCACCCCCGAGCCCGTCGAACTGCAGACCATTCGACTGGTGCCCTGGGGAGGACGCTTCATCGACTTCATCGATCTTTATGTCGGTGAAGAGAACGGCTACTTCGCCGAAGCCGGGGTCAAGATCGAACAACTTCCCGGCGCAGGCGCAGGTGACGCAGTCCGTCAGCTGGTAGCGGGCAATGCCGACATCGCCATGGCCGACCCGTTCTCAGGATTCTTCGCAGTCATAGCCGGTGAGGACTTGGAAGGGTTCTACTGCCCGTATACCAAGAACTGGTTGACGATGGTCGTCAATGAGGGCGGCGGTATCAGCGAACCTGAAGATCTCCGTGGCAAGACGATCGCGGTCACCTCGCAGGCGTCCACCAGCAAGTGGTATGCGGCTCTGCTGCTCGCCGCCAACGGGATCACCGAGGACGACGTCACGTTCGCTGCCACCGGCATCGACTTCTTCAGTGCTCTGGAGAGCGGAGAAGCTCAGGCTGCGTCGACATGGGGCAGCATCAACTGGGCACTCTTCGGTGAGAACGGCCTGACCGGACCAGACGACTACGCCATCTGGGAGTACGAACAGGTACCGGGACCGAACGATGTCTACTTCGCCAAGGCTGGCTGGGTCGAGGAGAACAGCGAACTCCTCGGAGGCTTCATCGACGCCCTTGAGAAGTCCAAGAACTGGATTGCTGAGAATCCCGACGCCGCGGCCCAGATCGGCTCAGAGTACGCCGATGGTGCCGACAACCTGGTGCGCAACCGGGCTGTCATCGACTTCCGCATTGACATGCAGAACACCGGACCAGGCGTTGCTGAGAACGGCATGGGCTGGTGCGACGTGGACACCATCGCGGATCTCGCAGCCCAAGGTCTATCCCTGGGGATCATCGAATCCGAGGTTGATGTGGCATCGATCTTTTCCAACCGTTACGCCGGTAACTGAATCGCCCCCGCGCGAGAATCCGGATTGTGAATAGACGACAGCACCAAGCGTGACGCCTTCAGTCCCTCCAGAGGAACACTCGGGGCGCAGCAAGATCGAAATCGACAGTGTCAGCAGAACGTATGCCTCCGATGCCGGCGACATCGTAGCCCTGCAAGACATCGATTTCGAGATTGCGCCCCGAGAGTTCGTGAGCGTTGTCGGCCCGAGCGGATGCGGCAAGAGCACACTCCTTAGATGCATCGGGGGCCTGATCCCCCCAACGTCTGGAGAAATACGGATTGGTGGACAGGTCGTCACCGAACCCGACCCAAGGATCGGCTACGTGTTTCAGAAGGCGGTCCTGTTGCCTTGGCGGACCGTGGAGGACAATGTCATATTGCCCTTTGAGGTCGACGGTCGGCCCACTGAAGCCAACCGTGACAAAGCACTCGAGGTGCTCGAGATGGTGGGACTCAGCGAGTATCTCAAGCACCGTCCGACCGAACTGTCCGGTGGGATGCAACAGCGGGTGTCCGTCGCGCGGGCGCTGGCCACCGAGCCGTCGATCCTGTTGATGGACGAGCCTTTCGGGGCCTTGGATGCACAGACCCGGGATTCGATGAATGTTGAGCTGTTGCGGATCTGGAACGAGGCCCAGACCACGGTCGTATTCGTCACCCATGACATCGGCGAAGCCCTGTTCCTCTCCGATCGTGTCATGGTCATGACCGCTCGGCCCGGGCGAGTACACGACATCGTCGAGGTTGACATTGATCGGCCCCGGGCATTCGAACAAGTTGAACTCGACGAACGTTTCTGGTCTTTGCGCCAACGGATAAGAGGGGAGCTCCAGTAGTTGTGGCCAACTCCAGTCATCCTCTGAACCGGTTTGTCCGTGCGCTCCGCTCCGAGGCGTGGATCGGGCGGATCCTGGTATTCGTCAGCGCCGCGATCCTGCTCGTGATATGGCATATCTGGGCGTCGGGGAACTCGCCGCTGATTCTTCCGGAACCGCTCGACGTGTTGGACCGACTCATCAGCTATGTGGGCGACGGCCGCGCCAACCAGCACATCAAGATCACACTGCAGGAGATCGCACTCGGGTTCCTCCTGGGCGCCGGCATAGGCATCGGTTTCGGCACTCTGGCCGCGGAGTTCAGCATCGCCCGTCGGGTGATCATGCCCTACGTCATCATCAGCCAGGCCCTCCCTAAATTCGCGCTGGCACCGATACTGGTCATCTGGTTCGGGTTCGGCATGGAACCCAAGATCATCATCGCCGCCCTGATCGCCTTCTTCCCCCTGCTCGAGAACACTTTCCTGGGGTTGACTTCGACACCGGCCGACATGCTCGAACTGTTCCGTGCGATTCGGGCGTCACGTTGGACGACCCTTCTCAAAGCGAGGGTCCCCTACGCGGTTCCCACAATTTTCAGTGGGTTGCGGGTGGCCTTGATGCTCAGCCTCGTCGGTGCGGTGGTGGCTGAGTACGTCGGCGCCAACAAGGGGCTCGGGGCACTCATCATTGTTGCCCAGGGAACGCTCGACACCGAGTTGATGTTTGTGGCTTTCGTACTGTTGACGATCCTCGGATTCAGCCTCGACAAGCTCCACGGCCTCGTCTATCGCATGGTGATGCGCCGGCTGTACGGATCGGTCGCGACCGATGCTGGTGACAGTCAGCCTCGGGTGTCGGTATGACCATGAACTTCGGATGGCGCGTGCCTTCCTACGCCAACCAGCACACGTCGGTGGAGACGTCTCGTCGGCTCGTCCCATATTTCACACGGGTTGAGGAAGCCGGATTCGAGGCGATCTGGGTGATTGATCATCTGCTCGTAGCTCCCAACGTCTACTCCGTGGCGTGGCAGGACCCGATGATCACGCTTGCCGTTGCGGCTGGAGTGACTGAGAAGATCCGTCTGGGCACAGCGATTCTGTGCGCACCGTTTCGTCATCCGACGATAACCGCCAAGGAGGTGGCGAGCCTTGATCATCTGGCCGGAGGTGGCCGCGTGATTCTCGGTGTTGGAACCGGTCATGACGACATGGAGTTCGCCTCGGTGGGGGTCCCCCGTAGCGAGCGAGGTAAACGGACCGATGAGGCCTTGGAGTTGATCCAGCTTCTGTTGTCCCAAGACGATGTCTACTACCAGGGCAAATACTATTCGGTGGGCGACGGCACGAGTCTGTATCCACGACCGGAACAAACGATCCCGGTGTGGATCGGCGGTGGAACGCAGGTCCACATCGTCGACAATGTCGACACGCCCAATATGGCCCTGCCCGTACTGCGACGCATTGGCCGTCACGAGGGCTGGATCTGCCGATCCTCGGGGACGAGCCCAGAGATCATTGCCTCAGACATTTCTTCGGTACGGACCTATCTGGGTTCACGGCGCAGCATGGATGACTTCACCATGTCGCACGCGCAGTGGATCCATATCGTCGAATCGACTGATCGCGACAAGGTCGTGAGGAACCAGCTCGAGACCTACCGGACCGTGATGGACGTGAAACGGTCCGACGAAGATCTCCAGAACGCTTACTTGTTCGGGACCATCGACGAGATGACAGAGCGTATCTGCGAACTCAAAGCCGCTGGTGTCGACCACCTCATCATCAACCCGCTCAGCGACGACCCACGACAGATAGATCTTTTCGTCAAAGAGATCATGCCCAACGTTTGACGCGCCCATAGCCGATTACGCAAACACCCGATTACGGAGCGACCATGCAGCTCATTTTGCACAACATCGATCAGGTCTTCAGCGGTCGCCTCGACGACCCCACACTCGATGTCGACACGATCGTGGTCGACGACGGAGTGATCGTCTCGTTCGACTCGACTGCGCCGAGACACGCCGACACAGTGATCGACTGCAAAGGCATGACGGTGGCCCCGGGTCTGGTCGACACACACGTCCACCCCACGCTCGGCGACTACGCCCCGAAACAGCAGTCTGTCGGCTATCTGGAACGTATGATGCACGGCGCAGTCACAAGGGTCATGTCGGCCGGTGAAGTCCACGCCCCCGGTCGAGTCGATGCTGAATCGGCGCTGGCAATCGCCTTGGGCGCCTTCCACTCGTTCAGGATCTTTCGTCCCTCGGGAATGAAAGTTCATGCAGGGGCGATGCTGTTGGAGAAGGACACCGAGTTCAGTCACATCGACCGAGCTTTCGAGGCGGGCATGCGCATCATCGGTGAAGTTGGGATCGGTTCGTTGAAAGACCCGGTCCGTTCAGGTGAGCTGTCCTGTTATGCCCGAGACTTGGGCATGACGGTGCACATGCACTGCGGTTGCACCTCTGACCGAGGGCCCGGCGGCGACGCCCATCCTTACTTCTCCGCTGACGATGTGTTCACCGTCAGACCTACGATTGCTTCGCACGCTAACACCTTCGCCTCGTTGAGCGACGAGGACATTGACCGTCTGTGTGCGGACGACGGCCCGCCCTTCGTTGAGGTGGTCCAGGCTGGTGGTACACGCTCGATGCTGCGTGTGGTGGAGCGCTTGGTGGAGACCGACTCACTCGATCGGCTTCTGATCGGGACCGACACTCCAACCGGTTACGGCGTCACCTCGTTGGGAATCCTCAAGACGATCGGTGACATCTGCTCGTTGGGCGGTGTCGCCCCTGAGACCGGTTGGGCGATTGCTTCGGGATCCGGTGCTCGGGCGTTCGGACATGACCGGAATACCGTCCAAATCGGTCAGCCGGCAGACCTTGTTGTGATCGACGCGTCGCTGGGTTCGGTCGAGGGATCGGCAGCAGAGGCGATAGCGGCCGGC
>CBDCBV010000001.1:0-15351 GCA_965214565.1 Candidatus Aldehydirespiratoraceae bacterium | reverse complement strand
CTGGTCCACCGAGATCCTCAACTGGCACCACACCAACCAAGCATCCAACGGCAGAATCGAAGGCACCAACAACCTCCTCCAAACCCTACGACGAACCGCCCACGGGTTCACCAACCCCACCAACTACGCAGCCCGAGGACTGTTGATAACATGACCCCCAACCGAACCAGCAACCCCCCATCCCACGTATACGCGCAGGGCCCAAAGAGGTTCTCCGCTCGATCTATGACATCGGCGACCCCAAAGTTGGTGTCGAGACCGTCGAACAGCTCGCCGATGAGTTCCAAGACCCGTGGCTACCCGACGAGATCAACCGGCTCGGCCGCACCCTCCACCGCTGGAGAGTCCAAATCGCGAACTGGCACCACGCCAGGGTCACAAACGCCGCTACTGAAGCAGCCAACAATCTGATCAAACGCGTCAAACGCGTCGCCTACGGGTTCACCAACTTCAACAACTACCGAATACGAACACTCCTCTACGCCGGCAAACCCAACTGGACACTACTCGACACCCTCACCCCGACCTGAAACGCGAAGAGCCCGATACGCCCTCCTCATAAACAAACTCTTCCCAAGCCTTGAAAAACCACCACGCGTACGTTACACCAACAATTGACATAATAATTGGAGGCACCCCAAGAACATATTTACATACCGAACCCAGCATAAAAAGAATTGCTATTAGAAGCCAAAGCCTGTAGCTACGAGCAAAAATAAACCGAACGGCACTCTTCTTGAAGCTTGCTTGACTGTCTTCTATCTCAACAGAGTCTGGGTCAGTCTCCATTATGTTGCCTCCTCCTTACAGTCACCGCGCACGGGCGAGGTCGCTGGTGTGCTGGTTGATGTCTTTAGCGGTCATCGTGTCCGGGGACACTATCGTAACACAGTGAAAGTTCGAGCCTGCGCGTAAATGTGGGGGGCGGCGGCCGTCTCGATCTCGTGGGGCACCAGGGCTCCGGGCGACGGCTCCGGCTCCGGCTCGAGGAGCAGCCCGGCTCCAGGGCGACGGGCTCCGGGCTGGAGGGCACCGGCGGGCACGTCCAGGGCACCGCGGGCGACGGCTCCGGGCACGAGATCCTGGCCACCCGCGGCGACGGCTCCAGCGTCCCTCGATCACGGGCAGCGGTCTCGATCTCGTGGGCACCAGGTCCACCAGGTCACGACCAGGGAGGCGCTGAGCGGCACCGTCCTCGATCCGGGGGCAACAGGTCTCACTTATTGGCCCTGCGCGTAAACGTGGGATGTGGGGGTGTTGGATCGGTTGGTGGGGTCATGTTATCAGGAGTCCTCGGGCGGCGTAGTTGGTGGGGTTGGTGAAGCCGTGGGCGGTTCGTCGTAGGACTTGGAGCAGGTTGTTGGTGCCTTCGATTCTGCCGTTGGAGGCTCGGTTGGTGTGGTGCCAGGCGAGGATCTCGTCTGATGAGGCGATGATGGTGTCGACGATGTTGTGGAACTCGGGCAGCTTGCCGGTCTCATATAGGTCACAGAAGCGGTCGAGTGCTTGGAGGGCTCCGTCGTGGTCGTCGGCTAGGTAGAGGCCGTGGAGTTCTTGCAGGGCGTTCCAGCCGGCTTGCAGCCTCGGGTGCGCCTCGAAGAGCTTGTCGAGGCGGGCCTGGTCGGTGTCGGTGAGGGTGTCGCCTCGGCGCAGCATCAAGAACCGGGCTTTGAACACTTGGGGATCAAAGACCGGTTTGGTCCCTTCGGGTTGGCGGCGTTGGACGTCGCGGCGCACAGCGGTGAGCCCGGCGGTGAACCATCTGATGACGTGGAACCGGTCCAGCACATGGCGCGCTTGGGGCAAGCAGGCACCGATGGAGGCTTTGTAGGCCGCGGATCCGTCGGTGACGACGACTTTGACCTGACGCCGCCACCGGTGGGGTTGTGACATCAAGAACTGTGTCAGTGCAGCAGCGGAGCGGTGTTCGACCATCGCCAGGGTATGTCCGGTGTCGCCGTTGACGATCACCGTCACATACCGGTGCCGTTTACGCATCGAGGTCTCATCCACCAACAACACCGAGCAGCGTTGCTTACGGCGATGCTCAGCAATGAGCCCCGACCAGCGGCGCACCAGCGTGTTGATCACCGCCCAGCTCACACCGTGGCGGCGCACCACCGCACGGATCGGCATCTGTTGCGCGTCGGTGACCAAGCGATGCGCCAGACGCCTAGTCAGGCGACCGTCGAACTCGCCGTGGCCCTCCAAGAACCGCTCACAGCAGTTGCCGCAACTGAACCGGCGCCGAGTCCACACCAACACCGTTTGTCGCCCCGACACCTCCAAGTCGCGCACCTCGCGCTCGCGTGTGTCATGCACCCTGTGGCACTTGAACCCACAATGCGGGCACCGCACCCGCGTCTGGGTCGACTCGACCCGCACCCTCAACACCGCCGGAGTGTCAACCAACACCCCAACCACACGAATCTGGCGCAGATGCAACCGCACCCGCATAACATCACAAGCCATCGGGGCCCTCCTGGAACGTTGGTAATCTCAATCACCGATTCCAGCAGGGCCCCACCCGCCACTCAGGGACCCCCAACCACCCCCAACCCCACGTTTACGCGCAGGCTCCACTTACCGCACCCGCATAACATCACAAGCCATCGGGGCCCTCCTGGAACGTTGGTAATCTCAATCACCGATTCCAGCAGGGCCCCACCCGCCACTCAGGGACCCCCAACCACCCCCAACCCCACGTTTACGCGCAGGCTCCACTTATTTCCTATGTGGGCAGCTATACGCGATCCGGGGCGCTCTCGGCGGTCGTTCCCAGATGGCAACAGCTACACACCCAGGCTCTCTCCGAAGCCACCAATCCGCGTAGTTCCAGTGTCGCACAACAGGCAAGCATTTGCTCCCGAACAGTCTCTGACCCGTCGGGCAAGTCGGCGCGGCAGTGTCGGTGTCGTCGTCAGTGTCGTCGGTCTCGTCGTCGGTCTCGTCCTTCTTCGGGTCCAGTGTCGTGGTGGTGGTTGTGGTGGTGGTTGTTGTGGTGGTTGTGGTGGGCGGGGTACCGGCGCCGTCGGCCTTGTCGTCGTCCGGTGGCTCCGTTAGATCAGGTAAATCATTATCTCCAGGCTTCACACCAAAACTGCAAAGCAGCAACTCAACGCCAACAGCCGCAACCCCAGCCACCCCAGCAGCGACCTTCCAACGTTCAGCCAAGCTCGCAATACGCTTACCAAGAGCAACTATCTGATCCTTATATTGTTTTATTTGCTGATAAGCCTTTGGGCTCACCAAAGATAATTCAAACAACCACTCGCTCAACCACTCATAGATCAATTCTATCGCCGCACCGAAAACGCATATACCTTTATAAAACACCGCGTACACTTTAGGTTGAGCCTCTTGCAACGATTTCGTTGCCGAAACTGTCGCCGACTCAAGTTTGTCCTTGACCGGACCTACAACAATATCCCAAAACGACTTTGGCTTTTCTTTGGGGGGTGCCAACGGACGATGACAACCAGTGTGAGAATCTACCAGTTCCCACTCTTCGACAACAACGGAATTTCGGTTGGTCGGCTCCGTTAAAGTGAACCTGTAGCTCGGCGTTGCCGACCTTCCCGAAGCCTCGTTGTGAACCCACATTTTCGGTAGCGGTGCCATGTATCGCCCGGGTGGGCAGGTGTGCTCTGAGGCGTCGTGTTTGGTGACTGTGTCCGTAGGATGCGTGTAGGTCACCTTCCGCACGATGTCTGGCTGCGGCACCCGTTTGTACTTGATCACCGTCTTGTAGTCGGTCACCCACTTGTACTTGATCACCGTCTCGTACTTGGGCACCGTCTTGTACTTGATCACCGTCTTGTAGTCGGTCACCCACTTGTACTTGGTCACCGTCTCGTACACGGGCCTGGTACCGGTCTGGACCTGGACCCGTTGCCACTCCCACTTCACAACCTGGACGGGCGGGCCGGGTTCGTAGCCCGTTACATACCGCTCGCGTCTGTAGCACGGACGGTCAGGCGGAGGACACGGGTACTGAACCCTCCGATACCCGTACACCGGAACCTCAGACGAAACATAGGTGACGACCTTCACAAGCTCCGTCTTGTAGCTGTACACAGGCTCGGTGCCGACCTGGACCTGTTCGGTACCGTCTGGGACCTGGTACGGCGCCCCGTCTGGGACCCGTTCGGTACCGTCTGGGACCCGTTCGGTACCGTCCTCAACCTGTTCGGTACCGTCTGGGACCTGATACGGCGCCCCGTCTGGGACCCGTTCGGTACCGTCAGGAACCAGCTTGTCGGGTTGGGGTATACGCTCCTCACGAGTCTCGGTGTACGGAACCTCCTCACCAGGATGCGCCGACAAGGAGACAGGCACCAACACAGACCCACACAACGCCAGCGCCACGACCACAAGCACACTCGGCTTGAGCGGCCTCCCGGGCTTCAGTAGGGTCAACCAACGGGACTTGAAATGTGTACGGCTCTCCATGGCCGTCAAGTCCTAATACCCCCCCCCCCCCCCCCCGCGTCAAGTCAAACATAAAGAATTTTCTGGCGGACGGTAGCTGTGGAAGCTCATCGAACCCACAAAACCATCATCTACCAGGCGTGACACCAGACAGGTGGTTCTTGTTGGCGATGATCCGTAATCGGAACGGAGTTGGGTTCTGGCTTGGCTCAGGGCCGGGGTTGGAAGCGGCGGGCGATGGTTCGGTGGGTGGTCAGCATCTCTTCGAGGCGGGGTGAGGCGAGTTCGCCGTTGTAGACGACGGACTCGCCGTTGACGATCGTGTGGTGGGCACCCACCGGACCGCAGCGGAGCCAGCCCTCGACCAGGTCATCGAGCACGCCGGCGAAGGCAGGGCCGTCGAGGCGCCACACGGCAATGTCGGCCACCGCGCCGAGCGACAACTCTCCGAGCTCTCCCGAACGGCCGAGACAGGCAGCCCCGCCCCGGGTTGCTATTTCCAACGCCGAGCGGGCGGGCATCGCATCGGCGCCGTTGCGGAGTTTCCCCAGCAGCATCGCCTGCCGCGCCTCCTGCCACAGCGAGGCGCTGTCAGCCGAGGAGGAACCGTCACAACCCAACCCGACCGGCGAACCCGCAGCCCGAAACTCAGCAATCGGAGCGATCCCGGAGCTGAGAATCAGATTGGAACTCGGGCAGTGGGCGATCCCCACACCAGCGGTGCCGAGCTTGACGACCTCGTCAGGATTCGGACGGACGCAATGCGCCACCCAGGAGCGGTCGCTGAGCCAGCCGCAATGCTCGAAATGCTCAACGCAGCGCATCCCGTAGGTCGCCATCGAGAAGTCGTCGTCCTCGACGTTCTCGGCCAGATGCGTGTGCAACCGCACATCCAGTTGCCCAGCCAGAGCGGCGGTCTGCTGCATCAAGGCAGTCGTGACTGTGAACGGAGAGCAAGGAGCCAACGCGACCCGAGTCATGGCCCCGTGGCTGCGGTCATGGTGCCGAGCGACGGCACGCTCACTCTCGGCAAGAATGAACTCCTCATCGCGCACCGCATCGTCGGGAGGAAGGCCCCCATCCTTGACCGAGAGGCTCATCGAGCCGTAGGTGGGGTGGAAGCGCATGCCGATGTCACGCGCTGCTGCGACCTGTGCGCTGAGGAGATCGCCCGCACCCTGCGGATGCAGGTAGTGGTGGTCCGTCGATGTGGTACAGCCGCTCAAGGCCAGTTCAGCCAGGCCGACCCAGGTGGACACATGGGCGGCTTGTTCGTCCAAAGCCGCGGTCCACAGCGGATACAACGTCTGCAGCCAGCCGAACAGGGGCGCGGAAGTCATCGGCGTGTAGGCACGCGTCAGATTCTGGAACAGGTGATGGTGGGTGTTGATGAGACCGGGCGTGACCAGACACCCGTCCGCAGAGATCGTTCGTTGAGCAGCGGGAGGGGGCTCGCCCGGTGTCCCGACTGCTGAGATCCTGCCGTCCGTGCAGGCGACCCAGCCCCCGGGAATCTCCCGACGCTGCTCATCAACCGTGGCCACCAGCGCAGCGTTGACGACAAGCAGGTCTACGGGCATGCTCTAACGCTCCTCGCGGCGGAACGGCAGCCCCAGCGCGGCGGGAGCCGCGGGCGGCCGGTTCCGCAGCACCAGCGCGCCGGCGATCATCACCGCAATGGTAAGGACGTACGGAAGCATCGACCACAGAATAGGGTCCCAGGGCAGGTCGAAGCTCTCGGTGCGGTTCGGCAGTGCCATCGCAAGACCGAACAAGAATGCCCCCAGAGCCACCCGCCGCACCTTCCAAGCACCGAAGATCACCAACGCAACCGCGATCCAACCCCTGCCGGCCACGACCCCGACGGTCCAACCGGGGCTGATCGAGAGAGACAGATAGGCGCCGCCGATCCCCGCGAACGCACCGCCGATCGCCACCGCGAACAAACGCAGACCTAGCACCGAATGCCCGGCCGCGTCAGCGGATGCGGCAGACTCGCCGGCAGCCCGCAACGCCAGGCCCCCGCGTGTACGGTTCAACACGAACCATGTGACGAAACCCCCCAAGACGGCCAGATACGCCAGCGGAGACTGTTGGAACAAGATCCGACCGATCCAGGAAATGTCACTGAGCGGACCCCAATCAACGTCCACAAACTGGATTTCGGGACGGACGCCCTCGTAATCGGTGCCCCAGAAGTTGGCAAGACCGACCCCGAAAATCGTGAGCGCCAACCCGCTCACAACCTGGTTGGCACCCAGTACCACCGCGAAGAGTCCATGAATCATCGCCACCAAAGCACCGATGACGGCAGCGGCGAGCAGCCCCAGCCAGGGATTGCCGGTCTCGAACGCAAACACGAAACCGCCGACCGCGCCCATGGCCATCATTCCCTCGACGCCGAGGTTGAGCACGCCGGCCCGTTCCGCGATCATCTCGCCCAGGCTCGCCAGATAGATCATTGCGCCGAATTGAATGGCGGCGAAGAGCAGGCCGATCACCGCGGTCTCCGGGAAGGTGAGGCCAAGAATCATGTGCTGCGCACCTTCGGTTCGGCCATCTCGATGCGATACACGATCAGCACCCCGGCGGCGATCACGCCGAAGAGGATCAGCGCCTGCAGCACGGTCGATACCGCGTCGGACACGCCGATCGCCTTGATCGACTGTCCGCCGACCTGCACAGCGCCGAACAGCACCGCGACGGCCGCCACTCCACTCGGACGCATCAACGCAAGGGCTGCCACGATGATCCCCGCGAAGCCGTAGCCGTTGGAGACTGTCTCGGTCAGTCGGGTCGCGTTCCCGGTCAGCTCGATTCCGCCGGCTAGTCCCGCAACCGCGCCCGACAACACCAGCACCGTCAGAATCTTGCGCTTGAGCGAGATGCCGGCGTACGTGGCGGTCGCGCCTGAAGACCCGGCGACCCGAAGCTCATAGCCCCACGAACTGTGCGACACCATCAGACCGACCACCACCAGCACTGCAACGGCGATCAACAACCCCATGTGGGCACGCTGAAACAAGTCCGGAAGGAACGACTGTTCGGGGAGCGCCGGCGCCTGCACGAAGCCGTAGCCTTCGGGGTCTTTCCAGGGGCCGTTGATCAGATAGCGGATCAGACGAACAGCGATCTCGTTGAGCATCAACGTGGTGATTATCTCGTTCACGCCGATGTAAGCCTTTGCCGCAGCAGGTCCGAGTGCCCACAGCGCGCCGCCAATGGACCCTCCGACGATCATCGCCAAGATGAGTACCGGTCCCGACCAACCCTCGCCGATCTGTGCTATCCCCGCGGCAGCGGTCGCGCCGAACAGGATCTGTCCCTCGGCCCCGATGTTCCAGAGGCCCATGGTTGCGGCTATCGCCACAGCCAGACCGGCGAGTGCCAGTGGAACCGCCCGGTTGAGGGTGACAGAAAAAGCCTCCAGGTCACCGAACGACGCCGACAACATCCGTCTGTAGACCTCTGTGGGGCTGTCGCCGGCGACCAATAGAAGAACAGCGCCGAGCACCAGCGCCACCAGCAGGCCCACCGCGAACGCCAGCGGCTGGCCACCCCGAACCGGTGTCTCCCTTCGTACCAACACCGGGCGTATCACGCTGACTCGCCTGCCATGGCCAAGCCGATCGCACTGCGGTTCGCGTCGGCCCCCTTGAATTCGGCGGCGATCCGACCGTCGTGCATCACGATGATTCGGTCGGAGATCGCTAGGAGTTCGTCCAGGTCCTCGGAGATCATCAACACCCCCAGACCGTCGTTTCGGGCGTCGATGATCAGTTCCTGGATTGCCTTCACCCCCTGCACGTCGAGCCCGCGTGTCGGCTGGGAAGCGACGATCACCGACGGCTTGGCGGTCAACTCACGTCCCACGAGCAGTCGTTGAAGATTGCCGCCCGAGAGCCCGGCGATCCGCTGATCCAACGACCCGGCGCGCACCTTGAAGGACTCGACAACGCCCGCGCAGAAGGCCTTTGCCCGATCCCCCACGATCAGCGGACCGCGGGTGTGTTGCCGGTAGGAACGCAGGATCGCATTGTCGGTGACGCTGAGCTGGGGAGCGAGCCCCACTCCGACACGGTCCTCGGGGATGTAGGACAACCCCGAACGAAACCGATGACGCGGCGAAGCGCGGGTGATGTCGCGACCGAACAGCGTCACGGTCCCCGATGTGGACTCGCGGAGTCCGGCGATGACATCGGAGAGTTCGCGTTGACCGTTGCCTGCCACGCCGGCAATTCCCACGATCTCGCCGGCGTGAACCGACAGAGAGATGTTGCTGAGCGCCTCCAGGTTCCGATTGTTGAGGGCGCACAGATTGTGCACGGCGAGCAGTTGGTCGCCCGCTTCTCTCGGCTCGGGTCGTAGCGCCGCCTCGGTGGCCTCACCGACCATCAGTTCGGCGAGTTGTTGAGGCGTCAGGTCGGCAACCGCCAGAGACGCCGACACAGTCTTGCCGCCCCGCAGCACTGTGGCCTCGTCGCAGTACTGCTTGACTTCGTGCAGTTTGTGGCTGATGAAGATCACCGATCGACCGTCGTTGGCCATCCGTCGGATCACCAGCCCGAGTTCGTCCGCCTCGTTCGGCGTCAGCACCGCGGTGGGTTCATCGAGAATCAGAATCTCGGCGTCACGCCACAGCGCCTTGAGGATCTCGACCCGCTGACGTTCCCCCATCGACAACTGCCAGATGTGACGCTGCGGGTCGACGTCCAGCGAGAACTGCTCGGCGAGGTCCGCGACTCGACGTTCGACGGCGCCCATGTTCAAGACGCGTTCCGAGGCACCCAACACCACGTTCTCGGCGACGGTGAAGGTGGGCACGAGTCGGAACTCCTGATGGACCATCCCCACCCCCGCCGCCAGTGCATCGGCGGGATTGGCGAACACCCTGCGTTCACCGAAGAGACGAACTTCGCCCTCCTCAGGGCGATAGACGCCGGCAAGGACGTTCATCAACGTCGATTTGCCGGCGCCGTTCTCGCCAAGGACAGCGTGAATGCTGCCCCGCTTGACTCTGAGTTCAGTACCGGCATTGGCGACAACGCCGGGGAACCGTTTGGTGATTCCTGTGAGTTCTACAGCAAGCGGGGCAGCGTCCACTGGTGTGTTAATTGTCGATAAGGAGCTACTGGTTGAGATTAATTGGTTGAGGTTGTGGTCTCAGCCGATGTCGCCGACAACGCCCTGGACGAAGAACGCTTCGCCCAACAGTGTTCCTGGATCCATCACTTCGCCTTCAGCCAGCAGTTGTGTGCCGTCCTGGGCGAACAGCGGACCTGAGAACACAGCGAAGGTGCCGTCGATCATCTGTTGGCGGATCTCCTCCACCTGGGCGACGATGTCAGCGTCGACATCGGCGGCGATGGAGCCGATGTCAACGATTCCGTCGTCGTACCCGCCCCAGTAGAACCCGGGCGTGTAGCTGCCGTCGGCGGCAGAGGAGATGATCTCCGCGTACCGCGGGCCCCAGTTCCAGATTGCCGAGGCGAGGTAGGCGTCGGGGGCGAACTCGCTCATGTCTGAGTTGTACGACACCCAGCGAGCTCCGGCTGCTTCAGCTGCGAGTCCCGCTGAGGTGGTGTCCTGGTGCATGGCAATGACGTCTGCTCCACCCTCGAGGAGTGCGTCGGCCGCATCGCCCTCGATCGCTGGGTCGAACCAGGTGCTGGTCCATTGGACGACGACTTCAACATCGGGGTTGACGTGCTGGGCACCGAGCGTGAAGGCGTTGATCCCGCGGGCAACCTCAGGAATCGGGAACGCTGCAACATAGCCGATCTGGTTGGTCTCGGTGGCAGCCCCGGCGATCATGCCCGTGAGGTATCGGGGCTGGTAGATCTTGCCGAACGTGTTCCCGAAGTTGGTGTCGTTGGCCTTGTATCCCGAAACGTGCTCAAAGACGACGTCGGGGAACTCCGCGGCCATTGCCTCCATGGTGTCCATGTAGCCGAAGGAGGTACCGATGATCACATCGTGCCCGTCGGCGACGAGCGTGCGTATCGCAGCTTCGGTGTCAGCCGCTGATGTGTCATCAATGCTGTCGACGAAGAAAGTCGGGATTCCGGTGGTCTCCTCGGCGTACAGACGGCCTTGGTCGTGAGCCCAGGTCCAACCGGCTTCACCGATGGGACTGATGTAGAGGAACGCCGCCGAGAAGTCGTCGTCGTCCATGTCGCCCTCGTCCATGTCGCCGTCGTCGTCGCCCATGTCGCCCTCGTCGGTGTCGCCTTCTTCGTGCGCGGCACCGTCGTCGTCCATGTCGTTACCGGAGTCGTCGCTCACGGCTGAGTCGCCGTCGTCTGTTTCTGCGTCGTCGCCGTCGTCGTCGCCGCAAGCCGCGGCGATCATGACGAAAGCCATGAGCAGAGCCAGCAGACGCCACAGCGCCTTCGTACCTTTTGTTGGTTTCACGTTCCCTCCAAGGGTTTGATCCGTGAAGGTCCGTTGGACCCTCTCGAACAGTGTTCTTCCCGACACCTTAATCTCGGTGCGTCGCGCGGAGAATCTCGACGACTCTCTTCAGCGTCACGACATTAGCGCTCTCGGCGCGCGTTGTCATGAGCGCGTTGTATGAGCGAACAACCGCTGTCGTAACCTAATCTGACGATCCGGCACCTCGGAGGTTTCGTCCAGCGTGCATGATGCTCAACTCCCGGCAGTCCGACCAGGCACCTACACCGCGCCCTCAACGGTGAGCGAAGCTCTGGCGATGCTCACCGACGGCGCTCGGGTGGTCGCGGGAGGCACCGATCTCATGATCGAAATGGATCGACGGATCAGTGGAGACGTCGAGCAGTTGATCGACATCACCCGTATCGCCGGGTTGGACGAGATTTCGGTGGTTGACGACCGGGTGCATCTGGGACCGCTGGTCACGCACAACCAGTGCATTGAAAGCCCGGTCGTGCGCGAGCACGGCTTGGCGTTGGCGCAGGCCTGCTTGGAAGTGGGGGCTCCTGCTCTGCGAAACCGTGCGACGGTGGCCGGGAACGTGGTGACGGCGAGCCCCGCGAACGACACGATCAGTGCATTGAGGGCCCTTGAGGCGGACATAACGCTCACATCGGCGACAGCCGCGTCAACACAGCAGAGCCGCACGGTGGATCTGGCCGACTTCTTCGTGGGGGTGCGGAACACGATCCTCGAACCGAATGAGCTCGTTACCGATCTTTCGTTTCCGATCCGTAGCGGCGACAGCCGTTCGATGTTCTTGAAGCTGGGACTGCGGGGTGCTCAGGCGATCTCGGTTGTGCATCTGGCGATCCGCTGTGACTTCGACGATCACGGGACGGTTTCTGACATCGTGATCGCTCTGGGCAGTGTGGCCCCGGTCATCGTGCGCGCAACCGAGGCCGAAGGGCTGCTGATCGGTGGATTCCTGGATGAAGACAGCATTGAAGCAGCAGGCATGCTCGCCGGTTCCAGTGTTGCGCCGATCGACGACCTGCGAGCCCCTGCCGACTACCGAAGGCGCCTTGTGGCGGTGATGGTGCGCCGATGTCTCGAGGCGATCGCTGCGAGTGATCACCGAGCCGCATGGCCGGAGTCGCTGCCCACGCTGGGAGGCCCTTGCGTTGCTGCGGATGCCGTTTCTGTGAATGCCGTCGCTGCTGAGTTCGGTCCGGGTGACATGATCTCCACGACCATCAACGACGCCACCGTCGAGGCCCCCTGGACGGGGGTGTCGCTGCTCGACTGGATCCGTGCCCAAAGCGGTCTGACCGGCACCAAGGAGGGGTGCGCCGAGGGGGAGTGCGGTGCCTGCACGGTCCATCTCGACGGAACGGCCGTGCTGAGTTGTCTGGTTCCGGCGCCCAGAGCGCACCGAGCGAAGGTCACGACGATCGAGGGACTCGCTCTTGCGGACAAGCTCCACCCGCTTCAACAGAGCTTCATCGACTGTGCGGCAGTGCAGTGCGGCTACTGCATCCCCGGTTTCTTGATGGCGGGGGCAGCATTGCAGGCCGACCTTCCCGACGCCGACGAGCAGGCGGTCAAGCACGGTCTCTCCGGCAACCTCTGCCGATGCACCGGTTACTACTCGATCGAGGCCGCGTTCAACCCGCCTGACCTTGGCCTTTACGGCGCGGACCCGGTCGGAGCTGGCTCGTGAGTCTCGGAGAAGCGGTCGCAAAGCCCGACGCTCACGGGAAGGTCACCGGAGGGGCGCTGTACGCGGGTGACATTTCTGATGCTGAGATGTTGCACGCCAAGGTGGTGTTCACTGACGAGGTCCATGCGCGCATCGCGTCGCTCGACACCAGCGCTGCCACTGCGCTCAAAGGCGTGCATCTGGTCTTGACGGCGGCTGACGTGCCGGTGAACGAATACGGGTTGACCAAGTTCGATCAACCGGTCCTGGTGGGGCCGCAGAGCACAGGCCGAGCCGCGGTGGCGGCCGACGTCTCCCGCTGGGAAGCAGACCATCTGGCGGTGGTTGTGGCTGAAACTGCCGAGATCGCTCTGGCTGCCGCGCAGTTGATCGTCGCTGAGTGGGAGCCCCTCGACGTGGTTCCCGATCTGGACACCGCACTGCTACCGGACGCGGCGCTGGTGCATCCCGAGGACGGCGGTAGTTCCAATGTCTACACGCACCTGAAGATCCGCAAGGGTGACGTGGAGGCAGCTTTCGCTGAGGCCGCTCATGTTGTCGAAGGCACCTATACCTTCCCCTACCAGGAACATGCCTACCTCCAGACCGAGGCTGCCGTGTCCTACATCGACGGCGAGGGCAGGGTCACTGTCGAGACCGCCGGCCAGTGGACCCACGAGGATCTCCAACAGGTGGCCCACGCGCTTGATCTGCCTGCCGAGCAGGTGCGCATCGTCTACAGGGCGATCGGTGGGGCGTTCGGCGGGAAGGAGGACATGAGCCTGCAGGTGGTGATGGCGTTGGCTGCGTTGCGGCTTGGTGAGGCCGGGGTTGCTCGGCCCGTTCGCTGCGAGTGGAGCAGGGAGGAGTCGATCGTCGGGCATCACAAGCGCCATCGGGGCCGGGTCCACACCCGCTGGGCCGCCGATGCTGACGGCCGAGTCCTGGGAGTGGAAGCGGACGGACTGCTCGATGCTGGTGCCTACAACTACACCTCCAACAAGGTGCTCGGGAACCTGCATCTGACCGTGTCGGGGGCGTATCTGATCCCGCACGCCCGCGTCGATTCTCGGGCGGTCTACACGAACGCGCCTCCCGGCGGAGCATTTCGGGGTTTCGGCGGACCGCAGGGCGCGTTCGTGGCAGAGATGCAGATGAACAAGCTGGCTGTGCTCACCGGTCTCGATCCGGTCGAGATCCGTCGTCGAAACGTCCTGACCGAGGGGTCGGTGGGAATCACCGGCACGGAGATGCCCGCCGGGGTGAGCCTCGGAGAGGTCGTCGAGGCGTGCGCGCTCCAGGCCTGCTGGTCGGAGCCGCTGCCGGAACCTGGTGCCGCTTCGGTGTTCGCGTCGCTTGCGCCTTCGACGAGGGCCCGCAGACGCGGCCGCGGCTTCGCCTGCGCATTCAAGAACATCGGCTTCTCGTTCGGGTTTCCTGAACGAAGCGAGGCTGCGATCGTCCTGCGTCCGAACGACGAGTCCCCCGATGATTCGCCCGCGTCCGCGGAACTGTTCCTAGCGGGTGCCGACGTGGGCCAGGGAGCCCACACCGCGTTCCTGCAGATGGCCGCGGAGGCGACTGGCGTGCGGATCGATGCGATCGAGGCGAGCTTCTCAGACACCGCTACCAGTGGGGACTCGGGTTCGGCTTCGGCTTCCCGGCTCACCTGGATGACCGGCAACGCCATCCTGGGCGCCGCGGAGGAGGCAGCGAAATCTTGGCTCAACGGAGACCGGCCCGCGATCGGGGAGTTTCGTTACGTTCCCCCTCCCACCGAGCCGCTCGATCCGCAGGGTCTGGCACCCACCACGCCCAACTTCGCGTACGGCTATGTGGCTGAGGCGGTGGACCTGTCGGTCGACGTTGAGACCGGGCACATAGTGGTTCACGACGTCGTGTGCGCGATCGATGTGGGCCGGGTTGTGAACCGTGCCCTTGTTGTGGGGCAGGTCGAGGGCGCGATAGTCCAGGCTCACGGCTACGCATTGTCGGAGAATCTGCACGTGGTGGACGGACGGATACTCAACCCCCGATTCAGCGGCTACCTGATTCCCGGGATTTCAGACATACCCGAGCGGGTTCGGCCTGTGTTGCTCGAGATACCCGATCCGCGGGGACCGTTCGGTCTGCGCGGCATGGCCGAGATGCCCTTTCTCCCCTACAGTCCTGCGATTGCCTCAGCACTGTACGATGCCACCGGTGTGTGGTTTGATTCATTCCCGCTTACGCCCGACCGCGTCCTGGAGGGTCTGACTTCCGGCAGCAACGCCGCGAACGGTTTATGATCTGATGTTTGTGTCCGCCCAGTCTTCGTCCGCCCCGAATGGTCGTCGTTAGATGATGAACCTTCTCCACCGGTTCAGCGGGAGCCTCATCCCACTGGCGGCTGCGTTGGCTGCGCTCGCTATCGGCGCGGTCGTGATCGCGGTGTTGGGGGCCAACCCGCTCGTCGGGTACGGGGAACTCGTCAAAGGGGCTTTCGGGAGCGGTGACGCTCTGGCTGATACGGCTGTTCGGGCCATGCCGTTGCTGTTGGTCGGTACCGGTATCTGTATCGCCTTTCGCGCCAGTGTTATCAACATCGGCGGTGAGGGTCAGATAGTCGCGGGCGCACTTCTCTCCACGGTCACCGCTCTGGCTGTGCCCGAGCTGCCCGCGGTTGTTCTGATTCCGGTTGTCATGTTGGCAGGAATCATCGGCGGCGGGATCTGGGGGGCGATCCCGGGCGCGCTGAAGGCCTATCTAGGCGTCAACGAGATCCTCTCCACCATCATGTTGAACATCGTCGCCATCCAGGTGATGAACTACCTCTTGCGCGACCC
>OZ243951.1:0-3230218 GCA_965214565.1 Candidatus Aldehydirespiratoraceae bacterium | reverse complement strand
CCGTGTGAGAAGAACTGGACGCCGACCTCGTTGACGTCGGCCGGCGCCTGCCCCGATTGCGGTGAACCCGTCGAGTCGACCCCCGGCGTCGACCACACCCCCCAGATCTACCGCCCCCCCTGGCACTTCTGGCTAGGTCTCGCCGCCGCGACCGTCTACCTCGGCTGGCGCGCCATCGACGGCCTGTTGCTGCTGTTCTGACCGCGTGAAGGGCCAGTCGGCCAAGCCTCTAACAGCCGAGGGCGTAGGTCAGTGATCGGCAAACGCTGAGCATGGTCAGGTCGCTGAGCTTTCCGACACGGCGGGACAGCATCGAGCGCCGCACGGTGTAGATGCCGTCACAGTTCACGACCGATGCTTCGGACACACCGGCTTCGTCGCTGTCGACGGGCACTTCAACAGCAAGACCACGGATCGAGGTGGTCAACTCAGCGACAGTCAGCAATTCCCGCACGTCGATGACTTCCGGCCGGGTAAGGATCACGACTGGCCGGCGTTTGCGGCCTAGTTCAGCCCACCACACTTCGCTCCGGTTCACTGGTCGTGCTCCGTTTCCTCCTCGTCCCGATCACCCCAAGCCTCGGCCTGAGCCTGATCCCAGAAGTCGTCGGGTTCCTCGGGATGCTGTAAATAGGCCGCACGGTCGGCTTCGGCCAGAGCGCGTCTGACCGCGGCAGTAACACCATCTCGAGCGGCCGCGGAAATATTGATCTGCATCTTCCGGGCCTGTTCAGAAAGCTCTTCGTCAAGAGTGAATGTGGTGCGAGTGGTAGCCATCACATGATGCTATCACCTCTGATAGCACTACGATAGGCCAGCGGGGCGGGGTCCTTACAAGAACTAGCCCGGAAGGCCAGGGTGTAGGTCAGGTGCGGCGTTGGTAGGCGGTGGCTTGTTCGGGGGTCAGGGCTTTGAACTGTTGGTTGTGGACGTGTTCGCGGTCGGCGCGGCGGGGCAGGTTCACGCCTTCGCCGATCACCGGCTCGCCCTTGTCGCAGACCACATATCGGCTGATTCGCTGGGCGTGGGGTGACAGGGTCGTCCAGGTCTCGTACGACATCGACCTGATGAGTGCTTCGCTACGGAACCAGGGGGCCATGTACTCGATGCCGGGCATTGCCCGGACATCCCGCGACAGGTTGGGTGTTCCCCCGTGCCAGCAGCGTGCGTCACGGATAATCGCGGAGCCGGCCGGGAGCGGGCAGACCGTGCTCAGCCGCATCCATTCGGGCTCGTCGGCGAGCGTTGGGATCGGAGCGCGTGATCGGTGGCTTCCGGGGATGAACCGTGTGGGTCCGTTGATCGGTGTGAGATCGGTCGTCGGGAAGTTGATGGCGAGGACCGGTGTGGGGAGGTCGCGCATGGTGATCTCTCCTTGCGGGTCGTGGATCTCGCTCCAGACCGAGTCGGAGTGCAGGCCCTGGTATTCGACCGCACCCGGTAGCACCAAGTCGCCCCCGCAGCCGTAGACGATGTAGTCGGAGCTTCCGAAGATCGCCGACAGGATCGGGGTTGTCGTGGGCAGGTCGATCAGCTGGGACCACTCCGGCCGGTGGAACATGTGCCGCGACACCGAGGTCCCGCCGAAGGAGTAACGGTGGGGGAGGCCCCCGGCTCCGCCGCCGACGGCACCTTCGGGGTCGGCTTCGAGCAGGGCGGCCGTGACCTCCTCCGCACCGTGACGGAGCTCTTCGAGATGTTCGGGCTGCAGCGCATCGGCCACGGCGACGAAACCGTCTCGATGGAAGATCGTCGCCGCCTGTTCGACATCGCTGCTCTCGACGACCTCGAAACCCTCGATGCCGTTGCGTTCCTGGAGTCGTTCACGCAGCGCGACCACATTGGGATCGTCATAGCAGCGGGTCCAGCCGACGCATCGGGGATCGCCCTTAACGAGGTTGCGATGCTCGGGGGTGGTCTCGATGTCGACCTCACCGACCGGTGAAGCCAGCCCTAGCGGGTTGTCGTTTGAGTCCGGCGACTCGACCTCGGCCCGGTTGTGGAACCCGTTCGGCGGCACCGCCTCATTCCATCCAGGCGACATCGTGGGGCCCTACTGAGTATCGCGGGAACGGCGCACCGAGATGGCCGCTCCGACGACGAGCACTATCAAGCCGATGATTATTGCGAATGTTTCCATTCTGAGAATGATAAGTGTCGGGATCGCTCTACCACAGGATCGTCCCGACATCGTATGCCAAAACCGACGGCCGCTTCGAGGTCGCTTCCCCCGGTGGGGGTTGAGATTTTCGGTGAGGCCCTCGCAGACAGGTGACGCTCGAAGCTGCTGCTCAGAGGGGTTCGTTCAGTTGACGGGGCTCAGCCGGATCCGTCGTTGCGCCAACCCGCGGTGATCTTGATTCCGTCGTAGTTGATGCCGTAGAGCCGCAGGTGCACCGGGTTGCCTGTTTCGGGATCGGTGCCCACCGCCTCCACCCAGTTGCCGTCGCGCGAGAAGTTCAGTTCCGCTCCGCCGGCTATGTCGTTGATGTGCGTCCCGATCTTTGTGCCGTCGGAGTGCAATTCGAGGATCCCCTGTTCGTTGGCGGTGAACGCTATGAACTGCCCGTCGATATGGTCGGCGTTGTTGTAGTACTCAACCGCGGAGAGAGCCCCCCAGAAGGCTCTGTTGGGGTCCGACAGGCTCTGGACGATCTCGCCGTATCCTCCGATGATGTAAGCGTCGACCGCTGCATGAACGAAGTTTCGAGTCATGTCATCGGCGTTGATGTACCAACCCGAGCCGAACACCATATCGTCGTGCCGCACAACCCAACTGTTCTTGAGTTCGATCTCGCCGAAGTCTCCAGCGTTGATGTCGCCGGTTCCGGGGTTTTGGAAGGCGTAGGCCAACCACGACCCCTCCTCGGTCGCGGTAAGTATTTCAGCTCCGAAGTGGAAGCCGTTGACGTCGCTGTAGGTGACGGGGTCGCTCAGGTTCCCGCCGAGCTGTGAGTTGTCATAGTGGGCGACGGGGACACCGTCAGCGTCAATGATGAAGACGTACCATGATCCGTCCACGCTCTCCAGTGAGTTGTAGTAGTCCAGTGTGGCTTCGAGTCCTTCGCTCTCGTATCTGTCGATTGCATTCTGCACGAAGAACTTGGTGTAGTCGGCGGGTTGGGAGCTCTTGGGAGGAATCGTGATTGCCGCGTCGAGCGCGATCTGCGCCACCTGCGCCTCGGTGAGCCCCGGTTCCGGCTCGGGGATCGCAGCGATGGCGTCGTCGACGATCTCTTCGACCTCGGCTGCCGTCAATCCCGGTTCGGGCTCCGGCATCGCTGCGATGGCGGCTTCAACTTCAGCTTCAACTTCAGCTTCGACGATTGTGTCGACGTCAGCCGCGGTGAGACCCGCTGTTGCCTCATCGTCGTCTGCACAGGCGCTGAAGAGTAGTGGAGCGCACAGCAGCAGGAGCACCCAGCGGATCTTGGTCCAAGTACTACGGGATACGGCCTCGGTCATTTGTTCCTCCGTGTTGGTCAGCGTCCAGCGAACTATTGCTGAGCACCGTTGTCGTAAGCGCAGTCGCGCTGACCGACAATATAAGAGATCACGTCTTGTTTCGCACGCATCCGACGCCATCTGTCGGAGTCCTAGGGTTTCGGGTCGTTGGTCGCGGCTGTGCCATAATGACGGCAACGACCAACGAAGGGATACTTGCTCATGGCCGAGTGGCTCGGAATCGAACATCTATTCGAGTTGTCAGCATCGGAAGCGGTCTGGGGGTTCCTCACCCCGCTGTTCGTTTTCATTGCGTTCTTCGTGGTGCAGCTCATCCTGCCTGGCCGGAAAGTCACGGGTTATGTCGTTGATGCTGAGACCGGTGAGCCGCGCTCTTACCGGCTGAACGGCATCCTGGTGTTCGCCGTGGCGATAATCGTCTGGGCATTCGAGATCGGGGGTTTGCCGCGTGACTGGTTCTACCGGTCCTCCGCGTATGCCGTCGCGGGGGGAACGGTCCTGACGATCATCATGACCACGATCGGGGTGTTCTCCTATCCGGAGGGCAAGGTCAAGAACCGGTTCCTGGCGTGGTGGTTCGGGCGAGCCCAGGAGATCCAGTTCTTCAACGGGCGTTTCGATGTGAAGATGTACTTCTATGTCGTGGGCGGGACGATGCTGTCGTTGAACTGCCTGTCCGGCGCGGTGTGGCACTACCGCGAGTTCGGTGACGACGCCAATCCCGGCGTCTACCTGTATGCCGGGTACTTCACTTTCTATGTGTTGGACTACTTCGTCTTCGAGCGGGTGCAGCTCTACACCTACGACCTGATCCATGAGAACGTCGGATTCAAGCTGTTCTGGGGTGGTCTCATCGTTTACGGCTGGCTCTACATCATGCCGCTGTGGGGTATGGCCGTTCACCCCGACCCGGGCTTCTCTGGTTTCGGGCGGTGGGTCTGGCTGATCGGTGCGCCGGCGATGTTCTTCTTCGGCTGGTGCATCTCGCGTGGCGCCAACATGCAGAAGTACACGTTCAAGCGCTGGCCGGAGCGCAAGTTCCTGGGGTTCCTGGAGCCTCAGTACATCGAGGCCGGAGACCGCAAGATCCTCTGCAACGGCTTTTGGGGACCGGCCCGCCACTTCAACTACATGGGCGAGGGGTTCTTCTGCCTGTCGGTTGCCCTGGTGTTCGGCCA
This sequence comes from Candidatus Aldehydirespiratoraceae bacterium, assembly GCA_965214565.1. Lineage (GTDB taxonomy): Bacteria > Actinomycetota > Acidimicrobiia > Acidimicrobiales > Aldehydirespiratoraceae > VXYK01. Next base: position 3,225,575 of record OZ243951.1, on the reverse strand, counting down.
CTTCACCAATCTGTGGGCTTGGACCTACTTCGCATGTATCGTCTCGCTGTTCACCTACCGTCAGCTCGACGACGAGAAGCACTGCGAGGAGAAGTACGGCGCGGAGAAGTGGGCGGAGTACAAGGCACGGGTCAAGTACCGGATCGTCCCCGGTATCTACTGAGCGGGTGTGAGGCCGGGTGATGCCCGGTATTGTCACTGGGTCGCGGGCTGTGGCGCAGCTTGGTTAGCGCGTCGGTCTGGGGGACCGAAGGTCGGAGGTTCAAATCCTCTCAGCCCGACAAACCGATGCAGTTCATAGTGCATTTTGATATAGACACACCAGCGGATGATCCCGGTTTCCATGGATCGACACGAGAGTGCATTTTGGATGACTTGGGAACACGGTGGGTTCGTCGCTGCTTGTAACGTGTGGGGGGCTTGGTTACGGTGATGTTATGTCCCTTGCGGATGCTCGCCCAACGATCAGCGGTGATCGCTCCGCCCTTGACGACGCTCGCCGTGCCGCGGAAGTGTGCATCGCCGATACGCGTGTGGGAGAGGTGCTGCTGTTCGGTTCTGCCGCCCGTGGCGAGGCGCGGGCACATTCCGACGTTGACCTGGTGGTGTTGATCGACCCTGACTGGGGGAAACGGCATCTTGAGATAGCGAAGGAGTTGAAGGCAGCGGTCCGTGATGCGACCGGGGTTGTTTGTGATGTGGTCGCTAGAACCCCGGCCGTCTGGAAGCATCTGCTCGAGAACGTGTCCGCGTCGTTCGAGGCTCACATCAGCAGAGACGTCATGCGCCTCGCGGTTGTGGACCGCGGCTGGCGCGAAGGGGGACTGCAAGACATGACTGGCGTTGACTCTACGAACGAAGAGGTGTCTGTGGATGTGCTGCAAGCAGTCAGACAACCGGCATCTGACCTGTACCGCACACTGAACAGCATCCGCGTCGAAGAAGAGGGGTTTACGGGTTCGGAAGCCGTTGAGGAACGCGCCTTCAGGTTTTTGTCGGTGCTGGAGAAGGCGCATTTGGGGATTGAGCTGGCAATCAAGTCAGCCGCGGTCGCGACCGACGGCAAGCGCTTGGCGAAGACACATGACCTTGAACAGCTGCTGGATGCGATGACGGACACGTCGGTCAGACAGCATCTTGTTGCGGCGGTCGAGAAGCTCAAACGACATCAGAACGGCGTGGTGGTGAACTGGCGGTTGGCGGCCTACTTCGGACTGCCGTCCACAGAATTCGGATACGCCGACCCCGTCAACGCCCGCCAGCACGTCGAAGCATTCCTTGCCTGTGTCGAGATCGCTGTCGACGTCAACAGGAGGACCTTCCCGACGTCGGCAATGGCCGATACCTGCGACACGCTGGAATCTCGCGTTGCGCGCATCCGCAGCCTCAGTGTCGATGAACACTTTCTGGTCCACGGTGGTCCGATGTCGTCGCGGCCGGGATGGTTGAGACGTCTCTTCAGGAGGGCCAAAGCGCAGACCCCGTCGGAGTAGTCAGAACCGCCTGCGTCCGGGGTCAGGAATGGCCGTGTAAGCGGTGCGGGTACGAAGAGCCCCAACGACGACTGTTCGAACAGCATCGCCGGGCAGCCGCCGCTCGTGCCAACGTCTACTACATGTCGCCTCGTCGCTTCGTTGAAGCGCCCGCGAGGATCATCTGGTGGGTTTCCGGCGGAGGGTCCCTCGGGGGCATGAGAGCCATGTCCTGGTTGGACGAAGTCAAGACAGGAGACCCGCGTCGGTTATACCGCCTCCATCGCCACTTCGGAGTGCTTGACGAACACCAAGTCATCGAAGCCGCCAAACGTTCCACGCACAACGGTCCTTCGGAGGCCGCCGCACTGATCTTCAGTCAAACGGAGATGTTCACGGAAGCAGTCTCGATTGCCCGTTCCCGAGAGATCTGTGCCAGGATGCGCCAGAATTCATACTTCATAACAACACGCAGAATTGATGAGAATACTGTTCGTGCTTTCTACGAGGAAGGGATGGGGCCGCAATGAGCAACGATTTCCACGGGATCGACCGAGACCGGATGGTTGTGCTGTCGCTGAGACCCAGATTCGCGGAGGCCATCCTCACTGGTGTCAAGACTGTAGAGCTGCGTCGTACCGTGCCGAAGATCGTCATCCCGACGCGGGCTCTCCTGTACGCCGCGTCGCCGACGCGAGCACTCCTTGGAACATGCGTCATCACTAGTGTCCGGTCCGCTGGTCTCGCAGCCCTTTGGCAAGAGTATGGCCCACGGTCAGAGTTGTCCTTCGATGAGTTCCAGCAGTACTTCGAGGGAGTGGCCAAAGGCACCGCTCTGGCGCTCTCCGAGCCGCAAGCGCTCAGTCAGCCGATCCCTCTCCAAGACCTCCGCGCGAAGAAGGCTTCCGTCCCCCTCAGAGCTTCGCCTACGTAGATACCAAGACCGGGAACCAACTCATACGAATGGCCGCCTAGCCCGAGATTCGACCGCAGCGAACATTTGTAGAGAAGCGCTGAAGGCCGGCACGCCTAGGGAATCGCGAACACATGGTTAACTTTGTTGTCGTGTTTGCTAGAGTTTGAGTACTTCTCCCCGCCTTCCCGGTTTTCGCCAGGAATGGCGGGGGTTATCTATTTTTGGAGGTAACCCGGTGACAAGAGTGGCCGTGTTCATCGACTACGAGAACATCCGCTTCGGGGCACGGGAGGCCTTTGGTGACCCTCAACGTGACATTAGTGCTGCCAGCTAGTTTGATTCTGGGTTCTTGATGACCCTGGGGAAGAACATCTCTCGACTCGATGACGTGTCCACCCTCGGTGGAGGTGAAACGTCGCCTCGGAGCCTCGCAGAAGATAACAAAACGGGCCAGTTGATCTCTTTGCGGGCTTTGTCGACGTAGAGCCCCGTTTCCTCGTTGCCGCGCCATGGTCAGGCTCGGCCGAGTTCGCTTATCGCCTGGCGCAATTGGAACTCGTCCACCGACGGCACCCCGCCGAAGCGGCCATGGAGGTAACCGCGCTCGAGGTTCGTGGAACGCCGGGCGTTGGTTCCGCGGAAGTCCGACAGTGCGATCAGTTCTGTACTTCCATCGGGCCTCTTCTCGGCAAACCAGACCTCGTCGCGGTTCAGATGGCCGAGCAGGCTTGTGTCATGGGTTGTGAAAATGATCTGGCCGTCATGCGGATTGGTCGCAGGGTCGCGGAACAGTTCGAGGAGCTTTCTCGATATCGCGGGGTGGAGGCTGGAGTCGAGTTCGTCGACCACGATGAGCCCTCCGTTCGCGAGAACCTGGAGCAGTTCCGGCATCAGCCGTAGCCAAGTGAGAGTTCCTTCGGACTCCTCGGCCAAGCCCAAGGGAAGCAGGCTGCCAGAGATGTTGTGCAGGAGCCTTAACTGGCGCCCGTCAGGGTTGGCGGGAGTCGGACCCTTGATCACCTCTGCATCCCGAACTCCCAGGTCGGCGAACTTGAGCAGCGAGAGGGCCAGGTCGCGCCGTTGTGTGTGACTGTCGTGTGACACGTTGTCTCCGCTGGGCTGGCCACGCGTGGGCGATTCTTCGAACAAGTCGTAAAGAGCCTCTTGGTGACCGTCAGCGGTCCACCGTGCTCCGGGGCGGGCTTCCTTGAACATTTTGGGGATTAACGATCGCGGCCAATAGCCGACAAAGTCGATGTTCTCCAACCAGGTCGCAACGAGGTATATCTCCTTGGTCAGGCGGTCGGCAACCGACATGACCAGAGTTGTCGGAGTAATCAATTCACGCCCGCCACCCGTCAGTCGGGTACCGCGCCTGAAGGTCAGGTGATCCCCTTCGCGCTCGAACAGCGTTCGGCGACGTCGCTGCGGGTAGCTGTACAGAGCCTCGGAGACGACGCTGGACTCGTCCACCTCTAGCTCGTAGCGGTAGCGGACAGCGTTGACGACCAGATCAACTCCGTAACTTGTCGGCGTTGGCTCCGGTGCGAACTCGAACGGGTCAACTTGAAGCGACTCTCCCCGGGTGTACAGAGATAATCTGACTGCCTTCGACAGCCAGGACAGTGCGTCAATCAAGTTGGTCTTGCCCGAAGCGTTGGCACCGTAGATTCCCGCGACCGTCAGCACCTGCTCGTCACCGATCCCCGCGATTTGACGAGCCGCAACACGGTCCTTGTCAATCGCGATCATCGACAACTCAACCGGCTCGTGAATCGACCGGTGATTCCCCACCTCAAACCGAAGAAGCACTAGAACTCCTTGTCTCCTAGGCTGCAGCAGAATGACACACTAATCGCTTATGTGTCACTTCGTTACGGAAATCATAGTGAAGTTGCAACAACAGTCCTCTTAGCATGATCCCCTGAGGTTGGCCCAACTGTTGTGAGGGTCGGCGGCCTCCATCGGCGGTGACCAACGTGTCGTGTCATGGCTGGCTTGGCTACTTCATGCTGTTGGAGGACAACGCAGCCTTCACGACTGCAGTTAAACCCCGCAGGACGGTGTGGGAACCCGATCCAGCTTTCGACGGTGCCAGCTACGCGGACCGGTACGTGATCTTCTTCGAGCGAATGGTACGGGAGCGTCTGCTAGACGCAGCGTGCGTCGTTCTCGCTGACAAGGATTCCGCTGCGGTCCGGTTCCCATCGAACTCGGTGAGCTTTCAGACGTTCGCGGCGGCGATCCACGGAAGGTGCCTTCAGTTCATAACGACCAATCCTGACATCGACTGGTCGGGTGGCGGATAACGGTAGCAACCGGGCCTGCTTGCTCGTGGGGGCTACGCCGCGACGCGAAGGTCGGAACTGCTGATTCCGTATAGCGCCGCGGCTGCGTCCGTTGCAGCGGCACGGTCTCGATATCTGAACGCGTGAGCAAGGGCTGCCGCGGTCGGAGCGTCGATGGCGTCCGGTGCGGGAACTCGGATCTTCCTGAGGTACTGGGCCTGGAATCGGTAGGTGCCACCGCGCATCTTCACGCAGTAGGCGCCGACGAACAGGTTCGCGATGTCCGACAAGAGGATTCCTCCCAACACTTCAAGGTCCCACTTGTCGGATACGACGTAGTACAAGTTGTGGTGGGGATAGAACCCGCCCGTGTCCAGCACGGGGTGAGCCGATGCCTTGAGGTCGGGGAGAAGCAGCTTCGGTCGCGCTTGCAGTTCAGGGTCGACTCGGTCGATCGTGCGATACCAGGAGGCTGGTCGCTTGCGCGCCACATGCCTCGCTTTGACCCGGGCGCCGTGGCGCTGCAGGTATGAGGCAAGTCCTGGGTATTCTCCAAGATCAACGAGGCGACCGCCTTCCCAAGGGTTCACGAGAGACCGTCCGCTCCACCGCGGCTTGCCCGACGCGATGTCGTGTGCGGTCAGCAATGGCAGCAAGCGACAGCGCTCGACATCGGGCGCGTCCTCGACGAGGAACACGTCGTCACAACCGGTCGCGACGCCGATCCCGACGCGGGTGCCGGTGCGCCAGTCCTCAAGCGGATCGAAACGCTCCTCTAGATCCGCTATCAACTCCAGCGAATTCGGAGACCCGGATGGCCAGAGGCCACTGCCCGCGAACCACCGGTCAAGCCTCACAGCGTTGAAGCTGCCTTCGTCGGGGACGACCTCCTGCCCATCGGCTAGCCATTGGGCAACGGTGCGACCGTCCGCAGCGTCGAATCCGTCCAAGGCCTCCACTACATGGGCGGGACCCTGGTGCCCGTTGCGCAGCACAGTGATCGCCGGATAGGCCGACACCGTGTCCTCGAACGCGGTCACGTCGTGCATCGCCACGACGGTGTCCATCGCATATTCGGAACCGACCAGCGCGCGAAGCCGTTCGCCATACTGGTTGTGCATCCAGCGGTCTGCGCAGATGAATGCAAGCCTTCCCTCGGGCCCGAGCATCGACAGGCCCTTCTCGAAGAAGCCGACATAGATATCGGCCCTGCCTCGCATCGTGGAGCATTCGGATCGATAGGCAGCGCTCACCTCGTCAGGAACGTCCTCGAGCCTCACATACGGCGGGTTCCCGACCACGAAGTCCGCCTCCAGCGATCTGTCGCACCCGGGTCCCAGCAGGAAATCCCCCTGGCAGATCCACTGCGAACTGAGGCTCTCTGCGATGTCGGCTGGCTGGCCGAGTTCCACAAGCCGGGCGGCCACCGACTCCCGAGCTGTGTCGACGTTCCGGCCAAGCACGTCGAACGCCCTGATGGCCTGGCCCGAATCGGCGAGCGACCGGCCATGTTGGTTACAGGACTCCGCCAACCGCTCAACGATCGGTACAAGGAAGGCCCCAGTGCCGCAAGCGGGCTCGACGATCACCGAAGCCCCGAGGTCGTCGGCTGCCCGATAGCCGGCCAGGTCCAGAATCAGATCGACCACCCAGCGGCGCGTGAACACCTCACCATGTGCTCCGTCCGGATCGACGGTCCAACTCGGTATCACCCTGGCATCCTCCATCAACGTGGGTTGGCGGTAACGGGCCACCGTCACCACCCCTCACCGCTCAAACTACATGAACAGTATTTCATGGAGGGTCACCCTAGGCACACCATATGACAGGGTCCGACCAAGCGGGGCTTGGTGACCGCGACGCGATCCCTCGATTCCATAGCTGTCGGTCGCCAGCGTACCTTCGCTGTTCGGATGCCTTCGCCGAGCGGTCAGATATCTAGGTATCTTGCATTCTCACTACCAAGGGGTATCCTTCTCCTCAGGGCATTTGCCGAGGAGGAGAAGATGGCACCTCAAGGAGAGACTAAGAGCATGACATTGCGTATCGATGAAAAGCTCGCGGAGAGGGTGCGAACGATCGCGGAGGTTGAGGAGAGGACCGTGAGCGACGTCATTCGAAACGCCCTCGCCGAGCATGTGGAGCGTCGACGCAGTGACCCGGAGTTTCAGACGATGCTCAAGCGCAACCTTCAGCGCCATGAGGAACTGCTGAGCATGCTCGCAGACGGCTGAGTGATCTATCTCGAACTAGACGATGTGCTTGCCATCGCGTGCGAGGTTCTCGGGCTTGAAGTAGATGCTCTCATGTACGTGACGGATCTCGGGCTTGCCGACTCAGCGGTTGCACGGCCGCGTGCTGGCTTCGCTGGCGAGGAGTTCCACCCAACGATGGAGGCCAAGGCGGCTTCCCTGCTCTTCGGGCTAGCGCGCAACCATGCGTTCATCGACGGCAACAAACGAGTCGCCGTGTTGTCCGCGCTTCAGTTCTTGAACACGAACGGTTACTACCTGGACTTGATGCCAGCAGAGGAGGCGTACAACACGATCGTCAGAGTCGCCTCGGGTAATCTCTCGGTGGATGACCTCACGGACTGGATCAGAGATCGAATCAAGCCGCTGCGGTAGTTCCCACGCATGGCGATGGACCTCAGCGATGCCCTGGAACGACCCCGTCGCCACCGCGAATGCCGCGTTCCATTGCGATCAGATCCGCTACGAATTCTTCGCGTTTGCTGTCGAATCTGTCTCGTTGATGGGGGTTCAGACTCTCGTAGTCGCGCAGGAATGCGCCAGTCTCATCGTGTGTCGGCACCGTTGGTTTGGTCGCTAGTCGGTGCTTCGGCCGTTGCGACGCAACCGGATCGCGGTAAGGAACGCCTCGTCTGAGTAGTACCGCGCTGCGACCTCGTGCTCGGGCACATCGGGCCCGGCGCCGACGGCAGCGTCCAGCTCTGCGAGTGTCACAGGTTCCGTAATCGGATCTTCGTCGATGTCGGTAGCAGGCATAATTTTCATGCCGTTGATCCTCTCGGAGCGTCGAGTTCCATCCAGGCTAGAGCACATCCCCACAGAGACGCTCGTGGAACGGAGGGCTACCACAGATCCCGCGGATCAAGCCGATGTCGCCCTGGCGAAGTGCATTAGCAAGGTGGATTACCGCGATCACTACCAACAGTTATTGACCAAAATATGTCGTATATGCTCCATTTCGAGTTCCGCTTGCGGGCACTAAATCCGAAAAACGTTCACGTTGGACGTTCTCGGGGCGATATTGTTCAGATATGGCACCGGCATCTGCGCGCTGGCCTACCGGGCTGCGCACGATCTTTTTTGACGACGTCGCTTCACGCACCACGCTGTCGAAGGCGGTCAGCGACGATCGCCTCCGGCGGATCGCTCCGCGCGTCTACACGGCCGACCTCAGATCGGAGCTAGCTGAGATCGTCGGGGCGAACTGGTCAGAGCTCTGCAACCACTACCTGCCGGGAGCGGTCATCGTCGACAGGTCCGCGGCGACCCACGGAGTGATTCGAGACGGCACGCTCACGGTCGCGGCCGACACAACCCGCACTTCGATCAAGCTCCCAGGTCTCGAAATCAGAATCCGACGAGGAGCCCCCTACGAGTCCGACCTGCCTTGGAGTAACGGGCTCTACATGTCCAGTCCGGCACGCACGCTCCTCGACAACCTCGAACCCAGCCGAAGCCGAAACGGTCGGCCCTCGCGAACCCTGTCGCTGAACGAGCTTGAGGACTGGATCGCCGGCAAGTACATCGCCTGGGGTCCGAAGCGCACCGACCGCTTCCGAGTCGAAGCCCGGAATCTGGCCGAAACGACGGGACGTTCCGAACACATCACGGCGATCGACTCCCTGTTCGAGCAACTCACCGGGGTAGAGCCGTTGAGACCGAATGCCAGCCAACTCTTCAGAGCCGTCACCGTCGGCGAAGCGTGGGATGAGCGACGCCTGAGGCTCTTCGGCGTCGCGATCGAGTCCCTCCAACAAATTGCACCTCCAGGAGTTCCCGAATGGCTCCCCGGCGTCGATCCCCCTGGTGAGCTTCCCTTCTACGAGAGCTACTTCTCCAACTACATCGAGGGCACGACCTTCACCGTTGACGAAGCGCGCCGGATAGTTGAAACGAACACTCCACCAGCCGAACGCCCGGCTGACGGCCACGAGATCCTCGGCACGTACCGCTGTGTCGTTGATCCGATCGGCCGTGCAGCCACATCCACTGACCCCGCCGAACTGATCGACCACCTCGTCGCGCGCCACCAAGACATCATGGGCGGACGCCCCGACCAGCGCCCGGGAGCCTGGAAGACAGAGAGCAACCGCGTCGGTCTCTACGAGTTCGTCGCGCCGGACCTGGTCGAAGGCACGCTCACCAAGGGGCTCGAGCGCATCGCGGAACTGCCCGAGGGCCTCGCGCGTGCCCTCTACGTAATGATCGTCGTGACCGAGGTTCACCCGTTCGCCGACGGAAACGGTCGGGTCGCCCGGGTGATGATGAACGCCGAACTGTCAGCCGTCGGAGCCGCGCGCATTGTGATACCCAGCGTGTATCGCAACGAGTACCTCACCGGGCTGCGGAGCGCCTCGGTGAATGATGGAGACCTGACCGCCTGCATCAGAGTCATGACCCACGCATGGCGATGGACCTCAGCGATGCCCTGGAACGATCCCGTCGCCACCGAAGGCCAGCTCATCGCAACCAACGCCCTCTTGGACTCGACCGACGCCGAGATAACCGGCAAACAGCTCGAACTGCCCTAGCCGACCAGTTAACCACCACGCGCGGCCCGGCAGCATCACAGTTCACGGTCCTGCCCGGCTGTAGGAACAGCATTTCATGGAGGGGCACCCTAGGCACACCATATGACAGGGGTCGTATCAAGCGGAGTTCAGGTGTCGCTGTCCCCGTTGTCCATCTGCTTCTCGAAGGCTTGGCGGACGAGTCCGACCACGTACCGCAACTCTCCCGGGTCGCTTAGCTTTATCTCCGCGTCGCCGTTCCCCCAGCGCCCGAGACCGGTGATGTCCCTGGCAAGACCTTTCGGATCGTTCAACTCGTGGAATCGGAGGTTGAGCGAAAGGCGGAGCTGGGAGGCCTGTGGGACGACGTCAACGAAGTTGGTCTCCGCCTTGTAGGCGACGTAGAGCTTGAGAAACTCCTCCGTGACCACTGGGCTGAGAGCTAGAACTTCCTTCCGGAACATGTTGAACAACGGTCGAACAGCGCTTTCCTGGACGAGGTGTTGATGGTCCTTGATCGTGTAGTTCCCACGCGGCCGCCGGTCCGGTTGCTGTCGATATTGATCAAGCTTCTCGTCGGAGAGCTGCACCTCGCCCCAGGCTCTTGCGGCCAGGTCCGCAAGACCGGCGGCGCGGTCCTGAATAGCTCGCTCATCCCAGCATTCCAGCGATCCTATGTCCTTATTTAGCCTGAGCGGGCTCATCCTGAATCCCCCCTCCATGTCCCGTTTCGCGTCGAAGGGTCGGTTGCTGTACTCCGAGTTGTAGCCCGTTAATGTCAAGTTACCGAGTGTGTGAAGCCACTTTTCGTGTACCCGTTGCCATTCTGGCCCGAGATCCTCCGTCCACTTCGCTGAGAGGTCTACGTTTTGGGGCATGATGTGTTCGATTGTGTACTCATCAACGGGCACCCGCTCTTTACGCTCATGATTCTCGAGCCGACGAAGCAAGTAGCTACACCTCGGGAAGTTGTAAACGTCCCGCTCTTGAAGGTCACGCTTGAACTCGTCATCTCGCGGAAACCGGCGGTAGGACGGCAACAGGAGGAAGTGGGCCTTGATGCTCTCCAAGTAGCTGCCTTTTCTGAGTTCGCGGCCGAAGGTCGCGAACGTCTTGTTTAGCGAGTTCGTCGGGATGGAGCAGACTGCGCGACGGAACACGTAAGACTCGACCAGCCGAACCGCCGTGCAGAAGTCGGCCTCGCTCAACTGGTCCTTGTCATAATCGGAGTAGAGCTCAAGGATGAATGGGTACGCGACACCGACTCTGAGTTCCCGCAGGTCCCGGAAGGCTTCGCCGAGACGACCCGGGGACTCCCGACCAAGGGCTACCGAGCAGTAGTAGTCGGCGAATCGCTGGATATCGGTGACCAGCAGGTCGATGCCGTCTTGCGTGATCGTCGGTCGAGACGCGTACTTCTTGAATGCCTCATAGACCTTCCCGACCTTTGGAATTTCCCCAGTCTTCAACGTCAGGTAGTGGCGCATGAATCGGTCGAAGTGGGTGCCGTAGGCATCCTGGCCGAAGGCCAGTTCCATCGGACGCCAATGATCTTCGTAGAGCCGTGTCTGCTGTACGGGCTCGAGCCCCATCAACACGAAGTTCCGGATGAGGTCAGCCTGACTGAGCGCTCGCCCCGTCGAGTTCATGCTCTCGAAAATCAGCTGCGGATTGTCCTGCTCTCGGCTGAGCGCGACATCGACGACCATTAGCTTCGCGAGTCCCCGGCATAGCGGAATGAGCTCGTGACCGAGATCCTTGATCTGCTGCGCGAAGAACTCGAAGTTCTCTCTGACGCGGAGCGACGCTTCCGTTGGCAATGGCCGCTGTTGCAGCAGTGCAATCAGGCTCTCCTTGTCCGTCTGCGTGAGTACTAACTTGAAGCCACGCTCGTCCTTTTCTAGAGGGTTGAGCAGGTAGTAGCTGCGGAGCTTCTCTTGGGAGAATCCGTCGAGCGGTTCTCGGTCTTCGACCTGCCTGGCCAGAGCCTCAAGGATCAACATGACAGTCGTGAGACGCTGTTGCCCGTCAATCACAAGTAGTGGTGACCGGCTCGTGACCTGGTACATGCTCTCTTCGATGTAGACGATCGAGCCGACGAAGTGCACGGCGATCTGATCATCGTTTCCAGTGCGGAGGATGTCGTCCCAGAGTTGGCGGCACTCGCGCTCGGTCCAACTGTAGGTCCGCTGGTAGACCGGGATCACGAACTGAGGCGATTGTCTCAGGAAGTCAAGGAATTTCGCCTCGGTCGCTTTCATCAGATGCCTCCACGGGGTGGGGTTGCTATCGCAAGTCTACTGACGACCTTCCGTTGGGCTCCAGAGCGTGTCGATGGGCGCGGAGTGCAGACAGTCACCTACTTTGAGGCTTCGGATCCGGTGTGCAGCAGTACGCCTGCGCGGAAGGTGTCTGGAGACACAGCGTCGAGTGGTCGTGGAGCCAGGCGAGGTGCTTGAGGTGGTCTGTGCCGGGCGAGGGGATCCTCCAGTGCGGCCACCGACCACATGACGACAAATGATGTCGCAGTGCCTCCAATACGCGCCCCGGAGTGAGGTTAGACGGGGACTACGTTGATGCGTCGATTGCTGGCAGCCGCGAGGATGGACAGGTCGCTCGGGTCCGAAGTGATGATCTGGTCGCCGTGGTCAGCCAGCGCGACTAGAGCGGCATCGATGGCGTCGGCATGGCCACTGGCGGCGATCAGGACTCCAGCGTTTCGTCCAAGCTCGGCATCAAGCGGCGCGACCTCGACGGCTTGTAAGGCAACCGCGAGGCGTGCCTGGCGACCGGTTCCGCCGCGCCAAACCTGGGCGACTACGCCCCCGTGCGTCTTTGGTGGGCTCTCGGCTTGGAGCGCTCCCTTGAACCGCCGCCACATGCGCCGATCGTCGCTCTCCAGTGCGATGAGCGCACCAGAGTCCAGAATATCGGTCATCCCGTCTGCCGAAATTCGGCTCGATACGACCCGGCCGCGTCGCGATCCTGCTGGGCCTGCTCGGCGATCTCCTCGTCGCTGATGAAACCGTGCTCCGCTTCGTATTCCTCAAGGAGTCGCCGCATCACCGCGAGCCGAGCGTCTCTGTCGCGCCGTTGGGCCATCGCCTCGCTCACCCACTCGCTGACCGATCGGGCGAGTCCCTCGCTCACCGCGCGGTTGGCCGCCTCAAGCAACTCCTCGTCCACGGTGACCGTGACCCGCTGTTTGTGCATACCTTTATCGTACACATTGATGCATAACTGCATACACACTGTGCAAGCGGTTGCTCGGCGCCCAGACCCCGAGCCGGGCACGCTCCGCGCTTGAGGATGCCGGAAGTCACTGTGCGGCAGGCACGGCATCCGTACCGTGACCGTTCTCCGGCCAGCGGGCCCAGGCGAGCCAGAGAGCGGCGGTCCAGGTGAAGTGCTCTCCACCGACGGGGCCGCCGGTCAGAGGATCGAAGCTCTCGGGCATGCCGCTGAGGGTTATCAGCTTCGACGTGTCGGAGCGGAGACGCTCGGCCCAATCGAGCGCGCCGAACTCAGCCAAACCCGTGGCGATCATGTAGTTGACCATGCACCAGACAGGTCCGCGCCAGTAGCGCAGGGGCTCGAAACTGGGGTGGCGGGGATCGAAACTAGGTACCAGGTAGGTGCATGCGTTCGACCATGCTTCGAGTTCGTCCAGCAACCGGTCGCTGTGTTCGGTGATGCCGCCGTAGGGGGCAAGGAAGGACGCTGAGGTTCCGGCGTCGGCGTGAACCCCGGTCCGCAGGTCCAGCGAACAGTAGGCGCCCACGGTTGGATTCCAGAACTGCTCGAACCCGTCGGTGAGGCGATCGATTCGCTCGTGAGTCTCGGTGGTGTCTGTGCCCATGGTCTCACCGAGCCAGACGAGGTCGCGCTCGGCTCGCAGCAGCACAGCTGTCAGACACGGGTCGGCTACCCAAAATGGGCTCTCCTGTGCGATGGCGGCATCGTCCCACCCCTTGGATGCGCCGTAGGCGACCAGGGCCAGGTAGCGTTCATAGTCGTCGTTGTGGGGCCGCATGTCCGGGTTGACGTGGTCGAGGTCACGTCGCTTGTAACCGTCTATGAGCGTCGGGGTAACACGCGAAAGCGGACGATCCCAGTCAGGGAGGTTGTCGCGCCCCGATTCCCAGGGATGGGTGATGGCGATCACCCCGTTGCCTTCGGGGTCTCGGGCACGGTGCCACCATTGGTGCCAGCGTTCAATGCGCTCGTAGAGCGACCGCGGCGGCAGTCCGTGCGTCTCTGCCAGTGTCCTCACAATCGTGGCCGCCACCGGTGGCTGCGAGATCCCTGAAGTGGAAGGGGTGGAATCTTCGATCTGCCAGAAGTCGGGTCCTGGGAAGTAGCTCTCGGACTCAGACCAGAACACGATGTGGGGGACCATTCCCGAAGGCCATTGAGCCTCGAACAGCGTCTCTATCTCGGTCCAGGCCCGGGCCACGTCGAATTCCGCCCAGCCGAGAGCCGCGAACAGTGAATCCCAGTTCCACTGGAACGGATAGAGGTGCTGAGACGGCACCGTGTAGCCGTCTCGATCGTTGTTGCGATATATGGAGAAGGCCTCAGTCGTGCGGTCTGGGCGGGACAGGTTCTGGTTGCTTGTCATCGGCTGTAGAGCACACTTTCGGTAGCGGGGTCAATCCATCTGATCTGATCAGCGGGCAAGCGTATGTGAACCTGTTGTTTCGCGGCCACGTCCAGGCTCGGATGGGTCGAGACCTTGAGCCGGTGACCTCCGATCTTCGCGGTCAGCAGGTTCTGCGCGCCCAGAGGCTCGACGACCTCAATCGTCACTGGGACCGTGCCAGATGACGGCGCGGCGAGTGTCTCCATGTTCTCGGCCCGGATGCCGAGCGTGACCCGGTCGCTGCTCAGTTCCCGGATCAGCGGCTGCAGTGCTGCAGGGGGAGAGAACTCGTGTTCGCCGACAGCGACTGTCACAGCGTCGCGGTCGCGTCGAATCGCCCCATCCATGAAGTTCATAGGCGGGTTGCCGATGAAACTGCCGACGAATTTGTTGGAGGGCGACTCGTAGACGGTATTGGGAGCGTCGCACTGCTGGATCTTTCCGTCGAGCATGACCGCAACCCGGTCACCCATGCTCAAGGCTTCGATCTGGTCGTGGGTGACGTACACGGTTGTTGCTTCGACATCGGCCAGCAGCCGTTTTAACTCGGCCCGCATCTCCAACCGGAGCAGTGCATCGAGGTTGCTCAACGGCTCGTCCATCAGCAGCACTTTGGCCTCCATCGCGAGAGCGCGTGCCACTGCGACCCGCTGGCGTTGTCCGCCGCTCATTGCACTGGGTCTGCGGTCGAGCAAGTCCTCGATGTGCAACAACTCCGCAGCACTACGTACTCGACGGTCGATCTCGGCCTTGTCGACTTTGTTCATCAACAGGCCGAAACCGATGTTCTGATGCACCGTCATGTGGGGAAAGATCGCATAGCTCTGAAAAACCATCGAGATCTGCCGCCGTCCCGGAGGCAGATACGTGACGTCGCGTCCGCCGATGGCGATCCGCCCTGAGTCGGCCATTCCCAGCCCCGCGATTGCCCGCAGCAGAGTCGTCTTCCCGCAACCGCTCGGTCCGAGCAGGACCAGAAACTCGCGGTCTTCGATAGTGAGGTCGATGCCATCGATCGCAACCTTGTCACCGAACGCCTTGGTGACCTGCTCGATTCGGATCTCAGCCATTGCGTACTGCTTTCACTTGGTGACCTGCCCCCACATGTTGAACAGGTAGCGGCGGATGAAGAACATGAACACGATCGACGGGGCCATCAAGAAGAACCCGCCGGCGAACTGGAACGCATCAGGCGAGTTGGCCAACGAGTTCAACACCAACGCAGGCAGCGTCCGGTTGTTGATCGTGAGGATGGCAGCGGCGAAGACTTCGTTCCACGACAAAACGAACGAGAAGAGGCCCGAAGCGGCGATCCCCGGTAGCACCAGAGGCACCACGATGTAGCGGAACGACTGGAACGGGGTCGCCCCGAAGACCTTGCCCGCCTCCTCGAGTTCGTACGGGACGCTGGCGAACACGCTGGACACGACCAGTATTGAGGTCGGCAGAGCGAGCGCAGTATGCATCAATGCCAAGCTGTAGAGGCTGTCGAAAACACCGATCCTCAGGTACAGAACGGCGAGCGGGATCGACAGCACCACGATCGGGAAGGCACGGACGGCCAGCACGGCCAGCCGGAACAGGTCACGGCCCCTGAACAGATAGCGGGCGATCGCGTATCCGGCCGGAATCGAGATCAAGGTCGACAGGATCAGGGTTATCGCTGCCACGACCATGCTGTTCCACAAGCTCTCCAAAACACCATCCGACTGCAGGAAGAAGCGCATCGTGTCGGTTGAGAAGGGGATGAACGGAAGGAAGTTCTTGGGGTAGGAGCGGACCGTCTCCTGAGTCGTGAAAGCCATCGAGAACACGAAGAAGATCGGCACCGCAATCCACAGGGTCAAGATGGTGCCCGTGACGTATGCGGTCAGACGACCGCGACCTCGGCGTCGCCGCATACGCCGGTGCAGTTGCTGCACTTCGGGAGAGTCCAGCGGAGGCAGCACGGTTGGAAGCCCCGCAACCGCGTCGGTTCCAGCAGAGTCCTCGGGCCCCGTCTTGAGACTCATGTCGGCCGGACCTCCGTCTCGGATCGAACCGCTCTCAGGTAGAAGAATGCGCTTGCGATAGACAACATGAGGATGAACACGGCATACGCCGAGGCGACATTATTGTTGCGCAGCCCGAAGTACTGGCGGTAGGACTCGTTGGCGAGGACGGTGACGACATCGCCCCCACCCAGGGCGATCACAACCGCGAACACCTGGAAGGCAAGGATCGTGCGCAGAATCAGTGCCACCTGGATGCTCGGACGCAACAGTGGCAGCATGATGTGGCGGACCCGCTGGAAATAGCTGGCTCCGAACAGTTCGGCTGCCTCCAGTGTCTCGTCAGGGATGGCCTGGAGGCCCGCGACCAGGATCACCATGACGATCGAAGTCGCCCGCCACAGCTCCGCGAGCACGATTGCAAAGATGATCCAGCGAACCGTCTCCGCGGTCAAGAACGAATAGGGCCCGTCAATGATCCCCAGACCGTCGAGGATGCTGTTGAGCAGCCCGTTGCCGGTGAAGATCGAAAAGAATAGGATCCCCGCGGCGAGATCGCTCATGCCGATGGGCAGAGAGAAGGCGTATAGGAAGCCGGTGCTCAAGCGGGTTCTGGCGTGGATCACCAGAGCCATGACCATCGCCAGAACGAACTGGGCAGGAATGATCAGAACCATCAGCAACAACGTGGTCCGAACAGCGGGGCCGAAGAAACGGTCATCGATCATGCGCCGGATGAACGCTGTGGTGAACTCGCCGTCGGTTCCCCGATGCACGCGACCGTTCTCGCCGTCCTCGAACACCTGCAGGTACCGCGACGGCGCCCAACCGGCTGCCGCATCAGGATCGTCGGCCGGCATCACCTGGAACCAGACCTCGAGCAGTGCGACTTCAGTGATCTTCACAGGAGCGCGTTGTTCGAGTTTGCCGATCACTTCGCTGCGGTCGTTGGGTGCCTCGTAGACGTCTGTCAGAGGATCCGACGTGGCGGCGAGCCTGGGGCGAACCGTTCCGCTGACAGGCGCGCCGGCCGCGTTCTGTTCACGAACACGGATCCGAGCCTCAGACACCCAGCCGGTGACGGGAGACCCGGCGGCATCGTCGGCGGTCACGAGATACCACGGGTCGGTGAGCGCATCGGGGTTCTCGTCGCCGACAACTTGCTGACTGCTCCGACCGACAATTGCAAGCGCCGTTCCCTGGGGGATCTTCGAGACCTCCCGCCCGTCGAGGTTCGGCTCGTCGCGGGTCGGCAACAGGGCGTCCTCGTCGTAGACGGCCAGAACGAGACCCTCATACATCGGATACGCGAAGAACATCGCGAGGTAGACGATCGCGGGCGCGATCAACAGATAGGGGACCACGCGATACCGCCACGTCCTTGCTTTCGGGGCGGACGTGGCGGTATCGGGGGTATTCATCGGGCTCCCTCTTCAGGTGAAGGGGATCTGATAGTGCTTCGGAGGCTCAGCCTGCCGGGTTGACTACACAGGGCCCGTCGCTGGCCGGGTCTGGCGACCAGCATGGCGCACCGGTCTCGTTGAGGAGAGCCTGGAGGGAATCGCCCTCATCGTCAAGCACGGTAGCGATGTCGGAGCCGTCGAGCACGACTCTGTCGAAGGCGTTGCGGAAGATCTGGTTGATCTCTCCGCCGCGTTCACCCAGTCCGACCGGGAGCAGCGCCGGGATCGCGTCGTCAGCGTTGGCCAGTTTGTCGACTGCCGCTGCCTCGAGCGCAACTCCGGCCGGCAGCGAGGACGTGTCGACGCCCTCGACCACCGGGAAGAACGCCAGATCGGCGAGAATCTGACCCTGGACCTCGGGACGGGTCAGATACTCGATGACCGCGTATGCGTGCTCAGGGTTCGGGGAGTCCGCCGGAACGCCGAGACCGACGATCACCGGCATGAATCCTCTTCCCATCGGACCCGAGGGGGTCGGGAAGGCCACGAACGTGTCCGGGTCAGTGTTGAACGCGTTGACCAGTCGAGCGACGTGGTCGAACGCCACCCAGACCTCGCCTGACAGCAGCGGTTCCTGCATGAAGTCGTAGTTGATCGACTCGGGATGCATGGTCGGCCACAGCGAGTCGCGTGCCCACGCCAGCATCTCCTCAGCTTCGGAACTGCGGAACTCTGAGACCATCCCGCCGGTGAACGAGGGCCACATGTACCCTTCGAGGAAACGGTGGAACAAACCGGCCTTGGGTAGGCCGCACAAGGGCTTGCCTTCCCCGTCCATGATCGCCTGACACCAGTCGGCGAGGCCGTCCCAGGTCAGGTTGTCGATGTCGGCTCCGTCCGGGAGGTAGGCGAGTGCCTGCTCGTTAGCCGCCATGATGTATGTCGCCTGAGCCCATGGGACGTAGGCCAAGAAGTCTTCCGAGCCGAGCAGGCCGGCTTGGACGAACGATGGCGCGAATGAGCGGTCGGCGCTCAGGTCGTCGTACACGTCGATCATGTTTGTGAGGGCGCCTTCATTCGCCAGTGGCGGGAATGTGCCGTGCAGCGCCCCGAGCACGTCGATAGCTCCTGCTCCGGCGAGTATCTGGTCGATGGTCGGGCCCGCTTCCACGCCGGTGAAGTCGAGACCGGCGTCTGCGAGGATGGCTCGAAGCTTCGCAGCTTCCTCAACCGGCACGAACTGTGTGCTGACGAACTCCGCGTCGGAGCCGTCGGCCATGTCCATGTCATCCATGTCGTCGGCCATGTCGTCGTCGGCCATGTCGTCGTCGGCCATGTCATCGTCGGCCATGTCGTCGTCGGCCATGTCGTCGGCCATGTCGTCGTCGTGCATGTCGTCGTCGTCCATGTCGGAGCTGGTCTCCTCGGGCGCGGCTGTCGTGGTCGTGTCGGCAGACTCCGCGGGGGACGAGGTGTCATCATCGTCGTCTCCGCAGGCCGCGGCGATCATCGCCAACACAATCATCACGCAGGCCAGCTGAGTTCTCCACCGTCCTTTCCTTTGAGGCGGCTCTGTTCTGTGCATGGGTTTCCCTCCTACTTGCCCAAGGGCGGTTGGTTCAATTGGGTTTGATAAATCCGAAACGTTTCGGAATTGCTTGGGAAGCCACAGTACAATCCTGTTGGCTCGTTGTCAAACATTGAGTTGGAGACAGTCCTCGCGATGAATATGAGTGAACATTCTAGAAGAAAGATGATCAATCCCTTGAGATCCAAGCGACGTCCTACACTTCGCGATGTCGCACGGGAGACGGGTGTCTCCGTGACCCAGACATCCAGGGCACTCAATGGACACGATGACGTGTCCGCACGCACTCGGGAGCGGGTTGTCGAGGCCGCGAACAGGATCGGCTACACCCCTAATCTCGAGGCTCGGCGCCTGAAGATGCCCGAAGCTCGAACGAACTCGCTCGGACTCGTGCTGGTCACCAAGAATCAGCGCTTCTCGGATCCGTTCTTCGGCGAGTTGTTGACCGCGCTGGTGGACGAAGCAGCCCACAACGGCTGCGAGTTGCAACTCACCACACCGCTTGCTGACGGCGACCCGACGGCCTCCTACGAACGTGCCCTCGCAGCTAAACGGGCAGACGGGTTCGTCGTGCTGCGCGCCGTCCATGATGATCCCCGTGTTGAGTTCCTCTTGGAACATGAAGTGCCTTTTGTGACTTTCGGGCGAGTGGGGGACACGGGCGGCCACCCAGCCGTGCAGGAGCCGATCGGCTGTCTTCGTCCGGCTGTAGATCATCTGGTTGCGCTGGGCCACAGCCGAATAGGATGTCTCGCCGAACCGCTGGAGCACGCCATTGCAACGCAACGAAAGGCGTCGTTTCATAAGGCGCTTGCCGACCACGGGCTTGAGGCTCAGCCCAGCCACATCGTGGTGTGTGGCTTCAGGGAGGAGGTGGCCGCAGAGGCGACGGACCGGTTGCTCGACAATCCCGATCCGCCGTCCGCTCTCGTGACCTTCAATGATTCGCTGGCAATCGGAGCGCTCCGGGCTGCGTCATCGCGAAATATTGATGTGCCGGGGGACCTGAGCGTCGTCGGCTTCGATGACATTCACGCGGCCAGCCACACGACACCGCCGCTCACCACTCTCCGACACCGACCCCAGGTCCTGGGGCGCCACCTGATCCGCCAGTTGCTTGCGGCGATAGAGGACCCCCGGTACGCCGACGATGTCTACATCACCCCAGAGCTCGTGGTTCGCGAGAGCAGCGGCCCAGCGCCAGTGCGAGCAGTCTGATCACTCGTGTCGACGAAGACTCGGCTCAGTCTGGGCCGGTCAGCAAGTTGGGTCGGGCGTGAACAGGGTTTCGCAGCCGGTGCCGGTGAGGACCTCGTCGACGCGGGCGCGGTCGGGGTCTGTAAGTGCGTTGTAGCCGTCGCGGATCCAGGCGAGGCACTTTCCCTGATACTTGAAGGGGCCCTGGCGATACTCGTGCCCGTCGATCTCGCACACGACCTCGTCGGCGCCGCTGCTCAGCGCGGCGGCGTTGGCGAGCATAAACGGGGCATAGGTCCGTCCGGCCTCTTGCAACAGATCAACGCAGGGACCCAGCATGTCGCTCGGAAGCCAGCCTTCGTGGCCGCTTTCGGGCACCGACAGCCACGACAGGTCGTCGACCCGGTCGACCCAGACGATCACCTTGGGCGCACGATCCACTGCGATGGCCGTGGGTGTCGGATCCGTCCTCACCATCGGGGTGAGCTGACCGAACAGCGAGAAGTCGCCGCGCCCGGGCCGATCCCCCAGCAGGAAGTCGCGTTCGTCGAATACCCGCCGGAGTATGTCGAGCACCCGCTTGTAGGAGTCCTCGATAATGGGCTGGTTGGTGTCGGTCGAGCCGACCAGGGCGCGTCGGCCGATCTGGCGGGCGGTGATGAACTCGTAGGAGGCTGCGGCCTGCTCAGCGCTCATTTGCAGATCCTGTGTCAGCGGCAGCAGCTTCCCTGCCTTGTCTATGTCGGGTTCATAAGCCCAGCGGTAGTGGTACATGGCCTTGGTGAGCCACTCGTCGGCGAAGTCCTCGATCAGGGCATCGATGAACGCCAGCGCAGGATCGCCGGGCACGACACTGCGGCCCTCGTAGTCTCGTTCGAGGCGCATGATCTGGGGCGACGAGTCGACCATGGCCTCACCCCGGCCCTCATCACAGCGCCCGTCTGCGTCGGGGAACACGATCACCGGGATGATCCGCACCGGCACCTCGGGAAGGTCGTCCCACTTGGAGTCGCGCAACACCCAGCGGAACGGGATGTGCCGGTAGCGCAGCACGGCGCGCATCTTGCGCGTGTAGGGCGACTCGTAGCCGCCAGCGAGAACCAGACGATGATCGGACATGGCTAGGGCAGTTGCAGCCAGCAGGCGTCGTGAACTGCGGCCGCCATCGGCACCGGGCCCCTTTCCGCCATCCCCGGGTTGAACACTTCCGCAGCCACGAATGGGTCAGAGCCGATGTCTTCGAGCGCCGACCAGATCGACGGATAGTCCACCGTTCCCGCACCGGGGAGCCGGCGGTCTGTCATCGCCTCGGCCTCCAGGTCGCGGCCTTCCGTCGGCCCCGGATCACACATCTGCACGTAGGCCACCCGGTCACCGGGGACCGAGCGGAGCAGATCGAGGTCGGGGCCTCCCGGCTGACGGACCCAATGCCAAGTGTCGAGCAGAATGGTGGCGTTGTCGGCGCCGCTGGCGACCACCAGATCGTTAGCGGCAGAAAAACTCGGTACGCCGGTCCAAGGCAGGAACTCCAAGGCGATCACCATGTCAGCAGAGGCCGCTACCTCAGCCAGCATCGCCAGCCCCTCCGCCGCCGCGCTCTGATCGTCGATCGGTCCAAGGCACGCAGCCCCGACAATGCGGGCACCGAACTGCGAACCCGTCTCGACTAGTCCGGCGACCTCCGCACGTGCCGCGTCAGTCGGACCTGCGGTCCAACTGATCGCAGCCTCGACCGCTTTCACCGACAGCCCAGACTCGATCACCACGCTGGCCGCCTGCGGGCCCGCAAACATCAGATGGAAGGCCCACAGACTCACCGAGTCGAACCCTGCCTCCGCCGTGGCGTTGATGTATCCCCTGAAAGAGTCGGCATCGACTCGCATCGGATCGGCCAGCAGCGTGGACGGACAGTTGCCGAGCGAATCGATCTTCATCAGAGGAGTTTCCCCAATCCACCGGCGCTAATCCAATCGGCCGTCGCACCGCCCCGCGGAACCACAAGCGCGGCCAATGTGCCCCGAGCCCGGTAATCAGACAGAATCAGGGCGTGACCGAGAAGCTGATCCTGGAAATCGATGGCCCGGTGGCGACCATCACCAACAACAACACCGGAAAGCACAACGCGTTCGACGACGACATGGACGCCCATCTGTTCGCAATATTCGATGAGCTGATCGCCACCCCCTCAGTACGGGCAGTGATCTGGCGCGGGGAGGGCAAGAACTGGTCCTCGGGCCGCGACGTCGCCGCCATCGGCACCAACGTGACCGACATGACCCACCACGAATTGATGACCCGGGGACACAAGGGGATCCAGAAGATCTGGGAACTGGAGGCGCCGATAATCGTGGCGATCGGCGGTTGGTCCATTGGCGGCTCCTTCCAGCGGGCCTTGATGTGCGACATCCGCATCGCCGCCGAGGGGGCGCGTTTCATGCTGCCCGAGGTCAACTACGGCGTGATCCCCGACACGGGCGGGATGGGGGTGCTCTATGAAATGTGCGGGCACGGCCTGGTGAGCGACATGGTCCTCACAGGGCGGGTGCTCGACGCGCAAGAAGCGCTCGCCCACGGCATCGTGAGCCGGGTCGTGGCGCCCGACGAACTCGACAGCACCGCCGAAGAGATGGCCGACAAGATCGCAGCGTCGCCCGCGGTGACAGTCAAACTCGCCCGCCGTGTGATCAGCCACCTGTCACGGCCTCCGGTCCGCACCTCGATGGAGGACGAACTGATCTACCAAACCTTCCTCAACAAATCAGAGGACTTCGCCGAGTTCAGAACCGCCCGCGCCGAGGGCCGCGAGCCGATCTACCGAGGATCGTGATGAGCAACGACGACGGACCACAGGGGCTGCCCTCACCGCCGCCGCTCGGCGCGTCGGCATTGCCGGCGGGCACCTTCGACGGAACCGCCGTGCTCATCACCGGCGCCGGCACGGGTCTGGGCAAGGGGATCGCCCAGGAGTTCGCCCGGCTCGGCGCGAGCATTGTGATCGCCAGCCGCAAGCAGGAGAATCTCGACGCCGGCCGAGCCGCGATCGACGAGCTCGGCGCGCCGGTCGAAACCGTCGTCTGCGACATCCGTGACCCCGTCTCGGTCACGGCCATGGTCGATGCGGCCTCCGAAGCGTTCGGACTCCCTCAGGTATGCGTCAACAATGCGGCCGCGAACTTCCCGGTCCCGGCTGAGGACATGTCACCCAACGCTTGGCGCACCGTGGTCGACATCACCCTCAACGGAACCTTCTTCGTCGCACGGGAGTTCGCTCGCCGACACCTTGCGGCCAACACCGCAGCGAGCATCATCAACATCGGGGCCAGCTACGCATGGACCGGCGGCCCCGGTTTCGCCCACTCCGCAGCCGCCAAGGCGGGCGTTAAGAACATGGTCGAGAGCCTCGCTGTGGAGTGGGGGCCCTATGGCATCCAGGTCAACGGCCTGGTTCCCGGCCTGATCCCGCATGAGGACATGACCGCGGACATCAGCGCCAACCTCCAACGAGCCGATCCCGAAAAGGACCTTCTCCAACCAGCCATGCGTGTGGGCACCCGCCGAGAGTTCGGCTGGGCAGCGACCTTCCTGGCCAGCCCCTACGCCCGCTTCATCTCCGGTCACACACTCGTCGTCGACGGCGCCAACTGGCAGCGCCGCTTCATGACCAATCCGACTGTGGTACCCGTCCGCCAACAGATGAACCGAGGGCCCTTCAACCCCAATCCCTGACCCGCTCGGCCCGTCATTCCTACTGCGGTCCCGGACGGCCGGTGAGCAGGGCGTGGTGAGCAGGGCATAACGTAAGACGTATGGAGGCCATCCATGTCGTGCTTCTCCTCGGTGGTGGTTTCCTGGCAGGAATCATCAACACGATGGCTGGTGGGGGCTCTCTGCTGACAGTTCCCCTGCTGGTGTTCGCCGACGTGCCCGGAAACGCCGCCAACGGCTCCAACCGGGTCGGGGTTCTCGCTGGGTCAATGAGCGCCACGGATACGTTCCGCCGCCGCGGAGTGGCCGGATGGGCCGGCATCGGCCGGATTCTCGTGCCTACGGTGGTAGGCGCGCTGGTCGGTTCGGTACTCGTCTCGCAGTTGACCGACGACGACTTCGAGCGTGTCTTCGGGCTGGTGATGATCCCGATACTCGCCCTGTCGCTGATCAGACCCGATCCCGTGAAGCTGCAGGACCGACCCCAGTGGTCCTGGTGGGTCACCACGCTCGTATTCTTCGCGGTCGGCATTTATGGGGGATCGATCCAGGCAGGCATCGGGTTGATTCTGATCGTGGCGCTCACCCGAGCGGGCATCGACATTGTGACGACCAACCACATCAAGGTGATCGTCACCTTCGTCTACACGGTCTTTGCCTTGCCGGTGTTCATCATCAACGGCGACATCTACTGGCTGCCCGCGACAGTGCTCGCGGCAGGTCTGGCCGCCGGGTCCGTTGTCGGCGCCCGCATAACGGTCGCCGGTGGTGAGAGGGTCGTCCGTCCCGTGCTCGTGGTCGCCGTCGTGGCGATGTCCGGCCATCTGTTGGGTCTGTATTAGCCCTGCCCAAGTGACGGCAGGCAGGGAGCGGCACCGTTGGTAGATCAGATCGGATCCGGTTTGACGATGGCCACCGAGGACACGCCGGGGACAATCGCCATACGCCGAGAAAGGGTACGGGTTGCCGACTGGGGCGGTCGAGTTATCGCCCCTTGGTACAGGGCGTTAGTGTCGAGCCGAACTCAAGCAGGAAGGACTCGGCACATGGGACGAATGGACGGACGGGCCGCGGTAGTCACCGGCGCAGCCGGCGGGATCGGCTGGGCGACAACCAAGCGCTACGTCGCAGAGGGAGCGAAGGTAATCGCGGCGGACCGCGACACCGAACGAGGGGAGGCACTCGTAGACGACGTCGGACCGGACGTGACCTTCCTCGAGTGCGACGTGTCGGACCCTGAGCAGGTACGAGCCGCGGTGGAGCGCTGCGTGACCGACCACGGACGCATCGACGTGCTGTTCAACAACGCAGCCACCTCAACCGGCGGGTACGTCGCCGATCTCGACCTCGACGGCTGGGACGACAGCATCAGAGTCATGCTCAGCGCACCGCTCTACGGAATGCAGGCGGCGCTGCCGCACATGGTGGAGCGCAGGAGCGGTTCGATCATCAACACTTCCTCGGTGTACGGGCAGGTCGCCTCCGCGGCCAATGCGCCGTACTGCGCGGCCAAGGCCGGGCTGATCAACCTCACCCGGGTGACCGCCATCGAGTACGGCCGCCTGGGTATCCGCTGCAACGCCGTCTGTCCCGGAGTGGTGGAGACCCCGATGTTCGAATCGGTTCTGGGGATCGGCCTCACCACCCGCGATGAGATCGCAGCGATGCACGCCATCGGACGCACGATCCAGCCCTCGGAGATCGCCGATCTGGTTCTGTTCCTCGGCTCTGACGAGTCGACAGCGATCACCGGCCAGGCCATCACCATCGACGGCGGCCTGCTCTGCGAGGTCAACCTGACGGGAGTGCCGCCGCTGAGCTGAATCCCATCGGAACTGCGCGCGCCGTCCGCCGTGGTCCACAGGCCTACAAGCCCAGGAATTCATAGATATTGTGGGATGATTGCAACGGTAACCACGCGCTTGAAGGGTCTTGAGGACGAGTGGTTTGACGAACCCGGCCTAGCTGCGAAACTGAACCGCCACTCTCTGCTGACCGGCATCGTGATCGGCCTGGTGGCGCTGTGGGCCGGAGTCTGGCGGATCGGCACCACGACGATTCTGTTCGACGAGCCGATCTATGCCTCGCTCGGACGCGACTACCTTGCCGGTGACCTGAGCGACACCGCGGGACACCCGCCGGTCGTCCCCTACCTGTTCGGATCAGCGCAGGTGCTGCTCGGGGACGGGGTCACCGCTGCCCGCGTCGTGTCAGCGCTTGCATCGGTGGTGATCGCGTTGACGCTGTGGCGCCTGGGCACCGCGATGCTGGGTCCGGTCACAGGTGTCGTTGCGGCCGCACTGTGGGTTGCCCTGCCCCGTTCCATCGGCTCCATCGAGGCACGCACACCGGGCGATCGACTCGAACGCTTCGCATACCTCGAGCCGGTCACAGCGATGTTCATGCTGTTGGCGTTGTGGTTCGGTTGGCGTCTCAGCCGACGTGCCGGATGGCTCGACGCCGTCGGGCTCGGGGTTGCGATCGGCCTGGCCACCGGATCGAAACTCTCCGGAGTCTTCGTCGCTGTTCCGATAGCGGTGTTCCTGCTCGCCGTCCATCGGCTGCGCGTGGTTGCCCGCCTGGTGGTGGCCGGTGTGGTCTCGGTCGTCACCTTCGGTGTGACATACGCCCCCTTCGGGCGCGATGCAAATGATGCGGTCTCCTCGATGATCGAGTTTCAACGTGACCACGCCGATACCGGCCACCTGGTGTACGTGCGGGGGGAGTCGACTCTGCATCCCCCCTGGTACACCGAACTCTGGTACCACTTCGACGCAGAGGGGCCCTGGCTGACAGCCGCAGCGATCGGGCTGGTCTGCCTTGCATTCGTTGATCCTCGGCGACTGCGGCCCGTTGTCTACTGCCTGTCGGCGGTCGCGGGGATATACCTGTGCCTGTCGCTTCTGCCCGTGGAGATCCGTCACTACCGCTTCGTCGTATGGCCCCCTCTGGTGCTGCTGTTGGCAGCGGGTGCGACCTCGGTGTTCGGCGCAGTCCCGAAGTTCTGGCGTGTCGTGGGTGTGGCGAGCCTGGCGCTGCTGGTGGTCGCCGGGACCTTGTCTCTGGTGCGACTCGCCACGCTGCAACCCCAGGACTACGCCGCTCTCGAATCGGAGCTCAGTGAACGCGGCTTCGACTCCGACAGCCGCATCGAACTGTTCGGACCGCTCCACATAGCGTCGCATCATCTTCCAGGATGGAATCTTGTTGAGGGCGGCGAGCCAGTGACCCGCGAAGACGCCGACATTGTGCTCGTCGACTCGTCCTACTCAGTGCGTCTGGGTGACCCCACCGTGGAAGATGTTGCCGAGATGTTCGAGATGGGGCGGGTCAGCGTGTTCGTCTTGGACGGTTGACCAAACAGCTCTTCAACCCGGTTCTCGAGGGTCTTGTCCGGCGGCCGTCAACAGGGCTCTCGCCACGTCGAGCCAGTCGCCTGCGGATTGGGTGGCAGCGCCAGCGAGCGCGTCGAGGTCAGCCGCGGCCCTCTCGATGGCGTCCAGAAACGACTCGGCGTTCACCGCCTCGGAAACGGTTCCGTTGCCCCCGTCGGTCACCGCCTCGGGCAGCCCGCCGACGGGGGTCGCGACCACTGGACGTCCTGCTGAGAAGGCCAAAGGAACGAGGCCGGACACGGTCGCCGAGCGATAGGGGGCGACCAGCAGGTGATGCGCGGAGAGCAGCTCCTCCACCTGATCGTCGGGTACATATCCGGGTCGCAGTGTCACTGCATCGTTGAGCCCCCGCGCCGAGAGCTCTGCGAAGAGAGGTTCTGGAGGCTCCCAGAAGTCCCCGGCAACCGTCAGCTCGAGCTCAAGCCCCCGGCTGACACCGAGAGCGACCGCGTCGAAGGCCAGATCGACACCCTTGTAGCGCCGCACAAACCCCAACATGAGCAACCGGAGCGGCGGAGTCGGGGGCAGCGGAGCCCGGTTGATCCTCAAGTTGGGAGGATGGGCGGTGACCTGCACTGAGGTGACTCCGGTGAGCTCGCGGACCCTGTCGGCGACGGCCTCGCTGTGAACAACTACGCCGCGCATCCGCCGCAGCAGAACCTTGAGCAGCAGCCGGGAGAATGGCATGGGTTCGTGCGGCTCGGGGTTGTGGAGCATGGCGACCGCGGTGGCACCGCCGCTGGCGCCTGCAAGCACCCGCAGGGGAATGGCGTGAACCGGTGTGGCCCAGCTCACCACGATGAGATCGGCATTTCGAAGCGACCTGCCCGCGGTGATCCAGCTCAGCGGGTTCCACCATTGCAGACAGAAGCGGGCCTGTTCACGATCCGCAGCGGTGATCCGCGGCTGTTGGTGTTTCACGAGCAGCCGCGGGTACAGAGCCCGCCAGGAGACCACCTCGACGGTGTGGCCGCAGGCGCGAAGGGCCTCGACGGTTCGTTGTCCATGCTGGGCGATGCCCCCTCGATGGGGCGGCACGGGACCTACGTAGGCGATGCGCACAGGGCGAGGTTACAGGCGGGCGTCGAGCCCGTTGCCCGTCACCCGTTCAAGAGCCGGAGCGCGCTTCGGTCTGGGAGTTGCACGACGTGGCGATCAACTCGAGCAGCTGAGCATCGAACAGCCGGGGCGGGTGCGGGCCCAGTCGGGCCGCTTGGCGGCGAAGCGCTCGTGCTCGGGTTGCTCGTCGTACGGGTTGCGCAGCACATCGAGCAGTTCGTTGGTCAACCCAAAGTCACCCTGGTCGGCGTCGTCGATAGCCAACTGCGCCAGATAGTTGCGCAGGACGTACTTGGGGTTCACCGAGTTCATGGCACGCTTGCGCTGTGGATCGGGCTGGCCGCCCGCAGCGATCCGTTCCCGGTAGCGGCGCAGCCAGGCGACCGTGTTGGCGCGGTGGTCGCCGCTGAACTGATCGGCGACGTAGTAGGCCTCCACCAATGGCGCGACCAACGCGTCATCAGTGATCGTGGCCGACGCGGTGTCGATATCGGCCAGGCCTCGGAAGAACAAGGTCATGTCGGTCTCTGCCCGGACCAGCAGTTCAAGTAGTCCCTCGATCAGCGACTGGTCCGACTCGGGATCGAAATCGACGATTCCGAGCTTGTCGGCCATCATCTGCGGCCACCGCTCGTTGAAACGGGTGACGTAGGAATTGAGCGCCTCCTGCAGCGGTTCAACCTCTTCGACGAGCGGGTATATGGCGTTCGCCAGACGCTCGACGTTCCAGCTCGCAATATGGGGCTGAGCGCCGAAGCGGTAACGCTTCATCGAGGCGTCGGTCGTGTTGGGCGTCCAACCGGGGTCGTAGTCCTCGAGCCATCCGTAGGGCCCGTAGTCGATGGTGAGTCCGTGAATCGACATGTTGTCGGTGTTCATCACCCCGTGGACGAATCCGACACGCTGCCAGTGGACGATCATGTCCGCGGTGCGCTTGGCGACCTCGGCGAGCCAGTCCACGTAGACGTCCTTGGAGACCGGACCCTCTGGCGAGACGATGCCGTGTGATTCAAGCAAGGCTGCGAAGTGGGTCCGGATCGTGTAGTCGGCGAGGCGGCGAAGGTTGTCGATGTCGCCACGCGCCGCGAAGATCTCGAAGTTCCCGAAACGAATGAACGAGGGAGCTACCCGACAGACAACCGCGCCCCGCTCAAGGGCCGGACGGCCGTCATAGAACATGTCACGTACGACCTTGTCGCCGGTGAGAGCCACGGTCAGCGCCCGCGTCGTGGGCACACCCAGATGATGCATCGCCTCACTGCACAGGAACTCGCGTATTGACGAACGCAGCACTGCCAGACCGTCCGCAGTGCGGGAATACGGCGTGGGACCGGCTCCTTTGAGCTGCAGTGTCTGACGGCCGTCGGACTCGGTCAGCACCTCGCCAAGGTTGATGGCCCTGCCGTCACCGAGTTGACCGGCCCAGTTGCCGAACTGGTGGCCCCCGTAACACATCGCATGCGGGTCCGTCCCGGCGATGACGGAATTGCCGGTCATCGCCCGCACGAACCACTCGTCATCGCCGATGTCGGCATCAAGACCGAGCATCTCCAGCAGCTCAGCGGAAGCGGACACTAGCATCGGCGCTTCGGTCGGGGTCGGCATGACCCGCGAGTAGGCTGCTCCGTGGACCTGGCGCACGCGGTTGGCAGTGTCCGCGTCGGCGGGAAGCTCGCGGGTGAACGAGTCGTCCCAGACAAGTTCAGCAAGTCGCGTCACGGCCATCTACCTCAAGCTTAGGCTGGGGTTATGGAAACCGAAGTTCGCTCGGAACTTGCGGTTGGTGGCATGACCTGTTCGGCGTGCGCGGCCTCGATCGAGCAGAGCCTGAACCGTCTCGAAGGCGTAGCTTCGGCTCAGGTGAACTTCGCCACCAGCAAAGCCACGGTGTTCCACAGCGACGCAGTCGGCGTCGAGGCCCTCCGCACTGCCATCGAGTCGCTCGGTTACTCCGCTCCGGCCGAGATCGACCGGGACGCAGCTGAAGCAGCACGTCAAGCCGACCTGTGGCTGCGGTTCCGGCTCGCTGCGGCGCTAACAGTCGTCGTCGCAGCAGTCTCGATGATCCGTCCGCTGCGCTTCGACGGATGGGAGTGGGCCGCGTTGTTGCTGGCCACACCGGTCGTCTACTGGTCGGGCTGGCGATTCCACCGTGTCGCCTTCGCCAACCTGCGACATCGTCTGGTCACCATGGACACGCTGGTCTCTGTCGGAACTCTGGCGGCCTGGACCTGGTCGGCGGTGGTGCTGATGGCCGACGTCGACGCAGAGGTCTACTTCGAGACGAGCGCGGTGATCATCACCCTGATCCTGCTCGGAAAGTGGCTCGAGGTTCGAGCCACCCGCCGGTCTGGAGAGGCGATCCGATCCCTCGCGGATCTGGGCGCTCGCACCGCCATGCTCGAAGACGGCACAGAGATCGCCATCGACGACCTGGCCGTGGGTATGCGATTCCGGGTGCGGCCCGGCGAGAAGATCGCTACCGACGGGGTTGTGCTCGAGGGGCACTCTGCGGTCGATGTATCGATGGTCACCGGTGAGCCGGTACCGGTCGAGGTCCGAACCGGCGACGAAGTCATCGGTGCCACGGTCAACGCCAACGGCTCGCTGCTGATTGAGGCCACGCGGGTGGGGACCGACACAGCGTTGGCCCAGATCATCCGCCTCGTCGACGAGGCGCAGGGCAGCCGTGCCCAGATCCAACGGCTCGCCGACCGCGTGGCGGGGGTCTTCGTCCCTGTCGCCATCGCCATTGCGTTGTCGACGCTGCTCGGTTGGCTACTCCTGGCAGCCTCCGGGGCCGACGCATTCACCGCCGCGGTCGCGGTGCTGATCATCGCCTGCCCCTGTGCTCTGGGTCTCGCCACCCCGTTGGCCATCCTCGTCGGAACCGGTCGGGGAGCACAGCTGGGCATCATCATCAAGGGAGCAGAGGTGCTCGAGGACAGTCGACGGCTCGACACCGTCGTGCTCGACAAGACCGGCACGGTCACCCACGGCCGCATGGAACTGGTCGAAGTGATCGACCCCGACGGCGACGGCGACGAACTGCTGGGGCTTGCCGCGGCCCTCGAATCACGCTCCGAACACCCCATCGCCCTAGCAATCGCCGCTCAATCAACCACTGAAGGGGCAGAAACCGACCGCTCAGTGACCGATTTCGAGAACCGCCCCGGATTTGGTGTCGTCGGATCGGTCGACGGAACTGCCGTCGTCGTCGGTCGTCGAGACATGTTCAGCGAGATCGCTCCTGAGGTCGAACAGCTCGCGAGCGAAGCCGAGGCGCAGGGCCGAACCGTGGCCTTCGTCGGACGCGGAACGGTGGGGCGCGGACCCGTCGCCCGAGCCGCTCTGGTAGTCGCAGACCAGATCAAGCCGTCGTCGGCAGAAGCCGTCGCCGCGCTCAGGAGACAGGACCTCGACGTCGTGCTGCTGACCGGCGACAACGAACGGACCGCACGAAGCATTGCCGCGGCAGTTGGAATCGAACGGGTGCGAGCCGCCATGTTCCCCGACGACAAGGTCGCTGAGATCGCCAGACTGCAGAGCGAGGGGTATCGCGTCGCCATGGTCGGCGACGGGATCAACGACGCTCCCGCCCTGGCCCAGGCCGATGTCGGCATCGCCATGGGCAACGGAACCGACATCGCCATGGAAGCCTCCGACCTCACCGTGCTGAGAGGAGACCTCGTTGCCGTCGCCGACGCCGTGGCGTTGTCCCGCAGAACCCTCAGCACGATCAAGGGCAACCTGTTCTGGGCCTTCGCCTACAACGCAGCAGCCATTCCGCTGGCGGCCTCAGGTGTGTTGAACCCGATGATCGCAGCCGCAGCCATGGGACTGTCCTCATTGTTCGTGGTCAGCAACAGCATGCGCCTGCGACGCTTCCAACCGCAGAGTTGAGCGCGGTCCGGGGCTTCGGCGCGGCGGGATCGTCGGCGGTTGCGTATGGCACGAGAACGCGGCCTAGAGTCGGCGCCCATGGAATTCGCGCTGTTTCTCAACGGTTACATACCGGGACCGGCGGCGCATGACCCCGAACTCGAGCATCGAATGCTCATGGAGCAGATCGAGTACGGGGTCCTCGCCGACAGGCACAACTTCAAGTACGCCTGGTTCGGCGAGCACCACTGCCTGACCGAATACAGTCACATGTCCGCACCCGAGGTCGTGATGGGAGCCATCGCGGCCCAAACCGAGCGGATTCATCTCGCCAGCGGCATCACCAGCCTTCCCACCACCAAGGAGCATCCGGTTCGGATCGCGGAGAGGGCCGCGATGCTCGACCATGTGACCGAGGGCCGCTTCGAGTTCGGGACAGGCCGAGGCGCCGGCAGCCACGAGGTCGCCAGCTTCAACGGCACCTTGACCAGCGAGACCAAGGCGATGTGGCACGAGGTCGTGAGGGAGATTCCAAGGATGTGGGAGCAGAAGGACTACGTCTTCGAAGGCGAGTTCTTCAACGTGCCCACACCCCACAACGTCCTGCCCAAGCCGTACCTGCAGGGTCATCCGCCGATCTGGCTGGCCTGCGGGAATCCCAGTTCTTTCGTCACAGCCGGCGAGATGGGAATCGGCGCGGTGGCGTTCAACTTCAAGCCGATCCACGAAATGGGTCCGCTCGTCGACACCTACAAGGACGCTGCGGCCGAGCCCAAAGAGGTCATCGGCCAGTTCCAAAACAACAACCTGATGCTCACCAACGAGGTGGTCTGCCTCAACGACCGCGAAGAGGCCCGTCGAATAGCCACCGCCCGGGGCAACGGCTACCTCCTCACCCTGCTGCACCTTTACCACGACACCTTCCCGAAGATGGGCAACGGCACAACCTGGCCGTCTCCCCCCGACATGGGTGTGCCAAACGAAGAAGTCCTCGACGCGGTGATCAAGCACGGAGGCATGCTCTGCGGGACGCCCGAGGACGTCTGCGAACAGCTGGAGGAATATCAGCGCGTCGGTGCCGACCAGGTGGCGTTCTCATTCCCCAAGGACGGAATGAACCATGAGCAGGCCCTCGAGTGCATCGAACTGTTCGGATCCAAGGTGATTCCCGAATACGACCGCGATCCGGTGCACCGTTCAACAAGGTTCCGTCAACAGGCTGTACCCAAGTTCCCGATGTTCGCCGACGAAGTGCCCGAGTTCGACA
The DNA here is from genome assembly GCA_965214565.1 of Candidatus Aldehydirespiratoraceae bacterium. Taxonomy (GTDB): domain Bacteria; phylum Actinomycetota; class Acidimicrobiia; order Acidimicrobiales; family Aldehydirespiratoraceae; genus VXYK01. Next base: position 3,192,008 of record OZ243951.1, on the reverse strand, counting down.
TCGAGGTGCTGCCTCAGGGACGTATGAGGCGGGACTGAAAGGGGCGAGTGGCCCAGAACGGCGCGCGATCGGCCTATTCTGCTCGCATGCCAATCAGCTACCGCGCAGTCCGCGTCCTGCCTCAGAGGGCAAGGGCGCACGTATGGATCGTCACCTCAGAAGCCGTTGCCGACGGCCTCGAGCAGGTCGACAGCAGAGACCTCGACAACGCCGACTTCAGCGGCCAGGTCGGCCAGACCTACACATGGCCTGTCGATGGCCGGGTCGGTGCGCTCGTGGGGGTCGGCCCCCGTGCCGGGGTGGACGCCGACTGCCTCCGCCGTGCCGGAGCCGCGATCGGGAGGAGAATGGGCAACCACACCTGGGTCGGAGCCGCTCTGCCGGACGTTGACCTCGACGGCGCTGTCTGCCGCCGAGCGCTGGTCGAGGGGATCTCGCTCGGCAGTTACAAGTTCTTGACGTACAAGTCCGAAGGCGAACCGGTGAAGTTGAACCGAGTCGACGTCGCCGGCGGAGCGGGTGCGACAAACCAGGGAGCGCTCGATCTGGGCAGGGCTGTGGCCGATGCGCAGATGCTGGCCCGGGACCTCGTCAACGAGCCGGGAGGAATACTGACCGCACCGGAGTTCGCGGACCGCGCCGCCGCAATGGGACGTGACCGCGGATTGACAGTCAAGGTCTGGGACGAGGCCGAAATAGCCGAGGGTGGGCTCGGCGGCATCCTCGGTGTCAACCGCGGATCAACCCTCCCACCCCGGCTGGTTGAGTTGACCTACGACCCGCCCGGACCCAGCCGCGGCACTCTGGCGCTGGTCGGCAAGGGAATCGTGTTCGACGCAGGTGGTCTGTCGATCAAGACCGGGCAGGGCATGATGACCATGAAGTACGACATGGGCGGCGGTGCAGCAGTGATCGGCGCGATGTCGGCGATGGCAGAGATCGCGCCCTCGGTACAGGTCCGAGCCTTCGTTCCGATGACCGACAACATGCTCGGAGGCGATGCCACACGCCCGGGCGACGTGCTGAAGATCCGCAACGGCAAGACCATCGAAGTGCTCAACACGGACGCAGAGGGTCGATTGATCCTCGCCGATGCCCTCTCGCTGGCCAGCGAAGCGGAGCCCGACGCAATCGTCGACTTGGCGACGCTCACCGGCGCCTGCGTGGTCGCGCTCGGCCCGAAGATCGCCGGACTCATGGGCAACAACGACGAGTGGATAGATGCCGTCAAGAACGCCTCCGCGGTCTCGGGCGAACGGGTATGGCATCTGCCGCTGCCCAGCGACTACACCAAACAGGTCGAGTCGTCGGTCGCAGACATGAAGAACATCGGCAAGCCCCAGGGGGGTGCGCTGACGGCCGGGCTAATCCTCAAGGAGTTCGTTGCCGAGGGGATTCCGTGGGCCCACCTCGACATCGCCGGACCGTCATGGAGCGACTCAGACGATGCAGAGATCACCAAGGGAGGCACCGGATTCGGAGTGCGACTGCTGATCGAGTTGGCTCGGGACTTCGAGCCGCCGGGAGGCAACTCAGCCGCAGAATCTGAAGAGTAGTCAGGAGACCATATGACCGAAGAGCGGAACCTCGCGCTCAGGGACGGTGAGAGGGTGCGCTCAGCAGAGGCGATAGCGGTTGTAGGCATGGCCTGCCGGTTTCCCGGCGCCGGTGGCCTCTCGGAGTTCTGGAGACTCCTCGACGCGGGGGAGAACGCCATCAGCGAGGGAGTCCCGGGCTCTGGTCAGGGACGGATCGGCGAGTTGTTCCCCGACCCAGAAACGCAGAACACCTCCTGCCGCTTCGCTGGTTTCATCGACGGAATCGATCAGTTCGACGCCACGTTCTTTCGGATTTCGCCAATTGAGGCCCAGTTTCTAGATCCTCAGCAGAGGTTGATGCTCGAGACCAGTTGGCAGGCACTCGAAGACGCAGGAATCGACGCCGATAAGCTCAAAGGCAGCCGCACAGGGGTGTATGCAGGCATCAGCAACAACGACTACCGCGGGCTGATCCTCAATGACAGCGCAACGGCGGAGGCCGCGGTCAGCCTGTACTCGGTTAGCGGGACATCGTTCAACACCGCAATAGGTCGGGTGGCCTTCGCTCTGGGGCTGCAGGGACCGGCGTTGGCGGTGGACACTGCCTGCTCCTCGTCGTTGGCAGCAGTACATCAGGCGGTTTCGGGTCTTCAGCGGGGTGAGGCCGATCTGGCCCTCGCGGGAGGGGTGCACGTAATCCTGTCCGCCCGGCTCTTCGAACTGCGGGGCAACGCCGGGATGTTGGCCCCCGACGGGCGGTGCAAGACATTTGACGCTGGCGCAAACGGCTATGTGCGGGGCGAGGGATGCGGTATCCTGGTATTGAAGCGATTGGCCGACGCCGAAGCGGACGGTGACCGCATCTGGGGAGTGATACGGGGAACCGCCCTGAACCAGGATGGCGCCAGCGCGGGGTTGACCGTGCCGAACGGTGAGGCCCAGGAGCGGGTGATCTCCGATGCGCTGAAGCTGGCGGGGATATCGCCGTCGCAGGTGGACTATGTGGAGGCGCACGGGACGGGCACGCCGGTCGGTGACCCGATCGAATTGACCGCGGTAGTGGGTGCTTACTGTGGCGAACGCGAAGATGATCAGCCGCTCCTGTTGGGGTCCGTTAAGACCAATGTCGGCCATCTTGAACCCGCCGCGGGAGTCGCCGGGCTGATCAAGGTGATGCTGTCGATGAAGCAGCAGACGATTCCCAAACACTTGAACTTCGAGAATCCGAACCCGGTGATCGACTGGGACCGGCTGCCGTTGAAGGTCCCCACAGCGCGGACTCCCTGGCCGCGCCGTCCCGGGGCCATGCCGCTCGCCGGTGTGAGCGGGTTCGGTTGGTCGGGGACCAATGCCCACGTCATCGTGGAGGGTCATGGGACCCTGCAGGATTATCCCGCTCAGCAGGGTGAGCATCGCTGGCCGACAGGCCCCGAGCGTCTGGTGGCGGTCTCGTCACCAGATCCGGCCGCGGTGCTCCACGGCGCAGACGAGACGGTGTCGGACCGTCCGGCGAGACTGCTGGCACTGTCGGCGAAGTCGGACCAGGCGCGCAAGGAGTTGGCCGGAAGCTATCTGAGCTGGCTCGACGAGCACACCGACGCCGTTGCTGGTTCAGATAGTGCTGGTTCAGACAGGGCTGGTTCAGGTAGTGCTGGTTCAGACAGGGCTGGTTCAGGTAGTGCTGGTTCCGACCGTGCTGGTTCGGACCGTGCCGGTCCAGACAGTGAGCTGCTCGCCGACATGGCCTGGACCGCCGCGGTGGGCCGAAGCCATTTCTCGCATCGTGCCACAGCGGTGTTCGGTGACGCCGACTCGCTGCGCCAGAGACTCAACGATCTGGTCGACTCGGATCAGGCGGTGCCGGACGCCGGCAGTGCCCAGAAAGTTGCCTTCGTCTACACGGGTCAGGGCAGCCAATGGGTCGGCATGGGAGAGCAGCTCCACCGGAGCGAGCCGATGGCGCGCGCCGTGTTGGACCGCTGCGATGAACTGATCCGCGAAGCACGCCAGACATCGCTGCTGTCGGTGATGTTCGCAAGACCCGACGCGGCCGGAGACCTCGACGACCCGGCCTGGACGCAACCGGCGATCTATGCGCTGGAATGTGCGCTGACAGCACTGTGGTCGAGTCTGGGCATCGAACCCGAGCTGGTTGTCGGGCACAGCCTCGGGGAGATCGCAGCCGCACACGCCGCTGGTGTGTTCAGCCTCGCCGACGGCATGCGCCTAGCCATGGGCCGTGGCGAGCTCATGTCCAACCTGCGTGAGCCGGGCGCGATGGCCGCGGTATTCGCTCCAGTGCCAGAAGTCGCAGCCGCCGTGCGCCAACAGCACGATGCGTCTGGCGACTCCAGGTTGGCGATCTCTGCGGACAACGGGGCCCACCTGATGGTGAGCGGACCCTCCAGCGATGTTGACGCACTGCTGGCGCGCTTCGAATCCGAAGGAGTTCAAGTTCGTCGGTTGGAGCGCAGCGCTGGATATCACAGCGCCATGCTTGACCCGATCACCGACGGCGTCGAGGCCGTCGTGTCGGAGCTCAGCGTCGCGGCACCGTCGCTCCCGCTGGTGAGCAGCATGACCGGACGGGTGCTCGAAGAGGATCAGCCGATGGACGGGTCCTACTGGCGCCAGCAGGTGCGTCAACCGGTGGAGTACCGCCGCTGTGTGGAGACTCTGGCCTCCCACGACGTTGACCTGATCATCGAGATCGGCCCCGGCACGGTGCTCGGCCCCATGACCGTTCTGGCCTGGCCTCCCCGTCCCGACAACACCGAACCCGCCGTGATCTCGAGCATGAGACGCCCATCGAAACGAACCCCTACACCGGCCGACGGCAGTGGATTCCTCGACGCGGTCGCAGGCGCCTATGAGGCAGGACTCGATGTCGATTTTGGAGCGCTCTTCGAGGCGGAGACCCGACGCCGGATCTCGGTTCCGAGTTACCCATTCCAACGTCAACGGCACTGGGTCGAAGCGCCCAGGCGCCGCCGTTCGAGCGCGGACCATCCGCTGCTCGGCATGCGCCACGAGTCCCCGCGCGGCGAGATCCACTTCGAGACGGAGATGGAGGCAAGCGATCCGTCGTGGCTCAACGACCATCGTGTCTACGGTCAGGTGATCGCCCCCGGCGCGCTGTACGCGACGATGGCCGCAGCCGCGCTGATCTCCGAATCAACGGGCACCGGATCAACCGGGGCTCGATCGTTGAACCGTGGGGCCGAGAGGGTCGCAGTCGAAGACCTCCAACTGCACAGCCCGATGGCGTTCGCGGAACCCGAGGCCGACTCGAGCGCAGAGTCGGGGGTTCGCCGGGTGCAACTCGTGTTCGACGACACCGACGCGAATTCAGCGGCGCGATTCGAGATTTACAGCCGAGGTCCCAGAGAAGACGGATGGACGCTGCACGCTGAGGGTCGAGTGGCTGTCAATACATCAAACCCTGAAACCACGGAGCGTATCGACCTCGAAGATCTGAAGTCCGGCCTCGAACCCCGAGACATCTCGGAGTTCTATCAGGCGCGTTCAGGAGCGGGGATCGACTTGGGTGCTCCGTTCCGCACGCTGAATTCGCTCTGGGGCTCAAACGGCGAGGCGGTCGCTGAGCTGTCGCTGTCGGAACCGATTGACGGACCTGACGCAGACATCCACCCGCTGCTGCTCGACGGGTGCTTCCAGGTGATGGCCCAGGCGCGCAGTACCAATGGAGCCGGTGCCCTTGGAGCCGGGGACGGAGTGGCATATCTCCCGTTCGGATGGGAACGGCTATGGCTCAACGGTCCGCTGCCGCAAGAGTTGATCTGCCACGCACTCCTGCGCGGCGATCCCGACGCCACGCTCCCAGCAAGTGGACCACCAGAGATCCTCACCGGAGACCTACTGTTCTACGACGGGCGCGGCACTGTGATCGGAGGACTCGACGGGTACACGGTGAAGCGGGCGACGAGAGCAGCGCTATTGTCGGCTGCGGGGAGCCTCGACGACCTTCTCTACGAGATTGTCTGGCGGGATCGGCCGCTTCTGCCGGGGATTCTGCCTGCGGACTTCCTGACGAGTCCCGAGAGCGCTGCCGCCGTCTCCGAACCGTTCTCCCAGTACCTGTCGGCCGAGGACGTGGGCTCACAGAGCAGAGACTCCCTGCTGTCCGACCTCGAACGGTTGGCCTGGTCCTATGCGCGCGCCGCCATGGCGCGGCTGGGTTGGGAAATGGTCCCGGGTGAATCGGTGGAGTCCGAGCAGTTGCGGCATCTGCTCGGGGTGCTGCCCGAGCATCAACGCGTGTTCCGCCGGATGCTCGAGATGCTGACCAGAGCCGGAATGCTGAGCGAAACTGGCGACGGATTCTTGGTAAAGGTGGGGTCCGACGAACCTCCGCCCGAACAACTGCCGGGCGACCCCGACGAGTTCGCCCAACAGATGGAGGGTCTGTACCCGCACGGGGCAACCGAGATCGGGCTGTTCAGGCGCAGCGGCGCAGCGCTGCCGGATGTGCTGGTCGGCGAGGCCGATCCGCTGACGCTGCTCTTCAGCAGCGGCGAACCCAGCGCAGCCGACCTGTATCTGAAAGCGCCGGTCGCCCGAGCCGCCAACCGGATGCTTCAGGACACGGTCCGTGTGCTGCTGGCCGATCTGCCGGAGGGTCGCAGGCTGCGAGTGCTGGAAGTGGGGGCCGGAACCGGCTCGGCGACAGCGTCGGTGCTCGGGGAGCTTCCCGAGCAGCGTTTCGACTACATCTACACCGACATCTCCGCCGGTTTCTTCGCCGAGGCCGAGGAGCGCTTCGGTGGAACGGAAGCCTCAATCGACTATCGGGTGCTCGACATTGAGATCGATCCCGTCGAACAGGGATTCGACCATCACGGTTACGACTTGGTAATTGCGTCCAACGTCCTGCACGCCACTCGCTACTTGAACGAGACCCTCGAGCATTGCAGAGCGCTGTTGGCACCGTCGGGCTACCTGGTGGCACTGGAGAACCTGCGCGGCCAGGGTTGGCTAGATCTCACCTTCGGACAGCTGGCCGGCTGGTGGCGGTTTGCCGACGACTACCGCCCGCACCATGCCCTGGCCAGTCCCGAGGTCTGGCAGACCGCACTGGCCGACGCGGGGTTTGTCGAGTCCGACGTCTTGGGCGTCGACCGCTCCGATGCTGCCCGTGAGCCTGACCGCGGTGTGATCATCGCCCAGGGTCCGCCCCAGGTGGAGGAGCTGCCCGGTGTGTGGATTCTGGCGGCTGATTCGGGAGGTTCCGGCGAATCGCTGGGCCACCAGTTGGCAGCACACAAGCAGACCGTTGTGCTCGTCAGAGACGCCCCGACGGCTGAATCTGCATCCAGCGGCCCTGCATCCACCGACACGGCATCGATCGACGGACCGCCTCTGCTGCACGACCCCGGAGTCACGACGACCACGCTCGACATGAGTCGTCGTGAGGCGTGGCAAGCATTGCTCGAGCGGCTCTCACCCGAGGCGACCCTCCGCGGTGTCGTCCACCTCGTCGCGCTCGACGGCCATGGTGCGAATGTCAGCACCGAACAGTTCGCACAGGACGTGAAGCGTTCAACCACCAGCGCGTTGGCCCTGCTGCAGGGAATCACCGACGCGGACATGGCCCCGACCCTCGGCGTATGGCTGATGACCCGCGGATCGCAGGTGCTGGAGCACGAGACGGCCGAGGGAATCGCCGGCTCCCAGCTCTGGGGCTTCGGCAAGGTCATGGCCCGAGAGGCGCCGCAGTTGAGAGTCCGGATGATCGATCTGGACCCGGCCAGGTCGGCGCAGCTGCCCGATCTGGCCAACGAACTCCTCCACCCCGACGCCGAGACCCACATCGCCTATCGGCTGGGTCTGCGGCAGGCGGCCCGACTGGAGCGTGAGGGTACCGGATCCGGCAGACCCAGCCTGCCCGACCCGGCGGGCGAGGTGACCTGGCTTTTGGAACCCGAGCCGAGCGGAGCCCTCGACGGACTCGGCGTGGGACCCTGCCTGCTCACTGAGCTCGCACCATCGGAAGTGCGGGTGGCGGTCGAGGCGGCCGGACTCAATTTCTGGGACATGTTCCGCTCCCTGGGTGTAATCGAGGAGGGGTTGCTCGGCGGAGAGTTCTGCGGTCGGGTGGTCGAGGCGGGCGAGGATGTGTCCGACTTCTCGCTGGGTGACCGCGTAGTCGGGCTGGCATTCGGCACGTTCGGCTCAGAGGTGGTCACCAGTTCCGCGATGGTTGCCCACGCGCCCGATGGCATCGCAGCCGCGGCGCTGGCCACCATCCCGACTGCCTTCGTCTCTGCGGCATTGTCGTTCGACCTAGCCGAACTCAAGGCGGGGGAGCGGGTGCTGATCCACGCGGGAACAGGCGGAGTGGGCATGGCCGCAGTGCAGTTGGCGCAAGCCGTCGGCGCAGAGGTCTTCGCCACGACCAGCGCACCCAAGCAGGACTATCTACGGTCGCTCGGCGTCACCCATGTGTACGACAGCCGTCGAACCGATTTCGGCGCACAGATCCTCGAAGCCACCGGCGGTGAGGGGGTCCAGGTGGTGCTCAATAGTCTCACCGGCCCGGGCTTCATCGACGCCAGCCTCTCCTGTCTGGCCGAGGGCGGTCGCTTCGTGGAAATGGCGAGAGTCGACATCCTCTCTAAAGAGGAGATGTCGGAGGTGCGCGAAGACGTGGCCTATTGGATCCTCGAACTCGATGTTCTCAAGGAGCGCGACCCTGCAACCCCCGGCGACGCGCTGCGGCGCCTTATGAGACAATTGCGCGCGGGCGAACTGTCACCGCTGGTCCACACCCGCTGGTCGCTGGCCGAGGCGGGCAACGCCATGAAGTACATGCAGGCAGCACGCCACATAGGCAAGATCGTTCTGGCCAATTCCCCCATTGAGACCGGGCAGCTGCGCGCCGATCGGACATATCTTGTTACCGGCGGACTGGGAGGGATCGGGATCGCCGTCGCCAACTGGCTGGCGGACCGGGGAGCGGGGGCCATCGTATTGAACGGTCGTCGGGAGCCCGATCCCGAGGCTGCCGAAGCGATCAGCGAACTGCGCGGCCGTGGAGTGGCGGTGACCGTGGAGTTGGCGGATGTGGTCGACTCGGCTTCAGTCGACGCGATGCTCGGGAGGATCGACGAGTCCCTGCCACCCCTGGCAGGTGTGGTCCACAGCGTCGGCGTGCTCTCAGACGGAGCTCTCGGCAATCAGAGTTGGGACAAGTTCCGAGAGGTTCTCTGGCCGAAGATGCTTGGAGCCTGGCATCTGCACCGCGCGACCGAGAACCGCGACCTGGACCTGTTCGTGTTGTTCTCGAGCGTCGCGGGCGTTATGGGCAACCCCGGACAGTCCAACCATGCTGCGGCCAACGCATTCCTTGACCAGCTCGCAGGCCATCGCCGTGCGCTCGGGCTTGCCGGGCAGTCGATCGCCTGGGGAGCCTGGTCGGGCTTGGGTGAGGCAGAGGAGCAGCGGGAGAGAATCGAACGGCAACTCGAGGCCGCGGGCACCGGCTGGATCACCCCCGAGCAGGGGATACGCGCCTTGGACCACCTTGTCCGCCAAGACGTCACCATGGGCATGGTCGCGGCGGTCGACTGGAATGTGGTCTCGCAGGGTCCCGAGGCCGCCTCGCCGCTGCTCGGTGATCTTTTGGCTGCGACAGTGAGCGATTCAACCGGCGAGTCGGACTCCGCAACCAACATTCTGACGGACCTCCAGGACGCAGCCGCCAACGAACGTGAGCAGATACTTGCAGGATTCCTCCAGCAGGAGTTGCGCGCGGTGATGCGGCTGCCGGAGCTGCCGTCCCCCACCGCGGAGTTCGCCGACCTGGGGATGGACTCGTTGATGGTGGTGGAACTTCGGAACCGTCTGAACCGCGCCTTTGAGGGTGAGTGCACGGTGCCGAACACAGCGGTCTTCAACTATCCGAACGTCACGGGCCTGGCCCGTTTCCTGGCCGGAGAGTTCGGCCAAATAGGCGAGGCAGAGGCGCTGGTCGAACCGGAAACCCAACCCGAGATTTCGCGGCTCTTGTCCACTCCTGATGCGCGGAGCGGCATTGCGATTGTTGGCATGGCCTGCCGGTTCCCCAAAGCAGAGGATCTCTCGGCGTACTGGCGGCTTCTGGCCGACGGTGAGAACACGGTAACCGACGGGCGCCAGGACGGAGGTTCCTGGGACGGAGTTCCCGGCGACCCGGATTCACCCGACGCAGCCCACAGGAGGGGATCGTTCCTCGATGGAATCGACCTGTTCGAGCCCGCATTCTTCCGGATCTCGCCCTCCGAGGCCCTTACCGTCGATCCGATGCAACGGCTGTTGCTCGAGACCTCCTGGCGAGCGATCGAGGACGCGGCGATCGATCCTGACCGTCTACGGGGCAGTCGCAGCGGAGTGTATGTGGGGGTCGGCGCGAGCGAGTACCGCAGCCTGATCGACAAGAGCGGGTTGTCTGGAGTGCACCTCAACACCGCTGGGAGCGTGACCGTGGGACGGGTGGCGTTCACGCTGGGTTTCGAGGGTCCGGCGGTGCCTCTCGATCTGGCGTGTGCATCGTCGTTGGTCGCTGTGCACCAGGCCTCGGAGAGCCTTCGCCGCGGCGAGATCGACCTGGCGGTGGTTGGGGGAGTGAACGTAGTCCTCTCGAGCGGGATCACCGGGGCCCTCGAGGAGTCGGGGATGCTGTCGTCGACGGGTCAGTGTCGCTCCTTCGACGCAGCAGCCGACGGCTATGTGCGAGGAGAGGGCTGTGGTGTTGTGGTGCTGAAGCGGCTCGATGATGCCGAGTCCGACGGTGACCGTATCTGGGGTGTGGTCCGTGGCTCTGCGGTCAACCAGAGCGGAACAGGTCTGGCGCTCACGGTGCCCAGCGCGCGTGCTCAGGAGCGGGTGATGACCGAGGCGTTGGCGCGCTCCGGCGCAGACCCGCAGGACATCGACTATGTCGAGGCGCACGGAGCCGGAACGATCGTGGGCGACGCGGTCGAGGCAGGCGCGGTTGCCGCCGTCTACGGAAGGGGACGCCCAGAGGAGCGCCCACTGTGGATGGGCTCGGTCAAGACCAACATCGGACATCTGGAGACTGCATCGGCGATAGCCAGCCTGATCAAGGTCGTGCTGGGCATGCGCCAGGGCGTGGTTCCCAAGCAGCTTCACTTCGACGAGCCGAGTCCGGAGATCAACTGGGACCGGATCCCGGTGAGAGTCGCATCCGAGACGATGGACTGGCCGGGCTCCGCTGAACGGTTGCCGATGGCCGCGGTCAACTCGTTCGGTATCTCCGGTGCCAACGCGCATGTCGTGCTCCAGGGATACAGCGTGGTCGAGCGGCACAGCGTGGTCGAGGGGCACAGTGTGGTCGACGGTTACGGCGTAACCGCAGACGATCCCTCGGGTTCGGACCGGTCGTGGCGCCCTGTGGGATCCCCCCAGGTCGTGGCCTCCGATTACCCTCAGGCTGATAGCACCCAGTCAGATAGCACCCATTCCGACAGCACTCAGTCTGATAGGGCAGCGGACCGATCAACCGTCAGACTGCTGCCCCTGTCGGCCAAGACGCCCGACGCGCTGAGGGAGCTGGCCGACCGGTATCTGCGCTGGCTCGACGACCGCGCCTCGGAGCTGTCCGAGGCCGGCGCGGCGACCAACTCGTTGCTGTCCGAGACCGGCGCGTTGACTGACTCGTTGCTGTCCGACATGGCCTGGACTGCGAGTACGGGACGTCGACACTTCCCTGAGCGAGCGGCGCTGCTGTTCGTTGACGTAGATTCGCTGCGTCGACAACTCAGGGCGCTTGTGGAGGACGAAGAACCCGAGGACCTGCTGCCCGAACCCGCCACGGCGAGTGCGCAAGCCCGCGACGATCTCATTCGTTCCGCGGCGGCCGACTATCTGGCTCGCCGTGCTGTTCATTTCGAGAGCCTGTTCCAGACAGAGCAGCGACGCCGGATCTCGCTGCCGGACTACCCGTTTCAGCGGCGGAGGTTCTGGGTCTGAGGGGTGAACTGGCCTCCAGGTGATTGACATACGATTGCCCCTTGCTACACTCTGCACGCTTTCAGTCGGCCAAAGGAGCAACCGATGTCTTCAACCGAAGAACGAATCAGAGCAATCGTTGATCAGACCGTGGAGATTGAGGGAAGGGATCCGGGTCAACCTCTTGACCTGACCCGCAATGTTGCCGAAGCGGGCGTATCGTCGGCTGACATCGTGGCGTTCTGGCGAAAGGTGAACGAGGAGTTCGGCACAGACATCTCTGCTGAAGAGTTCGCAGAGTTGCTGACTCCCCAGGATCTCATCAACCACCTCGATGCCGGCTGATCGTCGAGACGGCTCTTCCCCGAGTTCCCGGGAACAGTCCCGGGACTTGACCGGAGAAGTTCAGTTAGAACTGTTGGCAATGCCGTCGAGGGGGCCGTGGTGCTGGTCCCAAGCCCAGCGAACTGCGTCCGCGGCTATCGACGGATGAAACCGCCAACGGCCCAATTGGAGTTCGGCGTCGTCGAGCGCGTCGCCGCACTCGACCAGGCCCAGCGCCAAGCGCCGTGCCCGGCGCTTGATCGCCTCGTTGTTCAAGCGAAGTTCTCCCTCGACAAATGCGGCGTGTTCGTGTCGGCGGTTCGGCGACAGACGACTGACCTGCTGGAGGTTGAGTGGAGGAATCCGCCTCCGCACTTCGATCGCCGTGGGCGACATTGAACGAACCACGCTGAAGCGGCAAGCCCGCTCAAAACTGCGCGTCAGCGGGCCTGCACGCCCGACCTTCCGCCCCAGTCCGAGCGCTGAGGCCGTGGCCTTGAAGTCGAGGTTGAAACCTTCCGGGGACTCCTCGAAGAATGCCGCACAGTGCCTCAACAACAGAATCGTGGTCGGCCCGAGCACACCGAGCCAGAACTTCTCGACATAGAGGGACCTGGGATCGTGACCGAGCCGGTCAATTATCGGATCACTCCAAGGGGTGACCCGAAGCTGCTTCAATGAGCTTGCCAACACCAGTGTTGGTGGTTCCATGTAATACTCCCGCCGTTTTGTTGCGCTTTGCGTTGCGCCAGTTTGCATCGCCATCGACGAGTATAATGAAATTTTGTTATATGTCAAGCCATTTCGTCGAGTGGATTGGTGCGCTCCTCCCGCGTTGGCGCCAGTCCGTGTGACCTATTGTTGAACGATGGTCGACTCCACTTACGAAGCCCCTGCCAGCCAAAGCGGCGTCTACCGTGCCCGTGAGATGGTCGACGAGGCGGCCGCGGTCGCGGTCCTGACCGGAGCGGGGATCTCCACCGACTCGGGAATTCCCGACTTCCGAGGTCCGCAGGGACTCTGGACCAAGAACCCCGAAGCCGAGAAAGCATCCAACATTCGCTACTACGTGAGCGACCCGGAGGTTCGCAGAGTGAATTGGGCGCGCCGCGCCGCCGGTCAGCTGTGGGCCGATGTTGAACCCAATATCGGGCATCGGGCACTCGTGCATCTCGAGGGCAGGGGGAAGCTCCACACGCTGATCACCCAGAACATCGACGAGTTGCATCAGCGGGCGGGTAGCGACCCTTCCAAGGTTGTCGAGATTCACGGCACGACGCGCAAGGCGGCGTGTCTGTCTTGTGACTGGTGTGCGGAGATGGAGTTGGTCCTGGACCGGGTCAGAGCCGGCGAAGATGACCCGCCCTGCCCGGAGTGCGGGGGAATCCTGAAGTCCGCGACCGTCTCGTTCGGTCAGGCCCTCGATCCGGTCAACCTGCACCGCTCCGAGAAGGCGGCCACCGAGGCAGACCTGTTCTTGGCGGTGGGGACTTCGTTGACGGTCCACCCGATCAACCAGACTGTTGCGATCGCGCAGGGCAACGGCGCCCGGATAGTGATCCTCAACGCAGAGCCGACGCCCTTCGACAGCATCGCTGACGTCGTGCTGCAGGAGTCGATCAGCGATGTGCTTCCAGTCATCGTCGGAATGTCGGCATCGTCGGAATGATGGGAAATCCCGACTGAGTCGGTAGGGTTTAACCATGGCCAGTTTCCGTCAGCTTCTCATCCAAGCGAAAGCGTCGATCACCGAGGTCGACACAGCTGGCGGGCAGGAACTTCTCGACCAGGGATTCCTGCTTCTGGATGTGCGCGAGCCCGACGAGTACGAACAGGGGGCGATTCCCGACTCCCTCCACATTCCCCGCGGACAACTCGAGTCCAACATCGAGAACCGTGTGCCCGACCGCCAGACGGCGATGGTGGTCATGTGCGCGGGCGGTGTGCGTTCAGCGTTCGCCGTGCAGACCCTGGAGCACCTCGGATACCCCAACACCGTCTCAATGGACGGAGGGTTCAACAAGTGGAAGGACGAGGGGCGCCCCTGGAGCAGGCCCCGCACCCTCACACCCGAACAGCGAAGTCGCTACCAGCGGCATCTGCTCGTCCCCGAAGTCGGCGAAGAGGGCCAACTGAGACTGCTCAACTCCAAAGTGCTTCTACTCGGTGCGGGAGGGCTCGGCTCACCCGCCGCGTTGTACCTGGCCGCAGCAGGTGTCGGGACGCTCGGCATCATCGACATGGACGTCGTCGACGAGTCGAACCTCCAACGGCAGATCCTCCACAACACCGACCGGATAGGGGAGCGCAAGGTCGACTCCGCGCGCAAGACGCTCACCGGCCTCAACCCCGACGTCGATGTGGTCACCTACGACGTACGCCTCGGTGCCGACAACATCATGGAGATTCTCGCCGGCTACGACGTCGTGGTCGACGGTGCCGACAACTTCCCGAGCCGCTACCTGCTGAACGATGCCAGCGTGAAACTCGGGATCCCAGTGGTCCACGGCTCGATATTCCGTTTCGAGGGCCAGATCACCGTCTTCGACCCTCGCTTGGGACCCACGTATCGAGACATGCTGCCCGAGGCGCCCCCGGCGGAGATGGCCCCGTCATGCGCCGAGGCGGGCGTGCTCGGGGTCCTGCCCGGGATCGTCGGGAGCATCCAGGCGCTTGAAGCCCTCAAGCTGTTGCTGGGAGTGGGCGAACCGCTGCGAGGTCGCCTGGTCGCCTTCGATGCTCTGGAAATGAGCTTCCGAGAATTCAAGCTCCGCGTCGACCCGGACAACCGGGTCACCTGGGAGAACCGGGACCGTATCGAGGTGACCGAACTCGACGGGCTCTGCATGCCGCAGTTCACACCCGGCGAGAGTGGCTGACAGGATCGGCTGAACGGCGCTGATCGAACCCCGTGTTCGACCTCAACGGGACGCGCAGGTACGCTTCTACTTTGTACCGCGCGTGAATGAGTTCAGGAGCGTCCCATCCGTAAATTCTTTGCGAGCCTCCGGGACCGCAGCCCACTCCCCGAAGGTACAACAGCCATCGGTGTCGGCCTGGTGGTCAACGGGATCGCCACCTACGCATTTCTGGTAGTCGCCCGACGAGCGCTCGGCGATGCGGCCTACGGGGGTCTGGCCGTTCTCTGGGGGCTGGTCTACATCCTCGGTCCGGGCCTGTTCCAACCACTCGAGCAGGAGATCGCGCGCGCCACCGCGAACCGTGCAAGCCGCAACGAAGGCAGCGCACCGGTTCTTCGACAGGCGACCCGCATCGGCCTTGTGCAACTGCTGCTTGTCGAGGCCGCGGTCGTGGCGGCCTGGCCGTTGGGCCTCGACGGACTGCTCGATCACAAGATCTCGCTGCTGGTTGCGCTGATGTTGTCGCTGGCGTGCTTCATGGGCGCCGAATGTGTTCGAGGTGTGCTATCGGGTCGGCACGAGTTCAATCGCTACAGGTCGTATTTCGCCGCGGAGGGCAGTACCAGATTCTTGTTGGCCGCTGCACTCGCGATTGTCGGAGTCGAGGCTGTGGGGGCCTATGCCACAGCCATCGCAGTCGCCTTCGCGGTGGCCGCAGTCGTGGCGATCTGGTCACTTCGGCCGTTCGTCAATCCGGGACCGCCAGCTCCGTTGAGTGAGGTGACACCCGCGCTGGGGTGGCTGTTGGTTGCTTCGTTGTCGGAGGCTTTCCTGCTCAACGTCGGTCCCGTCGCCTTGGAGATCATCGGCAAGGATCTGGGCGAGGAGGTACCTGGCGTGTTTCTCAACGGATTGATCATCTCGAGGGTCCCGCTGTTCTTCTTCCAGGCGGTTCGTGCGGCGCTGCTGCCCAACCTGGCCAGCCTCGCCAGCGACGATGATCTCAACGGATTCCGAAACCTTCAGCTTCGGCTGGTGGCTGCTGTGGTCGGTGTCGCAGCGCTGACGGTGGTGGTGATGGCCCTCGTCGGCCCCTGGCTGGTGAACTTCCTGTTCGGCGACGAGATCGGTTCGTTGGACATGGCTCTGCTCTCGGTCAGCGGAGGCGGACTCATGGTCCTGTTGTCGCTGTCACTGGGGCTCGTTGCACTCGACCACACTCGTCTTGCGGTGATCGGCTACGTGGTTGGCGTGGCGATGTTCCCGGTGGGGCTCCTCTTCGCCAATGAGCCGTTCCTGCAGGTCGAGGTGGCGCTGGTCACCGCCGTCACCTCTGGAGCGGTCGTCACCGCAGGGTTGCTGCGTTACGAGTACGCATTGCATGCCCGTGCAGGTCGCCTTCCCGAATCAGACACCGACAACTCGGACCTTCGGTGATCCGCTGAGTGCTGAGCGGGCGGGTATCGCAGCACCGAGGGTGACCGGTACGATGCGGGTGTGGGCCATCTCCAGGCAATCAGCGCATGAAAGGCTTGATTCTCAGCGGCGGAGCCGGCAAGCGCCTGCGCCCGATCACCCACACGAGCGCCAAGCAGCTGGTTCCCATCGCCAACAAACCAATCCTGTTCTACGGCATAGAGGAGATGGCGTCGGCCGGGATCACCGACATAGGCATCGTCATCGCCCCGACGACCGGCGAGGAGATCAGGCAGGCAGTAGGTGACGGTTCGCAATTCGGGGTGCGTGTCACCTGGATCACCCAGCCCGAACCACTCGGGTTGGCTGACTGTGTGCGTGTCGCCCGTGACTTCCTCGGTGACGAAGAATTCGTCATGTACCTCGGGGACAACATGCTCGAAGCCGGTCTGTCGGCATTCGTCGAGAGGTTCGTCTACGAACGGGCGGCCTGTGAGACAGCCGAGGGCTCCGAACCACCTGCCGCTCAGATTCTCCTGGCAGAGGTGTCTGACCCTGGTTCCTTCGGTGTCGCCGAGATCGCGCAGGACGGTCGGGTCGTGCAGCTCGTCGAGAAGCCGGAGCAGCCCCCCTCGAACCTCGCTCTGGTCGGCGTCTACCTGTTCGACCACACGATCCACACCGCAGTGGCGAACATCGAGCCGTCCGCACGGGGTGAGCTTGAGATCACCGACGCCATCGACTGGATCATCAATGAGGGTCACCGGGTGGATCATGAGGTGCTCAGCGGCTGGTGGATCGATACCGGCAAAAAGGATCCGCTGTTGGAGTGCAACCGACTGGTTCTGGACACCTTCAACCGCCGCGTCGACGGCGACGTCTCCGGCGAGTCGAGCATCGAGGGCCAAGTGGTCCTCGAAGCGGGAGCGAAAGTCATCAACTCAACCGTGCGAGGACCGGCGATCATCGGCAGCGGCACCACCATCGAGAGCAGCGAGATCGGCCCCTACGTGTCGATAGCGGTCGACTGTCGGATCAGTGGCAGCGAGATCGACAACTCGGTGGTGCTGCGGCGCAGCACGGTCACCGACATCGTCCGGCTCACCGACTCGCTCGTCGGCCGAGACACCGTCCTTTCGAGATCGGCGCACAGCGACGAGGGCCGCGTCCCGACATGCCTGAGCGTGATGGTCGGCGACCATTGCCGAGTCGAGATCGGATAGCCGCGCCGTCTCGCAGGTGCTTGGATACTCCTATGGCCTCGATCACTCCGGCAGACAGCATCGAAGGGGTCTTCGTGGTGCGTCCTGAGATACTCGAGGATAAGCGGGGTGCTTTCCTCGAGACGTATCGGCGTTCGTGGTTCAACGGCCAACGGGAGATGATTCAAGCCAATCGCAGCGACCGAAGGGCCCGGACACTGGTGGGGCTCCACTACCACCTGCACCAGAGCGACTACTGGTACGTGCCGTTCGGGCACATCCGCGTGGTGCTGCACGATCTCAGAGAGGGGAGCCCGACTGACGGAGCCACATTCGACTATGACCTGGGGACGCGCCCCGACGGCTCGCACTGCCACGACGGGATCTACATCCCGCCCGGGGTGGCCCATGGGTTCGCGGCCTTGAGCGACTGCACGCTCAACTACCTCGTCGACGCCTACTACAACCCCGCCGACGAGCTCGGCGTGCGTTGGGACGACCCCGAGATCGCAGCCGACTGGGGCCTCAGCGACCCAATCCTGTCGCAGCGGGACCAGAACAATCCACTGCGCCGCGATCTGCCGGCGAACCGGCGACCCCACTACCAACTTCGTGCCACCTAGGAAGCTGCTTGCCATGAGACTGTTCATCACGGGGGCGGCGGGGTTCATCGGCAGCAACTATCTGCGCCATCTGTTGGCGACGAGTGATCACACGGCGGTCGCCTTCGACGCCTTGACCTACGCCGGAAACCTGGACTCGATCAAGGACCTTCTCGGCGACCGGGCCGTGTTCGTCCACGGCGACATCACTGACCGCGCCGCGGTCAGCTCCGCGATGGCGGGCTGCGACCAGGTTGTGCACTTTGCTGCTGAATCACACGTCGACCGCTCGATCGCAGGTGCCGACGCGTTCGTCCACACCAACTGTTTCGGCACCAACGTGTTGTGCGACGTTGCTCGTCAAATCGGCGTCGAGCGGTTCGTGCATGTCTCGACCGATGAGGTCTATGGTTCGGTTGAGCAGGGCTCTTCGGTGGAGACGGACACGGTCGCTCCCCGCTCTCCGTATTCGGCTTCCAAAGCAGCCTCAGACCTTATCGCCCTCAGTTACTTCAGCACCCACGACCTGCCCGTCATAGTCACCCGCGCATCGAACAATTACGGCCCCTACCAGTTCCCCGAGAAGGTGATCCCCCTGTTCGCGACGAACCTTGTCGACGGGGCCTGCGTGCCCCTGTACGGCGATGGACTCAACGTTCGCGACTGGCTCCATGTGGCCGACCACTGCACGGCAATCGACACTCTCTTGAGCACTGGAAGCAGCGGAGAGATCTACAACATCGGCGCCGGCAACGAGATCACCAACCGTGAGTTGACCGAACGTCTGCTAGGCCTGTGTGGACGTGATGAATCAGCCGTCACCCATGTACCGGACCGGCCGGGGCACGATCGGCGCTACTCACTCGACTGCGCCAAGCTGCGCTCCCTCGGATGGGCACCGGCACAGGACTTCACTGTCGGCTTGGAGAAGACGGTGGAGTGGTACTCGACGAACCGCCACTGGTGGGAGCCGCTGAAGGACAGGCCGGGTCTCCGAGCATGAAGATCTTCGTGACGGGGGCCGGTGGGCAACTCGGCACAGATCTGGTACGTGTGCTCGACGGCCACCAGGCGATTGCGCCTGGCCGCAGCGAAGTCGACATCACCGACAGTGGCAGTGTCGTGGGCGCCCTGCGACAGACGAAGCCGGACCTCGTCATCAACTGCGCAGCGTTCACCGGCGTCGACCGCGCTGAGACCGATGTCGACCACGCGTTCCTGGCCAATGCAACAGCTGTTCGGATCCTCGCGGAGGGTGCCCGCGAGATCGGTGCGCATTTCACCACGATCTCGACAGACCATGTGTTCGACGGCACCAAGAGCGGTCCCTACACCGAACTGGACAGTCCGTCGCCGGTCTCGGTCTATGGACAGTCAAAGGCGGCAGGTGAAGTCCAGGCCGGTACCGATGCCACGATCGTTCGCACCTCCTGGCTCTGCGGAGAGACCGGGCGCAACATGGTCAAGACCATCTTGAACCTTCTCAAGAAAGACGACCCGTTGCGGTTCGTGGACGACCAGATCGGACACCCGACCTTCACTGCCGATCTAGCCCCGATTGTTCTGGAGCTCTCGCTTCAGCGTCGCTCGGGCATCTTCCATGCGACCAATCAGGGTGCGGTCTCCTGGTTTCAGTTCGCCCGCGCCGTCGCGGTGGCAGCGGGTGAGGATCCGACGAGGGTCACCCCCTGTTCGACCGCTGACCTGCGTCCCGTCAGGCCCGCTCCACGACCTGTCAACGGGGTGCTCGACAATGCCGCGCTGCGAACCGCCGGGTTTGAGCGAACCCGTGACTTCCGAGAGCCTCTGGCCGAACTCGTGGACCGGCTCACGTGAAACGCGTCGTCTGAGAGCACCTCGCCTCAGAGTTCGGCTGCGCCGTCGTCTGATCCTCGTCGAATCAGTAGCAGCACGCCGCCGGCGACCGCCAGGAAGCTGAGCCAGACCAGACGATCGACGGAACCGAGCAGCACGCCGGTGTCGAACTCGAGACCGATGAGCGGGCTGAGTCCCGCGAGGAGTGCCTCACGCAGTCCCAGACCCCCGGGGAAGAAGCCGATCGCAACCGTCAGCGCGCCCGCAACCGACAGGGCGACCGCTTGAGTCGGGCTGATTGAGACGCCGAGCGCGGTCACGGCCAGTCCGAGCCTCAGCGCGCTTATGAGCAGCCAGCCTGCCTCGACGACGATGATTGAGGGCGCCAGCCATGCCGATCGTTCCTCGGGCGCTGTTGTTCGGAAGAGCTTGGTCGCCGCGATCGCGGCAATCAGACCCCCGACAAGGGTGACCGCGCCGAGCACCACCGGCCCCTCGATGGCGATCGCAGTTCCACCGATGATGCCAGTTATCGAAAGCCAGCTCAGACCGGGTACGGCACCCGCGGACAGTGCTGAACCGTAGGTGCTGCCGTTGACGGACAGCGATCGCACGGTGACGATCATCGATCCGGGCAGCGGCAACAGATTGGCCGTCGATGAGATCACGGCGACGCTGAGACTCTCGGACTGCGTTGGCTTCTGTGAAGCAATCCGTGCCGAGAGCTGATATTCCGCTGACTTCAAACCGAGGCTCGCTGGAGCCGTCACGAAGAAGGCGACTGCCAGGGGCCACCAGGAGAGTTCAGCCAGCGTCAGGTCGGTGGACTGCCAAGCCCATACCGTCGCCCCGGCCACTCCGACCGCTGCTGTGATCGTGATTGGGGTCTGCAGGGTTCTGTTGAGGGGCTGCGCGCGTCGTTCACCGAGACGGCGCAAGGTTTTAGCGGCTGCCTCGAAGAGGCGGTCCCCGAGGCGTGCGCGGGGCACAGACTGCATCGCTCGAACCTACCCGAGCGGCTAGGGGTTGGGGAGTATTCGCATCTTGGGGGGAAGGTCCGACAGGAGCCGGGGGTCGAATGCGTCGGGGATGCCGGCCAGACGCCAGATGAACGTGACTACTTCTGCTCGTGTCAGGGGGTTGTTGGGAGAGAAGGTCGTCGCTGAGGTGCCTGTGGTGATGCCGTGCTCGAGCATCCAGCGGACCGCGTCGCTGTAGTAGGAGCCTTCAGCCACGTCCTCGAAGGTTGAGTCAACGTTCGGCTCAGGTCTTCCGGCGAAGCGCCAGAGGAAGGTGGATGCTTGTGCCCTCGTCAATGTCATGTCCGGGGAGAAGGTCGTGGGCGAGGTTCCAGTGGTCACTTCGTATTCCGCCAGCAGGTCGACCGCATCGCGGTATGTCGCATCCTCGCCGACGTCCTCGAAGTTCGCACGGGTGTTCGGCACGGGGCTTCCCTCGAAACGCCAGAGGATCTCGGCGAACTCGGCTCGGCTGATCTGGTCGTCGGGCCCGAATAGCTGCGGGGCGGCGCCTGAGGAGATCTCCTCGACGGCCGCCCAGAGGACCGGCTCGTAGAAGTACTTGTCGGGAGATATGTCGCTGAACTCGAAGACGGGTACCGGTTCGGGAGTGGGCTCTACGGGTACTTCGGGCTCTTCGGGCTGTTCAGGATCTTCGGGATCTTCGGGTTCGTCGGGATCTTCGGGCTCGTCGGGTTCGTCGGGATCTTCGGGCTCTTCAGGCTCTTCGGGATCGTCGGGCTCCTCAGTCCCGTCACCCGTGTCTGTTGGAGTCTCCTCAGGCACGTAGCCGGCGGGCCATTCGATCGAGAACTGGGAGCCGATGGGGGGATGGCAGCCTTGAGCAGTCGTGCAGCCGTTCAGGATCGCATAGAACAACCAGGCGCCGTACGGCTCGCCGTCGCGGCTGAGCTTCACCGACCTGTCCGCGTCAAGGATGGTGACCTCGGCGAAGAGGACGTGCCCCGACGAGGGGGCATTGGCGATATCGATTCCTCGCAGAGAGGCGATGTTGAGCGGCGCTTCGCCACGGACCGTGTAGTTGTTGAGCCAACGCGTCAGATCGGCGACGGAGTAGGAACGAGTCCAGGTGGCATTGGGATTGTGCGCTCGGCCGGTTTCTTGATCAACTGCTGAGTCGAAGGGATCCGGTTTGGGTATCAGGAACGGTAGGTCGATTCCGCCGGTCCAGATGTCGGACGGCTTGGCGGTGTGTCCACCGTTGCTCGAAGAGTAGAAGGCTTGAGCGATCCGAGGTTCATAGACGACAACGGCCTCGTGGTCGGCCCCCCCGGCGGTCTGTTGGGATCCGTCCTCTGTGCCGTCCCCGGCATCTGAGCCCTCGTCTGTCTCGATCTCAGCCTGATAGACGACCACTTCGCCTGCGGTCGCGTCCACTGCTTCGCACCATGAGTGCCAGGAACACCCCGACTCTCTGGCCCAGCCGGTGAACACCTGGTCGGCGGTCGTGTCGTAGAGGTTGAACGGTTCGTCGACCCAGTCACTGTCGACGGCACGGTTCACGATCGTGGCTGCTGCATAGCTGCGGGCTGCCACCGCCTGTGCCTTGAGTGATTCCTGCGGCCAGTTCGTCGGTACTTCCTGGAGGCCGTAGAGGTACTTCTCCATGTCGAGTTCGGCGACCACGACGCAGAACTCGAGACCGGTGCCGCATCGGTCGGGGTTGCTGCCGTTGAGCGAGACGCCCGCGGGGTGCAGCAGGTAGCGCGCGCCCGCATAAGAACCGAGGTTCGGACCGTCTTCGTACTCTTCGACCACAGCCCTGATACCGACCGTCTGAACAACCTCGAGTGCGGTGTTCAGGCAGCGTGAGTCGTTGTCGCACAGGTCGGTGGTGACCCCGGTCGACTTGTCGGTGTATTCGGCGTGCCAGCGTGAGCCGTCATAGTGCGTGGTGAGCGGCAGGGTGCTGAACCCGATCACCTCGCCACCGGCCTCGACAGACAGTTCCCATTCTCCCGGTCCGAGCTCGTCGAGGGGAGTGGCGATCGCTATCGCCTCCCGAACACCGACCAGAACGTTGAGACTGCCCGCCCGCACTGGCCTGAGGCGCGAATGGGTGATGCAGAACTCGAGTCCCGTGCCGCAGTCGTCGGGTGTGCTGCCGTCCACCGCCACGCCGGCAGGCCACAGGAAGTATCGCCCTCCGAAATATGAGCCGAGGTTCGGCCCGTCCTCGAACTCCTCGATCACCGCGCGGGTGCCGATCGTATGGGCCACCTCGAGCACGGTGTTCCCACAGAGTTCCTGACCGTCGCAGACGTCGGTTGTGACCCCGATCGACTTGTCGGTGTATTCGGCGTGCCAGCGCGCGCCGTCGTAGTAGGTGGTGAGCGGCAGGGTGCTCACCCCGATCACCTCGCCGCCGACTTCGACCGACAGCTCCCACTCTCCGGGACCGAGTTCGTCGAGCGGCGTGGAAATGGCAATCAGCTCCCGAACACCGATGTCGATGTCAACGGTTTCGGGAACTCGGTCCGGGTCGAACTCCTTGAAGTCGGTTATCGGCTCGAGGGTTGTGCTGTCGTAGTAGAAGCTGAGAATCTCGTCGTAGGTATGGCCGGCCAGGGCGCGTCCGTAGGCACCGTACTGGCTCAGCCCGACCGCGTGCCCGAAACCACCTCCGTGCAGTACCACGAGGTTCGGGTCGCCGCCTTCAGAGTCGCCGTTCCCGTCGACCTGGGCGAACGCCGGTGAAGCCGCCAAGCAAAAGGCAAGCAGACAACACGGCAGTGATCGTGAGAAACTCAATTGCTACTCTCATGGTGTCGTGACTAGGCATGGCGCGCGCCCATATCGGCGCCGCTATTCTACCCGCGTGCGGCTTCTGTTCAGGGTGACCCTGCCGACGGGCGTTGTCGGCGACGGGTAGTGACTCCGTACTTCACGATGCAACCGAGAGCGGCTACACCGTCACGCCAGTTGATCTTCTTGCCCTCCGCGTAGGTGCGCCCCGAGTAGGAGATTCCGACTTCCCAGATCCGCCAGCCTCCGGCGGCCACCTTTGCGGTTATCTCAGGTTCGATCCCGAACCGGTTCTCGCGCAGGTCTAGCGTCTGGACCACCTCGATGCGAAATGCCTTGTAGCAGGTTTCCATGTCGGTGAGATTCAAGTCAGTGAACATGTTCGAGAGCAGCGTGAGGAACCGATTCCCGACCGAATGCCAGAAGTACAGGACTCGACGCGGGCGACCCGACTGGAAGCGACTCCCGTAGACCACGTCAGCGGAACCGCTGAGCAGCGGTTCGAGCATGATGTCGTAGTCGCGCGGGTCGTATTCGAGATCGGCGTCCTGGACGATCACGAACTCCGCCGATGCAACCTCGAAACCACGTCGGATCGCGGCCCCCTTGCCGCGGTTCTCAGGCTGCAGCAGGATTCGGACCCGGGAGTCGTCTAAACCGTCGAGGAGTTCGCGGGTGCCGTCGGTTGAGCCGTCGTCGACGATGACCAGCTCAGCTGTGTGAGGGCTCGCCAGCACTCGCTTGACCATCTCCGCGACGGTCGCGGCCTCGTTGTAGCAGGGCATGACGACGCTGAGGCGGGGTCCAAGGGTTTCGTCCATGGGCGAATAACGCTAGCAGTGGCGCTAGCGTCCGCCTCATGATCGCGAGCGTGCCCGACCCGGGTGTTGGCACCGTTCCTCGTATCCTGGTCTGCGGCTGGTCAGGCGCGGGCAACGTCGGTGACGAACTGCTCATATCTGCTGTGGTCGACCATCTGCGTTCCGCGGGAGCGGTCCCGGTGGTCGTCTCTCGGGATCCCGAAACCTCGTCGGTCCTGCATGGCGTGGAGACGGTGGCTTGGGGGCCGCGGGTTTGGCTCCGCGCGCTGTCCAACCGCCGAGGCTCTACAGGTGGGACGAGTGGCCGGGGCGCGCCGATAGACGGCGTGTGCGTCGGTCCCGGTGGGATAATCCAGGATCGGAGCAGCGTCTGGAGCCTTCCGGGCCACCTCCTAGCCCCCCTGCTGCTGGTGCGGCGCGGCAAGCCGGTAGTCGGCGTGGGACTGGGCGCCGAACCATTGAGGCGAGGCTCGTCGCGGCGGATCCTTCGATCCGTGCTTCAAGGCGCACCTGTGGTGGTGCGCGATCCTGCGTCGGCCTCGGCGATGGCTGCTGCCGGTGTGGACGCCTCCGTCGGTGCCGACCTGGTATTCGGTCTGGACCTTGAACCGTCGCAGCGGCACTCGGAGATCGTCGTGGCCATCGGTCCCGCTGTCGCCCCCGGGCGGCTGCGCCCCGCCGGCCGTCGCCTCACAACAGAGGATCCCTCACCGGTCGCCGCTGCGCTCGGCGCGCTCGCCGAACGTGTAGGTGCGTCGATCGCCCTAGCCTGCTTCCGCGGCGGGCGCGACCTTCAGTACGCGCAGCTTCTGGCCTCGCGAATTCGACAGGACACCGAGATTCTGGGACCGGGTATCGATGAGCAGGTGGATCGGATCCGTTCGGCTCGGCTGTTGGTCAGCAGCCGCTACCACCCGGTTGTGGTTGCTGCGCGGACCGGCACTCCTGCAATCGTCTGCTCGAATGAGGCCAAAATCGCTTCGCTGGTTGGGCAACTCGACAGTCAGCTCGTGACCAGAATCAACCAGTGGTCCGAGTTGCCGACCTGTCAGCTCTCCGGGCCCTCTGATCCTGCAGTCCCTCGTGGAGTCGAGTTGCACCACCAGGCACTGCGCGAACTTGTGGCCGCCTGCATCGCGGACTGAGCGTTCCGGGACCACACACAGACAAGGTCCTTTTCTGGCGAAAGCACCAAGCCGACGGAGCCTCAGGGCGCACCCGAGAATGTCCCTGACAGTTTCGAGCCTCGTTGACAGCCCCCAACTGGGCCCGCCGCTGTTCCAGGCAGGTCACTGGCCGCGGGTGTGCAGGGTGTTGTCACCTGAATCGACCAACGCCAGATATGCGGCGACGACATCGCTTGGAGCGCCGACCCCGGCGAGCCTGCCGTGGTCCAGCCACCCGACCTGATCGCATCGGGTCATCAGATCGGTGTTGTGCGAGACCAGCACGATGGTCGTGCCCCGCTCGCGCAGCATGTCCATGTGCTTCCAGCACCTCCGCTGGAACTCTTCGTCGCCGACTGCGATCACCTCATCGACCAGCAGGATGTCTGGCTCGACGTTGACCGCGACCGCGAAGCCGAGCCGCACGTACATCCCGCTCGAGTAGATCTTGACCGGCTCGTCGACGAATTCTCCGATACCCGAGAAGCTGATGATGTCGTCCATCAACTCGGTCATCTGTTTGCGAGCCAGCCCCAGCATTGCACCGTTGAGATACACGTTCTCACGACCCGTCAGGTCTGGGTGGAAACCCGAGCCGAGCTCCAGCAGCGCCGAGAGCCGGCCCTCGGCCTCCACCGAACCATGGGTCGGTCGATGAATTCCCGCCATGAGGCGCAGCAGAGTCGACTTGCCGCTGCCGTTGTGTCCGATCAGGCCGAAGAAGCAACCCGCAGCGATCTCCAAGTCGACATCGGTGAGGACCCAGAACTCGTCGGTGTCACGCTTGCGGCGTGAGCGCAGGACCGCCTCTTTGAGCGAACTCGGGCGGTTGCGTTCAAGGCGGAACCGTTTGGAGACCGAGTCGACTCGGATCGCGCCGACGCTCACGGTTCCTCGCTGATCGACATGCTCTGCCTGCGAAAGAAGATCCAGCCGATCGAGAACGTTGCGACAGACCAGGCCAGCGCCGCCAGGAATCGATTCCAGAGCGGAACCTGCAGGAAGTAGGTGGCGTCACGGGCGACCTCGATGATAAGGGCCATCGGGTTCCATTCCAGGAGGACACGCGCTGTATCGGGCACGTCCTCTCTCTCGAGGAGCTGCGGTGTGTAGACGATGGGCACCGCGAAGAACGCGACGTTCAACACGATGCCCACCAGATACTTGACGTCGCGGTAACGGGCGTTGAGCACCGAGACGATGAACCCGAGCCCCAGACCGAACCCCAACGCGAGCACCATCGCGACCGGCAGGAACACGAGCGTCCAAGCGATATTGGAGAGTGCCGCCATGATGGCCAGCAGCACCGCGACCTCGAGCAACGTCTGCACAAGCATCGAAGCAGCACCGCCCAACAGAGCTGTCTCAGTCGGAAAGTAGATCTTCTTGCGCAGATCGCTCACCGAACTCAGCCATTCCATCGAACCGTTGACAAGGCCAGTGAACAGGGTCCAGACCACAAGGCCGGTGAAGAGGTAGAGCCCGAAACTCTCGGCGTTCCCGTTGTCGGTCGCTGGAGGCATCGCTCGGTACACCGTGCCGAAAATGAACCAGTAGACCCCAACGGTGACCAACGGGTTCAACAACGACCAGAACCAGCCGAGCATGCTGCGCTTGTAGAGGGACTTCGACTCGCGTTCAGCAAAGTGGTAGATCAGGGTGATGCTCTTGCGAACCGAAGGCGACAGTGGGGGCATAAGGCGTGAGGACATGAGGGAAGGCTGCACAGGCCGTTGGGAGCCTATCCAGCGTGACTTTGCAGGGCAGAAATTTCTGCTGCTAGTTCACGGGCCACGGTTTCCAGCGACTCGTCGACTGTGACCACCCGGTCGGCGTGTTGTGCTGACGGCTGGACGAATCTGTCGTGCATGGGCGCGACGGTCGCCCAGAACTGGCGGTGTACATCGTCAACATCCCGGCCGCGTTCACGCACATCGCGTTGCGCCCGTCGCTCGAGGCGCACCTTCTCATCGATGTCGATGAACACCGTCAGATCGATCAGATCCCTTATCTGTCCGAAGTGCAGCAAGAGGATGCCGTCGAGAACGACGATCTCGTTGGGTTGCACCACTGTCACCTCGCCGGTGCGCGTGTGGGTGGCGAAGTCGTACTCGGGGATCTCCACCGGGCGGCCCCGGCGAAGCTCCTGCAGGTGTTCGATGAACAACTCGTGGTCGAGCGAATCAGGGTGGTCGTAGTTGACCTCCATCCGCTCCGCCACGGAGATGTGCGACAGGTCCCGGTAGTAGGAGTCGAAGGCCACAGGCGAAATCCGGTCCTGGCGCAGGTGGCGGATCAACTCGTTGACGAGGGTCGTCTTTCCTGCCCCTGAGCCGCCGCAGATCCCTACGATGATTCCCACGAACGCACACCGTACCCTGGTTGACTGGTCGCCATAATCCAAGGGCCTGCCAGAATCCCTCAACGCTCCAGAATCGACGAGTATGTCCCCAGCCGAACCAGCCAAACACCATCAGGCCATCGTCGACGGGCCCGCTGGCCCGATCGAGGTCATTGAACGAGGCGAGGGTCCGCCGGTGGTGCTGATTCCGTCGCTCGGACGCGGTGCGGGAGACTTCGATCTGCTGTCGGGGCAACTCGCAGATGCGGGCTATCACGCTATTGCGCCCCAACCCCGCGGGATAGGCGGGTCCACCGGCGAACTCAGCGGACTCACAATGGCTGATCTGGCCGCCGATGTCGCCGCTGTGATCGGGGCACTGTGCGCCAGGCCGGTGACCATCGTCGGCCACGCGTTCGGGAACCGGGTGTCACGCATGGTTGCGACCGACTTCGGAGATCTGGTCGACAGCGTCGTGCTGCTGTGCTGCGGTGGCCTGATTCCGCCGGCCCCGCAGCACACATCGGCTCTGCGGCGGGTCTTCGACGCCGAACTGTCCGATGACAAGCATCTCCAAGCGGTGAGCCAGGCGTTCTTTGCTCCCGGCAACGACGCGTCGGTCTGGTTCGACGGCTGGTACGGGGTCGTGGCCGCGGTGCAGGCAGCGGCGACTGCGGCACAGCCTGTCGAATACTGGTGGAGAGCGGGCGGGAAAGAGGTCTTGGTCGTTCAACCAGAATATGACGTCATGGCGGTGCCTGAGAATGCGGTGCGACTCTGCGCGGAGCTCGGGGACCGGGCGTCGATGGCGACCATCGCCGACGCGGGACACGCACTGCTCCCCGAACAACCCGCCGCGGTTGCCGATGCTGTGCTGGCCTGGCTCGATAGACCCTGGCTTGATAGACGGAGGGCGAGCAGACGTAACACGACCGGACCACAACGTTGAAACTACGAAGGGCAATGCCATGACCACTGACTACGGCTCCTATGAGACGATCATCGTTGAGACTCGCGACCATGTCGGGTGGGTCACGCTCAACCGCCCCGACGCCTACAACGCCTTCAGCCCGACAATGGAACAGGAGATCCACGACACCTGGAAGGCCTTCCGTCGTGACGACGAAGTTCACGCGATCGTCCTGACCGCGGCGGGGGGGAAGGCGTTCTGCGTCGGCATCGACCGCGACGAAGGCGAGTTCACAGCTCTGGACGACTCGCCCGGGCTGTACGGCACCTCCAACAACTTTATGTACGACGACCCCGGCGACAATCTGGGCCCCAAGTCGTGTGACCTCTGGAAACCGGTGGTGTGCGCGGTCAACGGCATGGCCGCCGGCGGAGCGTTCTATATGCTCGCCGAGTCCGATGTGATCATCTCCGCCGATCACGCAACATTCTTCGACCCGCACGTGACCTACGGCATGGCTGCGGTATATGAGCCGATGAAGATGCTCCAGCGCATGCCTCTCGGGGAGATTCTGCGGATCTCGCTGTTGGGCAACCATGAGAGGATGAGCGCGGCCACGGCGATGCGGGTCGGCTTGGTCAGCGAGGTGTGTGCCGCCGAGGACCTGCTCTCGAGAGCCGCTTGGATCGCCGAGGCGATTGCCTCACAGCCCTCTTGGGCCGTGCAGGCGACGCTGCGCGCCATCTGGGCGGCCAACGACATGGGACGCCTCAATGCCATCGCTGTCGCTCCGGCCATCCTCACCACCGGATTCGACAAGGCGGCCATGGAGGCAGGCGTCGACTCGTTCAGCGGCAGTCAACGCATCAAACCCCAGATCCGCTGACCACGGGGTCCGGCTTGATTGGGCTACGCGCGGGTCAGGCCCCGAGGCGTTGTCGGGCCGCGGCGCTCATGTCGAGGAGCCGTTGGGGGATCGTCACCCCGTTGACCTGGACAGCACCGCCTGGCGCGCCTGCGCCGACAGCGGGAGCATCGGAGGCATCGGGAGCCTCGGCGGCCGCTTTCGCGGCTTGTTCTGCAGCCTTAATGGCTTCGATTTCCTCGCGCTCGCGGGCCGACAGGAACTCTTCGTAGTCGCGCCGCTTGACTAGAGAATGGTGGTCGACATGCCCGACAGCCTTGCCGTCGTCGAAGCGAACCCAGTAGCGGGTCCAGGTGAAACCGTTGGCCACAGCGACCTTCCCGGTGCTACCGGCGGGGTAGCCGGGTATGTCGTCGACGAGCCTGACCTTGGTACCTCGAACGAAGGGTTTTGCCTGAAGTTGTGCGGTGCTGGACACAGTTACACAAGTTAGCGCTGCGCGCGGCGTTCGCGAGCGACGCGAGCCGAACTGTGCTCTGCAGGTTCCTAGCGCTACCATCTCAATGGCGCAGAACACCGCGCAAACACCGCATCGAACACCGCGGGGAGCGGCAATGACTTCAGAAAATCTCGGTTACAGGCCCTTCGACGCCGACAACCACTACTACGAGGCGCTCGACGCCTTCACCCGTCATGTTCCAGCAGAGATGCAGCCGCGGATCGTGCAGTGGGTGGAGATGAACGGCCGCAAGTACAACCTCGTCGGCGGGACGATCTCCCATGCGGTGGTCAACCCGACATGGGACCCCGTGGCGATGCCCGGTGCGCTCAACGCCTTCTTCAAGGGTAATCCCGACGGCAAGACGCCGACGGAAATGCTCAAAGCGCGTGAGCCGCTTCCCGACTACTACATGCACGCCGAAGCCCGTGTGAAGGTGATCGAGGAGCAGGGGCTGTCGGGGGTGTGGTTGTTCCCAACCCTCGGTGTGCTCTACGAAGAACTGATCCGAACCGATATCGAGGCCTGCACGGCGATGATGCAGGCCTTCAACCGCTGGCTTCTCGAGGACTGGGGCTATGCCTACGAGGACAAGATCTTCGGCGCACCGTACCTGTGTCTCGGTGATCCGGCCGCTGCAGCAGCCGAGGTTGAGAAGGTTGTGGAGCTCGGCGCTCGGGTGGTTGTCATGCGCCCTGCGCCGGTCACGGTCGCAACCGGCAAGATCTCCCCGTTCTCGGCGACCTTCGACCCTGTATGGTCGGCCATCAATGAAGCCGGAATCACCGTTGTCGTTCATGCGGCAGCCAGCGGCTACTCGTCGATGGGTTATGTGGCCGACACCAAGTTCACTGCAGGTTCGCTCAGCCGCAACGGCGGATACATGGGACCGAGCCTGGCCAGCTTCGCCATTGAGCGGGCTGCTCAGGACTGGTTGATCCAGTCGGTGTTCGAGAAGCTCTACGATCGTTTCCCCCGTGTGCGGGTGGCCAGCGTCGAAAACGGCTCGGACTTCCTGGCGCCGATGTTCCGCAAGTTCGACCAGACAGCGAAGAAGAGCTTCAGCTGGTTCAAGGATCATCCCGTCGACACCTTCAAGGAGAACGTGTGGGTGAACCCGTTCTGGGAGGACGATGTCAACGAGGTCTCCGAACTCATGGGCCCCGACCATGTGATCTTCGGTTCCGATTGGCCCCATATCGAAGGGCTGCCGCATCCCCTCGACTACGTCGTTGATCTGAAGGCTTTCGACCCGGCGGACCGAAAGAAGATCCTCCTCGACAACGTCAACTACCTGAATACACCCCTGCCAGCCTGATCCTCCGCCCGGCTCTGCCAGAAAACGTTAACGCTCGCTAACATGTTCGCCAAGCGCTAGACCTGCAAGCGGGAGGAACCAGTGGGAACACCGACGGCCGAGGAAGTCCGGCTCGAACTCGAGGCCTGGCTAGACGATAACTGGGACGAGAACCTCACGGTCCGCGAATGGTGGCAGCGCATCGTCCCCACCGGTTACGCACATCCGACACTGGCGGTGCACGCCGGGGGTAGGGGATGGGGCCGCGACCTGGCGGGGGTGGTCAACACGGTGATGGCCGAGCGGGGGGTGATGGGTCCGCCGATCGGTGGGCTTGGTTGGATGCTCGCCGCGCCGACGATCGCTGAGCACGGGACGTCCGAACAGATCGAGAGGCTGATCCCGCCGATCCTCGACGGATCGGTCGGCTGGTGCCAGCTCTTCTCTGAACCCGGGGCCGGATCGGACCTGGCCGGGTTGGCCTGCAAGGCCCAGCGCGACGGCGAAGAGTGGATCGTCAGCGGACAGAAGGTGTGGACCTCGGGCGGACAGGTCGCCGACTGGGGAATGCTGATCGCCCGCACCGACCCCGACGCCCCTAAACACAAGGGCATCACCTGGTTCGCCTTGGAGCTGGACCAACCGGGAGTCAGCGTCCGTCCACTGAAGGAGATGACGGGCAAGTCGATCTTCAACGAGGTGTTCATCGATGAGGCCCGAGCGCTCGACGCCAACATCATCGGCGGGCTCAACAACGGTTGGGCGGTTGCGAACTCAACGCTCCGGTTCGAGCGTGAGTCGCTGGGTTCATCCGGCCGCAAACCCCGCACGGCGACCCCTGGGAAAAGGGGCAAAGCTCTCGACCGCCCGGTCAGCGATTTTGCCTCTCCGGCCACGAGTGAAAGCGGAGTGCCGTCGGTAGGCCCCGGATTGTGGCAGTTCGTTGCGGATCTGGCCGCAAAGTCGCAGAAGAACGAGGATCCGAACTTCCGTCAGGAACTCGTGAAGCTCTGGTCGTTGATTGAGATAAACCGCCTTGGGGCTCTGCGCGCCAAGGATCCCAACCAGCGAACAGGTGCTGAGCCCAATATCGGGAAACTCCACGTCAGCGAGATGTTCAGGTCCTTTCGCGAGGTCGGCTTGTCGGTGCTCGGTGCTGACGGCATGTTGAGCGGAGAAGACGATGCGGCCAGCGGCGGTCTGCTCGGTGAGCTAGCGATCTTCTCGCCCGGCCCGTCGATTTACGGCGGCACCGATCAGATCCAGCGCAACATCATTGGCGAGCGCGTCTTGGGCCTGCCCCGCGAGCCCGGACCCGCCCGCGACACCCCCTTCCGGGATCTCCCCAAGAACTGAAGGCGCCGTCGGTGCGCGAGCGCTCCGGGAGGTTCAGGGGTTGAGGCTGAACTTGGGGTAACTGGTCTCGACCATGGCGATATAGGCCCAGACTCGGTAGTAGTAGTTGTTCAAGCGAACCAGGAAGTCACGCATCCCGCGCGGCCACCTGCCCAGAATCAGCACCGTGAACCAGCCGAGGGCCAACACCACGTACGCGCCGATACCGAGTATCCACATGAAGACGTAGTGCGGGATCGCCAATACCCAGTTGAACAGGTTGCGCCGCGGCGTGCTCGCCTGTGGTGTCGGCAGGTTGAGTGTCACGGCGGGGTACTCGTTGTCGTCATCAGGACCAGTCTTGAAAGAGAACGGCGGGTAGCTCGCAGAGAACCCCAGCAGAAACGCCTCGGCACGAACGTTGTATCGCTCGAGCATGGCGAGAAATCCGTACATTCCGGGATTGAGTCTTCCGGTGAACAGCAGGGCCCACCAATAGAAGAAGATGACAACCAACGCCACATAACCCAAGACGGCGACGATCACAGTGTGAGGGATCACCAGGAACCAGTTGACGAGTGGCCGCCAACGGGCAACTTCGTAGGGTGAGTCCAGAACGTAGGGCCTGTTGCTCTCAAGCGGAGTGTCTGGTTGCATGGTTCTCTCAGTTTCTTCAGATCGGGTCCTGGACAGAGGGTACCGCTAACCGAATAGACAGCGGGTGAATACTTGGTATGGACTTGCGGTCCTTGGCTGCATCGCCCACTTCAATCCGCAGTGATCCGAATATCCCGTATTATGTGGTCACCGCGGTGTTGATCATGGGCTATGGCTCGGTTTTGACGCTGTTGGCTGAATTCAGAAGCCGGTTCGGGTTCTCCGAGAGCGAACTGGGCCTCATCACGGCTGCCGGATTCCTGGCTGGATTCGTCGCGCAGATCACTCTCGCACCGCTCGCCGATCGGGGACGCACCGCGCAGATGATTCCTGCCGGAGTGGCACTGGCGGCAGTCTCGATGTTCGCCATGGTGTGGGCCACGCAACTCTGGGCCTTCGTGTTGGCGAGAGTCCTGTTCGGGTTCAGCGCGGGCGCGGTGTCGCCGGCGATGCGCCGTTTGATCATCGTTCGCGATCCCGAGCAGGTGGGACAGAACCTGGGACGGTTGACGGCCGTTGAAATTTCAGGTTTCGTTCTAGGTCCGGCATCTGCGGCGGTAATGGTGGAACTGGGCGGGCTCAGACTGCCGTTCATCGCTCTGGGCGTCGCCAACGCCGCGATGCTGGTGTGGATAATCCGCCTTGATCTTCGCACCAGCGCCAATGGCGGAACCAAACACAAGACGTGGCCGCTGTTGAAGATGCCGAGGATCCAG
Source organism: Candidatus Aldehydirespiratoraceae bacterium (assembly GCA_965214565.1). Lineage (GTDB taxonomy): Bacteria > Actinomycetota > Acidimicrobiia > Acidimicrobiales > Aldehydirespiratoraceae > VXYK01. Next base: position 3,157,889 of record OZ243951.1, on the reverse strand, counting down.
GCAGCGTTACTCGCCGGGGTCGCTTTCTATCTGACCATCGCCTATTTCGAGACGACCTGGGCGGTGCTGCTCGACGACTTGGGCGCCCAGACCTGGCTCGTGGGCACTTCGCTCAGTCTGTTCACACTCCCGATGATTTTTCTGGCACCGACCGGAGGCCGTTTGACGCAGAAGCTCGGTCATTCGGCGATCATCGGCAAGTCGATCACCGCGGCTGCGGTGTGCACCGCGCTGTACGGATGGATCGACTTGTTGTGGCCGGTGCTGCTGATCTCTCTGGTTCACGCGGTGGCCGACGCCTTCACGCTGCCGGCCAATCAGGTAGCTATCGCCACAGCCAGCCCTCCTGAACAACTCGCTGCTGGTCAAGGATTGTTTTCAGGGATCGGAACTCTAGTGTCGGGAATAGTTGCCTATGTGGCCGGCGTGCTCTACGAAAACAACGGACCGAAGATCCTGTACACGACCGCTGCGGTGGCGATGTTGGTGCTGCTGGCTGCATCGCTGATCTTGGACCGCGGCGAGTCGCGGTCGCGGCAAACATCTGCTGCTTGAATGACCGCCGTAGGCCTGCATGATGTGCGATGATGCTGCGGGCAGACAATCCAACCACCTTCGGGAGACCCCAAAATGCAGAGCCACGAAATCGACTACCAGATTCACGGAGACGACCTTCAGTTTGTGGAGATCGAACTCGACCCCGGCGAGGTGGTGATCGCCGAGGCGGGCGCGATGATGTATATCGAACAGGGTATTTCGTTCGAGTCCAAGATGGGAGACGGTTCGGACGCCGATGAAGGCAAATGGTCGAAATTCAAATCGGCTGCAAAGCGGTCGATCACCGGAGAATCCGTCTTCCTCACGCATTTCATCAACGCAGCGCCCTCCGGCCGCCAGAAGGTGGCGATGGCGGCTCCGTATCCCGGCAAGGTCCTGCCTGTCGACCTCCAAGCAGCGGGCGGCCGGATCCTGGCTCAGAAGGACGCATTCCTGTGCGCGGCCTCGGGAACCAAACTCGACATAGCGTTCAACAAGAAGTTGGGCACAGGATTGTTCGGAGGAGAGGGTTTCATCCTCCAGGACATCTCCGGCGACGGCTTGGCCTTCCTGCATGCGGGCGGGACCATCGTGCGCAAGCGCCTGCAGGGGGAGACCCTTCGGGTCGACACCGGCTGTCTCGTGGCCTTCCAGCCTCAGATTCAGTACTCGATCGAGCGGGCAGGCAATCTGAAGTCGATGGTGTTCGGCGGGGAGGGCATGTTCCTGGCTACCCTCACCGGCGTGGGCGACGTCTGGCTCCAGTCCCTGCCGTTCAACCGTCTCGCCGACCGCGTGCTCGCCAACCTCCAGCCCGGTGGCTCCGACGGCGAGGGCTCGGTAATCGGCGGCCTGTCCAACATCTTCGAGCGCACCTGACTTCTAGGAGCGTCGGGATCTGAGGTGGATCTCGCCTGTGCCCTCGCGCACGGTGCCGATGGCCGCGGCGGTGTGACCTGACGACAACAGCGATTCGAGCGCGTTCTGGGCCTGTGCGTCGTCGACGCCGAACACCAGCCCGCCAGAGGTCTGTGCGTCGGCGAGGAGCGTCACGTCCAACTCGCGGACACCTTCGCCGCGGTGAACCCGGTCGTTGATCCAGCCCAGATTACGTTCCGTGCCCCCTGGCACGACACCCGACGATGCCAGTTCTCTGGCACCGTCGATGATCGGCACGTCGTCGACGATGATCTCCAGGTCGACAGACGACTCCTGCGCGGCCCGCCCGCCATGACCGAGCAGGCCGAATCCGGTGACATCGGTGGCACCGGTGGCGCCGCAGGCAACCGCGATCTCGGCTGCGGCCGCGTTGGTGGCGGTCATCAAGGCAACCGCTGCGGCGACACACCCGGCGTCCGCGCGCCCCCATTTGAGGCCAGTGGTGATCACGCCGATCCCCAACGGTTTGGTGAGTATCAGTGTCTGTCCGGCACGGAACCCTGCGTTGGTCAGCATCCTGTCCGGGTGCACCTCGCCGATCACCGCCATCCCGTATTTGGGCTCGGGATCGTCGACGGTGTGTCCTCCTGCGACGACGAAGCCGCACCGGTTGGCGATGTCGTGCCCTCCTGCCAGCACCTCTTGAAGCTGGTCGCGTGACAGCTCATCGGTGTTCCAGCACACGAGGTTCAACGCCAACAGCGGGCGGCCACCCATCGCATAGACGTCGGAGACTGAGTTTGCAGCGGCCACCTGGCCCCAGTTGAACGGGTCGTCCACGACAGGGGTGATGAAGTCGGCGGTGACGACGAGGGCGCGTTCGTCGGTCAAGCGCCAGACAGCGGCATCGTCGCCGCTGAGCGCCCCGACCAGAAGGTCAGGGCTTTCGGTATCAGACAGTCGGCGCACGACCTGCGCCAGCTCGCCTGGAGCGAGCTTGCAGCCTCAACCAGCCCCGTGACTGAACTCAGTGAGTCTCCGAACCATCGACAGCCCCCTTTCCGAGTGAACTCCAATGTGCGCACCTTACGCCGATTCTTGGAGTCTCCTTGCGGCCTCTAGGAGTGTCAACTGCCGACAGTGTCGTGCAGGGTCACCGCAACGCTCAGATAACCACGGTCCCCAGCAAAACAGGCGCGAGAACCAGTGCGAGCAGCTCCAACGCAACTACTGACACCGCGAACGAGTATCGCAAGTCGTCAGACACACTGCCGTCGTGTCGAGGTTCGACGGCGAGGGCCTCGTTGAGAGCTAGGCGCCTGCGTAAACGAAGGGGTACCACGACGAGCCAAGACGATAGCCAACTTCTCCAGACGCGCCCATGGTTCTCTCTGAAGTTAGCTTTCCGCATACTGGTCTCGACTCATTCCACGTCCTACTCAAATTGCATGTTCGGGTTCGCTCAACCTACCACACACGCGAGATCGTCCTGACCGGACAACTGCCGTTCTGGGAGCACGAGGACACGGCCACAGACATTGCTTGTAAAGGCTCGCGCATAGTCCCACTTTGGGGGGCAGTGTTCTACCAAGTGTGTAGGCAGTGGTAGCCGGCGGACTGGGCTAGAAATCGTCGCTGGGAGCGCGAGCGCAGGGTCCTCCCCCGATACCTTGCGCTCCCAGCAGACGAAACTGTTGTCCGTTCGTGGAGCTCCTTGGGTCCTGATGAGAATGGGCCTCGCCTACGCCGATTTGGGCCTAGGGTGGCCGAATGGATTCAGGGATGTCGGATGGTGGTGATCGTCGTCTCGACACTGCTGCGACTGCGCTGTTCGGGGTCGAATATCCGATAGTGCAGACGGGCATGGGATGGGTTGCGGGGCCGTCGTTGGTTACTGGGACCGCCAATGCGGGCGGTTTGGGCATCCTGGCGGCGGCAACAATGACCCTCGAGGAGATGAGAGCGGCCATCGCCGAAGTGAAGTCGCGCACCGATCAGCCCTTCGGAGTGAACCTGCGCACCGATGCCGCAGACGTCGAGCAGCGAGTCGATCATCTGATCGCAGAGAACGTGAAGGTCGCCAGTTTCGCCCAGGCCCCCCGGCCCGACATGGTGGCCAAACTCAAAGACAGCGGTGTGGTGGTGATGCCGACCGTCGGGGCCCGTCGTCATGCCGAGAAGGTGGCCGAGTGGGGAGTGGACGCGGTCCTGTGCCAGGGAAGCGAGGGCGGTGGTCACACCGGGACGGTGCCCACTTCGCTGCTGCTCCCGCAGGTATTGGACGCGGTCGACATCCCGGTCCTCGCCGCCGGCGGATTCCATGACGGCCGCGGCCTGGCTGCGGCGCTGGCATGGGGCGCTGACGGGATCGCCATGGGCACGCGGTTCCTGCTCACTTCCGACAGTCGGGTACCCGACGAGGTCAAGGCTGTGTATCTCGACACCGCGGTGACAGGCACGGTGGTGTCGACCGCCATCGACGGAGCCCCGCAGAGGGTGATTCGCACAGAGGTGATCGACACGCTGGAACGCACCGGAATGCTCAAGCTCCCCCGTGCTGCACTCAATGCGCTGCGTTTTCGCAAGCTCACCGAGACATCGCTTCGTGATCTGCTCAAAGAGGGTCTGTCGATGAAGAGGAACCAGGACCTCGCCTGGTCTCAGGTTGCCATGGCAGCCAATGCGGCGATGTTGACGCGGGCGACGATGGTCGAGGGGCGCCTTGAAGTGGGGATCCTCCCCACCGGGCAATGCGTCGGAGTCGTCGACGATCTACCGAGCTGCGAACAGCTGATCTCACGGATCGTGTCCGAAGCACTGGAGCGGCTTGACGTCTGCGCATGAGACCCGCCCTGCTCGGTCAACCGCCGCTGACGAGTTGTTCGGCACCCGCACCCAGAACCGGTTCGTCGTCTCGATCCTCGAGCCAGCCCTGGGGCAGATGAACGTTGCGGGCGGTGCCGTGGTGCCCCCTAACCATACGCATGCCCCCCACGGGGAACGGCAGTTCCGGGTCCAGACCGTCGAGCAGTGACATCAACTCAGCCAGCGACCCGACCTGGTTGAGCCGGCGACGGACCTCGCTGCCGACCTCGAAACCCTTGAGGTACCAGCCGGTGTGCTTGCGGAAGTCGCGTATCGCCGACGGTTCACCCATCCAGTCGCAGAGCAGTTCTGCGTGTTCAACCATGCCGTCGACAACCTTGCCGAGGTTGGGGCGGCCAGGAACCGGTCGTCCTTCGAAGACGCACGCCAGGTCCTCGAAGATCCAGGGTCGGCCCAGGCAGCCGCGTCCCACGACAACGCCGTCTGCGCCGGTTGTGCGCATCATTGCGAGCGCGTCGCCGGCCTCCCAGACGTCGCCGTTGCCGAACACCGGAATCTCCGTCACCACAGACTTGAGCTCGGCGATGCGCCCCCAGTCGGCAGCTCCGCTGTAGAGCTGGTTAGCGGTTCGGGCGTGGAGCGCGACGGCACGGCAGCCCTCGTCCTGAGCTATCAGGGCAGTGTCGATGAACGTGGTCGTCGAGTCGTCGATGCCGACACGGAACTTGAGCGTCACCGGGACGGCGCCCGCGGCGCGGACCGTGGCTCGAACGATCGAACGGCACAGCGAACGTTTCCATGGGAGCGCCGCCCCTCCACCGTGTCGGGTCACCTTCTTCATCGGGCAGCCGAAGTTGATGTCGATGTGCTCGACTCCCTGATCGTCGACCAGTCGGCGGGTGGCCTCAGCCATCGAATAGGCGTCGGTTCCGTACAGCTGGATGCTGCGGGGCCATTCGCCCGGGGCGAACGCAGCCATTCTGAGGCTCTTGGCGTTGTTCTCGACGATCGCCCGGGCGGTGATCATCTGGTTCACGTAGAGGCCCGCTCCGTAGCGGCGGCAGAGCGTGCGAAACGGGGCGTTGGTGACTCCGGCCATGGGGGCGAGCACAACCGGCGGCCACACTTTCAACGGGCCGATACCAACGGGCGCGAATTCGCCGTCGGCGGCGGGAGGCTCCAGTGTGACTGAAGGGGTTGTGACGGTGTCGGTCATGTCGGTCTGCGGGGTTCTCGAAACGCCAGCAGATCGATGCCGATCTGTGCGCAGAGCCGGTCGGTCAACGGGAGTGGCAGGCCGACCACATTACTGACGGACCCTTCGACATGATCGGCGAATATCGAACTGGAACCCAACAGCGCGTAGCTTCCTGCTTTGTCGGCGTACTCGCCTACGTCGAGGAAGGAGTCGATCCTCTCTGGAGGGACCTCTGCCATTGTGACTCTGGTGACTTCGATGCCTGAGGCCCAGCGGCGCTCAGCGTTGTTCGGCTCAGTGACGACCGCAACCCCTGTGTACACCTCGTGGGTACGGTTCGCGAGCGCTGAGAGGGTCGCCACGGCGTGTTCACGGTTGTTGGGCTTGCCCAGTATCTGGGAGTCGATGACCACGACGGTGTCTGCAGCTATGACGGTGGTTCCGGCCGCGGCGAGCGCTTCTGCCTTCTCCTCGGCCAGACGCTTCACATACTGTGCGGGTGCCTCTGAGTCTCGGGGCGTCTCGTCGATGTCGGCAGGACACACCGAGAAGTCCAGATCGAGTCCGCGCAGCAACTCTCGACGACGCGGCGACGCCGACGCCAGCACTAAACGCATTTGATCCACCCCATATTCTCCATCGGCTCATTCTGCCAGCGACAGATGACACCAGACACCCGCCTTGCGCGCCTACCCTTCGGGTATCGACGAGAAACTAGACTCCGAGGCGGACGCCCGCACCAAGGCTCCCCCTAAACGTCCCGCCAAACCGGCGACCTTCGTGGCGAAGGCGGGGTTCATGCGCGCCGGGCGGGCCCAACGGCAGGTACCGACCGTCGCTGAGGGTCCGGTTTGGAGCTATGAGGAGTCCGACCGCCGGGCCCATGAGTTCCTACTGGCGGTGGCAGGGAGTCGAGACATCTACGAATTCATCGAGGATCCTGTCGAGCATGCCCGGGTGAACTCCATGATGCTGCTGTTCAACGAGGAGGTCACCGAAGCGTTCGAGACGCTGTTGGCGCGAATGCCGGAGCCTCGCGCCGTTGCGTGGCGCGACCTGATCTCCGGCGGTGTCAGCGCGGAGGTCTTCGGCCCGCTGACATTGCAGGAACAACTTGATGAGCGTCGTATCGGGGAGCATCTCCGGGCTGCCCGCAACAGCAGAATCATCTCGGCGGTCGTGACCGTTGTGGTGCTCGTCGCGGTGGGGTTGGGTGTCGTTGCGCTCTGGACCAGCTTCGTCGAAGGCGACGAACGCAGTGGCGGGCGACTCGACTTCGGGCCGCTGAGCGGGGTGTCGAACGAAGCCGCCCTTGTCGGTGGTCCGCCCAATGTCGAGGGATCGCTCGTGTCCCCCCTTTCCACGACGGTGGCGCTGTTGGCCGGCGACGGACCCGTAGCTGAGCGGATCACCGACCCGCCCCCGGGCAGTCTCCCGCATCCGCCCGGTGTAGTGCAGGCAACGGTCTTCCAGTACGCGGGCAGCGGCCATGTGCTGTTCGCCGGCCCCGATGGGTTCGTTGAGGACAGTTGTCTGCGAGCCAGCGTTGTGACCGGGGATCTTCGGCCCCTCGATGTGGTGACCACCGGACCGTGTGAGGACCCCGTGGGACGTCCGGCCACGATCGGTTGCGTCGGTCCCACGGCGGTGCTTCTGGACTTGAAGGTCCCCAGTGGAGTCGTCGAACTGCCCGAGGGGGGCAGTGGGTTCGCCGAGGAGGTGAGGGTTCAACTCGTCGGCCACGATCCACTTTATGAGACGCTCTCGCTGCGCGCGACCATCGGCGTGGGGAGCCGCGACGAGGTTGTTGTTCCCCGGTTCGGAGCGGCGCCCGGGGATGTCCTCCAGTTCGACTTCGGGTCCGGTCGCGTCGGCACCTGCACGGTCACCGGAGATCTGCCGCGGTAGTTCCGAGAGCTAGCTGGCGGCGCCCCGATGGCCTGCGGCCGCCAACCCTTGCGCGATCTGTGCGCGCAGTCGGTCGAGGTCTTCTGGATCGGGCGAAGTGTCTGCTCTGGAGAAGTCGAGGTTGGCCATTGAGTTCATCGGCACGACATGGACATGCACATGGGGGACTTCGAACCCCGCGATCATGAGTCCGATCCGCATGGGGCTCAGCAGCGTTTTCTGAACGTTGCCGATGGCATGGGCGACCTCGGTCAGGTGTGCGGCCTGGCGCGAGGGGAGATCGGTCCACTGGTCGACCTCGTCGCGGGGCACGACGAGGCAGTGGCCGCGGGCCAGGGGACGAACGTCGAGGAACGCGACACAGTCGCTGTCGGAGTGGACGAACCGCGCCGGGATCTCGCCGTCGATGATTCGAGTGAATATGGTGGGCATCGCTAGATCGTAGGCTGGCGACGGAACAGATATGGATGACGCTGAGCAGACTGGAGAGCCAGAGCCGCATGTCGGGATCTTCGAAGACCGGATTCTGACTGTTCCCAATCTGATATCGCTGCTGAGACTGGCGGGTATTCCGGTGTTCCTGTGGCTGCTGTTCGCCCAGGACGACCGTTGGGCGGCGGCCTGGCTGTGGGGTGCGATCGGGGCCACCGACTGGGTGGACGGCTGGTGGGCGCGCAAGTTCGATGCCATCAGCGAGCTCGGCAAGCTGCTCGACCCCGTGACCGACCGTGCGGTGTTGATCGTCGGGGTTGTGGCGGTGGGTATTGACGGGGCGGTGCCGTGGTGGCTGGTCGTGTTGACCCTTGCCCGTGAGGGGATCGTGGCGGTTGCGGGAATTGCGCTCGGTGCCCTCGGTGCACGGCGGATCGATGTCACCTGGTGGGGGAAGTGCGCAACCTTCGGTCTGTACTTCTCGTTCCCGTTCCTGTTGGCCGGCGCATCCGAGGTCGGTGTGGCCGACTGGTTCTGGTGGGCGGGATGGGTCTGCGCGGTGCCTTCTCTGCTGTACAGCTACCTGTCGGCGGTGCAGTACATTCCGCTGGGTCTCGAAGCGCTCCGCAACGGTCGTGCTGCCAGGGGAGCGTGACTCCCTCGCGGACGCGTATCCGCGATAGGTTTTTACTATGAACATTCCCGATGATCTTCTGTATTCCAAGGACCACGAATGGGTCTCAGTCCAAGGCGATGCCGCAAGGGTCGGAATCACCGACTACGCGCAGGATGCGCTCGGCGATGTGGTCTATGTCGATCTTCCACGGGTCGGGGACCGAGTCGAAGCCGGTTCGTCGTTCTCCGAGGTCGAGTCGACCAAGTCGGTTTCGGAACTCTACGCACCGGTGTCGGGCACGATCACCGAGGTCAACGATGAGTTGGCCGACACTCCGGAAAGGGTGAACGAGGACCCCTACGGTGAAGGTTGGATCGTCGTGATAGAGATGTCATCTCCCGTAGAGCTCGATGCTTTGCTCGACGGAGCCGCCTATGGTGCTCTGATTGAGAGTTGAGCAACCAGTGTGATTGACCGAGCCTGCACCAAATGTGGACATCGCAATTCTGATGATGCTCGCTTCTGCTCGTCGTGCGGAGAGTCGCTGGCTCTTGAAGAGGTGACTACGGATCATGTTGCGATTGATCTCGATGCAAGCGGTGCGAGCATCGACCGCTCGGCGTTCGGGACTCATGAGGGTCTGTTCGTTGTACTTCACGGCCCAAAGGCGGGGGCACGCTATGCGCTGGATTCAGATGTGGTGACGGTTGGGCGGCACCCCAACAGCGCGATCTTCCTCGACGACATATCGGTCTCGCGGCGCCATGCTGAAGTGCATCGGCTCGGGTCCCGTTACGTGGCGCGCGACGTCGGCTCGCTGAACGGCACCTATATTGAGCGCAAGCGTGTCGATGAGCATGAACTGGCCGACGGCGAGGTGTTGCAGATCGGCAGGTTCAAGCTGGTGTTCGTGCACGGCACCGGGACGAATTGAAGGTAGGGAGGCAGGGGATTGACTACGCAACCGCATCACTCGATCGGTGAGGTCTTGAGCTTGCTCCAGGCAGAGTACAGCGATGTCACGATTTCGAAGATCCGTTTTTTGGAGAGCCAGGGGCTGATCGCCCCCGAGAGGACCCCGTCGGGTTATCGCAAGTTCTATCCGAGTGATATCGCTCGGTTGCGTTGGATCCTGATCCAGCAGCGAGACAACTTCCTGCCCCTGAAGGTGATCAAGAAGCGTCTCGAGGAACCTGGACTTGAAGTGGAGCTTGAAGCTTTGAAGGTCGATGCCGCGGCCGCGGATCCCACGCTGTTCACCAGTGGAGACAGGCCCGCGGCTGAACCCGAGGCTCCTGCGACCAAGCCCGGGGTTGCGGCGACGCGTCCGCCCTCGGGTGCGGCCGCAGGGCCCGTCACGGAGAAGCGCGCAACGAAGAAGCAGGCAGCCGAAAAGAAGGCAACCAAGAAAGCGAAAGAGCCCGAAACAGAAGACCAAACAGAAGACGAGGCAGTCGACAACTTCGAGGAGCCTGTTGACGGCCTGTCGGCAACCGATCTGGCCGAAGCTGCCGAAATCGAAGTCGGTCTCGTCAGGGAGCTCGACCGTCTGGGCCTGATCGTGTCGATCGGGCACCGCGGCAGTGCCGTGTACGGCCCGGAGGCCCTGGAGATAGCCAACATTGCCGCGGAGTTCGGTCGGTCTGGCCTGGAACCGCGACACATGCGCATGTACAAGGTGTCAGCCGAGCGGCAGGCAGGCCTGTTGGAACAGGTCTTCTCGCCGCGCTTGGCCAGGGGCGGCGACTCGATGCAGCAGGCGCGCGATGAACTGAACGAGCTTGTGCGACTGGGCGAGACGTTGCAACGCTCGATTCTGCGGCGGAGTTTCGGCGAGAGCCTTGACGCCCAGCAATAACGAACCCCGACGATTTCGCGGTCTAGGGTAGAAGCATGCAGGAAATGGAACTCATCGGTGTTCGCGTCGAGATGCCGACAAACGCACCGATGGTTCTGTTGCGCGAACGCGCCAGCGAGGACCGGATCATCCCGATCTACATTGGCGCTCAGGAGGCCACTGCGATCGCCCTCGCACTCGACGGTGTCGACACGCCGCGCCCGATGACCCACGACCTGATGCGGGACCTGCTCGAGGAGTTGTCGGTCGATCTGGTTCGGGTGGTCGTGACCGGACTTCATGAGAAGACCTTCTTCGCCGAGTTGCACCTCCGCGTCGCGGATCAGACCCATGTCGTGTCGAGTCGCCCGTCCGACGCCATCGCGCTGGCGGTACGAACCGACACGCCGATCTTCGCCGAGGAGACCGTCATCGAGGAAGTCGGGTTTCGTGAATCGGACCCCCAGGAGGCTCCGCAGCCCGAGGAAGTCGTCGAAGAGTTCAAAGAATTCCTCGACAACATCTCCCCGGAAGACTTCGAGGATTGATTCCGCGGCGAACACGGTGTTGACCTTGCCGCATCGGCACCGTAGAGTTATCCACACTGACATTCGCGTAATTCCGTTGGTGTCATGACGATTGGAGGCACAGATGAATGAGCAGGGATTCAGTTCGAAACGCACCGCAGAGATCGCCGGAATCACATATCGACAGCTTGACTACTGGGCTCGCCGCGACATCGTGCGTCCCTCGCTGACCAAAGCGAGCGGTTCGGGCAGCCGCCGCCTCTACAGCTACCGTGATCTGCTCGAACTCAGGGTGATCAAGACCCTGATCGACTCGGGCATCAAACTCCAACAGGTCCGCAAGGGACTCGACTATCTGCGTGAGCAGCTCGGTGAGGATGTCACCACAGCGAGCCTCGTCATCAGCGGAACGAATTCGATAGTGGTCAACACCGAAGGAGAGTTGATCGAGCTGCTCCAGAACGGTCAGGGTGTGCTCAACGTGCTCCCTCTGGGAAGCGTGAAGGACACAGTCGACGCCTCCATCGTCGATCTCTTCCCTGAGAGCGACGCCGCCGAGGAGTCCGTGCCCGACAGCGCAGCCGCCAACTGATCGCCTCGCAAGCCCCTCCGGTCACCAGGTCCGAAGCTGGAGAAATCTATGACAGAACTACGTCACTCTCCCCTTGGCGGCGTCCATGTGGCGGCGGGGGCCAAGATGGTGCCCTTCAGCGGCTGGGAAATGCCCTTGTCCTACCCCGGCGGAACCTTGGCCGAGCACTTGGCATGCCGTAACGAGAGCGTCGTGTTCGACGTGTCGCACCTGGGCACTGTGCGGGTCAGCGGCCCGGGGGCGTTCGGGGCCATGCAATGGGCCTTCACCAACGACTTGGACCGCATCGAGGTAGGCCGTGCCCAGTACACCCACCTGCTCGACCCAGCCGACGCTTCGGTCCTCGACGACATCATCGTCTGGTGGGTGGACGACGAGCGTTTCGACGTCATGCCCAATGCCTCCAACACCAGTCGGGTCGACAAGGCGCTCAGAGATGCTCCGACGCTGCCGCGGATCGAGGATGTGACCAGCACCCGTGCCGTCGTTGCCGTACAGGGCCCAAAAACCCGTGAACGCCTCGCCAAAGTCTCCCCCGAAGCGGCCGCGGTCGGACGTTTCCGGGTTGCCCGAACCGACATTGCCGGCTACGAAGCGACTGTGGCCGGTACCGGTTACACCGGAGAGGACGGCGTGGAGATCGCCTTCGACGCACAGGCCGCGCCCGCCATCTGGGACTTGATCGTCTCCGCCGGGATCACCCCGGCGGGTCTCGGCGCGCGCGACACGCTGCGCCTCGAGGCCGGTCTGCCTCTGCACGGGCACGAGTTGGGTGCTGGAATCTCTCCCTTGCAGGCCGGGCTCGGCTGGGTCGTGCGCTTCGACAAGGGCGACTTCCGGGGCCGGGAGGCGCTGTTGGCCGAACACCGGGCAGGCCCGCCACGACTGTTGCAGGGACTGTTGGTGGAAGGTCGCCGGCCACCGCGTGAAGGGCAGACGGTATGGCGCGACGGCACCGAGATCGGGGTAATTTCCAGCGGCAACTTCTCGCCGATCCTGCAACGTGGAATCGCACTGGCGTTTCTGCATCCCGACATCGCGTCGGGTGACGAGGTGACGATCGATGTGCGCGGCTCAGAAGTGCCCGCGGTGGTCACATCGGTGCCCTTCGTGTGAACCGTGTGAACCCACGGTCCTGAACCCTGACGGGGCGGCTACTGTGCGTTGCGGATCGGGGCGATGACCGTCTCGCCGAATTCGCTCAGGGTGTCCGGGGCTGCGAAGTCGCTCATCCACACGTAAATTCGCTCGATCCCCGAGGCGGCTCGCACCGCGAAGTGCTCGATCATCTCTTCGGCGTTACCGGTGACGTGGCCGACTCCGCTGAAGCGTCGCGCAGCGGTCTCTGAAACGGCGGCTCTGTCAGCGCCCTCGGGAATGAAGGTCACCCGCTCCTGGATTGAACTGCGGGCATCGCCGATCCTCTCCCGCATCTCGGAGTAACGGTCGAGTCGGTGCAGCGGACAGTTCCACCAGTCCGCGAAGCGGGAGACGAGCTCGAGTGTTCGGGGACCGCTCCCGCCGATGATGATCGGTATACGACGCGTCGGCACCGGCAGCTGCTGGGCCTGGTCCAGTGAGTGGTATCGGCCCGAGTAGCAGACCTGTTCGCCGGACCAGAGCGCCAAGATCACCTCCAGGGTCTCGATGAGCCGATCGACTCGGGCCCGCGGCGCGGTGTCGCCGACGCCGAAGGTCTCGAACTCCGTCGGGACGCTGCCCCAGCCGATTCCGAGCTCGAACCGGCCCGAGGTCGCGTGATCAAGGGTGACGGCCTGACGAGCCAACACCGCGGGATGCCGGAACGAGTCACACAGAACCAGATGGCCGACGGTGCCTCTGGTTTTGGCACCGAGCCATGCGGCGCTGATCATGGCGTCCCACATCGGCTGGTTCTCAGCCAGCGGTGGTGCCAGGTGGTCCATCAACGCCACGCCCCCGAACCCGGAGTCGACCGCAACGTTGCAGCGCCGTGTGATCGTGGGAAGATCCATCCGCATCTGCGGCAGGAAGAGTTGGAAGTCCATAACGACCCGATAACCGGCTCAGGGTCGCTCGTCGAGCAGGGGCAGCACGTTGATTGCGTGTTGGCGCAGGAAATGGTCTGCCAGGGTCAGCAGCACCATCGCCTCGACCATCGGCACCGCGCGCGGCAGCACGCAGGGGTCGTGCCTTCCTCTGGCTGCGAGCGTCGTGGCTTCGCCGTCTCTGGTCACTGTCGCTTGTTCGCTGGCGATCGTAGCCGTGGGCTTGAATGCCACGCGGGTGACGATGTTCTCGCCGTTGGAGATCCCGCCCTGGATGCCACCGGAGCGGTTGGCGGCGGTGCGGACGCGATCGGCGGCGGTGAAGGGATCGTTGTGGGCCAGACCGGTCATCAGCGTTCCGGCGAAACCGCTGCCGATCTCCACGCCCTTGGCGGCCGGAAGCGACATCAGGGCGCCTGCGAGGTCTGCGTCGAGTTTGTCGAACACGGGCTCGCCGAGGCCCGCGGCGACGCCTCGGGCGATGCATGTCACGGTTCCGCCCAGAGAGTCGCCGTTGCTGCGGGCCGCCTCGATGGCATCGCTCATCGCTGCTGCCGCGGCCGGATCCGGGCAGCGGGTCGGATGGCTCTCGACATCGTTGAGGCTGACGGCGGCATGGTCGACTTCGGCTTCGATGTCGGTGACGCTTTGCACCCAGCCGAGCACCTCGATTCCCGCAGCGACCGCCAGGAGTCGACGTGCGACGGCTCCGGCGGCCACCCGACCGATCGTCTCTCGTGCCGATGCCCGCCCCCCGCCCTGCCAGTCTCGGAATCCGTACTTGGCATCGTAGGTGAAGTCGGCATGGGAGGGCCGGTAGACGTCCCGCAGGTGTTCATAGGCACCGGGGTTGTGGTCGGCGTTGCGGACCAGTACCGCGAGCGGAGTGCCCGTGGTGTGTCCGGCGAACACGCCCGAGAGGATCTCTGCGCGGTCGGCTTCGTCGCGTTGAGTCACTATGCGGCTCTGGCCCGGGCGACGACGGTCGAGGTCGTGCTGCACGTCAGCGGCAGCGAGTTCCAGGCGCGGCGGACAGCCGTCGATCACGACTCCCACGCCGGGTCCGTGGGACTCGCCGAACGTGGTGACGCGGAACAGTGTGCCGAATGAACTGGACATTACCGCCGAGTGTACGTCCCGCAGCCCGCCGACACCGTGAATTCGAGGCGCTCAACCGATGCTTTCAGTGGAGGGCGGCCTCGCCGCTCGCGTGCAGCGTCCAATCCCGGTGCGCCGCTCAGGCTCGCCGTGTCGGACCTCGTCGCGCGCGCGTAACGTCCCCCGGATGCTCAGGCGTCGTTGAGTCCGCGGGTGTCTGCGGCACGGCGGCGCAGGCTGTCGGCGGTGCTGTCGTCGGGTGCCGCGTTGGCGGCCCGTTCGGCCTCCACCCGTTCGTACCAGCGTTTCACCTCCCTATCTTTGCGCTGGTTGCTCCAGTGGAGTTCACGGGCCATCAATGAAGCGACGCTCTCGGCTGCCAGGTTCCCCCGCTGTTCGTCCTCAATTGAGATCCGCAGACGACGGGCCAGCACATCGTCGAGGTGCAGCGCGCCCTCGTGACGCGCGGCATGCACCACCTCCGCGGCGATGTAGGAGCCTCCGGGGATTCCGGAGGCGAGTGCGGGCTCGCTCTCGACGATCTCTAGGACGTCGACAATGCGGTTGCCGTGGCGCCACAGCAGGCGTTCAACGATGTCACGGTCCAGCCCGCTGCTCTGTGCCAGTTCCTCGGCCTGTTGAGACCAGTGCTGCCATTCGTCGCTGCCGAGGAGCACCACCTCGTGGCTGACCGACGGGGGGACCGGCTTGTCTAGACCGACGACTGCGGCGTCGACCGCGTCGGCGGCCATGACCCGATAGGTGGTGTACTTCCCGCCTGCGATCGAGACGAGGCCGTTGATCGGTTCGGCCACAGCGTGCTCGCGGCTGAGTTTGGTGGTGTCGTCGTCGGAGGCGTCGAGCAGCGGCCGCAGGCCCACGTAGACACCTAGAATGTCGGCCCTGGTCAGTGGTCTTTCGAGCGCCGCGTTGGCGTGTTCGAGGATGTAGTCGATGTCTGCGCTCGATGCCGCAGGGTGGGCGCGGTCGTAGTCCCACTCGGTGTCGGTGGTGCCGATCAGCCAGTGGTCACCCCAGGGGATCAGGAATAGAACGCTGCGAGGGGTCCGCAGCACGATCCCGGATTCGCTGTCGATGCAATCTCGGTGGACAACTAGATGCACTCCTTTGGCGGCGCGCACACTGAGGCTGGCGGGACAGGCCATGTCGTGGATGTCGTCGAGCCAGACGCCGGTGGCGTTGATGACCTTCTTGGCTCGACACTCGTAGTCGGTGTCGGTCTCGAGGTCGCGGAACCTGGCTCCGACCACCGTTTCAGAACCGTTGTGCGCCTCGATGATCAGGTCGGTGACGCGTGCGCTGGTGACGATCGAGGCTCCGTGGTGAGATGCCGTTCGGGCGATCGTCAGGGTATGTCGGGCATCGTCTATCTGAGCGTCCTGATAGATGATCGCACCCCTGATCGACGACTGCTTCAACCCCGGTGCCAACTCCAGCGTCGCTCTGCGTCCCAGGTGACGGTGGAATGCCAGCGGGTGGCGCCCGGTGCGGGCCAGCAGGTCGTACAGCAGGACTCCCGCGCCGAAGTAGATCCGCTGCCAGAACCGGCGGGTCAACGGAATCATGAACGAGACCGTGCGAACCAGATGCGGTGAGACGGTCTTGGCCAACAGGCCCCGTTCGTGCAGTGCCTCGCGCACCAACGCGAAGTCGCGACTTTCGAGGTATCGAAGGCCACCGTGTAGCAGTTTCGACGAGCGGCTCGATGTGCCGCTGGCCAGGTCCCGCTGTTCGACGAGCCCGACCCTGAGCCCGCGGGTGGCGGCGTCGAGGGCGCAGCCGACGCCGGTGACACCGCCGCCGATCACCAGAATGTCGAGTTGTTCGCCGGCGAGGCGTTGGACGTCGAGTTTTCGTCGCTTTGGGCTGAGCGATCCCGGAACGGGCGCTGGACAGGTCCGGGACTTCGATGTGCGCGCCTCCATGTTGCCAGCGTACGCTGCTGTGAATATGACTCCGCCCGTTGCCGACGCGCTCAATTTCGCAACGATCTGGGAGGGAATCGCCGAAGCTGTTCCCGAAGCTCCGGCGATCGCCCATGGTCCCGAAACCCGCGACTGGCAGACATTCGAGAACCGTGCAGCACGCCTCGCGGCTGCGTTGAGCGACGCTGGGATCGGCAGCAACGACAAGGTGGCGTTCTATCTGTACAACGGGTTCGAATACCAGGAGGCTCAGTTCGCGGCCTTCAAGGCGCGGGCGGTTCCCTGCAACGTCAACTACCGCTACATCGCCGAGGAGTTGGCCTATCTACTCGATAATGCAGACGCAAAGGCGGTCTTTTACGACAGTTCACTCGCCGATCGTGTAGCCGAGGTCAAGGACCGCTGTGAACATCTGAGACTGCTGGTCCAGGTTGGCGGCGGTGAACTGATAGACGGTGCGGTCGCCTATGACGACCTGATCGACGGCTTCGAACCGGCGCCGTCCGTCGAGCGCAGCGGCGATGATCTGTGGTTCCTCTACACCGGTGGCACAACTGGGAGCCCCAAGGCCGTGATGTGGCCCCACGATCAGATGATCGCCAACATGGGCGGCCACTACCGGATCCTGAAGCGGGAGGTGCCGCGCGGCGCGGCCGAGGCGGTGGACGCGACGCTGGAGATGCACAGGCGCAGGCGCACGACTCGCCTCTTGGCGTCTGCCCCGTTGATGCACGGAACATCGGGGATCAACTCGCTGCATGTGCTGACCATGGGGGGAATGGTGGCGACGCTGGTCAGTCGCAGCTTCGATCCCGAAGAGGTCTGGCGCCTAGTCGCGCAGCATCGTCTCACCATGCTGGTGATCGTCGGCGACGCGTTCGCCCGCCCGATGCTCGAGTCTCTCGATACCGCTGAGGCTGCCGGTGAGCCCCACGATCTGTCCAGCGTCTATCAGATCTTCTCTTCAGGTGTCATGTGGTCCGCCGAGTCCAAGCGGGCGTTCCTCAAGCACAAGTCGATGACCCTGATCGACAGTCTCGGTGCCAGCGAATCGATCGGTCAGGGCTTGCAGACGATCAGCGGCGACGGGAGCGAGAAGGCGTCCACCGGGAAGTTCGTGTTGGGTCCGACCACAGCGGTCATCGGCGACGACGGCAGTTTCGTCGAGCCGGGAAGCGGGGCCATCGGGCGCCTCGCCAACCGTGGCGCCAACCCGATCGGCTACTACAAGGACGAGGCCCGCACCGTTGAGACCTTCCCGTTGATCGACGGGGTGCGCTGGTCGATCCCGGGCGACTACGCAACCGTCGAAGCGGACGGCACGGTTACGTTGTTGGGCCGAGGCTCGGTCTGCATCAACTCCGGCGGTGAGAAGGTCTTCCCTGAAGAGGTAGAGGAGGCGCTGAAGAGCCACGAGGCGGTGCTCGACTGCAACGCCGTCGGGCTTGCCGATCCGCGCTGGGGGCAGACGGTCAACGCAGTCGTGTCGATCGCTGACGGGGCCGAGGTGTCCGACGACGATTTGATCGCCCATTGTCGGACCCGGATCGCTGCCTACAAGGCACCGAAGCGGATCTTCCGAGTCGAGGAGTTCGTGCGGAGCCCTAACGGAAAGTCCGACTACCAGTGGGCCAAAGCGACCGCCGAGTCGATGGCCGAACTCTGATCACGACTCCAGCAGTGCCTGCTCGACCACTTCGGGCAGGGCGGGGTGGATGTAGTACTGCTTGGTTGCGATGTCGTCGACGCTCAGGTCAAAGACCATCGCCTGGATCAACTGCTGGATCAGCGTGGAGGCTTGAGGTCCGAGGATGTGCGCCCCCAGCAGCCTGCGGGTCTGCGTGTCGACGATGAGCTTGCAGAAGCTCTGCGTGTCCTCCATGGCCCAGCCGTAGGCAGCTGAGGCGTACTCGTTGAGGGCCACACGGTGGGGGAGTCCTCCTTGGATGCACTGCTGTTCGGTGAGGCCGACGCTCGCTGCCTGGGGGTGGCCGAACACCGCAGCGGGAATGAACCGATGGTCTACTTCGGTCGGGTTGTCGGGGTTGGCCAGGTTGTGCGAGACGACCCTCGCTTCGTGGTTGGCGACATGTTTGAGCTGGACCGGGTTGGTGATGTCTCCCAGCGCCCAGATCCCCTCCACGTTGGTGCGGCGCTGCGAATCGGTGATGACGTAGCCGTCGTCGTCGGTTGCGACCCCGGTGGCGACGACATTGAGTTGGTCGGCGTTGGGCACCCGACCGGTGGCCACGAGCAGTTCATCGCAGCAGTGCTCCCCCTGGTTTGTCTCCAGCACGATCTCATCGTTGCGGCGTCGGATCCGGCCGATGCCGACGTCGGTGTGCACATGGAACCTCTCGGCGTAGATCCTGGTGAAGCGCTCTCTGACGTCTGTGTCCTGGGACCGGAGCATTGTGTCGCCGCGCAGCAGGAAGGTAACGTCGCTGCCCAACGAACCGAACACGTTGCCCAGTTCGGCGGCGATGTAGCCACCACCGATCACCGTGAGACGCTTCGGGATCGCGTCGATGCGCATGATGGTGTCCGAGGTGTGATAGCCGGAATCGGCGAGCCCGGCGATGTCGGGCACGGCCGCCCTGGCACCGGCGGCCAGCACGATTCTGTCCGCGGTGATTACTTCGTCGCCGACCTGCAGCTGCTTGGGGCCGACGAAGGATGCGTCCACCCCGTAGACGGTGACGTTGGGAAGGTTCCTACGGTACTGCTCGCCGCCAGCGGCGATCGGGTCTATACGGTTGAACACGCGGTCGCGAATAGCAGGCCAGTCGGCTCCGACTAAGCGTGTGTCTAGGCCGTAGCGCTGTCCGTTTCGGGCCAGTTCGGCCAGCTCGGCGGTGTAGACGAGCATCTTGGAGGGTATGCAGCCGACGTTGAGGCAGGTCCCGCCGAACAGACCGCGTTCGACAACGGCGACATCCCAGTCGTCGAAGTCGGGTCCGATGACCGAGTTTCCAGACCCGGTGCCGATGATGATCAGATCAAACGAGCGCATCGGCGCAGGTTATCTTGCTGTCGGTTCGTCTAACCGTCGCGGTCTGGCGTTGCGATCCAATCGTTGCAGTCTGGCGTTTCACCCGGGCGTTGCGGTCCGGCCTTGCGTTGCTTGCTACGGCCCGTCGGGGCTTGCTGCGGCCTATCGGGCGTTGCTGGCAGCCAGCTCGGCGAGTCGTGTGCGGAACCGATCCACATTGCGGAGCTTGACGGACTCAAAGCCGCGAACCAACTCGGCTGCCTCGGCTACCTGTCGGGAGTGCGCCAGGTCTCCGGCGTCGAGCGACGCATGCAGAGCAGCCAGATATTCGTGGGGCAGAGCCCGTTCGATTCGGCGGACTCTGGCCCACCCGAAGAAGTCCAGAGGTGTCCCGCGCAGGCGTTTGGCGGAGGCCAGCAAGCGGAACATCGGACGCCAACGAGCCGAGAAGCTGATTTTCCTGGAGTATCCGAGGGCTCGCAGCGATGGTGGGTGCAGCAGCCATGCAACCTTGTCGCTGGGCCCCGCTACTTCATGCACCGCCTGATGTCCGTCAGCGTCGAGCATTAAGCGAGCGACCTCGTATTCGTCCTTGTAGGCCATCAGCTTGAACAACCCGCCAGCGGTGACGCTGGTTATGTCTGCAGCGCGCTCGGGGTCGACGGCCGCGGCTCCGGCAGCGATCTCGTCGAGTCGGTCGAGGTACCGGTGAGCGGTTCTCGAGTCCTGGAACGCGATGAGTTCAGCACTGAATCGGCTCAGGTCCTCGGCCAGCTGAGAATTGTTGCCGGCAAGTGACTCGACCCGCCCGTTCAGCGCCGATGGGAGCTCAGTGGCACCTTCGGGCGGGTCTTGGGCGCTCACCGCAGCGGCCACCATCGCCGGATCAGCGATCTGCCAACGCCCCCACCGGAAGGCTGCAAGGTTGAGATCAACGGCGACCCCGTTGAGTTCGATGGCTTGTTCGAGGGATTGCGGGGAGATGGGAAGGAGACCGGATTGCACGGCCATCCCGACAACAAAAATGTTTGCGCCCACCGCGTCGCCGACCAGAGCAGCGGTGGTGGCCGCAGAAGCGGCCCAGTGACATGAACCGGGCCGGGCCATGTCACTGATACGCCTGAGCAATTCGGCTTGAGTCGGCATCTCGATCTCGGGATTCGCCGTCTTGATCCCGGGCGGCGTCAGCTCCAGCGAGCCGACCACCGCGGTGCTGCCAGGGTCTGTGGCGCTGAGACCGGTCCACGACGCTGCGACCAGAAGATCGAAGGCCAATAGCAGGTCGGCCTGGCCGACCGCCACGCGGTTGCTGCCGGAACGCTGAGTCGAGGAGATGCGAATGTCGCTTACCACAGGACCGGCCTTCTGCGACAGCCCGGTCTGGTCGAGTCCGGCGACCTCCGAACCCTCCAACATGGCTGCTGTGCCGATTATCTGGGACACAGTCACGACGCCGGTCCCCCCGATACCGGTGATGTGGACGTTGACGTCTGTGTCGGCGCACGGCGGCGGGTCAGCAATGCCCTCGGGCACGGCGGGGAACTGCGATTGGGCCGAATCGGTACGGCGTCGCCAGGGTCGGGCCGGTTTGGTGGTGATCTGGATGAAAGCCGGGCAGTCTCCCCTGATGCACGAGTAGTCGAGGTTGCAACTGTGCTGGTCGATGGTGGTCTTGCGGCCGAAGGGAGTGTCGATCGGTTGCACCGACAGGCAGTTGGAGACCGCCGCACAGTCTCCGCAGCCTTCGCAGACGCGATGGTTGATGACGACCCTTGTGCTCGGTGGTTTGATCCGCTCGCGCTTGCGGTCGCGGCGCAACTCCGCGGCGCAGCGCTGGTCGTGGATCAATACGGTCACCCCCTTGATCGCGCTGAGGATTCGCTGCGCTTCGGGGAGCCGGTCGCGGTGCCACACCTCGACCTCGACTGGCAGGGCGAGCGAGCGGGCCCGTTTGGGGTCTTCGGAGGTTATCATCACCCGCCGCACGCCCTGGGCGAGGAGTTGGTGGCATACCCGGTCGAGATCGATCTGCCCGGTCGGGTCCTGTCCGCCGGTCATCGCCACGGCCCGGTTCCACAAGAGCTTGTAGGTGATGTTGGTGCCGCTCGCTATGGCTGCTGTGACCGCCAACTGCCCGGAGTGGAAGAAGGTGCCGTCACCGAGGTTCTGGATCACATGGTCGGTCTCGACAAAGGGTGACATGCCGATCCACTGAGTGCCTTCAGTACCCATGCAGGTGATCCCGGAAATGTCTCCGTAGCGGGGCTCTCCGCCCATCATCACCATGGCGTGACAGCCGATACCGGCGCCCACCAGCGTGCCTTCGTCGACGACGGTGCTGCGATTGTGCGGACAACCGGAGCAGAAATACGGCGTGCGGGCCACATTCAGGGCGATACGTTCACGTTCTGGTGTCGCGGGGCGCAGGCGGTCGCCTATCCGGGGCGCGAGACGCTCGCGCAGTGCGGGCACGATGTTGTCGGACACCAGTGCACCTCTGCTGGGGATCAGAGGATTCCCGGCTTCGTCGTTGCGACCGACCACGGCGGGATGATGACTGGCGTTGTAGAGGGCGTCCTTCACCTGCAGTTCCACAGTCGGGTTCTTCTCCTCGACCACGAGGACCTGCTCGAGCCCCGCCGCGAACGATCGCACGGTCGAGGTGTTGAAGGGGACTGGCATGTTGAGCTTCAGCAGGCGGATCCCCGCCGATTCGACATCGCCGTCGGTTTCGATACCGAGCGCCCGCAGAGCCTCTCTCAGCTCGCGGTAGGTGTTGCCCGATGAGACGATCCCGATCCATGGATCCGCTGGGTCCACGGTCAGCCGGTTGAGTCGGTTTAGGGCGGCGTATTCGAGAGCGAGGGGTTTCCGGACTTCGAGGATCTCGCGTTCGATATCGAGCGTGTGGGGGGTCAGGAGGTTGCCGTCCGGGCGGTGGAAGTACGCGTTACCGTCGACAGTGGGCAGCACCGGGGTGATCCGATAGGGGTCCAGGTCGACTGTGCCGGATCCATCCGCCACGTTGACAACGATCTTCAGGGCAACCCACAGACCGGTCGCGCGACTCAGAGCGATGGCGTGACGCCCGAGATCGAGTGCCTCGGCAGGATCAGCGGGGAACAGCACGGGCATGTTCAGGTCGGCGAGGACCCCGGCCGACGATGAGGGGATGGTCGAGGACTTGGCGGCTGGATCGTCTCCCGCGAGGGCCACGACACCCCCGAGCGGGTCAGTGCCGGCGAAGGTGGCGTGGCGCAGCGCGTCGGAGGCCCGGTCGACTCCGGGTGCCTTGCCGTACCAGATGCCAACGACCCCGTCATAGCGTGCGTCGTCGCGCGTGGTTGCGAGTTGGCTGCCCATGACCGCGGTGGCAGCGTACTCCTCGTTGACCGACGGTCTCAGGTGAATCGGCAGTTCCGGAGTCTGCGCTACTGCTTGCGACAGTGCCCCGTCGATTCCCGCCAGGGGAGAGCCGGGGTATCCCGCCGCGAATGCTGCTGTGCGTAGCCCGTTGGAGCGGTCGACACGAAGTTGCTCGATCGGGAGGCGGGCGAGGGCCTGAACACCGGTCATGAACACGGTTCCCTCGTCGCGCGTGTAGCGGTCGCTCAGACTGTACGTGTCCGTTGTAGACATGTTCGTGCATTCCCGTTGTGGGTTCCCCCGATTATCACACCCTAGTCATGATGGGTTCTGCAAGCCTGTGCGGCTTGTTTCGGGCGGATCCGCGACTTGCACCGCGGTGGGTGGTTTCAGTGACCGTCCATCGCAGTCGGTTCACCGACCGGATTGCGGATCAACAATTCCGGACATTCGTCGACAATCATGGTCGGTCGACATACCGTGCTACCGGTTCCCCGAGGGCATCTATATCCGGGACCGCCCCGATTCCGGGAAGCTCCGGGGCGACAGTCCAACCATGGCGATTCACTGCTCCGGCGTCGACTGGATTGCGGGTCAACTTGTCGAAGCACAGCCAGGTCGCTCGCCTGAACGGTTCTGGCGTGGACTGCGCCAAGTGCACTGCCGCGGTCGCCTGCAGGGTGGTGCCCCCTGTGTCCTCGATGTTCATCGAGATCCCCGCCTCGATGCACAGGTCGCGGATCCTTCTGGCCACCGAGAGCCCACCGACCCTCGTGAGTTTCAAGCCCACCACCTCACAGGCACCGGTTTCGATGATGCGCAGAAGGTCGCCCAGCGTCTTGAGCGATTCGTCGATGGCCAGCGGCTGCGACACATTGCGGCGCACCTGAAGATGCTGCTCGATCGTCTCGCAGGGCTGCTCGACCACACGGTTCAGGTCACGATTGGTGTTGAGCACAGCGACTGCTTCGGAGGGCAGCCAGGACCGGTTGCAGTCGAAGGTCAACTCCTCGCCTGCAGCCATGTGCCTGTCGATGCTCCGCATGCGCTCGACGTCAGCGTCGGGATCACCACCGATCTTCACCGAATGGAAGGTGTATCCCTGGTCGCGGGCGATCTCGACCTCGTCCTTGATGTGCGCGGTCGTGCCCGACGGAATCGACGAATGCAACCGAACCTCACCGACGGTACGACCACCGAGCAGATCACACAGCGGGCGACCGGCCGAGAGTGCAGCAAGGTCCCAGCAGGCCATGTCGATTGCGGACTTGACGTAGGGGTGGCCCGGCAGCGCCTTGTTCATGGCCTGGTAGACGACCTCGGTGCGGCGAGGGTCCTGTCCCAGGACCGCGGGTGCCAGTTCCTCGATACCCGCTCGAATCCCTCGGGCGAAGGCCGGTAGGTAGGTGGAGCCCCAGGGACAGGCCTCACCCCAACCGCTGAACCCCTCGTCGGTGTCGAGCCTCACCAAGGTGGAGTCCAGACGATCAAAGTGCAGACGGCCGCCCGAAAGCGAATAGGGGCGCGCCAGAGGCAACTCGAGAGCCCAGACGTTGATCCGCTCAATCCTCATGCTCTCGTGCCATTCGCATACGGGCTGCTGCGCCGCTTCGTTGCGTCGCAGACTCGGCTGAACTCAAGCGGCCGCCGAGTTCGGCAACTCGCAACCCGTGGGTGACGATGGGCGCAACACCAGCGTCGGCCATGCCCTCATAGCGGGCCGCCAGAGCAACCTTCTTACGGACCTGGTGGGGTTGCATGTCGTCGAAGTCACGAGGGCTGATCGTCTCGCCGAGTACCAGACAGCCGTCGCGACGGGCACGTTCAACGAGCGACTCGCCGTAGTCACTGCGCACGATGATGCCGCTGAAGCCCTCGTCCTCACCGGTCGGGGCTCCACCGGGCCAGACGTCGGCCACCGCTACGTCGGACGCCTCGCCGAGCGCGTCGGGGCAGACCTTGCAGCGTGTCTCGACATCCCAGGTCCCTTCGTCCTCCCACATCTGCAGATAGCCGATCTCGAACACTTCACCTCCGGTGGTCTCCACCCGGGTCGGCCCTGGATTTCCGTGGCCTCGATATCGAAACATCGAGACGTCGGACTCTTCGACGCCCAGCTCCTCCAGCAGCAGACGTGACTTCGACAGCCGTGACTGACCACCGCACACCATGGCCAACCGCGCCACCACCAGACGGTCTATGCGGGGATCGAGCGAACTCAGCCGGTGCAGCGCTCCGAGATCACAGGGCTTGGCGATCACCGCGAACGGTTCGTTCCGTTCGAGGGCAAGCTCGATTCCTGCCAGCGGGGCAGTGGGTCCGTACCTCGATCCGGAGTTGGCATGAACCTCCTGTGGCGTCTCGCTGATCACCCAGCGACTCCTCATCGGATGTGCCGGGTCGGCGCCTGTGTGCAAGACGAAAGCCGCCATCTGTGAGTGCAGCAGATATTGGCCGAGCGTGGTGAGCACACCTGCGGTGGCGGCCTCGAATCGCACCGAAGGGTTGGCGGCCCAGGCGTACCGCATGGAGCCGTGATGCCCCCAGACGGGGTCCAGTGGCAGGTGCGGCGCAGATCGAGCCTCGGCCACGACACCAGGGCAGCCGGCGATGATCTTTGCTTCTTCAGGTGCGCTGAAAGCATCCACTGGTGTCGGACGCAGAGAACCGTCGGGGGTCATCACCATCTGTGCCCGCCCCTCACTGACCGCTTCACAGAGTCCGCAACCAACACAAAGGTCGTTGGCGACGATTTCGGCGACCGTGGTCATGCCGAACCGATCCGATGCGCCAACAAATGTTCGTAGTGGGGGCGCATCAGCCCATATGCCTCAAGGACTCGGCTCGGCGCGTCAGAGATGTCGATCACGGTCCGTGGCTGGGATTCCAACCCCCGGGAGTTGCGCAGATTCTCATGGAACGAACCTCCGTCCCACCAGCTGACCTCCTCACGTTCACCGGGATCCCAGCGCAATGCCTCTGCGATGAAGGGGATCCCGACGGCCTCGCACCATGCGGCGACCACTTCGGCCGGGTCCTCCAACAAGTCGTCGCTGTCGATCACAGGTGGCGTTCGGCCGTGTCTGGTAGTCAAGTAGTCAAAGAGTGCGCGCTGCTCGGCGAAACCGGTCTCGGCGATGTGGAAGTCGGGCCAGTGCTTGTACATCGAGGTGATGGTCTTGGCAGGGTCGCGGATCAAGAAGCTGTGGGTGAAACAGTCGAAGAACGAATCGCTCCACAATGCGTCAAGGTAGTGCGGGAAGTCCTTGATGAACACCGGGCCCCGCCTCGCCGCGGCCCGTACCTTTGCCCATGCCGATTCGTAGGTGAGTCCGGGCGTCCGCACGCTGTCTGCTCGCAAACGCGGCCAGTCAGGCGATTCACCCTGATACCACACCTCTCCGAAGGGCTCATGGAAGCAGGTCATGTCGCCGCGCACGCGCATCATCCACTCGAAGGCGGTGGACGTTGAGCGGGGCACCGCCCAGAGGGCAAGGATCTTCTGTGTCACAGACACTCCGACATGAGCACGCCGTAGCCGGGGTTCGCCTGCAACCCCAGTTCTTTGAGCATCGCCCAGTACAGCGCCGCGTCCGAGGCCACAACCGGCTTGTTGGTGAGCCCCTCGATCGTGTCGATCACGCCGAGCATTCGGAAACCGGCGCCCGTCTGGACGATGGCGTCCGCGTGTGGAGCGCTCTCGTGGGCCTTGGCAGCCGCGGCCACCATCAGGTGGTTGGGATAGTCCCACAGCGAAGCGGCTTCGATGTCCAGCTTCTCGTCGTGGTCCGCGACGAGACCCTGGTCGATCAGATCGCCTGCGTAGAGGATCTCGAAACCGGCCGCTTCGAGATAGCCGTTGATCCCCGCGGACCAGTCGGACCGGAAGTACCCGTTGGCGATCGTGATGGTGGACGCACCGATGGCCCGGAGCCCATCTACGAGGCACTGACCAGCCATCAAGAAACGGGCCCCGATCCGGGACGACAACTCATCGCAGAAGGCGACGATCTCATCGGGGCCTGTGGTGCCCTGACAATGAACCCAGTTGGAGCCGACCTGGCCGATCACCTGACAGTGGGACTGGGCCAGGCAATCAGCTGCTTCTTCGAGAAGATCGAAGTTGTCGGCACGATCTTCGAGGTTGAACTGGTAGTCGGGGACATGAAGGACGCGTTGAAGGATGCCTGTTCCTGACGGCGCAACATCGAGGAACTGTTGGGGACTGTCATCGAAGTAGCGAGGTGTCGTGACGAAACCGGTGTAGGCGTGGTATCGCCGGTGTCGGGGGTTCGTAGCGGTGGTTGGCATTGTTCAGGCTCCGTTCTGTCACATGCGCAATCTCGCGCTGGTGGGATCGTAGATTGGTTTGTCGAGTACCCGCGCTCCGCGGAGTTCGCCCACGACCCGAACCTCAAGTTCGGTGCCTGCCACCGCCCTCTCAGGGGCCAGATAGGCGAATCCCAAGCCCTGCCCGACGTGGTGTCCGTGGGCGCCGGTGGTGATCAGACCGACCGGTCTGCCGTCGGCGTATACCCCGTCGCTGCTATGCACGTCGGCGCCGTCGGTGTCGACCGCCAGATAGGCGAGTTGCCATCGGTAGGGTCGTCGGCCTGAAACGGCCTGCTCCCGCCGCTTGAGCAGTGCCTCGCGGCCGACGAAGTCGCCCTTGTCGACCTTGACGAAACGGTGCAGACAGGCCTCGTCTGGGCCGACGTCATGGGTGAGGTCGCGGCTGATCATGTACTGCTTCTCCATACGCAGCGAGTCGAGCGCATGGTTGCCGACATTGGTGACACCGAGATCCCCGCCGGACTCCCACAACGCGTCATAGAGGGTCCCCAGCTCGTCGGTGGGGGCGTGGAGCTCCCAGCCCAGTTCGCCCACGAAACCCACTCGAAGCGCTCGTACACCGATACCGGCGACGGTGATGTCGACTGCGCTGAGCCACGGGAACGCTTTGTTGCGCAGATCGTCGTTCGTGCACCTCGACAGCAGTTCGCGCGCCGCGGGACCAGCGATGGCGACGACTCCGAGATCGTCTGAGCGCACACGCAGATCCGCCCTGGCGCCTGCGGGCCAGTGGGTCTCGAAGTACTCGCGGTCCTTCTGTTCGCCCACCGCGGCCGACACCAGATAGAAGTGGTCATCAGCGAGGCGGGTGATGGTGGCCTCTCCTTCGATCCGGCCCGTCGGTGTCAGGAAGTAGCTGAGAGCGATCCGCCCGACGACGGGCAGCGTGTTCGTTGTGAGCGAGTCGAGCACCGCCGCGGCGTCGGGTCCGACGAGGTCGAACTTGGCGAAGGCAGTGCTGTCGAGAATGCCGACACGTTCCCGCACGGCGCGGCACTCCTCGGCGACGACCGGGAACCAGTCCGTGTGACGGAACGCGACGACGTCTCGTTGTGCCAGACCAGCGACGGTCGGGTACCACTTGGGCCTCTCCCACCCGTAGACCTGGGTGAATACGGCGCCTTTGCCTTCGAGCCGCTCATAGAGGGGGGTGCTCCGGTAGGGCCGGGCGGCTGGATGCTCGAGTCCCGGAACTGGGGTCTGGTGACGGAATTCGTAGTCCTCGGCCCCTTTGATGCGTCCATAGCGCATGGCGTCGTCGAGAGCCACGAAGCCGAAGCGTCGGGCGTCGTAGCCCCGCACGTTCACCTCGGTTTCCCCGTGCACCATCCAACGCGCCAACTCGCGGCCCAGGCCGGGGCCGTCGGCAATGCCGACCTGCACTCCGACCATCATCCAGTAGTTGGGGATTCCCGACGGCCCGAGCAACGGCTCCCCGTCGGGGGTGTGGGCGATCGCTCCTCTGATGACCTGCTTGATCCCCAAGGGTTCGAGGATCGGTACCCGTTCGAAGGCGCGCGCCAACCAGAAGCCGATCCGGTCATAGTCAGCGGCGAAGAGGGGGTTCTCGAGCGACCAGTCGGGTCCGTCGCGCCAGGCGGCCTCGGCGTTGCGTTGCTCGTAGATGCCGATCAGGGCCGATTGCTGTTCCTGGCGCACATAACCGGAGATGTAGTCGTCGCGCATCACCGGGAGTTCGTGGTCCAAGTCGGCGAATTCGTCGACCACGTCGGTGATCAGGTAGCTGTGGAGGGCGTTGGCCATGGGAACCGACAGGCCGACCATCTGCGCGACCTGATGGGCGTAGCATCCTGCTGCGTTGACGACATGTTCGGCGCGGACCGTGCCCTTCTCGGTCTCGACGTCGAACCGCCCGTCGGGGCGTCGCTTGATTGCGAGCACGCGGTTACGGCGGCTCAGCTGCGCGCCCCTGCCCCGGGCGACCGCAATCATTGCGTTGGTCGCGCCGCTGGGGTCGACGTGGCCGTCGTCGGGGGTCCAGACGGCGCCGATGATCTCATCGACGTCATAGAAGGGGTGCATTTCGGCGACGAAGTCTCGATCGACCCAGTCCATGCTGTTGCCCACATAGTCGGCCACGCCCAACTGGCTGCGTAGCCAGTCGACCTCGACGGGTTCATAGGCCACGCGCAGGCTCCCGCTGTTGTGCCAGGAGGTGGCGACACCGCTCTCGTTGGTCAGTGAGGCGTAGAGTTCGCAGCCGTACTTCCGGAAGTGGGCGAGGGTGTAGCTCGAGACGGAGTGGGTGATCTGACCGGCTGCATGCCAGGTCGACCCGGAGGTCAACTCTGCCTTCTCGATGAGCAGGGTGTCTGTCCATCCCTCGTCAGCGAGGTGGTAGAGGAGGCTCGCGCCGCATATGCCCCCGCCCACGATGACCACCTGAGCCGATTCGGGAATCACCATCGGCAACAAACATACCATATTCGGACAAATGTGGTACAGTTGTTGCTAGTGAACGGGTTGCCTGTCCTGCCGAAGCCAGATATTGATTTCGATGCGCTGCGGGCCTATCGAGTTGGCCGTGTAGTCGAACAGATGGACATGGCTGACGTGGACTTGTTGGTGTTGTTCAACCCAGTGAGTTTGCGCTACGCCGCGGATTGGCGGGAGTACCAGGTGTTCCAGTCGCGAATCCAGATCTTCGACCTGTTCGTTCAACGCGACGGCACGATGGTGCTGCACGGCGGCTACGGCGAGCAGCCACCGGCGAACGTCGAGCGCCGTCCGAGTCACGCGTTGAACTGCTTCGACGGTGGACTGGACCTCGAAACGCGAGTCGCCCGCTTCGCCGCCGACGTGCAGGCGGTGACCGACAGCGGCGCACGTATCGCAGTCGAGCAGGCCAATCCGTGCGCCATCGGCGCCCTGCGCGATCTGGGACTACGGGTCCTCGACGCCGAACCGCTGATCGAGGCAGCGCGATACGTCAAGTCCGCCGAGGAGATCCAGTGCCTGAGACATTCGATCGCGGTCGCAGAGGCAGCCATCGGTTTGATGCAGCGCGCGTCCGAACCCGGAGTCACCGAGAACGAACTGCTGGCCCTGCTCCATCAGGTGAACATCGCCAATGACGGCGAATGGATCGACGCGCGCATGCTGAGCAGCGGACCCCGGACCAACCCCTGGTACCAGATGGCCACGGACCGTGAGATCGCAGCAGGTGACTTTGTGGCGATGGACACCGACATGATCGGACCCTTCGGCTATTGCGCCGACATCTCCCGGACCTGGGTGGTGGGCGAGTCTCCCACCGAGCAGCAGCGTGAGTTGTACCGGCTTGCGCACGCCGAGATCACCCACAATGCCATGCTTATGGAGCCTGGACGGACCTTTCGGGAGATCTCCGAGAAGGCCTACAGACACGACGAGGTGTACAAAGCGCACCGTTACACATGCCTGTCACACGGTGTCGGGATGAGCGACGAGTACCCGAAGATCGCCTATCGACAGGACTGGGAAAATGACGGCTACGACGGTGAGATCCTTCCCAACACCGTGATGACTGTCGAAAGTTTCGTTGGTTCGGACCGTGGTGGACCCGGAGTCAAGCTTGAAGACATGTATCTGGTGACTTCCGACGGTCCACAGTGCCTGTCGACGTACCCCTTCGAGGAAGCCCTACTGTGAGTACCACGCACTCCATCGATGCTGCGACATCGAACGATGCTGTTTCATCGGGCGATCCCACGCCGATCCTACAGACCCTGACGAGCACGCTAGAGACAATGTCGCCCCAGGTCCGCCAAGCGGCGACCTATGTCCTCAACCACCCCGGTGAGGTGGCGGTGGCCTCGATGAGGGCCATCGCCGAGGCCGCGGAGGTGAAGCCCAACACCCTGGTGCGGATGGCGCGAGCGGTTGGTTTCGACGGCTATGAGGACTTCCGTTCCCCGTTCCAGAGACAGGCTGCCGATGGCACTCCCTCATTCCCTGACCGGGCGCGGTTCCTGCGGTCCATCAACAAAGGGGGTCGTCACGGTGCCCTAATGGTCGACATGGCTACTGCGGCCCTGGGCAATGTCGAGTCGCTCTTCTCGGAGGTTCACACCAGCGACCTGAAAGCCGCCGCCGACCTCATCGACGCCTCGCGTCGCACCAACGTGCTGGGGGTGGGGACGGCAAAGCCGCTGGCGGAGAACTTCGCCTATGTGGCGAGCATGGCACTGAGCAACGTGACCGCCATTCCCACCATCGGGCTGGCGATCGATGACGTGGTGCGGATGGGGACCGACGACGTGCTGCTGGCCATGACCTTCAGCCCCTGTCGAGCGGAGATCGATGAAGCCGTGCGCATGGCCGTGGAGCGGGACGTTCCGGTTATCGCTGTCTCCGACAGCTGGGCTGCACCGATCATGGCCTCCGCGACCAAGGCGTTCGTGGTCCAATCCGACTCACCGCTGCCCTTCTCCTCCAACGTTGCTGCGGTCGCCCTGCTGGAGGTACTGCTCGCTTTCATGATGGCCGACTCGCCCGACGATGTGGTTGGTGCGATCGACTCCTTCCACGCCAACCGCCGCTCCGCCGGCGTCTACACCGACTGCTTCCAGTGACGACGAGAAACCCCACCCCACCCACCTCCGGCAACTTCTACGTGCCGGGGTTGGCCAGTGAGTATGTGGCGGACCGGTACGGGATCGCATTGGCTGACATCGCCAAGTTGGGCTCGGCAGAGAACCCCCACGGCGCTTCCCCCAAAGCACGCGCAGCGGTGACCGAAGCAATGGGCCGGTTGCATCTCTACCCGTCATGGACCGCCGAGCTGCTGCGCCAGAAAATCGCCGACACCTACCAGTACCAGCCTGAACAGGTGATCTGCGGTGCAGGCGAGACCGAGATCATCTCGCTGATAATAAGAGCTTTCAGCGGAGCGGGCGGCAGGATACAGATGCCTGGGCCCTGCTTCCCGATCTACCACCTGTTCGCGGAGGCGGAAGGGCGCGTGCCGGTACTGGTGCATGAGGCGACCGACCGCCCCTCGATGGCGCTCGACGTCGACGCCTACATCGCCGCGATCAACGCCGACACGCGCATCGTCTTCGTCACCAATCCACACAGCCCGTCGGGCACCTGGCTGACCGAGGCGGACGTCCGTCGCATCATCGAGGCGGCGCCCCACGCACTCGTCGTGCTCGACGAGGCCTATGTCCACTATTCCAACACGGCCGGCTACATCCATCTGGCACGGGAGTACAGCCATGTCACGGTGCTTCGCACCTTCTCCAAGGCATTCGGCCTGGCGGGGCTGCGTGTCGGTTTCGGTGTGGCAGCACGTCCGATAATCGACGCCCTGCTGGCTGTGAAACCCACCTGGAACATGGGACAACTGCAGATCGCCGGCGGCATCGCGGCACTCGACGACCACGAGCATGTCGCTCGCACGGTGGCCACCATCACCGACGCCAAGCAACACGTTCAGCGCCGTTTCGACGCACTGGACAGGTTCCGGATGGTGCCCGAGAGCCGCTCCAACTTCTTTCTCGTGGAGATAGTCGATCCCGACACGAACTCGACGGAGGTGTTCAACGGGCTGCTGGAGAGGGGTGTGATCGTCAAGGACGGCGCGGCATCGTGGCGGGGGCTCGACGACCGCTTCCTGCGCTGCGACGTGAACTTGAAAGAACGCATGGATCAACTCGTCGATGCCCTGGCAGACTTGGATTAGCTGTGTCGGCCTGTTCTGGTGGGAGAAGCCCTGAACGGGGGAGGTGACAATGGGGGAAACCGACTACAGGGGCATTGACGCCCGCTACTACACCGATCCAGAGATCTTCGCCCGTGAACTCGAGAGCATCTTCGCCCACACCTGGCAGCTTGTCGGACATTGCACGCAGGTCGCCGCCCCCGGGCACCTGTTGACCACCCGAGTGGGCGACGAGAGTGTGATCGTGGTGAACGACGACGGCCTGATCCGCGGCTTCTACAACGTCTGTCAACACCGGGGCCACCAACTGGTTGCCGCCGAGGCAGCCGAGGTGTCGAGCATCACCTGCCCATATCATGCCTGGTCATACAGCCTGTCGGGACGCTTGACCAGCGCCCGCGGAGAGGATGTGGGCGAGCTTTGCGTGCCTTCGGTGCGCGTTGAGTCGATGGCAGGTTTCCTGTTCGTCAACCTCGACTCTGACGCCCCCTCGCTGGAAGCAACGCTTCCCGGCATTGCCGAGGAACTGCAGGCGATCGCCCCCGATTCCAGCGAACGCATGCTGACCTGGAGGCGCACGCACCTGATCTCCGCCAACTGGAAAGTGGCCGTAGAGAACTACAACGAGTGCTACCACTGTCCCAACGTGCATAAGACTTTCACCGCTGGAGTGGTCACACCCGGGAGCTACCGGATAACCCCGCGAGGGCTCACAATCCACCACACCGCGCAGGGGCCGTCACCTGAACGCTCGGCCTACACCCGCCAGGCCGACAGCAGCGAATACGGTGCCTTCTACACTTGGCCGGTCTCTTCGATCCAGTGCTACCCGGGACGGGTGCTCAACACTTTCCGGTGGGTTCCCCTCGCTGTCGACGAGACCCTGCTGATCCGTGAGTGGTGGTTCGACCGGACTGAGCCGACGCCGGAACAACTGGAAGTGATCGAACTCGACTGGGACACGACCGTCAGCGAGGACTTCGAAATCATGGACTCAGTTCAAAGGGGCGTGGCGAGCCGCGGCTATCAACCGGGTCCGCTCATCGTTGATCCGACCGGGATAGCGGACGTGCACGCCGAGAACGCTGTCCCGCACATCCAGGCCCTGTTGATCGACGCGCTCGGAGACCACTAGTGCCCCGGTCCGTGTCGATGACCCGCGACCTCGCTGACTTTCTCGCCGGACTGCGGGGCCGGGTTGACGAGCGGCTGTTGGGCCAATCGGTCAACGTCTTCATCGACACCTTGGGATGTATGGCCTTCGGCGCCTCCCAACCCTGGTCGCAAGCGGCGATCGCTCATGTGCTGGCGACGGGAGGGGAGGGCTCGTCCACGGTGATCGGACACCCAGCCATGACCACCCCGGCGATGGCGGCGTTCGCCAACGGAGCGTCTGCCCACGCTTTCGAACTCGATGACGTGCACGAGGAGGCGATCAGCCATCCCGGCGCAGTCGTGGTCCCGGCGGCACTGGCGCTCGCCGAGGAGTTGGGGGCGACGAATCTGGACCTCGCCGAAGCGATAGTCATCGGTTATGAGGCCATGGGTCGAGCGGGGATAGCAGTGGGACCGGCCGACCACATGCTGTCGGGGTTCCATCCAACTTCGATGTCGGGGGTATTCGGATCGGCCGCGGCGGCCGGCCGACTGCTTGGTTTCGACGGAGCGAGGTTGAACCATGCTTTCGGTGTGGCGGTGTCCTTGGCCTCGGGGACCATGGAGTTCGCCGCCTCGGGAGGGATGGCCAAGCGGATGCACGCCGGACGTGCCGCTGAGGCAGGCCTCTTGGCAGCATCCCTCGTGTCCCACGGCTTTGAGGGCGCCGCTGACGGGTTGGCCGGCAGGTACGGGTTCTGCAATGTCTTCGGCACCGCCCCTGAACCCGAACTGCTGACCGACGCACTCGGCAGCAGGTGGATGATCGACGAGATCACCGTCAAGCCTTACGCAGCCTGCAGCGACATTCATCCGCTGATTCAGGCCACCGCCGAGTTGCGGGCCGAGCATCGACTGACCGCAGACCAGATCGATCGGATCGAGGCTGAAGGCCCGACCAAGGCGGCGACCCAGAACAGCATGGACGGAACGACATCGGTCATGGCCGCTCAGTATTCGGCGCAGTTCAACATCGCTGCGGCGATCCTCGCCGATCCCAGCGACCCGGCAACCTATGGGCCTGAGCGGATCGCGAGCCCTGCAATCGCAGATCTTCAAGCCAGGGTGGTGTCGCTGCGCGCGGCTGAGCAGTTCGACGAGACGTACGCCAACAAGATGGGTGGCAGGGTGCGGATCTTCCTTCGCAGTGGCGAGGTCCTCGAAAGGACGGTCCACGGTCAGAGGGGATCGATGTACGACCCGCTGAGCCCGCAACAGATCGACGCAAAGTTCGCTTCGCTGGTGTCGGACTCGGCACCGTCTGAAGGGGCTTCGAGGCTCCGCAGCCACCTTGCCGATGCGTCGGGCCCGGTCCGTGGGATTTGTGAGTTGCTGACATCAGCCGGTTAGGTTCGGGGGATGGCTCTCAACGCGGAACAACTGGTGGACATCGAGGCGATCCGACAACTCAAGGCCCGCTATTTCAGGCTCATGGACCAGAAACGCTGGAATGAGATGAAGCGGGTCTTCACCGCCGATGTAGAGATCCGCACCCCCGATGACACGGGCGACGACACACCGGTCAAAGGCAACGATGCCTTCGTCGACATGCTGACGTCGATGATCGGGGAGGTGACGACGGTGCATCACGGCCACATGAGTGAGATTTCCGTCGATGGCGATGAAGCCTCTGGAGTGTGGTCGATGGAGGACCACCTGTGGTGGCCGCCGCAGTACGGCCTCGGTCACATGTGGGGATGCGGATGGTATGAGGAGACCTACCGTCGCGGCGATGATGGCGATTGGCGCATCGCCTCGATGTGTCTGCGCCGCATACGAGTCGAGTCCGATTCCAAGCAATTGTTCCCCAGAGAGGGAGTGCCATCATGAGACAACGGGGGGTCAACCGGGTCGTAATGGCTGTACGGGACATCGAGGCTGGTCGGGAGTTCTATGAGAGTTTGCTGGGTTGTGAGTTCCATCCCGGCAACGACGAAGAAGCAGCCGCTTTCGGAGTCAAGATGCTCTTTTCCTGGGACGGCGGGATCGAACTCATTGCGCCCATTGATGGCATGGGCAGCTACGTAGAGAAGATCCTCGACGAGCGCGGAGAGGGGATCATCGGCGTGGTCTGGGCAGTGGCCGACGCCGACGCTTCGAAGTCCGCTGGTGAGGAACTGGGCGTCTCGACGTACTACACGCTCGACTACTCGCAGTCCGAGATCGACCAGAACCTCCAGGGCCATTTCACGCGTTACTACGAACACTTCATGAACGGCCGTGGCACTCCGTTGGGCAACACGTCAGTGCTCATCGGCGAGTTCGATTTGCCTGAGAACTGACCGCCGCGCCCTATCGCTCCCAAGCACTCATTTCGCATTGTTGAGACGCGGGTGCAACGCTGATCCGATGAACGAGACAAGATCCACCAGGCCACCGCCAGTCCGCATCACGGACCTCGTTGCCCCACAGTATCCCGATGAGATCAAAGCTGCCTTCGAGATGGTGGCGCCGATAGCCGAAATGCTGGAATGGTCCTCTGAAGCCGTCATGAACCAGGCCGCGGCGGAGACCGGACTCGACGATTTCGGTGATGACCTCCATGTCGCCCCGCTCGAGAGCCTGATGAGGGGCATGCCCACCGAGGGCGACCTCTCGACCCTCGGGCAGTTGAGCAACCATTCGACGCTGGTCGGCTACGCCAAACAGAAGTTGCTGGTGACCGACCTGTTGAAGCGGCATCCGGAGATCCACGACATCGAGATCAAGCGTCCGGTGGTGATCGCCGGCCAGGGCCGCACCGGGACCACACATCTGCACAACCTGATGTCGTCGGACCTGAGCTTCCGTACAATGCCCTACTGGGAGAGCCTGGAGCCGGTGCCTCCATTGGCAGAGCAGGGCATCGACCATGGCCCCCGTGACGAGGACGATCCCCGTTTCGGGCGATGCGCCGAGGGCCTCGCGGGCCTCAACGGGGCGCTGCCCTACTTCAAACGCATGCATGACATGACTCCCGAGCACGTCCATGAGGAGATCGCCCTGCTCGCCATCCCCTACGGGGGGATGGCACCGGAGACGATGGCGGTCATGCCGTCACACCGCGACTGGTATCTGGCGAGCGACCAGACCCCCTACTACGAGTACCTCAAAACGATGCTCAAGGTCCTGATGTTCGTGCGGCCCTCAGGCGCTGATCGTTGGCTGCTCAAATCTCCCCAGCACGTCGAACAGCTAGGACCGCTGATGTCGGTGTTCGGCGACGCGACGGTGATCTGCACCCACCGCGATCCGGTCGCGGTAGCCAAGTCGATGTCGACGATGCTGTCCTACACGGCGCGGATGAGCCGCAACCCCGAGAAGATCCGGGATGTCGGCCTCTACTGGATCGACCGTATGCAGCGGATGTTCCGGGCTATGGCGGACGAGCGGGAACTTGTGCCGAGTGCGCAGTCGATCGACGTGAAGTTCCATGAGTTCATGGCCGATGACATAGCGACTGTCCAGGCGATCTACGAACTCGCTGACCATCCGTGGTCAACGCAGACCGAGGCGGCCATGAACGACTATATGGCACTGCACCCCCGTGGTGTCCACGGCAGCGTCAGCTATCACGTTGAGGAGGACTTCGGCGTCGATCTCAAAGGACTGGCGACCGATCTGCAGTTCTACGTTGACCGCTTCGGCGTGCAGACCGAGCGCTGAGCCCGAATCAACTCGGGGCGTCGCGCTGGTCGATGAGCGTCTGCAGCGGCGAGAGGTCGAAGGGACCTCCGCTCATCAAGATGACATGGTCGGCGCCGACATCGGAGTAACGCTTGATGTCGTTTACGTCGTCGGCTTGGATGGCGACCGTCCGCTCGATCTCGCTGGGGTCTCGACCGACCTTGGCGCACCAGTCATCGAGGATGCTTGAGAGCCGCGCGAAGTTCTCCGGCGGACCGAAGGTGTTCCATGAGTCGGCGTACTCGGCTACAAGTCGCAGGGTCACCTTCTCGCCGCTGCCCCCGATCATGATCGGCATCGCGCCCACCGGTGGGGGATTGAGTTTGGCGAGGCGGTCCTTCATTCGGGGCAGGTCGACTTCAAGCTGGCGCAGGCGACTTCCGACGGTACCGAATTCGTAGCCGTACTCGGTGTAGTCGCGTTCGAACCAACCGGCGCCAACCGCCAGGTACATTCGGCCGCCGCTGACATGGTCCAGGGTGCGTGCCATGTCGGCCAGCAACTCGGGGTTGCGGTAGCTGTTGCCTGTCACGAGCGTGCCCAACTGTGCTCGAGAGGTGTCCGCAGCCATCGTCGACAGCAGCGTCCACGCTTCGAAGTGGGTGGCGTCCATATCGCCGAACAGGGGATAGAAGTGGTCCCAGATCCAGATGGAGTCCACTCCCATCTCGTCTGCGGCCCTCCAGGCGGCGCGCATCTGCTCGACGCTCACGCCCTGCGGCTGAATCTGGATTCCGACCTTCAACGTTGCTCTATGGTGTGTCATCGGGTTGTTCTAGCAGCCAAAGCAAAGATCTCCGCAGGCAATTCTTCGCTGCGCGTGCCGGACCGTGGCAGGCGGCACCAGATTAAGGATCAGACAGAGATCGTGAACGCCGGGGGCACGGCTGCATCGACGACCGGGTCGACGTCGCCGTTGAAGACTGGGAACTGGGGCTTGGCATTGTCCCGGTAGCGGGTGGTCGAGTGGACCGGGTCCTTGTCGAACTCGGGGATCACGTACTTGCCGAACAGCTCGATCATCTCGAGGGTCTGCTCATGGGTGTAGCCCTCGTCGGGGGTGCCGAAACAGACCTGGTCGCATCCCACATCCTGATACGCCACGACCTGCTCGCAGACCTCCTCGGGGTTGCCACAGAGCATGTAACCGCCCTTGATGGCCATGTCGAGCGTTTCGTCGTCCATCGCGTACCTCTGCACGGCATTGGGCCAGACG
This sequence comes from Candidatus Aldehydirespiratoraceae bacterium, assembly GCA_965214565.1. Lineage (GTDB taxonomy): Bacteria > Actinomycetota > Acidimicrobiia > Acidimicrobiales > Aldehydirespiratoraceae > VXYK01. The sequence goes on along the minus strand of OZ243951.1, from coordinate 3,119,053 downwards.
ACCGCATCGGGACTCTTGGGCATCGAGTCGTGGTACATGTTGACCATGGTGACGCGGTAGCCGCGGAGGTTGCGCTTGGCCATGGCTCTGGCCTCCTCGCGGTCCTCTAAACAGATGACTGCGTTGGTCATCATCACGTTGTTGTTCTGGAACTGGCCGATCTGGTCGGTCACGTTCTGCGATGCCTCCTTGTAGGACTCGAGGCGCCCCTTGAGATTGTGAATCGGCTCGAAGTTGAAGGCGATGGCACCGATGCCGTGCGCGCCGGCCTTGGCGAAGGTCGCCGGGTTGCCGCAGGCGACCCATATCGGTGGATGCCCCTTGCCGTAGGGTTTGGGCAGGATGTTGTGGGGTTTCGGCACTGAGAAGTGCTCGCCCTGATGGCTGTAGTCCTTCTGTTCCCACATGCGCGGGATTTCATGGGCCACTTCGTCCCACATGGCCTTGGTCTCGGAGAGCTCGGTGCCGTTGAAGGTGGCGACCTCGTGGCTGCCGGCGCCGCGGCCGGTGCCGAACTCGAAGCGGCCCTCGGTCAGGTGGTCCATCATCGCGGCCCGTTCGGCGAACCGGACCGGATGCTCCTTGGTTGTGGGGAACGAGGTTATGGCTGAGCCGAGGTGGATCCGGTCGGTCTTCGCGGCCACGTACCCCATGAAGGGATATGGGGCGGACATGTGGCTGTACTCGGTGAGGCAGTGGTGTTCACCGCACCAGGCGTACTTCCAGTTGTATTTGTCGGCGAGGATCGCGTATTCCGCTTCGCGCATGAGCATCAGGTGCTCTGACTCGGTGTCGTGAGCCGCCGGACCGGGCAGGTACCCGTTGAAGAAGAGGCCGAACTCCATTGTTTTTCTCCTGACGTGGATAACTAGAACAAGTTCTAGAATTGAATCTACGGGGTGGTCAAAGGGCGTGCAAGGTCAGGTTCCGGTGAAGTTGGGTTTGCGTTTCTCGGCGAAAGCCTTTGGGCCCTCCTTGGCATCGTTGGAGGCAAAGACAGCCTGACCGTAGTCCCATTCGTGGCGCAGAGCCTCGTCGAGTTCCATCCCGTCACATTCGTGCAGAGTGCGAGTTATGGCCGCGGTGGCTAGCGGCCCGTTGGCCGAGACGACTTCGGCGATTTCCATTGCCTTTTCGAGCGCTGCACCGTCGGGGACCACATGGCCGATGAGGCCGATTTCCTTGGCTTCAGCAGCGCTGATGTGTTTGGCGGTGAGAAGGATCTCAGCGGCGTGCGTGTAGGGGATCTGGCGGGGGAGCCTCACTGCCGAGCCTCCCATCGGATACAGCGACCAGCGTGCCTCGCTGACACCGAAACGAGCGCTCTCCCCAGCGACGCGGATCTCCATCGCCTGGAGCAGTTCGGTCCCTCCCGCTATCGCCACACCCTCCACCGCAGCGATGATCGGTTTGGTAGGTCGGTAGTGGCGGAAAAGCGCTTTGTAGACGATGTCGGGGTCCTCGGCCATACGCGTCCGGGTGTCCATCGGATCACCCTCGCGGCTGTCGCCGGCCATGGCTCTGAGGTCGGCCCCCGAACAGAAGTTGCCACCGGCGCCGGTGATGACGATGCAGCGAACGTCGGGGTCAGCGGAGGCTTCCTGGTAGGCGTCGTACATGCGGATCAACATCGCCCCAGTGATCGCATTGAAACGCTCCGGACGGTTCATGGTGAGGACCATCGCGTGGCCCTGCCGCTCAACAAGGAGATCGTGCTTTGGATTTGCCATCCACCGAACCTAATCCGGCACCGCCATGAGAATCTAACTCGCTACGGCCTTGATTGCCGCTACTGGTTCACTGCTCGCTGAGCAGATCGATAGGAGGGCATGAGCACATCAGGTTGCGGTCGCCGTAGACACCGTCGATTCGGCTCACCGGGGGCCAGTACTTGTCGGCGCGCCCCCAGCCCTCGGGGAAGGCGGCCTCCTTGCGCGAATAGGTATGGGGCCAGGAGTCAGCGGTCACATCATTGGCGGTGTGCGGCGCATTGACGAGCGGGTTGTCGTCTGCGGGCCAGTCACCGGAAACGATGCGATTAGCTTCGGCGTGGATGGCGATCATGGCGTCACAGAATCGATCTAGTTCCTCGAGGCTCTCCGATTCCGTGGGTTCGACCATCAACGTCTCGGGCACCGGGAAGGACATGGTCGGGGCGTGGAACCCGAAGTCGATGAGGCGTTTGGCGATGTCGTCGACGCGCAGCCCAGCTTCGGCGCAGATGATCCTGGTGTCGAGTATGCACTCGTGTGCCACCCAGCCGTTGGCGCCGCGGTAGAGCACCGGATAGTAGTCCTCGAGGCGTTTGGCGATGTAGTTGGCGTTGAGGATGGCGGTCTCGGTGGCCTGACGCAGACCTTTCGCTCCCATCATGCGTATGTACATCCAGGGAATCGCCAAGATTCCGGCCGACCCCCACGGTGCGGCCGCCACCGGCCCAGGGCTCGTGGGCGGGCCTGCAACGGGCGTCGACGGATGGTTCGGAAGGAACGGAACCAGGTGCTCTCCGACGCCGATCGGCCCGATTCCGGGACCGCCGCCACCATGTGGAATGCAGAAGGTCTTGTGCAGATTGAGGTGCGACACGTCGGCACCGAACTTGCCGGGCTGGGCCAGACCCACCATGGCGTTGAGGTTGGCGCCGTCGAGGTACACCTGCCCGCCCGCGTCGTGTATCATCTCGCAGATCCGGCGCACCTCGACTTCGAAGACTCCGTGGGTGGAGGGGTAGGTGATCATCAAGGCGGCGAGCTCATTGCGATGCTCGCTGATGAGCTTGTCGAGATGAGCGATCTCCACGTTGCCCTCGTCGTCGCAGTTGACCACCAGGACGCGCATTCCCGCCATCACCGCGCTGGCCGCGTTGGTACCGTGCGCTGACGACGGGATCAGGCACACATCGCGCTGGGCCTCGCCGCGGCTCCGGTGGTAGGAGCGGATCGCCAAGAGTCCCGCCAGCTCTCCCTGGGCCCCGGAGTTCGGTTGAAGCGAGACCGCCGCGTATCCGGTGATCTCGGTCAGCCAACGTTCCAGTTCGTCGATCATCCGCTGATAACCGACCGTCTGGCCCACTGGTGCGAATGGATGGATGCGCGCCAGTTCAGGCCAACTCACCGGTTCCATCTCGGTGGCCGCATTGAGTTTCATGGTGCAGCTGCCCAGCGGAATCATCGATCGGTCCAGAGCGATGTCGCGGTTGACGAGTCGGCGCATGTAGCGCACGAGGTCGGTCTCGCTGTGGTACGCGGTGAAGATCGGGTGTTGCAGCGCGGGGGTGTCACGCCGGTATTTGACCGGTCGCGGGTCTCGGACATGGACATCGAGGTAGCCGACGTCGCCATCGATCCCGAACGCCGACCAGACGATCTCGACAACCTTCCGTGTTGTGGTCTCGTGGAGCGTGATCGAGACGGTGTCGGCGTCGACCCGACGCAGGTTCACCCCCTGTGACAGCGCGATCGTCAGGACCTTGTCGGCACGGCCGGGCACACGCACGCAGACCGTGTCGAAGAACTCCTCATGCATCACATCCAACCCGCCGCGTCGCAGTCCGTCCGCCAGCACGGCTGCGAAGCGGTTGACCCGCATGGCGATCCGACGCAGACCGGTCGGGCCGTGATGAATGGCGAACATCGAGGCCATCACCGCCAGCAGCACCTGTGAGGTGCAGATGTTGGATGTGGCTTTCTCCCTGCGAATGTGCTGTTCGCGAGTCTGCAAGGCCAGGCGCAGAGCCCGCCGGTCCCCGGTGTCGCGGGAGACTCCAACGAGTCGGCCGGGCAAGGAGCGCTGGTGCTGCTCACGCACCGCGAAGTATGCGGCGTGCGGGCCGCCGAAGCCCATCTGTATCCCGAAGCGCTGGGTGCTTCCGACAACCACATCGGCACCGAAGTCTCCGGGCGGCGCCAGCACGACCAGGGCCAGCGGATCAGCGGCCACAGCCACGAGGGTGCCGTTGGCGTGCGCCCGTTCGATGATCGCCTCGAGGTCTGGGATCACTCCGGTTGTTCCCGGGTACTGCACCACGACTGCGTAGACGTCGCTGAGGTCCGCGCTCGCCGGGTCGCCGACAACGGTCTTGAGGCCGATCGGTTCGGCTCTCGTCTCCACCACTGCAATCGTCTGGGGATGGCACTCGGCGTCGATCAAGAAGCAGTCTCCCGTCCTTGCGCGACTGACCCGATGCAGCATGGTCATGGCTTCAGCAACGGCCGTGGCTTCGTCGAGCAGCGAAGCGTTGGCCAGGTCCATCCCGGTGAGCTCGGCCACCATTGTCTGGAAGTTGAGCAGCGCTTCGAGGCGGCCCTGGGAGATCTCAGGCTGATAGGGCGTGTATGCGGTGTACCAACCGGGGTTCTCCAAGATGTTGCGGCGGATCACCGGGGGAGTGATGGTCTCGTGGTAGCCCATCCCGATGAGCGATGTGCGGATCTGGTTGGAGCGGGCGATGGATCGAAGGAGATTCTGGGCCGCGGTTTGGCCGACACCGGAGGGGAGATCCAACGGTTCAGACATTCGGATGTCTTCGGGCACCGTGGCATCGATCAACTCCTCCATCGAACTGACGCCGAGCGCGGCGAGCATCTGGGCTTTCTCGGCTTCCGTGGGACCGATATGGCGACCCACGAAGGCTCGCTTGCCCTCAAGGTCTACGAGCGGCGTCCAATGGTCGAGTGCGGTCACGGCGACACCTCCGCGAGGGGATTGTGGGGGAAACGAACGTTCACGCTACCAGAGCGGCTATGGGAACAGGTCGCCGACCTCTTGCAGGTTCAGCTTCTCGAAGTGGCCGAAGAAACCGTGCTCATAGAGGCCGTATCCGGTGATGCCGTTGTAGTTGAACTGTCCTACCGAATCGACGACTCCGTACTGGGCCAGCGCAGCTATCTCATCAACCTTGTATTCCAGTGCCTGGACGACTTCGCTCTCGCCCTGCCACATGCCGTGGCGCCAGTCCTGGTCCATCCCGTAGCCGGTTCCCAAGGAGATGAAGTTCGTTAGCAGCGGTTTCGCTTCGACGGTGATCGGGCCCTCCGGCGCTTCGGGGAAGCTGATGCGGCTCCCCGACAGCAGGCGAGTCCCGCTGATCAGGTCGTGGGACCACTCCGGGCGACCGAGCCAGTCGTGGCCGCGCGCCTCGTCGTGCCACACTCGGACCCCCTCCTCGAGCGGGCGGTTCCCGGAGGGTTCCTCGTGGCACATGTAGATGATCGAGTGGTCCTCGAAGTCCATCGGCATGTAGTTCCACATTCCGGCCATCACCGAGATGTTCTGGCGGATGCCGTCGGGTTGCGGTTCGCCCACGGGGCGCACGCCCCATGAACGGTCCCGTGAGCCTCCACAGTTCTCAGGCGTGACTGCGATGTCTTCGCCGGCGACGTTGAGCGTGCCCTCCCAGCGGCCGAGTTGGGCGAAACGCTGGGTGTCGAATACCACCGTCCCTCTTGCACGCAGATACTGCCGAGGTTCTTCGAACGCTCGATGTGAAGCGGTCCAGGTGATGTCCATGGCGATGTCCGCGTCGTTGGGCTCGACCACGACCCTGAGCTTCTCGAGGGGCTCGATGATCTCGATCCGCAGAGGACCGACAGAGATGTCGAAGCGGTCACTCAACGGTTTCGACGCTCGCATGACCCGCTGGACCCCGCCGTGCGTCACCGCCAAGAAGGTGTCGGTGGTGCCGAGATTGGGGTATTGGCCCAGCCCGAAGATGGCGAAGTATTCGTCGCTCGAGGGATGCAGGTTGAAGTAGTAGCGGTCATAGAAGTTCCGGTCTGAAGTTGCAGCGTGGCGGATGTACTCCGACGTCTGGTGCAATGGAAAGTCATCAGCACTCGAGATTGACCGTTGGGGGTTGGGGTTGTCTGCGTTCATACTCTGGCAAGGTAACCGGTACTCTGGCTGTGCGTCAGATCAGGAGATCACAATGGCCCCGGACAGTTCCGCATCCGTATCCGCATCCGAAGGCTCACCGGGGAAGACCCGGGTGCCTGTTGTGGAGGGGATGCACACCACCGAGGGCGAGCCGCACCTGATTGGGGCCAAGCTCGCCGGTCGGGAAACCTACTTCTTCCCTAAACACCTTGCCGGGGGCGATCCGGCCGTCAACGGTCCACAGGACCTCGAGGAGGTGCTGTTGTCGCGGCGCGGCAAGGTCTGGTCCTACACGACGAGCAACTACCAGCCGCCTCCGCCGTTCGTGGCTGCTACCGATCCGTACGAACCGATCACCATCGCCGCAGTCGAACTCGAGAAGGAGCGGATGGTGATCCTGGGGCAGTGCGTGGCGGGTGTCACTCCCGATGATCTCAGTGTCGGCACGGAAGTCGAGTTGGTCATCGACACCCTCTACGAGGATGATGAGCACGAATACATGGTGTGGAAGTGGAGACCGCTGAAGGTGCAAGCGTGATGGAAGGGTTGAGCTGATGGAAGAGATCGCCATCCTCGGTGTCGGCATGCACCCGTGGGGAAAGTGGGGACGCAACTTCGTCGAGTACGGCACGGCCGCGGCCAACGAGGCGCTCCGCGACGCCGGCGTCGACTGGAACGACGTCGGATTCGTCTCAGGGGCGATCACTGTGCGCTGCGGATACCCCGGTTACGTTGCAGGGTCGACATTCGCCCGGGCTCTGGGCTTCAACGGCGCGCAGGTCGCGTCGTCCTATGCCGCCTGCGCCTCGGGAGCCACCGCTCTGTCGGTTGCGCGGGGGCAGATTCTCTCGGGGGCGACCGGCGTGGCGCTCGTCGTGGGCGCCGACACCACTCCCAAGGGCTTTCTGGCGCCGAATGAAGGTGACCGTCCCGACGACATGGACTGGCTGCGCTTCAAGCTCGTCGGCGCGACCAACCCGGTGTATTTCGGTCTTCAAGCCCGACGCCGAATGGACCTCTACGGCGCCACTTCCGAGGACTTCGCAAGGGTGAAAGTCAAGAACTCCCGCCACTCGGTTCACAACCCCAGGGCTCGGTTCACCAAGGAGTACGACATCGACGATGTGGCGAGCTCTCCGGTCGTGTCCGATCCTCTGCGCCTGCTCGACATCTGTGCGACCTCCGATGGCGGAGCAGCGATGGTGGTGTCGTCGATGGACTACGCACGGGCTCACGGAGTGAGCGACCCGGTGCGAGTCGCGGGCATCTCGACTGTCACGCCGACCTTTCCGGACACCGTCATCGACCTGCCCTATCTGGCCACGGACTCTGCGGGGGAGACTGCGCCTCCTGACCGGGGCTTCAAGGCCTCGATCGGAGACCGTGTCTATGCCGAGGCCGGCCTAGGTCCATCCGACGTCGATGTGGCCGAGGTCTACGACCTTTCTTCTGCGTTGGAACTCGACTGGTATGAGCAGCTCGGGTTCTGCGAGGTGGGCGAGGCAGAGAAACTTCTACGCGACGACGTCACCACGATCGGGGGCCGCCTGCCGGTGAATCCCAGCGGCGGTCTCGGTGCTTTCGGGGAGGCCGTCCCCGCCCAGGCGATCGCCCAAGTATGTGAGCTGACCTGGCAGCTGCGAGGTCAGGCGCAGGCCCGTCAGGTCGAGGGAGCCAGGGTCGGAATAACCGCCAACCAGGGTCTGTTCGGCCATGGTTCGTCTGTGTTGGTGCGCCGATGACCATTCACGAGTCTCTGAGCGAGGACGGTCTCCTCGAGTTGGTGATGGACAACCCGAAGGTCAACGCCCTGCCGATCGCCGACACGGACCGACTCGCGGAGATCCTGAACGGTATCGAGCACCGCAGCGAAGTGTCGGCTGTCATCCTGACAGCAACCGGACGGGGATTCTGCGCCGGGGTCGACATCAAGGAGATGCAACAGATGCCCGGCAACTCGGGCATCATCGAGGTCAACCGGGCCTGCCTCGGTGCGTTTCGAGCCGTCTACGGGTGCACGGTGCCGGTTGTCTGCGCGGTGAACGACTTCTGCTTCGGCACCGGCATCGGACTCGCCGGAAGCGCCGACATCGTGGTGGCGGCAAGGGGTGCGCGTTTCGGGCTCCCCGAGATCGACAACGGAGCGCTCGGGGCAGCGAGCTATCTGGCACGGCTTGTACCCGAGAAGCACCTTCGCTGGATGCTCTACAGTTGCGAGCCGGTGGCGGCGGAACAGCTTGAGCGCTGGGGGACTGTGCTGCGTGTCGTCGATGCGGCCGACCTGTTGGACTCTGCGCGGGAGATCGCCTCGGTCATCGCATCGAAGGATCCGACCGTGATGCGAGCGGCCAAGGCGTCGCTGATTGGCATCGACGATGATCCCAGCCGCGGCTACCGCTTGGAGCAGGGGTTCACGTTTGAACTCAATCTGCACGGTTTGGGCGACGAGGCCCGCGACGCTTTCCTGCGGGGTGAGCGACGTAGGCGGCCCCCCGGCGAATCGGTCTGAGCTGAGCTCTCGGGCACCTCTGGCGGCCCATTTTCTGAGGTAGTGTAATTTGGCCCAGAGGTGGGCAGTGAACACAGGTCCCTGTAGTTTCAAGGGCTGCGAAGCTGCGCGAACCGGAAAATGCTTGACATTGTTGAGAATTTCGGCTCGCGTGTTATTTCGTTTGGCCGCGATAGTCGCGGGCAACCCAACAACAACAAAACGGAGCAATCATGAACAAGGGCGAACTCGTTGCAGCAATGGCCGACAAGGCCGGCGTAAGCCAAAAAGACGCTGGGGCGTGTCTCGACGCCATGATGAGCACGATCGAGTCGGAGATAGGCAACGGCGGGGAAGTTTCCGTCACGGGTTACCTCAAGTTCGAGCGTGCTGCTACCAGTGCCCGCGTCGCACGCAATCCCCAGACCGGCGAAACGATCAATGTGCCCGCCGGTACTCGCTGCAAGGTGTCCGTCGGGGCGAAGCTCAAGGCCGCGGGCAAGAGCTGAACCCGCGATCTCGCGATTTGATGAACCGCAGTGAGCTTGCCGAAACCAGCTGAGGTACTGCCTCACCGCTCTCCGTTTCTGTTCGTAGACGAGATCAATACCATCGTCCCAGGCGAATCTGCCGTCGGGACATGGCGGCTCACTGGCGACGAAGCTTTCTTTGCAGGTCATTTCCCAGGCCGCCCAACGCTCCCCGGAGTGCTCATCTGTGAGGCGATTGCACAGGTGGGAGCGTTGGCGGTACTGACCGATCGACGATACGAAGGCAAGCTCCCCCTATTCGGAGGGCTGGACAGCGCACGCTTCAGGCGGCAAGTGGTGCCGGGCGACACGCTCACGATCGAGGTGCAGATGACCCGACTGTCGGCGCGCGCCGGCAAAGGGGAGGGACGCGCCACCGTTGATGGGGAACTCGCCGCGAGCTGCGAGTTGATGTTCGTGATTGTCGACGCTGGCAGCGGTTAGAAGCGTGGAGCCCTGAAATTCAGCCGGGACCGATAACCAGGGTTCCGTTGTGCCCGCCGAAACCGAAACTGTTCGACAGCGATGGTCCCGGAACCCACGACCTGGGTCCATTGACCACAACGTCGATATCGGGCATCTCCGGATCGAGGGACTCGTGGCCCGCAGTCGGCGGAATGAGTCGACGGTCCATTGAGAGCAGGACCGCGACTGCTTCGAGAGCTCCGGCACCGCCCAGTGCGTGGCCTGTGACACCCTTGGTAGAGGTGATGACCGGCCCGGGGGTACCGAAGATCTTAGCGATGGCTGCCGCCTCGGCGGCATCGTTCTTGTCCGTTGAGGTGCCGTGTGCGTTGATGTGAACGACATCGTCGGCTGAGAGACCGGCGTCCTCGATAGCGAGGCGCATGCAGGTGATGGCGCCTGTCCCTCCGGGGGCGGGCGCGGTGATGTGGTGGGCATCGGCAGTGGAGGCCGAACCCAGGATCTCTCCGAGGATCGTGGCGCCCCGTGCCTCTGCGAAAGACCATTCCTCGAGCACCAGGACACCTGCGCCCTCCGCCATGACGAATCCGTCTCGGCGCGGGTCGAATGGGCGACTCACCCCACTGCCCGAGAGTGCGGTCATGTTGGTGAAACCTGCGACAGCGGTCGGCGTGAAGGGTGCCTCGCTGCCTCCGGCGAGCACCGCGTCGCAGATACCGTTGCTGATGAGGCGTGCCGCGTTGCCTATGGCGTGGGTTCCCGCGGCGCAGGCGGTGACGGTGTTCTCGCACGGACCCTGCCAGCCGTGTCGCATCGACAGGGTGGCCGCGGCTGCGTTGGTCATCATCATCGGTACCAGGAAGGGCGAGACGCGACGTTCGCCCTTGTTGAGGCGAGTCTCAATCTGGGTCTCGAGAGTCTCGATTCCGCCCACTCCGGTCCCGATGAAGGTGCCGCGGCGAGCCGGGTCGACAGTCAGTTCGCCGGCCTGGGCCAGAGCCTCGGAGGCGGCCGCGACCGCGAACTGGGTGAAGCGGTCGCTGCGCCTGACCTCTTTGGGATTTTCGAAGTATGGGGACGCGTCCCAGCCTTCAAGAACACGTGGCCCGACTGGTGCGGCGGAGCAAAGACCGTCCCAGAAGGCGTCTGCTCCGATTCCGCACGGGGCGACGACACCAATGCCTGTGACTGCTACCCGGCGGGTCGGCATCAGAGCTTGGAGAGGATCAAGTCGTAGGCAGCCTGAATCGTCAAGACGCCGTCAAGCTCCTCTTCTTCGACGTTGACGTCGAATTCCTCCTCGAGAGCCATGACCAGTTCGACGAGGTCGAGACTGTCGGCGTCGAGAGACTCGAAAGTTGCGTCCAAGACGACTTGGTCGGCGTCGACCGACAGGACGTCTACTGCACAATTCGTGAATCGTTCGAAGTTGTCACTCACTTGCTTTCTCCATTGCTATGTGGGTACTAGGAGGCTATCCAGCCTGAAGCGATTAGCCCATGGACGATCGATCCGTGGACGGTCAACCCATGGAAAGGCCGCCATCTATCGGAAGCACCGTACCGGTCACGAACCCGGCGTCCTCCGAGGCGAGGTACTCGATCGCAGCGGCGATCTCAGCAGGCTCTCCGAGGCGCCCGATCGGCACCATGTCGAGCATCGCGGTCCGTTGGGCGTCGCTCAGCGCTGCCAGCATGTCGGTGTCGATCGGGCCGGGTGCGACGACGTTCACGGTGATGTTGCGACCGGCGAACTCCTTGGCGAGTGAACGGGCCAAGCCCGTGATCCCGGCTTTCGAGGCGGCGTAGTTGGCCTGGCCGGACTGCCCCCCGAGGCCGACGACGGAAGAGACGAAGACGATCCGCCCCCAACGCGCCCGCATCATCTGTTTGACTACTCGGCGGGCGATGCGGAAACCGCCGGTGAGGTTGGCGTCTAGCACCTCGGTGAAGTCGTCGTCGGCCATGCGCAGCACTAGGCCGTCGCGGGTGATGCCTGCGTTGCTCACCAGAACTTCAACGGGACCCAGCGATTCCTCGATCTCGCTGACCGCGGTATCGACAGATTCGCTGTCGGTCACATCGCATCTGACGACGAAGAGTCCTTCAAGGTCATCGCCGGAACCGGACCGGGCCGTTACCGCGACTCGATGCCCGGAGGCCAGGAAGCGTTTAGCGGTTGCCAGTCCGATCCCTCGGTTGCCTCCCGTTACGAGGACGACTCTACTCACCAGCGCACCACCAGGGTCGCCCAGGTCATCCCAGCTCCGAACCCAGACATCAGCACGATCTTGCCAGGTTCGAGAACGCCTGCGGATTCGGCCCGTTCCATGGCCAGCGGGATGGTGGCCGTGGAGGTGTTGCCTGTCGTCTCGATCACGTTGTGGGTCTTCGACATCGGCAGCGATGTGCGGGCACAGACGGCTTCGATGATCCTGATGTTGGCCTGGTGCAACAGGACCACATCGACATCGTCGGGGGTCAGGCTGGCCTGCTTCAGGGCCGTCTTGATCGAGGCGGTCACTGCTCGAACGGCCCGCTTGAAGACTTCTCGTCCTGCCATGTGGATCGTGTCGCCGTGCTCGCAGTAAAGGATCGAAGCCAGGTTGCCGTCGGCTCCGAGGTCGAACGCCAACAACTCACCCTGGTCATGACGTTCCATGACGCATGCTCCAGCACCGTCGCCGAACAGGATGGCAGTTCCCCGATCCTCCCAGTCGACCAGACTCGACAGTGCGTCGCTGCCGATGTTCAGCACACGGTCCGGTCCGCCGGGAAGCATCATCATGCCGTATGCGGCCACGTAGCCGTACGCAAAACCGGCGCATGCGGCGTTTACATCGAAAGCACCGCAGTCCAAGCCGACACCTGCATGTATCTGCGCCGAGGTACCGGGAAACCGTTGATCGGGGCTGCTTGTGGACAGGACCAGCAGATCGATGGCATCGGGCGTGAGGTCAGCGGCCTTGAGAGCATTGTTGCCCGCTTCGACTCCCATCTCGGAGGTGAGTCCGCCGACATGACGGGAGGCGATCCCGGCACGCTCGCGGATCCATTCATCGTTGGTGTCCATTATTTGCGCGAGGTCGTCGTTGGTGAGGACCTTGGAGGGCAGTGCCGTTCCTATCCCGGCGATTCGAACCGCCATCAGTTGACCCGCAGCCAAGCGATTGGTTGCCGTGAAGTCACGCGTTCCCCCTTGAGAGCAAGTACTCCGACTATTTCTCCCGCGAAGGAGCTGAGGACTTCTTGATCTCCAACCGTACCCAAGACCTCGCCCACGGACACACGGTGACCCGGTTCGCAACCGGGGGCCAGACTGAAGATCCCGGCGCCGGGTGACACCACCAGCCGCTCCGTGGCGAAGAGATGCTCTCCCTCAAGGGCTGGGGTTTCGGTGCTCAGCTGAACGGCCAGCGACTCCAGCAGTCCGTCGAGGTCCGCCGGTGTCGCGACGTTGGCTCGGTTGGCGCCCTTGAGAGTCCGTTTCACCAGGCCCGTGAGCACATTGCCGGGGCCGAGTTCAACGAAGGTGTTGAAACCGTCTTCGGAGAGCGTCCTCAGGGTCTGGCGCCAGCGAACCGGGGAGCAGAGCTGCGCTCCGAGCAGTTCGGGCCAGTCGTGGGGGTCATCGTGGGCGGTGGCGTCGAGGTTGGCGTACACGGGTTGTTCCGGAGGCCGGAACTCGACCTGGGCGATGGCCTTGTGCAGACGGCGCCGGGCCGGTGCCATGAGCGGCGTGTGGAACGCTCCGCCGACTGGGAGTCGCATGGCCCGTTTGGCGCCTGATTCCTTGGCAATCCTGCATGCTTCGTCGATGTCTTCGGGGACCCCGGCGATGACGACTTGACCGGGGGCGTTGTAGTTGGCGATCCAGACGTCGCCGGCGGTGCGGCGGCAGGCGATGTCGGCCTGGTCGTCTTCGAGTCCCAGCAGTGCGGCCATTGTGCCGGTCTGTTCGTCGGCCGCGGCTTGCATGGCGTCGCCGCGTTCGTTGACGAGGCGGACCGCGTCGCCGAAGTCGAGCGCGCCTGAGGCGGTGAGCGCCGAGTACTCGCCGAGGCTGTGTCCCGCGTGGGCGACCGCTTCGGCCCCGAGGCGGCTGACTGCGTCGAGCACCACCATCGACATAATGAACGTGGCGAGTTGGGCGTTCCGGGTCATGGTCAACTCATCGGCGTCGGCGTCGAGCAGCAGCGCAGCGACGTCGCGGTCGACGGCTTCGGAGGCTTCCTCGACGAGCTCCCACGAGGGGTGCTCAGCCCAAGGCGCACCCATACCAGGGCGTTGTGAACCTTGTCCTGGGTAGGTGAAGACGATCATTTGGTTCGAGGCTCCCGCGGTGGCCGGATAACAGGGCGCGTTAATTTCTACATCTGAGAGGGATATACGGTATACGTGCTGTGGGGTGTCTGACTCACGGGCGCACCGCAGGGTTTCACCACTTCCGCGATTTGTGCTCTGGTGAGGTTGAGTCTGGTCCGCTCGTCACGTTTTGATCCGAGGGGCGGGCCGCTCAGAACGGCTGGGGAGTGTGGGGCCAGTCGGTCAGGTCCTCGATGTGTCGCCGGATCGATGCTTCGCGCAGAATCACGATCACTGCCAACCCTGCGAGCGCCCATACGAGACGGCGCGACGGGAGAGGGAAACGGACGTCCGACGACATATCGTAGAGGCTACGCTGCGCCGACAAGCTCTAGACGCCTGGCGTAATCATCCGGCCCGGGTGGTGGAATTGGCAGACACGGCGGACTCAAAATCCGTTGCTTATTACGAGCGTGCGGGTTCAAGTCCCGCCCCGGGCACAAACCGATGCGCCTCCCGCCGGGGGGCTGGGTCGTTCAGTCGGGGATCCAGTCCTCGGTTTTGAGGCCGAGTCCGTCCGCGATGCGGCTGGCGTATGCGTAGTAGGCGACGACTTCGACGATGTCGAGGATGTCGCGGTCGCTGAAGCCGGCTTCGCGCAGGGAGTCGACGTCGGCGTCGTTGGTTGCGGCGGGAGTCTCCGTGAGTTTGACGGCGAAGCCCAGCATGGCGGTGCGCTTGGGGGACAGCGGGGCGGTTCTCCAGTCGTGCTCGACGGCCGCTACGAGTTCGTCGTCTTTGACGAGTCGGCGCAGACCGCGCCGGTGGTGGACGATTCAATAGTGGCAGTCGTTGGTGAGGCTGACGGCCAGGGCGATGAGTTCGCGTTCGACCTTGCGCAGTGTGGCGGTACCGCTCATGGCCGATTCGTAGAGGCCCTGGTGTGCCGCCATGCCGCGAGGGTTCAGCGAGTGGACCCCCAAGATGTTGTCGACCCGCCCCCAGGTGCGGTCCACGACCCGGGAATACAACTCGGCGAGTTCGCCCTCCCATTCGTCGTCAGGAACAACCGTGATTCGTGCCATCCCCCACCATGCCACACCCTGTCGATTAGTGACCGACCGGTCGACCGGTCCAACCGGGACCCACGCGTATTCCGTGGCGATATGAACGACGCCTTGGCACAACTCCTGCTACGAGCTTGCGCCCCTGATCGATCCCAGCGTTTCCAGACGGCGGTCGAGATGAAGTCGGCACTCGAAACCGCCCGTGCAACGCTGTGACAGAGCGGGCGTCTTATCGCCGACAAGTGCGCGATGTGTTGATCCGGTGCACAGAGAACTCGCATTGATGGGCCACGATCAGTGAAGACACTCACGCTGGGTGGGGATGTGAACGCAACGAGGACTGCGTTGACGCGCCGCAGATCCGGGGAGTCCAAGGACGAGAGCGATAATGTAGAAATTCCATGCATCCTGTGTGTTTAATGGATTTGCCAGTAAGTTCACGGTGAACTCAATGACCGCAGCATGGGAGCGAAACCGGAATCATGGCTGGTGAACCGATTGTCCCGATACCTCCCACTACTCAAGATAGTGCTCGAGAATGGGCCACCAATCGCCTTGTCGCAATTGAAGAGATGTTGGATGCGGACGGCCTGACGATCATCTCGCCGATGCAACAAGGCGTCGAGCATCTCGCAAAGATCGCGATCGAGAACCGAACGGATCGCCGAGACAATCTGTTCGTCATTGTCGACACTCCTGGTGGAGTCGTCGAGGTCGTGGAGCGCATCGTGAGGGTCTTCCGGCAACACTATGCCGAAGTCCAGTTCATTGTTCCAGACAAGGCGATGTCGGCGGGTACTGTGCTGGTCATGTCCGGTGATCACATCTGGATGGACTACCACTCGTGCTTGGGACCGATCGATCCGCAGCTAATACTCGAACAGCGTCTCGTCCCGGCCCTCTCCTACCTGGCTCAATACGAGCATCTGGTCGCCAAGAGCCAGAACGGGTCACTCTCCACAGCTGAACTCGTGCTGCTGCAAAAGCTGGACTTGGCAGAACTCCATCAGTTCGAGTTGGCACGCGAACTCTCGATAGACCTGCTGAAGCATTGGCTCACGAGCTACAAGTTCAAGGACTGGACGACGACCGAAACGAGAGGCATCGCTGTAACAAGGAGCCTCAAGGAAGAACGCGCCAGCGAAATCGCGCGAAAGTTGAGTGATCAGAATCGTTGGTTGACTCATGGTCGAGGTATCGACATGACGACGCTACGAGATGAGCTTGACCTCAAGATAGACGACCTGAACGAACGACCGGAGTTGAAGAACGCTGTCTGGGACTATTTCTGGTTCATACGTGACCACATGGCTCGGAATGGCAACGACTCATTCGTGCATGCTGTCAACTTCTTTTGATACGTAGGACTACGATAGGAAGCGGAACGATGGAACGCAGACTGATCGAGGAAATCGAGAACGCCAATCCGAACGTGGACGGAACGGCGATGGAGCGCTCCGAGCGAGCGGCGAGCCAGCTTGCAGATGCAGGGATCAAGCTGGGCGGATACAAGCTAGAGCCCGCCCTTGGTGGCACGGTCCTTGACCGTCCGATCTTGTCGTCGTCCTTCGACTCGGGAGCTTCGCGGTAGAGTTGACTGCTGGCACGCCGTCGGCGTGCGACGACCGGGCTGGTGCAGTGGTGACGGATCGATTCAAGTCAAAGACGAAGCGCGAGGCGGCAAACTGTGCGCTTCGGAGGCTTTCCGCTGTCCCGCTTGGTCGGGAGGAGGCGCGGTCGCTTCGAGGCAGTGGCTGGGACGGCGATCTGGACGATATGCGAACGGGCCGCGCGCAACGACTCTGAGGATTTACCCGTGATGACTCACGATCCCTACCGTCTTTCGGGCAGAATTCGGGGGTTGGGGGGCTGGGGCTCTACAATTGGGCGTTGATGTCGGAAACGAATCCTCAGATCGAACGTCGGCTGCGGCGCGTGGGACAGCAGTTGCGGCTGTTGCGCGCGGACCTGCAGGTCACCGAGGAGCAGCTCAACCAACTCCGCGACGAAGCCTACGACGCACGGGTGCGGGCGCTCGTGTCGGAAACCCCGTTGGCAGAACGGGAGCATCGCCGCCTCGCTCGCCATGTTGAGCGCATGACCCGTCATCGTGACCGGGTCGTCGCCAAGATCGCCGAACTCGACGCCACCCAGGACACGCTTCTCGATCATCTCAGCGCCTCGTGAGTGAGGATGCCATACGCATCGTCGTAGCCGAGGACGAGCCGATAATCCGACTCGACCTCGTAGAGACCCTGTGCTCGGAGGGCTACGAGGTACCAGCCGACACGGGCCGCGGCGATGAAGTCGTCGACTTGGTCAAGGCCCACAGCCCAGACCTGGTCCTGCTCGACATCAAGATGCCGGGCCTCGACGGAATATCGGCGGCCCAGAGGATCAACAGCGAAACCAGAACCGCAGTCGTGATCCTCACCGCCTTCAGCCAGCGTGAACTGATCGAGAGAGCAGTCGAAGCCGGGGCGATGACGTATCTCGTCAAGCCCTATCAGCGCAGCGACCTCGTCGCAGCCATAGAGACCGCCCTGGCGAGGTTCCGTGAACACGCGCTGCTCGAAGACCAGGTGAGCGATCTCGCCGAACGGCTCGAGGTCCGAAAGCTGATCGATCGGGCCAAAGGCCGGCTCATCGACGAGCACGACATGAGCGAGAACGACGCCTTCCGATTCCTGCAACAGCAGGCCATGTCGACCCGCAGAAGCATGGCCGAAATCGCCAACGACATCCTCGCGGGCAAGAAGCCCTGACCCGGCCGGTCAATGAGCGAATCAGCCGAGTAGGGTCCACGGCGATGGCCAAGCTGATGCTCATCGACGGGAACTCGCTCGTCTACCGCGCCTTCTTCGCGCTGCCGACCGACATGGCGACCGCCTCGGGTCAGGTGACCAATGCCGTCTACGGCTTCACCTCGATGCTCATCTACCTGCTCAGAGAGCACGAACCCGACCGCATCGCGGTGGCCTTCGACCGTGCCGAACCCACGTTCCGACATGAACTGACACCGACCTACAAGGCACAGCGGGAGTCCGCCCCCGACATCCTCTACCAACAGATGGGCCTGGTACGCGAGGTGCTCGGGGTGCTGGCCGTGCCGGTCCTCGACAAGGCCGGTTACGAGGCCGACGACATCATCGCCACCCTCGCCACCCGGGGCCGCGACAACGGCGACGACGTCATCATCGTCACCGGCGACCGCGACAGCTACCAGCTCGTAGCGGACCCGCACGTCAAGGTCCTATACAACAAGCGGGGCGTGTCCGACTACGTCCTCTACGACGAGGCCGGAATCAAGCAGCGCACCGGAGTGGCACCGTGCGACTACGTGCAGTACGCAGCGCTGCGAGGCGACAACTCCGACAACCTCCCGGGAGTCCCCGGCGTAGGCGAGAAGACCGCCGCCAAGCTCATCAACGAACGCGGCGGCATCGACGGCATCTACGCCGCACTCGACGACCTGACCCCCAAGCTGCGAGAGAACCTCGGTGCGCACGAGGCCAATGTCCGCAACAACGTCGAGATGATGAGGCTGCTGAGGGACCTGGAACTGCCCGTGGCGATCGACGAGCTCGCGATGGGCGAGATCGACCAGGCGGAACTGTCGAGGCTCTTCGAGTTCCTCGAATTCCGAAGCCTCCAGGAACGCCTGAGCGAAGTCCTCGACGGTCAGGTAGCCCCGCCGGAGGGCCACCGAACCGAGGTGCTCGAAGCTGAGATCACGGTCTGTGAGACGCCGGCCGAAGCAGCAGCCGCCCTGGGGGCCGTCCGCAACGGAACCGGTGTGCTGGCCCTCGCGGTGCCCGAACACGGGATAGACGACGGCCTTGCCTTCGTGACCGACAGCGCCAGCGCAGAAGTCGGATTCGTTCCGGGAGCGCTCCTTCAGAACGCAGAAGTCCTCGAAGCGCTGCGTCTGCTGCTCGGCGACAACGGACGTCGAGTGGCAATGCATGGGGCCAAGGCGACGGCACGCCGTCTGCTCGAACTCGGCGTAGACATGCGGCGACTGGTCTTCGACACCCGTCTGGCGGCCTACCTGCTCAACCCCGCAGAAACCGTCTACGACCTCGGGGGTCTGCTCAAACGCTACACCGAGTTCGAGATGCCGGAATCGGCAGCCGGTCTGGGACAGCTCGACCTCGACGGCACCGACGAGGACCTCATGGACGAGCCAGCGCGCCACGCCCTGGCCGTTGAGCGGCTCACCGAACCGATGGGTGAGGCGCTGAGTGCGCAGGGACTCAGAGAACTCAACGACGAACTCGAAGTTCCCCTCGTTCGGGTGTTGGCCAGGATGGAACAGTGCGGGATTGCGGTCGACCGTGAGGCGCTGGTGCGCATCCGTGACGAGCTCACTGCTGAGACCGAACAGTTCCGGGCAGCGGTCATCGCCGATGCTGGGCACGATTTCAACGTCAACAGCACCAAACAACTGCGTGAGGTGCTCTTCGACGAACTCGGACTGACCCCGTTGAAGAAAACTAAGACCGGCTACAGCACCGACGCCCAGACGCTCGAGAAGCTCCGCGAACAGCACCAGATCGTCGAGAACCTCCTGCGTTTCCGTGAGGTCGAGAAACTGCGCTCCACCTACGGGGAAGGGCTCGTGGCCGAGACCGGGCCGGGTGACCGGATCAGGGCCACCTTCAACCAGACTGTGGCCCGCACCGGCCGGCTCTCATCGGACGCCCCCAACCTGCACAACATCCCGGTTCGCTCCGACAGGGGCCGGGTCTTCCGAACCGCGTTCGTCGCCCCGGCCGGCCGTAAACTGCTCGTGGCCGACTACGACCAGATAGAACTCCGCTGCATCGCCCACCTCGCTGAGGATCCGGGCCTGATCGAGGCCTTCGAAGCTGGCGACGACATCCACACGGCCACAGCCTCGAAGGTATTCGATATTTCCCCAGTCGAGGTGGGCATCGAAGAGCGCTCCAAGGCGAAGATGGTCTCCTACGGCCTCGCCTACGGAATGGAGTCTTACGGACTGGCTCAGCGGCTCAATATCGGGGTTCCCGAGGCCGCGGAGATCCTCGATTCGTACTTCGCGGCGTTCCCTGCGGTGAAGCAGTACATGGACGACACCGTGAAGCTTGCGCGCGAGCGCGGCTACACCGAGACACTGTTCGGGCGTCGCCGCCAGATACCGGAACTGTCGGCTTCGAACCGGCAGGTTCGCTTGGCGGGGGAGCGTCAAGCGATGAACGCCGGCATCCAAGGCCTGGCTGCCGACATCTTCAAGGTCGCCCTGGTCCGCCTCGATGAAGCGATCGAGAGAGCGGGAATCGACAGCCGCATCGTGTTGCAGGTACACGACGAGATCATCGTCGAGTCCCCCGACTCAGAAGTCGAACAGGCCAAGGAGATGACCATGTCGATCATGCGCGACGCATTCGAGCTCCGGGTCCCTCTCGAGATCGACCTGCAGGTGGCGAGCACCTGGGCAGGCGCGAAAGGCTGAAATCAGAGTCGACGGGCCCCGTTGTTCAGCAACTGGTGTTCAGCAACTCGGTGGCGGAAGTCTGGTAGAGGTTTCGACTTGGTAGCGTTTTGAGGCTGTCCTGACCGACAGGGCACCACGGTCCGATACCGCGGTGCCACCTCTATCCGACAAGAGCAGAATGCAAACCGACACAACCGTCGAGACCGAGTCTCGATTCGGAACCTTTGATTCCGATGGAAATTACACCCCCCGCCAAATAATCGACGCAGACCTCGGGGGGGTGGATATCGATGAGGCGTACACCTCCGCCATGGTTGTTGTCGAAGACGGCCAACTCGTCGAAGGCACAGTCGTGCGGGTCGACCAGGACGAAGTTCTGCTCGATATCGGCTACAAGTCTGAAGGCGTGATCCCCAGCCGCGAGCTGTCCATCCGCAACGACGTCGATCCCAATGAGATCGTCTCGATGGGCGAGACCATCGAAGCCCTCGTCCTCACCAAGGAGGACAAGGACGGACGCCTGCTCCTGTCCAAGAAACGCGCCCAGTACGAACGTGCCTGGGGTGAGATCGAAGGCATCAAGGAAGCCGGCGGAATGGTCAAGGGCCTGGTTATCGAAGTCGTCAAGGGCGGTCTGATCATGGACATCGGCCTGCGGGGATTCCTTCCTGCCTCTCTCGTCGAGCTGCGTCGGGTGCGGGACCTGCAGCCCTACGTCGGCCAACACTTCGAAGCCAAGATCATCGAGCTCGACAAGAACCGCAACAACGTCGTTCTGTCCCGCCGAGCCTGGCTGGAGGAGGCCCAGAAAGAGCAGCGTGAGGCGTTCCTCGACAATCTCAAACCCGGCGAGAAGCGCACCGGGGTCGTTTCCTCGGTGGTCAATTTCGGCGCTTTCGTCGATCTCGGCGGGATGGACGGACTGGTCCACGTGTCCGAGCTCTCCTGGAAGCACGTCGACCACCCGAACTCGGTGGTGAGCGTCGGCGACGAGATCGAAGTGCAGGTCCTCGAGGTTGATCTCAGCCGCGAGCGCATCAGCCTCTCGCTGAAGGCGACCCAGCAGGATCCTTGGCAGGAGTTCGCCTCAAGTCACCGTGTCGGCGAACTGGTCTACGGTCGAGTCACCAAGCTTGTCCCATTCGGCTCGTTCGTGCAGGTGGGCGACGGCATTGAGGGTCTGGTCCACATCTCGGAGATGTCGGCTCACCATGTCGACCTGCCCGAACAGGTCGTCACCCCCGGCGAGGAACTTTGGGTGAAGATCATCGATCTCGACCTGCAACGTAGGCGTATCAGCCTCTCGATCAAGCAGGCCGCTGAGGGTGGCCAGGTTGCTGCTGAATATCAGGAGCACTTCGGCGACCACGCCTACGATGAGGAGGGCAACTACATCGGGGGCGATGAGAGCTCCGAGGGCCAGCAGGCTTGGGAGGAGTACTACGCCGAGGCCGGCGACGATGCGGTTGCGGGCGTGATCGAGACCGACGAGGACGGCACCGAGTACGAGTACGTCGAGGTCACCGAAGAGGTCGAGGTGACCGAGGAGGCAGCGCTCGACGAAGACGATGCTGGAGTTGCCGTCGCGCAAGGCGCCGATGACAGCGATGCCGAGATGAGCGAGCACACTACCGCGCCGCGAGCCGAAGCTGCCCAAGACGGCGTGGTGGAAGACGAGTACGTCAAGGCCGACTAGTGATAGAGATCGCGCTCACCGGCGGGATCGGTTCGGGGAAGTCTACGGTTGCGGACGCATTCGTGGAGCGTGGCGCGCTCCTAATAGACGCGGACCGGATCGTTCGGGAGTTGCAGGAACCCGGCCAGCCGGTCTTCGAGGCGATGGTGCAGCGCTGGGGCGCAGCGATAGTCACTGAGGACGGAACCCTCAATCGAGGCGCTGTTGCCGAAAGGGTCTTCAATGATGCCGACGAACTGGAGGCCCTCGGCGAGATCGTCCACCCAGCGCTCTACAACGAGATCGAGCGACGGCGAGGCCTGAATTCGGGCAGCGATTCGATGGTGGTCCTCGACCTGCCGCTGCTTGTGGGGGCCGACGGAACGTCCATCGCAGACCAGTTCGGGGAGATCGCGGGAATCGTCGTGGTCGATGCCGATCCTGAGATCACCGTTGAGCGCCTTGTGGCCAGTCGAGGTTTCGACGAAGCCGACGCCCGGGCCCGCATCGCCAATCAGGCCAACCGACAAGACCGCATCGCGGTCGCCGACTGGGTCATCGACAACTCCGGCGACCTCGCTGCCCTGGATCGCAACATCGACCGTGCATGGGAGTGGATCACCACCCTCCCACACTCCTAGGTTGTTCAGGTGCCACCTGCGACGGTTCCGAGTGACCGCACGGCCTTGAAGGTCGTTTCCGGCTTTGAACCGAGCGGAGATCAGCCGGCAGCCATCGAGGCACTCGCCGAGGGGATCGGGCGGGGTGACCGCTTCCAGACATTGCTGGGCATCACCGGCTCGGGGAAGAGCGCAACGATCGCCTGGACTATTGAGAAGGTCCAACGCCCGACGCTCGTGCTGGCCCCCAACAAGTCCCTCGCCGCACAGTTGGCCAACGAACTCAAGGAGTTCTTCCCTGATAACCGGGTCGAGTACTTCGTCAGCTACTACGACTACTACCAGCCCGAGGCGTACATGCCGACGAGCGACACCTACATCGAGAAGGATTCGTCGGTCAACGACGAGATCGACCGATTGCGCCACTCGGCCACATCGGCGTTGCTCACGAGGCGCGACACCGTCGTGGTCGCGTCGGTATCGGCGATCTACGGGCTGGGTTCACCAGAGGAGTACGAGAAGCAACTGCTCGTGCTGCGCACCGCAGAAGAACATGACCAGCGGTCCATACTCCGCCGCCTCGTCGACCTCCAGTATGAACGCAACGACATGAACCTCATCAGGGGAAAGTTCAGGGTCCGCGGAGATACCATCGAGATCCATCCGGCATACGACGAGACCGCGGTGCGGGTCGAACTGTTCGGCGATGAGGTAGAGCAGATAACGGTTGTCGATCCCTTGACGGGGGAGCGGCTCAAGTCGTTGGAGGAACTGGTCGTGTTCCCTGCCACCCACTACGCCACGAGCCAGGCGACCATGCTTGCCGCCATGGAGAGGATCGAGGCCGAGCTTCGGGAGCGGCTGGCCACCTTCGAGAAGGAGGGGAAGCTGCTCGAAGCGCAGCGGCTGCGAATGCGCACCGAGTACGACCTGGAGATGATGCAGGAACTAGGCTACTGCAACGGCATCGAGAACTATTCGGGTCCGATCGACGGACGTGGCCCCGGGGAGGCGCCCTACACCCTGCTCGACTACTTCCCTGAGGACTTCTTGATGGTGATCGACGAGTCGCATGTGGCCGTGCCGCAGTTGCACGGCCAGTACGAGGGCGACCGCAGCCGTAAGGCCACGCTGATCGATCACGGATTCCGGCTTCCCTCAGCGGCCGACAATCGTCCCCTGCGTTTCGACGAGGTTATGGGGCGCATCAACCAGGCGGTGTTCCTGTCGGCAACTCCCGGCGCCTATGAACTGGAGGTGTCGTCGCAGGTCGTCGAGCAGATCGTGAGGCCCACAGGGCTCATCGACCCCGCGGTGATCGTCAAACCCACCAAGGGGCAGATCGACGACCTGCAGGAGCTGATAGCGGGCCGGGTGGGGCGCGGTGAGCGAGTGCTGGTCACCACGCTCACCAAGAAGATGGCGGAGGACCTCACCGACTATCTTCTGGAACTCGGCGTGCGGGTGCGCTACCTGCACAGCGAGGTCGACACGATCCAGCGGATCGAGATCCTGCGCGATCTCCGCATGGGGGAGTTCGACGTGCTGGTCGGCATCAACCTGCTGCGGGAGGGCCTCGACCTTCCGGAAGTGTCGCTGGTGGCGATCCTCGACGCCGACAAGGAGGGTTTCCTGCGCAGCGACACGTCGCTCATTCAGATGATCGGTCGGGCGGCCCGCAATGTCGCCGGGGAGGTGGTGATGTACGCCGACCGGGTCACCGACTCGATGCAGAGGGCGATCAGCGAGACCATGCGCCGCCGCCAACTCCAGCAGGCGTACAACGAGGAGCATGGGATCGATCCCCAGTCGGTGCGCAAGGAGATCACCGACATCCTGTCGATGATCCGCCCCCGAGAGGATTTGACTCCCGTCCCGGAGGCATTGTCTGAGTTGGGCCGCAAGCGCCGGGCGACCGATGAGCTCAGCGACCTTCCCGAAGATGAACTGGAACGGCTCATCGGCACCCTCGAGACCGAGATGCACGACGCAGCCGTCGATCTGCGCTTCGAATACGCCGCCCGCCTGCGCGACGAAGTCAAGGAACTCCGCCGAGAGCTCCGCGACATGCGCCGCTGACGGCGCGCGCAAACAGGTGACCGACCTCGCGGCGGCGATGAACCACTGGGCTGAGTTGCTGGTGGCTCGGGCACGCAGCGAGTGCGTGGAGCTCACCGGTGAGGATGGCTTGTTGACGGGTCTGGTCGGTCAGGTGTTGCAGACGGGTTTGGAGGTTGAGATGGCTGAGCATCTCGGCTATGAACGCCACGCCCCGGAGGGCCGCGGGACACTGAACTCTCGTAACGGTTCGTCGCCTAAGCGGGTCACCACCGAGATCGGTGAAATCGGTTCTGCGGGTGCCTCGTGACCGGGCTGGGACGTTCGAGCCGGTGACGGTGCGCAAGCATCAGCGCCGCCTTGATGGCCTGTCGGGCAATGTGGTGTCGCTGTATGCCAAAGAGGTTTCACCACCGGTGAGATCCAGGCGCATCTGGCGGAGATTTACGACACCGAGGTGAGGCGCGGCTCCGATTCGGTGCGTGCACCGCCCATTGACTTGCTGTTTCAGCAGCGTTGTTAGGGCCCTTGCGGGGGTGGTGCCGGAGAGAGCTGCAGAGCGTGGTTGTTTCATCCGTCGCCTCCGTGATCGAAGAGGACCGGGCCGAGGTCCTCGACAAACACAAGCGAGCTGCGCGCCAGCGTTTCGACCTCTCGGCGAAACTTGTCGGGTGCGAGTGACGATTGTCCGATCACGACGCGCTCATTGTCTAGTTCTACGCTGACCGTGTAGTACGGTACGCCGGTTCCTAGGCGGGTCTCGCTGTCGACGAGGTCGAGAACTTCTGTCGCTTGGCGGGCGAGTGCCTCCAGGTCCTTTTCGGAGACCGATGTCACCTGGATGTATATCGGGAGCAATCCGTTTGTCGCAGCCACGATCTGGCGACCCAATTCCGAATCACTCACATGCACGACCAAGTGTCCGCCTCGACCCTGGTCGATCCTCATGCCGCCGACACGAGGATCCTCGCCGAGCGTTTCTTTGAGCCAGTTCAATGCCACGCCTGCTTTGTCCTGTGCATCCAGTTGCGCAACAGCCCCTTCTACATCCAGTCCGTAGGTGGTCATGAAGAAGCGGAGTTCGGTCGGGAGTTTGTCGGGTTCAGCGTCCACGTTGCCGTCGTATGGTCGACGCTGCTCCAGCCGGACAGCCAACTCTCCGACATCCAACTCAGAAATTGCCATCGGCGGCGAATCTGGCGAGGAGTCTCTCATGAGCACCAGCCATCCAACGAGCGTAAGCAGAAGCGACATGAATACGACAACGAGCACCTGCCGGCCCGAGAACCGAATACGATCAGCCATGAAGATCACCTCCCAACGTCAACGTGAATCGTTGGCACCACAGCTTGAAGCTCGCTGATGAACGTGAAGTAACTGTCTTCCCATGATGTGCAGTCGGTCGAGTTGGCACTCGATTGGTGCAGTCCAACAGCGTAATGATTGCGTGGGTCAAACACCGGCCCTCCTGAATCTCCGGGACACCCGCTCGTGTGTTCCAACCTTCCCACATTGGTATTTCCGTTCCTTGAAATTGTCTTAGATATGAGATAGCCGCAGGCTTCTCCTTTGAAACCTGCCCGACAATAGATCTTGCCCAAAGGAACTCCTTCCCTTGTGTAGGTGCCATAGATCGGCCATGAACTATCGTCAGGACGCCAGATATTACCCTTGTCTTGAGTCATCGTTCCACCGACATTGTTGATGATCGAAGCATCGACCGACCCAGAGTCCTGCTCCCAGGACTGGGTGCCCATAATTGATCCTGAACTGTTTCCATGACGGACAAGATCACCGTTGTCAGCAGCGCAGTGGCCTGCGCTCAGAAGGTACCCCGAGTAACCTGGCTCTTCGCGTTTGAGGTCGGAGTCGGGATGGTGAGGGTCCGCGCCTGAACGCGAGAGATCCCCCAGAATCGGAGCTTTGAGACAACCGAGAAACTGGAGGATCCCTGTGGAAGTTGACCCTACACGCGTGTGTGAGTTGTTGGTGGGTTTGGGTGATGTCGAGGTGTGCGGCGTTGACGACGGTGTGGGCGCGCCGTTGCGTCTGCATGTGCGGCGGCGGGCGGAGAGACCGGACTGTGCGGCCTGTGGCGGACCGTTGTGGTCTGACGGTGAACGGCTGGTGGAACTTGTTGATCTTCCGGTGTTCGGGCGGGCGGTGTTGCTGGTGTGGCACAAACGCCGGTGGCGCTGCGGGGGTAGCGAATGCGCGGCGGGTACGGTCACTGAACAGGACTGTCAGATTGCGCCGCCGCGTGAGCGCCTGACGACGCGGGCGGGTCGCTGGGTCACGCGTCAGGCCGGTCGTGGCCGCCCGCTCAAAGAAGTCGCATCAGAGCTGGGATGCAATTGGCATCCGGTGAACGGGTCGGTGCAACGTTGGGGCCAAGCACTGCTCGAAGCCGATGTCGAGCGGATCGGTGACACCGAGGCGTTGGGTCTTGACGAGCATCTGATGTGGCGCCGCGGGAAGTTCCGCACCAAAGCCTGGGCAACCGGTGTTGTTGATGTCGGTCGGGGACAGCTCCTTGACATAGTCCCAGGCAGAACCGCTGAAGCACCCGCGAAATGGCTGCTTGAACGGCCCCAGCAGTGGCGCAACAACATTGCTTGGGCGGCGTTGGACCTCTCAGGCCCCTACCGGGTTGCGTTCGAGGTCGCGCTGCCACACGCCAAACAGGTCGCGGACCCGTTCCACATAGTGAAACTCGGCAACGACGCGCTCGACGAGGTCCGGCGCCGGGTCCAAAACCAAACGATGGGGCACCGCGGACGCAAAGACGATCCCCTCTATAGGGCACGCAAACTGTTGGTATCAGGCTCTGAGAAGATCAGCGACAACGGCCAGGTCAAGCTGCGGGGACTACTCCAAGCAGGCGACCCCCACGGAGAAGTCCGCAACGCCTGGCACGCCAAAGAAACCCTACGCTCGATCTACGGCATCGACGACCCCAAAACCGGTGCTGAGACCGTGACCCAGCTCGCTGATGAGTTCCAAGACCCGTGGCTACCCGAAGAGATCAACCGGCTCGGCCGCACCCTCTGGCGCTGGCGCACCCAAATCTCGAACTGGCATCGCGCTCGGGTCACCAACGCCGCTACTGAAGCCGCCAACAACTTGATCAAACGCGTCAAACGCGTCGCCTTCGGGTTCACCAACTTCAACAACTACCGAACCCGCGCCCTCCTCTACGCCGGCAAACCCAACTGGGCGCTACTCGACACCCTCACTCCGACCTGAAACGCGGAGAGCCAGTAACCTAGCCCGCTATAGACATGTGTAGCGGTGAAGCCAATTGAACAGCGTTTACCGGCTCATCGCGTTTGAGGGTGGAGTCGGTGGGGTGAGGGTCCGCGGGTGAACGCGAGAGATCCCCCAGAATCGGTGCTGTATCTGCAGCCGAGGGACTGGAGGATCTCTGTGGAAGTTGACCCTACACGCGTGTGTGAGTTGTTGGTTGGGTTGGGCGACGTGGAGGTGGTCGGCGTCGACGACGATGTGGGCGCGCCGTTGCGGGTGCATGTCCGTCGGCGGGCGGAGAGACCGGACTGTGCGGCCTGTGGCGGACCGTTGTGGTCCAACGGTGAACGGACCGTGGAGTTGGTTGACCTGCCGGTGTTCGGGCGGGCGGTGTTGCTGGTGTGGCACAAACGCCGGTGGCGCTGCGGGGGGTAGCGAATGCGCGGCGGGTACGGTCACTGAACAGGACTGTCAGATTGCGCCGCCGCGTGAGCGCCTGACGACGCGGGCGGGTCGCTGGGTCACGCGTCAGGCCGGTCGTGGCCGCCCGCTCAAAGAAGTCGCATCAGAGCTGGGATGCAATTGGCATCCGGTGAACGGGTCGGTGCAACGTTGGGGCCAAGCACTGCTCGAAGCCGATGTCGAGCGGATCGGTGACACCGAGGCGTTGGGTCTTGACGAGCATCTGATGTGGCGCCGCGGGAAGTTCCGCACCAAAGCCTGGGCAACCGGTGTTGTTGATGTCGGTCGGGGACAGCTCCTTGACATAGTCCCAGGCAGAACCGCTGAAGCACCCGCGAAATGGCTGCTTGAACGGCCCCAGCAGTGGCGCAACAACATTGCTTGGGCGGCGTTGGACCTGTCAGGGCCGTACCGGGCCGCGTTCGACACAGCGCTGCCGCACGCGAAGCAGGTCGCGGACCCGTTTCACGTCGTGAGATTGGGCAACGACGCGCTCGACGAGGTCCGGCGCAGAGTCCAGAACCAGACACTCGGGCACCGCGGACGTAAAGACGATCCGCTGTACCGGGCACGCAAACTGTTGGTGTCAGGCTCTGAGAAGATCACCGACAACGGCCGTAACCGGCTGCGGGGACTGCTCGAAGCAGGCGACCCCCACGGAGAAGTCCGCAACGCCTGGCACGCCAAAGAAACCCTGCGCGGCATCTATGACATCGGCGACCCCAAAGTTGGTGTCGAGACCGTCGAACAGCTCGCTGATGAGTTCCAAGACCCGTGGCTACCCGAAGAGATCAACCGGCTCGGCCGGACCCTCCACCGCTGGAGAGTCCAAATCGCGAACTGGCATCGCGCTCGGGTCACCAACGCCGCTACTGAAGCCGCCAACAACTTGATCAAACGCGTCAAACGCGTCGCGTTCGGGTTCACCAACTTCAACAACTACCGAATCCGCGCCCTACTGTACGCCGGCAAACCCAACTGGACACTACTCGACACCCTCACTCCACCCTGAAACGCGAAGAGCCCGTTTACCATCGGCGTGCGCGGAAATTGCTCCCAGCTCGTTGCCGCAGCCGTTCGACGGGCAGGCGTCACCGCCACGTTCAAAGACAACAGGCCCCAAGTCTTCGACAATGACTAGAGGGTTGTTCGCAAGAGCCTTGGATTTACGACGAAACTCATCCGGTGCAAGCGAAGATTGACCGACCCACGATGCCGGAGCGATCAGGGCAGGAAGCGCAGCCGAGGCGAGGGCGATCAGCAGAATCTTCGGGCTGAGCAACCTACGCGGAAACGTTGTTGGAGTCGGTGATCGGTTCATTGGTTTGCCTTTCTCGTTTTCGGGTGGATGGAGGCGCACTTGTCGTATGTCTGTGAAGGCAGCGAAACGTGCGCTTCCATCTAGTACTTGCCGGCTGAGAGGCTCGTGTTGCGCAAATTTGGGAATTTCTTCGGAAACTCGTGCGACAACGAGGAGCACGGGATAGACACGCAGTCGATGCGCAAGGAGATCACCGACCATCATGGCCGACTTGTCGCAATCACCGATGGAGGCCGCCCACCCTTGAGAAGGAGATGCACGACGCAGCCGTAGATCTGCGCTTCGAATACGCCGCCCGCCTACGCGACGAAGTCAAGGAGTTGCGCCGCGAACTCCGCGACATGCGCCGCTGACTCGCCTGCTACGACCTGAGTTCGGCGACCGCTGTCAGGGCGCGTTGAGTGAGGGTGAGCGAGTCCTAGACGAGTCATAGTCCGTTGTCTCGCCTTCGTCCGGCACAGGTCTGGAGTCGAGAGCAACTGAGAAGGGTAGGCCGGTGGTTTGTTCGAGGAGTGCTTCGAGTGCTTCTGCTGCTTGTGGCAGGTCCAGGGACTCAATCGGACGGTCTGCGACTGGTACGGTGTCATCGATGGGGAGCGGGGGTTCGTCTTGGTCGATCGCCACAACAATGCTGTTGGACCACACGTCGATCTCCCGATAGGCGATGCGATCGCGCATCGAATCAGGGATGGCCTCGAAGTTGGACCGCTCCGACATCGCTGCGCTGAGTTCAGCCAGTGTGTGCGTCGCTCCCAATTCGATGAACAGATCGCTATTCTGGGCGGCCAGGTTTCGTGTGAAGGCGGTAGCTTCGGCCTCGCCGACTAGGTAGACCAAGCCTCCGAACTCGGGTTCGTGTACGAGCCCCCAGCCGGCAACCCGCCCGGTTTCGACCGCGACGATTTCCTGGAGCATGGTAGTCAGTTCATCGCTGCGTCTCAGTCTTTTGAGAGCGTCTTCTTCGGAGATTCCGAACTCAGACGCATAGTGTTGCGCATCGAGTTTGATGCCCAGCGTGTCCTCGTTCTCATCGGGCTCCTCGTAGGCGCTCTCTTCAACGAGTTGATCACTCCCGGCTTGTTCAGTTCCGAGGCTCGGCTTGTCGCGCCCGCATCCGGTGGCAAAGAGAATGAGCAGTAGAAGCGACGCAACCAGGTGACCGGTGACGTGTGCGTTCAGCCGTCTGACGGTGGTCTCTCTCATGATGTGGCCAACTCTAGGTTGAGGTCCCGCAGTATGTCGTCCATTGCGGTGAAGGTTGCGTAGTCGGTTCCCTCTGCGGTGCAATCGCTGCCTTTGTTGGATCCGCTGTGGATTCCGTAGGCCGTTCGGACTAGGAACCATGGGCCGCCGCTGTCACCGCCGCATGATTTGAGGGATGCGCCTTCAACTCTGACCCACATGTGATCACAGCCATCCGAACCGCAAATATCATAGTTCGGGTCGTGGGTTGTCGAAACCACGGAGCCGCAGGAATAACCCGACTTGATCCCGAAGTGGCAGACGAAGTGGCCTTTCATGTTGGCCCTTAGCATGTTGGCCCTTACTTCATGGCCGTTCACATCGCGGGTGGATGTTGTACTGAAGTAGAAGTCGTCTGCCTCGTCCTGCACGGTCGTGTACCAGGCCGAATCGCCGGTTTTCCCCCAAATTGTGTCTTTGTGGGTAGCAGCGAAGTTGTCTCCCGTATAGGCAGAGGTGCGAGACCGCCAGTGCCTTGTGATGTTGGCGCAGTGTCCGGCGGTCAACATACCTCGTGTGCTGCCCTTGAGGACGGCGAATCCGCTCGTACATCTGGTTCCGCGGTCGGTGCGGATGAGTTCGCCGCCGTAGATCGCGCTTGGTGTGCTCGCGGAGTCCAACGTGACAGAGAACGGCAAGTCTGTGTCTTGTTCTAGGATTGTTTCGAGTGTGCTGGCTGCTTGGCGGAGTTCCATGGTCTCGATTGATCCTTCTGTGATGAAGGCTGACTCGTCGGTTCGTGTCGGTGGCTGGTCGCGGTCGATCGCCACGACGATGCTGTTGGAGCGAACGTCGATCTCTCGATAGGCGATACGATCGCGCATCGAATCAGGGATGGCCTCGAAGTTCGACCGGTCCGATATTGCTGCGGTGAGTTCAGCGAACGTGTGTTTCGCTCCGGTGTCGACGAACAGGTCGCTGTGTTGGGCCATCAGTCCCGTTGTGGTTCGGGTCGGTTCAGCATCACCGACGAGGTAGACCCAACCGCCGAAGTCCGGTTCGTGCACGATGCTCCAGCCGGCGACCCGTGCTGATTCTGCTGCGACAGTCTCCTGGATGATTGTCGTCAACTCGCCGATGCGGTTGAGCCTCCTTTGAGCCTCGTCTGTGGTGACGCCGAAATCGATCGCGTAGTGTTCGGCCTCGAGGCTGACACCAGCGGTTTCCCCTAGGCCGGTGTTGACCTCGGTTCGGCCGGAGTCTGCGAGAACTCCGTCTGCGCCTGTGGAGGCAGCAGCGGTCGCTGCTGAGATCATCGCCAACGCAAGTACAACTATCAGGCAGGTCGTTCGTTTCATTGGATTGCCTTTCTCTTCAATTCGGGTGGACGGATTCACATGCTTGAGGTGGCTTTCGACACGGTCACGCAGATGGCTTCACCCAGTACTTGTCGGCTGGGGCGCTCGCGTTGCATCGATTTCTAGATTTCTTCGGATAGCCCTCGGCTGGTGGCCGTGGCGCGCACCGCCCCGCGTGTCCGTGAAAAGGTTATTAACATTTTCGGAAATCGCGTGCAACGGATCGCGTCGAGCGGGCAAGTACATGGTGAGCGTCGGGGGCTGTCCTCGGTGCTGTGAGTTGAGAGGGGCTTGCCGTGAGCAGCACCAGGATTTTCAGGATCGCTGCGATTGCAGTGGTCATCGCTAGTGGAATCGCCTTCGTGGGCCAGGCCGGCGCGTCGGAGCGCTCCGAGGGAACCGAGAGGCATTGCGTGATCGAGGTCACCGGGGTTGAGGAGGGGGTGTTCCTCACCGGGCCTGAGGTCTGCTTCGGATCTCAGACCCAAGCCGTGATGCATGCCGCGTCGACCTCCTCCGCGGTTAGCGGGCAAGGTGCGCTCGCGTCGGGCAACAACACGATCGGCACGCACTACACGTCCACCTTCTACAGCGGGTCCTCGGTACGAATAGTCGGAACGACCTGCGGCGGCGGTGTCTGGTATCCGACAGGGGCATGGAACAACAACATCGAATCCTCGCTCCATCACTGTGGAAGCTCACCCACGACTTTCTACAACTCGTCGAGTTGCGCCGGGTCGCCACACCGCATCTACGGATCGGCATCCCCCCTCGGCCAGATGAACAACCGGGCTTCATGCGTACGGTACGGTTAGTCCCGCGGGTCCGCACCATGCATCGTGACCGACTTGTCGCAACCGCCGATGGACTGTGGCGACCGTTGCCACGTCGGGCAGGCCGAACTTGCGAAGCGGCAACCGAGAGGCGCGTTCGGCATTATGTGTGCCGGCTGAGGTTAGCCTCGGCGATAATGGTGAAGTCCAGGTCGCGTTCGACGGGGTGGCGCGATGATCCTCGCAGCGATTCAGAGCTTCTGGTCGACGCCCGCCGCGATCCGGAAGCATTCGGCGAGTTCTATTCACGCAATACCCGGCCCATGATCGCCTTTTTCTGGTCCCGGACACGGGATCACGACGTCGCATCAGAGCTTGTAGCCGAGACGTTCGCCGCGGCACTCCTGAGTGTCGAGCGATACGATCCGGCAAAGGGTGTGCCGCGGCAGTGGCTGTACGGGATCGCCAACAATCAGCTCAAAAGGCTGTGGCGCAGAAATCGGGTCGCCTCGAACGCGCGGCGAAGACTCGAATTGAACACTCCTTCGACTGCAAGCACAGGTTGGGAGGAGATCGAGGCTGCCGATGCGGGACTCGACGCAGCGCGGCTGGCCGAAGCGTTGACTCGGGTCCCGGCCCGTAGCAGAGAGGCTGTGAGGCTGAGAGTCATAGGCCAACTCGATTACAGTCACATCGCGACAACGTTGGGATGCAAACCGGTGGCCGCCCGCAGCCTGGTCTTCAGAGGACTCCGCCGCCTCAGAGACGAATTCGACCCTCCGTTGAGCGAAGGGGACACACCATGACCCAAGACATCTCCGATTTCGAACGACAGCTCGGCCAAGAGTTGAGAGCAGCGGCCTACCGTCGCATCGAAGCCCGCGACACCCGGCCCGCAACCAATCGTTGGTTCGCAGTCCCAGCGACCGGGTTTGCGGCGGTCGTTGTGTTGGCGCTCGCCGCCTTTGTGTTCGTCGATTTTCAGGCCCAACCGGCAAGCGCGCACCCCTTCAAGATCATCCGACTGGTGAACGAGATCCACCTGGAGATCATCGATCTGGTGGGAGACCCCCGAGCAGCCGAAGAAGAACTCAAAGAAGAACTCGGCATCGACATCGAATTCGCGGCGGTGCCCGCACCCCCTGAACTGCTCAACGAGGTTCGCGCTGTCATCAGTACCGGAACCACCACCGCGACAGTCATCTTCGACGAGGCGGGAAGGAGCGAGCGGATCATCCTGCCCAAAGAAATCGACGGCAAGCTCATCATCCAATACGGTCGCGAAGCTCTCTCTGGCGAGCGATACCTTTTCAACGTCACCTCGCCGATATGCCGCGAACTGTGGGGTCAAACACCCGGTGAGTCACTGGCGCGCATCGACACGCTCGCACCTGATATCCGATACGACACGGTCGATTCCGACTACAGC
This sequence comes from Candidatus Aldehydirespiratoraceae bacterium, assembly GCA_965214565.1. Lineage (GTDB taxonomy): Bacteria > Actinomycetota > Acidimicrobiia > Acidimicrobiales > Aldehydirespiratoraceae > VXYK01. The sequence continues at coordinate 3,084,782 of OZ243951.1, read as the reverse complement.
TATTTCTCAGACATAGCTCTCCAAGACATCAACGCCGAACACCGCCTGATCGACACACTGTTTCTGTCCCGAGACGAACTCCTAGTCGTGTACGCCGCACACCTTGACGCGCTCGGTGCAAACCGTCCGAACTGCGGATGGTCCAACCCTGAGAACTGAAGCGGATTCCGAGGTTCGCCAGGGCTCGATGGAGAACATGGCACGCGGAGCCCCCTTTGATCCGAAAGGCGGCCTTTATCGAACTAATGTTCGTGTCTCGGGTAGGTGGGGGCGCTAGAGTGCGGGCGTGGCTGATCGGTTAATCATCTCGGGGGCACGCGAGCACAACCTTTGTGATATCGATCTTGAGTTGCCGCGGGACAAGCTGATCGTCTTCTCTGGAATTTCGGGTTCCGGCAAGTCGTCGTTGGCGTTCGACACGATCTACGCCGAGGGGCAGCGCCGATATGTCGAGTCGCTCTCGGCATACGCACGGCAGTTCCTCGGCCAGATGGACAAACCCGACGTCGACTTCATCGAAGGACTATCGCCGGCGATCTCGATCGATCAGAAGAGCGCCTCACGCAACCCGCGCTCCACGGTGGGCACGGTCACCGAGGTATACGACTACCTCCGGTTGCTGTACGCCCGAATCGGTATCCCCCATGACCCTGAGACCGGCGAGGAACTGGTTCGCCAGACCCCGCAGCAGATCGTCGACAAGGTGCTCGCTCTGCCTCCACAGACCCGCTTCCAGGTGCTTGCGCCGATCGTCCGCGGGCGCAAGGGCACCTATGAGACCCTGCTCTCGGACCTCGCCCAGCAGGGCTTCGCGCGGGCGATAGTCGACGGGGGGCTGCTAGAGCTCAGCGAGACCAACGAACTCGATCTTGCCCGCTACGAAACCCACAACATCCAAGTCGTAGTCGACCGTCTCGTGCTGCGCGAAGGAATAGAACGGCGCCTCACCGACTCGATAGAGACCGCATTGACGCTCACCGGCGGAATCGCCGAGATCCAGATCGTCCCCAGAGAGGGCGAGGGACCCACCGAGACGATCGTCTTTAGCCAACACCTCTCACGCCCCTCCGACGGCAAATCGTTCGAGGAGTTGGCACCACGCAACTTCTCGTTCAACTCTCCCTACGGGGCCTGCACGCATTGCGACGGCCTCGGCACTGTCTTCGAGGTCGACGCTCAATTGGTGGTGCCCGATCCCGAAGCGACCATCGCCGAAGGCGCGATCAGCCCCTGGGCGGGCGGCCGCAGCCGCTACTTCTCCAGACTGGTCGAATCGGTCTGCAAGGTCTACGAGATTCCTCTGGACGAACCCTGGCAGGACCTGACCGACAAGCAGCGGGAACTGCTGTTGATGGCCAAAGGCGTGAAGGACCGTGTGCAGGTCCGCTACAAGAACCGCTACGGCCGCACCCGCGTCTACCACGCCAAGTTCGAGGGCGTTGTTCCGTACCTGATGCGCCGACACAGCGAGTCCGAGAGCGACGGGGCCCGCCAGATCATCGAGGGTTACATGCGCCAGGTGGCGTGCCGCCAATGCGACGGGTCGAGGCTCAACCCGTTGTCCCTGGCGGTGACCATCAACGATCTGACGATCCACGAACTCTGCTCCCTTTCGATCGCTGAAGCCGCAAAGCGACTCGCCGAACTGGAACTGTCCGAACGGGACTCGATCATCGCGGAGCAGGTCCTCAAGGAGATCAAAGCCCGGCTCGGCTTCCTGCTCGACGTGGGCCTCGACTACCTGACCCTGTCGCGCGGCGCCGCGTCGCTTGCGGGTGGCGAAGCTCAACGGATCCGCCTGGCATCGCAGGTGGGCTCCGGGCTCGTAGGGGTGCTCTACGTGCTCGACGAGCCATCGATCGGCCTGCATCAGCGGGACAACCACCGCCTGATCGAGACGCTGCTGCGCATGCGGGACCTGGGCAACACGGTCCTCGTGGTCGAACACGATGAGGACACGATCAAAGTCGCCGACCATGTGGTCGACATCGGCCCGGGCGCCGGTGAGCACGGCGGCCGCATCGTCCACTCCGGCACCTTCGAGGACCTGTTGGAGAACGAGGAGTCGATCACCGGCCAGTACCTCTCGCGTCAACGGCAGATCGAGGTCCCGGCCATGCGCCGTGTCGGCAACGGCACCCACCTCACTGTCCGCGGGGCTCGGCAGAACAACCTGAAGAACATTGACGTCGACTTCCCGCTCGGCAAGTTCATCTGCGTCACCGGCGTGTCGGGTTCGGGAAAGTCCTCGCTGGTCGAGGAGATCCTGCACCGGTCCTTGATGCAGCACATATACACGTCGAGGCTCCCACCGGGGCTGCACACCCGCATCGACGGCATCGACAACCTCGACAAGGTGATCGCCATAGACCAGTCGCCGATCGGGCGCACGCCGCGCTCCAACCCGGCCACCTACACCAGCGTCTTCGACCACATCCGCAAGCTCTTCTCACAGACCAATGAGGCGAAGGTCCGGGGCTATCTGCCGGGTCGCTTCTCATTCAACGTCAAGGGCGGGCGCTGCGAGGCCTGCCGGGGCGACGGCACGATCAAGATCGAGATGCACTTCCTGCCCGACGTCTATGTCCCGTGCGAGGTCTGCAAGGGCCTGCGCTACAACCGCGACACGCTCGAGGTCAGGTTCAAGGGCCGCAATATCTCAGAGATTCTCGCCATGTCGTGTGAGACCGCCCTCGACTTCTTCGCCAACCAACCGGCGATAGCCCGCCACATGGCTACCCTCGTCGACGTCGGACTGGGCTACGTGCGGTTGGGTCAACCTGCCCCGACACTGTCGGGAGGTGAGGCCCAGCGTGTGAAGCTTGCCAGTGAGCTGGCGAAACGTTCCACGGGCCACACCATCTACCTCCTTGACGAACCCACCACGGGCCTTCATTTCGAAGACATCCGCAAGCTGCTCGGAGTGCTCAGCCGCCTGGTGGACCAGGGCAACACGGTGGTCGTAATCGAACACAACCTCGATGTCATAAAGACCGCGGACTGGCTGATCGACCTCGGGCCTGAAGGCGGGTCGGGCGGGGGGAGTGTGGTCGCGGTCGGCACGCCCGAGGACGTGGCCGCCGTGCCCGAGAGCCATACCGGAGCGTTCCTGGATCCGATGCTGTCCGGATAGGGCCATGATCTCGCGACCTCCCAGCGGCTCGATCCCCGACACACCCGGTTCATACCAGTTCAAGGACCAGCACGGTCGTGTGATCTATGTAGGCAAGGCCAAGAACCTTCGTTCGCGCCTCTCCAACTATTTCCAGAACCCCCGCAAGCTGCCAACCCGCACCCACCAGATGGTCGAGACAGCCGAGTCGGTCGAGTGGATCCAGGTGGCCAACGAAGTCGAGGCTCTGATGCTCGAGTTCTCGCTGATTCAGCGCCACAAGCCGCGGTTCAACGTCCGTTACACCGACGACAAATCTTACCCGTTCCTTTGCCTGACGATGGTGGACGAGTGGCCCCGTGCGATGGTCATTCGCGGCAAACCCAAGAAGGGCAACCGCTACTTCGGGCCGTACGGCCACGCCTACGCCATCCGCGAGACGCTCGACCTGCTGTTGCGCACCTTCCCCATTCGCACCTGTTCGGACAACAAGTTCCGCAGGCACGAGAAACTGGGCAAGCCTTGCCTGCTGTACCACATCGAGAAGTGCGCGGGACCGTGCGTCGGCGAGGTCGACAAACAGACTTACGACGGGATGGTCGGCGAGCTCATCAGCTTCCTCGCCGGCGACACCGATGAGGTGATCGCCAAGCTCACCGCGCAGATGCACGAGGCGAGCGATGCCTTGGCCTACGAGAGGGCGGGCTACTTCCGGGACCGGCTCACATCGGTCCGCAAGGCGGTCGAGAAACAGCAGATGGTGTTCGCCCGCAGCACAGACGTCGACGTAATCGGCGTGTTCGACGACGAACTCGAAGCGGCGGTCCAGGTCTTCTTCGTGCGCAAGGGGAGGGTCATGGGCCGCAGAGGCTTCGTTGTCGACAAGGCCGAGGAACTCGACGAGCCCGAACTGATGAGCCGGGTGCTCGAACGCCTCTACTTCGACGACAACCCCATCGGCTGGCCCAAGGAGGTGCTGGTGCCGCGGTTGCCCCATGATCCGCAGTTGTATGAGGAGTGGATCAGCGAGGCGCGGGGCACGAAGGTGGAGATCCGGGTGCCGCAGCGGGGCGACAAGCGCCGTCTCCACGAGACCGTGACCCGCAACGCCGAGGAGACCTTCAACCGTCACCGGCTCAAACGCACCAACGATCACAACAGCCGTGCTAGGGCACTCAACGAACTGCAGCAGCACCTCGATCTGCCGTTGGTGCCGCTGCGGATCGAGTGCTATGACATGAGCCACATTCAGGGAACCGACTACGTGGGGTCAATGGTGGTGGTCGAGGACGGTCTGCCCAAGAAGTCCGACTATCGGCGTTTCCGAATCCACTCCGTGTCCGGTAACGACGACTTCGCAGCGATGGAGGAGGTGCTCACCCGGCGGTTGTCCGCCTATCTCAAGGAGCGCGAGTTGCCGGTCGAGGAACGTGAGGGGCGGTTCTCATACCCGCCGCAGTTGTTGGTGGTCGACGGCGGCAAGGGGCAACTGGGTGTGGCTGAGCGGGTTCTCGCTGAACTCGGCCTGACCGAGGAGATCCCCGTCGTTGCGCTGGCCAAGCAGTTCGAGGAGCTGTTCGTGCCCGCACGGAGCGAGTCGATCCTGTTGCCCCGCCAGTCCGAGGCGTTGTACCTGCTTCAACGGATCCGCGACGAGAGCCACCGTTTCGCCATCGCCTACCACCGCCAGTTGCGCGACAAGCGCATGACCCGCTCAGCGCTCGACGGCATCGCGGGACTCGGCCCCGCCCGCAAGAAACGTCTCACCAAGGAGTTCGGTGGCGTGAACGCCGTGAAACGTGCCGCCTTGAGCGACCTCAAGGCGCTGAGTTGGCTCCCCGACGAAGTAGCCGAGAACGTCTACACCCATGTCCACAGAACCTGACCGCGGGTCTGCGGTTCCGTCCGCAGCGCAAACAGAGTGGGAGGGGCATGCGGGGTGGTGGCAGGAGAAGTTCACCGACGGAGTCGACCCCGAGTACAGCGAGCAGATCATCCCGATCGTGACGCAGCATCTCGCAGGGCGCGAACGGGTGCTCGACATCGGCACCGGAGAGGGCCAGATCGCCCGGGCGTTGGCCCAGTCGGGATCAGAAGTCGTAGGGCTCGACCTGACCATGGCGCAGATCCGAACAGCACACGAGCGGGACGGCGGGCCGGTTTATGCGCTGGCCGGAAGTGACCGCCTGCCGGTCGCGAGCGGCTCATTCGACGGAGCGGTCGTCTGTCTGGTCTATGAACACATAGACGCGCTCGAAGAGTCGCTTGCCGAGGTTGCGCGAGTACTGCGCGCGGGCGGCCGCCTCGTGCTGATCCTCAACCACCCACTGTTCCAGACTCCGAACAGCGGGCTGATTGTCGACCACATGATCGATCCCCCCGAGACATACTGGCGCGTGGGTGCCTACCTCCATGAGACCGCCACGGTCGAAGAGGTCGACAAGGGCGTGCATGTGCGCTTCGTACACCGTCCGCTGAGCCGCTACATCAACAAGATGATCGCCGCGGGGATCGATCTGGTCGAGATGCTCGAACCCGCCCCGCCGCCAGGGTTCGTGTCCAAGGTTTCCGAACATGAAACCGACGTAGTGGTCAACACCCCGAGGCTCCTGGCCCTTATCGGCGACCGCAGGCAGTCCACTGGCTAGCATCGGCCCATGAGCGATCTGGTGGTCATCGCGGGCCTGTCGGGGGCCGGTCGCACGGTAGCGGCCGACAATCTCGAGGACATGGGCTGGTTCGTGATGGACAACCTCCCAGCCACGCTGATCCCCAAGGTCGCTGAACTGGCCGACGGCTCTTCGAGCGCCGGTGACCGGATGGCTCTAGTTGTCGGATCCGGCCAGTACCAGGACAGGATCGCCACGTTGGTGAGCGCATTGCGCACAAAGTTCACCAGGGTGCAACTGGTGTTCCTCGATGCCTCCACCGAAGTGCTGGTGCGCCGTTACGAGTCGAGTCGGCGCCGGCACCCCTTCGACGATTCCGACGGCGGCACGCTCGGAGAGATCATCAATTCCGAACGGATCGCCCTGGAACCGTTGAGGGCTCTGGCCGACCTGGTGATCGACACCTCGGAACTTAACGTCCATCAACTACGCGAACGCATGGCCGAGGCCTTCGGCGACGGGAACTGCCGGCACACCATGCAGACGACCGTCTCCTCGTTCGGCTACAAGCACGGGCTCCCCATAGACGTCGACCTGGTGATCGACTGCCGATTCCTGCCCAACCCGCACTGGAACGAGAAGTTGCGCCCCTTGACAGGCCGTGACCAGTCCGTTCGCGACTATGTGCTGTCGCAACCGGTCACCGAGGGCTTCCTGGAACGTCTTGAGAGGCTCTTGGAATTGATCCTTCCGTTGTATGAGCAGGAAGGCAAGTCGTATCTCACCGTCGCTTTCGGTTGCACAGGTGGTAGACATCGTTCGGTCGCGATTGCCGAACGGATGGCCGTGGTATTCGAGGAATTGGGGATCACGCCTTCGGTGGTACACCGCGACCTCAATATTTGAAAGCCAAATGTGTTTGTCTGCTTCGGGCAAAGGCACACACAACCACCAACAGGGGAACCCCAAATGACAGTACGCGTCGGAATAAACGGTTTTGGCCGCATCGGCCGCAACTTCTTTCGGGCTGCCAAGGCCCAGGGCGCTGACATCGACTTCGTCGCCGTCAACGACCTCGGCTCGATCGACACCATGGCCCACCTTCTCGCGCACGATTCGGTGCACGGGAGTCTGGCTGCCGAGATCGCGGTGACCGATGACGGAATCAGCGTTGATGGCGATGTGCTCAGGGTTCTCTCTGAACGCAACCCCGAAGATTTGCCCTGGGGCGATCTCGGTGTCGATGTCGTGGTCGAGTCCACGGGTATCTTCACCAAACGCAGCGGCGCGGCCATGCACCGCAGCGCGGGTGCCCCCAAAGTGATCATCTCCGCTCCCTCAGGCGACAGCGACGCCACCTTCGTGGTCGGCGTGAACGACGACACCTACGACCCGGCAAACCATCACGTGATCTCCAACGCCTCCTGCACCACAAACTGCTTCGTGCCGATGGTGAAGGTGCTAGACGATGCCTTCGGTGTCGTACAGGGACTGATGACCACAGTGCACGGCTACACGGGCGACCAGGCGCTGGTCGACGGACCCCATTCCGATCTGCGCCGGGCCCGCGCCGCGGCGATCAACATCGTGCCCACCTCGACGGGAGCTGCACGCGCCACCGGCCTGGTCATGAGCGAGATGCAAGGGAAGCTCGACGGCACTTCGATGAGGGTGCCGATTCCCGACGGATCGATCACTGATTTCACCGGTGTGCTCAGCCGCGACGACGTCACGGTCGCCGAGATCAACGAGGCCTTCAAAGCGGCAGCCGCCTCTGGCCCCCTCAGTGGTGTGCTCGTCTATTCGGAAGCGCCCCTGGTGTCGTCGGACATCATCGGTTCGACCGCCTCTTGCGTATTCGACGCCGGACTGACCATGGCGCAGGGATCGCTGGTCAAGATCTTCGGCTGGTACGACAACGAAATGGGCTACTCGAACCGTCTTGTCGACCTCACCCTGGTCGTCGGCAACGCCTAGACGCTCCAGAAGTGAGTTCCGTACCCCGACTCGAAGACCTCGGAGACCTCGCGGGTAAGTCGATCCTTCTGCGGGCCGACTTCAACGTACCCGTCGCCGATGGGCAGATCACCGACGACCTGCGCATCCGCGCCGCTTTGCCGACGATTCGCTGGTTGACCGGCCAGGGCGCGTCGGTCACCGCCTGCACTCATCTCGGACGGCCCCGAGGCGAGGCGAATCCGGCGTATTCGGTTGAACCGGTACGGGAACGCCTGAGCGAGTTGGCGCCGGGTGTCGAGTTGTTGGAGAACCTTCGTTTCGATCCCAGAGAAACGGCCAACGACACGTCGTTCGTGGATGAGTTGGTCGAGGGGCACGACGTCTACGTCAATGACGCGTTCGGTGCTTCGCACCGTGCTCATGCCTCGATCGTCGGTCCGCCCCGTTGTCTGCCGTCGGCCGCGGGCCGGCTGCTGCACCGTGAGGTCGAGGTACTGGGCGGGTTGCGCACGAATCCGCGGAGACCTTTCGTGGCGGTCATGGGCGGATCGAAGGTGAGCGACAAGCTCGCGGTCATTGAGGCCCTGCTGGAGTCGGTCGATTCGTTGATCGTCGGTGGAGGGATGTGTTTCACCTTCCTGGCTGCCAAGGGCCACTCGGTGGGGGCCTCGCTGTGCGAGACTGACATGATCGACACCTGCGCGCGGCTGCTTGACGGCCCCAAATCAATCCATCTTCCGTACGACATCACCGCGTTGGGCCCCGGCGGCGAGCTGATGGCGCCCAGCGCCGGGGGAGACGTGCGCCAGATGGGCACGAACCTGCCCGACGGTTGGATGGGTGTGGACATCGGTCCGGGCAGCGCGGCGGCGTTCGGTGACGTCATCCACGAGGCAGCGACGGTGCTGTGGAACGGACCGATGGGCGTATTCGAGGATCCCCGCTTCGGCGGCGGGACCGGTGCGGTCGCGCAGGCCATGGCCGAGACCAGGGCGTTCACGGTCGTCGGTGGCGGTGACAGTGCTGCGGCGGCGAAACTTTTCGGTGTCGAGCATGAAATGGATCACGTCTCCACCGGTGGTGGGGCATCGCTGGCCTTGATCGAGCGGGGTGACCTGGTCGGCCTCAAGGCCCTGAGAGGAGCTCCCTTTGTCTAATGAACCGGCGACTGATGAGTTTGCGCATGGCGCACGCAAGCCGCTGATCAGCGGCAACTGGAAGATGAACCACAACCACTTCGAAGCGATCCAGACGATCCAGAAGCTTGCCTACGCTCTGAACCCGCGCGACTACGACCATGTGGACGTCTCGGTTCATCCGCCCTTCACCGACCTGCGGTCCGTGCAGACGGTCCTGCAGGCCGACGACGTTCCCATCTCGCTGGGTGCGCAGAACGTACACATGGCGAGCCACGGTGCGTTCACCGGTGAGATCGCGCCGCCGATGTTGGCTAAGCTCAACGTTGAGTATGTGATCGTGGGTCACAGCGAACGGCGTGAACTGTTCGGGGAGACCGACGAAGTCGTCAACGAGAAGGCCAAGGCCGTGCTGGCAGCGGAAATGACCCCGATCGTCTGTGTCGGCGAGACCCTGCAGCAGCGTGAGGCGGGGGAGGCGGAGTCGACCGTGTCCCAGCAGATCTCGGGCAGCTTGGCCGGCCTGTCGAGCGATGTCGTGGCCGCGATTGTGATCGCCTATGAACCGATCTGGGCGATCGGCACCGGCGTGACGGCAACCCCGCACGACGCCCAGTTGATGTGCGCCCATATCCGCTCTCTGGTGCGCTCCGGCTGGGGTGATTCGGCAGCCGACGCCGTGCGCATCCAGTACGGCGGCTCGGTCAAGGGCGGCAACGCCCCGGAGTTGATGGCACAGCCCGACATCGACGGTGCCTTGGTCGGCGGCGCCAGTCTCGACCCCGACGAATTCGCCCGCATAGTCAACTTCCGTCTCTACTAGGCGTAGGCCCTGTAGATGATCCGGTTAGGCTGAATTCCATGGTTTGGATCGTTGCCCCCCTCTGGTTCGTCTCAGCGTCGACGCTGATTCTGCTCGTGCTGTTGCACAGCGGCAAGGGTGGGGGACTGTCCGACATGTTCGGCGGCGGTGCCGGTGCCGCGGCCGCGGGTTCGACTGTGGTTGAGCGCAACCTTGATCGGATCACTGTGGTGGCCGCGGTGGTCTTCGGGTTCTCTTCAGTGGCCTACGCGCTGATCTTCTGAGCCCTCGGTTTACCGTGTGAATCTGAGTGTGGCGAGGTGCGCACGGCGCTAAGATCGTGCTTCGCATCCAGCTCGTTGGATGGCCACGTCGGAGTGGCGGAATTGGCAGACGCGCTAGCTTGAGGGGCTAGTGCCCGTTATGGGCGTGGGGGTTCAAGTCCCCCCTCCGACACAAATTGCGTTTCCCCTAGTCAGAGCGTTTTCGTTCTCGGGTGTCGGACGTTGGACTCGGATGGGGAAGTGCGTTGACTAGTGCCCTGTGTCAGGGTACCATGACATCTATGAGTTTGATCGTTGCTGACTCGCTGCCGGTTGAGCCGCTTGACGTGTTGCGTGAGGTGGCTCGTTCAGAGGCGCAACTTGATGAGCTTCGGTGGAAGCAGATTGCAGCGGCTCGAGACGCGGGAGCGTCGTGGGCGGCGATCGGCGAGGCGCTTGGCGTCAGCCGTCAATCGGCCTGGGAGTACTTCACGCGACGCGTGACTACGGAGCTTGCCGCAAACGTGGAGAACTCGGATCTATCCGAAGAGGAGGCGATGGCCATCGCGGTCGAAGAGGTTCGTACCGTGCGCCGCAGCCGCCGTGCCCGTTAGGGCCAATCGTGAAGGTGGTTCTTGACGCGAACGTTCTGATCTCTGCTGCGATTCAGACCGGTCCGTCGTACCGACTCGTCACCCGGTGGCTGGACAGGGGAGGCATCGAGGTCGTGATCTGTCCCGCGCTTCTTGCCGAGGTGGAAGATGTCTTGGACCGGCCGAGGCTCCGCAAGCGCGTCGATCCCGAATTGGCTCAACTGTACATGGCCACGATTCGGAGCATCGCCGACGTGGTCAGCGACCCGGCACCGATCGTGGTCACCACACGAGATGCCGATGACGATTACCTCGTCGCGCTGGGCCGTGAACATAGCGTCGACTGGATCGTGACTGGCGACAAGGATCTCCTTCAATGGGAAGGTCAGACGCCACGAGCGATCACTCCCGCCGCCTTCGAAGAACTGCTCGACAGACCCGGTTGCTGAGAAGGGCACTCCGCCGTAGGGCCGGTTTACCGCCATTCCGACTGGACCGGGCTTGCCGGCGGTCGGTGGGGTGACATCGAGGCGTTGGGCCAACCTGTCGTAGGGGCAGCCGCCGATTCCCAGACGCTCACATGCCGCCGCGGTGGCTTCAAGGTTCGCATGCCATTGCGTGTATCCCTCGATTCCGGAGGTGTCCAATCCGAATTGGCTATGGATGTCGCGGTAGCGCACCAGATAGTCGTCGTGGCTGAAGTCGTTGCGTCGGCGCATGCAGTACCAGTAGCGGATGGGGGGCGTGGCTTCGCTTGGTATGAAGATCAGCCGGTCACCAGCCAGGGCGAAACTCCCTTCAAGGTCCACTCGATCACCGAGCCAGGCCAGATCGCGTTCTGCGGCATCGACAGCCTCCGCGCGGAGCGGTATTGGTCGCGGGTCCTTTGCCTTCGGGGATACGGGTACGACTTTGACCTTCCGGCGCTCTTCGTCGCGTTTGACGTTGGGGGGAGGGACCGAGCTCTCAGCTGGGGTTGAGGAACTCGGGGTGTTGGCAGAGGTGGTCGGCGATGGTGGTCATGGCGTTGGCGAGGGCTTTGGTCTGTTCGGGAGTGAGGGGGTCGAAGATGAGGCGTTGGACGTCTTCGATGTGGATGGGTGCGAGGTGTTCGAGCCGTTTGCGACCTGCGGTGGTGAGGGTGGCGTTCTTGGCTCTGCGGTCGTCGGGGTCCTCCGAGATGGCTACTTCGCCTCGCGCGACGAGGACGCGGAGCCGGTGGGTGAGTCGGCTCTGGGACGTATTTGCTGCGTCGGCGAGTTCGGTGAGGCGCAGGGTCTGTTCGGGGGCGTTCGAGAGAACGGCGAGGATGTGGTAGTGGATGGCGAGTAGGTCGTGGGCCTTCAGGGTCCGTTCCATCTCGGGGAATGCCCTGAACATGACGGCGCGGAGGCCGCGCCAGGCCTCCTGCTGGGTCTCGTCGAGCCATCGCGGCTCTGTCGTATCGGCCACATCTCGATCTTAGTGGTTGATGCGTCAAACAATCAGGCTAGATTGATCCTTCAAGCAGTTATTTGATGCGTCAAGTGATGACGAATGGTGCCGAGACGATGACCACCCAAGAAGCAACAACCGATCGCGTTCGCCCGCTGGCCCGCCTGGTGGCCGGATCCCGGAAGATCGCTCGATTGGGCGCCATCCCCGCCACCGGAACCGCCTGACCGCCACCAAATCGATCCAAGGGAGACCAAACCATGACCACACAACAAACCGACCCCAGCCGAGACCTGCCGACCGGCACCTGGCGCCTGGACCCGTTACAGACCACGGTAACGGTGACTGCCAAGAAGCTCGGGTTGTTCACGGTGCCGGCCACGCTGACTCTGACATCCGGCACGATCGGGATCGACGCCGACCACCACCTCACGGCCGTTGAGGTCGTCGTCGACGCATCGTCGTACACGAGCAAGAACGCCAAAACGCAACGAGCACGTAGTCAGCGCCGACTTCCTCGACGCTGCCACTCAGCCCGACCTGCGGTTCAAGGCAGGCGACGTCTCCCGGACGGCCTTCGGATTCCGAGTTGACGGATCGATGACCGTCAAGGGTCAGGTTTGTCCGATCAGCCTCGACGTCACCGATGTCGAATTCGACGCCCGCGCCGGCTCGTTCTTGGCCACCGCAACCATTGACCGCACCGCCATCGGTGTCGACAAGCTCCCCTCGCTGGTCATCGGTAGCGCCCTGCAGCTCACCGTGACCGCAACGGCGCTCATAGTTGAAGGCTGAGGGAAGTAACCATGCCCACCCATCCCACCCTGACGAGCGCCCTCACCTGGTTCGTCGGATAGTGAGGTTCCCCCCTAATCGTGGAGATATGCTCTATAAGGAGGAGTTATGTCAGGTGTCGTTGGACCCCAACGTTCGGTCCCCCTTTACCTTGTTGGGTGGCCCTGGCATTGTCGGGGTTGGTTGCTCGCTGTGGCGGTCCAGTTGGTGCGTGACAACCCTGCTCATCCGCTGAGAATCGACGAGCTGGCCGAAGGCGCGGGAACGGACGTCGGCAAGCTCCGCCGGTTTGTTTGCACAGGCGTTCGGTGAGCGGTGTTTCCGGAGCGTGTAGACTGACCGTTCTGATCAAGTTTTCTGGTCATTTCGTCAAGACAGACCCAACCGTCCCCGTCGGCGCACAACTGGTCGGACGCCCGTTCCACGATCATCATGTGTTGGATCTTGCTGTCACGATCGAATCGCTCAGTCCCCCGATCGGCACGTTCGCAACATGACAACCGCTCGCCCGACGTCGGAAGGCCGGACGCGCTGGCATCACACGCCGAGCCTCCCCATTGCCAGTGCGCCGTTCCTTCACTGGCCTATGAGCCCAGGTGCCATCCTTCGCCACATCGCGCTCAGCTGGCGGCCCCATGGTACCCGCGTGCTCATGCTAGTGACCGCGGTGGTGGTGTGGAACTGGTTCAGCCCCTCGCTCGCAGAAGCCGAGTCGTTTCGTTTCAGGTGGATGGCTGAGATCTGGATTCGCAACCTCGTCCTCGTGGCCTTGTCGGCCGGTCTGCCGCATCTCTGGCTCTACGTGTGGCGGCGCCAAAACGACGAGCTTCGATACGACGCCCGCCCGCTCGGCAAGAAAAAACGCCTGTTCCTGTTCAACGATCAGGTGAAGGACAACATCTTCCTTAGCATGGTGGCCGCACCTTTGATCGGCACGCTCTGGGAGTCCCTCGGATGGTGGGGCTACGCGAACGGGCACGCGTCGTTGATCTCGTTCGACGGCAACCCGGTCTGGTTTGTGGCCCTGTTCGCGCTGATCCCCGTCTGGTCGATCGTGTACTTCTCGGCTGCGCACTGGCTTTTGCACCGTGGCCCGCTGTACAGGCATGTCCACTCATGGCATCACAAGAACGTGAACATCGGCCCCTGGTCCGGTCTCGCGATGCATCCGGCCGAGCACGTCGTTCTATACAGCGACGTCTTCTTGTTCTTCCTCGTGCCGGCGCATCCGATGCACTTTCTCTTCGCGATGATGCACCACACCATGGGTGCTCCCCTGAGCCACACGGGCTACGACGGGCTGCGTGCGGGGCCGATCACGCTCCCGGTCGGCGACTTTCACCACCAGCTCCATCACCGGTTCATCGAATGCAACTACGGCGGGCCCGAGTCGCCGCTCGATGACTGGCTCGACTCACTGCACGACGGTACGTCGGCCGGCGACGAGAAGATCGCAGCCCGGCGTCGACGGCTCAGCGCCGCCAAACGAGATGACACATGACCGCCGACCACCACGGAAGCCTTCGAGCGCGTAGAACTGGAAGAGTTCGTCTACGGGTCGGCCTGCCTGGGCGTGCGTGAACGCGATCGGAGTCGATGTCGGCGGCGTGTATGGAATCATAGCCAGAAGGTAGGTATCTGGCTAGGAATTCATACGTTGTGTCGGGCTGGAGCCTCCAAGTCGCCTAAGCAACGACCAGTTCGAGGATGTGGTCGTGGGAGTTGGCGCGGTCGACGAAGCGTTGCTCGTCGGCTGTGGCGCGCTCGCCGATATCGGTCGACATCGCAGCGGTGAAGAACGATTTCAAGTCGGCGATGTCGAGCACCGAGATGCTGTCGTAGGGGCAGCTGCCGATTCCCAGACGCTCACATGCTGCCGCGGTGGCTTCAAGGTTCGCATGCCATTGCGTGTATCCCTCGATTCCGGAGGTGTCCAATCCGAATTGGCTATGGATGTCGCGGTAGCGCACCAGATAGTCGTCGTGGCTGAAGTCGTTGCGTCGGCGCATGCAGTACCAGTAGCGGATCGGCGGAGTGGCTTCGCTCGGTATGAAGATCAGCCGGTCACCAGCCAGGGCGAAACTCCCTTCAAGGTCCACTCGATCACCGAGCCAGGCCAGATCGCGTTCTGCGGCATCGACAGCCTCTGCCGGTGGCTGGGTGTATTCGAGTACGCAAGTGTGGGGACCAGCGTTGACGATGCCGGTCGTATGGCGTCTCCAACGTTGGGCGGCGGTAGGCAGCGAATCGATACTCGCCGCCAAGTCCTCGGTACGGTCAGCAGTCGGTAGCAGATGCAGGGCCAGCCCTTCCGCGAGACCAAAAGCGGGTGTAGACATGCCGGGCACCGTAGCGGCCCCGGCTGCTAGTCGATCGTTTATGGCTTCTGGAAGCGGTCGGGCAACTGCCTGCGGCACTCCTCTAATGGACATAGTTGGACGGTGGGTAGTGCACTAGCGGCGCTCATCGACAGACTCCCATAGGCCTTGGCTATTGTTCATAGTTGAGCGCAGGAGGGGGACTTCACATGATGTCCATGGACACGTTGGCGACCGCTGACGACGTCATCGTTC
The DNA here is from genome assembly GCA_965214565.1 of Candidatus Aldehydirespiratoraceae bacterium. Lineage (GTDB taxonomy): Bacteria > Actinomycetota > Acidimicrobiia > Acidimicrobiales > Aldehydirespiratoraceae > VXYK01. The sequence goes on along the minus strand of OZ243951.1, from coordinate 3,069,506 downwards.
GTTGGTTCGAGACCGAGTTCGATGCGACCGTGGTCGACCTCTCTCGTCAGACGCGGTGGCGGCCCGTGTGGTTCGCCACCGTCGAACGCGACGGCCAGCGGGACGAGATGGTGGTGCGAGGGGATCGTACCGACATGCCCCTCATCTTTCCGCTGGAACACGAGATGACCTTCCAGCGACTCCTCGGCGAGCAAGACATCCCGGTGGCCGCCGTTCATGGTTGGATCGACGAGTTGCCGGCCTATGTCATGGAGCGGGTGTCGGGCCAGGAGCATTTCCCGGACACCAGCGATGAGAATCGCGACGCCGCGGTCGACGACTACCTGTCGATCCTGGCTCGCATGCATGCCCTGCCCATCGAACCCTTCGTCGACGCCGGCATACGGCGGGCCGTCGACGAGGAGGATCCCGGGCTGATCGGTCTGGCGCGCTACGAGGAGCACTATCGATCGCTCAAGGTTCACCACGACCCATTGCTCGAGTTTTTCCTCGGCTGGCTCAAGCGCAACCCGGTCGACTCCGGAGGTCGAGAGTCAGCAATCGTCTGGGACTCGGGTCAGTTCCACCACGAGCACGGCCGGATCGTCGCGGTGCTCGATCTCGAACTCGGCCACATCGGCGACCCGATGATGGACCTCGCTGCGTGGCGCATGCGCGACACGATCGTCGGGTACGGCGACATGGGTCAGCTCTATGCTCGATACGAGGAGCTCTCCGGTGCGCCAGTGGACCTCGATGCGATCAGGTGGCACCATCTCGCGTTCACCCTGTCGAACCAGCTTGCGTTCTCGAGTGCCCTGAAGAACCCGTCGGCGGCCTCGGACCTGATGACAAACCTGCAGTGGTGCGCCGAGACGAACCTGTTCGCAACCGAAGCCCTCGCCGACGAGATGGGCATCGACCTCCCCTCCGTGGCCGTCCCGGATCCGAGGGTCTCCGAGACCGAAACCGGGCATATGCACCTGGTTCGCGCCCTGCGTGGCATCTCGACCGACGACCGCTTCCTCCAGCATGAGCTGCGCACGCTCTTTCGTCTGGCGCGCCACCTAAAGCGTCGCGACGAGATCGGCGAGACCGTAGAGGAGGCGGACATCGATGACTTGGAGGATCTGCTCGGTTTCCGCCCGGCGAACTGGCGCGAGGGAGAGGCCAAGCTCGAAGCGTTCGTCATCGACGATGGCGGGCGTCACGATGAGCAGCTGGTGCTCCTGTTCCACAAGCGCAACCTGCGGGCCCACATGCTGCTGGGCCCAGCCGGCTCCGCGATGACCCACCATCATCAGATCCAGCGGTTCTGATCGCGCGCCCCGGGCCCGGCGATACTTTGCCGACACCCCCTCAGGTGGCGAAGGATTCGAGGCCGGTGATCATCGTCTCGACGAGCGACTCGAAGCTGGTGGCCGCCGTGGGGCCGATATTGCGGGTCAGCTTGAGGAGCGAGAATCCGTGCAGTGCGCTTCGCAGCGTGCGGCCCGCATCGTCGAGACGGTCATCGGGGATGTTGAGCGTCGACAGGATCGATCCTGCCGGGATCGTAGTGCCCGCAGTGACAGATTTGGGCTTGGTGGCTCATCCGGTCACAATGATGGCGGCCCCGGCGACGATCATGAGTGCACCGGAGACTTGGTAGAACCCGTGGACACGGTCGCCCCAAAGGAGTCGTGAGCGGGCGACAAGGAGTCGGTAGGGGCCGAAGTTGGACTTGTTGCGACCCCAGAAGATGAACAGCGCGCCGATGTCGGCGATGATCAGGCCCCAGACGATGTGCATGATGTCCTCCTGCGCGAACAGACTACGACTCGGTCAGGTGTCGTGGGCGGTCGGATCGATACGGCCGCGACCGCGCTTGGTCTCGGAGCGACGGCGCTTTGCCTGCAACCGCCGGGTCTCAGCCGAACGCGATGGCCGGGTCGGTTTCCTCGGCTTGGCAACGGTCAACCCGTCGCGCAGCCGTGATTCCAGGCGGTCGAGAGCGATCTCACGGTTGCGGGCCTGCGATCGCGTGTCGTCAACGACAACCCGCAACTCGGCACCGAACCTCGCAACCAGTCGCTTGCGTACCTCGACCTCAACGTCGCCTGCCGTCGTGAGATCAATCGCGGCTTCGACCCGCGTGCTGGAGCGGTTGGCGTGTTGACCTCCCGGGCCGCCGGATGGATCGAAGCGCCATGCAACCTCGGCGGCCGGCACGGCCCCTCCGGGAAACAGGAGCAACCGGTTCATGCGGCCAATCCTACCTGCCCGCCGCAGCCGGAAGGCCTTGGCGAGGCTAGGGTGCCCCCAGACCCCAATGAAATGCCAGAAAGAGTGGCAATATATTACGGTGAGGCTGCGGACCCTGAGGAGAAACGAGACATGCCGGGCTACGGGAAGATAGATCGGGACTACGCCATCAGACTCGCCACCACGGCACCCGACGACGACGGGCCTGTGTGGATGGTCAACCTGATGCACTACAAGGAGCGGGCAGAGTACACCGACGGCCGCGAGACCACACTCACCGGCCGCGAGGCCGACGACGAATACATGCCAGTCGGACCGTTGGCGGCGGTGGGAGCCGAGATCGTCTTCGTCGCCGACGTAGAGGACCAGTTCATCGGCGACGAACCCAAATGGGACCGGATCGGAGTTGTGAAGTACCCCACCCGGACGTCGTTCATAGCGATGCAGGAGCGCGAAGACTTCCAGAAAGCCCATGAACACAAAGAAGCCGGGATGGAGCAGACCATCGTGATCGGCAGCCAGCCGATGGACCTGCCGCAGATCGAGAATCAAGTGGACTGGGCCGACGTGCCGCACCCGCCAACCGACGACGACGGGCCCTACACGATGCTCCACGTCATCCGCTTCCACGATGCGGACGGCGCAACGGATACGCCGGACCACATGCGGTCCTACCAGCAAGTCGCCGGATCAGTGGCCGTGCCGAACGGGGTACGGCTCGACGCCTGGTTCTCTGTGGAGGGCACCATCATCGGCGACGGACGATCATGGCACCAGGTCCGGTTCAACACCTTCCCGAGCCGCCGCGCCTTCATGGAGGTAGCGCTCGACCCCGACCGGACCGAGGCCCACACCGAGCACCGCAACACCGCCATCGCCGACACCTACGCGCTCGGTATCCGGGCCGCTGTCAACAACCTCGCCCGGTCCATCGGTGGCGTCGAGTGAAGATCCTGCGGACCAAGAAGACATCAGCGACGCCTACACCGAAGCCCTGTTGTCCTGGCTGGCCACTTAAGATCCCGAGGTTCCGAAGGCGAGTGGCTGGTCAGCGGTCTGCGCTCTGGCGATCCGAGTTAGGGAACCGTGGGGAGTGGCGCGAGACTGTTCGACGTGCTGCCGATCAATTTGAGGACCGAATACGAGCGAAATCCCCTCGGTCTCGGGGTGGGGAAGCCCCGATTCTCGTGGCAGCTCGAATCCGAGAACTCCAATGGTGTCCAATCCGCATACGAGATTGAGGTGGCGACGCACGACGAGATTGTCTGGGGAACCGGCAAGGTCGACGGCTCGGCTCAGGTCTTGGTCCCGTACGCGGGTCTGCCGCTGAAATCGAGACAGCAGTGCTCGTGGCGAGTTCGGGTCTGGGACGGCGACTCCGAACCGGGCGACTGGAGTGAGTCGAGCACATTCGAAATGGGCCTGTTGGAGGTCTCCGACTGGCACCGAAGCGCTTGGATCGGTCCGCCGGAGAGCCCAGAGAGCGATGGTGGCCGGCCGAGCCCGATCCTTCGCCGGGAGTTCGACGTCACAGAAGTGGGGGAGGCCCGGCTCTACATCTCCGCACTCGGGGTGTACGACGTTCAGGTCAATGGCGGTGCGGTCTCCAGCGATCGGCTCCGCCCTGGATTCACGGCCTACGAGCACCGAATCCAGTACCAGACCTATGACGTGTCCGCCCTTCTCCGCTCGGGCCGCAACGCAATCGGGATCACTCTCGCCGACGGCTGGTGGCGCGGCCGCGTTGGCGTGTCCCGTAAGCCCAACAACTGGGGCAAGCACGTTGCGGCCATTGCCCGGATCGAGATCGATGGCGAGCCTGTCGTCACCACCGACACATCGTGGACCTGCAGCGAAGGCGGTGTGCGAGCCGCATGCCTGTTCCATGGCGAGATCTACGACGCTCGCCTCGAACCGGACGGATGGTCCGAGGCCGGTTTCGTCGACGACAGTTGGAGCCGAGTCCGAACACACCAAGGGGCGACGGACCGGCTCTGTGCCCAAGTGGGTCCCAGCGTGCGGGTAATCGAACGTGTCGGTGCGCAACAGGTCCTCGTCACGCCGTCCGGCGAGACCGTGGTCGACTTCGGCCAGAATCTCGCAGGAGTCGTGCTGTTCAGCGTGAGCGGTCCATCCGGATCACGAATCCAGCTCACCCATGGTGAGACCCTCACCGCAGAAGGTGAGTTCACCGCCGACACGTTCGGGCACTCCCGCCAGCAGGTCAGCTACACGCTGGCGGGTCGTCCAGAGGGCGAGGAATATGCGGCGCGCTTCACCTATCACGGGTTTCGTTACGCGCGTCTCGATGAGTGGCCCGCCCCCTGCGCACCCACGGTCGACGACTTCACCGCGCTCGTCCTCAGCAGCGACTCTCCAAGGGTGGGACACTTCGAATGCTCCCATCGGGGACTGAACCAACTCGTCGAGAACATCGACCGGTCGCAACTGGCGAACTTCGTGGACATTCCAACCGACTGCCCCACCCGCGAGAAGGCCGGCTGGACCGGAGACATCGCCGTTTATGCCCGTACCGGAGCGCTCAATCGCCACGTCGCCGGTGTGCTCAGCAAATGGCTGGGTGATGTTCGCGAAGACCAACTTCGGGACGGACGCATCCCCTGCGTGGTCCCGCTGAGCAAGAGCTACGACTCGTTCTATATGCGCCCCACGCACGGGGCCGCCGCTTGGGCCGACGCCTGTGTACTCGTCCCCTGGACGCTGTACCAGTTCTACGGCGACCGCCGAGTCCTAGAAGAGAACTACGCCACGATGAACCGCTGGGTGGACTACCTCGAGCGACGGGCCCGTCGGGATCCGTGGTGGGAAGTGCTCAAACCCCGACGACGGCGTGGTTGGCAACATGAACACATCATCGAGCAGGGGTTTCAATGGGCCGAGTGGCTTGCGCCGGGGGAGACCCTCACCCGGAACTGGCTACGAGGCCTGCTCCGGCCCGATCCTCTGATCGCGACCGCCTATTACGTCAACACCCTGGCGATCATGGCTGAGATCGCCGCGCTGTTCGACGGCGACGTTGCCGCAGAGCGACTCACCGAACGGCATCAGCTCGTCGTCCATGCGGCGCGCGACCGACTCTTCGACACCGACGGTCTGCCGAAGCGTCGAGACCAGATTGGACTGGTCGCATCGCTCGCCTTCGGGTTGGTCGCTGAGCCCCACCGCGCCGCTGCAGGTGAGGCGCTGGCCGACGCGGTCAGGGCCAACGGCTCAAGGTTGTCGACAGGGTTCACCATGACACCACTGTTGTGCCCGACCCTCGTCGACACCGGTCATACCGAACTCGCCTACGACGTCCTGTTGAACGAGGAGGTCCCGTCGTGGCTGTACCCGATCTCGAAGGGCGCCACGACCATCTGGGAGACATGGGATGCGATAGCGCCCGACGGATCGGTCAGCGACGTGTCGCAGAACCACTACGCGTTCGGAGCCGTCGGAGAGTTTCTGCACCGTTACGTCGCCGGAGTCGACACAGATCCCGAACGCCCCGGGTACGAGCACATACTCATTCGTCCCGTGCCTGATCCCGTAAGACGGATCTCACAGGCGCGAGTTGATCTCGAAACCGCCCGCGGACTGGTCTCGGTCCGCTGGGAGCAGCACGACGAGCAACTGGTCCTGGACGCGACGATCCCAGTCGGCTCGACCGCAACGATCACGGTCGGGTCCACCGAGACCGAAGTCGGCCCCGGAACACACCAAGTCACCGGACAGTGACACAACGCCGTGATCTGAGGCCTGTACCACTCGTAGGCCCACATGGCGATCCGTCCGTCTGAGTCAACCTGGCGTTCCATCTCCCTGCGATTCCATTTGGGATCCCTCGTGCTGGTTTGTGTGGGTCATGGGTTCTTGGGGGGACGCCATAGCGTGCTCGCAGGCAAGGCCCAGATTCGATCGTCGATCTGGAAAGGAAGGGCTCCCGCGTAGATCAAGGCGCCGTAGTGAAACGCTGCCCCTAGCTTGTCCTGCAACCACAGAAGCCCTCTTGCATCGTCTCTGTCGACGTTGGCTGAGGATTTGACCTCGAGTGCGACGATTCGGCCGCGACGTTCGAGTATGAGATCGACCTCGTTTCCGTCGCGGTTTCTGAGGTGGAACAATTCGGTTCGGTGTTCGGCCGTTTCGATGTGCGCGCTGAATTCGGTTGCGACGAACGTTTCGAATAGCTGGCCTACCAGGGTCGCGTCGCGTTCGAGGGCGCTTACGTCGACGTTGAGCAGGTGCGCTGCGAGGCCGGGGTCTGCGATGTGGATCTTGGGTGATCGGTTCAATCGGTGGAGGCGTTTGTTGTGCCAGGCCGGGATGCGCTGGATGATCGAGAGATCCTCGAGAAGCGTGATGTAGTTGTCAGCTGTTCCCTTGGCTACGTCGGCATCTCTGGCGGTTGCTTCCTTGTTCAGTTCTTGTCCGGTGCGGGCGACGCATGAGGACAGGACAGAGCGGAGCTTTCGAGGACGAGGGTTCGTCGTAGCGATCTGCGCTGCGTCGCGGTCGACGAGTTGTTCGACGTAACCGTCGAACCACCGGGAACGGCCTCGATCTGTTTTGCCGATGACGTCGGGGAATCTGCCGGCGACGATTCTGTTCAGGTAGTCGTGCCGGCTGAGGGCCGAGTGGTCGAAGGTTGGCGCTCTGTCGGCAAAAAGCGTGTCGATAGGGTTATAGGAGTTGTTGTCTTCGAGTTCGCCTTGGGTCAGACCCGACATGCGAACCCTGATGAGTCGGCCGGTACCCGGCCAGGTTGCAGCTTGTTGTGCCGCTCGGACCGAACCGGTCACGATGAAGCGGCCGGTGATGCTCGAGAGGTCTGTGTCGACGGCTCGCTTTATCGCACCGAGAATCTCAGGAGCTTCCTGCCACTCGTCGATCAGCACGCGGCCGGAAGCGGCTGCAAGGATTCCGTCAGGGTCCTCGATCGCAGCGGTTCTCACGCCGGGAGTGGACAGGTCAAGCACGGTGTCGGCGAGCTGGCTCATCGATGTCGATTTCCCGCAACCGCGCGGTCCCACGATTAGGATCGCGGGGAACTCGGGCAGAAGTTCTTCGGCTACGAGCCGGTCGACAATTCGAGGGTAGAGACGCTCAACCACAGCTACACAGTACAACGGGCAACTTAGGTTTGATCGATCTGCTGCGGATGTTTTGATCGATTTGCTGTCACGGAAACGATCGATTAGCTCCAACGCTGTGGCGGCAGGAACTTATGTGCTACAATGAAGCACATGACTGAAGTAGGGATTCGCGCGCTGAAACAGAATGCCTCAGCGGTCGTTGCCGAGGCTGCTTCCGGAGAAACGGTGACAATTACCGATCGAGGACGTCCGGTCGCCCGGATGACCACGATCCCGAAGTCACGGTTGCGCGCATTGATCGATTCGGGCCGTGCCCGCCCGGCTCGCCGCGATCCCGCGACTCTGCCGGTCCCCGAAAGCGGTCCAGCACTGTCTCAGGCGCTGTTGGAGGTGCGACACGACGAGCGTCACTGAGGTGGCGTTCTATCTCGACACGTCGGCACTGGTGAAGCTGGTGGTTGCCGAACCCGAGACGGCGGCCCTTCGGTTGTGGATCGAGAGCGCGGATCGCGACCTTGTCGCCTCGGACCTCGCGCGGACCGAATTGATGCGAGCCGTGCGGAGGGTCGTTCCTGATCGCGCACTGCTCGCACGCGAGGTATTGGAGTCGGTGATTCTCGTGGAGGTCACAACGGCAGTGTTCGAAGAGGCCGGACGGCTCCAGCCTGCCGACCTGCGTTCATTGGACGCGGTTCACCTTGCGGCCGCACTCTGTCTCGGTGATGACTTGGAGGGTCTGGTGACCTATGACCAACGCCTCGCCGAGGGCGCACTGGCCAAGGCATCGAACCCATCGCCCTAGGTTGATGAGAGGACACGACAAGGGCAAATGTAAATTAGATTAAATCTAAGTTTGGAATTGATCTAAACGTTTGCTACAATGCTCCCATGTCCTCGGGAGACTCGACCTTGATCGCTGAACAGTTGCGGGAGCGTGGTGTTCATGTCACTGCGCAGCGTCTGGCGGTCATGCGCGCGGTGGCGTCGTGTCCTCACGGCACCGCCGACGATGTGGCCGAGGTCGTCCATGGCGATATTGGCGCCATCTCCCGCCAAGCGGTCTACGACTCCCTCGCGATGCTGTCCGAGAATGGCCTGATCCGGCGGATCCAACCGGCGGGTTCGCCGGCTCGGTACGAAGACCGGGTTGGTGACAACCACCACCACCTGATTTGTCGAACATGCAACCGCATGGTCGATGTCGACTGTGCGGTGGGGTACACCCCCTGCCTCACCGCCAGCGACGACCGCGGGTACGAGATAGACGAGGCGGAAGTGATCTACTGGGGACGATGCCCCAGTTGCAGTGCCGCCGCGCCCGTGCCCGCGGTCCCGCCCTTGCCCACGCTCTAATGGCCCAACCAACAAACAACCTGAAACCCCTAGGAGAAACCCATGTCTGAGAGTGCGAACCAGTGCCCCTTCTCGGGTGCCAACACTGTCAAAGGCACATCGGCCACCGAACAGTGGTGGCCCGAGCAACTGAACCTGAAGATCCTCCATCAACATTCGCCCGAAGCGGACCCGATGGGTCGCGACTTCGACTACGCCGCTGAGTTCGAGTCCCTCGACCTGGCCGCCGTGAAACAGGACATCGCGGAGGTGCTCACCGACTCCAAGGATTGGTGGCCCGCCGACTACGGACACTACGGCCCGTTGATGATCCGCCTCACCTGGCACGCCGCGGGCACCTACCGGATCGGCGACGGCCGCGGTGGCGGCGGTACCGGAAATCAGCGATTCGCCCCGCTCAACAGCTGGCCCGACAACGCCAGCCTCGACAAGGCACGTCGGCTGTTGTGGCCGGTCAAGCAGAAGTACGGCCGCAAGCTCTCCTGGGCCGATCTGCTGATCCTCGCCGGAAACGTGGCCCTGGAGTCGATGGGCCTCGAGACCTTCGGCTTCGGAGGAGGCCGCGTCGACATCTGGGCACCCGAGGAAGACACCTACTGGGGTTCAGAGGACGAATGGCTCGGCGACAAGCGCTACACCGGAGAGCGTGAACTGGAGACCCCGCTGGGAGCGGTGCAGATGGGCCTCATCTACGTCAACCCCGAGGGCCCGAACGGCAACCCCGACCCCGTCGCGGCGGGAATCGACATCCGCGAGACGTTCGGCCGCATGGCCATGGACGACACCGAGACAGTCGCGCTGATCGCCGGCGGCCACACATTCGGCAAGGCCCACGGAGCCGCACCCGACAGCCATGTCGGTGCCGATCCCGAGGGCGCGAGCATCGAGGAACAGGGCTTCGGCTGGAGCAACACCTTCGGTTCCGGTGTCGGCGGCGACGCCATCACCAGCGGTCTTGAAGGCGCCTGGACCAGCGACCCCGCAGTCTGGGACAACGGGTTCTTCGATAACCTGTTCGGCTACGAGTGGGAGTTGACCGAGAGCCCGGCCGGCGCCCAACAGTGGCGCCCGACCGACCGCGCGGCCGACGACACCGTGCCCGACGCGCACGACCCCGGCAAGCGCCACGCGCCGATAATGCTGACCACCGACCTGGCCCTGCGCTACGACCCGATCTACGAGCCGATCTCAAGGCGCTTCCACGAGCACCCCGAAGAGCTCGCAGACGCCTTCGCGCGGGCCTGGTTCAAGCTCACCCACCGCGACATGGGTCCGGTGTCGCGCTACCTCGGGTCTGAAGTCCCCGACGAGCAGTTGATATGGCAGGACCCGGTTCCCGCACCACCCGCAGAGACGGTCACCGCAGAAGAGATTGCGGATCTCAAGGCCAGAGTCCTGGGTTCAGGCCTGTCGGTGTCGCAGCTGGTGTCGACCGCCTGGGCCTCGGCCTCCACGTTCAGGGGAACCGACATGCGAGGCGGTGCCAACGGTGCCCGCATCCGACTCGCACCCCAGAACAGCTGGGAAGTGAACGTGTCGTCAGGGGTGGCCGAGGTCTTGGCAGTGCTCGAACAGATCCAAGGCGAGTTCAACGCAACCGGCGGCACACAGGTCTCGCTGGCCGATCTCATCGTGTTGGGCGGCTGCGCGGCAGTCGAGAAGGCGGCTCGAGACGCCGGCCACGAGGTGTCCGTCGAGTTCTCGCCGGGTCGCACCGACGCCAGCGCCGAGCAGACCGATGCTGAGAGCTTCGCAGTGCTGGAACCGACGGCAGACGGCTTCCGCAACCACCTCGCTGACTTCCACAAGCGGCCCGCTGAGGAGCTGCTGGTGGAGAAGGCTTTCCTGTTGAACCTCAACGCACCGGAGATGACGGTGCTGGTCGGTGGCATGCGGGCGCTCGACGCCAACGCAGGTCAAACCCGACACGGCGTGCTCACCGACTCACCGGGCACTCTCAGCAACGACTTCTTCACCAACCTGCTGAGCATGGACACCAACTGGACCGTCTCGACCGACGAGGCCGGGGTGTACGAGGGGCGCGACCGCGACAGCGGCGAACTCCGCTGGACCGCCACGGCCGCCGATCTGGTGTTCGGCTCGAACTCACAGCTCCGTGCCATCGCCGAGGTCTACGGCTGCGACGACGGCGAGCAGAAGTTCGTCAACGACTTCGCCGCCGCCTGGGCCAAGGTCATGAACCTGGACCGCTTCGACCTGACCTGATGACCGCCACGGCCGAAGGCACAGAATCCGAGGTTGGCACCCCGACCGGGGAGGCTGAGACCTTCCGGCAGTGGTTGGCAGACCATCACGACGAGTTGGCCCGCCTGCGGGTGCTTCACGTTGAAGCGGACGAGCGGGTGAAGGTTCTCAAAGAGCTGCAGGCGCGGCTCTATGACGCAGGATGGGCTCGACTCGGCTGGCCCTCGGAGATCAGTGGCAGGGGTGGGAATATCCTGCACCGGGCCGCTGTCTACGAGGAGCTGGCCAGTGCCGGCTATCCGCCCCGCTTCGTGTTCGAGCACCTTGAGGTTCTGCTGCCGTCATTGGCACGTTTCGGATCCCCGGACCTGATGGCCGAGTTGTTGCCGCGACTGCTGAGCGGCGAGGAACTATGGAGCCAGGGGTTCTCCGAGCCCAGAGCTGGAAGCGACTTGGCCTCCCTGCGCACTCGGGCAACCCGAGACGGCGACAACTGGATCATCAGCGGCCACAAGATTTGGACGAGCTGGTCGAAATGGGCCAGGCGATGCTTGGTGTTGGCTCGCACTGGAGAAGCTGATTCCCGCCACCGGGGGCTATCAGTGTTCGTCGTTGATCTGCAGGCACCCGGAGTCACCGTCGCGCCCATCAACCAGTCGAACAGATCTCCTGAACTCGCCGAGGTCTTCTTCGACGACGTGACTGTCGATTCGAACGCGCTGGTCGGAGAGGTCGACGGCGGGTGGAGCGTCGCCATGTATCTGCTGTCCTGCGAGCGGGGCTCGTTCGCCTGGCAGCGCAACACATTCCTGACCCAGCGCCTTGCGGAGTTGGCGGAGGCCGTGACCGACCCGACCGACATCGAACGACTCGGCAACAGCGTCGCAGATGTCTTCGCGGTGCGGGTGCGGTCGTGGTCGACAATGCTCGAGTTGGCCGCGGACGGTTCCCCCGGACCTCAATCTGCTGTCAACAAAGCACTGTTGGGAGATGCCGAGAAGTACCTGTTCCAAACCGCGGACCGTATTCATCGGGGCGGGTTCATGTGGGCGCACACCCTGCGCGAGGAAGTGCTACAGGAAGAACTGCTATTTTCGCATGCCACCTCTATCTACGGGGGCACTCGGCAGATCCAGAACATCACCGTGTATCGCCAACTCGTGGCAGGCCACACCCGAACCGACACCGACGAGTACGTCGAAGCGGCAATGTCGGCCATGCTCGATACGGCTGGTGCCGAGGCCGGTCTGGAAGCGCTGGGGTTCGATGATGTGGTGGCCGACCTAGATGACTCCGACAACCGCAGAGCCGTCGCAGCGGTCTTTGAAGCCGCAGGACGAACCGCCCGGCCCTCAACGGCTCTTGCGCGACTGCTGGAGTCACTGCTCGGCGCTGGGACAACTCTGGCGATCGCAACTGAACGGCTGGTCGGTACTTCCGTACGTCTCGTCGTCGATGCACACGAACCGGCTGGGTCCCGCGTAGTTCTGGAAACACCGAGCGGCTGGGTGTCTGTACTCAGCAGCGATGTCACCTGGAACGACGAAACCCAGTTCCTCGCACCAGGAAACATGATTGTGGGAGTCGTCGACGTTGCTGGGGCTGTTCCCTTCGATGCCGAGGCTGCCGAGAGGGCCCAAGCAGTAGGACGGTGGGCGCTCTCCTGCGAAGTCCTCGGCGCAGTCGACGCGATGTTCGATGTCGCCGCCGATCACGCCGCTGATCGAGAGCAGTTCGGTACCACACTGAACAGCTTTCAAGCAGTGCAATTCATGCTGGCCGAGTCCCACATCGCCCGCACTGCACTACGCGAGGCGTGCACCGCCACCGGTCTAACTCTGAGCGCTGACGCTGCAATGATCACCAAGCTGCTGGCCGGTCGGGTCGGACGCCGGGTGGGCGCTGAGACCCTGCAGGTGCTCGGCGCCATCGGTTTCACCCAGGAGCATCCGCACCACGGTTGGTTCCACCGCGTGTTGACGATCGACGCAGTGCTGGGCAGATCGCCGGCGCTGGCCCAAGAGCTGGGCACCCGTCTGGTTCAGACCAAGAAGGTGCCTCTCGGGATAGATCTGGGCGAACTCCCAGGTGGCGACCGCACGGCCTGAGACATCGGCAGATAGATCAAGGGGTCGTAGCTGAGAAGGGCAGGTATTCGTAGCGTCGCACGAAGGGACCCGCCGCGAACCGGCCGGCGGAGGCGTCGACCTCGAAATCGGCGAACCGGCTGAGCAGTTGCTCGACGGCCACACGGCCCTGGAGCCGTGCCGCCGAAGCCCCCAGGCAATGGTGCGGGCCGTAGCCGAGCGACAGGATCCTCTTGGGTTGGCGTCGGACGTCGAGTTCTGCGGCCGTGGGTCCGAACTCCCGCTCGTCACGGTTGCCCGACGCCCACAGAAGCATGACCTTGACTCCTTCGGGGATCGTCTCACCGTGAAGCTCAATGGGCCGCGTCGTTGTGCGGGCCAGATTCTGCACCGGGGAGGCGAGCCGCAGGAACTCGTCGATGGCCCCGCCGATGAGTTCGGGTTCGTCGATGAGGACCTGCCGCTGGTCGCGGTGCTCTGTCAACAGCTCCGCCGCGCCGCCGAGCAGGCCGGTCATCGTGTCGTTGCCGCCGGTGATCATCGTGAAGACGAACCCGACAATCCACATCGGCGAAGCCAGTTCCTCGCCGACGGCCACGAGGTCCGACACGAGGTCGTCACCGGGCTCGGAGCGGCGCCACTCGATCAACTCGCCCGCGTACTCGAAGAGTCCCAGAGTCGCTTCGAAGGCGTCTGTGACGGTCCCCTCAGCGGCTGCCTGCACGATCGCCGAGCTCCAGTCGTCGAACTTGTCTCGGTCCGAGAGTGGAACGCCCAGGTAGTGGGCGACCACGAAACTCGGGAGCGGCTTGAAGAGCGTCTCGACGATGTCGCCTTCACCTCCAGTCTCCACTAGGAGGTCGAGGCGTTCGTCGACGAAGTCACGCACCGCGTCCTCGATCAACAAGACCCGTCGCGGGGTCATGGCTCGGCTCACCAACCGCCGCATCCTCGTGTGGTCGGGAGGATCCATCATCACGATTGGCGCAGCCTGGTCCTCGAACATGGCCATTGCGTCGGCTTCGAGGGTGAGGCCATGCACCGACGAGAAAGTCTCGGTGTCGCGGGCCGCGTCGAAGATGTCCGCGAACCTGGAGAGGACGTAATAGTCGGAGCCGTCGTCGTGGGTCGCCCGGTGGACCGGGGCCTCGTCGCGCAGGCGGGCATAGGCCGACCAAGGATCACGCCAGTCCTGTCGACCCCGCAGGAGGTACAACGGATGCTGGTCGGTGATGCTCATTGAGCCAGGCAGTCTAGGTTGCTAATACCGCTCACTCGAAGAGCGACGGTGGGAAGCCGCCCTTGCTGATCGGCCCCCAGCGGGTCGGCTCGATCATGATGACCGACTTGCCCTGATCGTCCATGGCCTGGCGGTACTCATCCCAGTCGGGATGCTCCCCGGAGATGCAGCGGTAGTACTCGATCAGGCCTTCGGCTGCCTCGGGCATGTCGTGCACCGTGGCTGTACCGTCGATCTGGACCCATTCGTGGTTGAACTCGTCGCCCATGACCAGGACAGAGAGCATCGGGTTCGCTTTGGCGTTGCGCACCTTGGCCCGTTCGGGATAGCTCGAGACAGCCAGCAGGCCCGCCGCGGTCATCCCGCCGGTCACCAGACTCATCTGGGGCCGTCCGTCAGATCGGGTGGTGGAAATCACCCAGCGGTTCCTGCCCTTGATGAACTGGTTCAACTCGTCGCGCGAAACACGCCGGTCACTGGACTTGTACATCGCCCGCCGGTCATCGTTCGGAATCTTCTTCACCATCTCTGGTCTCGCTCGTCGTGAGAATGCTGAACCATCTTAGGGTCGTACCTGTGTGATCCTGAGCGTTCCGGATTCCAGAGGCCAGGTGCGTTGTTACTCAAAAGGAATCTCGTGTGCTTGGCGGTAGGAGGAGAAGGCCTCGTCGATGACGTGCTCGCTCACTCCGAAGTCGGCGAGACGGTAGTTGTGCGTCCCGAAGCGGTTCTGTGGATTCGCCTGCAGGTAGCGCGTGGCCGCGTGCTCGGTCCCGCTGTCGAATCCGATGCCGGCCAGTTCGCAGATGCGCCGCACTTCGGAGAGCGGATCCTTGAGGAGGTCATAGTAGGAGATGTCGGCGAAACGGCCGGTGTCCGTTTCGGCTCGGGTCTGCATGGCGAGATCGACCATCCGCTGCGTCTTGTCGCACCAGTGCTTGCCGATCTCGGCGGGATCGACGTCGTCTGAGAAGATTCCGCAGCTGTGGGCGACCATGCTGCAGAAGGAGGCAACAGCGATCCGCGGATCGCGGTGGGTCTGCGCGATCGTCGCGTCGGGGAACACCTTGAGGAACACGTCAAGGTATTCGAGGTGCTGTGGGGTCTTGAGCACCAGAGCACCTGTAGGCCGCTGCCAGCAGAGCACCTTCAGGACCCGGCGGAAGTACTCATAGGTCGACGTGTGGTCTTGGCTCTCCAACCAGCGGGAATAGGTCGGCACGCGCATCGTCGCCTCGGGTGACTGGCTCTTGAAGTCCAAGTCGAGCAACAGGACGTCCTCTTCGGGCTCGCTGGGATCGATCTGATGGATCGACATGAAGTCGGGCGCCAGATAGGAGATGGTCTTCTCGGCTAGCGCTGCGCGCCGTCTGCGTACCCTCTCGACGGGTTTCGACGTGTCGGTCGCCGGGACGGGGACAAGCCCTTCGCCCCCTGAGACACCACGAACCCCTGGAAGCGAGTTCAGCGAGCGTTGCAGCAGGGTGGTGCCGGTGCGCTGCAATCCAGTGACCATGACGACACTCGGCAGGTCCATCGAGTCGATCTCAGGATGGCGGCGGATCAACTCCTCGATCCGCAAGCGGTAGACCAGAGCGCCGATGAGCCTTGACTTCTGTATCACCCTGCCGGTCGGTGTCAGGCGGGCCTCGTCGTTGATCGACTCGACCAGCACTTCCAAGGCACCCAGAAAACTGCTGTCACCGAAGTCGGACAAGCCGGCTTTCCGTTGGGCTGCATCGAGCAGCGCGTCGACCTCCAAGCGTCCCGACAGTCCCAGACGCCGGCCTGCGCTGCCGAGCCGGTTGAAGAGCCTGACCGGTACGGGTCGATACGGGTTCTCATAATCCGTGGAAGTCACTACACCATCCGGCCCATGTGGGTGCGCAGGCGATCGACGGCGCTTACGAAGCGGATTATCTCCTCGTCTGTGTTGTAGTAGTGCAGCGAGGCACGCACCAGGGTCGGGAGGCCACGGGCAAGAAGGTCGAGGCGGGCATGGCCCGCACCCGAGGAGGTCGTGTTGATGCGTTGCGCCGACAACTGCTCCTGCACATCGACTGAGTCGCGGCCCTCAATCGTGAAGGTGACGATCCCGCCACGTACGGCCCCCTTGTCATGCACAGACACGCCGTCTAGATCCTTGAGCGACGTGCGCAGCTGTTCAGCAAGTTCGCAGAGACGTTCAGATGTTGCTTCGATGCCCAACTCGAGGGCGTAGTCGACAGCCGCGCCCAGCCCCAGCTTGCCTGCGTAGTTCGTTTCCCAATTCTCGAACCGCCTGGCGCCGGGGCGGACCTCGTAAGTCGTGTCGCCGGTCCAATCAGCAGCATGAAGGTCCAGGAACGAAGGCTCGATACGCTCCAACGCCCGCGGCCCGACATAGAGGAAACCGACACCGCGGGGACCTCGCAGGTACTTGCGAGCAGTACCCGACAACGCATCGCAACCGATGCGGTCCACATCGAGCGGCACCTGGCCGGCGGACTGACAGGCATCGAGCACATAGAACACGTCGTACTGCTTGCAGAGGTCGCCCACCGCCTCCGCGGGATTGATCAGACCTCCGTTGGTAGGTGCATGCGTCAGGGCCACCATGGCCGCGCCCCGGGCCAGTTCTGCCTCCAGGTGTTGAAGATCGATCTGGCCGTGCTCGTCGTCCTCGATGAGCACCACTTCGATGCCGTGGCGCTTCTGCAACTGCAGCAGGGCGATGACGTTGCTGACGTACTCCGCTCGACTGGTGAGCACCCGGTCGCCCGTCGTAAAGGGGTAGCCGTAGACCGCCATGTCCCAGGCGCGGGTGGCGTTCTCGAGCACGGCTATCTGGTGGGAGTCAGCGCCGATCAACCGGGCGAGAGACGTATAAACCGCTGCGACGCGGTCGGCCGCTTCGGCAGCGGCCTCGTAGCCGCCGATGGTGGCTTCCCGCTCAAGGTGCTCGACAACCGTGGCGAGGACCACTCGGGGTGGCAGCGCGGCACCTGCGTTGTTGAAATGCAGGACATGGTCGACTCCAGGAGTGTCCCTGCGGATCTGTTCGAGCGGCAACCGCGAAATCACCGGCTCAGGCTACAGTCGCATCCGCGAGTAACAAGAGGTGTGTGTTGAGTCCTGAGCGAGGCTTTCCAGCCGAAGAGTTCTCTGAGCGAACCCGGCGCTGTCAAGCACTGATGGCCGAACGCCAAATCGCCGCGATCCTGGTTTGCACCGAACCTGAGGTTCGCTACTTCACCGGATTCCACACCCCGTTCTGGCAGAGCCCGACACGGCCCTGGTTCACGGTCGTCCCGTCGGCAGGAAAGCCGATCGCGGTCATTCCCAGCATCGGGGAGGCCACAATGTCCCAGACCTGGATCGACGATGTGCGCACCTGGTCGTCACCATGTCCTGACGACGACGGTGTCACCCTGCTGGCCGACTGCATTAGAGAGGTCGCTCCGACGGGCCCGGTCGGCTTGCCGATGGGGCCCGAGACCCACGTCCGCATGCCGTTGCGCGACCTCGACCGGCTGCGGTCGATGGTGGGCGACTTCGTCGACGCGACCGACATCATCCGCGGCTTGCGCATGGTCAAGAGCGAACGCGAGATCGAAAAGCACCGTTACATCTGTGGCGTGGTCTCCGACGCCTTCGACGAACTGCCCGAACTACTGTCGACGGGCATGACCGAGCGTCAGGCGTTCGCCGCGTTCCGCTCAGAGATCTTGCGTCAGGGCGCCGACGACGTCCCCTACCTGGTCGGCGCAACCGGCCCCGGAGGCATCGACGACATCATCCGGCAACCGACTGATCGCCGGATCGACGACGGGGACATGCTGATCTTCGACACAGGCTCGACCTTCGACGGCTATTTCAGCGACTTCGACCGGAACTTCGCCTTCACCACCGCCAGCAGCGGTGCCCGAGATACCTATCGGGCTGTTTGGGAGGCCACTGAGGCCGGTCTTGAAGCGGTTCGGCCAGGTGCCACCACCTCTGAAGTGTTCACCGCGATGAACGGGGTGTTGAAGGCCAACGGCTCGTTGGGCAACGACATCGGACGCATGGGCCACGGCCTCGGCACGCAGGTGACCGAATGGCCCTCGCACACCGCCGACGACGACACAGTCATCGAGGCGAACATGGTGCTGACCCTGGAACCCGGCTTGATCTGGGAACCCGGCAAGGCCATGGTGCACGAAGAGAACATTGTCGTACGCGCGAACGGCCCCGAACTGCTCAGCCGCCGAGCCGCGCCCGAACTCCCGGTCATTTGATGTCCCAAGAAGTTCTTTGTGCCGACGAAATCGACGCCTACTGGGCCAACGGTTACGCCTTCGTCGAGAACGCTTTGAGTCCGCAGCAACTCGCGGCGATCCAGGCCGACTTCGCAGCCTGGGTCGAGGAGAGCCGCGGACACTCCGAACCGTACGGCGACACGCCGGCCGATCGACCCCGCTTCGACCTCGAGGTCGACCACAGCCCGCACCGGCCCGCTCTGCGCAGGGTCGCGTCTCCCGTCGACGTCTCCGACGCCTACCTCGAGGTGATGCGCAACAACCGGGCCCTCGATGCCGTCGCTCAACTCATCGGCCCGAACGTCGAGTACAACAACTCCAAGATCAACGCCAAACACCCTGGCTCCGCCACTGAGGTGAAGTACCACCAGGATTTCATGTTCCAGCCCCATACCAACGAAGACCTCATCGCCGCGTTGTTCTTCCTCGACGACGTCACGCTGGAGAACGGGCCTCTGAAGGTCGTGCCCGGCACTCACCGTGGGGATCTGTTCGACCATTGGCACGACGGTGTGTACACCGGCACCGTGAGCGCGGAGGTAGAGGCAGCGCACGTTGACCGAGCTGTCCCTGTCTTTGGGTCCGCAGGCTCGGCTTGTCTGATGCACACCCGTCTGCTGCACGGCTCGGCCCCCAACAACTCAGACGCGCCCCGAACGCTGTTCATCTGCGAGTACCGGGCCGAGGACTCCAAGCCTTTGCAGGTCAACCACCTCCCGAGCCGCTACGAAGGTGAAGTTGTGCGGGGCGTCCGCACGAATCGCGTCCGATGCTCCGCCTATGAGATGGAATACCCCGAGGTGCCCACCGGAGCGTCCTTCTTCTCCCAGCAGGCCAAGGCCTCCGGAACTGCACGGTGACCGTACCCGACCTGGTGCCGTTGTCGTTCGAGACCGACGAGGGCTACGGGGCGCGGGCACGTATCGGCCTGATCGTGTTGCAGAGCGATCAGACGATCGAGGCCGAGGCGAAGATGATGGATATCGACGGCGTCGCCTTCTATCACTCGCGTGTTCCCAACGACACCGAAGTAACGCCGAGGTCGTTGACCGACATGGAACAGTGTCTTCCGGTCGCTGCGGGATTGCTGCCGCCGGACTTCGGTTTCGATGCGATCGGTTATGGCTGCACCTCGGCTGCGACGCTGATCGGCGTCGACGCGGTCACCGCTGCTGTTCACACCGCGCATCCCGGTGTGGCCTGCACAACCCCGATCACCGCGGCCGTGGCGGCCTTTCGTGCGCTGGACGCCGGCCGAATCGCCGTGGTCACGCCGTACACAGCCGAAGTGACGGCGCCGATCGCCGAGCACTTCGCGGATGCGGGGATGACAGTCACCGCGCTCGGATCGTTCCTGGAACCCAGTGATCTGGTCGTGGCCCGCATCTCGGAGACGTCGATCGTCGATGGGATCCGTGCCGTGGTCAACGCTGACAGCGAAGCGGTGTTCGTGTCGTGCACGAGCCTGCGGGTCCTCGCGAACGCAGCTGAGATCGAAGAGGAAGTGGGCGTCCCGGTCGTGTCGAGCAACATTGCTCTGTTCTGGCATCTGCTCCGCTTGGCGGGCGTGGACGACGAGCTCGAAGAATTCGGGCAGATCTTCACTCGACAACTCGCGCCCTGAGCGGGCTCACCGACGCTTGTAGACCTTGCCGTCCTTCATCACGAAGGCCACCTGCTGGGTGACTGTGATGTCGCTCAGCGGGTCACCGGGCACCCCGACGATGTCGGCGAGCATCCCAGGGGCGATCCGTCCGAGGTCGGGGGCATCGACCAGTTCGGCGCTCACAACCGTGGCAGCGCGGATGGCCTGGAGCGGTGACATGCCGCGCTTCACAAGCACGACAAGCTCCTCGGCATTGCGACCGTGCCAGATTGCCGGAGCATCGCTGCCTGAAGCGATCTTGACGCCCGCCTCGATGGCGTTGGACAAGGACTCCTTCGACTTCGGGAACACCTCCGCTGCACGTGCCTGTATTGACCGCGGATGAGCCGAGACGTCCCAGTTCTCGGTGAGCGCGTTGGTGGATACCAGGAAGGTGTCGGTGTCGACCAGCCGCTGGATCGTGTCGCCGGTGATCATGAAGCCATGCTCTATGCAGTCGATCCCGGCATCCAGCGCGGCGTTGACGGCAACGTCACCGTGGCAGTGGGTTGCCACCTTCAAGCCGCGGCGATGGGCCTCGTCGGCGATTGCGGACAGTTCGTCAGTGGAATACTGCTGAGCACCGGCCGGCCCTGAATCCGTCATCACCCCTCCCGAAGCGCAGCACTTGATGAGATCGACTCCATGCTTGATCTGGTAGCGCACCGCCTTGCGCACCTCGTCGACCCCGTCAGCGATTCCCTCCTCGAGCGTCAACGGCATGATGTGGGGCGCGAGCGAACTCTGGGCGCTGGGATCGAGATGGCCGCCCGTGGGAACAATGGCGTGGCCTGCCGTGTAGATCCGGGGGCCGTCCACCCAACCGGCGTTGATCGCGTCGCGCAGGGCGACGTCGAGCACGTAGCCTCCGGTCTTCACGAACAGCCCCAAGTTGCGAACCGTGGTGAAACCGGCGCGCAACGTCCGCATTCCGTTGTTGACGGCCCGAAGGGTCATCTTGGGTGGGTCGAGCCGAACCGGATCGTTCAGCCCGGCTCCAGGCCCGCCCAGCATGAGATTGACCTCCATGTCCATGAGCCCCGGGATGAGCGTCAGCTCAGGAAGCTCGATCAACTCGTCGGCATCGCTCGCGGTGCGCGAATCGGTGCCCACCTCGGCGATGCGGTTGCCCTCGATGCGGACATAACCGGAGTCGACGACCTCGCCGCTGTCGATGTCGAGCACGCCCCGTGCGTGGAGGACAGTCACGGTCGGTTCGGGCATCTTGAGTCCTTTCGCAGTGGCTTCACCGTACGATCAGCGGTCAGCACGCAGCAACATCACCCCCGACGGAGTTCCGCCGCCTGTAGCGACGACAGCGGTTCGGGCGTCTGCCACCTGTCGTTCGCCGGCCGCTCGACGAAGTTGCAGCACAGCCTCGTGGATGAAGCCGAAGCCGTGGGTGCGACCCTCGGAGAGCTGCCCGCCGTGGGGGTTCAGAGGGAGGTCACCGTCAAGCGCGATGCGACTGCCGTCGCCGACGAAGTCCTGAGCCTCCCCAAGGCCGCAGAAACCCAGCCCCTCGAGCCAGCTCACACAGTTGAAGGTGAACCCGTCGTAGAGCAGCGCAACATCGACATCGTCGGGCCGCAGTCCGGTTCGGGTCCACAGGTGCGTCGCCTGGCCGAGCACTTGGGGTTCATGCGTCAGCGTTCCCTGGTCCCAGGAGACCCGTTCGAGTATCTGGGTGCCGACGGCCTCCACGCGAACAGCAGGATTCGGGAGATCTCTCGCCGTGTCCGCGGCTGACACGACGACCGCGATCGACGCGTCACAGGGCACGTCGCAGTCGTAGAGCCCGAAGGGGCTGGTGATCGGACGCGCTGCGTAGTAGTCGTCGAGGCTCATCGGGTCGCGGTAGATCGCCAACGGGTTCCTCGCGGCGTTGCTGCGGGCATTGACAGCGATTCGGCCGAACAGATCGCGGCTGGCGCCGTAGCGGTGCAGGTACTGGTTTGCGTTCATGGCGATCCAGTTCGCCGCCGAGGTTGCGCCGAAGGGCATTCGCCACTGCATCCAGTCAGAAGCGCCAGCCCCACTCGAAGCGCCCATGCCCCCGCGGGCAGCGAAGGTCGTCTCCCAGACGGTCCTAAAGCACAGCACGTGCCGGCAGAGTCCGGCCGAGACAGCGAGCATTGCGGCGATCAGCGCGCCGCCCGGGCCTGGTATGTCCCCACCGCCGTTGATCCAGGTGGGCCGTAGGCGCAATGCCTCCTCCACGGCGGTCACGCCGCCTTCGCTGAAACCCATACCGGCGGGACCCGGGTATGTGGAGAGGCCGTCGATGTCCTCTCTGCGGAGCCCTGCGTCAGCTATCGCGGCGCGGCAGGCGTCGGTGGTGAGCGACAGCGGATCTCGCATCAAGCGCCGGCCAATCTCGGACCGGCCGATGCCGGACAGCACCACCCGATGCTCGAAGCGTTCGCTGTTGGGTGCCAGCCGCGGAGCGGGAAGCTCTGGTTCAGGCACGGGATTCTCACGGGTCTCACCGGTCGGGGAGAAGAGCGGAACGAAGACGCCGTCCTGCTCCTCGAAACACACCTGTACCTCCTGGCCTATATGGACGTCATCAGGGTCGCAGCCGACGATGTTGGTGGTGAGCCGCACTTCAGGCGACTCGTCGAGGGCGACGACCGCGATGACGTAGGGCGGGTCGAACCCCGGGATCCACTGGTGAGAGTTCACGGTGTAAGCGGCCACCGTGGCTCGCCCGGACACCTCGGTCGGTTGCCGATCGCTGCTGCCGCAAGCTGGGCAGACGGGGGCAGGAGGATGCACCAGGGCAGCGCAGTCGCGACAGCCCTGGATCCGCAGGCGCCCGTCGGCACCGGAGGTCCAGAACCACTCGTTCTCAGGGTTGAGCTTCGGCAGGATACGCATGGTGGAACAAGTCCAAGGAGGACGCACTAGTACTAGCACGCGACGCCCGCGACGAGGGTCTATGGAACTTGTCGGCGACCGAGCCGAAGCGGTACCGTCGCTCAGCAGCCGCGGGGGAGTCCCCGTCCAGGATGCGAGGAGTGGTCCATGAACCGGGTCTGGTCGAGGGTGGCGTCGTGAACGGAGTTTCCGCATGGTCGGGCCCCAGAACCGCCATCGTCACCGGAGGCGGTCGGGGGATCGGTCTCGCCGTCAGCCGACGCCTCTGTCTGGAAGGCGCGATGGTTGCGATCTTCGAACGCGACGGTGACCTTGCCGCGGTCGCCGCTGAGGAGATCGCAGGCGAAGGGGGGAGGGTTGTCGCCTACGAGGTCGATGTCGCGGATCGGCAGGCAGTCGATGCTGCTGTCGCGGCCACGCGCGAAGAACTGGGTCCAGCCACGATCTTGGTCAACAACGCCGGGATCTCACCGTTCAAAAAGTTCCGCGAGATCACCCGCGAGGAACTCGAGCAGGTGTTCGCGGTGAATGTCTACGGTACGTTCGACTGCTGCCAGGCGGTTCTAAGCGACATGGTGACCGCCGGTTGGGGGCGGATCGTCAACATCGCGTCCTCGAGTGCTCAGACGGGCAGCGTCCTGCAGACGCATTACTCGGCCAGCAAGGGAGCAGTGATCGCTCTCACCCGCTCGCTCGCCCGTGAACTCGGCTCGAAAGGCATCACCGTCAATGCTGTGCCGCCATCGTTCATCGACACTCCGAGCCTTCAGCAAGCCGAGGAAAGCGGCTTTCTCGGCCCCGGCGTCGAGGTTCTGCTCCAGAGCATGCCGATCAGGCGTGTGGGTCAACCAGATGACATTGCTGCTGCGGTCGCCTACCTGTGCCGCGACGACGCCGGCTTCGTCACCGGTCAGGTACTAGGAGTCAACGGCGGCCGTGTCATAGGTTGATCCGACGTCTCGGAGCGCAGCGGCTGCCCCCTCAGAACGACTCGTACTCCACGGTCACTGAGCGTCCGTGGGGGAGGGATTGACACGTCAGAATCCACCCTTCGTCGATGTCCTCGGGGGTCAGGGCGTCGTTGTTGCGCATCGTCACGTTTCCCTCCTGGAGCATCGCCATGCAGGTGGCGCAATTGCCCGCCTCGCACGAGAACGGCGGATCCAGACCACCGGCACGGGCCGTCTCTAGGATCGTGTCGCCTGCGCTGTAGGCGATCTCGGTTCGCTTTCGATCAAAGATGATGACGACCGTTTCGGTCTGCCCGTGCTCTTCGTGTCCAGAAACATCCATGGTCACAGGCTCCCTGCCAATTCTCGACGCAGTATCTTTCCGACGTCGTTCCGGGGCAGTTGCTCGACCCGCACGAAGCGTGCCGGAACCTTGTAGGCGACCAGATGTCGGCGACAGGCCGCCTCAAGGTCCTGCCGGGCCTCGCCGACGACGAAAGCGACTGGCAACTCGCCGAGGCGGTCATCGGGCGCCGCGACCACCGCGGCCTCGCGTATTCCGGGGACTGAGAGCAAGACCTCTTCAACCTCGTTCGGGTACACCTTGTTGCCGCCCCGGTTGATCATTTCGCCGAGCCGTCCTTCGATCCAAACGAAACCATCCGGGTCGATGCGGGCCAGATCGCCGGTTCGAACATACCCGTCTTCGGTGATCCGGTCGCTGAAGCTGCTGCCGTCTGCGTAACCGTCGGCGCGGCTCGGCGGGAGGACCAGCAACTCGCCGACTCCCGAATCGTCGGGTGAGTCGATGCGAATCTCCACGCCCGGATGGGGGCGACCGATCGCCCCGATCTTGTCTGGATGCGCCTTGGCATCGGCTGCGGTCCAACCGATCACTTCCCCGATCTCCGCCTGTCCGTAGCCGTTGAGTACGACAACCCCGAACCTCTCGTTGAAGCGGCGGGCGCCGAACGGCGAGAGGGGAGCCGTTATCGAGCGGACATACCGTAGTGGGGAGAGGGAATCCACCACGGCGTCGTCGTTCAGCATCGACATCGCCGCAGGTGGGAGGACAGTAGAGCGAATCTTGTGCCGCGCCACCAGGGTCGCGAAGTCAGTCGTGTAGAAGCGGTCCATCAACACCAGTGGAGCACCCGATCGCAGCCCGAAAAGGACGTTGTAGATGCCGGCGTTCAGAGCGAGGGAGACGGGGATCAGGTTGGGCGACGGAGCGACATTCGTATCCCGAGGCATGGACCGCAACGGTTCGAGCACCCGGTCGATGATCTCAAGATACGACTCGTGGGTGTGCAGTACCGGTTTGGGCCGACCTGTCGTGCCGGAGGTCCACAGCACGAAAGCAACTCCAGGCTCGTGTCGGCGGTAGTTGTCTCCCAGCACGACTCCAGCGGAGGTCACCACCGCGGCGGAGTCGAAATCGGGCCGGGGGTTGTGGGGATTAACCGGCACGAAGACCTGGTTGTTCCTCCACACTGCGAACATCCCGACCAGCATGTCGATCCCCTCGGCGACGACTGCGACCGTTGTGCCGGCAGGGTTGGCCAGCTGCTCTGACAGACGGTCCACGCGATCGAGGACCTCGTCCTTGCACAGCGTGCGGTGGAGGTCATGGACGAGCGCATCAGAGCCTCGGGCAGGGTGGTCGCGCAGCAGCGAGAACAGGTTCGGCCTCACTTCAGCGGCTCCCAGTCGGGGTCCGGTCTCTCGGCGTCGCTGGAGTCTGTCCCGATCGCGATTCGGTTTCGTATGTCCACTGTCGGCCCTGTTCTGGAATTCGGTGACCGCCGCCTGTCGTGAAATGGTCCGGCGCTATGGGTGACCGTACAATATTGCTCGCGATGGTCGGACACCGAGACGAGACGCTCAACGATGGTTGAACAAGCGGCGATCACCGACGAACGAATTGCCCGGCTCCGCGCCCGGATCGGTATAGCACACCCTCATCCTCTGCCGCCCTGGTATCGCAGCCCGAACTCAGACGCCTTCCGCCATGTTGCTGAGGCATATGGTGACGACAATCCCCTCTGGTGTGACCCTGACTACGCCACCAGAACCCGCTGGGGTGGACCGATTGGTTCTCCATGCATCAATGGCGGTGACACCTTGATTGGTAACAACGAAGTGCTCGAGTTGGGCGACGACACCAAAGCCCTGCTCAAAGGTGACCCTCTCAAAGGCGCGCACGCCTACTACTCGGGCAGTTTCCGCGAGTGGTGGGCGCCGCTTCGCGAAGGGGACCGTGTTGTCCGTCGCAATGCCCTCGTAGGCGTTCACGACAAATTGAGCAAATTCGCGCGACGCACCGTGCATGAATGGACCGCTGAAGTCTTCGCAACCAGCGACCGGGTCCTTTCCGCGCAGTACCGGTTGATGATCCGTACGGATCGCGCGCAACTTGAGAAGGACCGCCGCGGCGGTGGAACAGCCACTTCGATTGACCCCTACAGCGACGAAGAAATCGCCGACATCCAGGCTGCAGCGATACAAGAAACGGCCCGGCGCAGGGGCGCAGAGCCCCGTTGGTGGGAAGACGTCGACGAAGGCGATGAACTGACACCGTTGGTGAAGGGCCCGATGAGAGTCACCGACATGATCGTATGGCACGCCGGGATGGGAATGGGACTGTACGGGGTCAAAGCCCTGCGGCTCGGGCATCAACAACGACAGCGGGTGCCAGGGTTCTTCCGTCCCGATGAACTCAATATTCCCGACGTTCACCAGCGGGTGCATTGGGACCCCGAGTGGGCTAGGCGTTCTGGGGCCCCGGCGGTCTATGACTACGGACGTATGCGCGAGACCTGGTTGATTCACCTCTGCACCGACTGGATGGGCGACGACGGGTGGCTTGCTTCACTCGATGTTGAGTTCCGCAAGTTCAATTTCGTGGGGGACACTCACTCGATGCGTGGCACCGTGACTCGAAAATACCTTGCGCCGGGGAGTCGTCCGGCTGTGGATCTGGACGTCTGGGGCGAGAACCAGAGGGGAGAGACCACTTGTCCCGGTCATGCGACGGTGCTGCTCCCAAGTCGGAAGTACGGGCCTGTGCTGCTTCCCGAACCACCGGATGGGGCCAGCAACTGTTCGGAAACCCTTGAAGCGTTTGTGGCCCGTTTCGCTTCCCAGGACCAGTCAGAGGACCGCTCATGAGGGATTATCCCGACGAAGTAGAAGGGCTGGAATTCACGAGCCGCGAAGGTGTTCTAACGTTGACGCTCAATCGTCCCGAACGACGCAACGCGGTCACCGATGAGATGGTGTTGGGCCTGATCGACTTGGTGGAAGTAGCAGGCTCAGATGATTCGGTTCGGGTGCTTCACCTCATGGGCCGCGGTGAGCACTTCTGTTCCGGCTTTGATCTGTCGTTGCGTCGTGCGGCGGAGACCAAACCGCGCGCCGGGGCAACGCAACGGCATCTTCGCTGGCATGTCAACCGGTTGATCACGTCGATGCTCAGAACGCAGACTCCAATAGTCGCCAGCGTGAAGGGATGGGCGGTTGGTCTTGGTTTGAATCTGGCGTTGGCAAGCGATTTTGTTGTTGCTGCTGACGACTGCCGCTTCTGGGCACCTTTCACATCTTTAGGTTTCACACCTGATGGAGGATCGTCGTGGTTGCTCCCACGCCTGGTTGGGCTTGCCCGCGCCAAAGAAATGATCTTGCTCGCTGAGAAGATCAGTGGAGCTCAAGCTTTCGAGTGGGGTTTGATCCATCGCTCAGTGCTCGTCGACGAGGTAGATGCCGAAGCAGCGGCTCTGGTTCAGAAGTTGGTTTCAGCCGCGACCGTTTCCGTGGGCCTTTCGAAGATGCTGGTTCAACGGTCACTCACATCTGACCTTGCTCAACATTTCGAACAAGAGGCGTTGGCCCTCGAACTCTCCAGCCGATCTGACGACTTTCACGAGGCCAACCGTGCTCGCCGGCAAAGGCGCGACCCGGATTTCAAAGGCACATGAGAATCTCGTATCGGAACCAGCAACGTGGAGGCAGCGCGGCGCCATGACGATTACCGTAACCCCGATCGCGGGTGCGATTGGAGCTGAGATCTCCGACGTCGACCTGTCGATGCTGAACGACCAACTGATCGCCGAGATTCGAGCCGCGTGGCTTGAGCATCTGGTGGTGTTCTTCCGTGGGCAACCGTTGAGCAAGGCCGACTTCCTGGCATTCGCCGAAGCCATCGGTCAACCGGCCCGTTACCCGTTCCTCGCGAGCCTGGAGGGATTCCCCGAGATCATCGAAGTCAAGAAGCTCGAGTCTGAAACCACGAACTTCGGCGGGATCTGGCACAGCGACACGGTGTATCTCGACGAACCGCCGATGGCATCGATGCTCCTGGCGCGAGAGGTCCCCCCGTTCGGCGGCGACACGGAATGGGCCAACATGTATGCCGCCTATGAGGCTCTGTCGGACAATCTGAAGCGATTCCTCGGTTCGCTCAGGGCGGTGCACAGCTCGGCCCTAGCCGATGTTTCCAAGACCCGCGAGGATCGTCTCGTCGAAGCCGGTGACGACGATATGGCCGGCCAGGTGTTCGAGTCCGTGCACCCAGTGGTGCGTACGCACCCCGAGACTGGGCGCAGAGCGCTCTACGTCAACGTTGCGCACACGGTGAAGTTCGAGGGAATGACCGAAGCTGAGAGTCGGCCGCTGCTCGAATACTTGTTCGCGCACCAGACGCGGGCGGAGTTCACCTGCCGGTTCCGCTGGGAGGTGGCCTCGCTTGCGTTGTGGGACAATCGCTGCGCAATGCACAACCCGATTAACGACTACCACGGTCACCGCCGCGTTATGCACCGGATCACGCTGAGCGGCGACGTGCCGCGGTGAATGCTGTCATGGTGACCGCCGGAGATCGGCGATGAACTGGGTGAGCATCCCGGCGACAGTCTTCGCGACCATCGACCGACTCGGCGATGCGGAAGCGGCGGTGCACCGCGGCGAGCGGATCAATTTCGGCCAACTCGGTGAGCGGATTCGATCCATGGCCGCTGCTTTGATCGCCAGCGGCGTCTCACATGGCGACCGAGTCGGGATTTGGGCACCGAACAGCATCGACTGGGTCGTTGCCGCAGTCGGCCTGCAGAGCGTCGGCGCAACTCTGGTGCCGATCAACACCCGCTACAAGGCCGCGGAGGCCGGGCCGATCCTGTCCCGTACAAGAGCAACAACGCTGTTCACCGTCACTGGGTTCTTGGACATCGATCCCGTTGCGATGTTGGCGGGAAGTGACGCCGATCTGTCGGAGTTGACCGACATCGTCATCCTCGACGCTCCCGTGCCTGACAACGTTCATCCTGACGACTCCTTGCCCATCGACCCCGTGCCGCTGGCCGGGTTCCTCGATCGGGGGAGCGGTATTGCCGGGTCCATCGTGGAGGCTCGCTGTGCCGCGGTCGGGCCTGAGGACATGTGCGACATCATGTTCACGTCGGGAACTACCGGCGTCGCCAAGGGCGTGATGATGAACCACGGTCAGACACTCGAACAGTTCGACGCCTGGTGTGACTTCGCCGATCTTCGAGAGGGCGACCGCTATCTCATCGCGAACCCCTTCTTCCACATGTTCGGTTACAAAGCAGGTTGGCTGGCGTGCCTGCTGCGGGGAGCGACCATGCTTCCAATGGCAGTCTTCGAGGTCGAAGAGGCACTGAGGCTGATTTCACAGGAGAGGATCACGGTGTTCCCGGGCGCGCCGACGCTCTACCAGATGATCCTCGACCATGAGGCCACCGCAACGGCTGACCTATCCTCCCTGCGGGTCGCGGTGACTGGCGCGGCTGACATTCCAGTTGAACTCATCTCCCGGATGCACACTGAGCTTCCGTTCGAGGCGATCATGACCGGTTACGGCCTGACCGAGGCATGCACTTGCAGCGGTACTCAGCCGGGTGACGATTTCGAGACGATCGCCACCACATCGGGTCGTCCGGCGGTCGGTGTCGAGATCCGCATCGTGGACCCGTGCGGCACCGAGCTGCCGCGGGGCGAAGTGGGGGAGATCGTGGTGCGGGGCAACAACGTGATGCAGGGGTATCTCGACGACCCGGTGGCCACCGCCGAAACGGTTGACACCGTCGGCTGGCTCCATACCGGCGACCTCGGGACGATGGACGACCGTGACTATCTCAAGATCATCGGAAGGCTCAAGGACATGCTGATCGTCGGTGGCTTCAACGCCTACCCGGCCGAGATCGAGAACATCATGCTCGCCCACCCGGCAATCGCCGCGGTCGCGGTGATCGGCGTGCCCGAGGAGCGCCTCGGTGAGGTTGCCAAAGCTTTTGTTGTGACCGTTCCCGCCAGCGAAGCAGACGAATCGGAGATCATCGCCTGGTGCCGCGAGCGCATGGCGAACTTCAAGGTGCCGAGATCCGTTCGATTCCTCGACGAACTTCCCTTGAACGCCACCGGCAAGGTTATGAAAGAGGAACTCCGCCAGGGAATTTGATGGGATGCTTAGCTTTTGGCTAAACCATACTACAGTCCTCGAATGCCTGAGCAACACTCAACAACCATGACCTCGCCAGACGATCCCGACGGCCGTGGCGTACCCGCCGCTGCATACGCCCGGGGTGCGGCCAAGCACTACGGCAGCGGTGCGTCGGAGGTCAGAGCGCTCGACGGTGTGGACATCACGTTCAGTCCCGGTGAGTTCACCGCGATCATGGGACCGTCCGGGTCCGGCAAGTCGACGCTGATGCACTGCATGGCCGGACTGGACACGCTCACCGCAGGGAACGTGTTCATCGACGGAGACGACGTCAGCGCCATGTCCGACCGTGAGCGCACCGTATTGCGGCGCGACAAGCTCGGATTCATCTTCCAGGCATTCAACCTCGTGCCCACACTGAGCGCCCGTGAGAACATCGTCCTGCCTCAGCGGCTGGCGCGTCGGGAACCCGACGAGACCTGGCTCGGTGAGGTAGTGTCCACGGTCGGGTTGAGTCATCGGATGGACCATCGACCCAATGAGCTGTCAGGCGGCCAGCAGCAGCGTGTCGCTGTGTCTCGGGCCCTGGCGTCGAGACCGAAGCTGATCTTTGCCGATGAACCCACCGGCAACCTCGACAGCACCACCAGCAACGAGATTCTGGCCTTCATGCGCAAAGCGGTCGACGACCTGGCCCAGACGATCGTGATGGTCACGCACGACCCCAACGCTGCCTCCTACGCAGACAGGGTGGTGTTTCTGGCGGACGGAAAGATCGTCAACGAGATGTTTGATCCCACCAGCGAAACCGTCCTCGACCACATGAAGACGCTGGGGAACTGATCGCGGATGTTCACCATCGCAATCCGCGGGATCGCCAACAACCCGTTCCGCTACGTCGCTACGGCGCTGGCCATCGTCTTGGGCATCGCCTTCTTCACGGCCACGTCAGTCCTGACTACATCCTTCGAGGAGTCACTCAACGAATCGATTGCCGAGGCGTTCGAGGATGTGGACGCGGCGGTGCGCTCAGCCAACACAATCGAAACCCCGTTCTTCGACATCCGCGAGCGAATTTCGCCCTCGGTAGCCGATGACATTGCCGTCGTTGACGGTGTCGACGGGGCCTTTCCCTACCTCGCCGGCTACGCCCAGATAGTTACCTCCGACGGCAAGACTGTCGGAGGCGCAGGTGCCGACGCGCAGGGCCTGGGGTGGATCGACGATCCCGACGCCAACCCGTTCACAGTCGTTGACGGCCGAGCCCCCGTGGCCCCCGATGAGGTGGTGGTCGACGAAGACACCTTCAAAGAGGGGGGCTTCGCCCTGGGCGACACAGTCCGGGTCCTGCCATTGCCCCCGGAGGCGAGATTCACCGTGGTGGGGAGGATTACCGATGAGAGCGGCAGCTTCCCCAGCCAGGTTCTCGCCTTCAGCTTCGAGGGTGCTGCGAGAGTGTTCGGCAGCACCGATGTGGACCAGGTATTCGTCGTCGCAGCCGAGGATGTGACGCCCGAGATTCTCGTCGAGCGGCTCAATGAGCATCTCGGGCACGACCTCGAGGCTGTGAGCGGCGAGACCCTCACCGAGGAGTTCCAAGAACTCATCGGCACATTTGCCCGAATCATCGAGATCGCGCTCCAGGTCTTCGCAGGAGTCGCACTCCTCGTCGGTGCCTTCGTGATCTACAACACGTTCACCATCACCGTCGCCCAGCGCACCCGCGAGATGGCGCTGTTGAGGGCCATTGGTGCCTCCGGCAGGCAGGTCTCGGTCAGCGTGATGGCGGAATCGGTGCTGATCGGAGCGGTCGCCTCGGCGGCTGGCGCGATGCTGGGAATCGGGATCGGCTGGGGCCTGCTCCAATTGCTCAGTTCCTTCTTGGGAGACCTTGAGATGAGTCTGGCCATCCCGGAGTCCGCGCTGGCGTTGGGTGTGGTGCTCGGCACGGTGATCACCGTGGCCGCCGCCTATCTCCCTGCTCGGCGAGGCGCCAGGGTCGACCCGATCGAGGCGCTGAGGGAGGCGGCGGTCGAGTCCGGCACCGCGGGCCGTGTCCGTGTCGGCAGCGGTCTGGTTGCGCTGGTCGCGGGACTGGTCGTCACCTTCTGGGCCGCAGGCGGGGGCAACACTTGGGGTCTGGCCGCGGGGCTCCCGCTGGTGGTGGTAGCCGTGGTGGTGCTCGGACCGTCGATTGTGCAACCCCTCAGCAGGCTGCTGGCTATACCCTTGGTACGGAAGGGCTCGATCACCGGCGAACTGGCCCGCGAGAATGCTTCACGCAACCCCAAGCGCAGTGCCACCACCTCGCTGACTCTGATGATCGGTGTTGCGCTTGTCGTCGCCGCTACGGTCTTCGCCGCCACGCTGAGCAGCCTGATCGCCGGCGACCTCGAGGAGGAACTGCGTGCGGACTACGTGGTGCAGATCAGCCAAGAGATAACCCAAGCCGGCGGCGGGTTGGACCCGACCGTAGCGTCGGAGATATCGGGCTTTGCAGGCGTGGACGCGGCGGTGTCAACACGCGAGGCCTTCGCTGAGATCGCCGGCTCCTACGCGGTGGTGACCGGCGCCTCCACCGAAGGACTCGATGCCGTGGCCGACCTCGGCCTTGTCGAAGGATCTGTTTCTGGCCTAGGCGCCGACGAGGTGGCAATCCGACTCGACACCGCAGAGGAATCTGGCCTATCGCTGGGTGACCGGGTCGACGTTCGCTTCCAGCAGGAGGCCACCACCCTCACCGTCGCCGGAATCTACGATGGGGCATACCAGCTCGTTCAGGGTTGGCTCGTGGACAACGCAGTACTCGACGCCAGTCCGGGCCGCAGCCTCGACAATCGCATCCTTGTCCGGGCCGAGAGCGCCGACGGGGCTCTTCTCGACCAGATCGACGCGGCGCTGGCGGGCGATCCGACAGCCAGCGTCAGCAGCCGCAAGGAGTTCATTGACGACCAGGCCGGGCAATTGGACGACCTGCTGACCCTGCTTTACGCGTTGCTCGGCATGTCGGTGGTCGTCGCCTTGATCGGCATCGTGAACACGATGTCGCTGTCGATCCACGAACGGACCCGTGAGCTGGGACTGCTGCGCGCGGTGGGCATGACCAGTCGGCAGCTTCGTCAAACGGTTCGTTACGAGTCGGCGATCATCGCCCTGATAGGCACCATGGTCGGTCTTGGCTTGGGTGTGTTCTTTGGTTGGGTCGCGTTCGACGCGCTCGGCCTCGGCTACTCCGATTTCATCATCCCCTGGTTCACGCTGATTGCCATCGCCGTCGCCGGCGTGCTCGCCGGATTGTTGGCCGGAGTCCTGCCCGCGCGCCGCGCCGGACGGCTGGAGGTTCTCGACGCAATTTCCTCGCAGTGACGATCGACTTGCTGGTCCCCGAAGCCGCCTAGGCCCCGATTTGCCCGCGCGGTCCGCTCGTGCCCAGGTAGCGGGCTTTCAGTTCGCGGCGGAGCACCTTTCCTGACGGTAGGCGAGGGATGGTGTCGACTATCCAGAGATCGGCCAGCCGCTTGTAGGTAGCCAGAGTGTCAGCCACCAGTGCCTTGAGTTCTTCAACCGTCACCGACGCACCGTCACCCAGTTGCACAGCGGCGACCACCGCCTCTCCAGCAGCCTCGTCAGCAACACCGAAGACCGCGCAGTCGGTGACCTCGTCGTGGCCGTGCAACACAGCCTCAATCTCTGCCGGCGCAACTTGAAAGCCCTTGACTTTGATCATCTCCTTGACGCGGTCGGTGATGTGCAGCCAACCATCGGGCTCAAGCCAGCCAACATCGCCAGTGCGGTACCAACCATCAGCGAAGGCTTCGTCGTTGGCCTCGACGGGCAGATAACCGGTCATCATTGATGGGGATCGAAGTTGGATCTCCCCAGTGGCGCCAGATTCCAGAGCTTCGCCGGTATCGAGATCCACTATTCGCATCTCCAGATCGTGAATCGGCAGACCGGCAGAATCGAGACGCCAACGTTCGGGAGAGTCAACCGGGTTGCTGGTGATGACCGGGACCTCGCTGGCCCCGTAGGCCGCCAAAAAGCCGACTCCGGTGCGCTCCGTGACGCGCTGCGCGACGCTCTCGGTCACCGGGGTTGCGCCCCACATGATGTAGCGCAGCGATGAGAGGTCGAAGGATTCCAGGTCGGGGTGGTTCGCCATGGCCAGGGCTATCGGAGCGACCGCCATCTCCAAGGTGATCTGGTCGGCCTCGATACAACGCAGCAACTCGTCGAGGTTGAAACGGGGGTGCAGCCTGACCGACGAACCGGCAGAGACCGATGCGAACATGTTGAGCAGGCCGAGAATATGGAACGCCGGGGTTGCGATCTGGAACCGGTCGTTCGCAGACAACCCCAGCGCAGATACCCAATGGGCCGTAGCTGCTCCGAGGGAGGCGTGGGTGTGTCGAACAGCTTTGGGAAGCCCGGTAGTGCCGGAACTGAACACCAGGACGGCCTCGGTGTTGTCCCAGTCCGCTTGAGAGACTTCCACCGCATCGACAGCAGGGGGATCGTCGTTGTCGAGATGCAGGATTTGACCCGTGAAGGACTGCCCCACGCGCTCATAAGTGTCGCCGTCGCAAACCAGCAGAGCCGGTTCGGTGAGGTCGGTGGCGTGGGCGATCTCGGTCGCTTTCCAAGCTGGACTGATCATCACAACCGATGCGCCGACCTTGAGAATCCCGTACAGCGCAGTGAAGAACTCCGGCCGGTTGGAGGCCATCATGGCGACGCGGTCGCCTAGCCCTATTCCACGTTGCGCCAGCGTGCCCGCATACCCGTTGCTCAACGTCTCAAGCTCTCCGTAGGAGAGTGTCTCTTCGAGGAAACGGATAGCCGGTGCCCTCGGGTCCCGGTCCGATGCTGCTGCGAGACTTGACTGGATGCTCTTTCCAACGGGGTACTCGAGCGGCCCAGAAGCGGGCATGCGAACTCCCAAATTGTGTGTGAGAATGACGTTCTCTCGCGACGATACTCGCCATGACCCACGGAGGTCCTAATGCCCGGCGTTGATCCCTCCACAGTCGCCGACCGGCTCGAGATCATCGATCTGTGCGCCCGTTACGCCATGCATCTGAGCCGCTTCGAAGTCGACGAACTCGTCGAGCTGTTCCTCCCCGACGGCACCTACACCGCTTTCGGAGAGGTCTACGGGATGGACCGCTTCCCAAAGCTCGTCTCAAGCGCCCCCCGAGGCCAACTCATCGTCAACCCGCCGGTGATCACCCTGGACGGTGACGAAGCCGCCGCTGAACAGCACTACACGTTCACGGACCAGTTGACCCATGAAGTTCGACTGGCCTGGTACAGCGACCAGTACCGGCGAACCGCGGACGGTTGGCGATTCGCGAACCGCTCGACGACTTTCCTGCGGCGCGGCGGCGGATATGACAGCGGCAATACCCATGACCCGCCACGGAGCTAGTGCCAGTTAGATCACGGGTTCGTCTACGAGGTCGAGGTACGCCGCTCCAGAGTCCGGAACCCGGGGCTGCTTCCAGGATTCGACCGGGAACGAAGCGTTGATCACGGAGAAGAATAGTCTCATCAGGTTGCGGGCGTCTTCAGGGAGGTCTTCGAGGTCGAACTGGTCGAGAAAGTCGAGGGCATCGGTCATGCGCGGCAGTGCAGCTTCGTACAGTTCCTGCAACTCGGCCATGGAACTGGCGAGGCGTGCGGTGTATCGCTCCCTTTCGGTGGCAAGGCTCCAGCGAGGTGCGAAACCTTCGAGATCGGCGAACTCGTCGGGCAGCATCTGTGATGACACAACTCCTCCTAGCGGGCGACCACCACGGCGGTCTCTGTTGCGGTTCGATGTGCCCGCACCCGGTCGGCGACGGTCTTGTGAAGGTTTCGGGGCAGAATCTCCTGATCACAGAGTGGGAACTCAGTGGCGGCGCGTGACTTCAGGCTCCGCTGGGTCGCCTCTAAAGTGTTGCCGTCCTGGAGCGCGTACTCCTTGAAGGTCACCGCGGCCAGTTCCTGACGCATGCGATCCGTGGCGTTGCGTGGCGGCGCGAAGTAGAGGCACCCCTCGAAGAGGTGCTTGTCGTAGGCGAGTGGCCAGTAGTGGTATGTCAGGTACCAGCCGCGTTCCCAGACGAGGATGACGTAGTTGGGAAAGACCTGGAAGGTGTCGGCTCCCCAGGCTCTGTGACGAGCGGGGTTGAGCCCCGGCGGCAACTCGGACAGGTCGATGCCCGGCGGCTGCTCCCAAGGCCCAAACAGGCCACTGCGGAGGATCCGCTCGATGGGTTTCACCATCTCCAGGTCTTTGGGCGGCGACATGCCGCCCCAAGTGGAGACGATGCCGTGGCCGCTGTCGCCGAAGAGGTCGTAGTGCAGCGCCTCGAAGCCGAACTGTTGCAGTTTGGCGGACTCCGACGCGACCGCCTGGTTCTGATGGAGTACCGGCGCGTGGTAGAACTCCGAGAAAGCGTCGTTGAAGAGCTTCCAGTTTGCACCCACGACTGCGCGGTAGCCGAAGGTCTGGGTCATCTCGCCGAAGGGGTAGCCGCTCAACCCGGTTGCGACCTCGCCAAGAAACTCGAGCAGCGTTTCGGCGGGCTCGGCTGCGAAATTGACGAAGATGAAACCCTCCCAGGTCTCGCAATGGACCGACACGAGCGGATAGTCGGCCTTGTCGAGATCGAAGAACTCACTCTCCTGTTGAACGAAGTTGAGTTCACCGTCCAGGCCGTAGCGCCAACCGTGGTACTTGCAGGTGAACTGCCGACAGGTACCTTTGACCTCCTCGTTCGGGTAGTCCTGCCAGACGAGTTTGTTGCCGCGGTGGCGGCACATGTTGTGGAAGACCCGTACCGCGCTACGGTCCCGCACGACGATGATCGAGGTGTCGACGCAGTCGAGTTCCTTGGTGAAATAGCTTCCAACTCTGGGCAGCTGTTCGACTCGCCCGACGTTGAGCCAGGCCTGCTTGAAGATCGCGGCTTTCTCCAGTTCGTAGTATTCCGGTGAAATCGAATCCTCGTAGTTCACGGGTGCGGTGCCGAGTTGGGGGAAGTGCTCAGTCCAACTGCCCTCGGCCGGCTTCGGGAAATGTGCCATCTTCTTCACCTCGTGAATTGCTACCGCTCAACATAGCCGCGTTCGGAAATCACATTCTCTTTGTGTGCAGACCTAGTTCTCCGGCTGGAGCATGGGCGGAGTCGAGTTCTGCAAGTCCTGGTCGACTTCAAGGCCGAAACAGTTGAAAGCGACGGCGAGGGTGTCGTAGGCGCCGACCGTGAACAGCAGATCAATGATCTGGCGGGTATCGAACTGGTCCTTCAACTCGTTCCAGGTACCGGGACTGAGATTCGAGTCGTGACGAATCTCGTCGACGGCTCGGAGCAGCAGGGACTCAGACGCAGACAGGCCCTCTGCATCAGGACCGGCGGCGACCGCTCGAATCTGCTTGTCGGAGACCCCTAGTTCTCGCGCAACCGCGGCGTGTTCGGCCCATTCATAAGCAGAACCCCGCAGCACCGCCACTCGCAGAACGACCAGCTCCACAAGGCGCTCGCCGAGGGTGTTCTCATAGAGCACGTGGCGGTTGAAGGCGAGGAATGCCCGGGTGAGGTCAGGATGATGGGCCAAGACCGCGAACGCTCCGGCAACCCGTTTCCCGCCTGACTCCCGGTTGGTTCGTCGCTTTGCGTAGATCGAACCCGGAGGCGGCTTCATCACGGCAAATGCTTCAACGAGATCATCTCGCCATTGCTGCACAGGCAAGGGTGGAATATGAGGGCTTTCGGGGGGATCACTCACCGCGGTCTCCCAACACTCTCGAAAGGCTCGCACTGTGATGCTCGGTCATTGCAGGAGTTCTGCACCGTCGTAACCGTAGTCTCGTCCGGGTCAGCGGGGAAAGTGGCCTCTCTGCTGTTGAGAATGTTGTTCCCGCCATCAATGACATAGTGTTCAGAAAATGCGAATGGGCCTCATGATTGGACCCGAGCGACGTCGTTACGACACCAAGGTGAAGCGCCTCCTCGACGACGCCTGCTGGGCCGATCAGGCCGGTTTCGCCACAGCCTGGATTCCGCAGATCCCCGACGAGTTCGACGCGATGACTGCCGCGGCGTTGATGGGACGAGAAACGAGTCGGATCGAGCTTGGCACCGCTGTGGTCCCCACCCAGACTCGACATCCAATAGCACTGCTGCAGCAGGCACTCTCGACCCAACTGGTCTGTGAAGGGCGTTTCACTCTGGGTCTGGGTCCTTCCCACCACTGGATCGTCTCCGACATGCTCGGCCTCAGTTATGAACGCCCGGCTGCCCAGGTCAGGTCTCTTCTCGACGTGCTCGACGCGGGCCTCGCAGGGCCCGGGACTGTCGATGTCGACAACGAGCACTACGCGGTCCACAACCCGCTCGAGGTGACCGACAAGCCCGCCACTCCGGTGCTGCTCGCGGCGTTGGGGCCGGTGATGCTACGTCTGGCCGGCGAGCGGACCGACGGCACCCTTCTGTGGCTGGCCGACGAGAAGTCCATCGGTGAGTTCATCGCCCCCCGGATCGTTGCCGCGGCGCACGCCGCGGGACGCGCAGATCCCCGAGTTGTAGCAGGTGTTCCAGTCTGCCTGTGTGCCAACAGCGAGGTCGACGCGGCCAGGGAGCGGACAAACCGGATCCTGTCCGAAGCTGAGATCTCCCCCAACTACCAGCGCCTCCTCGAACGGGGCAATGCGACTTCGGTCGCAGACATTCTGGCCGCAGGTGATGAAGCAGCGGTGCTCAACCGATTGCGGTCCTTCGCCGATGCGGGCGCGACCGATGTGTCGATCCGGGTGGTTCCGGTCGGCAACGGACGAGACGAACTAGTGGCATCGAGCCGCCGTACCCGAGACTTTCTCGCTGACCTGGCACCTGAGATCCCGTGATGGCCCCGTTGCGCACCGAACAACGGATCAGAGAACTCTGATATGTCTACGCCCGCGCCCGCTGTCTATTACGACCCCTACGACTTTGAGATCGATGCTGATCCGTATCCCGTCTGGAAGCGGATGCGCGATGAAAGTCCGCTTTATTACAACGCTAAACACGACTTCTATGCGCTCACCCGCTGGAACGATGTCGGGGCCGGGTTGAAAGACCACAACCGGCTCATCTCAAGTCGGGGCACGGTACTCGAATTGATCAAGGCAGACATCGAGATGCCCGCAGGCATGGTGATCTTCGACGATCCTCCCAGCCATACTGTCTATCGGGGTCTGCTGTCGCGGGTGTTCACTCCCAGGCAGATGAACGCGATCGAACCCCAGGTGCGCCGCTACTGCACCGACGCGCTCGATGCGCTGGCCGGCGCGGATCGTTTCGACGTGGTCGAGACGTTTGCGGCCAAAATGCCGATGCGGGTCATCGGCATGCTTTTGGGGATACCCGAGGCCGATCAGCAGGCGCTGCGGGAGCAGACCGATGAGGGTCTACGCCTGTCAGAGAGCGGCGAGCCGGACGTCAGAGCCTTCGCTGATATCGGCAATGCGGCAGCCGAAGGAAATTTCGGCGAATACCTCGATTGGCGGCTTGAGAACCCCTCAGACGACATCATGACCCAGTTGCTGCAGGCCACCTTCGAGGACCACACCGGTGAGACCCGCAACCTGACCCGCGACGAGGTGCTCGGTTACATCAGTCTGCTGGCTGGTGCCGGCAACGAAACGACGACCAAGTTGATCGGTCACACCCTCCGAACACTGGCTCTGTATCCGCAACAACGGGCCGAGATAGTCGCCGAACCCGAACTGGTCCCTCAGGCGATTGAAGAGTCGCTGCGGTTTGAGGCGCCATCGCCGGTACAGGCCCGCTACGTTGCCGAAGACCTCGAGTGCCACGGTCAGACCGTGCCCGCGGGCAGCGCCATGCTTCTCATCAACGGCTCCGCCAACCGCGACCAGAGACAGTGGGGGGAGAGTGCCGACGTTTTCGACATTCATCGCAAGATCGGCCACCATCTGTCGTTCGGTTATGGCGTGCATTTCTGCCTCGGCGCGGCCCTTGCTCGCCTTGAAGGCCGTGTTGCTCTCGAGGAGATGCTCAGACGATTTCCTGAATGGACCGTCGATGAGGCAACCTCAGAACGATCCCACACCTCGACGGTTCGCGGTTGGGACAGACTGACGCTCGTCGTCGATTGACCGAACCCCACATCTCTTCAGCAAGGGAGTCCATCATGTCACTGTTCGATCTGTTCCGTTTCGACGACAAGCGCGCGCTGGTCGTCGGCGCAGCTTCCGGGATGGGCAACGCCGCATCTCGTCTGCTCGTCGATGCCGGCGCCGAAGTAGTCGCTCTGGACTTCGCGGACATGGACATTCCCGGGGTTGCCGCCACCGTAAAGGTGAACATGGCCGACAGGTCTTCGATCGAATCCGCGGTAGCTGCCTGTGCTGGTCGAGTCGACGTCCTGCTGTCGTGTGCAGGCGTCGCCGACGGCACGCCTGGGATCGAGAAGATCAATTTTCTGGGTCACCGCCACATGATCAACTTGATGCTCAAGAGCGGAATGCTCGGCCACGGCAGTGCTATCGGCTTCATCTCCTCAGCCGCGGGTGCTGGCTGGGAGCGCGACGACAACATGGCATGGATCAACGACTACCTCGCTATCGAGGACATGGACCAGGCGTCGGCATGGGCCATTGACAATGGCAAGGCCGACTATTTCAGCAGCAAGCTGACGGTCTGCATGTACGTCGCCAAGTCGGCTTTCGAGTTGCTCAAGAGCGGCGTTCGCATCAACGCGATCATGCCCGGCCCGACCGACACGCCGTTGGCACAAGCCAACAAGGAAACCTGGCTCGGTTTTGCTAGCGACTACCGCGCCGATCTCGGTATCGAAGCGTCGTCACCGGTGGAACAGGCCTACCCATTGGTCTTCCTCTGCAGCGACGCAGCCAGTGCGATCACCGGTATCACGATCACCAGTGATCAGGGCTACTTCAGCAGTGGAATTACTGAGTCGTATCCTGCGGCGAAAGACATCGCCAACTTCCTGACCGGCCGGTACTAGGCCTATGTTCGCTGCTTAGGGCATATGAAAGGTAAGGGCAACCATGGCGTTCTGGAGCCAAGAGAATCAACTGCTCATTGACGGCGAACTCGTCGCTGCCACGGGCGGCCGAACATTCACCTCGATCAATCCAGCTACCGAGGAGGCCATCGGGGAGGCCGCCGATGCCGCCGTCGCCGATGTCGAGCGTGCGATCCGGGCAGCTAGGCGTGCCTTCGATGAGACCGGCTGGTCCACCGACGCCGGCCTCCGGGTCGCGTGCATGCGTCAACTGGCACGAGCGATGCGCGACAACCTCGAGGATCTGCGCACGTTGACCGTCTCCGAAGTGGGCGTCCCGATAGCCATGACGAGTG
The DNA here is from genome assembly GCA_965214565.1 of Candidatus Aldehydirespiratoraceae bacterium. Taxonomy (GTDB): domain Bacteria; phylum Actinomycetota; class Acidimicrobiia; order Acidimicrobiales; family Aldehydirespiratoraceae; genus VXYK01. The sequence continues at coordinate 3,027,721 of OZ243951.1, read as the reverse complement.
GCCCCGCTCTCGAAGGTCCGATCGGGATCCTCGACTACTACGCCGACCTCGCCGAGACCTACGACGGGACTGTCGATCTGGGCGTAGCAGAGGCTTATGGAGGCATGCACCGTCGCTGGGTCGAGCGCGAACCCTATGGGGTGGTCAGCGCCATCTCCGCGTACAACTATCCGACACAATTGAACCTGGCCAAGCTCGGCCCGGCATTGGCCGCGGGTTGCACCGTCGTGCTCAAGGGGGCACCCGACACTCCACTCATCAACTTGGCCCTCGGCCGCATGATCAGCGAGAACACCGACATGCCGCCCGGAGTTGTGAACGTGCTCGCTTCGAGCGAAGTGGAAGCGGGCGTGGTCATGACCACGGACCCGAACGTCGACATGGTCACCTTCACCGGATCGACCGAGGTCGGAAAGTCGATCATGGCTGCGGCGAGCGCGACGTTGAAGAAGGTCTTCTTAGAGTTGGGAGGTAAGTCAGCGATGCTGGTGCTCGATGAGGAGAACGTCGACGGGGGAGCCTTCGGCTGCTCAATGGCTGCCAACTCCCATGCCGGGCAAGGCTGCGCGATCACCTCGCGACTGGTCGTGCCCCGAACACACATGGACCGCGCGGTTGCGCTGGCGAAAGAGATCTTCGAGGGTCTCGGGGTCGGTGATCCCTTCGACCCAGTCAACTATGTCGGACCGCTGATCAATGCCAGACAGCGCGACAAGGTGCAAGGGATGGTCGACCGCGCGGTTGAATCCGGTGCCACGATCGTGACCGGTGGAAGTTCAACCCAGCACGAGAAGGGGTTCTTCTTCCAGCCGACGGTGATCGTGGGTGCGGACGAGAACAGCGAAATCGCTCAGGACGAAGTCTTCGGGCCGGTTCTGGTGGTGCTGCCTCATGACGGGGACGACGACGCGGTGCGCATCGCCAACAACTCGAAATACGGGCTCTCCGGCGGCGTGCTCGCAGCTGATCGCGCCCGTGCACTGAGTGTCGCCCGACGGATACGTACCGGGACCCTCAGCGTCAATGGCGGAATGTGGCACGCCGCGGATGCTCCTTTCGGCGGCTACAAGCAATCGGGGATCGGGCGCGAGAACGGTGTCGCCGGCCTTGAAGAGTTCCTGCAGACGAAACTGCTGGCCGAACCGGCATAGACCTCTACGAAAGGAGGCGGTTCAGATGACGAAGATCTTGGAGGGGGTCAGGATCCTGGAGGTGGCTGAGCACACCTTCGTCCCAGCGGCTTCCGCGGCCTTGGCAGACCTGGGTGCCGAGGTGGTCAAGATCGAACACTACGAGAGGGGCGACGCCATGCGCGGACTCGTCATGAGCGGCGTCGCCGACATCCCCGACGAGGTCCATGCCCTGCTCGAGCATTCCAATCGCGGCAAGCAGAGCATCGGCTTGGATCTCGGGAAATCCGACGGGCTCAAGATCCTCTACAAGCTTGTTGAGAGCTGCGACGTGTTCCTCACCAACAAGCTGCCGAGGGTGCGCCGAAAGCTGCAGATCGATGTCGACGACATACGAGCCCACAACCCGGACATCATCTACGTCCGAGGGTCGGGTCAGGGCGAACGGGGACCCGACGCCGACAAGGGCTCCTACGATTCGCTCGCGTACTGGGCTCGTGCCGGGGTGGCGATGGGCGCAAAACCACCGGGGTCTGAGACTGTGCCCTCGCCACCGGCACCGGCCTTCGGGGACTCGATCGGCGCAATGACGATTGCAGGCGGAATCATGGGCGCTCTGTTCTATCGTGAACGCACCGGTGAGGCGACCGAGGTGGACGTCTCGTTGTTCGGCACGGGCCTGTGGTCGATGGGCGCAGCAATGGCGTTGTCTTTGGCGCTCGACTCCCCGTGGTTGGCGCCACCGTTAGGCCGTGTCGGCCGAAACCCCTTGGTCAACAACTATGCGACGAGCGATGGTCAGTGGATCGCTCTCACCTGTTTGCAGGCGGGAAAGTACTGGGCCGAAACGTGTGAAGTCGTCGGTCGTCCCGAACTGGGCAATGATCCCCGTTTTGAGGGTGAGAAGTTGATATCGAACAGCGCCGACGCGATCGCGATGCTCGAGGGGGCTTTTTCCGAAGCGACCCTGGACACTTGGCTTGAGCGCCTTGAGACCTACAGCGGACAGTGGGCGGTGGTGCAGGACACGCTGCAGGCAGCTGAGGATCCCCAGGCACGGGCGAACGGCTACATCCAGAGCGCGCAGACAGCCGCAGGGCTGCCGTTTCGCCTGGTCGCGGTACCGGTGCAGTACGACGGAGAGGCCGCCGGGACTTCCCGAGCCCCCGAATTCAACGAACACGGCGACGCCATCCTCGAATCGCTGGGCTTCGACTGGGAGCAGATCATCGATCTCAAGGTTCGCCAGGTGGTCGTCTAGCCGACCAGTGGTTCCCTTCAATCCTGCTGCTTCATGAAGCGGGCGACGTTGGCCTTCAGTTCGGGGGTGTCGAAAGACCGGTGCTCGGCACTCGCACACAACTCGATGAGCCCGGCCGCGGCCCGTTGCAGGTGCACGTTGAGCGCCTTCTTGGTGTCCTGAACGGCCTGCGGCGGGAGTTTCGCCAGACGGTGGGCGAAGGCCACCGCGGCGGAGAGTCCCTCCCCGTCGGGAACGACACGGTTGGCGAGACCGAGGCGATGCGCTTCGGGAGCCGGGATTCGATCACCGGTGAGGATGTACTCCTTCGCCGACAGCAGGCTCATGGCGAGGGGCCAGGTAATGGCGCCACCGTCTCCCGCGACCAGGCCGACGGGAACGTGAGGGTCGGCGAGGTAGGCGCTCTGCTCCATGAACACGGTGTCGCTGAGCATGGCCAGACTGCAGCCCAGACCCACCGCGGGGCCGTTGACAGCAGCGACCAGAGGGAGGCGGAAACCGATCATGTCGCGCATGATCCGCTCGCTCTCGCCCAGAACCCGGTCACGCGTTGGAAGATCCTCGGACATCAACTGCAGCAGACCCATGTCTCCGCCCGCTGTGAATGCCCGGCCCTCGCCGGTTATCACCACGGCGCGGGCCTCGGGGTCGCCGTCGAGCTTCTGCCATATGTCGGTCAGGGCCGTGTGGAGCGCCTCGTCGATCGCATTGAGCGCCTGGGGCCGGTTCAACCGCACGACGCGTACCGGTCCGTCCGAGCTGACTGCCAACGCGCCGCTGGCCGCTGATCCTTCGGTCATTGCCGTCTCCTTGTCGGGCCTAGCGAGTCTGACACACGGGCCGTTCGAACCCGGAATCTGAGGTCGATCCCGACGAGGTCACCTACATCCAGACCAACACCGTTCGGCGGACCGGCAACTTGCGTGGTCAAACCGTTTCTTCATGAAGCGCAGGTGTTGATTTACTCTACGAAGACGGCGCCGTGCCGAGCACCAAGCACAGGGTGTGGCGTTATGCTCAGTCCATGAGCGGCCGACTGTCCAAGGATTGGTCGGGTTGATTATGTCCAAGAGCCGTGTGGTTTTGTTGCTGATTGTGGCGTTGTTGGCGCTCGGTTGTGGCAGGGGAGACTCTGAGAGCACGGTCAGCACCGTCGACGAGTTGGGTGCGGCGCTCGCCGAGACCGCCGAGGTGACGACATATCGAGTGTCGGTGACGACAGCCGAAACTAACACGCTTGGGTTCGGCGCATTATTGGGAGCGCCCGAGATCGACGAAATGCGAACATCCGACATCGACGAACTGCCGCCGGCGCTCGTCGGCGAGGTGAGTCCTGCTCGCCAACATTTCGTGGTCGACATGGTGGCGTCGGCGGGGTTCGTCCCCAGTGATGAACTGAACTTGAAGGTGGAGATGTGGATCGACGATGAGCGTCTGGTCATCGACACGCGTGAACTCCAGAAGCTGTTTGATGCGAGCGATGCCCAAGCAACTCCCTTCGAGCCCGGAATCGCCTATGTCGACTTGGCTGAGCTCGCGGCAGAGTATCCCGATGTGTTGGCAGCCCTCGGCGCGTCACCTCCGGACTTGAGGGAGCTCGCTGAGAAACTGCCCGCAGCGCTTACCAACGTCGAGCAGACATCCTCAACCCCGCCGATCTTCATTGGTACAGGCACACTCACTGATCTAGCCGAGGCACAAGGTCAAGACATCGAGGACCTTGCCGGCGATGAATTTGCCGGATCCTCCTCGGATTCTTCGACGGACACCGACGCGGAGACTCAGTTCTTCGTCGATTTCTTCGATTCCGTCGAAGTCGAGGTGGTGGTCGAACTGGACGAGCACGGCCTGCTGCGTGTCTTCTCGACCCGTGCAGACCTGTCGAACCTCTACGATGCGATGCTCGAAGCTGAAGGTTTCTTCCATGGAATCACCGACAGCGAACGTCTGGAACTGATGGACCTGTTCGCCGGAGCCGAGTTCATCCTAGAAACCCGTACTGTCCTTGAAGTGGACGCCGACCTTGAGGTGCCATTGCCTCCTGCAGCGACAGTTGACGACACCGACCTTTTCCGGGAGTTCCTGGAAGGGGGCCCATTGGGCTGAGGCTACCGTCCGTGCCACGGGCGCTCAGTACAGGAACATGGGCTTGCCGGCGACTTGGCGGAGCAGCGGGCGGTACTGCTCGGTGTCGTATAGCTCGTCGACGTCGACACGTCTGGCGCCCTCGCCGGTTACTGACACGTCAACATTGGTGTAGACCCCGTTCTGAAGAGCGACCATCCGTCCAGAAGCACCCTCAAGAGCCAGGTTCGAGGCCATCACCGCGTAGTTGGAAGCGACCATCAGGTCGAGACTGTCGGGGCGTCCCGAGCGCATCAGATAGGCGACCTCCTGCAGAATGATGCCCTCACCTGTGCGCTCTGTCAGCAGAGCTCCGGTCGTCGCGCCGATCCCTCCGAGCTTGCGATGGCCGTACGCATCGGCCTCGCCCGACAGGTGCACCTCACCGCCTTGGATCGAGGCGCCTTCAGAAATCGTGATCATCGCATAGTTCGAGGGGTTTGCCGCCTTGTCCTTCATCACCAGTTCGGCAAGCCTGTCGATGTCGAAAGGGACCTCTGAGATCAGCGCGCGGTCGACACCGGCGAGATAAGCCGTGATCAGAGAAGTCTCACCCGAGTAGCGACCAAAAAGCTCGACCACCGCTATACGTTCGTGGGAACCGGTGCTGGTTCGTAGATTGTGGATGAACTCGACACCACGGCTGATCGCGGTGGAGAAACCGATGCAGTAGTCGGTTCCGTGCACGTCGTTGTCCATCGTCTTGGGAATCGCGATGACCGGCACGCCCTCGTTGTGCATCCTCAAGGCGTACGACAGAGTGTCGTCACCGCCGATCGCGATCAGAGCGTCTACGCCGAGCGCATCCAGCACCGCGATCGCGTTCGGCGTAAGGTCGTGGGGTCCCTCGCCTCTGTTTTCTGAGCGGAGGAACTGTGGAACGTCGGCGTTCGGGACACGTCCCGGGTTGCTGCGGGACGTGTGGAGGAACGTGCCGCCGGTGCGATCAATCTTACGGACCACACCGGGCGTCAAGGAAACGGTGTTGGCGGCGAGCGACGCTGCATCGTTGGGATCTGCGTTGAGCAGGCCGCCCCAACCGCGGCGGATCCCGACCACCTCCGATCCTGCGTCACAGATCCGGTTGACCGCAGTCTTGAGGCAGGGATTCAATCCAGGGACATCCCCTCCACCAGTCAATACAGCAATCTTCATCTGAAGTTCCCCCGAGCCGGAGCGTAGACGATAACCGAGGCATGTTATCTTCGCCTGTGATGTCCCTGACCGACAGAAACGACTCGAGCCCGATAAGCCCGACTTCGAGCCGGTTTCTGGAGCCGGGGCAATGAGCGGGATCGGTCGAGAATTCACCTCTGACGACGCCTGGTCGTTCAATGGGGGAACCCACATCGCCGCCTATGAAGTGCTCGGTGCCCACCGCGCCGGCGAAGCAGTCTCGTTCCGGGTCTGGGCTCCGGGTGCTCAGTCTGTGCACGTCATCGGGGATTTCAACGACTGGCGATCCGACTGCGACTTCGCGCTCGACCCCGATCCTTCCGGTGTATGGCGCGCGACGTTCGCGGCGGAGCCCTCTCAGCGCTACAAGTACCGGATACAACCCGAAGCGGGCCGCGCCTTCGACAAGGCCGACCCGTACGGGTTCGCATTCGAAGAGCCTCCGCGCACCGCGTCGATCATCGCCGACCTCGACTACGAGTGGGGAGACGACGACTGGATGGCCGGGCGCGGATCTCGGCTGGATCGCGACGCGCCGGTCTCGATCTACGAACTGCACCTCGGTTCCTGGCGCTACGAACCCGGCGGCTACCGCGCCATCGCCAAGCAGTTGATCGACTACATCGGCGAAACGGGCTTCACCCATGTCGAACTGCTGCCGGTGACCGAGCACCCGTTCTACGGATCGTGGGGATATCAGACGACGGGATACTTCGCGCCCACGGCCCGCTACGGCAACCCGGTCGATTTCATGGCCATGGTCGATCTGCTCCACCAAGCCGGGATCGGGGTGATACTCGACTGGGTCCCGTCACACTTTCCGACCGACGCGCACGGTCTGGGCACCTTCGACGGCACACATCTGTACGAGCACGCAGACCCCCGCCTGGGTTTCCACCCGGACTGGAACAGCTGCATCTTTAACTACGACCGCAACGAAGTCCGCAGCTTCCTGCTCTCGAGCGCCCACTTCTGGGTGAAGCAGTATCACATCGACGCCATCCGGGTCGACGCCGTCGCCTCCATGCTCTACCGCGACTATTCACGCGCGGAGGGGGAGTGGATCCCCAACGAACATGGAGGAAACGAGAACCTCGGCGCGGTGAGCTTCCTGCAGGAACTCAACCGTTCGCTGTACCAGGAGCATCCCGGGATTCAGGTGATCGCCGAGGAGTCCACTGCGTGGGGCGGGGTCACGGACCCGGTCGACGCGGGCGGGCTCGGCTTCGGTTACAAGTGGGACATGGGTTGGATGCACGACACTCTCGAGTACCTCGGCCGCGAACCGGTCCATCGTCGCTATCACCACGGTGAACTGACCTTCCGATCGGTCTACCAATTCTCGGAGAACTTCCTGGTGCCGCTCTCCCACGACGAAGTCGTCCACGGTAAGGGGTCATTGCTGGCAAAGATGCCGGGCGACGAATGGCAGAAGCGCGCCAACCTCAGGCTCCTGCTCGGTTACCAGTGGACGGTTCCAGGGAAGAAACTGCTTTTCATGGGGGCCGAGTTCGGAGTGGCGCAGGAGTGGAACCACGAGTCGGAACTGGACTGGGCCAGTCTCGCTGACCCCGCCAAAGCGCAACTGAAGGATTTCGTCGCGGACCTGAACCGTCTCTACAGCTCACACCCGGCCCTATACCGGGGCGACTGCCGCGACGACGGCTTCGCCTGGATCATCGGTGACGACGCTTCCAACAGCGTGTACGCCTTCCTGCGCAGCGCCCCGGACGCTCAGCTGGCCCTCGTGGTCGCCAACTTCACACCAGTTCCGCAGCACAACTACCGCGTCGGTGTGCCGCTCGCCGGTTCTTGGAGCGCTGTGCTCGACTCCGACTCGGTCACCTACGGCGGCAGTGGTGTGACCAACAACGACCGCTCGACCGATCCGCTCCCGAGCCATGGACAGGACCAGTCAGTCGAGGTGACTCTCGGCCCGCTCGCCGTCAGCGTCCTTATCCACAAAGACCCTAGAACCCAGGAGTAGACCCGTGCCCTTCCAAGATCGTCGCCCGAAGGTACTGAGCATCATCCTGGCCGGTGGCGAAGGGAAGCGACTGGCACCTCTCACCAATGACCGAGCCAAACCGGCGGTGCCCTTCGGTGGGCACTATCGGTTGATCGACTTCCCGCTCTCGAACCTGGCCAACGGCGGCTACCGCAAGATCGTCGTGCTGACCCAGTACAAGAGCCACAGCCTCGACGTCCACCTGTCACTCACCTGGCGTCTGAGTGCTGTGCTGGGCAACTACGTCACCTCGGTGCCGGCACAGATGCGTCGAGGTCCCCGGTGGTTCCTGGGCTCGGCCGACGCCCTGTTCCAGAACCTGAACCTGATCGACGACGAGAAACCCGACTTTGTCTTCGTGTTCGGCGCCGATCACATCTACCGGATCGATCCCGTACAGATGCTCGACCACCACATTGATTCCGGGGCCGGTGTCACGGTCGCAGGGATAAGGGTTCCCCGCGACCAGTCAGGCCAGTTCGGCGTCATCAGGCTGGGCGAAGGATCCGACATCGCAGAGTTCCTCGAGAAGCCGCCGAGCGACGAGACCCAGGGACTCAACGACGACCCCGACAGCGTCCTGGCGTCGATGGGGAACTATGTGTTCACCACCGACACTCTGGTCGACTTGCTGCACGAGAACGAGAATGCAGAGGAGAGCGGCAACGACGTGGGGGGAGACCTGATCCCGATGATGGTCGCCAAAGGCGAAGCCTCGGTCTACGACTTCACTCAGAATCGAGTTCCGGGCCAGATAGGCCGCCCCCACTATTGGCGCGATGTCGGCACGATAGACAGCTACTACGAAGCGCACATGGACCTGGTCGGCCATGACCCGGCCTTCGACCTCTACAACAGTGATTGGCCCATCTACACCTCGGGTCGCACCCTCCCGCCCGCCAAGATCGACGATCACGGTGACCATGGCCCGTCGGACCTGCGACGTTCGATCATCAGCAACGGAGCAATCGTTGTCGGGGCCGAGGTCACCGACTCTGTCCTCTCACCCGATGTTGCAGTCAGCGCCGGGGCGGTGGTCGAGCGTTCGGTCCTGCTCGACGGAGTCAAGGTCGGCGAAGGCGCACGCCTGAGCGGCGTGGTCCTCGACAAGAACGTGGTCGTGCCCCCCGGCGTCACGCTCGGACACGACCTCGAACACGATCGGGAGCACTACACGGTCTCTGAAGGTGGGGTCGTGGTCTTGGCCAAAGCGCAGCCGGTCGTGGTTTGAGCGGGTGCTCAAGCGCGTTCGTCGAGCAACTCCTGATAGAGCTCTACGTGTTGAGTGGCAGGCACTTCCCACGACCAGTCGATCGACATTCCTCGGGACTGTATGGCCCGCCGACGATTCGCGTTGCGTAGTGATCGCACACCGCGATGGAGTCCATCGATGATCCCGGCGGTGCTGACATCGGTTACGAAACCGGTTCCGTCGCGGTGGGCGTCGGCATCGACGACCGTGTCGTGCAGCCCGCCGACATCGGTGACCACCGGCAATGACCCGTAGCGCATGGCCTGCATCTGTGCCAGACCGCACGGCTCGAATCTACTGGGCATCACGAACAGGTCCGATCCCGCGAAGAGGGCGTGGCCGAGCGTTTCGTCGTAACCCTCGGTGAAGAAGACGCTCTCGGGATGCTTGCTAGCCAGTTCGTGCAGCGAGGCGGCAAGAGAAGCTTCCCCAGATCCGAGGACGGCGAGCCGAGCCGGCATCCCCTCGAGATAGTGGGCTGCCTCAACCAGCAAGTCGATACCCTTCTGGTCGACCAGACGGGTGACCGAGGCCGCAATCGCAGGTCTTGCTGCGGACCAGCCGGCGAGTTCGATCAGTCGTTCGCGACAGACCTCACGCCCGGAGAGGTCAGTGGCGTCAAAGGGAGCTGCGATGAGTGGGTCTACCGCGGGGCTCCAGGTTGCGGTGTCGATCCCGTTGCGGATCCCCACCAGGCGGTCTCCGATCGCTTTGAGTCGCCCGTCCAGACCCATGCCACCCTCAGGTGTGACGATCTCGCGCGCATAGTTGGGACTGACCGCGATTACCCGATCAGCCAGGGCGATCCCACCTGCCAACGGATTGCACCCCTCGTACCAGGAGAAGTGATGGGTTCCGACCGGCAGGTGCTCAAGCCAGGTGCGCGGGGCGTGGCCCTGGTACCCCAAAGTGTGGATGGTGAGGACGGTCGGCGGTGGAGCCGCGAGCATCCCCAACGCGGCTGCGCTGTGCCAGTCGTTGAGATGCAGGACATCGGGCTTTCTGTGTCTGGTGAGGGTGGCTACAGCCGCGGCGAACGCCATAAAGCGGTGATCGTTGTCGGGCCAGCCCTCGCCGTGTTCGTCGACGTAGGGATGTGGACGGGCCATGCCGGTCACGTCGACCAGCGTCAGTTTCCCGGCGGTGCGGTGATGCCCGCTGCGCAGGAGTGTCGGGCCGGTCCACCAGGGAGACTCAAGCTCGGTCTCGGACTGGCGTTGCAGGCTAACGTCGCCGTAGTCGGGCAGCACGACCTCAACCTCAACGCCTTGGTCCCGTAGAGCCCGGACGAGGCCGCTGACGGCCTCGGCCAACCCGCCGACCCGCGCGACCGGAGCCATCTCCGCGGCGGCTAGCAGCACTCTCATGTCGGCCCCTCCCTGCGGAGCACCATCAGCACCCACGCGCCGACCTCGATCCTAGAGTCCGAGCGTACCGGCCCCGCATCGTCGGACTCAGTGGTGTCAATTTCTGCGGTGTCGATCTCTACAGTCCACCTGAAGTCGCCGAGGCTTGCGGGCAGTGTGAAGTTCACCGGGTCTGGCCTCGAGTTGAGCAGCATCAAGAAACTGTCGTCGAGAACCCGCTCACCGCGCGGCCCGACAGCGGTGATCGCTTCACCGTTCAAGAAAACGGCCACCGAGAGGTTGCGGCCGGACTCCCAGTCATGGCGGGTCATCTCAGAACCCTGAGCGGTGAACCAGATCATGTCGTCGATTTCGTGGCCGTCGAGCGGCTCGCCCTTGAACCAGTGCCTGCGGCGGAACACCGGATGGGCGGCTCTGAAAGCGATCAGTCGTCTGGTGAAGGCGAGGAACTCTTCATCGACGTTGTCCCAGTCGTACCATGACACCTCATTGTCCTGGGCATACGCGTTGTTGTTGCCACCCTGGGTGCGTCCCAGTTCATCGCCGCCCAACAGCATCGGGACTCCCTGGGACAGAAGCAGCGTCGCCAGCATCGACCGTCTCCGTGCATTGCGCACCTGCATTATCGAGTGGTCCTGGGTCGGACCCTCGACCCCGGAGTTCCAGGACCTGTTGTGGGACTCCCCGTCGCGGTTGCCTTCTCCGTTGGCCTCGTTGTGCTTGTGGTCGTAGGACACCAGGTCGGCGAGGGTGAATCCGTCATGGGCGGTGATGAAGTTGATGCTCGCGAAGGGGCGTCTCCCAGATGCGGCGTAGAGATCGGAGCTTCCCGTGAGGCGGGTGGCGAGGTCGGGTAGGCTCTCGTGTTCGCTGCGCCAGTATTCGCGGACGTCGTCGCGGTACTTTGCGTTCCACTCCGACCATTTCGGGGGGAAACCGCCGACCTGGTAACCGCCGGGGCCCACGTCCCATGGTTCCGCGATGAGCTTGACCTGGTTGATGACCGGGTCCTGGTGGATGAGGTCGAAGAACGAGGACAGACGGTCCACGTGGTAGAGGCTGCGCGCCAGAGCAGGCGCTAGGTCGAAGCGGAAGCCGTCGACGTGCATGTCGAGAACCCAATAGCGAAGGCTGTCCATCATCAACTGGAGCGACTGGGCGTTGCCCATGTTCAAGGTGTTGCCCGTGCCGGTGAAATCGACGAATTCAGCCTGATTGTCTGGGTTAAGATGGTAGTAGGAGCGGTTGTCGAGGCCCTTGAACGACAGTAGCGGACCGAGCTGGTTCCCTTCGGCGCTGTGGTTGTAGACAACATCGAGGATCACTTCGATTCCGGCCCGGTGCAGTGCTTTGATCATCGCCTTGAACTCGACGACCTGCTCACCGGCGTCACCGCTCGACGAATACGGCCCGTGGGGCGCGAAGAATCCCAGCGTGTTGTAACCCCAGTAGTTGCTCAGACCCTGCCTGACGAGCGTGTGTTCCGACACGAAGTGGTGCACTGGCAACAGTTCAACGGCGGTCACGCCCAGCGAGAGCAGGTGCCCGAGCACCGGTTCTGAGGCCATCGCTGCGTAGGTCCCTCGCAACTCTTCGGGTACTTCGGGATGCGTGACCGAGATTCCGCGTACGTGGGTTTCGTAGACGACGGTCCGGTGGAGCGGAGTGTCCGGCGCGCAGTCGTCCCCCCAGTCAAAGGCCGGGTCGATGACCACCGCTTTGGGCATGAAAGCGGCGCTGTCACGATGGTCGGGCGCCCTGGGATCCTCGGAGTCGAAACCGTAGACTTCCGGACCCCAGCAGAGGCCACCGGTGATCGCCTTGGCATAGGGATCGACCAGCAGCTTCGCCGGGTTGCACCACAACCCGCGGCTCGGATCCCAAGGGCCGAATACCCGGAAACCGTAGCGTTGGCCCGGTCCAACGCCGGGGACGTAACCGTGATGGACGAAAGCTGTGACTTCTGAGAGCCGCAGGCGCCTCTCGTGTCCGTCGGCCGAGAAGAGGCAGACTTCGATGTGATCTGCTAACTCGGAATAGACCGCGAAGTTGGTTCCCTGACCATCGAAAGTCGCTCCGAGCGGGTAGAGACGGCCGGGCCACACGCTCACAGTCGGCGGGCCTCGTCGAGCGCTGGCTGGTAGAGCCTCCGTTCGTAGTCTGAGACCATCCGTCCGGCAGTCACCCGGGTGCCGAGGGTTCGCCAAGCATGGCGCATTCGGGCGATCCAGATTTGCGAGCAGGGCTGTCCGCCGTCGAAGAACTCCGGGACGATCTGATTCTCAAGAAGATCGAGGATCGCTGCTGCCTCTGCATCGTCGCGCCCCTCTGGATCCGGGTCTTCGCTCGATTCGATCGTCCAGCCGTTGCGGGCGTCGGCCATCTCATCCCACCAGCCGTCACTGATCGAGAAGTTGAGCCCTCCGTTCAGCGCTGATTTCTCGCCGCTCGTTCCGCAAGCCTCGTGGGGACGAATCGGGTTGTTGAGCCAGACGTCACAGCCCGCGTACATCGCTTTGGCGACGGCAATGTCATAGCCGGGGATGAAGACGAACCGCTGCTCCGACACCGGAGACTGGCTGAAGCTGACGATCTCGTGCAGAAGCTGCTTGCCTTCGGAGTCCGCGGGGTGTGCCTTGCCTGCGAACACGAACTGGACGGGCCGTTCGTCGTCTGCGAGCAGAGCGCACAGTCGATCGATTTCACGCAACAGCAGGGTGGCCCGCTTGTAGGTCGCGAACCGGCGGGCGAAACCGATCGTGAGCGCGTCGGGATCTAGACCAACACCGACACGATCGCGGGCCTGTGCATCCAACAGCCCGACGCCCTCGTAGCGCAGAGAGCGGACCGTGTCATCGTCGAGGTCTTCGATCCGCTCCCATGCGGCCTTCTCGCCGTGGGTCCAGCCCGGGCCCAGAACCTTGTCGAAGGTCTCCTGGGTAGCGGGCATGACCCAGGTGCGGGCATGCACGCCATTGGTGATCGATCCGATCTCCCTGCCCCCGGGGATGGAGGCGAACAGCTCTCGGCTTATCTTTCCGTGGAGTTCGGACACTCCGTTGGTGCGTCCGGCAAAGCGCAGACACAGTGCAGCCATGTTGAACTGGCCACGTTCATCGTCAGGGTCGTGCCCGAACGCCAGCACCGTTTCCACGGGGACCTTCCACCGGTCGGCCCAGAACTTCAGCAGCGGAGTGATGAGCGGTTTGTCGAACCGGTCGATCCCGGCTGGTACCGGGGTGTGCGTTGTGAAGACCAGCCGGGGCCTGACGGCCGTGACTGCCTCGTCGAGGGTGGTGCCTGCCCGAATCTCCCGGTCGAGCAGTTCGAGAATCAAGAAACCCGCGTGCCCCTCGTTGAGGTGGAGAACCGGAACGTTCCATCCCAACGCCGCCAGTGCTCGCATTCCACCCACTCCGAGCACGGTCTCCTGGGCCAGACGGTGCCGTCTATCTCCGCTGTAGAGCCGATCGGTTATTCGGCGGTCGGATTCAATGTTGCCGTCGACGTCTGTGTCTAGGAGGATCAGCGGAATCCGCCCGATGTTGAAGCGCCATAGGCAGGCCGCAACGTCGCGACCGAAGAGGGGCACCGTGATCACGATTCCGGTATCGGTGGCGCCGAGCTTCTCCGGATCCTGCCGCTCGTAGTGTTCGCGTTGGGACTGCCGGGCGATCTTCTGGCGGAAGAAGCCCTCGCGATAGAACAGGCCCACACCGCACAGCGGGAGGTCGGCGTCGCTGGCCGCCTTGAGATGGTCGCCTGCGAGAATGCCGAGGCCGCCCGAATACTGTGCCAAGACGTCGGCTATACCGAACTCGGGCGAGAAATAGGCCACCTCGGGAGTCGATGTAGGATCGGCTTTGAGCGCGGCGATCTCCCTGCTCACCTTTGACAACGAGGCAACCGTTTCGGCCTCTTCGGCGAGAACGGTCCAATCCCCCGGCGTCATCCGCTCAACAGCAGTCAGGGGATGCTCACCGCTCTGAGAGGTCGGGAGTCGGTTAAACAGCTGCCTTGCTCGATCGGACCACGACCAAGCGTAATTCTTGGCGATGACCGAATAGGCACCTGCAAGTTCTTCGGGCAACAACGGTCAATCCTCTTGATATCTGTCGGTAGAGAGCCACCGGAGCCTACTAGCGCGGGATCACCGACAACGACCGCAAATCGAGATGTGTGATCCTGCCGGGGGATCCAGCAGTTCCGGGCGGGAGGTGCGGCCCGATGATGAGCGAGATGACCGCTCCGCTCGTCGCCATACCCGATCTGTACGGCCCCGAAAGCCAGGGACTAGGCTACTTCGCGCTCTGGACCGTCGGGTCATAGGCCTGAACCGAGCGAATCTGAGGCGAGGGGGCCAGCGACTGACTCGACCGCGCGCACCAGGGCCTCGTCGACTAGGAATCCCTTACGGACGACCCAACGATTGAATCAAAACAGGAGAACAAATGACTATCAATGTGCCCAACCCGCCAGTCCCAAATCCGACAGGGCACAACCAGTGGTATCCCTTCGCCAACCGCCCGCTGCTTCCCGAGGTGGAGGGACACGCCGCGAACCCTGCGGTAATTCCAGTGTTCGACACTGTTGGACTGCCGCAAAGCGCACGGTTCGTGGTGGTGGGCGCCGGTGTCCACGGACTGTCGAGCGCCTACCACCTCGCCATGTACCTTGAACGCTCCGGCAAGGGCAGGGGCAGCGATGTGGTGCTCATCGACAAGCAGGGCCCCGGCGCGGGTGCCACCGGCCTGGCCTGCGGTTGCATCCGGAACCTCTACATGACCGAACCGTTGCATGCCATCCTGCGCGCCAGCGTGGAAGTCTGGGAGTCCGACCCTGTTAACTTCGGTTTCCAACAGGTCGGCTACGTGTCTGTGGGGGAGGCCAACCAGGAGGCCGATTACGTCAAGCTGCAGGCATCGCAGGCCGCCAGCGGCTACCCGTCGGACCTGTACGTAGGTTCAGAGGCCCACGCCTTCCTGACCGGGCTCTGGCCCGATTTCAAGACAGACAACTGCGATGTCGTGCTCCACGAGATCCGATCCGGCTATGCAGGCACCCACATGGCGGTGTGGGGACTTGACCAGAAGTGCCACCAGTGGGGAGTGCAACGCGTCTACGGTGTGAGCGTCACCGGGTACACACTCGACGCCTCCGGTTCGGTGACCGCAGTGGAGACCGATCAGGGGTCTGTCTCCTGTGAACAGGTCGTCGTTGGTGCCGGTGCCTGGACTCCCCAGCACTGGGAGTGGCTCGGCGGACCCTCCCAGATTGACGTCGCATACCCCGACGGCCACGTCGAGCCACGGATGGACATGTGGACCTACTGGCGACTTCTCGAAGGCGAGGTCCTGCTGCCCGAGGGTGTGGACTTCCGGACCGCTGGTTACCGGGACTCGCCTGTTCTGCACGTGGAACTGATGAACACCCCGGTGTACGGCGACGACAACCAGCTGCTCAAGGACAACTTCTATTCGTACGTGCGCTACGCAGCCGAACGGGTGGGAGCCCCGGGCCTCCAGGGAGGGACCATCCCGGTGAAGATCGGCCCCGAAGCGGCTGTCGAACCCTACGGCCATCTCAACGACGTGTACCAGGCCGAGCAGTGGTTCGCCGACTACTACTGCGCCACACTCGGGATGCTCTTCAAGCGCCTCGAGAACCTGCGGCCCTACTTCAAGGAACGTCGCAACGGCGGAATCGGTGCATTCACACCTGACAACGTGCCGGTGTTCGACCACGTGGCCGACAACGCCTGGGTCATCGCCGACTCCAACCACGGGTTCAAGATGATCGGGGTGGGCAAGCTCACTGCCCAGATGCTCGTTTACGGCAAGAAACCAGACGAGCTGAAGCCGTTCACCCTTGACCGTTATCGCACCGGCAACGCCTACGGAGACCGCAACTCCAACTGCCCCTGGGTCTGAAACACCGCCATCCGACGGCATAGGGCGATTCGCAGGCGATCAGTGAGACGATCCACCACTACGCAACCTGCTGGAGGACCGCTCTAGTCCTCCACCCAGACCCAACGCCCGGAAGGCGCAGCCGCCCCGGAGGGTCGCTCCATGCACTGGACGTCGAGATGGATCGGCAGCAGGTGGCGCACATAGAACGCGTGGACGGTGATGGTCGGCGCGACCAGATCGTCGTAACGCTTGATCTCCACCCGGGGGTCCTTCTCCTGCCAGGCTTCGCAGCGGGCCAGCGTTGCGTCCACTTCCTCGCGGCTGTCGCACAGCACACCGAGATGATCGAACGGCGGGGGAATCATCGGCTGGCGATGCTCCAACAATAGAATGAACTGGCTGTTAGCGGCGTCAGTTGACAACAACAGGCCCGTTTGTTTGAGAATCTGTGTGTCGGTTGCCGTCCAGCCGAAGACGTCACCGTAGAACTCCCGAACCTCAGCTCGATACTCCTCGGTCAGAGTGCCCAGCGGAAGCGTCAATTCCATGTGGTTGAACCGCATATTGCCCATACCGAACCCTAGCCGTACGCGTCAACCGTCTTCGCCTCGTTGCTTTGAGTCAGGAAACGCCGGTCGTTTCAACTACCGCTTTAGTGACCCGCCTAGCAACATCACTAGGCAGCATCGTTCTCGTCTCAACATTCGGTAGGTTGTCCGGCGCCGAACATGTGGCCGACGACGGCCGCTATCGGCGGTGGTACAGCGTTGGTCAGTGCTTCGAGGGTGAACTCGACCTGGGATTCTTTGGGGCTTGAACCCGCTACGACTGTGGCCATCAGTTGGCAAGGTACTGAGTTCAAGGCGGTGAAGGTGACCTGCATGATCCCCGCCTGGGGGTCCAGGTAGCTCAGTTCGCCCAGTCTCTGGCCCAACTCGCAGAGGCGTGCGAACACGTCTCCTGGGGGCACCAGCAGTACCAACCGCTCGTCGCTCGGCGCTGCCTTAGACGTGCGTGGGGAGGCAACGGTGCGCGGCGCTGAGTGCTGCAGCCATGCGTACGCCTCAGTGATCCGGGCAGCCACCGCGGTGTCGCCGCCAACATCCGGATGAGCCTTGCGAATAAGTTTGCGGTAGGCCGCGGAGATGTCGTCTTTGTGCGCGTCATGGGTCAGCCCCAACGTCTTGAGCGCCGTGTCGCGATTCACCCGCCCAGCCTAGATCTGGAGCACCTCACACGCCGAGTTTCTCGATTTCGGCGACCAACAGGGGCAGGACCTCCCGCCAGTCGCCGACGATGCCGGCATCCGCGTGCTCCCAGGCGGGCGCGTCTGGATCGTTGGTGATTGCCAGCACTGTGGAGGCGCCGCGGATGCCCACTGTGTGGTTGAATTTGCCGCTGGCGCCGATCATGACGAACAGCCGCGGCGCGATACTGCGTCCCGTTATACCGATCTGGCGAGCGTGGGGCATCCAGCCGTTGTCGGTGACTTTGCGGGTGCAGCCCAGTTCAGCATTGAGGAGCCTGGCCAGAGGCTCGAGTTTCGGATAGTCGAGGGGATCGACTCCCTGCCCCACTGCGATGACCGACGAAGCATCGGCCAGGATGTCAATGTCGTCGTCTCGGCGGCGGCTCGTCAGCTGCACCCGGCCCCTCGGGTCCACTTCGATGACCTCTTCAGAGGGCGCTCTCAACTCGTCGGGGACAAGGCCTTCGGGCGCGGGCAGCACACCGGCGCGCACCGTCACCAGCTGCACCGGGGTACGGGTATGAACCGCGGCGATGAGCTGCCCGCCGAAAGCCGACTTCCAGGCCACGAGGCGTCCGTTCTCCACGTCGAACTCCACGGCGTCTCCGACCAGCCCCGTTTGGAGGTGGGCGGCCACCCGTGAAGCGACCTCCCGGCCGGAGGAAGTAGCGGGCGTCAATATCGCCCAAGGCAGGCAATCACTGGCCCAAGTTGCCAGGCCCGCGGCGACGTCTTGGTCAACAGCTGTTCCGGCGAGACGGACGATGTGGTCGGCTCCGTAGGTCGCCAGGAACTCTGCATCGATTTCGGGGCCAACAGATGAGTTGCCCACACTGTCGGGGACCACCACGGCGGTTGAACCATTGATCTCGCCTGCCAACAGTCCCGCGGCTCCGAGCAACTCCCGCAGTAGTTTGTCGCGTCCAGGTTCAGCGAGAACCGCCACCACCCCGCCAGGACCTCCAGGGGAGCGGACAAGCCTCGGCTCGGTGGGCTTCTTGGAAGTGTCGAACCCCCCCTTCTGGGCGATGATGCGCAGGCCGCGGCGGACCTGTTCCGCTAGGGGCAGACCTGCTTCGACGTAGCGCTCCCGGTCCACTGCCAGAATTCTGGTTTTGCCGACCCAGGTGGGACTCCCGGCTTGGCCCCAGGGTCCGGGGCCCAACGCTTCGGCGTGCACGAAACGAACCCTCTCCGCGGGCACCAGAGCCCTGTCGGCTGGGGGAACCTTGGTGGGCTCGCAGAGCCGTTCAGCACAGGACAGCACCGCAGGAAGTGTTATCTCGCAGTCGACCCACTGGTCGTCGAGTTCACATCCGAGGAGCAGGCGATCATCGTTGAGGACAAGCGTCTTCACCGCTGTGGCAAAGGGCAGGTCGAGCAGCTCAGCGATCTGTGGCGGCACCTGACCCGTATCGGCATCTATGGAGTTCTTGCCGCACAGCACCAAGTCGAACGGGCCCTCAATGTCGAGTGCTGCCGCCACCGCTCGAGCAGTTGCAAGGGTGTCCGATCCCGCGAACGCCTCGTCGGTGATCAGCACGGCGTCAGTCTCCACGGCACGGTCGAGCCCCCAGGCGACCGCTTCGCGCAATACGTCCTCGGCACTCGGGGGGCCTAACGTGAACACGGTCACCGAACAGTCGGACCTCTGGGCGGCGAGCTCGACCGCTTTGGACACAGCCCGGCGACAATAGGCGCTCATCTCCAATTTGCTGGCATTGCGAATCAGGCGACCATCTGAACCCAACGCCATCTCCTCGATGGCAGGTACCTGCTTGACGAGCACAGCGATCCGCATAAGTCCGTCCACGGTATCCTGCCGGCGACCGGGAGCTAGAACCAAGCGGGAGCTTCCGACAGTTGGGACAGAGCGATCAGTACGGCGAGTTCGCCGAGCTGCTCCGCGGCACCCAAGACATCGCCGGTCAAGCCGCCGAAACGATGGTGGGCGACCACAGCCATCAGCACCACTACGCCGAGGACGGCACCGGCCGCTACCAGTCCCGAAACGCCCGTCAGAGCCGTCGAGACGAAAATGACAACCACCACAAATCCCACCGAACGCCGAGGGAGACGTTCGGTGTAGGCCGCACCCAGACCAGCTGATCGGGCCCTTGTGCCAGCGAGCATCAGGGCCAGCGCCCCGGTCCTCCCCAGCGCGTGCGCGGCGGTGAGGGCAAACAAAGCGTCGGTGCCACTGAGGCTCTCAAGAGCGCCGACCTTGCCGAGGGTAACGAGGATCAACGCCAGGGCACCGAACGTGCCGACGCGGCTGTCGCGCATGATCTCCAGGCGTCGTTGCATGGTTGATCCGCCCAGGGCGTCGCTGGTGTCGGCCAACCCGTCTTCGTGAAGCCCGCCTGTGAGCATCGTGCCCAGAGCGACCGCGAGAAGCGCCGCGAGGAACGAGTCGACAAACTCGACCGTACTGAGATATGCCGCCCCGGTGACTGCGCCGATAACGATGCCGACAATCGGGAACCAGGCGACGCTTGTCGCAATCTTCTCGTCACTGTCGGGTTGGAGCCCTCCTCTGAGCCGGGTCAGAAAGGCCCAGGCGTACCGGAAGCCGTTCATCGCTCAACCGTTGCACGGAGCGACCGGATGTTCATACGGGTCCAGCAGGGGAGTCTTGTGCCCATTCCTCGAATGTGGCCACCTCCACAACCGCGGCAGCAGCCATCCGGATCAGAGGCACAGCAGCAAGGGCTCCGGAACCTTCGCCGAGTCGCAGGCCCAAATCGAGCAGCGGATCAAGATTGAGATGTTTGAGCAGGCGGATATGCCCCGGTTCCGCCGACTGGTGACCCGCGATGCAATGGGCCAACGCACCCGGTGTCGCCGCTTCGAGGGGCAGCACCGAAGCCGTGGCGATGAAACCGTCGAGGACCACCGGAATCCGCCTTCGACGAGCGGCCATCACTGCTGCTGCGATCGCGACGAGCTCGGCACCACCGAGCCTACGCAAGGCCTCGAGAGGATTCACCGAACCCACGCGCTCGACCGCATCCTGTACCACCCTCGTCTTGTTCGACAGAGCCTCTCCAGACACGCCGGTGCCGGGTCCGACCCAGTCGGCCGCGGTTCCCCCCAGCAGAGACGCAGCTACCGCGGCTGCGGGCGTCGTATTGCCTATCCCCATCTCACCGACGACGAGAAGGTCCGCAGAGCAGGCTTCGACGGCTTCTATACCTGCGCGTGCTGCCGCGTCGAAGCGCTTCGGGGTCAGGGCATCGGTGGTGCGGATGTTGCCGGTCGGGTGTCCAACTGCCACATCCACAACCGAGAGAGTGGCAGCGACCTGACCGGCCAGGACCGAGGCGGTGGCTCTGCCTTCCTTCAGAGCTGCCACCATCGCTGCGGTGACCTCCGGGGGATAGGCGCTCACGCCTTCGGCTACAACTCCATGGTCTCCGGCGAACAGGATCGCGTGGGCGCGTTCGACCACGGGCCTGTCGGTGCGGTGCCACCCGGCCAGCCAAGCAGCGATACGATCAAGACGCTCAAAGGCCCCCGTCGGTCGCAGCACATGCGCCGAACGGATCCCGACGGACATTGCCGCCGCTGCGTCAGGAGTGGTCAAGTCCTCCAGCAGGCGGCTCAGTTCGGACTCAGACATCGACCTCAGCGCTTCCTCCAAGAGGCAGCAGGCGGCCGGCGACGCACAGGAATGCGCTGTCGGCTCGCTGGGCCATAAGTTGATTTATGCTGCCGAGAAGATCTCGGAATCTCCTCGTCGCCTCATCCGCGGGGACGATGCCGGACCCCACTTCGTTGCTTACGACGTATGCGCGCTCGCGCCGTGCAGCGAGCAGATCAGCGATCGACGCGGCCTCTTCTAAGATCTGCTCTGGTTCGTGGAACAACCGGTTGTTCGCCCACAGCGCAAGGCAGTCGACGATGATCGTGTGGTCAGGGGCAACCGATCCAACCGCTCCGAGAAGGTCGGCCGGTTCTTCAATGAGTGCCCAATGGCGGGGTCGCTCACCTTGATGGCGGGCAATACGTTGAGCCATCTCTGCATCTCCTGCGGTGGCGGTCGCAATTACGGTCACCGGCGTGCGCCGTTCGGCCGCGGCCTTCACCGCTGTCGACGACTTGCCGCTGCGGGCACCGCCTGTGAGGAAAATCAGCATCAGCGCTCAATCACCTGGACTCTCGGCGTCTGATGGCCAGCGCCGGACACGAACAGATTCAATAGTCAAGACCCTTCTTGGCTCGGATTCGGCTGTCGAAGGCGTGCTTGACCTTCACCATCTCCGTCACGGTGTCGGCCACCTCGATAACCTCGTCGGCCATGTCGCGGCCTGTCAGGATCACGCTCACCTTTTCGGGCCGGTCCGCGACCGCCGAAGCAACCTCGTCGGCGGCGATCCAATCCCAGGTCATGGCATAGCTGATCTCGTCGAGAACCACCAACCGGTAGTCGCTCCCTGCGATCAGTTCGGCCGAGAACTTCCAGGCGGCCACGGCCTTGGCCCGAGTCTCGTCAAGGTCGTCGGACTCCCAGGTGAATCCGTCGCCCGCAGAGAACCACTGCACACCGAGTTCACGGCAGACCTTCTCCTCGCCTGTATTCCAGTCGCCGCTCTTGAGGAACTGCACCACTGCGGTGGGCCAGCCTCGGGCCACAGCCCGGATCAGCGTACCGAAGGCCGCAGTTGACTTGCCCTTGCCGTGACCGGTGTTGACCATCACCAACGATGGTGCTGACCGAAGTTCTGAGCGGTCGTAGGGCCGCTCGTTCCGGGGAGCCGATTCGGTGTTCATGGAATCTCCTTGTTGGATCGGGACCGACGCCGAGGGGCGGGGGTTACCACCAGTTCTTCGTCGATTGATTGAACCGTAAGCCGTGTTCTGTAGACCTCCGACAGCAGGTCAGGATTCAGTACCTCGACAGGGCTGCCTTGAGCAACGATCCGACCTCGGTCGATGAGTATGAGACGGTCGGCGAATCGGGCGGCCGCGCTCAGATCATGCATGGCAGACAACACGCTGAGCCCGTCGGAGCGGCGCAGATCGTCCACCAACTCCAGCACCGAGACTTGATGTCCCAAATCGAGGGCACTGGTGGGCTCGTCGAGCAGCAACAGAGGGCATTGCTGGGCCAGTGCACGGGCGACCACAACCTGCTGGGCCTCCCCACCCGACAGAGTCGACACGAAGCGGCTGGCGAATGCCGTGATATCGAGGCGCTGAAGAACCCGAGACACTATCTGACGGTCGGATCTGGACTCGTGGGCCAGCCAGCCCAGGTGCGCCGTCCGGCCCAGCAACACATATTCGGCGACTGTCATTCCCTTCGGCATCATCGGGAACTGCGGCACTAGGGCCACATCGGCCGCTCCCGGTTTGTGGCCGCCGACCAGCTCGATCGTCCCGGAGTGGTCGGCCAACCCTGTGATGGCTCGCAGCAGAGTGGACTTTCCCGCCCCGTTGGGTCCGATAATGCCAAGCCATTCCCCGCCTTTGAGTTTCAAGTCGATTCCGCGCAGCACCTCCAATCGACGGAAACTGACCCGCACACCGGTGCAAGACAGGACAGGCGACTCCAGGCTCTCTGGGGAGGCCGATACCGGCGAAGCGGCACTCATGGTCTGCTCAAGTGGTCGCGCCACAACATGAACGCGAAGAAGGGAGCCCCCACAAACGCTGTGACAACGCCCACCGGTAACTCTGAAGGGGCCAGCAGGGTTCGGGCGCCGATGTCGGCAAACGCCAAGAATCCCGCCCCCGCCAACGCCGACAGGGGAACGATGACTCTATAGCTGTGGCTGACAAGCAGCCGAACGATGTGGGGAACCACGAGTCCCACGAAAGCGATCAGTCCGCTCACCGACACGGCAGCCGCTGTCAATAGTGAGGCGGCCATGATGACCACCAGTCGGGAGCGAGCCGGGTCAAGCCCGAGTGTGCGAGCCTCGTCGTCGCCCACCCGCAGTACGTCGAGATGCCTGCGATGGATGAACAGCACCACCCCACACACTGCCACGTAGGGCAACAGAAGCCCGACTTGCTTCCAGCCGGTGGTGTTGAGCTGTCCGAACAGCCAAGAGAGCACTTCGCGGGCTCGGGTCTCGCTCAACCGCGAGATGGCATAGGTCTGAGCGGCGGAGAACAGGGCGGCCATGGCCACCCCGCCCAGCAACAATGTGGCCGGTGACGCACTGCCGCCCCTGGCGATGGCCATCGATGCCAACACCGCAATCAGTGCCCCGACGAATGCAGCCGCGGGCACAGTGTCGAACGGACCCCAACTCAAGTCGAGACCGAACCCCAGGGCCAGCACCGCACCAAAGCCGGCTCCGGCCGACACCCCCAGCAGATAGGGGTCGGCCAAGGGGTTGCGGAACACCCCCTGATAGGAGGCTCCGGCCATACCCAATGAAGCGCCGACGAGCATTCCGAGCACCAGTCGGGGAAGCCGAATCTCAAAGAGGATGCTCTCTTGGGTTGCCGACAGCGACGACTCCCCGCCGATCAGCGGCAACCAGTCGAGCAGGGTGCTGAGCACCCCGCCAACAGGCAGCCCGGCGGCCCCGCTGGTGGCGCTGAGTAATCCCACCGCAACCAGCGACACCATCCCGGTAACGACAGCGGCCACCGACGTTCCGTAGGCCTGCTGCACTGCTGACACTGTCAATTGGGCGGTATCGGGAATATGGGCGGCATCGGGTTCGGTCGCGGTGGTTGTCGGAAATGACCTACGAGCCATCGCTTCGCCGTTCAAAGCCTAAGACACGCCTAGGAAACCGGCACAGCCGTCGATTGAAGGGCAGCGGCCACCGCGGTGATGAACTGCGGCAGACGGGGCCCCCAGCGCGAGGCAATATCGGCGTCGACGACCACAATGTTGCCGTTACGCACCGCCGACATCTCACCCCATCCGGGTCGTGCGGCCACGTCGGCGGCGGTGTAGGACCCCTGGTCGGTGATCACGATCAGTTCGGGATCGGCATTCACGACGTACTCCTCGGTCAGCTGGGGGAAACCGGTTCCGTCGGCATCGGCTTCATCGGCGATGTTGACGGTGCCCATGGCTGCATACACCGCACCGATGAAGCTGTTCGAGCTGGCCGAAAAATGTGACTCACCAAGTTCGTGGTATATGCGGATCGGCAAGTCGGGGGCACTGGCGAGAGCAGCTTCGATCTCGACTCGCAAGTCGGCCACCAATGCGGCCGCTTCATCCTCTCTGCCAACAGCGGTCCCAATGTCGGCCACTGCGCCGTAGCCACCTTCGAAATCAGCGGGCGCTGAACTCAACAGCACCTCGACGCCAACCGCCTCCATGGCTGCCAGCAGGTCGTTGGCGTCGTTGGAGATCAGCACTAGGTCGGGCTCGTAGGCGAGGACCGCCTCCACGTTGGGGTCCCAGCCCGACAGGTCGGTTACCGGGGCTTCGGGCGGATAGTAGGAGTACTGGTCTACGGCCACCACCTGCTCAGCCGCTCCAATGGCGAACAGGATCTCGGTGGCGGTGGGAGAGAGCGAGACAATTCGTTGGGGAGCGTCAGGAGTCTGTGCGTGACCACTCGTTGTGGTCGTCACCTCGGGGCTGACCGTGGTGACGGTGCCGGGGTCTTCGTTTCTCTGGTCGGTCGAGTCGTCCACTCCAGAGGTGGCAACGTCGGATTGTTCTTGGACATCTCCATCGCCGTTGACGCTGTAGGTGTCGTCGCTACAGGCTGTACTGAACAACAGCAGTGCCAACAGCACGGTGGATACTCGCTTCATTCGGGTCCTCCTTGTGGCTCGAGGTCGTGGCACGAGCGACAAGAGGATTCCGGTCGCACGAGCCGTCCCTTCCTCGAGGGTCGGTTCGTTGCGTTCGCTTCGAGGCGTCCGGACTTGTCCTCCTCACCGGAGTGAGTCGACTTCACCGTTGCGGGACAGTGCCGGATTTGAACCGGGCTTCGCTCTGACGAACAGGCGTATCCTACGCGCGATCAGTGCGTTTGCGCGGTGATCGGGCCGGTAGATCTGTTGGTTGGCTCAGGAGACCGTGAGCTGCAGCAGCAGCCGCCCCGAACCTTCGAGTTCTACCTCGAACACGCCTGGGATCTCCGCAGTAAAGCTGAAACGCAGCGGTTGACCCGGTGAGACCGCGTGCAGTATGTCGTAGCCGTGAACGTGTACCTCTTCAGAGACGTCGGAGGTGAGCGAAATGACGACTTCGGAGTTCAGGTCGACCTCGACACGCTGGTGACCGCCGACCGGTTCGCCATCGACAATCTCAATAGAGATGGCCTGCGAGGGGTCCGTTCCGTCGCTCGAGCCTGCGTCTGAATCCATGTCGGACATGTCATGTCCGGTGGAGTCCTGGGTGCGCATCGAGTCGTCGGTCACCAGGGTCGCCTCGTCCTCTGAGACCTCCAGAGTCACCGTCTCATCCACGATGACTCCGTCGATCGCCATCGCCGAGTGGTCGTTGGAGGACAACTCGACGCGGATCTCGTGAGTGCCCGCCGCGAGCGGGGGCAACTGATGCCACTCTCCGTACAGGCGCATGATCTTGACGCCGTCGATGTAGAGGTGCATGTGGCCCTCTCCGTCGACGTGGGCGGTGCTCACGTTCTCGGGTGCCATGCGAAAGTTGGTGGCTGCGCTGTGAAGGAGCCAACCCCCCGAGGGATCATCGAGGATTCGCACCGACACCGAAGGGTGGGGCTCCACCGCCGGTGTCGTGGCGGCGCCGTGAGTGTGTTCGTGAGCGTTTCCGTGGCCGCCCGTGCCAGAATCATCGTTGTTCGGCGTCGTTGTCGCATCGGAATGCGCCGCGGGTGAGCCTGCGGCGGTGTTGGCTGGATCGGTGGTCTCGGAATCGTCACCGCACGCCGCGGCGATGGTCATTACTGCTACTGCCAAGGCCAGCCATCGTTGGCTGCGATCGCGCATCAGAGCAAGCCTTTCCGCAGTTCGCCGACCAGAAGAGCAGCGATTCATGACGGTCAAGGCTAGGCACATCGAACCGCAATCACTAACCGGAAAATCCTCCGCAATACATCAACTGCCTGAGCAGGATTAGCTGGATCGACGGGTGTGCCGCATCGGGTGCTCGGTACTGTTGAGGGGTGCATCAACTGGAACCCCAGCGTCTCCTGCTTGCGGGAGATACGCATGGGAACGGCAAGTGGGTCGGTTCGCTCTGCAAGCTGGCTAGCCGCCACGGCTGCGACGCGATCCTGCAACTGGGGGATTTCGGGTATTGGCCCCACACCGACAAGGGCCTGCGCTTCTTGGAGCAGGTCGACTGGCACGCAGAACGCTACGGGATCAGCTACCTCTACTGGATCGACGGCAATCACGAGAACCATGAGATGTTGGCAGAACTCAAGGCCGATGAGGACGGTTTCGTGACCGTCGGCGATCGCTGCCGTTACGCGCCGCGTGGTCATCGCTGGCGTTGGGGCCAGGTCGACTTCGGAGCGCTCGGTGGCGCCTTCTCTATGGATCATCACTATCGAGTTGAAGGTGTGAGCTGGTGGTCAAACGAGATGCCGACTGACACCGACGTCGAGAATCTCGGTGACTCACCGCTTGACGTGCTGCTGTGCCACGACGCGCCCGAAGGCGCACCGATTCGAGAATTTGAGCTTCGACCCCGCGATGCAATGTTGTGCTCGCTGGTACGCGAACGAATCCTGCAGGCTGTGAAGGCTACACGACCCGAGTTGGTGGTCCACGGTCACTGGCACCGGCGGACCAGCAGCGAACTGAGTTGGTCGACCGACTTCGACGGCGAATTGTCGTGGGCGTCGACACGGGTGGAGGGTCTCGCGGCCGATAAACAAGGTGACCATCGTGCTTGGGCGGTGTTGGAGGTCGATCCTCTCAATTTCATCGACGGGCAAGCGGAATTTTCGTAAGCCCAACTCAATCACAGACCGAGACCACGGTGCGTGCGGCATGCACCAAGATTCCGCTTATCCCTCCATTGCCGGCAAGGTCGCTCTGGTCACTGGTGTCGGCGCTGGAATCGGTCGGGCCATTGCGCAGCGGTTCGCAGCGGCCGGAGCCAGAGCCGCACTCAACGATGTGGATAGCGACCGGGTCGACTCCGCCGTCAGTGAGATCATCGCCGCCGCCGGCGATCCCTTCATCGAAACCGCAATCATCTGAACGGACAGCAGTCGGTCGATGAGTGCTCACATCGCTCAAGCATGTCAGCCGTGCCCTCAGTTGGCTGGGATCGTTTGGATCAGTTCATGGGATGGATGGGCTCGCTGAATTCGCCGGTCGGCGGTAATGAGCGGGCAGTCGAGGCTCTCGGCGAGGGCGAGGTACAGGCCGTCGTAGAAGGTGAGGGGAACCCAAAACCCAGTAGAATGAAATTCAGCCAATCTGATGTCGGGGAAGTGATGACTGCTCCTACGCCTAGCTGCGAGAAGAACCAAGACTCAGCATGGCCTGATGGTCGCTGGATCAGTCCCAGCGAGGATACTCCTGCGGCCTTTCTGTATGTGGTCGGCTTGGCGTTGATCTCGGTTGGCCTTTGGTTTCATGGTCGCCTCGGGATCGGGTTCACCGGTTCACCTCCCGATTATGGCGGAGAATGGTGGTTGATCGTGGCTCTGCTCGGCCTTGTGTCGTTGTGCGGTTTCTCATACGTAAACCGTCGTCTGCGCTCTCGAGGGCTCGACACGCCCCAGGTTTGGGGTGTTGTGCGCGCTTTGCACGATGCCGAAGCACGCTCCTACGAGCGCAGACAAGTCATCCGGGGTTCTGTCGTCTTCGGGCTTCTGGGTGGCCTTCTGGCCATTGCGGTGTTGGGGCTCGCGTTTGCCTTCGATTTCGACCAGTGGATCGACTCCGGCTATGGGAATGCCCTGACGCCCGCTGCCGCGTCGATCGGCGGGGTGTTCGGAGGGTATTGGATTCGGCGCCGCGTCGCAGCAAAATACCCTTATGGACACGTTCCCTATGACTGGGTGGCCTTAGTGGCGACCTTGATGTCAGCGTTGTTGGCGATGGCAACGATCTGGATCGCGGGTCGCACCGGCGTTCCGACCGAGCGTGGTGCCGAGTTGTCTGTGGGACTGCACCTCTTAGTGTTTTCGGTGGGCTTGGTCTCGTTCTTCGCATCCGTGCTGCGGTTGCGATTCCTGTCGCGTCCGGAATCGGGGGAGATTTCAGTCGGCGAACCAAGTTAGTTCGAGAGATTTGCTCAGAGTTTGGTGATCGGGTCGCCCGTGCGGATGGTGCCGGGGTGGACTACTCGGGCATTGATGCCTCTGAGTTTGAGCGCCATGCCGGTCTCGGAGTTGACCCAGCGCAGTGCGTCTCGGCCGTAGCGGGATCTGAACTTGTCACAACCCAGGTGTGGGGCGGTCGTCACCTCAAGTGTGGCGTCGCCGACTCTCAGGCGGGTCCCCGCCGGGGCGTTGGCTTCACTGATGTCGAAGTCGGCGTACAGCTGGTCGCCCGCAGCCGGCCACTGCTCGGCCGGACCCGCGATCAGCTCGAGAACACGCGAGTTCATGATCGTGACCTGCCTGAGCGGGTCGGCGCTGCCGTCCTCGGTATGGCGGTCTCCCCGGGCGAGCCAGTTGTCGCCCGCCAAACCGCTCTCCAGAGTGAGTTCGCCCTGTTCGACGATCTCGCGCTCATCCACCGCGGTGCGCGCCACGATGAGCCGAAGCGTGCCCTGCTCACTGGGTGCAGCTTGGATATGTGCCAAGCCTGCTTCTAGTTCTTCGTTCGTCCGGTGAGTCATGGGTGCAGTCTGCATATTGTTTCTGGCAAACACTCACTAGGACGGCAACCAACTTTTTCTGCCGCACGAACAGCTAGTGCGCGGCGATTTCGGGGGCGCCGACCCGGTCGGCGATCGCTTGACTGGAGCGGTCCAGGACGATTGCCATCATCACGATCGCGAACCCGACCTCGAACCCGAGTCCCACCTCACTGTTCTTCACCGCAGAGATGGTCTCGAAACCGAGCCCGCCACCACCGACGAGACCCGAGATTATGACCATGGCCAAGACCAGCATGATCACCTGGTTCACGCCCGCCATGATCGTCCTCGCGGCCAATGGAATCCGCACGCCGAACATCGTCTGGCGGGGCGTTGCGCCGAACATCTGAGACGCTTCAACGCTCTCGGTCGGCACCTGTTTGATGCCGAGGGCGGCGAGCCGCACCCCGGGCACGATGGCGTACAGGATCGAGGCGATCAGACCAGGCACAACCCCGATGGTGAACAGCGTCACCGCTGGAATGATGTAGACGAGCGAGGGGATCGTCTGCAGGGCGTCGAGTAGCGGACTCAGGGCTGCCTCGACACGGGGGTGGCGGCCGGCTGCGATACCGACTGGTATCGCCAGCAGGATCGACAGGATAACGGCTGCGACTACCTGGACGAAGGTGTCTATCGACAACTCCCACATCCCGATCAGCAGGATCGAGCCCATGGCGCAGACGTTGAGCAGCGCCAGGCGCCAACCCTTCAGCCAGCCACCGAGCGCGGCGGCCCCTGCGATCAACACCGGCCAGGCAACCGAGTCGGTCAGATAGTCACGGACCGGCACGTAGTACCAGGAGACGACCGTGTCGTTGAAAGTGCGGGTGAACCAGCGCAGGTTGTCTCGGGCCCACTTGACTCCGTCATCGATCGGGTCGAATACCCGGGTTTCCCACATCTCAGGGAACGCGATGTAGCCGGTTAGCCGGCCGAAGACGATGAGACCGATGACGCCGGCGACGCACAGCACCACCGTCCGCCGGGAGGGTGCCGTCGCCTTGTCCTGACCGACTGCAGCACGACCGAGCCGATCTAGGACCGCCGCTATCGCGACCACTGCGAGTCCGGTGGCAACACCTCGACCAGTTCGTCGCTGGCTCAGAGTGTCCATAACAGACTGACCCAGGCCACCCGCTCCGAGAAGAGTGGCCAGAACGACAATCCCCAAGGCCATCATGATCGTCTGGGTGACTCCTGCCATGATCGTCGGCAGGGCCATGGGTATTTGAACCTTGCGCAGGGTCTGCCAACGGGTGGCACCGAACATCGTCGAGGCCTCCACCGACTGTTCTGCCACGCCGCGGATACCGAGGGTGGTCAACCGAACGACCGGGGGAAGCGCATAGATCACTGTCGCCAACGTGGCAGGCACCGGGCCGATCCCGAAGAACATCACCATCGGGACGAAGTAGACCGGTGCGGGGATCGTCTGCATGGCATCGAGCACAGGCCTCAATGCGGTATCGAAACGCCTCTGGAACGCTGCCACGATTCCCAGCGGCACGCCGATCAACACCGACAGGACAATCGACATGCCCATCAGGGCAAGGGTCTCGATGGTCACCTCCCAGAGGCCCACCAATCCCGGGTAGATGATCGCCAACGAAGCCGCGACTGCCGATTTCCAGGCTCGTGTTCGGGCGATGTACAAGAAGATCGCGATGGGGATCACGAACCAGGGAACCCAGAGCAGGACACTCTCGATCGAGTCGAGCCCGCTGCTCACCAGTGACGTGAGAGGGCGGAAGAACACGGTGAAGAGCCAGTTGCTGCTGCGATTCTGTTGAGCCCATCTCGAGAACCGGTCCAGAGGATCCGAGAATGTCTCGTCAAGGTGTTCGGGCAGTGAGATCCCCGAGAAGATCAACTGCAGCAGGACGAGGCCGAGCGGTACTAGGAACCAGAGGGAGCGCCGCCGCCAGTCGGCTCTCATGTGCGGGAATGCCGACTCCTCCGGTCTAACAGCAGTCACGATTGAGGCTGGATCAAGCGGGTTACGGCCGCGCGGTCAATGCGTCCGATCGCAGAGTCATTGTCATCGAGCACGGCAACGTCGTCGGTGGTGGCCACCAATAGCGGAAGTACCGATTCGAGGCTCTCGTTGACGTGCACGCCCCGCCGCGAAGAGGATCCGCCCAGAGAGGATCCGTCGAGTTCGGTCACCACATCGCTGACTCGCAGAACTTTGACCCTGGGTACTCCCTTGACGAACTCCTCGACATACTCGGTTGCTGGGTTCATGATCAACTCGGCTGCCGTTCCGACCTGGTCGAACTCGCCGTCCTTCATCACCGCGATTCGGTCCCCGAGTTTGATCGCCTCATCGAAGTCGTGGGTGACGAAGATGACGGTGCCGCCGATCCCGGCTTGGATTCGCAGCAACTCGTCCTGCATGTCCCGACGGATCAGTGGATCGAGAGCCGAGAAGGGCTCGTCGAAGAAGAGCACGGTAGGCTCGACCACCAGGGCCCGAGCCAGTCCGACACGTTGCTGCATTCCTCCCGAGAGCTGGTGCGGGTAGCTGCCGCTATAGCCCTCGAGACCAACCAGGTCGAGCATCTCGTTGGCTCTGGCGTGCCGAGTCTTGCGGTCGATTCCCTGCACCTCGAGCCCGTAGGCCACATTGTCGATCACTCGTCGATGCCAGAAAAGTCCGAAGTGCTGGAACACCATCGACAGCTTTGCCCTGCGGACCGCGCGTAGTTCGGCCTCATTCATCGCCGTGAGATCCTCGCCTTCGAGAATCACCGAGCCCCTGGTCAGAGCCGAGAGGCGGGCTACGCATCGCAACAGGGTCGACTTCCCCGAACCGGACAGACCCATGATCACGAAGGTCTCGCCGCTGTACGCATCGAAGGAAACGTCACGCGCGCCGATAATGCAGCCTGTGGCTTCGCGGACTTCTGCACGCGAAGCACCGGTATCGGCCATCTCCAGCGCCCTGCCGGGGCGGTTTCCGAAGATCTTCCAGACTCCTCGTGCCGACAGGCAGGGGCTGGAGACGGCTTCACCGATCACAGGGGGGACTCCCTTGTTTGCTTACCCGATCCAAGCCGACCATACGGCTTCGTTGTTCGCTATCCACTCTGCGGCCACGGCATCAACGTCCTCGCCGTCGAGTTCCACTGGTGGGAGCATTGAGAGTTGATCGTCGTTGGTGATGGTAAACGCGTCGAGGAAGTCGTACACGTCAGGGGCTTTGTCTGCCAACTTGCCCGACACAGCCTTGATGATGACGTCTTCGGGATATTCGCAGTCGACACCACCGTCGCCGCTGGCCGCGCTGGCACCGCATTCCTCGGTGTAGGGGGGGAGCGTTACCTGAACGAGGCTGTACGTGGAGACCGCAGCGGTCGGCGTCCACCAGTACATCAGGATCGGTTCTCCGGCAGACACTCGGGCGTCCAGTTCGGCCACGGTTGCAGGTTCAGAGCCTGAGTAGATCACTTCGAAGGGCATTCCCAGGTTGTTGATTATCTGCTCGTCAAACTGTGAGTAGGAAGGATCGGTACCGAGGAATCTGCCGTTGTCACCGGTTTCGGCGGTGGCGAAGACAGCGGCCGCTTCATCACTGAAGTAGCCCTCCCAGGTGGCCAGTTCGGGGTGTTCCTCGAACACATAGTCGGGGACGAACCAGCCGATTCTGCCCACCGCGCCGAGTTCGCCGAGATGCACGACGGAGCCGTCGTCGAAGAAGGCCTGCTCGCTGTCGGTGATACCGGAGGGCCAGATTTCGAGTACGGCATCAGCGGTGCCGTCAGCGAGACCGATGAACATTGCCTCGTTCTCGTCGATGTTGATCACCTCGACGGGATTGCCTAGTTCGCTTTCGATCAGTTGCGCGGCCACGGCAACATTCAATGCCGAGGCTGTCCACGGGTTGACCACCAAGGAGATGGTGGGCTTGTCGCCATCGTCCTCGGCCATGTCGTCGCCGTCGTCTTCGGCCATGTCAGCGCCGCCATCGGCGGTCGCAACGTCCCCCGAGTCGTCGGCGTCGGAGTCTGAATCGTCCCCGCAGGCAGCTGCAAAGAGCGTCAGCACCAAAAGGCCCAATAGCAATTTTCTCATGATTCCCCTCCATGGGTGTTGTCTTGTCTCCGTCAGAAAACCGTCCAGACGGTATAGTAAGGCTAGCAAGCCCGAGGCAACCGGTCCAGCATTCGGGATGCCGCTGAGAATCGGATCCCGAGAACAAGGGAACGGAACCTTGCAAGCCACGAATCACACATCCAACACGAATCGCACATCAACACAGAAGAGCGCCGCTACCAAGCGCCGACTCGTTGAGGCAGCTCTAGAGGTGGTTCGGACTCAAGGTATTCAAGGCCTTACTCTGCAGACCGTCGCAACCGAGGCCGGACTTAGCAAGGGTGGTCTCCTCTACCATTTCTCATCCAAAGAGGAACTCGTCACGGCCCTCCTCCACGATGCCATGGAGCGTGTCGACGATGATCTCCAAGAACTCGTCAACGGCGACACCAAGGGAGCATTCGCTCGGGCCTACGTCGAGTATGTCAGAGCCCCGCACGCCTACTGGGAGGAATCCGCCACCAGCGTGTTCGCAGCCGCTGCCCTGGAACCCGATCGCCTCAGAAAGGTCCAGGAACTGTTTGAGGACTGGCAGAACCGGTTGATCGAACATGACCAAATCGACCCGAGGCTCGCCCTGCTAATCAGAATCGCCTGTGACGGGCTGTGGTTGATCGATCTGTTCGGACTGGCCCCTCCATCTACCGAACAGCGAGCAGAAGTTCTCGATTTCCTGATCGAGTCAATCGAGACGAAGGGAACGCTCGGTCAGTCGAGTTAGATGCGGCAGTCGAGTTAGATGCGGCAGTCGACGCAGGCCACGTCTTCAGTGGGTGCGTCCGCGGCCAGATACTCGGTCAACCAGTCAACGAACACGACCCCTTCGACTTCCAGTGAGTACATCGCGTTGCTGCCAAGGATCGTGTGACTCTCGCCCGGCGCCAAATAACTGCTCACGGGAACTCCGGCGGTTTCGATTCTGACTTCGTTGTCTCTGATCAACTGATCCATGTTGCTCCCATCGAACCCCGCTAGTTCAGCGAAGCGCAACTGGGTGCTGTCGAAGGCGTTGTCGAAGCGAGCGAAGCGAATGTCGGGGTCGTGGAGGCCAGCTTGGATGAACATTTCAGGTATACCCCAGTCAGCGGGAGTCAGTCCCTCGTTCACGGGCCAGTCGGGGACAACCGAGAAGGAGCCCCACAGTGAGCCGATAGTGGCGTTGATGACAGGGTTGCTCGGATAGGCCCCCGAGGCGTCAGCTACAACGGAGACCTTGGCATCGGGATACAGGTCCGATACCAACCCGCTGAAGAACGGCGCAGCGACAGAACCTGCGCTGGATCCCGCTACAACGACTTCGGTCGCGTCGGGGAATCGTGCGTGGAGTTCGGCCAATGCTCGAGAAGCGTTCACGAATCCATTGTGGTGAACGGTCAGATCGTCGCTGTACTGGTGAACATTGTTGCCGATATGAACATCGCCGGTGCAGTAGGGCGCGGCCACGAACGAACTGCCGGAGAGTGGATTGGCGGGATTGGAGAAGTCGAAGATGCCTCCCGCGCCCGTCGGGTCGTCACTCTCACCGGTGGTCACCGAGTAGGTACCGTCGGTGAACGAACAGGAAGCGGCAGTGAAGCAGGCACCGCCTCCTTCAAGGTAGAACACCACACGTTCGGGATCGGCCTCTCGGACCCAGAAGCTGTAGTCGCTGCCGTCGGCGCACATGCATTCGTCGCCCCCGGCAATCTGTTCCCACGGCCCCGCGGGAGCCACGCTGGTTGTTGTAGTTGTGGTCGTTGGAGCAGCAGTCGTCGTTGTTGTTGTAGTGGTCGTTGGAGCAGCAGTCGTCGTGGTGGGAGCAGCCGTGTTCTCTGCTGCAGTGGTTTCAGGCGGCACGGTCGGTGTCGACTCCTGTTGGTCATCGTCACCATCACCGCAGCCTGCTGCCAGCAACCCCAGAGCCAGTAGAGAAAGCCCGACGCGAAACAAAAGAGCAACACCGGTATTTTGCATCAGGCACCTTACCCCCCGCGCCGCGGTCTCCGAGTGCGCCAGGATGTTGTCAAGGCTACCGTTGTGCCCGTCGACAACACAGGGCCCGTCGACAACACAGGGCCCGTCGACAACACAGGGCCCGTCGACAACACAGGGCCCGTCGACAACACAGGGCCCGTCGACAACTCAGGGCCCGTCGACAACACAGGGCCCGTCGACAACTCAGGGCCCGTCGACAACTCAGTTCCGGTTACGCTGTTTGTTGAGACTGGGAGGGGCGACCATGACAGACACCCAACAAGAACGCGACCTCGAGAATCTCGCTCGTGTGCAAGAAGAGTTCTCGTTGGACCTTCCCTCGACCGCTGAGGACTTCGAGACCGAACGAAAACGGCGCAAGGAGTCTCTTGCTGGGGGGCTGAGGGTCATGGGGCGATTGCACCTCGCCGAGGGTGTGGCCGGTCATGTGACCGTACGAGACCCCGAGCGCCTGGACCACTTCTGGGTCAACCCCTTCGGGCAGAACTTCAAGTACATGACCGTGTCGGACCTGATCCTGGTCAATGACCAAGGCCAGGTAGTCGAGGGTGACCGCCCGGTCAACACCGCGGCCTTCGCCATTCACTCACAGATCCACGCTGCACGACCGGACGTGATCGCCGCGGCGCATTCACACTCGATGTACGGCAAGACCTTCTCGACGCTCGGTCAGCCCCTCAAGATGATCAGCCAGGACTCCACGATGTTCTACAACGATGTGGCCCTGTGCGATGCGGGCAGCGGCGCTGTGGTGCTCGACATTGAGACCGGCCGTCAGATGGCTGAGGCGCTCGGCGACAAGAAGGCCCTCATCCATCAGAATCACGGTCTCATTACCTGTGGTGGCAGCGTGGATGCAGCGGTGTGGTGGTTCGTTGCGCTCGAACGCTGTTGTCAGAGCCAGTTGCTCGCCCAAGCCGCAGGTGATCCGATCGAGATTCCTGAGGACCTCTGCATCGAGGGTTACCGCCAGCAGGGTTCGGACTTGGCGGGGTGGTTCCAGTTTCAACCGTGGCGAGATGAACTGATGCGCGAGGAACCCGAATTCCTCAACTGATCAGCACTTGTGTCGTGTCACCGACTGAACGTTCGTCCAGTATGCTGAAACATGGACGAGCGCCTGACCCGGTCTGAGACGCAGGAACAGATTCTCGACGCGGTCGGATCGGTGATCCTGCGCGAAGGGATCGGCGGGGCCAGTATGCGAACCGTGGCCAGGGAGGCTGACGTTTCGGTCGGTTTGCTC
This sequence comes from Candidatus Aldehydirespiratoraceae bacterium, assembly GCA_965214565.1. GTDB lineage: Bacteria > Actinomycetota > Acidimicrobiia > Acidimicrobiales > Aldehydirespiratoraceae > VXYK01. The sequence continues at coordinate 2,991,184 of OZ243951.1, read as the reverse complement.
AGCTACCACTTCGAGGACAAACAGACGCTTATCCTGGCGGTGTTTCAGAGAGCCACGGACCGACTGTTCGATGCCTGTGCCAGCGCCGCTGAAGAACAGCAGGACCCCGCAGAAAAGTTCCGGGCGTTCCTGCGCGGCGCGTTCACCGATGAGTTCCTCAACGGCAGCTACCTGGCGTTACGCATCGCCCTGTGGGCATTGGCACTCAGCGAAGAAGGCGTGGCGGCGCTCGACGCGGAGTTCTACGAGCGCTACTCGTCGCGTTTTCGCGAACTCGTCGGTGCGGCTCGCCCAGAGCTGTCCGAGACCGTGGTTGCGGACCGCGTACAAGACCTGATCGCCAGTTCCAACGGTCTCTGGCTGAACTGGGCTCGCTGGCGGGACAACGACGCGCTCCAGCGAGGACTCAGCCACTGCGAAGCGCTCACCTTGAACGGAGAAATTCGCGCCCGCCTCTAACGTTGAACCTGCTTCACGCTGCTATACATGCCACTGCAATCGCCGCGTTCGCCTTCAGAACGCTTCTCGGCAACTCAAGGACGCTCATGGGATTTCGGATGGCAAACATTGCCGGGCGGGCAGCGCTCGTCGACGGCGACAACTACTTCGACATCGAGACGACAAGCGCTGGGACAATCCCCTCAGATCCAATGGAAGCGCTCGCTCTGGCGGCGGAAATGTCCGATCTTCAAGCGACCCTCAGCGATAGGGAACCCAGCGGCAGAGTCACCGACGCGACTCTCGACGCGCCCGTGCCCCGGCCTCGCAACTGCTTTGGAATTGGCCTGAACTACGCAGACCATGCCGCTGAATCCGCTATGGAACCTCCCAACAACCCGTTGGTGTTCACGAAATTTCCGTCGTGCATCGTCGGCCCCACAGCCGATGTTGAGATGCGCAGCGATGGCGTCGACTATGAGGTGGAACTGGTGGTCGTTATCGGTGCGGGAGGCAAGGACATTGCCAAAGAGGATGCCTGGAACCGCATCGTCGGTCTGACTGTCGGGCAGGACATCTCGGATCGTCCGATGCAGTTCTCAGCGACCCCACCCCACTTCGATCTGGGCAAGTCTTTCGATACCTTCGGACCGATAGGACCGTACCTTGTCTCACCCGACCTTGTCGCCGATCCTTCCAACCTGCGCCTCAGCACCAAGATCAACGACGAAGTGCGGCAGGACGGCACGACCTCACAATTGATCTTCGACGTTCCGGCACTGGTGTCCTACATCTCCCACGTCACCACGCTGACCACTGGCGATCTGATATTCACCGGCACCCCCGACGGTGTCGGCGTGTCACAAGGGAAGCTGCTGCAGCACGGAGACGTGATCACCTCGATGATTGAAGACATCGGAACTATGACCAATCGGTGCGTTCGAATCAGTGACCACGCGACTCCCTGAGAGTCCCCGCCTCTGCATCCCCCAGGACGATCACCCGGCGTTTGAGCCCTTCAATTCTGCAGTCAGGCCTTCGTCGTTGGCCGGACGGGTCCGTGACAGGAACGCTCCCGCATCAGCGAGAATGAACTGGCCGGTGATGCAACGCGCCAGGTCGCTGGCAAGGAAGGTAGTCAAGCGGGCGAGTTCGTCATGCTCAACCATGCGGCGTAAGGGCGTTGCGGCCACGATCGCTTCGATGCGTTCGTCGGTGAAGGCAGCAGCGACGGTCTCCGTGAGGGTCGTGCCGGGAGCGATCGCCAGAACTCGAACTCCCGACGGGCCCAGTTCCACGGCCATCGACGTCACCAGGTGATTCAGCGCTGCCTTGGCCGCCGCGTAGATGCTGTTGTAGGGCGAGGGACGGGTCGTCTCACCTGAGGTGACGAACAGGATCACTCCGCCCTCACCCGAAGCAAGCATCGCCGACGCTTCGGCACGACCGCAGAGAGCCGCGAGCACCAGGTTCTGGTTGAGAATGTCGCGCCAGTCCTCACCGCGGTAACTGGTGAACGGCTCAAGTTTTCGCCCCGGTGGCAGCATCCCGACGTTATTGACTGCGATCTGGAGGCCCCCGAGTCTGCCGACGACCGCTTCGACCATGCCGTCGACGGCGTCATCGTCTCGGCAGTCAGCGATGAAGGCGTGACCGTCGCCGCCCGCTGCGGTGATCTCCGCAACCACCGCGTCCGCGTGGCTCGCACGTATGTCGTTCACCGCCACGGTCGCGCCGCTGCGAGCGAGCCACAAGGCTGTCTCTCGGCCGATTCCCGCTCCGGCCCCGGTGACCAGTGCGACCTTGTCCGAATGATCGATCGTGATGCTCATGGCTTGCGCAAGGAGTTCATTGGGTCAGCGTTCGGATCGTTTCCTCGACAACGCTGTCAGCCCGCTTCTCCACGGCGGCGACATCGATCCCACCGAGCGGGTGCGCAACCTCAACCACACGAACGTCCCCCATCCCCAGATTCGCTGCGACCTCCTCGGTGAGGGTCCGGAACTCGCTGGTAGTGACGACCACTGTTGGAATGCCTGAGCGCTCCAAGCGAACTGTGTCGTGGACACTCCACGACGTGCAGCTGCCTCAATCAGCAGAGCCGGTCAGGACCACCTCGACCTCTGATTCCAGACGAGCGATCACCTCGTCGGGCGCCGCCAAAGCCGCATTCTTGGTCTCGACCAGCCTCAACTCGGCACCAGTACGGGCGACGAGGCGTTGAGCCAGCCCTTCGAGGAGCGCGCCGGCATTCGGTTTGGTGTTGTCGAGAATCCCGATGCGCCTGCCGGTCAGCACCGGCATTGACGGTGCGGGTGAGACCGTCGGCGAACCGACGGCTCCGTCGGGTGCGTATACCTTCATGGGTGTCCTCCTGCTATGCGTCGACTGCGACGGTGACGCTTTTGGTCATACCCCAACTGGGGATTACTGAACTGTGCTTGCCCGCCCCTCCGACGACCACGACCCTGATGTTGTCGGGGTGTTCGGTCATCGGCATCCGATCCCCGTCTGCCAGCGTCTGCTGCCACGGCGCCCAGGCCCGCAGATCGAACGCGCGGCGCAACTCCGCGACGGGCAGCGTGGCCCGGTTGAACAGATAGGAGGCGATATGGGATCGGGTCCAACCTGCGCTCGCACACGCGGCCGCATGCTCCGGGCACAACGCAACGAAGTACTCTCCGCTGCTGATCGGCGCGTTGTTCTGGCCGAGCGAGGTCATGGCCGAGGCGACCTTGTCGAAGATCGGCGCGGGTTCCGAGGACTCCATGTCGTGTACGTTGTGCGGCGCCTCGCCGCAGTGGAGCGTCACCGCCGAGGCGGTATGGACCCCGACGCTGGGGGCGTACCCGCCCCACGGAGACTGCGATGTGTTCTCCGCGACACAGTAGGAGTACTTGGCCGGCCCTCCCTGGGTCGAGGCGTCACCGTGGCCGGGCCGGGCACCGCAGACATGCATCAGAATGAGCCGCAGCGCGCGGCCGGTAGTGGCATTGGCCCGGTTCCCCGGACCGAAGGCTCCAAGACCAGAGTTGTAGCCGCCTGTCTTGGCCACCTCGCCGTGCACGATCAGCAGCGGGGCGACGCAGTGGGTCGTGGCGTTCACCCCGACCAGGTTGAGCTCCGGAGCCGCCAGGGCCCCGACCGCGGCGACGAGCACCGGTAGCTGGCGCGGTTCGCAGCCGGCGAGGACCGCGTTGACCGCGATCACATGACGGGTGGCTATCCCCGACCGCGGAGGGAGCACCGCAATGACCTCGTCGGGGTCTGCTCCTGCGAGCATCTCGTCCACACGTTGCGGTGTGGGCGGAACCATCGGCAGCCCGTCGCCCCAGCCGTGCTGCTCGTACAACGCCGTCAACGCTGCCGGGTCATCATCGGCCAGGTCCAGCATCCGAGGGGCGTCAGCGGTCATCGGTGTCAGTATGCCCCAACGGAGTGCCTGGGTCTGAAACCCATGATGGAGGCCGCTTCTCGACGAAAGCTCTCATGCCCTCGCGGGCTTCGTCACTTGCGAACAGTTCAGCGGACAACTGTGAAGTCCACTCGAAGGCGTCTCCAATTGACATCCCGGGGACGTTCTGGGTGAGCGCCTTGCAGGCGGCCAGAGCCTCGGGTCCGCCGAGAAGCAGGTCCGAGACGATCTCATCCACCTCCTGATCGAGTCGGTCGGCCGGCACCGCGGTGTTGATGATCCCCATTCGGGCAGCCTCCGGGGCCAGGAAGCGGTTGCCGCGCAGGAAGGCCGCCTTCGCCTCAGCCGAACGCATCTTCGGCAGGCAGAGGACTGAGATCATTGCTGGGGCGACCCCGATGCGAACCTCCGTGAATCCCATCTTGGCGGTGTCGAGCGCCACGGAGATGTCCATCGCCGCGGCGATGCCCATACCTCCCGCAACGCAGTGGCCGTTGATCCGCCCGACGAACGGTTTGGGTGACTCGGCGAAACGACTGAACAGATCGACTGCAGTGGGCATACCTCTGCGGCCTGTTGAAGGTGCCTTGAGGTCCGCGCCTGCGCAGAAGATCCGGCCCCGGTTCGTGAGCACAACGACGCGCACCTCCCGGTCGGCGTCGGCAGCATCGATTGCAGACAGCAGCTGCTCGATGAGGCCGCCGCTGAGGGCATTGCGGTTCTCTTCGTCTGCGAGGGTGATCGTCATCACACCGCGGTTCTTGGTTGACTCGACAATCTTTGTTTCGCCTCTGTTTGATTCGACAGTGCTCATCGCAAGCTCCTAACGCTTTGGTCCTGTGGTCGGAGGGCCGGCGAACACCTGGGCTATCTTCATCCAGTCGAGCGCGGCCTCGCCGGTGACCGACAGGCCTGCGTCCTGCAGGCTGCGCCTCTGGGTTACGACCAGACAGAAGTCCTCGGCGCAACCGGCAACGCTGCATTCGCTGTCGGCAGGACCCCAAGTCCAATGCTCGCCGGAGGGGCTCACCAGATCCAGACGGATCTCATCTACGGGCATCTCCATTTGCCGATTCGCATAGGTCCAAGGTCGCGTTATGAATCCCAGTTGTGCGATATGGCGCAGACGGTCGGTGGCGAAACGCGACACACCGACCGCGTCGACGATGTCCTGGCCGTGCGCCCAGCATTCCATCAGGCGCGCGGTAAGGAACGATTTGGCACCCATTGAGGGTCCGTACCATGGCACTCTGGCGTCGTCGCGCAGCGCGGCTGCAGCAGACTCCAAATCGGCTCGACCCGCGCGCCATGCGTCCAGGCGTTTGCCGACCGGGAGCTTCCGTACCGGATCGAGGGTATGGGCATCCACCCCGGTGTCGCCGTCGGCGGAACTGTCCCACAGTGTTTTCGCAGCAGCCGCGAAGCCTGGCGCGTCTCGGATCGCGGTTGCAGCGGCATGGTCGAAGTAGGTGAGGTGGGCGACCTGGTCGGTGACGTTCCAACGGGGACTCGCGGTGGGGAGTACCCATTGGGGCTCGCTGAGACCGCTGACAACCTCGTCGAGTGCGGCCTGCTCGGCGATCAGGTCGGTGAGAAGTTCAGAGACGTGCATTATTCTCCTGTCTTGTTTCTGGCCTTGAGGCATCCCCGGGCGTAAAGCCTCGAGTCAGACCGTTGAGCATTATGTCCAGTACCTCGTCTGCGGCCTCCTTGGGTGAGACGGTCAAGGAGGTGACCACTTCGGGCTCGCTGAATTGACGGCCGAGGCTGGCCAGTGCCCGGGCCACGACAGCGGTGTCGACCGCGGCGATCTCGCCCAGCTCGACAGCCATGTCGAGGAGTTCGCGGGTCACCTCGACCAGATAGTTGTTGTGTGCTTCGAACAGTTCCGGTCCGCCAACGATGGCATTGAGGTCGCGGGCGAACGCCGGTGTGGTGCGAGACACGGCCACATTGGCTGCCAGAAGGTAGACGCGAATTGCTTCAATGGGCCGATACGACTGCTGGGTGAGAGCCTTGATGGCCCCTCTGCCGATGTTCCAAAGATTTCGGTCCGTGGCCATCAGCACCAACTCGCCACGGCTCTCAGCCAAACCGTAGAGGGTGCGTAGCGAGCAGTTCAGCTCTGTGGCGAGGTCGGCCATGGTGAGATGGCTGAAGCCGTCACGCACCAGTTCCGTCAGATCGTCGAGAATCTCTCGCTGACGGGGCGTGAGTGATTCGCTGCGCTCCCGGGACAGTTTCGGCTTGGGTCGCCCCACGAGGCGGATACGACGCTCGAGATCGCTAACTGTGGTCTCGAGTACCGTCATCTCCGTCTTGTCTCCGCCCAGGTCAGGCCTTTCTCCACGTTGGGCTCTCGGGCAAGGCCCAGGACCATCTCAGCGACGATATTGCGCTGCACGGCGAAGGTGCCCCCGCCGAGGGTCAACGCCGGCGAGAAGAGGAAGCCGTAGTGCCATATTCGGTCGACTCCCGGAATCTGCTTCTCCTCGAAGTTCACCTCGGTCGCCCCGCTGCGCCTGTCCGCCGGTATCTCGCCGACCGGGCCTGATCCATCCAACAGACCTTCAGCTCCCGCCAGGTGTTTGGCCAGTTCCAGCACATGCTGGCCGTGTTCGTCGCCCATGATCTTCTGGATCGATGCCTCGGGGCCGGGGGTTCTGGCGTTCAGTCGGGCGCTGAGCGTGCGCATGCGGTTGAGACGCAGGACTTCGGCCTCGATGTGCAACGCCGCGACCCGCTGCCGCATGACCGGGTCGGACAACCCACCGTTGCGCCTGATCAGTTCGATCAAGATCTCGGCGCTCGGTCCGGCGCCCCACAGCGAACCGGCCGAACTGAGCGACACCCGTTCGTTGGCGAGGGTTACTTTGGCCAGGCGCCAGCCGTCGTTCTCCTCTCCGATACGGTTCTCCACAGGGATGCGGACGTCGTCGAAGAAGGTCTGGTTGAAACTGTGCGCTGTGGTCATGTCGATGATCGGTGTCATCGACAATCCCTTGAGGTTCGTCGGGCAGACGAAGTAGGAGATGCCCTTGTGTTTGGCGACGTGGGGGTCGGTGCGGGCGATGAGGATCCCGTACTTTGAGTAGTGTCCTCCGCTGGTCCAGATCTTGGAACCGTTGACGATGTACTCGTCGCCGTCACGGACTGCGGTAGTGGCGAGCGAGGCCAAATCTGAGCCAGCATCTGGTTCTGAGAACATCTGGCAGTAGATGTCCTCTCCGGTCAGCAGGCCGGGAAGGAAGCGGGCCTTCTGCGCCTCTGTGCCCGCGGCGAGGATCGTCGGGCCGGCCCAGCCGATCCCGATGGGGTTGCTTGGGCGGTTCACTCCGGCGCGTCGCAGTTCCTCGTCGATGATGATCTGCTGCATCGGGTCTGCGCTGAGTCCGTAGGGCTCTGGCCAGTGGGGGACTATCAGGCCCCGGTCAAGGAGTTGGCAAGGGGAGGGGTTGCGGTTTGCTCCAAGCCATTCACGAACCTCGAGCCGCCGGGGATCGTCGTCGGGCGGGAAGTCAAAGTCCATCGCCGTCACCTCCCGTCTCTACGTTCGCCGGCAGCAGCGAGGCGGGGATGTCGACGTGGCGGGCCCGGAGCCATTCTCCCAGTCCCTTTGCCTGCGCGTCCTGTCGGGTCGAAGCGGCGACCCCCTCACCGAGAATGCCGTGAATCACGAAGTTGATCGACAGGATGTTGGGCAGGGGGAACCGTTCGATCCTGGCATCGCGCGCCTCGGGAATGAGTTGGCGAAGACGCTCGACCGTGAGGAAGTCCTCAAGCCATCCGTACGCCTGCACGGATCGGACGAAGACTCCCAGGTTGGCGTTTCCTCCCTTGTCTCCGGAACGGGTCCCCGCGAGAGTTCCGAGCGGAGCGCGGACAACTTCACCGCCCGGCGGCGTCGGAAAGTCGACGGTGACCGGGGCGACGGGAATCGCCTGAGTCGAGGCGTCGGAGTCGACGACCGTGCGAGCCCCGCCCAGCAGCACCACATGCTGGGGCACCAGATCACGGGCCACGAGGCCTGAGGTGTGGACCCCGAACGGTTTGCCGACGCCTCCGGTCTTGAGCCCGAAGAACCCTGGAATACTCGCCAGTGCCAGATCGTTCATGACCGAACCGATCGAGGCGGCCATGCGTTGGTCTGGATCCTTGACGGTGATCTGCCACGACGCCACGGCCTCCTCGTTGGTGGCGGGATCCGCCTTGTCGGTGCGCACCACTCTGGTGGCGACTTCGGCGAAGTCTTGGCGCTGGTAGGCGCAGTTTTTCCAGAAAGCCCTTTCGAGGAGGTCTGCTTTGGCCTCTATGTCGATCCCGGTGAGCGCGACAGCGATGTCGCTGCGAAAGCCGCCCCAGGAGTTCATTGAGACCTTCAGGGTCTCAGGTGGAGTCTCTCCCCGTACTCCTGAGATGCGAACCCGGTCCTTGCCGGCGTCGGTGAGCGCGATGGTGTCGAAGCGGCTGGTGACATCTGGGCCGAGATAGCTGGGAGCGTCGACCTCGTAGAGCAGTTGGCTGGTGACGGTTCCGATGTTGATGCTGCCGCCGGTACCGGGGTGTTTGCCGATTATCGAGGACCCGTCGGAAGCTATTTCTGCGAACGGGAACCCTGGATGCTCCAGCCCGTCTATTTCTTCGAAGAACGAATAGTTCCCGCCGGTCGCCTGGGTTCCGCACTCGATGACATGTCCGGCGACAACGGCTCCGGCCATCGCGTCGAGGTCGGTTCGCGACCATCGGTGGTGCCAGGCGGCGGGTCCGCAGACGATGGCGGCATCGGTGGTACGGCCTGTGACAACGATGTCGGCGCCGCGGTTCAGCGCCTCGACGATTCCCCAGCATCCGAGGTAGGCGTTGGCGGAGATGTACTCGATGTCCGCGACCGGTTCATTGGTCTCATGGTCGACCAGCACGATGCCTTCCGACTTCAAGTCCTCGAGACGGGGCAGAAGGTCGTCACCCTCGACATAGGCGATCGTGGGGCGCAGGCCCAGTTTGTCGGCCATTTCGGCAACCGCTTCAGCACAATGTGAGGGATCGAGTCCGCCTGCGTTTGAAACAACCTTGATCCCCGAGTCGAGGCAGTTGCCCATCACCTGTTCCATCTGGCGAATGAAGGTGCGGGCATAGCCGCTGTTGGGTCGTTTGGCTCGGGTCCGGGCGAGTATCAGCATGGTCAGTTCCGCCAGCCAGTCGCCGGTCAGCGCGTCGATCGGCCCGCCTTCAACCATCTCCGCGGCCGCGCTGAGCCGATCCCCGTAGAACCCGCTGCAGTTCGCAATCCGAATCGGCTCAGCCATCCTCGGCTCCCGTCTGCCTGCCGTCTCCGGCCGCTTCTGGCGCCAATGGCTCACCGCTAGCCTCCTCGATGACCATCAGCAGTACGTCTTTTTCAACTTGGTCGCCTTCTGAGACGAAGATCTCGGTGACGGTGCCTGCTTCGGCGCTTCGCAGGTGGTTCTCCATCTTCATCGCCTCGATCACTGCGACCACCTGCTGTGCTTCGACGACATCGCCGACGCCCACTCGAAGTTCGATCACCTTTCCGGGCATCGGTGCTGTGACGCCGCCGCCGACCATCTCAGGCTCTGGGACTGAGAATCTCGGAAGCACTTCGACCTGAACCCCTCCGCCCGCGCCGGTCAGATGCAGGTTGGGGCCATGACGCGCCACGGCGTAGCGTCGTCGTCGCGAATCGACCTCGACGTCAATATGGCGCTGCGAGCAGCTCCGCACCCTCGCAACCCCCTCGTCGCCCGCTGCTCCGAGGGCGAACGCCCCGTGTCGATCAGCCGAGTAGTGGACGGTCACCTCGGTGCCGGCAATCCGCAATTCGACGCGTTCGCGAGCCATGCGCCCAATACGGAAACCGGACGGCAGTGAAACCAGAACTCTCGCCTTGGTGCGGTTGTCGTGCTGTAGCCACATGGCCGCGGCGGTTGCAATGAGCCGCTGTTCCGTCTCGTCGAGGGCGCGGACTCGTGCAGGGGAGAAGCGTTGAATGAAGTCGGTGGTGGTGCTGCCGACAAGAAACTCATCAGAGCGGAGCGTGGCTGCCAGAAAGTCCCGGTTGGTGACAACCCCGCCGATTTCTAGGCGTTCGAGTGCCAGCGCCAACCGTTTGGCTGCGTCGGTCCGTGTGGGTCCGTGGGCCACGACCTTGGCGATCATCGGATCAAAGTCCGCAGTGATGGTCGAGCCTGTCGCCACACCAGTGTCGTAACGGACTGCCGGTTGCGGCGCTGGCTCAAAGATCTCCAACACTCCGGTGGTGGGCAGAAAGTCGTTGCCCGGATCCTCGGAGTAGAGGCGAGCCTCGATCGCATGTCCATTGAAGGACACATCGTCGCTGCGGTAGCCCAATTCCTCTCCCTGAGCCACGCGCATCTGTTCTGTGACCAGGTCGATACCGGTCACCTCCTCAGTCACCGGGTGTTCGACTTGCAGGCGGGTATTCACCTCCAGGAAGAAGAAGTCGCCCGATTCATCGTCAACAAGGAACTCGACTGTTCCGGCCGATTCGTAGCCCAGAGCCTGCGCCAGACCCACCGCGGCAGTTCCCATGTCTGAGCGCAGCTGTTCGCTGAGGAACGGGGAGGGGGACTCTTCAATGATCTTCTGGTGGCGACGTTGGATACTGCACTCGCGTTCACCGAGGTGGACGACGTTTCCATGCTTGTCGCCGAGGATCTGAATCTCGATGTGACGAGCAGTCGCCACATAGCGCTCTGCGAAGATGCGGTCATCGCCGAATCCGGAGAGTGCCTCTCGGCGAGCTGCCAACACAGCCTCTTCAAGCTCGGCCTCCGAGTGGACAACTCGCATTCCCTTGCCACCACCGCCTGCAGCAGCCTTGATCAGGATGGGGAAGCCCAGCGCGGCGAAGTCGCTCTGTTCGTTGCTTGAGGTGAGGACAGGCACTCCGGCATCTTCGGCGAGTTTCTTTGCCGCGATCTTGTCGCCCATCAGAGCTATCGCTTCTGGCGAGGGTCCGACCCAGGCAAGGCCGTGATCCACGACAGCTCTGGCGAAGGAGGCGTTCTCGGCGAGGAATCCGTAGCCGGGATGGACCGCGCCGGAATCGGTGAACCGTGCTGCGGCGAGTATCTGCTCGCTGCCAAGGTAGCTGTCGATTCTCACTGCCTCGTCGGCGCACGCGACGTGCAGGGCGTCCGCGTCGGACTCGACGAACACCGAGACTGTGCGGATGCCCATCGCCTCGGCTGAACGGATGACGCGGCAGGCGATTTCGCCTCGGTTCGCGACCAGCAGGGTGTCGAATCGGCTCACAGCCGGAACACCCCGTACCCGTCTGCCCCTTCGACCGCGCGGCTGCTCGCTGCGGAGAGGCACATGCCGAGAACATGGCGGGTGTCTCGCGGGTCGATTATTCCGTCGTCGCTGATGGCGCCGGTCGCCCGCAGGGCCAGTGAACCCTTTTCTTGGGCGGCTTCAACCGCGGCGACCGTCTTGGCGTCGGCCTCTTCGTCGAATTCGTGGCCCAGACGCTTCGCCTGGCCCCTGCGCACCTCCGACATCACGCCCGCAATCTGTTTGGGGCCCATCACCGCGATCTTCGCAGTGGGCCACAGGAATGTGAAGCGGTTGCCGAACGCCCGGCCGGACATGCCGTAGGTTCCCGCACCGTAGCTTGAGCCGACGGTGACGGTGATGTGCGGCACGGTCGAGTTGGTGACTGCGTTGAGCATCTGGGATCCCTTCTTGATGATCCCGTCGGCTTCGAAGTCTTTGCCGACCATGTATCCGGTGATGTTCTGCAGGAACCACAGGGGGACGTCGATCTGGTTGCAAAGCTGGATGAAGTGCGCCCCCTTCTGGGCGGCGTCGGGGTACAGGACGCCGTTGTTGCCGAGTATTCCGAGTGGATATCCGTGGATCGACGCCCAGCCACAGACCAGGGTGCTGCCCCAGCGTGCCTTGAACTCCTCGAAACGTGAACCGTCGACGGTTCGAGCGATGATGTCGCGCACATCAACAGGTTTCACGAGGTCTCGGCTGACAATCCCGAGTAGCTCGTCGGGGTCGTAGAGCGGTGGATCTGGGGGGAAGCTGGGCTCGGGACCGGCCTTGCGGATGTTCAGATGTGAGATGACCTCCCTGCACATTCGTAGCGCATCCATTTCGTCCTGTGCGAAGTAGTCGCCTCCACCGGAGACCGTGGTGTGCATCTCGGCGCCACCGAGTGTCTCGTCATCGGAGATCTCGCCGGTCGCCATCTTCACCAGCGGGGGACCGCCGAGGAACATCTTCGACTGGTCCTTGACCATGATCGTGTAGTCGGAGAGTCCCGGTTGGTAGGCACCGCCGGCAGTCGACGACCCGAACACGACGCATACCGTCGGAATCCTCATCTTCGAGAGTTCGATCATCTCGTAGAAGAAGCGTCCGCTCTCCGCGAAATGGTCGGTCTGCAGGATGCGCCTGTTGCCACCGTCCCCGGGTTGGATCCGCAGGTCTCCGCCCGCCGATTCCACGAAACTCACATAGGGCATGCGGTTCTCGCGCGAGATCTCGAGCGCGCGGTTCCATTTCTTGGATGCATAGGGGGTGAGCGCTCCTGCCAGGACCGTCGGGTCGTTGCCCATGATCACGCACTCGGTGCCTGCGATCACGCCGATCCCGACTACCATCCCGCCACCCATGGCGTAGTCGGACTGGTACGCGGCGAGAGGGCTTATCTCGAGGAACGGGCTGTCGGGATCGATCACGTTGGCGATCCGCTCGCGTATGGGGAGTTTGTTGCGGGAGCGCAGCCTTGCCATGCGCTCCGGGCCGCCTCCGGCCTCGGCTTCATCAAGTAGATCGGCGATGACGTCGAGCTGCTCGCGCATGTCGCGTTCGTTCTGAGCGAACTGCGGGTCGTTGGTGTCCAACCTCGAGCGAAGCGGCGCTGTCAGGGGTACGCGGAGCATGCCGGGGCGAGGCTATCCGGTAATATCTTGGCAGTCAACTTACCCCAGAGGCCGAGCGGTTGGTGCTGCCCCGTCCCTTGTTGGTGCAACGGACGGGGCAGCGTCGGTTCAGAAATTCAGGTTGCGCGACCCGCGGCTCACTCGAAGACGAAGTCGCTGGCGAACGGTGACCGATAACCGACGGCCACAGCCTCCACACCGTTGGGAACCTCCGGGTTGGCCACGAAGATCGTGTTCTCGGTGCTCGGGATCCTCTCATCGGGGGTACCGTAGAAATAGTCGCCGCCGAGCCCCTCAAAGGCGACCGTGCCCAGACCGTTCATGGCCTCGATGATGCCCTCGCGGCTCAAGTCGCCGTTGGCGACCGCAGCCTCGAGCACCTGCACCACCGCGTGGGCCTGCAGGTATCCGAAGGTGAAGTAGTAGTCAGGCTCCTGGTCCGGGGCGAACTCTTCGAGCCGTTCAACCATTGTGGCCATTCCCGGTACGCTCTCGTCGCCCCAGGTTGAGCCCTCGGCCACGACCACGAAGTAGGCCTGCAAGTACGGGGCCAACCCGCTCTGGGCCAGGGTGTTGATCCAGGTGGGAGAGGCGCCGATCCACTGCGGCGCGAATTCGCTGGCGGCTGCTGTGCCCAGCGCGCCACCGGTGACCGACGGCAGTGCCACCAGGAACACCACCTCGCATCCGGCGCTCTGCAACTGTTGGATCTGAGCAGAGAAGTCGGTGTCGCCCGATACGTAGCGGGCAACTTCGGTGACAGCGAACCCGAGATTCTCAGCAGCGAATTCAAGGCCTTCTTGGCCCGCTTCGCCGTAGGGGTCGTCCTGGATGAACGAGCAGTAGACTTGGTCGACGTTGCCTCCGCCTTCGTTGATCCACCAGTCGAAACCGTTGATCGCCTGTATCTGGTAGGGGCCGCCGATCGGCAGCAGGTTCTGCTCACGGACCCAGAACGCATCGAGCGATGCTGGGGCAGCCACGAGACCGTCCTCTTTGAGAGACTCGAGCACCGCATTGGTGATCGGTGTGCCGAAGAGTTGGCCGAGGATCACGACGTCGTCCTTGATGTCGTTGTAAACCTGCACCGCGGTCGCCGGGTTGTACTGATGGTCGATTTCCACCGTCTCGATCAGGTACTGGCCGGCGATGCCGCCCTGGCTGTTGATGTAGTCGTAGTAGACCTGACCACCGGCGGTGAGTGGCTGGCCGATGATGGCGGCCGGACCGGAGAGGTCGGAGATCACGCCTACGTTGATGGTGGAGCCGTCGAAACCGGCACCCGCAGCGGGTTCGTCGGACATGCCGCCTTGGTCGGTTTCGTCTTCGGCCATGTCGTCGGCGTGGCCGGCCTCCTCTTCGGCCATTTCATCACCGTCGTCGGTTGTAGGGGCGTCGTCACCGTCGTCGGCGGTTGTCGAGTCCGCGTTGTCGGCCGTAGTCGAGTCCTCGTCGTCATCACCGCACGCCGCGGCGAACAGCGCTGCCGCAAGCAGCAGCGCCAACAATCGGAACCATTGTTTCATTTTCATGTCCCCTCCAAGGGATCGGTGGCGAATCTCAGTATGAGAAGGGCCAGGTTGAGAAGTAGTTGCGGATACGAACCCAGATTCCAGCCAGCCCCCGGTGCTCCACCAGCAGGAACAGGGCAATGAGGAACCCGTAGATGATCACATTAAGCGAAGCGACAGAAACGAGACCAGAGTCGGTGCTCTTGGCTGCCACTCCGGGCACACCGTAGTCCGCCGATATGCCGTCTATCAGTCGTGGCAGAGCGGTGATCACCAGCGCACCGATGATCGATCCATAGATCGTGCCCATTCCCCCCAAGATGATCATCGCGATGAACTGGATGGAGACGAGCAGCGTGAAGTCGCCCGGGCTGATGAAGAGTTGCAGCGGCGCGTAGAGAGCTCCTGCCAGAGCGGCAATGGCAGACGACCAGGCGAATGCCTGGGTCTTGTAGCCGGCGATGCCGACGTCGATTCCGATGATCTCCGCGGCGATGTCGCGGTCGCGCACCGCCTGCAGCGCCCTGCCCGGACGTGTACGTACGACGTTCTTGGTCAACCACGCCACCAGCGCCACGAGGAACCAGATCAGCCAGAAGTAGCTCTCGTCCTTGCCGAAGGACTTGCCGAACAGGCTCAGGTTCTCGAAGTCGATGAAACCCAGTTTGACTTCGACTCCGGCTGCGGACGTTCCCGTGTTGCCGCCGGTGACCCTCTTCCAGTTCCTGAAAATATGCTCACCGATGAACACCAGGCCGAGGGTCACGATCACCAGATAGTTTCCGCGGAGCCGGAGCGCGAAGGGGCCGACCGCAGCACCGACGAGCCATCCCAGCGCGGGCGCCAAGAGGATCCAGAGCCACATCGGCCAACCCCAGACTGACCCCGCGTACGCCGTGCTGTAGGCGCCGACGGCCAGGAAGACCGAATGCCCCAGTGAGACCTGTCCGGTGTAGCCAGTCAGCAGGTTGAGTCCGATGGCCGCGATTGAGAAGACACCAGCGTACGCCAGTGTGTTGAGCGAGATCCCGTTGCCGCTGAGCAGTGTGAACGGCGGAACGTCCCACAACACCGGGATGAAGGCCCAGGCGAGGACCATCACTGCGAGCGCTGCGCGTCGCAAGCGGTTGGGGAACAGACGCAGGTCGTCGCGATAGCGGACATGCATCTTCTGGGCCTTGTTGGCGGGCCTGGCCGGTCCCCTCCGTATCCGGGAGAAGCGTGCAGGGGGGGTGGCGGTGGCGCTCATACCCGCCGCACCTCCTCGGTGCCCAGCAGGCCGTAGGGGCGGACCATCAACACGATGATCATGACAATGAAGATCGCCACCCGCTCGAATCCCGCGCCCAACCAGTCGAGGTCATCGATCGGGAACCACTCGGGGGTGGTGGCCACATAGGTCTTCACGAGGTTCTGGATCCAGCCGACCAATAGACCTCCGGCGACCGCGCCGCCAGGCGAGTCCAAGCCCCCGAGGATCATTGCCGGAAACGCGAAGAAGACGACAAAGTCCAGATTCGGGGTTATGAGTTCGGGTCCTCCGGTGGCCGCACTGCCCGCCAGGGCCGCCACACCTCCAGCGATCGCGAACGCAGTCGCGAACACGATCTTGGTCGAGATGCCCTGGGCGATCGCTGCCTCGTGATCGAAGTGGGTGGCCCGCATGGCGATGCCGATCCGGCTGTAGCGGTCGACCACGAAGAACACTCCGAGCGCCACGGCGGCCATGGCGATGGCCGCAAGCTTGGAGTGTTGAAGCACAACGTCTCCCACGACCGTCCTCGACAGTTCCCATGGGTCGTCGACGCTGAGTTCGGCGAAACCCCAGATCGAGGCCACGACTTGTCTAACGATGAACAGCACCCCGATGGTGACCATGATGGCGCCGAACAGCGGCAACTCCGACGGCCCCCTGTCTCCGATCCGCGCTTCGATTCGGGCGACGGCCCAGTACGCCAGCACCCCGATCACGGCACCGCCAGCGAGCCCCACAGGATGTGTCGTTCCGTTGTAGAACAGTGTCGCCCAGCCCAGCAGGCCGACAAAGATCCCGACAACCTCCCGAAAAACCCGCTGCAGCATCGCTCGTTGCAGCAACACACTGAATCCTGCACACACCACGACCGAGAATGCGATGGCCAAGAAATAGTTCCATCCCCACGAGGTGCTGACGTTGTAGGTGATGTAGCCGCCGAGCAGCAGGGCGCCACCCTGCGCGAAGTTGATGATGCCGGTAGCGCGGTAGATGACCACGAAACCGAGCACGATCAGGGCGTACAACGAGCCGGTGGCGACTCCGTCGAAGGTTGCCTGCAGGAAGGTGGTCATGAGTACATCTGCTCGATCAGGTCCTCGAACTGTGATGTGACGGCTGCCCGTTTTACTTTCTGGGTGGCGGTGAGCTGTCCGTCTTCGTGGTCGAGTTCGACAGTGATAAACTCGAAGCGCTTGATCGTCTCGACCTGCGCGAAGTCCTGGTTGGTCTCCTGCACCACCGCCTCGATCAGGGAGCGGACTTCGGGCTTGTTCGAGAGGTCCGCATAGGTCGTGTAGGGGACGCCGCCGCGGGTCGCCCAGTCGCCGACGGTCTCATATTCGATGCCGACGAGCGCGGTCAGATATTTGCGGCGATCTCCGATCACCATCGCTTCGCGCACGAACGGCGACACTTTGAGGCGGTTCTCGATCTCCGACGGGGAGATGTTCTTTCCGCCGGCGGTGATGATCACGTCCTTCTTTCGGTCGGTGATCTTGAGGTAGCCCTCCTCGTCGAAGAGTCCGATGTCGCCCGTGTGCAACCAGCCGTCGGCGTCGACCGTCTCTGCGGTGGCCTGCGGGTTCTTGTAGTAGCCGACGAAGGTTCCCTCTCCCCGGGTGAGGATCTCGCCATCCTCAGCTATGCGCACCTCCGCTCCGGGAACGGGAAGGCCCACGGTTCCGATTCGTACACCCTGTTGCGGGTTCACCGTGGCCTGCGCGCAGTTCTCGGTCTGCCCGTACCCCTCCCGAACCGGCACGCCGATCGACCAGAACCAGTCGAGGATCTGGGGTGCGATGGGAGCAGCTCCCGACAGGGCATTTCGGCAGCGGCTCATGCCGAGGCGCTCCTTGAGAGCGCGGTACAGCATCAGCCAACCCAGAACGGCCAGGACACGGTCGCCTAGGCCGAGTCTCCCGCCCATGCGGGCCTTCGCTAGCCGGTTTCCCCTGGCGCTCCAGTACTGGTAGTTGCGTCGTTTCAGCCAGGAGGCGTCGTTCATCCGCACTTGCACACTCGCCAACATCTTCTCCCAGACGCGTGGAACACCCAGGAAGAAGGTCGGTTGCACCTCGCGCAGGTCGTTTGCGAAAGCCTCTCCGCCCTCGCCGAAGTTCGTCGTGTAGCCGGCGCTGATCCCGTTGATGACCGTTACCAACCGTTCCGCGATGTGGCACAGGGGGAGATAGGAGAGCACTTCGTCCCCTGGCCCGACCGAGAAGATTGCGTCGTAGTCGGTGAATGCCGCGTGCATGTTGGCGTGGCTGAGCATCGCTCCCTTGGGGGGGCCAGTCGTGCCTGAGGTGTAGACGATGATGGCCACCTCGCTGCTGTCGAGAGCGGCGACGGATTCATCGAAGTCACCGGCCGGATGCTTCCGGCCGAGTTCGAGCAGCTCCTCGAAGGTCAGTATTCGCGGGTCGTCGAGCACCCGGACACCGCGGGGGTCGATGACCACGGCGTAGTCAAGGTTTTCGAGCTGGTCCCAGACTTCGAGGGTCTTGTCGAGCTGTTCCTCGTCCTCGGCCACCACGACCCTGCTTTCCGAGTGCGTCAGGAGGTAGCGGACCTCGGCTGCGGGGCTGGTCGGGTAGACCCCGACGCTCACCGCACCGATGCCCTGGGTTCCAAGGTCGGCGAAGACCCATTCGGGGCGATTCTCAGCGTGGACCGCCACCTTGTCGCCCTTGGTGACACCGAGGCTGCGCAGACCGAGGCCCGCTAAGCGTGCCGTGTCGGCGTAGTCGTTCCATGTGTATTCGTGCCAGATTCCCAGTGTCTTGTGACGCAGCGCGACGGAGTCGCCGTATGTGGCGGCTCGGACGAGCAGCTTGTGGGGTAGCGAAATGTTCGCGGGCGAATCGGTCATGCCGGCTCCCCGAGGTAGGCGGCGATGACCTCCGGGTCGGACTGGATCACGCTGGGCACGCCAGTGGCGAGGCACTGCCCGAAGTTGAGCGCCATCACTCGGTCAGCGATGTCCATCACCATGTGCATATCGTGTTCGACGAGGATCATCGCGATGTGGAGGTGATCGCGGACCTCGATTATGAAACGTGCCATGTCCTCGGTCTCTTCGAGGTTCATTCCCGCAACCGGCTCGTCGAGCAGCAGCAGACTGGGCTCCATCGCGAGGGCCCTGCCGAGTTCGATGCGTTTCTGGATGCCGTAGGGGAGCATTCCCACCGGGCTGTAGCGGTGCGGCTGCAGTTCGAGGAAGTCGATTATCTCCTCGACACGCCCGCGATGGTGGATCTCCTCGCGTTTGGCCCGTCCGAACCAGAGCGCACCCGCTATGAATCCGCTCTTCATCAGCAGGTGGCGGCCCAGCATCAGGTTGTCAACGAGATTCAGGTTGGAGAACAGCCCGAGGTTCTGGAATGTCCTCGCTACACCGTGTTTGGCCACCTCGGTCGGCTTGGCCCCGATGAGCGAACTGCCCCGGAAGGTGATCTCGCCGCTCTCGGGCCGGTAGACGCCGTTGAGGCAGTTGAAGGTCGAGGTCTTGCCTGCGCCATTGGGACCGATGATCGCGAACAATTCGCCTTCGCTGACCGTGAAGGAGACATCGTCGAGCGCGGTCACGCCTCCGAAGCGCAGCGTCACCGCGTCGAAGCGCAACAGCGGGGCGTTCATGCGCTCCATCGTTTCTTGCGGCGATAGGACTTGACGTCTCGAAACGACCTGCGGCCCGCCTCTCCGACCCCGAGATAGAACTCGCGGATGTCGTCGTCCTCCAGCAGGTCGGCAGCGGTGCCCTCCTTGACGATCCGACCGTTCTCGAGCACGTACGCCCGGTCTGATATCGAGAGTGCCATGCGTGCGTTTTGCTCGACAAGCAGGACGCTGGTTCCCTGGGCGTTCACGGTCCTGATGATCTCAGAGATTCGTTCGACGAGTTTGGGTGCGAGCCCCAATGACGGCTCGTCCAAGAGCAGAAGCTTCGGGGAGGCCATCAGTGCCCTGCCGATGGCGAGCATCTGCTGCTCACCGCCGGAGAGGTATCCGGCGGTGTCGCGCTGGCGGGGTTTCAACACCGGGAACAGGCCCATCACCCGCTCGTGGGCCGCGCTGATCGCCTGTTTGTCCTGCACCGTGTGCGCACCTGTGCGCAGATTCTCCTCGACGGTTAGCTCCGCGAAGATCCGCCGTCCCTCCATGACCTGGGCAACGCCGGCCCGCACCAGCTTCGAGGGGTCGACGTGGTCGGCCGGTTCTCCGTCGAAGAAAATGGAGCCTTTGGTCATCTCGCCGCGGTGGACCTCCAAGAGTCCGGTGATCGCCCGCAACAAGGTTGTCTTGCCGGCACCGTTTGCACCGAGCAGGGTGACGATCTCGCCTGCCTCGACCCGCAGGCTCACTCCGCTAAGCACCAGGATCACATCGTTGTAGACAACCTCGGCGTTGCGAACATCAAGAATCGTCGGACGTTCAGACTCCGCGCTCATGCGCCGTGAAATCTACCACGCAACCCGCCCCGCGATGTCGCAGGCGGCATTGCTTCACAACTCGTCGCCAACACTGCGTCGGGGTTCGCCTCTTGTCGATCACTGTTTGTTGAACAGGCGGCACCGACTAGCACCGCCGCCGGTGCTGCGGTCAACTTGAAACCTGCGGCCACCGCACTCTGAATCGGGTAGACGTTTCGGTTGGGACTAGGAGCACGCGAGGCGGGGCAGCCGCACGAGACCCTCATGAATGATGTCAATCGGTCCACAGTGAGGACAGAGGCAGGGCCAAGATGCTGTTTGAGAGGGCTATCCGTTGTTGGCCTGTGTAGAGGATCAGTCCCAGTTCGAATCGGTCGCCGATCAGATCCTGGAGCCATCTGAGATGCTTGGCATCGGTTGGGCGCACCGTGGCACCCGCTTTGACTTCGACGGCGATGAGCCGCCCGTCAGGTCGTTCGATCAGGAGGTCGACTTCGCGTCCGCGAGAGTCGTGATAGTGGTAGAACCGTAGATCGGGCGCTACCGCTGCTGCCTGTCGGCGCAGTTCGTTCACCGCGAAGGACTCATGCAGTGCACCACGGCTGGCGTTCGTCGGGTGGTTGAGCGACTCGGTCGTCAGGCCCAGTATCGCAGCGGCCAAGCCGGTGTCGGATACATGCAGTTTGGGACGGCGTTTGGCGCGGGTCGCAGCACCTGTCGCCCACCCGGGGAGGTGAGTGACGAGGTAGGTCATCTCCAGGAACGACAGGTAGTCGGATGTTGTGTCGATGCTCCCGAACGCCAGGTCGCGATGAAGGTCTTGCATCACCAGTTCTTCGGCCGTCCGCGCGGCGACGGCGCGCAGCAGGCCGGGGATTTCAGTTGATCGCCGAGCGCCGGTCAACTCGACGATGTCACGGGTCACCGCGGTGTGAATATAGGCGTTGAACCACTGCCGCCGGTCAGCATCGTTCAGTTTGATCGCCTCGGGATAGCCGCCGCGGCACACTCTCTCTGCGTATTCAAAGCGTGTGACACCCGACCGCGTTGTGCTCAGCAATTCTGAATGGTCTGCTTGCGTTCCTCGTACCGGAATGTGTCGAGCGCGTGTCGCAGCGCAGGTTCAATTCGACGCACAACCGTGTTGATTTCAGTCATTGATCATCCGATCTGTAACCGAGCTTTTCAACTACTAGTAGTTATACCTTATTTCTAATAGTTGGTTTACCAGTTACCTACTAGCATTTTTACCCAAAGCAGGGAACCGCGTCTGGCGGCGAGTCACCGCCGGGTTGATCGTCAGGGTGGATGCCGGCAACTACGGAATCGCTTGGGCCGTCAAGGAGCGAGCCCCTCCATTTGGGTCATTTCCTCACTTGGCGGGTCGGGGCGGAGGCGGGTCGATGCCGATTCCCAAGTGCCCCTCGATGCGTGACAAGCGGTCTCTAACCGCCGACAACCCGGCGCGCAGTTCAGCGGCGAGGCTTCTGTGATCGGCGCGCAGTTCGTCGGCAAGGTTCTTGTGATCGGCGCGCAGTTCGGAACTCTGCGCGCTGATCGCGGTCAACAGTTCAGTGCGAGTGTCATGGTTGAGCTGAACCATCAGGTTGCGGGTCTCAGCGTTCTCCTCTCGGGTCTTGGCGTTCTCGCGGGTCTGGTGCCAGAACATTCCCAGCACCGCCGCAAACATCGACGAGACCATCGTGAGCAGGGCAACGTACATCAACAGCACTATAACACTCCAGCACAGGCCGACAATCAAATATCACGAAATATCAGAACCTGCTGAACAGTCCCGCAGATGATCGTGTCGTTGGTATACACCGCTCAGCCCCTCAGCAAGCGATCGTCTGTGTGGCTACTCGAAGGGGAGGTTGAGGAGCTTGATGGCGTTGCCGCGGGCGATTTTGTAGACGGCGTCGTCGTCGAGGTGGCCGAACAGGGAGTGGGCCTTTTGCCTCGAATGGGGGAACGTGCCGTCGGAATGGGGGTAGTCGGTCTCGAACAGAATGTTGTCAACACCCACCTCATCGAGCAGTTTCATGCCTGCGGAGTCGTTGAAGAAACAGCTGAACACCTGCCGGTAGTAGTAGAACGACGGTTTCTCAGCCAGCCGTTCCTCGCCCTGAGCCCACCGGTGGGTCGCGTAGCTCTCGTCTGCCCGTTCCAAGAAGTACGGGATCCAGCCGATCTGGCTCTCCGCGTACATCAGCTTCAGGGTCGGATAGCGCTCCAGGACCCCCGAGAACAGGAAGTCGACCATCGAAGCGGCGCTGTTGGCTGAGATCATCGTGGCGGTCACCAGCGTCGGTGCGTCCTCGGAGGTGCGAACCGTGCGGGTACCGGACCCGATGTGCATGGCTATGACGGTCCCAGTCTCCTCGCAAGCCTCGAAGAACGGATCCCAATACCCGGAATGAATAGAGGGCAGGCCCAGCCACGCCGGCAGTTCCGACCAGGCGGTGGCGGTGACGCCCCGCGCCGCGTTGCGGCGGATCTCCGCGGCCGCCAGGTCGACGTCCCACAACGGCACGATGCACAGAGGGATCAAACGCCCGCCCGAGTCACCGCACCATTCTTCGACCATCCAATCGTTGTAGGCCTCGACGCAGAGTTTCGAGAGTTCCTTGTCCTTGCGCTCGGCGAACAACTGGCCGCAGAACCGGGGATAGTTGGGGAAGCACAACGACGCCTCGACATGGTTGATGTCCATGTCCGCCAGCCGATCGGCCGACCGGTAGCAACCCGGACGGATGTCGTCGTAGGTGACCCCCTGCATGGTCACCTCCTCGGGTGGAGTGCCCGCGCAGGCGATCATGTGCTTGATCTGGTAGCGGTGGTCCTCGTAGTGCCACCAGGCCGCCATCTTGTCGCCGGTCCCGGGCTGCTCGACCCAGGCTCCGTCCTGGAGACTCATTTCGCCCTGGGGCGCGATCACGATGTGCGGGCCGACGTCGCGGTACCTGGCAGGAAGGCGGTCGGTCCAGATGTTCGGCGGTTCCACGACATGGTCGTCAACGCTGATGATCTTCGGGAAATCAGTGACCGTGGCCATCTCCGAACCGTACCGGCAAGCTGTGCCGCTCGGCTAGACGGCGGTGGTCACCGGTGCGCGCCGATCCTCGAGTCCGATCCTCAGGAGAGCGAATACAGCAGGTGATGGCTCAGGTCACCCGTCTGGTCCACGAACATGATCCTCGTGTCGAACCACCACTGTCCGTCGATGCGCTGGAAGGTGTCGTGGTAGCGCCCAGTGATGATGATCTGCAACGGCAGGTCCGGCGTCGCCTGAGTCACGGTGTAGTAGCTCCGGCTTGAGGCCGTTCCGGCGTCGCTGTCCACCTCGATGATCGCATTGCTCGTGACATGATGTGTCTTGGGCGTGCCGTCTTCGTAGAGCCTGGTGGCTGCGTCGTACATCTTGCGGACGCCCTCGGTACCGACGAAGGTGGCTTCCGGCGGAGCGTCGGGCACGGCGCAGATTCGGCCGTGCTCGAAGAGGTCGGCTACGCCGCCAAGGTCGCCTGCGTCGATTCGCTCGGCATAGAGGTACAGGAGATTCTCGATCTCTCGGGCATCGTCGGTCATGCCGAGACGATAGAGAACGCTCGGGTGTGCTATCCAGACAGGCGATGAATCTCTCTGACGATTTTGCTCTCGCGTCGGTGCTGGCCTCGGCGAGCAGCGCAGACGGACTCGATGACTTCGGCCCATCTTCCTTCATCGAGCCGCTGGGCGTGCTCCTCGACGCCTACAGTTCCGCGCCACTCAACGAACTGGGCCGCATGATTCTTCGCGGGGGAGTGGTCCACAGCCTTCGTACCCGACTCCGAACCAACCACTGGTTCGCCGCCCACCCCGAGATCGTCGAACAACGCATTGCCGAGCCGATCGTGGTGGTGGGCATGATGCGAACCGGCACGACCTTGGTGCAACGTCTTCTCGCTGTCGACGAGCGCCACTACTCGGCCTACGGCTGGGAGATCGGCGAAGCAGCTCCGAGACTCGGTTGGCAACCTGACGACGCTGACCCGCGCGTCGCTGACGCCGAGGCCCGCGAGGAGCAGACCCGCTCGTTCGCCCCTGATCTGTTCGCCATCCACCCCATGTATGCCCACGAGGCTGAAGAAGAGATCATGTTTCTCGCAGACGCGTTCCTGTCGCACGTGCCCGAAGCGTCGGCCGATGTGCCGGGCTACCGACAATGGCTCAACAGCGCCGACTTCACTCCCGCGTACGACAATCTCCACCGGATGCTGAAACTGCTCCAGTGGCAGAAGCAGCAACGGGGCGAGACGCGCAACCGCTGGGTTCTCAAGACGCCCGCTCACCTCGGTTATCTCAACGAACTTCTGGTGACTTTCCCCGACGCCCACGTCGTGCACATGCACCGCGATCCGGCCGACACGATCCCGTCGGGAGCAAGCCTCAACACGACTCTGTGGAGGATGCACGCAGACGATGTCGACCCGCATCGAGTCGGTGCCCAGTGGATTGAGCGCATGGCTTGGACCAACAGCCAGAGCCATGTCAATGCGAGCCGACCTTGAGGTTGAGAGCGAGCAATTCACTGACATCGCCTTCGTCGACGCGATACGGGATCCCCTGGGCGAGATCGACCGTCTGTACCGACAGCTCGGTATTGATCTCGATCCAAAGACAGAAAAGCAGATGCGTGACTGGCTGCAACGAAGCAACAACGAGCAGTTCGTGCCGCATCGCTACACGGCGGCCGACTTCGGACTCTCCACAGCAGAGATTCACGAGAGGTTCACCGACTATATAGACCGCTTTGTGAGCGCCTAACGTCACAGAGCATGTCTGAGCATCCCGTAGCCACTGCCCAACAGCACGCCCATGAACTCGCCGCGTTGGAGTTGACTGCCCACCCGACGGTCACCGAGGCATACCGGCGAGTGGCGTCTCGGTGGTTGGACCGGGCCGAGCCTTCAGAGGCGATGCGCGAATGTTTCGACTGGGCGTTCCGTGAGGTCATGTTCAGCGCCGCGGTCTGGTCGTCCAACCAGGATCCCCTGCGCCCGAAGGTCTCCTGCATCACCCGTCTGGCCCACACCGTCGAAGGCCACCAGATCCCAGGTTCCCGCTGGGGGATCGACAATCCCGACTCGATCTACCGGGTGATACCGATCTCAGGCGACGAGCAGTACAGGATTACGGGACGTGTCGGGACCAACCGGATGACCGAGAACTACTTCACTCTCTGGGACGACAAGATGGGCACTGTCGACGTGCTCAACGGCCGCACAATGGACATCGACACAGACGGCTCGTTCACGATCACTGTCGACTCGTCAGCGGCCGACGGTCGCCCGAACCATGTGCAGTCCGCACCGGAGGCCCACGAGTTCTACATCCGCGACGTGATGGCAGACTGGACTCTCGACGACCCCAACCATTTCACCATTGAGCTCCTCGGCGGCGAACCGGCGACACCGCCGAGGACGATCGACGAGCAGGCTCAGCTGACAGCTGACTACATGGCCCACTTCGCCGACTTCACCCGCCGCATGAGCCGGGGCACCTACCGAATGCCGGCCAATCACTTCGCTCTGGCGTGGTCAGCTGAACACACCGGAGCCCTGCGCAACCAGGTATACGTCGGCGGGCGCTTCGAGCTGACTCACGACGAAGCGTTCGTGGTGACGGTGAACGACGGGGGAGCGGAGTACTTCACCGTGCCGCTGTCCAACATCTGGGGCACCACCATGGACATCGTCGACCGGACGGCCAGCCTCAACAAGGCTCAGTCCGTCGCCAATCCAGACGGCACCTACACCTACGTCTTGAGCAGTTCCGACCCCGGCGTTCACAACTGGGTCGACACCTGCGGCCTCGACGAAGGCATTCTCACGCTGCGCATGGCCGAGTTTCCCGAGGGTGGACCGCGCCAGGACCTCGCGGCGTCGGGCGATGTAGTCAAGCTGGACCGACTCGATTCGGTCCTGCCTGAGGGAACAGTCTTTGTCGACGGCGCCGCGCGAGCCGCACAACTGGCGCAGCGCCGGGCCGGTTATCTGCGCCGCCTCCCCGAAGTTGCGGTGTGAGGATGACTCGCTGGCTAATCACCGGTTGCTCCACGGGCATCGGACGTGAGACGGCACTCGCCGCGGTCGCCGCGGGCCACCAGGTTGCTGTGACCGCGCGTCGACCCGAGTCGATCGCCGACATTGCTGCCGAAGCCGAAACTGGACACGCCATCGCACTGCCCCTCGACGTGACCGACCGCCAACAGATCGCTGATGCTGTGGCCGCGACCACCGAAGCGTTCGGAGGAATAGACGTGTTGGTGAACAACGCCGGTTACGGCTACATGTCTGCTGTTGAGGAGGGGGAGGACCAGGAGGTCCGAAGGCTCTTCGACACCAACTACTTCGGAGTCGTCGACACCATCAAGGCGGTGTTGCCGATATTGCGCCGACAGCGTAGCGGGCACGTCATCAACATCTCCTCGATGACCGGTCTCGTGGCCAACCCGCCGAATGCCTACTACAGCTCAACCAAGTTCGCCCTCGAAGCGCTGACTGAGGCGCTCGCGAAGGAAGTCGGCCCCCTCGGAATCAAGGTGAGCGCGGTCGAGCCTGGGGCGTTCCGTACGGACTGGGGTTCACGTTCGATGCACGAGACCGCGACTCCCATCGAGGACTACGCCGAGGGTGTGGGAGCACGCAAAGAGCTCATCAAGGCGTTCGCCGATCATCTGCCGGGAGACCCCCGCAGGGTTGCCGATGCGGTGGTGATGCTTGCAGCACACGACGATCCGCCGCTTCGACTCCTGTTGGGTCGAGACGTCTTGGAGGCGGCCCGAGGAAAGCTCGCGGAGATGGAGGCCTCGATCGATCAATGGGAGTCCGTCACGTTGGACGTTAACTTCCCTGCCTGACGCGGAGCCACCGCTCCCGCAAAGAAAAGTTAGAGTGTCTAACTTGAGTGCACTAGAGTACCCAACGTCAATCTTCGGACCCTTCAAGGAAATGTGTGACCAGGCTCGGCTTCCTACTCGACAGTGACTCATGCATCGGTTGCCACGCCTGCACGGTGGCGTGCAAGAGCGAGCACGACGTTCCCCTAGGCGTCAACCGCACTTGGGTCAAGTACATAGAGTCCGGCTCCTTCCCCAACGTCAGCCGGCACTTCTCGGTGATGCGCTGCAACCACTGCGATGATGCGCCCTGCATCTCGATCTGCCCCACCAACGCACTCTTTCGAGCCGACAACGGCGTGGTCGACTTCAACGACGACAACTGCATCGGTTGCAAGGGATGCATGAACGCCTGCCCCTACGACGCGCTTTACATCAACCCCGCGACCAACACCGCCCACAAGTGCAACTTCTGCAACCACCGTATCGAGGACGGACTCGAACCGTCCTGCGTGATCGTCTGTCCGACCAACGCCATCAAGGTCGCTGATCTGGACGATCCTCTGAACGAAGCGACAAAGATCATCGCACGCGAGGACGTGGCGGTGCGTGCACCCGAGCAGGGCACCAACCCCAAGGTGTATTACCGAGGTGCCGACCAGGCGTCGCTCAATCCGTTGCGTACGGCCATTGCCAACGACGGGATGATCTGGGCCGACACCACACCCGACCACCCGAGCGTTCCGCCCGACAGCAGCGGAGTCGTGGCGCGGACGACCTACACCACGTCGCACAAGATGACCTGGACCACGAAAGTCTCGGGATACCTGGTCACCAAGGCGATCGCCGCAGGTGTGATGGCCGTCGCGGCCTTGTTGGTGCTGTTGGGTCACAGCGGCGAGACCGCGGCTGTCGGTGTCGTGCCGCCGATGCTGGCAGGTTTCTTCCTGGCTGTGACCGGGTTGCTGTTGGTCGCCGACCTCAAACAACCAGGCCGGTTCTACTACCTGATCACCCGTGGAAGCTGGGAATCCTGGCTGGTCAAGGGTGCTTACGTTCTGGTTGCGTTCGCGGCAGTGACGGCGGCCTGGTGGGTCGCAGGAATCGCCGAGGTTCCCGACGTTCTCAAAGTGCTGGCGGTCCCCGTCGTGCTGGGAGCCGCAGCGACGGCCGGTTACACCGCCCTGCTGTTCGGCCAGTGCGAGGGACGAGATCTGTGGCAGACACCGCTGTTGCTGCCGACCCTGCTGGCACAGGCAGTTACCGCCGGCGGAGCGAGCTACTCGATAGTCGACCTGTTCGTCGAAGTCCCCGCAATCAATGCCGTTCGCTGGGCGTTCCTCGCCGGGGTCTGCGTCACAGCGGCTCTGGTCGCGTTGGAGGCGACCGCTAAGGGGACCCCCCATGTCGAGGCCGCTGTTCATCAGATGATCAAGGGTGCATTCCGCGACCGCTTCTGGTTCGGCGTGTTGGTGGGCCTCCTGACGCCTGGATGTGTGCTGGTTCTTGCGTTGGCCACCGACACCGGCGCACCGTTGGTTGCAGCCGCAGGGGTCGCCGCCATCGCCGGGATGTGGGCCTATGAAGACTCCTTTGTCCGTGCCGGCCAGTCCGTGCCGCTCTCCTAGAGGCCGAGCCGACTTTTATGACCGACCTCAAGGCGTACCCACCCCACGAAGAGTGGCACGATTACACCTCGTTGGACGCCAAGGCCTGGCCGACCCGCGTAGAACAACACCACACCCTCGTACCCACGACCTGTTTCAACTGCGAGGCAGCGTGTGGACTGCTCGCTCATGTGAACCACGAGACCAACCAGATCGACAAGATCGAGGGGAATCCCCTGCATCCGGCCAGTCGGGGTCGCAACTGCGCCAAAGGCCCCGCCACACTCAATCAGGTCAACGACACCGAACGTATTCTCCACCCGCTGCGCCGGGTCGGCTCACGGGGTTCAGGGCAGTGGGAACGGGTGTCCTGGGATGAAGCGCTGAGTGACATAGGTACCCGAATCGCAACCGCCCTCGACGAGGGCCGTCACGACTCCGTCATGTACCACGTCGGACGGCCGGGTGAGGACGGTTACGCGGACCGTGTCCTCAAGTCTTGGGGTGTGGACGGGCACAACAGCCACACCAACATCTGTTCCTCCAATGCCCGTATCGGCTACCAGTCATGGATGGGGCACGACCGACCCTCATCAGACTTCGCCAACGCGGAAGT
This sequence comes from Candidatus Aldehydirespiratoraceae bacterium, assembly GCA_965214565.1. GTDB lineage: Bacteria > Actinomycetota > Acidimicrobiia > Acidimicrobiales > Aldehydirespiratoraceae > VXYK01. The sequence continues at coordinate 2,962,090 of OZ243951.1, read as the reverse complement.
GATCTTCCTGATCTCTTCACACCTCGAAGCCGGCCACTATTTCAACCCTCATGCTCAACGTATCATCGAGGCTCAGGGCAAGGGCGCCACTGTCATCTGCATCGATCCGAGACTTTCCAACACCGGCGCAAAAGCCGATCACTGGCTTGCGGCTTGGCCCGGGACCGAGCCCTTCCTGTTGTTGGCCATCGCCCGCCTGTTGATCGAGAACGGCACCTGGGAGCGGGATTTTGTGCGTCGTTGGGTCAACTGGGAGACCTACCTGCGTGAGACCCGTCCAGACCTGCCGCCGAAGTTCGAGTCGCTCGAAGCCGCCCTGCTCGACGCCTACGCCGACTACACCCCACAAGCAGCCGAGGATGTCTGTGGTGTCGACGGCGGGCAAATTCGCGAGATCGCCGAGATCATCGGTGCGCACCCGACCAAATTCGCATCGCACACCTGGCGCGCAGCGGGCGCCGGCAACCTCGGCGGTTGGCAGACTGCACGCTGCCTGTTCTTCCTCAACGTCTTGACCGGGTCGGTGGCCACGGTCGGAGGAACGAGCGGCAACGGTTGGAACAAGTTCAAACCGGCACAGCCCAAGGGCGCGCCGCCGCTGCACCAGTGGAACGAGCTCTCCTGGCCCCGCGAGTACCCGTTGTCGTACCACGAGATGTCGATCCTGCTGCCGCACTTCCTGAACGAGGGCCGCGGAACCCTCGACGTCTACTTCAGCCGTGTCTACAACCCGATCTGGACCAATCCCGACGGGTTCAGCTGGCTCGAGGCGCTGACCGACGAGTCGAAGGTTCGCTGCCATGTGGCGCTCACTCCCACATGGTCGGAGACCGCCTGGTATGCCGACTATGTGCTACCCATGGGGGTGGGTACCGAACGGCACGACGTGGCCTCCTTCGAGACCCACAACGGCCGTTGGATCGGCTTTCGCCAACCGGTGATGCGCCGTTACGCGGAACTTCGTGGCGAGTCGCTCGGGCCGGACTCCCGCAGCCGCGACTTCAACCCCGGTGAGGTGTCCGAGGAGAACGAGTTCTGGATCGACCTCTCCTGGCGCATCGACCCTGACGGGAGCCGGGGGATCCGGAGGTGGTTCGAGTCCGACAACTGCCCCGGCACGCCGATAACGGTTGACGAGTACTACGCAACGATGTTCGCCGAGTCGGTGCCCGGGCTGTCCGAAGCTGCATCTGAGGCCGGCAAGTCGCCGCTCGAATACATGCGCGACGTCGGTGCATACGCGGTGCCCGGCGACATGGTGACGCCCTACGAGCGGATTGTCGGCCTCGAAGGCATCGCGGACTGCGTCAAGGGCGAGGACCAGGTGTTCCGCAAACCCGGAACCAGCGGTGCCTGGGACGGCACCCCCGCGCACCTCGGCGAGATAACCCTGGCAGACCTCGGCGAGGGGTCGCCGGCCGTCGAGGTCGACGGTGAAGCCAAGGAGGGCTTTCCCACACCGTCAAAGAAGCTGGAACTCTTCTCGACGACGCTGGCTGACTGGGGTTGGCGCGAATACGCCGCGCCCACATGGATCAAGTCCCATGTCCACCATCAGGACCTCGACGTCGAAGGCAACGAGCGGATCCTCCTGCCAACCTTTCGGATACCGACATTGATCCACACCCGCTCTGCGAACTCCAAATGGCTCAACGAGATCAGCCACCGGCATCCCCTGTGGATCCACCCGAGCGACGCCGAGAAGCTCGGAATCGAGGAGAACGCACTGGTGCGCATCTCCACCCGCATCGGCCATTTCGTCATCCAAGCCTGGCGTACCGAAGGAATCCGACCTGGCGTGGTTGCAGCCTCGCATCACATGGGTCGCTGGCGCATCGAAGAGGACAAGGCTCGTTCGTGGGGGGCCGGCAAAGCCGAGATCGACCGTATCGACAACGGCGAAGGCGGCCAGTCCTGGAAGCTGACCCGCACCGACGGGATTCGCCGCTTCGACTCCGATGATCCCGACAGCCAACGCATCTGGTGGAACGACACCGGTGTGCACCAGAACCTGGCCTTCTCGGTGCAACCGGACCCGATCTCAGGGATGCAGTGTTGGCACCAGCGAGTCCGGGTGACCCCCGCCGAGGCCGGCGACCAGTACGGAGACGTGGTGGTCGACACGGCCAAGAGCCGCGAGGCCTACCGGGAGTGGCTCTCGATGACCCGTCCAGCGCCGGGCCCGGGCGGCCTACGTCGCCCCCTGTGGTACGCCCGCCCCCTCAAACCCGCTGCTGAGATGTACCACATTGGTGGTTCTTGAACTCTTTTGACGTTGGGCGTTCGCCTCAGTGAACGTCAGCCGTCGAAGCGGTGTGCCTTGCGGTCGCAGACCGTCCGCAGCGCGAAACTGGAACGGAGTTGGGCGACATGAGGGAGTCTTGCCAGGTGGGCCTTGTGGATCCTCTCGTAGTCGACGACATCGGTCGCCGCTACGTGCAGGAGGTAGTCGCTGTTGCCGGCCATCAGATGGCAGCTCAGTATTTCTGTGACATCGGCGACGGCCTCCTCGAAGGCGTTCAGATGGTCCTCCTGCTGACTGGTCAGAGCGATCTCGACGAAGACGGACGTGCCGCGTCCGATCAGCTTGCGGTCGAGGACTGCTACGTACCCTTTCACCACCCCGACCTCTTCAAGGCGGCGCACTCGCCGCAGGCATGCCGAAGCCGAAAGGTGGACCTTCTCGGCCAGGGCTGCATTGGTGATTCGAGCGTCCTCCTGCAGGACTCCTAGGATCTCCCGGTCCGTAGCGTCGAGTTGATCCAACATGTTTCCTCCCGGATATACCAGTTGAGCAATGATCAATCATTGATATTGGTAGATGCAACAGTATATTGCGCCAAAGATGGGTACAGAGCCTGAATTCGCACACACCTTCCCTCTGAACAGGCGTATTCTGTGCTTGGAGGTAGCAGTATGCGCGTCGGTGTTCCCACAGAGATCAAGACAGCCGAGCGGCGGGTGGGGCTGACCCCCACAAGCGTGCGGGAGTTGACCATGCGCGGCCACCGCGTGCTGGTTCAAAGCGGCGCCGGGACCGGCATCGGCGCCACCGACTCCGACTACACGGCATCGGGAGCACAAGTCGTCCCCGACGCTGAGACGGTCTTCGCCGACTCAGAGATGATCGTCAAGGTGAAGGAACCCCAATCCGTCGAACGGGCCATGTTGGGGGCCGGCCATTTGCTGTTCACCTACCTCCATCTCGCTCCCGACGCTGCACAGACCGAGGAACTGCTGGCGAGCGGTGCCAGCTGTATCGCCTATGAGACCGTCACCGACGGTCACGGAGGGCTGCCCCTCTTGGCACCCATGTCGCAGGTCGCGGGCCGCATGTCCATCCAGGCGGGTGCCCGTTGCCTCGAAGCCCCCAGCGGAGGTTCAGGTCGTCTGCTCGGCGGCGTCCCCGGGGTAGCCCCGGCGCGCACACTCGTGCTCGGCGGGGGAGTCGTCGGCGAAAACGCCATCGAAATGGCTGTCGGGATGGGCTCACAGGTCACGGTGTTGGACCGCAGCCTGGATGTCCTCAATCGACTTTCCCGCCGCTTCGGTTCCGCCCTGGTCACCCTCTACTCAACGGGCAGCTCTCTCGAAGAGCAGGTACTGGCCGCTGATCTTGTGATCGGTGCTGTGCTCGTCAAGGGAGCAACCGCCCCCAAGCTCGTGGGGCCTCATCTGGTCAAACGGATGAAGCCCGGTTCGGTGCTCGTTGATGTTGCCATCGACCAGGGGGGCTGCTTCGCAACCTCGAGGCCGACGACCCACACCGATCCGACTTTCGTTGTTGACGACGTGGTCCACTACTGCGTTGCCAACATGCCCGGGGCGGTTCCCCAGACGTCCACCTACGCACTCAACAACGCCACGCTGCCCTTCACTCTGGCATTGGCCGACAAGGGCCTGGAGCGCGCGCTCGCCGACGATGAACACCTTCGCAACGGTTTGAACATCCACCGCGGACTGTTGACCGAGCAGCACGTAGCCGAAGCTCAGGGGCTGGGCTACACCGACCCTCTCGCGGCTCTCGGGCTGGGCTGACGCCGGCGACAGGAGCTGTGTTGCGAACAGCTATTCGGTGATCCCGAAGCGGTCCAGGCCGTAGGCGTTGATGGCGTTGCCGCGCATCACCTTGTTGCACTCCTCGGCGTTCATTCCGGTAGCGGCGAACATGCTGTGCGCAACTTTGCGGGAGTGCGGGAATGTGCCGTCGGAATGCGGATAGTCGGTTTCGAACAGGATCTGGTCGATACCGACGTCGTCGCGCTGTTTGAGACCGACTAGATCGTCGAAAATGCAGCCGAACACCCGGCCTTTAACGATTTCGCTGGGCAGCGGACCCGCGCCGCCGACGCCGCCGCGACCTTCCCGGAACACGGAGTCCATCCGTTCCATCTGGAACGGCATCCATCCCACCTGGCTCTCGGCGTAGGCGATCTTGATCTTCTTGAACCGCTCGAGGGTGCCCGAGAAGACCCAGTCGACCATCGAGCCTTCGGCGTTCTGGGCGTACAACGACATCGATGTCGCCAACGGCGCGTCCGGCGATGTGGATGGCATCGACGAAGAGGAGCCGATATGCATCGAGACAGTGGTATCAGTCTCCTCGCATGCCTGCCACAGGACGTCCCACTCACCGCTGTACATGGTTGCACAGCCCAACTTGGAAGGGTTCTCAGAGAACGCGATCGCGTAGCTCCCCTTGGCTGCACAGCGTCGTACTTCGTCGGCGCACATCTGCGGGTCCCACAACGGAACCAGTGTCAGCGGTATCAGGCGGCCCCGGCCGGCGCCACCGCCCCAGTCGTCGATGATCCAGTCGTTGTAAATCTTGAGACACTCGAAGGCGAGTTCCTTGTCCTCGCGTTCCAAGAACCCCTGCCCGCAGAAACGCGGGAAGATGTTGGGGTAGTTGATAGCGGCTTCCACATGGTTCAGGTCCATGTCGCAGAGTCGGTCGATTTGTCGGTAAGTGCCCGGTCGCAAGTCCTCGTAGACGGCTGCCACGTTTCGCTGCTCCTCGCGGGGGACCCCTGCAGGACCGTGGAGGAACCCGGTGGGAGTGACGCTGTCCTCATAGAGCCACACGTCACACATCTGCCCGTCCGGGTCGTTGCGTTCAAAGCCGTAGTGGCCCCCCTCGAACTTGAGGCGGATTCGCTCCTGCACCACCCTCGGGCCACGTTCTCGCACGCTCGCCGGAAGCTGCTGCTGCCAGAGGTCCTTCGGCTCCATCACGTGGTCGTCTACTGAGATGATGAGAGGCAGGTCTTCTTCGGCAGGCGTGACATCGCTCATGGATTCAGCTTACGCCGGGCGTGGCCGGAGCCGTTAGCCGGGGGCGCGAGTCTTGCGGAGTAGGGGGTCGGCGAGGGCGAGGCCGCGGTCGGCGGCGCGTAGGACCCTGCCTGCGGCACCAGGGGCGTCGGCGTCGAGCAGATTCCCCATCACCTGGAGGGTGATGTTGGCGATTGCCTGCGTTCCCACGGCCAGGCGCAGCCCCGTGCGCAGTATCAGCGGGTGACCGATCAAGAAGCTGAACCTCCGGCCGGTTCGCAGAAAGGCGTCGAAGCGTTCACCGATGAGACGGTCGTAGTTTTCCGGAGCTGCGGCGGGGTCGGCGAGGAACAGGTCGGCGGCCAGAGTCCCCGACTCGAGCCCGTAGTCGATGCCCTCTCCGTTCATCGGATTGATGAGACCAGCGGCATCACCGATCGCCACCCAACCGTCACCGTGACGCCGTTGCGCGCTCATCGGCAACCGCCAGGCCCTCGGCCGCTCAAGGTAGTCACCGAGTTCCCAGTCATCGCGGATCAGGTCGCGGTAGGAGTCGATCAGACGATTCAAGTTGAGCTTCTTGTAACCCTTCATGGTCGACAGCGCTCCCACACCGATGTTGACCGTGCCGTCACCCGCGGGGAACATCCATCCGTAACCGGGGATCGGTGTGCCGTCGGGACCGAGCAGAGTGAGACAGGCCTCAAGGTGCCGTTCGGCGTGGCGCGGAGAGGCCGCATAGCTGCGGATGGCCAGTCCATGCGGTTCGTTCTCTACTCTCCCTGCGCCGAGCATCCTCGCGACGTTGCCGGGTGCGCCAGTCGCAACCACTGTGAACTCGGCGTGCCAATTTTCGGAGCCGGCGGTCACTCCGATGACACGTCCGTCGTCTCCGAGCATCGGTGTCGCCTCGGTGTTCCAGATGATCTCTGCGCCCGCGTCTGCGGCGGCGGACATCAGGTGCGCGTCAAGGAGTCGCCGGGGCCACACTGCGCCATGGGGGGCGAACGAGCCGTTGTCGGGCCACGGCAGTTCGCGACGAGTCTTGTTGGCGATCATCCTCAGACCGTCGATTCGATGGGCACCGCTCATGTCTATGTCCAGCTGGTTGAGGGCATGCACCGCCCGCGGAGTCAGTCCATCGCCGCACACCTTGTCGCGGCCCGCCGAAGCCTTCTCGAAGACAGTTACCGAGGCGCCACCCCTCGCGGCCTGAATCGCCGCGGCCGCGCCGGCCGGTCCAGCGCCGATGACGACCACGTCACGTGTCATGTTGCCCACGCCCCGACGCTACAGCCGTCGAGAGCCGCCCGACCCAGCCGACAAGACAGAACCTCAGGGCCCGAAGAGCACAAGTTGCAATAGAATCTGCTTTGGATTTCAATCGACGATGAGACCGACCACAGTGCAGTGAGGATCCGAGATGGCAGTTACCGAAGTTGAAGTCGAACCGGGAACCAGTGATCCGGCCGGCAACGTTGCGCCGGGACGCGTTCGTATCGACCGTTTCGATGTGACGCTCGGACCGTTGCTGCACCTCGCACCGGAACGCCAACGTCTCGCCAGCCCGCAGTTCAACGAAATCGAGGTGGTACCTCGCGGCGTCACCCTCGGCGCAGAGGTCCGAGGTGTCGATATCTGCTCTGACCTGCCCGATTCGGCAATCGCCGAGATCGCGGCTGCGTTGGCCGACTACAAGGTGATCTACTTTCGGGACCAGCCGCTCACCTCGGCGCAGCATGTGGCCTTCGCCAGACGTTTCGGAGACCTCGAGATCCATCCGTTCATCACCGGCAACGAAGAGCACCCCGAACTGGTGCGCTTCGCGAAGGGAGCCGATACCGGAGGGTTCGAGAACGGTTGGCATCATGACGTTACCTGGCGTGAGGTCCCTTCGATGGGGGCGATCCTGCACGCGATCGAGGTTCCGCCAACCGGTGGCGACACCCTGTTCTGCGATATGGCAGCGGCGTACGACGGACTCGACGATGAGACCAAGGAGCAGATCGACGACCTCTACGCAATCCACGATTACATGCTCGCCTTCGCCAAGCAGGTCCCCGACGGCAAGCAGCAGGAGATGCGCGAGCGCTATCCGCTGGTACGCCATCCGGTCGTGCGTACGCACCCGGTGACCGGTCGGAAGCTGATCTTCGTCAACACCTACTTCACCTCCCACATTGAAGGTATGGATGAGGTTGAGAGTGTGGAGTTGATCAAGCACCTGTCGGGCCAGGCCAACACGATCGAATACCAGTTCCGTGTCAGCTGGGAACCCGACACGGTCGTGTTCTGGGACAATGCCGCGGTGCAGCACTACGCGTCGAGTGACTACTACCCCGACATCCGGGTGATGGAGCGGGCCTCGGTGATCGGCACCCGGCCTTTCTGAGCCGAGACGGCCGGCGAACCAAGGGCATGGCAGCCACCACGGATTGGAATCCGGTCCTCCGCAAGGAGTTCGACAAACCCTACTGGCGCAAACTCATGACCTTCGTGCGTGACGAGCGCGTGGCCGGTGATGTCTACCCGCCCCACGACGAGGTCTTCGCAGCACTTCATCTGACACCCTTGGCCGACGTGAAAGTCCTGATCCTCGGCCAGGACCCCTACCACGGTCCGCGTCAAGCCCACGGTCTCTGCTTCTCGGTGAGTCACGGAGTGCAACCGCCCCCCTCCCTGGTCAACATCTTCGCTGAACTGGAGCAGGATCTGGGTATCAAGCCCCCGAACCACGGAAACCTCGAGACGTGGGCCCGCAACGGAGTTCTGCTGTTGAACACGACACTCACCGTGCGGGCCCGTCGTGCCGCCAGTCACCAGGGTCACGGCTGGGAGACGTTCACCGACGAAGTCATCCGCTGCGTGAACGCGAAGGAGCAGAGGGTCGTGTTCGTCCTGTGGGGTGCCGCGGCCCGACGCAAGCGCGCCCTGATCGACACCGACAAGCACTTCATCATCGAGTCCGTCCATCCCTCGCCGCTCTCCGCGCACAACGGGTTCTTCGGCACCAGGCCGTTCAGCAGAGCCAACTCAGCGCTCATCGAAGCAGGCCGGGAACCGGTCGACTGGCGTATTCCAAACCCCTGAGTCAGAAATGCCAGGGGAAGCTCGACCAGTCGGGGTCTCGTTTCTCGAGGAAGGCGTCCCGCCCCTCGGAGGCCTCGTCGGTCATATAGGCGAGTCTGGTCGCTTCGCCGGCGAACACCTGTTGACCGATGAGTCCGTCGTCGATCAGGTTCATGGCGAACTTGGCCATTCGTTGGGCCGTAGGGCTCTTGGAGTTGACCTCCGCGGCCCACTCGAGCGCCACGGTTTCCAGGCGTTCGTGGGGGACGACCGTATTGACCATCCCCATCTCGAACGCCTGTTGGGCCGAATAGTCGCGTCCCAGAAAGAAGATCTCGCGAGCCCGTTTCTGGCCGACCTGACGGGCGAGGTACGCGGAACCGAAGCCTCCGTCGAAGCTGGCCACATCGGTGTCGGTTTGTTTGAAGATAGCGAACTCCTCGCTGGCGATGGTGAGGTCTGCTGTGACGTGAAGGCTGTGCCCTCCACCAACCGCCCAACCGGACACGACCGCGATCACGATCTTGGGCATGGTCCGGATCAGTCGTTGCACCTCAAGGATGTGCAGCCGTCCCGCCTGTGATGCATCGACAGTGTCGGCCGTCTCACCTGTGGCGTACTGGTAGCCGGACTTTCCGCGGATGCGCTGGTCGCCTCCCGAACAGAATGCCCAGCCACCGTCCTTGGGCGAAGGGCCGTTGCCGGTGAGCAGCACACAGCCGATGTCGGCGGACATCCGGGCGTGATCCAGGCACCGGTAAAGCTCATCGACGGTGTGAGGCCGAAAGGCGTTGCGTACTTCGGGCCGGTTGAAGGCGACCCTCACGGTGCCCTGGCCCTCAGCGCGGTGATAGGTGACGTCGGTCAGGGTCTCGAATCCGACCACCGAACTCCAAGCCTCTGGATCGAAGGTCTCCGACACCGATGCGATGTCGGGCACTGGCTCGTCTGCCGCCTGCTCGTCTGCTGCCATCATCACCTTCCCGAAATCACACGGCCCATGCGGGCATCGAACCGCTGGATCCATATTGACACGAGTCTGCGTCCCGTCCGCCCTGTTCACCAAGATCGAGCAGATCGGCAGAAGCCCTGCGAGGACTTCGAACTTGCGGCCGAGCACCGTCGTCTGTTCAGACACGACTCGGCGCTGACACAACGCCGGCGTCAGCCAGTCGGGCGTAGTCTGGTGGAGCGTTTCCGGAATCGGCAGTGCCACGCAGCAACGGTAGTGCCAAGGCGCTCGACCGGAAGCAACGGTGCCAGCGCGATGCCGATGAGGTGGTAGGGAAAGACGATCGCCATCACCGCGAGGATCGCAAAATGAAACACCACCGCCAGACCGCACCACAGCCACGCAGCTCTGCGACCGACAAGGGCCAGAGGTGCCGCCAGTTCAACCACGATGGTTGCCAGCGCCGCGGGAGCAAGCGTCCACGAATTGCGCAGCATCAGCGCCCCGAACGGTGCGGTCGGGTCGCCGAGTAGCTCCTTTCGGGCGTTGTCGAAAGCGATCTGATGACGCAGCACGTCGCCGTCGATCCAACCGAGGCCGCTTATTCTCAGCTTTGCGACACCAGCCAGGAAATAGGTGCCGACGCTCAGCACCGCCAGCGCCTTGACGATCGACCCCGCCAGTTCTTCGCCCTGGGCCGGGTCGGTCGGAGCCATGTCCTTGCCCAATGACCAGTGCGCGCAAGCCGCCGGGAACAGCGCCAGGACACAGATGTGCAACGCCACTAGGTTCTCCGTGTGGAAGATCTGGCCCCAGGAGTTCCGGTAGGTGGTGAGGAACAGGAATCCCACGAGCCCGAGAAGTGAGGACCAGCGGTACCGCCAGCCCAACGCCGCGGCGCCACAGGCGATGGGCGTCAACGCGACGGCTGCGACGATCACCAGCGCTGAGACGGGCTCGTTGAGCCACCACAGCGGGCCGATTCCAGCGAAGCGGCGTGAAGCCAGATCGATGGTGTCGAGCAGATGGGGCGCCCGCACGGTCGTCCACACCGCGGCGTAGGTAAAGACCAGAATCCGCAGCATCGCCAATCGCTGTGTCACGATCCACCCCCGCAGGTTGCGTGGACGGTCACCGTTGTGTCGGCTGAACCCTCCACGCTCAGTGCGACGACGTCGAGCGTCTCAGTGCGCACTTCAACACGGCGGTCGGCGCCGAGACGCTCGACGATCTCCTCACAGAGGATGTCAGCCTCGCCGAGCCGTACCGCCTGCTTGACGGTCACCGAGGCGAGCACCGCTTCGTCGGTTCCTGCGATCAGCTTTGGTGAGAGCCGCGCAAACCCGTCGCCGGTTCGTTCCACCGCGGTGGCGATGCTGTGAATGTGGCCCCGGTCGGTGGCGAACATCGGGTAGGTCGACAGGGGATAGGTGTCGCTGCTGGGATCACGTATCAGCGGCGACAGCACCAGCAGAGCGGCGAAGACTGGCAGGAGTCGAATCGCCCATCGTCGCATCCCGCAATCGTAGGGTCGGACGCAACTGCTAGTCGCCCCTGACCATGTAGCGCCGTGACTGGGGCGTGCCTGTCTGCGTGTCGCTCCGGCGGACCGTCCTGCACGCGTCGCGCTGAGAATCACTAACGTGCCAGCGTGTCGCCGGTCAGCACCAGAATCGTTCGCGGGGTCGCAGCCTGGATCCTCGTACTTGGCGTGGTCGCCCTCGTCGTACACCCCGAGGGTTGCGGACGACCCAGTTCTGGGGAGGTGAACCAAGCCGCGGTCGAGGCGGTTGCGTGGTTCGCCGCCAACATCAACGACGACGGCACTTTCGTCTACCGCTACGACCGCGCCGAGAGCCAAACCCTCGGCGGGTACAACGACGTCCGCCACGCCGGTGTGTTGCTGTCGCTGTACCAGGCAGAGTCCGCCGGTATCGAGGGAGCGGCCGAAATTGCCGACCGTGGCCTGGCCTATGTTGACGAGGGCCTGCTGAACACTCCCATCGGTCCAGTCTTCGGGAGAGGCGCAAGCGCTAGGAGTGGTTCCGTCGGACTGCTGGTGGCGGCGCTCGACGAGAGACGCCTGGCCACTGTCAACAATGACCGCGACCCGCTGCTCCTGGCACTGGGGCGTACCTTGACCGGAGTCGTCAACGCCGACGGTTCAGTGGGCGCCTCGATCGACACGAGAACCGGAGCAACCAGCGGTCGATCCCCGTTCTTTACCGGGGAGGTTCTATGGGCTCTGGCGAGACTCCACCTGACCTTCCCCGACGAGAACTTCGACGGCCCCGCACTGCGCGTCTATCGATATCTCATTGAGGACCGCGACCGAGTCGAGTCACCGTGGCCGCCGGTCTCGGATCACTGGGGGGCTTATGCACTCGAGACGATGAGCCGTTGGCCGAATGCCGACGACCTGCCGCTCGAAGGAGACCTTGAGCTTGACGGTGCGGCGACAAGCCAGTGGCTGAATCGACAACTCGGCCTGTTCGGCCTGCAGGTTCGCTACGAATCACAACGCCAGGGTGGGATCACCCGGATCACCAGAGGAACCGTTGCAGTCCCGGCCGGTGTCGGCACACTCGGCGAGGGCATAGGCAACTACCTGCGCTTCCTGGATCGATTCCAAGTGAGCAATGTCGATGTCGACGCCCTGAACGAGCGGGCAGATTGCGTCGCTCACCTTTTGACGAAGCGCCAGGTCAGCGCCGGAGAGCCCCAGCAATTCGGTGAACCGCCCCGCGTGCAGGGTGCTTGGTTCCGAAACGACATCACCCAGATGGACGATCAACAACACGCCCTCTCGGCGCTGTTGCTCCTTGAAGATTGGATGCCCCAATGAACTCAACTCTGATAGTGCTGGCCGCAGGGTGTGCTGCCAATCCCTTCCGTGTCGCAGCATGCGCTCCGACAAACCCCGACACTCGACGCCGGGCGGTCGCAGTCGCGACCCTGCTGAGCCTGGCCGCGGTGGGCCTGCTGGCGGTGTTGAGCGAGCCGATCCTGGAGGCGTTCAACGTGAGTGGATCGTCATCTCGAATCGCCTCAGGCGCGGCTGTGCTGGTTGTCGGGACTCGCGATCTCTTCATGCAGCCGCCTTCACCAGAACCGGCTCTGCAGGGTTGGCGAGCCGGGATTGTTCCAATGGCCTTTCCCTTTATTCTCACTCCTGGGCTCGCCATTCTGGCCATATCGGCCGGTTCGGACCGGGGCGCCGGTACGGCGGTCGGGATGATCGGCGCGGCGATCCTGGTCGTCGCGGTGATGGCTGTCGGCAACATCGGTGTAACGTATTGGCGCACAGCCACGGTCGGGAGCGCCGGGGTCGTGTTCGGCACCCTGTTGCTCCTCAACGGTGTAAGCGCCATCTGACTCATGTGAGTTGGTCGGCGTTTGCCGCAAGTCCGTTGTTCCTTGTAGGATCGTCCACCACCGCGAAACCTGGGAGACATATGCAGGTACCAGCACCGATTGAGTACGAGCGAGCGACCAGTGTGGAGCATGCCATTTCACTTCGCTCACAGTTGGGAGACGAGGCGCGTTTCATAGCCGGAGGCCACAGCCTTCTGCCCATGATGAAGTTGCGGCTTGCCAACCCGACACACCTGATCGACATCAACGATCTCAATGAACTCTTCTATATCCGTGAAGCTGATTCAGAGGTCCGAATCGGGGCGATGGCTCGGCACCGCGATCTTCTCGACTCCGAACTTCTGGCCAGACACTTCCCGATCTTTCGAGATGCGGAACGAGTTATCGCCGATCCGACTGTGAGGAACCGCGGCACACTCGGAGGGTCGCTGTGTCAGGCGGATCCCTCCGAAGACCTGTCGGCGGTGTGTACAGCACTCGATGCCAGTTGCGTGATCACCTCGAGCGACGGTCAAAGAGTGGTGCCGATGCACGCCTTCCATGTCGGTCCCTACGAAACGGCTGTGGCCAATAACGAAATGCTCACAGAGATTCGCATTCCGCGGCGACCCGGAGGGGGTAGCGCCTATCAGAAAGTGGAGCGTCGGGCCGGGGACTGGGCGGTGGTGTCGGCAGGCGCGGCGGTGTGGATGGACGCCGGCATCATTGTTGACGGACGAGTCGGGCTCGCTGCTGTGGGACCCAACACCACTTCGATTCAACCGGTGGCCGAGGCCCTCGCGGGTGCCGCGCCGAGCGAGGACCTGTACCAGCGTGTCGGCGAGATCGCCGCGAGCAACTGTTCGCCGGAAACCGACGGGCGTGGAACAGCTGCCTATAAGACCCATCTGGTCGTAGAACTCACCCGACGGGCACTGCGAACCGCGGTAGCCCGAGCCCAGGGACAGGAGACCTGAGATGCAAGTGAACATGACGGTCAACGGCGCAGAGGTGAGCGAGGAGATAGAGCCCCGCCACCTGCTCGTGCACTTCATCCGAGACCAACTGGGCCTCACCGGTACGCACTGGGGTTGCGACACCAGCAACTGCGGTACTTGCGTCGTTCTGATCGACGGTGAACCGGTGAAGTCGTGTACCCAGCTCGCGGCGATGGCCGGAGGGCACGATGTCACCACCGTCGAGGGGCTGGAAGTCGACGGCGTGCTTGATCCCGTACAGGAAGGATTCATGCAGTGCCATGGTCTGCAATGCGGGTTCTGCACCCCTGGGATGATGCTGACAGCCCGTGCTCTGCTCAATGCCGACCCCAACCCCAGTGAAGACGTAATCCGAGAGGCGATCTCCGGACAGATATGTCGGTGCACTGGGTATTCGACCATCGTCCGCTCCATCTTGTGGGCAGCCAACCACGAAACCAGCGTTTCGCTTGAGAGTGCATCATGACAACAACCGAGACAGAACCAGAACAACAAGAAGCGCAAGAGGAACGACCGATTGGATTCGGGCGGCTACTCCGCAAGGAAGATCCGAGGCTGATCAGGGGTATGGGCCAGTTCGTCGATGACATTTCCCTGCCCGGCATGCTGCACATGGCAATCCTCAGATCGCCGGTGGCGCACGCCCGTATCGTCAGCATCGACAAGTCGGCGGCGGAGGCCCATCCCAATGTCGTTGCGGTCATCACCGGTGAGGACCTGGCTGCCCAGGGACTTGCCTGGATGCCCACCCTGTCAAACGATGTTCAGGCGGTGCTGGCAACCGACAAGGTTCGGTTCCAGCACCAGGAAGTGGCGTTCGTAGTCGCAACGGACCGTTACTCGGCTCGCGACGCGCTCGAGTTGATCGAAGTGGACTATGACTGGCTTGAACCTGTAGTCGACGTTCGCACCGCACTCGACGAGGACTCGCCGATCATCCGCGACGACCTCGAGAACAAGACCGACAATCACATCTTCGACTGGGAGACCGGTGACGAAGCGGCAACCGACGAAGTGTTCGAGCGCGCTGATGTGGTGGTGAGCGAAGAGATCGTCTATCCGCGGGTCCACCCGGCACCCATGGAGACCTGTGGCTGCGTGGCGGATGTGGAACGTGTGTCGGGGCAGGTCACGTTGTGGTGCACAACCCAGGCCCCACACGCACATCGCACCGTCTACGCGCTCGTCGCGGGCCTCCCGGAACACAAGATTCGTGTCATCGCCCCAGACATTGGCGGTGGTTTCGGCAACAAGGTGCCGATCTACCCCGGCTACGTGTGCGCCATCGTCGCCTCGCTGGTCATCGGCAAGCCCGTGAAGTGGATGGAGGACCGCACCGAGAATCTGGTAAGCACAGGTTTCGCCCGCGACTATGTAATGAAGGCCGATATCGCGGCTACCAATGACGGGCGGATCCTGGCGATACGCACCAACGTGCTGGCCGACCACGGTGCCTTCAACGGTGTGGCCGCACCGGTCAAGTATCCTGCGGGCTTCTTCGGAGTCTTCACAGGCAGCTACGACCTTGAAGCGGCGCACGCCAAGATGACCGCCGTATACACCAACAAGGCACCCGGCGGTGTCGCCTATGCGTGTTCGTTCCGTATCACTGAGGCGGTCTACCTCGTCGAGCGAATCGTGGACTGTCTGGCCTACGAACTCGATATGGACCCGGCAGAACTGCGCCTGAAGAACTTCATCAAGCCCGAACAGTTCCCATACGAGACAAAGACCGGCTGGGTGTACGACTCCGGCGACTACGAACCGGCCATGCGCAAGGCCATGGACATGGCCGGATACGCCGAACTCCGCCGCGAACAGGCTGAGCGGCGCGCTAACGGTGAGTTGATGGGGATCGGCGTGGCCTTCTTCACCGAAGCCGTCGGTGCAGGCCCCCGCAAGGACATGGACATTCTGGGCCTCGGCATGGCCGACGGTTGCGAACTCCGAATCCACCCAACCGGCAAAGCCGTCGTTCGCCTGTCGGTGAAGACTCAGGGGCAGGGCCACGAGACCACCTTCGCCCAGATCGTGGCCGAGGAGATCGGCATTCCGCCCGAAGACATCGAAGTCGTCCACGGAGACACCGACAACACCCCCTTCGGACTCGGCACCTACGGGAGCCGTTCGACTCCGGTCTCGGGCGCAGCCGCAGCGATGGTCACCCGCAAGGTGCGCGACAAGGCCCAGATCATCGCCTCCGGAATGCTCGAGGTTTCTGTCGCTGACCTGGAATGGAGCAAGGGCTCCTTCTCGGTTAAGGGTGACCCGTCCAAGTCTGTGACCATCCAGGAAATAGCGATGAGAGCTCATGGAGCAGGCGACCTGCCAGACGGCATCGAGGGGGGACTCGAAGCGCAGATCTGTTACAACCCCGAGAACCTGACCTACCCCTTCGGCGCATATATATGTGTAGTGGATGTTGACCCCGGCACTGCGGTGGTGAAGGTTCGTCGCTTCATCGCGGTCGATGACTGCGGGACCCAGATCAACCCGATGATTATCGAGGGTCAAGTGCACGGAGGTTTGGCCGACGGTGTCGGGATGGCGATGATGGAGATCATCGCCTTCGACGAAGACGGCAACTGTATGTCGAGTTCTCTGATGGACTACCTCATCCCCACTGCCCTGGAGACGCCAGATTGGGAGACCGGACACACCGTGACTCCGTCGCCGCACCATCCCATCGGCGCCAAAGGCATCGGCGAATCCGCCACGGTCGGTTCGCCGCCCGCGATAGTGAACGCGATCGTCGACGCTTTGAAGCCGCACGGCATTCGCCACGCGGACATGCCGCTGACACCCTCACGAGTGTGGGAGGCCATGCAGGGCAACCATACGCCCCCGATCTGACCTTCAATGCGCACGCCAGCCAGCCGCGCGAGCCGCTCTGCGGAGTTGATCAACGCGGGCACACCGTTCGTTTCCGCAACCGTGGTGCGGGCGCAGTGTCCGACTTCGGCTAGACCCGGCGACTCAGCAATCGTCTTCGCCGACGGATCAATCGAGGGGTTCGTAGGAGGGCAGTGCGCCGAAGGATCGGTCCGGCTCGCCGCTGTGCCGCTACTCGAGTCAGGGATGTCACTGCTGCTGCGCATCCTGCCCGAGGGAGCTGATGACTTCCCCGAGGGTGACGGCTCCTTGACTGTGGTCAACCCCTGCCTTTCAGGTGGAGCACTTGAGATATTCCTCGAACCGCGGCTTCCCGCACCAGGTCTTGCCATTGTGGGGAACAGCCCTATCGCCCATGCTCTCGAGTTGTTTGCACAAAGCCTTGGGTTCGGAGTTCAGCGCAGTGCCGAAGTGCCCGATGTAGCGGGGCACATTGCTGTTCTCATCTCCAGCCACGGGCGAAACGAGGTAGAAGCCATCCAAGCTGCTCTCGAAGCCGATGTGGGTTTCATTGGTCTGGTCGCCAGCTCTACCCGAGGGGAGGCTGTGCTCTCTGAACTCGATCTCTCCACAGAAGACCGCGCTGCGATCAGAACTCCAGTCGGGCTGGACATCGGGGCCACCACGGCCGAAGAGATCGCCCTGTCGATTCTCGCCGATCTGGTGCGCTCGGTTCGAATCGATGGCTTGGCGCCGCCCGCGGTCGAGTCCCCCAGAACCCCTGAGTCCGCGCTTGACCCTGTCTGTGGAATGACTGTGATGGTCGGAGCAGATACGGCTCATGTGTCTCTGAACGGAGTCGACTATTGGTTCTGCAATCCTGGTTGTCGTAGCCGATTCCTTGAAGAGGCCCAGGTTGGTTCGTGAGATCATCGGGCGGCCGCGGCGATCCATTCGTCACCGGGTTGGTTCTCGGTGCCGGTTCTTCTCGACGTCTGGGGCAACCGAAACAACTCCTCGAATACCGCGGTCGGCCGCTGTTGCAAGCGGCAGTCGACGCAGCGCTTGAATCGTCTTGTCAGCAGGTGGTGGTGGCGATCGGTGGTGCCGCTCCAGAAGTGCGCGGTGCCGTCGATCTCAGCCACTGCACGGTCGTGGAGAATGTTGCTTTCACGACTGGATGTTCCTCGTCGATTGTGGCGGCTCTCGACTCGGTCGACGAGCGGGCCTGCGGGATCGTGTTGTGTCTGGGCGACCAACCGGGGGTGACTCCAAGAATAATCGACCGTCTTGTCGCCGATGGCGTCGACACCTCCCTGGCGGTGTGTCGCTACAGCGACGGCCGCGGTCATCCCTTCTGGTTCTCTCGTGCGCTCTTCGGCGAGCTGAGCGGGTTGCAAGGTGACAAGGCGGTCTGGAAACTGCTCGAATCGGGTCGTCACAAGGTACTGGAGGTTTCATTCGATGAACCGGTCCCCAGAGATGTCGATACCTGGGACGACTATCAGCAACTGCTTGCCGCCGAGTCGCTGACATGACTCTCATGGCGCTGACATGACGATCATTGAAGGCCGCGATTCGTTCGTCGCTGCTCTCGACAGCGCTGACTATCTCGTCGACGAAGGACTGTCTATCGCACTGTTCTTGGCACAGTCGATACGCCAACCGCTGATACTGGAAGGCGAACCGGGGGTCGGCAAGACCACAGCCGCCAAAGCGATGGCGACAGCTGTTGGAGGACCCCTCATCCGTTTGCAGTGCTATGAGGGGATCACCGCAACCGAGGCACTGTACGAGTGGAACTACTCTCGACAGTTGCTGGAGATTCGGCTGGCCGAAGCGTCGAAGGCCAGTATCTCCGCCACCGATCTGTTCACCGACGATTTCCTGCTCGACCGGCCGCTGCTTGCATCGCTGCGACATTCGGGACCGGCACCCGTGGTGCTGCTGATTGACGAGATCGACAGGGCTGACGACGAGTTCGAGGCTCTGCTGTTCGAGTTTCTGGGGGAGCGGTCGATCTCTATACCCGAACTCGGCACATTCGCCGCAAACATCGATCCGATAGTGATCCTGACTTCGAATCGCAGTCGTGAACTTCATGACGCGCTGAAACGGCGCTGCCTTTACCACTGGATCGACTTTCCCTCCGGGGAGCGTGCTGCTGAGATCGTGCGCCGCAACGTTGTCGAGGCGGCTGAGCCTCTGGTGAACGCGGCTACCGCCTTCGTGATACAGGCCCGTGAACTGGATCTCGACAAACCCCCGGGAGTAGCAGAGGCGATCGACTGGGTGGGTGCCCTCTACGCCCTGGGCGTCACCAGTCTCGACATCACAGACGCTCGCAGCACCATGGGAGCGATCGTGAAGACTCCCGATGACCTGCAGAGAGTCAACGAGGCGATCCTTGGTGGGTCTTTGGCCGTCGGGGAGTGAGAACTCTTGAACGGTCCGATCCTGTTTCGATCCGTTGACATCGCTGTCTTCGCGACATCTTTGGCCAACCGGCTGCGCCTCAACGGCGTCGGGGTGGGCATGGCCTCAACTGAGAGGTTCAGCAGAGCCTTCTTCCGTTGCCGACCCAACGACAAGTCTTCGCTCTACTGGGTTGCCAGGACCTGCTTGGTGCATGATCGCCGGGATCTGGCTGCTTTCGACTCAGTGTTCGCTGAGGTGTTCGACGACCGGAGTCTGGCCGTTTCGCGGGGACTCAACAGCCCGCAGCGTGCGACAGTGCGTTCCTTTGGAAGCGTCGCCGTGCGCTCGGCGCCGGACAACGGGCTCAGCCTCGCCAGCGGACGCAATGTTTCAGGCCGGCAGCCGGAGATCGTCGACAACCAGTCGGTCGTTGAAGACTCAGCGGATTCGGTGCTGCCCGAGTTGTTGCCGTCTGCTGTCTCCAGGATGGCAGACACGCCGTTCGACCAACTGAACGCCGAGGACTTGACAATTCTGGGAACCTGGCTCGAACAGGTGCTGGTTGACTACCCGCAGCGGCTCAGTCGCCGGTTGCAAGCATCCGCTGGAGGACGCCAGGTCGATCTTCGCGCAACTTTGCTGGCGGCTCGAGCCACGGCGGGCGAGCCGATGCGCCTGCATCGCCGGGAGCCTCGACTCAAGCCTCGCGGCATCGTGGTGCTGGCAGACGTGAGCGGTTCGATGGAATCGTTCACCCGGATCTATCTGCACCTGATGAGGAGTCTCGTGGTCGCTGGGAATGCAGAAGTGTTCACCTTTGCCACGTCGCTGCGGCGAGTCACCGTGGCGCTGCGTGACAAAGACCCCGCGGCAGCTATTGACCGCATGACCGACGAGGTTCAGGATCGTTTCGGCGGTACTCGGATAGCCGGAAGTCTCAAACAGTTGCTGTTGAGCCCCGTGTGGTCGAACACAGTGCGAGGATCGGTTGTGCTGATTGCCTCGGACGGCTGGGATGTCGACGCCGGGGTCGAACTTGCCCGTCGTATGCGGCAACTCAGGCGTTTGGCGCATCGCATCATTTGGATAAACCCGCGCGCTGCACAAGGCGACTACGAACCTCTCGTCGGAGGCATGGAGGCGGCGTTGCCCCACGTGGACGACTTTCTCAGCGGACACTCCCTCAACGCAATGCGTGAAGTCCTGGCCTCGCTGAGCGCCACACGCCGCAATGCCGTGCCGGCGACTGGGTCCCACTAGTGTCACGACGATGCGAGCTGCATTGTTGACTGCGCGACAATCTCCTCTCGAAATCGTCGAGGATGTCGAGATAGCAGAACCTCGGGCCGACGAAGTGCTCATAAAGGTCGCCAATTGCGGGATCTGTCACAGTGACACGACTGTGCAGGACGGCGGGTACTCCGTCCCTGCGATTCTCGGCCATGAGGCCAGTGGTGTGGTGGAGATGCTGGGGTCGGGGGTCACCCACCTCGCCGTGGGCGATCATGTTGTGCTGACGCCGTTGGCGCCGTGCGGTCATTGCGCTGCCTGTGCTCGACATGAGGCCACAGAATGCGGCGAAGCGCTATCGTTCGCGAGCAACGCCCGCCCGGACGGCACGACTCCGTTCAGCCGCGGGGGCAACCCGGTGTGGAGGGGACTGGGGGTCGGTGCGTTCGCCGAATTCACAGTCCTGCCGGCATCGGGAGCCGTCCGGATCGATCCTGACATTCCCCTTGATGTGGCCTGTGTCATCGGCTGTGCAGTACAGACCGGTGTTGGTGCAGTCTTCAACACAGCTGAAGTCGAGAGGGGCGCGACCGTGGTGGTCATGGGCCTAGGCGGTATCGGCCAAGCCATCGTCAGCGGTGCCGTCGTCGCCGGGGCGAGTCGAATCATCGTGTCGGATCCCGCCGAGGGCCGCCGCGAGTTGGCCTCGAGTTTCGGAGCCACCGATCTGATCGATCCGACGTCTGATGACCTCGTGGGCACGGTCATGGACCTGACGGGCGGTCAGGGAGCCGACTACGCCTTCGACGCAGTCGGCAGCGCAGCGTTGGTGGAGCAGGGGATCAACAGCACCCGTGTCGGTGGCACGACGGTGATGGTGGGCGCTTCACCGGTCGAGGAGAACGTGACCATCAACGCCGCGGTGCTGTTCATGACCATGCAGAAGCGACTGCTCGGGTGTCTGTTGGGCGCCTGCTGGCCCACCCGCGACATTCCTTTGTTGCTCGACCTCTGGCGTACCGGTCGCCTCGATCTCGAACGGTTCATCAGCCATCGCATGCCGCTCGCTGATGTCAACGATGGAATCGCCAAGCTTCACGCCACAGACGGCATCCGCACCGTGCTCGACATCGCCGGATAACCGACTTCTCGCGTTGGAGCGGGGACTGGGTTGGTGTGAGGGGGTCTACCACTTGGGTGGGGGCCTCGCTGATTGTCGCGACTGTCAGAGCGGCTGGCTCTGGATCACAATCTGAGCGACGCTCAGCTCTCTTTCAGGTCGAGCAAAGCCGCTTCGGCACCGACTACGTAGTAGAGGTCGCCTGCCTCGTCGCTGTTCGCTGGTTGCCAAGGCAGTCTCGACAACTCGAACGGGGACATCCAGTCCTAGTCGTTGCGCGTCCGTCTTGATACGAGAAACCTGCTCTGATGTGAAGCCAACGCCGCGGATCACGAACTCGCTTCTGTCGTCGGACCAACCGGTCACCCCGAGTTGAGAACCGAAGTTCTCACGAAGTTCGCTCCCGAACAGTCCGCCCAGACGCATCCGCTCCTGCATCTCGGGGACCGCGCCCCCCGGCCCCGCTTCACCAACGGGTTCCCCCTCTCGCCCAGGGCCTCCCCCTTGCTCTTCGTTTCGGACCGATTCATCCCAGTCAAGCAGCGCAACTTCCATTTCCTCCCCTCGAGAAACCTCGAGGGGAACGCAGAACGCAAAGTCCTCGTTGAAACACAATTCAGCACTTTCATCGTCGGGAATGTCTGGGAGGCTCAGAACAGCCGATTCATATCTGATCGCCTCGACGTTCACAACGATGCTGGAAGGATCGGTAACCCCGAAGTCAGGGTCGCTGCCCGCACGGCTTGGACTCAACCAATACAAGGTCCCTCCAGACAGGCTCAAGAAGAAACCCGACCCAAGTATCACCGCACGCCACCGACGGCATCTGCACCGTGCCGGATGTCGCCAACTAGCCAGTGTCGGCTCGGCGCTCAGCTCGGTAGCGTGTCTCGGTCAACTCAAAGGCCCGTAGCCTTCGAGGCACTTCTCAGAAACGAACAGGAGAATTCGTGAGCGCCGTCCCTTACCTGGCCATGGTCTCAGCCGTCGCAAGTCTGCTTCTCGCAGGTTATTACTACAAGTCCGTCCAATCGGCGCCTCCGGGCAACGAGCGGATGGTGTTCTTGATGAACGAGATCCAAAAAGGCGCTCGCGCCTTCCTGAAACAGGAGTACACCTGGGTCTCCGTGTTCGTCGTGGCGATGATCGTCCTGTTGGCGATCGTCATCGATCCCTTCGCCTCGCTCAGCTACGTGATAGGCGCAGTGCTCTCCGCCACCGCTGGTTATGCAGGCATGACGGTGGCAACGATGGCCAACGCCCGCACCACCGAAGCCGCCCGGAAGGGCCCGGCGGCAGCACTCCCTGTGGCCTTCAGGGGTGGCGCGGTCATGGGCTTCGCGGTAGCGGGCCTGGCCCTGCTCGGCCTGATGTTCACCTACCTGCTCTTCGTCGAATGGCTCGAGATCGACAAAGCGTTCGAAGTGGTCACCGCATACGGCCTCGGGGCCTCCTCAATCGCGTTGTTCAGTCGTGTCGGCGGCGGGATCTTTACCAAGGCTGCAGACGTCGGTGCCGACCTGGTCGGCAAGGTCGAGGCGGGGATCCCCGAGGACGATCCGCGTAATCCAGCGAGCATTGCCGACAGCGTCGGCGACAACGTCGGCGACGTCGCCGGCATGGGTGCTGACCTGTTCGAGTCTTACGTCGGCTCGATAATCGCCCCGGTAGCGCTCACCGCGTTCTCGGTCGCGGGCGGCCTCGCAGCCGCCGACGCGGGGCTCGACGAGAACATCTCAAAGCTGATGTTCCCGATGGCGATCGCCTTCGTCGGCATGATCGCCTCGATCATCGGCTCCTTCCTGGTCAAGGGCGGCGACAGCACCGACAGCAAGGCCCTGAGCCGAGCACTCCACCGTGGCACCAATGTTGCAATGGGCCTCACCGTCATCGCCACCGTCGGCGTCGCCTACTGGATGTTCGGCGGCGACCGTTACGACGCCCCGTACGGACTTGCCATCTCGGTGATCGGCGGCCTGCTGGTCGGCTGGGCTCTGGGCAAGACGGCTGAGTACTACACCTCGGACCACTACAGCCCGGTGAAGCGAATCGCCGCGCAGTCCGAGACCGGGCCTGCGACCACAGTCCTGTCCGGAATAAGCGCCGGCATGATCTCGGTCGCCTCGTCGGTGGTCCTGGTGCTCGTCGGCGTGGGGGTCGCCTACTGGGGCGGCGAACAGACGCTCGGCGACGGAGGCGGAATCTACGGAATCGCGGTGGCCGCCATCGGCATGCTGGCCACGACCGGCGTGGTCGTCTCAGTAGACGCCTACGGGCCGATAGCCGACAACGCTGGCGGGATCGCTGAGATGGCCGAACTCGACCCGTCCGTTCGGGAGGTCACCGATGCTCTCGACTCGCTCGGCAACACCACCGCGGCCGTCGCAAAGGGTTTCGCCGTCGGATCAGCGGCCCTCACCGCACTGGCACTGTTCAAGAGCTTCGAGTTGGCGGTCTCCCAGGAGGGCGGAGCGCTGAGCCTCAACGTCGGAGAGGTCGACGTCTTCATCGGACTGTTCTTGGGAGCGGGGCTGCCGTTCCTGTTCGCCGCGCTCACCATCGACGCGGTGGGACGCGCAGCGGCCACCATGATCGAGGAGGTGCGCCGACAGTTCCGTGAGATCCCGGGACTGCGCGAGGGACGCGAGGGCGTGTCACCGGACTCTGCACGGTGCGTGCAGATATCCACCGACGCCTCCCTCAAGCAGATGGTCGTCCCCGGCGCGCTTGCTGTGGTGGTTCCACTGGTCGCCGGTTTCATCGACGTCGACATGCTCGGCGGTCTTCTCGCCGGCGCGCTGGTGACCGGCTTCGCCCTGGCGATATTCATGGCCAACGCGGGCGGAGCGTGGGACAACGCCAAGAAGTACATCGAGGCGGGCGCCCACGGGGGCAAGGGTGGAGACCCGCACAAGGCAGCGGTGGTGGGCGACACCATCGGTGACCCTTTCAAGGACACCTCCGGCCCGGCCATGAACATCTTGTTGAAGGTTATGACCATCGTCTCGCTCGTGTTCGCCAGCGCCTTCGTCTAGAATCTGCGCCGTTTGAACATCGTCGGTACACGGGGTCTGTTGTCTCCCGCTCTTGTTCGCTGCGCTCACGGGCCGCTCGGGCCACGGCCTCGTTCGGTCGCGGCCGTGTGCGAGCTCGATCCGCTCGGCCTCTTTGCACCACAGCCTGAGGACTCGGCCGGCACCACAGTCCCACGATGAGCACCGACGCAGCGAAGCGCCAACTGATCCGACAACAGATGCGGCGACGGCGCGCAGGGCTCGATTCCGTGCGCCAGACGCAGGCCGCAGACGCTGTGCTGGCGAACCTCGAGAAGGTCGAGATCCTGCGCACGGCAGAAACGGTGGCCGGATACCGCTCGGCGCGCGGCGAGGTGAACATCGACGAGGTCCTGTCACGATTGGTTGCGAGAGGGGCCACTGTCACCGTGCCGAGGGTCGTCGGCGATGACCTGGAGTTCGTCAGATGGCTGCCCACCACAGCCTCCAGCAGGGGGGCCTTCGGTATCTCAGAGCCGGTCGGTTCGCAGGTGTTGGACCTGGGAACCCACGATGCGGTTCTCGCTCCGGTGGTGGCGTTCGACCGCACCGGCGCGAGGATCGGCCAGGGCGGGGGGTTCTATGACCGCTGTTTCGGCCGTCTCGGCGACACGCGGCCTGCCTTCATTGGAATCGCGCACACGTTTCAAGAGGTTGAACAGATTCCCGCCGCGCCGTGGGACATCCCCCTAGACGCAGTGGTGACAGACACTAGAGTGACAGTGTTCCGCTCCGGCACCCTGTAGCGGAAAGAATTCAGCCGACGGTCCCCGACAGGAGTAGACAAGGGTCGTGCACGTCATCGTGGTTGGAGCGGGCGAGGTTGGCACCTACGTCGCTGATCGTCTCAGCCGGGAGGGGCATGACGTCGCGATTATCGATCTCAACCGGGAACGCCTCCACCAACTCGACGAAGACCTCGATGTGCTGGTCGTCGAAGGCAGCGGCACCCATCCTGAGACGCTGCGCCGGGCCGGTGTCGAAGACGCCGACCTGGTTGTGGCCGTCACCAAAGACGATGCGGTCAATCTTGTGTGTTCGCACCTGTCGAAGTTGCTGGGTGTCAAGCGCACCGTTGTCCGTATCGAAGCCGCGGAGCTCCGCAACAGAGACGCCGCGGAACTGCGCCAAGCATCTGGCGCGGACCTGGTCATCGATCCCGATTCCGAAGCTGCCGAAGACGTTCTGGAGTTGATCGACTATCCGGGCGCCGACGAAGTCGCCAAGATGGCTGGGGGAGAGGTGTTGGTCATCGGTGCCCGTTTAGCGCCGCATTCGCCGCTGGTGGGGCGTTCGCTCAAGGACATCGGCGAGGAGTTCGAGCCGGAGTGGGATTTCGTGGTCGGGTCCATCGGGCGTGCCGAGGAGACCATCATCCCGCGTCGCAACCACTTTCTGGAAGCTGGGGACCACCTGCGCTTAGTACTGAAGCGGCGTGCAAGGGGGCTGGTTTTTGAACTGCTCGGCCTCGAACGTTTCACCCTGCGCCGAGTGATGCTGCTCGGAGGTGGCCGCACCGCAGAGATTCTGGCTCAACGACTGACCGCACGAGGGATAGATGTCGTGATCGTCGAGCGATCACCGCGGCGGGCCCGGACTCTGGCCGAAAAGCTCGATGAAGCGGTGATCCTCGAAGGCGACATCACAGACGCAGATCTGTTGGAGGAGGCTGACGTCGGGCGATTCGACATGGTCGTTGCTCTCACCGGCGAGGACGATGCCAACATCTTGGCCTGCCTGTACGCCAAATCGAGTGGTGCTGGAGAGACCGTGGCCGTGGTGCACCGCCTCGCTCTGCTCAAACTGGTGGGAGATGTGGGAATTGATGTTGCGCTCTCCCCGCGGACTGCCACAGCCAACGGTGTCCTGCGCTTCGTGCGTGGAGACGTGGCTGCGGTGGAGACCTTCCTGCACGGCGACACCGAAGTGCTCGAACTTGAGGTTGCGGTCGACAGTCCAGCCGACGGTGCGCTGGTAAAGGACCTGGGTCTTCCCAAAGACGTCCTCATCGGAGCTTTCGTACGTGATGGCAAGGCCCAGATAGCGCGGGGCCGTTCGCGCCTGCGGGGTCGCGACCATATTGTCGCTTTCGCTGTACCCATCGCCGTTGATGAGGCACGACGAGTGTTCGGGTGAAGCCTTTTCGCAGCTCTTCACGAGCCCGAACCCGGGCATTCGATGCCAACAGAACGCTTCGAGACTCACACATCCTGCTGGTGGTCAGCGACGCGCTATTGGGCTTGGGGATCGTCAGCGGCGGTTGTGCGATCTCGGGTCTGGCCGATGATCTCGGTGACAGCGTGGCGCTGGCAGTGGGCGCAGCGTTGTTCGCCGGAGTCGGCATGCTCTCACGGGCCAAGCGGGTCCGACGCCCAAGACCCACCACTTCAGCAGTCCTTTCGGGCTTGTTAGCCACGTGGCTTGTGCTGGTCGTTGTCGGAGCGGCTGTCTATCTGATCACTGGGACCATCGAGCGAGTCGATGACGCCTTGGTCGAGTCCGCTGCCGGTTTCAGCACCACTGCGGTGACGACCCTCGACCCGACCGAATTGTCAGTACCCATGACATTGTGGCGGGCATCCACCCAGTGGCTCGGCGGACTGGTGGGGATCGTCGCCGGGGTCGTGGCGCTGCCCACGGCGCTGCAACAGAAGCGCCTCGCCCCGACGGAGTGGATCGCCAACGACGACTTCGCTCGTAACAGACGCACCCGTCGACGTCAGATCGTGGTGATCTATCTCTCCCTCACCGCGCTCATCGGGGTTGCGTTCGCCGCCACGGGAATGGGAACCAAGCACAGCGCCGTGCATGCGCTCACCACAATCTCAACCGGTGGGTTCTCATCGGCGCAAGACTCGTTCGCAAGTTTCGGAGCAGCAGCTGCAGCTGTGGCCACCATCGGGATGATCATCGCCGGTTCGAGCTACGCCGTTATCTGGTGGGCGATCAGAGGTCGAGGCAAGGCGCTGGTTCGCAGCCCGGAGCTTCGCGGCTACGGTGCAGTCCTGGTGGTGGGAACACTGTTGGTCTGGTTGCGTGCCGATGAACTTTCCTGGCATGATTCGCTGTTCACGGTCGCTTCGTCGGTGAGTACGACAGGCTTCGCAGTCACTGACTGGACCGCTCTTGACCACGGTGTGGTGGCGCTGCTGTTGGTGATCATCGCCACAGGTTCGATGACCGGCTCTGCCGGAGGGGGCCTGAGTATCGGCAGGGCTCGAATCCTTGTCGCTTTCGCCCGACGGGAGTTGCGTCGCCAACTCGATCCTGGTGCTGTGGTCGTGCTCAAGAGCAATGGGCGAGAGGTCGACAATCGTGCCATCGAACGTATGAGCGGCCATCAGATCGCTCATCTTGCTGCCTGCGCTGCCGCGGCTGGACTGCTGGCACTCGCCGGTGTCGACCTCGTCGGCGCCATCTACGCAGGCATCTCGGTGCTTGCGACACACGGTCCGGGGATCGGCACAGGCCCTTACGGCGAGCTCAGCAATTTCAACGGTTGGGCGCGGATTTCGCTGGTGCCGTTCATGTTGGCTGGACGTCTCTCCCTGGTTCCGTTGATGATCGCCATCGTCTGGGGCGTGCATGCCCGCAGGAAGGTCGGTCGCTCGCTGCGCCGGCGGTTTCCCTTGTCGCGCTTGCGCTTCACAGCGCTCGGCGCGTCCGCGGGGAGGCAACGATGAGAGGTTTCTGGCGGACCCGTGCGGGCCAGGCGCGCCGGGCAACCATGCTGCACGGCGCACCTGTAGGCCGCCCGAGCACCGCCCTGCATGTGATGGGACTGGCTCTGATATTCGTTGCCGCGGGCATGGTGGTCTGCACGCTGATCGAATTGGCGTCGACGAACCGAGACAGTGGGGCGCTTGCACTTGGAGCGGTGATCTCCGGTGGTGTCGGAGCTCTGTTGTGGTGGCGCACCCGCGCCGGTTCGACGCGGACGCGAGACGTCTTCGCGGCAGTCGGCTGGACCTGGGTTGCCATGACCCTCTTTGGTGCGGTGCCATATGTGCTCGCCGGAACCTTCGCGACTCCCGGGGTCGATTTCGTCGAGCAGGTGGTCAACTCGATCTTCGAGTCCGCCTCGGGATACACGAGCACTGGTTCTACGGTCATGGTTGAGGAGACCTTTGAGCGTCCGGGCCGCGGCCTGATGATGTACCGCCAGCTGAGCCAATGGTACGGGGGCATGGGAATTGTCGTTCTGGCCGTGACGGTGCTTCCCTATCTGGGGGTCGGAGGTCTGGACCTGATCGCCGCAGAGGCGCCCGGTCCGTCCTCGGACCGGCTGGCGCCGCGGGTGTCTGAGACCGCCAGGCAGCTCTGGTCGATATATGCGTTGTCCACGGTGGGAGTCACGGTCGCGCTGTTCGTTGTGCCGGGTCCCGGTCTCTACGACAGCGTCGCCCACGGTCTTACGACCGCGGCAACCGGCGGTTTCTCACCCTATGCGAATTCGATCGGCCACTTCGACAGCCTTCTGGTCGAGTTGGTGATAATCGCCGGGATGCTCTTCGGGGCCGTCAATTTCGCGCTCCATTGGCGCGCTGCGCGCGGCGACTTGGGTGCCTACGCCCGCGACTCGGAGTTGCGAACCTTCGTGTCGCTGATTGTGGGGGCGGCGGCCGTCGTGGTCGCGGTGCTGTGGCTCAGCGAGCCTCTCGGGGGTGGCGAGGCGCTGAGAGCAGGCGTGTTCAACGTGATCTCGCTGGGCACCAGCACGGGTTTCGGGAATGCCATGGGTGCCGAGTCTGCGGGCGACTTTGCTCAATGGGCACCGGCGGCTCAGATGGTGATCCTGTTGCTGTTCGTCGTGGGTGCCTCGGCAGGCTCCACTTCCGGCGGGATAAAGGTCATGCGGGCGAGAGTGCTCGCCGGTCACATGATGCGCTCGATAAAGCACACTCAACAGCCTCGCGCCGTCTTCGCGGTGAAGCACGGGGGAGTGGCAGTGTCTGAAGACTTGGTATCCCGCGTGGCCGGCTTCTTCCTGTTCTACGTGCTGCTCATCTGTCTCGGCGCCGTCGCTCTGACCATGCTCGGCGGCGATCTCAACACCTCGATCGGAACGATCATCTCGGTGTTGGGGAACATGGGGCCCGCACTCGGTGAGGCGGGGCCGACCTCCTCTTACGCCGAAGCCTTCAGCCAACCGGCCCGTTTGCTGCTCGCCGCGTTCATGTTGATCGGGCGTTTGGAGATCTTTCCGGTGCTGTTGATGTTCGCAGCGCCTTACCGTGCCGCCCGTGCCGCTTTGCACGGTTGAGGAACCGACTAATTCAAGCACCGATGCTGCGCTCGGCGTGCTCGCGGCAGTGGGCCGTCAGGCACATGGGGCGAGGCCGCTTCGGAACGCAATGGTGTGTTGGGCACAAGTTCGGTATCATTGAGGAACGTCTGAGCCGGGCCAGCGTCGTCCCCGTTCACGTGTTTTGGCTTCGCGCCTCAATACCGGAACCCGCCCAGGAGATGCAGATGCTTCGCGGACAACCCCCGCGCCAAGGTCTCTACGACCCCCGAAACGAACACGACGCCTGCGGCGTCAGCTTCGTTTGCGACATCGCCGGTCGACGCAGCCACGATGTGCTCCTCACCGGGTTCGCGGCGCTGTGCAATCTGGAGCATCGCGGTGCCCAGGGAGCGGACATCAACACCGGAGACGGCGCAGGAATCCTGATCCAGACACCAGACCGCTTCTACCGCGACGTGGTCCCCTTCGAGCTGCCGGAGCCGGGTTGCTACGCCACCGGCGTCGCCTTCATTCCCCAGACCGACCGACGCGAAGGCGTCGCCCAACATGAAATCGAACGCATCATCGACGAAGAGGGCATGCTCACCCTGGGTTGGCGCGATGTGCCTGTGGACGAATCAGTGATCGGGTCCGCCGCGCTCATGACGATGCCTGCTTTCCGACAGATCTTCATCAGCGCCGAAGGGTTGAGCGGCCTGGACCTCGACCGCCGGGCGTACATTGCCCGCAAGCGGATAGAGCACGAGATCCGGATCCCTGCACTGACCGAGGGCAGTCTCGGCAACCGGGACCCGGCCAGCAATGCGATGGGTGGCGCAGCCAAGCCCTCCGAACGGGTCTACTTCCCGTCGCTAAGCTCACGGACGGTCGTCTACAAGGGAATGCTCACCCCTCCCCAGCTCGCCGACTTCTACCAAGACCTCGGCGACGACCGGGTCGAGACTGCACTGGCCCTGGTGCATTCCCGTTTCTCCACCAACACGTTCCCTTCGTGGCCCCTTGCCCACCCCTACCGGATGGTCGCTCACAACGGTGAGATCAACACCATCGCCGGGAACCGCAACTGGATGCGTGCCCGAGAGGCTCTGCTCGAATCACCGCATCTGCCGGGACTCGAACGCGCCTTCCCAATCTGCACAGAGGGAGCCAGCGACACCGCCGGTTTCGATGAGGCACTCGAACTGTTGGTCCTCGGGGGGTATTCGGTGGATGAAGCGGTGTTGATGATGATCCCCGAACCGTGGGAACACCACCAGCACATGGACCCGGCCCAGCGCGCCTTCTATCAGTTCAATTCGACTCGAATGGAGCCCTGGGACGGTCCCGCCTCGATCGCGTTCACCGACGGGGAAGTGATCGGCGCTGTGCTGGACCGCAACGGTCTGCGCCCCTCGCGCTATTGGGTCACCGCGGAGGGTCTGGTGATCATGGCGAGCGAAGTCGGTGTGGTTGAGGTTCCGGCGGACCAGGTGGTTGAGAAGGGCCGCCTCCAACCCGGCCGGATGTTCCTCATCGACACAAACGAGAAACGCATCATCCGAGACGACGAGATCAAGTCGCGTCTTGGAGCGGCCCGCCCCTACCAGACCTGGATCGACCAGAACCTCACCACGCTAGAGGACCTTCCAGCCGCCGCACCGCGACGCAGCGAGGAGGGGACGCTGACACAGCGGCAGCAGACTTTCGGCTACACCCACGAAGAGAAGAAGCTGTTGTTGGCTCCGATGGCCGCCAACGCCAAGGAGGCCATCGGCTCCATGGGCACAGACACGCCCATCGCAGTATTGAGCAACCGCTCACGACAGTTGAGCGACTACTTCCAGCAGCTCTTCGCTCAAGTCACCAACCCGCCGCTCGATGCCATCCGTGAACAGATCATCACTTCGCTGTTCGCGCGTGTGGGCCCCGAGGGCAACCTGTTCGACCCCCAACCCAGTTCCTGTCGCACTATCCATCTCGACAACCCGGTGATCACCGACGACGAACTCGCTCGCCTGGCCGCCCTGGACGGAACCGAGGGCCCCCCGGGATTCCGCACCGCTGTCCTGTCCACCCTCTACCCTGTCGCCGGCCACGCCGAGGGGATGGCCAATGCCGAGAGTATGAAGCGCGCGCTCGGCGCGCTGCGCGACGCCGCCGACGCGGCTATCGCCCGCGGCGCCACGGTGCTGGTGCTCAGTGACCGCGGCACCAACGAGTCGCAAGCCGCCGTTCCCTCGCTGCTTGCTACCAGCGCAGTACACCATCACCTCGTCCGCCAGAAGAGTCGCACCCGGGCCGGTTTGGTGGTCGAGGCCGGCGATGTCCGCGAGTGCCACCACATCTGCCTGCTGATCGGCTACGGAGCCAATGCCATCAACCCGTACCTGGCGCTC
The DNA here is from genome assembly GCA_965214565.1 of Candidatus Aldehydirespiratoraceae bacterium. Lineage (GTDB taxonomy): Bacteria > Actinomycetota > Acidimicrobiia > Acidimicrobiales > Aldehydirespiratoraceae > VXYK01. Next base: position 2,930,167 of record OZ243951.1, on the reverse strand, counting down.
GAGACGATCAGCGAGATGGTGGAGCGCGGCGAGCACGGACTCGACCCCTCGATGCCGCTGTCCCAGGCGCACCGCAACTATGTCGACGCGGCAGGCAAGGGTGTCTTGAAGGTGATGTCGAAGATGGGAATCTCCACGGTGGCGTCGTACACCGGCGCCCAGATCTTCGAGGCGATCGGGTTGGCCCGCGAGGTCACCGACGAGTACTTCACGGGGACGGTCAGCCGTCTCGACGGCGTGGGACTCGACGTTCTGGCCCGAGAGGTCGCCGCACGTCACCGACTGGCCTATCCGCGAGTCCCGACGCAGCGCTCACATCGGTCCCTGGAAGTCGGTGGCGAGTACCAGTGGCGACGCGAGGGCGAATACCACCTGTTCAACCCGGAGACTGTGTTCAAGCTTCAGCACTCCACCCGCGAGGGGCGATTCGACATCTTCAAGGAGTACACCGACCTGGTGAACGACCAGTCCAAGCGTCTGGGGACGCTTCGAGGTTTGTTCCGATTCGATTCAGACCGCAAGCCGGTACCGATCGATGAGGTCGAGTCGCTCCCCTCCATCGTCAAGCGCTTCTCAACTGGAGCGATGAGCTACGGCTCAATCTCCCCTGAGGCTCACGAGACGCTCGCCATCGCCATGAACCGGATAGGCGGCAAGTCCAATACTGGTGAAGGGGGCGAGGACGCCGACCGCTTCGTGCCCGACGACAACGGAGACCTGCGACGCAGCGCCATCAAGCAGGTGGCCAGCGGACGGTTCGGGGTCACCAGCGAGTACCTCGTCAACGCCGACGATCTACAGATCAAGATGGCCCAGGGAGCCAAACCTGGTGAAGGCGGGCAACTGCCCGGCAACAAGGTGTACCCCTGGATCGCCAAGACCCGTCATTCGACGCCCGGGGTCGGCTTGATCTCACCTCCGCCCCACCACGACATCTACTCGATTGAAGATCTTGCCCAGTTGATCCACGACCTCAAGAACTCCAATCCTCAAGCTCGAGTTCACGTCAAGCTCGTGGCCGAGGTCGGTGTGGGAACCGTCGCCGCGGGAGTGTCGAAAGCCCACGCCGACGTGGTGCTCATTTCGGGTCACGACGGCGGCACCGGGGCCTCACCGCAGACATCGATCAAGCACGCGGGCGCTCCCTGGGAGCTGGGACTCGCTGAAACCCAGCAGACGCTGCTGCTCAACGACCTCCGCGACCGCATCGTCGTGCAGTGCGACGGCCAGCTCAAGACCGGCCGCGATGTGATGATCGCGGCACTGCTCGGCGCCGAGGAATTCGGTTTCGCTACAGCCCCGCTGGTTGTCATGGGCTGCATCATGATGCGGGTCTGTCATCTCGACACCTGCCCGGTCGGCGTCGCCACCCAGAATGAGAAGCTGCGTGAGAACTTCTCCGGGCAGCCCGAGTTCGTCGTGAACTTCGTCGAGTTCATCGCGCAAGAGGTCCGGGAACTGATGGCGGAACTCGGATTCCGCACACTCGACGAAGCTATCGGACAAGTCGAGGTGCTCGATGTCAGCGACGCGGTCGCCCACTGGAAGACCGACGGATTGGACCTTACGCCGATCCTGCACCTGCCAGAGATTGCGCGCGAGGCGCGCCGCCATCAGTCCAAGGAGCAGGACCACGGACTCGAACGGGCACTGGACCAGACCCTGATTTCCCTGGCGCGGGGGGCCCTTGAAGATCAGCATCCTGTCACCATCGACGTCCCGATCCGCAACGTCAATCGGACGGTGGGCACGCTGTTGGGATATGAGGTCACCAAACGGTTCGGAGGCGAGGGCCTGCCCACCGACACGATCATCGTGAACCTGACGGGCTCGGCGGGCAACAGCCTCGGCGCGTTCGTTCCCCAGGGCATCACCTTGAGGCTCGAAGGCGACGCCAACGACTACGTGGGCAAGGGTCTCTCCGGCGGTCGTATAGTCGTTCGTCCGCCCCATAATGCCCGCTTCGTTGCTGAACAGAACGTCATTGCAGGGAACGTGATCCTCTACGGCGCAACCGGCGGGGAACTGTTCCTGCGAGGTCGGGTGGGGGAGCGGTTCTGTGTGCGCAACTCCGGCGCAATCGCGGTGGTGGAAGGAATCGGCGACCACGGTTGTGAATACATGACCGGCGGGCGTTCGGTCATACTCGGCACGACCGGACGGAACTTCGCGGCCGGAATGAGCGGCGGAATCGCCTACGTGTACGACCCGGACAAGCAACTTCCGGCACGCACAAACCTCGAAATGGTCGTTCTGGAGGAACCTGACGACGAAGACTTCGAATGGCTGCGCGACAGAATCGTGAAACACCGCCACGAGACCGGAAGCGAGATCGCGGCGCGGATCCTAGCGGAGTGGGGGACCAGCGCCGCCGACTTCGTCAAGGTGACCCCGACCGACTATCGGCGGGTGATGGCTGCCGCGGAACTGGCCCGTTCCCAGGGCGCCGACGAGGTGGAGGCGATCATGGCCGCCTCCAGCGGATGACGGCAAAGGACACCGACGACAATGGCTGACCCACGCGGATTCCTGGAACACGAACGACAGCTTCCCGAGCGACGCCCGGTCCCGGTGCGCCTGTTGGACTGGAAGGAGGTTTACAAGGACTTCCCCGAGTCGGAGCTGCGTCGACAGGCAAGCCGCTGCATGGACTGCGGAATCCCTTTCTGCAACAACGGTTGCCCGCTCGGCAATCTCATTCCCGACTGGAACGACCTGACTCACGACGGGCAATGGAGCGAAGCCATCGAGCGACTCCATGCGACCAACAACTTCCCGGAGTTCACCGGACGTCTTTGCCCTGCGCCGTGTGAAGCCGCGTGCGTCCTCGGCATCAACGAGCCGCCTGTCACCATCAAGCAGATCGAGGTGGAGATCGTCGACAGGGCCTGGGCGGACGGCAACATCTCCCCGGTGACGCCCACCGCGGCGACCTCGAAACGTGTGGCGATCGTGGGCTCCGGTCCTGCAGGGCTCGCCGCCGCGCAACAGCTGACCCGCGCGGGACATGAAGTAGTCGTGTACGAGAGAGCAGACCGGCCCGGGGGGCTCCTTCGCTACGGAATCCCCGAGTTCAAGATGGAGAAGCGGCACCTTGACCGGCGGCTCGAGCAGATGCGGGCGGAGGGCACCAGCTTCGTGTGCGACACCGCGGTCGGCGTCGACGTCAGCGCAGACGAGCTGCGCGACGCCTTCGACGCGGTGGTCCTGGCATGTGGGGCGACCCAGGCTCGAGATCTGCCGATCCCGGGCCGGGAACTCGACGGCATCCACCAGGCCATGGAGTACCTGCCGATCGCCAACCATGTCCAACAAGGCGACATCGCCGAGCCCGCGATCACAGCCGAAGGCAAGAAGGTGATCATCATCGGTGGTGGTGACACTGGTGCCGACTGCCTCGGGACCGCGCTGCGCCAGGGCGCTGCCTCGATACACCAGTTCGAGATCATGCCCCGTCCACCCGATGAACGGCCCACGGCTAATCCCTGGCCCACCTGGCCGATGATCTACCGCGTCAGCTCCGCACATGAAGAGGGGGGAGAGCGTGAGTTCGCCATCAACACGGTTGAGTTCACTGGAGACGACAGTCGAGTTACAGGCTTGAAATCGGTGGCCGTCGAGCAGCGTTTCAGCGACGGTCGCATGAGTTTCGAACCCGTTGAGGGATCGGAGCGGCACTTTGCTGCAGATCTTGTGCTGTTGGCCTTGGGTTTTACTGGAGCTGAGCCCGGGCCGCTGCTCGACCAGTTCGGCGTGGAACTCGATGAGCGCGGCAATGTGGCCCGTGACGACCAGTGGGCAACCAACGTGGACGGTGTCTTCGTGTGCGGAGACATGGGACGCGGCCAGAGCCTCATTGTCTGGGCGATTGCGGAGGGGCGTTCAGCTGCTGCTTCTGTGGACCGTTGGTTGACTGATCACACGTTTGCTGATCAAACCCTGCTTCCCAGCCCGGTCACCCCGACCTCAGCGCCTCTGCGCTGATGACTGGCTGCCACTTGCAGCGTCCTTGTCAGGCGTCGGGGCGGTGAGCCGAACGTAGATAGTCTGCGAAGAGAAGCACCAGAGCCAGCACGGCCAGGATGTGCACACCCTCGAACTGCTGTGGCCACACAAAGTCGGGCGGGTACCGGAACCTTCTCTGGTCAACCATGATCGACAACGCTGCGATGCCCAGCAGCAGAGCCGAGTACAGCGCCGGACGGTTCCACCAGCGCGGCAGCCAGACACCGACTGCCACGATTGCTCCGACCCCGACCGCGGCGAGATGCCACTGCGGCACATTGAGCAGCGCGAATGCCGACGCCGACACCGCACCGGAGGCGATCAGCCGCGCCCTGCCTGCAGACGGAGTCCTGTCTCGCGTTGAGAAGCCGACGATGGGGTCAAGAACCGGAAGTTCGGGGCCGTCACGACGTCGGGCAACCGACTCGTCGGGCCGCACAGAGCCACGAAGAGCCAACCAGACAACGACGGCGGCGGCGAACAGACTCATCCACAGAGCCCAGTCAACCAGCCGCTGAGGGGTCCATCGCAGCTCGACTGAACGTTCATCTCCCGCCGGTAGGCGCCAGCCGTTGGCGAACCCGTCTATCAACACGGGGTCTCCCAAATCGACCCCGTCGACACTCGCCGACCAACCGTCGTTGCGACTCTGTCCGAGCACCAGCCAGGCGTCATCATCGGTTGCCGGCACTCTCAGGGAGTAGGACGTGTCGTCATGGCCGAGCACTTCAATCGAGGGCATCAGCGCCGGCGGCTCGATCGGACGGGGACTGCGCAACACAAGCTGGTCAAGATCAAGTCCGAGGGGCCTCGAGCCGGTCTCGATCCTGAGCCCGTCAGCTGCCGAGACCGTCTCCTCACAGCCCGACAGCGACAGCTCCCGGCGGGCCAGGGCGTCCTGCGCGGACCCCGCTACGCGTGCGGTGACTGCAACCCCGTTCACAGCCAGCAACTCGACGCAGCCCGTGTCGATGTCGGACACTTCGCCGAAATGGAGGCCGTCTCCGAGACTAACCTCCGCGATCGAGATCGGCATGGCGACGGCTGCATTGGAGTACCAGTCCCGGGTCATGCGCTCATCGACGTCGGCCGCCACCAGCGTCAGCGACGAAACCGTGCGGTCGAGCCGGTGTAGCAGTGAGAGGGTCTCACCTGCGGACCCGGAACGCAGACCGCCGTCGAGCATGATCTCACCAGCCGCCTCACCGTCGGTGAACACCAGGATCCGGCTCGGCAGTGAATGGAAGTCGTCGGCCACGATGTCCACGACGAGGTTCTCGACATGAACCGGCTCAGCGATGTCGACTTGGAGCCACTGGTCCGCCTGAGGCCCGAACACTGCGGTCCATGCCGTATTCGGGTCGCCGTCGAAGGCGAACGAGGCGGCACTGCGCAGATCACCGGGGAGCCTTCCGCTGGAACGCGCGGTCATGTCCAACCCCGAAGGGGTCCCGGTTCGACCCAGGAGCTCATCGATCTGAGATTCCGGGGCGGCTGCCGAAAGCCTCGCCGCGCCGTGGACTTCGAAGCTGCGTCCCGCCGGAATCGGCACCCAGCGGTGCATTTCCGGTTCGGGATCGTCGCGTACCGGCTCCGCAGGATTCGAGCGCTCCCGAGTCAGCACCACCGACAGGTCGTGATCGGCAAGATCGGTCCCCAAGGCCTCGACCAGGGCGACCGGTGTGCGAATCGTCTCATGCAAGGGTTGGGGTGATCCGCCTATGAGCACCTCGGCGAAGCCCACCGGCGACACTCCTGGATATGTGGCGAACACGCCAAGGTCGAGTTCGGTGATCTCCACGGTCACCTCCGATGCTGTCACCGGCGCGAATTCGACGGTCTGGCCTGCTGCGCCATGGCTCTGGGGCCCCAACGCGAAGCGGCCCAGCACTGGGTGCTTCACGGCAGGTCCGTCAGCTCTGATCTCCACCTCGGTGATACGGCGGTTGGCCTCCTCGAGCGGTTGCACGAAGGTCATCTCCGAGATCGTTGTCTCCGACTTGAAGTCGAATACCAGAAACTCGCCGCGGGCCTCCGCGAAAGCGGCGACGACCCAGGCCGTGTCCAGGTCGCCGTCAACGGCATAGAACGCCCGATCGTCGTTGGTGTAGGTGACCGGGTTGCCGTAGGCGCTGGCTTGAACCGTGAAGTCACCCTGTTGCACGGCCACGGTCCGGGTGTCGTCGGCTTCGAGGTCGCTGCGTTGTTCGAGCCCTGCGAACAGCGGCAGACGATTGTCGGTCGGGTCGTCCACCAGCGGAGACTCTCCCGCCTGTTCGACCGCTCCTACGTTCTCCCGCAGCGTTCCCCAGCGTCGGGCCCTGCGTGCATTCGTGTCGGTTATGACAATACGGCTGGGTTCGGCCAGAACCGTCGAACGCAGAACCTCGTCAGCCACGAGGTCGGCGGCGAACCAGATCGGCCGATTCAGATCCAGCAGCTCGGCGCCGGCAACATCAACGATGCCTTCGGCGTCGCCGACGATCACGGTCGAGCCTGTGAGCGGGCGCAGCCGGACGATGTCAAGAGCATTCGGGACCTGATGGACAGTGACGGGCGCGGGGTCGGCCAATGTCGGGTCGGTGCTGAGGAACACTTCGTCCAGCATCGTCTGTTCGGGCCCGGCCACGTTCGGCGCGGGGTCGCCGAAGCCTACCCCGGGCCCCAAGTCCGGCGTGCGGGCCAACTGGTCCGCCAAGGCCACCGGTCGGGGAGTGCGGTAGCGTTCGAAGCTCAGGTCACCGCGGTGCACCAAATCGTCAACCGACATCAACTCAGCAACTGGCACCACCGAATCGAGATCGAGGGTGTCCTCCTGGAAACGGCGGTCGAACGCCGTCAGCAGGGAGGCCGACTCCGCGGATCCGAACGGCACCAACTCCCTGGCCACATATCCGCGGTCCAACAGCCCGGGCGTGATCGGGTCTACCGTGTTGCCCCAGCGATAGGACGCAAAGTCCGACCCGGGGACCTCCATCACCCGGCCCCTGCGTCCAGAGTCGTCGAGGCTGGCGATCGCCTCGATCCAGTACTCGGGGACGGCTTCATCACGATGCAGGTGCTCTTCGATCATTCGGATCCGCCACATCGCCGGATTGTTGAGCACCACCGCAACGCAGATCAGAACCGCGAGGCCCCTTCCCGGGCTCGGCCAGCGCCGCTGCACCGCGTTGGCGATCATCCCGAGGAAGACGGCCACCCCGAGCACCAGCATCGGCAACGCCCGTGGCGTAGAACGCAGCGCCAGACCCGCGTCGGTCTCGGTGAACGCCTTGAACAGCGAACCGAGGGCACTCGGCCTGTCGAAGGGATGCGAAGCGATCGCGGTGAGCCCGCCGACCACGACCAGTAGCACGAAATAGGAGCGATGCCTCCAACGGATCAGTGCCGCACCCAGCAGCGCAAAGACGACTAACCCGAAGCTCAAGAAATGGAGCCAGACCCCCTGGGTGTACTCGACGCTCGGCTCGATCCACTGGCCGAACTTGTCGTTGCCGTAGAAGAACCAATATCCGAGCCCCCGAAACACCTCGGGACCCGTCGCGGCATCCGCAACCACCTCGTAAGTCTCGGTGTAGCGGGTCACCGGCAGGCTGTAGCCGCTCTGAAGTGCCAGACCGGCGATCCACCACAGCGACACGGCACCCGAGGTCGCAGCGATTCTCAAGGCAGTCCCGACCGCGCTGCGAGCCGTGATGGAACGCTCGACTCCCGCAGCGTGAACGAGCCACAGCACCGGAGCCAACCCCACCAACAGCAGAGCGGTGGCGTTGACCGAGCCGACGGTGACGACGACCAGCGCGAACCACGCGGGATAGCGCCAACCGCCGCGGCGAGCGGCGCGGATGGTGAGGGCGATCATCCACGGAAGCCCGGCCCACGGCAGCAGCACCACCGAGATGCGGGCCGAATAGTGCAGAACGTATGGACTGAGTTCGTAGGCCAGCATCGCCACGAGCAGACCGCCGCCGCGCCAGTCGAGCGTCTTGAGCAGATAGCGCACCCCGGCGGCTGCCGTGAACAGGATCGAACCGAGCCAGAGGCGTTGAGCCAACCAGTCCGGGCTTCCCGCCGCTTCCGCCAACCAGTAGAAGGGGCCCATCGGCCACAGGTAGCCGATCGTCTGGTGGGTCACAGTCCCCAGAGCCACATCGCTGTCCCAGAGGGACGACGCCTCGGCCAAGAGTCGTGAGGGATCGAGATACAGGTAGGTCTTGGTGTCGGCACCGACCTTTCCCGGGTTCGAGAAGATCAGCGGCAGGTACGCAGCTATCGCGGCGACGGCCAGGGGTGCCGCGCGGCCCAGTCGGCGACCCAGCCGGCTACGACCCATGGCGGGCGCGTCGAGCAACCGAGGCGAGCACCGCCATCGTGTCGTAGGCGGTGCGCTCCCAGGTGAACTCCTGTGCTCGTCGGCGGGCCTGCCCAGCCATACGGTCGCGTAGCTCCGGGTTGCTCAAGACACTCACCAGAGCCTCGACGAGACTGTTCGGAGAATTGACCAGAAGACCTGTGTCGCCGTGGGACACCGCATCCATATGGCCGGGGATGTTCGTTGCAACGGAGGGTGTCCCGCAAGCCGCGGCCTCGGTCAGGGTCATGCCCCAGCCCTCACTTTTCGAGGTGGCCGCCACAACCCATGAGGATCGGTATAGCCCGACCAGCGTCTCGTCGTCGACCCGGCCCGCCAGCTCACACCAGTGCTCGGCTCCCAGACGGGAGATCTGGTGCTCGAGAGCATCTCGTGCGTAGCCCTCTCCGACGATCGTCAGGGTCGCGGGCACAAACTCACGGACCCGAACCATCGCCTCGATCAGCTCATCGAAAGCCTTGGGAGGCATGAGACGACCGACTGCCAACACGCTGGGCCCCTCAGACTTCTCACCGGCTTCCGAGAACATCGGCGAGATCCCGGGCGCCACGACATGCACGTTCTCATCTCGAAACCCCAACCGCTGGAGCAGCATCGCCCTGCTCGACTCGCTGAGCGTCACCACCTGTGTCTGACGGTAGAACGGTGGTGCGAGACGGCTCTCGAGGAACTGTCCGATACGAGCCAGTCGAGGGGTGAGCACCAGCGGCCACATCTCGGTGTGTACATGGTGCATCCAGGTGACGCGTGGGCCCCGCGCCCAGACAGGCGAGAAGAAGGGCACTCCGTTCCAGATCTCGACCAGCGCATCGCGGGGACCGTGACGACCCGTCGCCTCCGCCAACGCGGCGCGCGGAAACACCAGATATCGGCCCGCTCTGCGGAGGACCCGGTAACCGTCACGGGTCGTCTGAGGCGGCGAACCCTGCGCGTATGAGGTTCGCATCGTGACCTCCACGCCGGCCTGCGCCCACAGGGAGGCCACCGTGGAAGCATGGATCTCTGAACCACCCGCCTCCACATCGGCGAGGTCGCGCCAAGCCAGCATGTGGACACGTCCGATCCCTGCTTCGGCGGCAAGATCGCCGATCTTTCCGACCGTCGGCTCAACGTTGGCCGACAATGCGAATTCCGGTGGTTCTGGCGCCCGCGACACCGACGCATATTAGCGGCCGGGTTGCTCAACTCTCACGAAGCGCAGCAAGCTGGCCGACTATGCCAGTGTCCCCCGACAGAAGAATGCCGGTGTCGCTTGACTCCGAGCCAGTGAGGGTTGTGGTGGTTCACCGCAACCGTGCTGAGCAGATCGGGCGCACCGTTGAGGCGTTCAGGTCGCAAACGGTTCCCACTGAGGTGACAGTCGTCGACAACGGCAGCGATTGCTCGACCACACAAGCGCTTCCCACTCTGGTGGGCGATGCCGAGCTGGTCATCACCGGCGGGAATCTCGGGTTCGGACCCGGAGCCAATGTCGGAATGAGACGTTTCCTGCAAGGCGGATCCGGGGAATGGGTGGCGCTCGCACCCCATGATGCAGTGCCCAACCCCGACACGATCGAGAGGATGCTGGCGGCCGTTGTCGACATGCCGCGAGTGGGGTTGATGAGCGCAGATGTGGGCGACAACGCACGTCCGATCATCCAGCCTTTCCTCGGCTCGATCGATGCGGTGCCGACAGTGTCTGAGGGTTTTGATCCCTCCGACTATCCGCATGGAACGTTGATGATGTGTCGGCGGAGCTTCCTGTTAGAGGTCGGATTGTTCGACGAACGCTATTTCGCCTATTGCGAAGAGGCCGAGTTGGGTATCCGTGCCGCCAGGGCGGGTTGGTCGTGCGGCGTGGTCCGGGGTGCCGAGGTTCGCAACCCCGGTATGAGCTCCTCGGTTGAACGGGTCGCCTATCTGCAGCTGCGCAACACGCTGTTGATGCTTCGTGAACACTTCGGGGTCAGAAACTCGCTTTTTCGTATGGCCGTGGCGTTGGTCCAGATCCCGGTGGGGCTCGTTTATGCGCCGGCTCGGGGCCTGCACTGGTCGATTCGTGGACGGCTGTTCGCGATCTGGGATCATCTTCGGGGACGCTACGGCCCTCCACCGGAGCGGATCAGCTCCAAGGAGCACCCTCACGGGAGGACCCCGGCCACCTAGTGTGGTGCCCGCACCGGGTCGGTCGGGTCTGACTCTGACTCAACTGCTGTGACCGAGTCGCTCGGGTCTGACTCAACTACTGTGACCGAGTCGCTCGGGACTGACTCTGACTCAACTACTGTGACCGAGTCGCTCGGGACTGACTCTGACTCAACTACTGTGGCTGTGACCGGATCGCTCGGATCTGACTCTGACTCAACTACTGTGGCTGTGACCGGATCGCTCGGATCTGACTCTGACTCAACTACTGTGGCTGTGACCGGATCGCTCGGGACTGACTCTGACTCAACTACTGTGGCTGTGACCGGATCGCTCGGGACTGACTCTGACTCAACTACTGTGGCTGTGACCGGGTCGGTCGGGTCTGACTCTGACTCAACTGCTGTGGCTGTGACCGGGTCGGCCGGGCCTGACTCTGACTCAACTACTGTGACCGGGTCGGTCCGGGTTGGGGGGCTTGACCGGGCCTGCTGCGTTGCTCTGGCGCGGCTGACCCGGTTCTGCGTTGCGCGGACTGACTTCGCGGGCCGGGTCGGTCGGGTTTCGTTCGCTTTGCTGGTTGGGCCTGGGGGTTTGAGTTGGTATTTGCCGGTGTCGGGGTCTCGGTGGACTTGCCAGCCGTGGTCGTGGATCTTGTGGTGGCAGTCGTCACATACCAGCACAAGGTTGTCGAGGTCGGTGGGCCCGTTCTTTGACCACCAGGTGATGTGATGTGCTCGGCACCACAACGGGTTGGCTCCACAACCGATGCAGTGCTGGTCTCTGGCGATCAACGCGACCCGTTGAGCCTCAGAAGCGGTACGTAGCCGCCGTCCGAGCCACATGTCTTGGGTTTTGGTGTCAAAGATCGACGGCAACAAGTTCGCTTCGAGCGCCAGGCGGTGCAGCTCAACGATCGGTATTGGTGACCCGTCTGCGAGCCGGGGGTTGTCGAGTTGTTGTGTTCGCACATCGAAATCGGCGATCACCAACAGATCCGTGCCCGCAGACTTGCCGTCACCGGATGGTTGACAGATCAGCTCAGCCAACGCGTCAGCCATCCGCTGCTGGGGTGTGGCACGGTTGTTGGGGTCCTCGCGATGCCACAGTTGCCGTTCCTTAGCAGTCAACGCAGTAGCGATACGTGCCCCGGTGACCTGATCAAACTCTCCGGTCAGCACGAACATGCCCGAATCTGAAGATTCAAAGACGCGGGCTTTGCGCCTAGAGCGTTGACGATCCAACAAGCCTTGCCCATCATCATCAGCGATGTCTTGTTGATGACGTTTCACAGTCCGGGCGAACTCATCGAAAGACTCAGAGTTAGCTGCTTCGACCAGCAACCCCTCATCAATCGGGCTCTCACCAGACGCCCGGGCAATCAACCGGGCATGACCCACAGGCACCTCACCAGACTCCAACGCGTCGCTCGTCGCAGGCAGCTCTGCCAGCCGAGCCGCGGTCTCGACATCGCGTTTAGCTTCACGATTCGACGCCTGCAACTCGTCACGAACCAACCTCTGCGCGTCGCCTCTGCTGTGACGGCGGCTCAACTCCGCGAGCACACGGGCTTTCATCGCCACCAACCGACACTCCGCCCGGCCCAACACCTTCAAATGCGACCGCAACCCCTCATCAGACAACCCGGCCTCATCAACGCTCCCAACACACACCGACCCGGCAACACCACAACCGACATCAACAAAGGCATCCACAAGACCAGAAGAGGGGGCTGAATCCATGAACACAACCCTAAACACAGGGTGTGACAGCCACCCCTGTAACCACTTGAATTTACATAGCAACATTGAAAGCAGTGCAGGTCAGGTCCCCTCAACAAATCCGCGACCCAGGCGCTGAGCGAACGAAACAACAGCCACAGCGCTGTTCGTCACTCAGAGATGCCCCAGTGGAACGCCGGTCGCCGCAGCGTTGAAGCGATGCCCAATCGTCGGGCATGAACAGGCAATCGGTCGAGCATGCTCTATCCCGAAGCCGATCCGGTGCTTGTGGTGGTCTGGTGAGGGCTCTTCGGCGACTAGGCGGACCTGGTCAGCTCACCGGTGCGTTTGTCTGGCCAAATTCGTTGTTGCCCCAGCAGGCAATCGTGTCGTCAACCCGTACGGCGCAAGAATGGCCCCAACCGGCGGTGACGGTCTTGAAGTTGCCTGCGGGTGCGTCAGCCTGCTCCCAGTCGTTGTTACCCCAGCAGGCGATCGTGTCGTCAACCCGGATGGCGCAAGAATGGCCGTAACCGGCGGTGACGTGCTTGAACCGGCCCGTCGGTGCGTCAGTTTGCCCATCTACGTTCCAACCCCAGCAGGCGATCGTGTCGTCAACCCGCACGCCACAAGAATGGTCGTTGCCGGTGGTGACGGTATTGAACTTGCCTGCCGGTGCTTCAGCCTGCCCGCCGGAGTGGTAGAAGCAGGGGAACCCCTGGCAGTCCCCCCGAGGGTCAAACCGAGAACCCTGACGGTCCCGTTTCTGGCCCGCAAATCGGCGCTGGAGGACGACCCGTCAGTCACGAACAGTTGTGGCGGAGAAATCGCATCGGCGGCGGGGAAGACACCACACAGGCACCGACAGCCCGTCGACCCGGATGCTCCACCGGCGGCGCGGATTACCTCTCTGCGGGGAACACTTCGGGCGGGTCGGGGACGGTTGTTCGGGGGGTAGCGAGGTCGACCTTCGTGGTGATGAAGGCGAGCCCGACGGCCACCGCGCAAAGGGTCAGCAACTGCGACCGCCCACACACGGTCGCCGGGACTCGGCGGTTTTGGCCCCGCGTCGTCGCAGCCGATGATCGTGCGACATGCCGAAGACGGGCTGATGTGTTCGTCGCGGCCGTGTGCGGGGTTCAATCCACCCGGCCTCTAGAAGGTGCAGAGCCGGTTCGCTGGGCGGGGGAGCGTTTGCGGGGGGTGCCTAGGAGAGCAACCATCAGGCGGGCGTAGTGGTAGGCCAGCCTCAACGGCCGCTGCGAGGGTACGCCTCCGGCGCGTTGGTTCATCAGGGCCGGAACCTCAACGACGCTGTAGCCCCGGCGGCAGGCCTCAACGAGGGTCTCCACAGAGTCCATGTAGTTGACGGGATATTCACGGGCGAAGACTTCCAGCAGTTCTCCCTGGATCGCCCGGAACCCCGAAGACGTGTCGCTGAAGGACTGACCGGTGATGACACGAACGCCCACCCTCAGGACCCACATCGCCAGAGCCCGGCTCCGACCGACTTCATAGCCGCCTTCTAAGAAGCGGGAACCAACCGCTAAGTCGGCGCCCGAATCGAGTGCTGCGGCCAACACTCCGATCTGGTCGGCGCGGTGCTGACCGTCGGCGTCGAACTGTACGGCCCGCTGATAACCGTGGTCGACCGCGTAGCGGTAGCCGGCCCGCAGCGCCCCCCCGATGCCGAGGTTGAAGGGCAGCACGATGCATCGCACACCGGCCTCGCGCGCCACCGTCGCCGTGGAATCGCTCGAACCGTCATCCACCACGATCACGTCGAGGTCGCCCACAACCGCCGCGAGTTGAGCGAGCACCGCGGGCAGCGCTTCCTGCTCGTTGTACGCCGGAACGACGACGATCGTCCGCCCGCGCTCAGATCCGCTCATCGAACCGGCTCGCGGAGCGGCGCGGCCATCAGTGATTGCCCACCTTCAGTTCCTCGTGGTAGTCAGCCTCGACGTTGACCTCCCAGACGTCGTGGCTGGTGCCGTTGACAAGGTTCTCGACGGTGAGCATCGCGGTGTACATGGAATGGTCCTGGTTGTTGTAGCGGTGCATCCCGTTGCGACCGACCGGGTACACGTTGCGGGCGGCGTCGCCGAGCCAGCCTCGCAGCGTTTCGACGTTCTCCTTGTAGGCGGCGTCGTACATTGGGTACGCCTTGGGCATCCGCACCACATATCCCCGTTCGACTCGGGCGGGGTCGAGCAGGCCGAGGGTCGCCATCTCCCTGATCCCCAGCGCTACGAGGTCGTCGTCGTCGGCCTCCCAGAGTTCATCGCCCTCGTTGACGAAGAACTCGAGGCCAAGGCACGTCTTGCCCGCCTCTGGGATCATCTCCGGTGACCACGACCCGAAGTTCTGGACCCGGCCGACCGAGACTTCGGGGGAGTGGATGTAAATCCAGTTGTCGGGGAAGCCGTCCTCGGCGGGGACCACTAGGGCGACGGTCAGAAAGTCACGGAACTTGAGCTCGCCGGCCGCGCGAAGGGCCTCGGGAGAGGCGGGAGGATCCATCGCCTGGACGAGCCGAGGGATCGGCATTGAGGAGATGACCGCTCCGCATCGGTGTGCACGTCGACCCTCCGGGCCCGTCGTGACGACCTCGGTGGCGACACCGTCAGCGTGACGGATCTTCGTGACCTTCGAGTTGAACTCGATTGTGCTGCCCTGCTCGGTGACCAGTTCGGTGCATCGTTCCCACATCATTCCGGGGCCGTGGCGCGGATACTCGAACTCCTCGATGAGGCTGGTGATGCCTTTGGAGTTCCGTTTGGGAACGATCGCGTTGGTGATGGCGTTGATCAGGTTCAGGTTCTTGATTCGCTGCGCTGCCCAGTCCGCTTCGAGTTCATCGGCGGGCACTCCCCAGACTTTCTCTGTGTAGGTCTTGAAGAAGGTCTTGTAGAGCCGCCAACCGAACTTGGCGGCGACGTACCCCTCGAACTTCGTCTGATCCTTCGGCGGTCGTACCTTGACCCAGAAGTAGGACATGACGCAGCGGACCGCTTCCACCACGCCCAGGTTCCTGAGAGCGTTGAAGGCTTTGAGGGGGTAGTCGTAGAACTTCCCCTCATAGAAGATTCGGCTCATGCGGGGCCGCAGCAGGAAGTCCTCCGCGGGGAGGATCTCGTGCCAGAGGTCCGACACCGGGGCGACTTTGGTGAAGAAGCGGTGGCCGCCGATATCGAAGCGCCAGCCGTCGCGCTCAGCCGTGCGCGAGATTCCGCCCACCACATCGTCTGCTTCCACGATGAGCGCGCTCCGACCGTGTTTGCCGAGTTGGTAGGCAGCCGTCAACCCAGCGGGACCCGCACCGATCACCACAACCTGCGACTCCGACACGGGGCTCTGGTCACTGTCCATATGACTGCCCTCTCCTACGCGATGCGGGATCATATCCGAAATCGCGACATTCTCAGTTCGGGTCACCCGACCGGTCCCCTGAACGCGCCACAATGCAGGGATGGAACTTCTGGAGATCACCTGTCCGCGCTGCGCAACAGAGTGCGAAGTCCAGTACTACGGCCCCTGCGAATCATGTCGCGGACAGCTCAAGGCCAACCTCGGCGGTGATGCCGTGGAGGTGACGGCCGCCGAATACAAACCGAAGATGAACGTCACCCCCAACGCGGTCGCCCTCAAGGACGACTAGGGCTCCAGACACCCCTGTCGCAGAGGACCGACTTCAACACCTCGGGTTCATCGGTCATCAGACCGTCGACCCCGAGGTCGAGGAGCCGATGCATCTCGGCGGGATCGTCGACTCCCCAGACATGGACATGGATCCCGACCTGGTGTGCGTGCTCGACGAATCTCCCGGTGACGATCTCAATGCGACCCATGCGCACCGGCACCTGGGCAGCGTCCACCCCCTCGAAGGGGACCGGAATCCGGTTGGCGCGCAGCAGCAGTGCCATCACTCTGCGGCTGCCGGCAGCGACAGCGAGACCGTCACCCAACAGCCGCCTCGCATGATCCACCCGACGATCGCTGAACGCACCCACAAGCACGCGCTCCAGCGCGCCGGAGGCCTGGATCGCCCGGGCCAGCGGCTCCACCGCCCCATCGCGTTTCGGGTCGAAGTTGATGCGGGTGCCCGGGAACGCCTCAAGCAGTTCCTCGACTCTCAGAATCGGCTCAGTCCCGCCTATCCGCGCCCTGCTGACCTCAGACCATGACAGCTCGGCGATGTCACCTGAGCGATCGGTGGTCCGGTCGAGCCGGTCATCGTGGCAGATCACGCCGACACCGTCACGGGTCGCCTGCACATCGGTCTCGATGTGGCTGTACCCCAGATTGACGGCATGGCCGAAGGCGCGCTCCGAGTTCTCCGGATAAACGCTGGTGCCGCCACGATGGGCGAATGCGATCGGACCCCTGCTCGCCAGAAAAGGATGCACCTCAGCCACCCAGCCACAATACTCGCCGTCATCAACCACCCGAACGCGATGCGCAAATGGGTCACGCGTTCTTATCGATGCAGCTAGTAGCGTTTAGGGATGCCTCGACGTACAAAAATCGTTGCCACGATCGGCCCGGCCTCAGAGGACGAACAGACCTTGCGGGAGATGATCCGCTCGGGAATGGACGTTGCCCGAATCGGTCTCGCCCACGGCACCCTCGACGAGGGCATCGAGCGATACAACCGTATCCGCTCGATCGCACAGGACGAAGGGACCCGGGTCGGGATCCTCGTTGACCTTCCAGGTCCCAAGGTACGAGCCGCCAAATTCGATGAGCAAGGCACCGACATCACAACGGGCAGCACCATCGAACTTCGAGTCGGGCACACCGCTTCAAACGCATCAGTGATCGAAGTCGACTACGAAGGGCTCTTGAATGACCTCGAAGTCGGCGACCAACTGTCTATCGGTGACGGCGGTCCCGTGCTCAAGATCACCGACATATCGAGCGAGAAGCTGTTGGTCACCGTCATCCACGGCGGCGAGGTGGTGGGGCGACCGGGTGTTCACCTGCCCTCGCAACGGCTGCGCATGCCAACACCGACAGAGAGCGACTTTCGCGCCCTCGACGCCTTCGTGGAATTGGGTGTCGACATGGTGGCGGTCAGCTTCGTCCGCTCAGCCCACGACATACGACGCGTCGGGGTGGAGCCGCATCCGCGCGGCCCCCTGGTGATCGCCAAGATCGAGACCCGCGCCGCTGTTGAGAACCTCGCCGGCATCATCGAGGCTGCAGGAGCGATCATGGTCGCCCGCGGAGACCTTGGCACCGAGTGCTCCCTCGAGGACCTTCCGCACCTGCAGAAGGCGATCATCAAGGAGTGCATCGCCGGTGGTCGTCCAGTGATCACCGCCACCCAGATGCTGGAGTCGATGATTTCCAGCCCGGCACCGACCAGGGCTGAAGCCGGCGACGTCGCCAATGCGGTGTTCGACGGTTCATCCGCGGTCATGCTCTCCGGCGAGACCGCAATTGGCAGCGACCCGGTCAACGTGATCCGCACAATGAGCCGGATCGCGCTGCGAGCTGATGAGGAGATGGACTACGAGAGCTGGGCCAAGCAGCTCGCCGAAGTGCGCATGACCGACAACTCCGGGGGATCGGCGTCGGTTACCGACGCCATGACCATGGCCGCTTGGCGGGCAACTCAAGAACTTGGGGTCAACCATGTCATCTGCATCTCAGGCTCGGGCTTCACTGTGCGTTCGATGGCCAGGTTCAGGCCCGAGGCCACGATTCTCGGCTTCTCTATCAACGAGCCCACGGTGCAGCAGCTGACGCTGAGCTGGGGCACCATACCGATGCGGATCACCAAGGGCGGCAGCAACGAGGAGATGGTCAGAGAAGCGATCCGTCTGGCCAAGGACGCCGGCCATGTCAGAGCCGGTGAATTGGTGAGCGTGCTCGCCGGTTCAGACAGCCGCAGCAGGTCCACCAACGTCCTGCGGATCGAACGGGTCCCTTAGGCCCTGTCACCGGGCCGGTTGCAGGCCCAAGTCAAAGTCAGAACCTCGTCACCTCAGTACTTCTGAGCCGAGCACTTCTGAGCCGATCGAACAGCTCGCCTCACCGTTCGCGTCGAGAGTTCGCAGATGCTCCGGCAGCTGCTCGACGGGGATCACGACCTCCTGGCCGAAGAGGGTGCATTCGCAGGTGAGGGCGCAGTCCTCCAAGTCGGCGCGCTGGACCCAGAGCGACACGCCAAACCCGACGAGGAGCACGAGCAGCACGACCTTGGCCACGAGGCGACGCACGAAGCGCAACACGATGTAGAGCAGGTATGCCACGACCACAAGCACCACCACGATCAACCACTGCAACAGCTCAGGGTCGAGCCAATCAGGAAGGGCTGCCGCTGACATGGCGCCATGCTAACGAGCCCCGACAGTAATATTTCTCGGACCGGTAGGCTCAGGCCATGAGCGACGTACAGCTTTCCTCGGGGCCCTCCCAGACGATTCTCGACCCTGAACCCAGTGATGCACTGGAGGCTCTGCAGGCCGCTCAGGGTGCCGACGACCCGGTCACGGCTATTGCGCAGGTCTGTGCGCAGTGGCCTCGAATGCTCGCTGCCTGGGCGTCTCTGGGTGATGCTCTCGACGATCCGGCGCTGGCCTATGCCGCCTACCGCACTGGATACCACCGGGGTCTGGACCGCCTGAGGGCCAACGGCTGGCGGGGGAGCGGTTACGTTCTCTGGCGCCACGAGACCAATCGGGGTTTCCTGGGCTCACTGGCGGGTCTGCAGGCCTGCGCGGCACTCATCGGAGAGGCCGATGAGGACGAACGTTGCGCGCTCTTCCTTCGTCAACTCGACCCGCAGTGGCCGCCGCAGAAGTGAATTCAACAAAATGCGCCGTCGGCTTCGAGGGCGCCGTGCTCGCTGGCGGTGCCAGTCGTCGGATGGGCACAGACAAGGCTTTCGTGGAGATCGACGGTCTGACCCTGCTGCAGAGGGTGGCCGCCGCGCTGTACGACGCCGGTGCCGCCTCTGTCGTGGTGGTCGGCGGCGACGCTTCCAGAGTCACGGACCTGGGCATGGCCTACGTAGCCGACACATGGCCCTCCCAGGGTCCGCTCGGCGGGATCATCACGGCGCTGCGCAGCACCTCGGCCGCGACCGTGGCCGTGCTCTCGTGTGACTTGACCCGACCCTGCTCGGCCGCGGTGAACGCCCTGCGCGACGACCTCGGCCGATCCGACGTGGCGGTACCAGTTTCGGAGGGGCAGGCGGAATGGCTCCATGCCGTCTGGCGCCGGAGTTCCCTCGACGCCCTCGAACGTTCATTCGCAGCAGGGGTCCGAGCTCCTAAGAACGCCGTGGGCCGACTACAGGTTTCCTGGTTCACCCACGGAGACCCGGCCTGGTTCCACGACGCCGACTATCCCCACGAGCTGCCCGATCCCTCCGCTTGATCTGGGTGGGCCTCCGACTCCTCGTCGGTCTCGCCCCCCAGATCCAGGTAGATGACCGCAGTAGCGACACCGAAGAGCAGGGCCAGAACTGCTGACACCGTTCCGTTCAGCAAATCCGCCAGGATCCCGGGCAAACCCAACAGACCTGTTACCGTTGCAGACGCGAGGCTGACGAGCGTTATGATCACAACGATTAGCAGAGCCCGCCCGTACGTCCCCCAGAAATGTCTGCGGGCTAGGTGGTACGCGCACTTCAACGATGACTGAGCTGGGCCCAGCGAAGCAACGATGTAGGCAAGCACGTAGACGGGAAATGCCAGGAACGTCGCGGCCAGCAGCACTGGGATCAGCACGATGAGCGTTAGAGGCACGGTCGCCGCGGCGAGCACCAGGACCGCCATGGCGGCGATCGCCAATGCCAAGATCTGCAGGTCCACGCCCACGAGCCTCGGAATCCGCTTGGCTGCCTTCCGAAGGACCGTTGATACAGCCGGGAGCTCACCGCGCTGTTCAACGAGCGCCAGTAGCGCAGCAGCGGCTGTCATCAGATTGTAGGCCAGCCAGGTGATCAGCAGACCGAGAACGGCCGGAACGAAGTTCCAGATTGAGAAGTCGAACTCGAGCGACTCGAAATACGCCTCATTCTCAGGTGTTGTGGGGTCGAAGGATTGGGCAGAGATCCTGGCCCAGACCTCGTCGAGTTCGCCCATCAGAACCTGGTCGGCGCTGTACAGGAAGAGAACCGAGAGGAGCAGGCCCGCGACGATCGACACCGACGCGACCACTGCACAGCCGCGCCACTGGCGGCGCAGGGTTCGAAACGAGTCGCCGATCAACCGATTGGTGCCGCGCAACGCCAGGCGTGTCGGCTCGAGGTGTCGACGGGCCCGGTGCTCCGTCCAGGCCGAGCCGTCCCAATACCGGTACTGCGATTCGTCTTCGGGGTCGGGGTACCAGTCCGCCGGGACGCTCGTTTGGTCAGACACTGCGGGTGACTCTACCTCCGTGTGGCGGTTGGCTAGCATGCCACATGCGCGATTATCGGATTATCGACACGGCCGACGACCTGCAGGCCACGGTCGACGTCTTGAGTCGGACGGACCGCTACGCGCTCGACACCGAGTTCCATAGGGAGCAGAGCTACTGGCCGACGGTCGCTCTGGTCCAGATCGCCTGGGACGACCAGATCGTGTTGATCGATCCCCTCGCAGTCGATCTGAAGCCCCTGAAGGCGCTGATGGCCTGCGACTCCCTCGCGGTGATCCACGCGGCCCGACAAGACCTCGAGATCCTGGATCTGGAGTGCGGAGCGATCCCCGCTAGATTGTTCGATACTCAGATCGCTGCAGGATTCCTCGGGTTGTCGACACCGTCGCTTGCCTACCTGCACGAGCGCGAGCTGGGTGTGCCGCTGGCCAAGGGGAGCCGCTTCACGGACTGGCTGAAGCGTCCGCTCGGCACCGCCCAGCTCGATTATGCGGCCTCAGACGTAGCCCGGCTGCTGGAGATCCACGATCTACTCGTTACGAAGCTCGAGGCCCGTAATCGCTTGTCGTGGGCCCACGCCGAGTGTGAGATCATGCGTTCACGGGATCTGACGCCGCGTGATCCGGACGAGGCTTGGAGCAGAATCAAAGAGGCTCGTCATCTCAAGGGGCGTCCACTGGCGGTGGCCCACTCCATCGCTGCATGGCGCGAGCGTCGTGCCGCGACTCTGAACCAGCCGGTTCGTTTCGTTCTCTCCGACCTGGCGGTTGCGTCGATTGCCCAGGCGATGCCGACGAACCAGGATGCCTTGAGCCGCATCCGTGGCATCGACCGTGGACTGTCCAAGGGAAGACATGGCGCCGAGGTGCTCAAGGCCGTCAAGGAGGGACTCGAGTCAGGCTGGCGTCCACCCAAGAACCCGAAACGCAACGCTGACACCAAGGATTATCGTCCAGCGGTCACGCTCGCCAGCGCATGGATCTCCCAGGTCGCCAGAGTCAAGGAGATCGATCCTGCCCTGTTGGCGACCCGCGCCGACGTCGAAGCCTTCCTGCGAGGCGATGACGATCCGCGGCTGGCACAGGGTTGGCGCGCGGAGCTCGTCGGTAATCACATACGCCGCCTTGTCGACGGCGATGCCTCTCTGGCCTTCGACCAAGACATCGTGGTGCTCGAACAGCGATCCAACCAGGTAATCGCCTGATCAGCGAAGCTGAGGCCCCGATCCGCGAAGTTGAAGCCGCGAAGTTGAAGCAATGTGGCCGGTGCTTTCGGATTTCCTGCAATCAGCGGATACACTCGCTGAACAGCATCAGCACCGTCAAACTGGAGCTCGCAAAGTGAAAAAGGGGCGACACAGGCGTTACGAGGAAGCCCGTGAGTTGAAACGCTCACACGATGGCGACTTTGATCGGCTACTCGAAGATCTCAACAATGACAGCGAAGAACCGGTGAAACCCGAGCATCTCGCTTGGGCCGACGAGTTCGCAGACGAGGCCGAAGGCCCCGTCGCCGGTGACCAGTCGAGACGCCGCGAATAGCCTGGGCGAATAGCGGCGAGAGCCTTGGCGCGGCGCACGCGCCTAGTTTCCGGTCTCGTCGAGGATCTCGTCGAGTTTCAAGATGTCGTCCTCGGTGACCACGCCGATGAAGCCACCACTGGGATCTGTCACCGCCAGAACGTCTATCTCGGCCTCGCCCATGGCAGCTACCGCGTCGCGCAGGGTCCACGAAGGTTGGGCAACCGGCAGGTCTGTGGCCATCCGATCACCGATGGCGGTCGACTCCCACTCACCGCGGTCCAACTCTGAGATGTCCTCGAGGCGTGCCAGCCCCAGGAACTGGTCCCCGTCAACAACCGGGACGATCCGTTCGCGACGTGCCAGCACGTGGAAGTAGACGAACTCCGAGACTGTGGCGTCGGGGGGGACGGTCATCACGTCGGTCGACAAGATCGAGGTGAGCGGAAGGGTGAGTCGTCTTTCAAGATGGCCGAGGCGCACGGAGCGCTGGTAGTCGGCCACCGACGAGGGACCGGCGACCACCTGGCTGACCGCGGCCGCTACCAGCGCAGGGACCACGAAGCTCCCCACTCCGCCGGTCGACTCCGCCACGAACATCACCGCGGCGATCGGTGCCCGATAGCCGGCGCCCAAGAATGCGGCCAGACCCAGAATCGGGTAGAGGGTGGTCTCGTCCTGACCGATCAACTGGCCCACGAACTCACCGAGGACCACACCCAGGGCAGCCAGCGGAATGAACAGGCCGCCCACCCCACCGGCGAAGACAGTGGTGATGGTGGCGGCCATTCGCAGACCGAACAGCAGGGCGATCAGCCCCAGGCCACGGTCACCCACGACCCACGCCATGGCCTCGGTTCCAGGGCCGAGCGTCAGTGGGGACTCGAACAGCGCGTCCGCTGCCCAGGCGAGAACCGCCAAGCCGATGCCACCGACTATCAACCGCCTCGTTAGTGAGTAGCGCTTGGCGCCTGCCTTGCTGCGGCGTACCAGCCAGGCGAACCCGCGCCCACCGAGACCCGCGGCGATCCCCAACAGCATCGCGCCCGCCAGATCGATCAGATCCACCCCGAATACAGAGAGACCGGCTTCTGCATCGACACCCGACCCGAACGCAACGCTGCTGTCAGCCAGGAAGGGAACAACAGGTCCGGTTCCGACAATGGAGACGAAGGTCACGTAACTCGCTGCAGAAGCCAGCAGCGAGGGCAGCAGAGCCTGTGGCGTCACGTCATCGCGATAGGGCGCCTCCATGGCGAAGATCACGCCTGTGGCGGGCGCTTTGAAGACAGCCGCGATGCCCGCCGCGGCACCCGCGGTGAGCAGCAGCCGAGCATTGTCGCGCCGCAGGAAGGATCCGGTCTTCTCGTGTGCCCAGAGTCCGATTGAAGACCCTGCGTAGATGGAGGGGCCTTCCATTCCCACCGCACCGCCCATGCCGATGGTGGCCACACCCGCCAGCAGCTTGCCGGGCAACTGGAGTATCGGCAAGCGGGGATGCCGTTCGTGAAACGCCCTAATGTACTCGTCGGAGGTGGAGCCGTTCGCGCCCCGACCCACCCAGCGCAGCAGCCCGTTTGCAGCAAGGATGCCGACTACCGGGGCGGTCACCAGAACCACCAGTGACTGGTCCAGCAACCAGTGGAGCAGCACAGATTCGGTCAGCGTCTCGAACAGCGCCACCACCCCGGCGACCACCACGCCGACAGCGATCGAGGCCCCCAGCAACCGGACGTCCTGCCCGCCGACCACAGAACCCAGGTACTTCTTCACGAACTGCCCTTCATTTTCCGGTCAGACTCAGGCATTTCCCGGTCGTGCTCAGGCATTTCCCGGTCGTGCTCACGGCGTCGGCGAACTTGCGGGTGAGCCAGAAACACTCTAGTTCCATCACTCGCCGCCTCACTCGCCGCCTCACTCGCGTCGTCGCGGCCCATTATGTAGTCAACTAGTCTTTCGTACTGTTCTGCGCCGATGAGCTCGACTATTTCACTGCGCAGGGTCTTCCAGACAGGCCGGTCCTCAGCGAAGGCCAACGGATCGTCGGTACACCACCAGGCGAACTCCGAACCGCCCTCGCCCCAGTCTCGGCGTTTCCATTCCCGCAGAACGTGGTTGATGTGGCCACCGGCCTCGACGTGTGCGTCGTATCGAAGAGGCACCTGCCAGCAGACGTCTGGTTTCCAGTCCATCGGCCGTTCGCCGCGCGCGACAGCCCCCTGATGGAGCGCGCAGCCGGGTCCTTTGGCGAATCCCGGGCGGTTCAGCATTATGCAGGCGTCATCGATGAGCCGAGTTACCGTTTCTCCTTCATCGTCGGTGTGGACCGCGCCGCCCATCTGAGCGGCTTGGGCGGCGAACTGCCACTCATCGGCTGTCAGGCGGGCAATCTGGGACTCGACGGTGGTGCGGTCCGCTTCGCTGACGAAGTGCGCTCCGTAGGTGCAGCACCCGTGCTCATATTCGACGGCCGGTTCTGTCAGCACCCCGGGGCACCCGCGCCCATAGATGCAGCCGTAGTTGCTGGTCAAGAATGTGAGGTCGAAGTGCCAAGTCGATCCGTCGGCGTCGGAGAAGCTGATCCACTCTCGAAGATCCGGTTCATCCATTGCCACGACGGTAACGCCGATCGCGCAGAACGCGAACCTCTGGAGACGGGTGAGGCGATACGGTTCCCCCATGGCTTCTGAGTTCGAGGACATCTGCAACCGGCTCGAGACGATTTCTGAGGAGCTCGCCGATCTGGCGATCATGCGGCTGCGTGAATCGATTGATGCCGGCGGTCAGGAACTGCCGGTCGATGAGAAGCGTCTCACCCGAGCCCGCCGTGCAGTCGAGAAGGCAATACACCTGCTCGCAGAACGCGACGAAACCGCCTTCTGACATGTCGCGCTCGGGCGCCCGGCCACGACCCTCAACTTGAGCATGAGGGTTGACGGTCTAGCGTGTCGCGCTCGGGGGGTCCGACCGTCAGCCGGTTATTCCCGTGGTCGCCACAACTGGGATGGAGGCACGGCGCGCCGGAGCCGTAGCTAGTGGCAGCGTTGCCGGGTCGACTCGGCCGTAGAGGGTGCTGCGTTGCACCAAGGTCCGGCCCAGGGGCTCGACCAGGTTCTGGAAGTCACCCTCGGTAACCGTTGTGCCATGGGAGGCGCCGGCCGCGCGGGAGATGTTCTCGTCCATCAGCGTGCCGCCGAGGTCATTCACTCCCGCTTGGAGAAGCTGCCCGACGGCGTTGAAACCGAGCTTGACCCAGGAGCCTTGGATGTTGTCGATTCGGCCCCGGTAGGCGATCCGGGCGACCGCATGCATCAACAGCACCTCACGCCATGTCGGTCCGCGTCTGGCCGCGCGGCGAAGATAGATCGGTGAGGCCATGTGCACGAACGGCAGGCCGACGAATTCGGTGAACCCCCCGGTCTCTGAAGCCAGCGCCCGCGTGCGGACGATGTGCTCCGCCCAGTGCTCGGGTCGTTCGATCGAGCCGAACATGATGGTCACGTTGGAGCGCAACCCGACTGCGTGGGCGGTGCGGTGGGCCTCGAGCCACTCCTCGGTGTCGATCTTGTCCGGGCAGAGCACCGCGCGCACGTCGTCGTGGAGGATCTCCGCCGCGGTTCCGGGCAGCGAGCGTTGGCCGGCGTCTCGGAGCCGGACCAGATAGTCGGCCAGGGGTTCCCCGTTGCGTCTGGCGCCCTCGGTCACCTCGAGGGCGGTGAACCCGTGAATGTGAATTCCCGGAACCGCTTCATGGACTGCGCGGGCGACCTCGATGTAGTAGTCGCCGTCGAAGTCGGGGTGGATCCCACCCTGAAGGCAGACTTCCGTGGCGCCCCGCTGCGCTGCCTCGATGCTGCGTTGCGCCATCTCGTCGAGCGTCAACAGATACGGCTTGCCCCTGAGGTTCAGTGACAGCGGGCCCTTGGAGAACCCGCAGAACTTGCAACGGAACGTGCACACGTTGGTGTAGTTGATGTTGCGGTTGGCGACCCAGGTGACCTCATCGCCCACAGTCTCGCAACGCAGCTGATCTGCCAGTAGTGCTACCTCAGCCACCTCAGGACCGCGGGCCTTGAACAGTGTGACGATCTCATCGAAGCCCACGTCCTCACCGGCTCGCACCCCGTCGATGACCTCACACACAGCGCCACCGGCGCCGCCGACTCCGCCAGCGTTGCCGGGAGCGGGTACCAGCACGGGCGGGTCTCCGCCCGCACCCACATACCACTGGGTGGAGAGCTCTCCCACGAGCTCGAACTCTGCGCCGTCGTCGACCTTGGCGGTCTCCATGGTGCGTTCGGGCCAGACCGAGCCCGGATCATCGCGCCCGTAACCCTCTGAATCACTCCGGTCCATGACCGCGAAGTGAAGATCCGGGTCGAACCAAACGTTGGGGTCGCGGACATAGCGCGGGTGCGCGGTCAGGCGCGGCGCCAGCGTGTGGCCGGCGGCCTCTGTGACTTCGCGCAACCGTTCAAGATCGGGCCAGGGGCGTTCTGGATTGACGTGGTCGGCGGTGACGGGGGACACGCCGCCCCAGTCGCTGACTCCCGCGGCAAGCAGGTCAGCGAAGTCCTCTGTGAGGTTCGGGGGTGCCTGCACCGCCACATCGGGCGGCAGGATCAAGCGCGCCAGCGCGATCGCCTCAAGGTGTGTCTGCGCACTGCACGGCTCTGCGTTGTGCATCGCGGTACCCGCCTTGGGTAGAAAGTTCTGGACGATCACCTCCTGGACATGTCCGTGGCGAAGGTGGGCCTCGGCGATCGCCTCGAGGGCAGCGACCCGGTCCTGTCGGGTCTCGCCGATTCCGACGAGGATTCCAGTCGTGTAGGGGATACACAGTTCTCCTGCCCATTCAAGGGTCTGGAGCCGACGCTTCGGATCCTTGTCGGGGGCGCCTCGATGGCAGTCGAGATCGCCGCGCAGGGTTTCAAGCATCATTCCCTGACTCGGTGCAACCGTGCGCAGCTTCGCCAGTTCATCGACGTACATGGCGCCGGTATTGGCATGGGGCAATAGCCCGGTCGAATCGAGGACCAGCTGAGCCATCGCCACCACATAGTCGACTGTCGAGTCGTAGCCATGGCGGGAGAGCCAGTCTCGAGCTACCGGGTAACGTCGTTCCGGCCGTTCGCCGAGGGTGAACAGCGCCTCGTGGCAGCCTGTTCGAGCACCTCGTTGCGCAATCGCGAGGACCTCGTCAGCGCTCAGGTAAGGCTGGTCGAGACGTGCCGGGGGTTGCGCGAAGGTGCAGTACCCGCATTTGTCACGGCACAGCATCGTCAGCGGGATGAACACCTTGGGCGAATAGCTCACGATCTTTCCTTGAGCCTCGTCGCGTGTGCGGCGCGCGGCCGCCATCAATTCGTCGAGCGGCATACGGAGAAGATCATCGTGCGGCATGATCTGAGACGCTACTCGCTCCGGTCGAGTTCTCCCGCTACCGCCAGGGCACCGGCAAGGAAGGCAGCCCTCTCATAGACGAGGGTGAACCAACGCTGCGCCGCAGTTTCTTGACCCGGCACAGGAGGTCTCCCCAAAGACTCGAGCAGGGCTCTCGCATCGCCGGAATGCTCCGCTGTCTCATCGGTGCGGGGCAGCGTCTCGGGGTCTCCCCAGAACTCGACCGGGTTGATCTTGGGTGCAGCCTTGCCCCCGCGGGGTTGTGAGTTCTGGCGACCGGCGCTGGCATTCGACGAATTGCCCTTGCGGTTGCGTGACCGCGAGCGTTTGCGCGGGGCCTTGGCGGAGTCCTCGGTCACGATCTCTGACCCTTTCGTTCAATGGTCCGGGGTTCGGCCGGACCGGGCGGGACCTGCCGGTCGGATTCTGCAGGCTCGGCGCTCTCATCGCCGCTGCCGGTCTCGGAGAACGAGGCGGCCTCAGCGAACGCGGTCTCCGCATCAGAGTCGACGTCGAGCAGTGCCGCGTCGTCTATCCCGAGCACCGCCTGCAGTTGGTCAGCGTTGAGGTCGCCGATCGAACTCGACTTGGGCAACGTCAGGTCGGCTATCTGGCGCTTGCCCGCGACGACTTCCTCGACGCGTTCATCGATGGTCCCCGGGCAGACCAGACGATGGCAGATCACCGTGTTCTCCTGCCCGATGCGCCAGACGCGGTCTCGGGCCTGATCCTCCACGGCCGGATTCCACCAGCGGTCATAGAGCACCACATGGTTGGCGGCGGTCAGATTCAGGCCTGTGCCTCCGGCCTTGAGCGACAGGACCATCGCTCCGGCGCCGGGGGACTGCTGGAACTCAGCCACGAGACGGTCCCGCGCGCCGCGGGCCAACCCGCCGTGGTAGCAGGAGATCTTGTGCCCGCTCCACTGCGAGAGGTGCTCTGCCATTATCGCACCCCAGCTCGCGAAGTGAGTGAAGACCAGCACCTTCTCATCGGCCGAGAAGACATGGGAGAGGATTTCGTAGAGTCGGGCGAGCTTTCCTGATCGGCCCTCGACTCCCTTGTCGTCGAACTGGTAGTTGAGCGGATGGTTGCATATCTGTTTGAGCGCAGTGATCGCGGCGAGGACCGCTCCCTTGCGTTCGGGGGTGCCTGGTTCCTGGCTGGTCGTCTTGACGATCAGGCTGTCGATGACGGCCTGGTAGAGCCCGATCTGTTCGGGAGTCATCGGACAATGGTCCAGTTCGTCGATCCGGTCTGGTAGCTCGGCCGCGATCGCCGGTTCAGCCTTGGTCCGCCGGTAGACGAGGATGCCGTTGAGGGCTCTGAGCGCCTCTTCGCCGCCCTGTTTGGAGCGGCTTGCGTTGGCACGCCCATTGCCGTTGCGGGCCGGGGTCAACTGGGCAATGAACTGCGCCCGCGGGCCGAGGAGGTTGGGGTTGGCCCAGTCCATGATCGCCCAGAGGTCTCCCAGGCCGTTCTCGATGGGTGTGCCGGTGAGCGCCAGTCGGCTGGCGGCATCGAGTCGACGTAGCTGTTGGGAGGTTTCGGCCAGCGGGTTCTTGATGGCCTGGGCCTCGTCGATGACAACCTTGCCCCATTTGAGCTTGCAGAGTTGGTCCATGTCGCGCACCGCGGTGCCGTACGTTGTGATCACCACATCGCTTGCGCGGACCGCCGTTCGCAGCGCCGAGCCCTTGGAGCGGTTGGCGCCGTGGTGGACCAGCACCTTCATTCCGGGCACGAAGGTTCGAGCTTCTCCGGCCCAGTTGCCGACGACAGCCGGGGGGGCGATCACCAGGCCGGTGCCGGCCTCAGAGGAGGCCAGGCTCGCCAACGTCGTCGGGGTCTTGCCGAGGCCCATGTCGAGCGCCAGACAGCCTCCCAGACCTGCGTCCTCCAAGAAGTCGAGCCAGACCAGCGCGTCGGCCTGATAGTTGCGCAGCTCACCGGTGAAGCCATCGGGTCTGGTGGTCGGATTCTCGGGGAAGTTCTTGACGCTGCGCAACAGGTCGGCGGCCCAGCCCTCACCCACGATGTTGATACCACCCTCCAAGGGAGAGCCCTCCAGCCCGAGTGCATGCCGGAGCATGTCTGCGCCGGTGAGCCGTGTCTGGTCGGCCCTCTCGGCCAGGGCTGCCGCGGCCTCGGCCAGATCCGCCTTGTCGAGCTCGACCCACTGGCCGCGGGAGCGAACCAGCGGACGGGCCTTGGCCGCGAGTTGCGCGATGTCGGCGGCGCTGAGCTCCACCTCGTCGAAGACTGCCGACCAACGAACATTGGCAAGTTGTTGAGCCCCGACGACGGTTTCGTCGGTCTCTGAAGTCAGGCGTAGCGAGGCAACCGCCTTCTGGCGCCGCAGGGGAGGCACCCTCACTTCGAATCCAGCCGAGCGGAGCCGGTCACCGGACTCGGTCATCAATCTCCAGGCTTCGTCCTGGGACAGGAAGACCTCTCCCCGGCGACGGCCCCCCAGCCGCATCAGCTCCGGGAAGAGGCGCTCTAGTCTCGAGAGGTGGGCGACGATGACTTTCGAGTTCAATTTCGACGCCAGCGTGATCGCCACTTCGGCAGGGATCAGGTTCCCCTCGTCGTCTCCGCACAGCACTGCGACGTGCCAGGCGCCGGCGTTGTCGGGCGGGTCGAGCTGCACCACGAGCCGTGCGTCTGCTGTTCCCAGCACTGGGAAGGCCCATTGGTTGAGTCGACGGACGACTTCTCCTCCGACCTTTGCCGGAGCTTGGAAGGTGTCGCCGCTGAGGTTCGCGAGCACTGCCTCTGAGACGTCATTGCGAGTGTTGATCTGCGGTGGCGCCGCGGGCGTTTCCAACTGGCCCGCCGCAAAGCCGACGATGGCGTCAGTGAGGTCGGCCAGTGCCGCGAGCGTGAACTTCTCCTTTTCCTGTTCGCGGCTGCCCAACATGGCGGCCCCTGGCACGGAGCGGACCAGACCGGCCAGCACATCGGGGTCGATGAGGGCCGGTATCCAACGGATCCGGAACGTTCCGTGATCGCTCTTGGGATCCTTGCGACGACGTTTGGATTGGACCAGTTGGGGGACGAAGTGACCTTCTTTGACCATCCTGATGGCCACGGCAGTGGCGTGTCCCATCCAGGTCACGCTGGTGCCGACGCCCTCGTCTGTGGCGGTGCGTCCGAGCGGCGCCAGCCAACCGATCACCTTCTCGATTGGAGCGGAGACGGTGCTTGCCCTGCCGCTTCCGGGAATCTTCACCGTGGCCTGCTGGTCCCAGTCTGAGGGCACCCCGCCGAGAGCCTTGATTCGCGCCCGCACCGATTCGTGGTTCTCAGGCCGATGTTGATGCCCCGAGGCCCAGGCGACGATCCGACCGTCGGAGCGCGACAGGTGGAGCTGAACGCTTCCGACGAAGGAGTCGTCGGTGTCTGCGGCCGGTGCCTGATCCGGTGGGCTGGCCAACTCATGCTCGTCGGCAGGGCCGACCAGATCGGTCAGGGCTGCGTCGATGCGCCAGCATTCGGCGTCGAGGTCGGCCTGTACAAGGTTCCGTTCAGCACCGCGCAACTCCCGACGGGCAGCGGCGAGCCGCTCGTCGGTGTCGTCGAGCAGACGCCACAGGCTCTCAACCCAGGCGTCTTTGTGTTCGTTCAGATATGTCAGATCCTCTTCGGTCGCCAGACCGTCGAGGTGGGCTTGGACCATTCGGTCGAGTTGACTCCACGTCAGGACCGCCCGTTCGATGATGGTAACTGTTGTCTCCTGCGGTGTGTGACGCCCTGTTCCCATGTGAAGCACTGTGCCTGGTGAAGTACTGGGCCTGGTGAAGCACTGGGCTTGCTGGTGCGGTGCGTCCGTGAGCGGCACCGTTGTGGTGCCCGTTGCGCCTTCGCCGCTCGCGGGGAGATGCGCCTGACACAACGACCGCCGCCCGCTCCGTCAGCGGCGGCGACCCCCGCAGCAAGTCCTTGCCGACAGCTGCGGTTCGCATCGGAGTCTAAAGCCGGCCTACGGCTTTTCAACCATGAGGGGAAGTTGTCGTTGAGTCAGCGCACCGGCCCGAACCCCAAGCGTCGATCGCCGTCGACAGCGAACGTGCTGATCGTGATGGGGTCTGATATGGTCTGAGATGCACTCGGAATCGGCGGTCTGTTGACAGAAAGGGTTCCCTTCCAGAGGACTAGAACCATGAAGGATCCCCCTGAAATGTCAGTCACCGAGGTCGAACGTTCAGAGATGGTGAACGAATTGTCGGCCGCTACAAGCCCCAAGACTGTTGAGACGCTGATGCAGTGCGTTCTCCCAGACGGACGGGACCATCTCGCCACCAAAGACGACCTCAAGGTCTTGGAGCATGCCCTTCGAGCCGATTTCGCCGAATTGAAAGCCCATGTTGATGGCTCCCTTGCCGAGATACGCGCCGATTTCGCCGAGTTGAAGACCGAGTTTGCCGAGTTGAAAACCGAGTTTGCCGAGTTGAAGGGCTACGTCGATTCGGCGTTGGCCAAACAGACGCGGCTCATCATGACGACGTTCGTCGGTTTCATGATCGCCACCTGGACCCCCATGCTCGTCTACCTAGCCGCCTGATCCAGTCGCAGCGTTGATTGAGCGGCGGTTCGTTCCGGACAGCAAGCGGTGCTGGAAGCCACTCACCCCAGCCACTCCGAACGCGCTGTTGCGCGAAGTCAGATTGCAACACAAACAGATGCGCCGGACTCGTTGATTTTCTGAATCGGCGCGCTATCTTGCGTGTCCCGATGACGAACGGTCTTCACTGCCTGAAGCACGCCCCTACCAGCGCAAGCGGGGGGGGGGGGGGGGCTTCTGCCCACCCGTCGGAGTGCCACAGGCGTGAGCGCATCGGTGCGGGGGTCCTTGAGGCGGTTCGGGTCGGCCGCGCTGGCCGTGCTCATGATGGCGTCACTGCTGACGGTGGCGCCGTTCGCGCATGTCGAGGCCGAAGCGCAGGGCGGTGCGGTGCAGGTGAGCGTCCACGGTGGCGGCAGCATCGACGGCGCTGTGTCCAGCGGTGCTCTCGCCTCGGTCAAGGTGGGCATCGAGCTGAGCCGCCCGCTGGGCGCAGGTGAGGTGCTCGATGTGCCCCTGGCGCTCTCCACCAGCACCGGCACCCGTTTGGCGGGCCGCGCCGACCGCGACTTTCTGATCACCTATTCGGGCACCGGGGCGGCCATGTCGGGCGGTCTCACCGCCGAGCCGCTGCTGCGATTCACCGGGCACTCCACCCTCACGGTGCAGACCGTCGAGCTCACCTTCACCTCCACCGGGCGTGACGCCGGGACCCAGAGCCCGGCGACAGCAGGCGGCGACAAGGACGACGCACACGAGATCGTCACGCTGAACCTCGGCGACCTCACCGACGGCAGCCTCGCCACCACCGCAGGCCTTTCCCCGACCGCGTATGACGACGGCGACCCCCAGACGGTGGACCCGATCCGCACCCGGGTGCTGATCGCGGATGACGAGGCCCCCGCCTCCGCGGATGCCGGGGTGGCGGTGTGGCAGATCGGCACCGACGCCGCGCCGCAGAATGTGAGGCTCGCAGAGGGTGTCTCCCAGAAGCTGCGGGTGGTGCTCACCGGCGGTGCCACCGGTCCGGCGCTGATCACCTTCGCCACCGGCGCCGGCCAGGCGTCCACGGCAACACCGGGCACCGACTATGCGGTGCCGGCGCCGGTGTTCATCCCCTACGGCGAGACCGAGGCCACCTTCGAAGTCTCGACCACGGCCGACGACGACTGGGAAGGCGACGAGCGGGCCCAGATCGTCGTGTGCCCCGATGCGACCTGCGCGCCCGGTTTCGGGTCGGCAACGCAGAACGTCGACATCACCGACGCGGCGTTCAACACCGTGTTGGGCGCCGCAGACGGCGAGGAGTTCTGGGGAATCGCGGAGCACACCACGGCCGCTCAGCGCAGCCGGGAGTTCACGGTGACGCTTCCTCGGGCACTCGTCACCGGCGAGCAGGTGGATGCGCCGCTGGTCATCGGCGAGGCGGGCGACTCCACCGGCATCACCACAGGCGACTATGCGCTGACGCTCAAGGGCGGCAGCGGCGTCAACACGGGTGTCACGCTGCGCAACGCCGCCACGCTCACGCCCAGGGTGCGCTTCGCCGGCGCGGGCGCCGAGGTCGCCACGCTTGTGCTCACCGCCACAGACGACGGCAGCGACGAAGGCTTCGAGACCCTTGAGGTCGCCCTCGGCGAGCTGGGATTGTTCGCCGCGTCGCCGGCCGCGAACTTCCCCGACGGCGTCGGCGGTCAGGGAAGCGTGGCGGGCACCGTCATCGTCAGCCGCGAGGACACCGCGACCGTGTCGGTGGCCGCGCCCGCCGCCCCGGTAGTCGAGGGCGACAGCGCCGGTTTCTCGTTGACCCTCGAC
Source organism: Candidatus Aldehydirespiratoraceae bacterium (assembly GCA_965214565.1). Taxonomy (GTDB): domain Bacteria; phylum Actinomycetota; class Acidimicrobiia; order Acidimicrobiales; family Aldehydirespiratoraceae; genus VXYK01. Next base: position 2,896,261 of record OZ243951.1, on the reverse strand, counting down.
AAGGGCTACGGCGATGCTTTCCATCTGACTGTGGATGTCACGGTTTCGCAGACCGGCGGTTACGTGGCCGACGACAGCCTGGGCGACCACGACGTGCTGTTCACGCGAGGCGCCAACGCAACCGCGGCCACCCAGTACATACACACCGAGGACGACGGCGCCGACAACGCGCCCGGCAGCATGACCGTGACGCTGCTCCCCGGCCCCTACCTGCTCAGCGCCACCGCGGCCGCCGCCACCGCCACGGTGCATCCCACCCACCTCAGCGACGTGAGCGTGGCCTTGTCGGCATCGGGCGGCGACGGCGACGGCAACGTCGTCGAAGGCGCCCCCGACGCGTCAGGGTTCAAAACCCTCAACCTCAACTTGAGCCGGACGCTCAGCGGTACAGAGACGGTCACCGTGCCGCTCGAATCGCTGCCCGGCGCCGACTATTCGCTGGTGCTGCGCCCGCTGCGCCAGAGCGGCGTGACTCTGCTCACCAGCGCCCCCTACAGCGAGCGCAGCCCAGCGGTGCGCTTCGCTGCCGGCGCGCGCACAGCCACACTGCGCTTCACCCCCACCGACGACAACCTGCGAGGCGCGCCCCGCATCAGCATCGGCTACGGAAGCGGTGCACTGGCACCCAGCTCCACAAACATCGCCAAGGGCATCAAGGACACCACCGGGGCGCCGCTGGAGTTCCAGCTCATCGACGACGAGACCGGCCCCTATGTGGTGCCGGCCGACTGGCCGCTACTGCCGTCAGGCCTGAGCGCCGGCGACGACTTCCGCCTGCTGTTCGTGACGACCGAGAAGCGCAACGCGTCCTCGTCAGACATTGCCGACTACGACGAGTTCGTGCGCGACGTGGTGGCGGGCGGAGGCCACTCGGCGATCGTCCCCTATACGGGTGCGGTCAAGGTGTTCGCCAACACCCAGAAGGGCAGGACCGGGGCGGGCGTCACGCCCCGCGAACACAACGAGATGTACACCGAGCCTGACGGCCCCTGGGCCGACGGTTCGACCAAGGCCGACGACCCGGGCACGCCGGTCTACTGGCTCGGCGGCGACAAGGCAGCCGACAACTACTTCGACCTGTGCGACAACAGCCTGGACACCAGCTACACAGCTGACGATCCCAATACCCAGGCCGATGAAGAGCTGAACCCGCTGCGCGACGAAGGCGGCAACACACTGGATGTGGGGCGCATCTGGTCAGGCGTAAATAACGGCAGCTGTGGTTGGGGGCCTTGGCCTCTAGGCAACAACGGCCATGTCGCCACAGGGGATGGTTCCATCGCAGGCGGCCCGAAATTGGGCACAGGCATTGGAATTACGAATAATGGCACGAATCCCTTTCTTGGCCTGTCGCCGGTGTTCCAGGTGGCCGACGGCACCCCAGTGTCGATCACGCTGGCAGGCGCCGGAGGCGACGGCAACGGCAATGTGGTGGAGGGCGCCAACGACACCACCGGCTACAAAACCGTCACGGTCACCCTGGGCCGGACGCTCAGCCCCGGCGAGACGGTCACGGTGCCGCTCACCGTGCGCGGCGGCACGGTCACCGACGATTTCACCTTCGGCCTCAACCCGACCACCCAGGCGGGGGTGAGCCTGCTCACCAGCGGATCCCACAGCGCCCAGAACCCCGCGGTGCGCTTCAGCGGCGGCGCGCGCACGGCCACGCTGCGCTTCACTCCGGTCGACGACTCAAAGCGCACCTGGCCGCTCTACCGCATCGGGATCGGCGCCGACAGCCGCGCCCCGAGCCACACCGGCGTCGCCGCCGGGCTCGCAACGCCGACGGGCGGGCCGGTGCAGTTCATGGGCATCGACGACGAGACCGGCCCCTATGTGGTGCCGGCCGACTGGCCGCTGCTGCCGTCGGGGCTGAGCGCGGGCGACGACTTCCGCCTGCTGTTCGTGACGACTGAAAAGCGCAACGCCCAATCGTCCGACATTGCCGACTACGACGCGTTCGTGCGCAACGTGGTGCTGGGCGAAGGCCACTCGGCCATCGTCCCGTATGCGGGTGCGGTCAAGGTGTTCGCCGGGACCAAGACGGCTGATGGCGCTGGGGGCGTCACGCCCAGAGAGCACAACGAGATGTTCACCGAGCCCATAGGTCCGTGGGCCGACGGTTCGAGCAAGGCCGACGACCCGGGCACGCCGGTCTACTGGCTCAACGGCGACAAGGCGGCCGACAACTACTTCGACTTGTGCGACAACAGCATGGACACCAGCTACCAGACCGACAGCGATCCGCTTACTCCAGGCAATCAGGAGGTGAACCCGCTGCGCGACGCAGGCGGGAACGTCACGCGCACTGATTGGATCTGGACGGGTTCGCACGGGCAGTGCGGCCCCGACAAGGGGGCATTGGGAGCAGCAAATGCGGCCTTGGGACCCGGCACCAGGGCGCCGGGCCCGGGGTTCGGCCACGTCGCGGGCTTTGGGAGCGGCCACACCCTTCCCTTCTACGGCATGTCGCCCGTGTTCCTGGTGGAAGACGCCAGTCCCGTGACGATCACCTTGTCGGGTGCCGACGGCGACGACGACGGCAACGCTGTGGAAGGCGCCAACGACAGCACCGGCTACAAGATGGTCACTGTCTCGCTGAACCGGGTGCTGACCGGCTCGGAGTCGGTGACGGTGCCGCTCACCGTACGCGGTGCCGCGGTCACCACCGATTACACCGTCGGCCTCGACCCGGCCACCCAGGTGGGGGTGACCCTGCTCACCAGCGGATCCCACAGCGCCCAGAACCCCGCAGTGCAGCTCAGCCCCGGCGCGCGGGTCGCCACCCTGCGCTTCATCCCGGTCGACAACAACGACCGCAACCAGCCCTACGTCTCCATCGACTACGGCACCGGCGGTCGCGCTCCCAGCGCCAAGAACCTGTCCACCCCGCTCGGCGAGTCTGCGGGCGGGCCGGTGGGGTTCGCGATCGCCGACGACGAGGCCGGCCCGTTCATCGTGCCCAACAACTGGCCGCTCAAGCCGTCGGGGCTGAGCGCCGGCGACGACTTCCGCCTGCTGTTCGTGACGACCGAGAAGCGCAACGCCCGATCCGATGACATTGCTGTGTACGACGCGTTCGTGCGCAACGTGGTGCTGGGCGAAGGCCACTCGGCCATCGTCCCGTATGCGGGTGCGGTCAAGGTGTTCGCCGGCACCAAGACGGCTGATGGCGCTGGGGGCGTCACGCCCAGAGAGCACAACGAGATGTTCACCGAGCCCATAGGTCCGTGGGCCGACGGTTCGAGCAAGGCCGACGACCCGGGCACGCCGGTCTACTGGCTCAACGGCGACAAGGCGGCCGACAACTACTTCGACTTGTGCGACAACAGCATGGACACCAGCTACCAGACCGACAGCGATCCGCTTACTCCAGGCAATCAGGAGGTGAACCCGCTGCGCGACGCAGGCGGGAACGTCACGCGCACTGATTGGATCTGGACGGGTTCGCACGGGCAGTGCGGCCCCGACAAGGGGGCATTGGGAGCAGCAAATGCGGCCTTGGGACCCGGCACCAGGGCGCCGGGCCCGGGGTTCGGCCACGTCGCGGGCTTTGGGAGCGGCCACACCCTTCCCTTCTACGGCATGTCGCCCGTGTTCCATGTGGTGTCGGCGCCGAAGCCCACGGTCACGGTGGCGGCGACGGGCGGCAACAACGCCGGGAATTTGGTGGAGGGAGCGGGCGACAGCACCGGCTACAAGACCGTCACGGTCACGCTCGACCGCTCGCTGGTTGGCCAGGAATCGGTCACCGTCCCCTTCGAGGTCGGCGGCGCCGGCACCGCCGGCAGCGACTACACCTTCGTGCTCGAACCCGCCGGCCAGAGGGGAGTGGAGCTGCTCACCAGCGGCAGCTACAGCGCGCAGAACCCCGGCCTGCGCTTCGCCGGCGGCGGCAGCATCGCCACCCTGCGCTTCACCCCGGTCGACGACAGCACCCGCGAAGCCCGCATCATCACCATCAAGGCGCTCAAGCCCGTGGTAGCCAAACTCCCCGGCGGTGTTGCCGGCCCGACAGGCGATCTGAGCCAGCGCTTCACCGTCATCGACGACGAGACCGGCCCGTTCCTCGTACCCAGCAACTGGCCGCTCAAGCCGGCGGGCCTCAACCCCGGCGACGAGTTTCGCCTGCTCTTCCTCACCTCGACGACCCACTTTGCTCAGTATGTTGGCACCAACGTCAACCACCGGACGTACTTCAACAATTTTGTGAGAGACACGGTGATGGCGACCGGCCATGAGGCTGTTCAGCCCTACGTGAACGAAATAGGGGTCTTCGCCAGCATCGCCCACACCGGGGCCATTCACGCCCGCGAACTCGCGGGAATGTGGGCTGGAGGCATGTGGACCGACGGGTCGAGCAGCACCGAGGACGGCATTGCGACTTACTGGCTCAACGGGGCCAAAGTTGCCGACGGATATGCCGACTTCTGCGACGGCAGTTGGGACAACCGCTACGTGTCCGGCCCCCCCGTCGTCAACCACATGAGAGACGAGTCTGGTGCTGTTACCGCACCCGATTCCGTTTGGACCGGTTCGGCCGACAGCTGCACGAGGACGCTCGGTGCCGGGCTTGGTGCGTCGTTTGTAATCCGGGGGCCGGGAGCGAGAGGTTCCAACTCCAACCCTTTGAATGACGGCACCGAGAATTACGCCACTAAACATCCCTTCTACGGCATGTCGCCGGTGTTCCAGGTTGTTTCGGCGGAGCCCGTCTACTCGATTTCATCCTCAGGCGGCGACAGCGACGGCAACATTCGCGAGGGCAGCAATACAGCCACCGCCTATGCGACCGTGTCGGTCTCGCTGGACCGGCTGCTCGACGATGGTGAGTTCACCCTGCCGTTGAACGTCGAGGGGGCTACTGCGGGAGTCGATTACACCTTCGAACTGCACCCCTCATCGCAGACAGGGGTGAGCCTGATCACCGACGCCCCCTATAGCAGCCAGAGCCCCGGATTGAAGCTCAGCGCGGGGGCAGCCGGCGCCACGTTGCGCCTCACCGCCCTCGACAACGACAAGCGAACGCAGCCGTTCGTTGCCATCACCTTGGGGACGCCTGTGAAGACTGCCGCCACGCCGCAGCCTCGCCTTGATGGCCTCGGATGGATCGGCGCGGTCATCGTCGACGACGAGACCGGCCCCGTCAAGGTCCCCCCGGACTGGCCGTTGGCACCGTCGGGCGTCACCGCAGGCAACAACTTCCGGCTGCTGGTGCGCACCACTGCCGCCCGCGACGCCACCTCCGACGACATCGGGGTGTACGACGCCTTCGTCCGCCGGACCATCGCCCGCACCGGCCACGACGACATCAAGCCCTACGCCGGTTGGTTCAAGGCATTCGCCGGCACGCGCAGCGCCTCCGGCAGCAGCGGAGTCACCGCCCGGGCCCACAACGGCCTGACCGCCGACGACTCGGCACCGACGAGCCCTACGCCCACCTGGGCCGACAAGTCCACCGCCCAGACGGCGGGCAACACCGCCGGGGTTTCGATCCACTGGCTCAACGGCGCCCGGTTGGCCAACAACTACGCCGACATGTGCGACATCAACTGGTCGGCGGGCAGCGGAGTCACCACCGGCTGGGATACCGACGACCCCCGCAGCGAGGACGGCACACGCAACATCCCGACGGGCTCGATCAGCAACTACCAGCCCTACGAGCCCTGGACCGGCTCGGGCAACTACTGCGAGGCCTTCAACTACCCGCTCGGCAACAACACCGTGTCGAAGGGATCGGCAGACAAGGGCGGCGGGCAGACCCTGCTGCACGGGAGCGATCAGGCCAACACGCAGGAACGGCCGCTGTATGCGATGTCGCCGGTGTTCCAAGAGCGAACCCACATCGATTACTCGATTTCATCCTCGGGCGGTGACAGCGACGGCAACATACGCGAGGGCAGCAGCACGGCCACTGCCTATACGACCGTGACCGTCTCGCTGGATACGACACTGGCCGCAGGCGAGTCCCTTGCGTTCCCGTTGACCGTAGGGGGCGCCACCGCGGGGGTCGACTACACCTTGGAACTGCATCCTTCGCCGCAGACCGGGGTGAGCCTGACCACCACCGATCCGCAGAAACCGGTGTTGAGGCTCGGCCCGGGAGTATCAGAGGCCACTCTGCGGCTCACCGCCCTCGACAACGACAAGCGCACGCAGCCGTTCGTCGGCATCACCTTGGGGACGCCGACAAAGAGTGCCACCACCCGGCAGCTTCGCCTCGACGGCCCCGGGCAGATCGGCGTGGTCATCGTCGACGACGAGACCGGTCCGATCAATGTGCCTTCCGACTGGCCGTTGAAGCCGTCGGCCATAACCGCAGGCAACGACTTCCGGCTGTTCTTCATGACCGAAGAAACGACGTATGCAACATCAGGCGATATCGCCTACTACGACCGCTTCGTCCGCCAGGCTGCATTGGACGGTAGCCACAAGGCGGACCGGGCGTTGCTGCCGTACCTCGGTTTCTTCAAGGTGTTCGGGTCGACGACTGCGACAGGCGGGACCGGCACCGACGCCAGGTTTCACAATGGCATGAGGTCAAACTCACAGTGGTCGGACGGGTCGACCTCCGCCGACAGCGGGGGCACGCCGATCTACTGGATGGGCCTTGCCTCCGCCGGTGCCTCCGGCGACGGCAGCAAGGTTGCCGACAACTACTTTGACTTCTGTGACACAAACTGGGACAACACGGGCCGCATAGATGGCGATGGCCCCGCTAAGGCGAACCACTACCGCAATGAGGCCGGAAGAGCGCACAACGGCGCCGAGGCATGGACCGGGACCAAAAAAACGTGCGAACGTAACACCGCATTTGGGCTTGGCAGGCGTGCTGAATCGAATGGCCCGGTTTTGGACCACGCGTATGGAAAAACGAATAGTTCTTGCGACCGAGTGTTGGATTGCGGCTTTTACCCAGGTCATCTTACGCGACTGCACATGTATGCCATGTCTCCGGTGTTCGTGGCTGTCAACAAGGTGGAACCGGTAGAGGTCACCATCACGGCGAGCGGTGGCGACGGCAACGGCGATGTGGTCGAAGGCGCCGGCGGCTCGACGGGGTACAAGACCATCGAGTTCACACTCAGCCGTGCCCTCAAGAACACTGAGTTCATCACGCTCGACGTTGCAGCGCAGGGTCTTCCGAACACCGGGTACAAGTTGCAGCGTCACCCCAACAACCAGCCGGGATTCCGGGTAGACGGCACAGTCAACAGCACAGTGCTAAGCAGGGTGCGGTTCGATCCCGGCATCACCAGCGGCACGATCCGGTTCACGCCGGTGGACAACGATGAGCGCACCCAGCCGTACGTGAACATCTCAGCAGAGATCTCGGCTGCGTCTGCCGGTTTGACCTATGCCAACGACGTCGTCGGGCAGGTCGGATTCGCAGTCATCGACGACGAGACCGGGCCGATCATCGTGCCCGACGACTGGGGGCTCATCCCGGACGGTGTCGCCCAAGGCGAACCTTTCCGGCTGATGTATGTGACCTCGACCAAGCGTGACGCCACGTCTGGCGATATCGAGGTGTACGACGATTTCGTGCGCCACGCCGCGGCCACCAACGGTGCCGCCGCCATCAAGCCCTACGCCGGTTTCTTCAAGGTGCTGGGCACAACCCGGACAGGGAACGAGGCGACCGGCGCCGTCGCTCGCTTCCACAACGACATGTGGGACGGCAGCAAGTGGACTGACGGCGCCACCACGCACACCGACCCGGGCACCTCGATCCACTGGCTCGACGGTGCGAAGATCGCCGACAACTACGCCGACTTCTGCGACAGCTCATGGGACGACGGGACCGCCAGTCAAGGCTCCGGCCAAGGCACGAACAGTTGGAACGACCGCAAAGACGAGAACGGCGCAGCCCGCACAGCCGTCACAGACGGCAGGGCGTGGACGGGAACGGGCAACGGCTGCAACGCTTGGATACATCCCTTGGGCAGCAACACGCCCTCGCAGAGCGTCCGGCGCAGCGGGTTCGGGCCGGGGGCCGGGCCGATCCACGACTATGTCGCGAACGACGGCACCCAAAACCCCGCAACAGAAGGGCCGTTCTTCGGCCTGTCGCCGGTGTTGCGCACGTTCTCTTCGGTGGCGGCCACCCTCAGCGGCACCGGAGGCAACAACGACGGCGACGTGGTCGAGAGCGGCAGCGGCCCTGCTGCGGCCAAGACCGTCACCGTGAAGCTGAGCCGAGCACTCACCGGCAGCGAGACAGTGACCTTTCCCCTCGCTGTACACGGCGCGACCGTCGGCGACGACTTCACGTTCGCGCTCGAACCCGCCAACCCGTCGGGCGTGTCGCTGCTCACCAGCAGCCCGCACAGCGCGCAGAACCCGGCGGTCCGCCTCGCCGCCGGTGCCTCGGAGGCCACCCTGGCATTCAAAGCGGTGGAGAACAGCCGCGCCATGCGGCCCTGGATCGTGATCGAGCCCGGCAGCGGGGCGCGGGCGCCGAGCCATGAGAACATCCCCGACGGCCTCGACACCTCCGGTGCGGGGCTGGTGGAGTTCGCCATCGTCGACAGCGGAACCTGGGACTTCGTCGTTCCCCACGACTGGGCGCTGGCCCCCTCCGACGTCCTCGGCGGCGAGGAATTCCGGCTGCTGGCTCGCACCACCGCCACCCGCGACGCCACCTCCAGCGACATCGCCGACTACGACGCCTTCATCCGCCGGACCATCGCCCGCACCGGCCACGACGACATCAAACCCTACGCCGGCTGGTTCAAGGCGTTCGCCGGCACGCGCAGCGCCTCGGGCAGCAGCGGAGTCACCGCCCGGGCGCACAACGACCTGACCGCCGACGACTCGGCGCCGACGAGCCATACGCCCACCTGGGCCGACAAGTCTACCTCCCAGACGGTGGGCAACACCGCCGGGGTGTCGATCCACTGGCTCAACGGCGCACGGCTGGCCAACAACTACGCCGACATGTGCGACCTCAGCTGGTCGGCGGGCAGCGGAGTCACCACCGGCTGGGACACCGACGACCCGCGCAGCGAGGACGGCACCCGCAACGTGCCCGCCACCGTGCCCGGCAACAACTATCAGCCATACGAGCCCTGGACCGGCTCGGGCAACGCCTGTGAGGCCTTCAACTACCCGCTCGGCAACAACACCGTGTCGAGGGGATCGGCAGACAGGGGCGGCGAGCTGCTGCACGGGAGCGATCAGGCCAACACGGAGGAACGGCCGCTGTATGCCATGTCGCCGGTGCTGCAACTCGAGGCTGTGACGCCCGAGGTCACCATCGCGCTGACCGGCAGCGCCGAGCAGCACAACGCCACAGTCACCGTCACCGCCGACCCCGCCCCGGCGGCGGACCTCGACGTTAGCTACACCGTGTCGCAGCAGGGCGACTTCGTGGCTTCGGGCGGCACCGGCGCCAAGACGGTCACCATCCCCGCGCGTGCCGCCACGGCCACCGCCACGGTCGCCATCGACGACGACAACGTCGACGAACCCGACGGCTCGGTCACGGCCACCCTGATGGCCGGCAGCGGCTACACCGTCGGCACCCCGTCGTCGGCGACTGCGCCGGTCACCGACAACGACCAGATCACGGCCACTCTGACCGGCCCATCGCCTGCAGCGGTCGACGAGGGGGAGACCGCCACCTTCACGCTGCGGCTCGGCCGAACGCTGACCGACGGCGAGGAGGTCACCGTGCCACTCGACCGTGCAGGCTCGGCGACCATCATCAACGACGTGACGCTCGCCTGCTCGGGTACCAAGGTGACGTGCAGCGGCCTGACCAAACAAACCTTCACCGTGACGTTCACCGGCGACAAGACCGGCACCGTGCAGGAGGCCACCGTGGTGGTCACCGCGCTGGCCGACACCGACCATCCCGAAGGCGCCGAAGGGGTGACCCTCAAGCCGAACCCCACCACCTCCGCGGTCTACCAGCACACCGGCTCGGGCGGACCCAGCGCCGGTCCCGTCGATCCCGACGACCAGACCGGTGCGGCGGGGTTGGCCATCAGCAGCGTCGGCGCTCGGGCGTCGTTCGGCACAGCGGCGGTCGCCGCCACCGAGGCTGCGGGCAAGCGGACCGTGACGGTGCCAGTCATCCTCGACCGCGCCTGGAACAAGGACCTCTCCATCTCCTATGAGGTCACCGGCACGGCGACAGCGGGCAGCGACTTCACCCCGCTCGCCGGGCCCCTCGCCGTCCCCGCCGGCGCCACGACGGCGAACATCACGGTGACGGTGCTCGACGACAGCGTCGACGACGACGGCGAGACCATCGTGCTCACGCTCACCGACGGCGCCGCCTACGACCTCGGCGTCGTCGACAAGGCCACCGTCACTATCACCGACGACGACGACGCAAGCGAGGTGTTCATCGCCATGTCGGCATCGGCGGGCACGCTCACCGAGGGCGCGCCGGTCGGCGCGGGGGGAAGCAAGGAGATCACCATCGACTTGGGGCGGGCGCTGACGGGCAGCGAGACGGTCACGGTGCCGGTCACCGTGTTCGGTGCCTACGTGGGCACCGACTTCACGTTCAAGCTCGAGCCGGCGACACAGAATGGGGTGAGCCTGCTCACCAGTGCCCCCCACAACGCCCAGCGCCCTGCGGTGCGCTTCGCCGCAGGCGCCAGCTCAGCGACGCTGCGCTTCACCCCGGTCGACAACTCACAGCGCAGCCGCCCGTATGTGAGTATCGCCTTCGGTCGGTTCGCGCGGGCACCCAGCGCCACCGGCGTCACCATTCAGAGCCTCAGAGGGTCGCCGGTGCAGTTCGAGATCGTCGACGACGAGACCGGTGCCTTCACGGTGCCGGCCAACTGGCCGCTGCTGCCGTCGGGCCTGAGCACCGGCGACGAATTCCGGCTGCTGTTCATGACCAGAGACACCACTGATGCGGTCTCCGGCGACATCGACTACTACGACAACTTCGTGCGCCAGGCGGCGGTCGGCGATGGGCAGCCCGCCATGCTGCCGTACCTCGGAGCCTTCGATGCGTTCGCCTCGACAACCCGCAACGACGGCGGGAGCGCCACCGTCGCCCGTGTTCACACCGATATGTGGGACAGGTCGAGTTCGAAGTGGACCGACGGCTCAACTACTGACACCAGTGCAGGCACACCGATCTATTGGCTGGGAACACCCGACAGCAAGGGCAGCAAAGTTGCCGACAACTACTTCGACTTCTGCAACGGCGACAAGTGGGACAACACCGGGCGCACCGGCACTTCCGACAGCACCAACCACTATCGCAACGAGACCGGCGCCGCGCACACCGGCAACAGAGTGTGGACCGGCACCATACACAACTGCCAGCCTCGTGACGCCCACAGCCTGGGCGACCCCACTCGCACCATCGTCATTGCCCGTGCGTTCAGCGCGACCACCGATTGTGTGCGGGCACTCGACTGCGGCCTCGCGAGCCGCACCGACACGTACCCCGTGTTCGCCATATCGCCGGTGTTCGAGGTGGGAGCGGCGCAGCCTCCCGTGGTGTCGTTCGGGGCGGCCACCTACACGGTCACCGAGGCGTCCGCGGGCCGGACGCTCACCGTGCCGATCAGCCTTGCGCCCGCGCCCGCCGCCAACCTCGACGTGTCGTACCGGGTCACCGGCACTGCTGCGGGGGGTGACGACTACACCGCGCTCAGCGAGACGGTCACGGTTCCGGCGACGAGCGGTACCGCGAACATCACGATCACGGCGATCGACGACCTCGTCGACGACGACGAAGAGACCGTGGTGCTGACCCTCACCGGCGACAACGACTACGTGCTCGGTGCCATCACACGGACCGTCGTCGAGATCACCGACGACGATGACGCACCCACCGGCATCGAGCTCACCACCAGCACCGCCACGCTGACCGAGGACGCCGGCGCCACCAAGGTGACGGTCACCGCCGCGCCGACCGGCGGCACCCGCTACGCGGATGCCCAGACGGTGACGGTGTCGGTGGCCGCCTCGGGCGACGCCGGTCTGGTGGGTGTCGGCGCGGAGGACGACTTCGACATCACCATCGCGGCCGGCGCAGCGAGCGGCACGGGCACTTTCACGCTCACACCGACAGATGACAGCATCGCCTTAGCCACCGAGACGGTCACCGTGTCGGGCACCGCGGTGCCGTCGTCGGCCACGGTGGCATCCGCACAGATCACCGTGACGGACGACGACACGGCACCCACCGGCATCACGCTCACCGCCTCGCCGGCCACGGTCGCCGAGGACGACGGTGCCACCAAGGTCACGGTGACCGCCGCGGTCGACGGCACTTCGCGCTTCGCGGATGCTCAGACGGTGACGGTGTCTGTGACCGCCTCGGGCGGCGCCGACGTGGTGCAGTTCGCCGAGGTGGACGATTTCGACATCACCATCACCGCCAGCGCAGATGAGGGCTTCGCCAGCTTCACGCTCACGCCCACCGACAACTCCGTCTTCGATAACGACGAGACCATCACCGTGTCGGGCACCGCGTCGCCCTCATCGGTGTCGGTAACGGGCACCACGGTCACGCTCGCCAACGACGAGGCGGAGAACGTCGTGTCGTGGGCCGACGCCGACGGCCAGGCTCTTGTCCCAGTCTCAGTCTCTGTCCCAGTCTCTGTCCCAGTCTCAGTCTCCGTGCCGGAGGGGTACAGCCGCACTCTGAAGCTGAAGTTGAGTGCTCCAGCCCGCAGCGCGGTGACGATCCCACTGAAGATCGATGCGCTCTCGGCCACAGCCCCCGACTTCGAGTTCCCGACGTCGGTGGACATCGCCCAGGGAAGCTCCGAGGCGTCGGTCACATTCAAGGCGCTCGCCGATGCCGCGTTCGAATACAACGAGCTTGCAACCGTCACGCTGTGCCCCGACCCCGACGGCTGTCCTCTGGGGTTCTCCGCACCAGCGCCGGTGCTCTCTCTGATCATCTCAGAGAACAGCGTCGAGCTGGCACCGGCCGACGAGGCGAGCCGCGTGCTCCTCGAGGGCGACCCTTCCGAGGGGGTCGGCAGCTACCAGGTGAGGCTGTGGGCGGACCCCGTCGCCGATGTCACGGTCACCATCAGCGAAGCAATCGATAGGGATGCCGATCCGCAGGTGCCGACAGCGGCGGACCAACCCAACTTCGCGATAGACACCGACCCCGACACCGACGACGATCAGAACGCGCTCATCTTCACAGGAGGTGGATCGGGCAACTGGATGACCCCGCAGACCGTCGAGGTACGGGCACTGTACGACAACGACGCCGAAGACGACACCGACAGCATCCATGCCTGCCCGAGGGCAGACAGCGGACCGTATGCGTGGTCTAAGTGTCTGGCACACACCGTGCCGGTCACCGATGCCGGGATCGGAGTGGTGGTCACGCAAGCCGAGGTGTTCCTCACCCCCAGCGGCGGCACCGCTGTCTACAACGTGCAGCTCAAGAGCCCGCCGGGGCAGCACAAAGTGAACCAATTGCTCGAAGACTCCGAGGTCACCGTCTCCGCAACCGCCGGCGACTCGACCACGGCCGCGGTGTCGCCTGCCACGCTGACCTTCACCAACTCGGATTGGAACACGCCCCAGGAGGTGACCGTCACCGGCGCCGCTGCGGGTGTCACCACGATCACCCACGCCGTCTCGGCCAGCACTTCCAACGACTACCCCACCTCGCTATCGGTGGGCTCGGTGAAGGCGACCGTGGAAGACCAGCGGCCCATCGCTGCCTTCGCCCAGGCGACCCACACCGGAGGCGAGGCGTCCGCGGCCCGCACCGTGACCGTCGCGGTGAACCTGGACAAGACCGCGGCATCCGACGTGACCGTCGCCTACTCGGTGTCGGGCACCGCCACCGCCGGTAACGACTTCACCGCGCCGTCCGGCACGGTCATCGTCAAAGCCGGCCAGACCACCGCCGACATCACCGTGGCTGTGCTCGACGACAACATCGACGACGACAGCGAGAACATCGTGCTGACGCTCGACGCCGGCAGCGGCTACCGCGTCGGCTCTGCGCGGACGGCCACCATCACCATCGCCGACGACGACGCCGCGCCGAGCGCGGTCACCCTGACCGTCAACCCGTCCACGGTGGCCGAGGGCGCGGGCCCCACCATCGTGACGGTCACCGCCACCGTTGCTGGCACCACCCGCTTCGATGAGTTCCAGACGGTGCGGGTAACGGTGGCCGGTTCGAGCGGGACCAACCCGGTGCCCTTCGCCCCCGTCGAGGGCTTCGACATCACCATCGCCGCCGAGGCCGACTCCGGCGAGGCCAACTTCTTGTTGAACCCCACCAGCAACAACCTTGACAACGCCGACGAGACCATCACCGTGTCGGGTGCCCTCGCCGGCAAGACGGTCACCGAGGCCACCGTCTCGCTCACCGACGACGATCTGCCCGGAGTCGATGTCACCCTGGCCGCATCGGGCGGCGACGGCAACGGCAACGTGGTGGAGAACGCCGGCAACGCCACCGCCCACAAGACGCTCACCTTCAAACTCAGTCGGGAGCTGGCCGCCGGCGAGACGATCGATGTGCCGCTGACGGTGAGCGGCGCCACGGTGGGCACCGACTACACGCTCGGCCTGCTGCCCGCCACCCAGACGGGTGTGACGCTGGTGACCAGCGGCGGCTCGCGCTCAGCGCAAAACCCGGCAGTGCGCTTCGCGCAGGGCGCAACCGGGGCCACCCTGCGCTTCACGACGGTGGACAACAACGCCCGCAGCCAACCGGCGGTGGCCATAGAGGCGGGCAAGCCCAGCGTCACCGGCATCCCCACCGGCGCCTTCCTCACTGGCAGCGTGGCCGGCTTCGTGATCGTCGACGACGAGACCGGACCGGTCGTGGTACCCGCCTCGTCGACGCTGGTCCCTTCGGGCGTTGCCGCAGGCGACAGATTCCGGCTGCTGTTCCTGTCCACCGAGGACCGCGACGCGCAGCCCACCGACATCGCGGTCTACGACGCCTGGATCCGCGACCTCGTCGCCCGAGGCGGCCACTCGCTGATCCAGCCCTACGGCGGCTGGTTCCAAACGGTCGGCTCCACCGCGTCCACTGATGCCCGCACTCACATCGGCGCCTGGGATCCGACCGCCAACTCCGGCAACGGCGGCGTGGCCGACGGCTCGACCGCCCCCAGCGATCCGGGGGTCGCGGTCTACTGGAACGGCGGCGCGAGACTGGCCAACAACTACACCCACTTCTTCCAGCCGGGCTGGCTCAACTACGCCATCCACGGCGAGGGCCGCACCGCACGCGGCACCGACGCGGACGCGATCTACACCGGCACGTCGGGCGACGGCACCAAGGCGGCGCTGGGCGCGGAGGGCCAGCCGCTGGGCCACAACGGCGCGATTCGCGTCGGCGGGATCTCCAGAACCCGCGAAGCGCCGCTGAGCGCCGCCAAGGTGACCGACCGCACCACGGTGCTGCCGATGTACGGCATCTCGCCGGTGTTCATCGTCGACGGCTACACCGCCGCCCTCGACGTCAACGGCCACAACACCGCGACGGTGGCCGAGGGCGACAGCGCGACGGTGACCGCCACCCTCAACACCCCCGCACGCACCCAGCTCACCCTGCCGGTGCAGCTCCGGGCGACCGGCGCGGCCTCATCGAGCGACATTGCGCTCGCCAACAGCGGCAACGTGGTGATCGCGAAGGGCGCCACCAGCGGCAGCATCACGCTGAGCGTCACCGACGACGACATCGACGAGGGCGCCAGCGAATCGGCGCATATCGGGTTCGGCACCCTGCCCGCCGGAGTGACCGACGGCACCCCGGGCAAGCGCGTCCTGCTCACGTTGACCGACGACGACACAGCGGGGCTGGCGTTCGTGCCGGCCGAAGCCGCGCAGGAGATCCTCGAAGGCAACCAGGCCAGCTACACCGTGGCGCTCACCTCCAAGCCCACCGCCACGGTGACGGTGACGATCAGCGGGCACTCCAGCA
Source organism: Candidatus Aldehydirespiratoraceae bacterium (assembly GCA_965214565.1). Lineage (GTDB taxonomy): Bacteria > Actinomycetota > Acidimicrobiia > Acidimicrobiales > Aldehydirespiratoraceae > VXYK01. Next base: position 2,880,360 of record OZ243951.1, on the reverse strand, counting down.
CCGACCTCACCGTCGACACCGACAGCGGGACCGACGGCGACCAGGACACCCTCACCTTCACCGCCTCCAACTGGGACCAGCCCCAGACGGTGATGATCTCAGCCACAGCGGACGCCGACGCCGACACCGACACCGTCACGCTCACCCACGACGGCGCCAACGGCGGCTACGGCTCAGTGAGCGAGGACTTCGAGGTCACGATCTCCGAACGGGGCGTGAAGATCTCCAGTACCGAGGTCTTCAACAGCGAAATCGCAGCGCCGGAAAAGTACACCGTGAGCTTGGGCACGCAGCCCACCCGCGACGTGACCGTCACCGTCACCTCCCAAGCGCCCGAGGTGGCTGTCGTAGGCACGACCAACCCCCCGGCCGGCACCAGCACGACCCTCACGTTCACCCCGACGAACTGGGACCAGCCCCAGACCGTGTACGTCAAGGCTGTCCATGACTCCATCGTCAACGAACCCGACCGCACTACGACCATCACCCACACCGCCGCATCCGACGACCCCGACTATGACGGCATCGATGTGCCCGCTGTCACCTTCACCGCGGTGGATGAGGACGAGGCCGGTCTGAAGATCAGGCTGGCCGACGGGACCGTGCTTGAGAACAACAACCGGGCCACCTTCGACGAAGGGAGCTCGGGCAGCTACACCGTGGCGCTCACCTCCAAACCCACCGGAGCGGTGACGGTGATCCTCGCCGACAGCGGTGGCGCCAGCTATTTCAGCTTCGACACCGACAGCGGGACCGACGGCGACCAGGCCACGCTCACCTTCGGCCCGTCCGACTGGAACCAGCCGCAGACGGTTGCATTCACCGTCGGCCACGATCCCAACTGGGAGGACGAGGCAGCTGGCATCACCCACACCGCCTCGGGCGCCGACTACGGCTCTGTCGAACATCGCATCGTGTTCAACTTCGCCGACGACGAGCGACTGGTGGAGGTGCTCGAGAACGACGGGAGCGAAGCCGATTCGACCGAGGTCGTGGGCGAGGGCCAGAGCCTGACCTTCACCGTACAGTTGCAGGGGAGCCACACCGCGGATGGCAATGCGGTGATCCCCTTGACGGTCACCGACATTACGGCAACGCGAAACACCGACTACACGATCCCCGACAGCGTGACGATTCTCGACGGGAAGTCCAGCGCCACCTTCACCATCACGGCCCCACTGGATGCCGTCCCGGAGCCCAATAACGAACTGTTCAACGTCACCGTCTGCCCCAAACCAGCCTGCGAGGCGCCGTACCTCACAGGCAGCATGCCGTTCGAGTTCGATGTCCTCATCCGCGACCAGACGTACGTGGTGGTCGACACCTCCACGCTGGCCGACGACGACACCTCCGGCAAGGCGATCACCGAGGGTCTCAGCGGCAGCTACACGGTGCGACTGCGGGACGACCCCGGGGTGGATGCCACCGTGACGGTGCGGGTGCTCGACGGCGACGCCGCAAGCCAGGACGACATCCACGACATAGACAACGTCGCCGCCTCCACAGCGGTGCTGGTCGACACCGACCCCGACAGCGACGGCTTCCAGGGCACGCTCACCTTCACCGGCGGCGACAGCGGCAACTGGGAGTCGCCCCAGACGGTGCGGCTGTTCCCCCAGTACGACACCGACACCTCGACGAAGAGCTCGTTCACCGTCGGCCACCACGTGACCGCCGCCAGCGGCAAGTACAAGGACCTCCCCACCCCCGAGGCCACGTTCGTGCTGCAAGTGCCCGACGCGGGCCACCAGGTGCGGGTTTCGCCGACCGCGGTTTCAGTGGCGGTCGACGGCACCGTCTCCTACGACGTCCGCCTCAGCAGCGATCCCGGCGGCACCGTGACCGTCACGGCGACCTCGCAGTCGACATCGACGGCGACGGTGTCGCCCACCAGCCTCAGCTTCAACTCCTCCAACTGGATGAACGCTCAACAGTTCACCGTTACCGGCGAAGGCACAGGCGGCTCGACATCGGCCACTGCCCGCATCGCGCACAGCGTCACCGCCGGGACCACCAGCTATCCGACCCAACAACTCGACCCGGTGTCGGTGACTGTGAAGAGCCCGACCGTGCAGTTCTCCTCGGCTGCCTACTCCGCGGGCGAGGCTGCGGGCAGCCGCACCGTGAACGCCATGGTGAGGGTGTCGCCCGCTCCGGTGGCCGACATCAACGTGAACTACAGCGTTAGCGGCACCGCCACCGCCGGTGACGACTACACCGCGCTGAGCGGAACCGTGACCATCAAAGCCGGCGCGAGCACCGCCGACATCGCCGTCGCCGTCACCGACGACGACACCACCGAGCCGGCCGAGACCATCGTGATCACGCTGGGCGACGGCAGCGGCTACGCCGTGGGCTCGACCTCGACCACCACCGTCACCATCGTCTCTAACGAGCCCGGACTGCTGTTCAACCCCGCGGAGCTGACCATCAACGAAGGCGACCCTGCCAAGATAAGGGTCCGCCTCTCCGCACAGCCCAGCGGGCCGGTTGAACTGGAACTGACCGTGGAACCCGCCGGCTCAAACGTAAGCCTGCCAATCACCTCCTTCAGTTTCATTGGCAGCTTGTGGGAAGCAGGGTTCGACGTCGATGTGAAGACTGTCGCCGACACCGACGACCACGGCGTCGACGAAGAGGTCGCCATCGTCTTCACCCTCAACGGCGGCGGCTACACCAACCACCAGCAACGCGTGCCGGTCACCGTCGTCGACGACGACCTGGTGCAGTGGTGGAAGGCGGGCAGCGATCCTCGGGCGGCACCAGAGAGGGGTGAGGTGATTGCCGAGGGGCAGAGCCTGACGTTGACGGTGACGCGGCGGCGCTCGGCGGGCGCGGTGTCGATCCCGATCGGGGTGCAGGAAGTATCGGCCAAGGCCTCCGACGGCGACTATGAGGCGCCCGCCACCGTCGAGTTCGCCGACGGGGAGACCGAGGGCACCTACACGTTCACGGCGCTGCGCGACAACGACACGGCCGAGGGTGCCGAGCTGGTGAGGATCACGCTCTGTCCCGCAGCGGACTGCCCGGGGGATTACGGCTCGGGCGCCACCGCGCCGACCATCGACTTGGCCATCGGCGATCGGGCGCGGCCCCACGGCATCTCAGTGAAGCCCGCCGCGGCCACCATCGCCCTTGACGAAGGCGGCGGTGACGCAGCCAGCCACACCCTTGAGGTGTCGCTGGAGTCGAACCCGACGATGGCAGCCACCGTCACCTCCAGCGATCCCGCCGCGGTGAGTGTCGACACCGACCCCAGCACCGCCGCCGCTGAGAGCACCATCACGTTCACCCCCGGCACGACCGGCAAAGACGGCGACGGGAACTGGGCCGAAGCGGTCAGCGTCGAGATCGCCGCGGTGGACGACACCGACCTCGCGAACGAGTCGGTCACGGTGACCTTCTCGGTCGAGGCAGCCAGCGGCCCCTACAGCTCTTCTACGTCGCCACCGGTTACCGACGAGACCCGCACCGTCAACGTGACCGACCCGGGCGTCGGGGTGATCGTGTCGGACACCGACCTCAAGCTCCGCGAGCAGGGCGGCACCGCCACCTACACCGTGCGCCTGGGCAGCCCCCCCGCTGCCGGCAAGACCGTGGAGATCACCGCGCGCTCGGCGGCTGTTGAGCGGGTGACCGTCGGTACCGCCGGCAGCGTCGGCAGCGCTGTGCTGAGCTTCGATTCGACAAACTGGAACCAGCCCCAGACGGTCACGCTCACCGGTGTGAAACTGCCATCGCAGGCCCCCGTCACCGTTGCCATCACCCACACGATCACCCAGAGCAACGACGTGAGCTATCCCACCACGCTCCCTGTCAACCCGCTGACGGCGAAGCTGTTCGACGCTCCCCTCGTCTGGTTTAGGAGTGCATTGGTCACGGTTGCCGAAGGGTCGTCCATAGACGTCGAGTTGGTATCCCAACCACACCCGGAAGAGTTCTCTCTGCCGGTGACGGTGTCGGTGAGCGAACGGGGCGCCGATCGGATCGCAGCCGAAGAAGAAGGCGAGCGCGTGGTGGACTTTGAGCCGTGCCCCGAGCCAGGGAAGTGCTTCCAAGGGTCGGTCAGCTTCTCCGTTCCCACCACCACGGACAGCGCCGACACGGCCGACAGCCTCGTCTTCATAGCACTGTCCGGTGACCAAAGCGGCCCCGGTTACTCGATCGGAGGCCGTTCGTTCCTCGATGCGGTGGTCACCGACGACGATCCGACCACGGTCACCCTGTCGGGATCTGACCGGGTGCCCGACGACGGCGGCGAAGCGACGATCACCCTCGCGCTGAACCGGGCCTTGAGCAACAATTTTCTGGCGATTCACACCCCCACCGAGAAACTGACCGTTCCGCTCACATTCAGCGGCGGCACCGTCGGTACCCACTACTCGCTGGCGCTGGCCACGGCGAACGACCTGGTGACGCTCGACACGTCGAGCCCCCACAGCGCGCAGAACCCGGCCGTGGTCTTCACCGGTGGGCCCGAGAGCGTCGCGACAGCGGAGCTCACCCTCACTGCCATCGACACGGGAGCGACTGCGCCGCGCACGGTGAGCGTGGCGTTCGGCACCGGCAACCGGCTGCCGAGCGACGAGAACCTCAATGGCGGCTTCACCGCATCGGGCAGCGCGACGGCGACCATCGTGCCCGCGGGCGTGACGGTCACCGCCGCGGGCGGCAGCCTCGCCGTGACCGAGGCCGCCGGAGCGGGCCGCACCGACACCTTCACCGTGGTGCTGACGAGCCAACCCGCCCAGGAGGTGACCATCGCGGTGGCGGTGGGCGACCCCGGCGTGGCCGCCGTCGACAAGGCCAGCCTGGTCTTCACCACCGGCAACTGGAACCAAGCCCAGACGGTGACGGTGACCGCGACCGACGACAACGTCGACAACCCCGGCGGGAAGCGCACCACCGACATCGCCCTCACCGTCACCTCGACCGATGCGACCTACAACGGCCTGAAGGTTGATCCGCAGACCGTTGCGGTGACCGACGACGAAGCCACCACGGTGACGTTCTCGGTCACCGACGCCACCGCAGACGAGGGCGACCCCTCCGACACCGCCGCTCTGCGCCTGGTGGTGTCGCGGCCGCTGGTGACCGGTGAGCGCCTCGAGGTGCCGCTGCGCTTCAGCGGCGCCGACCCGCTGCCGTTCGCGCTCTCTCTGGGCGGCACGCCGGCCCCCGCCGGAGTGGCGCTGACCGCGGCGTCGGTGGTGTTCACAGGTTCTTCGGGGGGCAGCGCCACGGTGGCCGATCTCATCGTGACGCCGCGGCGAGACGCCGACACCACCGACACCGAGATCACCGCCCAGATCCCCTCGGCTGCTAGCGGCGGCGCCTTCGTGCTGATCACCTCGGTCAACAGCAGCGAAACGCTGCCCGGCGGGGCTACCGGGCTCGGAAGCTGCTCCGGTGGCGCCTGCACCAGTAAGTTCACCGTGGAAGACGACGGCGTCTCCCAGGACGTGTCGCTGTCTGTGGACAGCCCCGCGGTGAACGAGGGCGACACCGCCACGGTCACCGCCACGCTGCTGGCGCCTGCGATGGCTGAGGTGTCGATTCCCGTGCGGGTGCGCGCCGGCGCCACCGTGTCGGCGGCCGACTATACGCTGTCGGGCAGCGGCAGCATCGTCATCGCGCGGGGCAACAAGAGGGGCACGCTCACCTTCACCGCTGTCGACGACGTGGTCGACGAACCCACCGAGACGCTCACCCTGGAGCTCGGCGACCTGCCCGACGGCGTCGCTAAAGGCACGCCCGACCATGTGGCGATGACCATCGTCGACACCGACGACGACCCGGTGATCACCGTCGCCGCAGCCGATCAGGTGCAGATCGGCTTCGACCCCGACGCACCTGTCTTCGTGGTGCGGCCGATCACCGAAGGCACCCCGGCCCGCTTCACCGTGACGGCCACCCCGGCTGTGCAGTACGACCTGCCGGTGACCTTGCGGGTGAGCGAGACCGGTGGCGACCATGTGGCCCCGGGCGATGAGGGCGATGTCTCGGTGCTGATCGCTTCAGGGCAGACGCAGGCGGCCTTCAACGTGCCGACGGTCGCCGACTCCGACGGCGAGAGCGACGGCACGGTCACTGTCGGGGTGCAGGCTGGCGTCGGGTACACGGTGGGAGCTTCGACGCTCAACTCGGTGATGGTTCAAGACGACGACGCGACCCGCACCGTGTCGGTGACCGGCGGCGGGTTGCTCGTCGAGGGCGACCCCAATTCCAGCGTCGAGGTGACTGTGGAGCTGTCGACGCCGCTTGCATCCGGCGAGCAGGTGGAAATTGATATTGCCTTCTCCGGCACCGGAGTGGCTTTCACCGACTTCGGGATGGTTCTCAAGACGGGCACCGGCATCAACACCGGAGTCACGCTGCCCCGCAACCAATTCGGGAAGCTGTTCTTCAGCGGCGCCGGGGCGCAGACGGCGGTGCTGGTGCTGACCGCGGGTGACGACGAAGACGAAATCCACGAGCAGGCAAAGCTGACGGTGAGCGGCGCACCAGTCGACCCCACGGCGTCGGAAGTGCTGTTGAGCGTGCTCGACGACGACGCCTCGGGTGCGGCGGTGCTGGCCTCGACAACCGAGGTGACGGTAGACGAGGGCGCCACCGCGTCCTACACGGTGCGTCTGTCGGCTGCGCCAGGCGCGGGCGAGACCGTCAAGATCACCCCCACCAGCGCGGCGGTAGGCGTCGCCACCGTGACGCCCGCATCGGTGCAGATCACCAGCGCCAACTGGCAGAGCGAGCACTCCTTCACGGTGAACGGGGTGGACGACAGCACCGACAATCCGGGCCGCGACCCTCGCAGCGCCACCATCACCCACGCGGTGACCACCACCGGGTCGGTGTACGCCTCGGTCACCGCGCCCTCGGTGACTGCCAAGGTAATCGACACACAGCCCACCGTGGTGAAGATCGTCTACGAGGGCCTGAACCACGATGCCAGCCGGCCAGCAGTCACCGAGGGGCAAAGCGTGGAGAGCTTCGCGGGCAGCCAGAACACCGATGTGCGCGGGTTCGAGGTCCTGCTGAGCCGGCCGCTCACCAGTGACGAGCGAGTCGAGGTGCCGTTGCGGATCGAGGGCCTCAACATCACCCCCGAAGACGTCACCGTCGAGGTGCCGTGGCGTGCACCGAAGAAGGTCCAGGAGGGGGACACCGATGAGGCCCGCAACCCGGGGGTGACCCTGCTGCATGCGGGCGTGGTCTACAAGCCCGTGCGAATCAAAACGCTCGACCAAGACTGGCAAGGCACCGAAGCCCAGAATCCGTTCCCCGACAGGGCAACGGTCACGATCACCGCGCTCGACTTCGTGGTGGTGTTCGACGAAGCCTCGTTCGGCACGCCCACCACCCCGTGGACCGAACACACCAGGCCCGTGCCCCAGCGGGCCTCGCTGATGTTCACCTTCGTCGACGACGACCTGGGCGAAGGCCGCGAGCAGTTCACTGTCACCATCGGCGACGACGCCGAACTCGCCGCCCGGTCGGGCACCAACCTGGCAGGCGGTGCGATGCGCGACAGCGCCAACCCGTCGGCCTCGGTGCTGGTCAACGACAACGACCCCCACCTGGCGCCGTCGAAGCTGACAGTGGACGTGGCCGAAGGCGGAACGCCGGGCAGCTACACCCTCAAGCTCAGCGCAGACCCCGGCAGCGGCGCGACGGTCACCGTGGACGTGGTCACCGGCGACAGCTCGGTGGCCACCGTCGCCCCGCAGCAGCTCACCTTCACCGGCGGCAGCGCTGGCTCCTGGAAGACCGCTCAGACGGTGACCGTGACCGGCGTGGCCGACGCGACCTTCGGCGACGACTCCACCGTGATCTCTCACCACATCAGCGGCTGGACCGGCGGGCCCACCACCGGCCCGGGCGTGCTGGTGCGGGTGAGCGACGCCCCGCCGGGGTTCACCGTGACCCAGACCGGCGGCAACACCGGGGTGACCGAGGCAGCCGGCGCCACTAACACCGACACCTACCAGATCGTGCTCGACGCCACCCCGGCCCGCACGGTGACCGTCACGCCTGTCGCCGGCTCGGCCAAGATCACCGTGTCGGCGCCGCTGGTGTTCACCAAGTCCAACTGGAACAGACCCCAGACGGTGACCGTGACCGCAGTCGACGACGACGCCGACAATCCCGACGCCGAGCTCTCCACCACGGTCACCCACCAGATCGCCACCGCCGACAGCAACTACCGGTCCATCGCCATCGCCCCGGTTGCGGTCGCCATCACCGACAACGACACCGCAGCACTGAAGATCACCGAGTCCGGCGATGCTACTGAGGTCACCGACGACGGCAGCACCGACACCATCACCGTCAGCCTCACCTCGCAGCCCTCCGCCGAGGTCACCGTCACCGTGAAGGTGGTCGAGACCCAGACCACGACAGGTGCGTTGGCCCTCAGCAAGGTGGGCGGTGCGCAGGCCAAGACCATCACGCTGACGTTCAGCCGGGCGACCTGGGACCAGCCCCAGACCGTCACCATCACCGGCGTCAGCGACGATATCGACAACAGCGGCGACCGCACGGGTTCGCTGATGCTGTCGGCTGCCTCCAGCGATGCCGACTACGCCGCCCTCGCCTCCAGCTCGGTCAGCGTGACGATCCTCGACGACGACACTTCCGGGGTCACCATCGCCCATACCAGCGGCGCCACAGAGGTCACCGACGACGGCAGCACCGACACCTACACGGTGCGGCTGAACACACAACCGCTCGGCCCTGTGTTCATCACCGCCACCTCCGGCGACGACTCGGCGGCGCAGCTGCACGGCGGCACCGACACGACGCCGGGGGAGACCGTCCGGCTGACGTTCACCCGGACCAACTGGAGCGATCCCCAGACGGTCACCGTCACCGGCGTCGGCGACGATCTCGACAACACCGGTGCCGCCCGCAGCGTGACCGTTACCCACGCAGCCACTGTTCCCGCCCCCAGCGACCCGCAGAACCCGCCCGCGAACCCCTACAAGGACATCGCGATCGCCTCGGTGAAGGTGAGGGTGATCGACGACGAGGCGCCCGTGGGCATCACCGTCACCGAGACCGACGGCGGCACCGAGCTGGCCGAAGACGGCGGAACCGACACGTTCAGCGTCGCACTCGACTCCAAGCCGACGAACAACGTGGTCGTCACCGTCACATCCGCCCGGCCCGGCGCTGCCACGGTGAAGAGCCCGTCGTCCTCCGCGGGAACAACGGCCAAGCTCACCTTCACTCCGGCCAACTACGCCGACGCGCAGGAGGTGACGGTTACCGGCGTCGACGACGACAAGGACAACGGCACTGGGCGAACCGCCGACATCACCGTTGCGGCGCTCGCCGCCGACAACGACGACACCCGCTACCACGGCGTCTCGGGCGCCAAGGTCACCGCCACGGTCACCGACGACAACACCAAAGGCGTGGTGCTGAGCCAGCCTGGCGGCCTCACCGTGCCCGACGGAGATACCGCCGCATACACCGTGCGCCTCGGGTCACAGCCACGCCAGCCGGTCCAGGTGACGATTCGGTCCGGCGACTACACCCAGGTCACGGTGCATCCGACCCACCGCGACAATCCGCTGAATCTGACATTCAACTCTGAGAACTGGGATGACCCCCAGAATGTCACCGTCAGCACGCGCAGCGCCTGCAACGTCGCCTCCTGCGAGGTCACGCTCACGCACTCGACGAGGCATCTCACGGGAACGCCGGTTCAGGGCGCCGACGACTACTCCAGCGGAACCATCGCGCAGCCGTCGCTCACCGTGACGGTCGTCGGCGATGACGTGCACGAGGTGGTCATCACCGAGACCGGCGGCGGCACCGAGGTGGCCGAGGCGGGCACCGCAGACGAGACCACCGACACCTACACCATCTCATTGACCCAAGCCCCCAAGAGTGGCGACGCGCAGACCCAAGAGCGTGTGCAGGTCTTCGTGGAGCACTCAGCCGAAGTGAGCTTGAGCTTCTCCGACAGCGCCCCGTTGTACACGGATCTGAACACAGTCCGGCTGATCTTCACCAGCGACAACTGGGCGCCCGTCGTGGTGACCGTCACCGGTGTGGACGACAGCCTCGACAACACCGGAGGCGCCCGCAGCGTCTCGATCAATCATCGGGTGGTCGTCCTGGGGACTGGCGACTACAAGTCGGGTTCGGCGGACACGGTCACAGTCACCGTGACCGACAACGATCCGCCGCCCACCGGGATCGCCCTGAGCGCTTCGCCGGTGAGCCTCGACGAACTCGATAACCCCGCAAATGCTCCGGTCACTGTCACCGCAACCGTGCAGGGCGACAGCCACTTCGACACCAACCAGACGGTGCAGCTCTCGGTCAGCGACTCGAGCGACTCCGACGGGCGGGTGCCGTTCACGCTGAAGCCCGACAATCTGCCGGACAGCCTCCGGATCGCCTCCATCGCTAAAGGCCGCGCCAGCGCCACGTTCACCGCCATGGGCATTCTGGTGACCGGCGACAGCGTCGATCAAGCCGACCGGGTGGTGACCATCAGCGGCACCCTCGGGGCCTACACCGTGACCCCGGCGACGGTCACGCTCATCGACAACGACCCCAGCACCTTCACGCTGGCCGCCGCCGACGCCGCGGTGGCCGAAGGCCAGGGCAGCACCGAGGTGACCGTCACCTACGGCGGCACCGCTCTGCCCGCGGGAATGACGGGGCTGATACCGCTGACGGTCACCGGTGCCACCGTCGGCGACCACTACACCCTGGCGCTCAAGGGAGGCAGCGACGGGGCGCTCGACACCTCGGCGCCCTACAACGCGCAGAACCCGGCGCTGCGCTTCGACGCCGGCGACACCACAGCCACCCTGGTGCTGACCGCGGTGCCCAACGAAGATCTCGACGACCGCACCGTGGCGGTCGCCTTCGGCGCCGGCGCGCAGGTCACCGGCTCGGGCGGCGGCGTCTCACTGGCGGGCAGCCCGACAAGCGTGGCCATCACCAACGACGACGCCCACCCGGCGGTGTCGGTGACGAAAGGATCGGCGGTCACCGAGGGAACCGCGGCGGCCTTCGAGGTGGCCATCGCCAAGGCGCCCAGCGCCGATCTCACGGTGAAGCTCAAGGTGGCTCAGACCGGCAAGGTGGCAGCCGCCGCCGACCTGGGCGACAAAACCGTGGTGATTAAGAAGGGCGCGACCACCGCGGCGTACACAGTGCCGACCGTGGGCGACTCCGCCGACGAGCCCGCAGGCTCGATCACGGTGACCGTCGCCGCCGGTACGGGCTACATTGTCGCCTCGTCTCCCGACGACGCCGCGGCGGTGGCGGTGAACGACGACGACGCCACCAAGGTGACCCTGAAGGGCACCATTGAGGACAGGCTCGGTAACCGCCTTGTGTTCCTGGCCGAGGGGGACACCCCCGAGACCAGCAAGCTGGAGATCACGCTCGGTCGTGCCCTTCAAGCCGGGGAGGTGCTCGAAGTGCCCATCCAGGTGGTCGGCGGCGCGGTGGGCGAGGAGTTCTCGCTGGCGCTGAAAGGCGCACCTGCGGGCGTGAAGCACGTGGGCGGGTCGCTGACCTTCACCGGCTCGGCAGGCAACACCGTCAAGGCTGCCACGCTGAATCTGACCATGAGGCACGACGCCGACACCGTCGACGAGGCGATCACCGTGTCGCTGCCCGGCAGGTGGCCCAGCAGTTCGGTCACCTCGGCCGTTACCACCGTCGGCGGCGGGGCCACCGGCTCGGGACGTATCAGCTTCCACATCACCGACGACGACGCCTCCGCGGTACCCGGCGTGGAGCTGGTGGTGGAACTCGGCTCAGGCCGCCCCGACGTGGACGTGCGCCGCATGCGCGTCGATGAGGGCAGCACCGGCGCCTACCGGGTGCGGCTGGCCACCGACCCAGGCGACGGCATCACCGTGGTGGTCACCCCCGAGGTGGGCGACAGCGCCGCGGCGTCACTCTCGCCGGCCAGCCTCTCCTTCACCGGCGGTTCGGCCGGCAACTGGGGAACCGCCCAGGAAGTGACGGTGACCGCATCCCAAGACAACGACGTCGACCATGAGCACACCGCCATCACTCACTCGGTGACCAACTACACCGGAGTCGCGGCCGGACCGGCGGTGAGCCTGGTGGTGGTGGACGACGAGGCGTCGGGGACGTCCTTGGCGGTGTTGCCCGCCGAGGTGCCCACCACCGCCTTCTCCGCGGGCGCCACCGTGCAGGTGGAGCTGGTGCCCTTTGGCGTGTCGTTCGCAGGCGCCGGCGGGAGGGGCGGAACTGGCGCCACCACCAACCGCAACGCCAACGACAAGCTTTGGAACCCGGCCACCGGTGAGCTGACCGCCGCCGCGCTGGGCCACATCGCGGTCTCGGGCCTGCCGACAGGGGTGACGGTGACCGCCGGCCGCCTGGTGCGAGCCCACGACCAGGAGGATGGGGGATCCACCAAGTACACCGGCGCCCACGTGGTGCTCGATCTCACCGTGTCGGCCGCCGTCGCCAATGCTGACGCCACCGTCACAGTCACTGTCGGCACCGAGCTGCTGTCGCGCCGCGGCGACACCGGTTCGCCGTGCGATGGCAAATGCGACCCCATCGTTGGGAGCTTCAAGGTGGCAAGCGTCACCCCGGGGGTGATGGTGATGCCCAGCACCCTGACCCTCATCGAGGGCGGCGCTGCCGGCGAGTACAGCGTGGTGCTGGCCACCGACCCCGGCCCCGGCAGCACCGCAGTGGTCACCCCCACCTCGGGCGACACTGGCGCGGCGACGGTGAGCGGCGCCCTCAGCTTCACCGGCGGCCCCAGCGGCAACTGGAGAGTCCCCCAGAAGGTGACGGTCACCCCCGCCGACGACGCCGACGCCGCCGCCGAGTCGGTGCAGGTGTCCCACACCGTCACCGGCTACACGGGAGCGACCACAGGGCCTTCGGTGACGGTGGAGGTGACCGACGACGAGACGCTCGCAACCACCGCGACCCTCCCCCAAGCCGGGCTGACCCTCACCGAAGGCCAAGCCGGCAGCTCCTACACGGTGACGCTGGGCGCAATCCCCACCAGCACCGTCACCCTCACCGTCACCGCAGGCACCGGCGGCGAAGTGAACAACAAGAGCGGCTTCGGTGCCTCGGCCACCTTCAGCTACACCCCGTCGGATTGGGCGGCGCGCACCGTGAACGTGGCCGCCGCCGACGATGCGGTGGACAATCCCGGTATCGGTCGCACCGTTGTGTTCAGCCACGCGCTCACTGGCGGCGAGTACGCCGGGGTGCCGCTGCGCGACGTGACCGCTGTGCTGGTCGATGACGAGCCCACCGTGGTGTCGATCACCGGCGGCGGCGAAGTCGAGGAAGGCGACACCGCCGCCTCGGCCGAGGTGACCGTCACCCTCGCCCGGGCGCTGGTGGACGGCGAGGTGGCGGCGGTGCCGCTCGACCTCACCGACGGCTACGCAGGCACCGCGGTCGGGGTGGCGCTGAAGGGCAGCCCAACCGGCATTGCGCTGAGCGGCGCCGGCAGCGACACCCCCACGGTGACCTTCACCGGAACCTCCGGCCAGCAGGTGCGCTCCGCGGTGCTGGTGCTGACCCCGGTGGCCAACTACGACGACGGCGACTCCCGCAACGACCCGGTGACAGTGGCCTTCGGAGACCTGGCCGACACGAACCTCGCAACCAACCTCGAAGGCGGCACCCAAGCCCACGCCAGCGACACCAGCGCCACGGTCACCATCACCGAGGGCTCGGTGGTGACCTTCGGCGCCGCCGCCTACACCGCGGGAGAGGCTGCGGGCACCCGCACCGCAACCGTGAAGGTGAACGCGTCGCCCGCTCCCGAAGCCGATCTCACCGTCGCCTACACCGACAGCGGGGGCACGGCGGAGTCGGGCACCGACTACACAGCGCTGAGCGGCAGCGTGACCATCGCCAAGGACGCGACCTCGGCCGACATCACCGTCACTGTCACCGACGACAGCGCCGTCGAGGGCCGCGAGACGATCGAGCTGGCGCTGAGCAGCACCGCCACCGACTACGCCGTCGGTTCGACGGCGTCCACCACCGTCACCATCGAAGACGACGACCCCGGGCTGGTGCTCTCGTCTCCCACCCCGACCGTGGCTGAGGGCGACACGTTCACCTACCAGCTCAGCCTCTCCACCCCGCCGACCGGTGACGTGGTCGTGACCGTCTCGGGCCAGGGCGGCAGCGACCTCACCGTCGACACCGACAGCGCGACCGACGGCGACCAGGCCACCCTCACCTTCACCACCGCCAACTGGCATGAGCCCCAGACCGTGACCCTGATGGCGGCTGCCGACGACGACGCCGACGACGAAACCGTGACGCTGACCTACACGCCGGTGGGCGGCGGCTACGACTCGGCCAGCGCTCAGGCCCAGGTGACCATCGACGACGAGACCCCGCAGGTGACCTTCGGGGCGGCCACCTATTCCGCCGGCGAAGGATCGGGCACCCTCAACGTGCTGGTGGAGGCGTCGCCCGCCCCCACAGCCGATCTGACCGTCGCGTACGTCGACAGCGGGGGAACGGCGGTGTCGGGCACCGACTACACGGCGCTGAGCGGCAGCGTGACCATTCCCGCCAACGCCGGCTCGGCCAACATCGCCGTGGCCCTGACCGAGGACAACGACCTCGAAGGCTCAGAGACCATCGTGCTGGAACTGGCCGCCCGCAGCGGGTACCAGGTGGGCAGCCCCGCCGCCACCACAGTCACGGTCGCCGACAACGACTCCGGGCTGCTGTTCACGCCTGCGGGCGCCGCGCTGTCGGTGACCGAGGGCACCAGCGCCGAGTACACGGTGCGGCTCTCGACGGTGCCGAGCGGCGACGTGACCGTGACCGTCTCGGGCCACAGCGGCAGCGACCTCACCGTCGACACCGACAGCACCAAGGGGAGCGACCAGGACACGCTCACCTTCACCACGTCAAACTGGGACCAGCCCCAGACGGTGGCCGTCTCGGCCGGTGCCGACGGCGACTCCGACAACGACAAGGTCACGCTCACCCACACGGCCGCCGGGGGCGGGTACGCCTCGGTAACAGGGACGCTGACGGTGACCATCGGCGACTTGTCGGTGGCGGTCACCCTGTCGGGCACCGACGGCGACGCCAACGGCAACGTGGTGGAGAGCGCGTCGAACGCGACGGGCTATCGCACGGTCACGGTCTCGTTGAACCGGGCGCTCACCGGCTCGGAGACCGTGACGGTGCCGCTGTCGGTTTACGGCGCGGTGGTGACCACCGATTTCACGTTCGGGCTCGAGCCGTCAACCCAAAACGGGGTGTCGCTGCTGGTGGCTTCACCGCACTCGCCGCAGAACCCGGCGGTGCGGCTGGCCGCAGGGGCTTCGGAGGCGACGCTGCGCTTCACGCCGGTCGACAACGATGCGCGCACGCAGCCCTATGTGGTGGTCGACTACGGCGCGGGCAACCGGGCGCCGAGCCACACGAACCTGCCGGCGGGGCTGGCCGATCCGGCGGGCGGGCCGCTCGGGTTCGTAATCGTCGACGACGAGACCGGCGACATCGAGGTGCCGGTGAGCTGGCCGCTGCGGCCGTCGGATCTGAACTCCGGCGACGAGTTCCGTGTGCTGTACATGACCTCTGAAGGCGGCACAGCCGAGTCGTCGGACATCGCCGACTACGACGCGTTCGTGCGCAGCGTGGGAGCGCGCAGCGGCATCCAGGCGATCCAGCCCTACGTCGGGTTCTTCAAGGTATTCGCCAACACCCGCAGCTCGAGTGCGCCCGCGGCCAACGTCGCGGGCCGCGCCCACGTCGGGATGTGGTCTTCCAACGCGTGGGCCGACGGGTCGACCAAGGCCGACGATGCGGGCACGCCGATCTACTGGATCAAGCGCCACAAGATTGCCGACAACTACTTCGACTTCTGCGACGGCAACTGGGACAACCGGTGGAGCGAGACCACGAACCATCTCCGCCACGAGGACGGTTTGCCCGCCGACGGTGACAAGGTGTGGACCGGAATGCAGGCGAACTGCACGCTGCACACCAACCCCCTGGGCCATTCCGCCAACGTGTCGTTCGCCGCAGGCACCCAGGCGGCCACGCAGGGCCCGCTGCGAAATGGGCAGGAGGCCCCCACCAACAGCAACCGGTTCTACGCCATGTCGCCGGTGTTCAAGCTGACCGGGCCTGCGATTCCCGTCGTCTCGTTCAAGCAAACTTCGGTCTCTGCCAGCGAGGGCGGGGACACCGGCGAAGTCACGGTGGTGTTGTCGAGCCCATCGGCCACAGACCTCACGGTGAGGTACCAGGTCCCGTCGGGTTTGGCAGTGAAGGAGGGAGTCGACATCGAACCGCTGTCGGGCACGCTGACGGTGCCCAAAGGCACGACCGAGGCCGTCATCGAGGTCGTCGTGGTGAACGACAACCTCATCGAAGGCGTCGGGATTTTGCGCATCGCGTTGCTTCCGGGCGAGGGGTACTTCTTGGGCGGCATCCGCAACGCCATTGTGAGCATCCTCGACGACGACGCCGGAAACCAGCCCGGTGCGGTCGCCTTGAGCGTCGACAAGGCCACGGTGTCTGAGGGCGGCGGAGCACAGACGATCACGGTGACCGCTTCGCTAGCCGGCACGTCGGTGTATCTGGTGGACCGCAAGGTGAAGGTGAGCGTGGAGGGCTCGGGCGCTCCCAACGTGGTCGGCTTCGCCGCGGTGCCCGACTTCGAGATCACCATCGATGCGGAGTCCTCGGAAGGTTCGAACACGTTCACCCTCACGCCCACCGCCGACGCTGTCTACACAGGCGACGAGACTGTCACAGTCTCGGGCGAGTGGCTGCCGGCGACGCCTCCGATCCCGCGAGAGCCGGACACCACCGTCAGCCCGGCGACCGTCACGGTGGCCGACGACGACCCGGCCATCGAGGTCTCTGCTGCGTCGGTGACCATGGACGAGGGCGACTCGACGACCTACACGGTGGTGCTCGCCACTGAGCCGACCGGCACCGTCACGGTGACCGTCTCGGGGCAGTTCGGAACGTCGCTGGCGGTCGACACCGACCTGGCCAACCCGGGCCTCGACGACACGCTGACATTCACCACCTCGAACTGGGACGAGCCCCAGCCCGTGACGCTGCGAGCAGTGGACGACGACGAGGGAGACCACGAGAAGGTCACCTTGGCACACACCGCGTCGGGCGGCGGCTACGGCTCAATCACCGCGGACGTGGAGGTCGCCATCACTGACGACGACTCGGTGGCGCCCCCGCCGACGTCGACGGACGAGCCCGGCGGCTTGTCGGTGTCGGCGAGCGGGGTGGTGCTGCACCGCACGGCGATCGCCGAGGGCCAACAGCGCCAATTCGAGCTGTCGAGGATTCCGCAGCGCCCGGCCCACTTCGTCTTCTTCAAGCCGCTGTCGGGGTACTCGGCCGAGGCCGGCGACGTCACCTTCAAGGTCCCCAACCAGCGGGGCGCTCTGCTGGAGATAGCGGCGGGTGAGGGACGTCGGACGTTCGAGGACTCTGTGAGCGGCCGTCTCCGTTTCGAGGTGACCGCCAACGCCGACGACGACTCCGACGACGAGACCTTCGGCGTGCAGCTGTGTACGACCGCTGACTGCACCGGCGGCACGGTGTTGGGCGACTGGACGGTCACGGTCACCGAATCGTCAGACACGCCGGTCACCGGCACGGGCACGACGATCACCGTCAGCGACGGCCACACCACGGTGATGGAGCGGGGGCACAACACCGACAGCCGCGACCGCCGCGACGACATCACGATCACCCTCGACGCAGCGCCGACTGAGGACATTGTGATCTTGGGCAAGGTGGACACCCAGGTGCGCACCGGCGGCACCGACGACGAGCCGATCAGCAAGGCGATCGCGCGGCCGAACGGGCCGCCGGCGTCGGGGAGCTCAGTGGACAATCCCGGCGACTGGCATTTCGTGGCGCGGTTCAACAGCACTGTCGGCGGGCAGGCCGCGACGGGGGAGCACCTGACACGCAAGGTGGAACTCGTCGCAGAGAACAACGTGGTGGACCATGGTGATCTGACGGGCACATGGTCGTTCAAGGTGGTCGTGGCGGCCTACGACGGCGACGCCGGTGACCGGTCCAATTACCTCGACAACCCCGACTACACGACCATTGCGTTGCCGTCGCTGCCGGTGACGTTGACCGGCGACGACGAGCCCACCGAGGTCATCGTGCAGGCCGCCGCCACCGAAGACAACATCGCCGTTGAGAGCAGCACCACCGACACCGCCAAGTTCCGGGTGTCGTTGAGCCGGGCTCTGGTGGCGGGCGAGTGGATCACCGTGCCGCTGGCGTTCAGCGGCGCCGAGCTGGGCACCCATTTCACGCTGTCGCTCGACGGCACCCCCCAAGGCGTGGCCTATTCGGACTCGCCCGGCGGCGCGACCGGGCTGCTGCGGTTCATCGGCCCGTCAGCCCAAGAGGCCACGGTGGTGGTGACCGCGGCGTCCAACGACGGCAACACCGTGACCGAGAGCCTGCTGGTACACACCTATCGCGATTCGGCGCCGTGGCGCGACACCCGCATCGTCACGAACCTCGACGGCGGTGCGTGCTCGGGGGAGGGCTGCGGCACGGGCCGTGACGCCGAGCGCCAGCACCGCATCACGCTCCAGGAGACATCCGCGGGGCTGAGCGTCGTCGACGACGGCGACAGGCGAGTGGTCGAGGGCAGCACCTACACCTACGAGGTACGGCTGAACACAGCGCCCTCGGCCCCGGTCACCGTCGCGGTGTCCAGCGGCAACACCAGCCTGGCGTCGGTCACTGGCGGGGCCAGCCTGACGTTCAACCCGAGCGGCAACGGGATATGGAGCACCCCACAAACGGTCACGCTGACAGCAGCGAACAACTCGGCCGATGCTGTCGATGCCTCGGTCACGATCACCCACGCCTTGTCGGGGGACGCGACCTACGCCGCGCTTTCTGATGTGACCCACACCCTGACCGTCGCGGACGACGACGCCACCACCGTAACGATGACCGGCGCCGGGGTGCGCACGTCGTCGTCGGGCGCGGAGATCTCCCAGGTGATGGTGGAGGGCGACGCCACCCGGGTGGACCGGTCGCTGACGATCACCCTGGGGCGGGCTCTGGAGGCGGGCGAGTACGTGCGGGTACCGCTGTACCTGGAGGCGGTCGGGCACAGCCTCAACCCCGAGGATCAGCCGTGCGACCTCACCGACCTCACCGACGGCTATCCGTCGGAGCCGATCGAGGCGTGCAATGTCGTGAGCGGGATCCGCGGGCCGCGTTACAGCGCAGACGTGTCGTGGCCGATCCACTACAACGACTTCGAGATGTCCGCGACGGGCACCGGCGTGTCCGTCGAGATCGTCAACCGGCTCACCCCACCTCATGCGGGGTTCCGCTGGCTGGAGTTCCGCGGCGCGGGCGCGCAGACCGCGGTGCTCGAGCTCAACGCCCGCGACGGGTTCGACGATGGCGAGACGTTCGACGAGCAGTTCTCGGTTCGGTTCCCCAACGACCTGGCGGTGCTGCCCATCCACGCCTGGAACAACCGCAAGCACCTGAACCCCGAGACCAACCTCAGCGGCGGCATCAAGCCCTGGCACAACGGTGCTCAAGCGTGGTACGGCATCGCCGACACCGAGAGCGACGGCACCGGCAACTTCGTACCGACCAACTGGCCGCTTCTACCCGACGGACTGCAAGCGGGCGACACCTTCCGGTTGCTGTACGTCACGAACGGAGTCATCAAAGGAAATTTCTTTACCAACAGTGGGGAGGTGAGCCCTGCGAACCATGTGCGCGCGGAGATCACTGGCAACGCACTCAAGGACCGCGGCGTAGAGGATTTGGCTCCGTACGCCGAGTCGTTCTTCCCTGTTGTCTCGGTGGCCGGTGGCAAT
This sequence comes from Candidatus Aldehydirespiratoraceae bacterium, assembly GCA_965214565.1. GTDB lineage: Bacteria > Actinomycetota > Acidimicrobiia > Acidimicrobiales > Aldehydirespiratoraceae > VXYK01. Next base: position 2,860,486 of record OZ243951.1, on the reverse strand, counting down.
GGTAGCGAAGGCACACACGCCGACGCGACCGCCAGGTTCGATCCGGCAGACGACGACCATCCCGACGATGCGATCTATTGGGTCGGCGGCAGCAAAGTCGCCGACGACAAAGCCGATTTCACCGACGGGGACTGGGACGACGAAGCCAACCCCAGGTTTGCTGACGGCACCGCGGCGACCATCAACGCCAGCGGCTATTGGACCGGCTCGCTGTCCAACGGCAAAGAACAAACCCGAGTCTGTCGGGACAGTGGTAATCGCAATCCGCGTCGTATGTCGCTGGACGATCCCTACGGATCCCATGTTGGGTATCTCAACGACTCCGGCGCGAACCGGGCTCCGCTTGGCCAAGTCAACGAGGGCTGCGATAGCCCCGGCGCAAGTTTATGGAAGCCATTGTTCGCTCTGTCCGACACCTTCACTGTGGCGGGCGGCGTCTCTGTCGAGAACGCATCGGCCGCCGAGAGCAGCCCGATCACCTTCACTGTCACGATCCCTGACGCCGCCCCGTCCGGGGGCATCACCGTTCCCTACACGCTCTCCGACGGGCGCGGCATCGCCGGCGAACCGGCATACACAGAAGCGACCGGCGCGTCGGGCGGCACCAATGCCGACTACGACAACGACGCGGGCACCGTCGTCATAGCCCAGGGCCAGACCAGCAACACCTTCACCGTCGCCACCACCCAAGACAGCACCTACGAGGGCGACCACTTCTTCACCGTCACCCTCGGCACCCCCACCGGCACGGACGCGCCGGCTCTGAACCCCACCAAGAGCGCCGCCACCGGTGCCATCACCGACGCAGCCGACCTGCCGACGGTGGCGTTCAGCTCGGCGACCGCGAGTGCTGCTGAAGATGACGGCACCGTCGTTGTCTACGTCGCCCGCACCGGCGACACCGAGGTGCCGCTGTCGGTGTATTGGACCACCGCCGATGGCGCCGGTGGCAGCGGTGCCGTCCACCCCGGCGACTACACCGCCGACGCGGGCCGGCTCACCTTCGCTGCGGGCGTCACCTCCAAGACCATCACCGTGGCCTTGGTCGACGACGACGCCACAGAGAGCGACGAGACGTTCACGGTTCGGCTCTCCAGCCCGCGCGAAGCCCAGCTCACCGGCGGCGCCACGGCCCTCGAAGCCACAGTCACCGTCACCGACGACGACAGCTCAGGGCCGGTGGTGGTCATCTCGGCGGACGCGGCGAGCGTCACCGAGGGAACCGCAGCGGCGTTCACGGTGGAGATCGGCGAGGCGCCGACCGCCGATCTCGAGGTGAATCTGTCGGTGGCCGACACGTCGGCTGCGGCCGATTTCGTGGCTGTCGGAGGTGAGGGCGCCCAGACGGTCACGATCAAGGCGAACCAGACCTCCGCGGCGTTCACCGTGGCGACCACGGTAGACAACGTCGACGAGCCTGACGGCGACGTGACGGTGACCGTGGTGGACGGCACCGGCTACAAGGTCGGCAAGATCGACGAAGCGGCTTCGACGGTCACCGACGACGATCCCACCGTGGTCTCGCTGGCCCGCGTCGACAGCGGCAACATCGCCGAGGCTGGCTCCGGCGCCGCGGCCGACGCGGAGTTCACCGTCACGCTCAGCCGGCGGCTGTACGCAGGCGAGACGGTGGTGGTGCCGCTGGTGCTGTCGGGCACAGGCGTCACCGTCCGCGACACGACCGTCGCCAAGAAGGCAGGGGCGACGATCAACAGCGGGGTGAGCGTCGCCGCTGGCGACTCGTTGGCGCCGACGGTCACGTTCGCCGGCCATGACACCAACACGGTGCAGGCTGCGACATTGACCGTGGCGGCCCTCGAGGATCATGTGGCCGAAGCAGCGGAGACGGTGACGGTGGCGCTCGGCCCCGACGGCACAAGCACCAACGGGTTCGACAGCACCAACCTGGCCACCGACGTGGGCGGCGGCGCCGATCCGCACGCCTCCAACAACACCTTCGACGTGGACGTGAACGCCAGCAGCGGCGCCAGTATCGACTCGACGACCATCACCGAAGGCGAGTTCAAGACGTTCACCGTGTCAGGCATACCGGCATCGTGGACGGGTACACCGAGTATCGGGCTCGGCAGCATCACTGAGTCGAATGCAAATTCGACTTCAGCGTCATCGTCCTCGGCGTGCGAGCCGTCCGACCTGTCGAAGGAAGGTGGACTGGCGGACATCTGTCATGTGCTGAACAAGATCGACTGGGAGGCCACGAAACGGGAAGCTTCGTTCAAGTTCTTGGCGGCACCCGACGACCGGGCAGAGTCCGGCGAGTTCTTTGTGGTGCGACTCCGCGACTCCGCGGATAGAACGCGTCAGGCCGCCTTCCAGATTGACATCAACGAGTCTTCGGGGCCGGTGGCGTTCTTCGACGATCTCGAGAACGAGCACCCCGAAGACCACGGCACGGTCAACATCCCGATCAAGCTGCTGCCGACGTCGAGTTCACAGGTCGATGTGAGCTACACGCTGGGGGGCACCGCTGTCGCAGGCACCGACTACACCATCACCGGCCTCACCGGCACTTCGGGCACGCTGACCTTCCCAGCCAACACCGACCAGCAGAACCTGACGGTCACCCTCACCGACGACACGGCGCCCGAAACCGTCGAGAACATCGTGGTGACCATCGACACCGGCACCGGCTACACGGTGGGTCCGTTCCCCCGCCACGAGACCACGGTCACCGACAACGACGAGGGGCTCGCAGCGGTGTCGTGGTCGCAGGTTGATGGGTCTGCGTTGCCGGCGGCACCGGTGCTGGTTGAGGGCGACACGTACACGGTCAAGGTGTCTTTGGACAGTGCTGCGCCTGCGGGCGGGGTGACGATTCCGCTGGGTATTGGCCGTCTCCGTCCGGATGCGGCGGATTTCATGATCCCGTCGAGCGTGACGGTCGCAGCGGGGCAGTCGTCGGCGACGTTCGATGTTGAGGCGCTGACCGACGATCTGTTGGAGGACAATCAGTTTGTCAGGGTGACGCTGTGCCCGGCGGCGTCGTGCCCGGCGGGTTACACGTCTGGTGACACGCCGCCGACCGTTGACTTCATCATCGCGGACCCGACGGTGGTGGTGGATCTGTCGGGCCTGAGGACCTCAACCATCTCTGAGGGCCTCAAACTGCTTGACGAAGGCGAGAGCGGCACATTCACCGTCGCCCTCCAGCGCGACCCGACTGTTGATGTCACCGTCACCGTCAAGCCGGTGGACGTCCAGATCTCCAGCATTAGCGCTGTCATCTCCGCGGCCGCTTCGGAGTACGTCAAGGTGGACGCTGACCCGGACACTGACGGGTCCCAGTCCACGCTCACGTTCACGGGCGGCGGCTCGGGAAACTGGAACGAGCCCCAGACGGTGCGGGTCGATGCCCTCTATGACGCGGATGCGAACAAGGACCGCGGTAGGGAGGACAACTACACCATCGGCTTCCTGAACAGTGCTGCGAGCGGCCCGTACAAGGAGCAGGTCAACACGCTCTCCGAGCGGATCGAGCTCTCCGTGAAGGACGCCGGCCATGCGGTGGTGGTGTTGTCGGATTCCGTCTCGGTGCGTGAGGACGGCACCATTACCTATGAGGTGCAGTTGGCTTCTGATCCTGGCGGGACGGTGGTTGTGACGCCGACTTCGGAGGCGTCGGGCACCGCGACCGTCAGCCCTGTGACGCTGACGTTCGACTCGTCGAACTGGAACGAGCCGCAGCTGGTGACTGTCACCGGCGTCGGCGCTGGGTCGGTGTCGGTCACCCATGATGTGACGACTGGGACGACGGACTATCCGATGTCGTTGTCGGTGGACCCGGTGGATGTGACGGTGCTCTCCTCTGACACGCCGTCGGTGTCGTTTGGGTCTTCGGGTGTCGTTGAGGTGTCGGAGGGTGATGGTGTGGTGGCGCGTTTGGGTGTGGTGTTGTCGGAGCCGTTGGGGTCTGCTGAGCGTTTGAGGGTGGCCTATTCGCTGTCGGGCACCGCGAGGGTGGGCACGGAGGCGAATAAGGCGGGCGCGGATGTGGTGGTGTCGCCTTCGGTGTTGATGCTGGAGGGTTACGTGGTGAGCAGCTCGCAGCCGGGCCGGGTGTCGCGCGGCGAGATATTGGTGTCGTTGCTGGATGACGTGTGGGTGGAGGACGCCGAGACGGTGGTGGTGACGTTGACGGCGGGTTCGGGTTACACGTTGGGTGAGCACACGTCGCGGACGGTGCGGATCGCTGATGACGACACCAAGCCGGAGGTGCTGTTGAGCGTCGACACCGATGAGGTGTCTGAGGGCGACGGTGCGACGAGGGTGAGGGTGCAGGCGCAGCTGTCAAACGAGTCGCGGTTCGAGTCCGATGTGGTGGTGTCGGTATCTGTGGATGGTTCGGGTGTTGAGGGCGCGGTGGGGTTCGCTGCGGTGGACGATTTCGATGTGACGATCCCCGCGGGCGCCGGGTCGGCGTCTGCGAGGTTCACGCTGAGCCCCACAGCCAACGGAACTGATCAGCCTGACGAGGTGGTGTCTGTGTCGGCGTCTGGGGTTGAGCCTGCGGGTCTGGTGGTGCAACCGGCGTCGGTGCGGATTGCTGATGACGATCCGACGCCGGTGCGGTTTGGTGGCGGCGGGTTCGTTGTGGAGGGCGATTCGTCGTCGTCTGCGACGGTGAGCGTGCAGCTCGGTCGTGCGCTGGGCGCGGGCGAGTCGTTGAGGGTGCCGCTGGCGATCACCGGTACCGATGTGGAGGCGGGCGATGTGGTGGTCGCCGATGGGGGCAGTGCGGGCGTGTCGGTGCAGGGCGGCAGCACTTTGGCGCCGGTCGTGGTGTTCACCGGTTCGGGTCAGCAGGGCGTGCAGGTGGATGCGGCGGAGCTGACGGTGACCGCCGGGCAGGATGCCGACGAGGTTCATGAGGTCGCGGTGTTCGCGCTGGCTGCTGACGCGGCGAACGGTCCCGGTGGCGGTGTGGTGGTCGGGCCAGTCGGCGGCGGCGTGTCGGCATCCGCGTCGGTCCAGGTGTTCGACGACGACGCCACGGCGGCGGTGTTGGCGTGGCCGGGCTCGGTGAGCGTGACCGAGGGCGGCGGGGATGCTGCTTCTTCGGTGGTGCGGGTGCGGTTGAGCGAGCAGCCGGCCGGGGATGTGTCGGTGTCTGTGGCGTCGTGGGATGCGCTGGCAGTGCATGTGTCGCCCGATTCGCTGACCTTCACTGCGTCTGATTGGGGCGTTCCGCAGACGGTGACGGTGACCGCGGTCGACGACTTGGACAAGACCGCCGAGTCGGTGCTGGTGGCGTTCACCGCGGCGGGCCACACGCCGGGGTCGGCGGGTGTGAGCGTGGCCGATGAGGCGTCGAAGGCACCGACCTTGGCGAACGCCGTATTCGCTGCGGTGCCGGGCGATCTGAGCTTGGAGGAGAACCACAAGGGCCCGGTGGATGTGGGTTCGCCGGTGACGGCCACCGACGCCGACGGCGACACGGTCACATATGCGTTGGAGGGTCCGCTGCGGGCGGCTGCGCCGGCGGGGTTCAAGATCGATTCGGCGTCCGGCCAGATCTCCTACGGGCCGATTGCCAATGATTTCGGCACGTTGACTCCGGCGCCGGGCGTGGACCGCGAGACCGGCCCGCAGGTCGCGTTGGTGGTGGTGGCGACCTCGATCGGCGCGGACGGCACCGCGACCGCGGTGCGCCAGCCGGTGTCGGTGACGGTCACCGATGAGAACGAGGGCGACGGCACGGCTGTCATCGCGGGCGTGCCGGTGGCGGGCCGATCGACGCTGACGGCGTCGGTGTCGGGCGATCCCGACGGCGACCCCGCGGCGGGTTCGTCGTTTGCATGGGAGACCTCCGCGGACGGCAAGATCGGGTGGACCGCCGCGACCGGCACGGGTGCAGGCACCGCTTCGTATTCGGTGGCGGCCGGCGATGTGGGCAGGTATCTACGTGTGACGGTGGGCTACACAGACGGCGGCGGCAACACAGAGTCGATTACCTCAGCAGCGGTGGGTCCGGTGAAGACGCTGGGCTTGCTGAACGCCGCGGTGGAGGTCACCGCGGCGCTGGGCTCGGACGCGGATCACAGCAGCGACACCGCGGAGATCGAGGTGTCGTTGGACCCCGCCGTGCTCGGCGGCGAGACCGTCACCGTGCCGCTGAGCTTCACCGGCGGCACCCTCGACACCGACTTCTCGTTGGCGGTGTCGGGCACTGGTGTGACCTTGGACGGCTCGTCGGTGGTGTTCACCGGCCCCGCCGCAGCCAAAGCGACTGTGGAGGTGTCCGCGACGTCGGCTGCGGTGCTGGCGGGCGTGTTGACGGTCGAGCCGGGCGAGGTCGTGGTGACGGGCGCAACGCTGGCTGACAAGGCGGGCAAGGCGGCGCTGCTGGGCGACGGGGCGGTGTTCACCGGTGCTGCGACCGCGCCGAAGCCGAAGCCGGATCCCGATCCGGTTGTGGTGACGTTGGCGCGCACTGACAGCGGCACGATCAGCGAGGCGGCGAGCGCGGCTGACCGCACGGCGACGTTCACCGTCACGCTGAGCCGGGAGCTGGTGTCCGGTGAGCAGGTGTCGCTGCCGGTGGTGTTCTCAGGCACGAATATCACCGCGGGGGACTTCACGCTGGCGTTGACGACCGGGCAGGCGAACACAGGCGTGACGCTTTCCTCGTGGCCCCCGCTGGCGCCGGTGGTCAGCTTCTCCAATGGCGCCCAGGTGGCATCGCTCACAGTGACCGCGGTCGACGACGTTCTCAACGAAGGCACGAGCGAGACACTGCGGGTCGCTCTCGGCGATCTCAGCGAGGTCAGCGACGAGAGTCTCAAGGTGCCCGAGGGGGTGGCGGCGTACGACGACAGCGATCCCAGCACCGACGACAACGAGTTTGAGGTGGAGATCATCGACGCCCCCGTCGTGGCACGGGTGCTGGTCGACCCCGTGAAGCTGACGGTGAGCGAGGGCGGGGTGACCGCCTCCTACACGGTGCGGCTCAACAGCGATCCCGGCGCTGCGGTGGTGATCACCCCTGCCTCGGACGACACCGCGACCGCCACGGTCAGCGGCCCTCTCACGTTCACCTCAAGCGACTGGGCCGTCCCGCAGGCCGTGACCGTGACCGGCGTCAAGGCGGGCAGCGCGACGATCTCCCACACCGTCACCACTGCCGCTGCCGACTACCCGGCGGATATGTCGATCCCGTCGGTCGCGGTGACGGTCAGCGCGCTGACGCCCTACCCGCTGGTTGAGGGAACAGCCCGGACGCTGAGGACCAGTCTTGACTCGAAGCCGACGCAGGAGGTGCATTACACGTTCACGTCGCTGTCGCCTGATCTGGTGATGGTGAATACTCCCGGCGGGTCCGCCGCCAGCGCCCAGACGCTGACGTTCACGCCCGAGTTGTGGAACGTTCGCCAAAGTGTCGTTTTTGAGCCGGCTGACGACAGTGTGGACACTCCCGGCGGTGTCAAAGGCTTCGCGATCATCACCTGGACAGTCACGTCTGACGATCCCATCTACGCCGCCGTAACGGCCCCCACTTTGGGGGCGACCATCCGCGACAACGACCCGACGGAGGTGAGCCTGGCCCGCAGCGACTCGGGCGCGATCGCTGAGGGCGGCAGCGGCACCGCGGCCGACGCAGTGTTCACGGTCACGCTGAGCCGTCCGCTGGTCGCGGACGAGACGATCGAGGTGCCGCTGGTGGTCTCCGGCCCGGGAGTCGTCGCGGGCGATGTGGCCTTCGCCCTGTCGGGGAGCTCGAACCACGGCGTCACGTCGGGCCTTACGAACTCGCTGGTACCGACGGTGAAGTTCGCCGGCGACGGGGTCAACACGGTGCAGACAGCCACGATCACCATGACCGCGGTCGACGACTCCAGCGCCGAGGCGACCGAGTCGGTGACCGTCGCTCTCGGACCTGACGGCGGCGCAGCGAACGGCTTCGACTTGACGGCCACCGATGTGGCCGGTGGCGCCGACCCGGACCCCTCTGCCAACAGCTTCACGGTGAACGTGACCGACAACGAGCCTGCCGCTGCTGCGGCCGACGCGGTGTTTGACGCCGTGCCCGCCGATCTGGTGGTCGCCGAGAACGCAGACGGCTCGACCACCGCGGTGAAGGTGGGCTCGCCGGTGACCGCTACCGACATCAACGACGACACCGTCAGCTACACGCTCGAAGGCCGCTCCGGCGGAGCGGCGCCGACAGGGTTCGTGATCGACTCGGCCACCGGCCAGATCTCCTATGAGGGCACCGGACTGGACTACGAGACCGCCGCTTCGGTTGCGATGACGGTGGTCGCCACCTCGGTGGGCGCCGACGGCTCGGCCACCGAGGTGCGTCAGGACATCACGGTGACGGTGGCCGACGTCAACGAGGGCGCCGCCACCGTCACGGTATCGGGCACCCCCATAGCCGGCCGCTCAACCCTCACCGGGTCGGTGTCGGGCGACCCCGACGGCGATCCGGCCGCAGTCACCTACCTGTGGCAGATCGCTCGCCAACTCGGTGCCGACTGGGGGGTTGCGCCTGGCGAGGGCGGCGACAGCGCTTCCTATGAGGTGGCTGCCTCTGACGCCGGCCAGGTGCTGCGCCTGAGGGCCATATACAACGACGGCGCCGGCAACCGCGAAGTCGTGGCTTCGACGCCGATGCTGGTCGGGGTGCTGGCCGCGCTGGAGGCGACGGTCACCGTCACCGAGGCGCTGAGTAGCGACGCCGACCGCAGCAGCGACAAGGCCCTCGTCACCGTCACCTTGAGCGAGCCGCTGGTTGTCGGCGAGAACGTGCAAGTCCAGGTCGACGTCGACGGCGGAGTGCTCCTCGACTACAACGCGACCACGGTCTCGGATGCGCCCGAGACCGTGCAGGTCGGCAAGTTCTCTAAACCCGACGCGCCGAACACCGGCGGGATCTCCGTGACGTTTGACGCCGCCAAGACGGTGCCCCCGACCACTGCCACAGTGGAAGTTTCAGCCCTCAACGCCGCGGCGCTCCAAAAGAAGCTCACGCTCTCCTCGCCCAGGCTGTTGAAGCCCCACCGAAGGCCGTCGCTGGAGGGCACCGAGCTCACCGCGTCGCTGATCGGCAGCCGCGTGCTGTTCACCGCCCAGCCCGCCCCCGTTCCGGTGACGGTGACGTTGGCCCGTACCGACAGCGGGGCGATCTCAGAGGCCCCGAGAGCGGCCGCGGCGGCGCGTGAGGCGGAGTTAACGGTCACTCTGGGCCGGGCGTTGACTGCGGCTGAGAGGGTGGACGTGCCGCTGGTGCTGTCGGGCACGAACATCACCGCATCCGATGTGTCGCTGGCGCTCACGACCGGTGAGACCAACACGGGTGTGGAGCTGTTCGAGGTGTCATCGCTTGGCCCGGTGGTGCGTTTCCATGGTGCGGGCGCTCAGGTGGCGGCGGTGTCGCTGTTCGCGTCGAACGACGCGGTCGACGAGAACGCTGAGACGCTGACGGTCGCGTTGGGTGACCTGTCGGCGGAGAGCCTGGGCACCCACGTGGTCGGCGGAACAGCCGCCGGGGCGGGCGCGAACTCGTTCGATGTGACCCTCAACGACGACGACACCGCGGCGCTGTCGCTGAACAACGTCGTGGTCGGTGCACCGTTCAGCGTGGACGAGCCTTCTGGCACCGCGACGGTGTCGGTCGCCCTGGAGTCGCAACCCACCCATAATGTGACCGTCACCGTGACCAGCGGCACCAGCTCGGCGCTTCTGGTGAGCACCGGGGGCGGTCAGCCGGCCGGGTCGGTTCAGTTGACGTTCACTCCGACGAATGTGTCGAAGGCGCAGACCGTCACACTGCACGCAGTCGACGACAGCGTGGTGAACGAGGGCGGCTCTCGTGCGGTGTCGGTGCGCTTCGCGGCGGCCAGCACCGACCCGAAGTATCAGGGCCTTTCCGAGTCGCTGTCGGCGGCGGTGCTCGACGACGACGACAGGGCGCTGCCCGAGGTGCAGTTCACCAGCGACGCCTTCGCCGCTTCGGAGGCTGCGGGCAGCCGGACCGCGACGGTGACGTTGTCGCTGTCGCCGGCGCCGCAGGTCGACACGACGCTGCGGTACTCGACATCCAGGTCCGCCACCGAAGGCGTCGACTACACGAAGCTGTCGCACAGTGTGTCGGTCCCGGCCGGCGCGACCAAGGCGACGATCCCGGTCGTGGTGCTCGACGACACTGTCGATGAGCCGCCCGAGACGATTTGGCTGAAGCTCAACGCCAACGGCGACGGCTATCGGGTGGGTTCGACCGTGCTCACCACGGTCACGATCGTCGACGACGACGCCACGACCGTCGCTTTGGCGCGGTCCGCGGGCAGCGGCCCGATCCCCGAGGGCGGCACGGTGGATGTGACGGTGTCGCTGAGTCGTGAGCTGGCCGTGGGCGAAACCGCGGCGGTGCGTGTGCTCCTGCGATCTCCGGAAGATCCCGACAATCCGGGACCCGAGAACCGCGGCACCGGCCTGACGGCGGCCGATGTGACCGTGTCGGAGAAGCAGGGCGCGGCGAACCGCAATGCGACGATCGGGTCGGTGTCGGGAACCGCCGGGGACCTGTACGCGGTGGTCACTTTGGACGAAGGGGCTCAGATCGCGGAGCTGACGCTGACCGCAGCCGACGATCACAACGATGAAACCGCAGCAGCCGATTCGGACTCGATGGTGGTGTCGTTGAGCCTCGCGAACGCGGTGGCTGACGGCACGAATCTGGGCGGCGGAGTCGTGCCGGCCGACGACGGCGACCAGGCCACGGTCGACAACAGCTTCGATGTGGAAGTCGTCGACGACGATGGCGCCGCGGGGCTGGTGATCGCCGAGACCGACGGCGGCACCCGTGTCAGCGAGAACAACGCTGCGGCGAAGGGAGCGTCGGACACCTACACGGTGCGGCTGGCGACCGAACCGTCAGCGACGGTCACGGTCACCGCGACGGCGACGGGCGGCGCGCAGGTGAGCGTGGACGACGGCGCAGCTGCTGCGTCGGCGCAGTTGACGTTCACCGCGTCGGACTGGTGGATGCCCCAGACGGTGACGGTCACCGCCGCGTCCGACCAGAACGACAACACCGACAATGCGGGCTTCCGCTCGGGCAGCGTCACGCACACCGTGTCGGGTTACAGCGGCGTGACGACGGGACCGCCGGTGCAGGTGGGCATCCTCGATGACGAGGCGACCACGGTGACCCTCTCGGGCGGCGGAACGGTGATCGAGGGCTCCAAGGGCACCGCGGATGTGACGGTGCGTCTGGGGCGGGCATTGGTGGCGGGTGAGGTGGCTGAGGTGCCGGTAACGGTGTCGAGCAACACCGGTGCGATCCTCGGCGGCCCGGCGCGGCTGTTGGAGCGCCGCCGGGCGCTGTCGTGGACGGCGTCGGGCACCGGTGTGACGCTCAAGGCCGACCCCATATCGAGTTCGGGGCCCTACAAGGCGCCGCTGGTGGTGCGCTTCGCCGGTCCCGGCGCGCAGACCGCGACGATCACGTTCACCGCGGTGAACGGCGACAGCGACCGCAACAACGAGACCGTGAACGTGAGCGTGCCCACCACCGGCACAGCGCTCAACACCGCAAACGAGAAACGCGAGACCAACCTCGCCGGCGGCCTGCAAGCAGGCAGACCGACACTGACCAGTATCTCTATCCGCGAGCCGGGCCAGCAGCGGGAGGCGACGCTCGCTGTTTCCGGCGGCGGCACGGTGACCGAGGGCGGCGAGCTGACCGTCACTGTCACCCTCGACGCCAACACCGGCACCGAGGTGGACATTCCGGTGCGGATGCGCACTTCGGGTCTGCCCACCGCATCGACTGCCGATTTCACACTGTCCGACAAAGGCATCGTGACGATCAGCAGCGGCTCCAAAACGGGCACTGTCATGCTCACCGCTGAAACCGACAGCATCACCGAGCCAGACGAGTTCCTGATTCTGGAGTTCGGGATCCTGCCCTCGCAAGTCGTCGCCGCCGACAGCGGTGTCACCGCCAGGGTCACGATCACCGACGCCGGCTACGCGGCCCTGCCGGAGATCTCCATCGAAGCGGACACCTCCCCGGTCACCGAGGGCACAGCCGCAGTGTTCACCGTCACCGCCGACACTGCCCCCACCGCTGATCTCGCTGTGACCGTCACCGTCGCCGACGCCGCAGGGTCCGATTTCATCGCGGCCGGCGACGAGGGGAACCAGACCGTCACCATCTCAGCGGGGGCGACCACCGCCACCCTGTCGGTGGACACAACCGCCGACAGCATCGACGAACCCGACGGCGACATCACCGCAACAGTCAAAACCGGCACCGGCTACCGGGTATCGACCAGCAACGACACCGCCAAAGTCACAGTCAACGACGACGACGACGCAACACCAGATGTGGTGGTGTCATGGTCGCAGGCCGACGGGTCTGCGTTGCCGGGGACCCTGGCGCTGGTGGAGGGCGACGCGGTCCGCGGCTCGGCGCAGGTGCAGGTGCAGTTGAGCAAGCAACCGGCGGGCGATGAGCCGGCGTCGGTGTCGGTGCTGTCGTGGGATCCGCTGGCGGTGCAGGTGTCACACGCGTCGCTGACGTTCACTGCGTCTGATTGGGGTGTTCCGCAGCCGGTGATGGTGACAGCGGTCGACGACTTGGACACCGACGCCGAGTCGGTGCTGGTGACGTTCACCGCGCCGGGCCACACGCCGGGGTCGGTGAGCGTGAACGTTGCTGATGAGGTGTCGAAAGCGCCGACCTTGGCGGACGCCGTGTTTGCTGCGGTGCCCGATGATTTGACGCTGGTGGAGAACGCCGACGGTTCGTCTACGGCGATAGCGGTGGGTTCGCCGGTGACGGCGACGGACGCGAACAGCGACACCGTCACCTACTCGCTCGAAGGCCGTTCCGGCGGAGCGACCCCGACAGGGTTCGTGATCGACTCGGCGACTGGTCAGATCTCCTATGAGGGCACCGGGGTGGACCGCGAGGCCTCCCCGCAGGTTGCGTTGGTGGTGGTGGCCACCTCGTTCGGCGCGAACGGCACCGCGACGGCGGTGCGCCAGGCGGTGTCGGTGACGGTCACCGACGTGAACGAGGGCAAAGCGAACACAGTCATGGTCGCTGGCGTGCCGGTAGCGGGTGCCTCGGTGCTGCGGCTTGTGTCGGTGTCGGGTGATCCCGACGGCGACCCGGCTGCGGGCGTAGCGTCGTCGTACCGCTGGGAGGTGTCGGCGGACGGCAGCACCGGGTGGACCGCCGCGACCGGCACCGGGGCGAGCACCGCTTCCTATTCGGTAGCGGTTGGCGACGCGGGCAAGTATCTGCGCTTGACGGTGGGCTACACCGACGGTGGCGGCAACGCGGAGACCGGCGTCTCGTCGGCGGCGCAGGGCCCGGTTAAGACCCAGCTGGAGACGCTGAGCTTGCTGAATGCCGCGGTCGAGGTCACCACGGCGTTGGGCTCCGACGCGGACCACACCAGCGACGCCGCGGAGATCGAGGTGTCGCTGGACGCGAGGGCACTCAACGGCGAGACGGTGACCGTGCCGCTGAGCTTCACGGGCGGCACGCTGGGCACCGATTTCTCGTTGGCGGCATCGGGCACCGGCGTGTCCTTGAGCGGCTCGTCGGTGGTGTTCACCGGCCCCGCCGCAGTCAAGGCCACCGTGGAGGTGACCGCGGCGTCGGCTGCGGTGCTGGGTACCGAGTTGACCGTCGCTGCGGGCTCAGCGGCGACGACCAGCGTCTCGGGCCTGACAGTCAAAGCTGCACTGGCCGGCGACGGCGCGGTGTTCACCGGCACGGCGACCGAGCCGAAACCGAAGCCGGATCCCGATCCGGTCACGGTGACGCTGGCGCGCACTGACAGCGGCCCGATCTCAGAGGACCCCAACGCGGCCGCCGCGGCGCGTGAGGCGGAGTTCACGGTGACGTTGGGCCGGGCGTTGACATCGAGCGAAAGGGTGGAGGTGCCGTTGGTGCTGTCGGGCAGCAACATCGCTGCGTCGGATGTGTCGCTGGCGCTCACGACCGGTGAGACCAACACGGGTGTGGAGCTGTTGGAGGTGTCGTCGCTTGCCCCGGTGGTGCGATTCCACGGCGCGGGCGCTCAGGTGGCGTCGTTGACGATCACCGCGGCCGATGATCTGGTTGATGAGGGCACCAGTGAGACGTTGACGGTGGCGTTGGGTGATCTGGCGGCGTCGAGTCTGGCGACGAACGTGGCCGGCGGCGCGCAGGCCGGGGCGGGGGCGAACTCGTTCGATGTGGTGATCGACGACGATGACACGGCGGCGCTGGTGGCGGCTGTTGTGGGCGGTGTGTTGCGGGTGTCGGAGCCGTCGGGGACCGACACGTTGTTGTTGGCGTTGAAGTCGCGGCCGACCAGCGATGTGACGGTCACAGTCGCCAGCGGTGACTCGTCGGCGCTTTCGGTCAGCACCGCGGGCGGCGCGAAGGCGGCGTCGGTGCAGTTGACGTTCACGCCGGTCAAAGCGTTGGTGTCGCAGGCGGTGACGGTGCATTCCGTGGACGACGATGTCGACAACGCCGGGAATGTGCGTGATGTAACGGTGACAGTGACGTCGTCGAGCAGCGACACGAAATATGAGGGCCTGTCCGAGACCGTGAACGCGAAGGTGGCCGACGACGACTTGCCTGCGTCGCCGCTGGTGCAGTTCGCGCAGGCCGCGCACACCGCCTCAGAGGTGGCGGGGGATCGGGGAGTGTCGCTGGGGTTGAGCGTGTCGCCGGCACCGTCTGGGTCGATGACTGTGGCCTACACGGTGACCGGAACCGCCACATCGGGTGACGATTTCACGGCCTTGTCGGGCAGCGTCTCGGTCCCCGCGGGCGCGACCACCGCAACGATCCCGATAACGGTGCTCGACGACACCACCGACGAGCCGTCCGAGACGGTCGTGGTGACCCTCGACGCCAGCAGCGCCTATCGGCTGGGTTCGGTTGCGGCGGCGACGGTGACGGTGGCTGACGACGACGCCACTGTGGTGCGTTTGGCGCGGGTGGACAGCGGCCCGATTGCCGAGGGCGAGACGACAGGCGCGAAGGCCGACGCGGAGTTCACGGTCACGCTGGGGCGGGCGCTCGCGGTGGGCGAGATCGTCGAGGTGCCGTTGGTGCTGTCTGCGTTGAAGGGTTCGGGCAGCGATGTCACCGCAGCGGACGTGGACGTGGCGACCAGGCCGGGCGGCACGCTCAACAAGGGCGTATCGGTCGGCGGTGGCGCCTCGTTGACGCCGACGGTGACGTTCACCGGCCACGCCACCGACGTGGTGCAGACCGCGACGCTGCTGTTGACGTCGCCTGATGACAGCGTGCAAGAACGCCAGGAGAAGGTCACCGTCGCATTGGGCCCCGCCGACGCGACGGCCAACGGGTTCGGTCATTCTGGGCGGGCGACGAATGTGGGCGGCGGCGCGGTTCCGCACCGCTCGGCTGATTCGTTCGATCTGGCGGTGTTCGACGCCGACAACGATCCGATTGTGGTGACTTTGTCGGGCGGGGGCCGTTTGTTGGAGGGCTCCAAGAACAGCGTGACGGTAACCGTGGAGCTGGATCGGGCTCTGGCGGCTGGTGAGGTCGCTGAGGTGCCCGTCACGGTGCAGAGCCTGTCCAAGTCGATCCTGTCGGGTCCGGCGCGGTTGTTGGAGCGGGTGCGGGCGTTGTCGTGGTCAGCCACGGGCACCGGCGTGACCCTCAAGTCTGATCCGCTGGCGCGCTCTGATCTGTACAAGGCCGCGTTGCTGGTGCGATTCGACGGCACCGGCGCGCAGACCGCGACGATCACGTTCACCGCCGAGAACGGCGACGCGGACCGTCTCAATGAACGGATAACAGTACGGATCCCCCCTGCGCAGAATGCGCTCAACGCGCCAGCCCGCAACACCAACGTCGGCGGTGGCCTGTCGGCGGGGACCCCGTCGCTGACCGCGGTCAACCTGTTCGAGCCCGGCAACGAACTCGAAGCGACCCTCGCTGTGGACAACAACGGCACCGTCGCGGAGGGCCGCTCGTTGACGGTCACGGTGACCCTCGACGCCAACACCGGCACCGAGGTGGACATTCCGGTGCGGATGCGCACTTCGGGTCTGCCCACCGCGTCGGCAGCCGATTTCACACTGTCCAAAAGTGGTGTGGTCACGATCAGCAACGGAACCAAAACAGGCACTGTCACCCTCGACGCTGAAACCGACAGCATCACAGAACCAGACGAGTTCCTGATCCTCGAGTTCGGATCCCTGCCCGTCGGCATCATCGCAGCCGACAGCGGTGTCACCGCCAGAGTCACCATCACCGACGCCGGCTACGCGGCCCTGCCGGAGATCTCCATCGCGGCGGACACGTCCCCAGTCACCGAGGGCACAGCCGCAGTGTTCACCGTCACCGCCGACACTGCCCCCACCGCTGATCTGGCTGTGACCGTCACCGTCGCCGACGCAGCGGGGTCCGACTTCATCGCTGCCGGCGACGAACGCAACCACACTGTCACCATCAGAGCGACCGAGACCGACGCCACCCTGTCGATCTCCACGACCGCGGACAGCATCGACGAACCCGGCGGCGACATCACCGCGATAGTCAAAACCGGCACCGGCTACCGGGTATCGACCAGCAACGACACCGCCAAAGTCACAGTCAACGACGACGACGACGCAACACCAGATGTGGTGGTGTCGTGGTCGCAGGCCGACGGGTCTGCGTTGCCGGCGGCACCGGTGCTGGTGGAGGGCGACACTTACACGATCAAGGTGTCGCTGGACAACGCTGCGCCTGCGGGCGGGGTGACAATTCCGTTGGGAATCACTCTCCTTACCGCGGAGGCGGCGGATTACTCGATCCCGAACGGGGTGACCATCGCGGCCGGGCAGATGTCGGCGACGTTCGACGTGGAGGCGCTGACCGACGATCTGCGGGAGGACAACGATCTCTTCAACGTGACTCTGTGCCCCACGGCGTCGACGGCGTCGTGCCCGGACGGTTACACGTCTGGTGACATGCCGCCGAGCGTCGATTTCATCATTACGGATCCGGGCATTGCGCTGGACGCGTCGGGCATCGCGTTTCTCCCCGACTCAACGGAAACGAAGTTGCTCGAGGAGGGCACCAGCGGCACATTGACCGTCGTCTTGGAGAAGGATCCGGTTGTCGACGCCACGGTCACTGTCAGGGCGATCGACAGCAACCTGAGGGGCAGCTTCAAGCAGTGGCTTGATGCGGCCGTGTCGGAGCACATCGGGGTGGACACCGACCCCGACACCGACGGTTTCCAGGCCGAGTTGACGTTCACCGGTGGCAACTCGGGCAACTGGATGGTGCCGCAGACGGTGCGGGTCTATGCCCTCTATGACGGCGACGCCGACACCGGTGCCCAGGACTACGATGAGTACACGATCGGTCTGCTCAACAAGGCAGCGAGCGGTCCGTACAAGGCGCAGGTCAATACAGGCGCTGAGCGCTTCCTGCTGCGCGTTGTCGACGTCGGACACAAGGTGATCGTGCCGCAGACCGCCGTGTCGGTGGGCGAGGACGGCACCATCACCTATGAGGTGCATTTGGCTTCTGATCCTGGCGGGACGGTGGTGGTCACGCCCACATCGGGCGACACGACCAAGGCGTCCGTGTCGGGCGCGTTGACCTTCACCTCGTCGAATTGGTCCACGCCTCAGCTGGTCACCGTGACTGGTGTGGCTGTGGGGTCAGCGACGATCACCCACGCGGTGACCACCGCCACCAGCGACTACCCGCAGTCGATGACCATCGACAGCGTTGATGTCGAAGTGACGATCGCGGGCATTTTGTTGTCGGTGAAGCGCACCGGCGCGGCGAGGGTGAATGAGGGCACCCGCGATGTGGCGGGGGAGCCGATCGCGTTCGAGGTCGCATTGGGTCGTGCGCTGGCGGCGGGCGAGCGCGTCGATGTCGGGCTGGTTGTGTCGGGTTCGGGGGTGACCGCGTCGGACTTCGCGGCGTTGACGCGGACGGTGGGCGAGGGCTTGAACACCGGTGTGAGCGTGGAGGCGGCGGGGTCGTTGACGCCGACGGTGGTCTTTGAGGGCGAGGGCGCGCAGTTGGCGACGTTGGTGCTCGAGCCGATTGACAGGGTGTTGGAGACGCCTCGTGAGGAGGTCGTGACTGTGGCGTTGGCCGGCGCCGCCGCGTTGGCCGCGGACAGCGACACGAACGTGTCCGAGACGCTGGTGGTGGATTCGAGCGCAGACCAATTCACGGCGACGGTGGTCGACGACGAGTACGAGCTGGCGTTCACGCAGCGCTCGTACACGGCGGCGGAGGGTGATGGGCCGGTGTCGGTCAAGGTGGCGTTGTCGCGGGTGCAGGCCCGGGACGTACCCGTGGCGTTGACGCTCACAGATGTGACCACAACGATCGATGATTGGGAAGTTGGGAACGATTTCACGAATCCGGTGACGATTCCTGCAGGCGAGCGGCGCGCCACTTTGGAGTTCTCGATCGTCGATGACGATCTGATCGAGCCGACCGAGACGCTGCGGGTCTACCCGAACCCTCAGCATCAGCCTGAGGGCACTGCGTTGGATTTCACGTTCGCGACGGTGCAGATCGCCGACAACGACCCGACAGTCAGCGTGACAGCGGCATCGCAGGTGTATGAGGGCGACAACATCGTGTTCACGGTGACCCGCAACGCGGTCTATGCCGGGACCGGCGAGAACAGGGTGTCGAGCGCGTTGACGGTGAACGTCGGCGTCGCCGAGTCCGGCACCGCGGATTATGTGACTGCCGGTGACGAAGGCGTCCAGGTGGTGACGATCCCGGCGGGTCAGGCGTCGGCGACGTTGACGGTCCCCACGACGGGCAACAACAGCACAGACAGCGGCACCGACACGGTGACTGCGACGGTTCAGAACCCGACGACTGCGGGCGCGTATTCAATCGCGCGGGCTTCTGCTGTGGTGACGGTGCTTGACGATGACACCCCGGGCGTGTCGGTGAGCCCTGCGACGCTGCGCGTCTGGGAGGTCGACAACGGCTTGACGCACGACCATCGTGAGGACCAGGCGACCTATGAGGTGCGCCTGAACTCAGCGCCGAGTGGCGGTGAGACGGTGAGGGTCACGCCGACGAGCAGTGACATTGCGGTTGCGACGGTGAACCCGATGCATCTGGATTTCGACACGATCGACTGGAAAGTTCCGCAGGTGGTCACGGTGACCGGTGTTGCAGACACGACGGAGAGCGCGGGTCACCAGCGGGCGGTGACGGTATCGCATGCGGTGAGCAGTCAATTGCGGTCGGGGCCTGGTGGCCGCTACGGGTCGGTGACCTCGGTGCCGTCGGTGACGGTGGACGTGCTCGACAAACCGGTGCTGTCGATCGCGAGTCCAGGTGTTGTGGAGGGTGACAGCGGCACGACGGATTTGGTGTTCACGGTGACGTTGACGCCGGCGAGCCTGCGCACGGTGACGGTGGAGTACTTGCGTTGGGATGCGCTGAGCACCACTGTGCCGGGCGTTGATCACGAGGCCGTGACGCCGGGGACGTTGACGTTCGCGCCGGGCGAGACGAGCAAGACGGTGACGGTGAAGGTGTTCGGCGACGTTGTCGTTGAGCCTGCTGAGAACCTGGTGCTGTATCTGCGGTATCCCACGGTGGCGGTGATCGACCCGGACGCGGGGGCGAGCATCGGCGATATCCGCAACGACGACACCTCGGCGCCGCCGGTGCTATCGATAGCGGGCAGCACCGTCGCCGAGGGTGACAGCGGCACCACCGATCTGGACTTCACGGTGACGCTGACCCCCGCGGCAGCTCGGACGGTGACGGTGGATTACAGCCGTTTCGCTCTCAGGCTCACCGCCACGCACTTAGAGTCCGGTTTGAGGGTCGCTACCCATTTCGTGGACTATCAGGCGTTCGCGGGGGGAACGCTGACGTTCGCAGCGGGTGAGACGTCCAAGACCGTGACGGTGACCGTCCGCAGCGACATCTTCCCTGAAAGCGACGAAGTGCTCGCGGTGCGCCTGTCGGACGCGGTCCACGCCGTGATCGACCCCGAGAACCAGACCGCTGAGGGTGTGATCGAAAACGACGACGACGCCGCGCTGGTGCTGTCCGCGGCCGAGGTGTCGGTTGCAGAGGCCGACGATCCGGGCACACCGTCGACGCGCGAGGACCAGGCCGCGTGGACGGTGCGTCTGAGCGAGGCCCCTGTGGGCGGTGACGTGAA
This sequence comes from Candidatus Aldehydirespiratoraceae bacterium, assembly GCA_965214565.1. Lineage (GTDB taxonomy): Bacteria > Actinomycetota > Acidimicrobiia > Acidimicrobiales > Aldehydirespiratoraceae > VXYK01. Next base: position 2,840,315 of record OZ243951.1, on the reverse strand, counting down.
GGTGCGGCTGCTGGCCCCCAACGACAAGGTGACAGCGAGCCCCGCGGAGCTGGTGTTCACCGCCGATGACTGGAACGACCCGCAGACGGTGACGGTGACCGCGGTCGCCGACGACGTCGACAACCCCGACGACGCCCGCAAGGCGACCGTTCGTCTCGACGTGCGCGCGCCGAGCACCAATTTCCGGGGAGTCGTCAGCAACGTGACGGTGACGGTCACCGACGACGATGACCCCCCGACCGCAGTGAAGGTGTCTGTGGTGCGCACCAGCGACGCGACCGTCAACGAGGGCACGTCCGGCGACGCTTATGAGAACGACGACGGCGAATGGGTCGACCCGGCCCACGGCGCGATCGTCTTCGAGGTCAGGCTCAGCCGCGCTCTGCTCTCAGGCGAGCGCGTCGACGTGCCTCTGGTGGTCTCGGGCACAGGTGTCACCGTCAACGACTTCGAGGACCTGGTCCTCGCCGACGGCGACTCGCTCAACACCGGAGTGAGCATCACCGATGTGGACACGCTGGTGCCGGTGGTGGTGTTCGACGGTGCCGGTGCGCAGATTGCGACGCTGATGCTCGAAGCGCTCGACGACAACCTGGAAACCCCCCGTAACGAAACGGTCACCATCGCCGTCGCCGCCGACACTGTGCTCGCCGCGCAGACCGGCACCACCGTCGCCGATGTCGCCCGTGCCGCCACTGCGTACAGCTTCGACACCACAGTCGTCGACGACGAGTACCTGCTGACGTTCACCGGGTCGGACCGGGTCCGAGTCCCCGAAGGGGCCGGCACCGTCAGCCTCCAGGTCGGCCTGTCGCGTGCTCTGCACCGTGATGTGATGGTGCGGTTCCGCTACATCGACAACCCCGCCCTGCTGCAAGGCCCCACAGACCTCTTCGATTCGCCGGCGCGTGCCACCTCGGGCGCCGACTACACCCCCAAGCACATCCTCGGGGAGGAACTGCTCCTCGTCGAGGCTGGCGACACCGCGGCGACGCTGACGTTCGACATCGCCGACGACAGCACCAATGAGTCCACAGAACGGCTACGGATAGAAGCCACACCCGAGAACCGGCCCATCGGCTACCCCAGCGACGCCCTCAAAGACGTCGCCGACGTGTACATCGTCGACAACGACCCCGCCGGCGACAACGTGGTCGTGTCAGCGTCGAGCGTCGCGGTCACCGAGGGCGCCGCCGCCAGCACCTACACCCTCAAACTGGCATCTGACCCAGTACAGGACGTCACCGTGACCGTCACCGTCCCCCAAGCGCACCGCGACGCCGTCACCGTCACAGCGCCCGGCGGCACCGCAGGGGCCACCGCCGAGCTCACCTTCACCACCACGGGTACGAACATCTGGTCGACAGCGCAGACCGTCACCGTCACAGCCATAGCCGACAGCGACGCCAGCAACGAGACCGTGCAACTCACCCACAGCGCCGCAGTGTCGAACACCGACAACCCCTACCACCAGATCGCCATCGACCCGGTAACCGTCAGCGTCACCGACAACGACCCCGCCACAGTGACCGTGACGATGTCTGCTTCTGACGGCGACCCCAACGGCGACGTGGTGGAGGGCGCGTCAGGCGCGGCGGGCTACAAGACAATCACACTCGCGTTGGGCCGGGCGTTGACCGGTTCGGAAACGATCACCGTGCCGCTGACTGTGGTGGGTGCGACGGTGACCACCGACTACGCGTTCGGGTTGCAGCCCAACTCGCAGACCGGCGTGTCGCTCACGACCACCGGCGGGACGTATACGGCGCAGAACCCTGCGGTGGTGTTCAGTGCGGGGGGTTCGTCGGCGACGCTGCAGCTGGTGCCGGTAAACAAGTCGAGCGTCGACACCCAGCTCGCGGTGACGATCGATTTCGGCACGGTCACTCACACAGGCGTCGCGGGCGGTGTCGACACTCCTGCGGGCGGGCCGGTGAGTGTGATCATCGTGAACGACGAGTTGGTGGTGCCGGGCAACTGGCCGTTGAAACCTGACGGTTTGGGCGAGCACGACACGTTCCGGCTGCTGTTCGTCACCACGGGAGGCAACGACGCGGGGCACCCCGATATCGGCACCTACAACGGCGATATCCACAATCAGATCCTCAACGACAACCATGGGGGGGCGGCTCACGCGAGCATCAAGGACGGGGCGGTGGCCTCTTTCTTCCGGATCGTGGGCTGCACTGCGAACGTGTCGGCGCTGGTGAACACAGTGATGAACCACGGGCCGGGCTTCACCGACGGCTCGGTGTCGGCGACGTCTGACGGCGTGCCGATCTACTGGTTGAACGGCAACAAGCTGGCCGACAACTACTTCGACTTCTACGACGGCGACTGGGACGACGAGACCAACCCGAGGTCTCATACAGGAGGCTCGGTTTCGAGCAGCGGCCCTTACACGACGGGCTGCGAAGACGACGGGACAATAGGCAGCACCACGTCTAGCCGCGGCCCTCTGGATGCATTTAACGGGCCCCCGGCTCATGCACACGCCGGGATGTTGAACTCCAATGCTGCGAACCCGCTCCATGGTTCGGAGATCAGCAAGCTCTCGGTCGCAAGTCTCTTCTACGGTATTTCGCCGGTGTTCAAGGTCGGCGAACCGTTCTTGGAGTTCTCCTCCGCGACATACTCCGCGGCTGAAGATGACGGCACTGCCTCGGTCACGGTGACGTCGACGGCGGCGACGAAGACGGCCCTCACCGTCAACTACACGGTGACGGGTGGCTCGGCTAGCGCCGGGGACGATTACACGACCCTGTCGGGGACGTTCACGTTCCCTGCGGGTGCCTCCAGTGCTGACCTCGATATCGCTATCACCGATGACATGGCACCGGAGGAAGACGAGACGATCATACTGCGCCTCGATGCCGGCACCGGCTATGAGCTGGAGAGCCAGACGACGACGACGTTCACGATCAAGGCGAACGACACGGTGACGGCGTCTTTGAGCAGCGACCATTACACGTTCCTCGAGAACGTCGGCAACGCGGCGATCACCGTCGAACTGAATCATGCCGCGCCTTACCCGGTGCAGGTGACGGTGACCCCGACCGACGGCACCGCGACAGGTGCCGATTACAACAACAGCGCGGTGTCGGGCACCATCCCGATGGGTTCGACGTCGGTGGCTATCAATATCCCGATCACTAACGATTCCACCATCGATAGCAGGGTGCGCGACGAGGAGTTCACTGTGGCGCTGACGGTGACGGCACGTTCGGGGCTCCAGTTGGGAACAGCGTCGGCGACGGTGGTCATCGCGGATGACGATTTCTCGTTCGGGGAGGTGATCCGAGGATTCAGCAGCAGCAGCCCGACGATCGATGAGGGCGACTCGTTCACCTACTACGTGCGGGCCTCCACCAATCCGGGATCAGCGCAAACGGTGACGTTCACCGGCCAGGACGACACGATCCTGGTGCTGGACACCGATGCGGACACGGCCGGCGATCAGGCCACGCTCGAGTTCGATTCGAGCAACTGGTACATCCAGCGGGCGGTGACCGTCACCGCGCCCCAGGACCCCGACGGCCGCGGCGGGCGCGTCGACCTCAAGGCGAGCGGGCTCGGCGGCTTCTCAACATCGACCGTGACCGTCGTCGAGGACGAGGTGGCTGTCGAACTGTTCGTCGAGCGGGTCAGCGTGAACGAGGGCGACCGCATCAAGGTGACCGTGAAGATCGGCAGCGTTCAGCCTGAAATAGCGAACATTCCGGTGCTGGTACACACCGACAACACCCCCGACCCAACGGTGTGCCCGGCCGGCACCGCCGACGACTCGACCGATTACACACTGCAACGCGACCACGGGAACTGGAAGTTCTTCAATGTGCCGGCAGGCCAGACAGAGCGCACCAAGATGTTCATCGCACACGACGACAACGCCGCTGAGGTGCCCGAGACGGCGATTTTGTGCTTGGGCAATCCGTCGAAAATCCAAGGCAAGGTCGTGTTCGGCCACGGCCACCAGCACCGCGCCGAGATCACCATCTACGACGCGGTCACTGCCGAGTCAGACAGTTCCTATGAGGTGCCGTCCAACTGGGCGCTGAAGCCCTCGGGGCTGACCGCCGGAGACAAGTTCCGACTGCTGTTCGCGACCTCAAGCCGCCGCGACGCCACCTCAACGGACATCGCCGACTACAACGAGTTCGTACAGCGGGCCGCAGGGTCCGCAGACGCGCACGCGCAGATCCAGCCCTACAGCGGCACGATCACGGCGCTGGCCTCCACCGCGTCGACAGATGCCCGCGACAACACGTCCACCACCGGCACCGGCGAGACGATCTATTGGCTCAACGGCGCGAAGCTGGCCGACAACTACGCCGACCTCTACGACGGGAGCTGGGACAACCGCACCGCCAAGAACGAGAAAGGCGACACCGACGAGAGCTACCGGCTGGTATGGACCGGCAGCAACGCCAACGGCACCAAACACGCCACCGAGTCGTTGGGCGCGGACCCGCGGGCCGCGGTCGGCAACGTCAACTCCTCCTACCCACCGATCCTCTACACCGGCGCAGGAAACAACGACCGCGCCCGCACCAACCGACACCGCCTCTACGGCCTGTCGCCGGTGTTCACCGTGGCAGCAGCGCCGGTTGGGCCGTCGGTGTCGTTTGTGAACTCGAAGGATGTGTCGGTTGCGGTGGCGGAGCTTCTGACTGGCGATGCGGCTCGGCTGCGTTTCCGTTTGTCGGAGCCAGTGCCGAGGGACTCTTCGCTGTCGGTGCGCTATTCGGTGTCGGGCACCGCCACCGCTGGAACCGACTACGCCGCGCTCAGCGGCGAGGTGGTGGTGGGTCCGGGCAGCTCGGGCGGCGAGATCGTGGTGCGCCCGATCGATGACGCGTGGGTGGAGGACGCCGAGTCGGTGGTGGTGACGCTGATGTCGGGCACCGGTTACACGCTGGGCGAGAACACAGTGGGGAAGGTGCAGATCACCGACGACGACGAGGTGCCCGATGTGGAGTTGAGCGCGGACGTCGATGAGGTATCTGAGGGCGGAGGCGCGGTTGACGTGACGGTGCGGGCGGAGCTGTCGAACGGGTCGCGGTACGAGTCCGATGTGGTGGTGACGATGTCTGTTGAGGGTTCGGGCGTCGTCGGGGCGGTCGGCTTTGCGGAGGTGGCCGATTTCGATGTAACGATCCAGGGGGGCTGGTCGTTCGGCCGCAAGACGTTCACGCTCACCCCCGAAGCCGACCAGACCGATGAGCCGTCCGAGACAGTGACCCTGTCGGCGTCGACGGTGTCGCCTGCTGGTCTGGTGGTGACTCCGGCGTCGCTGCCGATCGTGTTGTCCGACGACGATCCGGCAGTGCTGTCGTTTGGCGGCGGCGGGTTCGCGGTGGAGAGCGATGCGTCGTCGTCGGCGACGGTGAACTTGTCGTTGGGCCGCGTGCTGGGTGCGGGCGAATCGTTGAGGGTGCCGCTGGCGATCACCGGTGTGGAGGCGGGTGATGTGGTGGTCGCCGATGGGGGCAGTGCAGGCGTGTCGGTGGAGGGCGGGGCGACGCTGTCTCCGGTGGTGGTGTTCACCGGCTCGGGCACCCAGGGCGTGCAGGTGAATGTGGCGGAGCTGATAGTGACCGCCGGCAACGATGCCGACCAGGTCCATGAGGTCGCGGTGTTCGGTTTGGCGCCCGGGGCGGCGACCCATCCCGGTGGCGGTGTGGTGGTCGGCGACGGCGTGTCGGGTTCGGCATCGGTGCAGGTCGTGGACGACGACGCGACCGCGGCGGCGGTCTTGGCGTGGCCCGGCGCGGTGAGCTTGGTCGAGGGCGGCGGGGATGCTGCTTCTGAGGAGGTGCAGGTGCGCCTCGGCTCACAGCCGGGCGGGGATGTGTCGGTGTCTGTGGCGTCGTGGGATGTGCTGGCGGTACGGGCGGCGCCCGGTTCGTTGACGTTCACCACATCTGATTGGGACGATCCGCAGCCGGTGACGGTGACCGCGGTCGACGACTTGGACAAGACCGCCGAGTCAGTGACGGTGGCGTTCACCGCGGCGGGCCACACGCCGGGGTCGGCGGGTGTGAGCGTGGCCGATGAGGCGTCGAAGGCGTCGGCGTTGGCGGACGCCGTGTTCAACACGGTGCCGGGCGATTTGGCGTTGGCGGAGAACGACCAGGGCCCAGTGGATGTCGGTTCTGCGGTGACGGCGACCGACGCAGACGGTGACCTGGTCACATACACGCTGGAGGGCCCGTCGCAGACAGCGCCGCCGGTCGGGTTCACGATCGATTCGGCGACCGGCCAGATCTCCTACGGGCCGATACCCAATAACTTCGGCAGCACGACGCCGGTGCCGGGCCTGGACCGCGAGACCAGCCCGCAGGTCGCGTTGGTGGTGGTGGCGACATCTCTTGGCGCTGATGGAACGGCGACGGCGGTGCGCCAGCCGGTGTCGGTGACGGTGACCGACGTGGACGAGGGCGACGGCGAGGTCGTGATCGCGGGCGTGCCGGTGGCGGGCCGCTCGAGGCTGACAGCTTCGGTGTCGGGCGATCCCGACGGCGACCCCGCGGCGGGATCGTCGTATGCGTGGCAGACCTCCGCGGACGGCAGCACCGGGTGGGCGGCGGCGACCGGCGACGGTCACAGAACTGCTTCGTATTCGGTGGCGGTTGGTGACGCGGGCAGGCATTTGCGTGTGACGGTGGGTTATGTCGATGGCGGCGGCAACACCGAGTCGGTTGTCTCAGCAGCGCAGGGTCCGGTGAAAACCCCGTTGGAATCGGCGAGTTTGTTGAACGCTACGGTCGAGGTCACCGCAGCGCTGGGTTCGGACGCGGATCACGCCAGCGAAGCTGCCGAGATTGAGGTGTCGTTGGACGCCGCTGTGCTGTCTGGTGAGTCGGTGAGGGTGCCGCTGAGCTTCACCGGCGGCACGCTGGGCACCGATTTCTCGTTGGCGGCATCGGGCACTGGTGTGACCTTGGACGGCTCGTCGGTGGTGTTCACCGGCCCCGCAGCAGCCAAAGCGACTGTGGAGGTGACAGCGTTGTCGGCTGCGGCGCTGGGTACCGAGTTGACCGTCGCGGCGGGCTCAGCGGCGACGTCCAGCGTCTCGGGCCTGACAGTCAAGGCGGCGTTGGTGGGCGACGGGGCGGTGTTCACCGGCACGGCGACCGAGCCGAAGCCGAAGCCGAAGCCGGATCCCGATCCGGTGACGGTGACGCTGACGCGTACTGATAGCGGCGCCGTCTCAGAGGACCCCAACGCGGCCGCCGCGGCGCGTGAGGCGACGTTGACGGTGACGTTGGGTCGGGTGTTGGCGGCTGGTGAGAGGGTGGAGGTGCCGTTGGTGCTGTCGGGCAGCAACATCACTGCTTCGGATGTGGCGTTGTCGTTGACGTCGGGGGAGTCGAACACGGGTGTGTCATTGTTGGAGGTGCCGTCGCTTGGCCCGGTGGTGCGCCTGTCAGGCGCGGGGGCTCAGGTAGCGGCGGTGTCGCTATCAGCGGCCAACGACGCGGTCGACGAGGATGCTGAGACGTTGACGGTGGCGTTGGGGGATATGTCGGCGTCGAGTCTGGGCACGAACGTAGCCGGGGGTGTGCAGGCGGGGGCGGGAGCGAACTCCTTTGACGTGACGGTCAACGACGATGACACGGCAGGGCTGAAGACGGCTGCTGTTGGGGGTGTGTTGCGGTTGTCGGAGCCGTCGGGGAGCGACACGCTGTTGGTGGCGTTGAAGTCGCAGCCGACCAGCGATGTGACGGTCACAGTCGCCAGCGGTGACTCGTCGGCGCTTTCGGTCAGCACCGCGGGCGGCGCGAAGGCGGCGTCGGTGCAGTTGACGTTCACGCCGGTCAAGTGGTTGGTGTCGCAGGCGGTGACGGTGCACGCGGTGGACGACGATGTCGACAACGCCGGGAATGTGCGTGATGTGGTGGTGACGGTGTCGTCGTCGAGCAGCGACGCGAAATATGGGGGCCTGTCCGAGACGGTGGCTGCAAGGGTGGCCGACGACGACGGGCCTGTGTTGCCGCAATTTCAGTTCACCAGCGCGGCGTACACTGCGGGCGAGGCAGCCGGTGATCGGGGGGTATCGCTGGGGTTGAGCGTGTCGCCGGCGCCGACTGCAGCGTTGACGGTGCGTTACACGGTGACCGGCACCGCCGTGTCGGGCGATGACTTCACGGCACTGTCGGGCATCGTGACGGTTCCGGCGGGCGCGACCGCCGCAACGATCCCGATAACGGTGCTCGACGACACGGTCGATGAGCCGTCGGAGACGGTCGTGGTGACCCTCGGCATCGCCGACGCCTACCGGCTCGGTTCGACTAGCGCGGCCACGGTGACGATCACAGACGACGACGCCACTGTGGTCCGCCTGGCGCGGGTCGACAGCGGCCCAATTCTTGAGGGCGAGACGACAGGCGCGAAGGCCGACGCGGAGTTCACGGTCACCCTGGGTCGGGCGCTCGCGGTGGGCGAGATCGTCGAGGTGCCTTTGGTGCTGTCTGCGTTGAAGGACTCGGGCAGCGACGTCACCGCCGCGGACGTGGACGTGGCGACCAAGCCGGGCGGCACGCTCAACGCCGGTGTCGCCGTCGGCAGTGGCGCCTCGTTGACGCCCACGGTGACGTTCACCGGCCACGCCACCGACGTGGTGCAGGTTGCGACGTTGTTGTTGAGCTCGCCGTCGGACAGCGCGCAGGAGTTCCAGGAGAAGGTCACTGTCGCGCTCGGCCCCGACGACACAACGGCCAACGGGTTCGGTCATTCGGGGCGGGCGACGACTGTGGGCGGTGGCGCGGTTCCACATCGTTCGGCTGATTCGTTCGATGTGGCGGTGTTCGACGCCGACAACGATCCGATTGTGGTGACTCTGTCGGGCGGGGGCCGTTTGATGGAGGGCTCGGGCGAGACGGCGACGGTGACCGTGGTGCTGGATCGGGTCTTGGCGGCTGGTGAGGTGGCTGAGGTGCCGGTGACCGTGCAGAGCCTGACCAAGTCGATCCTGTCGGGTCCGGCGCGGTTGTTGGAGCGGGTGCGGGCGTTGTCGTGGTCAGCGACGGGCACTGGGGTGACCCTCAAGTCTGATCCGCTGTCGCGCTCTGATGTGTACAAAGCCGCGTTGCTGCTGCGTTTCGACGGCGCCGGCGCGCAGACCGCGACGATCACGTTTACCGCCGAGAACGGTGACACGGACCGTCTCAATGAACGGATAACAGTACGGATCCCCTCCACCGGGAACGCGCTCAACGCGGCAGCCCGCGAAACCAACGTGGGAGGCGGTCTTGAGGTTGGGAGCCCGTCCTTGGCCGCGGTCAACTTGTTCGAACCCGGCAACGAGCTCGAAGCCACCCTCGCCGTCGACAGCAACGGGCAAGTCGCCGAGGGCGGCTCGCTGACGGTCACCGTCGAGCTCGACGCCAACACCGGCACCGAGGTGCACATTCCGGTGCGGATGCGCACTTCGGGTCTGCCGACCGCGTCGGCAGCCGATTTCACGCTGTCGAACAGCGGTGTGGTGACGATCAGCAACGGAACCAATACGGGCACTGTCATGCTCACCGCTACGTCCGACGGCATCACCGAGCCGGACGAGTTCCTGATCCTCGAGTTCGGGTCCCTGCCCGTCGGCATCGTCGCAGCCGACAGCGGTGTCACCGCGAAGGTCACGATCACCGATCCCGACTACGCGGCCCTGCCAGAGATCTCCATCGCGGCGGGCACGTCCCCAGTCACCGAGGGCACCGAGGCAGAGTTCACCGTCACCGCCGACACCGCACCCACCGCCAACCTGACCGTAACCATCTCCGTCGCCGACGCGGCGGGCTCCGATTTCGTCGCCGCTGGCGACGAGGGGAACCAGACCGTCACCATCTCAGCGGGGGCGACCACCGCCACCCTGTCGGTGGACACAACCGCCGACAGCATCGACGAACCCGACGGCGACATCACCGCGATAGTCAAAGCCGGCACCGGCTACCGGGTGTCGACCACTGGCGACACCGCGAAGGTCACGGTCAACGACGACGACAACAACAACGCGCCCACCGTGGCCACCGCGATCCCCGACCAGACCGCAAAAGCAGGCACCGCGTTCACCTACGCGTTCCCGCCGGGCACCTTCACCGACGCCGACGGCCACAGCCTGACCTACAGCGCCGCCAAGTCAGACGGCACCGCCTTGCCGTCGTGGCTGTCGTTCACGCCGGGCACCCGCGCGTTCTCGGGCACACCGCAGGCTGGTGATGTGGGGATGGTGTCGGTGAAGGTGACCGCCAGGGACAGCAAAGGCGCAACAGCCAGCGACATGTTCGACATTGTCGTGTCCGCCGCGGATGGTGTGACGCTGTCGGTGTCTGCTCTCACTTTGACCGAGCTCGGCAGCGCCACCGACGCGGCGAAGTCTTACACGGTGGTGCTCGACACCGACCCGGGCGCAACCGTGACCGTGACGGTCGCCTCAGCTGACACGACAGCGGTTGTGGTGGACACCGACAGCGACATGTCAGGTGACCAGTCCACGCTCACGTTCAGTTCCGGTGATTGGAGTTCGGCGCAGTCAGTGATGTTGCGTGCTGTCAACGACGGCGACGCCGCAGCCGAGACCGTCACCGTCACCCACACAGCGACGGTGTCTGATACCGACAATCCGTATCACGGGGTCGATATCGGCAGTCTGTCGGTGACCACCGTCGACGCCGGCCACGGCGTGGTCGTGTCCAAGGCCGCCGTGTCGGTGGCCGAGAACGACGGCACCGACACCTACACCATCGTGCTGAAGAGCCAGCCCGGCGCCTCGCTGGTCATCACACCGACATCGACCGCCGCGGCGAACGCGGCGGTGTCGGGCGCTCTGACCTTCACCAACTCGAACTGGTCGACGCCGCAGACGGTGACGGTGACCGGCAAGGGCGCCGGGTCGGCCACCATCAGCCACGCCGTGACCACCCCCACCAGCGGCTACCCGACCAGCACGCCGGTCACGTCGGTGTCGGCGACGGTGACCAATGTCGCCCCGACGGTAGCCAACCAGATCCCCAACCAGGCGGCGACCGTAGGCACCGCGTTCACCTACACGTTCCCAGCGAACACGTTCGCCGATGCCGGCAGCCTGACCTACACCGCCACCAAGTCCGACGGCACCGCCCTGCCAGGCTGGCTGTCGTTCGACACCGGCACCCGCGCGTTCTCGGGCACGCCGCAGTCCGGCGATGTGGGCACGCTGTCGGTGACGGTGACCGCGGCTGACGGCAACAGCGGAACGGTCTCCGACACGTTCGACATCGTCGTGTCCGCCGCGGCGGTTGTGCCTGTCACCGTGACGATGGCGGGCTCTGACGGCAGCGACGGCAACGCCTTGGAGGGCGCCGGCAACAGCACCGGTTATCGGACGGTCACGATCACCCTGGGGCGGGCGTTGACCGGCTCAGAGTCGGTGACGGTGCCGCTGAGCGTTGTGGGCGCGACGGTGACCACTGATTACACGTTCGCTTTGCAGCCCACCAGCCAGACCGGCGTGTCGCTGACAACGACGGGCGGGACGCACACGGCGCAGGACCCGGCGGTGGTGTTCACCTCGGGCGCGCAGACCGCGACTCTGCGGTTGACGCCGGTGAACAACAACGATCGCACCCAGCCCTACGTGACGATCGATTACGGGTCGGGCGCGCGGGTGCCGAGCGCTACGGGCGTGACCCTGGCTGATCCCACCGGCGGCCCCATCGGCATCGTCCTCGTCGACGACGAGACCGGCGATATCGAGGTTCCGTCGAACTGGGAGTTGGTGCCGTCTGGTTTGTCGGGTGGCGACGACTTCCGTTTGCTGTTCCGCACCTCCGAGGGTCGCGACGCTTCGTCGTCTGATATCGGGGTGTACGACGCGTTCGTGCGGGGTGTGCTGGCCGAGGGCGGCCATGCGGCGATCAAGCCGTATGCGGGGTTCTTCAAGGTGTTCGGCAGCACCCGCAGCGCCTCGGGATCGTCGGGGACCACGGCTCGAGTCCACAACGGGCTGAACACGGTACACAACGGCCATCTCACTGACCCCGAAGCGGAGGGCGGTCTTTGGGCGGACGGCTCCACCCGACTGCGGGTGGGCAACGCCGCGATCGGGGTTCCGACCTATTGGCTGGGTGGCGCGATCCTGGCGAACAACTACGCCGACCTGTGCGACCTCGCATGGTCCAGTGGCGATGGTGTGACCACGGGCTGGGACACCGACGACCCGCGCAGCGAGGACGGCACACGCAACATCCCCACCGGCGCGATTTCCGACTATGCGCCATATGAGGCGTGGACCGGTTCGGGTAACGCCTGCGAGGCCTACGACCATCCGCTGGGCAATGCGACGGTGTCGAAGTCGTCGGCAGACAGCGGCGGCGGCCAGGCGCTGCTGCACGCTTCCGCCGAGGCCAACACCGCGACGCATCCGCTGTACGGCTACTCGCCGATGTTCAAGGTCGCCGCCTCGGCAGTGCCGGTGGTGCAGTTCGCCTCGGCGACCTATACGGCGACCGAGGCGTCGGGGAGCCGCAGCATCAACGTGGCAGTGAACGCGTCGCCGGCGCCGGCGGCGAACCTGAGCGTGGCCTACACCGTCGCGGGCACCGCCGCCAACGGCTCGGACTATACGACGATCACCAGCCCCGTTTCGGTCGGCACCGACGGCACAGGCACCATCACCATCGGAGTCACCGACGACATGGTCGACGACGACGCCGAAACGATCGTGCTGACCCTGTCGTCGGGCACCGGCTACACCCTTGGTTCCACCGACGCGACGACGGTGACGATCACTGACAACGACGCAGCACCCACGACGGTCACGCTGAGCGCCAGCCCTGCAACGGTCACTGAGGGCGCTGGGGCGACCACGGTGACGGTGACCGCGACAGTGAACGGCGGCACCACCTTCGGCATCGCCAAGACGGTGACAGCGTCGGTGACGGGCCAGAATGATTCGGACAAGGTCGCGTTCGCGGCGTCGCCGGCGGCTTTCAACATCGTCATCCACGCGGAGGCGGCCTCGGGGCAGGGTACGTTCACACTGACCCCCACCGACGACAGCGCCGACACCGCTGACGGCGAAGCGGCGATCTCAGGCACGCTTAGCGGTGTTGCCGTTGCTGGTGCCAGCGTCGCGATCAGCGACGACGACACAGCGGCGAACAATGCGCCGACGGTGGCCAACACGATCCCGAATCAGACCGCGACCACAGGCACGGCCTTCAGCTACGCGTTCGCGGCCAACACCTTCAACGATGCCGACGGCGACGCCCTGACCTACACCGCAACCAAGTCCGACGGCAGCGCGCTGCCGGGCTGGCTGACATTCGCTGCGGGCACCCGCGCATTCTCGGGCACGCCGACGTCGGGCGATGCAGGCACAGTGTCGGTGAAGGTCACCGCAGCCGACGGCAACGGCGGCTCGGTCTCGGACACTTTCGACATCGTCGTGTCGGCACCGGCGGTGCCGGTGGTGTCGTTCAGTTCGGCGACCTATGGGGGCGGCGAGGCTGCGGGGTCTCGGTCGGTGTCGGTGACAGTGAACGTCGACCGGGCACCGACAGCGAATCTAGCGGTGAGTTTCACGGTGTCGGGCACGGCGACGCCAGGGGCTGACTACACGGCTCTGGGGTCGTCGGTGACGATCTTGGCGGGGGACACGTCGGCTGTGGTGGTGGTGTCGATCACAGATGATTCGGTGGGGGACCCCTCAGAGACGATCGTGTTGACGTTGGATGACGGGGCGGCCTACGACGTGGGTGCCAGGGGCACGGCGACGGTGACGATCAGCGATGACGACACGGTGGGGTTGGTGCTGTCAGTCACCAAGCTCGACATTGCGGAAGGCCGCAAGGTGGCGTTCAAGGTGAAGCCGGCGTCGGAACCGGTGGGGATCCTGCAGGTCGACGTGTCGCTGCCGCCGGAGCTCGTGACTGGCGGGAAGGTGTCGTTGAGTCAAAACACTATCCTGCGGTCGCAGAAGTTGAGTCTCTTCTTTGTGCGGTCGGAGTGGCAGACGGTGGTGGTCACCGCGCACGCTGATGATGATCTTGATGATCTGATGACGGAGCTGTCTTTGGTGGCATCGGGTGGTGGTTTCGATGGGGTGTCGGTGAAGGTGCCGGTGAAGGTGATGGACACGCAGTATCCGGAATCGTGGACCGATTTCGCGCATTTGACGGTGTACAAGGGCGACGAGACCAAACCGATCGATGTGACCGAGTCGAAGGGCTATGCGCATTTCGTGGTGATCCGGGCGCGTACATGGACCGGGGAGGGCCAGTTCCCGGCTGATTTCGAGCAGATCCCTGACCCGTGGGGGTTCAAGCTGTGCTTCGGTGGTACCGCGACGCTGCACGTGGACTATCAGGTGCGGAACCGGTTCAACCGTCCCCTGCGCCTCGACGGGAACTGTTCGTACCACAACGTGAAAGCCGACGGCACCGCAATGGACACCGGCCAGGACCGGGCCCATTTCTATCTGCGGGTCTATGACGACGCCCATGAGGACTCCGGCGAAACGATCGAGATCACGCTGCACAACCCGGACGGCACGAGCCTGTTCCGTGGCGGCTACGACGATTTGACCTACGTGATCCGCAACCACGACCTGCTGGGCCCGCCCGAACCCCAAGCATCGATCGCTGCCAACAGCGACACAGTCACCGAAGGCGTCGCAGCCAAGTTCGCGGTGCAGATCAGCCCGCCACCACCCACAGCGACACCGCTGACCATACAACTCACCGGCCCCGAGAGTTTCCTGACCGCCGATCAGCCGCGTACTGTCACCGTGAACGTGCCCGCCACCGGAGTAGCCACCTTCGAGGTCCCCACCATCGACGACAGCGTCCGCGAAAGCGACGGGCAGATCACCGCCACAATCATCGACGGCGCCGGCTACCAACCCGACACCGACTACCCGACCGCGACAGTCACCGTGCAAGACGACGACCCCAACGGCACAGCACCAACCGTGTCGATCACCGCCGACGCAGCATCAATCACCGAAGGCGACACAATCAACTACACGATCACCGTCGATCCCGCCCCCACAGCACCGCTGCAAGTGGCCCTCACCGTCACCCAGAACGGCGACTGGGGTGCCAAGACCGGGACACGCACCGTCACCATCGGCACCACAGGCACCGCCGCTGTCGCGATCCGCACCACCGACGACACCAGCCACGAGGCCGACGGAACGATCACCGTCGCCATCGACCACGACTACGAATACGACCGCCACCCCACCGCCGCGACCGCCACGGTGACGGTCGCGGACGACGACATAGCGCTGCCGCAAGTGTCCATCGCCGACGCCACAGCCGCAGAAACCGACCGCTACATCCGCTTCAACATCACCCTCGACAAACCCGCCGCCCAAGCCGTCACCGTGTCGATCAGCCTGCGCGACGGCACCGCTAAGTCCGGCGATGACTACATCAGCCTCGCCACCACAGCACAGATCCCCGCCGGACAGACCAGCGTCCGCCAC
The DNA here is from genome assembly GCA_965214565.1 of Candidatus Aldehydirespiratoraceae bacterium. GTDB lineage: Bacteria > Actinomycetota > Acidimicrobiia > Acidimicrobiales > Aldehydirespiratoraceae > VXYK01. The sequence continues at coordinate 2,824,849 of OZ243951.1, read as the reverse complement.
GAGGTGTACATCTTCGACGACGACACCGCAGAACCCACAGAAACCTTCACAGCCCGCATCCGCCACATCACCGGCCCCGCCCAAGCACACCCCACCAACCACACCGCCACCGGCACCATCACCGAACCCCAACAACCCCAACAGGACCCCGACACCAACGACACCGACGACACCGAGCAAGACACCGACGACACCGACGACAGCGGCGACACCGACACCGACAGCGGCGATGCCTCGCCGCCCCGCTGCGCGCTGCCCGACGACGCCGTAACCGTCGCCGAGGTAACGGGCTGGCGCGACGCTTTGAGCAATGTGGCGGGGATCAAGCGTTTCAACCGCGTGCTCGCCACGCTCGGCGTCGACACCGGACAAACCCCCATGACCGCCGACCAAGCCCAAGAAGTCGCCGACTGGCTCAAGAACGCCCGCTGGGACCGCATCTCGCGCACCCTCAAAGCCCTCACCCAATGCTGAAGCTGCGTGTCGACCGTGTTGGGGTCTGATATGGTGCGAGATGCACTCGGAATCGGCGGTCTGATGACACAAAGGATTCCCTTCCAAAGGACTAGAACCATGAAGGAAACCCGAAAATGTCAATCACAGAAGTCGACCGTTCAGAGATGGTGAACGAATTGTCGGCCGCTACCAGCCCCAAAACCGCAGAGACGCTGATGAAGTGCGTTCTCCCAGACGGACGGGACAAGCTCGCCACCAAAGACGACCTCCAGGTTCTAGAACACGCCCTCCGAGCAGATTTCGCCGAGCTGAAAGCCCATGTCGATGGCTCTCTCGCCGAGATACGCGCCGAGTTCGCCGAGTTGAAGGGCTACGTCGATTCGGCGTTGGCCAAACAGACGCGGCTCATCATGACGACGTTCGTCGGTTTCATGATCGCCACCTGGACCCCCATGCTCGTCTACCTAGCCGCCTGATCGAGTCGCAGCGTTGATTGAGGCGGACCGTCAGATGATCGAATCGGCCTTCGTATTCAGCGCGTCCAGCAGTTCATCGAAGCTCTTCTCAAACGATGCCACACCCTCCGTCTCAAGCTGCGCGGTGACCTCGTCGATGTCGACACCGATCTGGGCCAACTCATCAAGCACCGCTCGCGCTTCATCCATCCCGACGTCGATCGTGCGCGCCACAGATCCGTGGTCCTCGAATGCCGCCATTGTGCTGTCGGGCAACGTATTGACCGTGTCCGGCCCGATCAGCCCGTCCACATACAGCGTGTCCGGATAATCAGGGTTCTTCGTTGAGGTCGACGCCCACAGAGGACGCTGAACTCGTGCTCCGCGCTCCGCCAGCGCCTCCCAGCGCGGTCCCGAGAACGTCCTTTGGAACAGTTCGTAAGCCAACTTCCCACTGGCCAACGCGGCCTTGCCCTTGAGTTCGGAAGCGCTCGGTGTGTCGATGACATCGAGACGCCGGTCAACCTCGGAGTCCAACCGGCTCACAAAGAACGACGCCACGCTCGAAATATCGCTCAAATCCCCCTGCGCCGCCTCGAGTCCGCAGAGATAGGTCTCCATCACCTCGGCGTAGCGGTCCAAAGAGAAGATCAGGGTGACATTGATACTACGATGCTCGGCGATCATCGCGCGGATCGGATCGAGCCCCTCGGCAGTGCCGGGAATCTTGACATAGAGGTTGGGGGCATCGATCTGCTGGTGCAGCCGACGCGCCGCCTCGCAAGTTCTGGCACCGTCGCGAGCCAGTTTCGGATCGACCTCAACCGAGACGTACCCATCGACGCCGTCCGACTCGTCGTACACGGGACGAAGAATGTCGAGCGCAGAGCGGATATCGGAAGTGACAAGCCGCCAATACGCATCCTCGACACCCAAGCCCGCGCCAACAGCGCCCGAGAACTCGTCGTCATAGTCCTCTGAACCCAGGATCGCGTTGGTGAAGATCGACGGGTTCGAGGTCAACCCGCGCACGCCCCGATCAACCCAACCCTCGAGTTCTCCACTGGTGATCCAGCCACGGCGAAGGTTGTCGAGCCAGGGACTCTGGCCCTGCTCGGTGAACAGTTGCTGTAGACGGGTCATGACACCTCCATTGTCGACGGTCATCGTTGAGGGGTTTTCCGAGTGATCATGTCCTGCGCTCGAGCCGCGACATTGTCGGGGTTGATCCCATACTCGAACATGACAACATCACCCGGAGCGGAAGATCCGAAACGGTCGATAGACACCACGTCGTCGACCCAGCGATGCCATCCCATCGAAGACCCGGCCTCAACGGCCAACGAAGGGACGCCATCGGGGATAACCGAGTTCCGATAGTCGCTCGGCATCTGCTCGAAGAGCTCCCACGAGGGCATCGAGACGACCCTCGCAGCAAATCCATCGGTCGCAAGCCTCTCCGCAGCATCGAGACACACCGAGACCTCGCTGCCGGTCCCGACGAGCGTGACCGCGGCATCCTCGGCGTCTGCGAGCACGTAGGCACCAGCAGCGACACCCTCCGCCGACGTTCCCTCAAGTACAGGCACGTTCTGACGTGTCAGGATCAGCGCGGTCGGCCCGCCCGAAGCGACAGCCAGCCCCCAAGCCGCGGCGGTCTCATTGGCATCAGCGGGGCGCATGACCCGCAGCCCTGGAACAGCCCGCAGAGACGCCACATGCTCCACCGGTTGATGGGTCGGCCCGTCCTCACCCACGCCGACAGAATCATGGCTCCAGACAAAGATCGTGTGGGCCTGCGAGATCGCCGCGAGCCGCACCGCGGCGCGCATGTAGTCCGCGAAAACCAGGAATGTCCCAACGACAGGGATCGAGCCACCGTGCAGTGCCATGCCGTTGGCGATGGCACCCATACCATGCTCGCGGACACCGAAATAGATCTGCCGGCCCGTTGGATCCGCCGGCGAGAAAACACCGTGATCTTTGATTACAGTCCCAGTGTTGCCGGTGAGGTCGGCCCCGCCGCCAGAGAGACCGGGAACGACCGAAGAGAGAGCCTGCAGCGTGAGATTGGACGCCTTGCGGGTGGCGATGGACTCACCCACCTCGAACGCCGGCAGCGACTCCTCCCAGCCCGGCAGGCCCGTGCCGCTCAACTGCGATTCCAAGGAGGCCCTGTCCCCTTCGAAGTCGGCGACGCGTTTCTCCCATGCCTCTCGAAGACGCCTGCCCCGCACTCCAAGCTCCCGATACCGGGCTACGACGGACGGTTCTGTGTAGAAGTCTTCGCCCGGAGGCAGCCCCATCAGTTCTTTGGTGGCGGCAATCTCTTCGTCGAAGATGGCGTAACCATGGGCCCCGGGAGTATCGGCAGAGACCGGAGCCGGAGTACCGATGACGGTGCGGACAATGACGAGGCTGGGACGGTCCTCAACCGCCATCGCCTTGCGTATGCCCGCTTCCAGATCGTCGAGGTCCTCTGCCGCGTCGCCGAGTTCGACCACGTCCCAGCCATACGCACGGAAACGGGCCGCGGCATCGTCGCTCAACGCAAGTTCCGTCTCCCCGTCGATAGTGATGTGGTTGTCGTCGTAACACAGGACGATCTTCCCCAACCCCAGATGGCCCGCCAGCGAAGCAACCTCATGGCTGACGCCTTCACTCAAGTCTCCGTCACCGCAAATCCCGAACACGAAATGGTCGAACAGCTCGGCTCCGTAGGTGGCTCGCAGTTGGGCCTCGGCGATTGCCATACCGACCATGTTGCCCACTCCCTGGCCCAGCGGGCCGGTGGTCACCTCCACTCCCGCGGTGTGACCGACCTCGGGGTGGCCCGGCGTGGCCGAACCCCATTGACGAAAATCTCTCAGATCATCGAGGGTGAGGTCGAAACCGGCGAGGTGGAGCAACGCGTACTGCAGGATCGACGCATGGCCGGCCGAGAGGACGAAACGGTCCCGATCCGGCCAGTGGGGGTACTGGGCGTCGAAGTTCATGATTCGGCTGAACAGCACATGTGCGAGCGGAGCCAACGACATGGCCGTTCCCTGGTGGCCCGAACGCGCCGCATGGGGTGCATCCATCGCGAGACCCCTGATAATCGAGACGGCGCGCCGGTCAAAATCGTCCATCTGTCCTCCGTCCATCTGTCCTCCCAGGCTCAGATGTCTCGGACCTTACAGCCAGCGATCGGGTCGATCGCGTTTCTTTTGTTGAGATACTCGTACAGCAGTGTTACGAGCCGTGATCGGCTAGCTCGGATCGACCGGTGGCAACAGCGTGTAGGGGACGGTGATCGGCTCACCCCGCCCCAGCCGACAGCGCGCCTCGACCGTTCCGTAGTCCTCGAACTCCAGTTCTGCCCGAACCAGGCGATAGGTGAACTTTCCCGGTTCCACATCAAAGGGCTGCACACTCCGTGCGATCTGAGAGTCACCGCGGTGGTAGGTCACTTCAAGGACCCCTTGACCACCACCGTCTGGCGGGCAACGGATGATCACAACGAGGTGAGGGGACCAAACCAGAGGAACCGGCGTCGGCGCGGCGGCGCTGAACTGGATCCCTTTGAGGTCGATTCTAGTGGCTGGACCCGGCACCGAGCGGAGGTCGATCTCATCGATGAACAGCGCCGAAACGATCTCCATCACCTCACGCTACCACTGAGGACGCCAGCAGCCGCAGTACGCTCTAGAGCGTGGGGGAGACGCCAACTCGCGAAGCAATCATAGGAGCCACCCGCCGACTGTTCGCCGAGCGGGGCTTCGACGGAACTTCGCTGAACGACATCGCCGCGGTGGTCGGTGTCCGCAGACAGAGCCTGCTCCATTACTTCCCCTCCAAAGAAGCAATGTACCGCGAGGTCTTTGAACTGGCTCTGGCTGAATGGCACGACCGCGTGGAGAGCGCGATCTCCCAGACGTCAGCCGACGGTTGGGAACTCGTCGACTTCGTCCTGACCGCGGGATTCGAGTTCTTCATGCACAACCCGGATTTCGTCAGAATCGTGCGCCGCGAGGCGTTGGCAGAGGGCGGTACCGGACACATTGAACTCGGCTTGGCCCTCAAACCGCTGTTCGTGCGTGCCGCTGCGTACTTCGAACGGGAGATGGACGCAGGCAGGTTCCGCCGCCACGACGCCGAACAACTTCTCATCACCGGTTACGGGGCCCTCCTCTCGTATTTCAGCGATGCACCGTTCATCGCCGACCTGCTCAAGCGGGACCCGCTCGACGACGAGGCGCTGAATGCACGTCTACAACACGTCAGGGACCTGTTTCGGGCAGCCCTCGAACCCACTGCCGCCTGAGACTGTCATCGTCAACAACCAACGCTGTGACGGCCTAGCCTTCTGTCAAGATGCGTCGGTTGTTTCTTCCTGTGCTGATACTGGCCGTGGCCATTGCCGCCAGTGTCCTCGCCGATCGCGCCAACCGCGCCGCAGACCCCGGCGATCCTCCGCCGATCGTTGTCGACGAATCGCTCAGCACACCGATCATCAATGTCAGACGGGTGCCGGAATGGCTCAGACGCCCAACTTCGAACCGAGAGTTCGAAGAGGCCTTGACGAGCGTCCTGGAGCAGCCCGAGGTGCCTACCGCACGCTGCCTGCGGGTGCACCGCAACGGGATAGAGATCGCTGTCGAGAAACCTGCGGTCCGACTCATCCCTGCGGAACTTCAGCGATTCGTGACGATTGCCGCAGTCGAGAGTCTGGGGAGTGAGACGGTCTTTGTGACCAAGGTGGTCCACAACACGACCAACACCATCACCGACGGCGTGCTGGAGGGCGACATCTGGTTGGTAGGAGGCGGAGACCCCGTCCTGTCCACCGACGACTATCTTTCCCGCTTCAACGATGACAGGGCGGCAACGAGCCTCGACCAACTGGCGGCTGACCTCGCCATCGAACTGCGTCGGAGGGGCATATCGGAACTGAGCGGGGGAGTCATAGGCGACGAGTTCCGCTTCTCGCCCAGCGAGACCGACTATGTGGGCACGGTCTGGACCGAAACTGACAACGCCGACAATGTGGTCGGTCCCCTGTCGGGCCTGTTGGTGAACGACGGGTTCCGCTTCGACAGCGAGACCAGCACGATCACCCGATCAGAGGAACCCGCGGCGATGGCGGCCGAGATGCTCAGCGACCTGCTGGTCCGACGGGGATTCGTTATCGGCGCCGAACCGACCACTGGAGAACAACCCCCCTCAGCGCAACAGGATCTGCTCGCCTCGATCGAGTCTCCGCCCATCGCTGAGATCGCCCAGCGGGCACTGATCGACGGAACCACCGCCGAGATGCTGTTCAAAGAGGTGGGCCGAGTCAATGGGCTGTCGCCTGCCTCCAACGACGCCGCTTTCGGGATGCTCGTCACCCTGGTCCAGCAGGGACTGCCCGTAGAGGGGTCTCTCCCGTTGGACGGATCGGGACTGTCCAACCGCGACCGCGTCACCTGTGACCTGCTCATGGCGATCATCGAACAGAGGCTCCCCGACGGGATCGTCGACACGGCGCTGCGCGGGATCAGCGACGGCGCGCTGGCAGCCTGTGCCCCTCCCGGTGGATCGACGATGCGGGTCATCAGCGCCGACCGGGGCCGTATCACAGCTCTGGTGGGGGAGATGCTTGCCGACAACGGCGCGGTGATCACCTTTGTGCTGGTCGCCAACGCTGACAACAGTGCCTCCAGTTCGCTGGGACCGTGCAACACGATTCAAACGAGCCTGCTCGAAGCAGTCTCGCGCTACCCCTACGGATACGGACCAGCACTGGACGCCATCAGCCCGCTCGCGGTGGCACCCGCTTCCGACACAATGAGTTGAACATGCTCGAAATGCCGATGTTCCCCCTTGAACAGACGGTTCTCCCGAGTGCCATGGTTCCGCTGCATATTTTTGAGGAGCGCTACCGAGCGCTTGCCCGCCATGTGGTGGCACTCGATGAACCCGAGTTCGGGATCACCATGATCGAAAGGGGACGCGAAGTCGGTGGAGACGACCTGCGTTCTGAGGTGGGGGTCGTCGCCCGAATTGTTCAGGCACAGGAACTTCCCGACGGACGTTGGGGCATCGTCGCAATCGCCACGCGCCGGATCCGAGTGGACCGTTGGCTGAAAGACGATCCGTATCCCAGAGCGCTGGCGACCGATTGGCCCGACTCGGACACCGACATTGATCCGGAGAGGATCGATCAGCTCCACGCCCAACTGAAACGGATTTCTGACGCTGCTCGACAGATCTCTCCCGGCCGCGGGGTCGACGAGCCCGCTATCGACTCCGACGACCCGACCTACGCGGCTTGGCAGCTCGTGGTAGCGGCACAGCTCGGCGCGTTGGACAATCAGCGCCTGCTACTCGCAGAGGGCTGGCATCTACGGGGACCGTTGGCACTCGAGTTGCTGACGCAACGAGCCGACATCCTCGAAGCGCTCTGCTAGCGCTGCAGACAACGCAGCGGACCCGCGGACAGTACGTCGAGGCTTTGGCAGGGGGGCGAAACGGGGGCGTGGTTTCAGGGTGTGGTCGCGACGCGTAGGCTACGCACCGATGCCACAACGAATGGGACCGGGAGACTTCTACGATCTTGTCAAGGAGTATGCGCGCCAGGAACTCCTTGAACCGCTTCGGCCCATCCCTCGATGGATCGCATTCGGCGTACTCGGTTCCACTCTGTTGATGGTCGCCGGGATCTCGCTGACCATCGCGACATTAAGGCTGTTGCAAGAAGAAACCGGGACCACCTTCAGCGGAAACCTGAGCTGGGCACCTCACGGAATCACTCTGCTCGGCTCGATCGTGATCCTTGCGGCACTGGTTCGACAGATCCGAAAGAGGACACTCTGATGTCAGACGCGGCCGAGACGCAAGACAGGATCACCCGCGAAGACCTCGACTCCACTCTGCGTTCAGTGGTCGGAGAAGTCGAGCAGCAGGCCACCGACAGCGCCCGGCGTCTGCTTCCATTGGCAGTCGGTGCCGGAGCCGTTCTGCTCATTGCCGCCTACTTCCTGGGGCGCCGAGTCGGAACCACCCGCTCAACGGTCGTCGAGATACGCAGGATTTGATTCCGATGCGCCGTTTCGGTTTGAGCACTCTGTTCGAGACCATCCGGGTCAAGAGCTTTCGCAACGGTCTGCTGGGTGGGTCACGCGTCTGGTTGACGGTCTTCGTCGTTCGCTTCGTGGGGCGATGGCTGGCTCGAGTCTTGAAACAGGGAGACATGCCGGTGAAATTCTCCGAACGACTGGCACCGGGCGAATCACTCGTTATTCGTCACGTCGACCCAAGTTGAAGCGGACCGTCGAATGACTGCACGCGGGCCGCTCGCCGCAGGCGAACCGGTGTTGCTCATCGACCGCAAGCAACGCCGCTACCTGATTGATCTGGAGACAGGAGGGGAGTTCCACTCCCACTCTGGAGTCCTGAGCCACGACGAGCTGATCGGTTCCGACGAAGGCAGTTCTTTCAGGTCAACGAGGGGAATGAGCTTCATCGCGCTGCGGCCCACAATCACCGACTTCGTCTTGAAGATGCCGCGGGGAGCTCAGGTCATCTATCCCAAAGACATCGGACCGATCCTGATCCTCGCCGACATCTTTCCAGGAGCCCGCGTGTTGGAGTCCGGCCTGGGAAGCGGAGCACTGTCGACCGCGATGCTTCGCGCAGGCGCCCACATCACCGGCTACGAGATCCGTGAGGACTTCCTTGCGAGAGCACTCACCAACGTCAGCCGATTCCTGGGGCCTGAGGCGCTCAACCGTTACGACACCCACATTCGCGACGTATATGAGGGCATCAGCGCTACAGCCCTCGACCGTGTGGTCCTCGACCTGCCCGAACCATGGCAGGTCGTGCCCCATGCAGAGGAAGCGTTGCGTCCAGGCGGGATACTTGTGGCCTACACGCCGAGCATGATGCAGGTCGCTCAGCTGCGCGCCCGCATGGAACAATCCCGGTTCGGCATAGCCCAAACCGTTGAAGTGCTGAACCGTGGCTGGCACGTCGCGGACCAAGCCGTGCGTCCCGACCACCGGATGGTCGCCCACACCGGATTCTTGACCAGCGCAAGACTTCTCAGCGAGTAGAGCGCCGCTCACACCTCGACAGGTCAGACCTCAATAAAGATGCACTCGCCGGGGCACTCCTCGGCGGACTCGATGGTCGCCTCCTCCTGACCGGCGGGAACCACAGCGAGACCGTCGGGCCCACCGGGGTCTGAGAAGATCGTGTCGCCTTCCCTGACATAGGCGAGACCATCATCTAGAAGCGTAAAGACATCGGGAGCAATCTCTTCGCAGAGACCGTCTCCAGTGCAAAGATCCTGATCGATCCAAACCTTCATGAGTCGTCGCGACCTCGTGTGTAGACGCGGGTTCCGCCCGCGCTGGTGAGTTTCACTGGACGCAGCATATCCACAAAAACCACCGACTTGGAAGCAGAGATGCAGTAAATTTCTGGAACAGACATCGCTTGCGTCGCCAACCGGAGGGGATGCAACCACAGAAGCGCTGCTCTCGCGTCTAGGGTACCCAGAAGCAAAACCAGGAGGAAGCGTGGACAACTCAGAGGCCGAGGCTGAGATCAATCGACTCCGGATGCGCTTCGCCGAACTCGAGGACGAACTCGTCGAACTTCGGCGCCGACCCCTCCAGACCGACAATCGCGTCGCCACCCTCGAGGAGCGTCTGGGCGAGGCCCGCGCGCAACTCAACGCGGCCGTGTCCCAGAATGAGAAGCTCGCCTACACCCTGCGCGAGGCGCGCGAGCACATCGCCACCCTGCGCGACGAGGTTTCGAAGCTGACCCAGCCACCCTCCGGGTACGGGACCGTGCTGAACCTCAATGACGACGGCACCGTCGATGTGCACGCCGGTGGCCGGAAGATGAGGGTCTCAGTGCAACCCGAACTCTCCGGTGAGCTGATCCGCGGTCAGGAAGTGGTGCTCAACGAATCGCTCAACGTGATACTCGCACGCAGACCCGACCGTTCAGGCGAGGTAGCCATCCTCAAAGAACTGCTCGACGGCAACACCCGTGCGTTGATAATCGGACGCGCCGATGAGGAGCGGGTGGTCGAGTTGAGCGATGCGGTTCGCCAAGCACCGCTGCGCAGCGGCGACACCCTGCTCATCGATCCTCGCGCCGGCATCGTCCTGGAACGGCTGCCCCGACCCGAAGTTGAGAATCTGATCCTTGAGGAAGTACCCGACGTCTCCTACGCGGACGTCGGCGGGCTCGACCAGCAGATCGAGGAGATCACCGACGCGGTCGAGTTGCCGTTCGTCCACTCCGCGCTGTTCTCGGACTACGCCCTGCCAGCCCCCAAGGGAATCCTGCTGTACGGCCCTCCCGGCTGCGGCAAGACGCTGATCGCCAAGGCAGTCGCCAACAGCCTGGCCAACAAGGTTGCTGAAGTGGCCGGCGACAGCAAGGCACGCAGCTTCTTCTTGAACATCAAGGGTCCCGAACTGCTCAACAAGTACGTGGGCGAGACGGAACGCCAGATACGGCTGGTGTTCCAGCGTGCCCGGGAGAAGAGTGAAGAAGGCTGGCCCGTGATCGTCTTCTTCGACGAGATGGAGTCCCTCTTCCGAACCCGCGGCAGCGGAATCAGCTCCGACATCGAATCCACCATCGTCCCCCAACTGCTCGCTGAGATCGACGGGGTGGAGGCTCTTCGTAACGTGATCGTGATCGGCGCCTCGAACCGCGAGGACCTGATCGACCCTGCGATCCTGCGTCCCGGACGTCTCGACGTGAAGATCAAGATCGAACGTCCCGACGCAGAGGCTGCCGTACCGATCTTCTCACGCTATCTCACACCTGACGTACCCATCGACGAGGCCACGATCGAGGCCCAGGGCGGAGGCGAAATCGACAAGGCGATACAGGCCATGATCGAAGAGACCGTGCGCGAGATGTACAACACCGACGCCGAAAACCGGTTCTTGGAAGTCACCTATCACAACGGCGACAAGGAGGTCATGTACTTCAAGGACTTCTCCTCTGGGGCGATGATCGAGAACGTGGTGCGTCGAGCCAAGAAACTCGCCATCAAGCGAGAAATCTCCGGCGGCACCCGCGGAATCCGCACAGACGACCTGTTGGCCTCCATCCGCCAAGAGTTCAAGGAGCATGAAGACCTCCCCAACACGACGAACCCCGATGACTGGGCGAAAATCTCAGGGAAGAAGGGCGAACCGATCGTCTATGTGCGCACTCTGGCCCACTCCGATGAAGCGAACACAGGCGGCAAGTCGATCGACTCGGTGACCCCCGGGCAGTATCTGTAACCCCATCTAAAACAAGCAACGAAACAACCCGGCAGCACGTGAACCTCACTATCAACCTCGGGCGACTCAAGACCAACTACCGGACCATCTGCGAGCAACTCAACGGAGTCGAAGCCGCGGCAGTGGTGAAAGCCGACGGATACGGCCTGGGGGCAGTCGAGGTGTCGAGAGCCCTCGCAGAACAGGGATGCCGGCGTTTCTTCGTGGCACATCTCGCCGAGGCCGAACAGTTGCGTCAAGCTCTCCAAGACATCGAGATCCATGTGCTCATCGGCGCACCACCCGGTACGACCGAGGACCTGATCGAGCTCCGATTGATCCCGGTGCTCAACAGTCTCGAACAGATCGACCGCTGGACCGACGCGGCAAAACAACGCCAGCAGAAGTTGCCGGCGACTGTCCACCTCGACACCGGCATGAACCGGACTGGCCTGGGCGCAGACGAGACCGCCGCGCTGAGCAACGAACCTTGGCGGTTGGACCCGCTCGAGGTCGTCCATGTGATGAGTCACCTTGCGTCCGCCGACATCACCGGCAGCTCCCAAAGCGCAGAACAGTTGAGACGATTCGAGGCTCACCGTCAGCACCTGCCGATGGGCTCCGCGTCGCTGGCCAATTCGGCCGGGATCTTTCTGGGTCCGGACTACCATTTCGACCTCGCCCGCCCCGGTGTCGCCCTGTACGGGGGCAACCCGAGAATCGACGGGGACAATCCGATGTGCCAGGTCGTCTCGGTGACGGCGCCGATCCTTCAGATCCGCAACGTGAACCCGGGTGATTTCGTCGGCTACTCCGCCACCTACAAGTTCGACCGGCCCGGTCGGGTCGCCACGATCCCTGTCGGCTACGCAGACGGGTACTTTCGTTCTGCTTCCAATTCGGGAATCGCCTATCTCGGTTCAGTTCCCGTGCCCATGATCGGTCGCGTCTCCATGGACCTGATCACTCTCGACGTGACCGGTGTCGCCGAATCGGAACTTCGATGCGGGGCGGAGATCGAACTCATCGGGGACAGAGCTCCGATCGACGAGGTCGCACAGAGCGCCGGAACCATCGCCCACGAACTCCTGACCGCGATCGGCACCAGGTATCAGCGTTCCTACATCGGTCAGCGGGCCGAACACTAGTTGAGCCGAGTAGGGTCGGCTCAATGTCAATACCCAAGACGATCGGCATCGAAACCGAGTACGGGATAGTCCACCGCGGCACCGAGGACCCCAATCCGATCGCGGCGTCCTCGGTGCTCATCAACGCCTACCTCTATGAAGCGGGATACCGGAGCGAAGAAGGCAGAGACACGGTCCACTGGGACTTCATCGATGAGACGCCGGGTCTCGATGCCAGGGGCTACGTGTCGACCGCCTCGATGCCCCCAAACGTCGAAACCCACCTTGTCAACGCGGTGCTGACCAACGGTGCCCGCTACTACGTCGACCATGCCCACCCCGAGATCTCCACGCCCGAATGTGCAGATGCCCGCAGTGTGGTCCTGTACGACCGAGCCGCCGAGTTGATCGCCCAACGCTCGATGGTCGCGGCCAATGCAATTCTGCCACCCGACCAGGAGATCGTGCTCTACAAGAACAACAGCGACGGGAAGGGCAACAGCTACGGCTGCCATGAGAACTACCTGGTCGACCGGGCAACCCCCTTCGGGCGCATCGTAAGCAACTGCATCACCCACTTCGTGACCCGACAGATCTTCACCGGAGCCGGCAAGGTCGGTTCGGAGACGCCTGGCCAGAGCACCGACGAAGTGCCGTACCAACTCACCCAACGTGCCGACTTCTTTGAGGAGGAGGTCGGCTTGGAAACCACCTTGAAGCGCCCGATCATCAACACCCGCGATGAACCTCACGCCGACGCTCGCAAGTACCGTCGACTCCACGTGATCGTTGGTGACTCGAACCCGTCACAGGTGTCGACTTTCCTCAAGGTCGGCACCACCGCCCTGGTGTTGGCCCTGGTCGAAGACGACGCTTTCGGCCGTGATTTCGTCTTCGCTGCTCCGGTGGCAGCGATCCGCCAAGTGTCTCACGATCCAACCCTCTCCGCACCCCTCGAGTTGGTGGACGGCAAGACCGCCACGGCACTGGAGATCCAATGGGAACTCCATGACCAGAGCCGAAAGTACGTGGAGGCCAACGGCTCGGACAATCTTGGAGGAACGGTCGCGACAGAGGTCCTCGACCGTTGGGAGTCAGTGCTCGCAGGTCTCGAAGTCGACCCGATGAGCCTCGCATCGCAACTGGACTGGGTCGCAAAGTACCGTCTCATCGAGGGTTACCGGGAACGCCACGGACTCGACTGGGGGAACCCGCGGCTACGGGCGCTCGACATCCAATATCACGACATGCGCCCGCAACGTTCCCTGGCCTCACGAGTCGGCTTGGAGACGATCGTCGATGATTCCGAGGCGATCACGGCGATGAGCGAACCGCCAGCCGACACCCGTGCCTATTTCCGCGGCCGGTGCCTCCAACAGTTCTCCGATGCTGTGGTGGCCGCCAACTGGGACTCGCTCGTCTTTGACGTAGGCACGGATGCTCTTCGGAGGGTGCCAATGATGGAACCGTTGCGCGGTACCGAAGCTCACGTGGGTAGCTTGTTCGATGAGTGTGACTCAGCGACGGAGCTTCTCCGGCGTTTGGGATCCTGAAGAAAGGAGATCTGAATGGCTGAACGCGAACAGAGGCGAAAACCTGCACCGGTCGAACGCGAACCCGCGGAGCAGGCCTCGCCCGCCGCGACCGAGCGGAGCGAAGAGATCAAGGCCGAGCTTGACGACCTTCTCAACGAGATAGACGAGGTGCTCGAATCCAATGCCGAGGACTTTGTGAAGAGCTACATCCAGAAGGGCGGCCAGTGAGACGATCAAGCTCCCCCGAGCAGTCCAACATGCGATTCGGGGTCTCGAAGGACTGGAGCAGCGCACGGTGAACCTTCCGCTGTTTCGACCACCCGACGACCCCGGCCCCAACTTCGCGGAACTGCTGAGGCGAAGCGGATTCGAGAACCAGACCTCACCCGAAGGCTCCTACTCAGATGCCAAGATCCCAGCTGCGGACTACCGGCACGGCACCACCTGTGTTGCGCTGCGCTACACGGACGGTGTACTGCTCGCAGGTGATCGCAGAGCCACCTCGGGGAATCTGATCAGCCATCGCAGCATCGAGAAGGTCTTTGCGGCCGACCGGCACAGCGGAGTCGCCATCGCCGGCGCAGCGGGTCCAGCGGTCGAGATGGTGCGGCTGTTCCAGTTGCAGTTGGAACATTATGAGAAGGTTGAGGGTGAGGCGTTGAGCCTTGAAGGCAAAGCCAACCAACTCGGACAGATGGTCCGTCAGAACCTGCCCGCAGCGATGCAGGGACTCGTGGTCGTTCCGATCTTCGCCGGTTACGACGTGAAACTCAACGAGGGGCGCCTGTTCGAGTATGACGTGACCGGCGGCCGCTACGAAGAGGCCGAGCATGCCTCCACAGGCTCGGGCAGCCTTCATGCAGGAACCGTGTTGAAGTTGGGGTATCGCGCCGACATGGACTCCGGAGCTGTGACCGACCTGGCCATCGCTGCACTCTTCGAGGCTGCCGACGAAGACTCCGCAACAGGAGGTCCCGATCCGATAAGGGGCATCTATCCGATGGTCGCCACGATCAACGCGCAGGGTTATCGGCGCCTCGACGATGACGAACTGGCCGAACGCACCGACGCGCTGATCGAGCGTCGCCGAGCGCAGTGAGGGATCCGTCATGAACATGCCCTTCTATGTGGCCCCCGAACAGGTCATGAAGGATCGTGCCGACTACGCGCGCAAGGGCATCGCCCGCGGCCGCAGTCTCATCGCCTTCTGCTTCATCGACGGTATTGCCATCTGTGCCGAGAACAAGTCCTCAACGCTGCGCAAGGTGAGCGAGATCTACGATCGGATCGCCTTCGCCGGTGTCGGCAAGTACAACGAATTCGACCAACTGCGCATAGCCGGAGTGCGCCATGCAGACCTAAAGGGATACGCATTCAGCCGCGGCGACGTCGATGCGCGCAGCCTCGCCAACCAATACGCCCAGATCCTCGGACAGATCTTCACTCACGAGATGAAGCCGATGGAAGTGGAGATTCTCGTGGCCGAGGTAGCCGAGGACGAAGGCGGCGGTGACCAGCTGTTCCACATCCTCTACGACGGAACAGTCGTGGACGAGGAGATGTCAGTAGTGCTCGGCGGCGAGACCGACGCGATTTCGGACCGCTTCGGCAAACTCGACGAGGCACCCGAACTCGCCGATGGTCTGAGCCGCGCCATCTCGGCGCTCAGCGGTCCCGACCGAGTCCTGGGTCCCGCCGAACTGGAGATCGCGGTGCTCCAGCGAGACACCGGGCGCAGAGCCTTCCGCCGGCTCGACGATGCAGAGGTAGCGAGCCTTATCGGCGACTGACCTACCGCCGGGCGCATGCTGGGGTCTAGGTTGTTCGGAGTGCAACGTCGCATCTTTGGAATCGAGAACGAATACGGCGTAACGTGCACACTGCGCGGTCAGCGGCGCCTCAGCCCCGACGAGGTGGCGCGCTACCTGTTCCGGCGAGTCGTGTCTTGGGGACGCTCGAGCAATGTCTTCTTGGGGAACGGGGCACGTCTGTACCTAGACGTTGGAAGCCATCCCGAATACGCCACCCCCGAGTGTGACTCGGTCCGCGACCTGACCGCCCACGACAAGGCCGGGGAACGCATCCTGGAGCAGCTACTGACCAGCGCCGAAGAACGTTTGTCAGAAGAGGGCATCCACGGTGACATCTATCTGTTCAAGAACAACACGGACTCCGCCGGCAACAGTTACGGCTGTCACGAGAACTACTGCATCACCCGCAACGACGACCTGACCGCCTACAGCGAGGTGTTGATTCCGTTTCTGGTGAGCCGCCAGATCTACGCCGGAGCAGGCAAGATCCTCCAGACCGCGCGGGGTGCGAGGTACTGCGTGAGCCAACGGGCCGAGCACATCTGGGAAGGAGTGTCGTCCGCGACCACCCGCTCCAGGCCGATCATCAACACCCGGGACGAGCCGCACGCAGACGCCGAGCGGTACCGTCGGCTGCATGTAATCGTGGGAGACTCGAACATGAGCGAGTACACCACCTTCCTGAAAGTCGGAGCCTGCTCGTTGATGCTGCGGATGCTCGAAGAACCGAATGTGGTCCTGCGCGCCATGACACTCGAGAATCCCATCCGCGCCATTCGGGAGATCAGTCACGACACGACGTGTCGACGACGCATCCGTCTCGCCAACGGACGAGAGGTCTCCGCCCTAGACATCCAGAGCGAGTACCTGCAACGCGCCATCCGCTTCGCTGACCATCATGACCTCAGCGAAGAGGAACAACTCGCGCTCACAATGTGGGAGCACTGCCTCTCCGCGATTGAAGACGACCCGCTGACGCTGGACAGAGAGGTCGACTGGGTAATCAAATACAAGCTGATCGAGGGCTACCGGGCCCGGAAGAACCTCGAACTGTCCGACGCCAAAGTGGCTCTGCTCGACCTCCAGTACCACGACGTGAACCGCGACCGCGGACTCTACTACCGCATGCAGAAACGCCGGATGGTCGAACGTATGGTCACCGACAAACAGATTTCACAAGCCGTCGAGAATCCTCCGGAGACGACCCGGGCACGCCTCCGCGGGGAGTTCATCCGCAAGGCCAAGGAACAGAGGCGAGACTATACAGTCGACTGGGTACACCTGAAGCTGAACGATCAAGCACAGCGGACAGTCTTGTGCAAGGACCCGTTCAAAGCCCAAGACGACCGTGTCGAGAAACTGATCGCTTCGTTGTAGGAGACAGAACCCAGCGCAAATGGACAAACTCGAACGCCTCTTGAACCTGACCGCAGCGCTTCTCAACGCCGACCGGGCCCTCTCCGCGGAGGAGTTGCGCCGACGGATCGGCGGCTACCCGGAAGCCAAAGCATCTTTTCGACGGACCTTCGAGCGTGACAAGGAAGACCTTCGCAACATGGGCATACCGCTGCGAGTCGAGAGCATTGCGGGATCCGATCCTCCGATCGACGGGTACCGAATCCTCCGCTCCGAATACGCCGGGCGGGACCTGCGACTCGAACCCGACGAACTGGCAGCACTGCACCTCGCTACCAGCATCGTCCGACTCGATGGCGGAGAGACGGGTCTGCGCAAACTCGGCGGTGCTTCAGGCAGTATCGACGCCACCGAGGTCGGCCACGTGCCCTTCGACGACAACCTGGCGACGTTGATAACCGCGGCAGCCGAGCGTCAGGCGGTCGGTTTGTGCTACGGCGGCGTTGAGCGCGAGGTCGAGCCTTGGCGCCTGTCCTTCTCGCGGGGGCACTGGTACCTGGCGGGTTGGGACCGGCTCCGTGACGATCAACGCCTCTACCGGACGGACCGGATCACCGGAACGATCGAACCGCTCGACGACGCCGTACGACCGCTGGGCACGCCGACCGACCCAACAAAGCTCAGGGGTTGGGAACTGGGCGATGAACGTCCCGTCACTGTGCGGGTCGCCGTCGATGAAGATCAGGCCGCCTATCTCCACCACCTGATCGGCGAAGACGCCGAACCGTACGACGAAACCGGAGTTGTCACCTTCGAGGTGCGCAATCACGAGATGTTCAGATCGTTCATCCTCACCTTCCTTGAACATGCTGAGGTGTTGGAACCTCAACAAGCCCGCGACGACATCGTCACCTGGCTCGAGGCGCTCACATGAACCCCAAGCTGACCGCCTCTGAACGGATGACGCGTCTCTTGGCGGTCATTCCATGGGTTGTTCAGCAGCAGGGCGCTCCCATCGACGAGATAGTCTCCCGCTTCGACTACCCGAGGTCCCAGCTCGTTGAAGACCTCACCGGGGTTGTGTTCTTCGTCGGCGTGCATCCGTTCACGCCGGACTCGATGATCGAGGTGGACATCTCCGACGACGAGGTGCAGATCAGCTACGCAGACTGGTTCTCGCGTCCACTGCGCCTCACCCCAAGCGAGGGGGCACGCCTACTGACCGCCGCACATTCACTGCTCAGTGATCAATTCGGGTCCGAGGAGGACAACGAGGAGGCCGGCCCACTCCTACGGGCGCTCACCAAGCTCTCCATGACGCTGGGCGAAGCAGCCGATCAAGCGGTGGAGGTGCGCCTCGGCGACGCCGGCCGCGAGACGCTGGCGCCTTTGAGGTCGGCCGTCAGCCGCCAGGAACAGGTCGACATCGAGTACTACGCCTACGGGCGCGATGAACTCACTCAACGTATCGTCGAGCCATCGAGGGTGTTCAGCGACAACGGCAACTGGTATCTCGACGCCTGGTGTCACCGAGCCGGAGCGCAACGGGTGTTCCGCGTGGACCGAATCCGTTCAGTCCGACTCACTGGCGAAGACGTCGAGCATCAGCCGACCGGCCCTGCGGGGATCTTCACTCCGGGCGGAGACGACCCGAGGGTGGTGCTGCGCCTGAACCCTGACAGCGCCTGGGTCGCCGAGCAGTACCCGACGGAGTCGCTGGAAACCGACGAGGCCGGCTTCTTGACGGTGAGCATGGCTGTGTCGGCCGTCGGCTGGCTCGAACGCCTGATGCTGCGGCTCGGCCCCTCCGCGGAGATCGTCGCGATCGACGCTCCGCTGTCACCCGATCTTGTGTCTGAGGCCGCGAACCGGGTTTTGGAGCGCTACCGCTGACAAGCGCAGCTTCATGGCGTCCCCACGCCTTCGGTTCAGCATGGCGGTATCGTCGTGGGTTGTGAGGGACTCCGGGGCTTCGTCCACTTCAGCCGATGGACTCACAGACGCTGGAGCCGAACCTTCCCTGACCCGGCCGGCCGTCGACTCCACGGACCCTGACCGGACCGAACTCGACGAGCAACACGGCTCGGACGACGAAGACGCACCGCCCGGCCAGTCCTCGGCTGCACAGGAACTTCTACGGACACTGCTCGAATGGGTGCTCGTAGCCGTTTGCGCGCTGGCCATGGCGTTGTTGATACGGACGTTCCTGCTGCAGGTCTACTACATCCCGTCGAGTTCCATGAGAGACACCCTTCATGAAGATGACCGGGTGCTGGTCAACAAACTCAGCTATCGATTCGGCGACGTCGGGCGCGGGGATGTGATCGTCTTCTCCAAGCCCGACAATGCACCCGGTCAGATCAACGATTTCATCAAGCGGGTCATCGCCCTGCCCGGGGAGACCATCTCATTCGCCAACGGGCAGGTCCTGATCGAAGGTGAGCCGTACTCCGAGCCGTACGTGGGCAGCAACCGAACGTTCATCAACGGAATGCTGATGGACTGCGCCGACGATCCGCCGTCGGTGGACCGCTGCCTCGTGCCGGAGGGGACGGTCTTCGTGATGGGCGACAACCGCGAGGGCAGCACTGATTCCCGCACCTTCGGCCCCATCGACATCGACTCGATCGTCGGCCGGGCCTCCATCAAGCTCTGGCCCCTCGGAGACATCAGTCTCCTGTGACCCGCGGTTGCAAATGACCCGCGGTTTCATGTGACCGGGCACGCCGCCGTTCAGGCAAAAGTGGCCGCCACTGCCACCATCCGCTCGACGTCGTCGCTGTAGACCGCATCGATTCCCATGTCGATGAGCGACGCCAACTGGCGTTCGTACTGAGCGTCCCAAGCAAAGGCGAGCACCTTGAACCGGTGGAAGAGCGCAACCAGTCCAGCGCTCCATTCACCCTGGCGAAGATTGACCGCGTCGATGCCCGCAGAACTGAGTTCGGCGGCGCGGCGTTCGGGGCCGCGCGCCAGCCGTTTGGTCGCAGTCGAGTTGACGAGGCGCACATCAGGAGCGGCTCGGCGCCACTGCGACAACACTTCAAGGTCGGAGTGGCAGATCCACAACCGTTGTTGCGCGCCGAACTCCCGTGCTGTGGAAACGGTCGGAGCGAAGGCTGAAGGGTCCTTCAGGTCCAGACTCAGCGGAAGGTCAGTGCCCACGGAGTTGTAGAACTCGCCCAGGGTGGGGATGTGTGCGGCCAAATCGGCTCTGTCGGCGTCTTTGATCCACTTTCGGGGGAACCTTCGGTGGTAACCGTCGTGGTCCAACACGACCTGACCGTCTTTGCTCAGCCATGCATCGCTCTCGATTCCTGTCGCGCCGAGTTCCGCCGCCCGCTTGAAAGCGGCAAGCGTGTTCTCCCTCTCCAGGGTCCTCGCCCCCCGGTGCGCAAAGAGGATCACCGGACCTCCGAGGGGCGCATAACGCGTCTTCACGATTGCCAGTATGCGCACGCGGCCATTGAGAAACGACGAAAGCTACTGCGATACGCTCGCCCCATGAGTTGGAGCTTGATGCTGGTGGCCGCCGCGGTGATCGTGTCTGTGGTGGTGCTGACAGTCTCACTGCAAAGGGTCTCCAGAGAGATGGCACTGTTGCGCCACTCGATGAGGCGCGCCCGCTCGGCAGGCGTAGCCAACGACGATCTGCTGCATCTCACCGGTGCCTTGTCTGCCCGAATGCACCAACTCGAGAGTGCCGTGACTATCCGTCGGCTCCGTTCGCGGCGCGGATACGACGCTCGGTAGGCTCTGCGCATGGGAAATCTGGGCGGTATGGAAGTGGTCGTCATCCTGCTGGTGGCACTGGTGGTTCTCGGACCAAAGAAACTGCCCTACGCCGCTCGTCAGGTCGGTAGAGCGCTCACCGAGTTGAAGCGGATTTCCGGCGGATTTCAAAAAGAGATGCGCGAAGCGATGCAGGACCCGATCGTTGAAGCCGAGGCCCGGGCCGAGGGTGCACGCGTGGTCGCTTCCGAATCGGTTGCCACGACAGCCGACACCGCTGTCACAGGTCCCCCCGCAGACGACTCCACCGCTGCCGGTGACAGCGCGACGGACGACACAGCAACGGACGACACAGCAGCAGACAGCACTGAAGCCGCGAACGACGACACAGCAGCAGACAACACTGAAGCCGCGAACGACGACACAGCAGCAGACAACACTGAAGCCGCGAACGACACCAACGCTCAAGCCGCCACTCCATGAGCACAAAAGAAGAGACACCAATGACGCTCATGGAGCACCTGACGGAGCTCCGTCGTCGGATCGTCATCTCGCTCATCACGATCGCCGTCGGCGCGGTCGCGTGCTGGTTCGCCTATCCGTGGATCCTGGACTTCCTGCTCGAACCGTACTGTCGCTCGCTGCCTGAGTCTGATCGCAGCGCAACCGAAGTGTTCGGCTCGGGATGCCAACTGTATGCCCGCAATCCCTTCGAGCCCTTCAGTGTGCGAATCTCGGTCGCGGGATACGGCGGACTCATCGCCTCGATCCCCGTGCTGTTGTGGCAGACCTGGCGTTTCGTGGCCCCAGGACTGTTCTCGCACGAAAAACGATTCGCGATCGCCTTCATGGTCAGCGGCGTGGCGCTCTTCTTCGCGGGCGCAGGCCTCGCATACTGGACAATCCCGCGGGCTCTCGAGTTCCTCTCCCAGTTGGGCGGCGAAGACCTCGTCGAATGGTACGCACCCAATGAGTACCTGGGCTTCGTGATCAAGATGATCCTCGCCTTCGGGATCGGATTCGAGTTCCCGATCATCCTGATCTTCCTGCAGGTGCTCGACATCGTCGACAACCAGACGCTGCGAAGCGGTCGGCGCTATGCCGTCGTCGGCATCGTCGCCCTCGTGGCGGTCATCACTCCGAGCGGTGACCCCTTCACCCTCGGCGTGTTGTCAGTGCCCATGTACATCTTCTATGAGATCGCCATCCTGTTCGGTCGCATACGGAATCGAAGAGCCGCGAAGAAGGCCCGAACGCAGTGAGCATCCGCAAGGGGACGGACTGGGGGAGACCCGAACCGGTTCCTGACGATGCGATCTTCGTCAACAACGACGCCGAGGCCAACGAAGCGATCAGCGCGTCACGACGAGCGCGCAAACCCACCCCACCGTTGTGCCTGCTCGGTGGTGACCTGGCGCGGACCTTGGGCGTTGCTGACAACGAGGTCTCGCTGCGGGCGGGGGAGGGGACCCATGTGCAGATCGACTTGGGGATGGCGCTGGTCGACGGACGTCTGGTCTGGTTCGTGTCCCATCTGGTGGCACGCCGCTCCTGGTGGCGCGGCCCGATCGTGATCGCCGCGAACGCTGCCTTCATGGGTGACTACAACATCGCTCCCAAAGCTCACCCCGGTGACGGAAGACTCGACCTCATCGAAGCGGACCCGAGTTTCTCCGAGCGCTTGAAGGCTCGCTCCAGACTGCGTTCCGGAACGCATGTGCCCCACCCGCAAATCAAGATCCGCCGCTGTCACGCCGCCCAAATGGAACTCGCCCGAACCACCCCTGTGGCCCTCGACGGAATCAGCATCGGCGAAGCCCGGACGTTGAGCATCCGAGTCGAACCCGAAGCGCTGGACGTCTGGATCTGAACCCTGCTCGGTCCCACTACAGATTTCCCGACGTGAACACCCCGAGCGACGAAAGGGCAGCCCTAGAATCGCCGGATGGATGTAATCGAGGCGAAGAAGTCGGTCCGAGCCGAAGTCGAGCGTCTGACGCCGAAGCTGCTGGAGATCTCGCACTCGTTGCATGCAAACCCAGAACTCGGGTTCGAGGAGCATCACGCCCACGAGGTCCTTACCAGTGCCATCGAAGAAGAGGGGCTGTCCGTTGACCGCGGCGCATACGACATGTCGACTGCTTTCGACGCCCGAGTCGGAACTTCGGGCCCGACCATTGCGGTGTGCTGCGAATACGATGCACTCCCTGGGATCGGTCACGCGTGCGGCCACAATGTGATCGCCGCTGCGGGGCTCGGCGCCGGACTCGCCGCCGCCACAGTGGCTGAAGCGCTCGGCGGACGTGTCGCCATTCTCGGCACACCGGCCGAGGAGGGCGGCGGCGGCAAGGAGTTCATGATCCGCAGAGGCGCCTTCGACGACATCGACGCGGCCATGATGGTCCACCCCGCCGACCACGACATCGAGAAGATGGAGGTGATCGCGGTCCACACCGTCGACGTCACCTACTCCGGGAAGGCGGCCCACGCAGCCGCAGCCCCCCATCTGGGACGCAACGCGCTCGACGCAGCCGTGCTCGGCTACAACGCAGTCGCGGCGCTCCGCCAGCACATCGCGCCCAACGAACGAATCCACGGCATCTTCACCGACGCCGGGACGAAACCCAATATCGTCCCCTCCGCTGCAGCGACTCAGTGGTACGTGAGGTCCGGCAACGTCGACAGTCTCCAACGCCTCAAGGAGCGTTTCAGTGCCTGCCTTGAAGCCGGGGCGACTGCAGCGGGCTGTGAGATGCACAGCGTCTGGAAGGACCCGCCCTTCTACAACATGGTCGACAGCGAGCCGCTGCTCGATCTCTACGTGAACAACTCAGCAGCCAACGGCCGGGTCGTCAACCCCCAAGACGACAGGCGAATCGTCGTTGGGAGCACCGACATGGGCAACGTCAGCCACGCTGTCCCCTCGATCCATCCGATCATCAAAGTGGCGCCCAAGGGTGTTGCGATCCACACGCCGGAGTTCGCTGTCCATGCTCGTTCCGACGCGGCGGATCAAGCAGTCATCGACGGCGCAATGAACATGGCGATGACCATCGTCGACTGCTGGGGCGACCCCGAGGCGTTGCCCGCCATCCGCGGCTCATTCAAGCCGAACGAATAAGCTCCGCACGAATGACGGTCTACATCGCCGAGGACTTCACCGCCGACGAGGCCGACATACTTCGTCGCTATTTCACGAACCTCGACCAGCCCGTGTTCGCGTTGGTAAACCTTCCCGAAGTCGTCAAGGGGGCGCTTTTCGCGAGGTACTCTCGTTCATCGCTGAGCCTGAGACGGTTGTTCCTCCAAGAGTTCGTCGGAGACCTCGATATTGAAGGCGACCGGACGATCGACGCAACAGTGGGACTGCGCCGCGCCGAAGAACTCTACGACCGAGTCTTCTTCGAATACGGCGACGACAGTGTGGCCCAGCTCGGCGGTGTCCACCTCGCCTGCGAGCAGGCATCCAACGTCTTGACCAAGATTCTCGAGTGGGGTCGCCTGATGGCCTACCTCGAGCAGAGCACCCGCTACATCGCCTATGACCAACGACTGGGAGGGCGTTACCGCTACTACCGCGATCCCCAGATCATGAGTTCTCCGCTCGGCACGCGCTATGTGGCAGACATGGACAGGATCTTCGAGGGCTACTCGCAACTGATTCCGCAGATGCAGACATTTTTTCGCGAGGTGGTCCCGAAGAACGACGGTGACAGCGATTTCGCCTACCGGATCGCCATTCAGGCCCGCTCGCTCGACGCGATCCGCGGCATGCTGCCGGCGGCTTCGCTGTCCAATGTCGGCATATACGGCACCGGACAGGCATACGAAGCCCTGCTGTTGCGAATGAGAAGCCACCCGTTGCCGGAATCGCGCGCCTATGCGGAACTGATGCTGGCCGAACTGCGCAAGGTGATCCCTTCGTTTCTCAAGCGTGTCGATCTCCCCGATCGCGGGGTGCGGGCAACGAACTACCTCACCGACACCCGCGACTCCATGGAAGCGGTCAGCGATCGAATATTCGGCTACGAAACCGGGGGAGTGGTCGACGACGACGTCGTTGAACTGGTCGACTTTGATCCCGAAGGTGAATTGAAGGTCGTGACCGCGTGCCTGTATCCCTACACCTCACTTTCTGAGCGGATGCTCGAGGCACGGGTACAGCAGATGTCGGTGGACGAGCGGATCGACGTGATCAAGGCCTACGTCGGCTACCGAAGCAACCGCCGCCATCGCCCCGGTCGAGCCTTCGAACGCACCGGATACCGCTTCGACGTCCTGTCGGACTACGGAGCTTTCAGGGATCTGCAACGCCATCGGATGCTCACCATCGACTGGCAGCCGCTGTCGCCACGTCACGGATACGTGGTTCCGGACGCAGTTGATGCCGCCGGAGTCTCCGAGGAGTACCGCTCGGCAATGGCGCGCTCTGAATCGCTCCACAACGCGCTCGCAGCAGACCATCGCGACAGCGCCTGCTACGCGGTGTCGTTGGCTTACCGGATCCGCTACTCGATGCAGTTCAACGCACGCGAGGCAATGCACATGCTCGAGTTGCGCACCACGCCGCAGGGACACGAGGCCTACCGTCGCATCTGTCAACGAATGCACACTCAGATCGCCGAGAAGGCAGGGCACCTTGCTCTGGCCGAGGCCATGCGCTTCGTCGATCATTCGACTGACACAGCGCTGGGACGCCTATCTGCGGAACAACGTGCGGAGAAGCGCCGCCAAGAACGCGATCTGGGTTAATCCTCTCTCTGAGGTTGCTTCGGGCTTCGCATTGTCTATGCTCCGCGTCAACAATTCTGGCTTCAGGACCACCGGTGAACGACAACCTCTCTGAACACGACGACGAAGGCAAGGACCTCAGTGACAGCGGTCTCGAAACCGACGGTATCGAAGACAACGGTCTCGACGACGGCTTCGATCCCGACATCGACGAAGAGGACCTCGAAGAAGACATCGACGAGGACCTTGACGAGGATCTCGACGGCGACGATCCCGACGAGGACGAAGACGACGACCTGAACGGCGATCTTGACGACGATCTCGACGAGGACGAAGACGACGACGACGAAGACGACATAGAGGCCGACCTCGACGCGATCTTGAAAGAACGCATTGCCGCCGGGGACGACCAGGCCGAGGAGGACGAGGAGGAGACGTCCACAGTGAGGTCCGCTCCCGGCGGATCGGGTGACGCTGAACAGGTTGTCGCCCGCGGAGACAACGAGTTCTCGTGTCCGCACTGCTTCTTGTTGGTCAACAGCGCAGCGGTCGTCGACGATGAATGCCCACATTGTGGCGGGCCTCTCGGTGTCTCGTGAACGAGAATGAGAACCTCGGCGAGCAACTGCTTGATCTATTCGTCTATGCACCGATCGGCCTGCTGTTGGAGGCCAAGGAGCTGATACCCAAGCTGGCTGATCGCGGCCGGGGGCAGGTAGTACTCGCCCAACTCGCCGGCAGGGTCGCCGGGGGGGTCGCCGACAATCTCCGACGGGATTCTGATCACGAGCTAGCCGATGAACCCGACGATCACGACGATCAGGGCAAACCGAACTCCGATGCTGCATCTTTGCCGATCGAGGACTACGGCTCCTTCTCGGCACCGCAGTTGCTGGCGAGACTCGAATCGCTCTCAGATGCTGAACTCGCTGAGATTCTCGCCTACGAGAAGATGCACCGGAACCGCCAGACTGTCACCAACCGGATCAAGCAACTGCTTGCTTCCAACAATTCGTTGAAAGAGTGACCGTGGAAATCGACGCACGCCGGGCTGTGGTGGCTGATCTGGGGGAGGTCACCCGCTTGTGCGCGGAAGCGATTGATGAGTTGCGTCCTCGACGAGGCGGCGCGGTCTGGTCCCAACGCGAAGCCCGCGCAGAGCCGTTGGAAGCCAGCCTGGAGGCAACGATGGGCACAGGATTGCTGGCTGTCGTCTGCATCGATGGCACGATCGTCGGTTACGCAGGAGTCGACCTCATTGAACTGCACAATGGCAGTGTCCTCGGCCAAGTCACTGACATCTACGTCGCCCCCGACGCCCGCTCTGTCGGATGCGGTGAAGCGCTTCTGGGACTCGCGGAGGGTTGGTGCAGAGAGCAGGGCTGCATCGGCATTGACTCGATCGCCCTTCCCGGGGATCGGGAGACAAAGAACTTCTTCGAGACGTTCGGCCTTACTGCCCGCGCCCTGCGGGTCCATCGATCGCTGCAGGAGTGACGGCGGGTGCCGACAACGGCACTGGCCACAGACGCCGTCTCAGCGACCTTTCCAGACCGGTGGACGCTTCTCGATGAACGCCCGGGGGCCTTCCGCGAAGTCCTCCGTCGAAGCCAGCCGGGCTATCGTCCTGCCGCCTTCGAGGATCCCTTCGGAGTCGGTCTGAGTCGGGGCTTCGAGGATCAGGCGACGACTCTCACGGACCGCTATCGGAGCATTGGCGGCAACCCGTTCAGCCAGTGCCCTGGCGGCGGCGACTACTTCCCCCGGGCTACACAGTTCGTTCACCAGGCCGAAGTGGTGCGCTCGTTCCGCAGAGAGCGTGTCGCCCGTTATCGCGAGCTCCATCGCGATGGTGGGGGGGAGCACTCGGGGCAGACGCACCAGACCGCCCGCGGCTGCGACCAGCGAGCGTTTCACCTCCGGTATTCCAAACTTGGCGATGGTTGAAGCGACAACCAGATCACAGGACAGGACAATCTCAGTGCCACCGGCGACAGCATGGCCGTCCACCGCAGCAATGAGGGGCTTGGTTCGCTCGCGAAGGACTATCCCTGCGAACCCTCCACGCTCAGTGCCCAAATGCGCCCCGTTGCCAGCGGCTATCTCTTTGAGATCGGCTCCTGCGGAGAAAACCGGCCCGTTGTGGGCAAGTACCCCGATCCACAGTTCGTCATCTTGCTCAAGGCGGTCGATCGCCGATTCGATTGCTTGGGCCATCGCGGGGTTGATCGCGTTTCGAGCCTCGACCCGATCAAGTCTGATGACCGCAATGCGGCCCTCAATGTCGAACTTGATCATTTGTCGATTTTTTCGGTCGGGTCGAACTGTGCGGAAGGTGGTGGGGGAGTGGGGTCGGCCACAGGCTCAGCCTGGAGCATCGGCGGAGGAGGAGGGGGCTTGGGTCGCCGTTTCGTCCCTGGGCGTCTTGGAGGACCCGAAGGCGTTATTCCGAACAAGGCTGCAATATCGGGTACTTTCGGAGCCAACCTGCGCACGGTGGAGAGCAGCTGCTCATTGGGATTGGGGGGGCAACCCTGGGGAGTCACCTGGGAGCGGACAGGGGAGAAGGCAACTGCGTCCAATACCGTCGCCCAGCGCTGAGGAGCGACGTCACTACTCAACGATTCCGAGGCCGCACTGGTCAGACGATCCGCCATGTCGAAGGGCAGCGGGGCACCGGCCTTCGGGGGATGGCTGCTGAGCCGCAGAGCACGCACTATCCGCCCATCGGAGAGATGCTTGGCGATCTCGTTGAGCCAGGATCGGTGCTCGCTCTCGACACGAGCCGACAGTCCCTCGCGAAGTGCCTCTGCAAGTTCACGGGACTCTTCGTCGCGAGCGCCGCTGTCAGCCGCCACAACCACGCTGCGGATGTCGCGCAGGTCGACCTTGTCGATTCCCGCGATGGCGGCTTCAGCCCGGTCGCGCCAGACCGCCGAGTTCAAATCAGGTGTCAGCTTCTCTGCCAAGACAACCAGCGGTTCCGACTTGACCTTGGGGATACCTTCTGCCTGAGCCATCCTGTTCATCCGGTCGATCGTTTTGCGTAGACCGGGGACACCTCCCTTGAGAACCTCCTCAGCGAGCGGATGTTGGATCTCGGGCAATCTTGCGAGAGCGGCGCGCCGGTTCTTGTTGCCGGGACGCAGGCGGGGAACTCTGGGAGTCGAGCGTGGTTTCGGCCGCTCCTGGGGGCTGGTCCGAGTGTTCCGCTTGTCTCGCTGGACCCGCGAGGCCCCTTTGTCGGTACCGCCACGCTCTTTGTCGCGGGTCTTGGCGCGGCCCTCAGCGCGATCGTCCCGGTTCTGATCACGGGAGCGGGCATCCCGGTCGGAGCGACGGCGATCCCGCTTCGCGGCGGGTCCTTCAGAACCCTTCCCGTCGTTTCCGCGCCGCTCGTCGCGATCTCCGCGCCTGCGGCGGCTCGGCGCGGAGCCGGCGTCACGCCGGTCCCTGTTGGCACCACGGGCCCGGGAGCGGATCTTGGGTGCCAGTTGTGAAGTGACCAACGGCTGCTCGCTGCCCGAACCTAGCAGTGGCAGGGTCTCAACTTGAACTCTCGGTGACCGGGTGCGAAGCACAGCGGTGATCTCGAGTCCATCGAGGGTTGCGTCGGCCTCTACTTTCACAACGTCTCCGACCCCGGCTCCTTCAGGGAGCAGCGCCCCATCGAGAGTTCCCCTCGGTTGCTTCGCTCCTGCAGCACGCCAAGTCCACTTGCCGTCGGAGCGATTTGAAGTCAGTTCGATTTCCAGCCTGCGAGCCACGCCCAAGAACGGTATCGGCCAGTTTGGCATCAACCACTTTCACGAGAGTGGGTAGTCTGAGAACCGATAACGCCGGAAATCATCGTTATGTAAAGTTAGAAGTGTACTCTCTGCAGAACACCAATCGACGAATACCAATCGATAGGTATGCGGTCTTTGAGTACTGTGCAACAAGTGGAGCAAGACGGACGCATCGAACTAACCCTGCGACTCTGGAGTCGTGGGGACCCGGAGACCTTCGAGGAGTACATCGACGCCTTGATCCGACTTCTGGAGCGCACCAGCGGAATCCTCGAACGCAGGATAGCGGACACAGACCCTGAACCCGGAATTCCTGACGCAGTGTTGGTCGTCTCCTTTCCCGACGGCGCCTCGGTGGACGGCTGGCTGCGAGACCCCCTTCGCGATGATCTCGAGGGTCTGGCCAAACGAGCCGTTACCCACTCGCTGATCACCGACAGCAGGCACCGACCTGCGCCCACAGTCGACGAGGCGGCCGAGGTTCTCCTGATACAACCCGACGACGGCCACCTCGTGGAGCTCAGACCTTCAGAGGTCCATGGGACGGGTGTGTTCGCACTCGTGAAACTGCCACAGGACGCTCTGATCGGCCGCTACACCGGTGCTCCCACCAAAGTGGACGGAAAATTCGTGTTGTGGGTGGAAGGAGATGAAGGAACCTGGGAGGGCATCGACGGCTCCGGCACCCTGCGCTTCTTGAACCACAGCCGCTCCCCCAACGTCGTCTTCGACGGTCCGGACCTCTATGCACTGCGCGACATCAACCCCGGCGAGGAACTGCTCTTCGACTACGGAGAAGACTGGTCCGGGTGACAGACACCGCGGGATCACGCGAGACTGGGAGTAATGCACGATTCGACCCGGGGACGACTGCTGGTCGCTGCGCCGACACTACTCGACAGCAATTTCTACCGGTCTGTCGTGTTCATTCTCGAGCACAACGAACAGGGGGCGATCGGAGTAGTCCTGAACCGGCCGAGCGAACTGCCCGTCTCCACAGCCATCGAGGGTTGGGCGGATCAGGCGACCGAACCCGCAGTCGTGTTCCTCGGTGGTCCCGTCTCGCCCTCCTCTGTCATCGCCCTGGCATCGTTCGATCTCGCCACAGCCGGAGAGCGCTGGAATCAGATTCTGGGCAGCATCGGAACGGTCGACCTTGAACAGTCACCCGAGCAGGTACCTGGACTGGACGGCGTACGAATGTTCGCCGGCTACGCGGGTTGGACCGGGGGTCAACTCGAGGCCGAACTGGTCACCGGCAGTTGGTTCGTCGTCGACGCCGAACTGAATGATGTTCGGACCGGCGACCCAGGCGAACTCTGGTGGAAAGTCTGCGCCCGCCAGACCTCCTCGATTCGTCATTTGGCGCACTACCCCTACGATCCGCGACACAACTGAGAGCATTCACGGATTACGCTCACGCTGACCGTCCACCACCACGCCCCCACACGCGAACGGAGTGCACCATGAGGATCGGATTTGTAGGATTAGGCAACCTCGGCAGCAAGCTCGCCGGAAGCCTCTTGCGCAATGGAGTCGAACTCGTTGTCCGCGACCTCGACGAAGCCGCGGTGCGATCCTTCACCGACAGGGGCGCGAGCCGAGCCTCGTCACCCAGAGAACTCGCCGAACGATGCGACGTGGTGATCACCTGCCTGCCGTCGCCGGCGGTCTGCGCTGCAGTGATGGAGGCCGACGACGGAGTGCTGGCAGGACTGAGGGAGGGCAAGGTCTGGTTGGAGATGTCGACCACCGACTCCTCCGAGGTCCGGCGTCTTGCGAACCTGGCTGAAGCACGCGGGGCCACCCCGGTCGAGTGCCCGGTCTCGGGTGGTTGCCATCGTGCCGCTACAGGGAACATCTCGATCTTCTGCGGCGGGTCACGCGAGGCGTTCGATACGGCGCTGCCGATTCTGGCGATGATGGGAAGAAGGATCCTGCACACCGGTCCGCTGGGATCGGCCTCGATCCTCAAGGTCGTGACCAACTATCTCGCCTCGGTCAACCTCGTCTCTGTCGGGGAGGCCTTCGCCGTGGCACAGCAGTCTGGGATCGACCTTGCCACCACGTATGAGGCGATCCACATCTCCTCTGGCACTTCGTTCGTGCACGAGACGGAGGGTCAGGTGATCCTGAACGGTTCCTACGACATCGGCTTCACACTCGACCTGGTGCAGAAGGACATGAGCCTGTTCATGGGCCTCGCAGAGCGTGCCGACCTGTCTCTCGAGGTAGCCCCCGTCGTCGCAGAGATGTTCGACGACGCAGCAGCAAGGTACGGGCCCCGTGCGTTGAGCCCGCGGGTCGTGCAGCGTTGCGAGGAAACCGCCGGGTCCGAATTTCGAGCACCCGGATTCCCGCCCGAGCTGGTCGACGAGGAACCGGAACAACCCGGTTACGAAGTCGTGGTCAACCCGGGCTGATCGGTCGGATTGGGAAGATCCTGGGACTGCACAAAGATCCCTTCGGCCTGTGCGCACAGCGTGTCGCCGGAGCGAATCGTGCCCGCAGCGAACACTTTGCGGCGCTCGCTGCGGTCGATCCAGCCCCGCAGTGTCAACGCAGTCCCCAACGGTGTCGGCGTGCGGTACACGACGGTGAGGGTGCCGGTATAGCCACCGATGCCGTTCACCACGCAGGTGCTGCCGAGAAGTTCGTCGAACAGCGCCGCGATCACTCCCCCATGGACACAGTCCGGCGGCCCGTTGAAGGCTGAGGTGAAAGTCACCTCCCCGTGAATCTCGCAGTGTTCGTCGGAGGGATCGTCGTTGGCAACTCTTCTCATCGTCGCCGGCGGCGATATCGGGTTAAGCCGGCCGACCAGCGGGCTGTATGGGAAGAACTCCGACGGGTGCTCTGACCTGAACGCTGCAGGAGCCGCCAGTTCACCCACTTCCCCCGAAGGCTCCTGTGCGACCGGGCCGTCATAGACCAGACTTGACTGCATTCGGATTCCCGGCGCCACCAGCGGCTCGAGATCATCGCGCAACCCCTGGATCCGAGTGATCGCAGCGGTGAGGTCCACCCCCTCGAGGTCGGCGGTACGGACGACCTCTATCAACCCACGAAGGGCCTCATTGAGCTGAACAGGTTCCGAAACGTCTTGTTGGCTGGCAGGCATTCGGATGACCGTAGCCTCAGTTTGGCTTATACGGCACTCCGACCGATACGATCCGCGGCGTGAATCGATACGAGAACAAGGTCGCGCTGCTCACCGGAGTCGCATCGGGAATCGGTCGGGCGACAGCCCGACGCCTCGCCGCCGAGGGGGCCTGCGTGTTCGGCCTCGACATCGACGAAGCCGGCCTGGCAGATACCGAAGCGGAGATCACCTCGGCTGGTCAGCAGATGTCTGGACGGGTCACCGACGTCCGCTCTGTCAAAGAGTGCCGCGCTGCAGCAGAGGCCTGCGTCGCCACTTACGGAGGGATCGACGTGCTCGGCAACATCGCCGGTATCGCCAACCAGCGCCACGTTCACCAGGTCACCGAAGAAGACTGGGACCTGATGAACGACATCAACCTCAAGGGAGTGTTCTTCCTGACCCAGGCCGCACTCCCCCACATCATCGAGCGTGAAGGGAACATCATCAACATCGCCTCGAACGCGGGCCTCATGGGTCAGGCGTACACGGTCCCCTACTGTGCCACCAAGGGGGGAGTCGTGAACATGACCAAAGCCCTGGCCATGGAGTTCGTGAAGCACCCGATCCGCATCAACGCCATCGCCCCGGGCGGCGTTGACACCTCACTGACCGCCAACTTCAAGGTGCTCGAGGACGCCGACTACAGCCTCATGGCACGCTACACGGGCGCCAGACCCTCGACCCAACCCGAACAGATCGCCTCACTCTTCGCATTCCTGGCCAGCGAGGAGGCCGGCAACATCCACGGCAGCATCGTCAGCTCAGACGGCGGCCTGACCGCCGAGTAGGCCCCCCTAGGAGGAGCAACA
This sequence comes from Candidatus Aldehydirespiratoraceae bacterium, assembly GCA_965214565.1. Lineage (GTDB taxonomy): Bacteria > Actinomycetota > Acidimicrobiia > Acidimicrobiales > Aldehydirespiratoraceae > VXYK01. The sequence goes on along the minus strand of OZ243951.1, from coordinate 2,791,636 downwards.
CAGTGTCTGAAGCAACAGGAACCACCTACGGGGGCGACCGCTTCGTCGGAAAGGTCGCAGCCGTGACCGGAGTCGCCAGCGGCATGGGTCGGTGCATCGCGCTGCGGCTCGCGTCCGAGGGCGCAACCGTGTTCGGCATGGACATCGACGCCGACGGCCTCGACCAGGTCGCGTCAGAGGTGGCCGAGGTCGCTCAGGTGGGCGGAACGATCGCCACCAGGGTGACCGACATCGCCGAACCCGCCCAATGCCACGATGCCATCGAAGAATGTGTCGCGCAGCACGGACGGCTCGACGTGCTCGGCAACATCGCCGCTGTCTCCTGGATGAAGAACACGGTTGACGTGACCCCCGAGGACTGGCGTCGGATGTTCGCCATCAACGTTGACGGCACCTACTTCATGAGTCAGGCAGCACTCCCCCACATCCTCACCAGCGAGGGCAACATCATCAACATCGCCTCCAACGCAGCCTTCATGGGTTGCGCCTACCTGGTGCCCTACTGCGCCACCAAGGGCGCTGTGCTGCAGATGACCCGGGCCCTGGCAACAGAATTCGTCAAAGAGCCGATCCGCATCAACGCCATCGCGCCGGGTGGAACCGACACCCCGATGAACCGGGACTACCAGCTCGCCGACGACACCGACTACAAGCTGCTGAAGCGGTCCATGGCGTTCAGACCGTTGGACAAACCCGAACACGTCGCTGCTCTCTTCGCCTTCCTCGCATCTGATGAAGCGGCCAACATCCACGGAGCCGTCATCAACGCCGACAGCGGCATGACCGCCACCTGAGAACCGGCTGAATGCCCGACATCTTCGTCCTCGGGGTCGACCTCGACGGAGTCTGTGCCGAGCACACCCGCGGATTCCGGCGGATCGTAGCCGAGCGCCTCGGCGTACCCGAAGAGACGCTGTCGCTGGACCGCGGCTGGAACTTCGAGGAATGGGGATTCGGGCCCGACGACTTCGAGGACCACCACCGCTACGCGGTCACCGAAGGCCGGATGTTCAGAGACCTAGAAGTGATCGAGGGAGCCGCCGAAGCGCTGTGGCGCCTGTCTGACGCCGGGGTCTGGATTCGGATAATCACCCACCGCCTGTACGTCAACTGGGGTCATCAGGTGGCCGCCGGAGACACGGTCGCCTGGCTCGACAGAGTCGAGATCCCCTATCGGGACCTGTGCTTCCTGGGCGCCAAACCGGAAGTGGAGGCTGATCTCTACATCGATGATGCACCGCACAATGTGGAGGCGCTGCGCGCCGCAGGCAATGAGGTGATCGTTTTCGACCAGTACTACAACCGGCACCTCGACGGATTGCGGGCGACCGACTGGACCGAGGCCGAGGAGATCGTGATGCAGCGTTTCACCGAGCACTGCGGCGGCTACGGCGTGCAGACCCAACTCCCCGGCGTGACCGGAACCCTCGGCCGTCGCCTCGACACTCCCTGAGACTCCTCAAGAGTCGGCGGAGCTAGTGCGGTGTCCCCGCTCTAGTTCCCCGACGATGATCAGATCGTGCTCCATGTCAAGACCTTCCTTGTATCAGAAGTTGTGGCCTCAGATCAGAAATTCTGGTCGAGCGCCGATCTGAACTCACTGACCAGTTCTGCGATGCCCTCTGGACCAGCGCCGTCGAGCATCCTCTGCACCATCGCGGAGCCCACCACCACCCCGTCGGCGACCTCGCACACCTCGACGGCCTGTTCGGGAGTTCCCACTCCTACGCCCACGAGCACCGGCAGGTCGGTCACCTCCTTGAGACGCTTGGCGATCACCTTGGCGCTGTCGGCGAGCTGTTCACGGACCCCGGTGATACCGAGCAGGCCGACCCCGTAGACGAACCCGCGCGACCGTTGGGCGATACGCACGAGACGTTCATCGGGAGACGTCGGGGCGGCCAGCAGGACGGTCTCGACCCCCGCGGCATCGGCTGCATCAGCCCAGGGACCGACCTCCTCGAGCGGGATGTCCGGCAGGATGCAGCCCGACACTCCGCTGTCCGCCAGAGACGAAGCGAAACGGTGGTAGCCCATCCGGTATGCGATGTTGCCGTAGGTCATCACCGCGCTCGGCACGCCGACCTCCGCTGAGCGCAGCCGTTCGATCACGGACTGTGGAGTAACGCCGTTCGACAGTGCCCTGTCGTTGGCGAGCTGAATTGTGGGGCCGTCCATCACCGGGTCGGAGAAGGGAACACCGATCTCGACAGCGTCGGCTCCCGCGACCGAGGCAGCCTGGATCGTCTCGAGCCAGTCTTCGCCGAGCCCTCCGGTCAGATACGGGACCAGGGACTTGCCACCGCTGTCGCGCCGGGTTCGCAGCGCCGTTTCGAGTGCGCCGGTCACGCCAGCACATCCATCATCTGTGCAACGTCCTTGTCGCCTCGACCACTGAGGTTCAACAGCACAGTCTTACCTTCGAGTTCATCTTGTGCCTGCACAATCCAGGCCAGGCCGTGAGCCGATTCGAGCGCAGTGATGATCCCCTCCGTGCGTGCCAGCAGCTGGAACGCCTCAACAACCTGAGCATCGGTAACGGGTTCGTAACGGGCCCGCCCCGTCGCTGCCAGGTGCGCGTGCTCCGGGCCGATGCCGGGATAGTCGAGCCCCGCGGAGATCGACTGTGCTTCAAGCACCTGGCCCCATTCGTCCTGCATCAGATAGGAGTGCGAGCCATGGACGATGCCCGGCACGGCCCGCCCCACCGCGGCCCCACCGGCGGGCTCCACCCCGACCAGTTCCGCGTCGGTGTCTGCGAAACCCGAGAAGATCCCCGCAGCATTGGAGCCTCCTCCGACGCAGGCCACCACCACATCGGGGGTGCCACCGTCGAGAAGCCCGGCGCACTGCTGCGCGGCCTCGTCGCCGATGACCCGATGGAACTCCCGGACCATCCAAGGGTAAGGGTGGGGCCCCATCACCGAACCCAGGCAGTAGTGGGTGGACTCGACGGCCGCGACCCAGTGCCTCATCGCCTCGTTGACGGCGTCCTTCAGCGTCTCAGAACCCGACTTTGCGGCCCGCACCTCGCTGCCGAGGAGTTTCATGCGAAAGACATTGAGCTCCTGACGGCGAATGTCGACCGTCCCCATGTAGACGATGCACTCCATGTCGAACAGCGCCGCTGCGGTGGCGGTCGCCACACCGTGCTGACCTGCCCCCGTCTCGGCCACGAGACGCGTCTTGCCCATGCGTCTGGCCAGCAGTGCCTGGCCCAGTACGTTGTTGATCTTGTGGCTGCCGGTGTGATTCAGGTCTTCACGCTTGAGCAGGATCATGCAACCCAACTCCTCACTGAGATTGTCACACCGGGTGATGGGAGACGGACGCCCCGCATAGTGCGTCAACAGGTCTGTGAGCTCAGCCCGAAATGAAGGGTCGGCCCACGCCGACCGAAAGGCACGATCGAGTTCCTGGCATGCCGGCACCAGGGTCTCGGGCACATACATGCCGCCGAACTCGCCGAAACGTCCCTCCGCGGTCGGGTCGGCCATGAAACCGGGTTGCACACCGCTGTTGAGAGCTTCCGACATCAGAAATCGTCCTCCCAGTTGTAGGGGACATCGGATATCTCCACGCGGTCACGCATGCGCACCTCTTGGAAGGCCTCGCGTGCAGCGTCGATGAAGCGCCTCATCTTGACCGGGTCCTTCTCGCCGGGCGTCCGTTCAACACCGCTGGAGACGTCGACCCCCCAGGGAGACACCGTGTGTATCGCCCTGCGCACATTGTCCGCGTCGAGGCCGCCAGCCAGCAACAACGGGATGCCCGAGAGCGGCACGTTCTCGACGAGACTCCAATCGAACACCTCTCCTCCGCCCGGTGTCGGAGAGTCAATGAGCGCCACATCGGCGTTGTAGGCGGCGACATCGGACAGTCCCGGGTCGATGGGGTAGAAACCCTTGATCATCCGCGGGACCCGGCTGCGGACGTCCCGAGCCTGCTCAGGCGACTCATGTCCGTGCAGCTGTGCCGCCCCCAACCCGGCACGATGCACGACCTCCACCACCCGGTCAGGGAGTTCATTACGAAAGACTCCGATAGTCAGTATCTCGGCGGGGAGCCGGCGGGCGATGTCCCGGGCGCGGTCCACAGCCACCTGACGCGTCGAAGGAGCGAACACGAAACCGACCGCGTCGGCCCCCAGTGCAGTCGCCAACAGTGCGTCCTGCTCGCTCGTGATACCGCAGATCTTGATGAACATGGATCCGACGCTAGCGGACCGAACGCCTCACCCTTCACAATTGCCTGCCGAGGCGAACTCGGCCGCTCGAAGTCTCCCGTCACGCCGGGCCGCTCGGGCCCGGGGCCCGATCAGAGGCCCTTGCCTGCTATCGGAGTGAGCATGTGCAATCCGGCATCACCATCGAGCAGATCGCGCAATGCTCCCAACAGGGCAGCCATAGCGTCTGAGGAGGTGTGCTCCCCGAACGAATCTGAATCGCGGTAGAGCTCATACACCCAGACGAGGTTCTCGTCGGCCTGATCCTCGTTGAGAATGTAGATCTCGGTCCCGGCCTCGGTGTTGACCTGTTCCAACATCGGGGAGAACGCCGCGACGAAATCACCTTTGGCTCCTGGCTTGAGTGGAATTCTTGCGATTACTGAAATCTTGGACATGTGCCGACTCTAGGTTGACGACCGGTGTCGGGAGCAAATCCAGCGCGGCACAACATCAGAGATTGTCACCCCGGCACCTGGACGACCGCGGCGACGCCGTCGACGGACACGACGCTACCGGGCGTGACTTTGCGCATCAACGGGGCGATCGCCACCGAAGATCCCTGCGAGGTCGCCACCGAGGTAACCACGCCCACATCGACACCTTCCAAGGCGACGACCCCACCGACCCCGAGAGGTCCGTCCGCTACCAGCACCCGCAGCGGACGAGGCACATTTCCGCCACGGCTGTCTATCCGTGCCACCAGTTCCTGACCGGTGTAGCAGCCCTTCGTGAAACTCACGGACGTCTCGATGAGACGCTCTCCGCCCTCCGCCGGGATCGTGCCCTCGTTGATGTCGACACCGAGGCGAGGCATTCCGGCGAGGATCCGGGCCCGTTCGAATGCGGCGTCGTCGAGTTCGATCCCGCTGGGTGCCACCAGTGCCTCACCGAGATGGTCCGAACCCGAGAATCCCGGCCACTCGAAAGCCGTCGAGAGCACTTCTTGGACCTTGAATCCGGGGACCGCCAACAAGGGTGCTTCCGCGTCCTGCGCGTTGGGGTCGTTGCGGATCGACAGCATCCTCCAACCCTCGAGGATCCTGAACTCGACCGCGGTGCGAAGCTTGAACCGTTCCAGCCGCTCGACAAGCGGGGCTGCCCAGCCGGTTTCGAGGTCCACCAGAAAACGCTCGTCTGAGACCCGATGAACCCGGAACCAGGCTGTGAGCCTGCCTGTGGGTGCCAAAACAAGTGACCAGGCTGTCGAGCCCGCGGTGATCCGGTCTACATCCTGGGAGATCTGGCCCTGCAGATACGTCGATGCGTCGGAGCCCTTGATCTCGACTACATCGCGGTCGACGATCGTAGCGAGCATGTCAGCGCGGCCCCTTGGCCTGCTCTGCTCGAAGCGCCTCACGCGCCTCGCGCATCCTTCGGGCGACGGGCACCGCCGCGAGCAGGGCTCTCGCCTTGTTCTGACACTCGAGGTGCTCGTCGGAGGCCACCGAGTCAGCCACGATTCCCGCACCGGCGCAGACCGTGGCACGGTTGCCGGACACCAGCATGGTGCGGATCGTGATTGCGGTGTCGATACAGCCCGAGAAGTTGAGGTATCCGACCACTCCCCCGTAGGGGCCGCGCTTCACCGGTTCGAGCTCGTCGATGATCTCCATGGCCCGAACTTTGGGTGCCCCTGACAGCGTGCCCGCCGGAAGAGTGGCGCGCAGCACGTCGATGGCGGTGGCACCGTCGCGCAGGTCGCCCGAGACCTGCGAGGTGAGGTGCATGACGTGGCTGTAACGCTCGAGGGTCATCATCTCGTCCACGTTCAGGGATCCGAACTCGATGACCCGCCCGATGTCATTGCGGGCGAGGTCCACGAGCATCACATGCTCTGCGATCTCTTTGGGGTGTTCGCGCAGTTCTGCCGCTAGCCGGCGGTCGTGCTCGGTGGTTCTACCCCGCTTGCGGGTGCCCGCTATCGGACGGGAGACAACTCGCCCGTCTTGGAGCCGCACCATCGGCTCAGGCGATCCGCCCACGATCTCCAGATCGCCGTGGCGCAGGAAGTACATGTAGGGACTCGGGTTCAACTGGCGCAACACTCGGTACAGATCGAACGCGTCGGCGTCGAAGGACACATCGAACCGCTGGGCCAGCACTACCTGGAAGATGTCCCCAGCGAGGATGCGCTCGCGAGCCGCTTCGACGGCCGCGCAGTAGTTCGACTTCGACATCGTGGAGGTGAACTCGGGTAGCTCCTCGTCTCCCTCCGCCGGGTTGAACAGCGGCTCCTCCAACGCCGCAGATCCCGCTCGACCCAGCGATTCGAGACGCGCTACGGCGTCGTGGTACGCGGATTCAATCGCGGCGTCGTCAGCGCCCTGCGGGATCGCCGCGTTGGCGATCAGCGTCACCCGCTGCTGCCAATGGTCGTAGGCAGCGAGTTCGCCGATTATCGAAACGACTGCGTCGGGGTAGCCGAGGTCGTCCTCCGCGACGTTTGGCAGGTGCTCCACCTCTCGAACAACGTCGTATCCGAGGTAGCCGATCAGCCCGCTGTGGAGCGGCGGCAGGCCTTCGATGTCGGGAGCCTCGTAGTGCTTCAAGAGCCGTTCCAGCGCGGCGAGTATGCCCCCATCGGGGTCTATGTCGATGCCGAGGTCGCCCTCGATGGTGATTCGGCCGTGTTGCACGACGAGCGTTCCGAGAGGGCGGCGACCAACGAACGACCAGCGGCTCCAACGGTCTCCGCCCTCCACGGATTCGAGCAGGAAGCCTTCGTCTTCACCGACTACCCTGGCGAAGGCACTGACGGGCGTGCTGAGGTCGGCGAGAACGTTGCGCCAAACCGGAACGATGCGGTGCGACCGCGCCAGCGAGCGGAACTCTTCAAGGTCGGGGCGTACGGTCAATGCTCAGCCAAACGCGAGCGAGTCTGGATTGGTCACGGTGCGGTAGTAGCAGGTCGGGCGGGTGTTGCCGTGCTCATCTTTGGTGTGGCACACGCCCGTGCCTGCCTTGCGGACGCGATACAGCAAGCTGTTCTGCTCACAGTTGACCTTCACGTCGACCACCTCGAGGGTGTCTCCGCTCGTCGCCCCCTTGTGCCACAGTTGCTGGCGCGAGGTCGAGTACAGCACCGCTGAGCGTCGTTCGAGCGTCGCTGAAAAAGCCTGCTCATCGGCGTAGCCGATGAACAGGACCTCGTCGGAATCGGCGTCCTGGAGCACCACCGGGACGACTTGATGTCCGGCCCGGCCGATCTTGGCGACCTTGTCGAAGTCGAGTTCGACCGAGAGTCCTTCTTCCAGTGCGGCTCCATCTGAAGACTTTCCCATAGTCTCCCAGCCTACGTCCCCGGCCCTGTACCAGTCGGGCCTTTCCGCGCTTGTTCGCCGGGCTCACCGGGCCTCGAAGCCGCGGGTGGGTTGTTCGGGCCGGGGCCTCGCTCGGTCTCGACAGCGTTCGGCGACAATCTGCTCGTCCTCTGAGAGGTCCTGTTAACCATTCGACTGCGCCTGCGGTTCGAGGGACATCTAGAGTCTCGGCCATGCTTGACACTTCCGAAAGATCCGAACTGGCCCGCATCGATGCTGTGGGGCTCGCCGAGCTGGTGCAGACCCGACAGATCAGCCCCGTCGAGTTGATCGACGACACCATCGACCGCATTGAGCAGATCGATCCGCAGGTCAACGCGGTGATCCAACCGAGCTTCGACAAGGCCCGGGCCATCGCGCAGTCCGCACTCCCCGACGGACCCTTCCGTGGCGTCCCGATGCTGCTGAAGGACCTCTGGCCGTGCTCTGAGGGAGACCCGTTCCATATGGGGGTGCTCGGCCTCAAGAATGCCGGCCACACGGCCACCTTCGACGCCAACATCACCACGGCCTACCGCCGAGCCGGCTTCGTGCTGTGCGGGCGAACCAACAGCCCCGAGATGGGACTTGCAGCCACGACGGAGCCGCTGTCCTATGGCGCCACCCGCAACCCCTGGGACCTCTCTCGCAGCCCCGGCGGCTCCTCGGGCGGTGCCGCGGCCGCGGTCGCCGCAGGAATTCTCCCGGCCGCCAACGCCAGCGACGGCGGCGGGTCGATACGAATTCCAGCAGCCATGTGCGGCCTGGTCGGCCTCAAACCGAGCCGGGGACGCATCTCGCAGGGTCCCCACAACGACGAGTGGAGCAACAGCGTTCAGCACGTCGTGTGCCACACTGTGCGTGACAGCGCGGCGATCCTCGACGCCACCGCCGGACCGTTCCCGGGCGACGGCGTGATCGCCCCCGCTCCCCCGGCCCCGTATGCGGAGTTGATCAACCAGGCGCCGCCGACGTTGCGTATCGGCATGCTGGCCGACACGATCCGCAGCCGGGTCGCGATCGATCCTGAGGTTGCCCTCGCGGTGCAGGAGGCCGCTGCAATGCTGGAACGACTGGGCCACACCGTCGACGATGATTCACCCGCGGCCTTGCACGACGAGGAGCTGATCGGCTCGTTCGGTCCCGCTTGGGCAGTCGGGGTCGCTCATTCGTTGGATCAGTTCAGCGAATGGATCGGCCGAGACATCGCTCCCGAGGATGTCGAGCCCATGACCTGGCGGCTGGCCGAGCGTGGTCGTCGAATCGACGCCCTGGAGTTGATGCGCAGCAACGACGAAATGCTGAAGTTCCGTCGCCTGATGGCGCAATGGTGGGTCGACGGACACGACCTGTTGCTGGCGCCGACGTGCCTTCGACCGCCGGCGCGCCTTGGTGTGATGTCGGCCTCCGCGCCAGACCCCGAAGCGGCGATTCTCGCCACCTTGGCGTATTCGACGTTGACGGCCCCTTTCAACACGACCGGTCAACCTGCGATATCGCTGCCGCTCGCGCGCACCAGCACCGGCCTGCCTATCGGCATCCAGCTGATCGCCGCCTACGGCAACGAGCACCTGCTGCTGCAGGTCGCCCGCCAACTTGAGCTCGAAGTCCGCTGGGCCGACCAGCGCAGCCCGCTGCACCCCTGACTCATCGACAGCTGCCTTTGGGTCACAGGTAGAGGCCGGTGGAGCCCTCGTCGAGGCGTTCGGCCGCAACTGCATGGATGTCGCGTTCGCGCAGGATGATGTAGTCGAGGCCCCGGACCTCCACCTCGTATCTGTCCTCGGGGTTGAACAGAACCTGATCTCCGGTCTCGAGATTGCGGACATTGGGGCCCACGGCCACGACCTCCGCCCACGACAGGCGCTTGCCGACCTGTGCCGTCGCCGGGATCAGGATTCCCCCCGATGACCGACGCTCTCCCTCCGCCTCACCGAGCGACACGAGGATCCGATCGTTGAGCATCTTGACCGGAAGCCCGTCGTCACCCGAGAGGTCACCGTTCTGCTTCGCCTTGGTAGCCACAGAGCCACGCTAGCGCCCACCCCACAAGATTGAGCCCGGCGCCGTGGTGGGATGCCCCTGACGGCTAGATGATCAGTTCCAATCTCAACAGTTCGGTATCGGTGTGCTCACACCAACCCAATACGCGGACCAATGGGCAAACAACCAGAAAACACTCTCAAAACAACCGGACCATAAAAGGGGGTCAGGTCACCCAGGCAGACACCATTCGTAGTAGCGTGCGCCAACTGAAGCCCGCATCCTAAAGGAGCGACGAGATGGGACTGTTGAGACGACGCTCGAAACTCAACGTCGCCTACTGGAACGTGACAGACAACGACGACTGTAGGTTCGATATCGTCGGCGAGAGCTACCACGACCAGCAAATTGGCGCGCTGCTCCAAGATGGCAAACGCCACATCCACTCTTCGGGGGACTGGATGAAGCTGGGAGTTCAGTTCTGGTTAGTAAGAGACACCCACAACAAGTACGACCCCAACGCTATTGCTGTTTGTGCGAGCGCACTCGACAGATATGACCACACGACCGCCCTTCTGGTAGGTCACCTTGACAGGGCGACCGCCGCCATGTTCGCAGACGATGTAGTCGAACCGGTACCTGTCAAGGGGGCCGTCGTGGGCAGGCATGGCTGCTTCGGAGTCAAACTAGACAAGACCGCCATGGACGCAGGGGGACTCGGCAGTCGAGCCATCAGAGTCGATCTAGACGAGAGAGTTCTTCAGCCGATGCTGAAGCGAGGACGCGAACGAGAGGACGATTGGGAGGTCACCAAGGCTTTCGCCGCCAGGCTGAGGCACTCACCAAACGTCGCTGACTCCCCGAACACGATAGAAGTCGTCATAGCGAAGGGCAGCGCAGTCGTAGGTGTCGTCGACCCGCTCGAAAAACTCTGGGGACCAAACGTAGACAATTTGGAAGTGAAATTGACCTTGACACGTAACTGTTATGAGCGGTTCGGGGGCGAAGAAGACGAAGAGGACGATTTCGCCGGGAGCATCCGAGCCAAGCTGCCAAGCAACGCTCACGAAGCATCAACATGGAAGTGCAGTTCTTACTGCGGAACAGTCAAGCGAAATGACGCTGGACACCATCAAGCAGTCGGAAGGCTGCTGCACACACGTTTCAAGATCGAGACATGCGAAGCCGCCAAGGAAGCATTCCGTGAAGCCAAAAGACTGAACGCTGGGGCGCCGCCGCCGACAACAACCGCTCTGCCGCCGCCGCCACCACCTCCACCTCCACCACCACCACCCGCCTGAGCGGCGGATATGAGGGAGGGACACCATGTCGGGGAACGCCAACAAAGACATCAACAAAGTCTGGCTCCAAGATGTGACTACGGGCGCGGTGCCCGATAGTCACGTTGAGGTCGGCTTCGCTGTCCTTGTCGGCGGATTAGTCCCAGAAGCGGGGCTAGAAGCTCAGGCTGACCTCAAGGTGATCGGGTCACCCTCCCAGTTCTTAACCGTGACGTTCACGATCAAACCCCCAGCGGACACACCCGGCGGGGACACTCTGGTCTCAACCAGCTGGCTAAACCTTGACAGGTACCAAGACGACGTGCTGGTGTCCTGCACGCTGGCTCGCGTCGATGGTCCGTTCAGAATCGACAAGACCAGAGGCACAATATCGATACCTGTCGGGTCGCTGAGACAAAGCTGAACCCGTCGTTTGCGTCAACGCTGTTCAGGGAGGGCTGTCTGGGCCGTTATGGCGGGATCGGGCAATCGTTGCACATCGGCGGCGGTTGTGTTGCGCATGTCGTTGTAGCCAGCCAATGTCCAGTGTCGAACGTCGAGCGGTAACGCGTTCACCAAAGCGGTGATCGCTGCGATCCCGCCGGTCGCGCCTAGGTCCCCGACCACTGAACGCACCTCGCCGAGCAGCGACCACCGGACCGCTGTTGGTGAGGTTGCAGCGACCGGTCAGCCGTTCGCGTTTCGTGCCTCGGCGTGCTGTGTCCACCGACGTTCCAAACCCTGGAGAGAACGGGTTCGGGCTGCCTTGGCCAAGCCCGACGTTGCTCACAGACGCACACAACACAACTCCGGCCTGCACGACACAACTCCGGCCTGCACGACACAACTCCGGCCAATGTTGCATTTGGCTGCTACAGCGATAGTCACTGTGATACGCGCGCCCGGATCAGCCCCGCGCGGTCAACAGGTCCATGTCCCCGCTGCTCATTCTCCAGACCATCAGCGCGTTGGAACGACCTCCATCGCGTAGCGCCCGGCGTGCCGCGTTCACCGCGTCGCTGCGCTCACGCTCAAGGGGCTCAAAGTCGGCGTGAACGTGAGCGGCTAGTAGCAACTGGTCGGCGTCCACCGCGGCGACGATCAGGCGACAAGTCTCAGCGGCCGGGATCTCGGTCATCCTGCTGCTGCACACGCTCGGATCAGCCCGAGCGCTGTCGGGACCGCTGGCCCGACCCTTGAGCGTCCGTCCGATCAACTCCCGTAGTACCGCACGGCTCGACCTCGCGCGAACGCACAGAATACGAGAACTACAGGCGGTAGGGGTACGCGTCGGCGAGAGAGGATTGAAATCGGCGGAACGCTTCAAGACTCTCGAGCGGGCTGTAGTCCGTAATGAGTGACGCCAGGTTCACACGGCGCTTCGCCAACGAACTCTTGAACTTCTTTCCGCGGCGCCCCGTCGGAGAACCCGCCGCCGCGAACAGGAGCGTTTCCAACTCAGATTTCGGATCAACAACGTTTTCGAGCGTGTTCAACTTGGGCAAATCGACCGCGGCACGCGAATCGGCGGCTCGGGCGATCGCGTCGCCATCGATCAGGAGCCAAGCCTCGGACATCCGAACCGGAACCACGGGAACCACACCGGACACACTGTCGAATTCGCGCAGACGGTCATCGATGCTCGAAGCCTCGGCGTCGCGATGAGCGAAGACCAGCATGGTGGTGCGCGTGGAACTCTCGAAATGCTCACCGACGCTTCCGGCCCGTTTCTCAAACTCAGGCTCGAGAATGTCGACCTCCGGATCAAGTCGATGAATGGTCCAGTCAATGATGGGCACCAGGAGCCTGTCGGTCCCACCGTCTGCCACGACTGTGTAGGTGATCTGCCGACTCACCGAGCAGACCCGAAATCGAACTGCAACTGACCAAGCTTGGTGTTGACCGGCGAACCGCCGATGAAATCCGCCACGCGTTGCTTAGCTTTGGGTAGTACCTCTGACTCGGTCCCGTCAAGGGCAGGCACGCGCCAAGTGTCTTCAATCGGCCGAAAAACGCTGTACTGGCCGTCCCGGGGGGAATTGGCAACTTCAACAAAGATCATCTCGTCCAACTCGACCTGACGTACTACTTCTGGTGAGTGCGTGTTGATCAGGACTTGTCTCAGTGGATTGTCATCAGCAACTGGCTCACCGACATCCACCGCGTAGTCACGCAGTAACTCCACAAGATTGGGAATACGTGACGGGTGGATTCCATTCTCCGGCTCCTCCATGCATAGGACTGCCCTGTCCTGAACATCTGCCAACATCAAAGCGAGCGCAACATATCTCAGCGTGCCGTCGGACAGGGACCGTCCGTAGAGCCAGTTGTCCACTCCGGGAACCCTCGCCCTCAAGGTCAACTGGTCCCTGACTTCGTCGCTGTGGACGTCTATCTCTTCGATACCCGAGTTGAGTTCACGAAGATTGTTGACTATCTCAAGTCTGGAGTCGGGGTGCTGTTGTATGAGCGCATTGAGTGTCGCTGCAATATGTCCTCCTGAAGCCGAGACGTGTCGAGGTGCCGAGCGCGGGTCGGGAGCCCTCATGACACTCGGCTCAAGGTGGAGAGTCCGCCAAGAGGACATTTCTCGTTTCGCCGCAAGCACCGTCGGATAGTTGAAGGTATTGGTGCCTCCGACCACCGTCAACGGTGACTTGCCCACGGGCGTTGGCCTCCCCCTGCTGCCACCATCACCATGAAGCATGATCCGGCGATCCTCTGAATTCGTCGAAATCAGTGCCCCGCCCCGGCGCGACCCGACGGCAACCGACTCCCTGAAGTCGGCGGAGGACGCGAAGCCGACGAACTTCTTGTACTCCCCGAGCCTTGCGTGTGTCAGGCTCTCATTCTCGACAACCAAGCGGTCGGATTCACCTTGATAACCGAGCGTTAAAGAGTAGGTCAACAGCGTCGTGCTGGGTGTCGCCTCCTCACCGAAGTCGTCTTCGACTTGTTGGGGGGCGATCATGTCGGCCGTCAGTTCAATCTTGCGGGTCGGGTCCCGGCCGAACACCAAGTCCAGAGGCGAGTAGCTGCCGTCACTGGCACTCCTGACCAGCGTGGCTGCCTCAGGGATGTCGTGCTCGGCCAGAGAACTCAGAAAGTGGATCGCATCGAACAGATTGCTCTTCCCCACCCCGTTGTGACCGATGAAGCATGTGAAGGGCCCCAAGCGTACGTGTGCATCCCGGATGCTCTTGAAGTTCTTGATCTTCAGTCCGACTAGCATCTCCGCACCCGATCCTCCCTTGTGGATCCTAGCCTTATGGGCTCGTCCGGATGTGCCAGGAAACAGGCCCTGCCCGTGGAGGGCCGCAACAAGGGATCAGTTCGGAGGGCGGACCGTTACGCCGTTCGCGGTCAGCACCCGTTTGGCGTCGGCCACGGTGTGCTCGCCGAAATGGAAGATGCTCGCCGCCAGCACCGCGTCGGCGCCACCTTCGACGACCCCTTCGACCATGTGCTGCAGCGTCCCCACACCGCCGCTGGCGATCACCGGGATGTCCACAGCCGCGGTCACCGCCGCGGTGAGAGGAATATCGAATCCGTCCTTGGTGCCGTCGGTGTCCATCGAGGTGAGCAGAATCTCACCAGCACCGAGGCGCTGCACCTCTGAGGCCCACTCGAGCGCGTCGACGCCGGTACGGATCCTGCCGCCGTGCGTGTAGACCTCGAAGGCGTCGTCGCTGCCGTCCACCCGGCGGGCGTCGATGGCGACGACACAACACTGCGCTCCGAACTCCCTGCTTATCTCGGTGACCAACACCGGACGCTTTATCGCTGCGGTCATGACACTCACCTTGTCGGCGCCGGCCATCAGCAAGCGACGGGCATCGTCGACAGTGCGGATCCCACCACCGATGGTGAAGGGGATGAAGACCTGATCCGCGACAGCTCGGGCCATCTGGACCGTCGTGTCGCGCTGGTCCGAAGAAGCGGTGATGTCCAGGAACACCACCTCATCGGCACCCTGAACATCGTAGGCGGCGGCTAGTTCGACGGGATCACCGGCATCACGGATGTCCACAAAGTTGACGCCCTTCACCACCCTTCCGGCATCGACATCAAGACACGGAATCACCCGGATCGCCCGCACGGTCAGCGAGTCTCCCGCAACGCGGCGACCGCGGCGGCCACATCGATGCGGCCCTCATAGAACGCCTTGCCTGCAATCACACCGCTGAGTCGGCGACCCCCCACCTCGATACCGTCGAGTTCCTTGAGGTCGTCAAGACTCCCCACTCCCCCACTGGCGATCACATCGGTTCGGGTCACCGCAAGGATCTCGGAGAGTCCCGCGACATCGGGGCCATCGAGGGTGCCGTCCCGACCGATGTCGGTAACCACGAACGCGTCGACTCCGGTGTCCACGAACGAACAGGCGACCTCGGCCACCGTGCGACCGGAGCCGACGAGCCAACCGTCGGTGGCCACCTCGCCCGACTTGGCGTCGAGACCAACCGCCACCCGGTTCTGCTGCGCCAGAGCAACCACCAGATCAGGATCCCTCAACGCTGCCGTTCCTATCACGACGCGCTCCACACCAGCGTCGAACAGTGCTTGAGCCGCCTCCGCACTGCGAACGCCTCCGCCTGTCTGAACGGGCACCGGCACCGCATCGGCAATAGCCGCGACGACCTCCCGGTTCTCAGGGATCCCGGTACGCGCCGCATCGAGGTCGACGACGTGGATCCACCGCGCGCCGGCCTCGACGAAGG
This sequence comes from Candidatus Aldehydirespiratoraceae bacterium, assembly GCA_965214565.1. Lineage (GTDB taxonomy): Bacteria > Actinomycetota > Acidimicrobiia > Acidimicrobiales > Aldehydirespiratoraceae > VXYK01. Next base: position 2,776,125 of record OZ243951.1, on the reverse strand, counting down.
CGCGGGCCTGCGCCAGCGGATCATAGCCGTAGACGGTCTCGCGTCCGTAGTCCCCCTGCAGCAGCCGAACACACTTGCCGCCACGCAGGTCGATCGCCGGGTAGAGGTCCATCAAGCTGCGACTCTCGTCGCTTCTGCTGCGTACGAGACGAAATTGGACAGGATCTGCATTCCCACCGCACCCGACTTCTCGGGGTGGAACTGTGCCGCCCAGACATTGTCGCGAGCTATCGCAGCGGCGACCGGTCCGCCGTAGTCGCAGGTCGCAATGACGTCTTCGCTGATCTCTGCGGCATAGGAATGAACGAAGTAGACCCAGGCGTCGTCGCCTAGGCCGGCCAGCATCGGGTGCTCGGTCGTTGCGTTGAGCCTGTTCCATTGGATCTGCGGTCGCTTGACGGTATCGGGAAGCAGTCGCACGGACTGATTGAACACCCCGAGCCCGTCGATATCGGGTGCCTCCTCCGAACCGGCGAACAACATCTGCATGCCGATGCAGATTCCAAAGAACGGAACGCCGGCACCGATGCGGTCCATGGCGACTTCGTCGAGACCCGCCGCTCTCAGCGCCCTCATGCAGGGTCCGAACGCCCCCACACCCGGAAGCACCACACCGCAGGCGTCACGGATCAGGCCTCTGTCGTCGGTCAGCCTGGTATCCGCACCCACATGGGAGAAGCCCTTCTGGGCCGAGTGCAGATTGCCGATGCCATAGTCGAGCACCGCCAACAGCGGCCGGTCACCCCGCACCGCTTCGCCCCGCAGCCTCACAGCGTGCCCTTGGTTGACGGCAACACATCCCCCTCGACCGCGACGGCATCGCGCAGGGACCGGGCCACACCCTTGAACATGGCCTCGATGATGTGGTGGGTGTTCTTACCCCGTCGCCCGACGATGTGCAGGGTCACGCCTGCCGAGGTCACGAACGCCCGCCAGAACTCCTCCACCAGTTGCGGGTCGAAGGGCGGATCGCCGAGGATCTTCTCCCCGGGGAATTCGACTTCATAGTGAAAATAGGGCCGGCCGGACAGGTCGAGCACGATCTCCACCGCGGCCTCGTCGAGCGGCACCACGTTGGAAGCGAAGCGACGCACACCCCGCTTGTCGCCGAGAGCACCGGCGAAGGTCTCCCCCAGAGCAATACCGACGTCCTCCACTGTGTGGTGCGCGTCGATGCTCAAGTCGCCGGTGGCCTCGACCTTGAGATCAAACGATCCGTGTCGACCGAGTTGGTCGAGCATGTGGTCAAAGAAGGGCAGGCCAGTGGAGATGTCGGTGTCGCCGCGGCCGTCCAGAGCCAGGTTGATCTCTATTGCAGTCTCCTTGGTTACACGGCTGATGACGCCGGTACGCGGTGAACTTGTCGTGGGGGTTGTCATGTGAGCACCTCTCGTAAGGCTGCCAGGAATCGATCATCTTCTTGGGGAGTGCCGACCGTTACCCGCAGACACCCCTGCAGGCGGGGCCATGAGGCACAGTTGCGAACCAGCACCGAGCGGTCAACCAGCTTCTGCCAGACCACCTCGCCTGGATGCTCCTCTGGGCGGAACAGCACGAAGTTCGCTCCGCTGGGCCACACCCTGACGGCCATGGAGGACATCTCCGCCACCACACGCTCCCGTTCAGCCACGAGCCTCTGCACTCGTTGTTCCATGACATCGGCATAGTCGAGAGCCAGAGTCCCGGCGATCTGGGTCATGGCGTCGAGATGATAGGGCAGAACCACCTTCTCAAGTTCGCTGACAATCCAGGAGGGACCTATCAGATAACCGAGTCGGGCTCCGGCCATTGCCCAGGTCTTCGAGTAGGTGCGTGACACCACCAACGGGACGTCTTGGCCCAGCAGCGTCATCGTTGAATGTTCACTGAACTGCCCGTAAGCCTCATCAACACACAGCAGCCCACCGACGCCGCTCACAAGTTCAACCACATCGCCCACAGCATCGGGGCAGTCGACGACTCCGGAGGGATTGTTGGGCGAGCAGAGAAAAGTCACGTCCGCACGATGCGATTCGACGACCCGTTTCACCTCAGCAACGTCCAGGGCAAAATCCGGTCCCCGGTCACCGCTCGCCACAGCGGTGCCCGTGATCCTGCTCAGGTGGGAGTGCAGAGCGTAGGTCGGTTCGAACACAGCCGCGGTGCGTCCCGCGCCGCCATAGGTCAGCAGAAGGGTCTGCAACGCCTCGTTGGAACCATTGGCCGCAAACACCTGCTCCGGGCCCACCCCATGGAACTCCCCGATACGGGTCCGCAACTTCATCGCCGAGCGGTCCGGATATCGGTGCCAGTCGATACTGCGTGCAGCAGCCGACACGGCCTCACGGAACTCACCTGGAGGCGGCTCCGGGCTCTCATTGGTGTTAAGGCGAACCTCAACCTCAAGTTGTGGTGAATGGTAACCCTGCATAAGAGCTATAGATTCCCGCGGCGCTGCTCGAGGGTTCACGAGCGTGCCTCTTGACGTATCTGGATCGAGGCCGCGTGCGCGTGCAGGCCCTCGGCGCGTGCGAGGGCCTTCACATGGTCGCCGAGCATCGCGAAACCCTGCTCATCAGCGGTGACGACGTGGATGTCCTTCATGAAATCACGCACTGTCAACGAACTGGCGAAGCGTGCCGTGCCGCTCGTCGGCAGCACATGGGAGGGACCGGCCACATAGTCGCCGAGCGATGCGGGCGTCCAGGCACCGCAGAAGACTGCACCTGCGTCGCGCACCAGGCCGAGCAGAGGCTCGTGGTCGTCGGTCTGGAGTTCCAGATGCTCCGGTGCGATGTGGTTCGACACCGCCATCGCCTGGGCCGGGCCTGAACACAATACCGAATAGCCGGATTTGGCCAGGGTCGACTCAATATCGTCGCGGCGCGGCGCTTGACGAACCAGACGCTCAAGCTCAGCATCGACTTCATCGGCGCAGCCCTCGTCCCAGGTGACCAACCAAGCCAACCCGTCAGGACCGTGCTCCGCCTGCACTATCAGATCGATCGCCGCGAACTCGCTGGGCGCGGATCCGTCGGCTACCACCACGACTTCTGAAGGACCAGCGAACGACGACGGAACACCAACCACGCCGGCGACCTGCTGTTTGGCCACCGCCACGTATGCGTTGCCCGGACCGACGATCACGTCGACCGGCCGAATCGTCTCGGTCCCGTACGCCAACGCGCCGATCGCCTGTGCACCACCCACAGCGAAGACTTCATCCGCGCCCGCCACTGCCGCGGCAGCCAGAGTGACATCGGGGACAGAACCGTCGGAGTCCGGAGGAACGCAGACGACCACTTCTGCCACGCCCGCAACCCGAGCAACGATCGCGGTCATCAGCACCGTCGATGGATACGCAGCTCTGCCGCCGGGTACGTAGCATCCTGCACGCCGTACTGGACGGTGCATGCCTGAGATCACCACCCCGGCACCCGATACATCGACGTCGGTGGGCATCTGAGCCTCGTGATAGACCGCTATCCGCTGAGCAGCGGATTCCAATGCGATTCGCACCAAAGGATCAACCCGCTCCAAGGCTGCACCAGGCTCAGAGGGCGGAACAACCGAAGATTCAAGCTTCACGCCGTCGAAACGCTCGGTGAACTCGCGAACAGCGCTGTCTCCGAACTCCTTGACGGATTGCAGGATCTCGCGCACCGCCTCGACCGGCCCCTCCGAAGGAAGCTCCGGCCGGGGAAGCCTCTGCGCGACGTCACCGTCGAAATCGCGAAGATCGATTCGTGTCAGCACCTCACCACGCTACCGGTCGCAGTGCGGCGCTCAGGTGAATTTACGGGCAGACTGCGACGATGGATTCTGACGCAGCCGAACTCTCCTCCCTCACCACAGTGGTGTCCGATGTGGCTCAACGCATCGCTGAGATGGCGAATCGCCGCGGCGCCGATCCCGACGATCCGGTTCTGGCGCGACTGCACGAAATTGAGAGAGCTCTGGTCACAGTCGAACGCCGGCTGCGATCGACAGCTCGAGACCTCGATTGAGGGCGCGACGAGCAGCGCGCAAGCCCTGACTACGCCAAAAAGAGTTGCGGTGGCCTCCGTTCACGGAGGCCACCGCATGGCGACACGGGGCGGCGGATCCCTCGTATCGCCGAGTCGGCCAAGCGGCGGGTGCTCGGCCAGAGTGCCAATATACCGCTGAAGGAACGAGAAAATAGCGTCGATTAGGCAGAAATGACCGCGCAGGACCAGCTCACAGGAGACTGGACGGGCAGAAGTCGTTGAGCACGCAGTCTTCGCATTGCGGTCTTCGAGCGATGCACACCCGGCGTCCGTGAAGAATCATCCGCAAACTGAAATCGCCCCGCTGCGATGCCGGCACCATCGGGTTGAGTTCGAGTTCGATCTTGACCGGGTCGGTCTGTTGAGTCAACCCCAGCAGGTTCGAAAGACGGGTCACGTGAGTATCGACCGGAAGGCCCGGCTGTCCCATGGCGACGCTGCGGACGACATTGGCGGTCTTCCGTCCGACACCGGGCAACCGCACCAGGTCCTTCATCGCCGAAGGCACCTCGCCGTCATAGTCATCGACGAGGACGTTCGCCATTCTCACCAGGCTCTTCGACTTCTGACGGAACAGCCCGATCGTGCTCACATAGGGTTCGACCTCGGTCGGCTCCACCTCGGAGAGCGAATAGGGATCTGGGAAGCGGACGAACAGTGCCGGTGTCGCCTTGTTCACTCCCACATCGGTGGCCTGAGCCGACAGAATCGTGGCGACCAGGAGCTCGAAGGCGTTGCGATGGTCAAGTTCACACTCAGCGTCGGGATACTCGAACCTCAGACGCTCGTTGGTGACGCGTGCACGGCCCTTGGGTGATCGCGGCTTGGCCATAGACCGAAGCTACGATAACGCGGTGACGTTTACCATCGAGGGACCGAAATCAGGCGACTTCCGATGGTCGCTGGCCGTCTCGGAGGATCGACACGAACTCAATCTGCATGCAGAGCTCACCGACTGGCTTACGCAGCACCGTGATGAAACCGTCCAACTCTGGTTGCGTGAGGTTGACGAACCGAGCCACGCGATCGCAACAGAGTTGGGATTCGTCGCCTACCGCGATCTCTGGCAGCTGCGTTGCGACCTCCCTAACCACCCATCGGGCATCGACACGAGGGCCTTCAATGAAACCGACATAGACGCCTTCGTGGCGGTCAATAATCGGGCGTTTCACTGGCACCCCGAACAGGGCGGGCTCACCGCCGATGCGGCCCGCCAGACCATGGCCGAACCCTGGTTCGATGCCGACGGCTTCCGGCTGCTTCACGACGACGACAGGTTGATCGGCTTCTGTTGGACCAAGATCCACCGAGACACTGATCCCGAACTCGGCGAGATCTATGTGATCGCGGTCGACCCGGACCACCACGGTCGAGGGCTCGGCAAGTCCATGACGCTGGCGGGCCTCGAATGGCTCAGCGCGCAGGGGTTGGGGGTCGGGATGCTGTACGTGGAGTCCGACAACCATGCGGCCAATGCCACCTATGCGGCCATCGGGTTCAGCCGTCACCACACTGACCGCGCGTACCAGCTCGCCAGCTGACGCTGTTGTGACGATCGACCCCGAGAACCTGCCCGAGGGCGACGAGAAGCGCGACGCAGTCCGGTCGCTCTTCGACAGCATCGCCGGGCGATACGACCTGGTCAACCGGGTGATCACCTTCGGCCTCGATGTGCGTTGGCGACGCAGGGCCGTCTCTGCTCTGGATCTCAATGCCGGATCAGTCGTTCTCGATCTGGCCTGCGGCACGGGCGACTTCTGTCGCGAGACATCTCGGGTCGGCATGGTGCCGATCGGAATCGACCTCTCGATGGGCATGCTGGCAGCCGCTCGCACCCAAGCGCCGCTGTTGCAGGGTGATGTGCTGGCCCTGCCGATCTCCGATGGTGCCGTCGACGGAGCCGTATGCGGGTTCGCGTTGCGCAACCTCGTCGAACTGCCCGGTTTCTTTGCCGAGTTGTCGCGGGTGATCCGCCACGGCGGAAGGATCTCTCTGCTCGACGCTGCCGAGCCCGAGAACTCAGTGCTGCGCCGGGGTCATCGGACCTACTTCCAGAAGATCGTTCCGCGCATCGGTGCGCTGCTCTCCGATCGAGCGGCATACACCTACCTGCCGAGGTCGCTGGCCTACATGCCGGCGTGGCCCGACCTCAGAGGGCAACTGTACGCTGCGGGATTCGCCGACATCGAGAGGCGCGTCTTCGTCGGCGCCCATCTGATCACCGCGACCCGCGGGGGCTAGAGTCCACACATGCGTCATCACGGTGTGCACCACGTTTCGATCAATGTCGACGATGTGGAGACGAACCGCTCGTTCTATGTCGACGTCTTGGGCTTCGAGCCGATCGACCGGCCAGATCTGGGGATCGGAGGCTGTTGGTTGCAGATGGGACCCCAAGAACTCCATCTGGTCGAACTTCCAGTGCCATCGACTCCGGGACCCCACTTCGCGCTCAAGGTTGACGACATCGAAGCGGCCGCGGCCGAGTTGGGTGCCGGAGGCGTCGATGTCAGCGCCATCATCGACATTGCAGGCGTCTGTCGTCAAGCCTTCTTCTGTGACCCCGCCGGCAACCAGATCGAACTCAACCAGCGAGCCGCTCAGACGCCGAGCGAGTAGGCGGGGCGTTTAACCGGTCAGGGCGATTCCCAGTGCCATGGCCAAGCCGGCAATGAGCTGAACCCGACCGGTGGCGGCCAACACCGCGATGAGCTCCGACCCCGTCGCTTTGCGGCGAACCGAGCCGACTGCGTGAACCGCGAACGGAAGACCAACCAGAGCGGCCACTGCGAACCGGCCCGTCAACACGGTTATCAACACCGCGATCAACATCGCCGCGGCCTGCATGGCTGTGAAGAGGTGGCGGGTACGAGCATCTCCGAGCCGAACCGCCAGGGTGATCTTGCCGGAGGCACTGTCGCCGGGAATGTCGCGGAGATTGTTGATCACCAACAACGCAGTGGCCCACAGTCCGACCACCACCGAGGAACTCGCCGCCAGTCCGTCGATGTTATCGGTCAGCACGTAGCTCGTGCCCATGGTCGCCACCAGCCCGAAGAACACGAACACCGACACCTCGCCAAGGGCCCGGTAGCCGTAGGGGCGGGGCCCGCCGGTGTAGGTCCATGCCGCGGCCACGCAGAGAACACCGACGACGAGCAGTTCGGGACCGACGACCAGCGCCAACAGCAAGCCGAACAATCCTGCTGTAGCGAATGCCCCCAGAGCAGCCCGCTTCACGAGCGCGGGGCTCACAGATCCGGAGCCGACCAACCGCACCGGCCCGATTCGGCTGCTGCCGTCGGTGCCGCGGATCCCGTCGGAGTAGTCGTTGGCGAAGTTGACCCCCACCTGCAGCGCCAGAGCGACAATCAGTGCTGTGCCCGCGCGCCACCATTGTGTGTCGTCGCTGTGCCCCACCGCCACTGCCGCCCCGACAGCCACCGGCACGATCGCTGCGACGAGCGTGCGCGGACGCGCCCCGGCCAGCCACATCGCCAGACCGGCACGCTCCGAGGGCTCAGGCGGGGCGTTCACAGCCCCTCCAGAAAGTCGGCGACCGCACGGACGAGAAGATCGTGTTCAACGGCGTGGATCCGGGCTTCGAGACGCTCGCGGTCGTCGTCGAGCGCAATCGGCACTACCTCGGTTGCCAGTACCGGCCCGTTGTCGACACCCTCGTCAGGCACCAGATGAACCATCACTCCGGTGCGGTCGAGACCATCGGTGAGGTGCGCATTCCAGGCATCGTCGATCGCGTTCGGGCCGGGGAACTCACCCGGAAGCGCCGGGTGCAGGTTGATGACCCGACCGCCGAAGGAACTCAGGAAACCCATGGTGAACAGATGCATCCAGCCGGCGAGCACAACCAGGTCGGGGCGGTGGCCCAGAACCGTTTCCGCCAGATCTGCGTCGTAACGACGACGCGCTTCCAAGGGGTCGTCATGGTCGTCCAAGTAGGGCCGCAAACCGAAGAACTCTGTAGCGATATTGTTTGATGCGGCCCGCTCTTTCGCGAACGCGCTGCGTCGGTTCACGATGACCGCGACGATCTGTGCGTCGAGGCGCCCGTCGTCGACCGCGTCGATCAATGCCTGCAGATTCGACCCGGCGCCCGACGCGAGGACCACGATGCGTCGTGTCAACGCCAATCTCCGTCAAGGCGTACCCGCTCGGAGCCCTCGGAGGCGACCAGATGCCCGACAGTGACCAGACCGAGTTCGTCGATCTGGCGCTGCTGCGCCCGATCAACGACCACGACCATGCCGATTCCCATGTTCCAGACTCGAAAAGCCTCATCATCGGCAAGTTCCGCCCACTGCACCAAGGTGCGGAACGCCCTCGGCACCTGCCACGCGCCGAGGTCGACCCGAGCGCTCAGTTCGTCGGGCAGGACCCGGGGGAGGTTCTCGATCACTCCCCCGCCGGTTATGTGGGCCAGCGCCTTGGGGCGAACCCCCTCACCCTGCAGGAATTCAATGTCGCGGAGGTAGCAACGATGGGGAGTCAACAAGAACTCGAGCATCTCCGCCTCGGGCTCGTGCTGTTCAAGCAGGAGGCGAATCAGCGAATAACCGTTGGTGTGGGGGCTGTCACTGGCCAGTCCCACCAGCAGGTCACCGGCACTGAGCTGCTCGGTCTGCGGCCACAGAGCGCCGCGGTCGGCCACCCCGACGATCGTGCCGGCGACGTCTGTCGCACCCGGCATATAGACGCCGGGCATCTCCGCGGTCTCGCCGCCCAGCAGCGCACACTCCACTGCCCTGCAGGCTTCGCTCATCCCGGTGACGATCTCGAGCACGATCTCAGGCACCAAAGAAGCCGTGGCAATGTAATCGAGGAAGAAGAGCGGGCGCGCACCCTGGACCAGGATGTCGTTGACGCAATGATTCACGAGGTCGACGCCCAAGCCCTTGAAGCGCTGGTGACGCGCCGCCAGTTCAACCTTGGTACCCACGCCGTCGGTGGAAGCCACCAACACCTTTCCCGGTCCAAGCTCATCGGCCGCGAACAGTCCGCCGAACGCTCCGAGCTCCGAGAGCACCGCCGGGGTCGCAGTGGAGGACACCGCCTCGGCCAACAACTCGACGGTCCGGTTTCCGGCGTCGATGTCCACCCCGGCCTCGCGGTAACTCTTCACATCCCGACCCCACCGCCGATATCGGGACGGAACTGGGAACCCGAGAACGAGACCGCAGCAACTCCTTTGTAGGCAGCCGTCGACGCTTCGCTCAGTTCGGGTGCAAGAGCTGTCACCGCCAGCACCCTTCCTCCCGCGGTGTGAGGCTGTCCCTCACGCACGGCAGTACCGGCGTGGAACACCTTGCAGCCGCTCGCGGCCGCGGCTTCGAGGCCCTCGATCGCAACCGGGGCGCTGCTTCGCACCGGGTAACCCTGCGATGCCATCACAACGGTCACCGCGGCGCTATCGCTCCAAACGATGTCGGTGGCTGACAGGTCCCCCGCACAGCACGCCTCGAATATCTCATACAGGTCCGATTCGAGCAGAGGCAGAACAACCTGAGTCTCAGGATCACCGAATCGGCAGTTGAACTCGATGACTTTCGGCCCCGACTCTGTGAGCATCATGCCCGCATAGAGCACGCCCCGGTACGGCCGACCCTGGCGTGCCAACCCAGCCAGAGTCGGTGCCAGGACCTCCCTGCCGACCTGCTCAATCAACGCCTCGTCAGCGATCGGCGAAGGATGAAATGCTCCCATTCCGCCGGTGTTGGGTCCGTGGTCGCCAGCCAGCAGGCGCTTGTGGTCCTGGGCGGGGGGCATGACCCGGAAGTCTCTGCCGTCACAGAAGGCCAGGACCGACACCTCCGTGCCGACCAGGCGTTCTTCGAGCAGAATCTCGTGACCCGCTTCCCCGAAGCGGTCCTCAACCAGCATCGAGGTGATCGCATCGGCCGCTTCGGCGGTGGTCTCCGCGACGATCACCCCCTTCCCGGCGGCAAGACCGGTGGCCTTGACGACCGGCACAGCCGCCATGCCCTCAAGATGTTCGAGCGCGGCCGCAGCGTCGTCAAACGCCGCCGCGTCGGCTGTGGGAATTCCGTTGTCGAGCAAAAACTCCTTGCAGTGCGATTTGGAGCCCTCCAGCGCGGCGGCCGCCGCGCTCGGACCGAAGGCTGCCACGCCCGCTTCATTCAACACATCAACGAGTCCCGCAACCAAGGGGTCCTCGGGACCGACCACGACCATGTCGACACTTTCGGCCAGGGCGAACTCCACTATCGGTGACAGCTCGGTCGGGGCCAGATCCACATTCCGGCATTTGTGCTCCGTCGCCGTCCCGGCATTGCCCGGCGCGACAACCACCTCAGCGACCCGGGGGGATTTGGCCAAGGTCGCGGCAATGGCGTGTTCGCGGCCACCGCCGCCGACAACCAACAGCCTCGCCGACATGTCTGCTAATCGCTCCAGACCGATGAGAACTCTTCTTTGGGATTCAAGCTGAGCTGCACGAAGCGCATCGACTCGAACGGATAGATCCCGGTGAAGCAAGCGTTGCAGTAGCCGTTGTCCGAGCCGAGGGCACGCATCATCGCCCCAATAGACAAGAATGCCAGCGAGTCCGCTCCGATGTGATCGCAAATCTCCTCGACTGATCGATGCGCGGCAATCAGTTCATCCTTGCTGGCCATGTCGACACCCATGTAACAGGGGCTGACGATCGCCGGGCACGCAACACGGAGGTGCACTTCGAGCGCTCCAGCGTTGCGCAGCATCTTGACCAACGGGCCCGATGTGGTGCCGCGTACGATCGAGTCGTCAACCAGGACCACTCGCTTGTCGGCCACGTTCTCGGCCAGAGGATTGAACTTCATCGCCACGCGGGCCGCTCGAAGCTGCTGTGTCGGCTCGATGAAGGTACGTCCCACATAACGGTTCTTGATGAGTCCCTCGGTGTAGGGGATCCCCGTCTGTTGAGCGAACCCGACTGCGTGCGGTGTGCCCGAGTCTGGGACCGACACCACCAGGTCGGCGTCGACCGGCGCTTCTGAGGCCAGTTCACGACCCAGCCGTTGCCTCGTTGAGTGCACCAGGTTGCCGTCGCAGATCGAATCGGGTCGAGAGAAGTAGATCTGTTCGAAGGTGCACAATGCCCGGTTCTTGGCAGACACCCCCTGCCGTGCAGAAAGACCTGAGTCGCTCAGTCGGACAACTTCACCGGGCTCTACCTCGCGTACGAACTCGGCGCCGATGGTTGAGAAGACGCAAGTCTCCGACGCGAGTACATGGCCACCGTCGACAGCCCCAATGACCAGCGGCCTCAACCCCCACGGGTCGCGCACGCCGTAAACGGCGTCACGGGTCAGGATCGTGAGCGCATAGGCACCCTCGACACGCGACATGAGAGTCTGGATCCGCTCCATCCAGTCTCCGGACGCGCCGGTGAGCAGGTGGACCATGACCTCGGTGTCGCTCGACGTCTGCAGTCCGACTCCCCGCTCCAGCAGTTCACGGCGCAGCATGTGCGCATTGACGAGGTTGCCGTTGTGTGCCAAGCCGAGTGGGCCGTCGAGGGTCTCAATCAGTTGAGGTTGGGCGTTGCGCAGCCCCGATCCGCCGGTGGTCGAATAACGGGTATGGCCAATGGCCAGGTCGCCCCGAAGGGTCGCCAGATTCTCCTCATTGAAGACGCTGGCGACGAGTCCCAGTCCCTTGTGCATGTGGGCCACGCCGTCTCTGGTGGTGGCGATCCCGGCAGCCTCCTGACCGCGGTGCTGAAGCGTGTGGAGCGCGAAGAACGCCAACCTCGCTGCGTCGGAGCCTGCCGCGTGGATCCCGACCACGCCGCACTCCTCGTGAAGGTCGTCAGCTCCGCTCAACACAGAAATCACCGGTCGCGCAGAGCCTGCCGCAAGGCGCTCACTCTATCCAACAGGACGTACGGGTCGTCGCCCACAGCGGTCAGATGGCCCATCTTTCGACCCTTTCGAGCTTCGCGTTTGCCGTAAAGGTGAAGGTGCACTCCGCTCTGCGCAAAGACCGGCGACCAGTCGGGGGCGCCTTCTGCGAAAAGGTCACCGAGAAGTTGCACCATCGCGGCGGGTCGGCAACGCCCGTCGCCCAGCGGCATTCCAACCACGGCGCGGAGTTGCTGCTCGAACTGGCTGGTTGGTGACGCCTCAATAGTGCAGTGCCCGGAGTTGTGCGGGCGCGGCGCCACCTCGTTGACGACCAATCCGTCAGCAGCGTCGAACATCTCGACGCACAACACACCGACCAGTCCCCACTCGTTGGCGATCCGCGCCGCAATGGTGGTGGCCTCGTCGAAACGCCCTGGGTTGAGGCGCGCCGCAGTGATGGTGCTGTCGAGGATGTGGTCGACGTGATGGTTCTCCATTACGCCATGGTCTGCGATCTCCCCATTATGGGAGCGTGCCACAATCACCGACAGCTCTCTCTCGAACGCCACAACCGACTCGACCACCACTCGTTGAGTGCCCAATCGCCGCCAAACGTCCGCTATCTCGGTGCTCCGCTCGATCCGAGCCTGTCCCTTGCCGTCGTAGCCGAAGCGTGCGGCTTTGGCGATGACCGGAAACCCGAGCTCATGAACAGCGGACACGAGCTCCGACTCGCTTTCTGCGGAGCGCCAGGGGGCCACCGCAACACCTGCGGCAGTCAGAGCCTCCTTTTCTGCACGGCGGTCTTGGGCTGTGGCGACTATCTCACCGCTCGGACGAACCTCCACCCCGGCGCTGTTCGCCGCGTCGGCGATCCCGACGTCGACATTCTCGAATTCCCAGGTGATCACGTCGGATTCTGTCACCAGACGCGCAATGGCGGCCTCGTCGTCGAACCTGGCGGCGATCTCGACTTCGGCAACCCCGCCCGCTGGGGTGTCCCTGTCTCCGCCGGTCAGCACCGCCACCCGGTATCCGTGTTGGTGGGCCGCATAGCCCAACATCCGCCCCAGTTGACCACCGCCGACAACCCCGACCGTGGACCCGGGCGGGAGCGGCACCTGCGCCTTTGGCAAGAGTGTCTGTGCCGATGTCACCGCTCTAGTTCACTCGATCGGACGCGGGCTGCCTGCTCGGCGCGTCGCGAGCGCAGCTGGTCGAGCAAGGACCGGTCACCGCCGGCGAGCATCGCCACCGCGAAGAGCCCGGCGTTGGTCGCTCCCGCCGGTCCGATCGCCATTGTCGCGACCGGAACACCTGCGGGCATCTGCACGATCGACAGCAGAGAGTCCATTCCGTTGAGTGCACGGCTCTTGATAGGCACCCCGATGACCGGAACCAGCGTGTGCGACGCAACCATTCCCGGCAGGTGAGCGGCCCCTCCAGCACCCGCGATTATCGCCTGCAAACCCCGCACCTCCGCAGATGCCGAGTATTCGTTCATGTCCTCGGGGGTCCGGTGTGCCGACACCACCCGGCACTCGTGCGGAACCCCAAAATCGGTCAACACATCTGCCGCGCAGCGCATCGTCTCCCAGTCAGATTCGCTGCCCATGATGACGCCTACCAGCGGATCAGAATCCACGCCTCAAATCCTTGCCTGCTTCCCCACGGAGCCATCCTGACAGGACCGCACCTTCCCGCGGTGGATGTCTTCAGATCGCCCTTATAGCTGCTTCTACGCGGGGGCCCACAGGGTAAGCGGCCGCTGAGAGCGGGGCATTGGTGAGCAGCTCGAAGGTCTCCGCATAGACGTGGGCCACGCGGCTCGCCAGGGCTGAGTCGAGTAAAGGGGGCTCGCCGTCGCCACGGTAGCCCCGCGCGACGTAGTCGAGTCGAATGACCTCCTTGTCGAGGTTCTCGGGTTCGAGCCCGGCAGCGAGACGCTCCTGCAGGCTCGACGCGCGCCAGTAACGCGAGCTGTCGGGGGTGTGAACCTCGTCGATCACGGTGAGCCGGTCATCGATGTCGAGTCCGAACTCGTACTTCGTGTCGACTAGGACCAGACCGGCGGCCGCCGCGACGGTTCTGCCGCGCTCGAACATCTCTAGCGCAACGGTCCGTACCTCCTCCCAGCGCCCGCCGTCGACCAAGCCGTCGGCAACGATCTCGGTCTCGGTTATCGGCGTGTCGTGCTCCCCGTCGGCGGCTTTGGTGGTTGGAGTGATGATCGGGCACCGAAGCTGTTCGTTCTTCCTCATCCCGTCGGCGAACGTCATGCCGTATATCTGGCGGTGTCCTGCGTCATACTGCGTCCACAGAGCGGTGGAGGTGGTACCGGTGAGACGGTCTCTCACGACCACCTCGACCGGCAGGGTTCGACACGCCCGCGCAACGGTGACGTTGGGGTCGGGCACCGCAACAACATGCGATGCCACGATGTCGGAGAGCTCCTCGAACCACCACGCCGAGAGTTCGTTGAGGATTTGACCCCTGAAGGGCACCGTTCCGAGGACCCGGTCGAAAGCCGATACACGGTCCGTGGTCACCATCACCAGTCGGTCGCCCAGATCGATGACGTCTCTCACCTTGCCGCGTCGAAGCGGTCCGATATCGGCCAATGCCTGCGCGTCGAGACCCTCGAAGGGAGACTCCTCAGCAGGGGTCAGGTCGAGCATCACCGAGCCGCCGCCACGAAAGCCTTGAACAACGGCAACCCTGTTGCACCCGGATCGCCGTTGGGTCGCTGCCAGTCCAGAACATGGTCCTCTGGATGGGGCATCAGCCCCACTACGGCTCCGCTGTGATCGCAGATCCCGGCTATGTCAGCTACAGAACCATTGGGGTTGGCGGGGTAGACCCCGGATGCGGGTCTCACAGAGTCCGGCCTTAAGACCGGTGTCGCGCCAGAGTCCTGATACCTGAACGCAACGAGACCCTGCGCCTCCAATTCGGCGCTCACGGACTCATCGGCGCTGACGAACCGGCCCTCGCCGTGTGCAATGGGACAGCGGATGATCGTGTCTCTGATCGATCCCAGCCAGGTGCTGCGAACTGTAGGTTCCACTCGCAGCGTGACCCAGCGACATTCGAAGCGGCCGCGCGAGTTGTCGGTGAGCGTCACCTGTCGGTTTTCGGCCGCGGGGAGATTCTCCGACACCCCTCCCAACAGTCCGGCCTTGACCAGCACTTGGAATCCGTTGCAGATTCCCAGTACCGGCTTTCCCGCTGCGACCACATCGGACAGCTCGTGGGCGAACCACAGCCGAAGCTCCAACGCCAGCCTCTGCCCGGCACCGAGCGAGTCGCCGTAGGAGAACCCTCCAGGGATCAACACGCCCGCATGGTCGGCGAAGGTCACATCGCCCCGGCGCAGTTGATTGACGTGCACGATTCGCGCGCTGCCCCCGGCCAGTTCGACCGCCTGGGCGGCATCGCCGTCGCGGTTCGTGCCCGAAGCGTGCACTATGAGGATCGGAGCTGCGCTCACGCCGACACCGACGATTTGAATGCTCGTGCTGCGTCTTGGACATCAACACAGACCACTGCGCCCGCAGTAGGGTCGCCGTGCCCCCCCTGCACCTGCAAACTGATCCGGCTGTCCGCGGTCACCTCGCCGATCCGTCGCCCGTCGACGCCCAGCGTCGCACCGATCACATCACGGTTGTTGCGGTGTGCGGCCAACACGAGGCGCCCCGGTCCCTCATTGGTGAGAGCCGCGAACTCGTCGCATCCGTCGGAGGGAACCTCCACGGCCACCCCGTACCGGGAGGCGATCGCCATCTCCGCGATGGCCACCGCGATTCCGCCGTCGCTGCAGTCGTGTGCGGCTGACACCAGACCGGCCGCAATGGCGGAATGCACGGCTCGATAACGCGGCAGAGGGTCATCGAGGGGCGCGGGGACGTCAGTGGCGCCGAGCCCGTAGAGAGCGTCCGCCACAGACCCCCCGAGCGCCGCACTCCCCTGGCCGACTAGCCACAGATCGTCGCCGACGTTCATGCCCGCCGAGTCGATCGCACTGTCTAGGTCACCGACCAGTCCGAGTGCGGAGATCAGCAATGTGGGTGGCACCGGCCGCCCCTCGAACTCGTTGAAGAGGCTGTCCTTGCCGGAAATGAAAGGCATCGCGTAGCGGCGGGCTCCGTCGGTGCAGCCTTGCACGGCGCGGACCAGGCTGCCGAGGCGATCGCTGCGGGTTGGATCTCCCCAACAGAAATTGTCGAGCAGCGCCACCCGGTCGGGGTCGCCGCCGACCGCGACCAGATTGCGGACCGCCTCGTCCAGTGCCAGAAGTGCCATCGCGTACGGGTCGTGCCTGCCGACACGCGGGCATAGGCCATTGCTCAAGACTGCCGCAGCGGAAGTGTGCTGTGTGCCGAGTGGCTTGACCACCGCGGCGTCTGCGGGGCCATCAGCGTTGCGTCCCACCAGGGGACGCACGACGGTCCCTGCCCGCACCTCATGGTCGTAGCGCCGGACAATGTCCTCCTTGCTGGCAACATCGGGATGGGTCAGGAGCCCCAAGAGCATCTCCGCGTTGACGCGCGGTGACTCGACCTCGGTGCTGGGCGGGTCGACCCAGGTCGCGGTCATCTCCCGGCGGGGCAGCCCGTTGTGCAGGAAGTCCATGGACATGTCGATGACTGGGGAGTCGCCATGTCGAACCACCAGTTTGCCGGAGCCGCTGAAGCTGCCCAGATCGGTCAGCTCCACATCCCAGTCATCACAGATCTGCTGCAACTCCCGCAGCGATTCGGCCGGAACCGCCATGACCATCCGTTCCTGCGCTTCGGAGAGCCAGATCTCCCATGGCTGCAGGCCCGGATACTTGAGACGCACTACTTCGAGGTTGATCTCGACACCCAGGTCCTCGCCCATCTCGCCCACTGCAGATGAGAAGCCTCCCGCCCCACAGTCCGTGATGGCGTTGTACAAACCGAGCTCGCAGGCGCGCTCAACCACCTCAATGCAACCTTTCTCGGTGATCGGATCACCGATCTGCACCGCCGCGCCGACCGAATCGACCGTGGATGCGTTCATGGTGGCCGACGAGAAGGTGGCGCCATGGATTCCGTCCCGGCCGACCCTTCCCCCGATGGAGACGACACGGTCACCGAGTTGAGCCGCGCTCGGATGTGAACCGTTGACCAGAAGCCCCAGCGCACCGCAGTACACCAGCGGGTTGCCGATGTATCCCTCGTCGTAGACCACTGCGCCGTTGACAGTCGGAAGGCCCAACTTGTTTCCGTAGTCGGCGATCCCATCGACGACTCCGTCGCGGATTCGGCGGGGATGCAGCACTCCTGTCAACAGTCGGTCATCGGGCAGGTCGGCAGGGCCGAAACACAGTACGTTGGTGCAGGCGATGGGTCGAGCCGAGACCCCCAGAATGTCTCGGACCACGCCGCCGACACCGGTGTTCGCACCACCGAACGGTTCAAGAGCCGATGGGTGGTTGTGGGTCTCCACCTTGAAGGCGAGATCGAAGCGGTCATCGAAGGCCACTATCCCGGCGTCGTCGACGAATGCTGATCGCAACCACCATGGATCGAGCTCCTCGGTAACCTCGCGCAGCGCGGCCAGCAGACCGTCGTGACGGGTCACCTTTGTGAGGCCGTCCGCGGTGATGTGCGTCAATTCGATCGAAGCACGGAACGTCTTGTGGACACAGTGCTCCGACCAGGTCTGAGCCAACGTCTCAAGCTCCGCATCGGTGGGGCTGCGACCGATGTCATCAAAGTAACGCTGGATGGCGCGCATCTCCTCCACGTCGAGTGACAGCAACCGTTGGGAACTCAACGTCGCCAGTTCGCTGTCGTTGAGTTCGCGCAGCGGCACCGACTCGACCCGTGGGTCAGGGTCCACTTGAGCGACGAACGTGGGGGCCAATGTGCCTTCATGGGACTGCTCGATCGTGTCGTTGGCCAACAACCGCTTGGTGATGACGGTCACGGCTCGGTCGTCGAGGTCCCCGATCAGGTCGTAGCGGACCGCGGTCGAAACCCGAAGGTCCGCTATCTGCAGTTGCTGCGCGGCACGCTCAAGCTCTCTCGCTTCGAGGTCTGTCACTCCCGGTAGTGCTGCCACCTCGATGGCGCGGCCCACGGCTGCCGCGGCTTCGCCTACGGAGTATTCGGCCACGACGGGGTCGACGAGCACCTCGCGGCAGAGCCGATCGACATCGTCGCGGTCCAAGGGGCCGGCGGCATCGAGGTGATAGACCCTCGAGACCCGACATTGCGCGAGTCCGCTCACGCCGACGAGGGGCGCGGCGGAGACGATCGCTTCGCCTTCTGGGTCGCTATGCGACGTGACAGTGACACGCAGCGGCATATTTTGACTCGCTGCCTCCTGTGATCAGACGGCGGCCTTCTCCAGGACATGGATAGCACACGCCGACCCCAAACCGATGACATGTGCCAAACCGACCTTGGCATCGGCAATCTGCCGGTCGCCGGCTTCGCCGCGAAGGTGGGTCGTGACTTCGAACACGTTGGCAACGCCGGTGGCGCCGATCGGGTGGCCCTTGGAGATCAAGCCACCCGACACGTTTACCGGTGTCGTGCCGTCACGGAACGGAGCACCGGAATCGATGAAGTCGCCGGCAGCACCGGGTTCACACAGGCCGAGGTTGTCGTAATGGATCAACTCCGCTGTGGCGAAGCAGTCGTGGAGCTCCACAAGGTCGAGGTCCTCGGGACCGACACCTGCGGTTTCATAGGCCTTTGCCGCCGCATTGCGCGTCAATGTGTTGACGTCGGGTTGCACCTGGCTCGCTTCGGTATAGGGGTCTGAGGTCAGTACCGAGGCTGATATCTTGACGGCCCGCCTGCGGGCCTGTGCCGGCATGGCCTTGAGCCGCTGCCCAGAGACGAGCACCGCTGCCGCCGCGCCGTCACCGGTGGGGCAACACATCAACAGGGTATTCGGATAGCTCATGGTCGGCGAGGCCATGATCTCGTCCATCGAGAACTCTTTGCGGTACTGCGCCAGCGGGTTGAGCGTTGAGTGAAGGTGGTTCTTGTACGCCACCCTCGCGAACTGCTCGAAACCGACGCCGTCATAGGTGTTGGCGTACTCCATCCCCGCCTGGGCGAAGACTCCGGGCATGCCTTCGGTGCCGATGTAGCCGTCGATTCCGGTCACGGCTCCGTAGCGACCGCTGGGCTCGAAGACCTTCTTCTCCTTCTTGGTGCCGGCACCGCCGAGCAGACCCATCTTGCCCATCTGCTCAACACCGACTGCCAGGCCCAGATCAGCCTCTCCCGCCTTGATTGAGAGGTAGACGGTGCGCACCGCAGTTGCGCCGGTGGCACAGGCGTTGGCCACATTGAACACCGGAATACCGGTTTGTCCGATCTGTTTCTGGATCCGCTGCCCGATCCCGGTCCCGGCATTGAAGAGGGACCCTGCCGCCAACACGTCCATGTCGTGGATGGTCACGTTGCCGTCCTCGAGCGCGGCGATCGATGCCTCTGCAGCCAGATCCACCACGTCCTTTTCCGGATAACGCGCGAACCTGGTCATGTGGGTGCCCAGAATCCAGACACTGTCATCGCTGATCCTGCTTGCTGAGGACTTTGCTGTGGGGCTCTTCGTCGTGGCCATCTGAGATACTTCCTTGTTGTTGCGGGTGGCGTTCAGGCGGGTTGATAACCGAAGGCGATCGCTTCGGTGCCGTCATCGTCGGCGCCGATGGGATAGGTGGTGAGCTTCAACTCCATTCCCAACTGCACCACTTCGGGGTCGGGCTCGCAGTTGACCACGTTGGACCGGACCGTGGTGCCGTCGATGGTCTCGACGATGGCGGAGACATACGGGGCCGGGATTCCCGGCGCGGCGCGGTGGACGATCGTGAACGCCTTCAGCTTCGCGGCGTTGTCGACCCGAACATTCTTGAACTCACGCAGACCGCATTGCGCGCAGGCATTGCGACGGTCAAAGAAGCGGGCGCCGCAGTTCGTACATTCATTGGCTACTAGGTGGGCTTCCGAACCCAACCGCAGATAGCTGACGAGCGGGACTTGAGATGGTGTATCCGCTTCCATTGGGCCTCCGATCGGGCTCATCTGTCTAGGGAACATTCCCATGAACCCGCCGAGGCTATCTTTGCGCCAGCCACGACACCAAGCCGCGGCTCCGATTCGTACAGGCAAACTGAACTACCGAACCGCAGATCACCACCTGTTGCGGTGGACGACCTCCTCGATCCGGCGACGGCGTCTCAGCTGACTCTGCGAAGGCCTGTCCTTGGCGCGCTGCCCGAGCGCGACCGCTCCCAGTGCCCTCCACATGGGAGGCACGCCGAACGTCTCGCGCACCTTCGGTTCGTGTTCGAACAGTCCGAAGAACAGTGCACCCAAGCCCGCTTCCTCGGCTGCCAGCAGGAGTGTCTGCACTGCTGCGCCACCGTCGACGAACCAGTATGGGACGCTCCAAGATTCGAGTGACTCCCCGAGAGGTGTGTGCGCCTTGTCGGCCTCGCGGTAGCGCTCGAGATAGATCTGTGGGTCGACCCACAGAATCACGATCACTGGGGCCTTCAGCAGTTCGGGCCAGGCGAAGCCGTCGCGGCGCTCTGAGGGCAGGGTGGTGTCCCAGTACGCGGCCACAGCCGTCGGGTCGTCCAAAACCAGCCACTCCAACGCGGATGCATTTCCCGCTGAGGGGGAACGCCGCGCGAGGTCAATCAATTCTTCAACAACCTCGGGAGCGACCGGTTCACTTGAGAACGACCGCGTCATCCGTCGGCGACGGACGATCCCGGCAAGTCCAGAGTCGTTCAGAGCAGTTTCTCGAGATCCTCGGCCATGGCCCAACCGAAGGCGATCAACGTGTCGCCCGCCGCGACATCCAGATCGGAGAGTTGAGAAGTGACCTCGGCAGGGATCTCCTCGGGCTTGATGCTGGCATGGTCGAGCACGACCGGTTGCTTGCCGTCCCCGCGAACGATGAATGCGCGGTCTTCGTAGCGATTCGCCTCGATACCGAAACGCTTCGCCAACCGGCGACCCCATGCCCGCTCCTCGCCGGAGACCTTGTGATCCGGACGGGGGACAATATCGTCGAGGGTCTTGTAGGCGTCGAAGGCACCCGCATCGTTGAGCTGGGTGCCAACGAGCACATCCTCGTCCGGGAATGCCAACACCGAGCGGCGGAGCTGGTCAGTCATGATTACACGAAGAACTGTGTCGCGTTTGTTGTTGCGGCAAATGTGGGCTGCGCCGATTAGCACGCTCGGCGTTCCGCCGA
This sequence comes from Candidatus Aldehydirespiratoraceae bacterium, assembly GCA_965214565.1. Lineage (GTDB taxonomy): Bacteria > Actinomycetota > Acidimicrobiia > Acidimicrobiales > Aldehydirespiratoraceae > VXYK01. The sequence goes on along the minus strand of OZ243951.1, from coordinate 2,755,001 downwards.
TTCGCTCGAGAGTGCAATACGAGAATCCTCGGATCTTGCCGCCCTCGCTGGCAACTGTGACCAAGACCCATTTTTCACACTGCTTCGACAGCAAGCCGACCTCGAAGGCATTCGGAGACGCCGCACAGAGATCCGCCATCTCGGCGAGCTCGGCATCGCTCACGGCGGTGCAGTCCTTGGTCTCCACTTCGATGGCCATGGCCACAGCCCCCACTCTGTCGTTTCTCTGGGTCGTTTCTCTGGGTCGTTTCTCTGGAATGTCGTAAACCAGAATTCTTGACCTGTGTCGCAGTTGCTGCGCAACCAGACTGCTACAGTCTCAGCGCTCCGCGGCGATTTCGCAACTCCACGGGCCTCATACGAGGATCGAATTCGATCCCAGGAGTGCTCGGAGTTCCGCGACGACACCGTTCGAGCGGTCCACGGCAAACTCGTCTGGCAACCGGAAGACGCGTCGATCACTGAGGTGGAGCTCAACCGGGCAGTCTCCAGGATGAGCCTCCAGGACCGATTTGAGTTCGGAGATCTTGGGCTGTTCATGATGCGCCACTTCCAAGCGCAGCCTCACCGGAGGGTTCTTTGCGGGCTCTTCAACAATGTCGATCTCCGTTGCCAGGAGCTTCACATCCTCATCGTTGCCGCCACCACGACCTCTCGAAGAACGTCCGCTCTCCTTGCGCCCGCGGACAATCACGATGGTGTCATCGTTCAATTTCTCACCGTAGTCCTTCATCGTGGCAGGGAAGACCAAGACCTCGACCGAGCCCTCCAGGTCCTCCAGGTCAAAAAACGCCATCAACTCGCCACGGTTCGTCCACTTTCTCTGCAGGTTGGTGAGCGATCCTCCGACGGTCACTGAAGCGCGGTCCGGCTCGTCAGCCAGTGAGGTGACCGTACACGTCGTCTTACGGCGGATCTGCTCCTCGTAACCGAACAACGGATGATCCGAGACATACAGGCCCAGCATCTCGCGCTCGTGGGCCAGCTTGGACTTCTTGTCGAACTCCTCGCTGGGGATCTCTGGGCGCTCATCAAATGTCGGACCCTCGTCGAGGTCTCCGAACAGCGACATGACGCCCATGTCATGCTCCTTGCGACGTTCCACCGTCATCTCGGTGATCCGTTCGTGGACTTGGAGCAGCCCCTTGCGCGAGTGGCCGAGCGAATCGAAGGCCCCCCCCTTGATCAGCGACTCGGTGGTTCGCTTGTTGAGAGCGTCCATGTTGATCCGCTCCACGAAGTCGACGAACGACTCGAACGGACCGTTGGCCTCGCGTTCCTCAACTACTTTTGCAACGAAACCCACTCCAACATTGCGGATTGCCGAGAGCCCGAAGACGATTCTCCCCGGGGATCTGGCATCGGGACTCAGATCTGGTTCTGGAGTGAAATCGGATTCTGAGCGGTTGATGTCGGGGACTCCGACTTCGATGCCCATGAGCCGGCACTCGTTGAGGTACACCGCGGCTGATCCGAGCTTCGCCTTAACGCTGGTGAGCAGTGCGGAGAGGTATTCAACCGGGAAGTTAGCCTTCAGGTAGGCGATCTGATAGGCGATGTAGCCGTAACCGTAGGAGTGGCTCTTGTTGAAGGCGTAGTCAGCGAATCGATCGATGATGTCGAACAGTTCCTCGCCGAGAGATTGCTCATATCCGTTGTCGACCACCCCGGCGACGAACTTCTCCCGCTCCTGAGCCATCGCTTCGCGGATCTTCTTTCCCATAGCCTTTCGCAACGAATCAGCTTCGGCGAGGGAATAGCCCGCGAACTTCTGCGCCACCCGCATGACGTTCTCCTGGTAGATCATCAACCCGTAAGTCTCACTGAGCAGTTCCTCAGCGTCGGGATGGATGAACTTCACCGGTTGACGGCCGTTCTTGCGGTCGGCGTAGTCGTTGTGCATGTTCGCTGCCATCGGTCCCGGCCGGTAGAGCGCCACTAATGCAGCAACGTCATCAAAGGAAGTGGGTGCCAGAGAGCGGATCAGAGCACGCATCGGACCGGACTCGAGCTGAAAGACCCCGATCGTGTCGCCCCGCTGCAGCAGCTCAAAGGTGCACTGGTCCTCGAGGTCCACCGCGTCGATGTCGATGGCCTCGCCCCGAGTCTGCTTGATGAGCGCGAGGCAGTCGGCGATCACATCGAGGTTTCGAAGCCCAAGAAAGTCCAGTTTCAACAGGCCGAGGCTCTCGAGACCGTTCATTTCGTACTGGGTGACTATCGGAGCATCCTCGATTCGACCTCTTCGTCCTTCGGGCTTGCGTTGAATCGGAAGATATTCGGTCAGCGGTTTGTCGGTGATCACCACCGCGGCAGCGTGGACGCTGTCCTGGCGACGCAGTCCCTCCAGTCCTTTGGCCACCTCCACAACACGAGCGGCATCGGGGCTCTCCTCGACCATCTCGCGCAACTCTGTGGACGCGCGGTAACTCTCGATGTATTCGGGATGCTCCTCGAAGCAGTATTTCAGCGGTGTGTCGCGACCCATCACCAGCGGTGGCATGGATTTTGCGATCTTGTCTCCCAGACCGTACGGGTAGCCCAGGACCCGGGCTGCGTCGCGCACCGCGGCACGTGCCTTGATCTGCGAGAATGTGACAATCTGAGCGACGCTGTCCCGTCCGTACTTCTCAGCAGCGTAACGGATCACCGCGTCACGGTGGCGTGTCTCGAAGTCCATGTCGATATCGGGCATAGACAAGCGCGCCGGGTTGAGGAAGCGCTCGAACAGGAGGTCGTACCTGATCGGGTCCAGATCCGTGATGCTCAAGGCGTAGGCGACCGCACAACCGGCAGCCGAACCCCTGCCCGGACCAACCCGAATGTCGCTGTCGCGTGCGAAGCGGATCAGATCCCAGGTGATCAGGAAGTAGGCGGAGAAGCCCATTCTGTCGATAACACCGAGCTCGAAATCGAGCCGCTCGACGGCTTCAGCGCTCAAGCCCCTACCCCAACGGCGTTTCGCCCCCTCGTAGGTGAGGTGGCGCAGATAGTCGGTGTCTGATGCAAAGCCTTCAGGGAGCGGGAATCTCGGGAGCCTGGACTGACCGAACTCAATGTTGACGTCGGCCCGCTCCGCGACCCACAGCGTGTTGTCGCACGCCTCTGGGACCTCTTTGAACAGCCGTCGCATCTCAGCGGCCGACTTGATGTAGTGCTGGTCGCCGTGGAACTTGAAGCGGTCCGTGTCGCTCAACAACGACCCGGTCTGGACACACAGCAGCGCGTCATGCGCCTCGGCGTCATGGGGGTGTGTGTAGTGGCTGTCGTTGGTCGCGACGATCGGAGCCTTGATCTTGCGGGCGATCTCCAGAAGTTGCGGGTTGGTCCTGTGCTGCTCGGGCATCCCGTGGTCTTGGATCTCGATGAAGTAGTTGTCCCTTCCGAAGATGTCCTGGAATCGTGCTGCCTGCTCCAACGCCGCTTTCTCCTGCCCCTGCAGCAGTGACTGGAGGACGTGCCCTCCCAGGCAGCCGCAGGTGGCGATCAGACCTTCGTGGTACTTCTCAAGGAGCTCGAAGTCGGCGCGGGGCTTGTAGTGGTAGCCCGACAGGAAGGCCTCGCTGGAGATCTGGATCAGGTTCTTGTAGCCGACGTCGCTCTCCGCGAGCAGTATCGCGTGGTAGTAGAGCTTCTGGCCCGACCCGGTGTTGCCACCGGAGTCGTCGGCGCGGCCCGTGCGGTTCGGTCGCTCGGTCCGCGACTCGTGGGCCAGGTAGATCTCGGTGCCGAGAATCGGCTTGATACCCGCGTCGCGACAGCCCTTGTAGAACTCCAGGACGCCGTACATGTTGCCGTGGTCGGTGATCGCCAGAGCTGGTTGACCGTCGGCGACCGCAGCATTGATGGCATCGTCTACACGCGAGGCACCGTCAAGCATCGAATACTCGGTGTGGACATGAAGATGCGTGAACGAATCGCCCAACCGGACTCCTTTTTCGCTACCGAACCACAATCACATGGTTGTCATCTGAACCTACCCGTCGCCCACGGGTGGCGTCCACCTTCGAACCGACAATATCTGCTAGCATGAGTTGACTCAGAGGTACGTGCCCGGACGCTCGTCGCCCGCCTCGCTCTGGGCCGGACCGATCTGGGTCCGCATCGACTGGAGCTGCTGCTGCGCAGCCATCTGCTGGGCGAACAGCATCGCTTGGATTCCCTGGACGAGCCCTTCGAGCCAACCGACGAGTTGTGCCTTGGCTATCTGAAGTTCAGCGCCTGTGGGGATCTCCTCTGAGCCGAAGGGCAGAGCGAGCCGCCCCAGTTCCTCACGGAGATCATCAGAGAGCGCCCCACCGAGTTCGGCGATAGACGTCTCGTAGATGTCACGCAACCGGTCGCGGCTGGGCTCGTCGAGTTCCGTGGACCGCACCTCGTCGAGCAACTGTTTCATCATGGTTCCGATGCGCATCACCTTGGCGGGGTGGTCGATCGTCTCGCTCAGCTCTTCGCTGGAATCCGTGGGATCCAGCACTTCGGGCGGCTCAAGCAACTGTGGCTCTGAGTCGGGACTGCCGGGGTGGTTCGGTCGTTCAGGCAAGGAGTTCTCCCAAGTCAACGGTCAGCTGGTAAAGCTTAGAACGGGGATGAGCATCTCGTCGGGTGTCAACGATCCATGACGGCCGATCAACTCGGTCCTCGGGTTGTCGACCGAATCGGTGAAATACCAACGATCCTTGGCTACAACAGCCACATCGCCGAGCCTGGATCGAGCCGCGTCGGTCACTTCAGGGCCGAACCAGCCTTCATCGATCATCTCCTCGGCGGTATGCACCCAGGCCCGGTCAGAATGTGCGGCTGCTGCCGCGGCGAAGAGATCGGCTTGTCGGCCGCGCTCGGCGTGCAGCCAACGAAAGCGGGCCTCGCCGCTCTGGGAACGCACATGGGCGCTCACCTCGGGGGCGAACGCGGTGGCGGCACCCTGACAATCGACCAGTCCGTGATCGGCGGTCACGACAATGGCTGTGCCGCGCGGCAGCGCCATCATCAGATCGGCCACCAACTTGTCGCAGGCAACCAGTTCAGCGTCGTAGAACTCGCCGAATCCCCGAAGGTGGGCCGACTTGTCGATGCCGTCGTAGTAAGCATAGACGAAGGGTTCCCCAGAGGCGATTGCCTGACGCACCTGGACCGCTATCGCTGGCATCGTCTCCCAGCCGCGGTGCCTCACGTCCGCGAGGTGTGCCATCGTGAACCCGCTGTGAAGGAACTCGGCATTCTGTACGACCACTGGCCGCTGACCACAGAAAGCCGGTTCAGGTTGGAACTCGCCGGGCACAATACGTTTGCGAGCATCGCCGCTCGGTGTGCTCCACCGCAGGGTATTCAGCACTTCTCCGTCGACCTTGATCCGATACCCGACCACCCCGTGGCGACCTGGAGGCGTTCCAGTCACCAGCGAGGTGAGCGCCGTTGCCGTTGTAGACGGGGCCACCGTGGTGGCGCTGCGCTGCTTCATCGACATCAGAGTCGGTGCCAGATGCGCTCGTTGCTGCAACTGGTTCCAGCCGAGGCCGTCGAGGACCAGCATCACCACTGCGAAACTGTCGAGCACCGCTTCATCGAGCAGCGACTGTGGTGGTGCCGTCACTCCGAGGAGTGCTGGCACTAGGTCTGTTATACAGTCTCCGCCGAAGGCGGGCAGCATCGGATCGGGGTCGTGCATTCGCTCAAGTCCTCCGGAAGTTCTGCTCGCGTCGCTCCGCAGTGACTCTACAACTCTGCCGAGCCGGCGACAGTCACGTAGGCTCTGGACCATGAGAGTCTCGACCAGAGGTGACTACGCCGCCCGCGCGCTGCTCTCCTTGGCACTGCACACCGAGGAAGCGCCCACGTCGGTACGCGAGATCGCCGAACGCACTGCTCTCCCCCAGCCCTACCTTGAACAGATCCTGCTAGCGGTGAAGGGGGCGGGGATCGTTCGCTCGAAGCGGGGAGTAGGCGGCGGCTACGTCCTGACCCGGGACCCGAGCGAGATTCGACTGTCGGAGATAGTTCGAGCCGTTGACGGACCGATCACCGCGGGCGACTTCTCAGAACCTCACACCGACGGAGCCTGCGACCATGAGGGGCAGTGTGTCCTGCTCAGCATCTGGGGTGCAGCCGGGACACACATGCGTGACTTCCTCGATTCGTTCACCCTGGCCGATATTGCGGCAATGTCTCGGGGCCAAGCCCCATGGCCCGTCCCTGAGGAGCTCTAGAGGCCCAACGAACTGGCCCCAAACAGCTCACCGTTCAATCCTCGGGTGTGCTCAGGCAATCCTCGGATCTGCTCATGGGGAGCAGAGCGCCAGGACGGCGGCAAGATCATCGGGAAGCTCCGACTCCAGTTCGAGACGTTCGTTGGTGACCGGATGACGAAAACGAAGTGCGCATGCGTGCAGGAACGGCCGGTCCAGATCGATGCCCGGTCTGCCTCCGTCGTACGCCCGGTCACCGACGACGGGATGACCAATGGCTCGCAGGTGCACCCGAATCTGGTGGGTCCGTCCCGTCTCGAGCCGACACGACAGCAACGACGTCTCCCGTGGTTCGATGAAACGTTCGAGGACCTCGTAGCGGGTGAGTGCCCTACGCCCGCGGTCGGTCACCGACATCCGCGTCGGATGTCTCGGTGATCGCCCGATCGGAGCATCTATCGTACCTTGATCGTTCTCCAGGAGGCCCCAGGCCAGCGCTTGGTAGGTCCGTTCAGGTTCGTGAGCCGACATCTGAGCAACGAGGCCCTGGTAGGCCTCGGGACTGCGGGCAACAACAAGCAGACCAGACGTCGTGCGATCGAGTCGATGTACGATCCCCGGCCTGTGCGCTTCACCGACATTCGCCGTCTCCGGGTAGCGGGCTACAAGGCCGTTGACCAGAGTCCTCTCAACATGTCCCGCGCCGGGATGAACGACGAGGCCAACCGGTTTGTCCACAACGACAATGTCAGGGTCCTCATATACGACAGCGAACTCCACCTCCGGGTCCGCAGCGGGCCTCGGATCGCACGGAGCGGGGCGCACCGCTTCGATCGTGCTGCCCGTAAAGACGCGGAGCGAGCCTGATCTCGCAGTCACTCCATCGACGGTCACCGAGCCCTCGGCAATCATCCGAGCAGCGACGGAGCGACTCACCTCAGCCATCAACGCAATGACTCGGTCAAGCCGTTCATCGGTCAACGCTTCGGGGATCTCTTCTGAAATGACGCGCTGATCGGACAAAGCGGTTCACCCGCTCTGCTCAGCGTCGCCCAAGGCTGCCGACCTTGTATTCGACACGTTCGGCGGCCCAGGGAATCGCCCGGAGCCGTTCCTGTGGAATCCGCAGGCCGGAGACGACACAAATGCCATAGGTCCCAGCAGCGATTCGTTCCAACGCGGCATCGATCTGTTCAACCGCGACTCTTGCCTGTGCCGACAATGCGAGGTCACGTTCGCGTTCCACAGCGAGGGTGTCGCCTTCGCCGCCCTCTTCGTCGAACTGGACGTCGCCCGGTTCGCGACCCTCGATCAGCGCCTCGGCCTCGGCCCGATAGATCTCTTCAGAGTGGAGGTACTTGGCCCGTTCTGCGAGCAGTCGTTTCTTCATTTCGTCGTTGAACCTCTTGCCGAAAGGTGACTTCTTGGCAGGAGTCTTCTTTGCGGTCCGCTTCTTGGCCGTTTGCTTGGCTGCCGAGGTCTTCTTGGCCGCAGCCCTCTTCTTCGTACTCTTCATCGCCGCAGCTTTCACCGGGGGATTCTTGGCCGTGCGCTTGGCCGCGGCCTTCTTGACGGTTCGTTTCTTCGCCGGGGACTTCTTGGTCCTGCTCTTCATTGCCGCAGTACCGTCCGTCGCCGATTCGGCCGTCACAGCCTTGCCGGCAGTGCGCTTTCGCTTCGAGTCCGCCGCAGCCTTCTTCGCAGTAGTTTTTTTCGCCGCGCTAGCCGCACTCTTCTTTGTCGTGGCCATACTGCCGGTCCTTCACACCTGTGACCGACGCATAACCGCCCCAGTCCGGCCCGCAGTGTACCCGATGCTGCCATTGACCAGATCAACCGTGACCAGATCAACGGCCGCCCAAGAACCAGGGCGACCTTCGTTGATCCTCGTCCTGGTTGAAGAACGCTGACAGAGCGTCATCTGTGTCCGTTCGAATGTTGTCTCTCGAGGCAGCTTCCCGGAGTTGAGCGAGAAAAGGCTCCTCCTCGCGTCTGTCGGCCGCAGCGGAGGACAGCTCAGTCTCGTAGAACAACTGCGAGCGCGCCAAAGCATCCTCTCCTACCAGCGGCTTAGGTCCGTCGTCGAAAGCAGTCCGCTCCACGAGATCTTCAACGGTCACAAACCTCGGTTGTCCATGGGGCGTCTCGATGGACTCGCCAAGAGCAGCACCAGGGGTGTCGATCGGCGTCACGCTGAGCAGCGAATCGATCTCGTCATCAAACACGGCGGATGCATCCAAACTGAGGATGTCGTCGGATTCGCACGCAATGCTGTCGGTGGTCTCGTCTCGGGGCTTGATTGAATCGAACTTGAGTGAGTCGTCGCCATCGAGCTCGGCACGCTCACCCGCTCCGACCTCGAATTCGGCGGCGCCGCTCGCCTCTCCGGAATCCGTGTCGGCAACGACCGACTCGGGGTGCCCATTCAATGGCGCTTGCACGGTTCGGAAGATCTCTGCCGACTCGACGACCTCGACCAGTCTCGACAACGAACTCTCGACCTCTTGGCGCCTCTCGGCAACATGGCGCTCGAACAACTCCAGATCTTCTTGGAGTCGGGCGCGTTCGGCGGCCAACTCGGTGATCGCTGAGCGATGCTGTTCGCGCTCGGCGGTCGCCGCGGCGGCTTCACGTTCCTTGGCCAGATTCTCGACGTCGGCAAAGGTGGAAGCGGCATACTCGTCGGCTTCGTGCCGAATCCGTGTTCCCTCCGCATTCGCACCGGCGATCATGGCCTCCACCCGGCCCTCGGCCTCAGCTACCATCTGCTTTGCCTGTTCACCAGCTTTTTCTATTACGTCGTGCGCGGTGTCTTGGGCCGAAGCAAGCGCTCGTGCGAGTTCTTGCGCCTTGGCGGCCTCTTCGGCTGCCGAAGTCTCGGGGTCTGGATCGACGGATTCGTCTGCGCGTGCTGATTCAGTCTCAACACGCTCGGTGAGTGTCTCAATTCTGCCCCGTGCCCAGACCGATGCCTTTTCGACCCGCTCAATGTACGCGTCAACTTCCCTGGGATCGTAACCCCTCCAACTCTCGCCAAATCTGACCTGCTCAAAAAGGGGAGACAATCCGTCCATGCCTCAAATTGTAGAACAGCACAATGTCCTATTCGGGGACACCCGCACTAGTCGATTCCGGGTCCTCGATCCCACGCACCGTGACGTCTGGTGGCGTTATCAGGAACACCTGATCGGCCACCCGCTCCATCCTTCCCTCGAGGGCGTAACACGCCCCGCTCGCGAAGTCGAGAAGCCGACGTCGAATGTTCCGCTCCGCGTTCTGAAGGTTCAGTATCACCGGCTGACCCGCTTTGAGCCGCTCACCGATACGCGGGGCCTCTTCGAAGATCGTCGGCGAAGCCGTATGGGGATTCGCCGTCGAGGGCCGAGTCGGCGGGTCGTCCACGATTCGAACCGCTGACTCCCCTGCCTCGGGCGAGTGCACCCGCCCACCGGTTCCACTCCCGCGGAACGAATCATCAACCGGAGCGATCGGGCGAACAGTCGCGTCGGAGGTGCCCGAAGGCATGATCGGGCGCACCGTTGCACTTCCGGGACCTCGTCTGGTGTCGGGTACGTTCGACGGACCGCCGGGGGCTGCGTCTCCACCGCCGGGGAATCCTCCGCCCGCGACCCGGTCGTCGTATTGCTCATATTCCTCGTCGGACCCGAGTCCCAGGTAGAACAGCGCCTTCTTCAGCATCATCAACACCTGCCTTCCCATGCAAATGTAGCGCTACGACACGCGCTGGTGCATCATTACGACTGATTAAGCGGGGGCGGGCAGACGAGTCGCTGGATTGAACAGCAGCCCATCAGCACGACAACACCGCATAGTGGATCAGTTCTCTAATTTTGTTGTGGGCGTGGACCGAAGAGGCCCGTACCTATCCGAACCATTGTGGAACCCTCCTGCACCGCGACCTCGAGGTCTGCGGTCATCCCCATCGAACACTCGACAAGGCCGAGTTGATCGACCAGTCCACGGAGCAGGGCAAAAACTCTGCGAGCATCCTCTGGTTGGCCCATCGGGCCGATTCCCATCAGTCCGACAACGTTGAGTCCCAGTCCTTGCAACCGTTGCACCAGTTCGGGGGCCGCCGAGGGCCCGCACCCTCGTCTGTGCTCATCGCCAGAGAGGTTCACCTGGACCATCGCTTCGGCAGAAGGGCAGCGCCTTGCCAGTTCCTCGCCGAGTTCAAACCGGTCAATGGACTGCCAGACGTCGACGATCGAGACCAGCCTACGAATCTTGTTGCGTTGCAGACCTCCGACGAAATGGACCTGAGCTCGAGTCCGACCGTGTTTGTGCAGCGCTTGATTCTTGTGCAGCAACTCTTGTGCATAGCTCTCCGCAACGTCGCTACACCCCGCAGCGATCGCGGACTGCATCGTCTCGATGCTGTGGCCCTTGGTGACGGCCACAATCCTAACGTTTTGCCCGCCCGCGGCCGAGATACGCTCACGGACCTGCGTCAGCCGTCGCTGAATCGAATCTGCGTCGGTCATCGCCTCTCCAGCCAGGCCACCGTTGCCTGACGCTGTTGTTCGCCACGACAGCGGTGGGAGTACCAGCGGTCCTCGGAGGTGTCGAAGGGCGCGGAGCTGTGGCGAGGGCCTACAACTGAGAAAGAAGCGACCCCTGCGTCCTCGCATTGCGTCCGGACTGCCGCAGCCAGATCAAGAGCCGAATGACCGTCAGCTGTGGCCGAGCGCACGCAGTCCCCCGCCACTGACGCCACGAGATCCAACTCGGCGACACCGAACTCATAATTTGCAGCTGCGATGCAAGGACCCAACAACGCGTGGGTCTCCCCACCTCCGAGCTCACCCAACAGGTCAGACGTTGCGGTGATCACTCCCTCCACGATTCCTCGCCAGCCTGCGTGCACCAACGCCACAAGACCCTGCGAAGCAAGCACCAACGGCGCGCAGTCAGCCGTTTGAACCGACAACCGCGCATCGATACAGCCGGTCACGCATCCGTCCGCCACCGCGCCGCGCTGTGCACCGGGTTCATCTACCACGACTACGTTCGCACCATGGACCTGTTGGAGCCAGGTCCATTGGCCTTGGACTAGGCGCGCACGCACCCGAGCCAGTTCGTCAGGGTCGCTGTCTATGGCGAAATCCCCGTCGCAACGCTCTGAGCAGCGCACACGCACAAGGTAGTCGGGACCGGCGGGAAGCGTGCGCTCAATCACGCGCCGCCTTACCTCAAGAAGGATGGGACATCGAACTCGTCTCCGAGATCGAGGTCATCGTCTCCGAAGGAGGCGAAGACATCCGCAATCGGAACGTCGCCGGTCGGTTGGGACGCGTGGGCGTCGGCCGGTCCGACCGGTTGGTGCGCAGTCGGGCGCGAATCGTCCCAGCGGTCGAACCCGGCGGCGACGACCGTGACCCTCACGTCATCACCCATTTCTTCATCGACAACCGTCCCGAAGATGATGTTGGCGTCTTGATGGGCGACGGCGTGAATGATCTCGGCCGCCTCGTTGACTTCCAGCAGACCCAGGTCGGGCCCACCGCTGACGTTGAGCAGAATTCCACGGGCGTTCTCGATCGAGGCCTCAAGCAGTGGGCTGGAGATGGCATCACGCGCCGCGGACACCGCTCGGCCTTCACCTGTGCCGTGGCCGATTCCCATCAGGGCACTGCCCGCGTCGGTCATGATGGTACGAACGTCAGCGAAGTCGGTGTTGATCAGACCTGGTGTGGTGATCAGCGTGGTGATGCCCTGAACGCCTTGCAGCAGGATCTCGTCTGCCATCTTGAAGGCGTTGAGCACCGAAGTGTTGGTGTCGGAAACCGTGAGCAGGCGGTCGTTGGGAATGACGATAAGTGTGTCGACCTTCTCCTTCAGCTTTTGGATCCCGGCCTCCGCCTGAACCGAGCGGCGGCGTCCCTCGAAGGCGAAGGGCCGGGTGACAACCCCGATCGTGAGGGATCCCTCCGACTTGGCGAGTTCCGCTATCACTGGCGCAGCACCGGTTCCAGTCCCGCCTCCTTTACCCGCGGTAATGAAAACCATGTCGGCTCCACGGATCGACTCGCGTATCTCGTCGAGGTGTGCCTCTGCGGCCAGGCGGCCGACTTCCGGGTCACTGCCCGCACCGAGGCCGCGGGTCAGGTCGCGGCCGATATCGATCTTCTCGTCGGCATCGCTCATCAACAGCGCTTGTGCATCGGTGTTGGCGGCAATGAACTCGACGCCCTTCAATCCAGCGTCGATCATCCGATTGACAGCGTTGACGCCCCCACCGCCAACGCCTATCACCTTGATGACGGCCAGATAATTCTGCGGATGAGACATCGCGTATTTGTCCTCAAAACTTGAATCGAAAAAAATGAATCTGAATCGAACCGAACAGCTGACGGTCAACCGATGACGGTATACGACAGAGCGCGTATTTTCGCGGACGGTCGACCAGTTTCGCGCCGGGCTCGCGAAGCGCGTCCGCGCGGTGCTCGCCGGGTGTTGTGGTAGCCGCGGTTGTCATCGACTCTGTATTCCAGCCAGGGCAGCACATACCGGGTCCCGCTTTACCGTCGGGAAATCGGGGACAGCGACATCAATATTGCGAACACAGGTAAGGTCGACCCCGTTGAGCACCGATCTCAAGGCTTGAACCTTGTCGCTCAACATCGTGGGTTCACCGAGGTGAGCCTCAGCCTCCCCGACAAGATCGATCCCAACCACTCCCCTGGCCCCTTCAGAGGCGCCTCGCCTGTAGGTGATCGCTTCAACCCACCTTGCAAGGTCGTCGGGAAGCACCTCGATCAACCCGAGTCCAGGCAGCGCATCAGGTTCGACCGCGCCCAGTTCAGCGCTGCTCGCCAAAGAGATCCGCGGCAGTCCTTGGAATGCGGACCCGCCCTCGGCCATCACTGTGCCCGTCGCGTCCACAACCACGACGCGACCCGCGGGCCCGGCCAACCTCGCCACGGCGGTGCGTTCAACCACTTCGACACGCACGGTGTTCGGCCAGGACTTCTCAACGTCGGCACGCAGTACCCAAGGGAGTGCTTCAAGATCGGCTTCGATCAGCGCCGGTTCGATGTCTTTGAGCGAAGTGCCCCGCTCCAGTCCGATGGTTTGTGACACCTCGGTGAGTCGCGACGGTCCGAGACCGTTGATCTCGATATGGTCGAGGTCCAACAACGGCGAACGGAGCGCCGCCCAACCAGCGAATATCAGTCCCAGGATCGCGACGCCGACGAGAATGAAGTGCAATCGGCGCCTGCCTTCGGCTCGACGAACCGCACCACGTCGGGCACGGAGCCGGGGATCTATCTTGGTGACGGTTGTCATCGGCTGTCGGCCTCGTCGGTGTCGCCGTCAAGGCCATCGAAGCCCAGCAGTTGCGTTTCGAGCACGAGCTCGACTCCATGACTCTCCAACACCCGACGTTGCATCTCCCTCATCAACGACAGGATGTCGGCGGCACGCCCGTTCTCGTCGGCTTGAATAAAGTTCGCGTGCTTCTGTGACACCTCGGCGGTACCGATCCGCAGGCCTTTGGCCCCGGCCAACTCGATGAGCCTGCCGGCACTGTCACCAACGGGATTGGTGAATACCGAACCCGCATTCTGGCCGCCTGGTTGATTGGTCCTCCGCCACGCCACGATCTCTGCCAGCATGGACCTGCCATCGGCGACCGCTCCTGGACTCAACTCGAAGCGGGCCTCCAGCACCAACTCGGTTGCTCTCACCGACGAAGTGCGATATCCGAAAACCAAGTCTTCGTTGGAGCGGCTGAGCGGATAACCGTTGCGCAGGTCGACCAACTCAGCAGCGACCAGGGAGTCCTTTATCTCAGCACCGTGCCCCCCGGCGTTCATTCGAACTGCTCCCCCAACTGACCCGGGAACTCCGACAGCCCACTCGAAGCCGGTCAGTGCCGCATTGACCGAGGCGCGGGCGACCACTGGCAACTTGGCGGCCCCGCCCGCCACAACTGTCGACCCGACGATGCTGATCTCGCCGAAGCTTCCACCGAGAATTATCACCACTCCGGCAAAGCCGTCGTCGCTCACCAAAAGGTTGGATCCTCTGCCTATCACCGCAACCGGGGTCTCGGCGCCCCCGCGCGCACTCCCAAGAACCTCGCAAAACTCAGCGAGTTCATCGCGGTTGTCGACTACCACGAGTGCCGAAGCAGGACCACCGACACGGTAGCTGGTGAACGGGCCGAGCGGTACACCGATCCGAGTCTTCGGCGACAACCGGCTTGAGAGCAGTGCTCGGGCCACAACGCTGCTCACCGCCTCCCCGCTCGCAGGGCCGCCGGTATCATTGGAGACACCCGGAGCGGTCATGGCACCTCAGAAGTTCGCAGGCGTTCAAGCACAGCGTCGGGGACACTGGTCAAGTCACCGGCTCCCAGTGTCAAGCAGAGGTCACCTGCTCTGAGCTGTTCCACGAGTCGCTGCGCGACGTCGCCGAGACGGGCGACATAGCCGATGCGAGTCTCGGGGTGGGCGTCAAGCACGGCGTCCACAACGAGCTTTCCTGTGACCCCCGGGCGTGGAGTCTCACCCGCAGAATAGATGTCGGTGACCACAACCTCGTCAGCTAGCTCGAAGGCGTCCGCGAAGTCCTTGGCCAATGCGGCGGTCCGGCTGTAGCGGTGCGGTTGGAACACCGCCACGATCCGTTTCCAGTCTCCGTCGCCTGCTGCGGCCAGGGCAGCCTCGATCTCGGCTGGAAGATGCGCATAGTCATCGACGAAGGTGACCCCTGCGCCTTCGCCCCGAAACTCGTAGCGTCGTGCCACGCCCCCGAAGCGGGACAAGGCTCTACTTGCAGCATCGACCGGTGCTCCAATCTCCAGAGCGGCTACGACCGCAGCTGCAGCGTTGCGGGCATTGTGCAGTCCCGGCGTCGGCAGAACCACGCTGACCAGGCGCTCTTGGCGGTGCTTCAACGAGAACGAGACCGATGCGCGGCTCGTGACGACGTCCACTAGTCGGTAGTCCGCGGCGGGGTCGATTCCATAAGTCACTGCCCCCGTTCGTTGTGCCAACCCAGCGGTGCCCGGGTCGTCGGCGCACATGACACAGTTCGAGGCCCCGTCGGCGAACTCAGCGAAAGCGGCGTATAGCGCAGCGGGGTCTCCGCCATAGGTCTCGAGATGGTCGGATTCGACGTTGGTGACCACCGCTACTTCTGCGTCCAACGAGAGGAACGTGCGATCGCTCTCGTCGGCCTCGACAACGATCCACTCGCCGTCACCCCAGACCGCACCCGAGCCGATCTCATTGATGTCTCCGCCGATGATGAAAGACGGTTGAAGTCCCGCTTCGCTCAGCACCATCGACAGCATCGAGGCGGTTGTGGTCTTACCATGGGTGCCAGCGACGGCGATGGTTCGCCTCTGTGCGGAGATGGCCGGCAACAGGTCCGAACGGCGGAGCACTTCGATCCCTGATTCGCGAGCCGCCCGCAACTCCGGGTTGTGTTCTGGAATCGCGCTGCTGATCGCCACCAGTTCCGCCTCGGCGAGGTTCGTCCGGTTATGGCCGATCGTCACCTTGATGCCCTCGGCACGGAGACGTTCAACGATGAGTCCTTCCTTGAGGTCACTTCCTGAAACCTCATGGCCCATGGCTGCAAGTACCGAAGCGATCGCGCCCATCCCGGCACCGCCGACTCCGATGAGGTGGATCCGGCGCGCGCTGCTGAGCCGGACGGTCATGAGCCGCCTCCGCGTTCCAGTGGCCGCTTGGCGTGGCGCTCGAGCAGATCGACGACCGCCTGCGCTGCGTCCGCTCGTCCGTGCGTTCTGGCAGCAGCCGACATGGCGGCCAGTTGCCGCTCATCACCGAGCAGTTCATTGACCTCGCAATAGAGCCGCTCACCGTTGAGCTCACTGTCGGGCACGACCCTCGCCGCGTTCGATTCCCCGAGAATACGAGCGTTGGCGCTCTGGTGGTCACCGGTCGCTGCAGGGAACGGCACGAGAATTGCCGGCGCCCCTGCAACTGTCAGTTCCGCCACAGTGCTCGCACCAGCACGGCAGACCAGAAGATCGCTGGCCGCATAGACCGCCGCCATGTCCTGTTCGAACTCGACTAGTTGCAGGACCACCCCGCTGTCGAGGTGGTAGGTGAGAGGAGATTCGGAGTCGCTTTGGGCACGCTCGTTGAAGCGCTCGACGAACTCGGCGTAGTCGCGTTTTCCGGTGATCTGGCGAATGGTTAGATCTTCGCGCTGCTGTGCGTGCTCGAGAGCATCAAATAGCGCCTCGTTGATCCTACGAGCGCCCAACGAGCCCCCAAAGACGCACAGGAACTTCCGCTTTGGGTCGACGCCGAGCCGTTGACAAGCCTCGTCTCGACCGTCGGAACGGTCGACTCCGACGACCGCAGAACGAACCGGGTTGCCGGTCCAGACCGCCCTGGGGAGGTTTACCTCAGCGAACGGGACCGCAGCGGCCTTGGCGAACCTCGCCCCCATCCGGTTGGCAGCACTCGGCACGGCGTTCTGTTCGGCCACCACCAACGGCACCCGCCAGACGACTGCCGCCACCACACCGGGGACTGATGCAAAACCGCCGAGTCCGACCACCACTGCCGGACGCCACCGTGCCATCCGGACCACGGCCTCGATGATTGCCGCGCAGAGCCCGATCACCGCTGCGATGTTGCTGATCGTGAACCTACGGGCGATGCCCCGACCCCGCAGAGCCGTCAACGTGAACCCTGCTTCGGGGACGACGGTGGTTTCAAGTCCTCGGCGACTACCCAGGTAGTGCACCGCCTCAATGCGGTCGCAACGCGCCACAATCTGCTCGGCAATAGCGAGTCCAGGGACAACGTGACCGCCCGTCCCTCCCCCGGCTACGACAGCCCAGATACGTCCAGAACTCTTCGCCGGTCGTTTCATCGATCGCCTCTCCGACTCTGGCGAGCGACGTTGAGCAGGATCCCAGTGGTCGCCATCATCACCACCAGCGAAGTCCCGCCGTGCGACAACAACGGAAGCGTCACGCCGACAGTTGGGACTATTCCCATCACCGAGCCCAGGTTGAGAAAAGCCTGAGCGAAGATCCATGTCGTGATCCCGGCCGCCAGCAGCATCCCGAACTTGTCGCGAGCCTTCAAAGCCACAACGGAGCCGAGGACGCCGATTCCGAGATAAAGCAGGATCACCGCGCCGGCTCCGAGTATTCCCAGTTCTTCGGCGATGACCGCAAAGATGAAGTCGCTGTGCGCGTAGGGAACGAAACCCCATTTGGCCAATCCATCGCCGAGCCCCGTCCCACGGATTCCGCCGACCGTGATGGCGTGAAGCGACTGCAGCAGTTGAAAGCTGGCGCCGTCGGGGTCGCTCCAAGGGTCGAAAACGCTCAACAGCCGTTGGCGGCGCCATGCAGTGCTCCAGACGACGAGCCCTGCCAACGACACCCCGACAAACGCCATGGCTGACAACAGTCGAATCGACGTCCCCGCCCAGAACAGCATCGACAACGCGATCATCCCGAGGATCAGGGTGTTGCCGAAATGGGGCTGCAACATGAACAGCACGGCGAACAACGTTGTACAGGCCAAGACCGGAACCAGCGTGCTCCGGGCGTTGCGGATGTCACGACGCGGCCTCGACAGGATGTCCGCCGAAAAAAAGATCAACCCCAGTTTCGCAACCTCGGACGGTTGGAACGAGATGACACCGAGGTCGAGCCAACGAGTTGCGTTGTTCTGGCTGACCCCGAAGCCCGGGACCGCCAGCAGAGAGAGCAGAAACAGTGAACTGACCACCACCGGCGCCATCAGGGTGCGCCAATGGTGGTAGTCGATGCGGATCATCACGAACATCAGGATCAGCCCGACTAAAGCGGACGCCGCCTGGCGGCTGAACTTGCTCCAAGCGCTTCCACTGTGCTCGATGCTGACGACCGCCGACGCCGAAAGCACCATAACCAGACCCAGCACAACCAGCGTGCTGACCATCACCAGCAACGAGATGAACAACAGGGAGTGCTGTCCTGCTTTCGAAGGCACTGGCCGCAGTTGGGCAGGGGCCTTTGCCTGTGACGAGCGTGACTGCGAAGAGCGGGCTTGTCGCGTGACGGGTCCGGCGGCTCTCATTGCTGTTCTCCGACCGCTCGGATGAAATCCTCACCACGTTCGCGATAGCTCCCGTACCAGTCGAACGACGCGCAACCGGGGCTGAGCAGCACGGGAACTCCCCTGGCTGCCAGTCGACGCGCGCGCCGCACCGCGTCGTCCATGTCCGAGGCGGTCTCGACAGGGTGCGTAGCTCTGAAGGCATCGACGATCTCCGCTGAGGCGTCGCCGATCGCCACCACCGCTGCGACGCAGGAGGACTCGACGGTCATCTCGGCGAGATCAACTCCTTTGTTCAGTCCGCCGGCGATCAATACGACGGCTCCGAAACCCCGCAGCGCGGCAGAGGTCGCGTGGGGAGTGGTTGCTTTGGAGTCGTCGTAGTAGACCGATCCGTCGATCTCTCCGACCGGAGTGATTCTGTGCGGCAACCCGCGGAACTCCTGGCATGCCTGCGCCACCGCGTCTGTGGTTGCACCGACGTGAGTGGCAGACGCTGCGACGGCGAGGGCGGCTTCGATGTCGTGGGGAAGCGTCCGCCACAGTGTCGCCACGTCCGCGAAAGGTCCGTCAGGTCCGATCAACTCGCCGTGGGCGACACGCCAGTCCGCTCGGCATCCTCCGAAGGTGACGGTCTGAAGATCAGAGCGCACATGGCGCATCACCACCGGGTCGAGCGCGTTGGCCACGCACACGCCATCGTCGCTGAGGTTCCGCCAGATCCGGGATTTTGCACTCCTGTACGAATCCAAGTCGAGGTGCACATCGAGGTGATCTGGGGCGAAGTTGAGCCAGGTTGCGACCTGCGGGGAGAACTCGCGGACTCGGGCGAGTCGGAACGAACTCGCCTCCACGACGAACACTTCGGTGGTCGCGTCGCCGATCGCCTCGACCAGGGGGATGTCGGTGTTGCCCGCTGTGACCGCCTTGAGACCTGAGCGCTCGAGTGCAGCGGCGCACAACTCGACGACGGTGGTCTTGCCGTTGGTGCCGGTGATCGCCACGACCGGGCGATCATCCCAGCGTGCCGCCAGATCCAGTTCCGACACCAACGGCAGGTCTCGCCGCTCAGCGCATTCGAACAGCACGTGTGATTCTGCCAGCCCCGGCGTGGGGACAACAAGATCCACGGTCCCAAGGCAGTGGTCCAACTCTGATGCCGAGCCCAGCAGTTCTATTCCGAGTTCGTCAACGGCTCTGCGAACGGCATCGTTCGGCTCGTCGTCGAAAGCCACAACCGTGTGGCCCCGCTCCAGGAGCGCGGTGGCCACCGCTCGGTTGGTACGGCCGAAACCCCCGACAAGAACGTTCTGGGGCACACCGAGACTCACCCCCGCCGCTGCGGTGGCCGAACTCATGCTGTGAACCCCTGAGCGATTGCATCACGGTAGAAAATCCCAAGGCCGATGGCGGTGCACAGCCCCGACATGATCCAGAGGCGTACGATCACGGTCGTCTCGGGCCATCCGGCGAGTTCGAAGTGGTGATGGATGGGCGCCATGCGGAATAGGCGCCGCCCACCGAAACGATGGAACACAATGATCTGCAGGATCACCGAGACCGTCTCCACAACGAACAGCCCTCCGATGATCGGCAACAACAGATGGGTGCCTGTCGACAATGCCAGGGCGGCGAGTCCGCTGCCGATAGCTAACGAACCGGCATCGCCCATGAAGATCTGTGCGGGTGCCGCGTTCCACCACAGGAAGCCGACGATGCCCCCGACCATCGCTGCGGAGATGACCGCCAGGTCGAGTGCGGCCGGGTTGTTGTAGTCCTGAAGGTGACGAAACTGCCAGAAGGCGATCAGGGTGTAAGCGGCGAAGCAGATCAGCCCAGCACCCGCGGCCAGACCGTCGAGCCCGTCAGTGAGGTTGACACTGTTGGTTGTCGCAACGATCAGCAGCACTGCCCAGACCATCCAACCGACACGCCCGATCTCCCATCCGGGATAGTCGAACCGAGTGAACGCAACCGTCGTCTGGACGTTGGTGAACTCGGTCATCAAGAACGCGAACCCGACCGCAACAACCAACAAACCGATGATCTTCGCCCGTTTGTTGAGTCCACGGTTGCGAGCGGCTACGACTTTGATCCAGTCGTCGAGCAGGCCGACCGCGCCTCCGCCGACGATGCACATGAGCACGAAGATCCCGCGGATGGTGTAGATCCCCCCGAAGAAATCTGAGATGACGTAACCGAGCACAGCCCCCGACACGATGGCGACCCCGCCCATTGTCGGGGTGCCCGCCTTGGTGTGGTGCCCCTCGGGACCGTCGCTGCGAATCGGTTGCCCGATCTTGTGCTCGGTCAACCACTTCAACAACAACTTCGTGCCGAACAGGGAGACCATCATTGAGACCGCTGCCGCGATGAGTAGACGATTCACGACCAGACACCCGTTCGCAGTTGCAGTTCCTGGCGCGCAACAACTCGATCATCAAAGGAGAACACCTGGGACCCGATCGTCTGAGTCGCCTCATGGCCCTTGCCCGCGAGCAGCACGAGGTCTCCTTGAGCGGCCATGTCGAAGGCTGCGCCGATGGCTCGGCGGCGATCGACTTCAAGGAGATCCGGAGGGTCTGTCATACCCGAAACGATGGCAGAAATGATGTCTTGGGGGTGTTCATCACGGGGATTGTCACTGGTTACAACAACCCGGTCAGCAAGGTCGCGGGCAACCCTGCCCATCAGCGGACGCTTGTCGCGGTCACGGTTCCCACCCGCGCCGAACACCAAGATCAGCGATTCCTCAGTCACCGCCCTCGCCGCTTCCAGAACGCTGGCGAGCGCCTCGTGAGTGTGTGCATAGTCGACAATTACCGAGAACTGCTGGCCTTGATCGATTGCCTCGAATCGCCCCGGCACACCGGGAATGGTCGCCAGTGCCCCGGCAACGGCGTTCGGGGAGTGACCCAGTGCCACCGCAGTCTCCGCCGCCATCACCGCATTGGCAACATTGAATCCTCCCACCAGCTGAATCTCGATTGTTCGGTCGCGCCAGCGGAACGTGCTGGCGCGGCGGTCGAATCGCACGGCATCGAAGAGGTGGTGACCGACCCGCACGACCGGAATCCTGCTCTCATCGGCCAGACGCGACCCGAACTCACAGTCCACATTCACGATGGCCAGATCGCTCAATTCGGGACTGAACAACCTCCGCTTGGCCGCGAAGTAGTCCTCTATCGTGCCGTGGTAGTCGAGATGGTCGTTGCCGAGGTTGGTAAACGCCGCGACCGCGAACCGGCAGCCGTCGACCCGGTGCTGAGCCAACCCGTGCGAGGAGACCTCCATGGCCACGGTGTCAACTCCTCGACCGACAGCGTCAGCCAGGAACCGCTGCAGCTCCGGCGCTTCGGGGGTGGTCCGCTCTCCTGTCAGAGTTCCGATCTCTGAAACCGACACGTCCAGTGCAGCCAGCAGTCGACAGAGGATGCGAACCGTGGTCGTCTTCCCGTTCGTGCCGGTGACGCCGACAAGTTGCAGTGATCGGCTCGGATCACCGTGCACCGCCGAGGCCACCGCACCGAGCGACTCGCGAACGGAGGCGACCTTCAGTTCTGGAATACCGAAACCCAATCGTCGCTGGAGCAAAAGCGCTGCCGCGCCTTCATCCACCGCGGAGACGGCATGGTCGTGCCCGTCGGAGCAGTCACCGCGGATCGCGGCGAACAGCGACCCGGGCACCATTTCCCGTGAATCGTGACGAACATCGCTGATCTCAATATCGGGCCATCCTGGGTCCGGCTCGATTCCCACAATGCCGGCCAGCTCAGACAGTCGCCTGCTCATTGCAGCGTCTCCGAGACGCTCGGCGCTGCCATCGCGACCGACACGACGGCCGGGTCTGCACGAATGCGCTGTGCCACGACGGTCTGCTCACCAAACGGTGCGAGATGCAGTTGGCGGACCGAATAGCTCGCAAGTTCAGCGAAGATCGGGGCGGCTACGGAACCGCCTCCGTATTTCTCGCCCTGCGGATCGTCGACCACGACGATGGCACTCAACACGGGACCCTGGTCGTTCTCCACTATGCCCACGAAACTAGCCGTGTAGTGCCGTTCTTTGACTTCCAGCTCCTCGGGGTCTGCACCGTATTCGAGTTCTTCATTGCAGATGTAGCCGGCGACGTTCCCGCACGGTTGCCATGCAGTCCCCGTTTTTCCAGCCACAAGGTAGCCGGGCAGAGCCGCGCGTTTGCCGGTGCCTGAACTGACCACGCCTCGCAACATTTCCATGAGCGCCTGTGCGTTCTCAGCTGATACGATCCTGACCGGTTGCGCCGCGGCGCTGTCGGATTCGTTGAACCCGCCGTCGAGCACCAGCTTCGGCTCGATCTGGACTCCGCCGTTGGCCAGGGTGTTGTACGACTGAATCAATTGCAGCGGTGTGACTGCGATGCTCTGCCCGATGGCGGTGTTCGACAAGAGCAGGCTGTGTGAATCCAGATCCTCGAGAATGCCGGGGCTCTCGCCCGGAAATGCCAAGCCGGTCTGGCGACCGAACCCGAATTTCTCGAACGTCCGCTGGAGCGCTTCGGCTCCGAGAGCCTGGGCAAGCAGCACCGTCCCGGTGTTCGAAGAGTGCCCGAGGATCGTCGAGGGAAGGTTCTCAACAGTCGTACCCCAGGCCACTCGCTTGTCGATATAGACCAGGCTCTCCACACCGGATTCGCGCGCCACTGCCACTGTGGCCGGAACCTCCACCATTTCATCGATTTCCCACGCGCCATTGTCGAACACGCCCGCGAACGTGATCCCCTTCATGGTTGATCCCGGTTCGTAAGCCCATACCGCCGCCAAGTTGGCGTTACTGCACTGGACCTCTCCGGTATCGGCGTCTCGCAGGACGCTGGCCATCGCGTAGATCTCCCCTGTCCGGGGATTGGAGACGATTGCAATGGCCGTGGTGCCCTGTGTCTGCTGCAACGCTGCAGCGAGGAGCTGTTCTGCTTCATACTGAATGTTGCGGTCGATGCTCAGTCTCAGGTCACCGCCGGGTGAATGCGGCTCGGTCACCTGGTAGCCGTCGGGGATCTGGACGGCACCTCCCAGTTGCGTCTGGCGGAGAGCGCGACCAGGGCTTCCTTGGAGTTGTTCGTCGAACTGCTTCTCGAGACCTGATATCCCCACCTGCTCGGTATCAACCCGACCGACGACTGACAGCGCCGAGCACGGGCCATTGGGGTGCTCACGGAACTGCTCGTCCATAATCCATATCCCCGGGAGTCCGAGGGCCTCAACGGCTTCGCCGACTTCAGGATCGACTTGTCGCTGGAGATACACGAAGCTCTTGTCGCTCCGCAGACGCCTGGCCATCTCTTCGGGGTCCGTGGAGAGCACCGATGCGAGCTGGGCCACGATGTCGTCGACGGAGATGGGGTTGTCGGCGTCTGCGATGCCGCGGGGATCGGCGACGATTGAGGGTCGTGGTATCGAGAAGGCGAGCAACCGACCGTGACGATCCAATATGTCGCCGCGCGACGCCTCGATCTGCTCCTCACGCAAGTAGCTCCCGACATTGTTGAGCAAGTCGTCGTCGGGGCTCAACTGCAGATCCACCAGTTTCCACACGAAACCTCCCGCCACGAGAACCAGCACCACGAATATCGTCCCGGACCTCCAGGGACTGACATGGACGTGATCACTGCGGGCACCGCCACGGCCTCGGGCACGACCACGACCTCGGGCACGATCCGGTCTCAACGGCCGGTTCATTGCTGCGGCGCGCTCGCCGGAGTGAAGGGATCGACCGCGTCTGGAGGTTCCAGAAACCCGGGCGCAAGCGGCACCAGGAGTGCGACTTCCCCAGCCCGCACGAGTCCCGCGTTGACAGCCGTTTCGGTAAGCCCCTCGGGAGAGTCGTGCCACGCTCGTTCGGCCAGGACCTCGATGCGTGTCTCCTGCAGTTCGCTGATCTCACGTTTGATCTGATCAATCTCTGCTTGGGTCTGAATGTCTCCGGCGAACAGGCCGGCGACAACAAAGGCGATACCGATCGCTATGGAACTCACGATCGTCATTGCAGGCCAGATACGGTCGTTTGCTCTGGCCGCCCTCCTGTCCGGCGCTACCTTCAAGTTCGCCCGCTGTGGGGCAGCTCTGGGCGCTCGTCGGGGCGCCGGTTGAGCCGGTGTGGAGACTCTCCGCGAGGCGCTTGATGCCATTATGGCCCCTCTTCGAGTCTCTCGACCGCTCGGAGGCGCGCGGCTTCTGAGCGCGGATTGCGGTCGATCTCCTCCGCGCCGGGTCTGGCGACGCCGCGCCACAGCAACCGTACGTGTGCCTGTTGATCCGGTGGAGGTGGGAGGCCGGGGCGAGGGGGAGGTGATTCGCCCGCGGCCTCAGTGAAGCAACGCTTCACGATCCGGTCCTCGCCCGAGTGGTAGGCCAAGACCGCGCACCGCCCACGCGGCACCAGCAACGAGATTGCCTGGGTGATCGCGTCTTCTAGAATTTCGAGTTCTTCGTTGACCTCGATACGGATTGCCTGGAAGGTCCGGCGTGCGGGGTGGCCCTTGCTCCGACGGACCGCCGCCGGTACGGCATCGCGGACGACTTCCGCCAGTTCGACCGTTGAGGTGATCGGTCGAGCCTCGACTATCGCCCGCGCGATTCGGTGGGCGTTGGGCTCGTCGCCGTATCGTCGCAGCATCGACGTCAGCGCTCCCTGGTCATAGCTGTTGACCACGTCGCCCCCGGTGATTCCGCGGCTGCGATCCATTCGCATGTCGAGCGGGCCGCAGTGCCGGTAGCTGAACCCGCGCTGGGCGGTATCGAGTTGCGGAGAACTGACCCCCAGATCGAAGAGGCATCCCGAGATTCTCTGAACGTCGAGCTCTCGCAGTGTCTCGGCCATCTGGTCGAAGCGGCGGTGCATCCTGACGGTTCGTTGTCGGTGAGAAGCCAACCGGGTGTCTGCGGCGGCCAGAGCGTCTCGGTCACGGTCCAAGCCGATTACCGACAGGCCACCGTTGGCGTCCAGCAGCGCCTCGGTGTGTCCGCCACCGCCAAGCGTCGCGTCGACCACGACACCGTCTGGCACCTCGGACAGCACCGTCACCACCTCATCGAGCATCACCGGCCGATGTACGAAGTCGTTGGGATCCTCAACGTTGGCCATGAGTCGTGGTCCGCGGGTCACAGGGGTCTTCAGTGCTCAAGTGCTCGGCTCTGGATCAGCAGGTCCGAGCCCGTATTCACGGACAATGGAGGAAACGAACTTTGCGGCTCCGGAAGGGAAGACGGAGGCCCAGCGAGCCGGATCCCATACTTCGATTCGTTCGAGCACTCCCGCTACGACGACTCTGTCGCCCAGACCCGCCAGCTCTCTGAGATGTGGCGCCAGGCGCATCCGGCCTTGGGAGTCGGGGACGACCTCGTCCGCGAGGCTGGCGAAGGCGCGCAGATGGTCTAGGTCCGCTTTCCCTCGCGACACCTGCGCCTTGAGGTGTGTCGCCATTCGATCGAACTCCTCGGGTGGGAGGATCGCTAGGCAACGGTCGAGCGGAACCGTGACCGCTCCTTGGGCCAGTTTCGAACGGAAGGTTGCAGGGAGTATGAGCCGACCCTTGTCATCGAGCGTGTGCTCGTAGGTGCCCATGAACATTGCCATTTCGTTCCCTCTGCCTTACTTACGAATCAATATGGCTCCCTTATCCACCATATTGCTCCACTATACTCCTATATCCCCCACAACTTTGCAAGTTTCTGTGGGGGCGCGACCCCAGGAGAAGCGCCGCCGAACGTCGGAGCGCTGGGCTCAGGGGCCGAGCACTCTGATCTCGAACAGGATCTCCACCGAGACTGCTACCGAAGATGCGGCCGCAACAGGTCGAGCACTACCAGGGCACCGATCTCGAAGACCCGTGACTCCAACCGCTGAGCCACGTCGTTGACCAGCGCATCAGCACCTGGAGGTGCTGCGATCAGAGCGGCCGTCTGCTCAGCAGAGAATCGACGGTGCACGAGGGTCTGGAAACGGATCCAGTCACGGGTCCTCCGCTGACTCAGTCCCACGACCTTCTTCTCTCCACAGAAGACTTCTCCAGGTCCCCGGCCCAGGAAACAGACCTTGCGGGAGAGAGCATCGTTGCTCGCAGGACCGCGGTGGACCGACAGGTCGTCCATGCCTGCATCACCGAGCGCCGACACGAACAACTCGCCGAGCCACTCCCCAGCGGTGACGACATCGTCACGCCACAGGGGGTCGCCTGCGGGCAACCAGAAATCAATCCATTCGTGCTGAACGGGAACGAGTAGGACCGCGCCTCCCCCACTCCGGCGGCGGACCACCTCCACACCCGTTGATTCGGCGTAGCGAAGATCGATATCGCTGCTGGGCTGGGAACTTCCGATCACGACTGCCGCCGAGTCGACCTCAAGGATCCGCAGCGTGCGGATGGGCAGCAGTGGAGGTGTGAACTCGTGGAGGGCTGCCGCGCTGCCGTGGAGATGCTCGGAACTCCAGCTCACGCCGAGCGGCGCTGGTCGGTCAGATACTGCGACCATGCGACCGGCATCGACCCCGCTGCAATCTCGATCCATGAGCCGGGCGGAGGTGGACCGGGCGGCCGACGAAGCCGCATTGCGGTCTCGCCGAGCAGCCGGTCCCGCTTGGTCGCATTGCAGACCCGGCAAGCTGCGACCACGTTCTCCCAAACGTGGCGGCCCCCGCGGCTGCGAGGCACAACGTGGTCAACAGTCTCGGCGCGTGCACCGCAATACTGGCAACCATTACGGTCACGAGCGAAGATCCCGCGGCGGTTGGGGGACCGATGACGCGCATAAGGGACCTTGACGTAGCGCGACAGTTTCACCACTGAAGGCTCCGCTAGGGCCAGGCGCTCAGAACGCACCAGACGGCCCGAGCTGTGCAGCAATTCGACCTTGTCAGCCAGTATCAGACAAACAGCCCTGCGAACCGGAACAACTGCGAGCGGCTCAAACGTCGCATTGAGAACGAGAACTCCGGCCATGGGCGAACGCTAGTCCCTACACCGCCTCCGGTTCTCAGTTTTGCACCAACGCAACCATGCAACCACATCGCGCGGCACAACCCGAGCCTCAGGATCGCCGTATTGAGTAACGACACGGAAGCGAAGCAACCTCGCATCAGGCAGCGGAAGGAACGGGGCTTGACGAAACCAGTCGTCGGGCACGAATCGCTTCAGCTGCACACCGGCCGTTGCCCACAGCGACGGCCTCACCAACACCGCTCCCAACACGGCGAACATCCCGACCGCAGGGCGCGCACCTCTCATCGTTGCCACCTCATTGACCACCGATGCAGTGACCCGAGCCCGCGAAGCCGACGGCCGCCGCACCGATCAACGGACCCCTCTCAGCCAGCCCGGCCGACACGATTCTCGTCCCGACCGAGTGTTGAAGCCGGGCGACGCGGTCGCACTCAAGCTGGGCCGCGGCGAAGAAGTCGTCGCCGTAGCCCAGAGCCACAGAGCCCGCTATCACCGCCAGTTGCAGATCCAGCAGGTTTGCGACCGACCCCACCGCACGCCCGACCATGGTGCCGACACGCCTCCGTTCGCCCGCGGACGCCTCGCTGGGCGGCGCTCCGGTCCGAAAGGCGATGGCGGTGCCGCTGGCTTCAGCTTCGAGCACTCCACGGACATGGCCGGGCAGTTCGGTGCCTTCGGGTTCCACGACAACGTGGCCGATGTGGCCGGCGTTGCCTTCTGCCCCGTCGAGCAGTCTTCCGTTGAGGACAATTCCGCCGCCGACACCGGTCGACACCACCATGGCGATGTAGTTGGAGACCCCTACTGCCGCGCCGAGCCACCCCTCCGCGAGAGCCAGGGCCTTCGCGTCGTTGTCGACGAACGTCGCGAGTCCCGTCAGCTCGGCCAACCGTGACCGCAAGGGAAAGTCGCGCCACGCAGTGATGTTGAGCGGGGACACCTGCTCGCCGTTGGGGCGCATCGGACCGCCCGAGCCGACCCCGCAGACGTCCACGCGATCAAGGTCGATGGTCTCGACGATCCCCGCCAGACGGCCGAACAGCTCCTCGCCGTCGTCGGCGCCGGTCGAGTCGACGCGGACACGACCGTCAATCTCACCGGTGTCGTCAACGACCGCTGCCTCAAACTTCGTTCCGCCAATGTCAACCGCGAGCGCAACTGCCATGGGTCTAGGCTAGAGGTCAGACGAAGTCCCTCAAAATCCTCAGCCTTGGCCGCAGGGCGCGGTATATTGACGGTGAATATCGCTGGTGGTGAACCCCATAGCTGCGATTGATGCCCTTGGAGGTGCTGTGAGCGTTGTTGATGGTAGCGGACGTGATGCCGCGGGTCTGACGGTCGACGGCGACGCTCACGGGCGAGTCGGGAGCAATGAGGCCGTCACCGAGTTCCAGAGGAGCTTCGCTTCGATCGTCGCCAATATCGAGACCGTGATACGCGGCAAAGCCGAAGTGATCCACCTCCTCGTGCTGGCCTTGGTCTGCAACGGTCATGTGCTCATCGAGGACGTACCCGGTGTCGGCAAGACGAGCCTTGGCAAAGCTCTAGCGCGCAGCGTCGACGGCCACTTCGGCCGGGTGCAGTTCACCCCCGACCTCCTGCCGACAGATGTGACGGGCATGTCGGTCTGGAACCGGGCGAACGAGACCTTCGAGTTCCGGCCCGGCCCGGTCTTCTCCGACGTGCTGTTGGCCGATGAGATAAATCGCGCTTCGCCCAAGACTCAATCAGCACTTCTTGAAGCGATGGGCGAGCGCCAGGTCACCTCCGACGGGGTGACCCACAAGCTGGGCTCTCCATTCATGGTCATCGCCACGCAGAACCCGATAGAGCACGAGGGGACCTACAGGCTGCCAGAGGCCCAGCTAGACCGTTTCCTGATGCAGATCGCTATCGGCTATCCGGATCGCGCGGCAGAGGAGCAGATCCTCGAATCACACGCCGGAATCTCTGCCCGCGTCGATCAGCTCGGCGCTGTAGTGCCTTCGCAGACGGTCACTAGAATGTCTGAGTCTCTTGAACGGATCTACGTGGCTCCGCCGCTGCGCCAATATCTGCTGGATCTGGCTGCCGCCACCCGCGCCCACCCGTCTCTGACACTCGGGCTGTCGCCGCGCGGTGTGCTGGCCCTGCAACGCGTTGCTCGCGCCCAGGCCGCGTCGTCGGGCCGCGACTACAGCACCCCTGACGACGTCAAGGGACTGGCGCGCGTGGTTCTGCCGCACCGACTTCTCGTTGCTCCCGAAGTTCGCATGAGCGGCGTCAGGTCCGCCGACGTGGTCACCGAGATCTTGGACAGCATTCCTGTGCCGCAACCCAAAAGAACCTAGCGTGCCGACCCGTGCAGGCTGGTGGGTGCTGGTCTTCAGTGCTGTGGCCGGGCTTCTCGGACGCCTTGTCGGCGGGATCGAGTTCATCGTCCCCGCTGCGACGGGAGTCCTCTCAGTTGCACTGGCACTGCTGTGGCATCAGCTGTTCCCGACTCGGTTGTTAGTCAAGAAGTGGCTGCATCCAATGCGCGTACCCGCTGGAGAATCAGCGCGGGTCGACATCGAGTTGCGCAACGGCGGATCCAGGCGCACGCCGGTGCTTCACCTCCATGACGCTGTGGGGGGCACGCGGGGATTCAACGTGGAGGTTGCACCTATCCCCCAGAAGGGAGGAACCGCCCACGCTTCGTATCGTCTCAGCACCACTAGCCGCGGGGTGCTGGAGATCGGGCCGGTGACAATCCGCGCCAGTGACGCTTTCGGATTGGTGAAGCGTGAGCAGCAGATTCCCGATGTGGTGCGTCTCATAGTCCATCCTCGTCTCGAGATCATCGGCTCGACGCGGGCCGGCGCCTCAGAGGACTCACTGCTCGGCAAGCAGCACAACCGGTCGCTGGGTCTCAGCGACGAAGACTTCGACGGGCTTCGTCCGTACACACCAGGCGATGACCTCCGGCACGTACACTGGCTCTCCTCAGCACGCCAGGACGAACTTCAGGTGCGGCAACCACGCCCTCCCCGGCGCGGCCTTCTCTCGGTAGTGATCGACACACGACCACCAGGCGATCTCCTAGAGTCCCTCGACATCACCACCTCGATCGCCGGATCGATCGCTGCGTCGGTTCTGAGCGCAGGCGACGCTGCACTGATCGAGACGACTGACGGCCGGTCAACGAGGAGGGCCATCGGTAGTTCACAGCTCAGTTCGCTGCTGGAGTTTCTTGCACTCCTCACCGACGGGTCACCGGAGATCCACGCAGCGGTACCCACCACCCAAGGTGCCGTGGTCGCCGTTTCGGCAGACCCCCTAGTCGTCACCGATCCCCTGGCTAGGCGCAACTTCGCCCATCGACTGGGTGCTGGACTCGTCATCACGACCGATGTGGAGAACTGGGGAGCCGGCCTCCAACCTCGCCACTCAATGGGCTGGATCCATCTCACCGCCCCGAACCAGCTCGCGAAGTTCCTCTCTGCGGACCCCCGCCGATCATACGAGTTCACATGAGGCCGCAGCAGTTGACCGCTGTCGCCGCTGAGGTTTCAGTGATCGCGGTTTCCGCAGTTGCCGTATTCAGCTTGGAGCGGCTCTTCGTCGACTCGCTGCCGGTGCGTGACCTCCTGCTGATGGCAACAGCTTCCCACCTCGTGGCGGTCGCTTGTCGTCGGGCGAGATTCAAACTCGGCCCTTCGGCGATTGTGAGCGGACTGACGCTGGTTCTGCTCGCCAGCGCCATCTTCTATCTCGAGGACAGCACTTTCATCTTCCCGACAGCAGACACGGTCCGCGCCCTGAACGACGACCTGTCTGTGGCCGGGACCATGTTCGTCGATGAGTCCGCTCCGGTTGAACCGTTGCGGGGCTTTGTGGTCAGCGCATCAGCACTCGTCTGGATCGGAGCTTTTCTGGCCGATTCTGCTGCCTTCCGGTTGCGCTCCTACTTTGGAGCCGTCGCCTTTGCTACTTCGGTTCTGGCCTTCTCGTCCTTCATGGGCGTTGATCGCAATCAAGTGGCTCATGGCGTGGCGTTCACAGCCGCTTTGACAGCTTTGGCGCTCTCGATGCGAACTCTCGACAGAGCCCACGACGACCTCTGGACTACAGGTGGAGCCGGCCGCGGAGTTTCTTCGATCCTGCGTTCCGGAGCGGTTTTCGGCTTGGTCGTCGTGGTTGCCGGGGGGCTCTTGGCCCCGCGAATTCCCGGCGCGGAGTCCCAACCGCTCTTCGACATCACCGGAATCGACGATGCGCCTTCGATTCGCAGTATCGCCAGTCCCTTGGTCAATGTCTCGGCCGCTCTGGTTGAACAGAGTGATGACGAGGTCTTCTCGGTGAGGGTCGCCCCCGAAGAGGGCGACTACTGGCGTCTGATGGCCCTGACCGGTTTCGACGGCAGACAGTGGGAGCGAACCTCGAACTTCGACGAGGCCCGCGGGCAACTTCCGAGCACAGTGGATTCGTCGGTGCTCAACCGCAAGAAGCTGATCCAAACCGTGACCAAGCGTTCTCGCGGCACCGACGACATCTATCTGCCCGCTGCCTACGAGTTGAGCCGCGTGCTCGACGACGGAGGAGTCGACCTCGAATACGAGGCCGCCACCGGGGCGCTGGTATACCACCGCAACTCCCAAGAGCGGGCGGAGCAGGGCTTCTCCTACACGATCGAGAGTCAGGTACCTGATTACGATCCTTCTCAGCTCGCAGAGAGTGCGGCGGTGGGCTTGAGCGAAGAGTTCCTGACGGAGCACACGCAGCTTCCGCCAGCCTGCGGCCCCGAGCAGTCCGGCGCGATTCACTACTGCTGGCCGACGCGAATAGCCGACCTCGCCCAGCAGGTCACCGCGGGTGCAGCATCGGACTACCAGAGGGCCAGGATGCTGCAAGACTACCTGCGGAACCCGGAGAACTTCAGCTACGACATCAACGTTGCCCAGCGTCACGACATCGCCACCGCCGAGGACTTCCTGTTCAACGTGCGCGCCGGGTACTGTGAGCAGTTCGCCTCGGTGTTCGCGGCCATGGCCCGCTCACTCGGGATTCCCGCACGGGTGGCGGTCGGTTACACCTGGGGTTCCTGGGATCCCGGACGTCAGGAATACGTTGTCCGAGGTCATCACGCACATGCCTGGCCCGAGGTGTACTTCGCGGAGGCGGGTTGGATCATCTTCGAGCCGACCCCAGGTCGTAGCAGGCCCCACGATTCCGACATCACCGGTCTGGCCGACGCGCAACAGTATCCCAGCAATGAGTCACTGACCCTGTCTGGCTCGGTGGGCGACATCGGCGAGGGTGCCGGCGGGAGCAACGGTATCGCGGGGCCTCCTGTCCCACAGCCCAGCTCTTCGGATGCCTCCTCAGAGAGCATCCCGGTACCGGTCTCAAAGGGATCGTCGTTGCTGTTCTCCCTGATTCGCCTGGCGCTCATAATTGCAGCCTGTGTCGCGGCGGTCGTTTTGGCGATCCCCACAATCAAAGCGATCCGCAGGCGAAGGCGTCTGCTGCGTGCCGCCGACGACCCGGTGTTGCGGGGCGAGATCGCCTGGGACGATGCCATCAATGCCCTCAGGCTGCTTGGATTCTCGCCTCAGCGAGCCCACACGCCTCTGGAGGCTGCCTCAGCGGCCGAGAGATTCGGGGGTTATCTCGGTGACCTCGGCCCGATCGATGATCTGGCAGCCGCTCTCACCGCGCTGCGCTACTCAGACACTTGCAGTGACGATTCAACTGACCGTGACGGTCGGAGCAGGCGTGGTGCTGCCAACGAGTTGGCGCTCACTGCCAAAGAAGCGTCGGCGCGCATTGTTGATCGTTGCCACACGCTCGCGGGCATGCGCCGCGTAACGCTGTCCGCGATCGATCCGCGAGGATCCATCAAGAACTGAGCTATCAAGCACCGGGAAGGTCCGGCCGGGAGCGCTCTACAGGCGGTCGTCGGGGCGCTGGAACCGTTGCCGCAGTCGCTCCCCCGCTCCTCCGACCGCGTCGCGCAGGGTGCCGCCGCGGTAGTGCTCGGTCATCTCCTGTAGACCTGCCCGCCCCAGCTTCCGGGCGTTGTTCTCGAACCACAGCACGCTCACCAGCATCACGGCGAAGCCGATGAATGCGAGCACGAAGTGGACCGACAGCAGCAGGACCATAACCACGGCCCCCAGCAGGAACGTCAGAGTCGCCCATTTTAGGTTTCTGAAGGCATGCGTGTAGATGGTGGTCTGAGCGACCTCACGCGCCAAGGCCGGGTCGCTCTCATAGAGGTGGTCCTCAATCTCGTTGAGGATTCGTCGCTCGTCTTCTGATAGCGGCACCGATTTTCCTCCAGGCGGGGTTTCCATTACCTACAGTGTCGCACAGCTTGGGCGCCAATCCAACGCTTGGATCGGCTAAGCGCCACTCAGGATCCTCTGCCCCAATAGCGACACAAGCGCTCGAAGCGATCCCGCGCCCCCCACCAGGAGACCAGCACCAGAGCTTCAACAACGATGCGAGGCGACATCTTCGACTTGCCTCGTACTCGGTCGACGAAAGCGATCGGGAGTTCCCGAACCGTACCGCCCAGACCCTGCATCCGGTAGGCCATTTCGATCTGGAAGCCGTATCCGTCGGCTCGGACCTCGCGAAAGTCGATCTTGGCGATCATTGTGGCCCGAAAGGCGCGGTAACCACTCGTTGCGTCGGCAACGTTCAGTCCGAGCGCCGCTCCGGCATAGCGGTTGCCCCATTTCGAAAGCAGCCTCCGGTGCCAGGACCAGTCGGGGATCGACCCGCCGGCCACGTAGCGGCTGCCGATGACCAGATCCGCTCCCTGATCGATCACATCAAGGAGTTGTGGGAGCACTCCTGGGTCGTGCGAAAGGTCGCTGTCCATCGCCACAAGAATGTCGAAACCCTGTTCCAACCCCCTCTGGAATCCGTCGCGGTATGCAGACCCCAGACCCGCTTTGGCGCTGCGCTCCAGCAGTTCGATACCCCAGAGTTCTTCAGCCAGGGCACCGACAATGTCAGCAGTGCCGTCCGGGGAGGCGTCGTCGACTACCAGCACGTTGGCTTCCGGACAGGCCGAGCGCAAGCGATCCAGCACCTCGGCGATGTTCGCCGCCTCGTTGTATGTCGGAAGAACCACCAGTGACCGCACTGCGGGAACTCTAGGCGGCAGCGACGTTGGCGCGTCGCTAGGATCGGTGCAATGACCACGACGTCTGCTCCCAAGAGGATTGCGCGTGTGCTCGCCGTGTTCTCGATTCTGCTCGCCGGTCTCTGCGGCGGCCTGGTCGGTTATGTGGTCATGGATCTTCAATGCCACGACGGCTGTTCCACCGCAGCGGGTTTCGTGGGGCTTGCAAGTGCCGTCGGTTGCGCCGCGGGAGTCGCGATCGTAGCGGTCCTTGCCCTGCGAGCTTCCACTGAATGGAACGAGCGAGAAGCACGGGAGCGAGCCCATCAGCAGCGGGGACCCACCTGATGGCCGAGAAACCGGAGACTGCGCAACCGTGACTACACGAATATTGACTGTCGAGGACGACGAACGGATCCGTATGTCGGTACGCCTCGCCCTGGAGGACGAGGGCTACGAGG
Source organism: Candidatus Aldehydirespiratoraceae bacterium (assembly GCA_965214565.1). Classification (GTDB taxonomy): domain Bacteria; phylum Actinomycetota; class Acidimicrobiia; order Acidimicrobiales; family Aldehydirespiratoraceae; genus VXYK01. The sequence continues at coordinate 2,720,214 of OZ243951.1, read as the reverse complement.
TGGCCGAGGCCGAGTCGGGCGAGGACGCGCTTCTTGCCTTCGGCCAAGCTCCGGCCGATGTGGTGTTGATCGACATCATGCTCCCAGGCATGGACGGCTTCGAAGTTTGTCGGTCGATCCGCAAGGTGTCCGACGTTCCCATCGTGATGGTCACGGCGCGGGCCGACACCCATGATGTGGTCGCCGGACTCGAAGCAGGCGCCGACGACTATCTCACCAAACCGCACGCACCCAAAGAGCTGTCCGCTCGGATCAGGGCGTTGCTGCGCCGCGTCCGCACGTCGGACTCAGGTGCTCCCCAGCTCGTTTTTGGCGAGCTGGAGATAATCCCTGACGAGGGCGCGGTCCGAGTCGGTGCAGAAGAGGCACACCTCACCAAGACGGAGTTTCGGCTCCTCGTGGAGTTGGCTTCAAACGCCGGGCGGGTGTTCAGCCGCGAGCTACTGCTCGAGCGAGTCTGGGGTTACGGATATTTTGGCGACGGTCGCCTCGTCGACGTGCATATTCGCCGGCTTCGCACCAAGATTGAGCCCGATCCGGCCAACCCGCGTTATGTCGTGACCGTCCGTGGGCTGGGCTACAAGCTCGCTGCGTAGACTTGAGACCGTGTCTCGATGGGAACGACTCGGTCTAAGAGCCAGAATCACTCTCCTCTTCGCTTTGGGGGGCCTGCTGTTGGCCACCACGATCGGCCTTCTGACATTGACGCTGACACGTCGAAGCCTTCTGGTCGAACGCGACGCTGCCGCCCTTGCTTCGTTCGCGGAGAACGGTCAGAGGTTCCAACGTCAAGTCGGCGACGATCCAGCCGCTGAAGGCGTCGCAGCAATCCTGGAGTCGTTGACGACCACCTCCGGCGCGCTGCCGCTGGTCCGTTTCGGCGACGAGTGGGTGGGGCTCAACTCGCTGGTCTTCAGCGAGGAGACCGTGCCCGACACCCTGCTGGTGCTCCTCTCGCAAGGATCTGCCGGCCGCACGCGAATCACCTTGAACGGCGAGCCCGCCATTGTCAGCGGTGTCCAACTCCCGGGCCGCGATGCCGCATATTTTGAGGCGGTGCTCATTGGGGAAGTCGATGAGACTCTGAATTCGTTGGGCCTCATTCTGCTTGTTGTCGGCACGGTCACGACGCTGGTTGCGGCCGCACTGGGACTATGGGCGTCGCGTCGCGCCCTGACGCCGCTGGCTGATATTCGCGCTGCAGCCGAATCGCTGGCCGCGGGTGAACTCAAGACTCGGCTTGATCCGCCCGCTGATGCCGACCTCGCGTCGCTTTCGGCTTCATTCAACGGCATGGCCCAGTCTCTCGAGGACCGAATCGACCGAGACGCGCGTTTTGCCTCCGAGGTGAGCCATGAACTTCGTTCTCCGCTGATGACTTTCAGTGCCTCCGCGGAGGTTCTCAACAACGACCGCCACCAGATGTCGCAACGCAGTCAGACCGCGCTGGCCCTTTTGACAGACGACATCGCCCGATTCACCCAACTGGTCGAGAATCTCCTTGAGATCAGCCGCTACGACGTCGGTACCGCTGCGCTTCAAGCTGAACCGGTCTTCTTCGCCGAGTTCGTCAGGCACGCAATCAGCTATTCGTCTAGGCCCGATATCTCGCTCTCGGTAAGCGAGGAGGGGGAGGCGCTGGTGATCGTCGCTGACAAGCGCCGCTTGGCGCAGGTCATCGCCAACCTCATCGACAACGCCGACAAGTACGGCGGCGGCAACATCGAGGTCGAGATCTCAAGTGAGTCCGACGTGGCGTTTCTGGCAGTCCAGGACCGTGGGCCAGGCGTCCCGGCAACCGAGCGGCAGGTGATATTCGACCGCTTCAGCCGAGGCAGTTCAGGAGGGCGACGCGGCCACGACACCGGTACCGGACTTGGGTTGTCGCTCGTTTCAGAACATGTGCATCTCCACACCGGAGAGGTCTGGGTGGAGGATCGGCTCGACGGGATGCCGGGTGCGCGGATGGTGGTGGCGCTGCCGATAAGAATCGATCCGGAAGACGCCCAGTGAGGCGCATCACCATCTCAGCGTTGGCTGTCCTGCTGGCGGTCACCGCTTGCGCAGTTCCCACCGACGGACCGGCATCGGAGATCTCCTCTGACGACCTGCCCGAGAACCTTCGACCGGGCTACACCACGACCACGACCACCGCGCCCGTGGTTCCCACCGAGCCTGCCACCTTCTACTTGATCGACCAGGTTGAATCGATAGTGGTTCCGGTCGCCAGAGAGATCCGGACGTTCACCACGAACGCGGGGCGGTTGCGACCGCTCTTTGACGAGTTCCGCACCGAGGAGGAGCGAAATGCGGGCTTTGTGAACCAGTTGCTCGAGTTCGAGTTGTTGAGCGCAACCCGGGACCGGGACCTCTTGACGATAAACATCACTCAGGACGACCCCGAAGCGGACGTGAGTCCGATTCTGCTTGAAGCCGTGGCCCAACTCGTCTGGACCGCGACGGAGCCCGACAACGTCAACCGGGTCCGAGTATTGATCGATTCTCAGCGCCAAGCACTCCCGACCAGCGCCGAGACCACTGACGAGGACCAAACGGTCGACCGCAGCAACTACGCTTCCTTCAACCCCGAATCTCAAGCCCAAGGTGAGCCTGAGTCTGGAGATGAAGATCCAGGTGACGTAGAGGGTTAAGCCTTTGTTCGCAGTTCCGCTTCAGCGAACAGTTCAAGGGAAGAATGTGCGAGCCACTTCCAGCAGATCCGGGTCCGCGTATTTCAGCGTCGAGACACACTCATCGAGACGCCTCCGGACGACCTTGTTGTTGTTGAAAGCAACCATCGTCCCAAAGTCACCTTCGTGCGCCGCACTCATGGCGGCAACCCCGTACCAAGTGGAAAGCACTCTGTCCAGCGCGGAGGGGGTACCACCACGCTGGACATGTCCAAGCACGGTGACCCGCGTCTCAAAACCAGTACGTCGTTCGATCTCTTCAGCCACAACGTTGCAGATTCCACCGAGTCTGGCGTGTCCGTATTCGTCGATGGCCGGCTCGGCGACCTCAAGCGTTCCAGGTACGGGAACTGCTCCCTCCGCAACTACCACTATCGAGGAGAAGCGCCCTCGACGATGCCTTCTCCTGAGGGATTCACATATCGCGCCGATATCGAACGGCACCTCGGGAACCAGCACTATCGTGGCGCCACCGGCGATCCCGGCCCAGGTGGCTATGTGCCCCACATGGCGGCCCATCACCTCAACAACAATCACTCGATCATGGGACTCTGCTGTGGTGTGAAGTCGGTCGATCGCATCAGTGGCAGTCTGCACCGCGGTGTCGAAACCGAAGGTCCGCTCCGTCCCGTCGATGTCGTTGTCGATGGTCTTGGGCACGCCGACCAAAGGCACGCCGTCGGCGTAGATTCGAGAGGCGGCCGAGAGCGTCCCCTCTCCTCCGATGACGATCAGCGCATCAACGCAGTGTCGGGCCATGGTGGCTTTCACCCGCTCAACCCCGTCATCAAACATGTAGGGCTGGTAGCGGCTTGTCCCCAAAACGGTGCCTCCGCGGGTCAGAAGCCCTCGGCAAGCCTCAACATCGAGTGGCATCCAGCGATCATCGAGCAGGCCGCTCCAACCGTCGAGGAACCCGACAACCATGTCGCCGTATTCCCGTTCGGCCTTGCGTACGACGCCTCGGATCACCGCGTTCAAGCCAGGACAATCGCCTCCACCGGTCAGCACCCCAACTTTCATTCCAGCGACGCTACCAACAGATAACGTCGGGGCATGGGACTAGTTTTGACAATCGATTCGGGAACGACTGGAGTCCGCACATTCGCGGTCGACGAGGCGGGCGTCCCGCTCGGTTACGCCTACCGTGAGTTCACACAGCACTTTCCGAGACCAGGGTGGGTGGAACACGATCCCGACGAGATCTGGAGTGCAGTCCTCGAGACGCTGGCCGAGATTGTGGCCACCACCACCGAACCCGTCAGCGCGATCGGCATTACCAACCAGCGGGAGACGGTGGTGGTCTGGGATCGGCGCAACGGCCAACCCCTCCATCGGGCCATCGTCTGGCAAGATCGACGCACCGCGACACGATGTGAGCAGTTGCAGGCCGAGGGGCATCTCGATCTGGTGCGCACAACGACAGGGCTGGTGCTTGATCCGTACTTCTCCGCGAGCAAACTCGAGTGGCTCTTCAAGCACGGGGGTGTCACGCCGGACGAGCATCTGGCTTTCGGTACGGTCGACTCGTGGCTCGTGTGGAACCTCACCGGCGGGCACCACGCCACAGACACTTCCAACGCCTCTCGGACGCTCCTGTACGACATCGGCGCAATGTCATGGAGCGAAGAGATGTGCTCACTGTTCGGGGTGCCGACGTCCGCTCTGCCCGAGGTGCTGCCGTCATCGGGACGATTCGGAGAAACGACGGGCGACATCCCGACAGGGGCCGGTGTTCCCGTCAGCGGAATCGCAGGCGACCAGCAGGCAGCGCTGTTCGGCCAAGGGTGCTTCTGGGAAGGCCAAGCCAAGAACACCTACGGGACCGGGTCCTTCGTGCTGATGAACGTCGGTACGGAACGCCCCGGACCTGTCGACGGGCTGTTGTCGACAGTGGCATGGACGATCGGCGAGCAGACGACCTACGCCTACGAGGGAGCCGTCTTCGTGACGGGGGCAGCGATTCAGTGGCTGCGTGACGGTCTCGGCATAATCGACGATGCGGCCGAGACCGGGCCTCTCGCGGCCTCGGTCCCCGACACCGGCGGTGTCGTCTTCGTTCCCGCACTGACAGGGCTCGGCTCACCGCACTGGGACGCCCGCGCACGCGGCACAATCGTTGGCCTCACCCGTGGGACCGGACGTGGAGAAATCGTCCGCGCGACCGTGGAATCCATGGCATACCAGAGCCGCGACGTGGTCGACGCCATGTCTGCGGCCTCCGGCACCCGCCTCACCGAGTTGCGCGTCGACGGCGGCGCATCAGTTATGGACATCCTTCTGCAGATCCAGGCCGACCAACTCGGAGTTCCTGTCGTACGCGCCCCTGTCGCGGAGACGACAGCGCTCGGCGCCGCCTACCTCGCGGGGATTGCCGAGGGCGTCTGGAGCGGACTTGAGGACGTCGCCGCTCTGTCGGGACAGTCCGACGCCGACCGGACCTTTCAGCCCGACCCCGACCGCACACGGGCAGACGCGGACTATCGGCGGTGGCAACGGGCATTGAGCCGATCTCTGGCGTGGGATCAGAGCGAATAGCCCCCGAAGCCCGAATAGCCCTGAAGCGAAGGGATGCTAGGCGAGTTCGGTCAAAGCAGAGCGCATTTGACGTATTGCCTGGTTGATTCGCTGTTCGTTCTCGATCAGGGCAAATCTCACATTGCCCTCCCCACCGGGACCGAATCCGACGCCGGGCGAAACCGCGACGTTGGCCTCGGTGACGAGCATCGACGCGAACTCCACCGAACCCATGTGGCGGTACGGCTCCGGAATCGGTGCCCAGGTGAACATGGTCCCTTTCGGTGGCTCAACCTCCCAACCGATCCGGGCCAGCCCGTCACACAGAGAGTTGCGTCGACTCTCGTAGATCTCACGGGCTTCGCTGGGATAGTCCGCGGCTTCGTTCATGGTCACCGTCGCGGCGATCTGCACCGGCTGGAACGTGCCGTAGTCGAGGTAACTCTTCAGCTTCGCCAGCGCCGCGACCGTCTGGGCGTTCCCGACCATGAACGCGATCCGCCAACCAGCCATCGAGAAACTCTTGGTCATTGAATAGAACTCGACGGCCACCTCCTTGGCTCCCTCGGCCTCAAGGATCGAACACGGCATGTACCCGTCGTAGCCGAGATCGGCATAGGCGAAGTCGTGCACGACGAGGACATCGCGCTGACGGGCGAAGTCCACCACCTGCTGCATGAAGTCTAGGTCGACGCATGCCGTTGTCGGATTGTGCGGGAAGGACAGCACAATCGCCCGCGGACGGGGCCAGGAGTACTCGAAGCGGGTCCTCAAGGTATCGAAGAAGGCTCCCTGGTCGCTGGTCAGGGGCATCTCTCGAACGTTGGCACCCGCGAACAGGGGTGCGAACAGGTGGATCGGATAGGACGGCGAGGGCACGAGCACTGAGTCTCCCGGCTCCAACAGCACCCACATCAGATGGCTGAATCCCTCCTTGGCGCCGATCGTGTTGATGACCTCGGTCTCCGGGTCGAGTTCGACTCCGAAACGCCGCTGATAGAGGCCGGCTACCGCTTCTCGGAGCTTCGGGATCCCCCGACTCGACGAGTACCGATGGTTGCGGGGGTTCTGGGCCGCCTCGATCAGCTTGTTGACCGCGGTGGGAGGGGAAGGCAGGTCGGGGTTGCCGAATCCGAGGTCGATCACATCCTCACCCGCGCGACGTGCCTGGATCTTCAACGAGTCGATGATCGTGAAGACATAGGGCGGAAGCCCGTTGATCCGACGGAACTCCATTAGTGGCCGCTACTGACCAGCAGCGGAGGCTTCGGAGCCGCCGCTGTCGTCGGTGAATCTGAATCCTCTGGTGAACGCGTCGACAAAGGACCGTCCCGTCGCCGCTACCGCGGCCAGTGCTTCAGGATCCTCAATGACCCGCTCGGTCGCTTCGATCAGCCACTTCAGCGAGGCCAGAACGGCTTCAGCGGCCTCCCGAACCTCATCGAATCGGCCCTCATCGTCAACGACAGACTCGCTACAGTCCATTGCAGCAGTGCTCATCGTTCCACGGAGCCCTCACGACGAGCTGCTCTCAACGTGCCTGGTGAAATCCTCCAGGGCGGTACGCAACAGGCGAGCCTCGGCGCGGCGCTTTACGAAGCCCGGCAGAGGGACCTTGACCTCTACGGCGAGGTGGTACACGACCTCGGTCGATCCCGGGTCCGAAGGCACCGGCAGAAACTCATACTCACCATCGAGACGCCTGGTGATGTCGCCGCGTTGCAGACGCCAGGCGAGACGACGCGGGTTGGCACCATAGAAGTACCGCAGTGTGTAGGTGGTGCTGCGGCCCATGGCCGCGGCCCGGTATTCGACGTCGACTGCGCGGCCTTCGTCGTCACGCGAGAGAACCCGGGCCATCTTGATGTCAGAAGCCCACTCCGGGTACTTCTCGAAGTCGATGACCGTGGCATAACACTGCTCCGGCGTCGCCATTATCGTTGTTCGTTCGGTCGCTTGATCAACCATTACTGCTGACCCTAACCGCTCTGCGGGTCTGTTTTGCGCACCTCGAATTCGCCGTGGCGAGCACACCACAGTCCCGTCAGACCGAGAGCCCATACAGGAACCAGGAGCCCGAATGCCGCGGGCGTGTAACTCCGAACCGATGCCGTGGTCAGCGCCACCACAATCTCGACCGCGAGGGAGCTCAACAAGATCCTCCGCACCTCAGAACCGGCGCTGCCCACGGCGAAATAGAGCCCTGCGATCCCAATGACGTGGTGGCGACTGCGCTCCACCGCTATCAACAGGGCCCACACCATCGCGATGGTGCCGGCGGCGAACAACAACAGAGACACGCCTGCGTTGAGCCATTCGAACCAATCCGGCCAGATTGTGGCTGTGACCGCGGTGAGCGTGAACACCGCGGTACCGAACCACGACCAATTGAGAATGGCCTGCCCCGCCGCCCATTGCTCCCGCGGTCTCATCGCCGCACCATGGTATTGATCGCCTCAGCCAGTTGCTCGGCCAGGATGTCGTAAGACGACTCCCGTTCGGCGCGCTCTCTAGCTGCCCGGGCCATCGCGTGGCGTCGTTCGTCGTCGTCGAGCAGTCCAGTGATCGCCCGCGCCGCGGCATCGGCGTCGGTGGGGTCATCGACTATCAGACCCGTCTCTCCGTGGCGCACCGCTTCGTGTGCGCCACCGCTGCGACCGGCGACCTGCGCCACGCCTGCCGCGGCAGCCTCCATGAAGACAATGCCGAAGCCCTCCTGTTCCAACCCGCCCCAACGGCTGCGGCACAACATCGTGAAGACGTCGCCACAGCCGTACAAGAGGATCAGCTCATCTGTGTCAACTCTTCCCAACAGCTTCACGGGTGCGTCGAGGCGGGCGACCAGCGAACTGAGTCGTCTGTGGTCACGGCCGGCACCGGCAATTGCGACACAGACGTCCGGTTTGCTCCGGCGAATCTCCACCGATGCTCGAATCAGCGTGTCCATGCCCTTGCGGGGAACCAGGCGGCTGACTGACACGACCAAAGGGCCCGCGGTCGGCAGGCCCAGGGTCTTTCGGGCGGCCTGTTTAGCGACGCGGTCGAGGGGGACGAAACGTTCGGTGTCGACCCCGGGCGCAATGATGCTGACAGGCAGGGGGCTCCCCAATGACAACTCCGCCTGTTGCGCCGGGTACCCGCCTGCTGCAATCACCCCTACGGCCCCATCGAGTACTCGGTTCAGCAGACCGCGAATACCGGGAACTCGGCTGGGAATCGTGACCTCTGCACCATGGAGGACGACTCCGTAGGGAATGTCGAGATGCGGACCGATCAGACCGAGCGGCACCGCCGGGTCGAGGATCACGAGTTCGGCGCCGTAGGTGCTCGCCAAGCGGTCTACACGACGCGCCAGCAGCGGATGTGGCAACAAAGCGGGTTCGCGGCTGCGAACAACGGTGAACGGTTGAGCGGCGTCAAAGGCATCGGCGTTGGCGTGGGGGGTGCTGTAGACGACAACCTCATCAGCAGGGAGGCGCCGCCAGAGCTCCCACAGGTAGTTCTGAATGCCACCGATCTTGGGGGGAAAGTCGTTGGTGACTAGTAGATGGCGGGCCACAGCACGCCACTATGCCACGGCGGTGACCGGCCGCAGGAGTTCTTCGCGCACCATCTCGTCGAGTTCGCAACCGGCCAACTCGGCGAGCAGATCGTCCCGGCTCAGGCGGCGGGCCGCCCAGACGGCGTGAGCCGCGACGACCGGAGATTGATGGGCCAGCGATCGGGCCAGCACCGCTGCAGTTCGTTCGTCGTCGCCGCTACCGATGTTGCCGAGCACAACCAGGGCATTGCGCCGCAGGTAGTCGGGATTACGCTGCGAAACGTACCAGCGCGCATAACGGGCCATCAGAGTCTCATCATCTGACTCCAGCATCTCGAGGATCGAGACCCAGGCACCGCCGCCACCCTCCGCTGCAGGTTGCTTGCGGCGGATCTGGTTCGGTGGGCAAACGTCCTGGCAATCGTCGCATCCGTAGATGCGGTCGCCGAGCAGCTCCCGGTACTCGACGGGGAATCGGCCCGATGCCTGCAGCAGCCACGCCAAGCACCTGTTGGCATCGACCACCCCGGGCGAGATGATCGCCCCGGTCGGGCATCCGTCGAGACACTTGGTGCACGTTCTGCAACCATCGGCGGCCACGGCGACCTCTTCAATATCGAGGGGTGCATTGGTCAGCACTGATCCAAGCACCACCATGCTGCCGACCCCGGCGATCAGCACATTGGAACTCTTTCCCCACCAGCCGATCCCCGCGCGGTGTGCAGCCGCTCGGTCGACCAGGTGGTTCTCGTCGGCCAGCACCAGAGCCTTGTAACCCTGTTTGCGCAACGCGCCGGCAATCTGTTCGAGAGCGGCACGCAAGGACGCGTAGTGGTCTTCTGAGCTGTAGGTGGCGACTCTCCCAGTCGGCTGATCCGCGGGCCGAGGCGGGATTTCGCGCTGGTAGTCGTACGCACCGACGATCAGGCAGGTGGCATCGCTCATGGTCCGGCGTGGATCCGTTGAGCGTGACGGGTTGCGGTAGGTGAACTGCATTGATCCGCTGAGCCCTTCGGCCTTGCGCTGCTCGAGGTCGACACGGGTGCGTTCGAAGGGGGTCGCCTCAGTCGCGCCCACCGCGGCCAGACCTGCGGCGAGCCCTATGGCTTTGAGGTCGGCGACGGTCAGGTCCACCCGTCCATGGTGGCACGACAAATCAGCAATGAGACACAACAACCGACGCGACGGACTAAACGGCGTCGGAGCGCGGGACGAACCTGCTCGACGGGACGAGCCCGGCGTCGTTGAGCAGTTCATAGGCGCGTCGTTCCTCGAAATCGAGGACCACCGGCGTGCCGGCGACATGACCGACCAGATAACTCACTACGCAATCGTCACACGCTTCTGTGTGCTGCATGACGCACATGTCGCAGTCGATCATCATCGCCGGCTGCTCGCCGGCCGTTGCACCGCAATGAGCATCGAGCTCATCGCCAACCAATCGAAGATAAGTGTGTTCTGCCATGCCTCCAAGCTACGCAGGGGGTATGACAGTGCTCGATAGATTGACACCATGGTCAACGCCGTCGCCACCGGCGGGACGGCCACGCCGACATTCACGATCGTGGCGTTGGCAAATCGTCCCACAGACCACCTGCGAGACCTGCTCGGCTGACGTCCTTGACATGCTGACATCCTTGACATGCTGACATCCTTGACATCGAGGGTCTGTTCAGGCAGTGTTTTGAGGTGTACGAACAGGCGTTCGCCCTTCAGCAGAGCTTCGAAGACCTCGGCACCCCCCTGTACGAGGTCACTTTCGTCGTCATAGACCTTGAGACGACCGGTGCTTCTGCAGCGGACTGCGCCATCACCGAGATCGGCGCTGTGAAACTCCGCGGCGGCGAGTGCCTGGGCACATATCAGACATTGGTCGACCCGGGATCTGCGATCCCGCCGGAGATCACGGTCCTCACCGGGATTACCCAAGCGATGGTGATGCGGGCACCCCGGATTGAATCGGTGATGCCGTCGTTGATGGAGTTCATCGACGGCGCGGTGATCGTGGGTCACAACGTCCGCTTCGATCTCTCATTCCTCAACGCGGCCCTTCAGCAACTCGGGCGTCCCCGTCTCACGGCACGTTGGATCGACACGCTCTCGTTGGCGCGCCGGCTGCTTCGCGACGAAGTCCCCAACTGCAGGCTCGGCACGCTTGCGGACCGTCTGCGACTCAGCCACAGACCCAGCCACCGAGCCCTCGACGACGCCCTGGCAACCGGCGACCTGCTGCATTTCCTGCTGGAGAGGGCCGCCACGTTGGGCGTGTTGGGCCTCGAGGACCTCATTGCGCTCCCCAAGCTCGCGGGCAGTCCCCAAGCCAAGAAACTGAAGCTGACCGACGGGCTTCCCCGCAAGGGCGGTGTCTACCTCTTCCGTGACGCGCGCGACGAAGTGCTCTACGTCGGCAAGGCCGCCAACCTGCGATCACGGGTTCGCAGCTACTTCTCGACCGACGAGCGTCGCAAGGTCTCGCAGTTGCTTCGCGAGACGCATCGCATCGACCATCACGAGTGTCGCAACGGTCTCGAATCTGCAGTGTTGGAACTACGGCTAATCCAACAGCATCTGCCGCGGTTCAATCGGCAGGGCACCCGGGCGCGCAAGTATCCATACATCAAGCTGACCCTCAATGAACGCTTCCCCCGCCTGTCGATAGTACGGACGGTCCGAGACGACGGAGCCCTCTATCTGGGTCCGGTGGCATCGACACAGACGGCCAAACGGGTAGTAGAGGCGATCCACAGCGCGACGCCGATTCGGCGTTGCGGTCTCGCGTCGAGGGCATCAACGACCGCGAACGTTTGCGCTTCAGCCCAGTTGGGAGTGTCGTGCTGTCCGTGTTCCGGAGCGACCTCGCAAACCGAGTACGCGGCTGTGATCGAAGAACTTGTCACGAATCTGACATCGCGCCCCGACCTCCTGTTGGCCCCTCTTGCCGCGAGGATCGAGAAGTTGGCGCAACAACAGCGCTACGAGGAGGCAGCTGACGTGCGGGACCGCGCTGAAGCACTGGCGGGCCTGTTGCGACGCCATCGACGCTTCGACCTGCTGCGACGAGCCGGACGTGTTCGCCTGGGAATCGGCAAGACCTGGGTTGAGCTTCATGGAGGAAGACTCAGTCGCAGCGGCCACGCAACGGACGCCGTCAAACCCAGTGGTCCATCTGAACTCAGCGCGCCATCAGCCCCGAGTGCAGCCCCGGTCCCGGCCCCCACCCCGACCACGGGGCCGTTGCCCGTTCCTGAGCGTCATGACGCCGACGAGTTGCTCACAGTCGTCGGCTGGATCGAACGCAATGTCGCAAAGGTTACGATCGAGGAGGTTGAGGGAGTGTTGGCCAGTCCCCTGCCTGCCGTGCCGGTCTTCAAGCCGAAGACCCCGAGTCCAGCCCGACGCACCACCAAGCGCACCGGTGTGAGCACGTTGCCGGACTCTCACAGACCAACAGGCGCGCGGAGATCGCGCGTCGCCTAGCCTGCTGGTCGCCTAGCCCGCGGGCCGCTGCCGTCAGCGGTGGTCTCAGCAGTCGGCTGACACCAGCGCTGAGAGCTTGGCCTCCGCCCGACCATCGTCGATCGCATCAGCCGCCAGCGACACCGCTTCGCTGAGGTCCCCCGCCAGTCCCGCGACCATCAGACCGGCGGCGGCGTTGAGCACAACGATGTCTCGACGGGGTCCCTTCTCGCCCGCAAAGATCGAGCGGGCGATCCGGGCGTTCGTGTCGGAATCGCCCCCGGCGAGGTCCTCTGGCGAAGCCGGTGCCAAGCCGACCGACGACGCCGTCACGGTCAGTACGGTGATCTCCCCGTCCTGTAGCGAGAGGACTCTCGAAGGGCCCGTCGTTGAGAACTCGTCCAGTCCCCCGTCACCGTTCACAACCAAGCTGCGACGCGATCCTGTGGCTCTGAGGACCTGTGCCATCCGCTGCGCGACGGACCAGTCCCCTGCACCGACAACCTGACGCTTCAAGCGACCAGGATGACTCAACGGACCCAGAATGTTGAACACCGTCGGAATACCCATCTGAGCTCGTACAGGGCCCACATGACGCATCGCTGGATGAAAGCTCCGTGCAAAGGCGAACCCCAGTCCGATGCTGTCAACTTGAGCCTCAAGCTGACCGGGAGTGATGTCGACATCGACTCCGAGAACCTCCAGCAGGTCGAAGCTACCCGAGGTGGAAGAGGCCTTGCGGTTGCCGTGCTTGCATACGGTCGCACCAGCGGCCGCAGCCACGAACGCTGCCATTGTCGAGACGTTGAGGGCGTGGCTCCTCCGGCTGGGCGAACCTCCCGCACCAACGATGTCGACTGTGTCTTCGGGCACCGAGAGCGGAGTTGCCGCGTCGAGCATGGCGGCCTGAAGTCCGACCAACTCCTCCACAGTCTCACCCTTGATTCGCAGACCGACGATGAACGCGGCCGTCTGCGCGTCTGCAGCCTCACCATTGAGGATCGTGGAGAGAACCGCTCTCGTGATCTCCGCGCTGAGGTCAGCGCCATCGGCCAAAGTGCCGAGGATGGCCGGCCAACCGCCATGCTCGTCGATGCTTGTAACAGGTGTCATAGGTCTCGAGTTTCGTCTCTGCAGGGTGCCTACAGTCTGCCTAGGTGACCGTAGCGCGCTGCTAGCCTCGGCTCCGTGTCAAAATCCCTGTTTCCTGCCGCAATTCGAGCCGGGACTGCGATCTGTCTCGTGGTTTCGGTTCCCGCCGCTGTGGCACAGGCAGCCCTTGCTGACAGCGACGCGGGCGAGCAGTCCAACTGGGTGTACCTCACGTTGTTGGCGATTGTTGTGGCCTACCTAGTAGGCGGTGCGGTTGCGGGCCGGATAGCGACGGCCGCGCCGATGATCAACGGCGCGGCTGCGACGGTCACTGCGTTCTCGGTCGTGCAACTCGTGGCTGGTGTGGTCCGCATCGTCGCTGGCGACGGGATCAACCCGCTGGCGTTGATCTTCAACGTCCTGCTGGCTGCGTCGATCGGAACTGTCGGTGCCGGAATTGGCGCTTACCTTTCCATTAGGGCCAAAGTCAACGGGTAGAGATTCCGTTCACAACCAAAGGACATCAAATGAAGCTTCCAGTATCGGGCGCGGTTCACGACGAGCGGGAGATCGAAGCGGTCGTGGAGGTGCTGCGCTCCTCGACGCTCGACATCGGCGAGAACGTCTTCGAGTTCGAACGCAGGGTCGCTTCGCTGCTGTCCAAACAACACGGGATCATGGTAAACAGCGGATCGTCGGCCCTGCGCATAGCAGTGGACCTGCTCCAACTCGAGCGGGGCGACGAGATCATCACCTCTCCGCTCACCTTCTCGACCGACATCGCCACCATGGTGCAGTCGGGCCTCGTCCCGGTGTTCGTGGACATCACCGAAGACACGTACCAGATCGACCACACCAAGATCGAAGCGATGATCGGGCCGCGAACAAAGGCGATCCTCACTCCGAACCTGTGCGGCAACTGCCCCGACTGGGACGCGATCCGTGCCATCGCGGACGCTCACGGCCTCGCCGTCGTCGAGGATTCCTGCGATGTTCTCGACTCCTGGCAGCGGGGTGAACGCACCGGCGCGCGGGCCGACATCGTGGTGACCAGCTTCGCCCGCAGCCATGCCATGACCGCAGGCGGTGCCGGAGGCATGGTCGGAGTCGACGATCCAGAACTGTTCGATCTGGGCCTCGAGTTGCGACGCTGGGGTCGCCGCTCGGAACCCTACCTCTACGGGTCACGCAAAGGCGAACAGGACCGCTTCGGCTACCTCGCCGACGGCACCCCGTACGACATGATCTTCACCTTCGACTCGATCGGCTACAACTTCGAACCGACCGAGATCAGCGCCGCCTACGGACTCGTCCAACTCGACAAGCTCGCAGGTTTCAACCAACAACGTCGAGACAACTGGCGTCGGTTAGACGACTTCCTGGCGACCCGTGGGGGTGTGAGCCGGGGTCGTACCACACCTGAGACTGACACGACCTGGATGCGTTTCTGCTTCACGATCGACGACGATCTCGGCATCGACCGCAGCGAAGTTCAGGAGCGGCTCGAAGCGCGCGGCGTGTCGACGCGGATGGTCTGGACCGGCAACATCCTGCGTCAGAAGGGATTCGCGGGGATCGAGCACCGCGCCCCCGAGGGCGGGCTGCCGAACTGCGACTACATCATGGACAACGCCATGTCGTTGCCGATCCACCACGGCCTCAACGCAGACCACATCGGCTTCCTGTGCGAACAACTCGACGCGGTGCTCGACGTCTAGCGCCCTGCGCGCCGACGCCTTGGATGCCGCGCGGATTGATCCCGCACACGGCCGCGACGAACGAGGCCGTGGCCCGAGCGGCCCGTGAGCACAGCGAACAAGAGCGGGACACAACAGGTCTCGGCGCACCCACGATGTTCAATCCGCGCACGTTCTTGGAGGCCGCCGCGAATATGGCGGGACAAATACGCATTCGTTGGGGCAGACTGAGAGTGTGACGGGGAGCCGGTCGGATGGCCGCGGTGCAGTTCGCTGTGTCGAGGAAGGTCGGGACTCCGTAGGGAAGGGTGCTGGCTTGCGCCAGTCGAGGCGACTCGCAGGAAAGTGCCACAGAAAACAAACCGCCCTCCCGGTTCCGTTGGGACCGGGCGGGTAAGG
Source organism: Candidatus Aldehydirespiratoraceae bacterium (assembly GCA_965214565.1). Lineage (GTDB taxonomy): Bacteria > Actinomycetota > Acidimicrobiia > Acidimicrobiales > Aldehydirespiratoraceae > VXYK01. The sequence continues at coordinate 2,704,822 of OZ243951.1, read as the reverse complement.
GTGAAACGGTGCGGTAAGAGCGCACCAGCACCCCGGGCGACCGGGGTGGCTAGGTAAACCCCACCCGGAGCAAGGCCATGCAGGGAGAGGGCGTCCCGTCCGCAGACACTCCCGGGTAGGCCGCAAAGATGGATGGCCATCCACGGAGTCGGCAGAACCGGCTCCCGGACAGAATCCCGCCTACAGACCGACTCCCCGTCACACCCCGGATCAACCGTGGGCCTCAATCCGCTCGGCCTCTGAGGTGCTCCCGGGGAAGACGTCCTGAACGAATGAGCATCCGGCGGTTCTCTGGCCCGGTGAGTTCAAAGCGGTGGACCAGCCAACCCGCGGCGCAGATTCCGAGCATTTCAAGCAGGATCAGAACTGCGAGGGGACGATCGAACTCCGGCAGTGGAGCCGCCGCTATCCCGTCGAGCCCGGCAACGGGCCACCAGAACAACTCGGTCCGTGTCCATGCGCCCGAGACCACAAGAAAGACGAACGTCCCGATCGGCACACCCAGCAACCGACGCCGCAGGAGCCGCGACCCGACTGTTGACAACATCACCAGACTCAACAACACGACCGAACCCAGCAGGGTGTGAAGGATCAACGGGCGGCCCGTCACCCCCTCTGCTAGTGGCAACACCGCGCCGGCGGCTACATAGCGATAGTCGACAGCCGGACTGTCGAACACCATCAGCACACCGAGCACTGCGGCCGCGACGAAGAAGACGAACACGTCAGAGAAGAACGATCCGGCCGCACTCGTCACACGACAGGACGTCCGCGGTGGAATGTTTCATCCGGTCCGCCTCCATTGCCGGCATCATCGACGGGCAGCCCACACACTTTCCGCTCTCGAAGCGCACCACGGTCGCGGAACCGAACGTCGACCGCAGACGCTCGTAGTCGGCTACCAACGGGCTGTCGAGGCCCGTTTCGAGTTCTGCCCGGTTCGAGCGGACAGCTTCGAGGCGAGCGTCGATCTCCGCGGTGGCAGAGTTGACCTCGGCGTTCAGGTCTCCGATGCGCTGGTCGCACAGGTCAACCTCGGCGCCCAGCGCGGCCGCTTTCGATGCCAGCGCCTCGGCCTCCTCCATGGCGTTGAGAGCCTCGTCTTCGAGGTCGCTCTGGCGGTTCTGCAATGAAGCGATCTCTTCTTGAAGGGCCTGCAGGTCACGGAGTCCCGTGACTTCGCCGCTGTAGAGGCGCGCCTCATCGCTCTCGATCTTGGTTGCGACGATCTGAGCCTCGTCTTCATAACGCTTCTGACGTGTCGCCACCTCCAGTTGGGTGAGCGAGATCTGATCGATCTCCATAGTGAGACGCTTACGCTCATCGGTAGCCTGCCGCAGTTGTTCGCGCTGAGCGAGCGCAGCTCTGCGGTGCAGCAACTGGTCGGTCTCGACGTCAAGGCCTTGAATTTCGAGAAGATCGTGGTGACTCATTGATGAAATGGCTCCCTGTGGCGAATGCGCCCGATAATGAACTGAGTATGAGACAGTACCGAACTTGGACCGTCAACGCCCCAAGCGCGGGGTCGCGATGACCACACTGGCGATCATCGGTGCCGGCAGGGCGGCAACGCTCCATGCAGAATCCTCGCGCGGGGTCGCCGGGGTGCGGCTAATCGGGATCGGTGGGCGTGCTCCGGGGCGTGCGGGCGAGGTTGCTGCGGCACTGGGCTGCGACGAACTCAGCGTTGCCGAGATGATCAGACGAGCCGACATGCTCATCGTTGCTGTACCTCCGGCCGAGGTCGCCGGCGTGTTGGCACAAATCCCGCCTGACCTTCCCATGATCGTCGAATCGCCGGTGGGTGTGGACTCGCGCTGTGACCCCGGTGACCGGCCGAACACGATGCTCGGTGCCAACCTGCTCCACGCCCCGATTGCGAGCCGAGGGCTGGCGGCGATCAGCGGTCTCGGCGAGCCGCACCACCTTGTGCTTCGCGCCAACGCCCCCCGCCGGGCCTGGAGCACGACCGGAGTTGCTCGCAGCGGCGCCATGTTGGACTTGGGAGGTCGCCTCCTTCCCGTCCTGTTGGCCGCGGCTGCTCAACCGGTGGTTGAAGTCTCCGCGAGTCTGAACCTTCAAGACGGCGTCGACATTGCTGCTGATCTGGACGTGAGAATCGCTGACGGACGATCGCTACGCGCCCAGTTTCGCTGGGACGAGGGTCCTGCTTCAGCGAACCTGGAGGCGGCCGGAGACAGCTCAGTCGTATCTGTCGACCTGTGGCCGTTACCCGTGCTCGAAGTCGACGGCGACGGGGTCGCTTCGGCCGAGGGCCAGGAACCGTTGCATTCTCTTGGATTCGTGTCTCAATTGAGACGCCTCGCCGCGGTTGCGGCCAACCGGGCTGCCGCGTGGCCTGAACTCTCCAGCGGGTTCGGCGTATTGCGGATAATGGAGGCCGCAGAACTCAGTTTCCGCAGCGGACGAGTCCAGCGACTCGGCTGAGTCGCCGAGCAGGCGCTTCGAAGGCCCAGGCAAGAACTTCAGTAAGCGCCTGAGAGCTTACGATGGTCCCAGCTGACAACTTTTCGGGGTTCCACGACTACAGCCGTGCGCTTGGCCGCCATCTGGGTGGCTGCCTGCTCCAACAGCTCCTCGGGAATGTCGGGCTGGTTCCGCTTCATCACCTCGAGCGCCAACGGAAACACTTCGGAATGGTCGGTCACGAGCTGAGCGGTCCCTTTGATCATCACGCCCCGCAACTGGTCGTACACGTCGCCGTCCTCCCACAACAGGGTGATCCGCGGGTCTCGTTGGAGGTTCTTGATCTTCTGGGACTTGGTGTAGGTCTCGAAGACGACTCGCTTGTCCACGTAGGCGAACCACAACGTCGACAAGTGGATGCTGCCGTCACGCTCTATCGTGCCCACCTGAAGGCTCTTCTGCTCCTCGATGAATGCGTCGACCTCCGACTCATTCATGCGGATCACGTCTCGTCTGTTCGTCGCCATCCGCTCACCATAGAACATGCACATCCCGAATCAGAAAAGGGCACCCAGTGGATGCCCTTCTCAGATCTGTTGTTTCGTGATGTTGAACGAAAGTCCGCTCAGACCACCCGGACGGACAGGGCTTCGTCACCCTTGCGGCCCGGACCGATCTCGAACTCTACGTTCTGGCCCTCCTCAAGAGTTCGGAACCCGGAACCATCAATGTTGGAGAAGTGCACGAACACATCGTCACCGTCGGTACGGGAGATGAATCCGTAGCCTTTCTCGTTGTTGAAAAACTTAACTGTGCCCGTTGGCATTCTGGGCATTCCTTTCGATTAGCGCGACATCCGACGCGAATGCCGCCCGCACAGCCTATGGAGTCGCCATGTGAATCCACCGACTGTTGCCAGATGTGTGCAAGTTGTCACACGCTCCGTTCCCACCCGGCCGCTCAGCGTCCTGTGACGGAATCGCGTCCTGTGACGGAATCGAAGGCGTCTACCAGCTCGCGGATCCGTTGCTCCGCATCAAGCGCTTCGGGCGTGTAGCGCAAACCGAGCCGAAAGTCGGTCACTCCGGCTTCAAGCAGTCGCGGGACCGGCGACATGGTGGCTTCAATGTCGAACGAGCCGTCGTCGCGGCTGACAACGCCGAGGTTGGACACCACTTCGATGTCGTCGGGGTCACGGTCGTGCGCACCGACCGCCGCCCTCATTCTGGCTATACCGCTGGTGATGTCGGCCGCATCGGGGCCCCAGGGGATCCACCCTCTTCCGAAACGGGCGAGACGGCGCATCGACGCTGCATTGACGGTACCGCTGACCCAGATCGGCACGCCCCCCTCCTGAGTGGGTTTCGGCATCTGGTGAATCCGCGAGAAATGCAAGCGATCAGAGGAATACTCGGCAACTTGTTGAGTCCACAGCATCTGGCACACCTCGAGCGTGTGATTGAGTTGGGCTCCGCGGTCGCGGTAGTCGAGTCCCGCCGCTTCATACTCCTCGCGTTGCCAACCGACACCGACGCCAAGGTCGACTCGGCCGCCCGACAAGACGTCGATGGTGGCCAGCGTCTTGGCCAGTACCACCGGCCGGCGCAACGCCGCGATCAGGATCCCGGTGGTGAATCGGATGTGTTCGGTCACCGCGCTGAGGTGGGCGATCGTGGTCAGCGGCTCCAACCAGTGACCGTCTGGGCCGGTCGGTTGACGGCCGCCCGCCAGGCCACCAGTCCTGGGGTCGCTGTAGGCCTCGAGGTTCTCTCCGAAAGCGACATGATCCGCCAGGGCCACCCGATCGATACCGGCGCGGTCCACCACCTTGGCCCGCTCGACGAGGTGCTCCCACCCACCGGGGTCGTCGGCCGAGAAGGTGATCAGCATCGTGGAGAGTTTTGGGACGATCGACATTGCCTACCTCAGTCGCTATTGGCCTCTATTGCCAGTGATTCACCTTTGCCGGTGAGTCACTCGCATGTAAGCACATCACGGCATCGTCTCGACAACCGGGCGCCGCTCGGGGGCGTTCAGCCTCGACGCCGTCGACGCCGCTGCGAACGGTCCTCGGGGCGCTCAGTCCGGCTTGAGCGACTCTCGGGAATGCCTGCGGCAAGGGAGTCCGGCACCGCGATCGTGCCGTCCAGGACCCCGCGGATGAACGACACGTGAGCAGGAGTGTTCCCACAGCAGCCACCGATGATCTCCGCGCCTGCAAGTCGCACTCGATGCGCATGGGCGCCCATGACCTCGGGGGTGCCGCTGTAGGACAGTTCAGCGCCACGCCATTGCGGTATCCCGGCGTTGGCCTTGGAGATGAGCGGCACGCCGGCGACCGCCCGCATCTCGAGCAGCGCGGCTTCGGTGTCTGCGAGATTGTTGCCGCAGTTGGCGCCCATCGCCGCGACTCCGAGTTCGGTGAGGCGTGTGGCGGCTTGCTCACCTGTGACACCCATCATCGTGCGACCGGCGGTGTCGAAGCTCATGGTGACCGCGATGGGAAGATCACAGCTCTGTCGTGTCCCAACAACGGCTGCTTCAACTTCCACCAGAGAGCTCATCGTCTCGATCCAGACGATGTCGACGCCTCCCGCGTTGAGACCCGCTGCCTGTTCGGCGAATGCGACGACGGCGTCCGCGAATTCCAGCGGACCCAGCGGAGCGATCAACTCGCCGGTAGGACCGACCGACCCTGCCACCAGGGTCTTGCGGCCTGCTTGGTCCGCGACGACTCGACCGTTGTTGGCGGCAGCTTCGTTCACTTCGACGACCCGGTCGTCGAGTTTGTGCAGTGCCAACCGATGGCGGGTACCACCGAATGAGTTGGTCAAGAAGATGTCGGAGCCGGCGTCAACATAGGTCTGATGAATCTCCTGAACCTTTCGGGGAACATCGAGGTTCATGCGTTCCGGTGCGTCACCGGCGGTCAGGCCTCGGGCGAACATCTCGGTTCCCATGGCTCCATCAACGACGAGGTGGCCTCGTTGCGCGACCATCTCTTCAAGCGCCATGGCCGCTGACGCTACCCGCAGGCCAACGGCTAACCGCGTCGTGTCCCGATGGTAAAGAGTTCCTGACTACTACGAGCCGCTGTCAGCCGGCTGAGGCGACCCGCCTGTTGGATGCCCGCGCAGGGTTGTCGCTGCTGCCGGCTATCCTCGTACGCGCAGCTCGCGGCGCAGGATCTTGCCAGATGCGCTCTTGGGGACGGCATCGATCACCTCGAGTCGGCGGACCTGCTTGTAGCTCACCAGATGCTGGCCGACGAATGCCTGGACCTCTTCGAGAGTGACGGCCATACCGGGGGCGCAGACCACGAAGGCTTTGGGGATCTCACCAGCTTCAACATCGGCAACCCCGATCACGGCCACATCAACGATCGACGGGTGGGTGATGAGCACCGCTTCGATCTCCGCTGGAGGAACCTGGAAGCCCTTGTATTTGATGAGTTCTTTGATGCGGTCCACGATCGAGTAGTGCCCTGCTTCGTCGAGCACGGCCACGTCGCCGGTGTGCAGCCAGCCGTCGGCGTCGATGGTGGCGGCGGTGGCTTCGGGGTTGTTGAGGTAGCCCTTCATCACCATAGGGCCGCGCACCCACAGTTCGCCCCTTCCACCGACGTCCTGATCCTCGCCGGTCTCAGGGTCGACGATGCGGCATTCGGTGTTGGACACTGCCGTGCCGCTGGTGCCGGGCCGGTAGTCGCCTTCGGGGGTGGCGTGTGTGACCGGGCTGAGTTCGGTCATCCCGTAGCCTTGGACAACCTCGCATCCCACTCGGTCGGCTGCTTCTGCGGCCAGGTCGGCACCGAGGGGTGCGGCGCCCGAGAACACCTGTCTCAGGCTCGACAGGTCGTAGTTCTCAACGAGCGGCGACTTGGCCAGGGCCAGCACCATCGGTGGGACCGCAAAGAAACGGGTGATCCGCAACGACTGCACGAGAGTCAGTGCGGCTTCAAGATCGAAGCGCGGCATGGTCACCACCGTCACCCCGTTGGCCAGCAGCCCGTTCATCAGGACCTGCATCCCGTAGATATGGAAGAAGGGCAGGGCCGCCAGTCCCAACTCGTCTTCCTCGTATCGGAGCACATGCTCCATCTGGCAGACGTTGGCGACCAGGTTGCGGTGGGTGAGCATCACCCCTTTGGGCAGGCCCGTGGTCCCCGAGGAGTACGGCAGCACCATCACGTCGTCGTTGAGGTCGACGGCGACCTGGTCGATCGGGTCGCCCATCAGCGAAGCCATCGGCGTGGCCGCCGGCCCACCGGTTGGCGGCTCCCCCACCACGATCACCTCGCCGACCCCGGTGCCCTCGATAGCGGCAAAAGCAACCTCGAGGAACATCGGAACGGTCAACAGCAGCGAAGCGCCCGAGTCCCGGAGTTGAAAGCGGACCTCCTCGACGCCGTAGGTCGGATTGATGGTGGTGAGCGTGGCGCCTGCTACGCCGACCGCGTGGAAAGCGACCGCGTATTCGGGCACGTTGGGGGCCATGAGCCCGAGCACATCGCCGGGACCGAACCCTCGAGCCGCCAGGCCGCCGGCCATCGACCGGATCGCTTCGTCGAGTTCACCAAAGGTGTACGACGAAGCACCGGCGTCGGTGATGGCCACGCGGTCGGGGACCCTCCGAGCATGTCGCATGACCAACTCGGTGATTGAGACGTCGGGGATCTCCACGCTCGGTAGAGGACTGGAATGGATGATTGTCATCGGTTTCTCTCAAGGGCTTAGTTGGGACCGGACGCTAGCGTGACCAACTTCTGGCGGCTCACACAGACTAAGGATATGGTGGACGTGTGCTCCGGCAGCCTCCCTCACCGGGGACAGAGCCGAAACTGAGCCGTGCAACCAGCTTGCTGATCCCCATGGACCCTTTCTCGGACCCGTTTGTTCCTCGCAGAGTCTTCAACCTAAGGCAACTTCGAGCGTTCATTCGGCGAGTCATGAGACCGGCGCCCCGCACCCAGTCAGATTCCGACATCTTCACCGCGGCCCGTCACGTCACGGGCGCGATCGGAGCCGGTACCAGCCCGGCTTACGACGCTCTGGCCGAGGGGGGTCAGAGCCTCAACCGTTCGCTGCGGGAGAACCCGCTGCCTCCCAGCACCCACGTCTCGCATCGTGACAGCACCCGTCACAATATTCCGGTTCCGTTGTCCGAGCGGTGCATCGAGGACTACCACAAGACTCCTGACCCGTAGCCTCTAACTACAGCCCCTGTCCCATTCGCGTTGTCGCTCGATCATTGCAGGAAAGCCGTGGCTGTGCTTACTGGGGCAACAGGAGCAGGGCGTTGCCTGAACGCTTAGGAGCACCGAGGCTGGTCAGGTCGACCGAGAGTATCTCGGCGGTGGCAACGTCGAAGACCCACAAACGCGGATCGGTGGTCGCCGGATCCATCCATGCCGCGATAGTCGAATCGGGTGCCCAGACCGGGGTATTGCCGACCCTGGCGGTCAGCGGTGCGAGCTCAGTGGCTGCAACATCGTAGACGCGGTCCGGATCCGACGGGTCTGTGCCCTGTTCGACGAGCAGCAGGCGCGCTCCGTCGGGAGCAATCGTGACCTTGACCGAGCTTCCGGCGAATTCCACCGGCAGATCCCTGACCGCACCTGAAAGATGATCGACCAGCACCGGATTGCAGGCCAGCGGTTCACCGCACCGAATCTCGACACGATATGTCTCATTGGCGGCAATCACCGGCCAGTCGGAGTAGTGCGTGAACCCGCTTTGAGTGGTGACAAAAGTCTCACCGGTCGAGGAGACCGCAAGAACGCCCACGGAGGGTACGGCGAGCAGCTTCGCTCCGACCGGGACGTCGATGCGCGACATGAACAGCCCAGATGAGTTTCCGACGTAGAGGTGGTCAGCGACTTCAGTACCACCGACGGCGAGCGCAAAGCTGCTTTTTTCTCCCGCAATGACCTCCCCTTGAGTGAACAGGAGGTAGACCCTCTGGGTTGCTGCTTCGGCGTCGCGTTTGAAACCGTACGTGTGGCCTTGTTCCTCGAACATGGAGAATGAGTCGAAACCGGTCAGCAGGTCGTTCATGGTCACTTGTTCGGCTGTGACTACGCTGACTGGGTCCACGGCCGTAGGGTTGACAATAACCACGCCGTCAGCAGCGACATACGCAAGTCGATGTCGTCCCATGAGCGACGCCAGAGTTCTTTGGGTTGTCACGATGGCACCTTTAGACAAGACGCCGTTGGTGAGTTCGCCGTCTAGTTCACCGCCCGTGGAAGCATCGTTCGTGTCTGCGAGCGGGCTTTCAGGCGAGGTGTTCTCGGTGAACGGCCGCAGACCGTCGGGTTCGCTCACCGGCTCAGACCTCTCGCCACGCCACCCGATGAACAGCGCCGCGGCGAATATCGACAACAGCGCGACCGTGAACCATTTCGCTGGTCCGACCCGACCGCCCGCCTGCACCGCTTCGGTCTCCCCGATGATGCCGCTGTGGTCGGAATGGCCCTCCTGGCTCTGGTGGAGCTGCTGACCGCAGGTGGGACACACATATTCGTCGAAGCGTCCGTGGGCTGCAATCGAGAGGTGCTGAACGCGAGCAGGGCTTCGACTGCTGCCCTCGATGTTGCCTCGATCGGTGTCTCGCCTCATCTGCGCCCGAATCTAGTTCGCCCCATGCCGCCCAGTTCAGAGCAGCCGGTTCGGTGGCTCTTTTGGATCACGGCCATGCTTAGAATGGACCTGTTCGTCGGACACTTATGGAGTCAAGGTACGGGTGGTTGTTCAGGAGCCATATTCGGAGATAATCGCCCCTTGGGACGGGCGCCGTGTGCCGGTCACTCTGCTGGGCGGATACCTCGGTGCCGGCAAGACCACGGTGATCAACGAAGTGTTGGCCGCGACGGACCGGCCGATCGCGGTGCTGGTCAACGATGTCGGCGAAGTGAATGTTGACGCCTCCCTGGTTCGCCGTCGTCATGGCGACACGATTGAGCTGACCGACGGATGCGTCTGCTGCAGCCTGGCCGGCGGATTGGCGGCAGCCTTTGACGGCTTGCGGGAGCGTGACACCCCGCCTGATCACGTGATCGTAGAACTGAGCGGCATTGCTGATCCGGCGCGGGTGGCGCCGTGGGCATCTTCGCCGGGGTTCTTGCTCGACGGTGTGGTGGTGCTGGTCGACGCCGATCAGTTCCTAGAACGTATTGACGATCCGGCCACTGCTGCTTCGGTGGAGACTCAACTCGCCGCAGCGGATCTGCTTGTTCTCACCAAACTCGACCTCGCATCGGCGCCTGAAACAGCACAGACCCGGTCAGTGCTGCAGACCCGAGTTCCCGGTATCCCGATTCTCAACAGCGACGACGCGGTCGCGACTGCATCTTTTGTCGGTCTCGCCACTCGTAGGCCGGGAGGCGTTGCCGATGTCGGGTCGGCGAACCTTTTCGACGCCCACGAAGTCGCCACGGTGCCGATACCGAGGCCCATCAAAGCCGCCGAGTTCGAAGCGATGATCGACGCACTGGAGCCATCGACACTGCGCGCCAAGGGCATTGCGACCACCCCCGACGGCACCCGTCTGCTCGCTCAAGTGGTGGGCCGCCGCCGATCAGTCACCGTGCTCCCCGACGCCGAATCCCAACCCCCCACCAACCTGGTAGTAATCACCCCCCGGCTCTGAACCGGCGTGAGCAGAGGTCAAGCAACCAGAGTCACGAACGCTTCGCGAAGGCGCGGTTGTTAAACCTGGCGAACACTGTCGTGACGTTACATCGGTGCGGCCACGCTAGCCTCGGCTTAAGATTGGGAACGCGAGAGAACTTCCTGCGGACTTGATGAATCCCCAAGACGCTCCGAAGCAGCGGGCAGAAAGGAGGTCGCAACATGACTACTCGACTCGTTTTGCGTCTCACTGGGAGTAATGCTCGACTCGGAGAGGTGTTCGCGTCCGATCTCGCCCATCTACTCACCGGGGTTGAGCGGGTCGTCCGTCGGACTGCCACTCAAATCGCTGGACGGGAACCCGGCAAGGCGGGACGACCCCCCAAGACGGTTGTTAAAGCCACGAAGCTCCGGCTTACCGCCATTAGTGAAGGAAGCTTGGTGTTGGAGTTAGCGCCTCCCGATGAGCCCGCTGACCAGACCTTGGATCTTGACGACACACAACTCGCAGATTCGGCTATCCGCAAAGTTATTGATGTTCTTGATGGTTCCGAGAGCAATTTTCCCGCCGCGACCGCCGCGCTCAGTGAGTTGGCCGAGAATCTGGATATCGGAGAGCGTTACAAGGCACTTGGTTTTTCTCAACCCGGGGACATGCCTCGCGCGGCTGTCCTCGACGCCACGTCCCGTCGGCGATTGTCTGAAGCCGCCCAGCGACGTACCCACAGCGACGACAGTAAGGCGTTGGTTGGGATCCTCTATGAGGCTGATTTTGAGAAGAGTACGGCCCGACTGAGAACCTCATTCGGCGACTCGGTTGTGGTCCGCTTCGACGACAGTCACGCCCCAAGGATCAAGGAGGCCCTACGAGAGCAGGCACGACTCCAAGGTAGCGTCACCTACGACGACACTTCTGCATCAGTTGTTTCGGTGGAACTTGCCGAGATTAACTCGGTTGAGCAACTGGAACTACTCGCGGGGGTCGGAGACTTTTGGGCATTGCCCTCCTTGGAGGATCTGGCCGATGCCCAAGGAGTCTGTGTCGTCGACCGGATCGAAGTTCTTCGGGACGAGACCATCTCCGAGGAAGAAGCAAATGCCTTTCTTGCCGCGCTTGGGTTGTGAATCGTGACAACTACGGAGGTGCTCGTAGACACCGATGTTCTCTCCTGGGTCGCGTTGGGGAAGCCAGAGGCCAAGCCCTTCGAACCGCTATTACGCGGCAAATTGCCATTCATCTCATTCGTGACAGTCGGAGAGATGTGCTTTGGTGCCGAAAAAGCAAATTGGGGAGAAGTTCGAGTTGCTCAGATGGAAACGATACTGAAGCGCTACACCGTGATACCTGGCACTTATGAGATCGCCAAACAGTATGGCCTGGTCAAGAGATACTTCCGGGATCAGGTGGATGAAAATGATATGTGGATCGCGGCCACCGCTCTTGCACACGAGCTTGCGGTCATTACCAACAATTTGAAGCACTTCGAACCGATGAGTGAACGTTGCGGCTTCGGTCTTGCTCATCCCGACCGCATGTAAGTGGAGCCTGCGCGTAATCGTGGGGTGGGGGATGGTTGAGGGTCGGCGGCCTTCCCCCCCTTTTTGTGGAGACTGATTCACCCTGGGTTTTGCGCAGGCTCCAAGGATTGGAGCGAGTATGGAATCTATGGATACACAAGTGGGGGTGGCGGCGAGGTCTCGCCGTTACTCTGATGAGCAGAAGAAGCATGCGGTGCGGATGGTGTTCGCGTTGCGTGAGGAGCTGGGCACGTCGGCGGGTACGGTCACCGTCTGGCGTACTGGCACGCTAGCGCCGCAGTGTTCCCGGTCTAGTCCGGTGACTGTCCGGGTAGGAAGCGAGAGACATCTTGTCTAGGTCAGTTCTGCACCCGCTGGTTGTCAGGTTGTGGTGGCGTTTGGCTGTTGGTGTGGTGTTGGTGTTGGTTTTGTTCGCTGCGAGTCCCGCTGGCGCTGTTGGCGGGTACGGCGACGTGTCCGAGGGCCGGTATTTCACTGAGCCGGTCCAATGGTCTGTAGACAATTCGATAACCGGTCTCACAGGTGTCTGTTTCTCACCGGGCCGCACCGTTACCCGCGGTGATGCCGCCCGCTGGCTGTGGGCGCTGCAAGACCGGCCTGAAGCACCCGCACACACATTCACCGACGTAGGCGAGTCGGCCGCGGTGTCGTGGATGGTTCACGCCGGTGTCACCACCGGCACCAGCGCCACCACGTTCTCACCCGAAGACCCGTTGACCCGAGCACAGATAGCCGCGTTCTTGTGGCGTATCGAAAAAGAACCCGAAGCACCCGCCCACACGTTCAACGACGTACATTCATCCTGGCAGCAGGGGCCGGTGTCGTGGATGTCTCACCGCAACATCACCACCGGCACCAGCGCCACCACGTTCTCACCTGATGCCCCGTTGACCCGAGCACACCTGGTCACGTTCCTGTGGCGCTACCAAAACCGCCCCGCAGTCACAATCGACCCGCTCGACCGGTCAATCTGCCGCGCCGACATCGCCGCCGCCGTTGCCGCCGCCGTTGCCGCCGCCGAAGGAATCTGCGAGTGGGAGTTGGGCTGTCTGGCATTACTTCCTCCGCCCCTTGAGGAGCCGTACGAGTTCGTGTTCAAGACCATCGAGAGGCCGGTCTGTTCCGGCCTCGACTGGTTTGTGGTCAACGGCGTGTGGTACGTGCCGCGAGATCCCAACGCGGCGCCGGGACAGACGAACCCTGCGACCAGACTAACGGCTGACGCCGCCGGGAATGTCATCAGTTACATTGCCGATCCCGACTATTGGGTGTCCGCAGATCCTTTGCCCGCAGAACGCCGCTGTGGGCAAAGGATAATCGATTGGGATTTCATCAACCAGTTTCTGGTCGTGCCGAACGATGAGGTCGATGAGGTGGTCGCGCGGATATGGGCAGATGTGGCCGACGCCCCCCCTCGGCTGCCTGTTGTGTACATCCTGCCCGAGGAAACCGTCCGGGAGTTTTGCGGTCACCAGATATTGATTGACGGCGAACTGCACGGGCCTACCGGATGCGTGGACCTCCTGAGCCGCGCTGTGTGGATTAGCGACAAAGGCGGGCATGTCGACTTCAACCTGCTTCTGCATGAACTGGCCCATCTCATCCACCATCGGCTGGCAAAGACCATCGAGTTAGAGGTTCCCGACGGATGCTGGGCGTTCCATCCCGAGAGGTTGGGCACTGCTGCCGACGGCTGGCAAGACTGCGACCATCATGCCGGGTTCACTTGTGTCGAGGACTGGCTTAGAGACCGGTACGGGCACGGCTTCCTCAACATCCGAGCGACTTATGAGTATGCGCGCACACATACGACAGTCCTTACCTGCTGACCTGCCCCGCGACGACGGCCCCGCGCGGATCGGCTACTACCCAGACGGCGCATGCTCAGCGCCTCTGACGGGTACTCGCCGGAGCGTTCAGCGTAGCGACGCTCAATCGTCTCGAACTCGCAGCGGATGACAAACGCGGCGAACGCCCAGAGTCGCCTCGCTTCCTCTGCTGCAATCCGGTTCCGGTTGAGCCTCGAAAAGAGCAATTCCAGCGACTCGTGCCTGGGTTGATCCACGCACATCAACCCACGGCGACAAAGGGACGAGGGGATCAATCGAGGGCTAGGTGGAGGCGCAGGGCGTTGTCGAGTCGGTCCATGTTCTCGAAGTCGACGATCCCGATCATGCGGCCGATCCGTTCGACCGAGACAGACCTGACTTGCTCAGCCTGCGCCTTCGAATCAATGTTCAGCCCGGTATCCACCGACCTCAACAAGACCTGGAACGGGTAGATCCGCGCAGTGTTGGAAGTCACCGGTACTACAGTGATCGCGCCGCGCCCCACTCGTCTGGCGCTGGAGTTGGCACCGTCATTGCTGACGATCACGGCGGGTCGAGTACGGGCAGCCTCAGAACCGACGACGTCACTAAAGTCGACGATGCGGATCTCGCTGCGGCGCATAAAGAAGCCGAACACCAGGCCGCTGTGCAACGAGTGCGGGAAGTGATTTACGCGGCTTCGTGGGCGTGGCATTCAGGTGCCAACGCTTCAGAGAACGGCGAATGAGGAATCGCTTACAACAGCTGCGTTAGCCGGGAGCAGTTAGTCCGACAGCCCGCTGATCGTGCTCAGGCCGCAGATTGCTCAAGAGCGCGGAGCCATGGCGCGGCGAATATGGTCCATATCCACATTCTCTCGCACAAGGGCGGCCAGCTTGTCGAACTCGACGTTGAGGTCGACGTCATTGCCGGCCGGCGGCAAGGTGATGCCTTTGCGTTCCGCGATGAACTCGAGCACCGAACGCCTGACGTTGCGATTGTGGAACAGCCCGTGCATGTAGGTACCGAGGGTCAGCCCTTCGTCATCGAGTTCACCGTCCGCCGAACTGACGCTGGCGCCTGAACGTGACTCAATGACAAACGGACTGGTCAGAGAGTCTTTGTCGGGCACACCCATATGGATCTCGTAGCCGGTCAGCGCCGCCTTGCGACAACCGCCCAGCAGACCGTGCCCGTCGACGACACGCGCTGATACCTGGTGTGTGACCTTCTCCGCTGAGAAGGCAGTCGATGTGGACAGCAGACCCAGACCAGCAGTACTCGGCTGAGTTGATTCGACGCCGTCCGGATCGCGAAGTTCGCTTCCCAGCATCTGGAATCCCGCACAGATGCCGACAACCGGCGTTCCCGACTTGCGGGCTGCGATGATCTGCTCGGCCAAGCCGTTCGTGCGAAGCCAGCCGAGGTCGTGCACGGTTGTCTTGCTGCCGGGAACCACGACCAGGTCGGGGTGCCCGAACTCGCCGCTGTCGTCGACGTAGCGGACCCGCACGCCCCGCTCGTGGCGCAGCGGGTCGAAGTCGTCGAAATTGGAGGTGTGGGGCAGTCGCATGACAGCGACGTCGACGAGCACTCCCTCGTTGCCTTCGTTGCTCGAGCCAGCCGGCTCAAGGCCTAGCGTGTCTTCTTCGGGGACATGAATGTCAAAGAAGTAGGGCAGCACACCGAGGGCCGGCGCGCCCGAGTGTTCTTCGAGCAGGTGCAGTCCTGATGTGAGCAGCGAGGGGTCGCCGCGAAACTTGTTGATCACGTGCCCGGTGACCAGTGCACGCTCTTCGGGTTCCAGCAGAATCATCGTGCCGACAATCTGGGCGAAGACCCCTCCGCGTTCGATGTCACCAACCAGAACCACCGGCGACTCCGCGTACTTCGCCACACGCATGTTGACAAGGTCGTACTGTTTCAAGTTGATTTCGGCCGGGCTGCCGGCCCCCTCGATCACCACAACGTCGAAATCACGGCGCAGCGTATCCAATGCCGACGTGATCACGGGCCAGAGCCGCTGTGTGAGCCCGTAGTATTCCCTCGCGGACTTTGTCGTTTGCGGCCTCCCCATCACCACGACCTGTGAGCGAGCGTCAGCCTCCGGTTTCAACAGGACGGGGTTCATCTCGACGCGAGGTTCGACCATCGCCGCCGCAGCCTGGACTGCCTGTGAACGGCCGATTTCGCCGCCGTCTGGTGTGACATATGAGTTGAGGGACATGTTCTGCGCCTTGAATGGAGCCACCTGATACCCCTCTTGCGCGAAGATCCGGCACAACGCTGCCGCCACGATCGACTTGCCGGCGTGCGACGACGTCCCCTGCACCATGATCACTCTCGCGGGTTCCTTCATCGCTTGATCACCTCGGTTCGCATCGTCTCGTTATACGGCTTCAGCGGAGCTTTCACCGCAGGCAGATCCCGGCGCTGTTCGGTTGGGTGCCGAGCAGCCCATCACCTTCTTAAGCGCTCTGATCAGGTACTCGCATTCTTCTTGCCGGCGCACCGCTATGCGGATGTACTGCGGCAGTCCGAAGGATGTGCAGTCTCGAACCGCGATGCCTCGGTGAAGCAGCTCAGTGCGGACGCGACGAGCATCGCCGACCTCGACGATCAGAAAGTTCGCCGCCGACGGCTCGAACGCGAGGCCCATCGAACCGAACTGCTCGTAGAGATAGTCCTTCGCAACCGCGATGACATCACGCGCCGCCGCGACGTGCTCCTCGTCATTCAGGGCAGCCAGCCCGGCGGCCTGAGCGACAGCATTGACGCTCCAGGTGTGCTGCAAGCTCGTCATAGCTTCAAGCAACGACGGTGCGGCGATCAGGTAGCCCAGTCGAACACCTGCCAACGCGTGGTCCTTCGTCATCGAACGAAGAACGGCCAGGTTGTCGCTCGGCAGCAGGGATACGGGATCCCAGCGCCGTTGCATGAGCGACGCGTAGGCATCGTCAACAAGGAGCAGTCCGCGTTCACCCACAGCGGCAAGGATCCGTTGCACATCTTCGCGCGACAGATATACGCCGGTCGGGTTGTTCGGATTGCAGATGAACACCAGATCCGGCTGCATTTCGCTGATGGTCTTCAACGCGACGTCGATTGACCAGCGGAACGAGTCTGCTTCTGCGGCTCGCAGACGATGAATTCGAGCACCGGCAAGAGTCACCGCGGCTTCGTACTCTCCGAAGGTCGGCTCGAAGATCAGGCATCGACTGCTCGACCGCAGTCTGGCTCGGGCAAGCAGATGAATCAGCTCCGTCGAGCCGTTTCCGATCAGCAGTTGCTCGACATCCAGTTGCAGCCGTGCGGCGAGCGCCTCCCGCAACAGGAGGCAGTCTCGATCGGGGTAAGCAACCAGGTCAGCCGTGACAGCAGCCCGCTTCACCGACTTGGACGCCCCCAGCGGATTGATGTTCGAGCTGAAATCGAGCACCGTTTCCGCCAGCACTCCGAGCTTCCGGAGTTCGGCAATGCTGAGACTTCCGTGAACAACGCTCATGCGGCGATCCAGTGGCGAAGCGTGAGTGCTCCGAGTGTCACGATGACGCCGAGCAGTGCAGCGGCTGTGACTATTCGATTGCATCGACCGATGTCTGCCGCTCCTGGCCGCAAGAACTCTGCTCCGAGGTCGTAGTGGCCCGGTTTCTCCAATCGCCGACCGAGCAGACCGGCCATCGCCGACATCGTCCAGCCGGCGTTGGGGCTCTCGGTGGACCGTTGATCGCGCAGCATGACTCGCCAACTCTGACGTATCGGAAGTCCGAGTGGCGCGCCGGCGAGTTGCATGAGCAACGCGCTCAACCTCGCGGGTACCAAGTTGAGCAGATCATCCAGCCGGGCAGCGCATTTACCCAGATACTCGTAGCGACCGCGTTTGCCCCACATGCTGTCCAGCGTATTGGCAGCGCGGTAGGCGACAGCGCCGGGTATGCCGAGAGTGGCGAATACCAGCCAGGGTGCAAGGTAACTGTCGGTCGTGTTTTCTGCCAACGACTCAATCGCCGAAGCGGCGATCAGCGGCGGGCCCAACGCTGTACGGTCGCGGCTGACCAGACTGAGTAGTTCCGCTCGGGCCGCTTCCAGGTCGCCGCTATCGAGTGCCTGTCGGGTCGACTCGCCGGCCGCGATGAGCCCCTGGACCGTGAAGCTTGCGCGCAACACGATGGCGCCGCCGAGCAGGTACGGGAGCGTGCCCAACTCGGCCAGCCCGTAAATCGCCAGCCAGGCCAGTGTTCCCCAGGCTCCGATGGTTAGAGCGACTCCTGCGGAACCGTAGATCAGCGCCGCGAACGGTCGCGTTGGTGCGAATCGCTCGAGTCCGCTGACCATTCGTCCCATCAACACCACCGGGTGAATGCGGACCGGACGTTCGGTCAGAACACGATCCAGTATGAGGGCCAAGAGGATCACGCCAATATCGACCGCGAGGTTGGCCCACCACTCGGAGTAAATCGTCGGGCTCATTGGTGTCGTGCAGTCGTAGTCTGCGGTTCGCTACCGGTTGGGTACCGGATTCGTGCGGATGACGCTAGCTCGGTTCTTCAGAAACCTGGCCAGTGGCGGTCACTCGTAGCGCAGCGCCTCGGTGGGCGACAGACGGGAAGCCCGGATCGCAGGATAGATCCCCGCCAGTGCGCCGATCGCGAACGCCGCGCCCAGACCGCCCCAAACCGCTATGTCGGGAATGATCACCCGCCATCCCTGAGTCGCCGAATACCCCGCGGTGACAGCAACACCGAGCAGCACCCCGGCTGCACCCCCCGCCGCAGACAACAGCAGCGACTCAGCCAGGAACTGGCCGAGGATGTGACCCCTGGTAGCCCCGATCGCTCGTCGCAGGCCGATCTCGCCGCGCCTCTCGAGCACACCGATCACCATCACGTTGGCGATGCCGATCCCGCCGACGAACAGAGCCACCGCACCCAAGCCGAGGAAGAGGTTCGCGAACTGGCTCTCCGCGGCCTCCTGTGCCTCCAGCAGGTCCGACGGGCGGCTCACCTCCACCTCTTCGGGGTTCGCCGGATCGGCCGTGGCGGGCATGACGTCGCGGGTGATGTCGATCCACCCGTCGTCGACTCGCAGATAGACCGTCGTCGCTGCGCCGTCAGCATCGAAATAGTCGATCGACGCCTGATGCCCGACAATGGCCGCCCGGTCCAGGTCGGGGGCAAGCGCGAAGGGTTCCAAGATTCCCATCACCTCCACCCAACGGTCGCCGATGAGCACCCGCGGCCTGTGGGTCAGGTCCCTGATTCCGAGCCGCTGCGCTGTCACCGACCCCAGAACCACGGCCGGATACTCGAGGGCTGCCTCGGTGAGGAACGTGCCGTGGGCGATCTCTCCGTTGAGGGTGTCGAGCAGGGCCATGTCGCTTCCCACCACCGAGATGCCGCCAGTCCGACCCGACGGGATGAAGTCGCTGCGGTACACGCCCGCGTCGACTGAGGACACGAAGGAGATCTCCTCCACGCTCCCCACCCGTCCGATCATCGCCACAGCCTCGTCTGGAAGAGTGGCATCGCCTGCACCGAAACCGGCGGATGGGGTCACCTGCAACAGGTTGGTGCCCAAGGCGTTGATCTTGTCGAGCAGATCTGACTTCGATGACTCAGAGAGGCCCAGCACGCCCACGAGCGAAGCGATGCCGATGGCGATGCCCAGCGCCGAGAGGGCAGCACGCAGCTTCCGTGACTGAAGCCCGGCAAACCCGACACGAAGCACATCAAGGGGCCGGAGACGGCTCGGCTGGACACCCGAACTCACCATGTCCGCCTCTCATCGGACTGCACCCGCCCGTCGAGCAGTCGAACCACCCGGGGAAGATGTCCAGCGATCTCATCGTTGTGGGTGACCACGACGATCGTGCTCCCCTCGGCGTGCAGTTGCTCGAACAGTTCGATAATCGAGGCGCTGGCCCTGGAATCCAGGTTTCCCGTCGGCTCATCGGCCAGGATCAGCGCCGGGTCGTGCACCAGAGCTCTGGCGACTGCGACCCTCTGCCGCTCACCCCCGGACATTTTCGAGGGAATGTGGGACATCCGGTTTCCAAGGCCCACCCGGTCAAGGGCTGCCGCCGCCCGTTCTCTTCGTTCTCGGGGGGTCACCCCCAGATAGAGCAGTCCTCCAGCGACGTTCTCCAGAGCCGAGGTGCCCGACAACAGGAAGAAGCGCTGGAACACGAATCCCAGCTTGCGCCCGCGTATCGCGGACAGGTGCCGCTCTGAGAGCTCCGATGTGTCCAACCCGTCGATCAGTACCGTGCCGCTGCTCGGCCGGTCGAGTGTGCCCATCATGTGGAGCATGGTCGACTTGCCGCAGCCAGAGGGACCAACCACACCGACCATCTCGCCGGAATCGATGCTGAGGCTGACCCCGTCGAGCGCCAGCACTGGCGGGGTGCCCGGGTAGGACTTGCTAGCCGACCGAAGTTCCAACGCCGGGGCATGCACCTCGACGGCGATCACGGGATCACGACCTCCAAGCCCGGGGCCAGTCCGTTGCCTGAGACCTCCAGGAATCCATCGGCGAACAGACCGGTGCCGACCCCGACGAGGCGGACGCTTCCGTCGGATTGGACGATCTCAACTGCGTAGCCCCCCTCCTGTAGAGCAAGCAGGGCGCTCACAGGAACACTCAGGACTGCCCGGGCGATCTCAGTGGCGAAACGAACCTGAACGGTGGCCCCCGTCCAATTCGGGTCCACCGACTCCAGCGGGGCGATGACCACATCCAGATATGACGATTCACTGCTCTGTTCGGTCGCTGAAACGACCACAGGGGCAGCACCCAGTTCAATCACCTCGCCTGCCACCTCGGTATCGTCGGGAAGCTCGATCGTCACTGCAGTGCCCAGTGCGAGCAGATCCTGGTCGACGAGGTCGAGCCGGGCGGTGACGCGTTGGGCGGTGACCGTCTGGTCTTGGACCCCGTCTGGTCCAACAATGCTCGACACCAGTTCCACCGCGGTCAGCTCGTAGAGGACAGCGCCCTCGTTCACCACATCACCCCTCGAGACTGCCAAGGCGCTCACCGGGGCCGGTCCTGCAATGAAGACCACCTGTCCCAGTGGAACCTCGCCGGTGACCGTCACTCCGACGTCTTGCTGCCATGCCACGACCGCATCGGCGGTCTCGGAATCGAACACCTCGTCCACTTCGAGGTCTCCGTAGTCAAGGGCGACAAGGTTGGTCTCCAGCCACTGAATGTCCGGGCCAGGTGTCGTGTCGACCGACATGGAACGCCATGCGGCCCCGTCGCCGTAGAACAGGAACGCCGTGTCGGCACCGGCGAGCAGATCGTCGTAATCGTCTGATGCGGACTCCAGGGCGAGCTCCGCCGACAACAGGTTCGAGCGGGCCCGCAGCAGCTCCACGGTGCCGGGGTCGGCGAGCAGATCACTGAACCTGGTCTCCGCCGACTGCAGGCTGGAGCGAGCCTGTTCGACCTCGAGGGCATCCGGTCCGTCCTGGAGGTCCTGCAACTGCTCCTTGGCCGATTGAAGGTTGTTGAACGCGCTCTCGACGTCAGCGGAGGAGGGACCGGCCAACAACTCGGCGTGGGCGTCCTGCGCAGTCTCCAGGTTGGCGAGCGCGCTCTCGACGTCAGCGGAGGAGGGACCGGCCAACAACTCGGCGTGGGCGTCCTCTGCCGCGTCGAAGCTGACGAGTGCCGACTCGTGGCCCGTCACATCGGCAAGGTAGGTCAAGTTGGCATTGAGCAGTCGCTCGGAAAGGTCCGCCCAGTCTTCATCGGTTGACGGCGACCCATACTTCTCAGCCTCGGCCCGGGCCTCGGCGATGCCGTCGGTGAGAGCCACCATTAGGCTCTCGCTCAGCGGCAGACGGCTCTGAGCGGAAGCACCGCACAGCGACGCGATCGCCCTGTCGGTCCAGTCACAGTATTCGCCCCAGGTGATCTCCAGAGAGACGAAGGACAGGTCCCGCGTCGCCCTCGTCGAACCTACCCGCTGTTCTGCCAATTGGATTGCCGCGACGGTCTCCGCGACAGTGGTCGGGTCCAGATCGGCAAGCAGATCATCGTAAGTCTCCTGCGCACGCGCGACCGCAGCTTGAGCCGCACCCAACTCCGCTTCGGTAGGCGGAGCAAGCAGATCATCGTAAGTCTCCTGCGCACGCGCGACCGCAGCTTGAGCCGCACCCAACTCCGCTTCGGTAGGCGCGGCGGTCAGGTTGTCGAGCATCAATCGGGCCTGGGCCACGGATGCTTCTGCAGCGGCCAGATCGGCGGGTCCAGCGCCGGACTCAAGATCATCGAGCGTGATCTGGGCGCTGGCCACCGACGCCTCCGCGGACGCGATCCTCTGTTCGGCCTGCGTCACCTGCGAATCGGTGACCATCGAGTCGATGGCGAACAGTCGGGCTCCGCGTTCCAGCCGCGTCCCCTCCGCGGGGACCTCCACCACGACACCAGCGCTCGGGGCGACCACGACCCGGGCGTCGTCGTAGGCCAGGGTGCCCGAGATGGTGGTCGTCTCAGAAAGGTCGCGCACTTCGATGACATCGGTGTTCAGCATGGCTGCAACCGGAGCGTCCGCGCTCTGCGTCTGATCGCCGACGAACCAGACCACGGCACCTCCGGCAGCGATTACTAGGATCAGGATCACGATCAGGCCCAACCAACGGCGCTTCGGCCGTCCCGGTCGTGCAGAGGTCTCGTTCATTGCTGGTTTCCTCCTGCTTGCGCGCCGCCGCCGAGACCACCGAGTTCTCCCCGGCAGACTTCGACGGCGGCTTGCACATCTGGATCGGTCGGGTCGAATGCTGGGCCGAACAGCCGTGTACCGGGATTGTCACCGGTGCCGGTGACGAGCCTCGACAGCTCGGGGTCGTCAACCTCAATTCCCTCGGTACGCAGACACTGGGCGAACCCGAGCAGAGTGTCCGCCACCTCGGTCGGGTCGAAACCGCCGCCGTCCCCTCCGAGGGCGAGACCCTCGATGTGGTGTCGGCAGACGTCCAGTCCCTGCTGAAAAACGTCTGAAGCAGGATCGATTCCGGAAGCAGCGAACATCTGACGCCACTGCACGGTACCGGTGGCGTCCACAGTCGGATCGACGAAGTCCGGCAGTCCGTTCTCCCTCATGCA
Organism: Candidatus Aldehydirespiratoraceae bacterium; assembly: GCA_965214565.1. Taxonomy (GTDB): domain Bacteria; phylum Actinomycetota; class Acidimicrobiia; order Acidimicrobiales; family Aldehydirespiratoraceae; genus VXYK01. Next base: position 2,682,306 of record OZ243951.1, on the reverse strand, counting down.
CTGGGCGAACTCCAGCAAGGCCTGCTCGGGGTCTGTCTCCGGCAGCTCAGGCTCGACTTCAGGCTCAGGGTCAACCTCCTGGTCCTCGACCCCCTCGGAGAAGTCCTCACCGACGGTGCGGACCTCCGAGTCGCTCTGGCCGTCGGTCGCCGCGGAGACGGTCTCCGCTGAAGACTCCGATGTTTCAGCTTCGGGTGCCGTCGCAGCGGTGATGAGTGTGTCCGTTTCTGGAGGCTCCACTCCAACCAGTGTGGCCACTCCCCTGCTCCGGTCGCCCTGATCGCCGCCACTACAGGATGCGGCGACCAACGCGATGGCGAGTGCTGCTGCCGCCATGAATTGGAGTCTCAAGGTTTCCTCCTCGCCAACCTCGGTCAGGTCCCGGGATCAGACAGAACTCATATCTTGTCTCAGATCTCCCGAAAACCCGACATCCGTGGCCAGTCGCGCAACATGTGGGCGCGGAGGGATTCGAACCCCCGACTTCTTCCTTGTAAGGGAAGCGCTCTAACCAACTGAGCTACGCGCCCCGAAGAGCAAGGCTACGGGGGAATTCAGAGAATCTGGCTCAGGAACAGCTTGGTGCGTTCTTCAGTCGGGTTCGTGAAGAAGTGCTCCGGTGGGCCGACCTCGACGATCTCGCCGTCCGCCATGAACACCACACGGTCAGCGACCTCGCGGGCGAAACCCATTTCGTGAGTCACGCAGATCATGGTCATGCCCTCGGTGGCGAGATCCTTCATGGTGTCAAGGACTTCCTTGATCATCTCAGGATCCAGCGCCGAGGTGGGTTCGTCGAAGAGCATCACCTTGGGTTTCATCGCCAGCGAACGGGCGATGGCGACCCGCTGTTGCTGACCACCGGAGAGCTGTCCCGGATACTTCCGTGCCTGATCCGGGATCTTCACCCGCTCGAGCAGCTCCATCGCGGTCGCTTCCGCTTCGGATTTTGGGACATTGCGAACATTGCGCGGCGCCAAGGTGATGTTGTCCATCACCGACAGGTGCGGGAACAGATTGAAACTTTGGAACACCATGCCCGTCTCGCGGCGGATCTCCTGAATTGCGCGTATGTCGTCGGACAGCTCGACTCCATCAACCACGATCGAACCGCGGTCGTGTCGCTCCAGGCGGTTGATGCAGCGGATCAGCGTGGACTTACCCGAGCCCGAAGGCCCGATGACGACCACCACCTCCTGCTCCCCGACTGACATGTTGATGTTGCTCAGGGCCTGAAAGTCACCAAAGAACTTGTCGACTCCACGCAGGCTGATGATCGTTTCCCCTTTACCGAGGACCTCGGTTGCGTCTGCGTTGACAACTGCGTCGCTCATCTCACTCCGACTCCTAATCTCTCTTCGACTCTACGACTCTCTTTGGACATCGTGTAGGCGAACGCCCAATACCCGAGCGCGACGAAGGGATACGTCACCGTCACTAGCCCCTGTCCCAGGAACTCTGTCTGATTATTGGCCACTGCGGAGGCGCGCAGGAACTCCAGCAGGCCAATGATCGTAAGCAGCGACGTGTCCTTGAACAACGAAATGAACTGGCCTACCAAGGCGGGGATCACCGCGCGCAACGCCTGGGGAAGCACGATCAGCCGTTGGATCTTGCCAGCGGACATCCCAGAAGCCTGCGCGGCTTCTACTTGACCACGAGGCACCGCCTGAAGGCCTCCACGGACAATTTCGGCGATGTACGCAGCCGAGAACGCGGTTATGACGATCATGACTCGAGTCAGCGGGCCGGGAATGTCGAGGTCGATCGGGAACAGCAGGGGAAGCATCAGCCATGAGAACATCAACAATGAAATCAACGGCACACCGCGCACAAACTCAATGAAGACCACCGATGCACTCTTGATCACCGGCAGGTCCGACTGGCGTCCCAGGGCCAGCAGAATACCCACTGGGAGTCCGGTGCTGATGCCGACCACAGTCACGAACAGGGTCAGGTGGAGACCTCCCCAATCGTCCCAGCCGAAGCCTCCCAAGTCGACGGTCCGCAACCCGTACCACACGGCGAGGAAAACAACGGCTGCCGCGACCCGCGAGGCAAGGACCCCTCCGACCCGTCGTCTGAACGGATACGGAATATGCCAACGCCGCGCCCGGCGTGATGCCCCGATCGTTTCTGACGACCCGACACCCCTCTCATCGGCATAACGTCGAACCTCCACAAGCGTCCACGCACCGACCAACCCGCCCACAGTCAATGCTCCCAGACCTCCAGTCCCGGCGAGCACCAGCAGCGAAAGCAGACCAAGCAGCCCAGAGAAGAACATTCCGCGTGTTCGCATCGCGGGGTTGAACCTGCGGCCCAGTTCACGGCTGACGAAGAACGCCACGAAGATGGTGGCCAGACCCACGAACGGCGGCACCGTCCGGGCGAAGGACAAGAAGAAGATCAACACCGCAATGATCGCCCAGAACCTGCGCAACAGGTCAGGCCAGGAGTGGGGTTCGGGGGGTAGTCCCTTTTCTACTGCGTCTGCCTGCGCGGACCGCCACAACACTCCAGAACCGATTCCCAACGAACCCATCAGCAGGTACCCCGACGCCCAGGGTCGCCACAACTCGTCGCGGGGGAACTGACCGACCATGAACAGCGCGAGGTTGCGGCGGATGATCAGAAAATCCGAAGTGAACAGCCAGCCCAGCGTTTGTACAACTGCGAAAACAACGCAGATGACGACTACGGCGGTGATCACCGAGTTGTACCAGTTGTTGAACAGGTTCTTCTTGATCCAGTCTCCCGGTGTCAACCGTTGGCTCGGTGGCAGGTTGTCCGCCTCCTGAAAGTCCTCATGTGTTCCCGAACCGAAGTCTGTAGCCGACATCACACACCCCTCAGTTGGAGACGACGGTTCACCAGGTTGCCTATCGCCGACAGGGCCAATGAGAAGACCAAGTAGATCAACATGAGAATCAGCAGGAGTTGGGGCGCGGGTTGGGACTGCCCGAACAGGTTGGAGATGACCGAGGTGGTCTCAGCGAAACCGATCGCCACGGCCAATGAAGAGTTCTTGGTGTAGTTGAGGAACTGATTGATCAACGGGGGGAAGGCGATCCGGAAGGCCTGGGGCAGTATCACGAACCGATACCGTTGCAAGCCGCTCAGGGCCAGAGCATGGGAGGCCTCCACCTGCCCCCGGTGTACAGCCAGGATGCTGCCCCGAACGATCTCGGCGATATGGGAGGCGGTGTAGATGACGAGCGCCAACATAACCGCCACGTAGGGCATCTGCATCCGAAAGCCGCCCGACCAGATCCGATTCTCGACGGTGGTCTTGGAGAACTCGAAGGGCCCTCCAAGCGCCAAGAAGAACACTCCGCACAGCGCGACCAGTGCCGCCACAGACCACAGCACCCTACGATGGGGGTTACCGGTGTTGTTGAACACCCGAGTCCGCCACGCCCAGACCCCCGCCGCAGCCACGATGCTGCCCACGACGAGCAGTTGGTAGACCCCGAAGTTGTCCAGGCCGACAATCGAGGGAAAAGCGAACCGGCTGTTGCTGAAGATCATCCATCCGCCGAAGGGACGCCATGCTGCTTCCGCTGTCGGACTCGCCCCGATTGGGAAATTGAGAAAAACGGCGCCCCACAGGAACACGATCACCAACAGGGGCGGGATGTTCCTGAAGAACTCGACGTATCCGGTCGCCAACTTCCGCAGCAGCCAGTTGGTCGACAGGCGTGCGATACCGATGAGGGTCCCGAACATTATTGAAAGCGGAATCCCCAACAGGATTATCAAGAACGTGTTCTTGACCCCCTGTTGCAGTGCGTCTCGGATGCCGGCGTTGGAACTCAGCGGGTTGTCGGCGATGGAGATCCCCGACGGCTGGTCCAAGAAATCGAAGGTCAGTTCGAGACCGATATCATCGGTGCGGTCCCTGAAATTGCTCCACAACCAGGATCCGACAGCAACGATCAGGCCTAGCGCCAGAACTTGGGCTGCCAACGAAAGGACGTTCAGGTCGCGCCATGGCGGTGGACGGTCGGAGGTGTCTCGACCGGTGACCTTGTCGACAACGAAACGGCCGACGAGGTAAGCCGCTGCTGCCAACACCAAGGCGATCACCAACAACAGCAGCCTGCTGAGCATTTGTTCGTCTCGCCCCTCTCTGTGCCTTCTACTATTCCGGCCGATTGCCCCGTCACCCGAACCATAGCGAGCAACATTCGGCGAGCGGAGTATTTCAGAAAACTTGCCGAACGCGCAAGACGATCCCGGCGACCCTCAAGACTGTGCGAGGGCCGACCGGAATCGTCTTGTCGAAGTAATTCAGCTCTTATCGCCGTTGGCGATTGACGAGTGGCTTACCGGAAGGGCGGAACGTACATGAGCCCGCCGTCGGTCCACAGGGCGTTGACACCACGCTCGAGACCGAGCGGCGCAAGGTTGCGCTCGTAGATCTCACCGTAGTTGCCGACCTGGCTGATTATTTGGGTCGCGAAGTCAGCCGGGAGGCCGAGGCCGACCTCGGCCACCTCTCCCTCAATGGGGAGGCCGAGGAACCTGCGGATGTTGGAGTTCTCGGTGTCGTCGAAGTCAGCGAGGTTGCTTGAGGAGATGCCGTACTCTTCGGCCTGCACCGTGGCCATGGTGGCCCAGTTAACGACCTGCGCCCACTCGGTGTCGCCATCGGCCACCACAGGCCCGAGGGGCTCTTTGGAGATGATGTCGCCGAGGACGCGCGTGCCGATTTCGAGCGTGGCAGAGAAAGCCGCCAACTGCGAGGCGTCCGAAGTCCAGACTTCGCACTGCCCGGAAACGAACGCCGGTTGCAGCTCGGTGTTGGACTGGAACTCCACTGAGGTGAACGGGACTCCCATATCGCCGAGCACAGCGTTCAGGTTCAACAGCGTCGTGGTGCCTTGAAGCACGCAGATACTGGTGTTGGCCATATCGGACACGGACTGGATCGGACTGTCGGCGTGGACCATGAAGCCTTGGCCATCGAAGAATGTGGTGAACATGAAGTTCGCCTGCTCGTTGCCGTCGCGGCTCGCCGTCCATGTGGTGTTGCGTACCAGCATGTCGATCTCACCGGACTGCAAGGTCGGGAAGCGCTGGGATGCGTCGAGGGGCGTGTAGTTCACAGAATCGGCATCACCGAGCACCGCTGCGGCCACTACCCGGCAGAAGTCGATATCGAAGCCGATGTTGTTGCCGTTGGCGTCGACGTTGCCGAAGCCTGGAAGCGTGTCGTTGACGCCGCAGTTGACAGCACCACGATCAATGACCGCAGCCAACCGTCCACCCGCGTCCTCGTCTTCGGCCATGTCGTCTTCATGGGCCATGTCGCCGTCGGAGGACATGTCATCGCTGCCATCATCGACCATTTCTTCTTCAGCGTCGGCTTCATCATCGTCGCCACAAGCGGCTGCTATCAGGACGATCGCCAACAGTGCTGCAAGCAATCGCAACAACTTACTGTTCTTATTCATGATTGTTCCCTTCCAGAGAGACCTGACCCGTATCAGATGGCGCGCGACATAGGATCACGGCCCGGGTCATGGTTGGGCCCCAAATCTAGCGCAATCGGCGATGAGCACAACCGCAAAACCACAACCCGAGCTATTACCTCGGACCCGCGTCTCGGCGCACCGAAAGCAACTGTGGCAACAACGCCGACGGTGCTGCAACTGGAGACCGCCGAGCCTGGTGGTCGATCACCGTCAAGTCCCGGCCGTGCGCATCGGACACGGGCACTCCCACCTCGCCGCAGACGAGCAGCGCGCCCAGGTAGTCCCAGACATGAAGTGTCCCGGCGAAGTCCACGAATCCGGCGAAACGCCCGTCTGCCACTGCACACAGCTCCAGAGCACAGGAACCCATTGTCCGGAACTGCCACCAACCCGCCTCAGTCGGGGGCACTCCGTTCACCGCAACGACCGCTTCTGAGAGGTCCACTGCGGGGGGCGGCGCCAATGCAGCGCCGTCGAGGGTCGCACCTCTGCCGCGGACAGCGGTGTAGCGCCGATTGCCGGGATGGTCATGCACGACGGCCACCCAGGGACCCTCCTCGTCGACCACGCACAGGCTCGTCGCGAACCACGGCAGCGGCAGCGAAGCGTTGGTCGAGCCGTCGACGGGGTCGACGACCGCCACAGGCCCCGTGCCGGGTCCGAGGCCGCTCTCCTCACTGAGGACCCGGATTCCCGCGGCGCCGAGCACGCCGAGCACCGCTTCGTCAGCGACGAGGTCCGGAACGTACTGGTCGTGGCGCAGACCCGACTTGCCCCAGTCGCGCTGATCGACGAAGGCATCGACCACCGCATCGGCAGCTTCGTGCAGGACCATGAGAACCTCGTCAGCGTTCATCTCGTCAACCTCACTCCTGCACGCCACTGGCGCGCAATCAGACAGATTCTTAAAGTTCAAGCAATTCCAATTCAGACAATACGGTCGATCGCCTACACGATACGCGCCAAGTCATGGCAAGCTATTGGCAATGGCAGTAGTCGACCTACAGGGATTCGTTGCTGATCTCAAGGATCATGTCGTCGAACACGGATTCCACGTTCATGACGAACGGCATTTCATCGAGACTTATACCAACCGTCAGAGCTGGGAAGTAGACCTACACCCCGACCAGGCGTGCGACGGTCCACTGGACATGCATGTCGCGCTCGAGGTCGGCCCTCGAGCACTGATCATGTTTGAAGATGAACTGCTCAGCTTGGATGAAGGCGACGAAGTGTCCTCCGACATTCGCCTGCCGCTGACAATCAGCTTCGCCCTCCCACCGCTGCCGTCGGCCCCCGACCTTTTGATTCTGGCCACCGACCTCGCCGGTATAGGCACGACAGAGCTGCCGCTCGAGGTGAGTGCCCTCGACAGCTTCGGAGCGGTCACCGATGCACCGGTCCGCGCTATCAGCATCGTCGCGAGGGTCCAGGTCGAGTTGGCGAGGATCTTCTATGGACGAGACGTGTTGTGCGACGTGCTCGACCGCTGCTCGAAGGTCGCTGAATTCCTGCTCGACCGCGCGCCCGTCTGGATTGACGAACCCTGAAAGTTCCGTGCCGGGGCCAGCTCTAGGCGCCGCTCTGGAGTTCTCGCAACGCCGCTAGCGCTGTTGGTCAGCTGGCTGCTGCCGCAAACCCCTTGTCGAGATCCGCGATGATGTCTTCGATCGACTCCAGTCCCACCGACAGCCTCACCAGCCCCGGGGTGACGCCGGTGGACTCCTGTTCCTCCGGGGTCAACTGGGAGTGGGTAGTGGCTGCTGGCTGGATCACCAGGCTGCGGGTGTCACCAATGTTGGCCAGGTGGCTGTGAAGCTCAAGGGCCTCAACGAACTTCTTGCCCGCTTCGAGACCACCCTTGATAACAAAGGCAGGGACGGAGCCGTATCCCTTCCCGCCGCCGAGTTCGTTGGCGATGTCGTGCCAGGGCGAGTCGGGCAGTCCTGCGTAAGCGACAGACTCGACCTGGTCGTGGGAAGCGAGATAGTCGACGACTGCGTTCGAGTTGGAGAAGTGACGTTCCATCCGCATACTCAGCGTCTCGAGGCCCTGCAGCAGCAGGAACGAATTGAATGGCGCGATTGCCGCTCCAATGTCCCGAAGGAGTTGCACCCGGGCCTTGATGATGTAGGAACCGGGGCCGAGCGCGGGCCAAAAGGCCAGGCCGTGGTAGCTGGGATCCGGCTCGGTGAACATCGGATGCTTGCCGGACGCCCCGAAATCGAAACTGCCTCCGTCGACGATCACTCCGGCGATTGCAGTGCCGTGCCCGCCGATGAACTTCGTCGCCGAGTGGACGACGATGTCTGCACCGTGCTCGAGCGGACGGATCAAATACGGAGTTGCCACAGTGTTGTCGACGATGAGCGGCACATTGTTTGCATGGGCGATGTCGGCGACCTTGGCGATGTCAACCACGTTGTTCATCGGGTTGCCGATCGACTCGCAGTAGTACGCCTTGGTATTGGGCTGTGTGGCCGCTTGCCAAGCGTCGGGATCATCGGCGTCGTCGATGAACGTGCAGGTGATTCCCATCTTCGGCAGCGTGTAGTGGAAGAGGTTGTAGGTGCCCCCGTAGAGGGCCGCGGCCGACACGATGTGGTCGCCGGACTCAGCCAGATTCAGAACCGCCAGGGTTTCTGCTGCCTGGCCGGAGGACAGCGCGAGTGCCCCGGGAATTCCGACTGCGGTGTCTGTGCCGCCTTCGAGGCTGGCGAGACGGGCTTCGACCACGGCTTGGGTCGGGTTCATTATCCGGGTGTAGATGTTGCCTATCTCGGCTAGGGCGAACAGGTCCTTGGCGTGATCGGAATCACGGAACTGGTAGGCCGTCGTCTGATAGATCGGCACGGCGCGGGCACCAGTGGCCGGATCGGCTTGCTGTCCCGCGTGGATCTGGCGGGTCTCAAAACCCCAGTCGTTGCTCATGGATGCACCTTTCGTAGCTCGGTCCTTGTCTCTTTTTTCGGAAACAGCGGACATCGCCGGTTGTGAGTTCACCAGCGACCACTGGAGCCTACAGCAATAACCGACAAGATCGGTCGGAATTGGTGGGCTCGGTGGGGATCGAACCCACGACCGAAGGATTATGAGTCCTCTGCTCTAACCACTGAGCTACGAGCCCAACGAGACACTACCGCTGTCGCTTGTTGAAGATGCTCATCAAACGGCGAAGCAGGCCGCACACTGCGCACGGCCCGCCTCTTCAGCTCCGGGGGTGGGGATCGAACCCACGACAATTCGGTTAACAGCCGAGCGCTCTGCCAGCTGAGCTACCCCGGACCGGTCCTGGAGATGATACCGCCCCCAGATGTTGTTCAATGGGGTTTCTGGAGCCGCGCCGGTTACCTTGCTCGCCATTCTGCGTGTCTGATCAACCACGGCAGCAATTTGTCCACCGCACTTCGGCGCGTCCTCGGGTCATTGAGCCTCTCCAGCTCCACTGTGAGCCAAGTGGCCGAGCGGCTCACCTCGATTGCCACTTCGTCGGTTGCGCCGAAGGGGCGCAGGCCACGACCAATACCGTCGAGCGTCCTGCGACCAGCGAGGCGGGCCATGCCGGCCAGGACATCGTCACGATCAGCGTCGAAACCCTCAACAGCCAAGCGCCTCAGCAGATCGGCGGCCTGCGGTCCGCAACGCTCCGCAGCCCCCTCGAATCCATGGTCCCTCAGCGCTTGGAAAGCTTCTTGACGCACACTATGACCGAAAAGATTGGCGTGAAGCCGAGCGGCCTCGTCCGGGCGGTCAATAACGAGGCGGATCGTCTCGTCCTCCGCGGCCGCAGCGTTCGAGTCCTGGAGTCTCGGTTGTTGTTGGGGACCGTGCCCGTCCTCGTCTGGCGCGTTGGGTACCTCGCGCTCCATCGCTTGTTGCTGACCGCCCTGTTGGCCGCGGTGCCGAGGGGCGGCCGGTTGTGGACGGGGTTTGGAGGCGAGCTCCCGCAGACTCGCGGCCTCAACCCGGCAACGGTCGGCGATCTCCACGAGATACGGGTCGCGGACAAGCTCGTTGGGATGTTCAGCAACGACATCGACAGCTCGCTCTGCGGCACGGGCCCGGCCCTCTGGACTCGACAGATCAGTGGCTGCCAGGGCTCTCTCCATGCGGAACCGCATGTAAGGAATGGCCTCCTGCACGGCTCTGTCCAGTTCCGCTGGGTCTTCACGAGCTACGTCGTCCGGATCGACGCCGGATGGCAGGTCTGCCACTCTCACATCGAGTTCGAAACGCTGTTCCCATTCGTAGACCCGTTCGGCGGCTGCGAGCCCCGCCGAGTCGGTGTCGAACGCGAGCACCAGACGATCCGCCGAGAACCTCTTGAGCAGATTGATGTGCTCTTCGGTGAGGGCCGTGCCACAAGTTGCCACGGCCCGCAGGATGTTGGCGGTGCCGAAACCGATCACGTCGGTGTAGCCCTCACAGATGATCGCCTCACCCTCCTTGACGATGCCCTCGCGGTGGGTGTGCAGCCCGTAGAGCAGCTTGCTCTTGTCATAGACCGCGGCGTCACCGATCGTGTTCTTGTACTTGGGGCCCTCGAAACCCGGAAGGATGCGGCCGCCGAAGCCGGTGAAATCCCCCCGCTCGTCGGCGATCGGGAACATGATCCGGGCACGGAATGCGTCCTGCACCCGACCCGAGCTGTTGACGAACCCGAGGCCGCTGTCAGTCAGGTCGGCTGTGTTCAGTCTCAGGTGCCTGGCCAGTTCATCCCAGTTGTCGGGGGCCCAACCGAGTTTGTACTTGTTGACCACCGAGCGGTCATAGCCCCGGGAGCGCAGATAGCCACGGGCAGCGCCGGCGTCAGGCCCGTTGAGCAGCCTCTGGTGGTAGAACTCGGCTGCCTTGGCCACCGCGTCGAGCAATAGTCGTTTGCGCGCCCGAGTGGTCCCCTCGCCCTGGGTCGTGTAGCGCAACTGCACGCCGTAGCGAGCCGCAAGCGACTCGACCGCGCCGACGAAGTCGAGTTTCTCGATCTCCTGCACGAAGGTGATTGCGTCGCCGCTGCGCTGACAGCCGAAACAGTAGTAGACGCCCTTCTCGGAGTTGACCGAGAGCGAAGGTGTGCGTTCACCGTGGAGGGGACAGCGAGCCATCCAGTTGCGTCCTGAACGCTTGATGTCGGTGTGTTCGCCGATCAGCGCTACCAGATCGGCCGCGGCCCGCACCTTGGCGATGTCGTCATGGTGAATGCCCATCAAACCGCAAGCTAGCCGAAACCCACGCCCACCAATAAGGGGCCCGTCGGACGCAGTTCAGCCGAGGCGCGCAGCTAGGAACCCCTCGAGTTGATCAATCGAAACCCGCTGTTGTCCACGCGTGTCGCGTTCACGCACGGTGACGGCCCGATCCTCGAGGCTGTCGAAGTCGACGGTCACGCAATAGGGCGTGCCGATCTCATCCTGGCGGGCGTAGCGTTTCCCGATCGACTGCGTCTGGTCGTAGTCAGCCATCCAGCGAAGCTTGACGATCTCGAAGACTTCCTGGGCTGTCGATGTGAGCGTCTCCTTGTTGGACAACGGCAGCACCGCGACCTTGTACGGCGCGAGTCTTGAATCGAGCCGCAGCACGGTGCGGACGCTGTCGTTGACCGTCTCGGTGTCGTAGGCAGCCATAAGGAACGCCATCGCCGCCCGGGTGGCGCCCGCCGCCGGTTCGATGACATGGGGCACGTAGTGCCGGTTGTTGGCCTGGTCGAAGTACTCCAGGCGCTCCCCGGAATGGGCGGCATGGACGGTGAGGTCGAAATCGCCTCGATCTGCTATGCCCTCGAGTTCGTCCCAACCCCACGGGAACCGGTACTCCAGGTCCGATGTTCCCGACGAGTAGTGGCTCAGCTCGTCGGCACCATGGGGCCGCAGGCGAATGTCGGCTTCGGGAATCCCCAGGTCCAAGTACCAGTCCAGTCTCTGATCACACCAGTACTTGAACCAATGGTCGGTCTCGTCGGGTGGAACGAAGAACTCCATCTCCATCTGCTCGAACTCGCGGGTTCGAAAGACGAAGTTCCCCGGGGTGATCTCGTTGCGGAACGACTTTCCGACCTGGGCTATGCCGAACGGCGGCTTCTTGCGACTGGTCTGCAGCACGTTGGCGAAGTTGGTGAAAATACCCTGGGCTGTCTCCGGGCGCAGGTACACCTCCGCGGTCGAGTCGGCCATCGGACCGGCGTGGGTCTTGAACATCAAGTTGAACTGGCGCGCCTCGGTGAGGCATCCAGCGGTTTCGCAGTTCGGACAGGTCTCGGGGTCGGTGAGTTTGTCCTGGCGGTGACGGGCGTTGCAGCTGGTGCAGTCGACGAGCGGGTCCGAGAAGTTGGCGAGGTGACCGCTCGCCTCCCAGACCTGGGGTGGAGAGAGGATCGAGGCGTCGAGACCGACCACATCGTGGCGATGCTGCACCATCGAACGCCACCAGGCGTCCTTGACGTTGCGCAGCAGCAGAACACCGAGCGGTCCATAGTCGTACGTGGATCGGAAACCGCCGTAGATCTCGGCTGACTGGAAGACAAATCCGCGGCGCTTGGATAGGTTCACTATCTGGTTGAACAGTTCCGAGTCAGCCATGGCCGAGAGGCTACCGGAGGAGCGCTGATATGGAGTCCATGCGAACCAACGACCCCCTGGGGGGTGACCCGACCGCGGTGTTCGGTCGTCGTTGCGTCGCCTTCGCCGTCGACTTCTTCATCCTGCTGGCGGTGTTCGTGATCGCGTTCCTCTCATCGTCCACCTTTGAAGATGTCGAAGACCCCGAGATCGCCGAACAGATATGTGCCCACTACGACAACTTGGACAACGGTGACATCTGCGTGCAGGGCGATTCGTTCGTCTTCGTGCTCGAGAACGGCAAGTTCACCGACATCGCCCTCTGGGTTGTCGTTGCCACGGCGTTGAACCTCGTGGTCGTCGCTGCGATCACCGGTGGTTCTGTGGGCAAGCTCGCCGCCGGCGTCCGTGTCGTCGATCAGACCACGTTCGGTAAAGCGGGAATTCACAAACATCTGCTGCGTTTGTTCCTGTGGGTCATTGACGCCTTCCCCTGGTTCTTGCTGGTACCGCTGACCGGGCTGGTCTTCTCCCTGGTCTCCAAGGGACACCGTCGAGTCGGCGACTTCGTGGCGAAGACCCTGGTCGTCGACAAGAAATACGTCGGCATTCCTACGCTGGTCCCTGGAGTCAACGACGCCGCGCTGGCGACCGCAGCACTACCGGGCCTCTGGAGTCCACCGGTTCAGGCGCCACCCACACAGGCGCCACCCACACAGGCACCACCCACACAGGCGCCATCCACACAGGCACCGGTCAGCGTGGCGCCGGTAACCGATCCTGATTTACCCGTGCAGGCCACTGCGCACCCAACCCACGAAACACAACCTGACACAGACGCTCCATCCGAGGGGGGAATCGAACCGCGGTCCGGCCAGGCCGAAGACACAGCCGAGGCGCAATTCGCCAGCGAGCAAACGAGCCAACCAGGGGTGGATGCGCCCACCTGGGATGCAGCGCGCGACACCTACATCCAATGGGACCACGATCTTGAGACGTGGATGGAATGGGACGAGTCTCAGGGACGCTGGATCCCCATCAGTCAGTAACCGTTGCAACCGGCTCGGGTCGGCTCAGGTCTGATCCAGCACAGCAATGGAGCGCAGTCGCCGCTCTAGGTGGTGCTCCACTAAAGCGGTCGCCAACGCTTCGACTTCCGTTGACGCGCCCGACGGTGAAGTCGACTCCTCAGCGAGCACACCGCGTAGTCCACCGCAGAGGATCCGTCTCATCAGATCAACAGCCTCCGCTGAGACGGGCCGCCCGCGACGGCACTGCCGACACAGCACACCTCCATCGTCGAGATCGAAGGCCACAGGTTCGCTCCGCGTGCCGCACCTGTGACAGACGTCTAGCTGCGGCTGCAGCCCCTCATGGGCTAGGAGCTTCAAGAAGAAGGCGGCGACCACCAGGCCGCTGTCGCGTCCCGCAAGGGTATTGAGCGCCCGGACCAGCATGACATGAAGCGCCCGGTCCGGCTCCCGATCCTGGGCAACCCCCTCGACCGCCTCGAGCAGGGCCTGGGCACGTGCAAGACGCTGCGGATCGTCGCGCAGCGCAACAAACCGTGAGAGTGTCTCCACCTGGGTGATGGTGTCGAGGTCGCTGCGCCCCCTGTACATCTGGATCGAGACATGGCTCAACGGTTCGAGCCGAGCCCCGAATTTGGACTTTGTTCGTCGTACCCCTTTGGCGACGCCGCGGACCTTGCCGTTGTCGTAAGTGTGGAGACTGACGATCCGGTCAGCCTCGCCGAGCTTCCAGGATCGCAGTACCACAGCTTGATCCCGGTAGAGGCTCATCTCAACCGCCGCCGTCGACACCGCCGAAACGGCGGTCGCGGTCCTGGAACTCTCTGATGGCCGCAAAGAACTCTCGACGCTGGAACTCCGGCCACGGAGTGTCGACGAACACCAACTCGCTGTAGGCCAGTTCCCACAACAGGAAGTTTGAGATGCGATACTCACCGGACGTGCGGATGACCAGGTCCGGATCGGGCATCTGGGGGTCGTAGAGATTCCGGGCGATCGTCGACTCGGTGATCTTCTCGGGAGCCGTGCCCGACGCCGCTATCCGACGCACCGCGTCGACTATCTCTGCTCGGCCGCCGTAGTTGAACGCAATCGTGAACGTGAGCTTGCGGTTCTTCGTCGTCAGCTCCGACGCTTCGTCCATGCGCCGTATCAGGCGCTTCGGAACCCGCCAGTCGCGACGGCCGACGAAGCGGATACGCACGCCCCGTTCATTGAGTTCATCGCGTCGACGCAACAGGATCTCTTCGTTGAAGTTGATCAGGAATCGCACCTCATCGCGGGGACGTCTCCAGTTCTCGGTGCTGAAGGCATACACCGTCAACCACTCGACTCCGATTTCGAGTGAGGCGTCGACGACGTCGAACAATGAGTGTTCGCCGGCACGGTGGCCCTCGGTACGAGGCAGACCCCGCGCCTGTGCCCATCGGCCGTTGCCGTCCATCACACAGGCGATATGACGCGGTATCCGATTCAGATCAAGCAGATCGGCGGGCACGCAGTAGAACCTATCGGGTTGAAGCACCCGGCTAATCGACGGTCGAACGAACCCGCCGGCCCGCTCTCCGAGAACAGTCGGCAGGGGTGCCTATGGTAGGGGTCTGAGATTGTTGGGAACGTACGAAAGCTCACCTGCCATGAACATCGCCGAGACTGCTGTTGAACTGCTCTCCGAGGTCACCGCCGGTCTGCCCGACGGCGGTGAGCAGCGCTCTGGACAGGTCGAGATGACTGCAGCGGTCGCAGACGCTCTGGCAAGCAACGGCCATGTTCTGGTGCAGGCGGGCACGGGCACAGGGAAGTCACTCGCCTACCTGGTGCCCATCGTCGTGTCGGGCCGGAAGGTCGTGGTGGCCACTGCGACGAAAGCGCTGCAGGACCAACTAGCCGCCAAGGACTTGCCGTTGGTGTCGAGCCGGTTGTCCAAACCAATCGACTTCGCCGTCTTGAAGGGTCGCTCCAACTACCTCTGCCTGCAACGCCTCAGCGAAGCGGAGTCGGCCCAGAACCTCGGCCTGGGACTGGAGCACGATGGATTGGACAAGCAGAGTATCCGGAAACTCAGATCGTTCGCAGACCGGAGCGCCACCGGCGACCGATCCGAACTGGCCGACGTAGGTGACCATGCTTGGCAGCAGGTCAGTGTCAGCCGTCAGGAATGCCCGGGCGCCGCCCGCTGCAGTGAAGGTGAAAACTGCTTCGCAGAAAGGGCGTGGCGTCAGGCCGCAGCGGCCGACGTGCTGATCGTCAACTTGCACCTGTATGCGATCGACGTCGCGGTGGGTGGTATTCTCCCAGAACACGACACCGTGATCATCGACGAGGCCCACCAACTCGAGGACATCATGGCCGACGCAGCGGGTCGCTACCTGAGCACTGCCCGTCTGCTGACCGCGGCCTCCGCCGTCAGAGCAGTGATCGCCGACTCAGCCGCCTCCACGAAAGTCAGCGACGCAGCAGACGCCCTCAAAGACAATCTGGGCCCGTTGACTGGTCACCGCCTGCCCGACGGCCCCTCAGCGGACCTAGGCAGCACACTCGATCTCATCGCGGCGCGGGTCACCGATCTGTTGACAGAGCTTCGCGGGGTGCCTTCCGACGCTCCCAGCGACGTGTCGAATCGAACCATCCGGGCACGCCAGTCGGTCACCTCGCTGCTCGACGACATCAGCTTCCTTCGTTGGGCAGTGGACGACGAGGTGATGTGGGTGGACGGACCGGCCCACAATCCCAGCCTTCGCTCCACGCCACTGGCGATCCACAAGATCCTCGCTGAGAACCTGTGGTCGCAGCGTGGCGGGGTCCTCACATCCGCGACGATGCCCGTCGACGCCGCATTGCAGTTCGGGCTTCCCGACAGCGCCGTGGAGATCGATGTCGGCAGTCCCTTCGACTACGAATCGAACGCTCTGCTGTACTGCGCCGCTGATCTCCCCGACCCTCGCAAGCCGAGACATCGGGAGTCGCAGCATCTGGAGATCGAATCCCTGATCAACGCGGCCGGAGGAAGGACCCTGGCGTTGTTCACAAGTTGGGCGGCGATGAACGAAGCCTCCGCGCGCATCTCGTCGCGGGTTCCGTGGCCGATACTCACACAGGGCGAGGGCTCCAAGGCGCAGCTTCTCAAAGATTTCATTGCGCACGACGAAACCTGTCTATTCGCCACGATGTCCTACTGGCAGGGCATCGACGCGGTCGGTTCAACCTGCAACCTGGTGATTATCGACCGACTCCCCTTCCCTCGGCCCGACGATCCCGTGCTCTCTGCGCGTCGCGAGCGGGTCGGTCCCAACGCGTTTAGGACAGTTGACCTGCCGAGGGCCGCGATCATGCTGGCCCAGGGAGCGGGCCGACTCATCCGCTCCGCGACCGACTGCGGCGTGGTGGCCGTACTGGACCCTCGCCTGGCGAATTCACGCAGCTATCGCTGGCAGCTACTCGGGGGGCTCCCCCCGATGCGCCGAACCAAAGACCGTTCCGAGGCCGAGAGCTTTCTTCGAGCGCTGCAGAACAGCTAGTAGCCGAGGCGTTGGACCAGTTCGGGGCGGCGCTGCCAGTTCTTTTCGACCTTCACGAAGAGTTCGATGAAGACCTCCTCGCCTATCTCAGCACGAACCGCCGTGCCGACCTTCTTGAGCACCTCTCCACCCTTCCCGATCACCATCGGTTTCTGGGACTCTCGTTCAACGAGGATCTCGCAGCGGATCCGGGGCCATTCCCATTCAGTGACCCTGGTTGCGACACTGTGCGGGAGTTCCTCGCGGGTAAGGGCCAGCAGCTTCTCGCGCACGAGCTCGGCCACCCAGAACTCATCACCAACATCGGTGACCATCCCCTCGGGGTACAAACGCGGACCCAACGGCATCCTGTTGGTCAGGTGGGAGACCAGGTCCTCGATTCCGTCGCCCGTTCGTCCGCTCACCGGGAACCATTGGGCCGCGTCGAGATCAGACGTAGCGGCGAGCTGCGCAGCGATCTGTTGACGCGAGGCAAGGTCGGACTTCGTCACGACGATCACAGACTCTTTGGGCAGACGATCAGCTATCGCGGCGTCACCTCGGCCGTAGGGGGCGGTTGCGTCAAGCACGAAGCAGACTACGTCGACCTGCGAACTCGCCTGGTTGGCGGTGGCATTGAGGCTGGACCCCAGAGCGGTCCTGGGCTTGTGGATACCGGGAGTGTCCACGAACACTAGCTGTGCGCCGGGGCGGTCGAGGACACCGCGGACCTGGGTGCGGGTCGTTTGGGGTTTGTCGGAGACGATCGACACCTTGAAGCCGAGGATCTTGTTGAGCAGCGTCGACTTTCCGGCGTTGGGGCGACCGATCAGTGTCACGAATCCGGAGCGCTCACCAGCTGCCGGGCCTCGCTGCATGTCCGAGTGCTCAGTCATCATCGGCGGTGCTGGTGCGACCGAGCAGTTCAACCGGCGTGAGGCGCACCTTGGTGATCCGGCGACCCTCCATGCGTTCGACCTTCAAGAGCACACCGCCCTGTTCGATTGACTCGCCGACCGTCGGGACATGACCAAGAGTACTGAATATCAATCCCCCCACGGTGTCCCAGTCGCCCTCACCGAGTTCTGATCGCACCAGGGTGTTCAGTTGATCGACAGGCATCCTTCCATGGACCAGCACCTCCCCGCCTGCAAGAGGCTCAACGAGGGGCTCCTCGACATCGAACTCGTCCACTATCTCGCCAACCAACTCCTCCACCACGTCTTCAAGCGTGACCAGACCGGCGGTTCCGCCATATTCGTCAACCGCGATCGCGAGGTGGTAGTGGCCCGCCTGCATTTCCCGCAACAGGACTCCCGCCTGCTTGGTCTCGGGCACGAAACGTGCGCGTCGCATAAGCGTCGCCACGAGCTGGTCTCCGCGTCCCGCCCGTTCCGCACGGGTCAGGTCCTTCATCAGGCACACACCGACGATGTCGTCGAGGTCCTCGCCGAAGACGGGAAGTCGGCTCAACCCCTTGTCGATCGCGATATCGACGACCGCGGCAATGCCCAGATCGGAAGCCACCGCGACCATGTCAGTGCGGGGCACCATCACCTCCCGGGCAATCGTGTCATCGAGTGCGAAGACCGACTCGATCAGTTCCCGCTCCTCATCATCAATCACGTCATCAGCAGCGGCGGCTTCGGTGAGCGCAATCAATTCGTCTTCAGAAGCGACCGGAGCATCGAAGCGTTTCACCGACAGCCGTTTGGGGATGCGGTCGGTGAGCGTCAGCGCGACGCCGGCGACTAGCCCCGCTGCCAGAGCCACAACTAAGGACAACACGGTCCAGATCATGCGCGGCGGTGGTGTTGACGCAGGAGAGCCTGCTCGCAGGACTGCATCTGAGTTGTCGTCGGTGTGTCGTAATGGTCGTGGCCGAGCACATGCAGTACGCCATGGACTATCAGCAGTGCGAGTTCGTCATCGAGGGACCCATCGTGGCCTGGGAGGCCATCGTGATCTGGTGCTTGGGCCGCGGCTCGAGCCGGACAGACGACCACATCACCGATCAAGGACTGACCCCACTCCGCAGGATCTGAACCGTCGAGGGGAAACGACAGAACGTCGGTGGCATAGTCCTTTCCCATGTGCTGGGCATTCAGTTCGGTCATCGCTCCTTCGTCGACAAAGATCAAGTTGAGTTCGCCGTTCGTGACTCCCGAAGTCGTGAGGGATCGTGCGGCAAGACGCTGCCAGCGACCCATGTCGATTTCGATGGCGTCCTGCTCGTTGAGCACCACTACCACCGGGCCGGCCGAGTCGTTCACGCAGGTCCGCCGGGAGGTTCACTGAAGTCGGTCGCCTTCTCGTATGCATCGACGATCTCGGCCACGATGCGGTGGCGTACCACATCACGCTTGGTTAGCCACACGAAACCAACGCCCTCGATCCCACCCAGAATCGGTTCCAGACCGGCGAGGCCACTGCGACCGGTCGCTACGTCGACTTGGGTGATGTCACCGGTAACGACCGCCTTCGATCCATGGCCGATCCTCGTCAGGAACATTTTCATCTGTTCGGCTGTGGTGTTCTGGGCCTCGTCGAGGATTATGAACGACGAGTTGAGCGTGCGACCGCGCATGAATGCAAGCGGTGCCACCTCCACTACCCCCCGCTCCATCAACCGCTCAACACCGTCGGTGCCGGCCATGTCGTGGAGCGCGTCGTACAGCGGGCGAAGATAGGGGTCGACCTTGGCCATCAGGTCGCCGGGCAGAAACCCAAGACGCTCTCCGGCCTCGACAGCAGGCCTGGTCAGGATGATCCGCTCGACTGATTCGGTTTGCAGAGCGGCGACTGCGGTTGCCACCGCCAACCAGGACTTCCCCGTCCCGGCCGGACCGATACCGAAGGTGACAACATTGTCCGCGATCGCTTCGACGTACCGCTTCTGCCCGCTCGACTTGGGACGGATCACCCTGCCTCGGTCAGCCCGCAGAATCTCATGGTTCAACAGGGTCGAAGGTCGTTCGTCGGCTCGCACCATGTCGATCGTCGAGTCGAGCGTATTGAGGTCGAGGCGTTGGCCGTTCTCCGCCAACAACACGAGTTCCTCGAAGGTTGTCCGCGCGGCCCATACGTCAGGGCCCGAGAGATGCACCTCGTTGCCTCGAACAGTCACGGTGGTTTCGGGGAACGCGTCCTCTATGTGGCGCAGATGCTGATCGTACTCACCGAGCAGCGTCCCCATCAGATGGTTGCCGGGGATGTGAAGCGTGGTGGTCTGTTCAGTCATCGGTCACCCAGATATTAGCGCTACCCTCTGAGCTTCATGAAAAATAAGCTCTATCGGCAACCGATCGCCGACCAGCACAACGATCCGTTGGCGGACTGGTCGCGCTGGTTGGCTGACTGCCGAGTCGATGAGGCCGTTGCCGCGCGTGCCCGCCAGAGATCGCTGGAACATCAGGCCGCGCAGGAGTCCACGATCACCGGAGTGCTCTTGGACTTGGGCGAACGAGGACGCCCGGTGACGGTCAAAACCGCTGGTGGACGATGCTGTCACGGTCGAATCGCCGCAGTCGGGGCCGACTTCGTGCTGGTCTGCGACGACAACGACGACCTAATTCTGATCCCGGCATCCTCGATCGCCACCATCAACACGTCACCAGCCCAGCACCGCGTGACGGGGGCACGTCTGCGGCCGTCGGCGGTGCTCGCGGAAGTGCTCCACGAACTGGCAGCGGATCAAGCTCAAATCGAGGTGATTGTCGCCGATGAACGCGTCAGCGGGCTGCTGACCACGGCTGGGGCCGACGTGATCGCAGTGGCCGTCGATCAACCGCGAGACGATCAGGTCCACGTTGCCACCGCGGCGATCGACCACGTCGTTGTTCTGGCGCGTTAGGGCCGCCGAGATCGCCGCTGGCGCTCTAGGAACCGGTACACGTCGAGCAGATCTATTCCCGGAAACGGACTGAACTCGAGGTCGGAGGGCGGAAGCGCAGAGAGCACATGGCTGCGCTCTGCAGCCGACGACCAGGTCACGTCCTTCCATTCGTTGACCAGGGCGGGGTCAGGTTCGATCTCACGGGCCCTGCAGTATTCCCTGCGCAGCGTGTCCGATCCCCGGAAGTAGTGTGCGAACTCCGCGCGCGTGCCCAGGGTGATTGCATGGGGCCAGCGGTCCGTTTCCGTTTCGATGTAGGTGGTGCAGAAGTACTCACCGCCGTCGGTGACGGTGAACTGACTGTGCAGCAGGAAACTCCCCGATGCGTTCCAAGCCTGTCGACTCCCCCATTGACGCGGGACACGCTCACCTTCGAGAGCACCGTCGGGCGCCGCGGGGAAACGGATCCCGTCGTTCTCGTAAGCCTTATTGATCACACCCTCTCGGTCGGTTCGCACGAAGTGGCAGGGGATCCCCAGATGGTGGGTGGCGAGGTTGGTGAATCGATGTGCCGCCATCTCATAGGAGATGTAGAAGACCTCCTTGAGGTCTTCTACGGAGATGTCGTCGTCGGCCTGCGCCTCGCGGAGGAACGCCACGGCTGGTTCTTCGGGAGCCAGGATCGCCGCGGCAAAATAGTTCGATTCGATGCGTTGCCGCAGATACTCGGCAAAGTCACGGGTGTCGGTGTGCTCAAGTGCGAAGTGTCCCAGCGTCTGCAGCACCACGGACCGGGCCTCACGGATTTTCAGTCCTCCTCGGTCGGGAATGAAGATGATCTTGTCTCGGGTATCGGTGATACTGCGGGCGGTGCGTGGCATGGAACGGACTCGTTCGATGGTGAATCCCTGGCCCGCCACCAGTTCGGTGAGGACTCGTTCGCTGATGGGTCCCGTTCCTGGATAGTTGGCGTCCACCAGGGCTCGTTCGGCGATTGCTTCTATCTCGTCATAGTGGTTGGCTCTTTGGCGCATCTCGGCGCGCAACGCGATGTTGGCCGACCGAGCGAAGTCTGCGAAACGAACCGTG
This sequence comes from Candidatus Aldehydirespiratoraceae bacterium, assembly GCA_965214565.1. Taxonomy (GTDB): domain Bacteria; phylum Actinomycetota; class Acidimicrobiia; order Acidimicrobiales; family Aldehydirespiratoraceae; genus VXYK01. Next base: position 2,660,823 of record OZ243951.1, on the reverse strand, counting down.
TTCGAGGGTTCCTGCTGCTGTTGCACGTTCTGGCAGCTCAACTCGTTCCAGAGGGCGACGAGATGCTCTAGGACCTCGTTTGTGACCTTGGCCGACGCTTTCAGGTGGGGCAGTCCAAGAGCTCGATAGGCAGGGTCACTCTGGGCACGTGCCAGTGAGATCTCCAGATCTGCGCGACGGTCGGGGGGTTCGGGTGACAGGAAATCGGTCGTTGTCGTGCCGAAAATGTCCGCGAGTTCACCGAGCAGGCTGATCTTCGGTTCGACCTTTCCGGTCTCGAGTTGCGAAAGGTACGGCGCGGGACGCTTCACAACAGCGGAGACTTCGGCGAGCGTATAGCCGGCGCGCCGCCGGGCGTGCCGCACTCTGCTGCCCAAGACAAGTGGGTCGAATTGATCTGCCATCTCAAAATAATGACCGTTTTTTTGATTATTGTAAATTCAGATATGAATGAACTAACCAATTTTCTGGCTTTATTCATGTTGTTGCGACTCATACTGAAACGTGCTTATAACACTGACTCGCTGCGCCGTGGACGCGCAACGCAAACAATCAGGAGAGACCCGATGATCGGCAACAAGATGAACGCCAACTTCGATGAGCAGGTAAGCGCCCTCGAACACGACTGGGCTTCCAACGACCGCTGGAACGGGCTCACCCGTGACTACAGCGCGGCTGACGTGGTACGCCTGCGCGGATCAGTGACACCAGAACTGACCCTTGCACGCCAGGGATCCGCAAAGCTCTGGCACCAACTCCACAGCAAGGACTACGTACACGCCCTCGGAGCAATGACCGGTGGTCAGGCCATTCAGTACGCGAAGGCCGGACTGCCCGCCATCTACCTGTCGGGCTGGCAGGTCGCCGGCGACGCCAACCTCTCCGGCCATGTCTACCCCGACCAGTCCCTGTACCCGTCGAACTCGGTGCCTTCGGTAGTAGCACGAATCAACAACGCTCTGCGCCGTGCCGACCAGATCGAATGGTCCGAGACGTCCGGTTCCCCAAACGTCGACTACCTGCTGCCGATCGTGGCAGACGCCGAAGCCGGTTTCGGCGGCCCGCTCAACGCCTTCGAACTCATGAAGTCGATGATCGAAGCCGGTGCCGCTGGGGTCCATTGGGAAGACCAGTTGAGTTCTGCCAAGAAATGCGGGCACATGGGCGGAAAGGTGCTCATCCCCACCCAACAGCACATTGCTACTCTGAGTGCGGCACGCCTGGCTGCCGATGTGGTCGGAGTCGACACGATCATCGTCGCTCGCACCGACGCGCTCGGCGCGAACCTCATCACCAGCGATGTCGACGAACGGGACCGGGAGTTCTTGACCGGCGAGCGCTCGTCGGAGGGTTTCTTCTATACCGAGCCCGGTTTGGCGACACCCGTCAAGCGCAGCCTCGCCTATGCCCCGTACTGCGACCTGATCTGGTGCGAGACCTCCACCCCTGACCTCGACGAAGCCCGACGATTCGCGGAGGCAATCCAGGCAGAGTTCCCAGACAAGATGCTGGCCTACAACTGCTCACCCTCGTTCAACTGGTCGGTAGCTCTCGACGACTCGACCATCGCCAAGTTCCAAAAGGAGTTGGGCTCGATGGGTTATGCATTCCAGTTCATCACTCTTGCCGGATGGCACGCGCTCAACGCCTCAGCCTTCGAATTGGCGCAAGGCTACAACGCATCAGACATGTCGGCCTATGTGGATCTGCAGCAACGGGAATTCGGTATGGAGGCCGACGGCTACACCGCCACGCGCCACCAACGGGAAGTCGGCGCCGGTTACTTCGATGATGTCGCCACGGTGATCTCCGGCGGCAAGGCTTCGACTCTGGCACTCAAGGGAAGCACCGAGGAACAGCAGTTCTAAGAACACGCTCGGGTTGATCGTTCAGCGGACCGGCGTCCAGATGGGCTGAGCCCGCTTGGCGCGCGTGAACACGACTTGCCACAGTTGGATGGCGCGTGCCCGGAAGCCCGCCGCCGAACTCATCAGGTAGTAGTGCCACATCCGTCGAAAGCGTTCATCGTAGTGCGGGATCTCATCCCATCGGGCCGAAATATTGGCGTCCCACGCCAACAGTGTCCGGGTGTAGTAAGGACCGAAGTTGTGAACGTCCTCGATCGTCCAGTGGGACTGGGCGGCTTGGGCTATCTGGCCGAGCGAGGGAAGCACGCCACCCGGAAAGATGTAGCGGTCGAACCAGGGGTCGCCGGACGTCTTCCAGTCGTTCGACCCGATGGTGTGGTGCAGCATCATCCCATCAGGATCGAGGAGTTCGCGGCACTTGTCGAAGAAGGTCGGCAGGTTCTTCGGACCCACATGTTCCATCATTCCAATCGAAGTTATGCGGTCATAGGTCCCGTCGAGATCGCGATAATCGGCCTCGATGATCCGCACCGGTAGGTCGGCGCAGCGTCGCCTAGCCAACGAGACTTGCTCCTCGGCCGGAGAGACTCCCGTGACCTCCACTTGATAGCGCTGCGCCGCGAACTGCGCGAAACCGCCCCAGCCACAACCGATGTCGAGCAGCGTCATGCCGGGTTCCAAACCCAACTTCCGACAGATCAGATCGAGCTTGGCTTCTTGGGCCGCGTCGAGAGCGCCCGCTCTCGACGGATCTCCATCCATGTCCTTCCAGTAGGCGCACGAGTAGATCATTCGCTTGTCGAGCATGCGCTCGTACAAGTCGTTGCCGATGTTGTAGTGGGCCCGCGCGTTTCGGCGGGCCCTGTCCTTCGACTGCCGGTTCATGATCTTGGACTTGGCCGCCAACACAAGCAATTGAGGGCTTGGTGTCACCAGGGATCGAAGGTCCGCAGTCTGGACCAGGGTCAAGAACTCGTCGAGCCGGTTGGCGTCCCAGCCACCATCCATGTAGGTCTCGCCCAAACCGAGTTCACGATCTCTGAGAATGTGCGACCAGATGCTGTCATCATGAATATGAATGTCATGGGGTGCATCCCCGCCGACAGTCACGCCTGCCTCGGATAGCAGTTCAAGTCCCGTACTCTTCGCGTCTGGCACGAATCCCCCGCGTGGCTGTCCATCGTTGAACTGCCGCGGATATTATCGGCGTTCGCCCATCTGCTCAACAGGCTCACGTAACTCAACAGGCTCACGTGCTCAATAGGAAGGCAGCCAATGACCGATCCGATTCCGGACGACTATCCGAGACTGACACCGGCACTCTGCGTCGACGGGGCGAGTGACGCCATCGAGTTCTACATGGCAGTCCTCGGCGCCAACGAGCGATTGCGTCTCGAGGAGGCCGGCAAGGTCGGTCACGCCGAGTTGGAGTTGGACGGTTCGCTGATCATGATCTCCGACGAGTACCCAGAAATTGGCGTGGTCGGTCCCAAGTCTCTAGGCGGCACCGCTGTCTCACTGAACGTCTATGTCGAGGATGTGGACGCCACGTTCGCGGCGGCGCTGGCGGCTGGGGCGACTGAGCTGCGTCCCGTCACAGAGCAGTTCTACGGGGACCGGGCCGGGATGTTCCTCGACCCGTGGGGCCACCGATGGGGTGTGGCCAGTCGTATTGAGGACGTCGACGCCGAAGAGGTGGCCAAACGAGCCGCCGAAGCAATGAGCGGCGACTGAGGCGCTCCCACAGCACCGCGCGGCAACTGAGCCGCTCCCACAGCACCGCGCGGCGACGGAGCCGCTCCCGTGGGCTTGGGTCGAGCAAGGACCATCGGTGAATCTTGAACTACGATGATCGCCACTGCCCGACTGGAAGCCAGTCTGGTTACGCAGACAGACTCGACGTGCGAGCGTAAGGAACGAGAAGGGGTCAGGCATGGCAGACAAAGTCAGTGCAGCCATCGTCCAAGTGGCGTGGACAGGCGACAAAGAATCGATGATCACCCTCCACGAGAAGTACGTGGCCGAAGCAGCAGCCGCGGGCGTTCAGGTCATGTGCTTTCAAGAGCTGTTCTACGGGCCCTACTTCTGCCAGGTGCAGGACACTGAGTTCTACTCCTACGCCGAGGCCGTCCCCGATGGGCCGACCACCAAGCGCTTCTGCGAACTGGCAGCGCGTCATGAAATGGTGCTCGTGCTCCCGATGTATGAAGAGGAACAGCCCGGATTCCTGTACAACACCGCCGCGGTGATCGACGCGGACGGTTCCTACCTCGGCAAGTACCGCAAGACCCATATCCCGCAGGTGAAGGGATTCTGGGAGAAGTTCTACTTCCGTCCCGGAAACCTGGGTTACCCGGTCTTCGACACGGCGGTCGGCAAGGTCGGCGTCTACATCTGCTATGACCGGCACTTCCCAGAGGGCTGGCGGGCCCTGGGGCTCGCCGGCGCGGAGATCGTATTCAACCCCTCCGCGACCAGCCGCGGGCTCTCGGCCTATCTCTGGCAACTTGAACAGACCGCTGCCGCGGCCGCCAACATGTACTTCGTCGGCGCCATCAACCGGGTCGGGGTGGAACCGCTCGGCGACAACGACTTCTACGGAACGTCCTACATCGCCACCCCCAGAGGCCAGATCCTCGATGGCGCCGCCTCGGACCAGACCGAGGAGTTGGTACTGCGTGAACTGGACCTCGCCCAGATCGCAGAGGTCCGCGACCAGTGGGCGTTCTATCGTGACCGACGCCCCGACCTCTACGGCCCGCTGGCCGCACCCTGAACCGCTGGGCCGCTACAGATACTCAGAGGAGACCGACATGACGACACTGATAAAGGGGGGCACAGTGGTCGCCTCGACCGGCGCGGCCCCCGCCGAAGTGCTGATCGACGGCGAACAGATCGTTGCGGTACTGCAGCCCGGCAGCGACATCGCCACAGCCGCAGAGTCCGCTGCCCGGGTGATCGACGCCAGCGGAAAGCTGGTGGTGCCCGGCGGCGTGGACGTTCACACGCACATGGAGTTGCCGTTCGGCGGAACGGAGGCCTCCGACGACTTCGAGTCGGGCACCCGGGCCGCGGCCTGGGGAGGCACCACCACCATCGTCGACTTCGCAGTGCAGCGCTACGGCGAGACCGTACGCGACAGCCTCGATGTGTGGATGGCGAAGGCCGAAGGCAACTGCGCGGTCGACTACGGGTTCCACATGATCATCGGCGACGTCACCAACGACTCGCTCAAAGAAATGGACCTGCTCGTCAACGAGGGAATCACCAGCTTCAAGCTGTTCATGGCCTACCCGGGCGTGTTCTTCTCCGACGACGGCCAGATCCTGCGAGCCATGCAGCAGGCAGCCGGCAACGGCGGACTCATCATGATGCACGCCGAGAACGGACTGGCGATCGATGTGCTGGCCGAGCAGGCCTTCGAGCGCGGCGAGACCAGCCCGGTCAACCACGGGTACGTGCGCCGCCCCGAGATGGAGTCCGAGGCGACACACCGGGCCATCCAATTAGCCAAGGTCGGTGCTGCGCCGCTCTACATCGTGCATCTGTCGGCCCGCGAGGCCCTCGAGCAGGTCGCCATCGCTCGCGACCGCGACATGAACGTGTTTGCCGAGACCTGCCCCCAATACCTGTATTTCAGCTTGGAGGAGCACCTTGACCGGCCCGGCTTCGAGGGCGCCGCCTACGTCTGCTCGACACCACTGCGCTCCCACCACGAACACCACCAGCAGGACCTGTGGAGGGGGCTGCGCAGCAACGACCTGGCGGTGGTGTCGACTGACCACTGCCCGTTCTGCATGAAGGAGCAGAAAGAACTCGGAGTCGACGACTTCCGTGCCATTCCCAATGGCATCGGCGGGGTGGAGCACCGCATGGACATGATCTACCAGGGCGTGGTCACCGGCGAGATCGGTCTGGCGCGTTGGGTGGAGTTGTGCGCCACCACACCGGCCCGAATGATGGGCCTCTACCCGCGCAAGGGAATCATCGCCGCCGGTTCAGACGCAGACATCGTGATCTACGACCCCGACAAGCGCTGGACGATCAGTGTTGACAACCACCACATGAACATGGACCACTCCGCCTATGAGGGAATCAATGTGACTGGCCATGTCGACACGGTGCTCTCGCGCGGCAAGGTCATAGTCGACAACGGACAGTACCTGGGGCGAGCCGGCGACGGCCGTTACCTGACCCGCAGCCTCTGCCAATACCTCCAGTAGCAGTCGAGAATCTGGGAGCCGCTCATGGACTTCGGTGTTGTTCTGCAAACTGATCCCCCCGCTTGGCGGGTTGTCGATCTGGCGCAACGGGCTGAGACGCTGGGTTTCAGCCACGGCTGGACCTTCGACAGCCATGTGTTGTGGCAGGAGCCCTTCGTCATATACAGCCAGATGTTGTCGGCGACCAACAAGATGATGGTGGGGCCGATGGTGACCAACCCCGGCACCCGCGACTGGACCGTCACCGCATCGCTGTTCGCCACGCTCAACGACATGTTCGGCAACCGCACGGTATGCGGCATCGGCCGAGGTGATTCGGCTCTGCGGGTAATCGGCAACAAACCCATCAATCTTGCGACTCTGGGAGAGTCGATGGAGGTGATCAAGGGCCTGGCCGAAGGGCGGGAAGTCGAATACAACGGCACCTCCCAGCACTTCCCTTGGTGCCAAGACAGCAGACTCGATGTCTGGATGGCCGCCTATGGACCCAAGGCGCTTCATCTCTGCGGCACTGTGGCGGACGGCTATATCCTGCAGTTGGCTGATCCGCAGATCGCAGCCTGGACCATCGGCGCGGTCCGCTCAGCCGCTGAGGAGGCGGGACGAGACCCCGACGATCTCTACATCTGCGTGGCCGCGCCCGCCTACGTCGGCTCGAACCTCGACCATCAGCGAGACCAGTGCCGCTGGTTCGGAGGGATGGTCGGCAACCATGTCGCCGATCTGGTTGGGCGCTACGGCGACATGGGCGACGCGGTCCCCTCGGCTTTGACCGACTACATCAAAGGTCGGGAGGGCTACGACTACGCAGAGCACGGACGGTCCGGGGCGGTTCACACAGAATTCGTTCCCGACGCGGTAATCGACCGATTCTGCATCCTCGGAGATGAGGCCGACCACATCAGCCGCTTGCGTGAGTTGCGCGACCTCGGCGTTGATCAATTCGCCATATATCTGATGCATGATCAGAAAGATGAGACGCTGAACGCGTACGGCCAGCGGATCATCCCTGCCGTGAACGGCTGAGCGACGCCTAAGTCTTGAACCTGCTACTGAGGATCGTGCTGGTAGACGCCCAAGATGTTGCCGCTCGGATCTGAGAAGTGGAACCGTCGGCCGCCCGGGTAGGGGTAGATCTGCGAGATGATCAACCCGCCCGCGGCAACGATGTCGGCTTCCTTGGCTTCGAGGTCGTCGCAACTGAGCAGCACCAACGGGCCGATCGAGTCTTCTGCTCCCTGGGCATGGGCAGGGGCCGGCACTGCCCCGCCATTGAGCCCGACCTCCACTGAGCCTCCTTCGCAGGCTGCGTAGACTGGACCGTACTGCGTCCACTCCCAGCCGAAGACACGGCTGTAGAATTGCTTGCTGTCCTCAAATGCCGGTGCTGGAAGTTCCACGTAGTCGATCTGCATTCCGTGATTCGCCATCCCGCGACCCTACCGGGCAACCCCGCCCCACCCACCAGCACCTCCGACAGGACTCGAACCTGCAACCTGCGAGGTAGAAGCTCGCTGCTCTATCCAGTTGAGCTACGGAGGCAGATTAATCGTACGCCGAGCACCACAACTCCGGTACACTCACTTTCTGACCCCGGCCTGGGCTTGCGCCAAGAGCGGAGTCGGCATGGTGGGCGTAGCTCAGTTGGTTAGAGCGCCTGGTTGTGGTCCAGGAGGTCGGGGGTTCGAGTCCCCTCGTTCACCCGTAGAATCGCTTTCGGCCATGCCGCGCACCTCTAGCTCAATTTGGTAGAGCAACGGACTCTTAATCCGCAGGTTCTGGGTTCGAGTCCCAGGGGGTGTACCAACACAGCGTGTCAGGCGCCTGCGGTCGGGAGTTGTTGTTGCACCGTGACGGCGTCGGCAAACAGGTCACCCAACGTCTCAACCCGTTCGAGCACCTCGGCGGCTTCGAAGATGAGCGGCTCGCCGTCGGCGCCGTCGGCAACCTCGTCCCAGCTCAGCGGAGTCGACACCGTGGGCCGGTCCCCGCCGCGCAGGGAATAGGGCGCGATCGTCGTCTTGTGGCGCGAGTTCTGACTCCAGTCGATGAAGACCTTGCCGGTACGGCGCTTGCGGTTCATGTTGGACAACACGGACTCTGGGAAGTTCTGTTCGAGTATCTGCGCCAGCGCCAAGGCGAAGTCAGAGGCGTCGGTATGCGTGTGCGGCGAATTGAGCGGCACATACAGTTGCAAACCCTTGCTTCCGGAAGTCTTGGCGCACGACACCAGATCCACGCTCTGCAACACTGACTGGATCTCCAGAGCCACTCGACAGCATTCGACGATCGTCGCCGGTGAACCCGGGTCGAGATCGAACACGAGCATCGACGGTGACTCGGCATCGCCGCAGCGGGCCATCGGTGAATGAATCTCGAGCGCTGCCAGATTCGCGGTCCAGGCCAGCGCGGCGACTGAGTCCAGTCGGCAGTATTCGATCCCTCCCCGCCGGTCTCCGGGACCCGTGCAGGTGCTCACCCAACCGGGACGATGAGACGGACAGCGCTTTTCAAAGAAGGGCTCCGCGGTGACCCCGTCGGGCCATCGTCGCAAGGTGATACCCCGATCCTCGATGTGTGGCAGCAACCATGGCGCAACCCTGACGTAGTAGTCGATCACCTGAGCTTTGGTGAACCCGACCAGCGGGTACAGGACCTTGTCGAGGTTGCTGACCGACAGACGGTGGCCGTCGACCGTGACCTGGACGCGCTCGGGTTCCGCCATCAGCGCAGATCACGCCGAGCGCTCGGACGGCTCAGCCTCGACGTCTGTGTTGTTGCGTCGGCCGTCGTTAGTACTGGCCTTGGCGCCGGATCCAGTCTCGCTCGCGGACGGGTGGCGCTTGCGCGCCTTCTTCGCCTCGTTGACTGAGGCTTCGAGCGCTGCCATCAGATCAATAACCTTGTCAGAGCTGGGTGCGGGCGCTCGCAACAGATCGTCGCTGCGGTCCCCCGCCGCTTTGCGTTCGATCAACTCGAGAACAGCTTCGCGGTAGGTGTCGTTGTGGCGGGTCGGGTCGAAGGTTGCATTGAGCGTGGCGATCAGCTGCTCGGCCATCGCCTGTTCCCGCTCGTCGATTTCAGGATCGGCCAGCAGGTCGAAGCCGTCGATCTCAGAATGGTCGACGATCTCGTCGTGGTACAGCATCGTCGACAACAACAGCCGCCCGTCGACCGGGCGCACCGCCGCTAAATAACGCTTTGAACGCATCACGAAATGGCAGATACCGACCTTTCCTGCCTCCTCCATGGCGGTGGCCAACAGCTTGTACGGCTTTGCGGCCTGATCGCCGGGGACCAGATAGTAGGCGTTGTCATAGAAGATCGGGTCTATGTCGGCCAGGTCGATGAACTCGTCTATGTCGATCGTTCGTGCCATGTCGGGGTCCAGCGCGGTCATCTCTTCTTCAGACACGGTCACGTAGCTGCCGTCTTCGAGCGAGTACCCCTTCACTATCCGTTCGCGGGGAACCTCTTCGCCGTCTTCGGCCGAGACCAGTTTCTGCTTGACGCGCGCCCCCGTGGACGAGTCGATCTGATTGAACCGGACAGTCTTGCGCCGCACCGCGGTGAACAAGCGCACCGGAATGTTGACCAGTCCGAAGCTGATGCTTCCGCTCCAAATCGCTCTGGGCACGAAGCGAGTCTAGTGCCTTCGCCGAGCGCAGCCGGAACGGCGCCGTGCTGGCTGCCGCGCGCAACCGGAGCCGAGCTGTGCTGGTTTCCGGGATCAGGCCGGATCAGGGGGCGAGGAGGATGCGGGCGACCAGGTCCTGGCCGAAAGCCGTGAGGATGGCCAGATACATCAAACCTGTGGCGGCCATCACCGCTGAATAGGCGCGTTCTTTCAGTGCCGCACGGGTGACGACGACGAGCCCGATAGTGGTCACCACGCACGCTGCCCAGAACCACCCGAGCAGCCCGTTGTAGGCGTCGTCGATCGTGCCGTTGAGCACCGAGACCATTCCGACGGGCCAGAGCATCAGGACGGTCTCGGGCAACCAGACAATGCCGGTCCAGCGGACCAGTTCCAGGATCGGCCCTCTCGCCAGACCGGGCTGCACCAGATACCAGTGACCAAGGAGCATGGCGTCGGACACGACACCGAGGAACAGGGCACTGACCAACCCACGGGCGATCGACAGGGCCACCGGGTCGCCCGCCTGGATCGAGGCGAACAGTACCGCCACCAGACCGACCGTTGCCGCAACCAGATCCAGGTACGGGGGGAACTCCACAGCGGAGTCGTCGAACGTCTGCTCGGCACGGTCAATGCCAGTCATCTCCGCCACGCGTTCGGAACGCCGTTCGCGAAGTGCCCGCTGTCCTGAAACGCCCGCTGAGCGGCGGACGATCGACACCACCAGTGCAACCCCGCCCGCGACTATGAACGCGAGCGTGGCCACTTCCCGTGTCCACACCACTTGCGTTGCCAGCGCTGCGACCAGCGAGCCCGCCGCCATGAGCAGGAAGATCGTTCGCTGCAACCAGCCGTAACCGAGCCCGACCTCGCGACGCCGGGTCGTGACCCACAGAAAAACCCATCCACCCGCCGCCCACTGCACGAGGACCGTGGCGGCGTCAATGCGGATCACCGAGTCAAGCTACCGCTTGCGCCGCGAGTCTCAGCGACCAGACCCGTCTGCGCGCCCCGGCTAAAGCTCGGGCTCTATGCCTCGACGACGGCGAGATGGTGGTCTACAAGGTTCAACGGCTCAGGACCTGAGCGGGTCGCAACAACAATGTCCTCGAGGCGCATACCCCAACGCTCCGGCATATAGATGCCCGGTTCGATTGAGAAGGCGTTTCCCGCTGCCAGGGGTGCTTCGTTCCCCTCAACGATGTAGGGGTCCTCGTGAGCCTCAACGCCGATCCCGTGCCCGGTTCGGTGAACGAAGTAACTGCCGAATCCGGCTGCAGCGATACGCTCGCGTGCGGTTCGGTCGACCTCCTGTGCCGGGGTTCCGACCTCAGCTGCTGTGACCGCTGCAGCCTGCGCCTCATGCAGGACTGCATAGGCCTCCAGATACTCCCGATCGGGCCGCGGCCCCACCCAGACGCATCGGGTGATGTCGGAGCAGTAGCCGACACCGTCATCGCCGATCATCGTGCCACCGAAGTCGCACAGGAGTGCCTCCCCCTCAGAAATCACCCTGGAACCCGCCTCGTGGTGTGGGCTCGCGGCATTCTCGCCGGTCGCCACGATGGCGAAGTTCACTCGATCATGACCCTCGTCAATGATCTGGCGGCCCAGCTCTGCCGACACCTCCGCCTCGGTGCGGCCGATCAGCGGGATCTCTCCACTCTGCAGACGCTTCGCGATCGCGTCAACCGCACGGCTCGCGGCGCGCAGCCGTTGGACCTCGGCGTCGTCCTTGATCGCCCGGATCGCGCCGGTGATCGAACTTGCTCGGCGGAACCCTGTTTTCGCTTGCACAGACATCAGATCCACGAGGAACCCCGACCACATCTGATCTCCGACCGCGGCCCTCGACGCGGGGCCCATCAGCGAGGCGATCAGGGCGATCGGATCCTGGGTCTCAGACCACGGCTTGACCGCGAACACCTCAGGACGCGGCACGACACGGGGAGCTTCCAGAGCGGGGACGACCAGCGTGGCGTCACCGTCGCGGGGGACGACCAGCATGGTGATCCGCTCCAGGGGCATCGCCTCGTATCCACAGAAGTACGGCAGATCAGCGCCGACTGACAGCAGCAGCACATCCACGTCCTGCGCGGTCATCTCGGCCCGCGCACGGTCGAGCCGCTGCGCGAACATGGTGCTCGTCTCGTCTGCTGAGTTCACAGTGCTCATGGCGTCCAATAGTAGGTAGGCAGCGGAGTCATCCGCGGTTATCGACCAATCGGTCCACCGATTGGCGGGCGTGGTAACTCGAACGGGTCAGCGGGGACGACTCCACATGCCCGATCCCCACCGACTCGCCGAAGCACTTCCATTCCTCGAAGCATTCCGGCTCCCACCACTGCGCCACCGGCAGATGGTGCGACGTGGGACGCAGGTACTGGCCGATCGTGACGATGTCGACGCCGACCGCGGCCAGGTCCGTGAGGGTCTGGCGAATCTCGCTGTCGCTCTCCCCCATCCCCACGATGATCGACGACTTGGTGGTCAAACCGGCCGCTCTGGCACGGGCCAGGACCGAGAGGCTGCGCGCATAGCCAGCCGAAGGGCGCACCGCGCGTTGCAGACGGGCAACCGTCTCTATGTTGTGGTTGAACACGTCGGGCCGAGCATCGAACACCTTCTGGAGCGATTCGTCGCTTCCTTTGAAGTCCGAGACCAGGGTCTCCACCCGACACTGTGGGGTGCACCCGCGAATTGCAGCAACAACCTCCGCCACGGCACCGGCGCCGCCGTCTTCAAGGTCGTCACGGGCCACCATCGTGACAACGGCATGGCGCAGCCCCATCAGCTCGACCGCTTCAGCCACTCGGGCCGCTTCATCAGGGTCCGGCACCTCGGGATGACGCGTGTCGATCAGGCAGAACCCACAAGCTCGCGTGCAGCGGTCGCCGAGGATCATGAAAGTCGCTGTGCCGTCGTTCCAGCATTCAGAAATATTCGGACAGCCCGCTTCTTCGCATACCGTCACAAGTCCCAGTTCCCGCATCGTGGAGCGGACCCGGCGATACTCGGGGCCAGGATCGAACTTCACCCGCATCCAGGGGGGTTTGCGGGCTCGCAACCGTACCGGGTCGTGATCAGTCGCCCCCGCCTGGGCAAGGCGGCCCAGCAGCCTCACCGAGGTGCCGTCCGCCTGTTCAGAGAACTGCCCAGACAGTGCTTGCCCAGACAGTGCCAGGGCCGGCTGCTCGGATCCGTGTCCGACTCCTGATCGCCCGACGGGTGTGCCGACGCCCTCTCCCCGGGTGAACGGCGCAAGATCGCCGGGTCTGGTTCTGAACCCGACCCCTGCACAATCAACCGACCCGTGCGGCGCGAAGGCGGCCACGGCCCGTTGCGTGAACACGTCGACCACCTCAGACATCGAAACGTCGACCCCGAGCGCAGCCAGCGAGGTGACACCCTTGTTGGCGATACCACACGGGACGATCCGCTCGAACCAGTCCAAATCCGGGTCGACGTTGAGCGCCACACCATGCATCGAGCGGCCCCTGGCTATCCGCACGCCGATGGCAGCGATCTTCGGCGGCCGGTCGGTTTCGGGTTCAACCCAGACGCCCGTGCAACCTTTGAGACGACCAGAATGCACGCCGAGGTCTCCGAGCGTCTCAATCAACACCTGTTCGAGCGAAGCCACGTACGCAGCTGTGTCGGCCATCCCTCCGCCGCGACGCCCCGGGACTTCAACAATGGGATAGGCAACGAGTTGTCCAGGACCGTGGTAGGTCACGTCACCACCCCGGTCTGCCTCGACCAACTCAGCCCCCAACGACTCTACGTCGACCAGCAGGTGCTCGGCCGGGGTCCGTCTGCTCGTGGTCACGACATTGGGATGCTCCAGCAACAGCAGATACTCGTGTTGACGGTTGGCGAACAACGCTCGCTGCAACCCGAGCGCATCGCGGTAGGCGACTCGACCCAACCAGCGGACCCGCAGAGTCCGCTCGGCCAGAGCCGAACCGTTGCGCACAGAGCCGCTCAGCGGACCTCTGCCTCCCAGTCGCGGGTCTCGATGATTTCTTTGACCCTGTGGAGGAATGCCGCAGCATAAGCCCCGTCGAACGCACGGTGGTCCCAGGCCATCGCCAGCACGCCGACCGAATGGATGGCGATCGATTCGTTGCCGTACGTATCGGTGACCACAACCGGCTTTCTCGTCACGCCGTCGGTAGACAGGATCGCCACCTGGGGCTGATTGATGATCGGGAACTGCATCATGGTGCCGTATTGGCCAGCGTTGGTCAGCGTGAAAGTGCCGCCCGAGAGTTCATCGGGCATCAACTGCTTGGTGCGCGCCCGAGCGGCGACATCGACGATGTCTCGGGCGATCTGTCGCAGCCGCTTCCCTTCGGTGCCCTTGATCACCGGTGCCAGCAGGCCGTTGAAGTCGATGTCAACGGCGATCGCCAGGTTCACCTCGTCATGGACGACCAGATGGTCACCCCCGAAACTGGCATTGAGATGCGGATACTCCCGCAACGCGTCGACGACCGCCCGGGCGATGAAGGGCAGGTAGGTGAGGCTGAAGCCTTCCTCGGCCTTCCAACCCGACTTGAGGGTCTTGCGCACCTTCTCCACACCCTCATAGTCGATCTCCATGGCGGTGAGCACATGGGGTGAAGCGCTCTTAGACATCACCATGTGTTCCGCGGTGCGCTTGCGAATGTTGTTGAGCGCAACGACCTTGTCACGCGCTGCGACTTCGATCGACGGCGTGGAGCTGACCGCCGGTGACGCCGCTGGAGTCGTTGGAGCACTCTGTGCGGCTGTCGGCGGCGGGGCGGGAGGTGGCGGCAATGACGATTCTCTAGGGGCCTGAACTTGCGGTGTTGCCTGAACTTGCTGTGTTCGTTGTGCGGCAGCCCCTGAACGAATTACCGTCTCGACGTCGGAGCGGGTGATGCGGCCACCCATGCCCGTGCCTACGATCATGGAGGCATCGAGTCCGTTGTCGGCAATCAAGCGGCGCACCACCGGAGACATGAGCGCACTCGACGACTGACCGCTCGCTAAGGTGCCACCGCTCGGCTGGCCGGCCGGCGTCTGGGCGGCGGCTGCCGTCGGAGTGGGTGGTGGCAGACTCGTGGCCGGAGGGTCTGTTGGGTCGGCGGCGACGGGTCCCCTGTCAAGCGTCTCAGGTTCGGACTCGAACTCAGCGGCGGCGACGGGTACGGGCCCGGGTTCGGCGTCGGGTTCAGACCCGGAAGCGGCCCCAGACTGTGACCCTGATACGACCGGTGACTCTGCTGCCGGCGTGGCCACTACGGGCGAAGCGGCCCGATCACCGACCTGGGCGAGTACCTGTCCCACCTCGACCAGGTCGCCTTCGTTGGCGAATATATCGATCAAGGTTCCCGCAACGGGCGACGGCACCTCCGAATCGACCTTGTCGGTCGAGACCTCGAAAAGGATCTCGTCCATCTCGACTTGATCGCCGACCTGCTTGAACCAGCGGGTGATTGTTCCCTCGGTGACCGTCTCCCCCAACTGGGGCATCGTCACATCAGCCATCAGGTCCTCTTCTCATCGGTTGCGGTCCCAGTCTTGCATCAACCATGGAGCGACCGCCCCGTCAGTGACAACACCGATTCTCCGAAGAGTTCGCTCATGGTGGGGTGAGGCTGGATGAACGCCGCAACATCGTCGACCGTGGCTTCCCAATTGACAGCCAGATACGCCTGCCCGAGTTGCTCGGTGACCCAGGGCCCGACCATGTGGACTCCCAGAATCTGCCCGCCCCTGCCGTCGGGGAGCTTCTCCGCGACGACCTTGACGATGCCGTCGGTGTCTCCGACGATCTTGGCCCGACCGTTGCCGATGAACCGATGCGACGAGGTCACGACCTCGTAGCCTGCCTCGACCGCGGACTGCTCGGTGTGCCCGGCGAACGCAACTTCTGGATGGCAGTAGATGCACCATGGTGTCCCGTGGTGGTCCAGCGGCGCCGGTTCCTCCCCCAACGAGTCGGTCACCGCCAGCATTCCCTCGGCGAAAGCCACATGGGCCAGTTGCGGTGTGTCGATCAGGTCGCCGACTGCCCAGACGCCCGGTTCCGCGGTGCGGCAACGACCGTCGACCTCGACGAAGCCGCGCTTGTCGACCACCACTGCAGTGCCGCCGAGACCCAGCCCATCGGCGTTGGGACGGCGCCCGACGGACACCACCACCAACTCCACGTCCACCGTCTTGTCCTCACCGAAGGACACGGTCGTGTGGGATCCGTAGGGGTCAGGTGAGTGACCGTGGACCGGAGCAGAGGTGTGCACTGTGATCCCACGCTTCTTGAAGCTGCGTGCGACCACCTTGGCTGCGTCGCTGTCACATCCGGTCAGTATCTGGTCCAACGCCTCGATCACAGTGACCTCGACTCCGAGGTCCGCCATCATCGAGGCGAATTCGCAGCCGATGGCACCACCGCCGATCACCGCCGCGCTCTGCGGGAGCGACTCGATCGACAGCAGCTCGTCGGAGGTCATGACGACCTTGCCGTCGACTTCGAATCCTGGGATCGTGCGCGGCAGCGACCCGGTGGCCAGAATGACCGACGGAGCGCTCAGCGTGCTGGTCTCCCCGTCTCGAGCGACCGACACGACCCGGTCCGCGCCCAGCGTGCCGACACCGTTGTAGACCGTCACCTTCCGGCCCTTCATCATTGAGCCCAGTCCTGCCACCAACTGGTCGATGATGGTCTGCTTGCGTTTCATCGTGACATCCCAGTCGAGCTCTGGTGCACCTGCGTTGACACCGAAGTCGCCCGCTTTGCGGACCGTCCGATACACATGGGCCGTCTCCAGCAGCTCCTTGGCGGGAATGCACCCGACATGCAGGCAGGTGCCGCCGAGCGCCCCCTTCTCCACGAGCCCGACGTTCTGTCCGATACCCGCGGCGTACAGCGCGGCTGCGTACCCTGCAGGGCCACCGCCGATGACGATCACATCGTGTTGTGTCTCCATGGGCCTTCCTCTTCGTGAGGGACTCATGCTACCTGCGCGGACTCTTCTCAACGGACGATCATCAGAAGCTGGACCGTTCCCGCCACCAGAATCGCCAGCCCGACGATCAACGAGACTGCAATCAACTTGCGGGTGCTCATTGATGACCTCGTCTCCGCTCACTGGCTGTCCGGTCCACTCTCGGGCAAGGATACCAACGCAGTCGCAGACCGCGCGCGCAGTTGCGGGCCGGGCGGAGCTGCTTGTGCGCCGTGGCACGAGCAGGTCTAGCATGGGACCATGCGTCGCCACCTGAACTTGCGAGTCGTCGCTGTCGTTGTTGCGCTGCTGATCGTCGGGAGTGCCTGTGGCGACGGAAGCAACGACTCCAGCACAGTGCAGGATCCGGCGACGACCACGACCGAGGCAACCTCGCCGACCAGCGAGGAACCGTCTCCCACGACTCACAGCGACTCCGCTGAGGTCGCATGGTCCCACGACTGGACCGAGAAGACGGTGGGCGGTGGCCAGTTCGATGCCGGCGACTACGCGGGGCAGGACCTCGTGCTGTGGTTCTGGGCACCGTGGTGACCGGCTTGTCAACGGGAAGCCAGTGCGGTCGCACTGGTGCAGGAACAGTTCGCCGGTCGGATCAACATCATCGGGGTCGGCGGCAGCAGCTCTTCTGAAGCCGACCTTGAACGCTTCGTCGGAAGCTACGGGGCCATGGACCTGATCCACGTCTCAGACACCGACAATTCCGTATGGGAACGCTACGGCGTCACCAGCCAACTCACCTACGCCCTGATCAACGACGACGGCTCCACCGAGGTGACCAAGTTCTCGATCAACGAACTCAGCGAACGGGTTGAACAGCTGTTGACCACTTGAGGGGACGCTTCGATGCAACGCGTCGGGGTGTCACCCTCAACTGAGTGCGAGCCAGGCAACCAGGTGGACGTCGCTTCGGGTGATTTCGGGGAGCGGGTCAGGGGGGACGTAGGGTTCCAGACCCAGGGAGTCGATCACTCCGAGGATTTTTTCAGCTTGTTCGGACGGATCGCCGGTGCTCTGCATGGCTTTTTGGAAGGTTCTGATGGTGCGTTCAGAGTAGGGGGCATTGATGGCGTCGATGGCCCGGTCGATCGCATCCTGAGTCAGTCGGGACGGTGGGTTCTCTCGGAGGATCTCCGCCGCTCGGCGGAGGCGCGGGACGATCTTCGGTTCCAGGTTGGCTTTGTCGGCCATGAAGTTCCAGCCGTCGACAATGTGGTCTCGGGCGGTTTCCCAGGCAGCGAAGGCACCATGGATGGCAGTGTCGGCCAACCGCCGCTCCGTATTGAAGCCTGAGGGGGGGCGGGCCATGTGAAGGCAGGCCAGAGTCTCGTCGACCACTTCTGCCTCGGGTCCGGTCTCGACAAAGCGGAACAGCGGTCGGGGGTGGTCGCCGATCCGGGCGCAGAACACGTAACCGGGTCGCCCGTCGGGTGCGACCGCCATTCCCGACCCCGATCCCCAGGGGAGCGCTTTGATCTGATGCGCCAGGTCGTTGTCTTCGAGCGCCTGGCGCAGTTCTTGGCGGAACTCCTCGCCTGACAGTGCGCCTCGGCCGGTGCCGCCCCGTTCCAAGATTGCTGCATCCTCGTTGCGAAGGCGTTCGATCTCCTCTCGCGTCTCGGTGAAGTTGATCTCAACCTGAGCGGCCTGGTCGGGAAGCACCTCGCCCACGCCGACGCTGGCGGCTGCTTGGGCGAGTTTGGTGTGCAAGCGTTCTTCGAGACCGAGCAGATCGTCGAGACGGTCGTCGGGGAAGACGCAGCTCAGGAAGACTTCTTTGTGGTGCGACCCGATGCGGTCGATCCGTCCGTGTCGTTGAACCAGGCGCATCGGGTTCCAGGGCAGATCGTAGTTGATGATGTGGCGGGCCTGTTGGAGGTTGACTCCTTCCGCGAGCACGTCGGTCGTCACGACAATGTCGAACAGGTCATCGTTGAAGCCTTCAGGAGCATCGGTGGTTTGAGGTGCGAATCCCCAGAGCACCGACTTCTTGCTGTCAGTGCCAGAACTGCCGGACAACGACGCGATGCGGTCCCTGTATGGGGCTAGGCGTTGATCGCTCTGCGCCACGGCGACGAGATGTTCATAGATCCAGTCGACCGTGTCGGCAAAGTAGCTGAAGATGAGCACCTTGCGACGGTTTCCTTCATCGGCAGGACCGATGCCTTCGGATGCAGCTTCGGCTGCGATAGCGGCAAGCTCCTCAACCAGAACAGTCAAATTGGGATCATCGGATCGAGTGACGGTTCGGGCCTCGGCCGCGAAGGACCTGAGCAGGTCTCGGTCACGTTCGGCGTGCTCACGGAGGCGGTCGAGGTCATAGGCCGCAGCGTCGTCGGTCACTCCGACGATCGCGTCGAGGTAGGTGTCGGCATGTGCCTCGTCGATCTCGTCGGAATCGGTGGCGATCCAGTCGGCCAGAGCATCGCCGGTGGCCACACGCCCGTTGTTGAGCAACGACAGGAATGCGTCGTGACTCGTGGCCATCTTCTGGCATGTCTCGGCGAAGGCGTACGGTGAAGACTCGAAGCGTTTCAGCAAACCCGACCGCAGCAGGCCTGCGAGCTGGACTTCATACGCCTCAACCCCGTTGTCGAGGTGATACTGAGACGGGGCGTACCGTGCCAGGCTGAGAGCATCAGGATCATCGGCGCCGGCTTCGGGGTCGAGGGCATGAGCGAACCGGTCAAAGAATCCGGGCAGCACATCGTCGAGCCTGTAGTCGATCTTGCGGACCCGTGGGGTCGGAAAGACGATGGCCTGCTCCTTGCCGCGGACCCTGATCGTGTCATTGGGATAGAAGCGTTTGACGAACGACCGAGTTCGCCGTACCGCCACCGCGTCGAGCACGTCGAAGAGATGCTCAGGGGTCAGGTCGTCTGGGTCTAGATTCATCGCCTTGGCGAAGTGGTCGCGGAGCGAGCGGATGCCTGCATCGGCGAACGCAGCGTCGTTGCGCAGGAAGTATCCGAGCAGGTGGTACAGGTCCCACAAGCTGTTGTTCACCGGGGTGGCGGTGAGCATCACCAGCTTCTTGGGCGGTGATCCGGCCAACAGCGTGCGGATCGCAGATGCCCGTTGTGTACTGGGATTGCGCAGATTGTGGGCTTCGTCGATCACCACCATCGCGTAGTCGTTGATCGTGGCTTCGAGTTTGTGTGCCGACGCGTGCTCCGGGTTCAAACGAGCGTCGGCCATGAGCTCTTCATACGACACGAGCTCCATGGGCAGGTTGTGCTCTGACCTGAACGCCTTCCACGGCCCGTCGCGCAGCGTGGCCGGCGTGATGACCAGTACTCGCTGGCGACGATCCAGCGCCGCTTCGCGAATCAACTCCCCCGCCAGGAACGTCTTGCCCAAACCGACCTCATCGGCGATCAGCACCCCGTTACGCTCTTCGAGGATGCGTCGAGCACGGAACAGCCCGTCGGACTGGAAAGAGGTCAGGTGGATCTGCGATGCCCCTTCGGACGACGCCTCATCCTGTAATTCCGAGCCGTAGAACTCCCACAGCATCCGCAGGTACACGAGCTGCGGGGAATGGGGCTCGAAGCGGGACTCGAACAGCGCTGCGAGGTCGTAGTCGACCGCCTCGGCCCACAACTCATCGAACCAGTCCTTCACCTGCCCGACGACGTGAGGGGAATAGTTCCCGAGGTTCAACTCCAGGTTGGTCGTCAACCCGGCATACGTGAGGTTCGACGATCCGGCCACCACACCGTGGGAATGGTCGCTGACCAGGAACGCCTTGCCGTGGATGAAGCGGTGCTCAAGCCGGCGCACCTGGACCGTGTCGAGTTGAAGCCACTCAAGCAGTCGGCGAGTCGCGGCATCGACTTCCTGACTGAATCCGAGGTGGTCCCGCTCGATGATGAGGTTCTGCTCATGACCGTCGAGCGCTCGACGCAAACGGCTACGCGCTGCCCGCTGGGGATTCGCCGACTCCGAGTGCAGCTCCCTGCGGGGGTTCTCCGGCGGGGTCGGCTCCGCTCCGAGGAGCAGTCGCACACCGGTGAGTTGGTTCAGCGAATCAGCGAGCAACGCGTAGCCGCCGACGTTGAAGTAGGCGGTGACGACATCGAGGGATGCCCCACCGACAAACCCGGTGGCCGCATGGGAGATGAACCCGGAGAGCGCCTCAGACACTGTCCTACCGTCACGATTGACGACGAACTCCGGCTTCACATTCCCATTCATGCCGCTACTCCGAGCCCAGAATCAAAAGTAGTTGCAATTGCATGAAATCTCTGTAGCATCGGATTCATGATAAATGCTGGCCGCCACGCCACCGAAGGGCAGAACGAATTCGATCCGGGCGAGCGTCCGGCAGTGCCGCCCCATCTTCGTCCTCTCGAGGAGAAGCAGGCCGCGTTCGAGGAGTTCGAGAGAAAGTTTCCTTGCGGCAGATTCCCACCGGGAAGCTTGACCTCACTGCTCGAGGAGGAACGCGATGTGCTCAGGCACCTGTACCCCGGTTCGCTCGTAGACCTGGGAAGGCAGGGAATCATCAGGATGCGGGTGTTCCGCGACGACGGAACGTCGTACTTCCTCCCTGAAGACGAAGAGGCAGAGACCTGAAAACCAGGCGAATCCCCGCAGTGCTCGAGTTGAGAGGCGCTCATCGCTCTGCCGCGCCACCGCCGTAAAGGTCTCGCCAATTACGGAGGTGCCTTCGATACGACTCCAAGGTGCTTTCCGCATACCCATGGCCGCCAAGAAAGACCTCAACTTCGTCGCCGGGTTCGGCTGGGTCAAGACGGGCATCTAGTGCGTGCTCCACCCACCTGAGGGCAATTTGTCGCATTTCCTTTGCGCTGGAATCCGCGTAGCTGTGGCCTTGGCCCGGAAAGTCA
The DNA here is from genome assembly GCA_965214565.1 of Candidatus Aldehydirespiratoraceae bacterium. Lineage (GTDB taxonomy): Bacteria > Actinomycetota > Acidimicrobiia > Acidimicrobiales > Aldehydirespiratoraceae > VXYK01. The sequence goes on along the minus strand of OZ243951.1, from coordinate 2,639,244 downwards.
CCGGCGCGAAACAGCCAGCGCTTCTCGTCGATAGCCGAACCGTCGAAGAGCTTCCATGCGGTCCAGCCGTTCACGGATGCACCCTCACAAGCAGCCTGTGCAGCACCCGACGGGCTGTCGTAGAGACGTCCGTCGAATGCGATCTGACCGTTCGCGCTCACAGTCGCGGTGTGCTCAATTCCACGGTGGCGAAGCGTGAGTACGGTGCCGTCGTCGACGAGACCGGTCCCGAGGAGTTCGGCAACACCGGGATTGACAGCCGCGCCCATGCGTCGAGACGGCCCTTTCGGTGCTGCGACCGATACAGGACTGTCTCGGCTCTTTGATTGCAGCAGCGTCGTTAGGCGCTCAACTGCCATATGGGAAAGCGGCGCGATCTTGTCACCGAATTTCAGGTGGACCTCCGTTCCGCACATGGTTACACGAAGGACCGAGCCGTCGATGCAACCGATCTGATCGGCCGATTCATCGTATGCATTGCTCATGCCAACCTCCTGAAGTGTTGAAGGACCGCCGCGTAGCGGTCGGTGTAGTCGACGGTTTCGCTGAAGGTCTCGTAGATCACCGCGAGGTCGTCTTCATCCAACCCGTAGAGGTGGGCGACGCACGCGTCGAGTTCGCAGATCAGGTCCTGCTTGGTCTCCTCATCGTTCGCTGACCTGATAGGTACACCGACTTCGGCAGCCCAATCCGCATACCTCTCATCCGTCGCGGCGAGCCGCCCAGCAAGCGCAACAACCCGATCACGCACCGGGTGACCCTTACCAGGGTCGGGGAGGGATGTCGCCATAAGATCCGTAAAACTGAGGGTCAATTCCATGACACGGCGGAGTTGCCAATCGAAAATCATCGACGACAGAAGCCCCAACAGATACGCTTCGTCGGATATCTCCCCTCGGACCTGTTCGAAATAGGAGGCGGCTTCTGTGGTGACTCTGTGGGGTGGGACAAGGGCGCACACAAAAGTACGAGTATCGGTAGTCCTAGCTACCCTGCGAAATACGATCCTTGCTCTCATGCAGGCCAGAGTTGTTGGATCGGCCAGCAGCGCTTCATCGATCTGAGAGAAAGCTGAAGACTTGACTCTGCTCCGCCGATATCGCTTTTCTTGTAGGTGCGCGGTGATACTCGCGGCAACAACGCTGTCGTAATAGTCGCCTGTATCCGGCCGCCAGAGGTTGAAACTCTTTCCAGAGCAAACAGGCCAGACGAGATTCGTTGGGGTTGCTGTGCCTGCGGCCGCTCCATCGTCTTTCATGAACCGTTTCCTGTCATTGGTGGAGTCGAGTTCTCGTGACGGGCGGAAATACCATCGTCGCTCACGAATCTGGACCTGTCGTGAGTCGAGTGAAGTTCGGAGACTGGATGGAAGCCCCACGCCCGTCGTCCTTGAGAAACCTCTTTCTGTCGTTCGTTGAGTTGAGATCGCCTTGGACCGGACGGAATCGCCAGCGGTGTGTGTGTGTGTGTGTGTGCAGATCTGCACCGTCGAAGCGGGGATGCGCCTTGATCTTGCGCCATACCCGAAAGGCAGGGCGGGTCGGTATCTGGGGGAACGCGGCAGTGTTGGACCACCGCGTGAACTCAGAGACTGGGATCAGCTCGGGTTTACCGTCCACCAACTCGTGAAACTGGGTCAGTGAACTCGCAGGCCCCGGGTAGACGGCAACGTGGGGCTCGTCGGGGTCGCCGTCAAAGCCACCCCCTTGGTTCAGCTCTGCGGTTGAGCTTTCGTACCGAGACCAGCGCGACCGTGTATCGGCCGTCGAGACCGTCGAACGCCCACTGCTTGGTGTTGAGGCAGGTGACGACCGAGAGGATCGGGTGACCGCCACCAGCGCCACCGTGTAGGAGTTGTGGACCCCCTCGAACACCCATCCCTTGTGGTTGATGACGGTCGCCACCGATATTCGCGTCGACACCCCCCCCCCCCCCCCGCGCGGACCTGTGCGCCTCCGGTAGGTACGGCGACGATCTCCTTGCGCCAGTTGGCCATGCCCGCATCTGACACAGCCGAACGGGGAAGCACAATACCGAGCCTTCCGCCTTCACTGCAGAGTGCGAAATTCGCCCAGGCAAAGGCCTTATAGAGATCGGTCTGGCCAGAACCGAGGTTCGCGAACGTGGCTCGCAGCACCAACTTCAATGCTTCAGTCCGCTTGTGCTCATTCTCGAACTCAGCAGCCAGATCCGGCCGAGCAGCCTCCAGAGCATCAATCTGTGCGCGGCGCTTCGCCACCGGAAGCGCGCGGACACCGGGCAAGTGCATGCCCCACCAGACCTCTCGGTCCACCACTACCTTCTCCCAGGGTGGGTTGCCGAGCAGACAGTCGAAGCCGCTCTTTCCGGTTCGGGCGAACACCTCAGGCCAAGCTGTCGGATAGTGGACGGGCGTGAGCCGGCGGACAGCTTCCTGAACTTCTGGTTCCTGCGCCAACGCGGCGATGCTCTCCGGGCTGAAATCGAAATCGCTGTGAATCTTGATGGCCCCGGCACGAACCGCGGAAGCCACATCGAACACCGACCTGACCGGTGCGACAGCTTCGCGGGTCTCTGCGCGCGCGGCGCGTGCTTCGTCGATCTCGGACTTGTCGGCATCGTTGAGGCGCCCGAGCCTGGCCAACGGCCCCAGACACTCTTCCAGCAGTTCCTCCAACAGATACACGAACAACGACGAATCCGCTCTGCTTCCCCTCGGCTTCACGGCGGCAGCTGCATCGTCGACCGAAGCCACGCCGGTCAGGCTGTCGCCTTGGACGAGGTTGTGATCGAGGAACGACAGCGGCAAACCGGGAACGAAGGTGTGTACCCAGATCGCGAGCCGGGCCAGTTCGACAGCGACGCTGTTCTTGTCGACTCCATAGATGCAGTGCCGGGCCACCTGGCGGCGCAGCAGGGAAGACTGTTCGACTTCGGTGGCGTCGGCGAGATCGCCCAGCGCCTCGAGCGCTGTGTTGCGCAGCCGGTTGAGTTCCGCAGTCACCGCCGCGACGGGATGAAGGGTCAACCACGCAGACAGGCGGGCCTCGATGCGGTCGACCGCGGCCACCAGAAAGTGAGCCGAGCCCATGGCTATGTCGGCACATCGGAAGTCGAAGAACGCCTCGGCCAACGCGGCGTCGTCACCGGATTCCCGCAGGCCGTCCAAGCGGGCGATGTGATCGTCTAGGGCCGGTTCAAGGGCGCTGTCGAGCAGGTGCTCGACAGCGAACGGCTTGGTGAAGTAGGAGCCGGTTGCCTTACGGACACCGGAACGGTTGTGGAAGTACACCTCACCTGCTCGCACCTCCACCTCGTCATCATCGGAGGCGGGTACGTAATTCTCCTTGCCCTTGATGGACTTGACGGTCAAGTCGTCTTGGGCCACCGACAGCTTCGACTCCAACAGGCCTTCATAGATGGTGCCGAACTCCCGCACCGACAGAGAGCGGAAGTCCACCGGGCCCACGCCCTCGGCCTCGGACCCCTCGTCCACCAGCACTGCTGACAGGGCTGGGCCGAACTCGGCGTTGTTGAGTGTGATCTCAGCAATGGCCGCCCCCGAATGACTCACCTGGGGATCAGAAGAAAAGAGGCCACCGTTGTAGGCAGGCACGCCCCAGTCGCGGTTGCCCAGATTGACTGCACCCCACAGTTGCTTCACGTCGTCCCACAGATCAGTGGAGCCCGCGTCGTAGTCGTCTGCGCCCTTGTGGCGATCCTCCGCGAGCAGACGGGCCTTGTGCGACAGCGAGTGGTCCGCGTACTTGCCGTTGGAGCGGTAGGGCAACAGGTCCTTGTCCTCGGCATAGGCCACGAACAACAGCCGGAACAGGATCACCATCACCTGCTCGTAGGCTCCGGCCAGGTCGCTCTCGTTCAAGCCTTCGCTGCCCGGTTCAGATTGGAGCCGAGCGGCGACGGCTCTGGCCAGGGTCGGCACCGTTTCGTGGTACACCCGTTCACGCAAGCGAACAGCCAACTCGGCAACATAGTCAGCCGACCGCTCAAGAATCTGCTCGAGGGTGCCGTCGTCGCGAAGGGCGTCGGCGGAGAACAGCAATTGGAGATAGCCCGCGAAATCGTCGGGAACCAAGGAAAGGTTCAATTCCACGAACGTCTCAGCCCGGCCCTTCCGACCCACGCCAGTGTCGGGACGGGCGGCGTAGAGGCGGATCTCCGAGGATCGTGTGAGGATCACCCAATCGACCCGCTCCTGATCGGCCAGGGCAAGCGCCCTAGAAACCGGTGAGGTGTTGTCGAACCGGCCCGACGGCGCCTCGAAAGGCTCGTCGTCATCACAGAACACCGCCACCGCGTGCTTGCGGTTGTTGATTGTGAGCATCTGGGCGTTGGTAGACAAAGTTTCGATTCGGAACCCCAGGCCCTCAACCAGACGACGCCCCCGCCTTCCCAGCAAGACTGAGGCCTTGCGGGTGGCCGAAACCCAGTCGGGCCGATCAGGAACGCCGACTCTGAGCTCCTGGGTCGCCAACAAACCGACGTTTCGGAGACCCGGAAACGGGGAGTCCAACTCCGAGGCCGCTGCCAGCAGGAAGCGAGTGGCGGCATGGTGGCTCGGCTCACTCAGTGCAACTTCAGCCAGTCTCTCGACCTGCGAGACCTCGAGGTCGCGATGCACCAGCGGCGGGTCTCCGATTGGACCACACAGAGACACCCGCTCGCCTTCGGTCGTCGGGTAGAACGCCACGAGCAGCACAGGGCTGGCGCGGCCAGCCCGCCGTTTCGACCATCCGTCGCGCAAGTCCGCAGCGGACGGCCGCCGCGTAGCGCGGACCACCGTCACCTCCAAGCCGCTCGGTGCGTCCTGGACGAACACTCCGCCAGGGACAAGCGCAGACGGAAACCGCTCCGGTGCTGCCCAAGTCGTCGGATCGCGATCAAGGAGGAAGTTGTTCACGAACCGACGACCCTAACCAGATCCCAGCGTTGCCGCGCTACCGGCTCTGCGATTCGATCGCAACAAGCGCCGACAGCCTTGCTGGTCGTCACGGCCCTCACCGGTGGATCCAGGCACTGGAGGCTAGGGTCGGCTCTCAAGAATTTCAATGCTAAACAATGATCTTAGTTATCTTTTGTGTATCATGGTCCGCGATAGGCGGCGCGGCGTCGCACAGGCAGTGTTCAGACTTCCCCCTGATCCAAGCGCAACATTCCTGAATTGGCAGGGAGGTGTCTAGTAGTGTCCTATATCGAAGCTGAGCAGCAACGAGTAGCGATTTTCGAGAGACTGGTTGAAAAACTAGGCCCTGAACAGGCGCATTACATTATGGATAACCATCCACCAGGCGGCTGGGAACAGTTCGCCACCAAAGAAGACCTTGAACGGTTAGCCGAGAGGTTCGCCACCAAAGAAGACCTTGAGAGGTTAGCCGAGAAGTTCGCCACCAAAGAGGACCTCAAGGCCCTTGAGGAGTCAACCAGGACCAACTTGGAAGTCGGTCTCAACACGGTCCGCGCCGAGATGAGGGAAGGCTTTGCTACTGTCCACCTTGCTCTCGCCGGGATTGTCGAGCAGGCGGCCAAAGCCTCGGAGCGGCGAGCGAGCGTCTTCTACGCCAACTTCTTGACGCTGCTGGTACTGTGCGTCGCCATCGTCAGCGTTGTGGTCAGCATCAACTAGCGAGGGACCGTCGCTCGGGTGGGGTGCAGCACGAGTCGCGTGTCGCTCAGTTCCGGGACCCTCAACGGCGGCGGCGGATGATCCAGCCCAGAATCTCGCTGAGAACGGCGCCGGCGACTGCTGACACCACAATGATCAGCCACAACGGTGCACTGCGGTCGATGAAGAACCACTGAACCGGAGTACTGTCGGTGTTCTGAACCACGAAAGCGACCAGCGCCGCAGCCACCAGCGCAGCAGCGACGAACTTGCCGAGTCCGGGCCTTGTTCTCCGTTGGTTGACCTGTTCGTCTGACACCTTTGGGCCTTTCCCTGAAGAACTCGGCACTCTATGATTCGCGCAAGCATAGAGGCTGACTCGACCAAGCACGAGAAGTGAGATGGGAGGACGACGATGCGAGTACTGGTGAGCGGGTCCACCGGATTGATCGGGACATCGCTGGTCAAGGCGCTGCAAGCCGCAGGCCACACACCGGTTCGTCTACTGCGGTCCGGCACCGACGACCACACCGAAGCCAGATTCTGGAATCCCGCGTCCGGCAAGTTGGCTGAAGACTCCCTTGAAGACATCGACGCGGTGGTACACCTAGCCGGAGAACCGATTGCGGACAGACGCTGGAGCGAAGCCCAGAAGACCCGGATACTCGAGAGCAGGACCACGACTACGGCGCTGTTGGCGAACGCGATCGCCGCTGCCGAGAACCCTCCGTCGGTGTTCCTGTCGGGTTCGGCCATCGGCCTCTACGGAGACCGGGGAGGCGAGCGACTCAATGAGATCAGCTCAGCCGGGGAAGGCTTCCTCGCGGACGTCGTGCGCGCCTGGGAACGGGCTGCTGTTCCCGCACAGGAATCCACTCGGCTCACATATCTTCGCACCGGTGTGGTGTTGGCGCCCGACGGAGGCGCATTGAAGGCCCAACTCCCGTTCTTCAAACTCGGAATCGGCGGACGCATCGGCGACGGATGCCAATGGCTGAGTTGGATATCAATCCAGGACATGGTGCAGGGCATCATCTGGCTCCTCGACAAAGACGTCAGCGGACCTGTCAACATGACAGCACCCAATCCCGTCACCAACGCAGAGTTCACCAAGACCCTCGGACAGGTGCTGGGGCGTCCAACAGTTCTGCCGACGCCCAAAGCGGTGATGTGGGCCAAGTTCGGAAGGGAGCTGACCCAGCAGCTGCTGTACGCCGGCCAGCGAGTAGAACCCGCAGCGTTGTTGGCCGGCGGCTACCAGTTCTGTCAACCGGATCTCGCCGATGCACTGCGGCACGCTCTCAGAAAAGCTTGAGTTCCTCTTCCTCTTCGGGAGGCTCAAGTCCCGGCAGGCTGAGACTGCCTGATCCTGCTGAGTCGCCTGGGCTGCCTGGGCTGCCGATGCCTTGGCTGCCGGTGCCTGAGCCGCCGGAGAGGCCGAACCTTCCCAGGTCGATGCCGTTCAGGTCCTCGCCTCCAGCACCCGTCTGAGCTCGCGCGGCTTCAACCGCGAGGTGGTCTGCAACATTGTTCCAGCGGTTGCCGGAGTGCCCCTTGACCCAGACGAAGCTGATGTCATCGGATGCTTTGCGGTACAAGTCGATCAGAGGTTCCCACAGGTCTCGGTTGGAGACCTGCTTCTTGGAGGAGGTTCGCCACCCGCGCTGCAGCCATCCAGCCCACCAGCGGTCACGGAAACAGTGAACAACATAGGTCGAATCGGAAACCACCTGAAGCGGACCGCCCAACGCTCGCACCGCTTCGAGAGCCGCCGTCAACTCCATCCGCTGATTGGTCGTCACTTCCTGTGCACCACTGGCCCAGGGACCGTCGGGCACCACCCAGCCCCAACCACCGGGGCCGGGATTGCCCTGACAGGCACCGTCGGTAAAGACCGTCCTGACTGGGACCGGATTGCTGGGTGAAGTACCGATGCGCCCATTGTGCAACTTCTGTCCGAGACTTCCAACCACTCCCCCTCCCGAACACGGTCTCCCGAGCGCACGGCCTCTTCCGAACGCACAGTGCACTTCGGCAAAACCGGCAACAGCTTCAACCAAAGCCGAAAAGTCCTGCGAGAATAGACACACATATGGCTGACCATTTCTCCCGCCAACTGCCCGACATCGACCCCGACGAGACCACCGAATGGATCGACTCCCTCGATGCTGTCCACGCCGGGCAGGGCCAGGCTCGGGCCCGATACCTGCTCGCCAAGCTTCTCGAACGGTCCAATGAACTGCAGATCGGCGTTCCCCCGACGACCGGCACGCCCTACATCAACACCATCCCCGCTGAGTCACAGCCCTTCTTCCCCGGAGACGAGAACATCGAACGCCGCATCCGTGCGATAATCCGCTGGAACGCTGCGGCGATGGTTATCCGTGCCAACAAGACCGCCGACGGCATCGGAGGCCACCTGTCGACGTTCGCCTCGAGCGCGGCGCTCTACGAAGTCGGCTTCAACCATTTCTTCAGAGGCAAGGAGGACGGACTTCCCGGCGACCACGTCTACTTCCAGGGTCATGCTGCACCCGGGATCTACGCACGTGCGTACCTTGAAGGGCGCCTCAACGAACAGCAGCTCGACAACTTCCGTATGGAAGTCGGCGGCAACGGCCTCTCAAGCTATCCGCACCCCCGCCTGATGCCGGAGTTCTGGGAGTACCCCACGGTCTCGATGGGCCTGGGTCCGATCAATTCGATCTACCACGCCAGATTCAACCGCTACATGCACCAACGCAAGATCGACGACACGTCACAGAGCAATGTCTGGAGTTTCCTCGGCGACGGCGAATGCGACGAACCCGAGACCCTGGGAGCCATCTCGTTGGCAGGCCGCTCTGGACTCGACAATCTGAAATGGGTCGTCAACTGCAACCTGCAGCGGCTCGACGGTCCCGTGAGAGGCAACGGCAAGATCATCCAGGAGCTCGAAGGAGTATTCCGCGGCGCAGGTTGGAACGTCATCAAGGTGATATGGGGGAGCCGTTGGGATGAACTGCTCCACCGCGACGTCGACGGGGTGCTGCTCAACAAGATGGCCGAGACGGTGGACGGCGAGTACCAGCGCTTCGCGGTCGAGGACGGCGCCTACATCCGCGAGAACTTCTTCGGACCCGACCCGAGACTGCGCAAACTCGTCGTGCATCTCAACGACGACGACCTCAAGGAACTTCCCCGCGGGGGCCACGACTACCAGAAGGTCTACGCGGCGTTCAAAGCCGCCGCCCAGACCACCGGACAGCCGACAGTGATCCTCGCCAAGACCATCAAGGGCTGGACCCTCGGTGAAGGCTTCGAGGGACGCAACGCCACCCACCAGATCAAGAAGATGACCAAGGCACAACTCCTGGAACTGCGCGCCAGGCTCCAGATGGAGGACGAGATCTCCGAAGAGTCGCTCGAAGACGGGATACCGCCCTACTACCGGCCGTCACCAGACTCAGAGGAGCGCGAGTACCTGATGGGGCGGCGGCGCGCCCTAGACGGGCCCCTGCCGAGCCGCATCGTGCGCGACCGGCGACCGCTCAAGCTGCCGAACGAAACACCCTTCCTAGACCTTCAGAAGGGGTCTTCGGGGCGGCCTGTGTCGACCACCATGGCCTTCACCGCAGTGTTGCGGGACCTGCTCCGAGACAAGCGGTTCGGTGAACGGGTGGTGCCGATCGTCCCCGACGAAGCCCGAACCTTCGGAATGGACTCGTTGTTCCGCGAGTTCAGGATCTACGCGCCGCAGGGCCAACTCTACGAACCGGTCGACCACGACCTGTTGCTGTCCTACGCCGAATCCGAGGACGGACAGATCCTCGAGGAGGGCATCACCGAGTGCGGTTCCACTGCCGAGTGGATCGCGGCCGGCACCGCCTTTGCCAACAGCGGTGTTCCAATGGTCCCGTTCTACACGTTCTACTCGATGTTCGGTTTCCAGCGGGTGGGCGATTCGCTGTGGGCAGCAGCTGACGCTCGAACGCGCGGTTTCCTGATGGGTGCCACCGCCGGCCGGACCACGCTGTTGGGCGAGGGGCTGCAGCATCAGGACGGCCACAGCATGCTGTTGGCCTCCACGGTCCCCTCGTGCGAGGCCTACGACCCCGCCTTCGCCTACGAACTCGGCACGATTCTGCGCCACGGTCTGCACCGGATGTACCCCGACGGGCGCTCAGCCGACGGTGAGGACGTGTTCTACTACATCACGATCTACAACGAGAACTACGAACAGCCGCCGCGGCCCGACCATGTGCAGGACCGTGACATCACCGACGGGATCTACAAGTTCGACGACGGTCCCGACGGGCCGGAACGCCGTGCAACCATCCTCTTCTCGGGAACCCTGAACCTCGCCGCGCGCGAGGCCCAACAGATACTTGCCGACGAATACGACATCGGCGCCGAACTCTGGAGCGTCACCTCCTACAAACGACTCCGCGCCGATGCGCTGGACGTGGAACGTCGCAACCGGCTGTCGCCCGAGCGCGCACCCGAGTTGTCCAACGTAGCCCGGAGGCTTGCCGACAGCGAAGGACCGATAGTGGCCGTGTCGGACTGGATGACCCTGGTACCCGACCAGATCGCGCGCTGGACGCCCCGCCCGCTGCATGTCCTCGGAACCGACGGGTTCGGTCGTTCCGACACCCGCGAAGCACTTCGTCGGTTCTTTGAGATCGATGCCCGCAACGTGGTCGTTGCGGTCCTGTCGGCCATGCTCGAAGAAGGCACCGCCACCCGTGAAGAAGTCAGCCGTGCTATTGCCGATGCAGGGATCGACCCCTACCGTCCCGACCCGGCCCATCCAGACACCGGTGCCTGAGCCCGGCCCGCACCGCCGCGGCACGCTCGTGGTCAGCGGCGACCCGGACGCCGACCATTTGATCAACACCGATCCGCTGGCGCTCATGATCGCCATGCTGCTCGACCAGCAGATCCCCATCGAGTGGGCTTTCGCCTCACCCCTGCGACTGGCCCAGAGGCTCGGCGGCGCACTCGACGCCGCCGAGATCGCCGCGATGGACCCTGAGGAGTTGGTCGCGTTCGCCGCTGCTAAACCTGCAATCCATCGCTTTCCGGCCATGATGGCACGCCGAATCCACAAACTGTGCGAGCACCTAGTCGAGGAATATCAGGGAGCTGCCGCCTCGATCTGGGAAGATGCGGACAACGCGGACGTGCTCTACGACCGATTGTTGGCGGTACCCGGCTACGGCCCGGTCAAATCCCAGATTCTCATAGCCATTCTGGCCAAGCGTTTCGACTGCAAACCGGACGGTTGGGAGGCCGTTGCCGGAGTCTTCGCAACCGAAGACCTCCGCAGTGTCGCCGACCTCGGTGACCCGACCGCGCTTGGGAGGCTTCGCGAGAAGCGCCGGATCAACAGCCAGTAGATTCGCCCTGAACCGCGCCGGCGGTTGCGCTTCACCCGAACTCGGAACGCAGTCGGTTGCGTTGGCGGTCCAGCCAGCCGAGGACCACCGCGATGGCACGGGGGTCGTGGCGCAGGTAATGGCTGGCTCCGTCGATGATCCGCAAGTCTGCAGAAGCATGCGCGTCGGCAACGGCACGGGTGTCGAGCACCGGCACGACATCATCTTCGCTGCCATGAATCAGTAACAGCTCACGCGGCGACAGGCGCGTCGCCGCTTCGCTGGCATCCACGGAACGCAGTTGCTGCGACCAGTATCCGAAGTCGTCTGGAAAGGCGCTGTCGCGGATCGCTCCCATCTCGCGTGCGAGCACCAACAGCTTGCGAGGGCTGCGTGCCCAGTCGCTGAAGTCCGCTGGCAACGACACGGCGCAGACGCCTCGGATCGTCTCGTCCGCGGCGCCGGCCTCGACCGCCAGAGCGCCGCCCGTACCGAATCCGAGAAGCCAGACGCCGTCGCAATGCACTGATTCACGCAGGAACGCGATCGCTCCCTTGAGGTCCCGCAACCAGCCCTCCAGCGAGAAATCGCCGCCAGACTTTGCAATCCCGCGGCTGGAGTACGCAAGCGCGGCCCAACCGCATTCAGTGGCGACCCGATCAGCAAGACCGGGAAAGCTTGAAGTCGAGTTGATTCCACCACCGGCCTCAGCCGGGAAACCGTGCGCGATCACCAACCCTGGTTGGGCCGTGCTGTGATTCTGGGAGGGTCGAGCGAGGTGGGCTTCCAACTCGATGCCATCAACCGTGAAGCTCCTGTCCACTAGTCCGGCAACCCGCTAGTCAGACGGACCGCAAGCGGTAGCCGCGGTTACGGGCTTCGGCAAGGGTGTCGGGTCCGAACGCCAACGCATGCTCGCTGTTGGCGAGTTCTTCGATGACAGCGGTCTCAGCCACGTCGTCGAGGTCGTATACCACCTGAACCCGCTTGTCACCCAGAAAGCGGCTGTTTTGAAATCGAGCCGGTCGTTCCATGCAGGAAACATAGCGGCAGCAACGACAGGAATCGGCGATTCACGGTGATCAGCGATTCCCACGGAAGAAAAAGAGAACCGTCCCAGGGCCACGACAGCCCCAGGACGGTTCTTGAGTATTTCTCGAAAACAATGTTTGCTGGAATCCCAGGGAGTGGTGGCACCTTGCGGCACCGCACCAGGCGTGACATATTCCCGGTCCACCTAGCCCCAGGGGTGGAGCTGGCTTGGTTTGCGCCAGTGGTCCAGCAGCTGTTCTAGCGGCCAGCCACCTCCAAGGTCACAGATCTTCTACACACTGCGGGACCACCTCCTTTCTTTGGTGCCAATAGTGAAGCACAAAAGCAGTCGGTCGTGTGGGATATTTCTGCGGTTCACGAGTCGTCGACCTCGTCGCCGACGGCACCGATCGCCGTCAGATACTTCATCTGGAGGTCGAGCACGCAGACCACGTCGACGGCTTCAGGGCCGCCGACAGCCAGCGAACGGGCCACGATCGCGTCGATCGCTGCATCATGGGGGGCGACCGCTCCATCGACTCGGACCTGATCGGTGGCCAGTTCCTCACCATGACGCGAGGCCACACCTGCCTCCTGGAACCAGTCGAGATGCCAACGAAGCAGGGTCCTGACGTCGTCGAAGGAGATCCGGGCTGTCACCTCGTCGGGAAGCCGTTGGGCGATCCATTCCACCGCGTCGTTGAGGTCATAGACGGCAGGGCTTCGTTCGGTTTCCAGTTCCGCAACCGCTTTTCCGACCGCCACGAGAGCGATCAGGATGACGGCTACCGCACCGACTGCGAAGAAGACCCAGACCAAGCCGCGTCACCCCGCCAGTATCCGCTCAGATGCCGATGCGTTGGGCGAGCAGTTCGCGATGGTAGGTCGGGTCTCCGAACAGCAACTCAGAGCTCTTCGCCCGCTTGAAATAGAGATGGGCGGGATGCTCCCAGGTGAAGCCGATGCCACCGTGGATCTGGATGTTCTCCGCGGCGGCATGAAAGTACGCCTCTGAACAGTAGCTCTTAGCCAAGGAAGCAACCTGGCCCAGCTCATCGTTCATCTCAGCCGCGCACCAGCCCGCGTAGTAGGCGGCTGACTTGGCCGACTCGACTTCGAGGAGCATGTCGGCACACTTGTGCTTGATGGCCTGGAAGGACCCGATCGGGCGACCGAACTGCACTCTGACCTTGGCGTACTCGACCGACATGTCCAGACACATCTGCGCACCGCCCACCTGTTCTGCCGCGAGGGCCACCGCGGCCAAGTCGAGCACCGTTTCCAACACATCCCAACCGGCTCCGTCGCTACCGATCAGTTCGGCGGCCACACCGGCGAACTCCAGCTTGGCCTGCTTGCGCGTCTGGTCCATTGTCGACAGCGCGGTCCGGGTGAGGCCGTCGGCGTCAGCGGCAACGCTGAACAGCGACACTCCCGCATCGCTGCGGGCCGCGACCAGGATCAGATTGGCGGTGTGCCCGTCGAGCACATACATCTTCGTGCCGTCGAGGGTCCACGAACCACCGTCGTTCGATGCCGCCATGGTGATGCCGTCTTCGTCCCAGCGACCGTTCTCCTCGGTGAATGCGAGCGTCGCCCGGGTCTCTCCAGAGGCGATTCCTGGAAGGTGGGCGTTCTTGGCGTCCTCGTCGCCGCTGTGCAGCAGCGTGTTGGCCGCCAGCACACACGATGAGAAGTACGGGGCGCAGAGCAGCGCCCGACCCATCTCCTCGAGCACCACGATCTGCTCCACGAATCCGAATCCCTGGCCGCCGTACTCCTCGGGAATCGCCAGCGCCTGCAGGCCCATCTGCTCCGCCATCTGACTCCAGACTGCGTCGTCATAGCCGACCTCGGTGTCCATCTGTTCACGTACTGAGGTTTCAGGCGACTTGTCTTCCAAGAAGCTGCGGACGAACTCACGCAACTGGTCCTGCTCTTCTGAGAATGCAAAGTTCATGCGCTGCACTCTACGACTCCACCACCACAAGTCCAATCGGCCCCGCTCCGGAATCCTTGCGGTGTCGGACCCGGGTCACCGCCGTTCCGGCAATTTCTCCTATGGCCGTAGTGCGAAACTTGCAGCGCTCGTAAACTGGAACGCATGACGACCGTTCCGCTGTTTGAGATCGACGGCCTTCGCGCCTGTACGGTCGAAGGGGAGATCGAGATCCTCAAAGGCATCGACCTGCAGGTCGGAGCCGGGGAGGTTCACGCACTCATGGGCCCCAACGGGTCTGGCAAGAGCACGCTGGCCAGCGTGATCCTCGGCAGTCCCGAGTACCAGGTCACATCCGGTTCAATTCGTTTCCGGGGCGAGGACGTCACCGAATGGCCCACCGATGTGCGAGGCAAGGCCGGACTGTTCCTCGCCTTCCAATACCCACAGGAGATCCCCGGGGTCTCGGTCCTCAACTTCCTGCGGCAGTCGCTGTCGGCACGCAAGGGCATCGACATGTCCGTGCTCGAACTCCGCCTGGCCATCATGGAGTGGATGGACCGGCTCAACATGGACTCCTCGTTCGCTGAGCGCTACGTCAACGAAGGATTCTCCGGCGGCGAGAAGAAGCGCAACGAGATCCTGCAGATGGCCATCCTCGAACCGGAGATGGCGATCCTCGACGAGACCGACTCGGGGCTCGACATCGACGCGCTGCGGGTGGTCGCCACCGGCGTCCAGGAGGTCCGCTCCGAACGGCCCGAACTCGGCGTGCTCGCCATCACCCACTACCAGCGGCTGCTCTCGGAGCTGAAACCTGATCGTGTCCATGTGATCATCGACGGGCGGATTGCGCAGTCGGGAGGACCGGAGTCGGTGCAGGAACTTGAAGCCGAAGGCTACGAACGGTTCGAGGCCTGAAACATGACTCTCCGCTCAAACGTCAAATCCGACTTCCCGCTACTCGACCAGCAGTTCCACGGCCAACAGCTCGTCTACCTCGACTCGGCCAACACCTCCCAGAAACCCCAGGCGGTCATCGACGCAATGACCGACTACTACGAGACGACCAACGCCAACGTCCACCGCGGCAGCTACGAGCTCGCGGTACGGGCAACAGACGCACTCGAGGGAGCCCGAGCCAAAGTCGGGGCCTTCATCAACGCAGAATCGAGCGCCGAGATCGTCTTCACCAAGAACGCAACCGAGTCGATGAACCTTCTGGCCCACTGTTTGGGTGAGCACAGTCTCAAGGCCGGCGACGCAGTGGTGATCAGCGAGATGGAACACCACGCCAACATCGTTCCCTGGCACATGCTGCGAGCCCGAAAAGGCATAGAACTTCGTTGGATCCCAGTCGATGAGTCCGGCCACCTTGATCTCAGCGACCTCGACCGGCTCCTCGACGGGGCCAAACTGCTGTCGGTGACGGCCATGAGCAACGTGCTCGGCACACTCAACCCGATCTCCGCACTGGCAGAACGGGCTCACGACGCCGGAGCGCTGATGGTCGTCGACGCCAGCCAGTACGTTCCCCACGTACCCACCGACGTGCAGGCGCTCGGCGCGGATTTCCTGGTTTTCACCGGCCACAAGATGCTCGCACCGATGGGGATCGGCGTGCTCTGGGCCCGCGCCGAACACCTCGAAGCCATGCCGCCCTTCCTCGGCGGAGGAGAGATGATACTCAACGTCACCAAGAACGGTTACACGACCAACGACGTGCCCTGGAAATTCGAGGCAGGAACACCGATGGTCGCCGAAGCGGTCGGCCTCGGTGCAGCCGTCGACTATCTCAGCGATCTCGGCATGGACAATGTCCGCCAACACGAGGTTGAACTGACCGCATACGCGCTGCGAACACTCACAGAGCGCCACGGTGACAAGATCACCGTCCACGGTCCGGCCGAACCGGCGGAGCGCGGCGGCGTGATGTCCTTCGCCTACGGCGATGTGCACCCCCACGATGTGGCCCAGGTACTCGACCAGTCCGGGATCGCGGTGCGCGCAGGACACCATTGCGCCAAGCCGCTCATGGACGTGCTCGGCGCCAGTGCCACCTCGCGTGCCTCCCTGTACGTCTACAACGACAAGTCTGACCTCGACAAGCTCGCCGACGCCCTCAGCGCGGTCGACGAAATCTTCTCGTTCTAGGAGACCACAAGATGATTGGCCTTGAAGACCTCTATCGCGAGATCATCCTCGACCACTACCGGACACCCCGCAATCGCGGAGAGCTCGAAACTCCCCCGGCGCGCCGTGCCGAGGGATTCAACCCGTTGTGCGGTGACGAGATCATCGTCTACCTGCAAGTCGACGACACAGGCGTGATCGACGATGTCGCGATCGGGGGCCAGGGTTGTTCCATCAGTCAGTCATCGGCGTCGATGATGTCGGTGGCGATCAAGGGCAAGACGGTTGAAGACGCCCGGAAGCTGATCGTGGCCTTCAAGGGACTCATGTCGATCCACGAAACCGATATCGGCGGCGACGGCAGCGAAACCGCGCTGGGGATAGACCTCGAGGGCGCCTCGGACGGCATGCAACTCGGCGATCTGGAAGCGCTGCGCGGTGTGGTCAAGTTCCCGATACGGATCAAGTGCGCGACATTGAGCTGGAACACCCTCGCCCAAGCGCTCGACGAATAGCGTCCCCTTCGTTCGGGTTGGACAGGATTCACCTGCCGAGTCGTTCGACTCGCTTTATCCAGGCGCGGTCGTTTTCTGATATTCCACCCGCGGCGTGGTCGGTGATGGCAACGTCCACCCGGTTGTAGACGTTGCTCCACTCCGGATGGTGGAACAGCTTTTCTGAGACGAGCGCGACTTCGGCCATGAAACCGAATGCCTCAACGAAATCGTCGAACTGGTATGAACGGCACAGACGATCGCCCTCACGTCGCCACTCGGGAAACTCCGCCAACAGGTCTGTAATCTCATCGCCGCTCAGCAGAGTTGTAGCCATGGCTGCAGTCTGCCCCAGCTACACGATTCAAGCGAGCGGATCGGCGAACGGATCCGCCAAGGGGCCTTCGGCGGAAGGTTCCGCGCGCAGTGTTGCCGACGATGCGACGGCCGGCGACGCATCACTCCAACGTTCGTAACCGGTGTCCTCCAACTCTTGAGCCAACTCGGCGCCACCGGTCTGTTGAATCCGTCCCCCGGCAAAGACATGCACGGTGTCGGGCCGGAGCTGCTCGAACAAGCGGCTGTAGTGGGTGATGGCAAGCACCCCCACGGAGTCTTCCTCCGTCGCTGCCTCAACCCGTGCACCGACCAAGCGCAAGGCGTCGAAGTCGAGGCCCGAGTCAAGTTCGTCTAGGATCGCGAAACGGGGACGCAGCACTCCGAGTTGGAGCGTCTCATTGCGCTTCTTCTCACCACCGGAGAGATCGACGTTGAGCGGCCTTGCTAGGAACTTCTCGTCGAAACCAATGCGCTCGGCCTCGACGCGCATCGACGATTCGATCTCATCGGCATCGTCGCTGCTGCTCACCGACGCTCGCAGCAGGTCGGCGAGCGCTACTCCGGGAACCTCCGTCGGATACTGCATCGCCAGGAACAGACCCGCCTGGGCTCGCTCCCAAGCCGGCAGATCCAACAGCTCGACGCCGTCGAGCCGTGCCGAGCCGCCGAGCACCTCGAACCCGGGACGGCCCGCCAGTACGTGGGCCAAAGTCGACTTTCCCGACCCGTTGGGACCCATCACCGCGTGGACTTCTCCCGAAGCCATCGCCAGATCGACGCCCTTGAGAATCTCCTGTCCACCTACCCGGGCCCGCAGGCCCTCGATCACGAGTTCACTCATCGCCACGCCCCCCATTCGCCTGGTACGAAGTCGCGGGCCCTCGTGTCTTCACCGCAGGTTCGGACCCCTCATCGATCACCAGCTGTATCATTCCGTCGACGACCGACACGTCATACACCGGTACAGGACGGATCGCCGGCAGGGTTTCGGCATCGCCAGTCTTCAGGTTGAACATCGCCCCGTGGCGCCAACACTCGAGCAGACACTCCTCGGTGTCGACATAGCCCTCGGACAAAGAGACGTCCTCGTGACTGCAGATGTCGCCGATGGCATACACGTCGTCATCGATCCGCACAAGCGAGATCTGATACCCCTCCAATTCCACCTTGCGCGCCGTGCCCGCTTCAAGCTCGACCAGGGGAAACAACACGTGAACGCTCACGACGCGGCCCCCTCGGATCGCCTCTGGCGGCTCAGTTTGGCGTCTATCGCAGACCTGAGCGTCTCATGCGCGGCACGCACGGGCAACGTCTCTAGCACCTCGCCCAGGAACCCGGCCACGATCAGACTCTCCGCCTCACCGGCGGGAACGCCGCGGCTCTCCAGGTAGAACCGCTGCTCCTCATCGACAGGGCCCACCGCGGATGCATGGCTGCAGCGCACATCGTTGTTCTCGATCTCAAGGTTCGGGACCGACTCAACCCAAGCGTCATCGCCGAGTTTCAGGTTGCGGTTGGTCTGGAAGGCGTTGGTTCCGCGAGCATCGGGACGCACCCGGATCAGACCTGTGTAGATGCTGCGGGACTCTTCACTCACCACACCCTTGTAGAGCAGATTGGAGGTCGTGTCCGCAGCGACATGATCCTGATAGGTTCGAAAATCGAGTCCCTGTCGACCGTCACCGAAGTACAGCGCCGAGAGGTCGCAATCGGCACCGCGGCCCACCAGGCGCACATCGGACCGCGTCCGGGCATAGCCGCCGCCGAAAGCCGCTGTGGAGACCGTCAGCCTGGCGTCGCGCCCAACCCTCCCCAACTGCGAGCAGAACTGCCAGGTGTTTGAACCGAGCTGTTGCACGTTCAAGTATCCGAGCCGGCCCGCAGGCGACACGTCTAACTCGGTCACCGGGCAGACCAGCAGAGGGCCGCTGTCGGATGTGTGGTGATCAAGCACTTCGGCCTGCGAATCGGCACCGATGTCGACAACTAACCGAGGGAACGCGGCGGCCCCGGAACCGGTCAGATAATGCGTCACCACGATCGGCTTGCGCAGTACAACGCCCGGTGGCACTCGAATCAGCACCGGGTCTGCCACGAAGGCGTCATTGAGGATCGTGAAGTAGCCCGCCGCCTCGCTGCCCACCGCCCCCAGCAGGTCGGGTCCCTGCTCAGAACCTGCGAGCGGACCCACATAGACACCGGCGGCACTGAGTTCATCGGCCGACTCGACCGAGACGATCCGCCCGTTGACGCTGCGGACCACAGCAGACGAGTCAAGCTCGAAATCAGGCGTCGGAGCGGGGCCGGTCTGCGATGAGGGAACGAACTCAGAAAGGTCAAACTCCCGGATTGCGCTGTAGCGCCACTCCTCGTCGGCCACGTCCGGCGGTACCGCCGCGGCGAAGTCCTCTGCTGCGCTCACGCGGCGATCAACGAGCCACGACGGGCCAGCCAGGGCCCTTGCGGCATCTGTTGAGAATTCAGTCATGACCCTGCCCGATGAAGAAGGCCCGAGGGCCGGTAAACACGGGCAATGCTACCGCCGCCGCCGTCGAGCGGCACCAGATTCACTCACCCCGCAACCCTCTCCCCCGCCAGAACCAACTGCGGCTCCGGCCACGCCCGGCGTGAGCCGCCCCTCTCAGCGGGGGCGCCGGCGAAGGAAACGACCCAACCCGCGGCGCGAGGCTCTCTGGTGCTCAGCTTCGATCTCCTGTAGCACCTCAGGCGCGGCCTCGTTGATGATGTCCTCGGCAGCGTCGAGCAACGCACCGATGCTGTCGTCGCTGCCGAGACTCGAAGGTTCTGCCGGCGTGACCGGCGTGATCAGCGATCCGTGGCTCCAATTCACATCCGCCATACGGCGGGTGTATTTCGGGCATTCGTCAGGACAGCGCCAAGGTGCTTCGGGAGCAAGGTCGAGGTCGCACTTGCGAACGGTGTCGCCGTTGGCATACGTGCGGGATTCAAAGTACTTGCAGTCCTGGCGCATCGGCATGCCCCTATTGTCGCGCAGTGATCTCGCTGCGTCACTAACCCGATTGACTGATCTGTCGAGCGAACCGGCAGGGGTGGATCAGCAGGGGTCAACCTGCAGAGCGTCAGCCGACGCTTCCCTCCATCTGCAGTTCGATCAAGCGGCTCCATTCGACTGCGTACTCCATCGGCAGAGTGCGGGTGACCGGCTCGATGAAGCCGTTGACGATCATGCCCATCGCCTGCTCCTCTGTCAGGCCGCGACTCTGCAGATAGAACAGTTGCTCGTCGGCGACCCGGCTCACCGTGGCCTCATGGCCGATGACGGCATCGCCCGAACCGACCTCCATGTAAGGGTAGGTGTCGGAGACGGAATCCTCATCGAGGATCAGGGCGTCGCACTGGACATGGCTCTTGCAGCCGTACGCATCGTCCTCAACCCGCACCAAACCTCGATACGAGGTGCGGCCACCGTCCTTTGATATCGACTTCGAGACGATCTTGGAGGTCGTCTCAGGTGCCACGTGAGTCATCTTGGCACCGGTGTCCTGATGTTGGTTCGGCCCGGCATACGCAACAGAGAGCACCTCACCGGAGGCTTTGGGGCCGGCGAGCACAACCGCCGGGTACTTCATGGTCAGTTTCGAGCCGATGTTGCCGTCGATCCACTCCATGTGCCCTTCAGCTTCCACGTAGGCACGTTTGGTGACCAGGTTGAACACGTTGTCGGACCAGTTCTGGATGGTGGTGTAGGTCACCCGCGCCGACGGTTTCACGATGATCTCGACAACTGCTGAATGCAGTGAGTCGGACGTGTAGGTCGGTGCTGAGCAGCCCTCGATGTAGTGCACCTTGGAACCCTCGTCAGCGATGATCAGGGTGCGCTCGAACTGGCCCATGTTCTCGGCGTTGATCCGGAAGTAGGCCTGCAACGGCATCTCGACCTCGACGCCGGGGGGCACGTAGATGAACGAGCCTCCCGACCAGGCGGAGCTGTTGAGCGCAGAGAACTTGTTGTCGTTGGGAGGGATGACCTTGCCGAAGTACCGTTTGACCATGTCGGGGTACTCGCGCAGCGCCGTGTCCATGTCGGAGAACAGCACACCCTGTGCTTCGAGGTCTTCACGGTTGCGGTGGTATACGACCTCGGATTCGTACTGGGCGGTAACCCCGGCGAGATATTTCCGCTCAGCCTCGGGGATGCCGAGCTTCTCGTAGGTGTTCTTGATGGACTCGGGGACGTCGTCCCAGTCGTCGCTAAGTTCTTCGGTGGGTTTGATGTAGTAGTAGATGTTGTCGAAGTCGATGTCGGACATGTCGCCGCCCCAGTGGGGCATCGGGCGGTTGCCGAATCGCCGGTACGACTTCAGGCGGAAGTCGAGCATCCACTGAGGCTCGCCCTTGAGCCACGACATCTCGCGGAGGATCTCCTCGTTGAGCCCTTTCTGGGGCTTGAAGACGTAGTCTTCCTCGTCGCTCCAACCCAGTTGGTACTTGCCGAGGTCGACGCCGATGTCTGTGGATGTCCCAATCTCAGTGGATGTCATCGTGATCACTCCTAGAGGCGCTGCTCGACATATTTCTCCTATCTGGATAGTAACAAATAAGAGGCCGAACGTCTACGGTTTCTGCGCTGCTGAGTCAATCGATTCGGCGCAGTTGAGAAGGGTAGTAGCGAGCACGGCGGATGTAACTCTCTACGTTGAGGCTGTTGGCTCCCTCAGTGAGTGCGTTCTCGCGGATTCTAGCCGGCACCCCCAGCGCCATCGCCAAGGCGGGCACGACCATCTTGGCTGGAACCATCGCGGACGCTCCGATGAGCGCCTCGGGCCCGACAACCGCATCGTGCAGAATCACCGAACCGCTGCCGACCAGCGAACGTTCCAGGATCTGGCAGCCCTCGAGATGAGCCAGGTGGCCGATCGTCACATAGTCGCCGATGACCGTGGAATGCACCTCAGTGCAATGCAGCACCGCGCCGTCCTGGATCGACGAGCCCCGTCCGATACTGATCACGTTGTCATCGGCGCGGATCACCGCGTTGGGCCAAACAGAACTCTGCGGGCCGAGGATCACGCTGCCGATGAGGGTCGCATCCGGATGGACGTAGGCGTCAGCGTCGATTTCCGGGATGCGGTCACCGAGAGCGTAAATCGGCATTAGATCCGCTCGAAACGGCCGTAGCCACCACGGTAGAACAGCAGGGGGCCCCTGCTGTTCCCCGGTTCGTCTTCGGAGCCGCTCTCGGTCGAGAGTCCCTTGACCAGACCTACGACGATGTCGTGGTCGCCGCCGTCGTGTATGGCATGGACCTCGCAGTCGATCCACGCAATCGAGCCGCCGAGAACCGGGGAGCCGGTGACTCTGGTGCTCCATTCGACCCCAGCAAACTTGTCATCGGCCTTGCTGGCGAACACCCCGCACACATCCGCTTGGTCTTCGCCGAGCACGTTCACACAGAAACGGTCCGTCCCGGCCATCTTCGCCCAGGTCGCCGATTCCTTGCCCGGACAGAACATCACCAGCGGAGGATCCAGCGAGACGCTCGCGAAAGACCCGATCGCCATACCGACAGGACCCTGCTCGGTCGGGGCGGTCACCACTGTCACCCCGGTGGGGAAGTGTCCGAGCACCCGTCGGAACTCACTTGAGTCAATAGACATCCGGTTCCCTTCTACGGCCGAACGGACTGCTCGCGCAGGCTGGCGAAAGGCTTGTTCGCCACGGAGAATGTCAGGCTCGTGCCCTCTTTGGCCGCCAGCACAGTGCTCACGCCTGCTTCCGCTCCCCGTTCGCCCAAACGCTGCACCATCTCGTCGACTGAGGCGTCGTCGTGAGAGGGGTCGTGATGAAACAACGCCAGTGTGTCGACCCCGGCCTGGCGGGCGACCTCGAGTGCGTACTCGGGCGTGCAGTGGCCCCAAGCCTGCTTCAGCGCAAGTTCTTCGGGCCACAGTTGCCCGTCGTGAATCAACAGGTCGGCACCGTCGCACAGTTCAAGAACGGATTCATCGACATGTCCCGGATCGTGGATCGGCTCCTGGTGATCGGGAATATAAGCGATCGAGAAGCCATGCAGATTGAGCCGGTACCCGTTGGTGTTGCCGACATGGGGCACCGGTCTCGCCATCACCGAGGCGAGGCCCAGCACGAAGTCGCTGCTGCTGACCTCGTGGAAATTGATCGTAGCCGGAAGTTCTGCGGTACGGATCGGGAAGAACGGCGGAGCGATGAACCGACCGAACGCCTCCGCCAGCGACTCTGGATGTTCAGTGGGCCCATAGATGTTCAGCGTGGTGTCCGCACAGAGCAGCGGTGCAAAGAACGGCAGACCCTGGATGTGGTCCCAGTGAAGATGCGTGACCAACGCATGCAGTGTCAACCCGTTCTGGGGTGACATCGCACAACCCCACGGGCGCAGGCCCGTTCCCAGGTCCAGAACGATCGGGTCGTGATCGGTGGTTTCCACCGAAACGCAACTGGTATTCCCTCCGTAGCGCTGCACCGTGGGGCAACTGCACGGCGTCGAACCGCGAACGCCGTGGAACGACACGACCACAGTCTCTTGCTTATCCCCCATTGCTTTTTCACCGTACGCGAGCCGACAGGCCTCGCACACCGAGTGTGACAGATGTCGCTTCTGTCAGCGTGACCGCCAACTTCTTCTTGTGCCACAGTTGACGGGTGACCAGTCCGCAGTCCGCTCCACTCCCAGACGGTCTCGTAGCCGTAGTCAAGAAGGACTGCCCCACATGTGTACTGGTGGCCCCAGTCCTCACCGACATGGCTGAACGCGCCGACATCACAGTCGTCACCCAGGACGACCCCAACTTCCCTCAAGCCGCGCCGTGGGTCGTCCACGACGAAGACCTGGCGATGTCATGGCACAACCAGATCGAGACGGTCCCCACACTGCTGCGAGTCGACAACGGTTCCGAAGCCGACCGCATTGTCGGCTGGTCCCGCCAACAGTGGGAGGAGTTCAGCGGACTCGAGCACCTCGGAACCGACCTTCCCGACTTCAGACCGGGGTGCGGTTCCCTCAGCGTCGATCCCAACCTCAGCGACGAACTCGCCGTGCGTTTCTCGGGTTCGAGACTCAAGAGTCGCCGGCTCGAACTGGCCTCACTCGAAGACGACATCGAAGCCATGTTCGACCGCGGATTCACCGACGGAATGCCCGTTGTGCCACCCACCGAGGCGCGGGTTCTGCGGATGCTCGAGGGCACGAGCCGCGCCCCCGACGAGATTGTGGCCGTCGTCCCGCCAGATCTCGTGGAGTGCTCCGTCGAGAAGGTCGCCATCAACGCGGTGATGGCCGGATGCAGGCCCGAATACCTGCCTGTCGTGCTGACCGCGGTCGCGGCCGCCTGTACCGACGAGTTCAACATGCACGGACTGTTGGCCACAACCATGCCGGTCGGGCCGATCCTCATCGTCAACGGACCCGTCCGGGCCGAGATCGGCATGAACAGCGGCACAAACCTGCTCGGCCAGGGCAACCGCGCCAACTCCACGATCGGTCGGGCCCTGCAGTTGGTCATCCGCAACGTCGGTGGTGGAAGACCGGGAGGCGTCGACCGTGCAACCCAGGGCAGTCCCTCGAAGATCGGGTTGTGCTTCGCCGAGGACGAGGAGGGCAGCGCATTCGACACGTACGCCGAGTCTCGCGGCTTTGATCGATCCGCTTCGACCGTCACCCTGTTTCCAGGAGAGGGCCCCAGACTGATGTTTGATCAGAAGTCCCGCTCGGCCGAATCGCTCACCAGGCACTTCGCCGAGATGCTGTGCGTCAACGTCAGCCCGAGGATGGTGATGCAGATGGAGACCGTGATCGTGATGAGTCCCGAACATATGGCCCGGTATCGAGATGCCGGTTGGGACAGGGCCCGCTTTCTGGCAGAACTCGAAGCGCTGCTGATGATCGACGGTGACGACATAGTCGCAGGCGCCGACGGAATCGAGGAGGGAATGCCCGCGTTCCTGGCGGGCCACCAACTGCCGAAATTCCCGCCCGGAGGCATCCATGTCGTGCATGGAGGCAGCCGAGCAGGCCTGTTCTCCACCACCATCGCCGGCTGGGTTTCGGGCGCAACCGGTAGCGTGACCGTCACAAAGGAGATCACTCGATGACTGTTGTACTGGATCCCACAGCTGAATTGCGGCCTGAGAAACGTGAGCGTGTCGCCAGACCCGAGTCTCTCAACGGGCTCACGGTCGGACTGCTCGACATCTCCAAACCCCGCGGAGACATATTTCTCGATCGAGTTCAGAAGAAGCTGACCGAGCTGGGTGCCGAGGTGAAGCGCTACAAGAAGCCGACCTTCACCAAGCCGGCCCCTGTCGACCTGCGCCATGAGATCGCTGTGTCGTGCGACGCGGTGATCGAAGCGCTCGCCGATTGAGGTTCCTGCACGACGTGCAGTGTGCACGACATCAACGATCTTGAACGCAGGGGCATTCCGGGAGTGTTCGTCGCCACCGTCGAGTTCGCCGACGGTGCGGAGCAGCAGAGCAGGAGCCTCGGGGGTGACATAGCCCACGTCCTGACCGAGCACCCCATCCAGGACCGCACCGACGACGAGATGGTGGCCATCGCCGACCAGGCAATCGACGCCCTGTTGAGTTCACTCACCGGCCCCGCGCAACCGACCTGACCCGACCTACAAGCAGTGCCGACCACTCAGCCGCGCCGTAGCAGCAAAGCTCGGTACTGGCCAGCAAGCTAGGTGTAATCGGCGTACTTCTCCAGGTGGCGGACCGGGCGACTCAGGGCGTCCTTGCGGAAGGGGTCGCCGAGTTCCTTGGTGGTCATGACCTCAATCACCGTGGTCTGCCGTTTCGTCATCTGATCGTCGATCGCCCGCTCCAGCGCCGGCCCGACGTCATCAAGCTGGTCAACACGAACACCTGTCGCCCCCATCGCGTCGGCGATGTGGGCGTAGTTCTCGCCACCTTCGAGTTCCCCGGCCACGAACCGGCGACCGTAGAAGTCGACCTGGTTCTTCTTCTCTGCTCCCCATTGGCGGTTGTGGAACACGACTGCTGTGACGGGAATGTCGTGGCGCACCGCGGTCATCACCTCGACCATGCTCATTGCCCAGGCACCGTCACCGGCGTACGCCACCGCGGGACGGTCGTCGGCAGCCTTCTTGGCGCCGATGATGGTGGGCAGCGCATAACCGCAGTTGCCCCAGCTCATGGCCGCGAAGAATGACCGGGGCTCCTCGAAACGCAGGTAACTGTTGGATACCGAGTTGATGTTGCCGATGTCGGTGGACACCATCACCCGAGCCGGCATCGCCTTCTCCAGTTCGCGCAGGGCCTGGCGGGGGTGCAGCCAACTACCCTCCTCGGCTGCTGCCTCCTTGATCATGTCGATGCTGAAGTCGTCGGTCTCCTCGGTCCAGTCGTCTAGTTCGGCCTCCCAGGCTGACTTCTCAGCGCGCATCGTGGACTCCCGTTCGACGCGGTTGCCGTCCGCTACCAGCGTGCGCTGCGCCAACCGCGAGGTCAGAGCGGCCGCGGCGGCACCGGCATCGCCGCAGATTCCGACATCGATCTTCTTGACCAGCCCGAGCATCTTCGAGTCGGCGTCTACCTGAATGATCCTCGCATCGGCCGGCCAGTAGTCGAGACCATGCTGGGGAAGGGTACCGAACGGCCCCAGGCGGGTGCCGAGCGCCAGCACCACATCAGCCCGCGCGATCAGTTTCATCGCGGCTTTCGAGCCCTGATAGCCCAGTGGGCCGCACCACTGCGGATGGCCGGCGGGGAACGAATCGTTGTGCAGGTAGCTGTTGAGGACCGGGGCGCCGAGTCTCTCGGCCAGGGCGATCGTCTCGGCCATGCCGTCACCCATCACGACGCCGCCCCCGCTGACGATGACCGGGAACTGGGCTTGGGCCAACAGGTCCGCCGCTTCGTTCAGCGTTCGCTCACCACCGGGGCCCCGGTCCAGGCGCATCGGGGTCGGGATATCCACGTTGATGTCGCCGTAGAAGCGGTCACGGGGAATGTTGAGTTGTGTCGGACCCATTTCCGACAGCGCCCGGTCGAAGCAGCGGGCAGTGATCTCGGCCATGCGATTCTCGTTGTTGATGTGGCCCTGATACTTGGTGAACTCCTCGAACATCGGCAGCTGGTTGGCTTCTTGGAAACCGCCGAGGCCCATTCCCATCGTCCCGGCTTCGGGGGTGACGATGACCACGGGGCTGTGTGCCCAGAAGGCGGCCGCGATTGCCGTCACACAGTTGGAGATGCCGGGGCCGTTCTGGCCGATGACGACTCCATGGCGACCACTGACCCGGGCGTAGCCGTCGGCCATGTGGGCGGCACCCTGTTCGTGGACCACAGGTACCAACTCGATGCCTGCGGGCTCGAAAATGTCCATGGCGTCCATGAACGCGCTGCCCATGATCCCGAAGACGGTGGTCACACCATTGGCAACCATGGTTTCGACGAACGCTTCGCTGGGGGTCATCCGGGTCATGCTTCCTCCTACATTCCGACTACATTCCGAAACGGTTGTAAGAGCCTATAACTAGTCCGCAAGACTATCTAGCGCAGAATCCCGCTCCAGATGGCGGATCCCGGCGATCAAGAGCTCCAGCAGATGATCGAACGTGTCATCAAGGTCGTGTTCGTGTGGATGCCCGTCACCAGACTCAAGATGAGAGAACCCGTGGAAAGAACTCCGCAACCCGCGCGCCACATGAACACGCTCAGCTTCGTCGATGCTGAAGCTCCCCAAAGACCGCGCAATGACCCCCACGATCCTCTCCACCGCCTCCTCCAATTCAACATCGCCCGCGCAGGGATGTCGGTCGGTTGCGGCATACAGGCCAGGATGAGTCCTCACGACCTCCCGCCAGGCCCGCCCGATTGCTACGACGGCCTCGGGGCCCGACACACCGACGGCTGCCTCGGTCAGCGAACGGGCGAGTTTCTCGCGACCTCTCAGAGCCAGTTGTTTCACGAGGTCGTCATACCCTTCGACATGGCGATACAGCGCTGGTTGACGAACACCGAGTTCGTCAGCAACGCGAGTGAGTGTGACCGCGTCGAAGCCCTCGCTGTCTGCCAGAGAAGAGGCGCACTCGACCACTTGCGCCTGGTCCAGAGTCCGCCTGGGCAGTCCGCTCATCCGTTAGAGGCTATCACCAAGACGTTAGAGGGAGCGCAGCGCGGAGGCTTGGATTGAGGCGATGACCGCCACGTTGACGATGTCGTCTTCAGAACAACCCCGCGAGAGGTCATGCAACACACCGTTCAACCCCTGCAGCAGAGGTCCGAAAGCAAGCGCGCCGCCCAGCCGTTCGGTGATCTTGTATGCGATGTTGCCGGAGTCGAGATCCGGAAAGACGAACACATTGGCTCTGCCGGCAACCTCGGAACCGGGCGCCTTGACCTCACCGACCGCTCGGACCCACGCCGCATCGAACTGCAATTCGCCGTCGATCTTCAGACCTGGCGCGGCCTGCTGAGCAATCGCGGTTGCGCTGCGCACCTTGTCGACCCGCGGGTGTTGTGCACTCCCCTTGGTTGAGAACGAGAGCATGGCGACACGGGGCTCCTCGCCGGACAGTTGAGCGAACGTGGCCGCGCTCGAGATCGCCACCGAGGCCAGTTGCTGATCGTCAGGATCGGGCAGCACCCCGCAGTCGCCGTAGACCACTGCGCGGCCGTCGGGCAGCACGAAGAAGAAGCAACTGCTCACCGCTTCAACCCCAGGCGCGACCCCGAGCACCCGCAAACCGGCCCGCACCACCTCGGCGCTGGAACGGCTCGCGCCACCCACGCACCCCGCAGCCCAGCCTGTCTTGACCAGAGCCGCAGACATCACCAGTGGATCGTCAACGTCGAGACGACGTCCGGCCCACGGTCCCGTCTCTGCCCCGGCCAGTTCCTCAACGAGGCGCTCCGCGGGATCATGGGCGATCTCGGCGAGCGAGCCGAAGTCCCTGCCCGCCACCAATGCCTCGACCAGACCCTGTGCATTGAGCCGATCGACCGCTCCGACAGCCCGCCGGTCGTCTGCATCGGCCAGGATGATGCGCTGCGGGTTCGCCCGCGCGCTGCTGTACCAACCCTCGAGAACGCTCACAGCGAAGCGATCAGCCCTTCCCCCGCCAGGGGATCAACCTCTTCTCGGCCATGCGCATGGCCACATCCATGCTCACGCCCAGAATGCTGATGAGGATCACCGCCGACAGCATTAGGTCGAGCAGGAAGAACTGGCGGGCCTTGAAGATCGTGAAACCGAGTCCGGAACTGGCACCGAGCAGTTCAGCAGCAACCAGAGTGCCCCAGCACACACCGATCGCCACGCGCAACCCCGTGAAGATCTCAGGCAGCGCGTTGGGCAGGATCACGTGACGCAACACTTGAGCCTTCGACGCGCCCAGAGAATAGGCGGCATGAACCTTGGTGGTGTTGACCGCGAGCACCCCCGAGCGCGCCGCGATGACCATGATCCAGACGGCCGCGAACAGCAGCAGGTTGACCTTGCCTTCCTCGCCGATTCCGAACCACACAATGAACAACGGGATCAGAGCCAGAGGGGGTATCGGCCGCAGCAGTTCGACCACCGGGTCGAACACGCCCCGCCAGCGATTCGACAGGCCCATGGCCAACCCGATGGGCACACCGATGGCCACCCCCCAGAACAGGCCCTTCGCCAGACGGCTGAAGCTCACCCACAGGTGTTGCCAAAGCGTGAATCCGCTATAGCCGTTGCGAGCAAAGTCCCAGGTCGCGTCCCACACCTGCAGTGGGTGGGGAAGGGTCGATTCGCTGAGCCACTGGGTGTACGAACAGGGTGGGAGTCCCGGGAATTCTGAGGGGTCGTCGGCTGCCTTGTCGCAGTCGCGAAGCAGGTCACGCTGGCGGTAGCGCTCATCCTCAGTGAGACCGGCACGCACTTCGTCTCCGTAGTCCACCCATTCAGACGGCAGGCCCCAGACCGTCGTCGCCAGGAACCACACCAGCAGAATCACGACCAGACTGACCACAGTCCACGGCAGCGCGCCGCTCACCTCGGAGGCGTCGCCGAACGTCACGGTCTTGCGGGCACTCGCCCCCTTCTTCTGGAACATCCAGTTGAACGGCCAGTTCGACTGTTTGGCCTGTTGGTCGATGTTGTCTTTGAGTGCGTGCCCTCCAGGACCTTCAGCCATCACTGGCCTCCCGTTCCCATGATCTGCTCCTCCATCTCCCAGATCATCGACAGGATCTCCTCTCGCGTCGCAATGAACTCGGGGGAGGTCTTCAGTTCTCGGGCGTCCGCGGTCAGCGCCTGCTGAGCGAACGGCAGGTCGTAGACCCGTTCTATACGACCGGGGCGCGGGGCCATGACAAACAGCTGATCGCCCAGATACAGCGCCTCCTCGACGCTGTGGGTGACCAGCACGATGGTCTTGCCGGTCTCGTTCCACAGGTTGAGAACCAGACTCTGCATCTTCTCGCGGGTCAGAGCGTCGAGCGCGCCGAGCGGCTCGTCCATGAGGATGATCTTGGGGTCGTTGGCGAGGCAGCGGGCCAGCGCCACACGCTGTTGCATGCCTCCAGAGAGTTCGTAGACCGCCTTCTCCCCAAATTCCGACAGGCCGACTATGCGAAGCAGGTCCTGCACCGCCTCCCGGGAAGCAGGCCGGGACCGGCCGTTCATACGAGCTCCGAAACCGACATTGTCGTTGACGGTGAGCCACTCGAACAGCGCCCCCTGCTGGAACACCATGCCCCGTTCCTGGCTGGGACCGGTGATCACATCGTTGCCGAGCTTCGCCTCGCCGGCGGTGGGGGCCAGGAAACCGGCGAGAATGTTGAGCAGAGTGGTCTTACCGCACCCCGACGGCCCGAGCAGGGTGAGCAGGCGTCCGGGCTCAAGCGTGAACGTCACGTCCTTGAGGGCCTCCACACTGCCGCCGTCGGGCAGTTCGTAGACCATTCCGAGCTGTTCGACCACAAGCGGACTCTCGGTCTTGGACTCACGCGCGACCTCCACCTGGGACGGGTCGAAGTGGACTTCGGGACGAGCCAACGAGAACCAGGCTCGGGCCAGCACGAACACCGCCAAGAGCAGGCCGAGGAAAGGGATGGAAGAGTCTTCGCGCTGCATGTACGCCAAGATCACGGCCACCACTGCGGCGACGGCGAGGGCGAGCCAGACGTACCGGACGATCCCGGCCTGTTTGGATTCGTCAGTTCGTCTGTACACCAACAGGAGAGTGAGCAGCGCCGCTCCACCGAGCAGGGCCGCTGCTGGTTGCCACGGCGAAGCGGTGTCGCGGAACACCAGCACGACTCCGCCGACAAGCGACATTCCCGCCATGAGCTGGCCGATCAATACGATGCCGTCGCTGGGCTTCGCGGCGTGGTCTGCGTCTAGGAAGCGCCGTGAGGGAGTTTTCAGCAGATCAATGAACATCAGTGCTGCGCCGACCGCTGCCAACACGAAGAACGCGACCGACAGCCAGTAGGCACCCCGGGCGATCACATAGGTGATGACGTCGTATACATCGGCCAGACCTTGAACGATCGAATCCACGTAATCCCCCTTCTGGCCACATGTTGGCCCGCGGCGATTATTGCTTGGCTGACCCTAACCGGGCAACCGTTGCCGACTGGTCTGTGTCGACTACGGCCGCCCGGCTGTGGTCAGGAGGTTTCTATTCGACGGCTTCGAGGAAGCTGGTGTCGACGAAGGAGTCGTAGCTCGGCAGTGCCGAGTCGATCTCGCCCTGGGCCACGAAGAAGTCCATCTGCTCCTTCATGGTGGACTGCACCGTGCCGCCCAACCAGGCATCAGACAGCTGCACGTCCTTTTCGGGGAAAGCGAACGCGTCGAGCAGAGCAATCGTGGGTTCACGATCCATGCCGGCCGCCTCAGCGATCGTGTCGATGAACGGCGACCGGTCCGCGTTGTAGGCCCGGTTGGCGTCCTCGGTCACCTGCAGGAATGCGGCCACCACCCCGGGGTACTCATCCGCGAAGTCGCCGGTGGTCGAGATGATGTCGAACACACGGATGCCGATGGCCTCCTGCTCCGCACCGGTCATCACCAGATTGCCGCCATTGGCGATCATCTGGTTGACAGCGCCGCCGAACGCACAGGCCATGGCCACATCACCGGAGTCCAGAGCCGCAACAGCAGCAGGACCACCCTCAGACTGGATCAACTCCACAGACGAGGAGTCCACTCCGAGATGCTCAAGCATCTTCAACAACTTGAAATGCGTGACATTACCAAGCGGCGTATAAATGCTCTGGCCCGCCAGAGTCTCCGCGGCGTTGTCAGCGGTGATGCCGTAGTCAGGATGGGCCACACAGTTGTCGGCGTCGGCATAGGTCACCGCCACACCGACCAACAGCAGGTCGGACCCACCGGTCACGAAGTTCGCGAACGGCGTCAGACCCTGCGAATAGGAGATGTCGATGTCGCCGGCCTCCATCGCCTGCGCCATGTCACCACCCGACGCGAACGGGATCCAGTTCACAGTCAGACCCAACTCAGCGTCATAAGTCTGTTCGGCCTGAGCCACCTGATTCGCGGTCGGCCACTCCAAGAAGTACGCCACATTCAACTCATCAGGGACCATCATCTCCTCGACGTCGTCGCCCATGCTTGCGCCACCTTCAACGGCTTCGAGGAAGCTGGTGTCGACGAAGGAGTCGTAGCTCGGCAGTGCCGATTCGATCTCTCCCTGGGCCACGAAGAAGTCCATCTGCTCCTTCATGGTGGACTGCACCGTGCCGCCCAACCAGGCATCAGAGAGTTGCGCTTCCTTTTCGGGGAAAGTGAATGCGTCGAGCAGAGCAATCGTGGGTTCACGATCCATGCCGGCCGCCTCAGCGATCGTGTCGATGAACGGCGTACGGTCCGCGTTGTAGGCCCGGTTGGCGTCCTCGGTCACCTGCAGGAATGCAGTAACGATGTCGGGATGCGCCTGGGCGAAGTCGCCGGTGGTCGAGATGATGTCGAACACACGGATACCGATGGCCTCCTGCTCCGCACCGGTCATCACCAGATTGCCGCCATTGGCGATCATCTGGTTGACAGCGCCGCCGAACGCACAGGCCATGGCCACATCACCGGAGTCCAGAGCCGCAACAGCAGCAGGACCACCCTCAGACTGGATCAACTCCACAGACGAGGAGTCCACTCCGAGATGCTCGAGCATCTTCAACAACTTGAAATGCGTGACGTTGCCCAACGGCGTATAGATGCTCTGGCCTACCAGAGTCTCCGCGGCGTTGTCAGCAGTTATGTCATAGTCGGCTCCCGCGACGCAGTTGTCGGCGTCGGCATAGGTCACCGCCACACCGACCAACAGCAGGTCGGACCCACCGGTCACGAAGTTCGCGAACGGCGTCAGACCCTGCGAATAGGAGATGTCGATGTCGCCGGCCTCCATCGCCTGAGCCATGTCACCACCCGACGCGAACGGGATCCAGTTCACAGTCAGACCCAGCTCAGCGTCATAAGTCTGTTCGGCCTGAGCCACCTGATTCGCGGTCGGCCACTCCAAGAAGTACGCCACGTTCAACTCATCGAGACCCATATCGCCGTCGTCGCCGTCGTCACCGGTTTCTTCGGGAGTCGTTGTGCCGCCGTCGTCGCCGCCGTCGGCGGAGTCGTCGTCGCCGCAGGCCGCGGCAATGAGGCCGAGCACCATAAGCAATACCAGTAGTCTCTTCATTTGATTACCCTCCAATGGATATTCCGTGGTCTCATGTTGAGACCTTCAGCCAACCGCCCACGCGGTCGAGCACTTGGTCGACCCGCGCGAGCAGGTCGTCGATCACGGTGGCATCTGCCACCAGCGGCGGCGCAACCGCCAACATGGCGGCGCCTCTAGAGTCGGGCCGGACCAGAACGCGCGCCTCGCGCACGAATCGTTCCAGAACACCTCCCGGTAACAGTTCAGCGAACTCTGTGTCGGTGAGATGGATGCCGGCGGCACGGTCACGCATCAATTCCACGGCACAGAAGTAGCCGGTCCCCCGCACGTCGGAGACGCAGGCGTGGGACTCCATCAACGCGCGCAGGCCACTGACTAGACGTTCCTCGTTGGCCAGCACGCCGTCGAAGACTTTTTCGTCGCGCATGGCGTTCATGTTGGCCACCGCCACCGCAGTGGCTACGGGATGGCCGCCGAAGGTCGCCCCGTGTACGAACATCGCAGAGGGCGAGTCCCACACCCGTTCGACCAGCGGGTCCCGCACGATCAGACCCCCGAGCGGCACATACGCGCTGGTGACGCCTTTGGCGAAGGTGATCATGTCTGGAACGACGTCGTAGCGCTCGCTGCCGAACCAGTGGCCGAGACGACCGAAGGCGTTGATCACCTCGTCCGCGCAGAGCAGCACGCCGTGGGTGTCGCAGATACGCCGCAGTTCCTGCCAGTAGCCGTCAGGCGGGACCAGCGCTCCCCGACCGTTCTGGACCGGCTCGGCGATCACCATTGCCACCGTTTCGGGACCCTCGGCGAGGATCGCCTGTTCAACCGCGGCGACGCACGGCAGTTCGGAGGCGGGTCCTGTTTGGTCGGAACAGCCGAGGGTGTTGTCGACATGGCGCACGAAGCTGCCGAGTATCGGTTCGTAGGGGTCACGAAAATTGGGAATGCCCGTCACCGCCAGCGCGCCGAGGGTGGTCCCGTGGTAGGCCCAACGGCGGGCTATCACCTTCTGGCGATTCGGTGCGCCGTTCGCCAAGTGGTAGCAACGCGCAAACTTGAGAGCCGATTCCACCGCCTCTGAGCCGGAGTTCACGAAGAACACTCGGTTGAGGTCGGCGGGTGCCAGCGACGCGATCAGCGACGACGCTTCGATGGACGAGGGGTGGACGTAGCTCCAGGTGGGACTGAAGGCCAGTTTGTCCATCTGTTTGGCCGCGACCGCGGTCAGGTCACTGCGACCGTGGCCGAGGTTGGTGCAGAACAACCCTGAGAGACCGTCAAGGTATTCGTCGCCCCCGGTGTCCCAGACGTAACAGCCTTCGCCTCGGTCTATGACCAGCAAGTCGTCGCGTTGCCAAGCATCGCCACGCGTGAAATGCGGCACCAAGTGGGCTTGAGCCTTGGCTCGAATCTCGGTCAACCGTCCCCTCTCCTCGAAAATCGGTTACACGCTAGCACGATTTCGTTAGGAGGTCTAGCGCAATCGTGACAGCAACTAACTGAACCATTGGTTGACAATGTGTGCATGGGCCGGCGTGTGCATGGGCCGGCGTGTGCATGGGCTGGCTAGCTTCGCAGAGGCACGCCGTGACGCTTGGACACTGCATCGATGCACGCTTGGCGGACGTCGGCCACTTCGGCATCGGTCAGAGTGTGATCCTGAGCCTGGAACCGCAGGCGGTAAGCCAGGCTCCGAGTACCGGTCGGCATACCCTCGCCCCGGTAGACATCGAACAGTTCGATGTCGGTCAGCAGACCCTTGCCCGCCTTGCGCAGCGAACTCTCAACCGCCGCGGCAGCCACCTCATCGGGGACTTCGAACGCCAGATCAACGTCACTCGACGGGTACTTCGATACGGGCGTGTACTTGTGGCTTCTACGGGGTCCGCCCAGGAGAGCGCCCAGGTCGAGCTCGAGCCAGGCCACTCTCCCAGTCACTCCGTAGTTCTTTAGAACCAACGGGTCAACCTCCCCGACCACTCCGGCGCTTCGACCCGCGACCACCACCTCGGCAGAACGAGTGCCGTGCAAACCGGGGGGTGACGCTGAGCGCAGAACAACGTTCGGCAGACCCAGCTCACGTTCGAGCAGATCGAGGGCCGCGACCGCCTCGGGGGCTTCAGAGCCTGCCAGCGCAACCGCGAGGTGCTCATGTTCGTCCGGAAGCACCTGATCTTTCGGGGGCGGCAGATAGACGTGGTCGATCTCAAAGAAGCGAACATCCACGCTGCGATGGGACTGGTTGTAGGCGATCGCTTTGAGCTGGCCCGGAAGCAGCGACGTGCGCAACACCGACTGCTCGGAGACGAGCGGGTTGGTCAGGGTCACCCCGTTGTCGGCGAGGCCCGCCTTCAGCAGGTCGCCCGGCGCCAGGAACGGCATGGGGAAGGTCTCATCGCATCCGAACCCGAGCAGGACCTGACGAACCAGACGACGACGCACCTGATAGTCGCTAAGCCCCCCGGCAATGGACCCTCTGGGAACCGTTCTGGCGATGTTGTCGTAGCCGTGCAGGCGCGCCACCTCTTCAGCCACATCGGTCTCGGTCTCGGTGTCCCAGCGCCATGTGGGAATCGTGACAGCCAAGTCCTCCGTGCCGCTGTCGGACGCGACCACATCGGCTGCAAAGCCGATCGAAGCCAGATGCCCGGCCATCTCAGCAGCGCTCAGGTCGGTGCCGAGCAGTCCGTTGATCTTGGCGCTGCGTACAGCCAGGGGCGTCCGATCAGGGGTGTCGCCGGCGGCGTCCACAAACCCCGGCGCCGCAGTGGCCCCGAGTTGTGTCGCAAGCTGGATGAAGCGTTGCATCGAACGGTCGATGTTCTCGCCCCAATCGGCGCCGCGTCGGAACCTGCTCGACGCCTCGCTCACCAGATTGAGCCGCTTGACGGTGCGCGAGATGGTCGGCGGATCCCACCAGGCCATCTCCAACAGCACGTCGGTCGTCTGCTCGGAGACCTCGGTGGTTGCTCCGCCCATCACTCCCGCCAGGCTGACGATCTGGTCCGAGTCGTTGGTGATCACACCGTCGTTGGCGGTGAGTTCACGTTCCAGGCCGTCGAGGGTCGTCAGCGTCTCACCGGGCATAGCCCGTCGCACCCGCAGGTGACCGTTTGGGATCGTGGCCAGATCGAAAGTGTGGTTGGGTTGACCCAACTCGAGCATCACATAGTTGGAGATGTCGACGATCGAGTTGAGCGGACGCATTCCCGCCAACACCAGCCGGTCAGCGAGCCACTGCGGCGACGTCCCCACGATGATTCCGCGCAGCACGGTCGCAACGAACCGTCCGCACAGTGTCGGATCAAGAATCTCAACTGTCAGGAGCTCGTCGGCACTCTCGTTTGCGGAGTAGGTGTCGGTGTCGACGCTGTAGTCCGGGTAGGAGAAGTAGACACCGAGCGCGGCGGCCAGATCGCGCGCCACTCCAGCCACCGACATGGCGTCGGGCCGGTTGGCGTTCACCTCGAGGTCCCACAACACGTCGGGTTCCAGACCGATGGCAGCGCCCAGGTCCATTCCAAGTTCAGCTCCCGAAACCACGCGGTCGTTGAGCACGAGGATTCCCTCGTGGTCGTCGTTGAGACCCAACTCGGCCCCCGAGCAACACATCCCGGACGACACTTCGCCTCGCATCTTGCGTTGTTTAATCTCCAAGCCGTTGGCCATGACGGTCCCTGGCACGGCGAAGGGAATCAGATCCCCGACGGCCATGTTGAAAGCCCCGCAGCACACCTGCAGCGCCTCTCCGTCGCCGGCATCCACATCGACGAGTTGGATCTTGTCGGCTGCGGGATGGGGCCTGAGGTCGAGCACCTTCGCCAATACCACACCATCGACGATGTCGCCGATGGGAGTCATCTCCTCCACGGTCAAGCCGAGAGCGCTCAAGGTCTCGCTCAGCTCGTTCGGATCACCGTCGATACCAGGCGCGAACTCCCTGAGCCAGGACAACGTCACTTTCATAGGGTCACTTTCATAGGATCACCTTCATTGGGTCACCTTCATCAGAACTGCCTCAAGAACCGCACGTCGTTGTTTACAAGTTCACGGATGTCGTCGAGTTCGTGGCGCATCACTGCCAGGCGGTCGATGCCGAAACCGAACGCGAACCCCTGCCATTCTTCGGGGTCGATTCCGCAGTTGCGCAGAACGTTGGGATGCACCATGCCGCACCCGCCCAATTCCAGCCATGTTCCGTCGGCGCGGGAGATGTCGAACTCTGCGCTCGGCTCGGTGAACGGGAAGTACGAGGGGCGCAGTCGGCTCTTGACGCCGCCACCGAAGAAGGCGTGCACGAACTCGTCGATCGTCCCCGCCAGATCGCCCATGGTGATCCCCCGGTCTACCACCAGGCCCTCAATCTGGTTGAAGGCCGGAAGGTGGGTCGCATCGGCAGTGTCGGTCCGAAACGTCCTGCCCGGTGCGACAATGTAGATGGGCGGCTTCTGATTCTCCATCGTGCGGATCTGGACCGGGGAGGTATGCGAACGGAGCATCACCTCCTCAGGCTCTCCCAGGTTCACGAAGATCGTGTCGAAACTGCCGCGGGCCGGATGCCACTCAGGAATGTTGAGCGCCTCGAAGTTGTACCAGGCAGATTCAACTTCGGGGCCCTCGGCGACTGTGAATCCCATCCCGACGAAGACGTCTTCGAGCCGGTCGCGGGCCTGGGTGACGAGGTGGAGCGAACCGCGTCGTGCGGTTCGGCGGAATTCGGTGAGATCAAGCCTCTCAGCCTCGAGCTGCTCGTTCAGCGCGGCCCGCTCCAGGCGTTCCCGGGCAGCACCGACCGCACCCTCGATCGCCGCGCGGATCTCGTTCAGCGCCTGGCCGGTGGCTCTGCGCTGTTCGGGAGCGAGCGACCCGAGCTGCCGTTTGGCGAGGGTCAGCGCGGACTTCTTGCCTAGGAACTCGACGTCGAGTTGCACCAGCGCATTAAGGTCGGCGACTTCGGCCAGTCGGGCCCGCGCCTCAGCGGCGGTCTGGCGGAGCGTCTCAATCATCAACCGAACAGGTTACGAGGTGGGTTGACGCGTTGGCTCCCATTATCTGGGAGACTTCGTTGCGTGACCTTCGAAGTTCGAGACAATCCGATACGTCAACGCTATGAACTGGTGGTCGACGACCGCATCGTGTCGATCGCCGACTACCGGATCGACGGCAAAACGTTGGTGGTGCCCCATGTGGAGACGGACCCGTCGATGCGGGGCCGGGGGATGGCCGACGAACTGATGCGGGGCATGCTCGACGACCTGCGGGCCAACAACAGGACAATCCTGCCCCTGTGCGGATTCGCCGCTGCCTACATCCGCGATCATCCCGAAGACGCCGACCTGCTGGCTTCGTAGCCCCTGCCCCAGCGGTCCAGCGCGCGAAACGAACAGGAGCAGAGAGCGACGTCTCTTCGCCAAGAGAGCTGCCTACTGCTCACGAACTTGCTGATTCTTGCTGGCCTCGAAGGCCAGCAACGTGCCCGCCATCGCCACGTTGAGTGATTCAGCGTTGCCGGGCATGTCTATGCGAACCTGCACATCGACCAGCGGATCGATGGAACGGTCTAGGCCGCCGGACTCCGAGCCGAGCACTATCGCCAACGGCCCTTTGAGCACGCCGCTGTCGTGGCGCAGTCCCTCACGCACGTCGGTAGCGACGATCTTGGCCCCAGCGCCACGGAGCCGACGCAACGTCTCATGCACGTCGTATCCGCTCACCACAGGGACTCGCAGCACCGAACCTGCCGAGGCACGAACAGCCTTAGGGCGCCACGGGTCCGCGCCGCCGACCTCCACCACGCAAACCGCGCCTGTCGCGTCGGCGACCCTGATGAGCGTGCCGACATTGCCCGGGTCAGCAACTCCGACGAGCACCAGTGCGAAGTCGTCGACGCCGAAGTCGGGCGGGATCCGAGCTACCGGGCGTTCGATCACCGCCAACATCGGCTGAGGCGTCACCGACGGAGCCAACCGCTCGAAAGCCTTGTCCCGAACCACCAGAACCTCAACGGAGTCGTCGAGGCGCGGACGCAACGAAGATCTGTCGAAGCCTTCGATCCCGCGTTCCGGGACCACGACCGTGGTCAGGCGTATTCCAGCGTCGAGCGCCTCTCCTATTGTCCGCTCCCCTTCAAGCACAGTCTCGGCGGGGTTGGCGCCCGGCCGGTCGATGAGACGCCGCAGTTCCACGACTCGGCGATTGTTCGGACCCTTGACGGGGTCTCGGTCCATTCTGAGCGGGGTGTCGCTCGCTTGTCTGATCCGAACCGCGCTCAGGCGTCGGCCAGCGCTCCATTGGCCGTCTCGACGAGCACCGTGAACGTGGCGGGATCGTGGATCGCGGTCTCTGACAGCATTTTGCGGTCAACCTCTATCTCCGCGGCCTTCAGACCTGCGATGAAGCGGCTGTAGGAGGTGCCGTTCTCACGGCAGGCCGCGTTGATTCGCTGAATCCACAGCTTGCGGAACTGGCCCTTGCGAGCACGGCGGTCACGAAACGCGTAGTTGCCCGCGTGCATGACCGACTCGTTCGCTGACTTGAAACTGCGCGAACGGTTGCCGTAATGGCCTTTTGCCCGTTCAAGGACGACCCGGCGGTGTTTCTTGGAATGTACGGCGCGTTTAGCTCTTGCCATTGTGTGCTCCCTTTCCCTGTTCTAGGCGGATTCGTTGGATGCGGCCCGGTGGACGCGGCTTCAGTGGTCGCGCTTCAGATGCCGAGGTCGCGGATGCGCGGCTCGTCAGCTGGAGACACCGAAGCCGGCCTGCGAAGCTGGCGTTTGCGCTTCGGGGACTTCTTCTCGAGGATGTGGTTCTTGTTCTGGCTGCGACGCTTCAGCTTGCCTGAGCCGGTGCGCTTGAAGCGGGCCTGTGCACCCTTGTGCGTCTTCATCTTGGGCATTTGATACTCGGTTCTCTGTGATTCTCGGTTCTATGGATTTGGACGATCCCCGGCGGTGCTGCCGCCGACAGATCACTCGGTTGGTGTTTGCTGTGCGGTATCCGGCTCGGTCACTGCGGCCGAGTCCTCCACCTCTCTGCGTTTCTGTTTCTCATGACGAGCTTGGGCCCGTTTGTCGGGGGCCAACACCATCACCATGTTGCGGCCGTCCTGGCGAGGATGGAACTCAACCTTGCCGACATGGGCCACAGCGTCGGACACCCGATCAAGAATCTGGCGACCCAGTTCGGGATGCTGCATCTCTCGACCTCGGAACATGATCGTGACCTTGACCTTATGCCCTCCGCCGAGGAACTCGGCCACCTTGCGGGTCTTGGTGTCGAAGTCGCCGGGCCCGATCTTGGGTCGGTACTTCATCTCCTTGACCGTTAGGTTGGAAGACTTCTTCTTGGATTCTTTGGCCCGCTGGTCGGCTTCGTATCGCCATTTGCCGTAATCCATGATCCGGCAGACCGGGGGGTTGGCCTGCTCCGCCACCTCGACTAAGTCGAGATCTGCGGCTTGAGCGATGTTGCGCGCTTCGGATAGTGATGTTATGCCAATCTGCTCGCCGTCCTGCCCGACAAGTCGGACTTCTCTGGCTCGGATCCGTTCGTTGATCCTTGGCTCGTTGTTTGGCGGTGCTATCGCCCTGGACTCCTCGTGAGCACGAAACCTCCGTCGTGTAGTGGATACCGGAATGTCGACATCCACGATCACACCCACTCGGAGCGTTGCCGATTCGTCGACCTGGACGCACGGTGACCGCCGAAACCGACGATCTGTGGCCAGGTGGGGAGGCTCCCTTCGGGATTCCCCCACTTCGGTGTTGGAATTGTCAGCGATAGCGTATCAGCATGAGTTCTTTGTGGACACCCGGCGGGGAACACCCCGTAGATCGCCCGACACCATCCGATCCCGCTGACGGTGCTGTGCCGACACCAGACAAGAGCCTCGATGACGAGATAGCAGCCGCCCTACCGGAGGGAATGAGCCTCGACGATCTGAGTCCCACCGAGCGGGCGACAGCCGAGGAGATGGTCAAGGAGATGGCCGAGGCCCGCGAACGGCTTATCAACACTCCCGCCGCCACAATCGTCGCAAACCACGCCATGGGTCTGTACGAGCTGGCGGCGCTCCATCTCTCAGCGCAGAACCCCAACTTTGCTGAGGCGACAGTGGCCATCGACGCTTTGAGCGCCC
Organism: Candidatus Aldehydirespiratoraceae bacterium; assembly: GCA_965214565.1. Classification (GTDB taxonomy): domain Bacteria; phylum Actinomycetota; class Acidimicrobiia; order Acidimicrobiales; family Aldehydirespiratoraceae; genus VXYK01. The sequence goes on along the minus strand of OZ243951.1, from coordinate 2,597,548 downwards.
TCGTCGACGGTCTGTCGGGGCGGCTCGGCGACGACGAAGCAGCAGTGTCCCATGCTCTCGACCAGGTCCGCATGGCGTTCGTGCAGATCAAGGGCCGGGCTGGGGCCGGTTCCGACTGAGAATCGTCCGGGGTTCAGGCAACGATCTTGGCGATCGGCAGCTCGACGATGTCGCTCGCCCCATGATCACGCAGTGCCGGGATCAAGATGTTGATCTCAGACTTGGCCACAACGGTCTCAACCGCATATCCCGCGCCTCGAAAGAGCTCGTTGACCGTGGGGGACTTCATGGAGGGAAGCAGCTCAATCACTTCATCAAGGCGCTCTGCCGGCACGTTCATCTTGACCAGCACCTTGCCCCGCGCCTCGAGCACACCCTGCAGCAGCGTGTTGACCTGACGCATTGCGTGCGCCTTGGCCGGGTCGGCGAACGATGCGGGGTTGGCGATCAGTTCGGTGTAGGAGGTGCAAAGCGTTTCGATAATTCGCAGGCCCGCGGCGCGCAACGCCCGTCCCGTCTCTGTGATGTCGACGACCAGGTCGACGATGTCGGGGACCTTCGCCTCAGTCGCTCCGTAGCTGAGACGGATGTCGGCATCGATCCCGGCCTCTTCAAAGAACCGCCGGGTGATCTCGGGATACTCTGTGGAGACTCTGACGCCGTCAGGAAGATCCGTGACTGACTCCCAGGGCGACCCCTGGGGAACTGCCAGCACAATCTGAATCGGACGCGAAGTCGCCTTGGAATACTTGAGTTCTCCAAGGCTCTCGACGTCGCTGTTGGTCTCCTCGATCCAGTCTCGACCGGTAATCCCAAGATCGAACAGTCCGTCCGCGACATATCCCGGAATCTCCTGGGGACGCAGAATACGAACCGAATCGATACGAGGATCAGCAATCGACCCCTTGTAGGCGACAGACGAAGCGCGCTCGACAGTCAGATCAGCCGCTTCGAAGAGTTCCAACGTCGCTTTCTCGAGCGACCCTTTGGGGATGACCAGTTTCAACACCACGCCGAGGGTAGCGCCGCGCTGTGCAACTAGGAGGGGTTTTTCACGACATCGATCCTCAGGTCGTCTTCCAGTTTCCGAACTTCTTCAATCCTGCCGCGCCAGACCTCGTCGATGGTCGTGGCACCGGGCCCGCGCAGAAGCGGGGCTCCGTCGTCGCCGCCCATGACCGCCGCCGCTAGGTAGACGACGTATTGGTCGACCAAACCTGCGCTGTGGAAGGAGTGCGCCACAGTCGGGCCGCCCTCCACCATCAACTGCACCACTCCGACGCCACCTAGGTGCAACAGCAGTTCCTCGAGTCCTCCGTCCCATTCGAGACAGGGGTGGATCTTGGCGTCGGCCGGGACCGCACCGAGAACCACCCGGCTAGGGCTCACAACCTCTCGGGGGTCAACGGTTCGGTCGTCTCCGGGCCAGTGGCGCACCCTCAACGACGGATCGTCGCTGCAGACAGTACCCGCACCCACCACAATGGCGTCAGAGACTGCTCTCAGGTGGTGAACATCGGTCCGTGCGGCCCTTCCGGTGATCCACTTAGACGTTGAGTCGGGCGCGGCTGTGCGGCCGTCGAGGGTTACCGCCAGTTTCAGCACCACCCACGGCCGGTTGGTTCGACGATGGTGCAGGTACGGCCGCAGCTGTGCATTGACCTCCGCGGCGCGCACACCGACGGTGACTTCGATGCCAGCCTGACGGAGGCGCTCGAAGCCGCGGCCTGCGACCAACAGGTCCGGATCTTCGATCGCCCCGACGACCCGGGTGACCCCCGCTTCGATCAATGCCTCCGTACAGGGACCGGTTCGGCCACTGTGGTTGCAGGGTTCAAGCGTGCTGTAGAGGGTCGCGCCCCGTGTCTGCGACGCTTCGGTGAGGGCCACAACCTCGGCGTGGGCTCCTCCGGGCGGCTTCGTCGCACCCGATACGACCGTACCGTCGGTCTGGAGCAGCACCGCCCCGACCCACGGGTTCGGGGAGCTTCGATGCCGAGCCTGTCGAGCCGCTTCGATCGCGAGCCCCATGTAGTGCTCGTCGAGGTTCACACACAACCCCGCTAGCTGTGAGGGTGGGGATCGGCGTTGTCGACCAGCAGCCGGACCGCGTGGGGGAGCACGTCAAGTACCGCTTCTAGAGTCTCAATGCATCCCTTCGATGATCCCGGAGTGTTGAGGATCAGGGCGGTGCCGAGGGTTCCGGCCACTCCACGGCTCAACCGTCCGAGTGGGTTCACCAGTCGCATGACCTCCGCCAACCCCGGGGCCTCGCGGTCGATCACTGCCCGGGTGCCTTCGGGGGTCTGGTCGCGGGGGCCGAACCCTGTGCCGCCCGTGGTGACGATCAGGCCGTGGAAGTCCTGCGCCAGACGTGTCAGGGTCTCGGCAACGGGGCGTTCACCGTCGGAGGTCACCGTCCGTTGCTCGACGGTCCAGCCCGCTGCGGTAAGGCGAGTCTGCAGAGCCTCTCCAGAGCGGTCCTCGCGGGTGCCGTGCACCACACCGTCTGAGACCGTCAGAACTTTCGCCAAAAGAGGCGCCTCAACCGTGTCGTCCCCATGCGGCAAATCGTGGCCATTGCTGTACTCGTGGGGGGAATCGTCGCCGTGGTCGTGGGCCATGCCTCGACGATATACGCGCAACACCCACGAGTGGTAAGGCGCGGATATACCGTCGACCCTTCGCTTCCGCGCTCAGGCGGGGGACGCTCAGGACGGGGCGAAGCGAGTCGCAGCATCTGCGGCAATATGGCGGCACGCCGGATGTCGCCGAGTTCGGCGATGTCCCGGCTCACCACTGTCTCGACGTGGCCCGCAAACCATCGGCTGCGCCCGCGTGCGTGACAGGTTGTGACCATCGCGACCAGGGCTAGTGGCCTCCCGCGCGGCTCCAGACTGACCAGAACATGCCGTCCCGGTCGACGGTGGGCACCAGCAGACTGCTTGACTGCTCGGTGAAACTGAGCGCAGCAAGCTCTGCGCCGGTCGCGGTGACAACCTCGTTGGTCTCTGCGAAACTGAGTGTGCAGACGCTGTAGACTAGCGTTCCTCCCGGTGCCACCAGCGGCGCAGCGCTCTCCAACAGCCTTTGCTGCAGAGCTGCCAGGACGCCGATATCGGTGGGTTTGATCCGCCAACGGGCGTCCGGGCGACGACGCAGCGCGCCCAGACCCGAACACGGCGCGTCGACCAGCACAGCGTCAAACGTGCCGGGCGGAAACGGCGGTGCAGTGCCGTCAGCTACAACGACCGCCACACCATTGTCCTCAAGCTGACCGCGGTACCCCAGACGGTGGACGTTGCCTGCTATCAGGCCGGCGCGGCCGGGGTGCAGATCCACCGCGACCACCGACGCTCCCCGGCCAGCAATCTCTGTTGACTTTCCGCCCGGGGCGGCGCAGAGGTCCAGCACCAGGTCACCGCGCGCCGCCGGAACGAGGGCGGCGACCTGCTGCGAACTCTGGTCCTGGATGTAGCCGTCCTCGCGACGATGGCTACGAGCCGGGAGGTTCATCGCGCTCAGGGCATCCAGGGCTCGCTGTTCACCCAGTTCCTCGATCAGGCGACGCACGATCCAGTCCGGATAGCTCAACGCGACTGCCCGGCTCGGATATTCGATACCAGCCGAAGCCGCGGTCGCGACCTTTCGCAGAACGGCGTTGACGAGCCCGCGGAACCTCTTCGGGGTCGCCTGTACCGTCGTCGACACCGCGGCGTGCGGTGGTGTGCCCATCTCAATGAGCTGATGTGCGCCGACGCGGAGGGCGGCGCGCGCAATCGGAGGTGGATCGGACATGAGGAAGCGGTCCACGACATGGTCAAGAGCCCGCTTGCGTCGAGTGGACCCGTAGACCAACTCGGTCACCAATCCCCTGTCGCGAGTTTCAAGTTCTGTCTTAGCCAGCATTCTCGGCAGCAGAACGTTGGCGTAGGCGCCTTCCGACTCGATGCGAACCACCACTTCGATCGCGATCCGGCGGGCGTCTGCGGACACCAGAGGCCCAGCGGATCGCAAAGAGTCGGTCATGTGCCTCAGACGAACCGGTCTTCGGGGGTGAGCTTGGCTCCGTTGCGCCAGGCGGATGCAACTTGACGTGTGCGACCCTGGGCCTGTACTTCAAGCAACTCGATCAGCCCCTCGCCCGTTGCCACGAACTGCCCGCTGATCGATCCGGCTGGAGCGTCGATTGGCACGCCGGTGACCGGGGCATCTACCGGTGCGGTACGCCAGATCTTGAAACGCTGGTCACGAAAGCTGGTCCAAGCGCCACCGACACGCACCTGCCGGTGGATCTCGACGGCCGGTCGGGTCCAGTCGATATGGCGGTCCTCAGCGGAGATCTTTGCGGCGTAGAGCGGATCGCCGAGCTGCGGCTGCGGCCGGCCGAGCCCCTCTGAAAGCGACTCGATCAATAGTTCGGTTCCAAGGTCTACAAGCCGGTCTCTCAGGGTGTTGCAATCCTCGTCGGGGTCGATCGGCGTCTCAGCCACCTTAAAGACGGCACCGGTGTCGAGGCCCTCCTCAAGGGCCATCAAGGACACGCCCGTGACTTCGTCGCCTGCAAGCAACGCCCGCTCTATCGGTGCGGCTCCACGCCAACGCGGCAGCAACGAGAAATGAAGGTTGAGCATCGCCAACTCTTCGAGGAGCGCTGCTGGGATGATCTCACCGTACGCAACCACCACGCCGAGGTCGGCGCCGACCTCTGACAGGTCCTCGATGTCGTCGCTGACGTCCAGACCAAGATTGAGCGCCGCCGCTTTCACCGGGCTCGGTTCAAAGGATGCGCCACGTCCCCTTCGGGTGTCGGGGCGCGAGACGACCAGGGGTATCTCGTAGCCGACGCGGCACAGCGCGCGCAGGGGCGGCACCGCGGTGGCGGGCGTGCCCAAGTAGACGATGCGTCGAATCTCCGCCGGTGGCGGAATGGTCACGGCAGCCTTAGGCCTTGGCTCGCAGCCTTGGGGCTCGCTGCTATGCCACTCGCAGTTTCATCGCTCGCATTCGTGGCGCTGCGTGATCCGACGGCTCGTGATGTTGGCATGGCCTCCGCCAACTGCAGGGCGCGGATCGTCTTGAGCGCGGTCTTGCGGGTGTCTGAGTCGAGCCGCTCAATCAGCAGGGTGCCGTCGAGATGATCGAGCTCGTGTTGGAACAACCTCGCCTCCAGTTCATCGGCCTCGAACGACATCTCGTTGCCGTCGAGGTCGCGACCGACCAGGTGAACCGTCTTGGGGCGGACTATCTCCCAGGACAACCCGGGAACCGACAGGCATGCCTCGTCATAGAGCCATTCGCCGTCCGATTCGATGATCTCGGGGTTGACGATCACCTTTGGTCCTTCGCCCATATCCCATACAAACAACCTTTTCTGTACTCCTACTTGGGGAGCCGCGAGCCCGATACCTGGTGCTTCGTACATCGTTTCGATCATGTCGTCGGCAAGTCGCACGAGCGCGCCGTCGATGTCGGTAATCCGACGCGCACTCTGGCGCAACACGGGATCCCCAATGACACGAATGTCGTAACTGCTCACCCGTTCAGGCTAACCGAAAGATCCACGCCCATGGCGTTGAGGGTGCAGTACGGTCGCGGCTGTGGGGACGGCTCACTATTTCGATCAAGACCCGAAGGTGGCCTCTAGACCTTCGCGGGTCGAGATCAACCTCGTTGACCTGTCCGTGACACTCACATCAGACCGGGGAGTGTTCTCCTCCGATCGGCTCGATCCCGGTACAAAGTTGCTGCTAACAGAGACTCCTCGGGTGGAGGACGACACGGTGGCCCTCGACCTCGGCTGCGGCTGGGGGCCCATTGCCTGCGTCACTGCACTGCGAACTGCGACAGGTCGAATCTGGGCTGTCGATACCAATACTCGGGCTCGGACACTCACCGAACTCAATGCCGAGGCGTTAGGTGCCGGCGACCGCATCACTGTCGCGCCTCCCACTGAGGTACCAAAGAGCGTTCGTTTCGACCGAATCCTGTCCAACCCACCGATCCGGATCGGCAAACAAGCGTTGCATCAACTGCTTGAGACGTGGCTCAGCCGCTTGAACCCCGACGGCCGGGCCCATCTCGTCGTCCAGAAACACCTGGGCAGCGATTCTCTGAGTCGTTGGCTGACAGACCAAGGATTCCCGACAATTCGGTTGGTCAGCCGCTCGGGTTATCGCATACTCGAAGTCAACCCACGGGAGGACTAGTGGCACAACTCGACGGCACGGGCATGAAACGGCTTCACCGTTCTTGGCGTCAGCGAACCACAGGTCGGCTTGCCCTGATCCTCGACGGCGTGGCCAACCCGTTCAACGTCGGTTCGATCGTTCGCACTGCAGCCGCGCAGCGCATCGATCACCTGTGGATCGCCAAAGGCACCTCGCCGGACCACGACAAAGTCGACAAGACCGCTCTGGGAAGCGCCCGCTATTTGAGTTGGACGGAGATCGACTCAGGTCCTGCGGCAGTGACCGCGGCACGGGCCAACGGCTACCGGGTAATCGCACTCGAACTCACCAGCGATGCCTCGCCGCTTCACGACACCGATCTGTCCGGCGACATAGCTCTGGTGATCGGCCACGAGGATCGAGGGATCACTCCCAACACACTAGAAGTCTGCGACGACATCGCCTTCATCCCCCAACTCGGCAAAGTCGGCTCACTCAACGTCGCAATCGCAACCGCAATCGCCCTCTACGAAACCCGCCGCACCAACTGGACGTCGAAATCCCAGCAGTAGCTCCTTGAGCCTCACACCCGCAGCGGGTCGACCTCTATCCGCAGACGACTGTCGGGGCGGGGCGTGTCTTCGATGGCGTTGAGGAGCGGCTCATGGGTGTCGGCCTGCAACAACCAACGGTCGTCGGAGGGGCCGAGGACTCGAACCCCGGCCCGATGGCCCAGCGTGCCGATGAACTCTGCCGCTCCTGCACCGGAGACCAGAACCTGTGCTCCGTAGGGCGCTATACCCACGGATCTGCGCCGATCGCGCTCCGCGACCGCCACGATCGACGGGTCGGCGCGTGTCACCGCCCGCACAACTTCATGGTCCGGTTGGCGGGTCTGGAGCACGAGGCACCCACCGGAGTTGCGCGGCCCCAGTAGACGAGCAGCCCGTGCCAACAGCGCCATCGCCTGTTCCACGGCTCTCTGGCGAGGCGCGAGAAGTTCCTGGTCAAGGTCCAAGAACACGACGACATCGGCCGCGACGATGCGATGCAGCACCGCTTCGGTTCCGATCACCACTCGGCTCGCCGGTTGCGCCACAGTCGACGCGGTGACCTCGTCGACTGCCTCGCCGACCAGAGCTTCCAATTCTTCCCTGGCGCGTGTCACCCCTGCTCGGAGGTTCTTCAAACGGGTGTCTCCGCATAGGGCGCATACCGGCGGACGCACCTCGCTGCCATCAGGCGAACGAAGCTCGGAGTCTTCAAGCACCATGGGTGAGGTACCGTCGAGCGTACGCACCAGCTCGCCGCACGCCGTGCAGGCCAACAGCCGCGAACGTCCCCTGCGATTCAGCACACAGACGACCCGACTCTCGCCCCGGAGCACCCCGGCGACACCCTCGGCGAAGAGGCCCACCTTCGCCGGGTCCTCGGCACGACGATCGAGCACTTCCACCCTCGGCCACCCCAATCTCTCCGCAGCACGGTCAGGCCGAAGCAGAGGACCGGAGCGCAGTGCCTCGAGCGACGGCACCGGAGAACTGAGCACGACCGGCACACCGCGGCGGCGGGCCCGCTCCAGACCGGCCTCCCGAGCGTTCCAGGCAGGAGTCGACTGCTCGGCGTGCGACTCATCGTGCTCGTCGAAGACAACCACCCCGGAAAGCCGCGGCATGGGCATCCAGACCGCCGACCGAGTCCCGACCACCGTGGCCCCGCTGGCGGCCACAGACCACTCCTGAACCCCTAGAGCGATCCTGACGCCGGCACGGCGCAAGGCGATCCCGAGGCGACGGGCCCTAGCGGAGTCTGCGAGTAGCAACAACGCGTCGCCCCCTCTGCAAGCTTCCAGAGCCAACGACACATCGTCGCTGATCGGTGGGGTCCTGACCACTGCGACGCCACGTTCCCGAGCCAGCTCGAATGCCCGCGAGAACACGTCCGCGGGGCCGGACGGCACAGGGTCGCGGCTCGCGCCCCGCGGCACTCCCGCGAGCATCGAGGGCGGTGAAGCAGCACGCAGGAACTTCACTCTGCTGCCAGCCCAACGCCACGCCGCCCAGGAAGCCAGTTCGAGCATCTCGGCGTCGGGTCCAATGCCGCGCAGGGTTCTCAACGGGGCCAGCTCCACTCCTTGGGCCGGTTCAACATCGAGAGCGCACACCCAGGCGCCCACCCGCCTTCCCGCCAGAGACACCCGCACCATCGAACCCACGCTCAGCCGGGCCGCGCGACCATCGCGGTGCCACGCCTCGGGAACGTAGTAGTCGAACTCTCTGTTGATCCCCAACACATCGGGAACAACCCGCACGACCTTGCGGTCGGGTCCTCCCGAGCTCGACTTCGGCAAGCGGAACCTCAGAGTCCCAATGCTGAGACGAGGTCGTCGACCCGGTTCGTCTGCTCCCAGGGGAACAGGCCGTCGTCGCTCGAACGGCCGAAGTGCCCGTATGCGGCGGTCTTGCGGTAGATCGGACGACGGAGATCGAGATCGCGGAGTATCGCGGCTGGACGGAGATCGAATATGTCGTCGATGGCTGCGTCGATCGCTACCTTTTCGACAGTCTCCGTGCCGAAGGTGTCGACAAGGATCGAAACGGGGCGGGCCATGCCGATGGCGTAGGCGACCTGAACCTCACAGCGGCTTGCTGCTCCCGAGGCGACCAAGTTCTTTGCCACCCAGCGGGCCGCGTAGGCAGCCGAACGATCGACCTTCGAAGGATCCTTGCCTGAGAATGCACCACCGCCATGGCGAGCCATCCCACCGTACGTGTCGACAATGATCTTGCGTCCGGTGAGTCCACAGTCCCCCACGGGACCACCGATCACGAAACGGCCCGTCGGGTTGACGTAGACGTCGTAGTTGTCGTCGGCGAACTCCGCGGGAATGACCGGAGCAATCACATGCTCGATCAGATCGGGCCGAATCATCGAGTCGCGGTCGATGCCGTCATTGTGCTGGGTGGAGACCAGGACGGTCTTGAGCCGAACAGGTTTGCTGCCCTCATACTCGAAAGTCACCTGGGTCTTGGCATCCGGTCGGAGATAGGGAATCGTCCCGGCCTTGCGGACCTCGGCGTGGCGTTCGGCCATCCGATGAGCGAGGTGAATGGGCAACGGCATCAGTTCCTCAGTCTCATCGCAGGCGTAGCCGAACATCATCCCCTGATCCCCGGCCCCCTGCATGTCGAGTGCGTCTTTTTCTCCGGCAATACCGGAACGAACCTCTTCAGACGCGGTGAGTCCCAGAAAGATGTCCGGCGACTGGTCGTCGATCGTGACCATCACCCCGCAGGTGTTGCCGTCGTAACCGAAGGCTTCACGGTCGTAGCCGATCTCCTTGATCGTCTCACGTACCGTGCCGGCAATATCCACATAGGCGTCGGTGGTGATCTCACCGGCCACGATCGCAAGTCCAGTAGTCACCATGGTTTCGCAGGCCACACGACTCATTTCGTCCTGGGCCAACATGGCATCGAGAATTGAGTCTGAAATCTGATCTGCCATCTTGTCCGGATGGCCCTCGGTCACGCTCTCAGAGGTGAAGGTCCAGCGAGTCACTCTTGCTCCTGTGAATTGTCGAGTCGGTTAAGGGTTTCAACGGCGGCATCAAGCACGACACGGGCCACCTCGCCCTTGCTGCACAGCGGAAGGTGCTGCCGGACTCCGTCCGCCCGTAGCACTACAACCTCGTTGGTCTCATGCTCAAATCCGACACCGGGTTTGGACACGTCGTTCGCCACGATTATGTCCAGGTTCTTCTTGTCGAGCTTTTCCGCCGCGTTAATTTCGACGTCGTCGGTTTCGGCAGCGAATCCGACCAGGACCTGACCATCGGGTTTGGTGGCACCCAGACACGCAAGGATGTCGGCCGTGGGCTCGAACTCGACACTGAGGATCCCCTCGTCCTTCTTGAGTTTGCGATCCACTGCTCTGTGCGGCCGGAAGTCTGCGACCGCTGCGGCCATCACGACCAGGTCAGCCTCGGGCGCTTCAGCGGTGCAAGCACGATGCATTTCCTCGGCCGTGGACACATCCACGATGCGAACGCCGCCCGGAGCGCTTAGCGCGTTGGTTGTAACCAACACAACGTCAGCACCTCGTTCCGCCGCGTTCCGTGCGAGGGCATGGCCTTGTCTGCCTGAGGACCGGTTGCCCACAAATCGGACCGCATCAATTGGCTCGCGAGTCCCGCCGGCGGTGACGAGCACCCGCATCCCTCCAAGGTCATTCTGGCCTCCAAGATCACTCGGGCCACCAGGATCGTTCGGGGCCAGCAGGCTCCCGACAGCAGTCACAATCGATGCCGGCTCGGCGAGTCGCCCGAGGCCGAAGTCTCCTCCAGCGAGTCGGCCACTCTCTGGATCAACGACATGCACGCCACGGCCACGCAGCACCTCGAGGTTCTCCTGCACAGACACCTGTTCCCACATTTCGGTGTGCATCGCCGGGCAGATCATCAGCGGTGCCCGGGTGGCGAGAATCGTGGCCGTCAAGAGATCAGCCGAGCGTCCCGTGCGAATATCGGAAATGACCCTCGCCGTCGCCGGAGCCACCAGCACCAAGTCAGCATTGCGACCCATGACGGTGTGCGGAATCGGACTCGAGGGATCGTTGAACAGAGAAGTGCGCGCCGGTTCGCTGGCCAACGCCGAGAAGGTGGCCTCACCGACCATCTTCAGGGCGCCTGCAGTAAGAACCGGAGTGACATGCGCACCGGCGTCAACTAGACGACGACAGATCTCAACCGCCTTGTAGGCGGCGATTCCGCCGGTCACACCAAGGATGATGCGTCGACCGGAGAGCGTGGTCATGTGCCAGCCACCGCCCTGTTGCTCGGGTCAGGCACCCACAAAGTCCGCAGCGGTTCCACCTTCGGATTCGGCTTCTGCTCCGGCTTCCGTGTCGACGTCGACGGCGATGATCTTGTCCGCAGCGATTTCCTCGAAGGCGATCGACAACGGCTTGCTGGCCGTGGACGCAACCTGGGGAGGTATCGACGCCCCCATACCTCGGCCGAGTTGCCCCACATAGTTCGTGATTTCGCGGCTCCGCATGGCAGAGAGCGTGACGAGTCGGAACTTGGAGCCGACATCGTCGAGGAGGCCCTCAATCGAAGGATTCATCATCGTGTCATAGCCGTGTGCCATTGTGCCTTCTCCCGAGACGTCGACGAACTGTGTCGTCAGCCGCGTGGTGTTCAACCGACATACAAGCGTAGCAGCGGCACTAGCTCCCGCGACGCTCGCGAATCAACGCTTCCAACTCTTCGAGCGCCCGATTGAGGTCGCCGTTGATCAATATCCTCGCACCGAGTTCTCGCGCTGTGGCCAACTCGGTGTCGGCGCAGGCCAAGCGGTCTTCAATCTTGTCCGGGGGGTCGCCGCGACCGACCAAGCGAGCCCGCTGGGCTTCACGGGAAGGAGCATCGACGAAAACCAACAGCGCGTCGGGAAAGTGCTCACGGATCTGCTTGGCTCCGTAGACGTCGATCTCATAGACCAGATCATGTCCCGGGGGTGGCTGTACCACCGGTGTGCCTTGGCGGTAGTCCAAGAAGTCCACCCACTCGAGGAATCCGCCGGCCTCCATGTGTCGGTCAAAGAACTCCCTGTTCGTGAAGTGGTATGCCTCCATCGACTCGCCTGGACGCCGGGCGCGGGTCGTCCAACTACGCGAGAGCCAGAGCCGGTGGTCCCGGTCCAACAGCCGGGCAACCAGCGTACCCTTCCCAACCCCACCCGGGCCGGAGATGACAACGACCAACTGGTCTGAGGCCGCAATCACCGTCGATCAACCAGCCTCATAGCAGACTCTGGTCAGCCGAACCGCTCCAGAAGTTCAGCCCTCTGCTTCTGGCCAAGACCCCGAAGACGGCGGTTCTCCGCAATACCGATGTCTTCCATGGCACGCCGGGCCTTGACTTTCCCTACCCCAGGAAGCGACTCGATCACGGCCAACGTCTTCGTCTTTGCAACGATTTCGTCTGAGTCGGCCTTTTCGAAAACTTCGGCAAGAGTCAAAGATCGCATCTTCAACAACTGCTTTAACTCTCGACGGGCCTTTCGCGCTTCGGTTGCCTTTGCAAGTGCTGCGGCTCGCGCCTCGTCTGACAACTTTGGAGGGTTAGACATGACAGAAACACTAGAGGCCGAGAGAAACGAAGGCAATTATCCGCGCCGATAGTTACTCGTGGCCCGCTCCGATGATTCCAGCGAGTTGCGTGACGCCATGACGTTTGCACCACTGTTCAAACTCGTCGAGGATTCGTCGCGGCGCCCGAGGATCAGCGAACGTGGCAGTGCCGACCTCGACCGCCGAGGCACCGGCCAAAAGGAACTCGGCCACGTCAACGCCGCTGGCGACGCCGCCGACGCCAACGATCGGTAGAGCTGGGATCGCTTCGTGCACGTCATATACCGCCCTAACCGCCACGGGGCGCATCGCTGCTCCCGACAGACCTCCTCGCTTCGCACCCAATACGGGGCGTCGGGTCTCGGGGTCTATCACCATCGCCAGCAGGGTGTTCGTCAAGACGACGGCCTCAGCACCGGCGGAATGTGCGGCCGCGGCGATCTCGGCGATGTCCGGGGCATTGGGGCTGAGCTTGGCCCAACGGGGTCGGCCGCATCTACTGGTGGCCTCGATCGCTTCGCATGTTGCTTGGGCACTGTGGGAGAAAATTCGGCTGCGGTCTTCGAGATTGGGACATGACACGTTGACTTCGACCGCGACTACGCACGGAGGTGCCACCGACAGCGCCTCGGCTGCCTGACGGTACTCGTCGACGGTGTTTCCCCAGATGCTGGCCACGACGGTGGCGCCTGCGGTCTCTAAGGCCGGCAGTTCATGTTCAAGCCAGTGCGACACTCCGGGTCCTTGAAGTCCGACGCTGTTGATCATCCCGGCGGGGGTCGGGTGAACCCGCGGGGCGGGATTTCCCTGGAACGGCGTTGCCTTCATCGACTTGACCACTATTGCACCGAGTTCGCTGGGACGAAGGTAACGGGCGAACTCCGCGCCGTGACCGACCGTGCCCGAGGCTGTCAACACCGGCGCTTTGAGACTCACCGAGCCCACCGAGGTCGTGAGCTCGACCATCACTCACTCACCCAGTGCTCGCTCACCCAGTGCTCGCTCACCCAGTGCTTAGCCACCCAGTGCCCACTCACCCAGTGCTTAGCCACCCAGTGCCCACTCATCGCAGGCTCACTCACCGCTGGGCCAGTCGAAACCGCCCACCGCGCCCGGGTATCCGCCCCGTTGGTGGTACTCCTGAAGACTGCGGACCCGCAACGGGTACCGCGCCCAGTCACGCAACCCCTCGACGGCGGCCATCGCCGCGGCTGCAGTGGTCAGCAGCGGCACGTTCGCCAGTCCCGCGGCGGCGCGTATGTGCGCACCGTCTGCGCGGGGACGGCGCCCCCGGGGAGAATTGACGACCAACTGCACATCGCCGCGCTCGATCAACTCGACCGCGTGGACGCCACCGCTCTCACCTAGCTTGGAGACGATTGTCGAAACCTCAACGCCAGCTGCCTGCAGCATTGCTGCGGTCCCGCTCGTCGCGACAATCGAGAATCCGAGTTCTTGAAATCCGCGCCCCACCGACGCACCGAGGGTCTTGTCCCGGTCCGCCAGAGACATGAACACCGTTACATCGTCCGGGCCGACCTCCGGCAGCCGCGTGCCCGCGGAGAGTTGTGACTTCATGAACGCCAGTCCCGAAGTCAGATCTATCCCCATCACCTCACCCGTAGAACGCATCTCCGGCCCGAGCACCGCGTCAGCTTCCGGGAACCGATTGAAGGGCAGCACCGCTTCCTTCACGGCCACATGGCCTGAGTTCCGCGCCTCAGTCAACAGGCCTTCGAAGCGGAGTTCCGCCAGCGTGGAGCCGAGCATCACTCGACTGGCAACCTTGGCGAGCGGCACACCGGTTGCCTTGGCAACGAACGGCACAGTCCTCGAAGCACGGGGATTCGCCTCGATCACGAAGACCTGACTGTCCTTCACCGCGTACTGCACGTTGATCAGGCCCCTGACGTCGAGAGCCGCGGCGATCCTGGCCGTGTAGCTCTCGATCAACTCGACGGTGTCGGCACTGAGATTGGTCGGTGGAATGGAGCAGGCGGAGTCTCCGCTGTGGACGCCCGCCTCCTCGACATGCTCCATGACCGCGCCGACGACGAAATCTCCGAGGTGGTCTCGAATGGCGTCAACGTCGACTTCGGTGGCGTCCTCCAAGAATCGGTCGATCAGCACAGGGCGCTGCGCGGAGAGCCCTCCTTCACGACCCAGTGAACCGAACCCCGCCAACTCCTGCATGGCTCTGGTCAGGTTCTCGTCGTCGTAGACGATCTCCATCGCCCGACCGCCGAGCACATAGGAGGGCCGCACCAGCGCCGGATAGCCGATCCGGGACGTGATCTCGAGAGCTTCGGTGGTGCTGCGGGCCGTGCCTCCCGCCGGCTGGGGAATCTCGAGGCGGCTGCAGAGCGCGTTCCACTGCTCCCGATCCTCAGCTGCGTCGATCGCGCTCGGCGAGGTGCCCAGCACCAGGTCCACCGGCAGTTGGTCGGCAAGCTTCAAGGGCGTCTGTCCGCCCAACGAGACGATGACGCCGCGGGGTTTCTCACTGTCGATGATGTTCATCACATCCTCGTAGGTGAGCGGCTCGAAATAGAGGCGGTCCGAAGTGTCGTAGTCCGTGGACACAGTTTCGGGATTGCAGTTGACCATCACCGTCTCGAACCCGGCGTCGCGCAGAGCGAAGCTGGCATGCACGCAGCAGTAGTCGAACTCAATACCCTGGCCGATTCGGTTGGGTCCCGAACCCAGGATCAGGACCCGTTCACGTTCACCGGGGCGGACCTCGTCGGTGTCCTCGTAGGTCGAATAGTGGTACGGCGTTTCGGCGTCGAACTCCGCCGCGCAGGTGTCGACCGTCTTGAAAGTGGTCTTGACGCCGAGGGCGAGGCGCCGTTCACGCACTTGCGCCTCGGTCCGGTCCCACAGATAAGCGAGTTGACAGTCCGAGAAGCCGAGTTGCTTGGCGCGTTTCAGGTCGCGCCCGTCGATGTCGTCGAGAGTGAGTTCGGGTAGCGAGGTGGGCGCGTTCCTCGGTGACTCGAAGCATCTGATCGAGAAACCAGCGGTCAACGCGCGTGGCCTCGTAGATCTCGTCCACCGTGACTCCCCTGCGCAGCAGTGCTTCGAGCTGAAACGGGCGGTCAGGGGTGGCGATCGAGGCCGCTGTGAGCAGGGTCTCGTCGTCGAGCCGATCGAAGGCGGCCTCGGCCGGGTCGCAGTTGAGGCCGAAACGCCCCTGTTCGAGCGAACGCAGCGCCTTCTGCAGCGACTCCGGGAAGGTCCTGCCGATGGCCATCACCTCGCCGACACTCTGCATCGAAGTCCCCAGGATGCCCGAGGTGCCGGGGAACTTCTCGAACGCCCAGCGCGGCACCTTGGTGACGACATAGTCGATCGAGGGCTCAAAGCAGGCCGGCGTCTTGCGGGTGATGTCGTTGGGGATCTCGTCAAGGGTGTATCCCACAGCGAGTTTGGCCGCGATCTTGGCTATCGGGAACCCGGTTGCCTTGGAGGCCAGCGCCGAGGAGCGGCTCACCCGCGGATTCATCTCGATGATGACCTGACGTCCAGTCTCGGGATGGACCGCCCACTGCACATTCGACCCGCCGGTCTCGACCCCGACCCGACGAATACATGCGAAGGATCCGTCGCGCAGCTTCTGATACTCGACGTCGGTCAGCGTCTGTGTAGGTGCGACGGTGATCGAGTCGCCCGTGTGCACGCCCATGGGATCGAAGTTCTCAATGGCGCACACCACCACGCAGTTGTCGTGACGGTCGCGCATCACCTCGAGCTCGAACTCCTTCCAGCCGGAGATCGACTCCTCGATGAGGATCTCTGAGATGGGGCTGCACTCGAGCCCGTAGGCGGCGATCTTCTCGAACTCTTCGAGCGTCGTAGCGATGCCGGTTCCTCGACCTCCCAGAATGTACGCGGGTCGGATGATGACCGGGAGGCCGACTTCCTCCACGACTCGACGCGCCTTGTCCATGTCGTGGGCGATCCCTGACCTGGCTACTTCCAGCCCGATCTCCGTCATGGCCGACTTGAACAGTTCGCGGTCCTCAGCGGTGGCGATAGCGACAGCGTCGGCACCGATCAGTTCAACGCCGTGGGCAGCGAGGACACCCTGCGACTCGAGTTCCATCGCCAGGTTCAAGCCGGTCTGCCCACCCAGTGTGGGTAGAAGCGCCATGGTCCGCTCAGGGTTGTCGCGCTTCTCCTTCTCGATGATCTTGGTCAGGACCGTCACGTCGAGGGGCTCGACATAGGTGGCGTCGGCGAAGTCCGGGTCGGTCATGATCGTCGCCGGATTCGAGTTCGCCAGGATCACGCGGTAGCCCTCCTCTCTGATCGCACGGCAGGCCTGCGTACCGGAGTAGTCGAACTCGCAGGCCTGGCCGATGACGATCGGGCCCGAACCGATGATCAGGATCGAGTCGATGTCGTCTCTGCGCGGCACTATGCGACCAAGCCTTTCGTATCCATGAGCCGCTCGAAATCCTTGAACAGGTAGCGGCTGTCGTGGGGCCCGGGCCCGGCCTCAGGGTGGTACTGCACGCTGAACACCGGAAGGTCCCTGTGGAACATCCCCTCGAGGGCGCCGTCGTTGAGGCACACATGCGTCTCCACGACATCTGGAACAGAGCCTGTCTCCACCGCGAAGTTGTGGTTCTGGCTGGTGATCTCGACTTTGCCGCTGCGAAGGTCCATGACCGGAACGTTGCCGCCGTGGTGGCCGAACTTCATCTTGAACGTGCTGCCGCCCAGCGCCAGCGACAGGACCTGGTGCCCGAGGCAGATCCCGAAGATCGGCAGGCGACCGATCAGTTTCGGAAGTTCGCCGACGATCGAGCCGGCCATCTGCGGATCACCCGGGCCGTTGGACAGGAAGACCCCGTCGGGACCCTCGGCGAGCACATCGGCCGCGGGAGTGTCCGCTGGCACGACCGTCACTGTCGCCATGGTCGACAGGTGACGCAGCATCGTGGACTTGATACCGAGGTCGTAAGCAACAACCCTGCGCCGCGCACTACCAACCGTGTAGGGCTTGTCGGTGGACACCAGCCCCACCAGGTCGACCCCGCTCGTTGTCGGGTCTGAGTTCGCCGCGGCTTGCAGTTCGGATGCTTCTGTGTCGCCGAACGCGCCGGGCATCGCCCCGAAGTCGCGGATATGGCGGGTGAGCCGCCGGGTATCGACCCCCGCGATACCGGCGACATTGTGGGTTCGAAGAAAAGCGTCGAGATCGCCCTCCGAACGCCAGTTGCTGTGCCGACGGGCCAGGTCGCGGACAATGACACCTCGACAGAACGGCCTGCGGGCCTCTTCGTCGGTGGCGTTCACCCCGTAATTGCCGATGTGCGGGTAGGTGAAGGTGATGATCTGTCCCGCGTAGGAAGGATCGGTGATCACCTCCTGATAACCGGACAGAACGGTGTTGAACACGACCTCTCCCGAAGCGACACCGCCGTCTGGATCAGCACCGATGCCCTCGCCTTCGAACACTTCCCCGTCCGCCAACACCAGCCGATACGGGCGAATCGGGCCAGAACCGCTCATCGCTGCGCTTCGCCGTCGACAACCACGGCCTCTCCTTTGTAGATCGTGTGGCGGATTCTTCCTCGGAGTCCCATTCCGTCATAGGGCGTGTTGGAACTGCGACTCGCCATCTCTGCAGCAGAGACCGTCCACACGACTTTGGGATCGATCACCGCGAGGTTGGCCGGGCTGCCCTCTTTGATGAGGCCGCCGTGCTCCGCGGTCAGTCCAGCAATGGCCGCCGGTCGCCACGACATCGCCGCGAGGAGGGACTCGATCGGCATGTCGAGATGGGTGTTGGCCACCGCGAAGGCGGTTTCGAGTCCGAGCATCCCCGGGGGGGCGTCAGCGAATGTCTGCTGTTTGGACTTGGGAGCGTGAGGTGCATGGTCAGTGGCTATGGCGTCGATCGTGCCGTCGATGAGACCCTCCTTGACCGCAGCCACGTCCGCTTCAGTGCGCAGTGGTGGGTGAACCTTGAAAACCGGGTCGTAACTCGCGCAACACGCGTCGGTCAGAGAGAAGTGGTGGGTTGCAGCTTCGGCGGTGACCGGGAGCCCCGAGGCCTTGGCTGCACGGATCATTGAGACGGATCCGGCAGTCGACATGTGCTGGAAATGGACACGGGCTCCGGTGAGACGGCACAGCGCGATGTCTCGCATCACCATCAACTCTTCGGCTTCGGACGGTTGACCGGGAATACCGAGCCAACTCGACCATTGGCCCTCGTGCATGAATCCGCCGCTGCTGAGAGACTCGACCTCGCAGTGCTGGGCCAGAACGATGGTCTCGCCACCGCAGATGTGCTGCAGCGAACTCGCATATTCCAGTGCTGTGCGCATCAGCCTGTCGTCCTGCACTCCCCTGCCGTCATCGGTGAAGATCCGGACGCCGGCACGAACAAGTTCTGCCATGGGTGAGAGCGCTTCACCGCGGCGACCCACCGAGATGGCAGCCGAGGGCACCACATCGCAGACCGCCGTGGAACCGAGGGCCTGCACTTCGTTGACCACCGAGACGCAGTCCATCGCCGGGTCGGTGTTGGGCATGGCCACCACCGCGGTGAACCCTCCGAGCGCCGCGGCCCGCGCACCGGTCTCGATGGTCTCGGCTTCCTCGTTTCCAGGCTGGCGGAGATGAACGTGCAGATCGACGAGTCCCGGTGAAATGATGCAGCCACCAGCATCAAGGGAACTGTCGGCGGTGAGTCCCGACCCGACCGCGAGGATGGTGCCAACATCTCCGACCACCACATCGGCGCGTCGGGAACCCTGCGCATCGATCACTGTCGCGCCGCGGATCGCCAGAGTCCTCATGCCACCGCGCTCTGCTCTTCGACGAGGTCGAGGCGCGAGCCGATCAGTACGAACAGCACTGCCATCCGCACGGCGACACCGTTTGCAACCTGCTCGGCGATAACGGCGTTGGGGCGGTCAGCGACCACACCTGCAATCTCGACGTCCCGGTTCATCGGGCCGGGATGCATGATCAACGCGTCGACTGGCAACCGGTCAGCACGCGCCGTGGTCAGCCCGAACTCGTGGTGGAACTCTCTCAGGGTGGGAACCGCGGCGTCATTGTGGCGTTCGAGCTGCATCCGCAACAGGTAACAGACGTCGATCGTCTCTATCACCTCGTCGAGGTTGTGCGTGACCCT
Source organism: Candidatus Aldehydirespiratoraceae bacterium (assembly GCA_965214565.1). Taxonomy (GTDB): domain Bacteria; phylum Actinomycetota; class Acidimicrobiia; order Acidimicrobiales; family Aldehydirespiratoraceae; genus VXYK01. The sequence goes on along the minus strand of OZ243951.1, from coordinate 2,578,087 downwards.
CACCGGCCAGCCTTCAAGACTTGCCGGCAGCAGCGTGCGCGGGGCGACGAATATTACTTCTGCGCCCATCTTGGAGAATCCGATGGCGTTGGAACGCGCGACCCGGGAATTCTTGATGTCGCCCACAATGGCGATGCGCTTGCCGTCGAGGTCTCCGAGATGTCGGCGCGCGGTGAACAGGTCCGCCAGGGACTGGGTCGGATGTTGGTTGCGTCCGTCGCCTCCGTTGACTATCGATGCATCGGTCCATTCGCGCACCCGCCAGGGCGCGCCGGCGCCGTAATGCCGCAGGACTATGCAGTGGATCCCCATTGCAGAGATTGTCTCGATGGTGTCGCGCAGGGACTCGCCCTTGTTGACCGAGGAGCGCCCTACATCGAAACCGAGAGTGTCCGCGGAGAGCCGGCTGGCGGCGGTGGCGAAGCTGACTCTGGTGCGGGTGGAGTCCTCGAAGAACACCAGGGCGACGGTCTTGCCGCGCAGTGCCGGGATTCGCGGGATCTTCCGCTCGCTCACCTCGACGTACCGTTCTGTGAGGTCCAACAGGTAGTCGATGTCGTCGCGGTCGAGATCATCCATGGACAGCAGATGACGCAGAGCTTTCACGAGATCTCCCCCAGGTCGACTCCGTCGTTGTTGACATCGACCATCTCGGCTCTGCGTGTCGGCAGGTTCTTGCCTACGAAGTCGGGGCGGATCGGGAGTTCGCGGTGGCCGCGGTCTACCATCACCGCAAGCTGGATCGCCTTGGGCCGCCCGTAGCTGTGAATCGCGTCGAGGGCCGCTCGTACGGTCCGACCCGTGTAGAGGACATCGTCGACCAACACGATGATCTTGCCGGTCGGGTCGACCGGGATTGTGGTGGCCGCTTCGGAGGTGATCGGGCGAAGATCGAAATCGTCGCGGTGCATGGTCGCATCGAGGCTGCCCAGAGGAACCGCGGTGCCTTCAATCTCGTTGATGTCGTCGACCAGGCGCTCGGCAAGGCCCACCCCGCCCGTCTGCAGGCCGACTATCACGACATCCGCACAGCCCGAGTTGCGTTCGAGGATCTCATGGGCCATGCGACGAATCGCTCGAGTGACATCGGACGCCGACATGACTTGCGTCCTGGCTTGGAACACCCCGCTTGAGTGCGGCCCAGCCATTCGCCGTTCTCGTTCTGCCACTGACTTCTCCCGTCCATTCGAGCCTCACAGGACTCGTTTCATGGTCGAGATTCGACGGTATCACGCGCGTCCGCCTGCGCCACAGGACCCGCCTGTGGATTTCTATCCGCTCGGCCTCTGGGGTCGTCAGCACGGCGGACGAAAGCCATCGGGGTCGAGTCTCGCGCGGCACGCAGAAGATCGAAACCGCATCGTTGCGCCAACTCCCGGGACTTGACGTTGGTCTCCTTTATCTCAGCGATCACCGCAGTCAACGGGCCGGCCAACGCCCACTCCGCAAGCATGTTCACCGCTTGGGTTGCTACACCGTCTCCCCGAGATCCGGCGGTCAACCACCAACTGATCAATGCTGCTCTTCTTGATTTGTCGAACCGGTACAGACTGACCTCACCAAGCAGCGAGTCGTCGCTTGAATCAGCAACGACGAGGTCCAGGGCAACACCCGCGCGGCGTCGAACATCGGTTCTCGATATCCATTTGCGGGCATCTCGCAGCGACCGCATCTCGGGCGCAACGGAGTCAGTCAATATCTGGGGATCCTTCCAAGCCTCGACCAGGTCCGGTGCGTCCTCGATTCGCCATTGACGAAGGCGGAACGTCTCGCATCTCAGATCCGGTACTTCAAGCACGATCGCCCGCTCGGTCACCGTCAGGGCCTCATCTCAGTGGCACCGAAGTCTCAGTGCCGCGAGGTCACCCAGTGTCGTGGGGTTCGCCACGAGCCTCGGTGGCGACAGCGCGCAGCACACCGTTGAGGAAACGGGGCGACTCCTCGCCGGAGTACTGCGAGGCGAGCTCCACCGCCTCGCTGAGCACGACGCCGGTCGGCACATCTTTGCGTTCATTCAATTCCCAGGTTGCCATACGGGCGAGCACACGATCGACCACAGCGAGCCGATCGACGGTCCAACCCGTCAGATGAGCGCCGATCCGCCGGTCCAACTCGCCTGCCGTGCCGGCGACGCCCTCGATCAGTTCGAGGGCGTAGTCCTCCGGTGGCACAGGCCTGGCCGACAGCGCCGCCTGCAGTGACTCTCCGGTGACCTCGAGTTCATACAACAGCCCCAGTGCCTCTTCCCGGGCCTCCCGCCGGCTGCCGATGCCTGATGGTGAATCGTTCACGCGCGGCTGAGATATTGACCTGATCGGGTGTCGATCCTGACACGCTCCCCGGTCTCGATGAACAGCGGAACCTGGATCACCAGTCCGGTCTCCAGTGTGGCCGGTTTGGTGCCTCCCGATGAGCGGTCACCCTGCAACCCGGGTTCGGTCGCTGCCACCGTCAACTCGACTGCTGCGGCCATGTCCGTACCGATTATCTCAGTTCCGAACATCAGCAGGACTGCGATGGACCCGTCGACGATGAAATTGGCAGTGTCGCCGAGCGTTGTGGGGGAGACGCTCATCTGCTCGAACGACTCGTTGTCCATGAACACATAGTCGTCACCGTCGCGGTACAGGAACTGCATCTCGCGTTTGTCGATATTGGCCCGTTCGACCTTCTCGCCTGCGCGGAAAGTGCGTTCGACGACTCCCCCGGCACGGAGGTTGCGGAGGTTCGTACGAACGAACGCATGGCCTTTGCCCGGTTTGACATGCTGAAACTCCACGACCTGAAAGAGTCCATCGTCGAGGTTCAACGTCATCCCGTTCTTGAGGTCGTTGGTGGTAATTACTGGCACACGGACTCCTTGGGATACTTGGTCAACGAGCGGCAGCCATGGGGGGTGACGACCACCATGTCCTCTACCCGCACACCCCCGAAACCGGAGAGATAGATCCCCGGTTCGACGGTGATTACTTGGCCGGGCGAAAGGATAGCGGTGTTCCCGCGGCGCACCGCCGGAAGTTCATGAATGTCAAGACCGACGCCATGTCCTGTTCCATGAACGAAAGCGTCGCCGTAGCCTGCATCGGCTATTACGTCTCGGCAGACCCTGTCGATCTCCTGAGCCTCTATTCCCGGACGCACCGCGGCGACTCCCTGCGCCTGCGCCCGGGTCACGATGTCGTGAATCTCCGCGGTCTGAGTGTCGGGCTGTCCCACAACGAAGGTGCGGGTCATGTCGCTGCGGTACCGGTCAACGACCGCACCCGCGTCGACAACCACCAGGTCGCCTTCGGCAAAGAGCCTCGAACCTGCACGGGCGTGAGGCAACGCGGCATTGGGACCCGACGCCACGATCGTGTCGTAGGCCGGACCATCGGCACCCGCCGCGCGCATCTGATCCTCGAGCATTCGGGCCAGTTCACGCTCGCTGACGCCGGGTACGAACTGGTGCAGGCAATCTCGAAGAACCGCATCCACGATGTCCGCCGCGGTCTCCATGCGAACCAGTTCCGCCTCGTTCTTTACGCTGCGCAGTTCCGCGATCAGGCCGGTGCTCTCGATCAACTCGGCGTCGAGCGCCTCATACAGGCGACGCTGGTCCGCCCACACGATCCGGTCAGCTTCGAGCGCGACCTTGGTGGTGCCCTCGAGACATTCGGCAACCGCATCGAAGGTGGCCGAGTCGATGCGCACCTGAGCCTCGGATCCCGCCGCGTCGAGCTGAGCAGGGGCTTGGTCCCGGTACCTGCTGTCGGTGACCAGCACGCTGGTGTCTGTTGTGATCACCAGAGCACCGGCGGAACCAGTGAACCCGGTACACCAGCCGATGTTGGTCAGGTCGGTGACAACCAGAGCGTCGGCTCCTCGTACCGCCAGGGCTTCCCTGGTGCGTTCGGTGCGGCCCTTCACACTCAGCGGAGGCAGATCCAGGGGTCTGCCGCTCATAACGCGAGCTGTGCTGCTGCGGCTTCAATCGCAAGGCGGTAACCGTCCGCGCCGAAGCCGACTATTGAACCTGTGGCCACCGGCGCGACAACCGAAGTATGCCGCCACGCTTCACGGGCGTTGGGGTTCGACAGGTGGAGTTCGACGATTACACCCGAAAACGCGGCCAGGGCGTCGTGAATGGCCCACGACGAATGTGTGAATGCGCCCGGGTTGATAACGATCGCTGCCACCCGATCCCGAGCGCCGTGGATCGCCTCTATCAACTCCCCCTCGTGGTTTGACTGGAAGTGTTCGATCTCCAGACCGTGGTCAACGGCCGTGGCGGTCGCCAAAGCGACATGGTCATCAAGGGTCTCGGGGCCGTAGACGTCAGGTTCTCGTGTCCCCAGAAGATTCAGATTGGGACCCGAAAGAAGCAGAACAACAGAACTCATACAATGTCTCCAGTCATAGAGCGTCTCCAGTCATCGCGCGTCTCCAATTATCGCGTCAGGCTCATCGACAGAAGCAGAACCGGTCAACGCAGCGTACCCAGCGCGTCTCGCAGGATCGTCGGATCGATCCCGGTGACAGGTTCGACGCCGTCGGGTCCGTCGAGCACGAGCGTGACGCCTTCGACCGCTTTCTTATCGCGCTTGAACAACTCGAGCAGTTCCTCGGTGTCGAGTCCTCGAGGCAAGCGGCAGGGAAGGTCATAGCCGCTCAGCACCTGGTGGTGTTCGGCCACGCGCTCGTCGCTGATGCGTCCGAGGCGCCTGGCTACTTCAGCGGCGTAGGCGATCCCGACCGCGACCGCCTCACCGTGACGAAGGTCGTAGGCCCCCGCGGTCTCGATCGCATGGGCGAGCGTGTGCCCGTAGTTGAGAATCGCTCGTCGGCCTCCCTCCCGCTCGTCCGCAGCTACGACGTCCGCTTTGATCTGCACGCAGGCAGCCACGACTTCGGCATCGACTGCGGTGCCTGTCATTCCCTCGCCTGGAGCCGGAACAGAGCCCAGAAAGTGGTACTTGGCGACTTCGCCAAGACCGCTGCGGTATTCGCGGATCGGCAGAGTTGCCAACATCTCGGTGTCGCAGATCACCGCTGTGGGTTGCCAGAACGCCCCCACAAGGTTCTTGCCTTCCACCAAGTTGACCCCGGTCTTGCCTCCGATTGCTGCATCCACCTGGGCCAACAGTGTGGTTGCGACGTTGATGAAGCGGATACCGCGGTGATAGACCGCTGCTGCGAAACCAGCGACGTCGGTGACGACGCCGCCACCGACCGCCACCACCACGTCGGCGCGGGTAAACCCGGCGACCGTCATCTTCCGGCAGACGTCCTCGACGACGCTCAGCGACTTCGCCGACTCCCCGTCCGGAACCGTGATGGTGAGCGCCCCGAGACTGGGATCGACACTCCAGGGGATTGATTCCTGGGTTATCACCGCAACCCGCCTCGCTCCGGAGGGGACGAGTTCGCCCAGCATCTCCAGCGCTTTGGGGCCGACATGCACCGGGTAGGGGCGATCACGCAGTTCAACGTTTATCACCGGCATAACGCCGACCTCTCCACAGGCTGCGGCGCGTCCGGCGCGCACGCCGCCACGATGAGATCGACGCAGTCCTCGACGGTCGCCTCGGAGGTGTCGATCCGGAAGTCTGCGACCTCGTCGTACCAATCGGCACGTTCAGCGACGATGGCTCGCAGCGCAACCTCGATGTCGTCGCTGGCCAACAACGGTCTTGTTGCGCCACCGTCGACCCGACGAGTCAACACTTCCACCGAAGCATCGAGCCAGACGATCAAAGCACCGGATACGCCCAACAGGTCCCGGTTGGACTCGACTGTGACCACACCGCCTCCAGTGGAGACCACCGCCGGGCGCCCGGCCAGTGCACTCGACAGGGCCTTGTGTTCAAGAGTCCGAAATCCAGACTCACCCTCAGCCTCGAAAATCTCAGGGATGGTGAGTCCGCGGGCGGCAACGATCATCTCGTCGAGGTCGAGGTGGTTCATGTGCTCTCGATCCGCTAGGGCGCGGCCCACCGTCGACTTCCCCGATCCCATGGGACCGATCAGAACAATCGAGGCCGGCGACATGGCGAAAGGTTACCGGACCCGCTCGCTGACCCCGGGTCGATTATGGCGCGCTCCTGTGGCGGACCGCTTCACTGAGCTGCACAGCGTTGTATACACGGCGTTGGATGCACCGTGTTCATTGCTCGTCAGGCTCAAGAACTACAGGCCCGGGACGGATTCGACGAAGAGCACCACGGTTATGGTTCCGCAGGCCAGGGCTGGGCCGAAAGGGAAGCTCGACTCCAGGAGCTTCGTGGGTCGGCCCCGGTCGGCCTGCGGATCGCCGAGCACGTCCCGATTCAGCCTTCGCCGCAGAACACCGAGCGACAGACCGCCCAACAACCCGAGCATGCTTGCCAGGAGTTGGGCCCAGAAGACCGTGCGGACCACCAGTAGCCAATCCGCAACACTCCCCCGGCCTGATCGCGTGATCCCCGCGGCCCAGCCCAGGTGGAGTCCGAGCAGCAATGACAACTTGACATCGCCGAATCCCAGGCCCTTGGGTGAGATCAGGTGCACCAGCAGCAGAAGTCCGAAATAGACGAACATGCCCAAGATCCCGTACCCGACAACGCTCACGTCGCCGGTGGCGGCCGATCCAGACAGCATGGCCGCAATCGACAGGCCCAACGACCAGAAGACGAGCCGGTCGGGAAGCCTGTAGCTGTACAGATCAACCACCGAGAGCGCCAGCAACGCGCCAACCAACGCAAGCGGGGCAGGCGACTGCCATCCCCAACCGAATCGCAGCACCACAGCAACCCACAACCCGGCGCTCACCGCCTCGACGCTGGGATGCATCAACGAGATCCTCTCGGCGCAGTAGCGGCATCGGCCGCAGAGCAAGCACCACGACAACAACGGAATCGTCTCGTGGATCGCCAGTCGGGCCTCACACGATCCACACCGGGAACGAAACGACAACGGCTCGCCGCGGACGGTCCGCTCAGCCAGCATCGTCACCCCGCCGCCGACGATCAAGCCGCCGAACGCGGCGAGAATCACCGCCACAATCATGGTTCCGCCTCTCGTGTCTGCCGTCTGCGTCGCTTGCAACGCTCGCCGTGTGTCGACCAACCGAACCTAACCGGCCGGTGACCACACAACAAGAGGCTCGCTCGCCTCGGCCCTCCGGCGTTCCAGTCGGGCGGTTCAGTTCAAGCGAGTCCGCAGTGCTGAAGTCATCGCCTCAACGGGCGCGGGCCGTCCAGTCCAGTGGGTTATGGCCACTGCAGCCTGATGAACCAACATCGCCAGACCGTTGAAGGCATCGATCCCCTCGGCACGCGCGGCGGCCAACCAGGGAGTCTCGAGCGGGTTGTAGACGATGTCGACCACGATCTGGCCCCGGTGCAGCAGTGCCGGGTCACAGGGCAACCCACGGTCGGCGCCCATCCCGACGGTGGTCGCATTCACCACTATGTCAGCGTCACTTATCGCCGCGGGTTCGGCGACCGCACCGGCAGAACCGGCCAAACCCGCACAGACCTCCGCGCGCTGTGCGGTGCGGTTGACGACCAACACCTGCGACGCGCCGGCTTGCGCGCAGGCGCGGGCGATGGCCCGGGCCGCTCCGCCAGCACCGAGAACAACGACCGTCCTCGTTTCGACCGTCACGTCGGCGTCTGCAAGCAGACCCCCCAGAAAACCGTCGCCGTCGGTGTTCTCTGCACGGATGCGTCCATCCGCTGAGGGGACGAGACAGTTCGCCGCTCCGAGAGCCTCGACGGTGTCGGAGACCTCGTCTGCCGCTTGGACGACCGCATCCTTGTGCGGGGTTGTGACCGACAAACCGGCCAACCCGAGGGTCCGCATGGCCTCCAGAGCCTGGGCACCCTTCCCTGCCGCGACAGGGAAGGGCACCGAGATCCAGTCGAGCCCCAGCGCCGCGAAAGCAGCGTTGTGCAGGATCGGCGACAGCGAATGGGTCACCGGGTCACCGATCACCCCGGCAACTCTCGTCTCGCCCGACACTGGGCTCATCGGCTGCACTGGACTCACGGTAGCACTGGGCTCATGGTAGCACTGGGCTCATGGTAGCACTGGGCTCATCCGCAGTACCCGAGCGAACGACAGACTTCAACCGCCGCGTTGTGCTCGTCGATATTAGTGGTGAACGTATGCGCACCGTCCACACCGTCGTGGTCGGTGCGAACCCAGAACAACAGTTCAGGATCAGGGTCGGGCTGCAGTGCCGCGCGTAGCGCCGCCTCGCCCGGAGCGGCGATCGGGGTCGGCGGAATCCCAGCGTTCAGACGCGTGTTGTAAGGCGAGTCGACACGCAGGTCCGAGGCGGTCAAATCCTCGGTGAAGGACTTGTTGAGCGCGTAGTAGACGCTGGCGTCGACACCCAACGGTTCACCCCGCAATAAGCGGTTGTAGATGACCCTAGCCATCTGCGGACGGTCGACATCCACTCTCGCCTCCTCTTCAATCAACGATGCGATGGTGATGATCTGATAGTCGGTCAACGCAAGCTCATCGATTACCGGATCTCTTCCAACCTCGTTGAGCAGGGCGCTGAAACGCTCGTCGAAGGTGTTGCTCATTCGCTGAACAAACCTAGCCTCATCACGCAGGTCGTCTTCGGCAACGTCGTAGGTGGCGGGAAAGAGCAGGCCCTCGAACCACGAGAACTGACCGACGTCTTCTGGCAGGAACTTCGATACGTACGCCGGGTTGTTGAGCGCGGCGACGATCTTGTCCCTATCGAATTGAGGGTTCTGTGCGGCCATCAGATCAATAAACTCGGAGACCCTCAGCCCCTCTGGGATCGTGAAGTTGTAATACACCTCGGGAATCGGTCCAAGGTTCAAGACGTTGTTCACATCGACGTACGGCATGTTCTCAAAGAGTGCGTACTCACCTGCCTCGAACGAGGAGTCGGCATCGCACCGCAGGAAACCCGAGATCGTGATCTCTTTACCATTGGGGCCGTCGCAGCGAAGCCAGTAGCGAAAGATAGTGGCGTTGCCGATCACGCCGGCATTGTCGAGATTGGTGGCAATCTGGTTGACGGCCTCACCGTTTTCGACCGTGAAGATCACGGGTTCGCCGATGGGGCCCTCCGGAACGATCTGCTCGTCGATCCAGTCGTAGATTCGCCCGCGGATCGTCGCAAGCAGAAAGAAGATGATCACCGCAACGCCCAGAAGGCGCAGGAACCCGCCCCAGTGACTCCTGTAACGGACCCAGTTCCGATCCTCAGAGTCGTAGCGTGGATCTACCAGAGGCTCGGCGTCGGGTTCATCCTCAAGCACGTACTCCGTGCCGTGCTCGTCCGTCCCGGCCACGATCACCGCTCCGGGCGGTGCCTCATAATCGGGCAGCGCGACCCGCACCGCTCGGCTTTCGTCGGGCACGCGCGGTCCGTCGTGGTATTCGTCGGGCGTCGGGTCGAGCCCGACCGGATCAGCGGAGACCGTGGCCACGGCAGAATCCGAGACACGCGACTCATCGCCGCGGTTCGGAATCGCCGCGTCTGCCAAAGCACGGTCCTGGTGCACAGGACCTCCCGGGGGCTGTTGGTAGGGATCCTTCTCGGCCAAGCCCAAGAGGAAGGCAAGATAACCGGAGCGGGCTCGGCGCGGGTCTTCGTCAGACACGGGGCATTCCGGCGTCGAGCCACGACTGCAGCATCACCGCCGCGGCGACCTTGTCGACCACGCGACGACGAGCCTCGGCATTCATCTCCTGTTGCATGAGGAACCGATCCGCAGAAACCGTGGTCAGGCGTTCATCGTAGGGCACTACTTCAAGACCGAGCGCTTCGCCGAGTGCTGACGCCTCGCGCAGATACTTCTTGGCCGCGTCTCCGAGCGACCCGTCCATATTGTACGGCACACCCACCACGACGATCTCGGCCTCCCACTCACTTGCCAGATCCGCCAGTTCGCGGTGTTCGCGTCGGCGGTCTCCCTGCCGTTTCACCACCTCGATCGGCATCGCCATCGACCCCTTCGAGTCGCTCACCGCCACACCGATTCGTTTGGATCCGAGATCAATCCCGATGGCCCGCATGTCAGTCGACCCGCATGTCAGTGGCCCACAATCGTTGGCCCACAATCATCGGCCCACAATCATCGGCCCACAATCATCGGCGGAGCGCTGCGGCGCGGACCTCGTCGAGCGCGTCGTCCAAGGCCTCGGCGTTGGACCCCCCGGCAACCGCGATCTCTTCTGCGGGTTTGCCTCCCCCACCCACAGTCTTTTTGGCGTCTTCGATGAGCACGCCGGCGTTGAAAACACTGTCAGGGTCGACCGCGGCGACCAAGGCCACACCCCCGCCATCGAGTTCGGCTCCGAGGACCACGGCGTCGACTCCGTCGTGATCGCGAACCGACAGAGCGAGGTCGCGAAGACCGTTGCGGTCCAGCCCGTCGAGCCGCGCCACCACCACCCCGTCAACCACCCCCTCCGCCAGCGCGGGTGCTTGAGCGATCGCCATCTGCTGTTTGAGCGCCACGATCTGCTGACGCAGAGCCTTGGCTTCGGATTTGAGTCGCTCGACACCGCCGAGCAGATCATTGGCTGGAACGCTGAGAGTCCTGGCAGCCTCGGTTGCGCTGCGACCGACGGAGCGGAAAGAGTCGATCGTCGCCTGGCCGGTCAGTGCCTCGACGCGACGGATGTTGCTACCGATCGACGACTCCGAGATGATCCGCACCGGTCCGATGTCGCCCAGGGCGCGCACATGTGTGCCACCACAGAGTTCAGTCGAGTGGGGGCCAGCCTCCAGCACGCGCACCACGTCGCCGTACTTGTCACCGAAGAAGGCGATGGCTCCGAGCTGTTGGGCCTCGTCCATTGTGGTCTCGAAGTGTCGACAGGCGGCGTTGGCGAGCACCTCAGCATTCACGAAGTCCTCGATTTCGGTGATCTCGCTGTCGGTCAACGCCTGGTAGTGGCTGAAGTCGAAGCGGAGTCGGTCAGGCCCTACATAGGAGCCCTGCTGTTTCACATGTTCACCGACAACGGTCCGCAACGCCGCGTGAAGCAGGTGGGTGGCCGTGTGGTTCCGGCGGATCAACTCGCGTCGATCGTTGTCTATGGTTGCCTTGGCGGACTGGCCTGCCGCCGCCTCGCCCTCGACCGACTCGATTGCATGCACTATGAGTCCCGGGACGCCGTAGCGCGTGTCTCTTACGGCGATCTCGGAGGTTTCGGTGCGGATCGTTCCGGTGTCGCCTATCTGGCCACCGGACTCGGCATAGAACGGCGTGCGGTCGAGCACCACGACCTCGTCGTCGATATGGATGATCTCAGAGACCGACTCGACCTCGTCGCGGCCCGTGAACTCGGTCTCACCAAATTGCTCGACGAGTTGCACGAGCGTCGTCGTGTCATGGGCCTCGGCTTCGGTGCGGGCATCCTTGGCTCGTTTCTGCTGTTCTGCCATGGCTGCGCGGAAGCCCTCTGAATCGACGGCGATGCCACGCTCGTTGGTGATCTCCTCGGTGAGTTCGACAGGGAACCCGTAGGTGTCGTGCAGTAGGAAGGCAACGGCTCCGGGCAGCGGCTCGGCACCGGGGCCCTCACCCTTCAATTTGGCCAGTTCGGCGTCGAGGATGGCCTGCCCGGTGCGCAGAGTCTCGCGGAATCGGCGCTCCTCGCGTTCGATCACGTCCCTGACGAACTGCCGGTTCTTGACCAGGTCGGGGTAGTCCGCCCCCATGACCTCCACCACTCGGTCGACCATCCGGCCCATCACCGTAAGCTCAGTACTGTCGGCGTCTTCGACGCCGAGTATGTAGGAGTGGCGCACCGCCCGGCGGAGGATCCGGCGCAGCACGTAGCCGCGGGCCTCGTTCGACGGGAAGACCCCGTCGCTGACCAGCATTGCCGTGCTTCGGGCATGGTCCGCCAGAATCCTCAACGAAACGAGTTGTTCGGTTGTTGCTCGGGCATCGACACCGGTCAGTTGCGCGGCTGTTTGCAGCAAGGAACGGAGTTCGTCGGTCTCCCAGACCGAGTCGACCCCCTGGAGCACCGAGACGGTGCGTTCGAGACCCATCCCGGTGTCGATCGACGGTTTCGGCAAGGGAGTCTTGGAACCGTCACTCTGCTGGTCGAACTGCATGAACACAAGGTTCCAGATCTCGATGTAACGGTCCTCGCCGCCATGCTCGGGGCCACCACCGTCACCGTACTGGGGGCCCTTGTCCCAGAAGATCTCCGAACACGGTCCACAGGGACCAGTCGCCCCCATCTTCCAGTAGTTGTCCTCGTCGAGGCGTTGCAGCCGTTCGGGCGGGATACCCACCTCGTCTGTCCAGATGGCTGCGGCCTCGTCATCGCTGAGATGCACGGTGACCCACAGGCGTTGTGGGTCCAGACCCAGCACGTCGACAACGAACTCCCAGGCCCAGGCGATCGCTTCGGACTTGAAATAGTCGCCGAAACTGAAATTGCCCATCATCTCGAAGAAGGTGAGATGGCGACTGGTGCGCCCGATCTCATCGAGGTCGTTGTGTTTGCCGCCTGCGCGCACGCACTTCTGGACGGTCACCGCACGGTCGAAGGGTGCGGCCTGCTCACCGGTGAAGTACGTCTTGAAAGGGACCATTCCGGCCACGGTGAACAGCAGGGTCGGGTCGTGGGGAATCAGACTCGCCGACGGTTGGTGGCTGTGGCCGCGCTCGGCGAAGAAGGAGGCGAAGGCGCGGCGAACTTCGTTGGCTTGCACCCGCCGGAGTCTATCGTCGCTTTTGCGGGTCCTAGAACGCCTGTTGTGCGGGGTCGGGTTGTTTCAGTGGCGGATGCGTGCTGGGCGGTGCCGGTGCGCCTCGCTGTCGGCAACGAACTCCGAGCGCAGGTCCTGTTCAGTCTGGCGCATCGCCTCGCTGCCCTCCTGGGCCGCATCGCGCAGATCCGAGATCAGGTCTCTGGTTCGGGCCGCGGCGCGTCTGCCGACGTCGGTGACACCTTGCCGGACCTGCTCGGGGGTGTAACGCTCCACCGCGCGGCGAAGCCGCTTCTGAACGTAGAGCGAACTTCCGAAGCCCACAGTGAAGCCGGTCGCGGCCCAGAACGTGCGTTTCATCTAACCTTCGCCCTCCTCGCCCGTCTCGAGCCTCGTGAACGCGCCGAACCGCGCCGGTTGTGCCCGGTGCTTGTCTTGAGTGCAGGGATTGTCTTTCGAGAACGGCCCCTCCGCAGCGTCAGCGTGGCTCTGCCCGCTCCTTTGACAACAGCCGCGGTCTTGATCAGCGGAGGCGTCAAGACCCTCTGGGTCAGCCGCGAGGCGACGTCCGCGGTTGCCACGACCCTCTCGACTCGACCCATAACCTCATCGACCCGTTCCAGTTCGTCGCCTGCTTTGGTGACGGTGGTCCGCAGGTCACCGAACATGGGAAGGCTCTCAGCACGCAGTTCGTCGATCGTCTCGCGCAGTTGGCGCAGGGTCGCGACCAGTGCCTGAACAGCGAACACCAGGATCACCACCACGGCCAGACAGACGATCGTGACCACAACCGCGGCGAGGTCAACCGCGCTCATGGGGTACCCGGCCTGCAGCCGATTCTCTCAGATTCCCTGGTGACCACGCCCCACACGCTTGACACTCTAGTGCCACCGCCGTGGCTCCGGGAATACCGATCAGCTCTCAACGGTCTTCGGGATCGTCCGGTTCTGACTGGTGGCCGGGCCAGAACTCTCTGAGGCGGGCCTCGCGGCCGTGGTTCGTCGGTCTGTAGAACACCAGATCCGCTACTTCTGAGGGTCGGTAGTGTTGAGGCACCCAGCCGGAGGGATCGTTGTGGGGGTAGAGGTAGCCGTCGCCGTGCCCGAGGCTGGCCGCACCGGTGTAGTGGGCGTCCCGCAGATGGACCGGTACCTCGCCTGTCCCCGACCGCTTGGCCGCTTCACGAGCGGCACCCAGAGCGACAGTCACCCGGTTCGACTTCGGGGCGGTCGCCAGATGCACCACGGCATGGGCCAGGTTGAGTTGCGCTTCCGGGAGACCGACAAACTCGACGGCATGGGCGGCGGCGTTGGCGATAAGCAGCGACTGCGGGTCGGCCATGCCGATGTCCTCAGATGCCAGGATCACCAGCCGTCGGGCAATGAAACGGGCGTCCTCGCCCGCTTCGAGCATGCGCGCGAGCCAGTACAGCCCCGCGTCCGCATCGCTCCCCCGAATCGACTTGATGAAGGCGCTGATCACGTCGTAGTGCCCGTCGCGGCCGTAGCGCACCGCCTTCGCGTCGACCGCGGCCTCGGCGTCGGCTAGCACCACACGGATCGGACGACCACGGTCGGCGGCCAACGCCACGGCCACTTCCACACCGGTCAACGCGTGGCGGCCGTCGCCTCCGCTGCGGGCCGCAAGGTGGGTGACCGCATCGGGATCAGCGGTCGCCGACTCGAGCTCCAGCCCCCGTTCGATCAGTTCCGCCACAGCCCGCTCGTCGAGCGCATGGAGCCTGAACAGAGTCGATCTCGACATGAGCGGCGGGTTGACCTCGAAGTGTGGGTTCTCGGTGGTCGCCCCGATCAGCACGATCAGCCCGTCTTCAACCGCAGGCAGCAGCGTGTCCTGCTGGGCCTTGTTGAAACGATGGACCTCATCGAGGAACAGGATCGTTCCCATCTGCTGTTCGCCCAGCCGCTGACGAGCACCGGAAATGATCCCGCGAACGTCCTTGACCGACGCCGCAACCGCAGAGAGCTCCTCGAAGCGCTTGTTCGTGCTGCTCGCCACCAGACGAGCGAGCGAGGTCTTGCCCGTTCCCGGTGGTCCCCAGAGGATCACCGAGGAGAGACGGTCAGTCTCGATCAGAGCCCGCAGTGGACGGCCGGGAGCCAACAGATGCTCTTGGCCGACGACATCTTCGAGGGTGAGGGGGCGCAACCGCGCGGCCAGCGGCGAACGACTCTTCAGATGCTCCCGTGCCGCCTCAGAGAACAGGTCATCGCTCACCGCGGGGCGCGCAGGCCCAGCTCGCGGAGATGGGCGTCGTCGATCGGGGACGGGGCGTTGGTCAGAGGATCCGCTCCGGACTGGGTCTTCGGGAAGGCGATCACCTCACGGATGTTGGACTCTCCCGCCAACAGGGCAGTCAGTCGGTCTATTCCGAAAGCGAAACCGGCGTGGGGCGGAGCGCCGTAGCCGAAAGCGTCGAGCAGGAAGCCGAACTTGCGCTGCGCGTCGGCGGGTTCGATTCCCAAACAGGCGAATACCTGGTTCTGGATGTCTCGGCGATGGATCCGCACGCTCCCCGATCCTAGCTCCCAACCGTTGAGCACCAGGTCGTAGGCTTGCGAACGGACGTCCAACAGCGCTTCGCCTCCCTCGCCGAGAAGATCCAAGTCGTCGGGATGGGGCATCGTGAACGGGTGATGGGCCGGAAGTGGGGAACCGTCGGCACTGAACCCCTCAAAAAGCGGGAAGTCCACAACCCACAGGTAATGCAACCCACCTTCGTTGACCGGTGGCCGACCAAGCTCGAGTCGCAGCAACCCCAGCACATGACGAACCATGCGGCGCTCATCGGCAACAAGGAACACCATGTCCCCCACGCTCGCCCCCAACGCGGAGATGACCGCGGTGGACTCTTGCGCGCTCAAGAACTTGGCAACACCAGCGTCGAGGACTGCCGAACCGTCACGCTGAGCGACCTTCATCCAGGCCAGGCCCTTGGCCCCCCAACGCTGGCAGGTCTCAACGAGGGAATCGATCTGTTTGCGGCTGAGCGCTTCGGAGCCTCCAGGCATGCGGATCCCCTTCACGCAGGGTGCTTGAAACACCCTCGCCTGGGTGTCAGCGAAGATCTCGGTGAGCTCGACGAGCTCCATCCCGAAACGGACATCGGGCTTGTCGGAGCCGTACCGCTCCATCGCATCGATCCAACTGATGCGGGGAAACTCGGTCGGCCGCACACCGGTCACCGCTTCGGTCGCCTCGGCAACCGCGGCGGAGATGAACTCGAAGACGTCTTGTTGGCCGACAAAGCTCGCTTCGGCGTCGAGTTGCATGAACTCGAACTGCCGGTCGGCGCGAAGGTCCTCGTCCCGAAGACAGCGAGCGATCTGGTAGTAGCGGTCGACACCGCCGACCATGCAGAGCTGCTTGAAGAGCTGGGGGCTCTGCGGAAGCGCGTAGAAGCTCCCGGGTTCCTTGCGGGAGGGAACGACGAAGTCTCGGGCGCCCTCAGGTGTCGAGGCCACCAGCATCGGCGTTTCGACCTCAATGAATCCCTGAGACTCCATGCCGCGGCGGATCGCACCGTTCACCTGAGCGCGGATCCGCAGGTTTCGCTGCAGGCGGGCCTTGCGCAGGTCCACGTAACGATGACGGAGCCGGATCGTCTCATCGACCTCCGTGCGCTCATCAAGGGGGAACGGTGGCGGCTCGGCGGCCGAGAGCACGTCGACTTCGCGGACCTCGATCTCGATCTCCCCAGTGGCGAGTTCTGGATTCGCTGTGTCCTCGGGCCGTTCACGTACCTCGCCCGTCATCTGCACCACATATTCGCTGCGAAGATCGTGGTTCTGGCCAACGACACACTGCACAACACCGGTGTGGTCGCGCAGATCAATGAACACCAGGTGCTCACCGTGCTCACGCCTACGGTCCACCCAGCCACAGACGCTCACGACGCTGCCAATGTCTGCAGGGCTCACCAGGCCGCACATGTGGGTCCGCATTGAGGTTGAGAGGTCCATCACCGTGTCCGTTTCCTGATCAGTTCGTCGACGAGCGAACCCGCCCCGACTCGTTGCTGACTGCTGTCAGCCATGTCCCGCAAGGTGAGGACCCCGCGGGCAAGTTCCTCCTCACCAATGATCACCGCGAAGTCGGCGCCGGAACGGTCAGCCACCTTCATCTGGGCTTTCATGGATCGCCCTCCGTAGCTTCGATCCGTCGCAATACCGGCCTGGCGCAGGCGATCGCAGACCTTGAGCGCCGCTGTTCCTCCCGTGACATCCACCACGAACACATCGACGGCATTGGAAGGCGCACCGAAGACCCCCTCCGCGTCACAGGCCAGCAGGATCCGGTCAACGCCGAGGGCGAAACCGATCCCCGGTGTGGGCGGCCCGCCGAGATCCTCCACCAGACCGTCGTAACGGCCGCCTCCGCCGACCGCGTTCTGCGCGCCCGCCAACGCAGGGGCTGCGAACTCGAAAGTGGTGCGCGTGTAATAGTCGAGGCCCCGAACCAGGCGCGGCGAAATCTCATAGGCCACCCCAACGGCGTCGAGACCAGCCCGCACCGCGGCGAAGTGCGCCGCGGACTCATCATCGAGGAAATCGACCATCACAGGAGCTCCGGCGATGACCGCGGAGTCCTGCTCACGCTTGGAGTCGAGTACCCGCAGGGGGTTGCGTTCGACCGTCACCTGCGACTGAGTCGAAAGTCGGGAGCGGTTCTGTTCCAGGTACTCGACGAGCGCCTGCTCGTAGGCGCGCCGACTGCCGCAGTCGCCGGGACTGCCGAGACTGTTGAGCGCCAGTTCGATCCGGCCCAGACCCAGCGATTCGAAGAAGCGGGCGCCGAGGACGATGACATCGACGTCCGCCTGGGGGTCGTCGGTCCCGAGCACCTCCACCCCGACCTGCGTGAACTGTCGATAGCGGCCCGCCTGCGGTTGTTCGTAGCGGAACTGGGGCCCCTCGTACCACACTTTCCACGGTGGCACGGGGCGGTGTTCGGCATAGGCGCGGCAGATGCCGGCCGTCAGTTCCGGACGGAGCGCGAGTTGCTGGGGAGGATCCCCCTTGTCGTAGAAGTCGAACATCTCCTTGGTGACCACGTCGGTGGACTCGCCGAGGCGCTTGAAAACGCCGAGATCCTCGAAGATCGGAGAGATCACTTCCCCGAATCCGCTGCGGCCGGCCTGATGCGCGAACTCGTCGACGAGCGCGCGCAGACGTGTCGAGTCGGGTGCGAGGATGTCTCGGGTGCCCTTGGGGGCACGAAATGTCGGCTCAGCCACAGCCTCTCAGGCTACCCGTGCCCGAGGCCCGTTGTTTCTCGGTTATGCAGACGGTGTTTCTCGGTTATGCAGACGGTGTTTCTCGGTTATGCAGACGGCGCAGACGGGATGTCGTGGACGCGCGCCGATCTGGGCACCACCCGGAAAGCGTCGTATACCGCCTCCACCACCAGCAACGACGACAACACCGAATCGAGCTGGCTCAGATCCGCGAGTTCAAACTCGAACTGCATCTTGGCGATAGCGTCGTCGCCGGTTTCTGCTTCGACAGCGGTGACATTGAGCCCGTGGGAGGAGAGGACCTTCGACACGTCGACCAGTAGTTCCGCGCGGTCGAGCGCGTGGACCTCGATGGTCGTTGCGAACTGGCCGTCGTGTTCGGCGTCCCACTCGACCTCTATGAGCCGATCCGGCTGACCCTCCTGCAGGGTGGTGGCGTTGAGACAGTCCGTGCGATGGACTGACACCCCGCGCCCTCGAGTCACGAACCCCACGATCTCGTCGGGTGGAACCGGAGAGCAACATCGGGAGATCCGAATCATGATGTCGTCGAGGCCCTCCACATGCACCCCTGCCGATCCTGCAACGCGGCGCTTCGCGCCGACGCGTCGGCTGACAGTGGTGGGAAGACGCGGCTGCCCCTTCTCGGGGGCGTCCTCACCGTGCATCTCGCGGGCCAAGCGGTCAGCGACCGTCCGAGCGGCCACATGCCCCTCCCCGATCGCCGCGAAGAGCAGGTCCTCAGCGGAATAGTTCATCTGCACGGCGACCTCGAGGAACACCTTCTCCTTGAGGATCCGCTGCGCCGGAAGTCCCTCACGGCGCAGGGACTGGAGCAGATCGTCGCGACCCTGCTCGATGGCATCGGAGCGACGCTCCCTCGTGTACCACTGTTTGATCCGGTTCGCGGCCCGTCGGCTAGCGACGAAGGTCAGCCAGTCTCGACTGGGACCGGCCCCCTCAACCTTCGAAGTGAAGATCTCAACTGAGTCACCCGACCCGAGGCGAGTGTCGAGAGGCATCAACCGACCATTGATCTTCGAACCGACACAGCTGTGTCCGACGTCTGTGTGGATCGCGTAGGCGAAATCGACCGGCGTGGCCCCCACCGGCAGCTCAATCACCTTGCCCTTGGGAGTGAACACGTACACTTCGTCCTGATCGAGATCAAGCTTCAGGTTGGACATGAACTCCGACGGGTCGGAGGTTTCCGACTGCCACTCGACTATGCGGCTCAGCCAGGCCATCTCACTGCCCGACTCCTCGTTCTTGTAGTCCCAGTGGGCGGCAACCCCGAACTCGGCGCGCTGATGCATCTCCTTGGTGCGGATCTGCACTTCGATCGACTTGCCCTGCGGACCCACAACAGTCGTGTGCAACGACTGATAGAGGTTGAACTTCGGCATGGCGATGTAGTCCTTGAAGCGTCCCTGCACGGGCCGCCAGGTTGCGTGTATCGAACCCAGCGCGGCGTAGCAGTCCCGAACCGAGTCGACTATCACACGGATGCCGACGAGGTCGAAGATCTCCTCGAACGTCCGACCCTTGACCACCATCTTCTCGTAGATCGACCAGAGGTGTTTGGGGCGACCATCAATCGTGGCAACAATACCGAGTTCGGCCAGACGGGCCTGCACGTTTCCGAGGACCTGAGCCAGATAAAGGTCGCGCTCAGGAGCCCTCAACGCCAGCATCTGATCAATCTCCGCGTACCGGCGAGGATGGAGGGCCGCGAACGACAGGTCCTCAAGCTGCTGTTTCAGATCGGCCATGCCGAGTCGGTGAGCCAACGGCGCGTACACGTCGAGCGTCTCTCGAGCGGTCCGCTCCTGTTTGAACTCAGGCAGCGCCGCCACAGTCCTGAGGTTGTGCAGACGATCCGCGAGCTTGATGATCAGCACTCGCAGGTCCGAGGCGATCGCCACGATCATCTTGCGAATGGTTGCAGCCTGTTGCTGTTCCTTAGTGTCGTACTTGACACGATCCAGCTTGGTGACGCCGTCGACGATGTCGGCGAGGTCGGCACCGAACTCCTCGGTGATCTGCTTCAACCCGACCGACGTGTCCTCCACTGCGTCGTGGAGCAGAGCTCCGGCCACTGTCATGTCGTCGATGCCCTGATGGGCGACGATCGTTGCCACCGCCACCGGGTGACGAATGTAAGGCTCGCCGGACTTGCGGTTCTGACCCTCATGGGCGGCATGGGCCAACTCGAACGCCCGCTCGATCAAGTCCGTGTCTGCCTTGGGGTGATGCGCACGGTAGACGCTCAGCAGTTGAGTGATCTCCGCGGAACTCGGACGATTGGCTGAGCGACGCCACGGCAGAACCCGGGTGACCGTTACCAACTCAGTCCCCTCCGAACACGAGCACGGACTCGACCCTGAAATCACTCAACAGCGAGCGCCCTGAAAGGAACTCCAACTCGATGAGAACGGAGAAACCCGCCACCGTCGCACCTGCAGCAGCGAGCAGGGCGGCCGCTGCATGCGCCGTCCCGGCTGTGGCCAGTACATCATCGACTACCAGCACACAGTCACCGGGACCGACTGCATCGGCGTGCATCTCGATCGTGTCGGGACCGTACTCCCGGTTATAGCTCGCCGAGACGGTCTCAGCGGGCAGCTTCCCTAGCTTGCGGATGGGCACGAAACCGACCGAGAGGCGCTGCGCCATCGGCACTCCGAACAGGAAACCGCGGGACTCGATGCCGACAACCTTGGTGATCCCGTCTCCCGGCCCTCCGTCCAGCCAAGGCGCGGCCATCGCGTCGATCGCCGCATCGAATGCCTCGTGGTCCCTCAGCAGCGGCGTGATGTCCTTGAAGACGATCCCCGGTTCAGGAAAGTCCTTGACATCACGGATCAGTTCGCTCACGCCATCCATGCCTGCCACGGTCATGCCTGCCACCGTATCGCTTCAGCGCTTCTTCTTTTTCTTCCTTGGCCGAGGAGGTGCATGGCTCGGTCGGACCCGGTCTGCGGTGGGGCGTGTCGAGGTGGCACCGAGAGCAGCGTCCGTCTCGACGACCATACGCGTGCCTTCACTCACTCCGGACCGCAACCGCACCTTGCGCGCGAGCACCACATAGTGCTCCTCGCGTTCTTTCATCTGCGCCACCAACGCAGAGGCAACGAAGATCGACGAGTACGAACCCACGATGATGCCGATCAGCAACGCCAGCGCAAACTCTTGGAGTGTCAGCGCACCCAGGAAGAACGAGCCCACCACCAACATCGAGAGCACCGGGAGAACCGAGGTGATCGAAGTGTTGATCGATCGCATCAGCACCTGGTTGAGGGCCAGGTTCATCATCTCGGTGTAGGTGTAGCGCTCGGTCGGCCCCAACCTGCGCCCGATCTCTCGAACCTTGTCGTAGACGACGATCGTGTCATAGAGCGAGTAACCCATGATCGTCAGGAAGGCAATGACAGTCGCTGGAGTGACCTCGAACTGGAACACCGAATAGAGGCCGACTGAGATGATGATGTCGTGGGCGACCGCGATCAGTGCACCGACCGACATCCTCCACTCCAGTCGGATGGCGATGTACAACGCGATGATGACGAAGAACCAGATCAGAGCGTTTCTGGCCTTGTTGGTTATCTGATCACCCCACGACGGACCCACGGTTGTAACGGAGACCTCGCCGACGGTCGTGTCGGCAAGGTCCGCCAGCGCACGTGTGACTTCCGCGGTACCGCGGGCATCGTCGATGTCTGCGCGGACGCGGATGCTGTCGGTGCCGACGGTCTGTATCTTGCCCGCGGCCGCACCGGTCCCGGCGAGGGCGTCGCGGGTCTCGGAGACCGAGGTGTCCGGCGCCACCACCTCCCACGAAGTTCCTCCTTCGAACTCGATGCCCAGGTTCAACCCTCGGAACACCAGAGAACCGAGGCTCACCAGCACCAGCCCGACCGAGACGATCATGGCCATCTTCCAGATCGCGGGGAAGTCGAACTGCTGTGACCCCCTATACATGCGTCGGAGGACGTTCATGGTCTCACCTGCGAGGCGTCAGGCCCAACGGCCGGAATACCGAACAGTCTCGGGCGATTGTTCATCGACTCTCGACGAGCCATCCCCCGGATGACTGGCCCCATGAAGAAATAGGTCGCCACCAAGTCGAGCACCGTTGCCAACCCCAAGAACAGGGCAAAGCCCCTCACCTGGCCGACGGTCAGGAAGTAGAGCACCACTGCCGCGATCAGACTTGCCACGTCGGCTTTGACGATTGTCGAGAAGGCGATGGGGAAAGCCCTCTCCACGGCTGAACGAACCGTACGGCCGGCGCGCACGTCCTCCTTGAGGTGCTCGAAATAGACCACGTTCGAATCGACCGAGACACCGATGGACACGATAAGGCCCGTGACTCCTGCGAGGGTCAGCGCCAGTCCCTGCGACTCCCCGAGCCAGGAGACCGCGGTCCACAGCAGTGCCCCCGATACGGCCAGGCTGGCAATGGCGACGACACCCAGCAGTCGGTAGTACGCGAGCAGGTACAGCGACACCAGTGACAGGCCTATGATCCCGGCGACTATTCCAGCGTCTAGGGCGTCCTCGCCCAGAGTCGACGAGACGATCCGGCTCTCCTGGGGAGTGAGCTCCACGGGCAGCGAACCGTAACGCAGGACCAGTGCCAGGTCCTTGGCTGACTGCTCGGTCATGGCACCGCCGGAAATCACAACCTCGCCGCGCTCAAAGTTCGACACCCCTACTGTTGGTGCGCTCTCGACGATCCCATCAATCTCCACCGCGACCCGACCCACGAACTCGCCCGTCGTCGGCGACACGCCGGTCGGAGGGCATACCTCCGTACCGGCGGCGCACTGCGCGGCTAGAGCATTGAAATCGTCTATTCCGGGCGACCCGGACCGAAACGAGATGTTGACGACCCATTCGACGAGCTGCAGCCGCGCCGCGGCGCTGTCGAGGGCCTCTCCTGTCAGGCGGGCGCCGGGCTCTCGCTGCTGGTCGACGAGCAGGGGCGCAGGACCGAGAAGGTAGCGAACCTCCGAAGCAGAAGTGTCTACCGCCACCATGCATTCGTCGGCCTCCGCATCGGGGGTCGGTTCGTGGTACAACTCCGCCAAAGCCGCGGGGTCGTCGGCGAGCTCCGGTGCGCACAACGCGATGCTCCGGGTCTCGAAGGGGCCGTCGCCGAACGCTTCTTGATACAGCGGGCGGAACCGGAGTTCGGCGGTCTGACCGACGAGTTCGATGGCTCGCTGCTGGTCCTCCACTCCAGGGATCTGCACCAGGATCGTTGAACCCTGACGGCTGATCTCCGGTTCGCGCACACCGAGTCCGTCGACCCGGTTGCGGATGATGTCGACCGCCTGGTCGAGTACGTCGTCGGATATCTCGGAGCCGTCCTCGTTGGGCTCGGGTTCGAGAACCACTGAGGCTCCACCCTGGAGGTCGAGCCCCAACAGCGGCTCGTTCCCGGACATGACCGTGTAGACGACACCGACGAGGGAGGCGACTGTGATGCCGATAACGAAAGTGAGTTGACGACGCATCTAGGGGGCGTCAGTCCGCACCGTCGCCGTCGACAGCTGAATCAGCAGCGTCGTCCGCCTGATCGTCAGACTGAGAAACAACCTGGACAATCGAAGATTTCTGGACCTTCAGCTCGACTTCAGGCGCCACTTCCAACCAGATGACACTGTCTTCGACCTCTGCTACCGCACCGAAGATGCCCGCGTTGGTGAGAACCTCGTCCCCCTCCTTCAGGGAACTGAGCAGGAGACGATGAGCCTTCATCTTGCGCCGCTGCGGGGCGATCATGAAGAAGTAGAGAAACCCTACGATGAGGACAGGAAAGAAAAGTGATTCCATACGTGCATCCGTGTCTGGAGAGCGAACTCAGGCAAGGCTATCGTCCCCAAACGTCATGAACGCGACCCCGGAACATCTCAAATTCCTGAGCCTTGATCGCAGCAGACAGCTGCTCCATGAATCGAAACAACCAGGCGAGGTTGTGAAGCGTCAGAATCCGCGGCGCAGTGGGTTCCCTGGCCACCAGCAGGTGCCTCAAGTAGCCGCGGGACCAGCGGTTGGCGGGACTCCCGGGCCAACAGACGTCGAGCGGTTGATCACTGTTTGAGAATTCCGCTCGGCGCAGGTTGAACTTGCCCTCATCGGTCAGGACCGTGCCGTGGCGGGCGAGGCGCGTGGGCAGGACGCAGTCGAACATGTCGACTCCCCGCGCCACGGATTCGACGATCCCGACGGGGTCGCCGAGTCCCATGAAATACCGTGGCTGATCGCTGGGCAGCAGACCCACGCAGGAGTCGAGGCCCTCCAGCATCTTCTGACGGTCCTCACCCACCGACAGTCCGCCCACGGCGTAGCCGTCGAAGTTGAGAGCCACTGTCCGCTCAGCGGACTCAGCGCGCAGCGCCTCGTCCGTCCCACCCTGGACTATCCCGAACTGACTCTGCCGTCGCGCCGCGGACGGATGCTCGAGGAAGGCCCGGCGTCCCCTGTTCGCCCACAGGGCCGTACGGTCCACCGCTGAACGCAGGATCTGACGCTCAGCGACCGCTGAGGGGCAGACGTCGAGAACCATCTGGATGTCCGCCCCGATCAGTGCCTGCACCTCGACGGCCTTCTCTGGCGTCAGCCGGTGCGTCGACCCGTCGTACACCGATCTGAAAGTGGCGCCCTCATCGTCGATCTGCGGCTTCAACGAGAAGACCTGGAATCCACCCGAGTCGGTTAGAACATGGTTGTTGAAGTCAACAAAACGGTGTATCCCCCCCAGCTCGGCTATGACCTCCGGGCCTGGTCGAAGCATCAGATGGTAGGTGTTGGCCAGAATCACCTGTGCTCCGAGAGCCTCGAGGTCGTCTGCTGCCAGGTGGCGCACCGCTCCACGGGTTCCAACCGGCATGAACCGTGGAGTGCTGAACTGTCCGCGGGCCGTTGTGACGACACCGGTTCGGGCCTGCTGGTCGCGCGCGGTCTCAACAAGAGTTGCCTTCACCGTGCCAGGCTAAGCAAAGCAAGCATGCATGCAATCTTGTCGTTTAGTCAGCGTCTATATTCGAGACGTGCTCTGCGCCCGTCCACATTCTGCGGCTGTCGGGAGAGTCGCCGCGAAGTTCGTGCCTGTCGGCTTGGCACTGCTGGTTGCAGCCAGCGGTCTCGGGTTCTCGGCGATGCCTGCGGGTGCCAACCACGCCGTGACGGTCGAGCAGGCGGTGCTCGCCACAGAACTGTCACCCGATGAGTTCCTCGACTTGTTCGACAACGCCGACCTGCCCGGGTTGGGAGAGATAGTCGCTCCACCTGCCATCACGGGAAGCGCTGAACTGGACGCGCGGATCCGCGCGGTCGGCGAACAGAGGGGATACACGCGCAGGGCGCTGCCGAATCGGGAACTGACACGCGTCGACGGCCGCCTCCTGCAGCCCGAGGCGGCTCAAGCCTGGTTGGACCTCCGGCACGCGGCTGAGGAAGCCAGCCTGTCCCTCACCTTACGGTCAGCTTTTCGAAGTGAGGCACAGCAGGCAGACCTCTACCGCCGCAAGGCCGCCACCCAAGGCAGTTCTTATGCCGCGATCAACCGAGTGCTCAACGTGGTAGCCGTGCCTGGGTACTCCAAACACCACACCGGCTACGCGATCGACCTTGCGGAGGGGTCCGGTGACCACAATGCGTTCGGCAACACCGCCGCATTCGCCTGGCTGGCTGCTGACAATTACGCCAACGCCAAAGCCCACGGCTGGATACCCAGTTATCCCAGCGGCAGCAGGCCCGCAGGACCCAATCCTGAACCCTGGGAGTTCGTCTGGGTCGGAGCCACCAACATCATCTGCGGAGACTTCACCCCCACGCCCGAACACCGGTTCTGTGATATCGCAGGTTCTGCTTTCGCCGCAGACATCGACTGGTTGGCCGCGGAACAGATCACGACCGGATGCAACCCGGTTCGCTTCTGTGTTGACAGGAGCGTAACCCGTGCTCAAGCTGCCACCCTGCTGTGGAGGTACGCGGGAGAGCCCGAAGCCGGAATCGACCTTCCCTTCGTCGACGTAGCTCCCGATTCCTACTATTCTGAGGCGGCCCAGTGGATGTTCGAGCAGGGCCTTACAACTGGAACTTCAGCGACGAGGTTCGACCCGGACCGCCTGATATCCCACTCCGAGTTCATGACCTTCCTGTGGCGCATGGCTTCGCGTCCGCAACCGAGTAAGCGGGACACTCCGTTGGCAGGTCTTCCACCGTCAAGCTTCTTCACGACGGCGGTCACATGGGCGGCCGAGACCGGCATAGCCTCACTCGCCGAGGAGTCTGCGGCCAAGCCACCAGGCGGCCGCTCAATGCCCCGCTTCGATGCCGCAGCGACGACCACACGCGGGCAGGCAGCCGCATTCATCCGTCGTTTCGCCCGCTATCAGGCGGCCGCAGGACCCGCCACCACACCCGGCACAGACCCGCCTTCGCCCCTGGTGCTGGGATTCGGAGGTGACCTGCAGATACTCGACTACCAGGTGCCTCTGGGAATGTTGGTCGCGATCACCGACATACTCTCCGCGCCCGACCTCATGTTCGCCAACCTTGAGACCGTGGTAGGGACGCACCAAGGGGTGGGCCCCCCTCCGATCAACAAGAGGTTCAACTTCCTCTCCCCGCCTGAAGCCATCGACCAGATAGTGGCCTCCGGGATCGACGTGTTGGGGATGGCCAACAACCACACCTGGGACTACGGGCCGGCCGGTGCCGCATCCACACGCAGGCTGATCGACGACTCGCCGCTCACCGGTACAGGCGCCGGAGCAACCAACGAAGAGGCGTTCGCTCCGGTGTTCGTTGAAGTCGCCGGCCGGGTCATCGCAGTGGTGTCGCTCACCACGCTCGAGTGTGGCTGGGCGCAGTCGCCAAGAGCTCAACGGGTCGGCGTTGCCTGGGCATGCGACCGGTTCGCCCTGCAGACGCTGGCTGCAATCGACGCGGCCGCGAAGAACTCCGACATCGCTGTCGTCATGCTCCATTCCGGTCTGGAGTTGACGGACTGCCCCACAGCGAGGCAACGCGAGATCATCAATTTCTGGATCGACATCGGCGCTGACATCATCGCGATCTCGCATCCCCACCAACTGCAGGGTGTGGAGATCATCGACGGCGCCGCGGTGCTGTGGTCCACCGGCAACTTGGCCTTCCAGAACGGCGGGTTCCGCAGAGCCCGTTCCGCGGTGTTTGAGATCACAGTACGCGGTACCGACACCATCGAACAGATCCGCTTGATCCCTACAGTCCTGCCCGGAGCAGTAGCCGCGCCAGCCGGCCCTGACGTTGCAGAACTGGTATTCTCCGAGGTCTCCGAACGCGCCGTTGGAGGCCGTATCGACGAGAACGGGATACTGGTACCCGACTCAACCGCATCGATCTGCGACTTTTAGGTCTTGGACAGGGGCGGATCACCCCGCCTCTCGCAAGCGTGGGCCGAATCGTCGCTGAGCACGACATAGATCCGGCACGCCACGAATCCGAACCACTTGATCGACCGCTGGTAGCGTTCGCTGTTCCTGCTCGATATCGCTATTGCGAACCATTCTCCGTCGTCGAGCACCACCAGCGCACCACCGATGACCGCATTGCGGCTGACCCAGTTTCCACCCGGCGGTAACCATCCCATCTTCTGAAGCGCGTCGGCGGTCGCAGTTTTCGGCAAACGGTCCAATATGGCGCCGTCGACATAGGTAAGCGTGCGCGCCGTCGACTTCAAAGCGCTCTCAAGACGGTTCGTCCCGGCCGGATCCAACAGTTCACCCCGGTGCAGACGCACGTAGAAATTTGCCAAATTGCCCGTGGTCGTGCGCGGCCGTCCCTGCGCGAGGCTCGAGACTCGCCTCGACCCATAGGACCAGCCGGAAAGGTACGTGCTGTCCATGCCCGCGACGTCGCGCGCCCAGACGTTCACCGCATCAACACCCCCGGCGAGGTCGATGATCCTGCCTGCGGTCAGATTGTTTGAGTGCACCAGAGAATCGGTGATCAACGGAGCAACCTGCTCGAGCCCCGCGACATCGATCGCAGCCGCCGCCCAGACGGGTTTGACCGCGCTAGCGGAGGGGACCCAATCATCTGCGTTCTGGCCGTAGGTTGATCCGTCGTGAAGAATCACCGAGACGGCAACTTCAACGGTTCGGTCCCAATCGCGAGCCACCTGCACAAGCCGATCAAGTTCAGCGGCCAGTCCGCACGGGTCGCTGCCGGCAGACACTCGAAGGCAGCATCTCTGTATCGACGGCTCAACAACCACCTCAGGCTGTCCGTTGTATCGATACAAGAAAGTCACCAATTGGGCGCGTGTCAGAACCTTGCTCGGCGCGAACTCCAGTGGTGAGACACCGGTGGTTATGCCCTCGGCCGCCATCCAGGAGACGGGTGCGTGCATCCAAGCCGAGGTTATGTCCACGAAACTGTGCGGGAGGGCGTACGGTCGGCCTGCGAGGCGGTGCAGGAACGCGGCGATCTGTGCACGGGTTACCGGCGCATCGGGGGAGAAGGTCTGCTTTGAGGTTCCGGTCGTGACTCCTGACCGCTGCATCCAGGAGATCGCGTCGTTCCTGGATCTTCCCTCCCCCACATCAATGAACGAATGCGGCTCAGCGGGGGGCCGGCCCTGCATGTTCCAGAGACTCACAGCCACCTCAGCGCGGGTCACCGGGGCATCGGGGAGGAAGCACTCATCGTCGATGTCCGTGATCCCCTGATCGGCCGACCATTGAACAGCCGCTGCGAAATAAGCGCCGGGGGCAACATCGCCGTAGCCTCCCGTCGCCGCCGCGGACGAGGCGAGGATCGCACTGGCAACGAGGAACGAAACCAACAACCGCCATGCTCGGGACGGAACCGATCCTCGGACTCGGAGACTCCTACGGTCCTGTTGTCGGCGCCCGCCCTGTCGCATCAGCACAGGCCCACAATAACCGCTCGCTCTTCGGGCGTTCGCAGAGCATGGCGTCACCGAAACTCAGGAACCGGTAGCCCTGCGCCAAAGCCTCGCCGTACAGTTCCCGCCAGCGGGGACCTGCGAAGGCGTCGATCATGCACAGCAGCGTCGAGGCGGGGAGATGGAAGTTGGTCATCAGCACGTCGACCACCGACCACTCGAAGGGGCGTCGAATGAACAGACTGCTGCGACCCTCGGGCGGGCCTCCGTGCCCCCAGGTCTCAAGCGCCCTCACGACGGTGGTGCCCACGGCCACCACCCGGCCCGCTGAACGAACGAGCATCCGGGTGGACTCGGGGATCGAGTACCACTCACTGTGCATCAGGTGGTCGTCGAGGCGGTCTACCGTGATGGGCCTGAAAGTGTCGAGACCGACAGCCAACTCGACCGTTGCGATCTTGACTCCTCTGGCGCTCAGGCCCGAGAGCACAGACTCGGTCAGGTGCAGGCCAGCTGTGGGCGCCGCGGCCGACACGGGCCGTTCCCCGTACATGGTCTGATAGCGCTCGGGATCGGGGATCTGCTGCTCGATGTATGGCGGCAACGGTGGCAGGCCGACTTCGTCGAGGACATCAAGGAGTCGGCGGTCGCCGACCTCGGGGACAACGATGCGACGCCCCTCACCGAGATCCTCCCCGATCACCACCGACATCGCATCGTTGGCTACGACCGAACCCGACTTGAGCCGGCGCGACGGCCGAACCAGCGCCTCCCAACACCGTTCGTCGACCTGCTCCAACAGGAGCACCTCGACAGCGCCGCCGCTGGATCGGTGCAGCGGTATCCGTGCGGGGATCACACGGGTGTTGTTGACGACCACAAGATCACCTTCACAGAGCAGTTCCGGCAACTCATGCACGCGGCGATGCAGGATCTCATTGTCGCGGTCGACCAGCAGACGCGCCTCGTCACGCCGCTCAAGCGGTGTCTGGGCGATCGAGGCGGCCGGCAGTTCATAGCAGATGTCGGCGAGGGTCTGCGGTGGGGAGTCCACTGGCCCCCTAGTCGGGCTTGGGCGCGTCTGCGGCGGGGGCGTCGAACAACCCCGGCACCGTCGGCGGACCGGCGGCCGGAACGGTCATCTGCAGATGCTCGAAAGCGGCCGGAGTGGCGACGCGCCCCCGCGGAGTGCGCATCAGCAGGCCCTGTTGAATCAGATAGGGCTCATACACGTCCTCGACGGTCTCGGACGGTTCACTGACTGCGATGGCAAGCGTCGACAAACCGACGGGTCCGCCGCCGAACCGTCGACATAGTGCGTCGAGCACGGCTCGACTGGACTTGTCGAGGCCGAGTTCGTCGACACCGAAGAACGCCAGACCGTCGGCTGCCACTTCTGCATCGATGTGGCCGTCGCGTTCGACCTCTGCGTAGTCGCGCACCTGGCGCAACAAACGGTTGGCGATGCGGGGCGTTCCTCTGGCACGGCGGGCGATCTCCAAGGCCCCCGTCTCAGTGACGTCGACGCCGAATATCTGAGCCGACCGTGCTGCGATGGACTGAAGATCATCGATGTCGTAGAAGTCGAGACGCGCGACCAGGCCGAACCGGTCCCGAAGCGGTCCGGTGATCAAACCTGTGCGTGTGGTGGCGCCCACCAGCGTGAAGCGGGCCAAATCCAGGGGGATCGAACGGGCGGCCGGGCCCTTGCCCAAGACGATGTCGATCCTGAAGTCTTCCATGGCCGGGTACAGGACTTCCTCAACTGGGCGCGGCAGGCGATGGATCTCGTCTATGAACAGGACATCCCCGTCTTCGAGCTTCGACAGGATCGAGGCGAGGTCGCCGGACCGTTCCAACGCCGGACCCGAGGTGACCAGCAGATGCGACCCCATCTCGACGGCGATTATGTGCGCCAACGTCGTCTTGCCCAGCCCGGGCGGACCGGCGAACAACAGGTGGTCGACGGCGTCACGGCGTTTCGAGGCAGCGCCGAGGATCACCCGCAGGTGGCTCTTCAGTTCTGTCTGGCCGACGAACTCGGCGAGGGTCCGCGGTCGCAGCCCCGGTTCAGCGAGAAGTTCGGTGTCGCTCTCCGTCTCACCCGGCGAGAGCAGATCGTTTCCAGACTCGGACTCGTTGAAGACCTCCTCGCGCATCTGCTCAATCCCCCGAGGCCAGGCGACGCAGAGCGTCCTTCAACAGCGTGCTGGTATCACCCTGCGGGGGCACTTCCTGGAGCACCGCGTGGATTTCTTCAGGGCCGTAGCCGAGACTCTCCAACGCCGCTCGAACATCACCGTGGGCCGCCATCTGGGTAGACGCATCCGCGCCGTCTGCGACCTCTGGGGCGTAGTCGCCGCTGGGAATGTCGAGTCTGCTCTTGAGCTCCATGAGCAGCCGGGCGGCTGTCTTGCGGCCCACCCCGGGCACCAGGCAGAGCGCTGCGAGGTCGTCTTGGGCCACCGCGACACGCAGGGCCGCCGGACCATGAACCGACAGGATGGCGAGTCCCAGCGCCGGTCCGACCCCGTGAGCGCCGATCAGCGACTCGAAGACACGGCGCTCGTCGATGGTGGCGAAGCCGTAGAGGGTGTCGCTGTCCTCACGCACGGCGTGATGGGTGTGCACGAAGACCTCGCTGCCCACCGAACCGACCGACACGGCAGTCGAGGGAGTCACCTGCACCCGGTAGCCCAGGCCGCCGACCTCTATCAGCAGCTCCGACTCCGAGGTGCGGTCGAGCAGCTGCCCCCTCAAAGAGCCGATCATCGCCGTGCTCCAGCGACACGGCGCGCGGGAATGTGGGCGACATGACACAGCGCCACTGCGACGGCATCGGCGACGTCTGCCGGCTTCAGGGGTTCAGGCAACCCCAACAGAGTCTGAACCATCTGAGAGACCTCTTCTTTGTCCGCTCCTCCCCAACCGGCCACGGCCTGCTTGACCTCATTGGGCGAATACTCGACTACCGAGCAACCCGCAGACACCGCCTCGACCATGACTATCCCGCTGACCATGCCCACCGACATCGCGGTCAGAGCGTTCTGTTGGAACAGCACCCGCTCAACAGCCACCGCATCAGGGCGGAGTTCCCTGATGAGAGCCCGGATCTCCCGCTGAACCTCAGCCAGACGTGTGGGGCGGTCGAGGCTCGGGTCTGTCCGGATCACCCCCGCCGCAACCGCTCTGGGCTTTCGGCCGTGCTCGACGCAGCCGTAGCCGCAGCGTGAAAGACCTGGATCGATTCCGAGCACGAACATACGTACGACTCTAGTCTCCGGGTCGAGGCGGGAGCGGTATACCGCGACCGCAGTTCCTGAGCGGTGCCACCGGTAGCACTCAGCCCGCTCGGACAGACTCCATGAGGTCCGCGGCCGCTTCGGAGTTGTCCTGCACGTCTTGCACATCATCAAGGTCGTCGAGCACGTCAATGAGGTTGAGCAGCTTCTTGAGCTCGCCGGCGTCGGTCAGCTCCACTGTCGATGAAGGCAGCATCGTGAGGTCCGCGAACTCGACTGGCACCTCGGCTCCGTCGAGTGCGTCACGCACCTCGTTGAGGTCGCCCGGCGCGGTGATTATCCGCCACACCTCCCCCTCGTCGACGATGTCCTCCGCACCCGCGTCCACGGTCAGGAGCATCAACTCCTCCTCGTCTACCGATGCCGGTACCAGCACCACGCCCTTGCGCTCGAACTGCCAGGACACTGCGCCCGGTTCGGCCAGCGAACCGCCGTGCTTCGTCAGCGTTGACCGGACTTCGCTCGACGTGCGGTTGCGATTGTCGGTCAGGCATTCGATCAGCAGCGCGATCCCACCCGGCGCGTATCCCTCATAGGTGACCTGTTCGTAGTTGACACCTTCGAGTTCGCCGGTGCCGCGCTTGACTGCCCGCTCGATCGTGTCGAGCGGCACGGAGTTGTCACGCGCCTTCTGGAACATCGTCCGCAGGGTCGGGTTCGCATCAAGGTCTCCGCCGCCGGTCCGAGCCGCAACCTCCACCTGCTTGATCAGCTTGGCGAAGAGCTTGCCTCGTTTGGCGTCGGCAGCCCCCTTGCGGTGCTTGATCGTTGCCCACTTGGAATGACCACTCATGAACGGAATCTACCCGCTGTGCTGCGGCCGCGGTCAACGAGCATCGATGACGCCCGCCTGTGACAACCAGCGACGATGAAGCCGATCGTCGCCCGACAGCTCAGGATGAAAGGCCGCAACGGTGACAGGGCCTCTGCGGCACAGAACCGGGTTGCCGTCGAGGGCGGCGAGCGTCTCGACGTCAGGCCCGAGTCGGGTGACCACCGGAGATCGGATGAAAACCGCATGAAACGGCGTGTCGAGACCGGTGATGTCGATATCGGTCTCGAAACTGTTGATCTGACTGCCGTATCCGTTGCGTTCCACGGTCATGTCCAACACCCCCAACGCCACCTGGTCATCGCGTCCGTCGCAGATCTCTGTGGCCATCAGGATCAGACCTGCGCAGGTCCCTAAGACAGGCAAGCCCCCGTGTGCTCGTAGCCGCAGCAACTCGAGCATCTGCGACCGCTCCAGCAGCATCGACATCGTGGTCGACTCGCCGCCGGGGACCACCAGCGCATCGACCGCCTCCAGCTGCTCGGCTGTGCGTATCTGCTGGGTCGCGCACCCGAGGGACTCAAGGATCGTCGCGTGAGCGGCGAACGCACCCTGAAGGGCTAGAACTCCAACGGTCGGTGCTACCAACCCCGCTGCGCCAACTTCACGTCGAGGGTTGAGATCTCCTGGCCGACCATCGCATCGCCTAGACCAGTCGAGACCTTCACCAGGATTGCCGGATCCTGATAGTGGGTGGTCGCCTCCACAATGGCTGACGCCATCTTCTCAGGACTTTCGCTCTTGAAGATTCCAGAACCGACGAACACCGCCTGCGCTCCGAGTTGCATCACCAGCGATGCGTCCGCGGGAGTGGCGATGCCCCCCGCGCAGAAGATCGGTACCGGGAGCTGCCCTGTTCGGGCAACCTCTTGAATCAACGGGAGTGGTGCTTGGAGTCGTTTCGCCCAGTCGAACAGTTCCGCGGAGTCTGCTCTGGTCAGCTTGCCGATGTCGCCGATGATCGAGCGCAGATGGCGCACCGCCTCGACCACGTTGCCGGTCCCGGCTTCACCTTTTGAGCGAATCATGCAGGCCCCCTCGCTGATGCGCCGCAGAGCCTCACCCAAGTTGGTGGCGCCGCAGACGAACGGAACCGTGAAAGACCACTTGTCGATATGGTGAGCTTCATCGGCGGGTGACAGCACCTCT
Organism: Candidatus Aldehydirespiratoraceae bacterium; assembly: GCA_965214565.1. Taxonomy (GTDB): domain Bacteria; phylum Actinomycetota; class Acidimicrobiia; order Acidimicrobiales; family Aldehydirespiratoraceae; genus VXYK01. Next base: position 2,543,950 of record OZ243951.1, on the reverse strand, counting down.
GACTCGTCGATGTAGTCGACGCCGATGGCTTCGAGCATCTGCGCCTCCGCGAAATGTCCGATGCGGGCCTTGGCCATGACCGGTATTGAGACCGCTGCCTGAATCCCCTGGATCATCTCCGGATCAGACATGCGCGAAACCCCGCCGTCACGGCGGATGTCGGAGGGCACTCGTTCGAGGGCCATCACTGCGACTGCCCCGGCGTCTTCTGCGATCTTCGCGTGGTCAGGATTGACGACGTCCATGATGACACCGCCCTTTAGCATCTCGGCCAACCCCCGCTTCACCAGAGTTGTCCCAGTCTCGCGCTGGTTGTTCTGTCCCATGCGGACCATCCTAGGACCGTTGTGACTTGACGACGCAGCAGATTTCCCGGCTCTCCGCGGTTGAGGTCAGAATCAGCCCGGGACGTGAGTCGGGATCGACCCTCGCTGCCACCATGCCCGCTTCGTTGTCGTGTTGAGGTTCCCCCTAAACGTGATCCTCCTTCCATCCAGCAATACTGGACAACGGACTCACACAACCGATGGACCAGTCTCAGGGGGACTGCTCGACACCCTCGGCAGCCTCAAAGCGGTGCGTAGGTTTTGCCGACGCCCGCTGCGGCGTGCTGAAACTAGTTGGGGGCGCGGGCGGATTCGAGACGTGTTGCAGCTTCGGCGCGATCAAACGTGGTGATTCGGGCCTGGGGGAACTTCGATCCGTCGGCTGAAGCGAGGATGAACCAGGTGGCGCCGGGTTGCAGAGCGATGACCTCTCCCTCAGCGCTCCTCAGATCCCACGCCGGCACCTGAAGCGACCTGCTCCACGTGCCCTCCACAACCCGGCCTTGGGTGAAGACCTGCACTGGACCGGTGTTGAAGGTCTCAGCCTCCGGAGATGCGGGGTCGGCCGGTGAGACCTCATAGACGACGTGGGCGACCACCACATTAGCGGGGGCGATCTCCACTTCAGCGTCACCCTGCAACGCCGTATGGAGGGTTCCGTCCTGCACCCGCACCCATCGCGCAGTCGACGGGTCCCACAGGTGGCTGACCTGCCGCCCGAAACTGGCCTCGTAGGTGATCTCCACACCCCCGATCTCAGAACCCATGCCCTCGGAGAGTTCTCCGTAAGTCAGAATCGGGTCGGGCACGCCCGACCCGAGGAAGTCGATCATTTCCATATCGACCCAGAGGTTGTAGGGAGCGCTGCGGGAACCCAGACGAAAGTACGGATCCAGACGACGCAACGCGCCTGCGTCCACAAAGACACCGCTATTCGCAGCATCCAGCAGCTCAAGCAGGGTCGGTGTGTTGGCGCCGGAGAACACCAGTGCCGGAGTCCCGAGCCCGGCCAACAGGTCGACGTCTGTGGTTCTGGCGGAACGGACCGGCCCTGCTTCAGAGGGCACCTGCGACTGGAACACTGCCGCGAAACGAGTCTTGAGCCCCTCGATCAATGCCTCGTAGACGATGTCGGCTTCTGCCAGTCCCGTCTGGGGACGGGACTGGTCGTTGTTGTTGCCGATCTTGACAACGAAAGCAGGCTGACGAGCAGCCGCGGCACTGGTCGCAGGGAGTCCGGTGAAGGGGGCGAGGGGGCCTTGGGAAACAGTCGTTGTAGTCGGCTGGGACCCTGCAAACGTGGTGCTTGTGACCGTGGAAGCAACTGTCTGTTCTACCGTTTCCGGTTCGGGTTCGGTGACTTCGATCCTGTTGGGGCCGTCAAGACACGCCGCCGCGAACAGAGCCGACAACGCCAACGTCGCCAACAACCCGCCTCGGGCTCGCATTAAAGCTCTCTCAGAGCATCAATACGATCCCGTAGTCGAGGTTGTGCCCCCGGCGTGCCGTCGAGTGGTCCGATCATCCACAGATGCCGGTTGGCACGTGTGCAGCTGACGCCGCCGCCCGCAGCGGCCTGGTCGAACGCGCCGACCAGCGCAGGGGGATATCGAGTCATCAGCACGCCCTGCACATCGGCGAGAGCCAGTCGCTGACCATCGAGCTGTACCCGACGAATCAGCTCTGCCAGCGGACCGAGCAGGGGCCCCACATATGCCAGGGTCGTCGCTGCGTGAACACCGGAACGGAGCTGCGCCAACTGTCGCGCCACCACGACCTCCAGCTGCAATCGGTCCAGCTTCTGCAACGCCCCCGTCGTCATCACCAGATGCGTTTGCTTTGCCCGTCCGACCACAGCCGAGTCTGGGGCTTGAGAATCGACCACATGCAGTTGCGGCTCGGCGATCCCGTGACTTGCACACAAGCTGGCAACCAGGCTCTCTAGACGCGGTTGGTGTCCTGGGACAACCGGAACGGCCCCGAGGGTCCGCAGCATCGCGGCGGGGGCGCGCCTGTCGAGTGCGATGGTCAACAAGAAAGCGACCACCAGCCCGACAATCACGCCGACGACGAGATCCGGGCCGTAAGGCGACAGCAGTGTTACAACCACTGCCACAACCAGTCCGACCACCATTGCCGGGATCAATAAAACCGATCGGGGTGCCGCTGTGGGCATAAAGGTGCTCTCCGCAAGATCTGTGGTCCGCGGTAACGAGGCCGCGAGTCGATTCGTCGGCTCAGAATATCGGCGCTTGGCCACTCTCAGCGCCCCGTCAATGTAGTAGTGCTCGGTAACGCTGCAAGTAGAGGTCGGCCAGGCGATCCATGGAGAACTCATCGGCTCTCTCGTTTCCCGACACGACAAGCTCTGCGGCTCTTTGGCCGTCTTGCAGCAACTCGCTGATCGCGGCGGCCAACGCCTTGTGATCACCAGCGGGGAACAACAGGGCGTCGCGGCCGTGTCTCGACGCATTGGCATAACCGCCGATATCGGACGCCACCACCGGTGTGCCCGCGGCCATCCCCTCCAACAGAACAATCCCGAAGGACTCCCCGAACAGGGAGGGGGCACAGAAGACGTCGGCGCCGCGCAGTCGCGCTATCTTCTCGGTCTCGTCGATCGATCCCAGCCACTCGAGCCTTGAATCGCCGCCGTAGGCCGTCTTGAGCCTCTGCGTCTCAGGGCCGCTGCCCGCGATCCAGACGCGAATATCCGCCGGGAGCAACTTCACCGCCTCAAGCAGGACCTGCAGTCCCTTTCTCTGCTCGTGGCGACCGATGAACAGAACGGTGGGAGAACCAGCGGCGTACGTCGGGCTGCTGCGATAACGGCTGACCTCCACCCCGTTGAAGAGCACGTCGTACTCGCCGCCGAGATGTTTCATCGCGAGGTTGCGGGCATCTTCAGAGACCACCACACGATCATCGAGACGACGAGCCAGATAGCGAACCGCCTTGGGCATCAACTCGTACGACAACGATCGACCCGCGGCATGGAAGGTCCCGATCAACGGCGCCGGGTGGGTCAGCAACGCAGTCATCGTCGGCCCAGGGGCGAGCGGTTCGTGCAGGTGGATCACGTCGAATGCTTCGTCTCGCATCGCGCGAATGACACGGAGCTGTGCCGACGGGTCCGGTGCCACCGGAGCAACCGATCCGTTGGCTGACGCCGGCAAGCTCAGACCGAGGGGCGTCACACCAGCATCGGGAGGTGGTCCGTCACACGGTGCGAGCACCCGTACCGCGTGGGCGCGTCGCCGCAGTGCCCTCGCCAACGCCAGCACTTGAGACTGGACCCCGCCGGGCATCGTCAGGCTGTAGGGGCAGATCAATCCAATGCGCATCAGAGGTCCTGCAGGTGCTCGGGGAGCGGCAGGCCCAACGCTTCATAGTCGCTGGGCCAGTTCGGCGACAGCATGTGCCATTGCTCAGGTGCCTGCGAGATCAGATACTCGAAGTCTCGCGCCAGATCCTGGGTGACACGGGCGACATCCTGGCGAAACCTGCCGCGTCGCTCTATGTCGAGCGGCGGGGTGGAGATGGCGTGGCGGGTGTTGTCGCGCCAGTAGACCGCCGAGGGTATCAACGGTGAGCCGGTCCTCAGGGCCAGGGTCGCGGGTCCCGCTGGAAGCGTGGTTCTCTCACCGAAGAACTCGACGGGAACGCCGTTGCCCTGGATGTCCCGGTCCGCCAACAGGCACAGCACTTGACCCTGGTCCAGCGCCTTGATGCTGGTCCTCGCGGCGTCAGCTCCCAAAGGCACGATGTTCATGCCCAACCCCTCACGGAAACCCACGAACCACTCGAATACTTCGGGAGGCTCCAGCGGTTCAACAACCGCGGTGACCTTGAACTTCGGTACCAGAGCGAGCCACCATGCGGCCCATTCCCAGGTCCCGAGATGGGGAAGAGCCAGAATCGGTCCCTGGCCGCGCTCCACCGCCGCGGCAATCTCACCGAACCCCTGGTATCCGAAACCCTGATCGATCTCGGCAACCGGCACACTCGGCAGACGGAAGCTCTCGGCGTAGTAGCGCGTATACCACTCGAAGGTCTTGGCGACGCGACGACGTCTCTCTGAAGCGGACATGCTCCGTCCCAGCACCCGCTGGAGATTGCGGGCCACGACCAGGCGTTTCCGGCCGGTATTGGCCGCGGAGGCACCCACCGCACGCGCCGCCGCGTTCTGGGCGACAACTGGTACGTGACGGGCCAACAGAGACCCCGCCCGATAGGCGGAGACCGATACCACAGTCAGCCTTCGCGCAGCGCCCGACGTTCCCGCATCCGCTGAGCCCAGGCCGACTCACTACGTCCACCTGAGCGTTGACGGGGCCGGCGACGAGGTCGGCGAGCCGGAAGCGGTCGATCTATCGACGCCTGACGCCAGACCTTGACGAAACGCTGCAACGCAGTCACCGCGGTGAGGGCAAGCATGATCCACAGAACCGGTATGAGGATCTCGGGGAACAGCAACGCCAGAGCGAGCATGATGACGCGCTCGGCACGCTCCATGATCCCGCCCTTGGCTTCATAACCGAGCGACTCGGCCTTGGCCCGCTGGTAGGAGACAAACATCGCCGCAGCCATGATGGCCACCGGCAACATCATGATTCGACCCGGTTCGGTGCTGGCCAGGTGCCAGGCAACACCCCCGAACAGCAGGGCATCGGTCAACCGGTCGGAGACGGAATCAAAATAGGCTCCTCTTCCAGATCCGGAGTCTGCAGCGCGAGCCACCGCTCCGTCGAGGGCGTCGGAGATCCCTGTGATCAACAGGAAGAGCAAACCGATTCGGAGGTAGCCGGCACCGATCGTCACTGCCGCGACCGTCGCCATGACGATCCCGACAATTGTTATCGCATCAGGGGTGATGCCGGTACGACGCAGACTGTGGCCAATCGGGGTAAGACTGCGGTCAACGGCCGAGCGCCAGTTTCCGTCGAACATGGAATGCTCCTCGCGGGAATCATCTCACAATAGCAGCACGCTGGGACCGATCCGAGGACTGAGAATGATCCTGGAGCTGCAGCCTGCTTGCGTGCACCGTCGCGATCGGTTCCGCGCGATCGGTTCCGCGCGATCGCTTCCGCGCGATCGGTTCCGCGCAATCAGTTCCGCGGGCTGGTCCAGTCTTCGGGGTTGCTCTCCACGAAACGGTCGATTATCCCCCCGTCGATGCCGTCCACCAAGACCAGCCCGCGATGCGTCGGCGGTGCTTCGTTGCTGTAGAGGAGCACCCGCCAGGTGGGCCGGCTGCGCAGACCCCGCCAACCGAGTTGTGCTGAGGCGTGCCCGACAGGGAAACCCACGTCGCGTGCTGCTGCCTGCAGTGCTTGCTCCTCGTCAAAGGAGAGGTCCCAGCCCCCCTGGGCGTGATAGAGCCCGACCGTGATCAGGACGATCCCTGCGACGAGCACACCGTTGTTGATGAAAGAGTCGTTCACGACCGGCGTATCCTCGCCGACCGTGAAGCGCGCGAGGATGCAGACCGCGCCGATCAGCATGTACAGCACCGCCGGAATGCGTCGCCTGCTGTTGTTAGGGAAGAGGTACGGCTCGACGACCGCGCTGGGGTCGAGGTCCACAGGAAGCGAGTCACGGAAGTCGGCATCACGCTGCGTTCGGTCTTGGGGCGCTTCAGCGGAGTCGTCGTTCACGCCTATGAGCCTAGAGGCCGCGAGCTTGAACGACAGATCAGGCCGGGGCGGCGGCTTCGGCGGTCAGCATCTCAACGAATTCGGCTATGGGCACGTCCCGTTCTGGTGCGTTCTGCCCTCGTCGGTTGACACCGACCGTCTCGTTGAGCGCATCGTCATCACCCACAACGAGGATGTACGGGACCTTCTGGACCTTGCCGTTGCGGACGCGCTTGCCCAACGGCTCAACGGCTCCGGTCACCTCGACTCGAACGCCGACGTCGCCTAGGCGCGCGGCGACGGCATCGGCGTAGTCATTGTGAACCGCTGCCACCGGCAGAACCAGGGCCTGAACCGGTGCCAGCCATGTGGGAAACGCACCGGCATAATGCTCGAGCAGGACCCCGAAGAACCGTTCCACCGACCCGAACAGAGCCCGATGGATCATTACCGGGCGCTTTCGTGAACCGTCGGAAGCGATGTATTCCAAGTCGAATCGTTCCGGCAGGTTGAAGTCGAGTTGGACGGTCGACAGCTGCCACGAACGACCGATCGCGTCTCCCACGTCGACGTCGATCTTGGGGCCGTAGAACGCCCCACCGCCCTCATCGATGATGTACTCCAAGCCGCTGGCGTCCAGCGATCGACGCAGCCCCTCGGTGGCCTCGTCCCACAATTCGTCCTCACCGACCGACTTGTCCGGCGGGCGGGTCGAGAGCTTGGCGACGAAGTCGTCGAACCCGAAGGCGCGGAGCACGCTGAGCACGAAGTCGATCAGCGATACAAGCTCGGCCGCGATGTCTTCTCGAGTGCAGAAGATGTGGCTGTCGTCCACCGTGAACCCCCGGCTACGCATCAGGCCGTGGACCGCGCCCGACAGCTCGTAGCGGTACACCGCGCCCAACTCGAAAAGCCTCAGCGGCAACTCCCGGTAGCTGCGCTGGCCGGAGCGGTAGATCATCACGTGGAACGGACAGTTCATCGGTTTCGGGTAGTACGACGTGCCGTCGAGGTCCATCGGCGGGTACATCGAGTCGGCGTAGAAGTCGAGGTGGCCGGAGGTCTCCCACAGCACCGACTTCGCCAGATGCGGCGTGAACACGAAGTCGTAGCCGCCCTGCTCGTGCCGAAAACGGCTGTAGTCCTCCATCAGCTTGCGGACCAGCGCACCCTTGGGGTGCCACACAGCCAGGCCGGGGCCCAACTCCTCTGGCCAAGAGAGCAGGTCGAGTTCGGTGGCGAGGCGACGATGGTCGCGCTTGGCCGCTTCGGCGAGCAGCTGCAGGTGCCGTTTCAACTCTTTGCGCGAGGACCATGCGGTGCCGTAGACCCGCTGCAGCATCGGCCGGGTCACGTCGCCCCGCCAGTACGCCCCGGCAACCGACTGGAGCTTGAACGCGCCGAGCCGGCCGGTGCTCGGCACATGGGGACCAGTGCACATGTCGCGGAAGGTGCCGTCGGCGTTGACGTCGCCGTTGGCGTAGTAGCTGATCGACGACGCGTCCGCGACCTCGCCGGCGTCTTCCCCGGTCGCCGACCCCGACACGACTCGGTCGATGATCTCGGTCTTGTAACGGTCGTCGGCAAAGAACACTCGGGCTTCTGACACGGGGAGTTCGTGACGCACGAACGGCTGGTCAGCAGCGACGATTTCGGTCATCCGCGCCTCTATCCGCTCAAGGTCACCCTCCGAGAGCGGCCGGGCATCAGGCAGTTCGACGTCGTAGTAGAAACCGTTCTCAATAGGGGGACCTATTGCCAGTTGAGTGCCCGGAAAGAGGTCGAGGATCGCTTGGGCCAGAACATGAGCGGTTGAGTGACGGATCGTGCGAAGGCCGGCCTCGGAATCCGGTGTGACTATCTCGACTGTCGATCCGGGCCTCAGCGCCATGTTGAGATCCTGTTCGACGCCGTCTACCACCGCGATAAGCGCTTCGGAGGCAAGGCGGGGGCTGATCGACGCAGCCAGGTCAGCGGCCGTTGAACCGGCGCTGAGCCGACGCTCAGTTCCGTCAGGCAGTTCCACGCCTATCAGATCAGGCATCGGCAGATCAGACATGGGCGAATCAGACATAGGCAGCCAACGATACCGCCACGTTCGGGCATGCCCGGCGAATAAACAGCGCGGCTCCAGCCACGCCCGGCAATGGCAACGCGTACAGTCGGGTGCTTCAATCCCCAGCCGGTGCTGACCGGTCCGGTGCTCAACTCGCTACCGCGGTCGGTTGCAGCACTTCTGTGGAGGAACGGCGTGGCAACGTCTGGTGATCGACCGCCGGCTGGGACTGCTCGGGCGACATTGTTCCACCCCTCGTGGCGTACTCGTTCACGTACACCTGCCCGGTCAAGTTCTTGATCTCAAACATCAATTCGTCGGTCATGTGACGCAACTGGAGCCGCTGATTGACCGCTGATCCAGTCTCGGCCGGGAAGATCGGTTCACCGAAACGAACCTCCACCGGACGAAACGGTTTTGGTGCCCTGGTATCGGGGGGTTGCACTGCCCGCGTGCCGAGAATCCCCACCGGGATGATGGGGGCGCCGGTCCGCATCGACAGCCGAGCCGCGCCCGTGTGCCCTTTGTGAAGGAATCCGTCACGAGCCCTGGTCCCTTCGGGATAGATACCAAAGAGCTCCCCGTCGGTGAGGAGCCGGGCTGCCGTGTCGAGCGCGCGCGCCGAGGCATTCCCTCCGCCACGGTCGATCGGGATCATCCCCAGCGCCGGGAACAAGCGGCGAGTCTTCCAATCGTCGAGATACTCCGACTTCCCAACGAAGGTGATTCGGCGACCCAGGGTGGCCGGCAGGAAGAAGCTGTCAATCACCGACACATGGTTGGGCGCAAGGATGGCCGGGCCGTGCGGGGGCACATTGTCGCCTCCAACCACACTGATCCGCCACAGGGCAGAAAATACCGGTCGGAGGAGGGCCTTCGCGGCCGTCTGTAGTTGTCCCTGCTCCCGGCCCATGGACTCCGATTATAGGGCGACTCCGATCAGTGCGGCTGCGGTGCTCACTCCCCGTCCCGCTGCGACAGCCTCGTCGATCACCGTGAGCGCGGCGGGAACGTCCAAGTCGTCGTCGAGATGAGCTCTGACTTCGTCGACGGCCGCTGATCCGTCACCCGCTGCGCGCCAACGGTCGAGCCGTTCAGCAGCATCGGACATCAACTGATCACTCCAGTTCCAGGGGCGACGGTAGTGGTGCGCGCTCAAAGCCAACCGGATGGCCATCGGGTCGTATTGCGATCTGAGCTCATGGACGAAGACCAGGTTCTGGGTCGACTTCGACATCTTGCGACCGTTCAGATACACCATCGACTGGTGCAGCCAGTGCTTCACGAACGGTTCGCCGGTGGCCGCTTCGCTCTGCGCCCTAACACACTCGTGATGCGGGTACAGCAGGTCTATCCCTCCCCCGTGAAGGTCGATGGTGGGTCCTAGTTCTCGTAACGCCAGCGCCGTGCATTCGATGTGCCAACCGGGGCGGCCCGGGCCCCAGCGCGACTCCCAGGCAGGTTCTCCCGCACCGGACGGTCGCCACATCAAGAAGTCCAGAGGGTCGCGCTTTTGGGGGTCGCTGGGATCTTCGCGCCACTGGAGTCCGAGCTTCTGCATCCGTTCGCGGCCCAGCGAACCGAGCGAGCCGAAGTCGGCTGATGCTCGGGTGTCGAAGTACACGCTGCCGTTGACGACATAGCCCATCCGACGCTCGAGGATCGTCTCGATCACCCCCCTGATGTCGGGAATCGCCCCTGTGGCGCGCGGTGCCGACCAGGCAGGCAGCACGTTCAGTGCTTCCATGTCGTCATCGAAGCGGGCCGTCTCTCCAAACGCCAGATCGAGGTAGTGGACCCCGCGTTGTCGGGCAGCGGCAAGGATGTCGTCGTCGACGTCTGTGATGTTGCGTACACAGTGGGTTTCGTGTCCGAGGTCACGAAGACGGCGCTGCAGCACGTCGTACGTGACGTAGGTGGCGGCGTGGCCGAGGTGCGTGGCGTCATAGGGAGTGATGCCACACACGTACATTGTCACTACCGGGCCGGGCGCGAATCCGACGCTCGCGCCTCGATGCGTGTCGTACAGACGCATCGGTTCTGGCGACATGTTCAAGGTGTGCTAACCGTGCGGATCATCGTCGATTCCCGCCAACTGCAACGAGACCCGAGTCTTGTAACGGACATTCAACTGCAGCAACACCGCGGTAAACGCCTCAATGGCTGTGGCGTTGGACAATTCACCCGCGTCCAGGGGCCTCATTCCGGGGATCTGACTGCAGAGGTCGGAGATCGTGACCGTTGCCCGTTGATGGTCTGAACAGATCAGGATGTCCGACACAACGGGGCGGTCGATTCGGCCGAGTTCGGTTGCGGGTACATGATGGAACGCGGCGGCGACGAATGAGTCGCGCAGTTCCGCTTGCACGCTGGCACTGACCGAGCCCCTCGGAGGCACCAGTGGTTGGAACTCACGGCCGACTTTCGACAGTGCATTGCTCATGCAGACGACCACCTTGCCGCGGAGCTTCGGACGGACGCTGTGGGCGGTCTCGGTGGCAGCGTTCCAGGGCGTGGCGATCACCACCACCTCCCCCTCGGCCGCGCCGAGGTTGTCGGCACTGTCTATCTGCAGCTCGGAGCGCGGCCACCTGTCGATGATCGAGTCACGCACTTCCATGGCCCGATACTTCGAGCGGGATCCGATTGTCACGGAGTGGCCGACCGAAGCCAACCTCGCCGCCAGCGCGGTGCCGGCGGGACCGGTAGCGCCGAGTAATCCGATGTGCATCACAGTGAGGGTACGGTGCTGGGCAGGACTCCAACACAGTAAGGGAGAATCGTGGGTCTATTGGACGGAAAACGAATCGTGGTCACCGGCGTTCTTACCGACGCCTCATTGGCGTTCGGTGTTGCCACCAGGGCTCAGGAGCAGGGTGCCGAGATCGTGCTGACCGGCGCTGGTCGCGGTCTGCGCCTTACCCAGCGAACTGCCCGCAAGCTACCGGTTGAGGTTGAGGTGCTCGAGTTCGACGTCACCGAGCCGAGCCATGCCGAGAGCCTGCGCACCGCCCTCGAAGCGAAGTGGGGCCGAGTCGACGGCGCTCTTCATGCCATCGGATTCGCGCCCGAAGCCTGCCTGGGTGAGGACTTCATGGGGGCCACCTGGGACGATGTAAAGGTCGCCATCGAGATCTCAACCTATTCGCTCAAGCTTCTGGCCGATGCAGTTGCACCGCTGATGACCGACGGAGGCTCGATCGTCGCTCTCGACTTCGACGCGACGGTCACCTGGCCCGCCTACAACTGGATGGGGGTCGCCAAAGCTGCGTTGGAATCGACCAACCGCTATCTCGCCCGTGAGCTCGGACCGTCGCAGATCCGCTGCAATCTGGTCGCCGCGGGCCCGATTCGAACGATGGCGGCCAAGTCCATCCCCGGGTTCTCGGCCTTCGAGGACGTATGGGACTCCCGTGCACCACTCGGCTGGGACGTCGGGGATTCCAGCGCCGTGGCCGAGACGTCGGTGGCTCTGCTGTCAGACTGGTTCCGCGCCACCACCGGCTCGATGATCCACGTAGACGGCGGTTACCACATCATCGGCGCATGACCCTGGCGAAGCCACGGGGATCTGGGAGCACGGGGATCTCCCAGCACTGGGATCTCGTAGCACTGGGATCTCGTAGCCACGGGGTCTAGTCGTCTTGGTCGGTCTCGTCGCGGATGTCGCCGACTAGGGCCTCGAGGACGTCTTCGAGGGTGACCATGCCGAGCAGCTGTTCGTCTGGGGTCCGCACGAGGGCCGCGTGGCAACGGTGCAACCGCATCAGGAACATGAGGTCGCGCACCGACTGGTCGGGGTCGACAATGAGCATCCGACGGATCATCTCCAACGGAACCTGGTCGAGGTGCGAAGCTCCGTTGTCGAGGTCGCCGAGACGGAGCAGATCTTTTGAATGCACGAATCCCACGATGTTGTCGGGATGTGTGCCCTGCATCGGAATACGACTGTGGCCCGAGCTTGCGACAATCTCTTCGATCTCACGCACTGAGGTTGTGCGCGGCACCGACACCATCGCCGCCGCGGGCACCATGATCGACCCTGCCGTACGCGCCCTGAAGTCAAGCACTCCAGCCAGCAAGTCGTGCTCTGTGTCCTCGATCTTCCCCTCCTCGAGCACACCGTCGAACAGCGTGTGGAACTCGTTGACGGTTAGTGCCGTGTTGATCTCATCCACCGGCTCAGTCCCAAGCATCCTGACGATGCCGTTGGAGACGGAGTTGAGCGTCCAGACCACCGGTTTGAACAGCAGCAGGTAGAACGCGTGGATCGGGGCGATCACCCGGGCGACGCGTTCGGGGTTGGCGATGGCCAGATTCTTGGGGAGCATCTCCCCCACCACCATGTGAGCGGTGACAACTAACCCCATGGACACCACGAACGAGATTGTGTGAAGCACGCCACTGGGAATCTCCACAAACGTCTCGACCGCCGATTCGATCAGCGAAGCCACCACCGGCTCAGCCACATAGCCGAGACCAAGGGACGCCATGGTGATTCCGAGCTGCGCGCCGACCAACTGCGGTTGCAGGTCCTGAACGGCTTCGAGGGCCGCCGAAGCGCCGGCGTCGTCGCCGTTCTCCGCCATCGGTTCCAGCCTCGTCACCCGACTCGCCAACAAGGCGAACTCCGCGGCGACGAAGAACCCGTTGACGACGATCAACAGGACGGAGACTGTGAGGAGGCCGACGGTCATGACGTGGCCTTCCTTGGCGCCACAACCCTCACCGAGGCGACGCGCAGACGCTCCATCGCCACCACTTCGAGGCGCCAACCGTCGACCGTGCAGATCTCACCCGGTTCGGGGATCTGCCCGAGGCGGTCCAGCACGAGCCCTGCGAGCGTCTCATACTCTCCTTCGGGCATCACGAAACCGGTAATGTCGCGAACCTCGTCGGGGTGCAAGGAAGCCGGGACCACCGTTGACCCGCTCGCTTCCACCTTGGTCAACACGGCCGACGGCGGGTCGTATTCGTCGTCGATCTCCCCGACTATCTCCTCGAGCACGTCTTCGAGCGTGATGATCCCTGCGGTACCACCATGTTCGTCGATCACTACCGCTAGTTGCTGTCCGCCTTCGCGAAGATCTACCAGCAGATCATCAAGCGCGCGGGCTTCGGGCACACCGAGGACGGGCGCCATCAGAGTCATGACCTGGGTCGTCTCGCGAGCTTCGACCGCGAATGCGTGGACCGACTTCACATGGACCACTCCGACCACGTCGTCGAGACCGTCGCCCATCACCGGAAAGCGCGAGTGCCCGGATTCGACCGCCAACGAAACCAGGGTGTCGATCGTAGCGGCCTTGTCGATGGTCACCATGGCCACTCTCGGCACCATGGCGTCATCCGCTGATTTGTCCGCCAGGCGAATGGACCGAGTCAGCAGCTCAACCTCGCCCGCATCGAGGGTGCCCTTCTCACCCGACGAGCGGATCAGCAGTTCGATCTCGGTGCGGTCGCGGATCGATTCGAGCTCATCGGTCGGTTCGACGCCCAGCGCCCGGGTCAGCCTCAGCGCCAGCCCGTCGAGCAGCGTGACGAGGGGTCGGGCCAGGATCCCGTAGACCGCCGTCGGTCGGGCCAGCAGCGTTGAGGCTTCCAGTGGATGGCTCGTCGCCAGGGACTTCGGAACCAACTCACCGATCACCATCTGCACGACTGTGGCGATCAACAACGCCAACACGATAGACCACGCCTGGGAGTCAACCCCCGAAACCCGTTCCAGCAAAGGTTCGATGGCGGAGGCGACTGCCGGTTCGGCCACCGCGCCCAGCAGCAGCGATGTCACGGTGATACCGAGTTGCGCACCCGACAGGTGATAAGAGAGCCGGCTCAGCAGGCGTTGCACCTGTCGGGCTGAGCCCGCCTCTTTGGCACGTTCGTCGACCTTGGTGCGGTCGACTGAAACCAGCGCGAACTCGGCGGCCACGAAGCCGGCGTTGGCGACAATCAAACCCAGCGCGGCGAACAGTCGCAGGGCAGTGGGGATCACAATCTCAGAATGTAGCCGTAGGTTGTCACGATGACTGCAGTGCGATCTGTCTGTGAATCTGTGGGGCTCTCGGAGATTGCGTCACGGTCCACACGTCCTGTCATGGCGAGTCGATACGCCGAACCGGTCCGCGGTATCGATCCCGACAACTCCAAGGGTTGGCTTCGCAGGGTATGGCCCGTGGTATGGCAACAGAAGTACGTCTTCGTCAGCGGCATCGGATTCGGGTTGCTGGCCACCGTCGCCACGGTGCTCGTGCCCCTGGCCGTCGGACGCGGCATCGATGCCATCGTCGCCGGCGACACTCCCACGCCCTATGTGATCACCCTGGTCGTGCTTGCGATAATGCGATTCGGGTTTGGTTTCGGGTATCGCTTCAACCTCTTCAGGGCCGCTCTGCAGATTGAGAACGACCTCCGGAACCTGATCTTCGCGCGGCTCACGGAACTGTCGTTCAGCTACTGGGACCGGGTTCAGAGCGGCCAGATCATCAGTCGCGCCAACACCGACATCCGGTCGATCCAGCTGCTCTTCGCCTTCGGGCCGTTGATTGCGATGCAACTCGTGCTGTTGACGATGGCCCTGGTCGTGATGCTGGTGACAGACATCGCACTCACAGTCGTTGCGTTGGCCGGCCTGCCACTGGTGTTCATCATCGGTGTGAAGCTGAGAAAAGTGATCTTTCCACTGTCCTGGGTGGCTCAGGCCCGCCAAGCCGAAGTGGCCACGATTGTCGACGAGAACATCCAAGGCGCTCGTGTCGTCAAGGCTTTCGCGCAGGAGTCCGAGCAGGTGCAGACCTTGGCGATGGCGTCGCACCGGCTTCGCTGGGTTGGTGTCGAGGTGGCCCGAACACGTGCCCGTTATTCCCCTGCGATGGAGGCTCTGCCGCGTCTGGGACTGGCGCTGGTTCTGTGGTACGGAGGCATCCAGACCATCGACGGCGATATCCAGATCGGTGATTTGGTGGTGTTCAGCACCTACGTTGTGCTGCTGGCCACACCCTTCCGAATGGTCGGGTTCATGCTCCTGCAGTGGCAACGCGCCGCTGCCGCGGCCCTGCGCGTGTACGAGATTCTTGATGAGCAGCCTGCGGTGGTCGAACCTGCCGATCCAGCGCCTCTCCGGGAGCCGCAGGGACGGATCGATTTCGAGAATGTGTCGTTCTCATATCCGGGTTCGGGCTCGTATCCGGGTTCGGACGGTTCACTGGTGCTCGATCAGATGAGCTTCACGGTTGAACCGGGTGAGACCATCGCCATCGTCGGTCCGACTGGATGCGGAAAATCGACGATCGCCCGCTTGATTCCCCGCTTCTACGACAGCGATTCGGGTGTGATTCGTATCGACGGCACCGACATCACCGAGGTGTCGCTCACGGATCTGCGCAATGCCGTCAATGTGGTGACTGACGATCCGTTCCTGTTCGACACCAGCGTGTACGACAATGTCGCGTTCGCCCGCCCGACCGCGGAACCCGATGTCGTCGACGCGGCCATAGCCGACGCCGCTGCTTCAGAGTTCGTCGCCGAACTGCCCGACGGCGTGTTGACCGAGGTGGGCGAGCGGGGTTTCTCGCTGTCGGGAGGCCAACGCCAGCGGATCGCCTTGGCGCGGGGACTGTTGGCCGATCCCACCGTGTTGGTGCTCGACGATGCGACCAGCGCCATCGACGTGACCGTTGAGCAGAGGATCCATGACGCCGTCAGGCGACGGCGCTCGAACCGCACCACAATCCTCATCGCACATCGACTGTCGACCATCGCCCTTGCCGACCGGGTGCTGCTGATGGACGAAGGGCGGATCGTCGCAACCGGCGACCACTATGAGCTGTTGTCGAGCAACCCGGCCTACGCCTCGATCCTCGCTGACACCACGACGGACGCCGCCGTCGGTGATGATCTCGGCTCCTCGAACGGCTCCGGCCCCGACCACACCGGGACCCGCTGATGTTCGCGGTCGGGGGTGGATTCGGTCCACGAAGCGGTGCACCCACTTCGATGGAGGCCAACGCGGCGGCAGGACTCCCCCACGCGGACGTCCCCGGCGACTTGCGGGAGAAGGTCGTCAAGGTCCTCGAGCATGAACCTGAGCACAAGATTGCCGAGGTCCCGTGGAGACACGACCAATGGGACCGGCGACCGTTCACCCTGATCCGCTTCCTGTGGCCGCACCGGTTCCGCCTGGCGGCAGCAATCGTGCTGGTGCTGATCGAGACGGTCGCCCTGCAGATGGGGCCCGTCCTCACCCAGATCGGCATCGACGACGGTGTCCGCCAGGGTCGACGCGAAGTTCTCGTAACCGCTGCGGTCGTGTATGTCGCTTCGGTGTTCGTGGCGGGCGCGCTCGGCCGTGCACGGGTCGCATACACCGGAAATCTCGGTGAGCGCCTCAACGACAACCTGAGGATCCGGGTCTTCAGCCACATGCAACGCCAGAGCATCGACTATTACAACGAGGAGAAGGCCGGCGTCCTCATAACCCGAATGACCTCAGACATCGAGGCACTCGCCGTCCTGTTCCAGGAGGGCATCGTCAACCTGCTGGTGCAGATCTTCACCCTGCTGGTGATCACCAGTGCGCTGTTCTTCTATGACCCCCTTCTGGCAATAATCACCTTGGCGGTGGCGATACCACCCACGTTGATCACCTCGCTGTGGTTCCGTGACGTTTCGGCCCGTTCCTATCTGGTCGTGCGCGACCGTATAGCTGCGTTGCTTGCCAACCTTGCCGAGTCGCTCGCCGGTATCCGCGTGATCGCCGCCCACAACCGCCGCTCGGTAAATCTGGCGATGCACAGCGATCTGGTCGGCGAGCACCGCGACGGGGCGGTGGCCGCGGCGAAAGCCAACTCCACCTACGCTCCGGCCACTGAGTTCGTGGGGATCTGCACGCAGGCGGCGCTGCTCGGAGTGGGCGGTGCGATGGTTGTCAACGGACGCATCAGCATCGGCGAGATGGCCGCCTTCCTGCTGTTCCTCACCTCGTTCTTCGCCCCGATCCAGACACTTGTCCAGTTGTACAATTCCTATCAACAGGGCGGCGCAGCCATCGTGAAGCTGCGTGAGATGCTGGGCACCGAGCCCACGGTCGTCCAGGCCCCTGATGCCTACGAACTGCCTCCGATCGACGGCGAGATCGAGCTTCGCGACGTTACTTTCGGGTACGCCGATGAGCGTCCGGTGCTTCACAACGTCTCACTGCGCATCGAGCCTGGAGAGACGGTCGCCTTCGTCGGAGAGACCGGCGCCGGGAAGTCGACTGTCGCGCAACTGTTGATGCGCTTCTACGACCCGCAACAGGGATCACTGCTGATCGACGGACACGACCTCCGCTCCGTCGATATCGCCAGCCTGCGCTCACAACTCGGGGTTGTTCCCCAAGAACCGTTCCTGTTCGCCGGTGTGGTTCGTGACAACCTCGCGTTCGCCCAGCCGGATGCGAGCGACCTCACGCTCTGGGCCGCGTTGCAGGCCGTGGGCATAGACGATCTCGTGGAACGGCTCGGTGGGCTCGACGCGGTGGTGCATGAACGGGGAGCATCGTTGTCAGCTGGTGAGCGGCAACTCTTGGCGCTGGCGCGTGCCCTGGTTGCCCGGCCCCGAGTGCTGATTCTCGACGAGGCGACCAGCAACCTCGACCTGGTCTCGGAATCGCGGGTGGAGATGGCCCTTGATGTCGTGCTTGAGAGCCGCACCGCGGTGATCATCGCCCATCGGCTGGCCACGGCTCGCCGGGCTGACCGGATCGCGGTGGTTCACGCCGGCGAGATCGTCGAAATCGGCTCACACGACGAGTTGGTGGCGCTGGGAGGGCGGTACGCCGCAATGTATGCGACGTGGGTCGCCCACGGCGGGGCAAAATGAGAAAGACTCGAACCGCGTGACGATCCTCGGTGCGACTCTTGGGGCGGCTCGATGAACGTCGACCCTGAAATCATTGTGGCCGCGGTGGCAGTGATCGCGGTGGCGTCGTGCGTGCAGGGCTCTATCGGTTTTGGTTGCGGGCTGCTGGCGATTCCGGTGTTCGCCCTGCTTGATCCAGACTTGGTCCCGGGCCCGATATTTGTGAGCAACGCGGTGCTGACCTCTTCTACCGCACTTCGCGAACGCCACGATATCGACTGGTCAGCGGTGCGTTGGGGGACCGTGGGACGCCTCCCGGGGACTGTCGTCGGCTCTTTGGTCCTGGCACGCGTCACCGACACGAGCCTGCAGGTCCTGGTTGCAATCGTCATCCTGGTCGTGGTAGCGCTCTCTGTGGGGCCGTTGAAAATCCCCAGCAACGCCGCCGCTCTGGTCGGCGCGGGCGGCCTCTCGGGTTTCGGTTCCACTTCTGTGGGTATCGGTGGTCCGCCGATGGCCCTGGTCCTGCGAAACCGCACCGGCCCACAGTTTCGCTCGACGATGGGCATGTTCTTCTCTGTCGGATTGGTGATGGTCGTTCCAGGAATCGCCTTGGCCGGCCGACTCGGAATCGACGAACTGCTGATCGGGGCTGCGCTGGTGCCCGGCGCGCTCGGCGGGTTCGCGGCCTCGGGACCGTTGCGCAAACACATCGATACCCACAACCTGGCTCCGATTGTGCTGGCCGGCGCGACGTTGGCGTCTGTTGCACTGCTGGTAAGGGTATTCACATGAACGACGACGCAGTCTCCTGTGGTGGTGGGGATGCCACGAGAGACCGCGATGGTGTTGCGGGCGGCGATGTTGTTCTTGAAATGCGTGGCGTGCAACGCCAGACCGATGGATACGAGATTCTGCGTGACATCGACTGGCGAGTCGACGCACAGCAGCACTGGGTGATTCTCGGGCCCAACGGCTGTGGCAAGACAACCCTCCTGCGGATCGCCTCAATGTGGTTGCATCCTTCTGCTGGGGAACTGTGGGTGCTCGGCCAAAGGTTCGGCAACACCGATGTTCGTGCGTTGCGCAGCCACGTCGGATTTTGCAGCGCAGCGTTGGGGAAGCTGTTGCGCCCACAGTTGCAGACGATCGACGTGGTCATGACGGCCAGACATGCTGCGCTTGAACCGTGGTGGCACGACTATTCGAACGGTGACCGCGCCGATGCCCTGGCCGTGCTTGATCAAGTAGGAGCAGGCCATCTGAGCGGGCGACGCTTCGGAGACTGCTCCGAGGGTGAGCGGCAGCGGGTGCTGCTGGCTCGTTCGTTGATGACCGACCCGGCGCTGGTGCTGCTCGACGAGCCGACCGCGGCGCTCGACCTCGGCGGTCGCGAGCAGTTCGTCTCGATGCTCGATGGTCTGGCCCGAGATCCAGCCAACCCTCCCATGGTGCTGGTGACCCATCACGTCGAGGAGATTCCCGAGCAGTTCACCCACTGTCTGCTGCTCCGCGACGGGCGTACCTTGGCTCAGGGGCCGGTGACCGAAATTCTCACCGCTGAACTGCTAAGTGCCTGTTTCGGCGTGCCTCTCGTTATTGAGCGACGGAACCGCGGGTGGACGGCGTGGACGAACTGATCGCGAGCACCACGCCGGAATCGACCCTGATCGTGGGCGCGTCGACGACGGCTTCATTGGAGATTCCAAGAGCGACCAGCGGGGGAAGGTCGCCGTCCACGAGCGGGTATCGCAAGTTGGTGGTGGTCACGCCCTTTGCGATTGCGCCGACGGCGTGGAGTGCCAGCGCCTCGCCCGCGACCAACGGAATTCTTCGCTGGTCGCCGCCGTGCACAACCCACACCCGATGCTCTCCGACCACCGCATCGATGTCGGCTTGTCGCCAACGCGGTGAAGCCAGCACCAGCAGGTTCGCGAGTTGATGGTCGAGACGTCCGCCGTCGCGCAGCAGCACCTGAACCCGTTGAGCCCCGCTGGAGATCGCCGCGGTCAGGGCGAGTTCGAGATCCGACTCGTCCTTGTCGCACCGGTGTCGTTGGATCTCTGCGCCGCCCGCAGCGGCCTCCGACAGTGCCTCCGGCGAGACGGAGTCCAGGTCGCCGACCACCATGTCGACGGGTCGGCCCGCTTGCAGCAGCACTTCGAGTCCTGCGTCTGCTGCGATCACAATGTCGGTTTGCGGGGCGACTTCAACGGCTCTGAGGGGTGCCCCCGAGGCGACCACCAAGGCACTGCTCACGGTACGCATCAGGTCAGGACCCCTCAGGTGCCGAGAAGCAGCAACAGGCCGATGACGGTGTAGGCGACCATCACCATCAGCATCGGATACTGGGAGCGCAACGCGGTTTCACGCTGGTATCGGTCGATTGCCAGGTCATGGGCCGCGGCCACCGCGAGCACATGCCCGACCGCGATGGAGACCGCCTGGACCCAGGCGATCTCAGCGGGGCTGACCAGAGTCCAGTTGATCGCATAGTCCCTGGTGCCGAAGAGGTCCCAGCCGTGCCCGAAGGGGTCGGACAGCAGATTGATCAATACTTGCCCGTCCAGCAGCAGGGCACTGAAGTAGTGGGCGAAAGCGTACGCCACCACGATCGGTACCAGCGTCGGGGCGAACTGTTCTGCGAGTTCCCGCGTCGAGTCGCCTGCCACGACCGCCATCGCCTTGACGGACAGCGTGTAGAGCGCCGCCACGAAGGCGACGATCACGACCAGACCGAGGGTGCTCATGAACACCGATTCCCAGCCAGTGAGATCGCCGGCCAGGTCCAGCCAGATCGAACTGCGGGTGAAACCGTCGAATGTCGTCGCCCCAAGCACCGTCAGGATGAAAGCGGCACTGTACAGGCCGCCGCGCAATGTGGTGAGCCCGCTGAGCGGGGTTCTGAGCCGCAGAGCCTTGGTGTCGTCACGATAGATCGGGGCGATCAGCGAGATCTTCCTGAACAGAACTGCAAAACCGTCAGCGGAGCGAACCCAGCCACGTCCGAACACGCTCGCACCAGCAAGCATCACCGCTGAGTAACCAGTCAAGAACACCGCAACCGAACGGGGCGAGTCGGTGCTGTGGTAGGCCAACTCGAACCAGAGGTATGCCGCTATCGCCGCCAACGCGACCCATCCCACGCGTTGGCTGCTGGCGCCATGATCCGCCGATGACATGGGTGTCCCGGCGATCCTGGCCTTCAACGATGCGGCCGCATCCGCGATCGTCGGGTACGGATTGAACGCACTCCAGACATCACCGACCAGCACAGACACAAGTTGCACTCCAACCCAGAACCAAATCAGAAAAGCGGTCGGGGCGATGTTGACCGCCGTAGTGGGTTTGCCCCACCAGGCAGCGAAGATCACCACCGCAAATCCCAATACTCCGACGAGCTTGCAGAGAACCTCGATGGACCTTCCCACCGATGACGCCAGCGAGAAGACCCGGCGACCACCTGCCGCCGCGGCCAGGCGCGGCTTGTCCCAGAAGGTTCCGAGCGCCACGAACGAAACAATCACCGAGAAGGCCGCCGCCCAGGCCATCTGCCATGCCGGCAACGGAAGATCTGTGCGGCTTCCGGTGCCATGAGCCGCCGCGGGTTGCGCCAGTGTCAGCATCCACGCACCCAGCAGCAACCCGAGGAGCCAACGACGGATCATACCTTCGCAGGGTACTCCGGTTCGACAGCCTCGAACGACGCGGCAAATGTATCTCTGTGACCGAACCCAAAAACGACGAATACGACAGCATGGCCGAGCCGCTCGCGGCGTGGCTGACCGAACACCTTGATGACGTGACCCGCGTTGAGGTAGGAGCTTTTGATAGACCCAGTGGCGGCTATTCCGCTGAGACACTGATCGTGCCGATCACGGTGACGACATCTGCGGCGACTGACCAGCGCACCATTGTGCTGCGACGTGAAATGCCTGAACCACCCGTCTACCCGGTCCAGGTTGGAGTCGACAACGAGATTGAGATCCAGTGGCGGGTCATGTCGGCACTGGCTGCACACGCCGATGTGCCCATCGCTCCGCTGCTCGGATACGAGACAGACCCTGAAGTGCTCGGCTCGCCGTTCTTCGTCATGGACTTCGTCGGCGGAGACATACCCCGCGAGGACCCGCCCTACGTTCTGACGGGGTTCTACGCCGACGCCGGCCCCGCCGAGCGGGAGCTCATGGGCTACCGATGCCTCGACGTCATGGCCGGTGTCCATGCGGTCGACATCGAAGAGGCCGGGCTCGGTTGGCTGACCGACAGCGACGTCAATGACGGGCACCGGCAACTGAGGATCTGGCGCGACTACGCCGAGCGCGAACTCGACGGGCGGCCCCATGAGTTGATGATGGCGGCGTTCGACCGCGCGGCCGAGGAACTTCCCAAGACTGACACGACGGTGCTCACCTGGGGAGACGCTCGACTCGGCAACGTGATCTGGCAGAACTTCCAGCCTGCCTGCCTGACCGACTTCGAAGCCGCCGCCCTGGCACCGCCTGAGATGGACCTCGGCTGGTGCCTGATGTTCGAGCAGTGGTCCCACGCGCTCGCCGGGGTCGAGGTGTCGACCGGTGTACCGAGCCTGCAGAAGCAGGTGGAGCACTACTCGACGGTGAGCAGCCACGAGGTCGAAGACATAGGCCCCTGGGTGCTGTTCGCAGCCGCCCGCTACGCCGCGATAGTCGTGCGACTCATGAACCGCTGGGTTGACCGGGGCCTGTTAGAGCCGGACCAGACCGTGTACCTCGACCCGATCGCCCCAGTGCTCAAACCCCTGTTAGAGACCTGAATCCTCGCGGTAGGAGGGGTTGGCGACGGTGAGTTTGTCGAGGGTGGTGGCCCACAATGCCGCGGCGAGTTCGGCTCGGCGATCGTCGAGCAGGCCGTTGCGGATCGCCTCTGCCAGCTCCTGTTCGCTGTGCACACCGAGACTCTGCAGCCGCTCGGCGTGAGCGGCACGGTCTTGGGGAGCTGAACGCGCCTCGCGCGCGGCGATGGTCAGTGCGTTGGCTGCGATTCGAAGCATCCAGCGGTCGCGCCCCTCGGCGCGGGGACCCAGATCGTCGCTGAGATAGTCGCGCACGCTCATCAGCAGTTCGTGGGCATCTGGCAGATCGTGGGGCCAGCCCCTCGGGAGTTCCTCGCCGGTGTTCATGTGATCGAGTTCATGTTGCGGCCACCGTTGACAGTTCCGGTCTCAACAGGAGCATCACGTCGTACTCCGTCTCGACGACTCGCCGCCCGATCACCGCCTGTTCCAAGGAGCGTCTCGGACCCCGACGATGATCGGCAACCATCGCCATGGTGACCACACCCCAACGAAGGCAGGCCAACATCTCCCACCAGCGCAGTTCGTCGAGTGTGATTCCCTCGCCCCCGTTGGCCTGATACGCGTCGAGCAACTCGCCTCTCGTACCGAGTCCGCCTACCTCCCCTGCGCCGCCGAAACGCCAGGCCCGCGCCACCAGCCAGCCCAGATCGAAGGCGGGGTCACCGAGATAGGCGAGTTCCCAGTCCAGCACCGCGGTGAGTCCACCGCTGTCGACCAGCACGTTGCCCATACGGAAATCGCCATGAACGACACACGGCCGGCGGGGTAGTGGGCGACGCTCGTCTAGCCAACGAAAGGCCAGGTCGAAGACCGGATGCGGGTCACTGAACCCCTCATACAACGTTCGTTGGACAGCCAACGGGTCATCGATGGTCGAGATCTGGTCCAACGAGGTCGTCTCCAGGCGGTGTATCGCAGCCAACTCTCGACCGAAGTCGGCGACCAGACATTGGCGGGCGTTCGCGAAGGTGTCGTCGCGAAGAATCTTGCGGGGAATCGACTCTCCCTCGATTCTCCGACTGATCATGAACGGCGCACCGACCGGGTTGGCGTCACCGGTGTCTGACGCCACGATCTCCGGCGCAGCCACGCCGCCGGCGCGGGCATGTCGAATCAGCGACGCTTCGTCGAGTCCGGTCCTGAATGCCGAAGCAGCCGATCGGTGACACTGCAGAATCAACTGCTGGAGTTCGTAGGGGGTAACCGCACTGAACGACCAAGTCTCGCGGCTGGCACCGGCGGACAAACGCTGCAGGTCTTCGATCGAGACATCACCGAGCGCCTCGCGCAGCGAGACGGCGAGAGCGTCCGCCAGATCAGCGCTCATCAGAGCCCTTGGCGGTCATCTCATGTCGGTGCCGATGGGACGACCGTCGACGATCTGATCGAGGTACTCGCTCATCCCCATGCCGACGCGGCCGTTGCACTCGTAGCGGGTCATCGCCTCGGTGATGCGGGTATGCAGTTGCTGCCCGTCGTCGGTGGAGCGACGGTTGCGCAAAGGAATCATCGACAGCACATGACCGGTGATCTCATACTCGGCGTCGTCGGTCGCGGCCCAGCAGCGCATCGCGGTCTGGTAGTCGTCTGAGTCCCACTCCGATTCGATCCTGCAATCTCGGATCAGTGAGTATTCGCCGTCAACGAGCACCATGCCGCTGCGGGCGGGAGTGCCGTCGCGGTCGACTATCGACAGCATCATCGCGAAGTCGGGGCCGAAGATCATCGGCAGCCAGCGGTACCAGCGCAACGCCTGCCAATAGCGGGGCCCCCACGACTTGTCACGCAGACCCAGGCCGTCAAGCGCGATCGTCTCCTGGCCCACCTGGATCGTTCCGACAACCGCGGTGTGCTGTTCGTAGTGCGCCTTGGCGAAGCTCTTCGAAGCATCAGTCTTGAGCGGGCTGCCGTCTTCGTACTGCGGCATGCCTCCGTACATGGGCGACACGCCGGTCACATCGAGGCGCACCGAACAGTCGACGAAGGGGTTGTCGCGAAACGCAACACGGGGATTCGCCATCTGGCGGGGTTCGTCGAGCAGACACACCTTGCCGTCGTAGCTGATCGTCAGATGCTCGAGCGGCTTCTCGACTCTGATCTCAAGCCCGCCGGCGCGCATCTCGTCGTTGCTGGTGATCTCAGGGCGTCCGTATATGAACCCGACCCGGCCGTCAGGCAGATAGATGCAGACCGTCATCTCGGCGTAGCCCTCATTGACCCGATTGCCGATCCTGAACCATGCGCCCAGCTCCCGCTGGAGGTCGAAGCCGTTGAGATACATCGACTCGTTGTAGTTCGAGACCGGATCCGGTTCGTGGGTGTACTCGTCCTCGGGCTCCAAGACGGTGACAATCTTGGGTTCACTCATCTGAGTCAGCCCGCCGAACTCTTCGCTCCCGCAGAGAAGACCGCGCGCAGGTCCTCAAGGCCGGCGGGGAGCTCGATCGGAGGGTCCGGCAACTGCTCGACGCCGCGGTCGGCCAACCAGCGCTTCATGGAGTCCACATCTTCGCTCCACGATCGCGGGTCGCCCATCATCACTTCGTAGAGCTCGACACCGTCGGGACCCGCAACGAACGGGCCGAAGGAGGCTCCTAGCGGCAACTCGATATGGCCTCCCGGACCCAGCTCGACGTCACCGCAGGTGAACGAACCGGACAGGACCGTGAGAGTGTGTGGGCTGTAGTGCCCGTGATGGCGCACGATCATACCCGGATCCCAACGCGCGAACAGCGCCAGATAAAGCGGGTCTACCGAGAATGCCACCCATTTCTCCCACACATGGGACTCCGAACCGTCGGCGTTGCGCTGGCTGCGCACCGCGATGAACGGAATGTCACCATCGTCGATGCTGGTGAAAACGGGTTCCAGTCCCGCAATGCGCGGTGTGTCGCTCATCTGCGGTCTGCGCCGCGGGCCTAGGCGAGCGCTGCTTCGAGAGCTTCGACTGAAGGAGCGAAGTAGAACGAACCCGAGGCCGGGGTGGAGTAGTCGGTGATGGCGTCGAGCGCCTGGCCGTTGATGCCGTACATGGCTTCCA
Organism: Candidatus Aldehydirespiratoraceae bacterium; assembly: GCA_965214565.1. Classification (GTDB taxonomy): domain Bacteria; phylum Actinomycetota; class Acidimicrobiia; order Acidimicrobiales; family Aldehydirespiratoraceae; genus VXYK01. The sequence goes on along the minus strand of OZ243951.1, from coordinate 2,518,212 downwards.
TGCGCTCACGCATCGGGGCCTGCGTCTTGCAGAAGCCCATGAAATAGAGGCCGACGGTGCCCTCGTGGAACGCATAGGGGGTCGAGCGACGAACCATCTCGCCCCGCTTGGGGGTCGACTCGTCGGCGGTGGCACCCTCGCGCAACTCGACGTGGGAAAGATGCGAAGTCGGCACCTGAGTCTCGAGCTTGACGGAGTCGGCCTTGGTGCGCCCGAAGGTGTTCTCCTCCTCTTCGAGCGAGAGGGTGGCCCAGAAGTCCATGTCGTGAACCCAACGCTGGGCGATGCAGTAGCTGCCGCCCTCGCCTGGCTGGCCGTCATCGACGATGCCCCGGTCCTTTTGGTCCTCGGGCTCGGGGTTGCCGGTGCCGTCGATGTGCCCGGTGAGGTCGAGGCTGTTCTTGTAGATGAACGTCGGGGTCTCGCGGGCCACTTCGAGATGTCCCGCCACCGCCTTGCGGAAAGTGTGCTGCACCTCCCAGATCAGGTCCTTGTCTGCATGGTGGAGCCACATGAGGAGCTCTTCCTGGGTTCCCTTGGCGACGCGGGAACCGTCGGGGGACTCATAGCCGGGGTACGCCTGGAAATCGTCGGTTTCGATCCCGAGGTCGTCCGCGAGCGTCGGACCGACGAGAACGCAGAGGTTGACTCCCTGTGCCGCAGCATCGGCAAGACTGTCCTTTATTGCGCTCTTGATGAGACCTAGATCGGCGTTTTCGGTACGGCTCATGTGTACGTACCACTGGTACTTCTGAAGATCCATGAGGATTGCGGGCTGCGAAGTTGCCATTGGATGATTCCTCTGTCGGTTAGCTGTGATGGACGATTCTGAGGCTAGACGATTGCCGCCCCAGTGAGACAAGGCAAGTACCGGAATTTGCGCAGTTGCGCAGATCCGACGGAGGTTCAGGTTGCGGGGCCGACGACGCTGAAACCGTCCTCGCTGAACCCGACTTCGACGCCGCGATTGATCGAAACCCAGTCGCGAGCCTCCAGGTATGGACGGAAGGTGGCAGCGATGACCCGTTCGTCGTCTTTGGTCTTGGGACGCTGGATTTCATAGAGGTGCGGGAACTCGAGCCAACCGCAGACCATGTCCCAGAGGCGTAGCGCTGCATCGTCGAGGGGCGGGTCCACCAGAACCGGGCCGAAGATCGTCTGCTCGCTGCCGTCGGCGGCGGCGAAGAACATGGTCGGCACTCCATAACCCGACTCCGCCACAACCTTGTCGTGTTCCGCTCTCACCTCGTCATGGGTGGTCGGGTCCGCGATTGCGGCGTCGACGATGCCCGCATCGAGTCCGATCTGCTCCAACAGGTGACGGGCCACGTCGGGCTCGTGGGGTTTGTTGCCGTCCTCGTGCAGTGCCTTCCCGGCGGCTGCGTACCAGGCATCGAGATGGGCCATGTCGATGCGCCGCAGCGCCGCTCCGATGCGCATCATCGACCAGCCGTAGGACCATTGGCGCTCCCACGGGTGTTTCTTGCCCTCGACCCTGTTGATCTCCTCAAGACTGAAGAAACGCCAGTTGATGGTCAGGTCGGTCTGTTCGCGTACCGACCGTATCCAGCGTGAGGTCTGGTAGGCGTACGGACACATGACGTCGAAGTGGAAGTCCACGGAGGTCGGTCGATCCATGTCAAGACCCTATTCCCTCCGGTGAATCTCAACACAGCGCACCTGATCGCTGCAGGTGGAATCGCTGAGTAGCGCCTCTTGGGATATTGTCCAGCGCTGACCGACGATGATCGCCATGAAAGGAATCAGACCATGGCAGAAGAATATTACAGGGTGAACTTGCCGGAGTCGGAGATCCCCACGCAGTGGTACAACGTCATTCCGGATCTGCCCGCGCCTCCTCCCCCGCCGCTGCACCCAGGCACTCTGGAACCTGCCGGACCTGAAGACCTCGCCCCGCTGTTCCCGATGGCGCTGATTCTTCAGGAGGTGAGCAGCGACTCCTACATCGACATCCCGGGCGGGGTCCTCGATGTGCTGCGACTGTGGCGGCCAAGCCCTTTGTTCCGGGCCCGTCGACTCGAGAAGGCGCTCGACACTCCGGCGAAGATCTTCTACAAGTACGAAGGCGTGAGCCCCGCGGGGTCGCACAAGCCCAACACGGCGGTCCCTCAGGCCTACTACAACAACGCCGAGGGCGTGACCAAGCTCACCACCGAGACAGGCGCAGGACAGTGGGGCAGCGCTTTGGCGTTCGCCTGCTCCCAGTACGGTATGGAGTGCGAAGTCTGGCAGGTGGCAGCTTCCTACCGCCAGAAGCCGTACCGCAAGACGATGATGGAACTGTGGGGTGCGACGGTGCACTCGAGCCCGTCGCCGGTGACCGAATTCGGTCGTGAGCTGTTGGCGGCGGACCCCGACCATCCCGGTTCGCTCGGCATCGCCATCTCCGAGGCGGTGGCGGTGGCGGCAGCCGATCCAGCAATTCGCTATTCCCTCGGCAGCGTCTTGAACCATGTGTTGATGCATCAGACAGTGATCGGTGAGGAGGCCCTTCGCCAACTGGCGATGGTGGGCGAGACACCGGATCTGTTGGTGGGATGCACCGGCGGGGGTTCTAACTTCGGAGGTCTGGCGCTTCCGTTCCTGCGCGAGAAGCTGGCCGGCAACATGGCGCCGACGATCCGTTGCGTCGAACCGGCATCGTGCCCGACTCTGACCAAGGGCGAATACCGCTACGACTTCGGCGACACCGCCTGCTCGACTCCCCTGTTCAAGATGCACACGCTGGGTCACAGCTATATTCCGCCCGCCATCCACGCGGGAGGTCTGAGGTATCACGGCATGTCGCCTCTGGTGTCGCACATCCATGACCTGGGGTTGACCGAGGCCGTCGCCATCGGCCAGAGCGAGTGCTTCGCCGCGGGACTTCAGTTCGCTCGCACCGAAGGCATCGTGCCCGCTCCTGAACCGACCCATGCGCTTGCGGCAACCATCCGGGAAGCCTTGGCCTGCAAGGAGTCCGGGGAGTCCAAGACGATCCTCACAGCGATGTGCGGCCACGGACATTTGGACCTCTCCGCCTACGAGTCCTACATCTCCGGTGCGGTGAGCGACTTCGACCTCTCCGATGAGGCCATCGCCGCGTCCCTAAGCAGCGTTCCGGTTATCACCTAACCCCACTCGGTTGGTCAGGCCCCGGGGTCAGAACTTCGGCGTCAAGTCGAACAGCACCCTGGTTCCTCCCGGGAGTTCCGCTCGTCGGCGCACATCGAACCGCTCGTTGATCTGTGCCTCGATGACCCGAAGCGTGTAGGCGTCATGGGTACCGGCGCGCTTGTGGCTCTTGAGTTCTTTCACCATCCGGTCTGATTCAGCGGGTACCTCGAGAACGACTTCAGAGTCGAGGTCGAACAAGAAGTCGAGGATCGCCGCAGTCGGCACGTTGTGGGTGAGAGCCAGGTGATGGATCACCGCCAGCGCAAGCACGAGCTCCGGTCTTGAACGCTCGGTGAGCGGTGGGCGCTCGGTGCCGCGCCAGCCGATCCCAGGGGTCGGGTCGGCAAGGTTCACAACCAGCGGGATGATGCCTTCGGTGCCCTCTTCGCGCAATTCCCGGTAGAGGCGGTCCACCACCAGCGCGTCGGCGTCGAGTGCCAGCACCACATCGGCGTGCTCCGCCGCGATCCGGCTGAACATTCCGTCGTTGGCGCCGATGTCCCAGACCTGTGAACGCTGCCGTTGCGCCACGACTCCACGAACGAAGTCTGCCTTGCTGAGCAGGTCGTTCGATGCGTAATGGCTTCGCTCCGAGTAGTCGGCCCACTCAGAATCGGACCGATTCCAACTCAAGTTGTCGACCAGCTTGCGGAGCCGGTCGACCAAGCCGACGTAGATCTTCTTGTTGTACCCGGCCCGTTTCAGGTCTTTGACCGTGTCCGCGGATCCTCCGCTGAAACGCCGGTCGGCCTTGGCGTGCAGCCACACGTGAGGGATCAATCCTCTGCTGGAGTGGCGGCGGCCCTGCAGCACCCGTCGAGCCTGTTCGGGAGTGATGCCGTCAACCGCTCCCCGCATCCAGGGCTGGTGTGGGAGGTCCTTGTAGGCCGTGAGCATCAACGGATACAGGAACATCTGACAGAACTGCCGGTAACCCCACCACGGTTCGCCTGGCCGGTGGGTCTCGAACGAGCCGATGTCGATGAACGTCGGCCTCGTCCCGACGAACTGGACGTTGTATGGCGTTGCGTCCTTGCTGGTCATGTCTTCGTCGATCGCGGCTCGCAGGAGCTTGAGGGTGAGACTCGCCGCGTCCTGCAGCATTGAGAACGACCACTCGTGGGCGTACGTGATCACGTCAATCGGACCGTGTTCGAGCACCAAGGCCCAGTCAGCGCCTTCCGGGGAAGCGGCTTCGACCGCCTCGCTGCTGACCAAGTCTCCGGCCTTGCAAGCTCCCCGATAGAAACTCGTGGCGGTCAACGCGGCGAACTCCGCGGCCGCTGCCCCGTTGAGGCCTCGCAGCACACGGTTGCCGTCACTCCAGACACGAGAGTTCGGATCACGGAACGATCCGCTGTCGTAAACCGCCTCCGGGTCGCAGCCCGGGGCCATCACTGGGTGACTTCGCCAGGCTCGCCGACTTCTTCAGAGTCGTCTGTCTCGTCGTAGATCGGCGTCTGCTTGGAGGACTTGTTCTTGCCGAACCCCAGCTTGGAGAGCACCGCGCGGCCCGCGACCGCAATGCCGGCTCCCCCTGCTGCGACCGCGCCGATGATCGCGCTCCCAGATGCCGGGTCCAGATATGCGTTGATCATCTTTCTGCCACCCCCGATTTGGTTCCCCGAACCCTAACAGCCCCACCGAAGCAACCGCCATCGCCGAATCAACCTCACGCTTCGCCTTGGTTCGCCTCGCATGTCGGTGAAAAAGTATCGGCCATGAGACAGATCAAAGGCCGGGGTGTCGGCAACACGCGATGTTGGTCAGGGCCGGTGGGGTGAGGGCGCCGCCTGTCGTTCTGATCCACGGGTTTGCCACCTCGACTGAGCGGACCTGGCGGGAACCTGGTTGGTTCGACCTGCTCAAAGACGCACGCCGTCGTGCTGTAGGCATAGACCTGTTGGGCCACGGTGAGGCACCGAAGCCCACAGAACCAGAGGCCTACGACGACTTGGTGACTCCCGTGTTGGAGCACTTCCCCGACTCGCCGGCCGACGTGATCGGCTATTCGCTCGGGGCCCACACGGCGCTGGGGTTGGCCATTTCGTATCCGGCACGCGTGAACCGGCTGGTCCTCGCTGCGATCGGGCGCAACGTAGTCGACTTCGGTGACAGCCGACCCTTGGAAGGCAACGTGGAGGCCCGATTCGAGTCACTGATAACCGCTCCGGGAAACGACTCTGAAGCGCTTCGAGCCTGTCTGGCACGAGAGCGCCAGCCTTTCACAGTCGAACAGTTGGGGAAGGTTCAGGCACCTTGTCTGATAGTGATCGGCAGTGAGGACTTCGCTGGGCCACCCGAGCCGCTCGCAGATGCGCTACCGAACGCGACCGTCAAGACAATCCCGGGCATCGACCACTTCGGACTACCCAAACAGTTCGGCTTCATCGACGCCGCGCTCGAGTTCATCGACGCCGTCCCCCAATGGGACTGATCGCTCACTGACCGAGCCGCGGCGCCAGTTTCTGTGCGGGAACGCGGTAAGTGAGTCACACTTCTCGGGTGAAGACGTTTCTGTGGCGAGTAGTTCATCTGCTGGCGCTCGCCACCTTGGCGATCAGCCAACCGCTGCTGGGCATCCTCGGCGAGAACCCGACCTTCTTCACTGCCCACTCAAGTTCACCGGGACAGATTGTGGTGTTCGCGATCACGGTAGCGCTGGCCCCGGTGCTTGTGCTGTGCGCGGTGATGCTCGCCGGGCACGCACTCTCAGAACAGCTGGGAGAACACGTCTTCCGGGGGGCCATGGCGGCGCTGACCTTCTTGTTCGTCATCCAGGTGGTGGATGTGATCGGTGGGTCGGCTTGGCTCGTGCTGACAATCGCAATCGCTGGCACCTACGGCTTGATGAAGCTCTATCTGAAGCACGACCGGGTTCGTTCAGTCGTGTCGGTGTTGGCAGTGCTGGGACCGGCCGTAGTCGTCTATTTCCTGTTCTTCTCGGCAACCAACAGTGTCGTCTTCCCGGACGACGTCGAGGCGGTGGCTCTTGAGGCCCTGCTCGGGACCGACCTTGAGGCCGGCCTCGGCGGCTTGGGTGACGACCAGGACCAGCCGGACAACGCTGCATCCAACGAGGCGGAGTCTCCCAACGCCGGCACCGGCCAGGACGACTCCGACAAGGCCCCGATCAGCGGAGGCGCCGTCGCGCAAGTATCACTGGTCGAGCGACTGAATGAGCGGTTCCCACCCATCCATCTGCTCGTGTTCGATGAGTTGCCGTGGTACTCGCTGCTTGACGAGACAGGCCGGATCGACCCGGTCCGCTATCCAAATTTTGCCCGCCTGGGCGAGACCTCACATGTCTTCAACAACGCAACCACTGTCGGTTTCACAACGGAGTCAGCCGTGCCGGCCATGCTTGCGAGCACGCTCGAGACCCAGCCGGCTCCCGTCTATTCGATGTATCCCCACAACCTGTTCACCCTGTTGGGTGGGGTGTACGACGTCTCGTCCTCGGATCCTCTCATTGATCTTTGCCCCGATTCAGTTTGCAACGGCTCACCACCCGAGCAGATCCTTGACTGGATCGCGGCCGACGAGCAGGCAACGGCGACCGCCGCTCCCACCACGACCGCCGCACCGACTGCCACCGCGGTTCCAACGGCCTCAGCCACGCCTGCAAGCACGGTCGCAACCTCCTCCACGATCTCATCTGCGACCACTTCGAGTCCGTCGGCGCCGACCCACGACGAAACAGATCCAAGCGACAGAGGCTCGTTGGCTCTGCTGTTCGAGGACGCAGCGATCGTTTTCGGGCATCTCGTGGCACCCGAGGGGACCGACCTGGGGCTTCCGTCGATCGGTGCCACTTGGGGTGATTTCGGAGGAGATCTGACCACACCCGCAGCTCCCACCCGGACCGCCGCCCAGGAACCCACCAGCACCACGACGGGCACAACCGCGACAATCGGTACAACCACCACGCAGACCTCGACCACGACGACCACGCAGCCGTCGCTGCTTCAAGGCGCACCGACGACCACACTGTTGAACACCACCGCGCTCGATATCGACATCGACACCGAACCCGTAGACCCGGAGCGCATCGCCGAGGAACGAACGGCGTTCCTGGACAGCCTGATCTCCCTCGACACCCGGGTGCTCGATTTTCGAAGCGAAGTTGCCGCGATCCAGCCGAGCGGTCTCCCCCGCATGCATTTCATGCACGCACTGCTGCCGCATGTGCCTTGGCGGTTGAGGCCGGACGGTTCGATCTACGCCGATATCGGTCTCCCCGGATACTTCTCGAAATGGGACGACGACGAGGTCAAGGCCCGATTCGGGCAACAACGCCACCTTCTGCAACTCGGCTTCGCCGACCAGCTCCTCGGGGAGTATCTGGATCGCCTCGAAGCTGTCGGAGACTTCGACCGGGCCATTGTGGTAGTCACCGCCGACCACGGGATCTCCTTTGTGCCAGGCGAGCGCGCCCGAGGGGTCGGCGACGCCAACGTCGGCGGCATCGCCGGGGTTCCACTCCTGTTAAAGGAGCCGCACCAGAGCTACGGGACCGTTCAATCCCAACCCGTGCAGTTGGTCGACATCGTGCCCACTATCACCGTGCAGCTCCGAATCGACGCTCCGTGGGATTTTGCAGGACGTGACATACTGGGACCGCGATCCACGCTGGACCGGAGCGTCAGCGGACCTTTCGGCTCAGTGACAGTGCCCGAGGGCTTCACGACAATCATCGAAGGACTCGCTGCGGACATGCACGAAGTGTTCGGCGACGGGGCGTCCGGGAGCCTCTACGGACTCGGTGGAGCGCACAGCCTGATCGGTGCTCCGGCGCTGGACTGGGCGACCAGCCGATCCGCACACTGCTGGGTCATGGAACGGCCAACAACGATTCCCGAACCTGACGGGGCGGTCGGCTATGTCTTCGGACACATCGACGCCCCGCCGGGCGCGCCGATCACCTTCGCCGTCGTGGTGAACGGCATCGTGGCTGGTACCGCCCGGTCTTTTGAAGACGGTCCGGCCCACCGCGTCTTCGCGATCGGCGATTCGCAGTACTGGCGGGGTGCCGATTCGACAGTCGAACTCCACGAGATCGTCAACGACCGCCTCGCCCCGATTCCAAGCTGCCAGCTGTAACGGACACAGCGGTTGGCGCCTCAGTAATGGAGTGAGCAACAACTCCAACCCCCACTGGAGTGTGGAGCACCTCACTGTTCTCAGATGGAAGAGTCCCGGTGGAGCCCTGGTAAAAGGGTAGCGACCAGGCCCTCGGCATGCGCCGCGATGAGACTTGAGTCCAGTTCCTCTGTGTCGAGAAGCAGACAAGTCTCTGTTCGGGCCACGTAAGGCAACGAGACTGCTCCTATCAATACGTGGTGCACGAACTCTTCGGGGATCGGTGCGGCGATACCGTCGGCACGAAGCTGTCGCCAGATCTCGCGCCGCTCGTTGAAACGGGGTTGCACATGGACCTCGGCGAGCCACCGGGTGCGAGGGTTCGCCGAACTCGTCTCCTGTACGATGATGCGGTTCAGGTGAGGGTTCTTGTGGGCAAAGAAAACAAGTCGGCGAATGCTCTCAGCAAACGCCACGGCGGGGTGTTCGATGTCCTCGATCCCCGCAAGCTCGGCGTCGAGAAGGCCAAACAGGTGATTAACCGCAGCACGCCATAGTTCTTCCTTCGACGCGAAGTGATAGTTGATCTGCGGCTGGTGCGCATCGGCCCGCTCGGCGATCGACCTAGTTGCTGCGCCCTCGAAGCCGTACATCGCAAACTCCACCACTGCCGATTCGATTAGCAAATCGCGGATGTCGCTCCGATCCCGACGAATCCTGGAGGTCGCTAATTTTGAGTCGCTTTTTCTCACGTCGGTTCCAATGGTTTGCATCCGAGATTGATGACCTATGAAGCATAGGGTCGACACGGCCGAGGTTCAGCGTGCGGCCAATAGCCGATTGATCGCATCGACTAACGCATCGGGGCGTTCCAGCGCAGTGAGATGTTTGGCGTCAGGCAGAACGGTTACGCGGGAAGCTTCAATCCGCTCGCCGAGGTCGTGTGCGTCTGATGGAGGCGTGGCACCATCGTGCTCGCCAACGACGATCTCTGTCGGCACCTCGATTTCCTCCACAGCACCGCGCCCGTCGTATCTTCCCAGAGCATCACATGTTGCTGCATACGAATCGATGTCGTTTGCTCTAAAGGTTGCGAGCAGCTCGCGGCACAGGTCCTGATTCGCTCTTTGGAAACTCTCGCTGAACCAACGATCCAACTGAAATCCGGCCAAAGACCCGAGCCCCTGTCTTCGGGCCCGGTCAGCCCGTTCGCGCCATTTCCGCGGCGCGTCGTCGCCATACCAAGCCGTCGTGTCCGCGAGAACGAGGCTCTCGACCACCGAAGGGTGCCTAAACGAGACTGCCTGTGCAACACAACCGCCCAGAGACAAACCGACCAACAAAATAGAGTGGACGCCAAGAGCATGAACGGTCTCGACGATGTCGTCGGCCATCTCCTCCACTGTGAAGTCGGTGCCCGCTGGTGACTGACCATGTCCTCGCAGATCAAGCGCCAGAGTCCGGCACTTCTCGGCTACAGGCGGAACCACGAATCGCCAGACACCGGCGTCGAGCGCAAGCGAATGCAACAAGACGACCGTCTTGCCGTCCCTCAACCCCCGCTCGGAGGTGTGGAGAATCATGAACCGACTCCACCCTGATCCACCGGTGCAACCGGAAAGAAGCGATTGAGCCACCCGCATACGATTTCTCTGACGCGAGTATTCTCCTCAGAGAACATGAAGTGGTCGGTTTCGGCGATCAGGTGCATATCAACGGGCATACCCGCCTTTTCGAACAAGGCAACTGATTGTTCGGTCGGCGTGATCGAATCGTCGGACGAGTGCAGGAGTAGGAGAGGTCGCGGCGAGATGAGACCAACAACATCTTCGGCACAGAAGTTGAACATTGACTGTGCTACTTCTGACGGGAACTTCGTCACAGACTGCCGGCTGAGGTGTGTTCGCAGGTGCTCTGGCATCGGCACGATGTCGTAGCGATCGACAAGTAGCGGTTCGCCGGTCCGCTCTCGGTGGAGACGACCCTTCTCGAGCATCTCCATGAACTTCATCCAAGCCTCGGGCGTGGGGTGCTGGCGGCGAAATTTGCGCTCACCGTGCCCCCACCCACCCGACGAGATCACCGCAGCGAGCCGCTCATCGATTCCTGCGGTATAGATCGCGACTGCTGCGCCGAAGCTCGAGCCGAGCACCCCGATCCGGTCGGGATCAACCTCGGGAAGGGACTGGAGAAGGTCTACGGCTGCGCGGGTGTCTGCAACCTGTTCGAGACAAATCACTCGACCAAATTCACCGTCGCTCTCGCCACAGCCGCGCATGTCGAAGCGAAATGCCGCATAGCCCCAACCATTCAGCATCTTGACGGGCCCGCGAACATTGGTGGCGTCTTTGTTCGACCCAAATCCGTGCAGTACTGCAAAACAAGGGAGCGGGCGACCATCGTGGCTGTCGGGTATGTGCAGCACCCCCGACAATTCGAGGTCGCCGCTGGGAAATCTAATCGGTTGTTCCATGCTCACTCGCTCGCGGTCGGCGCGTGATCAGCCCCGGGCCTCGATTGGTTGGCCGCGGCGAATATCCGACGGAATGTGTCTACGTGTTCTGGATCGGCGCCGATCGCGTCGAGGTATCGGGGCATGGGCACATGGTTGGCGTGAGCGAAGAACAGAACAGACATCGGATGGACTCCAAGGTCGATGAGTCGGGCGAAGTTCCGCTGCTCGAGGGCTGACTGGAGTTCGGCCGTTACGCCGAGACGTTGGCAGGCTTCTTGGAGATAAGCGGACGGATCAACTCGATACTCATCGCCGCGCCCCCGTCGGTGGATCTCCCAGACCAGCCGTTCGACAGATGCTGTTGACATAGTCAGACCTCCTCGCCACTCGGCGGCAACCACGCGAGTTGGTACACGCCCACGTTCCAACCAGGCACGAAGGATTCACTCAAGACCAACTCCGGTTCAAGGCCAGCTTCGCGTGCCGCCCCCGACATGGTGATCCAGGTACGGATTTCGTGAGCACCGTCACCTCCCGGGTCGATGTCGTCGTCGGAGATTGAACGCAACACGGCGTCTTCACGATTCACAAGCAACTCGATGAACCACTGGTCGAATTCCAGATTCATGTCGCCGTGTCGACGATTGCCGACCCAGTGGGAGATACCACCAGTACCAATCAGCAGCACGCGGAGGTGAGGAAACTGCTCATCAACGAACCGGACCAACAGTGAACCCAGATCATGTGCTTCCGACGTGGAGGGAAACGGTTCCCAGACCGTGTTGACCAGAATGGGAACGACCGCGATGTCGTATTCGGGCCGCAGGAACTTGAGGGGGAGGTTGGTGCCGTGGTCGAGATACAACTCGTCGCGCCCTTCGAGCGGGAATCCATGTCGGCGGGCGAACGCGACAAGACCTTCAGCGAAGTCAGTGTTGCCTGGCACCCGCCGGTCTGGCAGGCCGAACTCAGGTTGGGTCGGGTTGTCCGGGGCTCTGCTCACCGCGAACGCTGGCACATCGTCTGCCAGGAAGTTGGTGATGTGCTCGCTTGACACGGTGACAATGAGATCCGGTTGCAATTCGCCTACCTTCGCTCTCAGGTACTCAAAGCTTTTGTTGACCGTTGATCGTTGCGGCTCTGGGGCCAACTCGGGCATACCCGCGATAAACGGTGCGTGGACAGTGGCGAGGGCACCCAAAATGCTCATCTTGTTTCTCCCAATAGTTGATGTTTGATCGGTTCTTGATGGCAGTGCACGAACGTCACCGCATCGGTACGCAGTCATCGGGCGACACATGCACCGTTACCGCGTCTCCGGCCTGAGGCTGCTGCGTTCGGGGCACGTGGGCTCGTATCCGACCACCATCGACTTGGATCGTGCAGTCCCACAGAGTGCCGAGGAAGAGCGCCGAGATCACCTGTCCCGCCCATCGGTTTGTGCTGTCGCGGTCAGCGTCCGGAGGGTCGAGCCTGACATCCTCAAGGCGGAAAATCACCGAGGTCATCCGGTCGGGGCAATCAGGGTCCTCGCGGAAACTGACCGTACCGATGTCACTAGATCCTTCGAATAGATCGCCGTCTCCGCGGATGTCGGTCAATTCGAAGATGTTGGCCAGGCCGATGAAGCGGGCCACCGCGAGCGATGCAGGACGTTCGTAGATGCGCTGTGGGGTGCCTACATCGAGGATTTCGCCGTGTGACATGACAATAACCTGATCGGAAATTGCCAGCGCCTCTGTCTGGTCGTGCGTAACGTACAGCGAAGCGATTCCCAACCGTTGTTGCACCTCGCGGATCTCCTGACGCATCGACTCGCGCAGTGTGGCATCAAGGTTGGAGAGCGGCTCGTCGAAAAGCAGGATTTCCGGTTCGCTCACCAGCGCACGGGCCAAGGCAACACGTTGCTGCTGACCACCGGAGAGGTTGGGCGCCGGCCGATCGGCGAAATCGCCGAGACCTACGAGGTCGATGGCGCGGTCGACCCTCTCTTGCGCACTGGCTTTGTTGACGCGCCCGACGCGCAGCGGGTACGCGACGTTCTCGGCCACGGTCATGTGTGGCCATATGGCGTAGGACTGGAAAACCATCCCCGTATTGCGCTGGTTGGCCCGCACCCGGATCTTCTCGGAAGAGCTGAATACGGTCCGATCGCCAATTTGGATGCGCCCCGTGTCGGGCATCTCCAACCCGGCGATGCAGCGCAGTGTGGTCGTCTTGCCGCAACCTGAAGGCCCGAGCAGGGTCACCAACTCGCCATTCGCGACGACCACGTCGATTCCCTTGACCGCCGGCTCTGTGCCGCCAGGGTAGGTCTTAACGATTTCCTCGAGTTTGATCACTGTTCAGTCACCCCATATCTTTCGCTGAGCCCGGCTACGGCGAGCGCCGCAATCAACAATGCGGTCATGATGACTATTCCAAAGGCGCTCAGCAGTCCAAAGCTGCCGTTCTCCCACAGGTCGAGGATGGCCACACCTACCACCTCGGTGCCGAACGACGAAACGAGCACGGATGCGCCGAGTTCGCGAAACGCATGCACCATCACGAAGATCCATGCCGCTACAAGTCCTGGTCGAAGGAGCGGAAGCATGATGGTTCGAAAGCTCTGCCACCACGTGGCTCCGCTCACTTCGGCCGCTTCCTGCAACTCGTTGGACACCTGGGTTGTCTGCGCTGAAAGGATGCGCAGGGCTACCGGAGGGAAGCGGGCGACGTAGAGGATCAACAGGATCCACAATGTTCCGTAGACGGGGAACGGCAGCACAAGGTACATCCACAACACGGCGAGGCCGAACATGACCTCACCCCGTGATCAACCCGAACACGCCCAGATCCCTCCGTGACCATCCCCGACACAGACGATCCCGACACAGACGATCCTGCCAACGACGATCCTGCCAACGGCGGTGAACAGGGCGGGTTCTCGGAACTTACCCAAGCAGTACTGGCGGAGCAGACCGCTCGTGAGAGCGCCGCGGCGCACCTCGACGCGACCAAGATTCGATCCGATGACGAACTCCCGGGCGTCGGCGACGAACCAATGTCTTTCCGCGAGGGAGTTACCGCCGGCGGGGTCGGTGTCATCGCGGTGCTGGGCACGCTCGACGCGACCGACGCTCTGCAGATCGCCATTCCCAGCCTGCTCGGGCCCGAGATTCAAACCAGTCTGGGACTCTCCGACGCCGGCCTCGCGGTAGTCGGTATCGGCGGGCTGATCAGCTCCACGCTTTGCGCCATTCCGATGGGTCGCTTGGCCGACCGGATCGACCGGATGAAGCTGGTCGGATGGGCCACGCTCTTTTGGAGCCTGGCGATGTTCTTCAGGGGCTTCCAAGCAACGGCGCTCGGATTCTTCTTCATCAGCGTGCTGATGGGAATCGGTTCGTCGAACACCTTCCCGGTACAGGGCGCGGTGCTGGCCGATGCCTACCCGATACAGGCCCGCGGGCGGATCTACGCGGTGAAGAACGTATTGGGCCGGGCAGGGGAACGCATCGCCCCCCTGCTAGTCGGCGGGCTCATGCTCCTGGTGGACAACAACTGGCGATGGGCCTACTGGGTGTTCGCCTGGCCGATAGTCGCGCTCGGGATCTGGTCCCTCTTTGTTCCCGATCCACCCCGCGGCCAATTCGAGCAGCTCTCGACCATCGGCGAGGTGATGGAGGAGGACCCCGACCGCCCCAGGGTCTCGCTCAGCGCGGTGTGGCATCGCCTGATGGCGATCCGCACTCTGAAACTTGCTTGGGTCTCTTTCAGCGTCATCGTCTTTTCGATGATCGGGCAGGGTTTCCTCGTCAACCTGTTCCTGGACGACCGCTGGGGCCTGTCCCCCTTCCAGCGGGCGATGATCGGCTTCGTGCCCGGCATGCTCGCCTTCGTAGCCGCTCCCTGGGCCGCGGGCCGCTACGACAAGCTGTACCAACAGAGTCCGGCCAAAGCACTCGCCTGGGTCGGAGCGCTGTTCTTCCCGATGGCCCTGGTGATCCCGATCCAGTTCTACATGCCCCACCCGGTGCTCTTCGCGATCGTCGGCATCGTTCCGTCGGTGCTCGCCGTGGTGGTCTTCGGGATGATCTCGCCGCTGCTGGTGGGCGTGGTGCCGTATCGCCTGCGGGCCCAGGCCACCGCACTGTCGATCATGGTCATCTTCCTGGGTGGCGGCGTGCTCGGGCCGATCGTCGCCGGCCTGCTGTCGGACGCCACTTCAGAGCGCACAGCCATCCTGATCGTGGCGATCCCCTTCAAGATCCTCGGAGGGTCGCTGCTCATATGGGGCGCCCGCCATATCCGTCACGACCTGTCTCTAGTCGTGGACGAGATCGAGAAGGACAAAGCCGAGATTGATCGGCGCGTCGCTCACCCTGATGACATTCCCGCCGTGTCGCTGCGCGACATCGACTTCTCATACGGCCCTGTCCAGGTGCTGTTCGGGATCGACCTGCGTGTCGAACCGGGTGAGACACTGGCTCTGCTCGGAACCAACGGCGCAGGAAAGTCGACGATCCTGAGGGTGATAAGCGGCCTGGCTGTTCCTTCGCGTGGAATCGTCGACTTGAACGGCCGTGACATCACCCTCACCTCGCCCCAGACCCGCGTCGGTCTCGGGATCGCACAGCTACCCGGAGGCAGGGCTGTTTTCGGTCCGATGTCGATCCGCGACAATCTCCGCACTGCGGGCTGGAGTCTGCGATCCGACGGTACTTTGTTGGCCAATCGCATCGCTGAAGTGCTGGAGAGCTTCCCGATGCTCGCGGAACGACTCGACGAACCGGCAAGTGAGCTCTCCGGTGGCCAACAACAGATGCTGGCGCTGGCCATGGTGCTGATCCACGAGCCCGAGGTCCTGCTGATAGATGAGTTGTCTCTGGGCCTCGCCCCCGCCGTGGTCAGCGAACTGCTTCAGATCGTGGAAGGGCTCCGAGAGCAGGGCCAGACGATGATCATCGTCGAGCAGTCCCTCAACGTGGCCGCGGCGATAGCGGAGCGTGCAGTGTTCATCGAGAAGGGACATGTGCGCTTCGACGGGCCCACCCGCGAGCTAGCCGAGCGGGGTGATATCGCCCGCGCGGTCTTCCTTGGTGCCACAACCGACCCGCCCACAAATGACACCGAGGACACCACAGCCTCCGACCAGACTCCCGACGCGCCGTGATCGCTGCACTGGAGTTCGGACGACAGTTCGTCTTCATCGGCGCAGTGCACGGACTGGCGTATGCACTTCTAGCGCTCGGTGTCATCCTGGTCTACCGGTCCAGCCGTGTGATCAACTTCGCGGTCGGCGCAACGGGCGTTCTGGCAGGCCAGGTGATGGCGCATCTCGTGATCCGCTACGACACTCCCTACTGGGTCGGCTTCGTGGTCTCGGTGGTGGCCGGCGCAGCATTCCTGGGAGTGGCGGAACTCACGGTGGTGCGTCGCCTCTTCACCGCGCCGCGGGTAATCCTGCTGGTAGCCACAATCGGATTGGCACAATTGGCCCAGGCGGCAATGTTCGCTCTCCCGGAGCCGTCGGCTGAGGACAACCGCAACGATTATCCGACACCGTGGGCACGGGAGTTCGAGTGGTTCGACATACGGATCGAGGGCGGTGAACTGCTGTTGTTCGTGTTGTCGGCAGCAGTTGTGACCGCCTTGGCGCTGTGGATGCGCTATTCCGCGTGGGGCCGCGCCATCCGTGCGTCGGCAGCCGATCCCGACCGTGCCCGTCTTGTAGGCATCAACCCCGGGACCGTGTCGACGATCGTCTGGGCACTCACCGGCGCGTTCGCCGCGATGGTTGCCGTGCTTCAGGAGGCGGGAAGCAGTCGCGCCTTCCTGCTCTCGAGTCCGGGGCCGTCGCTGATGACCCGTGTGCTGGTCGTAGCAGTGATCGCCTCGTTCATCTCGTTTCCGCGGGCGGTGCTCTCAGGAATCCTGCTCGGAATTGTTGAAGCTCTGGTCCGGCTCAACTATCCGCTTGATCTGGGTCGATTCGAAGCTCTGCTGTTGGTGTTGGCGATCGCCGGGGTGTTCGTGACGACCCGTCGCGCCACTGGCGACGAGCGTGAGTCGTTCAGCTTCGCGCCGCGCCTTCGACCGATCCCACCAGCGTTGCGCGACTTGTGGTGGGTACGGCACCACACGAGGATTCTCGGAACGGTGGCGGTTCTGGTCGCTGTCGCGGTGCCGCTGTTCGTGACCACCGCAAGCCGCACGTTCCGCTACAGCGAGATTCTGCTGATGGCGCTCGCGGCGTTGTCGCTGGTGGTCCTCGTGGGTTGGAGCGGCCAGATCTCTCTGGGTCAGGGAGCGTTCGCCGGACTGGGGGCGCTGATCACCGCGGCGCTTGTGAACGGCAACGACATCGGCCTCGGAGCGCTGGGTGTCGACTGGACCCTGCCGATGCCTGAACTCCACTTCTTGTGGGCGTTGTTCTGGGCTACTGCTGCCACCGCGCTGGTGGCGGTGCTGATCGGACTCGGGGCCCTGCGCGTCCGTGGCCTGCTTCTGGCGGTGGTCACTCTCGCCTTGGCGCTGAGCGCGGAGAAGTTCTTCTTCCGCAGGCCCTTCCTCAGCGGCGGGAGCACCACCTCGGCGCTGCTGGAGCGAGCCTCGATCGGACCGTTCGAACTCAAACCGCAGCGAACCTACTACTACCTTGCGCTGCTGGCCCTCGTGTTGGGCATCCTGTTCGTCGCCCGGATCCGGTCAAGCGGGATCGGCCGCCGGATCATCGCGGTGCGTGAGAACTCCGACGCCGCAGCAGCGTCCACGGTGTGGCCCACGGGTTCCAAGTTGACGGCCTTCGCGATCAGCGGTGGCATAGCGGGGTTTGCCGGAGGGTTCCTGGGGGGGCTCTACGTCACGGTTCTCTTCGCCTTCTTCGCCGTGGAGACCTCGGTCCAGATCCTCGCCATCTCGGTCATCGGCGGCGTGGGTTCGGTGGCCGGCCCGGTCCTGGGATCGCTCTGGGTCGTGGGGATGCCCGCATTCTGGCCCGACTCGGCAATCGTGCCGCTCCTCGCCAGCAGCCTCGGCATCCTCATCCTGTTGATGTATGCACCCGGCGGTTTCGTTCAGCTCTGGTTCGCTGCCCGCGACTCCTTCTTCGCCTGGTACGCCTCACGGCTCCCGACTCCCGCCGAACCCGCCCGCCGACTCCACACGCGTGCCAAGGTGCCCCCACCGCCCCACGAAGTCGCACTGGCTGCGACCAATGTGACGGTCAGATTCGGTTCACGGGTCGCTTGCGACAATATTGATCTTGAAGTCCGCCACGGCGAGATCGTCGGCTTGATCGGCACGAACGGGGCAGGCAAGACAACGTTCATGAACGCTGTCAGCGGATTCGTGGATGCCACCGGCTCTATCGCGATCTTCGGCACCGATGTCGGCGGACTGCCTCCGCACAAACGTCATGCGCTCCACCTCGGACGGACCTTTCAGGCCGCCACCCTGTTCCCCGACCTGACCGTGCGAGAGACCGTGCAGATAGCGCTCGAAGCGACCCAACGGACGCGCTTCGTCACCTCGGCCGTTCCATTCTGCGGCCGCGGCCACGAGACCAGACAGGCCGCGGCGGCCGACGCCTTGATCGATTTCTTGGGATTGGGTGACTACGCCAACGCCTTCGTCGCTGAACTCTCCACCGGCACTCGCCGAATCCTCGAACTCACCTGCCTCGTCTCCGGCGGCAACCGAATGCTGTGCCTCGATGAGCCGACTGCGGGCGTAGCCCAACGAGAGGCCGAAGCGCTGGTGCCGCTGCTGCACGGGATCCGCAGAGAACTCGATGCGTCGATCCTCGTCGTTGAACACGACATGCCTCTGATCATGTCGATCAGCGACCGCGTCTATTGCCTCGAACGCGGTTCAGTCATCGCGGTAGGGACCCCGAAGGAGGTCCGCGACGACCCTGCAGTAGTCGCCAGCTATCTCGGCACCGACCAGCGCGCCATCCACCGATCCGACTCAGGAGCCACACCATGACGGCATTAGCCACTCCCCCGCTCACCCCGAAGTCCACAGCCACCCGCAGACGCCTGCTGGACCTGGCCGCACAGATGTTCATTGAGAGCGGCTATGACGCGATCTCGCTGCGCGACATCGCCGATGAGGCAGGCCTCACCAAGGGTGCCATCTATGGCCACTTCCGCTCCAAGGGCCAACTGCTCGTCGAGGTGATCCGCTCGGAACTCGCCCAGCGCGACGACATGTTGGACCTCGATGAAGCGGCCGAGCACCCCGACTACCTGTTCGATCTCTTCATCAGTCCCGGGAGCCGGGAACTCCGCCTTTTGCAGACCGACGCTGCCGCTGCGGCCCGTCACGATCCGGATGTGGCAGCAGGCGTCGAGGAGGTCTTCGCAAAGCGTGCCGAGTGGATCCTCGAAACGCTCCGCGGATACACGGACCCTGAAACGGTGTTGTTCGTCATCAACGCCCTATCGTCTGGGATCGGAGTCCAGGAAGCTCATGGCCGCAATGTGCCCGACGTCGAGGTGTGGCGAAAGACCCTGTCTGCGATGTTCGACGCGCTGACACGACCCGCCAGAGAGAAGGCGCCGAGTGACAAAAGTTCCCAGGAGAAGCAGTCCGAGGAGAAGCAGCATGACTGAGACCTACAAGGATCCGACCGCATCGATCAACGAACGAGTCACTGATCTGATCGGCCGGATGACCCTCGACGAGAAGGTGGCGCAACTCGGGGCTGTCTGGGTCACATCATTGGTCGTAAACGAACAGTTCGACCCGGAGGTGGCTGCCGAGGTGCTCTCGGACGGCATCGGTCAGGTCACCCGCATCGGTGCCAGCACGGGCCTGCTGGCCAACGAGTCAGCGCAGCTGGCCAACGCGATCCAGAAGGTGCTCGTGGAGAACACCCGTCTCGGAATCCCCGGGGTGATCCACGAGGAGGGAGTCGGCGGATTCCTGCACAGGGGAGCGACCACTTTCCCTCAGGGGCTGGGCCTTGCCGCCACCTGGAACACCTCTCTGATGGCAGAGGTAGCGGAGGTGATCCGAACCCAGATGCTCGCTGTCGGGGCACGCCACAACCTCTCGCCAGTTCTCGACGTGGCGCGTGATCCCCGTTGGGGCCGCGTGGAGGAGACCTACGGCGAGTCTCCCGAACTCTGCGGCCAGATGGGCGTGGCATATGTGAAGGCGATGCAGACCGACGACCTCGCAAACGGCGTCGTCTGCACCGGCAAGCACTTCCTGGGTTACGCATATTCGTTGGGTGGACGCAACCATGCGCCGGTCCATCTCGGTGGCCGGGAGTTGCGCGAGGTCTACGCAGAGCCCTTCGCGGCCGCGATCCGAGAGGCGGGCCTCGCCTCGATGATGAACAGCTACTCGTCGATCGACGGTGTGCCCGTTGCCGCGAGCCGCGAGATTCTCACTGATCTGCTTCGTGGCGAACTCGGTTTCGAAGGCACCGTCGTGGCCGACTACTTCGCGGTGATGCAGCTATATCTGAACCACAAGACTGCTGTTGATGCCCAGGGCGCGGCGGTTGCCGCACTGGGGGCCGGGCTCGACATCGAACTGCCGGCGCTCGACTGTTATCAGCACCTCGGTGCCGCGGTTCGCGAGGGGCGTTTCGATGAGGCCTTCGTCGACGAGTCCTGCGCCAGGGTATTGGCTCAGAAGATGCGCCTGGGTCTGTTCGAGAACCCCTACGTGGACGCCGACGCCGCGCTGAGGGTCTTCGACACCGCCGATCAGCGCCGACTGGCCCGCCGAGCCGCGGCGGAGGGCGTCGTGCTGTTGCACAACGACGGGGTCCTGCCGCTCAGCTCGTCGATTTCGCGGGTGGCGATGATCGGCCCGCATGCCGATGATCAACGACTGTTGCAGGGCGACTACCACTACCCCGCCCATCTTGAGATCATCTACCAGGGTCGCCTCGCCGAGGTCGCCGAGCAACTCGCCGGCATCGGTGCCCCGGTCGAAGGCGAGGGCACGGGAACCGACCAGCTGCCGGAGGCCAGCGGCGCTTTCGCGGCCGGTCCCCACTACACGACTCATGTCACCCCGCTCGCGGGTCTGCGTGCTGCCCTCGGCAACGCAGAGATCAGCTACACCGGTGGTTGTGCCGACTCTAGCGACGACACCTCCGGAATCGCCGAAGCCGTTCAAGCCGCGGCCGCGGCCAATGTGGCGATCGTCTGTGTGGGCGCGCGTTCGGGGCTGGTGATGGACTCGACGGTCGGCGAGGCCCGAGACGCCACCGACCTCGACCTTCCCGGGGTGCAGTCACAGCTGGTAGCGGAGGTGGCGGCGACGGGCACTCCGACTGTCGTAGTGGTGATCAGCGGCCGAGTGCACACGCTGGAAGCCTCCGCTGAGGCAGCGAACGCATTGGTGTGGTTGATCCTGCCCGGCGAGGAGGGCGGCAGTGCGATCGCCGATGTGCTGACTGGCGCGGTCAACCCGGCGGGACGGCTGCCGGTGAGCCTGCCCCGCCATGTCGGCCAGGTTCCACTGCACCACGACATGCGCAGTCGCGGCGACCGTTCGGAGTTCTACGGGAACTATGTCGATCGCGATGTTTCGGCTCTCTACTGGTTCGGGCACGGACTGTCCTACACGACCTTCGACTACACCGAACCGAATGTCTCGGCGGGATCCACGACAACGCCGACCACCGTGTCGGTCGCGGTCACCAACACGGGCGACCGCGACGGCGACGAGGTGGTGCAGCTGTACGTCACCGACGACGTCGCCTCGGTGGCGAGGCCCTTGCGCGAGCTGATCGGGTTCGCCCGGGTCGGACTCGGGGTCGGCGAGACTCGCACAGTCACCTTCACGGTCCACCCGAGTCGTCTGGCGTTCCACGGTCTCGACATGGATCTCGTAACCGAGCCGGGGAGTTTCACGTTCCGGGTGGGTGGATCCTCCTACGACCCCAACATGCGCTCCACGACAGTGACCCTCGACGGGGCCATCGCCAGCTACGAACGGCGCTCGATCGTCGCGACGACGACCGAGGTCAGCTGATCGTCAGTTCCACACAATCGGCAGAGGTTCGGTGGAGGCCGACACTGCTTCGCCGTCACGCAGAACCTCGACCCAATCCTGGTTCGGTGAGCGCAGGCCCTGCGTGGTTGGCGGGGCGTAGTGGTAGACCATCGCCGCGCGCATGTCTGTGGAGTTGTTGTCGGTTGATCGGTGGCGCAGGCGGGAGTGGAAGAATAGCGTGTCGCCGGGCTCCATGAGCACCACCTCCTCGGCGCTGGTGTCGGCGTCGACGATCTCCACATAGGCGAGGCCTGCGTCCGGGCGCGGGTCGCGCACAGCATCGTGGATCACCTCGGTGTGGGATCCGGGCACGACCCACAGCGGTCCGTTCTCCGGCGTTGCGGCGGTGCAGGCGATCCACACTCCGACTTGGGGCAACGGCTTCATGCGGAAATAGAAGTCGTCCTGATGCCACGGCTGGCCCAACGCGCCAGGGTGTTTGAAGATGAACTGCGACAGGAAGCAGTCGATGTCGGGGCCGATCATCTCAGCGAGTATTGCGAGCAGCCGAGGATCGGTGGCGCTCGAGTGGAACACCTTCTCGGTGCGCATCACTCGGAACAGCTTGGCCAGTCGATCCTCGGGTTTGGGTTGATCCGCGAGCCTGCGCTCAGGGGTCGGCCACAGGTCCGGCCGCTGCTCCCCCGCGTCGGTCATCCTCACGATCTCAACGACACGCTCGATCATCTCATCGACCACTGAGGCCGAATAGAACCCGCGCTCAATGAAGAATCCCCGCTCCTCCCAACTCTCCTGTTGCGCCGCGTTCATCCCCATCAAACAAATATGCCAACGGACTATTTACGACTCAAGCCGCTCAGTCCGGCTGACGACGGTAGAGAGTGTGGACCTTGACCGGATCGGCGATGCCTCGCAGAATTCGCCGCCCAGCGGGGAAAGTCCCGAAATCGTCAATGCCGGCAAGATTGGAGGCCATGTCTGACGACACCAGGATCTCACCCGGCACAGCTTGGCGGGCGATACGCGACGCCAGGTTGACCACCGGCCCGTAGTAGTCGCCTCGGCGGTTCACCACCGGGCCGAAGGCGACCCCGCCATGGGGCACCACATCACCGTCGCAGCTGAAGGCGTCGATCAGATTCATGGCGATCGCCGCTCCCGAGGCCGCGTCATTGGCAACGAACATGACTTCGTCGCCGAGATGCTTGACCGTATGTCCGCCACCGGTCGCAACGATATCGAGCGAGCGGTTCTCGAAGCCCGACACCAACTCGGACAGCTCACCCATCGACACTTCAAGGGAGCGCGTCGAGTATCCGACCATGTCCACAAATCCCACGGCGATCACACGCACAGACGGACTTCCCTCAACCGTAGTGGCCGCAAGGCGCTTGGCCGCTTCGGAAATATGGTGCCCCATCAGCGCGGTGAGCAGCCTAGGAAGCAGTGTTGCCTCAGAGGCTCTGGCTATGGAGATCCTTGCCAACTCCAACTCGTCGGCTGTGGTCGCCATCAGCCTTTGATGGGCACCCTGCTGATACATCGCGACCGCGGCGTCAGCGATACGACCCACCGCTTCCCCGAAAACCCGGAGGATCTCACCCAACTCGTCGATTTCGAAGAACTGGCCCCCGATCGCATTCCCCAGACCGCGGACGAACTCTACGTCCTCATCGCCGAAGCGCACTTCGTCCGGGTCGATCACCGGCACGCCGGAGACACGGTATATCCTCTCGATCGTCTCCAAGTCGACACCTGCACTCACGGCGAGGTCGCGAGCCGACATGTCAGTCGATGAGCCGTAGAGCAAGGTGATGGCCAACTCCCACAACTCGCCGATTTCAGCGGCACGGACCATCCTCTCAACCGTGGCCCCATGGGAAACCAACAGCTCGATCAGTTCTCGACGAGTCTGCGCGCCGGGTCCCGACGGGTCGTAGAGCCCAGCGGCAACGACAGCATCCCAATCCACGCTCACGGCTCCAGTGTGCCCGATTCTCTACCCCGTCGCGCAGGCAGCCGCTGTGCGACCCCGCCCACCTGCACAGCTAGGATCAGAGGGTGACAGGAGCGGCCGCTAGATGCCTGTAGCAACATTCGGGACCCTGGGACTCATCGCTGAGGTTCCTCCTGCTCCTGTCGATGTTCCGATCGTCTACCTGCACGGCTGGAGCCGTTCCCGGCGCGATTTCTCGGCTGTCGCGAGCCAGAGGCCTGGAATGTCGCTTGACCTTCCCGGTTTCGGTTCGTCGGTGCAACCGACCGAGCCCATGGGTTCGAGCGGTTACGCCACAGTGGTCCTCGACGCGGTCACCCAATGGACCGGCTCGCGGCGGGTGCTCCTCGTCGGTCACTCCTTCGGAGGTCGGGTCGCCCTGCAGATCGCGGCGGCCGCGGCGGATTCTGTCTGCGGCTTGATCATCGCCGGTACGCCTCTATTCCGGAACCAGACGAGCCCCAGACCACCACTGCTGTACCGGACCGTCAGAGGGCTCAACAGGCTGGGACTCGCAAGCGACTCTCGCCTCGAGACCGCCCGCAGCAGGTACGGTTCTGCGGACTACCTCGCTGCTACTGGTGTGATGCGTGAGATATTCGTCAAGGTTGTGAACGAGTCGTACGAGAACGAACTGGCCGAGATTCGCTGCCCGACGGCGTTCTTGTGGGGTCGAAGCGACACCGCCGCGCCGATCGAACAAGCGAGGCGGGCACAGCGGATCGTCGACGGGTCGATCCTCGAAGAGCGGGACTGCGGCCACGACGTCCACCTCGAACATCCCGAACTCTTTGTTGAAACGATCGATCGGTTCGCGCACTAGTGATTCCAGTCCTTTTTGCCGTGGCCTCTGCGTTGCTCTGGATGCCGAAGTGGTGGCGCGTCGCCCAACGCGAGCACTACCTGCCGGGATCGGTCAACACGACGCTGTTCCGCTGGCTGGAGACAACCCCGGCACCCAACGTGGGGCTGGCACTGGGCGGGCTGGTCAGCACGGCCGTCACGATCCCGGCAACGGGCTCTTGGCGGATCTGGCCGACTGCCTCGGTTGCGGTGATCGCGGCGCTGACTCCCATGGGACTCCCGTTGCGCGGCAGGACTTCCAAGCTGCGCTTCACTCGCCGAATGAAGACCACCGCCGCTCTGGCGGTGCTCATCTGGGGAGCCACTCTCTGGCTACTGAGCGAATTTTCGACAACCTGGTCGGCCGCGGCGATCTGCTCGCTGTTCGGATTCGTTGCGGTCGACGCTGCTCTGGCGGTCGCCGTTCCTCTGGAGTCGCGGCTCGCAAGGCGCTTCCAGCACAGCGCCGAGGAACGGCTCGGTGAGGTGCGTCCGCTGGTGGTCGCGATCACCGGTTCCTACGGGAAAACGTCGACCAAAGAGCATCTGGCGGCACTGCTCAGCCCGGTCCGCCCCACGGTCGCCTCACCCGCGTCGTGGAACAACCAGGCGGGACTGTCGCGGGCCATCAACGAACACCTGACTCCCGCCACGGAGGTCTTCATCGCCGAGATGGGAACCTACGGCGAAGGTGAGATCCGGCGGCTCTGCGGCTGGATCAAGCCCAAGGTCGCGGCGATCACCGCGATCGGGCCGGTCCATCTCGAACGCATGGGGTCTCTAGACAGGATCGTCACCGCCAAAATGGAGATCGTCGAGTTCGCCGAGACCGTGGTGCTCAACGTCGACTCGCCGGAGTTGGCCGAAGAGGCCGAACGGATCGCAGACACTCATCGCGTGATCCGCTGTTCGGGCAGCCGAACAACGGTCGCCGACGTTCGCGTCTCGGTTGACGAGTCAGGCGAGGGACTGCGTCTCGACTACTTCTCCGAGTCTTTCGCTCTCGGGGCGCTGCACCCCTCGGTGCAGAGATCCAACGTCGCTGTGGCAGCGGCCCTCGCGGTCGAGGCCGGTGTCTCCTCGGATCGGTTGACGGCGCTGATCGAGGACCTCGAGACCGGTGAGCACCGGGCGAGCGTCTCGGTCGCAGACTCGGGTGTCACGATCGTCGACAACACCTTCAACTCGAACCCCGCTGGTGCCAGAGAGGCGCTGGCCACGCTGTTGGAGCACCGCGACGAGGGCCGGGCGGCGGTCGTCACGCCCGGAATGATCGAACTGGGACCGCTCCAGGACTCCGAGAACGCCGAGTTCGCAAGGCTGGTGGCCGAATCCGGCTGCGAACTCGTCATCGTCGGGCGGACCAACCGCACATCCCTTCACCGTGGCGCATCCGCGGTTGGCGGTATCGTGATCGAGGTGTCGAACCGTGACGCTGCGAGGGAGTGGGTTCACCTCAATCTCGGCACAGGTGACGGTGTTCTCTGGGAGAACGATCTTCCCGACCACTATGCCTGAAACACCAATGAACGCTGAACCTAGGAGGCTGAGTTGAAGGTCGCAGTTGTATTCGGGGGGCTTTCACCAGAGCACGACATCAGCATTCTTACCGGCCTGCAGGCGGCGCGCCTGTTGCGCAATGCCGGCACGGACGCGAGCCTCATCTACTGGACGAAACAGGCAAGGTTCGAGCGTGTGCCCGCTGATGCTGAGGCCAAGGACTTCGCCGGGCCGGACCGGACGGGATTCTCGCCCGTCGATTTCACGATCCCAGGTGGATTCGCCGAACGGGGACGCCGACGGAGCCGACCGCTCGACATCAACGTCGTGTTGAACTGCTGCCACGGCGGTCCGGGTGAGGACGGCGGTTTGGACTCACTGCTCCGACTCGCCGGGATACGTGTCAGCGGACCCAACGCCCGATCCTGTGCCCTGTCGATGGACAAGCTGGCAACCACAGCCGTCGCCGATGCCGTGGGTGTCGACACGATCCCGAGTGTTCCATTCGAGCAGGGGGCCGACTTCGCTGCCCCGTTCGGTCCACCGTGGGCGGTCAAGCCGCGTTTCGGCGGTTCTTCGGTCGGCGTCGAGGTCGGGGTCGGCGATCTTGCGACGATCAAGACGCTCGCGCAGGTCGCCTCGGCGCGTTCAGGGCTAGTGGTGCAGCCGTACCTCGAAGGCTGGATCGACCTGAACATCGCTGTGCGCACCTTCCCCGAAATGCAGGTGTCTGCCATCGAACGACCTCTAGCGGACGGGGTCTACGACTACGCCACCAAGTACCTCTCAGGTTCCGAGGGGATGGAGTCTGCCCCCCGTGAACTGCCCGCCGATCTGCCTTCGGGGATCCAGACGACTATTGAGGACGCGGCCAGGACCCTCGCCGGGGCACTTCAGATCAGCGGCGCACCACGGGTGGACTTCCTGTGGGACGGCGGCGGCACGGTCCTGTTGAACGAGGTCAACCCGATCCCCGGTGCCTTCGGATTGTACCTGTGGTCCGCGGCCGGAATCGACCGGGTGACGTTGCTCACTGACCTTCTCGCCGAAGCGGGGACCCAACCTGTTCACCCCGGGTCGTGGAACACGACGAGCGATGGCGCTGCTCTGCGGACGGCTGGCGACATAGCCACCAAACTCGCCTAGAAGATCTGCTTCGGGGAACGGGGGCAACCACATGGACAACGGAGTAGCTCGTCTCGACTGCGGGGCCTGGGGAGTTCGTGTAGCTGTCGCAACAAAGGTCGCTTTGGCGCTCGCCTTCATCGTCGCCTTGACGGTTCCGCTGGACCATCTCGAAGGCAAGGGCATGGGTTTTCGGTTCCCGTTGTTCATGCTTTCGACTGTGGTGGTTCCCGTCGCTTGGAGGCGGCGTTTCGCACCGTATCCGGCGACCGCGGACGTGCTGGTCGTGCTGCCGTTCATGCTGGACACGCTCGGCAACCTGGTGGGTTTCTACGATTCCTTCGCCGCGACCGACGACGTGCTGCACACGTTGAACTGGACCCTGTTGGTGTCGGCCTTTCATGCTTGGCGGTTCCGCCGCATCGACCCCGCAAGCGCTTCGTCGAAAGCTGAGGCATGGCTGTTGGGGGCGGGAATCGGCGCGCTGGCCATCGTCGGCTGGGAGATCGCTGAGTGGGTAGTTGCTGAGACCGGCGCCGGAGGCGGGCTCTCGTTGACCTACGGAGACACCGTCGGCGACCTGGCCCTGTCAACCTTCGGGGGCATGATCGGCTCAGCCCTCAGCGTCCGCTACTTCGTCCGTCGCTGATCGTTACCGCACCAATCCCCGTACAGTCAGTAGAACACAAGACAGTGAACCGACGATGAGGAGACCCAGATGAGCGAGCCGAGTGAGACGAAATGGACTGCTGACGACATCACGGACCAGTCGGGCCGGGTGGCGGTCGTGACCGGTGCCAACAGCGGCCTCGGTCTTGAGACGGCACGAGGTTTGGCCGGCAAAGGCGCTTCGGTTGTGCTGGCCGTGCGTGACCTGGACAGGGGGCGAGCGGCTATAGAGGCGATCCGAGCCGACCATGGCGACGCCGACCTTGAGCTCCAAGAACTTGATCTGGCTTCTCTGGATTCAATCCGTGCTGCTGCTGCGGAGATTGGCCGACGATTCGAGCGGATCGACCTGCTCATCAACAACGCCGGAGTCATGTATACTCCCCGGCTCAAGACTGTGGACGGCTTCGAGATGCAGTTAGGCACGAATCACCTGGGTCACTTCGCGTTCACCGGTCTCGTTTTGGAACGTCTGTCGGGTGTGTCCGGGTCGCGGGTCGTGACAGTCAGCAGCATCGGTCACCGCATAATGTCGAAGATCGACTTCGACGATCTTCAGGCCGAGAAACGTTACAGACGGGTAGCCGCATACGGTCGCTCGAAGCTGGCAAATCTGCTGTTCACCTACGAGTTGGAACGCCGTCTCCGAGCAGCGGGCGCCGAGACCGCGGCTCTGGCCGCCCATCCTGGGGGATCAGACACCGAACTCGGGCGCCACGTCCCCGGGGGCCGGTTGTTTGCGCCGATGTTGAAGGCCATGGCACAGAGCGCAGCGATGGGCGCCCTTCCGACATTGAGGGCAGCTACTGACCCCACGGCGCAGGGCGGCCAGTACTACGGCCCCGACGGATTCCGGGAGACGAAGGGACACCCGGTGCTGGTGTCCTCCAGCGACCGCTCCCACGACGCCCAGACCCAGCAGAAGCTGTGGGTCGCTTCCGAGGAACTCACCAACGTGCAATACCCCGTATGAGAACGTGCGCGGATTGAAAATGGCGGTGCGTCGAGACCTGTTGTCTCCCGCTCTTGTTTCCTGCGCTAAATTCCCGCTCCTGTTCGCTCCGCTCACGGGCCGCTGGGCCACGGGCGGGTCGCTCGGGCCACGACCTCGTTCGGTCACCGCCGTGTGCGGGATCAATCCGCTCGGCCTCTAAGCAGATGAGGTTCCCCCTGTGGGCGTTGGTCTCCACGGGTGGTGACCGTGCCGTCGCCGAGGCGTTCCAGGCCACGACGAGGTTCCCCTGTGGGCGTTGGTCTCCACGGGTGGTGACCGTGCCGTCGCCGAGGCGTTCCAGGCCACGACGAGGTTCCCCTGTGGGCGTTGGTCTCCACGACGGTTGGGAGGAGCGAGACTCGCGGGCGTTGGCCCTCCCGGTGTTCAGGGCCCGTTTGGCGGGTTGTTGGGGTTGATGATTTGGTAACCGGTTTTGGTTTTGATGACGATGTAGCCGCGGTCGTGGATGTTGTGGTGACACAGCGGGCAGGCGAGACACATCTCGTCAATGTCTGTGCGTCCGCCTTGTTCCCATGGCTTGATGTGATGTATTTCGCAGCGTTCGGGACCGGCCGCGCAGCCTTTGCCTCGGCAGTGCCGGTCGCGGGCGATGATGGCTTTGATTTGGGCTTCGGTGGCGTGTCGGTGGGTGCGTCCCACCCAGATGGGCTGTCCCTCACCGTCAAAGACCACCCCGGTAATGGCGGCGGTGCAGATGAGCCGTTCGAGCACGGTCTGCGGCAAGGCTTCTCCACCAACAATTTCGGCGACACCGGTGGGGTCATCGCCGCGGAGGCGTTCGATGTCGGCTATGGCGATGAGTTGGTGCCTGGTGCTGCCGGGTCCACGGCGGGTCGTGTCCGTCAACAGCGCCACGAACGCGTCAGCCATGCGCTGTGGTGTTGTACGGATTTGATCGGGTTTACCGTCGCGGCCTCCGTCGTCGCGCCACAACCGGTCATACTCGACATCGAGTGCTTTGCGCACCTGCTGATAGCTGACCGGGTCCAGCTCAGCTAACAGCACGCCCATGCCCTCGTCGTTGACCCAGTGCTTCAACGACCGGTTCTTGCGCTGCTGTTCATACAGCTCGGCGCCGTCGTCGGGCTGGTTGCGGTTCACCCACCGCCGCGACGCCTCAGCGAACGCATCAACCGAACAATCCTCAGCAAGACCCGACAGTTGATCCTCGACTTGTTGAGGCGAAGTCTTCGCCGCCGCCCCCACAGCCACCTCAGCATGCTCAGCAGTGATCGCGCCGTCGGCCAACGACTCCGCGAGTCTGGGCATATCCACCAACCCAGCCGCAGTCTTAGCGACCTTGTTCGCCGCACGAGTCGACATGCGCCCCGCCTCACGCAACACCACCTTAGAGTTCACCCCGCCATCATCGAGCCCCTCGATCTCAGTCGCGCAACGTGTCTGCAAAGCGTTCAACGCCGCGATCGCCCGCCCAGCACCCGCAACCAACCCTTCCAGTTCACCGCGGCACAGCCCAGAAACCGCCACTCCCCGAGCCTGCTGGATAACCGAATCGAACATGACCACAACCTAACAACAGGGTGTGACACTGTATAATACGAGACATTACAACACAGCACTAAACTCACCCGAAGGGTGAGCCCCGAGTGACCCCCCAATAGCCCAGACGGTTACTCCGACCGGCTGATGTCCGACGATCCGAAACGCCCGGAAAGCGTGCCGAACGTCTGATTGTCCAATATGCCCCCGGGCAACCTGGGCGAATGCAACTGGCGAACTGCCCTCTAGGGGTGGCCGTCGAGGGTTCCGCTCGATCCTTGACACTACTTCGCAGGAGGCGATTACAGTGGCGGTAATGGCCTTCCAGTTTGAGTGGAGCGGTCGCACTCTTCGGGTTGTGCTCTCCGGGTGGGACCGCATCTTCACGTTCCGTCGCGTCGTTGAGTTCGACCGGGCCAACATCGCCCGAGCGTCTGTCATCTCGCGGCATGAGCTTGAGTCCCGCATCGATCACCGTCAACTGGGAATCGGACTCACGACGGCGAGCGCCGTCCGGGCAGGCGTCGAGTCGGGATACATCTAGGCCGCGATGTGGTCGGCCAACAGTTCTGGGTCACCGCTGCCAGTGGGCCGGAACTTCCGCTGCTGGCGCTGGACCTGATCGACCATCAGTTCAAGAGGGCCGTGCTCGCGGTGAGCGACCCCGACGTGATCGACGCACTTCTCGCGTCGGACCCTTCAGGCGATGACTGAGATCTGCCACCCCATGCGGCATACGAGTGCTGAACCTTCTTGATGCGCGCCAGAGAGTTAGGAACAGCCGTCTCTACTCATGGACGACATCTCGGACTTGTTCAGCGGATCGAGGGGCGCGGTGTTTCAGGACATAGAAACCTGCACCACCATCTGGACTTCGAGTGAGGCTGGTCATCCCGACATGCGGCGCGCTCGGTCTGCGATCCAATTGGCCGTCTCGTTGATGACCCTGTCGACGCTGTCAGTTGGACCTGAAAGGTCGATCGCACGTGTGTGCAGAAGTTTGTCGGCGTGGCGGACCGTGACCGTACGTTCGGCGTGGTCACCGTCGGCGAGGCAATAGATCAGAACGCCTTCGGGCAGATCAAGGGCAGTCGTGTAGGCGAGAAGTTGGTAATAATCGCTCGTCCGGGCTCGGGCATCGGAGGTCAGCTTGTACTTGATGTCGGCTACGTACATGTCTGTGCCCTGTCGACGGAATACAAGGTCTGGGCGCATCGGTACCTTCCCACCCACGCCGAGGTGGGCGGTACTCTGGCTGCGGACTTCGAGTCGGCCCCGCAGTGCACGGCGGAGCCGCTGCGTCACGAAGGTTTCGAAGAGCTGGTTCATGTCGACAAGGAACGAAGACGCTGACCGGTCGCCGCGCTGGTCGACCAAGGTCAGGTTCGACAGCAGGAGTCGAGCGAGGCGCAGTGCCGGCTCATAGTGAGCGTTGAGACGGGTGAACAGCACCCGGTCAAGGTCATCGGTCCGGACGGGGGCGTCCGACACATCCTCGAGGGCGGCGACCTGTTGGAGCAGCCGTCGACGATCCTCAGGTTTGACCCTTGGCACACGCACAGCGAGATTGGCTGCCGCCTTCACGTAGCGGTTCTCGAGAATGTCGGGCGTGTACTCGTCGTAACGGCACGCCACTGGCAATGGGACGCCCGCCTGGCGGAACTGGGACGCCACATCGATTCGTCCACGCAGCGCTACCAGACGTTCTTCCTCAGGCCGGTACGAGCGCAGCAAGCCCCGAGCGAGCGTGTTCGCGAGTGTTCGAGCGAAGAACGCGATGATCGAGGGCAACAGGTCTGTGCTGGTGGTGTAGTCGAAGGACTCCTGACGCCACGCTTTGGATGGAAGTCCTGCTTCGAGCAGAAGGAACAGGTTCTCAGGCCGGATCTTGGGACGAATCAGGATTCGGAGATCGTCGACGACGAGCGTGCCCACCATGTTCTGAGCCGTCAGCGAATAGACGCCGGGTTCGTCGGTCAGCGCAACCGCGACAGCACCACGCCCGACCGCGTTGAGCCGGCCCGCGGCACCGGCCGAGAGCCGCACTTTCGTCGACCCGTATTCGACCAACTCGACCGACTCAGACACTGGCTTCGACAACCTGAGACGTTGCCGCTTCTGTGACAGGTTGGGAAGTGACGGGCTGGGGGTGACAGGGTTGGTGTGACCTCCTGAGAGACAATGTGGGCGTCGTGTTCCCGATTCCCCTCAGGAGGTTCCCATAGCGACACGAACTAGACGGCACCAGCATCGAAGCCGCCTACATCAAGGGAGCGCCGTCATGGTCGGCTCCGTCGTTCGCTTCGGGGGCGGTGGCCTCTGCTGGGTCGGCTCCGTCGTCCGCTTCGGGGATCCCTAGTACTTCGACTTCCTCGTCCCTGCCGGAGTTCTCGAGATAGCGCTCGTATACACGGTCGAAACGGAACTTGTCGATCAGGTCGCGGTCACCGTAGAACTGATCTTCGATGGAGGGTTTGATGTCGTACTCCCAGATACGCCGTACCGATTCCTCGTCGAGGTCGGATTTCATGAAGTGACTGGGCCCCAAACACAGGTGTGATCCCCCCAACTCGTCGTCGAGCTCAGCGTTGACATGGGCGACCAGCTCCCCCACCCAAGCAGGCTCACCAAATTTCTCCAACCAGCGGTCGAGCAACCCGTCTATCGGTCCCTCGTTGGGAGAGAAATGAATGAAATGGAATCGCCGCCGCAGCGCGGTGTCGACCAAGGCAATGGAGCGGTCGGCCGTGTTCATGGTTCCGATGAACCACAGGTTTTCCGGCAGCTCAAACTCGCCTTCCGGACGGTAGAGGGTGGCCACGCTCTCGTCGCGGTACTCGAGCAGGAAAAGCAGTTCTCCGAGAACCTTCGGAAGGTTGGCCCGGTTGATCTCGTCGATGATCATCACGTGCGGCCGGCCTGGAGCCTCAGATGCCCTCTCTGCCATGATCGCCAGTGGGCCGGGCTTGAGCCGATAGACCAACTCGCCAGCCTTGCCCTCTTCAGGTCGATAGCCCTCGAAGAAGTCCTCATAGGAACTTGACGGATGGAACTGTACGAGCCTGCGACGGTTGCTGTCCGGAGCCAAGGCCTTAGCCAATTTGCGCGCCAGATAGGTCTTGCCCGTGCCGGGCGGGCCGTAGAACACCACCTGCCGTTTCGCCTTTAGGAGATCGACGACCTTGTGAACGAAGGCCCGATCAATGAGCAGATCATCGGCGAGTTCGCTCAGGAGATCACGCTCACCGTCCGGCTCCGGTCCCTGTCCTCGCGCAAGGTACCAATACAGAAATCTCGACAGCCCCCAAGGGTCATCCGGGAAGAACGGCGCAAGGCGTTCACGAATCAATCGGTTTGAGGCAACCTGGATCTCTCCAGGAGAGCCCGTCGGCTCGCCCAGTTCGAGGACTCTGAGCATCGCTTGTTTCCCTGTGGCACCACCGTATGGAAAAATCGGGAGGTAGGTCTCAGGGTGCGTGATCGCGAGGAGTTTCATCATGACCGATTCTCCGAGCCCGCTGATGCGACGATCATCGTCAGCGAGCATGTAATCGATCCGCTCAGCGTCCGAATCCTCACCCCAACACAGGTACTGGATCGCCTCGAACATCCGTTGCAGTTCCGCATCGCTTGCAGCACCGAAGGAGCGGTTCAGCTCAGGCATCGGACCCGGGCCGCCGTAGGCACCCGTATTCCAGATTCGACGGAGGGCGCTCAAGTCGAACAACGCGTCCGGGGCGAGCAGTTCTGCGAAACCTCGCCGTTCCGAGCGGTGCTTCTCATCGGCCGGAGTCGGATATTCGCTCTCCGCACGATACTCCTCGACGAACTGGAACAGCGGATCACCTGGACTCGCAGGGCCAACTGGTGCCGGGAGCGGTTCGCCTACAGCCAGATTCAACAACTCGTCGTACAGCGGCTTCAAGAGTTCAGCGACCTCGACGACGGTCGCCGCGAGATCGACGTCAGCGAATTGTTCCCGCTCGAACCATCGTCCGTAGACGAACTCTGCCCAGTTCATCCCACCGAGTCCGACATCCTCGCCGATAAGCGAAGATTGCCCACCGAGCACGCTACAACCGGGATAGTCGGCGGACTCGAGGATCGGCGCAACCTCTTCTCGCCAGCCTTTGCGAATCAATCCTGGACGCAGGGCGACCGCCGCGCCACGGTTCGTTACCCATACGCGGATCCCCATCCCAGGCGCCTCCCTGCTGTACCAGTCCACCCAGAGGTCGCCTCGGGGATAGTCTTGCGACCATTCGAGCGAGGGCGTTTTGTATCTCAGCTCGCGCCCGAGCGCGGCTGAGACATCGTCGACAAGCGACTCTCCCAAATTGTCTGCGATGCTCACAAGTACCCGCGCGTTGGTCTCTCGCTCCTCGATCGGCGCATTTTCATCAAAGCCGAGCGCTGTTCTATCCATCAGCACCTCGTCAAGGAACACCGGCCAGGCTTCATCCCACCAGGACGCGATCATCTCGAACTCGTTGTGGTCGGACGAGACGCTACGAACGCACTCCACGAAAGTTCGATAACGCTCGACTGGATCGGAGGGCAGACTCGTTCCAGTCAAGAACTCGGCGAAAACCGCGCCACTCGGCCAGAGCACCGGCCAGCGCTCATGATCTGCAAGGCCCCAGAAGTACGACAAGATGAAGGGCACGTTGGCGAGTCCTGGTGTGGAGCCCTGCTTTATGGTCCTTGCATAATCGGCGAGCGCCCCGACTTTGGCGAAGGCTTCTTCGTCAGATTCGGGGGCTCGCAACGACTCGACCAGCAGTCTCGCTGTCCGGTCGGGTTCGTCAGCACGTTTGATGAGGATATTCAGCGTCATCTGACCGATCATTCCCTTGAACCCGACCGCCGTTGGCGCCCATTTCTGCGTACCCCTCTTGAACGACTCAAGATCTCCCGTCTGGGCGAGATGATCAACCAGTTCGAGCGCTTCAGCACCGCTCGAATGGAACTCGTCGGACGTTGCCTTGGCCTGTCGATAGCCCCGCTCGTCGGCAACGAGCCGGCTGTGGTGTGCCTCGTACCAGCGGCGACGGAACTCCTGTTCACGGGTCACCCGTCCTGCTCCGCTCTCAATCGCTGGGGATTCCATGGTTGCGCCTCTCTGCGGGGTTCGGTAGGTCTGACCTCAACGCCCGCTGCACACCGTAGACGGGGGGTCTGACAACCCCCCATTGCTGATGGCTCCTTGAGGGCAGCAGCAATGGTCGAACGCATGAAAATTACAAAAGGTGACTAATCCGATCAGCTTTTAGCGGTTTCGCCATACACTGCTCCGTATGAACATCGTTTTGGACCAGGCAACACTCAATGCAGATCTGGCCGCGGGCAGCGCCCTCTCGGCACTGCAGTGGGCACAAGAAGAGTTCGGAAAGGACCTGTGCCTGCTGTCGTCAATGCAGGATGCGGTTCTAGTCGATCTGGCAATGCAGGTGTCGCCGGAGATCGATGTCGTCTTCTTGGACACCGGATACCACTTCAGCGAAACCTGGGACACGCTGTCGATGGTCGAACAGCGTTACAAAATCACCGTCAAGGTTATCAGCGCGCCCACGACAACGAGGGGCACCGCCGTCCCCGGAGAATGCTGCGATGTCAAGGCCCCCCTCCTAGACGAGGTCCTCAGACACCGCCGAGCCTGGCTCACCGGCGCGCGCCGAGCCGAAGCCGAAACCCGTGCCCGGCTCGAACTGGTCTCTGCCGACAGACGCAACAAGACCAAGATCTGCCCACTCGCTCAATGGAGCGACGAGGACGTGACACGCTACGTTCAGACTCGCAATGTCATCACCAACCCGTTGATCGCCCAGGGCTACCCATCGATCGGCTGCGCCCTCTGCACGACCAAACCGCTGCAAGGCACCCACCCGCGAAGCGGGCGTTGGGTCGGCGCCACAAGAACAGAGTGCGGCCTCCACCTCTGAGCCTGGATCCACCGTTGCAGACGGTGGCTATGTGCATGGTGACCGCGGTTCACAGCATGGCAGCGGTCACTGCTGTTGGACGGCCTGTTGCTGTTGATCCGCGGCCAGCGGCGAGGTGGAGATCCGCAACGGACCGCTCGGCTCGCTCACCGGTTGGGCGAGAGCAGCGCCGGTCTGCCTGGAGATCAGCACCTCGGCGTCGACCGCGGCGACTCC
This sequence comes from Candidatus Aldehydirespiratoraceae bacterium, assembly GCA_965214565.1. Taxonomy (GTDB): domain Bacteria; phylum Actinomycetota; class Acidimicrobiia; order Acidimicrobiales; family Aldehydirespiratoraceae; genus VXYK01. The sequence goes on along the minus strand of OZ243951.1, from coordinate 2,481,724 downwards.
GGAGCCAGTGAACACTCCCCGGACCGGAGGCACGTCGCCGTAGTCGCGACCGCAGCCGATCACGACATGACGCTCACCGGCCTCACCCCCGTTGGTGGGATCAAGTGCCCACCAGCCCCAACCGGGCACTGCGACCTCGATCCAGGCGTGGGTCTGCACGCTTACGAGGTCCGCATGGCCTGTCTCCAGCGAGGTCTCATCGGCTGCGAACAGGTAACCCGAGACATAACGGGCCGGCACCCCGACGCTGCGCAGCATCCCCAACGCCAAGTGGGCAAAGTCCTGGCAGACGCCCGCTCCCCCCTCGAGCAACTCCGGCAGCGTCACTCCGATGCCGGTCGAGTCCTGCCGGTAGAGCAGCGCAGCACGCACGTCGGCAATCACCGCTAAGACCATCGCCGGCACCGATGAAGCTCCCGCAACCGCTGAAGCGGCGCGCCGTTCGACCACATCGCCGCTGACCCAACCCACATGCTGCGACGAGACCAAGTACTCCAGATGCTCGGAGCGGAAGTCCTCCTCGGTCAACGTTGAGGGGTCGGGCGCGACCGTCGGCGTCGATCGCGGTGCAGTCTCCACCTGCGCCTCCGCCAACAACTCCAGTTCGGTGTGGCCGCTGCGGAAACCAAGATGCTCCACGACCGTCCCCCAGTAGTCGAGCACGGAGAGCACCTTCAGAACCGGGCGTGATGTCAGTTGGTAGGAGAGCACCCGCTGATGCTCATCGTCACGGGGTCGAACCCGCACCTCGTTCTGCGACTCAGTGACTGGCTCGGAGTAGCGAAAGTGCATCCGGTAGGAGATCCCAAGCCTCACCGCGCGTCCCCTCCGTCAACCGCTTCGATCAGTCTCACGGCTCCCCTCCCTTACCGACAGCGCCGGGACGCAGATACTGGGAACGAGGCGCAGCCATGGTCTGAGGCGGCGCTATACCGTCCTGGACCTCGCCGGCCACCTCGGCCAACTCCCTGCCGAAATCCAACAAAGCGGGTATCGGGGCCGAAGCCATCGCCTCTGACAACTCGCCGAACTCCAGACGGGAGCGCAGCAGGGCGGTCCGGCGACCCGGGCGATCCAACGCCGCAGCCCCCGAGGCCAGATCGGCGAGACACTCCTGGGCACGGACCAGACAGGAGAACAACGAACGGGGAAGGTCGTCCGCGTGCAGCAGGTAGTGGACCACCCCGTGGAAGTCCGGGGCGCTGCCGTGCCGACGGTGATATGCCTGCAGCGAACTGGTCAGACGCAGCATCCTTCCGGCGTCCAGGGATCCACGCGGATCGCTGTGGCTGGCCTCGAGAAGACCCACCGTGAAGATCGACCGCTCCAGCATCCGACCCACCACCACGAACGCGTACCCCTCATCACGTCGCATGCCCTCGTTGAGCACCCCTGAGATGGCCAGGCATGCCCGCCTGACCATCAAGAGAACCTCATGCAGATCACTCGACGTGTTCTCGTGGCCGAGGAACGGGAACCTGAGATACAACCCGTTCGCCTCTTCCCAGAGTTCGATCGGAATGCGATCTCGGACCGAGCGAAGGTTCTCGCGCAGCGCCACGATCGACGACAACATCGAGCCTGGATGGTCACGGTCCGACAACAGGAAAGCGACCAGCTGCGGCCTGCTGTCGAGCGGGCCGACTGCTTCCAGTTCGTCGGAGAGTCCCAGGGTCCTGACCAACAACTCGCCCTCGGCGCGGGCCTCATCCGCGCGCAGACCGGTGATCGAGTCCGCCGCGTAGCTGAGGCACCTCGAGATCGTCTCAGCGCGTTCCAGGTAGCGGCCCGTCCAGAGCAGAGCCTCAGCGTGGCGAGCCAGAATCATGGCGAATCGTGGGCCAGCACCCAGGTGTCCTTGGAACCGCCACCCTTGGATGAGTTCACGATCAACGACCCGCGCCGCATGGCTACTCGGGTGAGACCGCCCGGGAACACCTCGGTGGTCTCGCCGGTCAGAATGAAAGGTCGCAGATCCAGATGCCGGGCCTCCAGACGGTCCTCCGCGAAAGCTGGCAGCGTGGAGAGTTGCACCAGCTCCTGAACGATCCACTCGCGGGGCTCGGCTTCGATCTGGGACCGGGCCTCTTGAAGTTCCTGCTCGGTGGCGTGGGGGCCGATCAACACACCGGTTCCGCCTGATTCGCCGACTGGTTTGGCCACGAGTTCGTCGAGTCTGTTGAGCGCCTCGGCCCGCTGATCGGGATCCCACATCGTGTATGTGGTGACGTTGTCGATGATCGGCTCTGCACCGAGGTAGTAGCGGATGAGGTCCGGAACATAGGGGTACACGGCCTTGTCGTCGACCACGCCGTTGCCCATTGCGTTGCAGACCGAGACGTTGCCTGCGCGCAGCGCTCCGAGCAGGCCCGGCACGCCCAGCGCCGAGTCGGGCCGAAACGACACGGGGTCCAGGAAGTCGTCATCGATCCGGCGGTAGATCACGTCCACTCTCACGAGCCCCTCGATGGTGCGGGAGTAGACCGTGTGATCGTCGACCACCAGGTCGCGGCCCTCCACCAGTTCCACCCCCATGGAGCGGGCCAAGAAAGCGTGCTCGAAATACGCAGAGTTGAAGATGCCCGGTGTCAACACCACGATGTGGGGGGAGTCCCGCCCGTCGGGTGCCATCGACTCCAGGGTGGTGCGCAGCATGGGCGCGTACTGCTCGGTGGGTTGCACCGCGTGGTCGTCGAACAGCCAGGTACAGACCTTCGCCATGGCCGCGCGGTTCTCTACCACGTAGGAGATGCCGCTGGGGTTGCGGAGGTTGTCCTCCAGCACGCGGTAGCGGCCGTCCGCTCCGCGCACCACGTCGATCCCCGCGATGTTGCAGTGCGCGTTGTGCGGGACCCTGATCCCGACCGCGTTGCGTTCGAAGCCCTGCGAGGACACCACCAGCCAGCGGGGCACCACCCCGTCGGCTAAGGCCTCGCCGTCACCGTTGTAGAAGTCCGCCAGGAAGCAGTTGAGCGCGGCCACCCGCTGGCTGAGACCACGGGCCAGTTCGTCCCATTCGGCCGCGGCGATCAGCCGTGGGAAGAGGTCCATCGGCCAGATCCGTTCGGTGCCCTCCTGTTCGCTGTAGACGGTAAAGGTGATCCCCTGGCGCCGAAACTCTTCGGCCACGAGCTTCTCGAGGCGCTGCAGTTCGGTGACTCCGAGCTCCCGGAACCGCTCGACGATCCGGGTGTATGCACTGCGGACCGACCCGTCCGGTTCGAACACCTCGTCGTAGGCCCGACTCGCGTCGTAGTCGTCGAGCAGTCCAAGCGCCGGTTCACTAGACCCGTTTCCGCTCACGGCCGCCATGCTAACCGCTGCGCCCCCACCGACCGGAACAGGCACCTGCCGATTCCAGATCAGAGCGGTCGGATGGGGTAGCACTGTCCACCCTGGGCGGATGCTTCAACCGAGTGCGTCAGATAGCGCGGGGAACGAAGAGCACACGCAGAGACGGTGCCCGGGGCGGGACTTGAACCCGCACAGAGGTTGCCCTCCCGGGGGGTTTAAGCCCCCTGCGTCTACCGATTCCGCCACCCGGGCATAGCCATACGGTAACGCCACGGTTCAGATTGCCACCAACTGTCCGCTCCGCTCCTCGACATCTGCGGGCGCGGTTGCCGCTCGTTCGGTGGAACTGTCGATGGCCAGCCACAGAGCAGCGCGGATGCGATCGGCTCGTGCTCCACTGAGGCCGTTGCCGACGACTATCCCTTCGATCATGTCGGACACGACAGCGGGCCAGGGCCGGCCCCGAAGACTCACCGCGATCGTCGGCACGCCGCGGCGGCGCTTGATGGTCCGTTGCACCCCCTCGACACCCGGCGGTGACCGAAAACACGGGACGACGAGCCCGCGCAGCCTCGCCGCTTGACCCAACGTGCGGGCCGCTGCGGCGAACTTGAGCGACGTGGCTTGCATGACTCCCATGCTCCCACACCGGTGTGACACTCCAAGCGTGGGAGATGTGCCAAAGTGCAGGGCATGGAGACTCCCGTCGAGTTGAACCCGGCGCAACAAGAAGTCGTCGCCCTCCTCGGGGCGAGCCGCGCCGAGCGGCCCGTGTTCGAGGCAGCCCTGCGCACCGAACTGAAGGCGGCCGTTGAACAGGGACTGGCACCCCTGGTGGAGCGGGCCAACAAGATCGACGACACCATATGGGTCTCGAAACACGCCCTCGGACAGGTGATGGGCTGCGAACGCAAATACCTGGCCGACGAGGAGGCTCAATTCGAGTGGTCGGTCCCCCTCGCCCGCGGTTCCGTCTCCCACAAGGCCATCGAACTGTCCATCCACTGGCGCCGTGAACCGGAACCCTTGGCGCTCGTCGACGAGGCTCTGGGCCGTCTCACCGAATCAGACGACCGCCTCGGTGACTGGCTGCAAACCATCAGCGAGGCGGAGCGGGCAGAGTTGAGGGCCGAGAGCAACGACCGGGTCGTCAAGTTCCTCGAGTGCTTCCCGCCGTTGAAGAGCGGGTGGCGGCCCGTCACCGAGAGCCGGCTCCGCTATGAGGTCCACAACCAGTTTGTGTTCAGCGGCAAGGTCGACCTGACGCTGGGACAGTCCGAGGGCACCCGGGCCGGCAAGGTGCTGATCGACCTCAAAACTGGCGGATTCTCCCCCCAGCACCTCGAAGACCTGCGCTTCTACGCGCTCATCGAGACCATCCGCCTGGGCACTCCCCCGCGGCGGATCGCCACCTACTACCTCGACCAGGGCACCTTCGTGCCCGAAGACATCACCGACGCGGTTCTGATGGCGGCTTCGGCACGCCTGATCGACGGCACGACCAGGATCGTCGAAGTCCTTGGCGCCGAACGCGAACCGAACCTCGTGGCGGGACCGGTCTGCCGCTGGTGCCCGGTGCTCGGCGACTGCGACGTGGGCAAGCGCCATCTCGAAGCGGACGACGAAGACTCCGGCTGGTAGCGAGCAAGGGGGTCAGCGCGGTGGAGCGGGAGTGCTCGGGTGGACCTCGGCTGCCGCGGACGGCTTATAGGTTCCGCTGCCGAAGTCGAGGGCGCGGAGGTTCCGGGTCGATGCGAGCAGGACTGCTACCGCAAGGAACAACAGGCCGAACGTCAAGAAGGTCTCCCGTGGACCGAACAGTTCGATGGCCTGGCCCATGAAGAGCTGGCCCAGCGGACTCGACAACAGCAGGACCGTCAGGTACACCGACAGCACACGCGCCCGCAGCCCCTCGTCGACTTGCAGTTGAATCGCGGTGTTGAGCGTTGACGCCGAAGCGATGTGAGCCGCACCCGTGGCGAACATTCCGGCCAACGCCACAACGAACCAGGGGGCCACCGCCATCGCGCAGACACCGCAACCGTACAAGACCAGCGCTGCCTCCTGGATCCGTGAACGGTCGAACCGGCGCGCCATCTCGGCGACCATCGGCGATGCGACCACGGCACCGATCCCGGCCGCGGTGAGCATCCAGCCGAAGCCGCGTTCGCCCTGGCCGAACACGTCCTCGGCCACGACGATCGACATCTGCTGTGCTGCGATGCCGAAGAATCCGATAACCGCACCCACGAACACCGCCGTGGAGATGCCGGCGTTCTTCTTGACATACAGCACGGCCTGGGCGAACTCGCTCAGCGGCCGCATGCGTCCCTCTGCTTCGGTCTGGACCCGCGGCAACCGCAGCAGGGCCAGCGCCACAATCACCGCCAGATACGACACCGCGTTCAACGCGAACGCCCAGCCCGGTCCCCATTGCGAGATCACGACGCCTGCCAACGACGGACCCAGCATACGAGCCAGGTTGAACTGGGCGCTGTTGAGCGTGACCGCCGACATCAACGTGTCGCGGGGCACCAGTTCGCTGACGAACGCCTGCCAAGCGGGCAGATTCAAACCGCTGGCCGTGCCCGCCAGTATCGAGACGGCAACGTAGGCGCCGGGAGACCGGACATCACCGAACCACATCAGCACGAAGAGGACCGCAACCAGAGCCTGGGCCGACTGGGTGACGACCAGAATCAAGCGGCGAGGGTAACGGTCCGCGATCGCACCGGCGAACGGGCAGAGCATCGCGACCGGCAACATCTGGGTGAACCCGGCCAAGCCGACCCAACCGGCGCTTCCACCAGTGAGGTCGTAGACGATGAGCGGGATCGCCAACGCCTGGAACCAGCGTCCGGAGCTGGAGATGATCGCCGAAATCCACATCAGACGGAAGTTGCGATGGCGGAGGGCGTCGAAGGCACCGGCTCTGGTATCGGCAACTTGACGCACCCGGCAAGGCTACGGAGCGCAGTGCCCAATCGTAGATCGACCCGTGGACCCGCCCGGCGGCCTGCCAGAATAGGCTCCATGCCCTTAGTCACTACAGAGGTTCAAGACCGCGTCGCGGTGCTCTCGCTCAACGACCCCGACAAACGCAACGCCATCACCTTGGCCATGAACGACGAGATCGCCGCCGCTCTCGACGAGTGGGAGGCAGACGACGGCATCGGCGCGGTGGTCGTGACCGGTGCGCCACCGGCGTTCTGCGCGGGCGCAGACCTCGACGATCTCCTCGCCGACCAGGGACCGGCCGGAATGCAGAAGATCTACGAGGGCTTCCTCCGCATCGCCCACTGTCCAATGCCGACTGTCGCCGCGGTCAACGGCGCCGCGGTCGGGGCCGGGTTCAACCTGGTGCTGGCCTGCGACATCGTCGTGGCAGCACGCCAGCGAGCCCGTTTCGATTCCCGGTTCCTGCAGATCGGGCTTCATCCCGGCGGGGGCCACACCTGGCGTCTGCGTTCCATCACGAGCCGACAGACCGCGCTGGCGATGGTCCTGTTCGGAGAGGTAGTGCGCAGCGAGCAGGCCCTCGACCTCGGCCTTGTCTGGAAGGTCGTCGACGACGAGGAACTGCTTTCGGAGTGCTTGACGCTGGCAGCACGCGCCGCGGCCCAACCCAAGGATCTGACGGCTCGAACCAAAGCCACGATCCTGACGCTCGACACCATCAGCGAATCGAACCAGTCCGTCGAACACGAACTCCACCCCCAGCTCTGGTCGATGGGCGAACCGGCCTTTCGGAGCCTTGTCGAGAGCCTTCAGAAGCAGATCAGCTCCAAGGACTGAGCCTTCGTGGAGTTCGAAGCTGAGATCGAGGTAGACGAGACGACCGGTCTAATCAGACGCGAACCGCCCCGCCCGTATCCGATCGGGCCGAGCACCCTTGCCGCGCTCCTCGACGGCCCCCTTGAGCACTTCGGGGACCGGATCGCTCTGATCGACAACGAACGCCAGTGGACCTTCGCTGAACTCGACCGCAGCGTCGACCAGTCCGCTGCGGCCCTGGCATCACTGGGCGTGGGCCGCGGTGACCGGGTCGCCTGGTCACTGCCGAACTGCGCCGAAGTGCCGATCGGGTTCCTCGCCACACAGCGCCTCGCGGCGCTCTGGCTCGGGATCAACACCAACCTCGCTGCGCCAGAGAAGGCCCACCTTCTCAACGACTCGGAAACGAGCCTGTGGATCACCGAGGGCGGCAGCGACACCGCATCGGCCGACTCCTCGTTCTCCTCGTTCGACGGGGCTGTGCTCAGCGCGTCCGAATACAACAGTGCAGTCTCAGCGGCGAACCCTGCAGACGCTCCCCGCCCCCGGATCGACCCCCACGCGCCGGCGGCGATCGCCTACACCTCGGGCACCACCGGAGTTCCCAAAGGTGCTGTTCACAGCCAGCACAACCTCCTGTGGCCCGGGCTGATCACGATGGGCACCCACCCGCCCGAGCCGACCGACCGTCAGGGCACTCCGCTGGCCCACACGATCCTCAACATGCTGATCCTCGGTGTCGTGTCTGCCTGGACGCGGGGCACCACCGGCGTGGTCCTGCACCGCGGCGATCCGGAGGGCTTCTGCGCAGAGGTGGCACGCCACCGACTCACAAGGACCACTCTGGTGCCGACGCAACTCCATGACCTTGTACACAACGACGGTGTTGATCCAGCCGACCTCGACTCACTCGAGTCGATCCTCGTCGGCGGGGCCGCTACTCCGGCCAAGACCCGCCGTGCCTTCGCCGAGAAGTTCAATATCCGGGCGCTCATGGGTTACGGGCTCTCTGAGGCCCCCACGGGAATCGTGCGGGAGACGATCGACGAACCCATCGACGACTCGGCCACCGGCTACGCACTGGACCTGCTCGAAGTGCTGATCGTCGACGGCACCGACCAGGAGGTGCCGGTCGACCAACCAGGCGAGATCTGTCTGCGCCCCGTGAGCACGGGACCGTGGGCCAGATGTTGGACTCCGACGCTCGGGTATTGGCGCCGCCCCGACGCAACCCGGGAGCTGCTTCGAGGCAACATTCTGCACTCCGGCGACATCGGGGCGCTCGACCGCAACGGGCGCCTGACGGTGAGCGGCCGCCGCTCCGATCTGATCCTGAGAGGCGGCGCCAACGTGTCGCCCCCCGAGGTCGAGAAGGTTCTGCTCGACCATCCCGACGTGGTCGATGCCGTGGTCTACGGCATCGCCGATGAGCGTCTCGGTGAGCGGGTGGCCGCAGCGATCGTCACGGGAACCTCGCGACCGGACCCCGACGAACTGCGCGCGCACCTCGCCCGACACCTGGCCCGCTACAAGATCCCCGACCAGATTCACGTGCTCGACCGGCTGCCCCGCAACTCGATGGGCAAAGTCCAGAAATCGGAGCTACGGGCGCTCGGCGATCCACTCCGCGACTAGACCCTCGGAGCGCTCGTTCCATTCCTCGACGGTGAACCCGTAACGAATATGGTCCTCCCATGCGCCGTTGATCTCCAGGTACCTGACCGCTGTCCCCTCGTCACGCAGCTTGAGCTTCTCGACGACCCTGCGGCTGGCCGAGTTCCTCGGCACGATCGCCACCTGGATCCGGTGCAGGCGCAACTCCTCGAAGGCGAACCGGGCAAGCACAACCAGCGCCTCGGGCATGTAGCCGTTGCCTGCGAGGGCCTCGTCGATCCAATACCCGACGTAGCAGGACTGGGAGGGTCCCCGCTGGATCGAGTTGAGGTTGATCTCACCGGCGAACGCGCCATCGACGAAGATCCCGAAGCTGTGGCCGGACCCTCGCTGCCGTTCACGCCGGCGCGCCGAGCAGCGGTTGGCGAAGGCTGTGCGGTCCTCCACGACATCCGGCGCTCCGCTGAGCCGCTGTGGCTCCCATCGGGTCAACCAGTCCCGGTTGCGACGACGCACCTCCCGCCAGGCACCGAAGTCGTTCACTTCCAAGGGCCGAAGCAGCACCCGACGGCCAGACAGCCTGCTCACGGTCAGAAGCGTAGGCCAACCGCTCCGATCGAACCTTTTCGGTGGTGTGTCGTCGGACGACTAGTCCAGCAGGGAGAAGGCGAGGCCGTCGAGGATGTCGCTCTCCGAGACGAGGCATTCCTCGAAACCGAAGTAGCGCATGACCCTCACCAGGATGCACATGCCCCCCACGATCACATCGACGCGGCCCTCCTCGAGCCCCGGGTTGTGGCGACGGTCCTCACGCGATTCGGTCACGAGCGTGCGGTACACATCCTCAGCGGCTTGTTTGCTGAGCCCGAAGTGGTGGATCTGGTCACGGTCGTATTCGGCCAGCCCGATCTCGACGGCCGCGGCAGTCGACACCGTGCCCGCCAGCCCCACGAAAGTCCTGGCCTGCAACGACGCAGGAATCAGCCTCGCAACGTCATCGAGATGGGCCTCCGTGATCGACAGGCAGGCCAACAGCTCCTCGGGCGCGGGAGGGTCCGATTCGATGTACTTCTCGGTCAACCGGACACACCCGATGTCGACCGACAATGCGGCTTCGCACTCGGTGACCCCGTAGGCGAACTCGGTGGAGCCTCCGCCGATGTCGACCACCAGGAACGGCCCGTCGTCGGGGTCGAGCTCAGCGGTCGCCCCGGCGAACGACAGCTTGCCCTCCTCTGAACCGGAGAGCAGTTCGGGGCGGCTCCCGACCGCCGCTTGCGCCGCGTCGAAGAACTCGTCGCGGTTCAGAGCGTCGCGAGCTGCCGAGGTCGCGGTGATACGGACCCGTTCAACCCCATGACGGTCCATCACCTGGCGGTAGCCCTCAAGGCACTGGACTGTGCGGTCGATCGCCTCGGGGGCAAGCCGTCTGGCGGCGTCGACTCCCTGACCGAGCCGGGTGATGGTCATGTGCCGTTCCAGCGTCGTGGTCCCGTCATGCACCAACAGGCGTGTCGAGTTGGTTCCGCAGTCGACCGCAGCAACCGGTGCGCTCATGGCTGCACCGGTGCGGCCAACTGCTCGGCCACCCAGCGGCCGACCGGGTCGTCGCCCCCGGCGAGATGCCAGGCGTAGTGGGCGTGGAGGCACTTGACGCCGCGGCGTGTGCCGCCCACCCCGCCGCCGGGCCGGGGACCGCTGTGGGACTCTTCGATGGCGGCGTCGCGCTCCGCCGCGTAGCGGGCATGGGCCACGGACAGTTCGTCGGCATCGACGGCTGCTTCTGCCTGTCGCACTCCACCTACGGACTCCAGGCGACCCACCGCGCGGCGAGGCTCCTCCCCTACCAGCCAGTAGCGGGTCGGCATCGGACGCCCGTCGCTCAACAGCGGCTCATTGCGTATCACGACAGGATCGCCCTGCGCGTCGGTGACGACTATCTCGAAGTCCCCTTCGGGTTCGCGCCCCAACAACTCGGCCACCCGGTTGCGTTGAGCGGCGGTTGTCACCGCGAACGGCGCAGCAGACGGCGCAGCACTAGGAACGCAACAACCACTGCGGCCAACGTCACGACTCGTTTCAGCACCGGGGCGCCGGCCGCGTCGATGAGGTCGATCGCCTCCGGTTCGGGCATGTCGATCTTGCGGACCCCGTCGCTGGCTGCGGCCGCCTCCCCCGCTGTCGTCCCGCCTTGTTCAGCATCGTCGACCTGCTCGGACCCGACCTCCTCAGACTCCGCCTGCTCGGAATGGGCCTGCTCGGAATGGGCGGGATCGTCGCTGCTCTCCTCTGAGAGCATGTCGGAAAGGTTCTGGGCGAACTGGTCCATCAGGGTGGCGCTCACGTCGGCCATCACACCCCGCCCGAACTGAGCGAACTTTCCGGTGATCTTCATGTCTGTGTCGACGTTGACTCTGGTGATCGAATCGGAGACCGGTTCCAGCTTGGCGGTGATCAGAGCACTGGCGTTCCCTGCGCCCCGGGTGTCGCGGCCCTTGCCGCTCAGCACCGCCTTGTGGTCCTGGTCGTTGCGCTCCACGAAGTTCGCGGCACCCTTGAACTGGGCGGTGATCGGCCCCACCTTGACCTTGACGAAGCCGCGGTAGTCGTCACCTTCAACCTCTGTGAGCTGCGCTCCCGGAAGGCACGGGGCGATACGTTCCAAGTCGGTCAACACGGCCCACGCCTCTTCAATCGGTCGGGCCACTTCAAAAGTGTTGTTCAGGTCCATCGTCGTAGATCCTCCAGTGTGTCGACATCGGCTGAGTCGCCATCACAGGGTATCGACTCAACCATCTCGGGGCGTTCGCGCCACAACGCTCTTGCTCCTTCGTCCCCCGATACGGGCAGCGACGCCCACATCGCCGCGGACAGGCGAACCGGAGGGCGGTGGCCTTCGCCGAAGTCCGCGGCCGCAAGGTCGGCTTCGCTCTCCCTCACCGCCTGCCAGGCCGCCGCGCCGACACCGGGTTGATCACCCAGACCGACCACGATCGCCTTGTGTCCCCTGGTCGCAGCGTAGGTGACCGCGCCCCGCAGGGAGGTCGACTGGCCGTGCTCCCAGTGCTCGTTGTGGATGATCGTAACGTCCTCGGGCATCTGCTCTGTGAGGTCCACACACCCCGAGACGACGATCACCTCATCGAACCCGGCACCCCGAGCCGCGTCGACGGCATGGCACACGATCGGCTTCCCCCGGACCTCGGTGAGCAGCTTGTGGTCCTCGCCGTAGAAGCGTGAACCGGCCCCCGCGGCGAGCACGACCGCCGCCGTCGTCACCACATCACGGTCGGGCTCTGAGCCAGTCTGGATTGTCACTATCCCAGTGTGGCAGCACCAAAGCGCAGTGATGCGCCTAACGTGTCACCAATGAGTGAATCCGTCGACTCCACATCCTCGCCGAGTATCCCGGAGCCTCCGTCGGTTCGGGTCAACCTGCTGGTCGCCGACGCCGCCCAGGTGGCCGACGGCAAGCTCTATATTCTCGGGGGGGGCCTCACTGCGGTGGGCCCGCGTCCCCAGCCGATGGGGGTCGCGATCCGTATCGAGGTTCCCTGGGACCGCGCCAACGTCTCCCACGAGTGGCGTATCGAACTGCTCGACGAGGACGGGCATCCGCTGATGGTCGGTGAGCGGCCGCTGGTGGTACAGGGCAACTTTGAGGCCGGGCGCCCTGTCGGGTTGCGTCCCGGCACACCGCTGTGCGTCCCCCTTGCGATCAACTTCCCGACGATCCCGGTAACGCCCGGGAAGAGCTACACCTGGCAACTCTCAATCAATGGCGCCACCCACTCCGACTGGCGCCAGAGCTTCTTCGTCAGACTGCCCAAGCAGTCCGGCTCCCCGAGCACACCGGGCTCAAACCACTGAACGCACCCGCACCCGGACGGCATCGCCATGGCAGTGGAGGGGCGGTCAGTGCTTGTAACGGTGAGCGCCTGCGTGCCCGTATGCGAGCACGCAGCGACGCTTCGAGCGCACACCTACATGGTCGCACAACGACCCCGGCAGCTTGGGTGCGGGGCTTGCCGGCTCGTCGCCGCGCCAGCCTGCTGAACGTCCGCCGTCAGGAGTAACGCGACGCAGTACATCGATCATCTCAACGGTGCTGTATCGACGGTTACGGCGTGTCCCCGACGAGGCCACAACTCCCGCCTTCTCCAGTGCGTCGACAGCGCGCCGTGCGGAGCGGGCCGAAACTCCCAAGCGTTCCGCTGCATAGTTAACATCAAACACAGGCATCGACGGCAGAAGGTCCATCAGCGCTCCAGTCGACGAACCGGCCCGGGCACGGACCCGCCTTCGCCACTCGGCAACCACAGACTCGATGGCGTCGTCGACGGCGAGGGACTCCACCACAGCGGCCTCACAAGCACCGCTGAACAGATCCAGACACGGCAGGAGCGCATTGCCACGCTCGACATGGTCATCGCGCTCACAAACGACCCTCTGAGCTGATCGGAGCGCCGAGTAGTACCGCCGCGTGTCATTCTGCAGGGCCGAACTCACGGGTACGCTGCCGTCCACTGCGGAACCGGCGTTGAGGATTGTCTGTATCAGTGCCCGTCCCGTGCGTCCGTTGCCGTCCTCGAAGGGGTGGATCGTCTCGAACTGCGCGTGGGCGACCGCGGCCTGGACCACAGGAGGATGATCTGCCCCGTTGATGTAACCGATCAAGTCTTCGAGCAGGTCCGGGACGGCATCCTGCGGCGGTGCTACGTAGGTGGCTGCGCTGATCGGCGCGCCGCTCGGTCCGATCCACATGGGACAGTCGCGCAGGCACCCGCCGATTGATTCGTCGCGCGTGCCACTGAACAGGGCCTTGTGCAGGGCGAGGACGTCTTCCGTTGAACAGCGATGTCCGCTTCTCATCCTCCGGCCCAAATTGACCGCGGCGTCCACCTGTCGGGAGGCGCCGAGGGTGAGGGCGTCATTGCCGTCGGACACCGGCAGTCCGACGGCATCGCGGTAATGCGCCCAGGCAAGTCCGGCGGCAGTGGAGTGGACTCCCTCGATAACACTGCTGCGGATGCTCTCGTCGCGCGCCGTCATCCATTCGCCGAGACCTGCAGTGGTACTGCGCCGGGACGCAAGTGAAGCCAGGGCGTCGCGCGCCGAGTTCAACGAGGACATCAACTCCACCGATACCGACAGCGACCAGCCCGCCAGCGGATGCGGAACATAAGCTTGATACTCCCGCTTGCCGTACACACCGTCGGCGAAGATCCAACCTTCCGTTGTGACGTATCGCCCCATACACCAAATCTAGCACTCTGTACTGCACATAGGGACACTTAGGGAACCAAGTGGCACTATCAACGTCAAATTACTGCGCATAGAGACACTTAGGGTCTGTCAGATTTTTTGTGTAAGTGGCTGTGATGGTTTTCATTTGATGTGGTCGGCGATCCGGTCGCCGTAGTGGATTGTGAGTGTGTTTCAGGATGGTTTTCCAGCCGTTGGTTTTGCCGTTGAGGTTCTCTCGGTTCTTGTGTTTGGTGGTGGCGACAAGGTACAGGATTTTCATGGCGGCTTGTTCGTTGGGGAAATGCCCTCGGTGTCTCACCGCTCGTCGGAACCGGGCGTTGAGGCTCTCCACGGCGTTGGTGGTGTAGACGATCCGGCGCAGCTCGGCTGGGAACTCCAGGAACGGCACGAACTCGTTTGAGCTGTTTTGCCAGCTGCGGATCATGGCCGGGTAGGTGGCTTCCCAGTCGTCGCGGAACGCCTCGAAGGAGGCTTCGGCGGCCTCGACGGTTCCGGCGGTGCAGATTTCGCGCATGGCTTTGGTTATCTGGCCCCAGTGCTTGCGCGAGGCGTAACGCCCGCTGTTGGGGACCATGTGCACGACGCAGGTCTGCACCACAGCGTCGGGCCACATGTCCCGGATCGGCTCGGGCAGGCCCCGTAGTCCGTCACAGCACACGATCAACGCGTCAACCAGGCCCCGGTTTCTCAGCTCGGTCAGCATCCTCGCTGCCTGCTTGGCCACCGTCGCCGCCTGTGGGTCCGAGCCACAGACCCCCCCCCCCCCCCCCCCCCCCCACGTCGCGTTCGCCGGCGAGGTCCACACCGATAGCCACATAGACGGGCCGGTTGGCGACCTACCAGTCGCGGACCTTGATCACGATCGCGTCGATCAACAGCAACCGATACACCGCGTCCAGCGGCCGGTTCTGCCACACCGCCATGTCCGCAACGATCTCGTCGATGATCTTCGAGATCGTCTCGCGGCTCACCTCGGTGTCATAGATCTCCGCGAGGTGCGCCTAGATCTCACCGGTGGTGAAACCTCTTTGGCGTACAGCGAGACCACGTTGCCCGACAGGCCATCAAGGCGGCGCTGATGCTTGCGCACCGTCACAGGCTCGAACGTGCCGCCCGGTCACACCGCACCCGCAGAACCGATTTCACCGATCTCGGTGGTGACCCGCTTGGGCGACGAACCGTTACGCGAGTTCGGTGTCCCACGTCCCAAAACAGAATGGCGTTCATAACCGAGATGCTCAGCCATCTCAACCTCCAAACCCGTCTGCAACACCTAACGGACCAGACCCGTCAACAAGCCATCCTCACCGGTGAGCTCCACGCACTCGCTGCGTGCCCGAGCCACCAACAACTCAGCCCAGTGGTTCATCGCCGCCTCCCCAACAGCACCGTTCACCGGCACAGCCAGCACATTATGATCAGTCATAGACATGACCCTTTCCGGTCCACAACACCAAGCCGCGGACCCTCAGACCACACCCGATACACAAAATACCTGACAGTCCCTCGACTGGCGCAACCGCTGGAACCCCACATGACCACCTACCCGCGCACGCTCTTATTGCAGCGAACTGCCCACTCCCACTGGAACCAGAGTTTCTTCGCCACAAACCGGCTGGTCTCGTGAACAATCCGCACAGCCCCATCCCGGAACTCCCGACCAAAAGCTTCTTCGTGGTCTAGACATAGCTCCCTCCGTATAGAGCATGCCTCCACGATTAGGGGGAAACCTCTGCACGGTCCTTTCGGGCATGACGGATGTTCCGAACATGTGCCCACACCACCATAGACGGGAAAAAGCACAGCCAAGCTAGAAGCCTCCTCCAGAACTGCGACATCCCCAAAGCTTCAAGCACTGTCATGAGGACGAGCGCGAGCGCGCCTACTGCGAAGACGCCCAGCCACTCACGCCTGCCGAGATTCCCCGCGGAGATCTTCGCAGGTACGGTCGTTGCTTCGAACCTATCAGCCATCGCACGCATCGTAACGCGGCGACCCTCAACGGTCAAGGCGGTTGACCGGTCACCGGGCAGATCCTCGGCGCTCTGACCTGGCGCTCTGGGCACGCGGCCACCAGACAAGGCCACCGGCTGGCGATGTCACCCAGTGATCACCATTTCCTATCAGGACAGCCATGCGCGATCCTGCCTTTTCTCGGCGGACGTTCCCACACAGCCACAGCAACACACCCAGAACCACGGCGAGGTCGATCTGGCGGGGGCAGTAGTCCACCAAGTCGCCACCAGGGAGCGCTGAGCGTCTACGGCGTACTTGGTCTAATTATTTCGGGCAGTACGCCCGCCACAAGCCCCAGTCACTGACGTATTCCGCGTTCACGCAGTCCTCCCGAACTTTCGACTCTTCCGAGAAGTATTGAGGCGCATACTTTTTCGGATCCAGTGTCGTGGTCGTCGTGGTCGCCGTGGTCGTCGTGGTCTCGTCGTCGTTGGCCCGCTTCAACGCGTCGCAGTAGACATTGGTGACCGTGAGATCAACCGCGGTGACAGCCGCATTGACCTTGAGGCTTCTGGCGATTTTGGCGCCTTCGGCAACTTTTTTCCGGAGGTCTCGCGCTGATATCGCTACCCCAGCGGCAGTGCGTTCGTCCGCGTATGCACAGACGACCAGATTGATGGTGTCTGACGCAGGAAGGTACGAAACTGTTATGACTGCGAAGTCGCCGATAGGTTCTATAATGCTGCTATTGACCCATTCCACAAACGTTCTGCCGGTCCTTGTTCCCCGAAACGTAGGGTCGTCGAAGGGGTCATCCGGCTTGTGGCAGCCGGTGTCAACATCCAGCGACCACGACATGACCATCCCGACCCAAAAGGGTTGGTGTTCGGGAATGGTGGTGTCGAAAAACGTCGGAGGTCTGCTCCCCGAGCCAAAAGTGCGACGCATCGCCCACACCGTCGGAAACGGTGCCCTGTACGTTTGCCCGGCTGGGCACGAGACCTCTACAAATGTGACCTTCCCGAGATCATCTTGGTCGAGTGTTCTGAATGGGTCAGCAGGTGTGTGGCAACCCGTGTGAGCGTTGACCTGTATCCATGCCCTTACTTCGCGCACATTACGATCGGATGTCACAAAGTCCGACGGGAGTGCGTCAGTGTATGGCACTCCGCTGTCACCGGTTGCCCAGATCTTACTCCAAGTCACTGACTTCCAGTTCGACCGCGCCCACAGCTTCGGAAACGGCCTCACCGCCTGCCCCTTCGGGCAGGTGGTGTGGCTGTGGCCGGAGTGGCAGGAGTCGTGACCGAAGAGATGCTGCCCAGGCGGTTTCAGGTGAGCGCAGGTGTTCGCGGTCGTGTGGTCGAGGTGGCAAGTGTCGTAGGGAGCCCCTTCGTGTCGATGCTCTCCGGTTTTGGGGTCGCAGGTTACCTTCGTCGGCTTGACCGGGCGCGACGGCGTCGTCGTCGTCGGTGCCATCGTCGTCGTGGTGGTTGTCGTCGGTGGTGCCGACTTGCACACCGACCGCTCCCAGTCATAGCCATACTTGCACGTCAACCACGGAGCCACCGTCGTCGTCGTAGTCGTGGTGGTGGTCGTCGTGGCCGGTGGTGCCGACTTGCACACCGACCGCTCCCAGTCATAGCCATACTTGCATGTCAACCACGGAGCCACCGTCGTCGTCGTCGTAGTCGTGGCCGGTGGTGCCGACTTGCACACCGACCGCTCCCAGTCATAGCCATACTTGCATGTCAACCACGGAGCCACCGTCGTCGTCGTCGTAGTCGTGGCCGGTGGTGCCGACTTGCACACCGACCGCTCCCAGTCATAACCGTACTTGCACGTCAACCACGGAGCCACCGTCGTCGTCGTGGTGGGGTAGACGCACCGCCCTCCGGTAACGGTCCCTCCGCTGTTGGTGCAGGCATGAACAAGCTCACAGACCGCAGCCCAGTCACCCTCATACTGATCACAATGATGCGCCGCCGCGGGGTCAGCATCCAGCAACGGCGGATCACCCGCGAGCGGCACCAACACCGACGCACACAACGCCACCACCACAACCACCAACACACTCGGCTTGAAACGCCTCCCGTGCTCAGATACCTTCAACCAACGGGACTTGAAATGTGAACGGCGCTCCATGGCCGTCAAGTCCTAATACCCCCCCCCCCCCCCCCCCCTGTCAAGCCAAACAAGAAAAATTATTTTACGAAGACCAGTCAGCTCGGTTCACAGCACCCAAAAACGGTCATCTATCCAGGCACTACGCGGTCTCGAGGACAGCGGCCGTTCGCTACTGGCTGGCAACGATAAAGGCGTTGGCCGAAACTCAACGATGCAGATTCTGTGAGTCTTCAGCCGTGTATCGGCCCCTCGGTTACGGTCAGCGACCTGGCGTCGCGGCCGGTGCGCCGCGCGATGATCTCCGCGGTGATCGACACGGCGGTCTCTTCGGGGGTGCGGGCCCCGATGTCGAGGCCGATCGGTGAGCGCAGCCTGGCCAGACCGGCCTCGTCGACGCCAGCTTCGATCAACCGCTTCGTGCGGTCGTCGTGGGTCCGCCGGCTTCCCATGACGCCGATATAGCCGACGTCGGTCGCCAGCGAAGCCACCACTGCGGGCACGTCGAACTTGGCATCGTGGGTGAGGATGCAGACCACATCGCGTTCGCCCAGTTCGCCGCCCACCGCAGCCAACACCCGATCGGGCCAGTCGACCACAACCTCGTCAGCCATCGGGAAACGGGCTTTGGTGGCGAACACGGCCCGAGCGTCACACACCGTGACCCTGTATCCGAGAACCTTGGCCACCCGAGCCAGCGCTGCGGTGAAGTCGACAGCACCGAAGATCAACATTCTGGGAGGCGGCGCGAAACTCTCGATGAACACCGAGACCGCTTCCTCACGGGCCTCGCCGTGAAGGCCGTAGTGGCGCATGCCGGTTCGTCCAGCGGCGAGTTCGCCTCGGGCGTCGCGGGTGACCACTCGATCGAGGTCGGCGTTGCCGAGCGTTCCCTCAGACTCGGCGTCGCGCCAGACGATCAGCTTGGCACCGGTGAAGGAACCATCGACCACGGTTGCCAACGCAACCGGCACCTCCGCGCGGATGGAGTCTCGAAGCTGTTCGAACAGCGATTGCTCGACCGACATCGCGACCCGCGCCTACCAGTCGAGGGGTTCGATGAACAGATGGATGGTTCCGCCGCATGTGAGGCCCACCTCGAAGGCTTCGTCGTCGCTGTATCCGAAGGTGACCATGCGACGCTCACCGGAGGCCAACACGTCGAGAGCCTCCACCACGACAGCCCCCTCCACACAGCCACCCGACACCGAACCCGAGACCTCGCCGTGTTCGGTGACCGCCATGGCCGCGCCAGCCGCGCGGGGCGCCGACCCCTCCAGGTCGACAACCCGAGCCATGGCTACGGCCAACCCTGCACTGCGCCAGCGGTCGAGATCGTCGAGCAGTTCCTTCATCGCTCAGATCCTACGGGAATCTGCCGAACACGCTGGGAGTCTCCCAGTACAAGCTCTGCCAGATGCGTCAGGGAGTCGAGGCAGTGCCCCTCTACGAAATCGTCCACGTACGGCAGAGCGGCGGCCATGGCGCGAGCCAGAGGTGCATATCCCGGCGTCGCCTTCAAGGGGTTGACCCAGACCACCCGGTGGGCGACACGACTGAGGCGCTGCATCTGGATCCCCATCTCAGTGGGATCACCGCGGTCCCAGCCGTCCGAGAGGATCACTACGGTGGCGCCCCGTGCCATTCCTCGGCAGCCCCACTCGTCGTTGAAGCGGCCCAGACCCTCTCCGAGGCGGGTACCGCCAGACCAGTCCTCGACGGCGGCCGCGGCTTCGAGCAGCGCCCGGTCCGGGTCCCGTTGCGACAGTTCGCGGGTGAGGCGGGTGAGGCGGGTCCCCAACGCGAACGCCTCCACCCGGGCGCGGCCCGCCACCGAGGCGTGCACAAAGCCGATGAGTGCCCGAGCGTAGGGTTCCATAGAACCGGAAACGTCGAGCAGCAACACCAGACGCCGCGGCTGCTGCGCGGGAACTGTGCGGGCTATCTCCGCTGGTTCACCGCCGGATCGCAGTGCTAGTCGGACAGTGCGTCGCAGGTCGAGGGTGCCTCTGACGCCGTTGGATCGCACCCGTCGTCGGCTACGCCGACACTCCCCCATGAACACGATCCGCTCCATCAAACGCCGGGACTCCGCCAACTCCTCGTCGGAGTAGTCCGCGAAGTCCTTGCTGCTGAGCGTCTCGGAGGCGCAGTAGCGGACGGTGATCGATTCGTCGTTGTCTTCGCCCTCCACGCCGTCGGCGGGTACCTGTTCGGGGTCGTCCATCGCCAGGGTGACCGGCATCGGCTCTGAACGTGTGCGCCACACCAATCCCGAATCGACGCCGCCCCAGTAGGCGGCGAACAGGCCGTTGAACACCTCAATGTCCTCGGGTCTGTGCAGCAGTACCGCCCGGGCCGCCCAGTACACCTCGTCCGGGTCGGCCAGATCGATTTCGGCGAGCGCCTCGGTGAACAGACGCGAAGACCCTAGAGAAACGGCGAGGCCGCCGCGGCGAAGGGACTCCACGAACCCGACCGCCGCCTCAATAGACACCGGCCCACTCCATGCTCAAAACTGGCACACACGAACTTGGCAAGCGCAGCAGGGGTGGCATCAGGATCACTCGCGGGCTGCGGCGAGGAGCGTTTCGAGACCGTGGTCGGCGACCCTCTCAAGGTCTTCGCGGTACTTGAGCAGCGTCGGGAACGTCGCCTCCACCTGATCGACGACAAGCTCGTCGGCGCCGAGAAGGTCCAGCGCACGCGCCCAGTCGATGGTCTCCGACACGCCGGGCGGCTTGTAGAGGCCGACCTGGCGGATCGCCGCGGCCGCGGCTGCGATCTGGGCCGCCAGTCGCCGGCTCACAGTCGGAGCATGGAGCCGGATGATCTCGATCTCCCGCTCCACTTCGGGGTGGGTCACCCAGTGGTACAGGCAGCGTCGTTTCAATGCGTCGTGGACGTCACGGGTGCGGTTTGAAGTGACGATCACCACCGGCGGCTCGACCGCGGAGAAGGTGCCGATCTCGGGAATTGTGATCGAATAGTCGGCCAACACCTCGAGCAGGAAGGCTTCGAATTCGTCGTCGGAGCGGTCGACTTCGTCGATCAGCAGCACCGGTGGCGGGCCCGAATCGTGGGCGATGGCTTCGAGCAGTGGTCGACGAACCAGGAATCTCTCGTCGTACAGTTCGTCCTCCAACGCCGAGGTCTCGCTGGTGGAGGCGGCACCCGTGGCTTCGGCCGTGCGCAGATGCAGCAGCTGACGGGAATAGTCCCATTCGTAGACGGCCTGGTTGACGTCGATTCCCTCATAGCACTGGATCCGCAGCAGCCGGCCGCCGATCCAGTCGGCTAGCACTCGCGCGACTTCTGTCTTGCCGACTCCGGGCTCCCCCTCCAGCAGCAGCGGTCGACGCAGACGCAGCGCCAGATAGACGGCGGTCGCGAGCCCCTCGTCGGGGAGATAGCGATTCTGGCGCAGTGCATCGCTCACCTGCACCACCGATGAGACGCTGCGAGGATCAGTTCTGTCGGCCATCAGGTTCTACCTCCGAACAACCAATGGTACTCAACGGGTGCTGATCAGCGATCTCATCGTGTTCGGCGGATCAGTTCGGCCCGGGCCCACGTGCCGAAAATGGCAATACCGCATGCGATCACCAGCAGACCGGGCCAGGTGTCGGCCCAGGTCACATCCCCGATGTAGCCCTGGCGGGTCATGCGCAGAAGATTAGTTGTCGGGTTGACCCGAGCGACTTGTTCCATCCAGCCGTCCAACAAAGCGATGGGAACCTGCCCAATCGACGGGAAGATCACCAAGAAGCTGGCCATCTGCACGATCGTCATCGCCCGCACGTCGCCCATGCGAAGCACAACTCCCAGACCGAAACAGCCGATCGTCAGCGCCCCGCCGATGCCGCCGGTGAACGCCATCACGATTCCCAAGATCCCTCCCGGCAGGTCAGCGTTCATTGCCAGTGCCAGCACCGTTACCACTGTGATGGGGATCAGCGCCCGAATCGCGGTGTTTGCCAGCGGAGCCGCGATGATGATCCCCCGTCGTATCGGACTCGCTAAGAGACGGTCCATGAAACCGGTCTCAATGTCGTTGGCGACTGTGCCCGCGGTCCCGACCCCTGAGAACATGGCTCCCTGCAGCAGAGCGAACGCAACGACCCAGTCGATCAGATTCTCAGTCGGGTAGCCGTCGACCCGGGAGATCCCGTCGAAGCTGGAGGTGAACACCACCAAGAAGAAGACGGGCATCACGACCATCGGCAGTATGATTGCCGGCACCCGCGCGAATCTGGTCAGGTTGCGGTGGCACATCCAGACAATGGGGAACAGCCCGGAGAGCCAGACACGCCCATCACTGGAACGGGCGCGGGGGCGGGAGGGGGCGACACCGGTCATGAGCGCCTCAATCGCCGAAGATGGGCCCGGTAGGCCAGACTCAGCGACACCAACCCGATCAACAGGCTGTAGCCGATCGCCTCGAACAGGTGTCCCCAACTCCACCCCGAGACAACGAGTTCCCTCGTCGGGTCCATCACCAGGGTGAAGGGGTTTCGTTCAGCCACCGACTGGTACCACCCCTTCATCAGCTCAGTCGGAAAGAAGGCCGACGACACGAAGACCATGACGAAGACGAGTGGGAACATCGACTGGGTCGCTTCGGTGCTGCCGGTCCGCAGAGCCACCGCCAAGCCGAACCCCGAGATTCCGACCGAGAGCACGATACTGATCAGCATCAGCGCCAGGACCCCTGCGAAACCGCTCGCTATCGGCACCCCGAGAACAACGAAGATCGCCGTATGGACACCTGCCTGGAATCCCGCAGCAGCCGCGGCGCCACCGACGCGCCCCACGAAGATCGACTGCCGCGCGACCGGCGAGGCGACCAACCGATCGAAGAACCCGGTCTCGATGTCTGTCGCCATGTCTGTACCGGCGTTGGAAGCGTTGAAGGCGATCCCCTGGAGGATCGTTGCCGGCAGAATGAACTGCAGGAACGAATCGACCTCGGGGAACTCCGACAGTCCCGTCGCTCTGGCGAACTGCGACGAATAGACGGCCGCCATGGCCAACGGGAAGATCAGCCCGGGGGCCCAACGGTCGGCCTTGCGTGCCGTGGCGAGGATCGACCGCACCGTCAGAGTCCACGCCTGTTCGGTGCCGACGAGCAGACGAGGGCGGTTCAGCCGAAGGCCTCGGGTTGCGGTCAAGTCTCGGCGCCCTCCAGCCGCCTGCCAGTGGCGTCAGCGAAGACGTCGTCGAGGCTTGGAGAGTCCAACTCGAAATGCGCCACGGGGACACCCTGCTCATCGAGGGCACGAACCACGTCGGCGAGGCGCGGGGACCCGCCCCGCAAGCCGATAGCAACCCGGCCGTCACGTGCCGGCCGTTGATCGCCGAAAGCTCCAAGCACCTGCCGAGCCAACTCGATGGTCGTCTCATCGGCCACTTCCACGCGCAGGGTGGGGTCGCCGACCCGGCCCTTGAGCACAGTGGGGTCGCCCTCCCTGACGATCAGGCCGTTGTCGATGATGGCTATCCGTCCGGCCAGTTCGTCGGCCTCCTCGAGGTACTGGGTAGTCAGGAAGACTGTCGTGCCGTCGTCGTTGAGCGAGCGTACCTCCTCCCAGACCGCGACACGGCTCGTCGGGTCCAGCCCTGTCGTCGGCTCATCGAGGAACAGCACCGTTGGTCGATGGATCAGTGCCAGAGCAAGGTCGAGGCGCCGCCGCATCCCGCCGGAGTAGGTGCCGACACGACGGTCGGCTGCCCCGGTCAAGCCCACCCGCTCAAGGAGTTCTGAGCTGCGACTGGCGGCTCGGCGGAGCCCGAGGCCATGGAGCACGGCTTGCAGGCGCAACAGTTCATTGCCTGTCATCAGCGGATCGATGGCCGCGTCCTGCAGGGCCACCCCGATCGAGCGGCGTACCGAGTCCGCTTCGGCGACGACATCGAATCCGGCTACTCGCGCGCTGCCCGCGGTGGGCCGCAAGAGTGTCACCAGCATCCGCACGGTGGTTGACTTCCCCGCGCCGTTGGGGCCGAGGAAACCGAATATCTCGCCTTCGGCGACCTCCAAGTCGATGCCGGCGACCGCGGTGACATCACCGAAAGTCCGAACCAGACCTTCGGCCTCCACGGGTTTCATGGCCGAGCCTGATCGTTCCGCCGGGACGGACTCCTCACGAACCGGCCGCTGCAATGGCCGACCAGACCTTCTGAGGCGACAGGGGAACGTCGATGTGCCTCACGCCGAGGTGGCTGAGCGCGTCGATCACGGCGCTCTGGACTGCCGGGGTCGATCCGATTGCCCCGGACTCGCCGATGCCCTTGGCTCCGAGGGGGTTGTTGGGAGTGGGCGTCTCCATCGCCACGAGCTCGAACGACGGCAGTTCGGCCGAGGAGATTATCGAGTAGTCGGCGAAGTTGCTGGTCACCGGGTTGCCGTCCTCGTCGTAGCAGACCTCCTCGAGGAGCGCCTGGGCCACCCCCTGGGCGATCCCCCCGTGCCGCTGGCCCTCGACGATCAGGGGATTGATCAGAGTTCCCGCGTCGTCGACGGTCACCATGCGCTTCAACTCCACGCCTCCGGTCTCCGTGTCGACCTCCACGACCGCAACATGCGTGCCGAAGGGGTACGTGCAGTTGCCGTTGAAGTCGCTGTCGGCGACGAGCTGTTCGTCAGTGGCCGCGGCGGCGACTTCTGCCCATGTCTTGGTGACGGCGGGAGTGCCAGACACATGGAACACACCGGAGTCGGTGTCGAGCATCACATCGGCGACCGCGGCCTCCAACAACTCGGCGGCGATCTCTCTGGCGGCGTCCGCCACGGTCGCCGCCGCGTCGAACACGGCCGATCCTCCAAGCTGGGTGGAGCGGCTGGCCACCGTGCCCTCACCGCGCGGGACCTTGTCGGTGTCTCCCTGGATCACTTCTATGTCTTCAATATCGAGGCCCAGTTGCTCCGCGGCGATCATCGCGAACGTCGTGGCATGGCCCTGTCCGTGTGACAGGGAACCCGAGTAGACACGAGCCTTGCCGTCCGGGGTGATCTCGACTTTTCCGTACTCGTTGCCGCCCGGCGCGGGCCCCGCGGTTATCTCAACGTAGTTGGCGACGCCGATCCCGATCTGGACCGGGTCTCCGGTGGCTCGGCGCGCCGTCTGGGCTGCTCGCAGTTCGGTATACCCCGACGCTTCCAGCGCTTTGTCGAGTGCCGCTTCATAATCGCCGGTGTCGTAGGTGCTGCCCACTGCGGTGGTGACAGGGAAGGCGTCCTTGGCGATGAGGTTCCTGCGCCTCAGTTCGATCGGATCGATTCCGGCGGTCGCCGCGAAGAGGTCGAACATGCGCTCGATGGTGAGCGTCGCCTCAGGACGGCCCGCACCCCTGAATGCCTCGGTCGGAACAGCGTTGGTGATGATCGACCGCGCCTGGGTCTCGATGTTGGCGATGTCGTAGGTGCCGGGTGCCATCGGCAGCGTGAAGAATGGCAGGAAGGCGCCGACGCGGGTGTAGGCGCCTGCGTCCATCAGCACGTCGAGGCGGTAGTGGGTGATCTCGCCCTGCCCGGTGCCGCCGAGGGCTGCGTGATGGATCTGTGCCCGTCCCGGTCCCGCAGCGATCAGGTTCTCTGTGCGTGTCTCGAACCATCGAACAGGTCGACCCGCGAGGCGCGAGAGGTGCGGGATCAGCATGTCTTCGGGAGTGGGAGCGACCTTGGCGCCGAACCCGCCTCCGACGTCGGGAGCGATCACATGTACCTCCGCGTGATCCAGTCCGTACATCTGCACGAGCGACTCCTTGACGCGGTGCGATGCCTGGCTCGACACAAACATCAGCAGGCGTTCATCGCTCCACGACGCGGCGACTGAGCGCACTTCGAGGGGCGCAGCAGACATCCGCGGATGGACCACGCGTTGTTCGACGACGACTTCACAGTCGGCGAAGAACGAATCGTCGGTGATTCCGGTGGCCATCCCCAGATCGGAGAAGGTGAGGGCAGTGTTGGTGCCGTGGCTCTCGTGCACCACAACCTCGTCCGCGGCCGCGGCTTCGAGGTCCGTCACCGCGTCGAGCGGGTCGATGTCGACGAATACCAGATCGGCTGCATCCTGGGCAGCGGATCGAGTCTCTGCGAGCACAACCGCCACGGGTTCGCCCACGAAACGGACACGGTCGCGGGCCAGCAGCGGTCGATTGAGGAGATCCGGAGGGAACATCGGGACGCTGCCAGGCAGCATCAGGCCAACATCCGCACCGGTGAGTACCAGGGCGACGCCGGGCACCGAGCGGGCTTCGTCAGCGTCGACCTCGATGATCCTGCCGTTGGCCGCGAACGACCGGACGAATACCGCGTGCAGCGATCCGGCAAGGCGCGGGTCGTCAAGATCGGCCGTGTAGGTCGCCCCAACGGTCAGAAACTGGGGGTCTTCCTTCCGCAGAACCCTGGTCCCGATGATCGTCATCTCACGCGCCTCCCTTTTGCGTACCTGAACCAGATGAGACTAACGGCCCGTGTCTCAGTTGGGACTTGAGACCACGCAACCCCTCAGGCCAGCCACTCCCGGTTACGACGTCGCAGTTCCTGCTTGAGGCCGAGCGAGGAGGCTGGACAACGCGAACCTACGGAGCGAGGCCGTGGTCCGAGCGGCCCGTGAACGAAGCGAACAAGAGCGGGACCGCTGCACATGACAGGCGGCCGGCTCTCACCGCCCGCGCACGTTCTGAGGCACCGAAGTCGTTCAATTTCAGAAATTCAAAAATCTTTGCAACAAAACCCTCCTAGGCGGCAAGTAGGAGGTGAAAACACAACTCCAGCAGCACCAAGACCATCTGGAGAATGCACCCAACCACCCAACCGACGGAAAGGCAACCCGATGAACCGAGCAACACCCCACCACAAGACACCGATCTGCGAGAGTCTCTCGAGCAATCGAAAGGACATGACCCTCAAGTCCACCCCGTCCCCTTCCCGCGGGTCCTCGTCCTTCGAGAAGTTCCGCAGAACCCGCAAGCCACTGCTGTTGATCTTCACAATCGTAGCGATGCTCACTGCTGTCACGGGTACAGGAGGCGCGTCGGGGACGGCGCCCGCCAGCGGAAGTTCATCAGACGGCATCCTCTTCGTGCCCCACTCAAACCCACTGCCCGGCGCACTGACGGTCGTGGAGCCCGGTCTCAAAAAAGACGGAGAGTGCCTGATTCAGGGCCACCTCGAAGGTGACGGAGGCTCTCCGGGCGCAATCGTCCAGAGGATTGTCAAGGTAAATCTGACAACGTGTCGAATCACTCTCGAACGACTTGAGATAGCGCTCGACGATCTACACAGATATGACAGTTCAATCACATCTTCAGGCGCAGCACAAGACAGCCGCACTGCGACCGTGAATGGAGCGAGTTCCGCTGGTGTCGGAGCAATGGCAAGCGCGGCTGTAACGCACTATTTTGGATCCATCAAATTCAACTGGGAAGACCCTCCCCAGATCGACGTGACCACCACCAAGTCATCGGTAAACTGGCGACAGACACAGGGATCGTCGTGTTTGAGCGGTGCAGACTTTGGAGCTTCCTGGGGTTGGTACTCTCCAACGGGCTGGAGCCGCAGAACAGCTAGTTGGCAACATGACTTCGACTGCGGTTATGCGAGCATGAATACGTACGGGACATACCACAACTCGACGTTCTGTCCGACGGCCGCAACCGATACCGATCACTACAACACCTTTTTCTCGGGGAAGCCAAACGGCGCATGGTACGTCCAGTGGGGGGCCAACAAGTCTGGGGGGTGCACAAACCTGCTCAGCCCAGAACACATCATCGTTCATCCCTGAGGAGAAGGAAGCAAACTATGCCACCAACCGGGCTGACCGGACCCCGATCTGCCGACGACCGGTCCGACACAGCGATGCGATGGCTTCTCTGCGGCGCGGCTTGCGGGTTCGGACTCACGGTACTCTCACCCGGCCTAGCTGCCTTTGCCGGATGCGCTCTATTCGCCGTGGGAATGTTGCGTCGTCGCGTCAGCGCGTACGGGATGTTCACTTTCGGCGTCGGTTTAGGATTCGCAGCGTACATCGTGCTGGCAATCTCCATACCGCTACTTGGCGACAGTCCCAGCTTCGGCGAAGGCGGTCCTTAACAATTTCGCAGTTGGGGCCGCGTCTCAGTTGGGACTTGAGACCACGCAGCCTCTCAGGCCGGGAATGGAGTAGACCTCTTCGCCGGGTTCCACGTACGGTCCGTAACAGCGGGCCTCGATTCGCAGGCCCTCGTCGTCGGTGAATCCTTCGATGTCGGCGTTGATCTCGTCGATCTCGGCCTGCAGGGCCGCACGCTCGGCCTTGACGCTCTCAAGCTCGCTCCGCTGGTCCATGTAACTGCTGACCGAAGGCTCCACCAGCACGCCCGCCAGCAGCGAGAAAGCCACTACAAGAAGGAACAGAACCTTCTTCACCGGGTTGCGCCACCGATCGCTTCGGTGCCCCCGAATGCGGCAGCCTCGCCGAGCTGCTCCTCGATTCGCAGGAGTTGGTTGTACTTCGCGACCCGGTCCGAGCGCGCCGGCGCGCCTGTCTTGATCTGACCGCAGTTGGTCGCGACCGCGAGGTCCGCGATGGTCGTGTCCTCGGTTTCGCCTGAGCGGTGCGACATCACCGAGGTGTAGCCGTTGCACCTCGCAAGATCGACCGCCTCGAGCGTCTCGGTGAGGGATCCGATCTGGTTGACCTTCACAAGGATCGAGTTGGCTGTACCGGACTTGATGCCTCGGGCGAGACGCTCACAGTTCGTCACGAACAGGTCGTCGCCGACGAGCTGGCAGGTGGCGCCGATCTCTGCGGTGAGAGCGGCCCAGCCGTCCCAGTCGTCCTCGGCCATGCCGTCCTCGATCGACACGATCGGGTACTTCTGCGCCAGAGACACCAACTCGGCGACCATCTGATCGGAGCTGAGGCGCCGGTCCTCGCTCGCCAGTTCATAGAACCCGTCTGTGTAGAACTCGGTGGATGCAATGTCCATCGAGATCGCCATCTCGTCACCCGGGGTCAGACCGAGGCGCTCGATGGTGTCGACCAGCAGCTGCACGGCCTCCTCGTTGCTCGCCAGGTTGGGGGCGAAGCCTCCCTCGTCTCCGATCCCGGTGGACAGCCCCCGCTCGCTGAGAACCTTCTTGAGCACGTGGTAGGCCTCGACACCCCAGCGCATCGCCTCGCTGAACGATGCCGCGCCCACCGGCATCAACATGAACTCCTGGTAGTCGACATTGTTGTCGGCGTGGGAGCCGCCGTTGAGCACGTTCATCATCGGCACCGGCAGGACATGGGCGTTGGCGCCCCCGATGTGTCGCCACAGCGGGAGTTCCAACTCGAGCGCGGCAGCACGAGCCGCGGCCAACGAGACCCCGAGGATGGCGTTGGCCCCGACCCGGCCCTTGTTGTCGGTGCCGTCGACCGCGATCATCGCCGCGTCGAGGCCGCGTTGGTCTATCGCATCGCGCCCCAGAGCGGCCTCGGCGAGTTCGCTGTTGACGAAACCGACCGCTTTGAGCACTCCCCTGCCGGCCAGCCGCTCACCGCCGTCGCGCAGTTCCACCGCTTCGAAAGCACCCGTGGAGGCACCGCTGGGAACCATGGCCCGCGCCTGCGCTCCGCTGTCGAGCTCTACCTCCACCTCGACTGTGGGGTTGCCGCGGGAGTCGAACACCTCGCGGCCATGGACACGTTCAATGATGCTCACTGGCGACCTCTCAACGGTGGGGGGAGCTGTAGCCGCTGCTCCGCGAGTAGACGGAGCAGGGAAAATGATACTCCATATGCGCTTCGAATAGAAGCAGTGCTCTATCTGCCGGTGGCGCGGACCCTCTCCATGAAGCGGACCGACGCGTCGCGAAGGGCCGTTTCGGGGTCGATGTCGAGGCCGCGGGCGAGGGCGACCGCATCGAACAGCAGATCCCCCACTCTTTCACCAGCCGGCTCACCATCTGGACTTGCGGCAACGTTCACCGCAGCGTCGCGGATTCCCTCGATTGCGGTCTCCACGGCACTGTCAACCACCAGGCCCACGCCTTCTGAGCGTTCTTGGACCTTGGCCGCCAGCATCAGCGCGGGAAGCGTCATCGGCACTCCGTCCATCGCTGAGGCACGGCCCTTCTCGTCTCGCTTTATCTGTTCCCATCTGCGGGCCATGTCGTCGGCGTCCTCGGGACCGCGCACTCCGTCGAGCGCCCCCTCTCCGAACACATGGGGGTGACGCGCCACCAACTTCTCGTGGACGCTGCGGGCAACGTCGGCGACGGTGAAAGAGCCTCGTTCCGCTCCGAGCCGGGCGTGGAAGAAGATCTGGTAGAGGAGGTCCCCCAGTTCCTCGACCAGGTGTGCATCGAGTTCCGCATCAACCTCGCCGTCATCTAGGGAAGCCCTGGCATCAAGCGCCTCGAGGGCCTCATAGGTCTCTTCAAGCAGATGCTTGCGCAACGATCCGTGCGTCTGCGCTCGATCCCAGGGGCAGCGTTCACGCAGCTCACGAACCAGTTCTTCGAACCGGAGGAACTCCGCCGCTATCGGCTTGTCGAACTCCGGTATCCACAGCGAGGTCAGATGGTCGGCTTCAACTCTCCTGTCGAGTTCATCCCATGCGACTTCGTAGACGGCTTCGTCGAGCAGGCCCAGGCGCGCCAGCACCACAACCGAGTCCGGCCCCTCCTCGGCGGAGAGCTTGATCTCCGACAGCACACCGCGGCCGTGACAGTGTGCGACCAGGAGCGGTCCGGTCTGTCCTGCCGCGGCCGATGCGAAGTCCTGTCCGTCGATCAACCGTGCTCCAAGCGCCACCGGATCAACTCCGAGCCGGGACCAGGCAACATCGAGGAACGACATGGCCGCCAGGACCTCGACTCCCACGCGGCCCGCGGCGGCCGCTTCACGCAGCAACTCCACGGTGCGTTCGAGCACCAACGGGGAACCCGGCACAGCGTAGAGGAGGTCACCTCTGTCAGCTTCGAGGATCAGCCGCTCGACGATCGCTCCATAGACCGCCTCGTAGGTGTCTCCCCTCTCGTATTCGTCGTCGAAGGCGACGGCGTCGGGCATAACTCGTGCCGCCGGATGCCTGCGGGTTCGCAGAAAGCAGCGCGGCGCGGCCTCCACGGCGGCTCTGGTCTGGTCTGTCAGGAGCGTCTCGTCCGCCGGGCCGAGACCGACGACGGTGATCGTTCCCATGACCGGAGTCAGCTCTGTTGCCGATAAGACTGTGCAGAGCCGTCGCCTGCAGCGTCAGGGGGACCGAAACCGGTCTCTGCAACCTCGGGCTCAACGACCCCAAGTGCAGGGTCGAAGACTCCGAAGCGGGGATCGACACTGATGTCACGGTCGAACAACCTGGCCTGAAGCTCTTGAAGCTCCGCTGCGTGACCGTTGAGGACGAAGTTCGTGACCTCCTCAGGGGCCAACTCTGCGTGCTCGCCGCGCACCACCGGACCGAAACTCCGAACCTCGATCACATGCCAGCCGAACTGGCTCTGAACTGGATCCGACAATCCAGGTCCTCCGACTGCTGCGGCACCCTCCACGAACTCCGATACGAAAGTGGCGGGCGCGACGCAGCCGAGGTCGCCGCCACTCGGGCCGCTCGGACCGACTGAGACCTCTGCGGCCAGAGCTGCGAAGTCCTCCCCGGCATCGAGCCGGGAGATCGCTTCGGCGGCTTCGGTCTCGGTCTCGACGAGCAGGTGGCTCGAACACAGGGCGTTCACCTCTTCGGTGGCGATCAGGTGGTCCGCGATCAGGTGCGGAACCGCCTGGTAGCGCTGTATTATCCGTCCGTAGGGAGTATCGGCGGCGGGCACTGTCGGGTCCTGGAGCCTGGCCGCTTCCAGCTCTTCACGGGCGAGGTCGAGTTGAAGGCCGTTGATCTCGGTGCCGCCCTCGGCGGCGAGATCAATCCAACTCTCAAAGAGGATCCAGTCGTTGATATGACCTGCAGCGACCTCTTTGGAGACGACGGAAGTGTCTTCAACACCGTTGCCTTCGACGATCGCCTCGAACTCCGCTTGACTGAGAGTCGCCGAGCCGACCGAGGCCACAGTCGAGTCGTCGGCCGATCCGCAGGCGGCACCGGTCAGGCCCAGAGCTGCCAAAAGGACTAGGAGGAGAAGTGGTCGGGGGCGGTTCGTGTCCACAGGTCGTGCAGGCTACCCGGTTGAGGCCGCTGGACTCGCGTCGACGAGCAAGTCGGCCATGAACGCGGCGATCTGTTCGACGACCGGACCCCGCTTCCTGTGGAGCGGAAACCGGATCTCTGCGGTCCCCTCCTTGTAGATTGCCGCGTTGCCCGTCCCCTTCGACGAGTAGAGCCGTTGCAGCCGCACCTGCCTGCTGTGGGGCAACTCGACGGGCGACAAGCGGGCCACGTAGTCGGGACCGCCGAACCCTGGACCCTTCGTGACGACGACCTCCCTCACGCCACTGCGGACACACTCGACGCGCAACCGGCCCACCCGCAGCAGTGCCTCCGCCGGCGCTGGGATCGGCCCGAACCGGTCGAGCCACTCCGCGCGCACATCGTCGAGCATCTCCTGGCTCTCCAGCGATGCCAGCCGCCGGTATGCCTCGAGACGACTCGTCTGGTTGGTCACGTAGTCTTCGGGCAGGTGCGCATCACCGGGAACGTCGATGGTGATCTTCGGTGGTTCGTCTGGCTTCTCGCCGCGCAGCTCCGCCACGGCTTCGGTGA
The DNA here is from genome assembly GCA_965214565.1 of Candidatus Aldehydirespiratoraceae bacterium. Taxonomy (GTDB): domain Bacteria; phylum Actinomycetota; class Acidimicrobiia; order Acidimicrobiales; family Aldehydirespiratoraceae; genus VXYK01. Next base: position 2,449,003 of record OZ243951.1, on the reverse strand, counting down.
CCATCTGACAGTAGAGGTCATAGCCGACCGCGGCGATATGGCCGGACTGGCCAGTGCCCAGCAGGTTGCCCGCACCGCGCAGTTCAAGGTCCCGCATGGCTATCCGGAAGCCGGAACCCAGCTCGGTGGCCTCACCGATCGTCCTGAGCCGCTCGTGCGCCTCCTCGCTCAGGACCACGTCCTGTCGGTGGAACAGGTACGCATAGGCTCTCTGGTCCGCTCGGCCGACCCGGCCCCGGAGCTGGTGGAGCTGCCCCAGGCCGAGCCGTTCGGCCTGATCGACCACCAGGGTGTTGACCGTCGGCATGTCAATCCCCGACTCGATGATGGTGGTGCACACCAGGACGTCGTACTCGCCCTCCCAAAAGTCGATCACGACCCGCTCAAGGGTCCCCTCGTCCATCTGTCCGTGAGCCACCGCAACCCGCGCCTCGGGGACGAGCCGGCGCAGCGACTGCGCCACATGGTCGATGTCGCGCACCCGGTTGTGCACGAAGAACAGCTGCCCCTCCCGCAGCAGCTCGCGCCGGATCGCCTCGGCCACGGCACGCTCGGAGTATTCGCCCACGTAGGTGAGGATCGGTTGACGGTCGGCGGGAGCGGTGTTGAGCAAGGACATGTCGCGGATCCCGGCGAGACCCATCTCCATCGTTCGCGGGATGGGCGTCGCGGTGAGCGTCAGCACATCTACCTCGGCACGCAGCGACTTGATCCTCTCCTTGTGCTGCACTCCGAAGCGCTGCTCCTCGTCGATCACCAGCAGGCCCAGGTTCTTGAACTCGACGTCGGCTGAGAGGAGGCGGTGCGTGCCGATCACCAGATCGACGTCTCCGCTCCGAAGCCCTGCGACGACCTCGGATGCTTGGGCGTTGCTGAGGAAGCGGCTGAGCACCTCGACGCGGATGGGATACGGGGCGAGGCGCTCCCGGAAGGTGGCGTGGTGCTGCTGTGCCAGCAGTGTGGTGGGCACCAACACCGCCACCTGAGAACCGTCGAGCACCGATTTGAACGCCGCCCGCAGCGCGACTTCGGTCTTGCCGAAGCCGACGTCTCCGATCACCAGGCGGTCCATCGGTGTCGGGCGCTCCATGTCCGCCTTGACGTCGATGATGGCCTGGAGCTGGTCCGGCGTCTCCTGGTATCTGAAGGCGCTTTCAAGCTCGCTCTGCCAAGGTGTGTCGGCGCCGAACGCATGTCCCGGTGTGGTCATCCGCCTCTGGTACAGCACGACCAACTCCTGGGCTATCTCAGAGACCGCCGAACGGACCTTGGCTTTGCTGGCCCGCCAGTCTGCACCTCCCATCCTCGAGAGCTTCGGGGTCTCTCCGCCGCTGTAGATGCGGATCAGGTCGATCTGGTCCGACGGGACGTACAGCCGGTCCGTGCCGCGGTACTCGAGCAGCAGGTAGTCGCGTTCGCTGCCGTTGATCGAGCGTGTCACCATTCCGCCGAAGCGGGCCACACCATGATGGGCATGAACGACGTAGGAGCCCTCGCGAAGGTCGTCGAAGAATTTCTGGGCGTCGCGACGACCGGTGCGTGAGGGGCGGTGGGTCCGGCGACGCCCGGTCAGGTCGGTCTCGGACAGAACTGCCAGCTTGATCTCACCGAGGACGGCGCCCCGATCAAGCGGCACGACCACCAGGTGCGCGCCTGGCGTCGAAAGGTCGGTGTGGACACCCGCCGGGGCGACTTCGACGCCATGGTCGGCCAGAAGCGCAGCCAAGCGTTCGGCGCTGGCATGGCCGTCAGCGGCGACCACAACACAGAATCCGTCGCTGAGCAGTTGCCGGACCCGCGAGAGCGCAGGTTCGATATCGCCGACGACGGGCGCCCAGGCCGATGCTGTGACTGTCGGGATGCCGGGGCGGTCCGCCACCGGCAGGATCGTCAGCACCCCTACATTGGCACGCGCCAACAGACGGTCGTAGCGGAGGTTCATCCTGTGCAGGTCGTCAGCGTCGACGTCCCAGGTCTTGGCCAACGACACCGCCAGGTCCGCCTCCTCAGCCTCGATGTTGGCGGCCCGGTCGCGAATGCGCCGCGGCTCGACCAGAATGACCCATCCATCAGCTCCGAGGAGGTCCGGCAGAACGACTTCTTCGCCGACGAGCCACGGCAACCAGGACTCCATCCCGTCGAACAGCTCTCCATCGACGACCCGATCCCACTGCTCGCGCCCCCAGGGTTCATCCACCAACAGTCGTTGAGCGCGTTGTTTCGCCTCTTCGTCTGGTCGGAACTCTCGGCACGGGTAGATCTCGATTTCGGCGACAACCGATGTTGCGCGTTGATCAGCAACGGAGAACTCGGCTAGACGTTCGACCTCGTCACCCCAGAGATCGATCCTCACCGGCCGGTCCGCGGTGCTGGCGAAAACATCGACGATCGAGCCTCTGACCGCGAACTCGCCGCGATGTTCGACCTGGGCCTCGCGGCGATAACCGAAGTCGACCAACTGCTGCGCCAGCACCAGTGGATCAATCGTGTCGGAGACGCCGCAGGTGATCGGATCGGTCGCCGCGTGCGGGTCGAGCCGCTGCACCAGCGCACGCGCCGAGGCGACGATCACGCCAGGCGCAGTCGCGGGATCCCTGAGACGGTGCAGGAGCCGCACCCGCCGGCCCATCGTCTCGATGGCTGGGCTCACACGCTCGAAGGGCAGCGTTCCCCAGGCAGGGAACAGCGAAACTTCGTCTTCTCCGAGTACTGCCGCGATGTCATTGGCCAGGCGCACGGCTTCGTTGTGGGTGGCTGTGGCGACCAGGATCGGTCGCCGTGACGAGGCCTCCGACAGACCCGCGACCGTCAGCGCACTCGCAGCCTCATTGACGACGAGCACCCCGTCGCGTCCCGCGATCGCGGCGTCGATGCATGGTTCGGAGGCGAGCAGCGACCTCAGTGAGCGAAGGTTTGTAGCCGTGTCCAGCATGGGAGGGATCATCAGCTCCGGTTGAACAGGTTCATCGCCGCTTCGAGATCGTTGTCGGCGAGGAACTCGACTGCGTCGGCGGCGCGGCCGACGACCGCTTCGAGTGTCGGGCGTTCTGCGCGTGCGGGACGTTTCAACACATAGTCGCGGGGTTTCATGGTGCCCGGTGCTGGTTTGCCGACGCCGATGCGGATGCGGGTGAACTGGTCGGTGTGCAGATGTGAGCGGATCGACTTCAGACCGTTGTGACCGGCGAGACCACCGCCGCTCTTTACCTTCATCCGCCCCACTGGAAGGTCGATCTCGTCGTGGACCACGATCAAGCGGCTGATGTCGTCGATGCCGAACCGTCTCACCAGCGGGGCCACAGCAGAGCCCGAGTTGTTCATGAAGGTCTTGGGGACCGCGACCGCCACGCGCTTGTGAGCGATGCGCAGTTCAGTCGATTCGGCTCGGTCGCGGCGTCCGGCGCTGAGGCGACCGTCGTGGCGCGCCACGAGTTCGTTGATCACCCATGCGCCGGCGTTGTGACGCGTCTGCGTGTACTCGACCGTCGGATTGCCGAGTCCGACGACGAGTAGATCCGCTGGAGTGCCCCTGCGCTGCTTCAGCCCCTTGGAGGAACCGAGGCGAACCATCGCCTAACCGCCGCGCTATCAGTCCTCGGCGTCGCCGCCGTCGGCGGGAGACTCCCCGTCTCCATCTTCGAGTTCGGCTTCGACACTTGCCGCCTCGGCTGCTGCCATCGCCTCGCGTGTCGAACGCGTGACGAGCGAGGTTGCCACCGAGTCGTCGGGATCAGTCGACGTGAAGACACCGGGCGGGAGGGCCACCTCGCCGACCTTGATGGAGTCGCCGAGTGTGAGTTCACTGATGTCGACTTCGATCTCGTCGGGCACGTCGGCTGGTTTTGCCGAGACTGTCAGTGTGTAGAGGGTCTGGTCGACCATGCCGTTGGCCCGGGTGACTTCAAGCGCCTCTCCTACGAGCACCAGCGGCACGTCGACTTCGATCTCCTGGTCGGTGGTGACCCTCAGGAAGTCGACGTGGATCACGTCGCGCCGCACGGGGTGACGTTGAAGGTCTTTGACGATCGAGAGCTGCTGCTCTCCTTCGATGTCGAGCGTGATCAGCACGTTCAACCCGGCATCGGTGTTGAGCGCCGGGCGCAGATCGGGCCACGCAACGCTGACGGATACGGGGTCGTTGTCGAGCCCGTACACGACAGCCGGGATACGGCCTTCGCGGCGAAGGCGACGCGAGGCGCGGGTGCCTTCAGCACGGCCGAGCGTGGCGTTCAACAGCAACTGGTCAGACATGGGACTTGGGTTCCTGAACTGGCGGAATCAATGGGAGTAAATCAAGGCGGGTCTTATGCGAACCGGCGAGTCAGGCTACCGGGATGCGCGATGATCCCCAAGCTCCGTCGCCACAATCGCTGCGAACGCTGGTTAGGCCAGGTGGTTCCCGGCGAAGATCTCGCTGACGGAGGTATCGGCGAACACCGCTGCAATGGCTCGGGCGATGATCGGGGCGACCGAGAGTATCTCTATCTTGTCGATCTGTTTGTGCGACGGCAGCGGCAACGTGTCGGTGATGAGCACCGTCTCGATCGCCGCGTTCTTGAGCCGGTCGATCGCGGGTTCTGAGAAGACCCCGTGGGTGGCCGCAGCGATGACCTTCTCGGCTCCGTTGGCCACCAGCAGGTCGGCGGCCGCACAGATGGTGCCGCCGGTGTCGATCATGTCGTCGATGAGCACACAGACGCGGCCATCGACCTCACCGATGATCTCCTTGGCCTCCACCGTGTTGGCCTCGACGGTCGAGCGCCGCTTGTGGACGTAGGCGAGGTCGGCTCCGAGCAGGTTCGTGTAACGCTCTGCGACCTTCATCCGTCCCGCATCGGGAGAGACCACGACGACATCGCCGTCGATGTCCGAAAGGTATTCGACCAGAACCGGCATGGCGGTCAGGTGATCGACGGGGCCGTCGAAGAATCCCTGGATCTGACCTGAGTGCAGGTCGACTGACACCAGACGGTCAGCGCCCGCCGCACTGAAGAGGTCCGACAGCAGACGGGCGGTTATCGGCTCACGGCCAGAGGCCTTCCGGTCCTGGCGGCTGTAACCGTAGAACGGGATCACCGCGGTGATCCGCTTGGCTGACGCCCGCTTGGCTGCGTCGACCAGGATCAGCTGCTCTGTGATCGCGTCGTTGATCGAACACCCGTTCCAGGGGGTGTGGGTCTGCACGATGAACACGTCCGCACCGCGGATCGACTCGAAGTACTTGACATGGATCTCACCGTTGGCGAACTCGGAGATGTTGGGTGTGCCCAGCGGTACCCCCAGTTCCTTGCAGATGTCGGTGGCAAGCGACTGTGTCGCCCTGCCGGCCACGACATGTAACTTCTTCTTGTTGACCAGTTGCATGGGGTTCCAGTCGTGATTCAGCGCCTGTTGTCGGGCAGTGTAGAGGTGCCCGATGGCGGTAGCCGGGATACTGGCTGGCCCGGCAGGACTCGAACCTGCAACATCCGGAGCCAAAGTCCGACGTTCTGCCAGTTGAACTACGGGCCATCGCGTTGGGCGACGGCCTAACGGTACCGTTCGCGCGATGTTGCGCACCACAGAATTTTCATGAGGTTTTTCGCTCTGGGCCGGTAGCGTCGGCGGTCGTGGGTTCACTCATCAAGAAACGCCGCAAGAGAATGCGGAAGAAGAAGCACAAGAAGATGATGCGACGGACGCGCCACCAACGCCGCAAGTGACGCGGTCTGTTGGGCGCTTCGCCCTCTCCTCGCAGAGGATCTGACCCTCTAGAGAGCGCTGCTGACGGCGGGGGCGGTGCGGGCGACCAGCAGGCCTTCGCCGGGATGCTCACCGTCGACCCACCAGGTGCTTCCGCTGCCCGCGAGCCGAGGGCGTTGACCCGAAGCGTCGCCAAGTTGGTCGCGCCAGCGCCGCAACTCGGGAGCGACGGCCAGCGCGGCTGGTTCGAGATCGTTGCCGTTGTCGCCGACCGGCCCGCCGAGTCGGTCCCACTGCGCATAGACCTCTCTGGTCGAACAGTGCACCGGTGGGATCAACAGGGTGACCGTGCGCTCAACGTAGGGAAGGGGCTCGACTGTCTCTCCAATACCGGTGACCCGGGCCCGTCCGCCGGCAAGGCAGAAGGCCACGTCCGCACCGATTCCTGCTGCCTCGGTGAGGTCCTTGTGCCCGGCCCAGCGCAGGACCGCTGCGGCATCGGCAGAACCGCCGCCGAGTCCCGACCCTGGGGGAATGTGCTTGTGGAGTCGGACCGCCGCTGTGCGACCGCAGAGTTGGAGGGCCCGCCGCACGAGATTGTCCTGTTCGTCGCCGAGGTCCTGAGCACCGTGTGGTCCGACGACCTCTAGGGAGTCACCGTCGGACAGTTCGACCACGTCATGCAGGTCGAGGCTCACCATCTCGGCATCGATCAGGTGGTAGCCGTCCCCACGGACTCCCGTGATGCTCAGCGACACCGTCAACTTTGCAGGCGCATGAATCGCAACCACCCCGACAGGCTAACCACCCGACGGCTGACGGAGGGTTGTTCTGCGCCAGGGCTATGCTGCCTGCAATGCAGACTGACAAAACCCTGTTCCTCGATCCCCTGCACGCCAGACCACCTTCTTCGACGGCTACGGACTCACCTGTGAATCGGGTCCAGGAACTGCGGTGAGGATGGCTGACGGTCCCGGTGTCGTGGTGGAGACCGACATAGCGGCTCCGATCGACGAGGTGTGGGCCGCAGCAACCGACATCAACCTTCCTGCCGGCTTCTCCACCGAGTTCATCTCGGCTGCCTGGGACGACGGCCACGACGGTCCCGCGCTGGGAGCATCCTTCGTCGGGCGGAACTACCTCGAAGTACTGGGCGAATGGGAGGTTCGGTGCTATGTCGACGTGTACGACGAACCCACCGCCTTCGGTTGGTGCACCTCAGACCCCGACAGTCCCGGCGCGCGCTGGCGGTTCGAACTGCAGGACCTCATCGGCGGCGGCACTCGTCTGCTGTTCCGCCTGTTGCTGGGGCCCGGCCGTTCCGGACTCGACGCGTTCATCGAGCAGGCACCCGACAAGGAGCACCGCCTGATCGCCAACCGCCTCCGTGACCATCAGGCCAACATGACGCGGGTGCTGCAGGGCATCAAGGCTCGCCTCGAAGCTTCTGCCTGAACCGTTATGGCGTGTCCGCGGGGCCGAAGTTGGCCACTGCGGCCAGTCGAGACCAATCGGTGAGCGACAGTGTCTCTGGCCGTGCCCGGCTGTCGACCCCCGCACTCTCGAAGCCTGCAGGATCGACATAGGCCCCCAACGACCGTCGCAGCATCTTGCGACGCTGACCGAAACCGGCGCGCAGCAGGGTGCCGATCAGTTTCAGCGGCTCCTCGGCCGGCGGAACGGCGTGTCGATCAATCTGTACGAGAACCGAATCGACCCTGGGTTTCGGGTAGAACACCGTCGCCGGGACACGACCGACCAGTCTCGCGGTGCCGTGGTAGGCGACGAGCACTGACGGGATCCCAACCGCCTTGTCGCCCGCTTTCGCCGCCAAACGTTCCCCCACCTCGCGTTGCACCATGACCAACATCGATTTCAGCGCCGCCACGTTGTTCAAGAGGTCGACGACCAGGGATGCGGCGATGTTGTAGGGCAGGTTGGCGACGAGTCGCCAGTCGTTGCGCCCCGTGAGGAGTGCCGGCCAGTCGAGGGTCCGCGCGTCGTCCTCGATCACCCGCACATCGTGGTCGGCGACCACATCTCGAAGCGCGCGGGCCAGGCCGCGGTCAACCTCGATGGCAGTGACCTCTGCGCCGGTCTCAACCAGCGCCAGGGTGAGCGACCCCAGACCGGCGCCGATCTCGACGACTGCCTCGGTGGGTCCCGTTCCGGACAGCTTGGCGATGCGGCGCACAGTGTTGGGGTCGACCACGAAGTTCTGTCCCAGCCCGCGGCGGGGTTCCAGACCATGGGAGTCGAGGATCGCGAGTAGCTGCTGAGGTGAGTGCGTCACTGTTGGTGGCGCACCCTACAGGTACCCGAGTCTCCTCGAACAGGCAGGCCACGGTGCCCAACCATTGATGTCCCATAGCGCCTGCGCCATCCGATCCTGATCCGCCGGTGATGCTTCAGCGGGATCGACCCCGACGAGATAGTTCGCTCCGATCTGGGGGGCCACCCAGTCCCACGTCGAACGGGAGAACTGATAGGCGCCCCGATACCGGCCGGTGGGGCTGATGGCACGGTAGTTCCCCGAGGACTCGCACTGTCGCAGCGCCTCCCATTGTTCTCCAGTCGGAACCGTGGCAGCGACCGCCGTGCTGGGGGCAACCGTGATAGTCGTCGCGGTCGTACCCTCTGTTTCAGCCGTCGTTGAAGTTGCCGTTGCAGCCGAAGCCTCTGTGGTGGAGGGCCCTTTATCTTCGGGCCCGGTGGTAGCGGGCGCAGTGGTAGCGGGCGCAGTGGTAGCGGGCGCAGTGGTAGCGGGCGCAGTGGTCGGCGGGGCGGTCGTTGCCGGAGCCTGCGCCGTCGTCGCGGCCGCCGCGACTTCGGACTCTTGTTCCGCGCGGGCCTGCGCAGCCAACGACAGAGCTCGGGCACGGGCGTCGTCTCGGTGCTGCTGATGTGCCCCAGTCCATGCAGCGGCGCGGTCGGAGAACGCCTGGATGTCAACCGACACAAGCGGGATCAGGTGACTCTCCACAGGCTGTTCAACAGCTGACGTTGCGGTTGTGGAAAAGTACAGACCCAGCAAGATCGAAACCGCTACCGAGGCGCCAACGAGCTTGCGTCGTCCGTTTCCGATGGCGTCCAGAACAGTGATCCTTCCCTCTGGCTATGCCGTCTCTACGGTGATTAACCTGGTAACGCGCTCAACTGTAATGTGACTCTCCGCACATCCGCAAAGCTCCGCCACCCGCGCTACCCCGGGCGGCGCCAGGGGGACGTCGCAGCGTCGAGTGTCACACCCGTTGGGTCCCGGGGTGCGCTCAGGCGGCGTCGAGCCGGTAGAACGACGCCGAGGTTTTCCACACCATCGTTTCGACTTCCTCCACCGCGAGCCCCTTGATATCGGCAACAGCGGCACCGACCAACGGCAGCAGCGCCGGGCGGTTGGGTTTTCCCCGATGGGGAACCGGTGCCAGATAAGGGCTGTCAGTCTCTACGAGCAGTCGCTCGAGGGGACAGCTCAATGCGGCTTCACGCAACTCGTCGGCACTCGAGAATGTGACGATTCCGGAGAAGGAGACCAACCCGCCTCTAACGAGACACTGTTCGAGTTCGGCTGTGCCGCCGGTGAAACAGTGGAACACGAGCCGATCGGGGACGCCCTCCCGATCCAGCACTTCGAACGTCTCTGGCCAAGCGCTGCGGGTGTGGATCATCAACGGAAGATCGTGGCGATGCGCCAGGCCGATCTGTCGAGCGAACATGTCGATTTGAGTGCCACGCGGCGAATGGTCGTAATGGAAGTCGAGCCCGCACTCGCCGACCGCTACGACTTGCGGCGCCGACAACAACGCCTCGAGGCCGTCGATGCCATCCTTGGCATCATGAGGGTGAACTCCGGCGGTCGCCCAGACGCCGTCGATCCCGCTGGCCAGAGCGATCATCTCGGACGACCCCTCGACCCCGGTGCCGACGGTGATCAGGCGCTCAACTCCTGCCGCGCGTGCTTCGTCTGCAAGCCGGCGACCTTCCACCCCGGCGGGGAGGTGGCAGTGCTGGTCTATCCACCCCACGCAGCTCAGTCCAGAATCGCGTCGATGTCCACCTTCGCGAAGAGTGGCGTCGGCTTGGGTATCTCGGTACCCGGCGGCACTGGCTTGCGGGCCCAACCGTCGATTGGCCCCAGAATCTCGTCGAGCCGTGCAGACGAGAACGGCAGGAACGGAGCCAGGCCAACACGGATGCCGTTGATCGCGTCGAGTGCGGTGGCGAGCACCGTGGCGCTCCTCGCGGAATCGATCTTGGCCAGCTTCCACGGCTCGGTGGCGTTGAGGTAGGCATTGATCGCCTGCGCACCGCTCATCGCCATGCGCAGCGCGGCGCGCAGTTCGACTCGCTCGAATTCCTGGCCACAGGCCGCGAGAGTCTCATCGACGGTGGCCAGCAGCGCCTGATCCTCGGCAGTGCGGTCGACTGACGCGGGCTGAACGCCGTGGTTGTTGTGCAGCATCGACAGCACCCGGTTGACGAGGTTCCCCCAGTTGGCAACCAACTCTTCGTTGATCCGGCGGGCGATCGAGTGGATCGACACCTCGGTGTCGGCCTGCTCAGGGAAATTTGCCGCCAGGGCGTATCGCAGCCCGTCGGGTTCGAACAGTGCCAGGCCCTCATCGATCGTCAGACCGACGCCGCGGCTCGCAGACGCCTTCCCGCCCTTGAAGGTGACGTACTGGTTGGCGGGCACATCGTCGGGCAGGTGTAGGTTTCCTGCTCCGATCAGCTGAGCAGGCCAGAACAGGCAGTGGAACGGGATGTTGTCCTTGCCGATGAAATAGACGTGGCGACTCTGGTCGTTCTCCCACCAGCGTCGCCACGCATCTTCGTCTCCTTGTATGGCCGACCATTCTTTGGAGGCCGACAGATAGCCGATCACCGCGTCGTACCAGACGTAGATGCGCTTTCCCGGGCCGAGGTCGTCGACAGGCAGTTCAATGCCCCATTCGATATCGCGGGTGATGGCCCGATCGAGAAGTCCCTCTTTGAGGTAGCCGCGCACAAAATTGAGAACATGCGGGCGCCAATAGGCTTTGTCCTTGTAGATCTCAGCGAGCCGCTCCGTGAAATCGGAGTATCGGAAATAGAAGTGCTCGGTCTCCCGTCGCTGTGGAGTCGCGCCGCTGATCTTCGAACGGGGGTTGCCGAGGTCTAAGGCGTCGAGCGTCTGCCCGCAATCGTCGCACTGGTCGCCACGTGCCTCGACATAGCCGCAGTGCGGGCATGTGCCTTCGATATAGCGGTCCGGCAGGAATCGGCCGGCCTCGGGGTCGTAATACTGTTCGGAGACTCGGCGGTCGATGTGGCCGTTCTGCAGCTGCGCCAGGAACATCTCCTGGGTGACTCTTGCATGGTTCTCGGTGCCGGTTGTCGTGAACAGGTCCCAGGAGAATCCGAGTTCGTCCCATTGCCGTACGAACTCGGAGTGGTAGCGGTCAACAATCACGCTGGGTGTCACACCCTCGCTCTCCGCTCGCACCGTGATCGGCGTGCCATGGACATCAGAACCACTGACCATCAGCACATCGTTGCCCACGATCCGCTGATGGCGGGCGAACACGTCTGCCGGCAGATAGGCCCCGGAGAGATGGCCGAGATGACGCGAACCCGAGGCATACGGCCAGGCAACGGCAACGAGAACTGGAACAGACATCAGCCTGAGGCTACCGGAGCATGAGGGATCACACGGGGGAATTCAGCGCGGCACGCTAACCCGCCTCCACTTCCCGCAGCGGTGGAGCGGACGGTGCGGCGAGCACCGGCCCGTCCTCAACTGCTCCGACGCGTGACCGAATCTCGTCGATCTTGTCGAGTTGTCGCTCCAGTTGGCGACGCCTCGTGCCCGAGAGCTCCCCGAAAGTCCTGTACAGCGTTTCGAGATTCTTGTCGGCCTTGTCGATATGTGCGGAGAACTTCTGCCACTGCTCCCCGAAAGAGCCCAGGCAGTCAAGGATCTCATCGGTCGCCCGTTCCAGCGAATGCGTGTCCATCGCCTGGCGGATCACTCTGAGCACCGCGAACAACGTGTTGGGAGAACACAGCACGACGCTCTGGGCCATCGCATCGTCGAGAAGCGTCATGTCGTGTTCGTGGATGAATCCGTAGATGGCTTCGTTGGGGATGAACAACAGCAAGTAGCCGACCGTCGAGTCCTGGGCCGCATAGTCACGGTCGCGCAGTTCCTTGATCCGGTTGCGCACGTCGCGCAGGAAGAGCTCCTTGAACCTTTCAGCTTCAGAATCCGACTCCGCCTCAAGGAACCGCAGGTAGTTCGCGGCGGGGAACTTCACATCCATGTGCAGCAACTGCTCGTGCGGGAGCATGAAGGTGAAGTCCGGCTTGGTGCCTCCCTCGAGAGCGGTCTGCTTGCGATAGCTGAAGTTCTCCTTCATCCCCGCGGCACGCAGCACATCCTCGGCCATCCGTTCGCCCCACTGGCCACGGGCCTGCGGGTTGGCCAGCGCCTCGCGAAGATGCCCGGCAGTCTCGTTCAGAGCCTTCTGCTGGTTGATCGTGTCCTGGAGGCTCTGGGTGAGCTCTCCATGTTGGACAGCCCGTTCCTTCTGGAGTTGAGCCACTAGGTCGCGCACCTGGGCCAGTTCCGAGCCCATGGCGGTGACTTGCCGCGTCAGGCTCTGAGACATTCCACCCACCTTCTCATCGACAGTTGAGGTGAGGCCCCCGACCCGCTCGAGTACCACCTTGTCGCCTGCGTCGACCTTTGCCTGCAGCGACGCGAGCAACGAGGCCAACTGCTCGTCGATCCGCTGCTGGGCGAATTCCATCTTCGAATCGATGGCCTGGCTGCGATGCTCCAGTTCAGTCGTTCCGGTCTTCAGGCGACTCTCGACGCTCTCGCCCACGACCGAGACCACCCGCTCAAGCAACTCCTGGTCGCGCCGCGCTCCGCGGTCGCGGAAGTAGAGCAGCCCGCAAGCGCAGGCTAGAGCCACGGCCACAACAGATATGACAGCTATTGGTTCCATGCCGACGATGTTAAGTAGGGGGTGTGACAGTGGCGGGGATACTCACCGGGAGCAGGCCGTTTCCTGCCCTCAGCCCCTGTGGAGCAAGTCGTAGGCTCTGCGCTTCGACACGCCCAGATCCGCCGCTACCGACGCTGCCGCGTCCCTGGAGCTCATGCCCTGCGCAAGTGCCAGATCGAGCGCAGCAACGATCGCCGCATCGTCGGGAGTAGGGGCCTCAGGCGCTCCCTCGAGCACCAGCACAATCTCACCCTTGGGCTCAACCGCAGACCAGTCGACCAGCTCAGTCAGCGAGCCGCGCACGAACTCCTCGTGCAGCTTCGTCAACTCCCGAGCTACCACCGCCCGCCGCTCACCACCACAGCACCGGGCGAGGTCGGCCAGGGTCGCGGCGATCCGCTTGGGCGACTCATAAAGCACACAGGTGCGCTGCTCAGCCGCCAGCTGTTCCAGCCGGCTCGTCCGCTCGCCACCGCGCCGCGGCAGGAAACCCTCGAAGCAGAACCGGTCGACGGCGAAACCGCTGCCCAACAGTGCAGCGATCGCTGCGGTCGGCCCCGGCACGACCACAACCTCACAACCGGCCTCCACAACTGCTGTGACCAGGCGCTCACCTGGATCGCTGACTCCCGGAGTGCCGGAGTCAGACACCAGCACAACCCTGTGCCCCGCCGAAATCAACTCGACCACCTGCTGCGCGGCCGATGCCTCGGTGTGAGCGTCGACCCGCCTCAGCGCCCTCGCCCGCACACCGGCCTGGCTCAGCAGGCGTCCAGTGCGACGGGTGTCCTCGCAGCACACCAGTGACGCTGAGGCCAGTTCTTCGACCGCACGCGGCGACAGGTCACCCATATTGCCGATCGGTGTCGCCACGATCACCAGCGCCGGCGTCACGGTCTGACCTGTATCCGCACTCCGGGCTTGATCCCTAACTGCTCAAACGAGCCTGCCTCCGCTTCAAGCACATGGCGGGCCCGCCACGAGTAACGGCCGATCCGCCTCGGTCCCATCATCGCCACCGTCAGCACACGCATATCGGAATCAAGGTGCGCGACGTCGATCGCGAACTGCATCCCGACCGTGTGAACCGACCGAGTGCCAGACAACAGCATCGCACCCTCAATTCCCTGTCGGCCCAGCAGACCCCTGCGCCGTGCGCGGCGGGTGACCGCCACCTCAACCGGGGCGACCACACGATCCTCAACCACCAGCCGAGCCATCACCGCAACCTGGGCCGACCGTCGTGGGGCACTCGGGACGGCGCGTGCCGACAAGATCCATCACTGCAACCTAGGGCCGATCGACCCGCTCCGCTCGCTGACAGGACCTCGCAGCAGCGACGATCAGACCCCGACCGGCCGGCGTTCAGACGCAGCCGCCAAACGTTCCTCGCGACGGGAGGCAACGCGGCGACCGACCTTGCCGACTCGGCCGATATAGCGGATCAGCCGCTCACGCGCCTGCTCGGCTTGCGCGCTGAGGCCCTCCAGATCAGCGACTCCCCATTCGCGCATGACCACCGGCTGGAGGATCTGATCGTGGTGAATCGCCAGGTCGTAGATGCCCGCGTCGGCAATGGCTTTGGCGTGTGCGTTGAATTCCGGTATGCCCACACCCGGCATTGCGAAGCTGGTTGCCTGTCTCTCGGTTGCTATCACCGCGGCGGAGGGGTCCATCTCGAACACTGCACTCATTGCGTCGCGGTAGAACAGGAAGTGAAGGTTCTCATCGGCGGCGACTCGGCGCATCACCGCACGACCTGCGGGGTCGTCGATCCTGGAACCCGTGTTGAAGTGCGAGATTCGTGTGGCCAACTCTTGAAGCGCAACGTAGGCGAGGCCCTCGGCCGCGTTGGGAGGCTCGGGGACGACACCGGCGGATACCTGGGCCATACGCGCCCGTTCCAGCCATACCGGGTCGACTGAGCGGGTTGCCAGCAGGTAGGCGTTGATTACGAATCCGTGGCGGCCCTCTTCGGCGGTCCAGCGGCGGACCCATTCGCCCCAGGCGCCGTCGCGGCCGAACATCCGTTCAATGTCGCGGAAGTAGTAGGGCAGGTTGTCCTCGGTCAACACGTTGACGAACAGAGCACTGCGCACTTCCGGTTCGAGGTTGGCCTCGGAGGGAGACCATTCGTAGTGATCGTCGAATTCTGCGGCGCGGTCCCAGGGAACCAGGGTGTGGGGGAACCACTCCTTGGTGGTCGACAGGTGACGCTCAAGCAGCCGTTCCGCGGTTGATTCAAGTGCTTCCAGCACGGGTTTGTCAGCAGGGATGACCATAATCGGCTCAGCCTACCTGACAGTAGGTAGGCTGTCACCCGCCCTAAACCGAAAAACGGAACTCAATGACGTCGCCATCGCTTGGCAGGTAGTCCTTGCCCTCCGAGCGGACCTTGCCCTTCTCTTTGGCAGCCGACCACGACCCGGCACGCAGCAGTTCGTCCCAGGCGATCGTCTCGGCACGGATGAAGCCGCGCTGAAAGTCGCTGTGGATCACACCGGCGCATTCAGGGGCGGTTGCTCCGGAGCGGAAAGTCCAGGCTCGGCTCTCTTTTTCCCCTGTGGTGAGAAAGGTCCGCAGGCCGAGCAGGTGGTAGGCGCTGGTCAAGAACTGGGGCACCGCACCCTCACCGAGACCGAGCGCTTCAAGCATCTCGTTACGGTCCCCGCTGTCGAGCTGTGCTGCTTCTGCCTCTAGTTGGACGCACAGGGCGATGACTTCCGCGCCGTTGAGTTCTGCCACGACCGGCGCCGCGATCGCCTCCTGTTGTCCGAGCTGGTCCTCGCCGATGTTGAGCACAGCGAGCACCGGCTTGTTGGTCAACAAGAAGAACTCCTTGAGTTGTCGTCGGGCGTCTGCGGTGAGGTCCGCGCGATACAGCGGCACACCCTCGCTCAGATGGTCGACACAGCGCTCAAGCAGACCCACCACACCCCGCAGGGAACTGTCGCCTTTGAGCATTCGAGTGTGGCGGTCGAGCGCCTTGGATGCGCTGGCCAGATCAGCTAGCGCCAACTCAATCTCGACGATTCGCAGGTGATCGAGGGGATCTGCGGTGCCCGGCACGTCGCTGTCGGGAAAGGCCCGCAGCACGAAGACGATCGCATCGACCTCGCGGATGTGCGACAGGAAGGCATTGCCGAGCCCCTCCCCGTGACTGGCACCCTCGACTAAGCCGCCGATGTCGGTGAACTGCACCGCGGCCGGTACGACCCGTCGGCTGTTGCTCATCTCGGCGAGTCTGTCGAGCCGGGGATCGGGCACCTTGGCGACGCCGACGTTGGGATCGGTCGTCGCGAACGCATACGGGGCAGCGTGGGCCCCCCCGCCGGCGAGTGCGTTGTACAACGAGCTCTTCCCCGCGTTGGGCAGCCCGACAAATCCGAATCGCTCCACTCCGCAACGCTATCGGTCACCTTGTCGGGTACCGTCAAGGCAATGACGAATGCGACCTCGCCGCCCCGCTTCGAGACATCCGCCGACGCCGGCTCGGCCGAACGCGCTTTCTCCCGTTCGCTCCTCATTTCTGGAGTGCGCTGCGGCCTCACCTATGTGCTGATTCCGTTCGTTTTCCCGCTGGTCGGCTTCGGCGCCGGGGTGGGTCCCGTGATCGGCATTCCGGTGGGTCTGGCGGCGATCGTCGCCAACGTTGTGAGCATCAGGCGCTTCCACCGTGCAGACCACCGTTGGAAGTGGCCGATGATCTCGATCAACGCCGCGATCATCGTGTTGCTGGTGATTCTCGTGGCGGTCGACTTCACCCGTCTGTAAGCGGAACGCTCCCAGTTGCCCGGCTGAAGGGTAGGTTCGGGACAAGTCGTTCGATCCTTGCCGCTGAGGGGAAAGGGTCTGTATGCTTTGTGTCGCTGAGTCGGCCAACAGGCTGATCCGCTGACCGGAGGTCGTGACGATGAGCAAGCCCCATAGCCGCCGCAACGTGTTGAGCCGCATCGGAGCGCGAACGCCGGCGCGACGCGTTGACGCCCCCCCCCCCCCCCCCCCCGCAGTTGACGTATCGCACTTCGCGCTGTTTCGCCACGGCCTGAGACGCTCTGTATTCGCGTCTGAGTCTGGTTTTGTTGACAGGCGCTCCGACGCCTTTGCTCGCCGTGTGCTGTGCGGCCTGCTCTCGTTGGTGGTGGTGTTGCCGCTGCTGGTCGGCTTGGCGGGACCCACCGCCGCGCAGACGCTCCCGCCGGTCGCCCCGAAGCCCACGGGTGTGACGGCCACTGCGCGCGATGGTGCGGTGCTGTTGAGCTGGAACGCTTCCGGCCGGAGCAACACGGCTTACTGGGCCTATCAATATAAGACCGGGTCGGGTTCATATCCCGACGAGATTGTGATCAGCGGCAGCGGCCCGGACACCACCAGTTATCTGGTCACCGGCCTCACCAACGGCACTGAGTACACCTTCCAGGTGCAATATACGCTCAGCAACGATGCCGGTACCGGGTCCGGCAGCCACTCCGATGAGGTGACGGCGACGCCGATGGCTGTTGCTGGTGCTCCAAAGCTGGTGTCGGTGAAGCGGTATATGCAGGCGACGGGCCAGTTGGGCGTGGTTAAACATTTCACGCTTTCACCTGCGTTGATCTGGCGGGTGGAGTTCGATAAATGGGTGTCGTATGTGCGGCCGACGGACTTCACGCTCACCGGCACCACCGCCAAGCTCAACTTGTGGAACGACTGGGATTACGATTACCGGCCTTTCTCCGAACAGAAAACTGCCGTTTATGTTGTTGCTTATGGCGGCGACTTGGCGACCGTGTCTGGTGATGTGACGCTCAACGTTGCGAGCCACCACAACATCCACAACATCGGCCCCTATGTCAACGACATGCGCAATATCCGCGACGACGAGAAGCTGTATCTGTCCTTCAACCCCGTCCCGACGGGCGCGAATGAGAACACCTTCACCCTGGACCCCAACGAGACGCTGGTCTATTTCACGCAAGAGAACTACAACGTCGACGAAGGCGACGATGCGGTCGTGACCGTAAGGCTGTCGCGCATGCGCGACACGGCTACGACAATTCGTTTCTCCGCGACCCCGATCACCGCCACCGGCACCGGCGTCGACTATCACGGCCAGATTCACAGCGTGACCATCCCGGCTTACCGGAACAGAGGCACAGTCAAGATCCGCATTAGCGACGACTCGCTAGTTGAAGCGGATGAAACTTTCCAGCTGGACCTAAACGACGCCATCCTGCCCGATGGCCTTAAGAGCACGAGGGTCCCGGGTTCTGCTTCTGCGATAGCCCGCACCTACATCACGATCCGCGACAATGACAAGCCTGGGGGCCAAGGGACACCCCAGAACGCTGAGCAACCTTCGCTTACGCAACCAGCGAACGCTGAGGCTTCGCCGCAGCAGACCGAGCCGTCCTGTGTTTCCGACTCCCTGCTCGCCGATGTGCAGAGTTACGCGGGTGAGACGTGGCGGAAGTCGCCGGATCACGTGGAGCGCTGGAAGCGGGTTCTGGCTGCGTTCGGTGAAACCAACGGCTACAGCGCCAATCCGATGACCGCTACTGAGGCGCAGACCTACGCGGATCGCGGTTGGCCCCGCTGGGTGCCGGTCGTGACCGCCCTCGAATGCGCCGAAACGACGCCAGACCAACAACCAGAAGCCCAGCCGGCCCAGGAACCAACACCACCAACACCAGAGATCACCATTGCTGCCGGGTCTGATGTCAGCGAAGGCAATGATGCGGCATTCACAGTCACCGCGACCCCCGCGCCGGCATCAGACTTGGATGTGACCGTTGATGTGTCCCAAAGCGGCAGCTACGCCACCGGCGGGTCGCGCACCGTCACGATCGGCCCGTCCGGCACCGTCACGTTCACCGTCACCACGATCGACGACAACGTCGACGAGGTTGACGGGTCGATCACCGCGACACTCGCCGACGGAACCGGTTACACACTGTCATCCACCAACGGCGACGCGACTGTCGCAGTGTCAGACGACGACGTGCCCCAGATCAGCATCACCGCCGCTGCCGACGTCACCGAAGGCGAAGACGCCACGTTCACCATCACCGCCAACCCGACACCGCACGCCGGGTTGCCGGTCAATGTCGCCGTCACACAAACAGGCGACCACGGCGCGGCAACAGGCACCCGCACCGTCACGATCCCCACCAGCGGCAGCTACACGTTCACCGTCGCCACCACCAACGACAACACCGACGAGCCCGACGGGACGGTCACCGCCACCGTCAACACCGCGAGCAGCTATACCGTGTCCACCACAGCCAACGCAGCCACAGTCGCGGTGTCCGACAACGACGACCCCCCAGCAGCAGCACCCGCGGGGCCGCCGACGGTGACCCTCAGCGATGCCACCGCCGCTGAAGACGCGCAACACCTGACGTTCGTGGTGACACTGTCGAAACCGAACCCCAAGCCGATCACGTTCCGTTACGGCGGATACGGCCGCACCGCGACGCTGTGGCAGGACTGGAGCATCGACTTCAGAAAGACGTTCACGCTCGACGCAGGCGAAACCGAAGTCAACATCGTCGTGCCGGTCATCGACGACAACACCCCAGAAGACACCGAAACATTCCGCATCTACGTGTACGCCACCAGCGGAATCGTCATCCGCGACGGGTTCCTCTACGCCACCGGCACTATCACCGACAACGACTAACCGAGCGAGCCTTCGTCTTCTCTCGGGGTCGTGGCAGCGAGCGGGATATCGCTCAGCGAGTACGTGGTCAGCCATGCGGTGTCGGCAGCAACCGCTGACCTCGCGGACCGCCAAGTCTTCACGCTGCCACCAAAACCCTGGTCCGAGTTGCAAAACCTGCTTGATCGGCCGGTGTCGCCCAAGCCTCGACTCCGCGAGCTGATGGAACAGACATCAGTCTTGGAATCTGAGTGAGCGGCTATCACGGACCGGAACTGCTCACCCCGGACCATCAGCTGGATAGCTTCGACTGCGGCGACGAGACACTCAACGCTTAGCTGCGCTCACACGCCCTGCGGAACCAAGGCGAAGGATCAAGCCGGACGTGGGCAGCCACGGACGGGTCTCGGGTGATCGCCTACTACGCCAGCAATACCGCTGCGATTACAGGCTCTTCGCGTTTCAGGTCGGGGTGAGGGTGTCGAGTAGTGTCCAGTTGGGTTTGTCGGCGTAGAGGAGTGTTCGGGTTCGGTAGTTGTTGAAGTTGGTGAACCCGAACGCGACGCGTTTGACGCGTTTGATCAGATTGTTGACTGCTTCGGTAGCGGCGTTTGTGACCCTGGCGTGGTGCCAGTTCGAGATTTGGGTGCGCCAACGCCATAGGGTGCGGCCGAGCCGGTTGATCTCGTCTGGCAGCCACGGGTCTTGGAACTCATCGGCGAGCTGTTCGACGGTCTCGACACCAACTTTGGGGTCGCCGATGTCATAGATCGAGCGGAGAACCTCTTTGGCGTGCCAGGCGTTGCGGACCTCGCCGTGGGGGTCGCCTGTTTGGAGCAGCCCGGTCAGTTTGGTCCAGCCGTTGTCGGTGATCTTCTCAGAGCCCGACACCAACAGTTTGCGTGCCCGCTAAAGCGGGTCGTGTTTGCGGCCGCGGTGACCTTGCGTCTGGTTTTGGACCCGGCGACGGACCTCGTCGAGCGCGTCGTTGCCGAGTCTCACGACACCGAACGGGTCAGCGACCTGTTCGGCATGTGGCAGCGCAGTGTCGAACGCAGCCCGGTACGGCCCTGACAGGTCCAGAGTCGCCCAAGCAATGTTGTCACGCCACTCCTGTGGTTGACCCAACAACCACATGGTGGGCGCTTTCGCGGTTCTGTGTGGCACTATGTCCAACAACTGGCCCCGACCGACATCAACAACACCGGTCGCCCAGGCTTTGGTCCGGAACTTCCCGCGGCGCCACATCAAATGCTCGTCAAGACCCAATGATTCAGTGTCACCGATCCGCTCAACATCGGCTTCGAGCAGTGCCACGCCCCAACGCTGCACCGACCCGTTCACCGGATCCCAATTGCATCCCAGCTCTGATGCGACTTCTTTGAGCGGGCGTCCACGACCGGCCTGGCGTGTCACCCAGCGACCCGCCCGCGTCGTCAGGCGCTCCCGCGGCGGCGCGATCGCACAGTCCTGTTCAGTGACCGTACCCGCCGCGCATTCCCTACCCCCGCAGCGCCACCGGCGTTTGTGCCACACCAGCAACACCGCCCGCCCGAACACCGGCAGGTCAACCAACTCCACGGCCCGTTCACCGTCAGACCACAACGGTCCGCCACAGCCACCACAGACCGGTCGAGGTGCCCGCCGCCGCACATGCAGACGCAACGGCCCGGCAGCTTCGTCGTCGACGCCGACCACCTCCACATCACCCAACCAACAGCTCACACACGCGTGTAGGGTCAACTCCCACAGAGATCCTCCAGTTTCTCGGTAGTCTCAAAACACCGATTCTGGGGGATCTCTCGCGTTCAGCCGCGGACCCTCACCACCCCGACTCCGACCGCAAACGCGAAGAGCCCGATTACACGAGAGGAAGCCCCGGGACGCATGCGACGCAACCAACCCGACCCCCTGCCAGCTATGCTGCCGGGACGACTCGCCGTCGACCGTGGCCACCAAGGCAAGGACCTCGCGGCCGCGCTGTTGAAGCACTTCCTGCTCAAAGCCTCCGAAGTGGCGGAACTCACCGGCTTGCGTCTCGTGCTCGTCCACGCCAAGGACCAAGCGGGAGCAACAGGCGGTTCCACCGTGCAGACCACCGCTGGAAGTGGTCGATGACCCACGGGCAACGCCACGATCATCGTGCAGATGGTGATTTCTTGCGGCGGTCGACTTCAGCCAGCTGTAACCACCGGGCAGTCTGCCCTCGTTCACAACCGGAAACGCGAAGAGCCCGTTTACACAGGATCTACATGTAAGCGATTGTGCCTGCCCGGACCATAACCATAATAAGGGAAAATATTACTGCAAAGCGATGGAGGGTAAACTTGCCCTCATAAGGCGGATTCACGCTCTCGTTTGATGGCAGCGAACGAAACCGAATCCCATACACAATAAAGTCAACTACTACAAGAACCATACCAAAGGCAAGTGCTACAACACTAACTAAGGAGGGAGTGAATATTGCGACAGCACTAATGCTGAATAGCACGAGAGTTGGTGCCTCAAAGTACCTGTAGAGCAGTGTTTTATATTTGATCTTTGCCATTACCTCACTCAACTTCCCCTCAGGATCCTTAAGAGGCACTTCATATTAGACTTAGAAGAACAAGGATAGCAAATGCCCGAACGGGTTGCAACAACGTGGCGTGCCGTTGTGATCCAAGGGGGAACAGCTGAACGGATCACCGACAACAGACAGATCAATCTGCGAAAGTCTGATCGAAGCAGGTGATCCCCACGGTGAGGTCCGACACGCTTGGCAGCCAAAGAAACCCTACGCCGCATCTACGACATCACCGATGTCCAAACCGGAGCGGAGACTGTTGGCAAGTTCGCCGACGAGTGTACGTCGGGAAACCCAACTGGCTTCGGTGGCGGTGTTGTGACCCAAGCGCGATACCAGTTCGAAATCTGGGCTCTCCAACGTGACAGGGTCCAGTCGAGCCGGTTGATCTCTCGCTGGCCCGCTGCGCCTGTTTGGTGGCGTGGACCTACTTCGGACAATACGCCCGCCACAGGTTCCAGCCTTGGATGTATTCCGTGTTTACACAGTCTTCCCGAACTTTCGACTCTTCCGAGAAGTAGAGAGGCGCGTACTTTCTTAGATCCACTTTTTCGGTGGTTGTCGTGGTTGTTGTGGTGGTCGGGGTGGTTGTCGAGGTGGTGCTCGGGGTTGCGGTGCCGTTTACTGCTGCTGATTCGCCTCCGTCGTTACGCGCAGTTACCTGCACAGTGTAAGTCTTGCCATTAACCAGCCCACTAATTCTGTACGACGTAGTTGAGCCAGACACCTTTCTTACTTTACTGGAAGTAGCAGTCCATGCTTCGGAGGCAAGTTTCCAACTGATGTCGTAACCGAACCCACGCGTGTCCGTTTTGGCCGGAGCGTTCCAAGAAACCTGGATCAAGCTGTCGCTAGCGACAAGAAGCAGACCAGACACAGGCCCCGGTTCAACCGGAGGAGGGTCATACCAATCCTTGAGTTGAATACAGGCGAAAGTTGTGAGAGCCGCAATAACTCCTGCCGCTACGGCTGATGTCCCAAGGGTGATTGGTGCCGCTCCCAGAGCTACTGCTACGAGGGCTGCTGTCGTTGCCGCTGTGAGAGGGTTCGTACACAAGTCCTTTAGTGCTGCTTTGGTGAAGGTGCTTAGGTGTTGTTGAATTGCTTGAGCGAGCGTTGTCTCTAGTGCAGTGCCCACGATACCTGCCGCGTTGTTGATAACGATGCGCTTCGATTTGACAACAAAGGTGACTCCATCAATCACCACCTTGCCAGCGGTGACAGCATATTCGGTGGTCCCAATGATAATCTTGCTACCTCCTGCAATCACATCTCCCCACCCAACCCCAGACTGATCCGGGGCATAGCAGTCCGGATGACCGTTTAAGGGCCCAATCCAGCTCACGAGTTCACCACCACTAAAGAGTGAGCGCTCAAACGTGATCCCACCGCCGCTCGTGTGCCACGCTTGCGTGTCGGGACTGTCTAATTCGTAATAGCCATCTGGGCAGCCTTCGTGGACTTCGTGTGTTCTATTCACCGTTGTGGTTCGGCCGGTATCTCTTTTCACTAAGCGGGTCGCGCCTGTATCGTAGATCTCAGTACGGGTGCCCGTCTGCGTCCACACCATCTGAGTCTCAGTAGCCGTATAGGTTTCAGTACGGGTACCAGTCTGCGTCCACACCATCTGAGTCTCAGTAGCCGTATAGGTTTCAGTACGGGTACCCACAAGCACATACCTCGTCGTGGTCCCGTAGTTGTACACAACCTGCCAACGCGTCCTCGGCGGTGGGCAGTAGTAGACTCTATGACCATACACGGTGGCCCACTCGCAGGGAGGTTGAAACGTGACCCTTTCCCTGAACGGTGCAATTCTTACCGGAGAAGTAAATTCATTATACACGGGCACCTCTCGCGTCCGCTGTACCTGCACCTCAGTCGGCACAAAGTTGTACACGGGGACCTCACGGGTACGCTCTACCTGCACCTCAGTAGGTACATGGTCGAACTCGGGCACCTCACGGGTTGACATGACCGGCTCGGTGACCCACTCGTACACCGGAACCTCAACTTCATAGGTCTCTGTCGTTGAGTCATGGGCTTCGGCGGCAGACAAACCGCCAAACAACACGGCAGCGACAACAACTACAGAGAGAAGCCTATTGCCTACAGAGAGAAGCCTATTGCCCCCCCCCCCGGGGATGATTTGTAGCGGACATCTTGGCTCCTTCAGAGTCAGGTCAATGTTCAGCGGGGAACCGTACACGGACAGACTGACCAAAAGCAACAACAATGGAGAATCACGCTCTGGGCCACGGTCGCTGCCTGCCCGGGTATTGTTGGGGCCATGGAGCCGGTTCGAGCGTTACAGCAGGCGATTCACTACCTCGACCGTGAATTGGCGCCTGCACAGAAGATCCGCGCTTTCCAGAAGGCCATCGAAGTGCTGGAACAGGTCGGTGAGGCTGAGATTGCGCAACGGGCAGCCGCTGGGACGCTGACAGAACTGAACGGGATCGGCCGCTCGACGGCCGCGGTGATCGTCGAAGCCCTCAACGGTGAGACCGACGGTTACCTGGCCCGGCTCGATGAACGGACCCGGGTTCCGATGGGGGTCGGTGGCCCGGTGATGGAGGCGATCCGCGGCGACTGTCACACTCACAGCACCGCCTCAGACGGAAGCGCACCGGTGCGAGACATGGCCGAAACAGCGATGGCCCTAGGACACGAGTGGATGGTCGTCACCGATCACAGCGCACGTCTCACCATCGCCCACGGCCTCAACGAGGAACGCCTGACCCGCCAACTCGACGAGATCGAAGCGCTCAATTCCGAACTTGCCCCGTTCCGGGTACTGACCGGAATGGAGGTCGACATCTTCGAAGACGGATCACTGGACCTGTCAGACGAAATGCTTGCACGCCTTGATCTGGTTGTCGGAAGCGTGCATTCGAAGCTGAGGCTTCCCGCAGACGTAATGACCCGGCGCATGGTCACCGCCATCGCCAATCCCCACACTGACGTTCTGGGCCATCTCACCAACCGCAAACTGGTGGGCACAGGCCGTCCACCCAGCGACTTCGACCCCGAGATCGTCTTCGCGGCCTGTGCACGATTCGACACTGCCGTCGAGATCAACTGCCGACCCGAGCGCCAGGACCCGCCCGAAGAACTGCTGGAGATCGCCGTGCGATGGGGATGCAAGATCGCCATCGATTCCGACGCCCACGCCACCGGACAACTCGAATGGCAACCCTACGGAGCCGACAAGGCGGTCCGCTGCGGCGTGCCCGTCGAAGACATCATCAACACCTGGCACCACGAGGACCTGCTCGCCTGGACCGCGAGCCACACGGCAGCCTGAGACCCCGAGTCATGGTGAGATATCGCCGATAGCCTCAGGGCCATGTCCAAGCGCACCCAGAAGCGGAAAGCCAAAGCCCGTCGCGCCAAGGCCAACCACGGTCGCAAACCCAACTGCGGCCGCAACTGACCACCGACGATCGTTGAACCTAGACTGTCGATGTGCTCATTTTCGACGGTGACTGCGGGTTCTGCACCGCTTCGGCTCGTTGGATCGAAGAGCGCGGCGCGCCGGTCGCGGCCTGGCAGACGCTCGAACTCGACGAGTACCGCCTGACCGTCGCCGAGGTCGACCAAGCGGCCTGGTGGATTGACGAGTCAGGCGACCGCCACCGCGGCCACTCTGCAATCGGACACGGCCTGAAAGCCGCAGGCGGCGCCTGGAGACTCATAGGTGCATTGCTGTTGAACCCTCCGGTTTCGTGGCTGGCCAGACCGGCGTACTCGGTGGTCGCCCGGAACCGCCACAAACTGCCTGGCGCCACAGACGCCTGCGACGCGAGACGTTGAACAGCGCGGCGACAACCTCACGCTGCGGCTATAACCTCACACGCTTCACGCTGACGCCGAACAGGTCCCGTCCACACCCGACAAGCGAACGCGTGCTATACCGACGCCGTGAGCGTGACACTTTCAGAAGCTGAGTCGCGGCGTCTGGTCGCCGAGCACGGAGTCGCCGTCTCCTCCTTCGTCACCGGCGAATCAACCTCAGCGATCCTTGCCGCGGTCACGGCCGATGAATCGCTGCGCTACCCGGTCGTAGCCAAGTTGTGCGGGCGCCGGATCGCCCACAAGAGCGAACGCGGACTCGTCCGACTCGGGATAAACGACCAGCAGAGCCTGCGAACTCACTGCGACGACCTGCTGGCGGCTACCGAACCAGCCGACGGCGATGTGGAACTGCTCGTCACGTCGATGGCCCGAGGCAACCGGGAGCTCATCGCCGGACTTCACAACGATCCGCAGTTCGGGCTTGTGGTGATGCTCGGTGTCGGCGGGGTGCTCGCCGAGGCTTTCGAGGACGTCACCTTCCGACTCGCGCCGATCACTGAGACCGACGCCGAAGAGATGATCAGCGACCTGTCCGCCCAGGCCCTGCTGGGTGAGTTCCGCGGCGAACCCGCCCTGCACCGGCAGGGGTTGATCGACCTGCTGCTGGCCCTCTGCGAGGTCGGTGCGGCCCATCGCGAGGTCGCATCGGTCGACCTGAACCCGTTGATCCTCGTCGACGGCCGACCCCTGGCCGTGGACGCCTTGGTGGAGGTCACGCAATGACCCATGATCTAACGGCGCTTTTCGATCCTCAGGGAATCATCGTCACCGGCGTGTCGAGCCACCCCGGAAAGTTCGGATTCGTGGCACTGCACAATCTGCTCACCGCCGGTTACCGCGGAGAGATCTTCGCTGTCGGCCGCGAAGCGGGCGAAGTCCTGGGCAGACCAGTCTTCGGCACGATCAACGACATACCGAAGGGAGCCGCAGACCTGCTGTTCATCTGCACCCCGGCCGCAGTCAACGAACAACTGCTGCGCGCGGCGGCAGCCAAAGGGGTGCAGGCCGCTTTCGTCGCCGCCGGCGGTTACCGCGAAGCCGGCACGGACGGCGCAGCAGCTGAACAGAACCTGGTCGCCACCGCTGAGGAGCTTGGCATCCTGTTGGCCGGACCCAACGGCCAGGGAGTGATCTCCACACCGTCCGCCATGTGCGCCCAGATTGTGGCACCGCACGCACCCCGGGGAAACCTGTCGTTGGTGAGTCAGTCCGGCAACATCGCCTCCGCCTGGTTGAACCTGTCCAACCACACCGGGGTCGGAGTCGCGCGAGCAGTCTCAGCGGGCAACGCCGCGCAACTTGGAGTCATCGACTACCTCGAATGGTTCGCCGAGGACCCTGAGACGAAGGTGAGCCTCGCCTACCTCGAAACGATCCAGGACGGACGCGCAACCTTCGAGCGACTCCGCACGATCTCCACGCGCAAGCCCATCGTGGTCGTGAAGGGCGGCGCATCGGCCGCGGGGGCACGGGCCGCGACCAGCCACACCGGCGCCCTCGCCAGCAACGACGCGATCTTCGACGGCATGTGCCGCCAGGCCGGAGTGATCCGCGCCCGTGACCCCGAAGAAGGTTTCGAGACCGCGGCAACCCTCGCCACGCAACCCCTCCCCAGGGGCAACCGTGTCGTCGTGGTGACTTCCGCTGGAGGCTGGGGCGTGGCCGCTGTAGACGCGATGGCCGGAACCGGACTCGACCCGATACCGCTGCCCAAAGACCTCGAAGCAGCGATCGACGATCTGCTGCCACCACGCTGGAGCAGAAGCAACCCGATCGACACGGTCGGCGCGGAGACCCGCGACACCATCCCGAGGATCCTCGAACTCGTGGCCGGCCATGGTGAAGTCGATGCCGTGCTGCTGCTCGGGATCGGGATCCTATCCAATACCGCAACGATGATGAAGCACGGGCCGTTCTATCCCGACCACGGCCTGGAACGTATCGTCAACTATCGCGAGCGTCAGGACGGCCGCTACGCGCAGGCTGCCGCGGACATCGCTGCTGGCACCGGCACACCCGTGCTGGTAGCGACAGAGTTGGCGGACACCAGCCCCGAAACACCGGGCTCAGCAACGCTGAGAGCAGCGGGAATAATGTGTCACTCCTCGGCGGGCAGGGCAATCCGCTCCCTCGACCAGCTGGTTCGGCACGCCCTCTGGAAGTCCGCCCGAAGCAGCTGATCGCGGGTCGCGCTGAGAGTGGACTCACACGGACGCCCCTTGACATAGCGCTACGGGACGGTTCGCGATACTCTCACCCCACAACATCTCACTTTCACACCACCCTGGGGGGACCAATGCGCAAATTACTGCTCCTGTTGAGCATCTTCTTGTCGTTCACGCTCATCGCCGCATCGTGCGGTGACGACGATTCAGAGGATTCCGTCAGCGACGGGGCCACCGACACCAGCGAGGACATGTCAGACGATGACGACATGTCAGACGACGGCATGGACGACCACGATGACGACATGTCCGATGACATGTCCGATGACATGTCGGACGACGGCATGGCCGAAGACGACGGCATGGCCGAAGACGACGGCATGGCCGAAGATGGTGCATCAGTCCACGTCGGTCTCGTGTTCGACATCGGCGGTGAGGGCGACCAGTCCTTCAACGATTCGGCAGCCGCCGGACTCGCCCGAGCAGAAGAGACGTTCAACATCACCACGAACAAGGTCTCGCCCAACGACGACGGCAGCAACCGCGCCGAGCTTCTCCAACTGCAAGCTGACAGCAGCGACCTCGTTCTAGCCATCGGCTTCCTGTTTGCTGACGATGCCGCAGCGGTCGGTGGAGGCAACACCGACACCAACTTCGCGGTCATCGACGACTCAATGCTCGACTTCAACCAGAGCCCGCCGGCACCACGCGGCCAGAACATCGCCGGTCTCGTGTTCTCCGAGGAGCAGGGCTCGTTCCTCGTCGGTGCCGCCGCGGCGCTCACCAGCGAGACCGGCACGATCGGTTTCATCGGCGGGGTCTGCTGCTTCGGCCTCATTGAGAAGTTCGAGGCGGGGTTCCGTGCCGGGGCGCTGCATGTCAACCCGGACATCGAGATCATCTCCAACTACATCACCGAGTTCCCCGACTTCGACGGATTCAACGCTCCGGACCGGGGCCGGGAGACAGCGCTGGCCATCTTCGAGGAGGGCGCAGACGTTATCTACCACGCAGCGGGCGGCACGGGTGCCGGCTTGTTCGCCGCAGCCAAGGAGCACAGCGAATCAACAGGCTCAAAGGTCTGGGGCATCGGCGTCGACTCCGACCAGTACCACACCGTCGACGACGACGTGCGCGAGTACGTGCTCACGTCGATGTTGAAGCGAGTGGACAACGCCGTGTTTGAGATCATCAAGGCCCACCTCGATGGGACGTTCGCCCCTGGGGAGACCCGCTATGACCTCTCCGTCGACGGCGTCGGCTACTCGACTTCGGGCGACTTCCTGGAGCCCGCCTTCGTCGAGTCGCTCGAAGCGCTCAAGTCTCTGATCATCGACGGCACCATCGTGGTCCCGACTGATCCGACCGAGGTCGGAGGCTGAACGGGCCAACCGGGTTCCCGAAGCAACAACGGAACTCTCACATCTGACTTGGGAGCAGGGCTGGGATATACTCCCGGCCCTGCTCACTTTTTCTTCCTCTACCAGGAATTCCTGACGCAATCGAACCGAGGGGACGCACCTTGACGCTCGCTATTGAGCTAACCGGGATCACCAAGCGGTTTCCGGGTGTCGTGGCCAACGACAACGTCAACCTGTCAGTCGCGTCAGGCGAGATCCACGCAGTGTGCGGGGAGAACGGGGCCGGCAAATCAACCCTGATGAAGATCCTCTTCGGAATGCAGAGCCCCGACGAAGGGACTATGCGCATCCATGGTGAAGATGTCCGCTTCTCCTCGCCGGCCGATGCGATCGAACGTGGCATCGGCATGGTCCATCAGCACTTCATGCTCGCCGGCCAGCTAACCGTGCTCGAGAACGTGATCCTCGGCACCGAACCGGTATCTTCACTCGGGCGGATCGACTTCAAAGCCGCCGAGGCCCACCTGCTCGAGGTGGGCGAGGCTTACGGACTCGACGTTGATCCCCACGACCTGATCGAGACTCTTGAGGTCGGCGAGCGTCAACGGGTGGAGATCATCAAGGTGCTCTACCGGGGCGCTCAGATCCTGATTCTCGACGAGCCCACTGCTGTGCTCGTCCCCCATGAGGTGGACGAGTTGTTCCGCAACATGCGCGAACTGAGAGCCGCGGGAGAGACGATCCTGTTCATCGACCACAAGCTCGAAGAGGTGCTGCAGATCGCCGACACCATCACTGTGCTGCGCCAGGGTCGCACAGTCGCGACCGTCAAGCCCGACGACGTGAGCACCGGTGACCTCGCCGAGATGATGGTCGGTTCCGAGCTGCCAACACCGCAGACGTCGAGGTCGACCGTCACAGACGAGACGGCACTCTCGATCAGGGGTTTGACAGTACTCGACGAGGACGACCGGCCGGTCCTAAACGATGTCAGTCTCGACGTGCACAGAGGTGAGGTTGTGGGACTCGCCGGCGTGGAAGGCAACGGCCAGACAGAATTCGTGGGCGCCATAATCGGGACCGAGCAGGCAGAGGCCGGGTCGATTCGCCTGCTCGGCAAAGAAATAGCCCACAGCACCGTGAGGCACCGACGCAACGCCGGGATCGGTTACGTCCCTCAGGACCGTCAAGAAGAGGGACTGCTGCTGTCCGCCCCACTTTGGGAGAACGCCGCTCTCGGCCACCAGACCAGAAAGCCGTTCGCCAACGGTCGCTGGTTCGACCGATTCGGAGCGCGTGAACGGACCGAAGCGATCCGCAGTTGGTTCGATGTGCGCACACCTGACATCGAAGTAACCGCCAACTCACTGTCGGGAGGCAACCAGCAGAAGCTGATCGTCGGACGGGAGATGGCCGCAGAGCCGAAGGTGTTGATCGCCGCCCATCCCACCAGGGGAATCGACATCGGCGCGCAGGCAGCAGTGTGGGACGACATCCGTGCAGCCCGCGCAGACGGCATGGGAACCCTTCTGATATCAGCTGACCTCGACGAGCTCATCGGCCTGTCCGACACCATTGTTGTGATCCACAAGGGAGAGCTGACGGCAACGCTCGACCCTGCCACCATCACTCCACGGCAACTCGGCAGCTACATGACCGGTTCCGAGCAGGACGACGCTGAGACTCAACCCGGCCCCGCACCCGACGCGGACCCCGAACCCGAGACCGCCGTGGGCTCCGAACACGTCTCGAGTCCCCAAACCCGGGGAGAACCCGGCTCCGGTGATGCGGGAGATCCGCGATGACCGACCCGACGATGACCGACGAGGCCGAGGAGGAGCCCAAGGTCCGCCTGCCGAAAGCAGCGACCGACTCTCGCCTGCGACAGATGCTGCTGTCGGCGGCCGCGCCGCTCGGGGCCTTCGTCTTCTCGCTCTTCGCCAGCGCCGTCGTCCTGATCGCAGCGGGCAGCAACCCCATCGAAGCCGCCCGAGACATGCTCGACCACGCCAGCAAACTCGAGGTGCAGGTCTCGATGATCAATCGGGCCACTCCCCTCTACATCTCAGGAGTTGCGGCCGCGATCGGCTTCAAG
Source organism: Candidatus Aldehydirespiratoraceae bacterium (assembly GCA_965214565.1). Taxonomy (GTDB): domain Bacteria; phylum Actinomycetota; class Acidimicrobiia; order Acidimicrobiales; family Aldehydirespiratoraceae; genus VXYK01. Next base: position 2,417,650 of record OZ243951.1, on the reverse strand, counting down.
ATGAACCTGTTCAACATCGGGGTCGAGGGCCAGTACCGGATGGCGGCGATCTTCGCGGCCTTCGTGGGAGGCGCGGTCGCGTTGCCGTCGGTGCTGCATATTGCACTCATCCTGATCACTGCGATGGTCGTGGGCGGTCTCTGGGGCGGGCTCGCCGGCGTTCTCTACACCCACCGCGGGGTCAACGAGGTGATCGGCACGATCATGTTGAACGGCGTCGCCCTGGGTGTGATCGCCTGGCTCGTCCGGCGTTGGCAGGCCGAGGGCAACATCGCCCAGGTCGGCGTGGGCACAGAACCCATCGACGAGTCGGGTCTTTTGCCCAACCTCAACTTCATCCCCGAACTCTTCGGCGACCTCCGGGCCAATGAGGAGCTCACGGGAATGCTGGTGATAGCCATCGTCGTCGGTGTCGTGTACTACCTGCTGTTGAACCGCACCGTCTTCGGATACGACCTGCGAGCCAGTGGACTCAACCCGCTCGCGGCGCGTGCGGGAGGCGTGCCGCCCCGCAAGATGGCACTGGCCGCGATGCTGATGTCCGGTGCGGTGGGGGGACTCGTCGGCATGGCCGAGATCTTCGACAAGACCAGGTACGACCCGAACTTTGTGGGGTTCCTCGGGTTCAACGGCATAGCTGTGGCCCTGCTGGGGCGCAACAACCCGGCCGGGATCGCGGTCGGCGCGCTGTTGTGGGCCTTCCTCGACGCCACTTCAGACATCCTGCAAGTCACCCAGACCGCGCCCAAGGAGATAATCGACATCATGCGCGGCGTCATCCTGTTGACTGTCGTCATCGGCTACGAGGTGGTCAGACGAGTGCGTGAACGCACCGAGTCGGCCCGTACCGCAGCCCGGCTCGCGGAGGCGACGTCATGAATCTGCTGCGCCGGATCAACAAGCTCTCCACGCCGATCCGCTGGATGATCTACGCAGCGCTGGGGATCTTCTTGCTGGTGGTCGTGCAGTCGTTCACCGACGCTTCGAAGCTGACCACCACCACAACCTCTGGTGCGATGCTGCGCTGGACGGTGCCTGTGATGCTCGCCGGGCTCGGCGGCATGTTCTCCGAACGAGCCGGCGTGGTCAACATCGCCCTGGACGGGATCATGGTGCTCGGAATGTGGTTCGGGGCTTGGGGAACCATCAACTACGGACCTTGGAACGGTCTGCTGATCGGCCTGCTCGGTGGGGCGCTCGGCGGTTTGATCCATGCGATCGCGACTGTGACGTTCGGGGTCGACCACATAATTTCCGGCGTCGCGATCCTGATCGCCGCGCCGGGGATCGCCCGCTTCCTGTCCCTGGAGATTCTGGCCAACCATGACGGAGGTTCGATCACCCAGTCACCCCGCCTGTCGGGTGCCGGAAAGTTCACCCTGCCGTTCCTTGCGGGAGGACGGATCGGAGACTGGCGAAGTCCCGACATTCTCGGGTGGTTCACAGACAAGGAATGGTGGTACATCTCCGATCTGACCGGGTTCGCCCGCGGGTTCGTGTTCAACCTCAGCATCTTCACGATCATCGCCTTCTCGCTGGTGCCGTTGTCGGCCTGGGTCCTGTGGCGCACCCGATTCGGCCTTCGGCTGCGGATATGTGGCGAGCACCCCACCGCCGGGGAGTCGCAGGGCATCAACATCTACCTCTACAAGTACATCGGTGTGGTGCTCAGCGGAGTGCTCGCCGGGTTTGCCGGGGCCTTCATCGCCACCCCGGAACTCAATGGCATCTATCTCGAGGGATCGGTCAACCAGCGGGGCTTCATCGGCTTGGCCGCCCTGATAATCGGCAACTGGAGGCCCGCCGGGGTGATGGCCGGGGCCATGCTGTTCGGCTACCCGTTCGCGCTCGGGCTCAGGGACCTCGACGGCAGCAACACCCATGCGCTGCTGCTGGTTGCCGCAGGGGTGCTGGCGGTGGTCTCGATCAACAACTTCCGACGCGGCAACCGTACCGACGCCATGCTGGGCGGATTGATCGGGGTACTGGCCCTGGTCTGGTTCATCGGATCCGAGACGGTACCGAGTTGGTTCATCAACATCCTGCCGCAGTTGATCGTGCTGTTGGTCTTGACGTTCTTCTCCCAGCGTCTGCGCATGCCCGCGGCCGACGGGCAGCCGTACCGCCGCGGCAAGACTTAGGGGACGGGACGAGGATGGCGTTACTCAGCGACGCTGAGCTGTCTGATTGGGTCCGCGACGGGTACCTCGTGCTCGAGGACTTCGTCGACCCGAGCGAATGCGACTCGCTCAAAGAGCACGTGATGGGTCTGCTGCGCGACTCTGACGTGCATGCCGAGGGTGGACTCACCGTGTTCGACACGAACGCACAGAGCCATGCCCAAGATGAGTACTTTCTGACCAGCGGCGACACGGTCCGCTGGTTCCTCGAGGACGGTGCAGTGGTCGACGGAGAACTGACCCGGCCGCTGGAGTTGGCCGTCAACAAACTGGGCCATGCCATGCACGACCTCGACCCGCACTTCGATCGTTTCTCCAGGACTCCCGACCTCGCCGCGGTGGCCGCCGATCTGGGGTTCGTGCATCCGCGCCTGCTCCAGTCGATGTACATCTTCAAACAGCCTGGTATCGGTGGTGAGGTCACCTGCCACTGCGATCACACGTTCTTGTGGACCGAGCCCCAGTCCGTGGTCGGCTTCTGGTTCGCCATCGAGGACGCCACGTTGGAGAACGGTTGCATGTGGGTGGCACCCGGCCACCATCGCACACCGGCGCGCACCCGCTTTCGGCTCACTGCCCCCGGTGCCGCCAGCACCACCACCGATGTGCTCGACCCCGAGCCCTGGCCCACGGAGGATCTAGTACCGATGCCGGTCGATCGGGGCACTCTCATCGTTCTGCACGGCACCCTCCCCCACTGGAGCGCTCCGAACACCTCGCCGATCAGCCGTCACGCCTACACCCTGCACCTGATCGACGCCGAAGCCGACTATCTCGCCGACAACTGGCTCCAACGAGGCCCCGACATGCCCCTGCGCGGGTTCTAGGTTCAGGTCGCTGTTCATGCCTGATCGACCCATCCGCTAAAGTCGCTGCGATGACGCCCCCCCCCCCCCCCCGCGCGTAGATTCTGAACTTCTTGATGTAGGCGGATTCACGGGCCGGGGGCTGTTTGCGCTGCTCGGCCATCACTACCCCGCTTCGCAGGCCCGAGGGGCTGTGTTCGAGAAGCTGATGCGCTACGCCTTCGAGCGTCATCCCGACGTCTATGGTCCGTCGCGTTTCAAGAACGTGTGGCTTTGGATGGACTGGCCCGACCGCGAGTCCAACGGCTACCTCGGCGATGTGGGGATCGATCTGGTGGCTGAGCAGACCGATGCTTGGGGCGGTGGTCTGTGCGCCATACAGACCAAGTTCTTCGACGAGCACCACAGCATCGCGAAGGGCGACGTGGACTCGTTCCTAGCGGCTTCGAGCGCACAGATCTTCACGAGCCGGATCCTCGTCGTCACGTCGCCGCTGGGTGTTCACGCCAAGACCATGGTGTCCAAGGCGTCGCCTCGCTGCGAGGTCGTCTCGCGGGCCGACATCGAGTCGTGGCCGGTCGACTGGTCGGAGTTCCTCGAAGCGCCTGAACGCCTCGAGTTCGCCCCGAAGCGTTACGACCCCCACCCCTTCCAAGCCGACGCGGTCCGCAGGGTCGTCGCGGGTTTCGACGACCACGACCGCGGCAAGCTGATCCTGCCGTGCGGCACCGGCAAATCGGTGGTGTCGCTGTGGATCGCCGAGCAGGTGGCGGGGGCCGGTGGGCGGGTCCTGTACCTGGTGCCTTCGATAGCGCTAATGGGCCAGACCATGCGGGAGTGGGCACGTCAGCGCCACCCCGACATCGCGCACCGTTATGTCGGCATCTGTTCTGACACCCGCGCCGGCCGCAACGACGAGGACGCCGACATGGCCGAGTTGGCGATGCCGGTGACGACTGATCCCGAGCGGATCGCCGGTCAACTCAAGGAACTGCACCCAGAGGCCATGACCGCTGTGTTCTGCACCTATCAGTCTCTTGATCTGGTCGCCCAAGCGCAGGTAAAGGGCGCGCCGGAGTTCGATCTGGTCCTCTGCGACGAGGCGCACCGCACGACCGGCATTCAGGAGGCGACCGACCGCAGCAGTTTCACGCTGGTCCACGATCCCCGCAGCGTGCTCGCAGCTAGGCGCCTCTACATGACCGCCACGCCACGGCTCTACACGAACCAGGTAAAGGCCAAGGCTTCGGAGAAGACACGCGACTTCGACGTCTATTCGATGGACGACGAGCAGACTTACGGCCCCGAGTTCTACCGGATGGGTTTCGGTGAGGCCGTGGACGGCGGCTTCCTCACCGACTACCAGGTGCTGGTGATCGCCGTTGCGGAGGATCCAGTGTTGGACAACCTCGACGCCATCGCGGTCGGTGAAGGTCTGCGCCCGATCACCGCGGTCGAGGCGGTGAAGTTCGCCGGTTGCTGGGATGCCCTGGCCGACCCGACGACACGCACTGCGACTGACCGCGTCACTGGTGCGTCGCACCCGGAGTTGAGCGCTCGCCGTGCTATCGCCTTCACCAACACCATCAAGAGTTCGCTCGGTGTCGAGAAATATTGGGGTTCGGTCACCGAGATGATGTCTGACGCACCCAGAGCGGGCGTTGAACTGCTGGATTGCGAGATCCGTCATGTGGACGGCTCCAAGAACGCGTTGGACCGGGCCAACACCATCGCCTGGCTGCAGCAGGGCGACGATGACGGGTGCAGGATCGTCACCAACGCCAAATGCCTCACTGAGGGGGTGGATGTTCCCGCCCTCGACGCGGTGCTGTTCTTGGAGCGCAAGACTTCCCAGATAGACGTGGTCCAGGCTGTCGGCCGGGTGATGCGGCGCTCACCGAACAAGGACTACGGCTATGTGGTAATGCCGGTGGTGGTTCCCTCGGGCTCGAACCTGGCCGACGACGAGGTGCTGTCGTCGTCGGACTTCAAGCAGGTGTGGAGCGTGCTCAAGGCGCTGCGCTCCCACGACGACCGCTTGGACGTGTCGATCAACACCGCGGACCTGACCGGCAAGCTGCCGTTGAGGGTGCTCACCTCCGGGGTCTGCGAGAAGTGCGGCACCGCGGGCTGTGACGGCGGTGATGAATGTGCCAGAAGCAAAGACCTCGCGGATGTGGTGCAGGGGCGGTTGCCGTTCGAGAACGCCATCGCCTCGAAACTGGTCGACGCCTGCGGTGACCGCCAGTACTGGGACCGCTGGGGCAAGGAGGTGGCGCGGATCACCAACACCATCACCGAACGCATCCGCGCGGTCGTGCGAACCAACGACGCTCTCGCCGCTCGCTTCGACGAGTTCACCGCCCAGATGGAGGCCACCATCGGCGGAGCGCTGCCGTCGGGCGACCTGGCCGTGATGGTCGCACAGCACGTCGTGACGATGCCGGTGTTCGACGCCTTGTTCGCCGGATCGGACTTCGCGGACCGCAACCCGATATCCAAGGCGCTCAACGAGCTTCTGGGAGAGTTCAAGGAGCACGACATCCGTCTGGCCGACGAGACGGTGGCCTTGGACCGGTTCTACTCCAGCGTCCGTGTTCGCCTCGAAGGCGCAGCGGATTCCGATTCGCGGATCAAGATCATGCTGGAGGTCTACGAGTCGTTCTTCGCCGAGGCGATGCCACGGGAGGTGCAGAGCCTGGGGATCGTCTACACGCCGCCGGAGTTGATCGATTTCGTGCTGCGGTCAGTCGATGCTGTGCTGCGAGAGAACTTCGGACGGGGGATGAGCGCCGAGGACGTGCACATCCTCGATCCGTTCACGGGCACAGGAACGTTCATCTACCGCCTACTGACCCAGAAGAACTCCGCCGGTGAACCACTGATCGCGGATGAGGATCTGCAACGCAAGTTCATCAACACACACAACCCGACGGTCCCGGGCGGGTCGGTGCAGGAGATCCACGCCAACGAGATCGTGCTACTCGCCTACTACCTCGCCGCTCTCAAGATCGAGGAGGGCTACCGGGACCGCACCGGCGACTACCAACCGTTCAGCGGGATCGTGCTGACCGACACGTTCGAGCACGACCCTGCGGTGCTGCCCGGCACAGGGTCGATCGCCTACAACTCCGAGAGGGCCAAGCAACAGCACGACCTGCCTATCCAGGTGATCGTCGCCAACCCCCCGTGGTCCGCAGGCCAGAAGTCCTCGGGTGATGACAACCTGCGCCGCGAGTATCCCCACGTCGAACAGCGAGTCCGCGACACCTACGGCAAACGCCACCGCGAAGTAACCGGCAAGGGCGCTGGCAAATCGGCGGGGAATCTCTACGTGCAAGCCATCCGCTGGGCAACAGATCGGCTCAACCATCCGAGAGGAACGGAGCAACCCGGCGTTATCGCTTTCATTCACCCAAACTCGGTGTGTAACGCGACCAGCCTCGCCGGAATGCGAGCCACGCTGCGCGACGAGTTCACCGACATATACGTCGTCAACCTGCTAGGCGACGTAATAAAGTCGGGGGACGAGGGCCGTCGAGAAGGCAACCAAGTCTTCGGTATTGAGATTCGAGAGACAACAGAGGTTCGGAGAGGCACGGGATCGCGCAACGGGGTTCAGATCACTGTGCTTGTGCGCAACCCCCACAAAGACCAGAACGAACCCGCCAAACTGCACTACGCCCAAGTGCCCGACTACAGCACGCTGCGAAAAAAGTTTGACTGGCTCGAACAGCTTGGTGACATAACCGACAATGCCTTCGAAGCCGTCCCAGTCAACGACACACACGACTGGGTGAACATCACCGACGGCACGTTCGAGAATCTGTTGCCTGTCTGCGAACTGGGTCGTGGCAGGACCCGAAACGTCGCAGTCGAAACACACGCGCTCGGCCTCACCACCAACTGCGACACCTACGTTTATTCGTTCTCACGTTCGCGTCTCATCGACACGATGCAGCGCCTGATTGACACCTACCGCGACGCATACGAACTACACCACAGCCTCGGCCTGTCCTTCGAGGACTGCACTGCCAACACCGACCTTGACGTCATCAAGTGGACCGACACGCTCAAGGGTTCGTTGCGCAAGGGCGAAGAGATCACATTCGACGAATCCCGAATCCGCGAAGTGCTGTACCGGCCCTTCACCAAGCTCTGGCTCTACGAAGACCCCCGCATCCTCTCCAGCGTCAAAACCGTCTCCGTCATGTTCCCGGTCGGACGGTCGGACGGACGGACGGACGGACGGACCTCCCCACAGCATTGTCCCTCACTGTGCATCAGCAGCCCCGCAAACCGGACCAGATTCGCGATCCTCGCGAACGACCGACTCTTCGACCTCAACAGCCTCGACGGCGGCAGTCGAGCCATCCCGAGACGGAGGCGATCCTGATTTCAGGAACGTCGAACATGACCTTTCAAGCCCTGGCGACGAAGACAATTCCCGACCTGGCGATGATCGCAGGGTCAAGACAGACCCGGGTACTGCCCCGACAGCAACAGTGAAGAGAGAGAGAGAGAGAGAGAGAGAGAGACGATCTTGGTCAACCTCACTCAGCAGCTTCCGTTCGGGATCATCGCCACAGACCGGCTCTTCGACCTCTGCGCCACCGGCAGACAAACCCGAACCCTCCCGCGGAGACGATCATGATCACCGGCACGAACAACCGGGCGATCTTCACGGCGCTCGCAGTGACCACGATGCCGGACCTCAGCGGATGCGGAACCAACCAGCCGACCAGAGCCGTCCCCCGGAAGCAATCATGATCGTCTCGCCCAGCAACCGGTCAGTCTTCGCAGCGCTCGCCACCGACACGCTGCCGGACCTTCACGCTCTCGACCCCGCCGGAAGAGCCATGACCCGAACGGAACCGACATGAGCGATGTGATCAAACTCGACTTGGATCTCGCTGAGGAAGTCTCTGACGGCGACAACATCACCGACTGGTGCCTGGCCCAGTTCCACGGTCGCTACGGCGACCACGTCACCAAAGACGGCATATGGGAGTACCTCTACGGTGTGATGCACGCTCCCGACTGGCGCGAACGCTACAAACACGACCTGCAACGCAACCTCCCTCGGGTTCCCCTTGCCGATGACTTCGAGGCGTTTCGAGCCGCAGGCCGCGAACTCATGGACCTCCACATCAACTACGAAACGTGCGACGAATACCCGCTGCTCTGCCTTGTCGACAACGAACCAGACGAAGGCGACGCAGACAGCGACGCTTACCGGATCGACAAGAAGATGCGCTGGTCCCGCAACGGTAAACAGACCGACCGGTCAGTTCTGGAGATCAACCACCGCTGCAAACTCATCGACATCCCGGACGAAGCTCACGAATACACGGTGTCAGGCCGCACGCCACTCGACTGGGCCATCGACAGCCTCCGCCACAAACACGACAAGGCATCCGGTATCACCGACGACCCCAACGGCTGGCACGCCTGGGACGACGAACCCTTCAACCTGATCCGCCACCTCCGTCGCCTCACCCACCTCTCAGTCGAAACCGCCCGAATCGTCGCCTGCCTGCCTCCATCACTGACAGTTCCCTCAATAGCGGACACTGATGCCGGAGATCAGTAGCGAACAGGCAACAGGTCTTTGATGTAGTGTCATACCCTGTTGTTAGGTTGTGGTCATGTTCGATTCGATTATCCAACAGGCTCGGGGAGTGGCGGTTTCTGGGCTGTGCCGCGGTGAACTGGAAGGGTTGGTTGCGGGGGCTGGGCGGGCGATCGCGGCGTTGAATGCGTTGCAGACCCGTTGCGCGACTGAGATCGAGGCTCTCGATGATGGCGGGGTGAACTCTAAGGTTGTGTTGCGTGAGGCGGGGCGCATGTCGACTCGTGCGGCGAACAAGGTCGCCAAGACTGCTGCCGGGCTCGCCGAGATGCCCAAGCTCGCCGAGTCGTTGGCTGAGGGCAAGATCACTGCTGAGCACGCTGAGGTGGCTGTGGGCGCGGCTGCTAAGACTTCGCCTCAACAAGTCGAGGATCAACTGTCGGGTCTCGCCGAGGATTGTTCGGTTGATGCGTTCGCTGAGCAGTCGCGGCGGTGGGTGAACCGCAACCAACCCGACGACCGCGCCGAACTGTATGAACAGCAACGCAAGAACCGGTCGTTGAAGCATTGGATCAACGACGAGGGCATGGGAGTGCTGTTCGCGGAACTCGATCCGGTCAGCTATCAGCAGGTGCGTAAAGCAATCGACACCGAGTATGACCGGTTGTGGCGCGACGACGGAGGCCGCGACGGCTCCCCTGATGATGTGCGCACAACACCACAGCGCATGGCCGACGCGTTCACAGCGCTGTTGACCAACCCGGCACGCCGCGGACCTGGCAGCACACGCACCCAACTAATTGCAGTTGCCGACATTGAACGCTTACGAGCCGACAACCCGACCGGGGTGGCCGAGATCGTCGGTGGTGAAGCCTTACCCCAGACCGTGCTCGAACGGCTCATGTGCACCGCCGCTGTCACCGGGGTGGTCTTCGACGGCGAAGGCGAACCCATCTGGGTGGGACGCACCCATCGCCACGCCACCGAGGCTCAAGTCAAAGCGATCATCGCTCGTGACCGGCACTGCAGAGGCAAAGGCTGCACCGCCGGACCCGAACGCTGCGAAATACATCACATCAAGCCCTGGGAACAAGGAGGACGCACAGACATCGACAAAATGTGTCTCGCCTGCCCACTGTGCCACCACAACATCCACGACCGCGGCCACATCGTCATCAAAACCAAAACCGGCTACCAAATCATCAACCCCAACAACCCGCCGGGTGGCCCCTAACCGCCTCGCAGCCGTGACGAGAGCCACGGATCCCTCGGGGCCGGCCGCACAACCAACCGCGCCGAACACGTCGCCGATCAGCCATCACGCCGACACCCTGCACCTGATCGACGCCCAAGCCGACTACCAAGCCGACAACTGGCTCCAACGAGGCCCCGACTTGCCCCTCCGCGGGTTCTGAGCGGCCTGCCGGTGCATCAACCGACCTTCCCGATTTATTGATGTATGCACGGTTTATCAAAAAATAATAAACCCTGAATACTCCGATAAACCCTGGATACTCTTGTTACGCTGACTTTATGGATCCAAGGGAGAATCCGTACACCCCCAACGCAGGCGCAAGACCGCCGGTTCTCGTTGGCAGGCAAGACGAGCTTGACGCCTTCGAGGTGCTGCTTGACCGGTTGCGCGCAGGACGCTCAGAGCAGTCCATGATCATCACCGGTCTTCGGGGCGTCGGCAAGACCGTTCTGCTGTCGGAGTTCCGAACCTCAGCACTCGACCGCGACTGGGTGGTGATAGAAATCGAGATAGCAAAGCATGACAACGACCAGTTCAGAGAGTTCCTGGCACGCGAAATTCGCAAAGTCCTGTTCACCATTGCTCCTAGAGCTAAGTGGGCCGGGAAACTGAAACGTGCAGCTCAGATTCTGAAGTCGTTCACAGTCACGGTAGATCCGCAGGGAACGCTTTCGGCGGGGCTCGATGTTGAGGCGCTCGTGGGAGAGGCGGACAGCGGCTCGCTCGATGCGGACCTGACCGACGTCCTGGTCGCCCTCGGTGAAGCAGCCGCTCAACACAACCAAGGTGTCGTGCTGCTTCTCGACGAGATTCAGTCTCTTGCACGTCCGCAGTTGGAGGCTCTCATCGCTGCCATCCACAAGACCTTTCAACGGCAATTGCCGATCACTCTGACCGCCGCTGGACTGCCACAACTGGCAGAACTTGCCGGAGAAGCGAAGTCCTACGCCGAACGACTCTTCAGATTTCCCACTATCGGCAGACTCACCGATTCCCAGGCCCGACGAGCGCTCATCGAACCGGCCACCGAAAGTGGTGTCAGATTCTCCGAGGCGGCACTCGACACAGCGATCGATTTCACAGACGGCTACCCCTACTTCCTGCAGGAGTTCGGCCAAGCGTCATGGAATCTCGCCGACGGTCCCGAGATCAACGACACAGACGCACGGACGGCCAAGACCGTGGTGGAGGAAAAACTCGATTCGGGCTTCTTCAGGGTGAGACACAACCGAACCACCGAACTTGAACTGGCCTACCTGCGGGCGATGGCTGAACTTGGTCCGGAACCGCAACTTGCCGGTGCTGTAGCTGAACTGCTCGGCAGAACCTCCCAACAGTGCGGCCCGACACGCTCCAAGCTGATTGAGAAAGGGCTGTTGTACACACCGGAGCACGGATTCGCTGCGTTCACGGTTCCCCAGTTCGACCGATACCTGATGCGGGCGATCCCGGAACGAACCGTGCCAGATGTTCGCAAACGAAAGCGGAACTCGAAAACCTAACCGGCGAATCGCTATCGTAGTGCTGACACGAACCCTCTTTAGCTGACGCTGCGTCGGTGGACATCTCGCCTAGTAGCAGTGTGCGCCATCGGTATTGCGCCCCGATGAGGAGCAGTTCGTTGGCGTGGCGGTCCATGAGCCGTTCTTGTTTGTGTAGTTGGTCGGGTGAGAGCGTCACTTTGTTTCCAGTTCGTTGAGGGCGTTGATGGCGGTGTCGAGGAGTTCGAGCACGTCGGCGTGTGTCCGGTTCGAGTCGTCGTTCCACTTGACGGTGCTCACCTCCCAGGGTATGAAATTGGCTTCCCATAGCCAGTCGCGGGCAAAGAACGCGTCGTTCTCGTCTTGGCGGTCGGCTAATGTGGCTCCGAGCAGACACCAACACGTCGATACCGACTCGTCGGTTGCTACCGAGTCGTTGCCGTTGGCGTCGCGTGCGAACGCTCCTTGGGTCCAACGGTCCGGGTCGGCGAACCGTTCCCGCATCCTGCGCAGCATGTCCATTTCTCAGCTCATGGATATTTCGGTCCTTGTTCGGTGACTTCTCGGTCTCGGTAGTCGTGGTAGGTTAGGGTGCGGTCCCATCGCCACCAGAACAGATGCCTGGGCCACCGCCCGTAGTCGTCTCGGTAGCGTTTCACGCGTTCGGCGTAGATGGCTACAACCCAGATGGTGCCGCCGATCCAGTAGATCGCCGTGGTGCTCATGGTGTGCCCTCCCTTCCTGTTTGACAGTATTTCTGTCGTGCTCACCTGGGGGATCGCACCCCAGCTAGCCCACTAAGGGCGAGCGGTATTTCAGATTGCTGGTATCCGGTCGGCTTCGCCGTTGCTGGGATCTGCCTTCCCGGATCAACAGTCGCAACAACGCTCCCTGGGTGATCGGGCATGTGGCAACCGCACCTTGATGCTGCGCGAGCCACGAGTGCGCTGTGCCGTGATGTACATGATTAGGCACAGTCATAGCGATCAGCAGATTGCTGTCCGCCAGTGCCACACCCATCCTTCGTCGTCCAAAGACCTGACATCCTCAATGGTTATCGGCCGGTCGAGGCTTACCGTCGGCCATCCAGTCTCGTGTGACGTATCGCGGGCGGCGTCCCCGGTACCGATGGCCTTGCGGAGCATTTCCACGATGACCCCGCTGAGGGTCTTGTTCTGCTGATGCGCCAGTTCGCGTGCGAGAGCGTGCAGGTCGTCGGGCAACTCCACCGTGGTTCGCATCAATGCATCATGACATTATTGTGCATTAATGTGCAGGTGACAGCACGACGAGGCTGATATAGCGGTCGGTAGACTTCGACGATGACTGGACTTGATGTCGGCGCTCCCACACTCGAGCGCATCAAGCGAGCGCCCAAGGTCCTGCTGCATGATCATCTCGACGGTGGACTCCGACCCCAGACGATCATCGAACTCGCCGATGAACTGGGTTACCCCAACCTGCCCGCCACCGAACCCGAGCCCCTCGTTGAATGGATGATGCAGGGAGCCAACCGCAAGGACCTGACGCTCTACCTCGAGACTTTCGCCCACACCGTCGGAGTCATGCAGACCGCTCACAGCATCGAACGGGTCGCACGCGAATGCGCTGAGGACCTGGCCGCCGACGGAGTCGTCTATGCCGAGGTGCGCTTCGCACCCGAACTCCACAACCAGCGGGGGCTGAGCCTCGACGACACGATCGAGGCAGTGCTGGCAGGTTTCGCAGCCGGCTCGACCGGCACCGGCCTCACCATCCGTACCATCTGCTCGGCCATGCGCAACGCCGACAACTCGCTCGCGGTGGCCGAGGCGGCGGTGCGCTGGCGCGACCAAGGGGTGGTGGCTTTCGATATCGCCGGGGCAGAGGACGGATTCCCGCCCGACGACCACATCAGAGCCTTTCAATTCTGCCAGCGCGAGAACTTCCACATCACTGTTCACGCCGGCGAAGCCTACGGCCCCCGGTCGATCTGGAAGGCTGTGCAGTACTGCGGTTCAGAACGGCTCGGCCACGGCATACGCATCGTCGAAGACATCGAACATGACGAACACGGCGAACCCGAACTCGGCCGGCTCGCCCATTTCCTTCGTGATCGACGTATTCCCCTCGAGATCTGCCCGACCTCCAACGTCAACACCGGAGTCTTCGACAGCATTGCCGAGCACCCGATCGATCAACTGATCGACCTGCGATTCCGGGTGACTGTCAATACCGACAATCGGCTGATGTCGGGAGTGTCGATGAGTTCGGAGATGGCCGCGCTGGCCGACGCTTTCGACTATGGCTGGGACCGGCTTCGTTGGCTCACAGTCAACGCCATGAAGTCGAGTTTCCTGCCCTTCCGCGAACGCCTGCAGCTCATTGAGCATGTGATAAAGCCCCGCTACGCACCGCTCGAGGCCTGGTCCACAGAACCGCCGATCTGAGTGGACCGCCGCGTTGTGATGACGCGCCAATCACTAGAATCGCTTGGTGCTCAACGGTGGCTTGTCAGGATCATCTCGTCGGCCGCTGATACGCAGCGGCACGGCGCTGCTGCTCTGCGCATTGATCGCCGCCGCCTGCGCCCAGAACAGCACCATCGACGAGATTCGCAACCACGCTGCGGCGGCCACCCCGACCACGAGTCTGGAACCACAGGGTGCCGACACCGACGGCTCCGATGGATCGAGTGGCTCCGACGGCGCGGCTCGTCCGCCCGTCACCGAACCCGACCCCGATCCGACACCGTTGCCCATCGACCGTGACTACCGCATCGGCACGCTCGACAACGGCCTCACCTATCTGCTGCGATCCAACGACTCGCCCGGCTCAAGTCTGGAGATCCGCCTGCTCGTCAACGCCGGGTCGGCGCAGCAGGTCGACGGCAGCGACGGCAGCGCCCACTTCCTCGAGCACATGCTGTTCAACGGCACCGAGAAATACCCCGGCAACGAACTGACAGCACAACTTCAGCGGCTCGGCATCGAGTTCGGGCCTGAAGTCAACGCCTACACGTCCATGGACGAGACCGTCTACATCCTCTCCGCCGCCACATCCGATGCAGGCGCCCCGGAGGTGGCGTTCGACGTGATCGCACAGTGGGCGTCCGCGGCAACGCTCGAACCGTCCGCAGTCACCGAAGAGAAGGGCGTCGTGCGCGACGAACTGCGCCAGAGGCTCGAATCCGTCGACGGCATCATCGCCAACAGGTTCAACGAGGTGTACGTGGCCGGCACCCCCTATGAGGGCCACCTCGTGATCGGAGATGCCGACAAGGTCGAGGCGACCACACCCGAACTGCTCAGGGCCTTCTACGACGACTGGTACCGACCCGACAACATGGCCGTCGTCGTCGTCGGCGACCTCCCCCTCGACGAACTCGAATCGAGAGTCTCCGAGTATTTCAGCGACCTGGAAGCGCGGACCGACACACCCACCCCGCGTGAGCCGATCGAAGTTCAGATATCGCCCGAACCTCAGGCGCATGTCGTCACCCACCCCGACAACTCCATCGACAACCTGTCGCTCGACTTTCCGATACCCGCTTGGGACACGAGCACCGTCGGCGGTTCCCGTCTGGCACTCATGGAGACCGCCATCGCCATCATGTTGGACAACCGACTCAACGACGCATACCAGCTCGGCGACCTGGTGCTAGAGGAGACTCCGTTCTTAGGCGAGTTCGAGGTGAGCCGCGAACTCAGGTACTTCGGCACCAACCTCAAGGCCGCTGATCTGGCCGACGGCCTCGAAGACTACATGTCCTACCTTCTCGCAGCCGCCGAGGACGGGTTCAGCGAAGACGAGATGGAACGGATGCGCGACACCATGGTCTCCCATTTCAACCAACAACTGGCCGGGCTCAACACCACTCAGGACAGCCAATACGCCAATCTGCTGTCGAGATACTGGCTCGGTGGCGCAGACATCGACCGCGCTCAGACACGTATCGCACGGCAGAGGACGGCCGTCGAGTCGTTCACAGCCCATGAACTCGCCAACCATTGGAGTTGGCTGCTGAGCATCAGCGGACCGATCGTCATCGCCGTCGGTGCCAACGAGTCGACCCTGCCCACAACCGACGAACTGCTCGAGACCCTGGCCAACCTCGCACCGGCAGAATCCGCGGCGGGGGCGACCCGGATCGACGAACTGATGTCTCCCCCGCCCCGCGCCCAGCCGACCGAAACGAACGAACGGAGCACCGAACACGGCGATGTCACCACCTGGACCTTCGACAACGGAGTGACGGTCAGCCACCGCCACTCGAGGGTCGCGGACAACGTGTTCTCGCTGCGGGCAGCCTCGGCGGGCGGCTGGTCGACATTCCCACGAGACCATCCAGGCTCCAACACTGCGATTCCGGCGGTGGCTGTGGATGCCGTGTTCGGAGGCGGGGTCGGCCCTCACGACAACCTGGCCCTGAGCCGATTCCTGTCCACCAAGAACGTCGGGCTCCTCGGCTTCATCGATCAGTCGGAAGAGGGCTTCTCGGGCGAATCCGCCACCCGGGACGCCGAGGTTCTGTTCCAGTTGCTGCACCTGTACATCACCGAGCCGAGAGTCGACGAAGTTGCGTTCCGCACGTCCATCGACTACGCCGAACAGAATCTCGCCGTCAACGAGACCAACGCCGACCGCCGTGCAACAACCGCTCTGCTGGATCTGATTTACGACGGTGACCCAGCTCAGCACCGGGCGGCGACCCAACAACAACTCGACGCTCTCGACGAGCAGACCGCACTCGAGATCTACAGGGCACGACTAGGCAGAGTGGACGATTTGGCCGTCGCCATCGTCGGCGACATCGACCGCGCGACCGTCGCCGACCTCGCCGCTCGCTACCTCGGCTCGCTCCCCGCCGGCGACTCCGACAGTTGGGTCGATCTCGGCTACCAACTCCCGACAGGTCAACAATCGGCAAGTGTCGAACTCAGCGAAGGTGCTGCCGACGGAGGCATGCTCGTGTTCCACGCCCAGCGGATCGAACTCACAGCCGAGAACCGTGTAATAGCCAACCTCCTGCAAGGAGTCATCAACAACCGGATAATCGAACGCATCCGCGAGGAACTCGGAGCGTCCTATGGCGGGTCCGCCTCAATCTCGTTTCGGCGTGAACCAGAACCGTCGATCCGTTCGATCATGTCGATCAGCGGCGACCCAGATCGGCTCGACGAGATCCGCGCCGTGTTGATGGAAGAACTGGAGGCCCTCGCCGACAACGGCCCGACCGCGGACCAGTTCGAACAGGCCCACAGCGTCGTACGCAGCGACTGGAACTTCTTCAACAACAGCCTTCTCGCAAACACCGATCTCGAGGCGATCCGGTTCGCAGACGAGGACCGTTTGACCCTCGACAACCGCCAGGAACTCCTCGAAGAAGCGACCCCCGCCGATGTCCGAGCACTCGCCGATCACCTGTACGGCACCGGCCACTGGTTGGAAGTCTCCAAAGTCCTCAGCGAATAGCCCCGTTCACCAGTTCGGAACGGGCGCGAACGCCCTGGAATTGAGGGACTAGCCTCACCTGGCATGCTCGATCACGTGTTCACCGACGCAATCGGAGCGTTGCGGGACGCTTTCGAGACGGCCCGTCTCGAACGCAAAGCCTTCGAGGAACGCTTCTGGGCAGACATGCTTCTCGGTGACCTCAACTGGCAGACGACCTACGGACTGCCCGGGGAGGGTCTTCCACCGCGGGTGCAGGCGGACGTGGGCTGCAGTTGGCCCACCTGGTCCCAGACCGCATACCGAAGCTGGTACGTCACCGAGGAACTGAGCGAACCCCCGCGCATCGAGATCGAGATCGTGCTACGGATACAGCGCCTCGACGTGATCCCGGACCCGACCGCGGTGCTCGACGTCCTGCCAGTCCGAAGCCCTTCGATAGGCGGCGCGAAACTGACACGCAGCGGACCGACCGTCGAATCGAGCTACGGGATCCACACAGAGGACGTGGAGCACGCCATCGAGGTCTCCTACGAGGGGGCCTACGAACTCGACGAGCCGCGCCTCGCCGACGGCTCCATGCTCGACGACCACTTCAACGCGCTCGGCGGCTGGATCTCCTCGACCCTGGTCCGCCTCGGCGACCTCAAGTTCCGCTGAACCGCTCCAGGCAGCCGAATCCGGGGAGGTCAGGTCAGCTTTGCTGCGTCGCTGGGTTGGGGTCAGGGTCCGAGTGCGGTGATCGGGGCGACCTGCACGCCGTCAGGGCGACGGTAGGCGGCGCCGGTGGGGGTGATCACTACCAGAGAGGCCAGGCTGTCCGCGCGTTGGGGGGTTGTCTTGTCTTTGAGGCGCAGCAGGGCCGCCGCAGCCCTGTCGATGGTGTCAGGGCCGGCGTTGAGCTTGATCTCAGCGGCGATCCATCTGCCGTCGGTTCGCTCGATGATTGCGTCGGCCTCCAAACCGGTGTTGTCTCGGTAGTGAAATATCGATGCCCGTTGGGCCTGGCTGTAGATGCGGAGGTCGCGCACCGCCAACGACTCGAACAGCGCACCGAACGCCGTCGGGTCGAACAGCAGCCGCTCGGGAGTGGCCCGCAGCATGGCGGCAGCCAGAGACGGGTCTACGAAGTGCCGCTTGGCCTCCCTTCGCAAGGTGGCCTTCGATCGCAGGTTCACCGACCACGCGGGTTGGTCCTCGGCGACGTAGATGCGGCGCAGGGCGTCGAGGTAGACGGCAACGGTGCTGCGTCCCGGAGGGTGGCCGATGTCCATATCAGAGGCCAGTTTGGTCATCTTGGCCTCGGTAGCCACGTTGAGCGAAAGGGACTGCATCAACCGCCGCACCATGGTCGGGTCGTGGCGCACCCCGCTGGCAGTGGGGATGTCCACCCGGATGATCTCACTGAGGTAGTCGCCGACCGACAACATGGCGTCGTCCTCGCTGAGGCCGAGGTTCTGGGGCCAGCCACCGACGCAGACAGCCGAGGCGATATCTCGCAGCCCCGGTTGTTCGCTGGGAAGCAAAGAGACGGTCTCGTCTTCGAACATCTTCTTGAGCGATGCGACGCCGGTGGACTTATCCATCTCCAACAGCGACATTGGTCGCAACAGCACCCGGCTGATGCGCCCAGTGCCGGTATGGCGGGTCACATCGTCTTGTGGGGCGGCCGAACCGGTGAGGATGAACTGGCCGGGCTCGGGGCGGTCATCGCATTCGCGGCGTACCCGGTTCCACAACTGCGCCGCGTTCTGCCATTCGTCCAACAACCGAGGAATCGGCCCCCGCAGCACCTCTGCGGGATCTGATGCGGCCAACACCAGCGCCGCCTCGTCGTCCAACCGCGCCTCGCTGCGGGCAAAACGCCGCGCCATCCAGGTCTTGCCGCATCCCCGTACGCCTTCGACTAGCACCGCGCCCCGCCTCCCCAGAGCATTCTCGACCTCGCGGCCTACGATGCGCGGCACGTAACCCGGCATTGTCAGCGTATCAGCCGCCTCGCCCATGACTCACCCCTATCAAGGTTCAATAGCGCGTTCTGGAGATCAACAATAGCGCGTTCTGGAGATCAACAATAGCGCGTTCTGGAGATCAACAATAGCGCGTTCTGTAATCAATTTGCAGCGCGTTCTGTCAAAGAGGAGTGCACGCCGCCGCGCCGGAGGATGAGCCGTTGGATCTCCTCGACTCTGGTCCGCCTGGGCGACCTCAAGTTCCGCTGAACCACGCCGGGTAGCTGACCCGGCTACAGGCCCTTGTGCAGGGGGCCCAGATCGTCGAAAACGGGTTCGCGGCCCTCGCTCTTGGCGCGGAAGCTCTCCATCATGTCGTCGGGCTGAAGCATTCCGGTCTGCCACGCGGCAATGAATGCAAGGGAGTCCTCCACCGTATGATCCCTGCTGTAGTTGATTGTCGCCTTGGTTCCATGAACCGCCAACGGCGACTTGGAGGCGATCTCCGCGGCGATCTCATGAACCCCCTCCAGCAGCGTTTCATGGTCATCAAAAACCTCGTTGACCAGGCCCAACTCAGCGGCCCGTTGGGCGTCCATGCGGCGACCGGTATAGGCGAATTCCCGCGCGACTCCCTCGGGGATGAGCTTCGGCAGACGCTGCAGGGTGCCTACGTCAGCCGTCATGCCGATGTTGATCTCCTGAATGCAGAACCAGGCGTCCGCGCTCGCATAGCGGCAGTCCGCCGCAGTGACCATGTCGACCGCACCACCGACGCAGCCTCCCTGAATCGCTGCCAACACCGGCATCCGAGCCCGTTCCAGTGCGCTCAACGCATCCTGGAGATGCAGGACGTTGTAACGCAGCGCGGCACGTTGACGACCCACCTCAGTGATCGCGTCGCCCGTTGCACCAGCACCGGACCCGCCCGTGAAGACCGCCAGGTCCATGCCGGCACAGAAGTGCTTCCCGGTGGACGACAAGACAACGACGCGCGCCCGACCACTGTCAGACAACTCGCCGATGATCTCTGGGAGCTCCCTCCAGAACTCGGGAGTCATGGTGTTGAACTCGTCGGGGCGGCACAGACGGACGTGTGCCACTCCCTCAGACTCGTCGATCTCGAAACACGTGTATCCCATGGCCTTGCACAATCCCTCGTGTCGGTTTCAGCAGACCGTCAGGCTAGCGAGTTGAGCGATACCTGGGGACGAGCACCGACATGGGAGATGATCTCAGCCGCGGCGATGCCCCCCAGTTCGGCACAACGCCTCAGATCAGCGCCTCTGGCCATGCCGAACAGGAAACCCGACGCATACAGGTCGCCCGCTCCCGTCGCATCGACGATGCGCGGGACTTGCACAGCAGGAACTTCCACACGCTCGTCGCCCGACACAACCACCGAACCATCAGCGGACCGGGTCAGCGCCGCGATCTCTGCGATGTCTGCGGCCAGTGCGGCAGCGGAGTCGAAGTCTTCAGTCTCGAACAACGAACAGATCTCCGTCTCGTTGGCGAATACCAGGTCGACCATGTCGCTGATGAGGTCGAGCCACTCGTGGCGATGCCGGTCTACGCAGAACGAGTCCGAGAGCGTCAGCGAGACGAGCCGGCCCGCGTCCGAAGCCAGATCCATGGTGTGGCGGATCGCGGCCTTGGCGATGTCGATGTCCCACAGATACCCCTCGCAGTAGGTGATCGCTGCAGAGACGACCAGCTCAGCGTCGACGTCCGCCGGTTCCAACAGGGTGCTCATCCCCAGGAACGTGTTCATGGTGCGCTCGGCGTCCGGGGTCACTTGAATGAGGCTGCGACCCGTCGGCGGCCCCCCGTTTGCGAGCGGCACATCGAACCCAACCCCAGCAGCGCGCAGATCATGGGCGAACACCTCCCCGAGTTGATCGTTACGCACCTTGCCTATGTACGCGGCCGAGCCACCGAAACTCGCCACACCGGCGACGGTGTTGGCTGCCGAACCCCCCGAGATCTCCAGCGCCGGAGGCATCGCCGCATACAGCGACGTCGCCCGCTCCTCATCGATCAGGGTCATCGCCCCCTTGGCCAAGCCGTGCGTCTCGATGAAACTGTCGTCGACCATCGCGATCACGTCGACGATGGAATTGCCCACACCGACAACATCGAGGCTCGGATCGGAGGTCACTTCTCGTACAGGCTGGTGCTAACTGGCAAGACCATCAAGTTTAGCCGATACAAAGGACCCCATGACCCAACGCCAAACGACGCAGCGCGATCCCCGACTTCCCACCCATGTCGTACCCAGCCGCTACCAACTGGAGCTGGAGCCCGACCTTGCCGCTGCAACATTCTTCGGCTCGGTGGTGATCGATGTGGAGGTGCTCGAGGAGACCGACGAGATCGTCTGCAACGCCGCCGAACTGGAGATCCGCTCAGCGCGGGTCCAGCTCGGCGACGGTACCGCCCTCACCCCCGACTGTTACCTCGATGATGACACCGAGCGCCTGCACCTCGCTCTCCCGACCGAGATCGCCGCAGGTCCAGCCCATATTGAGTTGACCTTCTCGGGGATCCTCAATGACCTCCTCCGAGGCTTCTACCGATCCACCTACCACGACGAGAACGGGGCCGCTCACACCATCGCCACCACACAGTTCGAATCGACCGACGCCCGCAGAGCCTTCCCGTGCTGGGACGAACCGGCATACAAAGCCACCTTCGCCACGACGCTGGTGGTTGATCAGGCGCATCTGGCAGTCTCCAACACCGGGGTGGTCCGCGAGTCGTTCCCAGATCCCGACAGGCGCCGAGTCACCTTCGCGGAGACGATGCCGATGTCGACGTATCTCGTGGCCTTCGTGGTGGGCCCTCTGGAGGTCACCGATCCGATTGAGGTCGACGGCGTGGAGATCCGCGTCGTGCATCGGCCCGGACGCGGCCACCTCACTTCGTATGCGCTCGACGTAGCGTCCCATGCCCTTCGCTGGTTCGCTGACTACTACGCGATCCCCTACCCGTCCGACAAAGTCGATCTTGTGGCCATCCCCGACTTCGCTTCGGGGGCCATGGAGAACCTCGGCTGCATAACCTTCCGTGAGGTGCTGCTGCTGATCGACCCTGAGACCGCCACCCAGCCCGAACTGCAGATCGCAGCCGCGGTCATCAACCACGAGATCGCGCACATGTGGTTCGGCGATCTGGTGACGATGAAGTGGTGGGAGGGGATCTGGCTGAACGAAGCGTTCGCCACCTTCATGGAAACGGCCTGCACCGACGCCTACAGGCCCGATTGGCAGGTGTGGACCACATTCAGTCGGGGACGTTCAGCCGCATTCGCCACCGACGCGCTCACCTCCACCCGCCCGATCGAGTATCCCGTGCGGACACCGTCCGAGGCTGAGGGGATGTTCGACATCCTCACCTATGAGAAGGGCGCCTCGCTGGTCAGGATGCTGGAGCAGTATCTGGGCGTTGAACGCTTCCGCGACGGTGTCCGCCATTACCTGTCGACGCATGCCTACGCCAACACCGACACCAGCGACCTCTGGGACTCCCTCGAGGCCACAAGCGGTGAACCCGTGCGGAGGATCATGGACGGGTGGATCTACCAGGGCGGATACCCGCTCGTCGAGTTGGCCGAGACGGCGCACGGTGTTGCGGTGTCACAGCGTCACTTCGCACTCGATCCGTCTGGATCGAACGATCAGCGCTGGGCCGTGCCCCTGAGCATCCGCGCCCGCCGCAACGGTCACGAAGACGGGATCGACGCAAGATTCCTGCTCGACGGACCGGCGGCCACCCTCTCGGGCCACTCTGTTAACGACATTCTGACCGTCAATGCCGACTCGTCGGGATTCTTCAGAGTTCGCCCCACCCGAGGCGCGATCGCGGCCGCCGTCTCGGGCGACCTCACGCCGAGCGAACGCCATGGGGTGGTCGACGACGCCTGGGCACTCACGGTCGCGGGGGAACTCGGTGCGCAGGAGTATTTCGAGACTGCCCTGAGATTCGTCGACGAGGACGATCTCACGGTCTGGCAAGCCCTCGCCGGATCACTCGGACACCTGAAACGGCTGATCGACAACGAATCCCCCAGCGCCGCGCTGTTCAATGAGAGAGTCCGCACACTCGCGAACCTCGCGCTGGAACGGGTCGGAATCCGAACCGACGACAGCGACGACGACCGTGTGCGCGAACTGCGCGCCACGCTCGTCGTGCTGCTCGGGACAGTCGCCGACGACCCCGAGATCATCAACGTCTCACCGCAGTTGCGCTACCACAACGATCCCACGCTGGCCACTGCCGCGCTGACTGTGGTCGCGCACAACGGCACACGGTCCGACTTCGACGAGATCCGTGCCGTCTCGAGACAGGCATCGGATCCCCAGACCGAGCAGCGGAACCTTCGAGTGCTTGCAGACTTCCGGGACACGACGCTGATAGACGAACTGCTCGAAGACATCGTGTCGGGCGAGATACGGACTCAGGACGGGCCCTACCTGATCCGCCGTGCTCTGGTCAACCAGGAAGTCGGCAGCCATGTCTGGGCCTTCGTGGCGTCGCATTGGGACCGGCTCACAGACAGCTTCCCGAGCAATTCAGTGGCGCGGATGCTCGAAGGGATCGTGATGCTCGATACCGACGAACATGTAACCGCAGTCGCCGACTTCCTCGCCGCCCACCCCGTGCCGCAGGGGGCGAAACAAGTTGCCCAGCATCTGGAACGTCAACGGATCAACACGGTGTTCCGCACCCGAGTGCGGCAGTCGGGCCTCGGGCTCTGAGGCAGCGGCACACGGCGCCGCCTCTCAGAGCGCAGCAGTGAGCGTGTGGCCCAGGCGGTCCCGCTTGGTCCTGAGGTACCGCAGATTCTCGGGGTTCGACTCGATCTCGATCGGGATCCGCTCGGTGATCTTGAGGTTGAAGTCCTCCAGACCGTCGAGCTTCATCGGGTTGTTGGTCATCAGTCGCATCTCGGTGATCCCGAGGTCAGCCAGGATGCTCGCTCCCACGCCGTAGGACCGGGAGTCGATCGGGAGTCCCTGCGCCTCGTTGGCCTCGACGGTGTCGAGCCCCACGTCCTGCAGGGCGTAGGCACGGATCTTGTGTCCGATGCCGATACCGCGCCCTTCGTGACCCCGCAGGTAGACGAGCACCCCTCGGCCCTCCTCGGAAATCATTGCGAGCGCGGCACGAAGTTGTTGACCGCAGTCGCAACGCAACGACGACAGCAGATCGCCGGTCAAGCATTCACTGTGCATCCGCACCAGCGGAGGTGCACCGCCCTCGACGTCGCCCATCACATAGGCGATGTGCTCCTCCCCGTCGGCGACGGACCGATAGGCGTGGGCCACGAAGGTTCCATTGCTCGTCGGCACCCGGGCAGCAGCGAAATGTTCAACAACCATCGTGTTCTGAGTCATCACCCTTTGAGGAGCTTTCGAGCATCATCAACATCTCTTTTGAGTTGCTTGGCAAGTTGGTCGATCCCCTCGAACTTACGCTCACTGCGCAGGAAAGCCACAAACGAGACCGCCACTTGAGCGCCGTACAGGTCACCGTCGAAATCGATCAGGTGCGCTTCGAGCAGCGACTGCTCTGCGTGCTCATAAAACGTCGGTCGCCGACCTATGTTGATCGCGCACGGATGGCGATTGCCGTCGGGGAGGTCACACCACCCGGCGTACACGGCATCAGCGGGCCATGCCATCGTCTTCGTGACCGGGATGTTGGCCGTTGGGAAACCGATCAACTGACCCCTACGATCACCTTCCTGCACGGTTCCACGCACCTCGTAAGGGCGACCGAGCATCGCCGCGGCGCGTGACACGTCACCACCCGCCAGAGCCCGACGGATTTTGGTCGACGAGACCGGTTCACGGGCCTCGTCGCTGTGCTGGATCAACTCCAGGGCATGCACCTCGAAGTCCCATTCCTCACCTATCTTGCGCAGAGCCTCCACGTTGCCGCTGCGACCCCGACCGAAGTGGAAGTCCTCGCCCACGACGATCGCCTTGGCGTGCAGGGCCTCTACGAAGACCTGCTCGACGAAGACGTCTGGATGGGTACCGGCCCGTTCGGCGTCGAAATGGACCACGTAGGCGTAGTCGATCCCCTCAGCGTCGATTAGTTCCAGCTTCTGATCGAGCGTCGTCAGCAGGCGAGGGGCACTGCGGGGACGCACCACGTGGGCTGGATGGTTGTCGAACGTCACCACCGCTGAGGCGACATCGAGACGGTCCGCCACCACGCGGACCATGCGGAACACCTCCTGGTGCCCCTTGTGCACACCGTCGAAGACCCCGATCGTGGACGCGACAGAAATCGCCGCCGGCAATTGATCGTCTTGGTCTTGAAGGATTCTCATAGAACTGCTCACGAAGCGGGCCCCCAACGGTACAGCGGCTCAGGGCGTAGGCGGTGCAGCCGACCCGGAGATCACGACCAAGGGCTTGGCGCGTCCTCGGCTCGGTCCGTACACGGCCAGCAACGCACCCGCCGAATCGACCACAGCCCATGGACCCTCGTCCTGCTCGCCGAAGTCCAGCGCGCCGAGGTCGAGCACCTGCCCGTGGCTCACTCGAAGCGCAACTTCGTCGTTGACAACACGGGCCGGTAGATGAGCGACCGCATCAGACACGGGCCGCAGAGCCGGGACATCCACAGCGGTGGCCTGATCAATGGTGAACCCACCCACCGCCACGCGCTTGAGCGCGCGCAGGTGCGCACCTCCACCCAGAGCCTTGCCGAGGTCCGCTGCCAGAGACCTGATGTAGGTACCCGACGAACACTCGACGGCGCAGCGCCAAACGCCCGGCTCTTCGACTATCGGTTCCAGGTCGTAGCGGTACACCTCTACAGGGCGTGCGCTGCGTTCGATTTCTTTGCCTTGACGTGCGAGTTCATACAGCCGCTTACCGTCGACTCTGACAGCGGAGACCATCGGCGGAACCTGCATTGTCTGACCAACGAAAGCACGCGCCGCTTCACGTACCGCTTCGTCGGTGACCGCGGACATGTCGTGGGTGGTGCAAACATCGCCGTCCGCGTCGAGCGTCGAGGTCTCAACTCCCAGGACGATCTCACCGACGTACGACTTCGGCAACTCGGTCAAGAATCGCAACAGGCGTGTCGCTTTGCCCACGCCGAGCACCAGAACCCCCGTAGCGGCAGGGTCCAGCGTGCCCGAGTGTCCTATCTTGCGAGTGCCCAGCACGCCACGGGACTTCGCGACGACGTCGTGACTCGTCCACCCCGCGGGTTTGTCGATCACGGCAACGCCATCAATCCCCGCCGCCCCAGTCGCCCGTGGACTCTGTTCTGAAGCGTGACCGTCCGGGCTAGGGACCATCGTTTGAGCCGCCGGTATGGTCATCGCCCGGTTCGTGGGCGACACCTCGGTGGGCGACACCTCGGTGGGCGACACTTCGATCATCGCGCAGGATCCCTTCGATCCGTTCCGCTGAGCGCACCACGGTGTCGGGCCTGAACTCGAGGCGGGGAGTGTGGCGCAGTCGGGCTTGGGATCCCACAGCCCGGCGTAGAACGCCTGCGTATTCTTCAAACGCTTCAGCCGCGGCGGGTTCACTGTCGCCGTCAAGGGTGGTGAACCAGACGACCGCCCGGTACAGAGCCCGGTCGACGTCCACCGAGGTGATCGAGACCAGATAGAGACGATCGTCGTCGATCAGTTCGAGTTCGGACGCGACGATGCGCCGAATCGATTCACCGACCCGGGCAACCCGCGTCGCAGCAGCAGGGCTCGACGATGTCGTGTGACGACCCCGGCCCCCTCCGCGCCTGCGAGCCATCGGATCAGCTGTCCAAGGTTCGCTCGATTTGGCGTTTATCGAACGTCTCGATGATGTCGCCCGCCTTGAGATCCTGGAAGTTCGACAGACCGATACCGCACTCGTAACCGGCGGCAACTTCCCGAACGTCCTCGCTGAACCGCTTCAGGGAGCTGATCTCCCCCTTCCAGATTATCGTGCCCTCACGCAGGAACCGAACCGCCGACCCGCGGGTGATCACGCCGTTCTGGACGAGACAACCGGCCACGGAACCGACCCTGGGGATCCGGAAGATCTCCCTGACTTCGGCTTCGCCGGTGACCACCTCCTCGAACTCGGGGGCCAACATGCCGACCATGGCCGCCTCGATGTCTTCGAGGAGCTTGTAGATGATCTCATAGGAGCGGACTTCCACCTTCTCCGACTCGGCGAGCTCACGAGCCTTTCGATCAGGGCGGACATTGAACCCCAGGATTGTGGCGTTGGAAGCTGCAGCCAGAGCTATGTCGTTCTCGGTAATGCCTCCGACACCGCGGTGCACGAAGCGGATCTTGACTTCCTCGCGTTCAAGCTTCCGCAGAGACTCCGTCACCGCTTCGAGCGATCCGTTCACGTCGGCCTTGACGACCATGTTCAGCGTGGCCGCCTCGCCTCGCTGAATCTGCGTGAAGATGTCCTCGAGTCGGGCACCGCCTGAAAGTGCGTGGGCCTCCCGGCCCAGGCTCGACTGGCGCTGCCAGTGTTCACGGGTGCTGGCGACACGACTGGCGACCTTCTCGGTGGCGGCAACAACGAAGTCGTCGCCGGCACTTGCAACCTCGGAGAGCCCGAGAACCTGAACAGGCATTGACGGTCCAGCCTCCAATACGTTCTCGCCATGATCGTCGAGAAGCGCGCGGACCCTGCCCCACGCCGCACCTGCAACCATGGGGTCGCCAACCTTGAGGGTGCCCCGCTGCACCAGGACTGTGGCGACCGGTCCGCGTCCGATGTCGAGGTTCGACTCAAGCACCACGCCCGTGGCGCGGCCGCCGGGGTCGCCGCGCAGATCCTCAACCTCAGCAAGCAACAGGAGATGATCCAGCAACTCGTCAATACCCCGGTTCTTGAGGGC
The DNA here is from genome assembly GCA_965214565.1 of Candidatus Aldehydirespiratoraceae bacterium. GTDB lineage: Bacteria > Actinomycetota > Acidimicrobiia > Acidimicrobiales > Aldehydirespiratoraceae > VXYK01. Next base: position 2,390,091 of record OZ243951.1, on the reverse strand, counting down.
GGAGATCTCCTGGAAGATCGTGTCACCGCCCCAGGCCTCGGGAACCAGCCCGTGCTCAGCGACTCCCGCTATTGCCTTCTCGGGATCGGCGTTGTCTCGATCGATCTTGTTGACCGCCACCAGGATCGGCACCTCAGCAGCTTTGGCGTGGTTGATAGCTTCGATGGTCTGCGGCATGACCCCATCGTCAGCGGCGACCATCAAGATGACGATGTCTGTGGAGTCGGCACCCCGGGCGCGCATGGCTGTGAACGCCTCGTGGCCCGGCGTGTCGATGAACGTTAGGAGTCTGCCTTCACGTTCGACCTGGTAGGCACCGATGTGTTGGGTGATCCCCCCAGCTTCGCCATCGACGACGTTGGCGTTGCGGATCCGGTCGAGCAGCAGGGTCTTGCCGTGGTCGACGTGACCCATCACGGTCACGACCGGTGGACGGGAGGGTGCGTCCGAATTGTCCGACTCGATTTCGAGCAGTTTCTGCAGTTCGACTTCCTGTTCCTCACCCGGGTCGACAAGCCGGATCCGCGCACCGATGTCTTCTGCGAACAGTTCGATCATGTCGTCGGACAGCGAGTGGGTCGCGGTGAGCATCTCGCCGGCTTGCAGGAGGAAATGGACGACGTCTGCGGCAGTTCGGTTCAGTTTCGGTCCGAGGTCCTGAGCAGTGCACGCCCGTTCAATGACGATCTCGCCTTCGGGTACTGGAGCATCCTCGGGCGTGTAGTGCGGCACGTCCATCGGCTGGAGTTCTTCGCGGCTCCGACGGCGGCGACTCTTTCGACGTGGTGGGCGGCGCCCCTGGTTGGGTCCTCCGCCACGACCACCGGGTCCTCCGCCGCGTCCGCCGGGGGCGCCGGGTATCGCTCCCGCGCCGGGTACTGACTGACGCGGGCCGCTGAGACCGCGACCTGCCGGTGGACCGCCCGGCCGTGGGCCGCGCGGTGAGGTCGGCGCGCCGCTGGGTGGGCGCCCGCCGGAGGGCGCGCCGCCGAACCGGCGACCACCTGCCGGTGCCTGAGTTCGCCCGCTAGGTGGAGGCGGGATCGAGCGACCAGTGGACGAACGGGGTGGAGGTGGAATCGGCTTGCCGCTGCTCGAAGCGGGAGGCGCGGCTCGAGAGGCGCGGTTGGGGTCGGTGACCAGTTTCTTGACAACCTTCTTGACTACCTTGCGCACCGGCGCTCCTGGAGGAGGCGAACTTGCCGCCAGGTCTTCGGCACGCCTGGGAGGTGCCGCGCTGCCGCTTGAAGAGATGACGCGCCGAGGGGTTTGATGTGTAAGCGCGCTGGTCCTGCCCGCTGACCCTGGCGGTTCAGCCGCAGATTCTGGATCAGTCGCGAATCCTGGTGTGCTTCCCTTGAGGGCGGCGCGGCCGGCCGTGGTGCTTACGGAACCGGCGGCCTCGACATTGGGAACCTCTGCCTGGTCGGTGGCGCCGTCGCGATCGGGGCTGCTGTCGCTGGCGACCGTACCGACTTCAGCACTCGCTCCAGCCGCACCAGACCCGACGCTCTCAGAAGTCGCCGCGGCCGCCTCAGCATCCGCTTCTGGGCTCTTGGCGGCCTTCTTGACGGCGGTTTTCTTGCTGGTCGCCTTCTTGGTAGCGGCCTTCTTGGCTGGTTCTGGTTCTGGGGGCTGTTCTTCACGAATCAGACCCTCGCGCTGCGCCTTGCGGCGCACCCGATCCGCTTGCGCGTCAACAATGCTTGAGGAGTGGCTCTTGACGCCAATCCCCAACGCCTCGGTGAGTTCAAGGGTTTCCTTGTTGGTGAGCCCTAGCTCCCGAGCGAGTTCGTATACACGAATCTTTGATGGCACGTTTCGGTAAATGTCCTTGAGGTCTGATTGAGGGTCGAGTGACGCAGGGCGTCACGAGCCGTGGAGTCAACAACTCTCGTGCTGGCACGCGAACGGTCCGAACAGCCACGACACCATGAGCCTACCGATCTCCCAAGTGTTCGCGTCTGTTCATTGGGGTCGCCCTGAGTGTCAGTCTTGTGCCGGTTGGGTGTCGGCTCCGGGCGCTTCCTCGACCGCAGTTTCAGGTGCTTCTTCGGCAACGGACTCGTTGGCATCGGCCGGTTCCTGTGTGGCGGCGGCCGCGGCCGCCTCGGCCCAAGCGTCAGCAGAAACGACCTCGCCGCCATCGGCCGGCTGCCAAACCTGCTCGCCGCTCTCGGGGTTGATCACCCACTCGCCCTCGGCCCACTCAACATCTCCGTAAGCCTCCTCCTCAGCGAGTTGGGACTCGGATTTGATATTGATTCCCCAACCGGTGAGGCGCGATGCCAGCCGGGCGTTCTGCCCTTCCTTACCGATCGCGAGCGACAGTTGGTAGTCGGGGACGATGACCTCGCAGTCTCCGGTGTCCTGGTCGGGTCTGACCTCTTTCACCTTGGCCGGCGACAGCGCCTTCATCACGAACTCCTCAAGATCCTCGGAGAAGGGCACGATGTCGATCTTCTCGCCGCGCAATTCGTTGACAACCTGGCGCACCCGCGCACCACGCGCACCCACGCAGGCACCCACCGGGTCGACATTGTTGTCGTTGGACCAGACAGCGATCTTGGTGCGGTGCCCTGGCTCGCGGGCGCACGCCCTGATCTCGACGACGCCGTCGGCGATCTCGGGGACTTCTAGCTCGAACAGCCGCTTGATCAGGCCCGGATGGGTGCGACTGACCACGATCTGCGGTCCCTTGGCCGTGTTCCGAACCTCGACGATGTAGGCCTTGACCCGGGTGTTGGAGTCCGGACGTTCGTAGGGGACCTGCTCAGCTTGGGGCAGCAGCGCCTCGACCTTGCCGAGGTCAAGCAGCGTGTAGCGTGCATCGGTCTGTTGGATCATTCCAGTGACGATGTCTCCTTCACGACCCGCGTACTCCTCATACTTCAGCTCACGCTCAGCCTCGCGAATCCGCTGAGTGATGACCTGGCGGGCGGCTTGCGCGGCGATGCGCCCGAAATCGTCGGGCGTGACCTCGAACTCTTCGCCGACGGGTTCGCCGTCTTCATCGAGGTCTTGGGCGAAGACGCGGAAGTCCATGGTCTCTGGATCGATCGTGACCCACGCATATTCATGAGCACCTGGTATCCGCTTATATGCAGACTCCAGCGCATCGGCCAGTGCCGCAAACAGTGCGTCAACGGAAATCCCGCGCTCGGCGGCGAGCGCTTGGAGAGCTTCCATCATATCTGAGTTCATGATGCTGGGGTCTCCCTGCTGGTCCTTGGTTTGGTCTTGGTAGAGCGGTCTGTGCGGGTCGACCCGTCGCCCGGCGTCGGTCCCCAGTCGAAGACGGTCCGGGCTCTCGACACTTCGTCGTAGCGCAGCCGGCACTCGTCATCGTCAGTCTCAATATCGAATCCGCCGTCGTCCGCGCTCAAGAGGGTCCCTTCGAGACGGCGAGCGCCCTCGTTTGTCGGCATGGTCTTAACCTTGATGCTCTCGCCGACGGCGCGACGGAAATGTTCGGGTGTACGCAGAGGCCGTTCCAGGCCCGGGCTTGAGACCTCAAGGGTGTAACGGCCCGGCATCGGGTCGGTTTCGTCGAGCTGCCGGCTCACCGCGCGGCTGATGCGTTTCAAATCGTCGATGCCGATTCCGTCCTCTGCATCCACAAGCACTCGCAGTACGCCGCCGTTGTGTTCCACATCGTACAGGTCCGCGGATTCAGCCTCGACGACAGGAGTCACGAGTTCACGAACCCGGTCGACGATCGCCATTGTCGGACCTCCTCGAGTGTGTGCGGTGTTGAGCAACGAGCGCCCGATCTCCAGAAAAGAAAAGCGTGGCCCCAGGGGCCACGCCTCATCCACACGGGATGTATCCAAACGGGATATCGAACGTAACGATCAGCTTAGCATTTTCCTAATATTTTGCATCGCTTTGGCCGCCAGTTGGTTTCGGGACCATTCGGATGTTGGAAATTGCGGCCTCGGCGTTGTTGGTGTCGTCTCCCCGCTCATTGAGGTTCCGCTGACGATCCTGTTCCGCGGCGCGTCGAGCCGCAGCACGCGTCGACGACGCCCGGGCGAGCGCCGCCTGGGCGCCGTTGGCGTGGATGTACTCGGCCCATTCGATCAGCGTGTCGACCATCTCATCCTCTGCAACGACCATCACATTCTGTCCCTTGACGAAGAGATGGCCCCTCTTGTTGCCCGCGGCGATCCCCAGATCAGCGTCGCGGGCCTCGCCGGGCCCGTTCACGACGCAACCCATGACCGCCACCTGCAACGGGATTTCCCGTTCACCGAAAGCTCGCATCGCCTCGGCGGCTATAGCGAAGACGTCAACTTCGGCGCGACCGCAGCTCGGGCAGGCGATCAGGTCCACGTTCTTGCGTTCGCGCAGACCCATCACCTCCAGCAGTTGGCGGCCCGCCTTGACCTCCTCGACGGGGTCGGTTGTCAGCGAGTAGCGGATCGTGTCGCCGATTCCCTCGGCGAGCAGCGTTGCCATGCCCGCTGTCGCTTTCAGCGTGCCGATCGGTGGTGGTCCCGCCTCTGTGACACCGAGGTGCAGCGGATAGTCGGTCACCTCGGCCAACCGTCGATACGCCTCGATCATCAGCGGAACGCTCGAGGCCTTGACCGAGATCTTGATCAGGTCGAACCCGACGTCTTCGAAGTAGGCGATCTCTTGTAGAGCGGACTCAACCATCGCCTCGGGGGTGACCTTGCCTCCGTACTTGGTGTACAGGTCCGGGTGGAGGGACCCGCCGTTGACGCCGATACGGATCGGAACCTTGCGATCCAGCGCTTCGCTGGCGACGAGCTTGATGTGTTTCGGGTTGCGGATGTTGCCGGGATTGAGCCGCAAGCAGTGCACGCCAGCTTCGAGGGCTTCGAGCGCTCGCAGGTACTGATGATGTATGTCGGCCACTATCGGCACCGGCGAACGCGGCACAATCCGTGCCAGACCCTCGGCTGCTGCACTCTCGTTGCAGGTGCAGCGGACAATATCGGCCCCCGCGGCGGCCAATGCGTATATCTGGCTGAGCGTGGCTTCATGGTCGGCGGTCTTGGTGACCGTCATCGACTGCACGGTGACAGGTGCTCCCCCGCCGACGGGGACGTCGCCCACCATGATCTGTCGGGTGTCACGACGAGGAAAGCTCTGGTTGAACTCCACAACCTAAAGCTACAGGTACAGGTCGCGGCTATCACGGCTCCGGCCACACCCGGCAACAAACGCCGCGCGCTGGACTTTGGAACCGACTCGAACGCGGTCCACACTTGACGGATGGCGTCGACCGAGGGTGCACACAACCACAGCGACGGAGGGGAGATCGAGCGAGGACACATGAAGCTCGGCGACGTGGTGAACGACCAGTACCTCTCCGAACCGCGCCCGCTGTCCGGGATCCGAGTGCTTGCCGCGGAACAGATGGCGGCGCTTCCCTTCGCCACTCAACTGCTGGCGAGACTAGGCGCCGAGGTCGTGAAGGTCGAGCATCCCGTCACCGGTGAGAGCGGCCGCCTCTCCGAACCCACCATCAAGGACCCCGACGGATTGGCAGTGGGCGCGACCTTTCTGCGCAACAACCTCAACAAGCGCAGCGTCGCCATCGACCTCAAGTCAGCCGAGGGCGTCGAGCTGTTCCTGAGGCTCGCCCCGAATTTCGATGTCGTCTGCGAGAACTTCAAAGCCGGAACTGCTGACCGCCTCGGCATCGGCTACGACGAAGTCGCAAAGCACCACCCCGAAGTCGTCTATCTGTCAGTGTCAGGATTCGGCAACGACCCGGCATCTCCCTATATCGACCGCGCCGCGTACGCATCGGTGGTCGAGGGCATGTCTGGAATCTATGAGTACAAGCGGCGTCCGGGAAGACGACCGGCTGCGAATCCCGTCGGAGCCCTCGGAGACATCAGCAGCGCCCTGTTCGGGGTGATCGGCCTGCTGGCCGCCCTGCGGCACCGCGACCTGACCGGGCGCGGACAGTACATCGACATTGCCATGCTCGACGCCACCATGGCCATGACCGACATCGTCGCCAACTTCTATTCAATGGGCATACCCGACGAGGCTGCCAGCGGAGTCGGGATCGTTGAGACGTTCGCCGCCGCTGAAGGGCACTTCGTCATGCAGATCGTGCGTGAACACCAGTTCGAGAAGGTCGCCGAGATAACCGGTAACGACGAGTGGTGCAGCGATGAGCGATTCGCCAGCAGAGCCGGATGGCAGGAGCATTTCGAGACGGTTCTGCGCCCGGGGGTCGAACGTTGGGCCGCCGACAAGTCCAACCGAGAGGCGGTGGCCATCCTCTCCGGTGCGGGAATAGCCGCCGGCGAGTCGAACTCGAGCCGTGAGATCGTTGAGGACGAGCATGTCCGGGTTCGTCACATGCTCGTTGAGATACCGAACAGCAACGGCGATCCGGTCCTCGTGCCCGGCAATCCGATCAAGATGTCACGCACTCCCGAGGGCCCGGAGACCAGGATCCCGTGGCTGGGCGAGCACACCGATGAAGTGCTCGGAGCCGAGCTCGACCTCAGCGTCGGGGACCTCGCGGATATGCGAACCCGCGGGATCATCAGATAGAACAACGTCATGGACTTTGAGTTCACGCCTGAACAGAAGGCGTTCGCCGAAGAAGTGACCGAATTCCTCGACGCCAACGATGATCCGGACGTGTTTGACGTAACCCGCGAGAACATGGCACAGATCGTCGACACGCCCAAACGCCGCGCCTTCATGAAGAAACTCGGGCGCAAGGGCTGGCTCGGGATCACCTGGTCGAAGGAATACGGCGGTTCAGACGGAGAGGGCGTCTACGAGTACATCCTCAACGAACAGTTGGCGAGTCGAGGGGGGCCACAGATCGGCAAGGGTGTCGGGATCATCGGCAAGACCCTGATCGCGCACGGCTCAGACCGTCTCAAGCAGGAGTTCCTGCCCCAGATCCTCGAGAACGACGTTGAGTTCGCAGTCGGCTATTCCGAACCCAACGCAGGCTCCGACGCAGCGGCGATGAGGCTCAAAGCCGAGCGGGTGACCAGCGACGCCGGGCGCAACGGTTGGTTGCTCAACGGTCAGAAGACTTGGACGACCTCCGCTCATTTCGCCGAGTGGTACTGGGTCGGCGCACGCACCGATCCCGACAACAAGCACATGGGGATCACCCTGATGCTCGTGCCCCTCGACCAGGAGGGGATCAGCATCACCGCGATCCACACGATGGGCGACGAGCGGACCAACGAAGTGTGGTTCGACGACGTCTTCGTGAGCGACGACTACGTCGTCGGCCAGGTCAACTACGGCTTCCGCTACATCAGTCAGGCGCTCGACCTGGAACGATTCACCCTGTTCACGATGTCGCCGATCCTGCAGCGCCTCGATGTCCTGACCGACTACGTCAAGACCGCCGAACGCGACGGAGAACCGTTGCGCGACGACCCACGGATCCGCGCCCGACTGGCCGAACTCCATACCGAAGCCGAGGTGGCGCGGGTGATGGGGCTGAAGTTCGTGGCGGAGGCCGTCAAGGTCGAGGAGAGCGTGCGCTCAGGCAAGGAGGGATACCAGCCGCCGACAGTGGAGGCCTCGGAGTACAAGCTCTTCGCCACCGAACTCTCCAGGCGGTTGGCCGACGCCGCAATGGATATCGCCGGACCTGGGGCACAGCTGCGCATCAGGACTGACGACGCGCCGATGAAGGGCCGCTCCGAGTCGACCTACCGCTACACCGTGATCGACACGATCGGCGGCGGTTCCTCGGAGATCCAGAAGAACATCATCGCCCGCCGCGGCCTCGGGCTCCCCAAGAACTTCTGAGATGCCCCCAGACCCCGTTAAGGCAGCGCGGTGACCACCATCGGGGCGCTCGACGGCGTGCGTGTCCTCGACTTTGCCTCGGTAGGGCCCGCAGCGCGCGCCTCGCGCATCCTTTCGGACTACGGCGCCGAAGTCATCAAACTCGGCCCCGTCCCCAGCAGGCAAGCATCCCAGATCGTGCCTCCCCACTACGCCTACTCGGGGCATCGTCTGATGAAACGGGCTCTGTTGGATCTGAAGTCGGACGACGGCCGTGGGGCCTTCATGACTCTGGTCGAGGGTGCCGACGTCGTGCTCGAGAGTTTCCGGCCCGGCACAGTGGATCGACTCGGTATCGGCTACAACGCCGTGAGAGCGGTCAATGAGGGGATCATCTACTGCTCGACCAGCGGTTTCGGCCAGAACGGCCCACGCAGCGACTGGGCCGGTCACGATGTCAACTATCTGGCTGTGTCCGGCTACTTGGACTGCAGCGGGCGCCGTGCGGACGGATCGCCACCGCTGCCAGGTGCCACCGTGGCCGACATCGCCGCTGGGGGGATGCACGCGGTGATGGCGATTATGGCCGCCCTGTTGCGACGCACCAAGACCCGGGTGGGCGAGTACCTCGACGTCTCGATCGCCGACGGCGCCTTCGGCCTCATGTCCCTTTATGTCGACGAGTACCTCGCCACCGGCACCGAACCCGGACCGGGCCACTACATCCTGACCGGACGCTACGCCTGTTACGACATCTACACCTGCGGCGACGGCCGCTGCCTCTCGATCGGTGCGATCGAGCCCCAATTCTGGCGCAACCTCTGTGTGCAGCTCGGCCTGGAGCGTTACATCGACCACCAGACCGACGACGACCTGCAGGACGAGATCCGGGCTGCGATCTCCGCGGTGCTGCGCACCAAGACCCGTGAGCAATGGTCGGAGCAACTGGGGCCGGCCGATTGTTGCGCGTCCTCGGTCAACACCGTGGCCGAGGCGCTCGACGATGAGCAGTACGCCGCCCGGGGCCTGGTCGTTGAAGCCGACCATGTCAGCGAAGGCAGGTTCCGACAGGCCGGTCCGGTATGGGCCGGTACCAGCAAAGCTGACGGCGCCTACCGGCTGCGCGACGCCACTGTGACCGACACCGCCGGACTGCTCGCAGGTGCCGGATACGACGATACATCCATCTCCGAACTCATCACCCGAGGAGCAATCGCGTGACTGAACCCGCACCCGCCGCAGATCTGCCTGAAGATGTCCGCGCCCTCATCGGCAAGGCCCAGTACCACGAGACCGCGACCTTCCCGGTCGAGATGGGCTACTCCTACAACACCTTGTCGGCCACGGAGAACAGCAACCCCCTGTACTGGGACTTCGAAGTTGCAGAGCAGTTGACCGACGGGATGACCATGCCCGTGTCGACCCTCTCGCTGTGGATGCGGCCGCACCGCTGGGAGCCCGGCGCGACCGGCGAGCAGGTCGCCCTCAAAACCCACTTCGACCTCAAGGAACGACTGGATCTGCCCGAGGCGATCATGAGCGACAACACTCTGATCGGCTACGAACCCGTGCGACCGGGCGATGTGATCAGCCACCATCAGGTGCTTCGCTCCATCAGCGACGTCAAGACTACGAAGCTCGGCACCGGTCGATTCTGGGTGATCGAGGTGGAGTACCACAATCAACACGGAGACCTGGTCGGAGTTGAGTCGTACACCGGTTTCGGCTACAAGCGTTCCACTGAGGTGAACCCATGAACCCACAAACCAGCCCTGCCACAGACAACACAGGCACAGGCAAGATCGTGCTCGATCAAGTGTCGGCCGGGACCGCGCTCCCGCCTCTCGGGTACGACGTCAGCGCGACCACAGTTGTTCTGGGTGCGTTGGCAAGCCGCGACTGGCGGCCCATGCATCACGACTACAAGTTCGCCACCGAACGCAACGGCACAGCCGACATCTTCTTGAACACGCCCAACCTGGCCGCCTGGTTCGAGCGTTACATCACCGACTGGACCGGTCCCAGAGGACGCATCGGCCGTATGACCTTCCGCATACGCGACTCAGTGTTTCCCGGCGACCACATGGTCTTCACCGGAACGGTGAGCGGCACCGAGATCGACGAATCCGGCTGCGGGTGGGCCGGCGTCGACGTATCGGTGACTGCGGGCGATCGGCTCTGCTGCACCTGTACGGCCCGGGTTGCACTTCCCGTCGACGGAACCGACAACCCGTGGGCACGAAAAAGCGAAGATTGGAAACCCTGATGCTGGACCTTGACTTCACCGAAGAGCAGGAGATGCTGCGCGAGATGGTGCGCGGCGTCTGTGCACAGCTGTCACCGATAGACACGGTGCGCGAACTCGAGGACGACCCCGACGGAGTTGCCCGCGAACTGTGGGAGCAGTTCGGCGAACTGGGGATCTGCGGCCTGATGCTGCCCGAGGAGTACGGCGGGTCGGGCATGGGTCTGCTGGAAGGCGTGGTGCTCTATGAGGAACTGGGACGTTCGCTGGCACCGGTCCCCCACTTCGTCAGTTGCGTCTTGTCTGCCGAGGCGATAATCGAGTCGGGATGCGGCGAGCAGCACGCTTCGCTGTTGGCCGGCGTCGCTTCTGGCGAAACGATCGTCACGCCCGCCTGGCTAGAACCCGAGAGCGGGTACTCACCTCGGGGTGTGCAACTCAGCGCCGTTGCCGAGGGCAGCGACCTCGTGCTCAACGGTTCCAAGATGCACGTCTACTTCGCGAGCGCCGCGGACCAACTGCTGGTGCTGGCGCGCACCGGCCCTGCCGACACCGAGATCGACTTGTTCCTGGTTCCGACCGACACAGCTGGGGTGACACTCGATCAGCGCATGTCGATCTCGTCGGACACCCAGTACCGGGTCGATTTCAACGACGTCCGGATCCCCTCCGCAAACCGGCTCGGCGCCGCCGGAAGCGGGTGGGCCACCTGGGAGGCGGTGATGCAGAGGGCGGTAATCCTGGCCTCCGCCCAGGCGATGGGCGGTGCAGACTTCGCGCTCGAGATCACCGCGCAGTACGCCAAGGACCGAGAGCAGTTCGGCAAGGCCCTGGCCCAGTTCCAATCGATCTCCCACTATCTTGCCGACGCCAAGACCGAACTCGACGGTGGCAAGGTCCTCGTGTACGAAGCTGCCTGGGCGCAGTCCGTCGGGAATGATGTCTCCCGGCTCGCGCCCATGGCCAAGCTCTTCAGCGGCAAGGTCTACCGCGACATCACGGCGATGGCACAGCAGGTCTTCGGCGGTGTCGGGTTCACCCTCGAGTACGACATCCAGCTCTACTTTCGCCGAGCCAAGCAACTGCAACTGAGTTGGTGGGACAAGCAGACCTGCGAGGAACGAGTAGCCGACTCAATTCTGGCTTAGCAGCGCGATCCTGGGCTGGCCCGCTCATGGTCGGCCGCGCTTTCGATCAGGAGGGTGGTGCCGCGTCCTCGACTATGACGGTGGCGGAACTTGAGCGGCCAAACACTTCTGGTGCGTAGATCTCCTCGGCTCTTGCCGGGGGCACCACGAAGGTTCCCGGAGTGGTCGCCCGGGCAACGTAGCTGTATTCGTGGGTACCGGCCCACAGGTATGCCGAGAACGCCTCCGCCCGGTCGTCACGCAGGTTCTGATGGTCGTACCAGGTCCAGCGCCACCAATAGTCGGCGGCGTCGGCGCGGGGCTCCTCGATCTCGCCGGTAACAGCCAAGGCGGGGTTCAATGCCTCGAACCCTGCGGGCATCGGATCGAGCAGGACCATGTTGGTGCGACGGCTGTCGTTGACCATCGTCAGAGTGACTCGCACCTCGGCTCCGGCCACGACGTGGACGGCACCGTCAGAATCGACCCAGACATCGTCGGGATCGTCGACGGCTTCATAGCTGCGCTGCACCACGAAGCCACGGTCGACCGGGTCCAGATCAAGGTCTTCGGGTGCGTAGCGAAGTCCGAGGCGGTAGTACAGGCGACCATCACCGTCATTCTGGACGGTCAGGTCGGCGTCGCCCACCTCGATCAGGTCCCCCATCGGGACCAGTGTCGAGGCACTGTCGGTGCTCCGCCCGGAGAATTCGTGCTCCGCCACGTACTGCTCTCCGAGCCAGACTCCAGCCACAAAATCAGGCTCGACCGCTTCGAAAGTCTCGAAGTAGCTGTCCAGCGCGAGCAGGATGAAGGAGTTCTCCTGAACGTTGTTCCAACGCCCCTTGACCTGGTTCGCCAGCAACCCCGCCACGACCTTCGGTACCAGGTCTGAATCGGGGGCCATGGTGATCAGGGCGTCGAGCACGATGCCGTCGGTCCGGCGGTCCGAAGCCAGGATCAGGTAGGCGTCCTCGCCGTAGTCGGTGGCGAATGTCGCCGCTTGCGCGGTCTCGGTGACTCGATTGTGGAACACACGCTCGATCTCGGCTTCAGTCTCGTCATCGCCGACGACCGGCCAGATCCAAGCCAACGCGTCCAACTCGAGGTCCGCCCCCCTGCGGTCCCAGAGTCCGCGGGCCTTCTGCGTGTCTCGGTCACCGTCGAGAGCTCGCACATGCAGTGCGTAGGCCAATAGCATGTCTTTCGATTTCCTGCTGTAGTCGGACGGGATCCGACTCTCGATACCGCGCAGGTAGCCGCGGCCGTTGTTCATAACTTCAGCAGGGACGGCGAATCCCGCATTCTGAGCTGTGATGAGCGCATGCATTGCCTGGATCGACGGGTACGGGTACGAAATCCCCTTGCGCGCCCACCATCCGAAACCGCCGTCACCATGTTGCAGCGCAGCCAACTCGCCTATGTCGCTGCGGACGGCGGCGTCGAGTTCAGCGGCGCTCGGCAGACCTTCCGCGTCGAAGGCGCCGAGCACGTCCCGCAACGCTGAGATGGCGAGGATGCGGCTGGCGTAGGCGTCCGAGGAGGCGTAGCGGTACTCGGCAAGGTACAGGACCGCGTCGGTCAGGGTCTGCAGCGCCGTCGACGAGGTGTTGACCTCCAATCCCCCAAACTGGCTGAACACGTCTTGAGGCGCCACGAGCGAATAGCCCACGACGCCGGAATCCAGAACCCCGTAGGTGGCGAACGCCTCGCTGGTGGCGGGCGTGTAAACGGGCAACGAGACCTCCTGCGCGTCGGCGTTGTCGGCCGAGACGGCTGCGACTCGGAAACGGGCGGTGCCGACAGAATCCGTCGTTGCACCGAAGCGGACCTCGACACGGTCATTGGCTGGTACGGTGACCCGCTTCCCAGCGGTCCCCGCGAGGTTCGGGTCGTCTCCAACATTCAGATTGGAAGCGAGATTCAGATTGGAAGCCTGAACGACCACGTCCACCTCCACCGGTGAATCGGTCTGGTTCTGCACCACGATCGGCAATTCGAACCGGTCGCCGAAGTTCAGGAACCTGGGCGCGGACGGCCGAACCTGCAACGGCAGGCGGGCGGTGATCGAAGACTCCGTCGAACCGAAGCGCTCCGCGCCGTCGACCGCTACAGCCATGACCCGGTAGCGGGTGAGGTTGTCGGGCAGATCGAACTCGACGGTGGCCAAACCCCCGGCGTCGGTCGCAACTTCAGGGTCGAACAGGGCCAGCGCATCAAGGTTCCTGCGCACCTCGATCTGAAGGTCCTGCACACTGAGGCTGGTGAGCCGGGCTGAATCCGCAACGTCGAAATCAGCGGCCATCGACTCTTCGGCCATGTCGTCGCCGTCGTCGAGCGACTCTCCAATCACGGCCATGGCGGTGGTGGTGCTCGCGACTGCTCCGTCTCCGCCGACGGCGTCGAGCAATGCCTGCGGATTCTCCAACAGGATGCTGCCCCGTGCGCGTTGTGTACTCAGGTACACGCCCAGGGACCGGTAGAAGACCTCGAGCGGGTCAACGAGTTCGTAGCCGGACAGAGCCAACACAGCCTCGTCAACCACGACCAGCAACACGTCTGCGTTGGCGACCGGGGCGCCGTCGGCATCGTTCACCTGCACGGTGACGCTGGTGGCAGCCCCCGGTTTCACGCTGGACGACGCCGGGGTGACCGTGACGTCGAGGGCGCGCCGCGCGGGCGGCACTCGCAGGCGGATCTGCCCCGAGGCGTAGGCTGGACGATCTGCGGCAGCTTCAAGCACGGTTCCATCGTCAGCCGTGCGTGGGGTTGTGGCGACGATCTCAACCTGCACCGTGAGTTCCGGAACATGATCGTCGGTGATCGGCACCTCGAGGACAGCCGCGTGGTCGGCGATCTCAAAGGTGCTCAGTTCGATGATTTCGTTGTGGGCGATCACCAACAGGCCGGTTCCGGTACTGAAGGGCGAATCGACCAGGATCTCAGCGGTGTCACCTGCCGCATAGGTCTCGGCATCCGGGACCAGGTTGGCGCTCTCCAACTCGACGTTGCGGCTCGGCACTCCGCCTCGGCTTCCCGTGACCCAGCGGGTCATCTCGCTCCGATTGGTCCGCCCCGAGTCATCGACGACATTGGCGTCTATCCGGTAGCGACCGCCGACCGCGGCCTCGAAGTCACACGTCACAGGCGCATCGGTCGAGACCACGTCACAGGACTCTGCATCAACGGCCACTTCGGTCCATTCGCCGTCGACGTACTCGTCGACGATCCGCGACGCGGTCATCTCGAAGGCCCTGTCCGAGACCGGGTTGCCGTCGAGATCGGTGACGATCGCATCGATCACGAGACCATCGCCCGCTCGCACGAAGGTTCGGGTCGACCGAACACCGACATAGAGGTCCGCAGCGTGCACCAGCACATCGGTCGACGATGCCCACTGCTGTCGGTTCACATCGACGACTTCGGCTTCGGCGGCGACCGTTGTCGGGAGGTGGTCACCGTCGCCCTCGAAGTCCATGCGCAGATAATGGCTGCCGGAGGCATCGGTCAAGCCCGAGAAGGTCTCACGAACAGGTTCGGCCCACGGGTCGCCGAAGCCGTAGTCGCCTTCCCAGTACCAGTCTTCGCCACCGCCGAAGGCGTCGTAGTGCCACCAGGGGGTCCACACACCGAATGTGAATTCGCTCCAGTTGGGCGGCGAGTACGTCGCTTGGCGCGTGCTCACGGACCAGAGCACCTCGGCGTTGGGGAGAGGTCCTCCCGAGAAGTAGTTGGCGTCGACCGCAACGGTCGCGGGTTCGTCGACAAAGTAGGGGCCGGGCGATTCGAGCCGAGTCGTTACTTCGAACTCCGGCCGACGGAACTCCTGGATCTGGAACGAGTGGTAGTGCCAGCTGTTGTCGCGGTTCTGCGGACCTTGGAACTCGACAAACCCTTCGCCCAGGTTCGCTCCCTCGGGCAACTCGACGGTGAGGTCGAAGCCGCCGTGCTCGTCGAGGCGGACGCTGCCGTCGCCGAGCTCGTTGCCGAACGGGTCGCCGACCCGATAGCTGATCAGTTGTTGAGGCGCGAGGAGCTCGAGGTCTCCTTCACCGCTCAGGTCGAGGTTGCGAACCCAACCTTTCAGATGGAGCGTCTCGCCGGGGCGATATGTGCCGCGGTCATCGGCGGTGTACCAGATCAGCTGATCCGTTCGCAACCAAGCGCGTGCGTTCGCCCGGTTGATCGCCTGGTCGTCGCCGAGCGTGGCGACGATCCAGTTGAACTCGCTCCCGATCGAGGACCGTGCCAGTCCCTCGTCATCAGTGGTGAGGGTCGTGGTTTTGCCCTGCAGGTTGATCGCGACGTCGGCGAGGGGCTGGCCGGAGTCCAGGCCGGTCGTCCAGACCACGACGTCTTGGTGGTCCGTGACCATGTCGACGCCGATGTTGGTGTCCTGCACCCAGACGATAACAGGACGGTTGGACCAGTATTCCCCGTCCTGATAGGTCAGGTTCGCAAAGCGCCCGACCCCTTCGATGATCGCGATCGTATGTCCGTGGTCGCCGTCGAGAGCCTCGTCGAGGTCGATGCGCACTTCCGTGACCGTGTCGGAATCAGCCCCGGTGTCGACCACCTCGTCGGAGACGGGCGTCCACGGTGGATCAGGCATTGCCCCGTCGCGGGAACGTTCCATTACGTCCAAGAAATCGACGAACAACCCAAAATCGCTCGGGTTCACATCGTAGAGCCGGACCCGCAGCCGGTCATGGTTTCGCACCGTCACCGGGACCGTTTGGCGATCAACAAGCGGGTCGAGCGTCACGAGCCGTCGGCCTGAGGCGCTAATGAACGGACGAGCATCGTCCAAATGAAACTCGACGGTCACAGCCTCACCCAGCGTCTGACCGAACTCGTCCGCGAGCGTCGCCGGGATCACCACTTCGTAGACGGTGTCTCCCTGCGTCGCGCCGACGATGTTGACGGAATTGTATTCCACCCAGGCCCGGGCACCCGCAAGCTCGGGGGTTATCTCCAGATCGTCGACATCGAGTGTTGCGGGGTCCAGGACATTGTTGAAGTAGGCGCTGAGCCAACCCCCCGGTTGGCACGGATACTGTCGCGAACAGCTCGTGTCTTCGACAGCCAGGGCTGCGTAGGTGCGGGCCTGCACCACCTCCGAAGCAGCTGATGTCCTGGTTCCCTCTGCCGAAGGCACCTGCGGCCCGACCTCGATGGTGACGTCTGTATCAGGCTCAAGCTCCGATACCGGCCTGAACGCTACCCAGGTGCCGTCGACGGTCACACCGACGCGTCGCTTGATCTCCTCGTCGCTGTCGATCTCAGCTTCGGTGGCGAGTCTCAGGTCGCGTTCGGTGCCGCCGGCGCTAAGGGTGACGTTCTCCAGCACCGAAGCAGCGTCAACCCGCTGATCGAACGTGACCAGAAAGACAGGCTGAAGGTTGAGCGAATCGTGCTGCGGGGTGAACGACACCATGTCGGGCGCTGGGGTCCCGAACTCGAAGCGGACGGTCTCGGCCAGTTCGCCTCCGGAGTGTGAGGTCGTTCCTGCCGGAATCTCGACCACATAGGAGGTGGCCATCGGCAGGCGGTCGAAGACCTCCGGGTCATGCTCGAAGCGAAGAGTTCGGGTGCCGATCCACTGCCACCGCCCCGGCAGATCCGGAGTCATCGTCACTGGAACGTCGATCGTGTCGATCTTTGCGAGCGTGCTCAGCGGCACCATCGGCTGATTGAAGGTGATGCTCATGAACGGGGCGAGTCCCACTTCGCCGTCGGGTTGCACCCGCAGCACTTCCAGGGGTCCTGAGTCGACAACGGGTGCGTCGAGCCCGGTGTCCGTCGGGAACGGATTGTCAATGGTCTCACCGACGCGCGGCCGCGGAAGCGACTCTGGCGGACGGTTGAAATCGACCGCGTCGCCATCGGGGTCGGAGTCCCAGGCCGGGAGCCGATCGGTGACCGCGCTGATCTCCGCCTCGGTGAGTCCGCGGCCGTCGACTCTGGTCACTACGGCCCAAGAGTCGCTGCCGACCGCCTCCCCCTCGCTCAACTGAACGGTGAGTGCAGCTGCGTGGCGATCTGCCCCGGACCTCACCCCGATTCGGTCCTCGGAATCGCTGCCGGTGACTGGCTCGGTCGGGCCAGGGTCCGGGTCCGCGGTGGTCCCGGAATCGTCGTTGCACGCCGATGCGCTGACCAGCACCAACAGCACGATCCCGACAGTCGCCCAGAACCAGAATTTCCTCAACATGACAAAACCTCTCGACTCGCCTTGGAGACTACGACGACCCTGCGACACTGCCTGGTTCCCGAGATATCGCGGTTTCCAAGACTATTGCAGTTCCCAAGAATCTTCAGCGAGCTGCGATGGCCTGCCCGAGAGTAGCCAGATGTTCTTCGCCGTTGCCGAGCGTCAACTCGAGTTGTCTTGCCAGCACGAAATAGCGATGCAGCGGATAGTCACGGTCCACGCCGACCCCGCCATGCACATGGACCGCTGCATGGACGACCCGAAAACCGCCTTCGGCCGCCCACCAGCGAGCAATCGAGACAGCGTCCTGCGCCGGGAGCCCCCGGTCGATGCGCCAAGCCGCCTGCCAGGCCGTCAACGTGATCGCGTTCGTGTCGATATAGCTGTCACCGGCACGATTGCTCACCGCCTGAAAGGTGGCGACCGGTCGATCGAACTGATAGCGCTGCTTGGTGTACTCCGCGGCCAACTCGATCGAGGACCGCGCCGCGCCGGCCATCATCATGCACATGCAGCAGTTGGCTCGAAGCTCGATCCAGTCCACGATCTCGGCACCCGACACAGCCGAAGCCCCACCGAGCAGCGCGTCGCCGGGCACGACCACACCGGAGAACTCGAGCCGGGCCTGGGGTCGACCGGTGGTGACCTCGACCCGGGACGCCGAGAGACCCTCCGAATCCGAGGGCACCAGGAACACCCCGCACGAACCGTCATCGAGTCTGGCCGGTACCAGGATCAGGCCGGCGTCGAGTCCGTCGGCCACCATCGGTTTCACACCTTCAATGCGGTAGCCGTCGGCATCGGCCAGCGCTACGACCTCGGGCTCGGCGGCCCGGGCTCCCTCCTCGTACAGGGCGCCGGCCACGATCAGTGAACCGTCGGCGATTGCCGGCAGGTGGCGTGCGCGCTGCTCGTCAGTGCCGAACTCAGCGATCGGCATCGCCCCCATGACCGCTGTCGACAGCAGCGGCACCGGAGAGGCCGTTGCGCCGACCTGCTGAAGCGCCATGGCGGTCGCTAGGAACCCCAACCCCAACCCTCCGTACTCCTCGGGCACCGCCGCACCCAACACTCCCGATCGGGCGAGCGCCGACCAGGCCTCAGCGTCGATCCGATCATCGTCGGCGGTCAACGCACAGAGCCGTTCATGAGTCGACTTGTCGCCGAGTATCTGCGCGGTGAGGTCGCAGATGGCCTGTTCTTCGTCAGAGAGTCTGAAATCCATCAGCGGTCTGCTTTCGGGTAGCCCAGACCGAACTGGGAGATCAGGTCGCGCTGCATCTCGTTGGTGCCGCCGCCGAACGTGAGGATCACCGTCGAGCGGTACTGCATCTCGAGGCGGGTCAGGTGGCCGATCGACCCGCGGGCAATGGTGGCCTGAGGTCCATACACCTCCATCAGCTTGCGATACGCCCGCGTATAGAACTCGGTCCCGTACACCTTCACTCCGGAGGAGTCGGCGATGAATCCGGAGATCGTGTCCATGTCGGGTTGCTGATCATCGATCTTGTTGGCCACCGTCCAGGCCACCTGCCAGTTGGCGAGGCGCAGGTATTCGAGTCCTGCGGTGACTTCGGCCAGGTTGCGCTGCACCCAGGGAGTGTCAATCAGCCGCGTCCCGTCGGCCCGCTTGGTGTTGCGGGCGTAGTCGATGGTCTCCTCGAGCGCTTTGGTGACCATGCCCGAAGAGCAGATGGTGACCCGCTCACGGTTCAACTGACTGGTGATCAACCCCCAGCCGCCGTTCTCCTCGCCTATGAGCGTGGAAGCCGGGACCCGCACGTCGTCGAAGAACGTGTGGTTGATGTTGTGGGTGGAGAGCAGGTCGAGTGGTTGGATCGACAGGCCCGGAGTGTTCATCGGAATGCAGAACAGCGAGATGCCCTTGTGCTTGCGCACCTCGGGGTTGGTGCGAGCAGCCAGCCAGATGTAGTCGGCGTCCTTCGCCAGCGAGGTCCAGGTCTTCTGGCCGTTGATGATGTATTCGTCGCCGTCTCGGACCGCCCGGGTGGTGAGCGACGCCAGGTCGGTTCCCGCATCGGGTTCGGAATAGCCGATGCAGAAGGTGATCTCCCCCTTGGAGATCTTGGGCAGGAAGAACTGCTTCTGCTCCTCAGTGCCGAACTGCATCAGCGTGGGGCCGACCGTGTTGATCGTCAGCATCGGGATAGGCGCACCGCTCGCCACCGACTCGTCGAACATCACGAACTGCTCGACCGCCGAGTAGCCGCGCCCGCCGTACTCTTCTGGCCACCCGACCGTCAGCCAACCGTCGCGTCCCATACGTCCCACGATCTCCCGGTGGACGGGACCGCATCCGTCCTCGGCTGCGAGGGCTTCTCGGACTTCGGGGGTCAGGAGCTCTCGGTAGTAGGCGCGCAGCTCAGCCCGCAACTCTTCCTGTCTGGCGTTGTACCCGATAAACATGGTTCGTTTCTAGCAACTTGCCGTGCTCGGAGCACATCGCGGCTCGCGCAATTCCCGGCGCGCGTGCCCGTGTGGGGGCTACTCGAATCTGGTGCCGGCTTCTTTGAGATAGTCGAGGAACCGGATTCCGGCGTCCGGGGCCAGTTCGCCCGGTTTGTAGGTCACCGCATTCAGGGCGCCTGAGTAGGGGAAGGGGCCGTGCTTCTCGTAGATCTCCCAGCTCACCGGGGAGCGGCGGTCGATGCCGACGTCGATCCCCTCGAACGGAGCGATCGCCATCAGCACCGGCAGGTCGAGCGCTTCGCCCAACTCGGTGCCGTCGCGACTGATGCGGGCGTTCTGGCGCCAATTCGGCAACCGGCCCATCGCCAGGTTGACCTCCTTGGTTCCGGCGGGGAGTTCTCCGCAGTCGACGACGGTCATATCGCCGTAGCCGTTGTACGCGAAGAACAGGCGGCCGCATTCCACGTACATTGCGTAACCGCCGCCCTGATCGCCGTGGGCGAACAGCATGCCCTCGTCGCCGAGCGCATAGTCGAGGTCCACCGACACCTCGAACGACCTGAAGTTGATGAGTTGCAGCGCCCGCCACCGCTCCAGTGTCGGGATTCCCGGTCGGAGCCGCACCTCGGCGATGAACTCATCCTCCCATGGTGGTTTCTGGATCATCTTGATGAGGTTGCCCTCGTCGAGGGGGAAGACCTGGTTGGCCCAGGCGGCCTCCTCGAAAGCATCCTGCAGATCGGCGAGCCTCTCGGGGTGCTGGGCGGACAGGTCGCGCGCCTCGGTCGGGTCTTCGGCCAGATTGTGGAGTTCCCACGGAGCCTCCGAGAAGGACCGCTGGGGGATCCGCAGCGACACCGCCGACCAGCCGTCGCGGTACATGCCCCGGTGGCCGATCATCTCGTAGTACTGCTCGCGATGTGTCGAGTCGCACTCGGGGGCCGTCAACGACGCTGCGAAGCTCGCACCGGCAGGCTGAGGCACGGGCTGACCGTTCTTTTCCGCCGGGATCTCCACGCCGGTCAGCTCGACCAGCGTCGGCAGCAGGTCGGTGATGTGCTGGTACTGCGTGCGGATCTCGCCTTGGCCTTCCGCTAGCGGCTCAGCTGCTGAGGTGTCTGTGAGACCGGCGGGCCAATGCACGATGAACGGGACTTGGTGGCCGCCCTGGTGGGTGTTGATCTTGTACAGCCGGAAAGGCGTGTTGGAGGCCATCGCCCAACCCATCGGGTAGTGCGGCAGCGTCTGCGGCCCGCCCATCAGATCGAGCCGCGTATGGTCGAGCTCCATGTCTTCAAGGACGTCGCTGCCGGTCTGCACGAGCAGGGTCCGGAAGTACTGTGATGTCCCGTCCTGCTGCCCCTCACGCGATCCCCCGTTGTCGGAGGTGAACACGATGATCGTGTTGTCCCACTCGCCCATGGCCTCGAGGTGCTCGCGGAGCCGTCCCACGCTCTGGTCGACGCTGTCGACCATGCCCGCGAAGATCTCCATGTAGCGGGCGAACGTCTCCCGTTGCAGGTCGCTGAGTTCGTCCCAGGGGGTCACGGCGTGCTGCTCCTCGGTGTTTCGGGGAGGCAGCACGGTGTCCGGGGCGACGACCCCGATTTCCTTCTGGCGGGCGAAACGCTGCTCACGGATCCGGTCCCAGCCCGCGTCGTAGGCACCCCGGTACTTGTCCATGTCCGCCTGTTTGGCCTGCAGGGGCGCATGCACCGCACCATGGGCGTAGTACAGGAAGAACGGTTTCGTCGGATGCGACGAGCGGACCTCGTCGATCATCTTGATGGCCTGGTCGGTCAGGTCGTCGGTGAAGTAGTAGTCGTCGGGGTACTGGTCGATGTTGATGTGATGGTTGTCCTCGTAGAGACGGTGGGGCTGGTGGAAGTTGGTGAAGCCGTCGAGGATGCCGTAGTAGCGTTCGAAGCCCTTCTGCAGCGGCCAGGAGTTGCGGGGCCCGGCCTCGCTGAGGCTGGAGTCCTTGCAGAGGTGCCACTTGCCGACCATCAGCGAGGCCCACCCATGGTCTCGGAACAGTTCGGCCATGGTCACCGCATCATCACGGATCTCGTGCGCGTAGCCCGGGAAGCCGGGATCGCTGTGGGCCACGTGACCCATGCCGGCGAGGTGGTGGTTGAGACCGGTCAGCATCGACGCCCGGGTCGGCGAGCACATCGGGTTGACGTGGAAGTTGGTGTAGCGCACCCCCCCGGCGGCCAGCGCATCGAGTTCGGGCGTGTCGATCTCGGATCCGTAGCAGCCGAGGTCTGCGAAGCCGAGGTCGTCGGCGAGCATGACGATTATGTTGGGCGCGCCCTCGCGAGCGGTCGGGCGCGGCGGCCAGACAGGTTCCGATGTTGAGAAGATTCGGCCGACTCTTCCTTCGAACCCGGCGTAGGGCGCGGTCGAGTCCTGGGCTTCCGGAGTGGTCGACACGTCAGGCTTTGAAGAACGCTGGGCTGGTCGCTTTGCGGGGTATCTCCGCCAACGGTGTCGCCACCGCGGCTGCCGACGGCCCGTGTTCGGCTCCGAGAGGCTCCAGCGCTTCGAGGTCGAACCCGTAAACGTGGGCCGCGTTCTCGCTCAGCACTTTGCGCATGTCGGCCTCCTCCCAATGCGAGAACGACCGCTGGAGCGCCTCGAGCGAGTAGGGGTAGGTGCCTTCGTGGTGGGGATAGTCGGAGCCCCACATAACTTTGTGGACTCCCAGAGTCCTGATCGCTTCAGCCTCGACCGGCGACGGGAACGACGCTCCGATCCAGACGTTGCGGTCGAAGTACTCGCTGGGTTTCATGGGGAGGACCACATCGGCCGAGAAGCCGAGCTCGCCGACGCGCCCCGCAGAGATCTGCATGTGGTAGGCGTCCATCCGCCTCAGTTCGTCGATGGCCCAGGCCGTGCCCTGCTCGGTCATCACGTACTTGAGCCGGGGGAAGCGTTCAAACACGCCGCTCATGATCAGGTGCGCCAGGTTGCGGTGGGCGAAGAACGGCACCTCCATCAAGAAGATCAGTCCCGAGGCGGGATCGCTGCCGTAGTTGGGTGTTCCGTTGCCGCCGTGTTGGGTCATTACCAGGTCGAGGTCGGAGACCGCAGCCCACAGTCGGTCCCAGTGCGGTGACCAGAGCCCCGGCAGGTCGACGTCGGGGGCAACATGGGGCATCATGAAGCTGCGGAATCCCTCCGCTGCGGCCCATTCGAGGGTGCTGATCGCGTCATCGATGTCTTCGAGGAAGATCTGCGGCAGGCCGCAGCGCTGCTTCGGATACAGGTCGCACCAGTCTTTGAGCCAACGGTTGTGGGCATCGATACCGGCCCGGCGACGCTCGTATTCCTCGCGGTTGCGCGGCGGGTAGGCGATCAGCATGCCCGTCGGGTAGAACGGAGGAACGGTGTTCGGGAAGGTGATCTCTGCAACGATGCCGTCTGCGTACTGTTCGCTGACCCGCCTATCGTTGTCCCAGTTCCGGGTGCGGCTGTCGTCCTGGAGGTCCCGGTAGGGGTTGGAGTAGGCCCCGCGCCACTCGGCGAACGCCTCTTTCCACTCAGACGCCAGGTACTCCTCGTACATCGCCATGTTGCCGCCGGCATGGCTGTCCGCCGAGATGATCGTGTAGTTGTCGCTCATAGGGGTCAGCCTAGGGGCCGAGCGAGCACCGCATGGAATCGGCCACGACCATCTTTGAGGTTGCGCGCCGATGAAGCGCGCTAAGCGGTTTCGTCGACCTGTTCATCCTCACGGAGATGGACGGCACGACTCGGCAGTCCCACCATGACACCGCCGACGATGTTTCCGAGTGTGACCGGAATCAGGTTGCCTAACACGCCGGCCCAGGTGAGGTTCTCCACGTCGCCGGCTGCGAGTCCAGCGGCTTCTATTGCCCCCGGCTCTGACGAGACCAGCGCTCCGATCGGAGTGAAGTACATGTTGGCGATACTGTGCTCGAACCCCCCGGTGACGAAGGCGGCGATAGGCAACAGCACCCCGAACATCTTGTCGGTGACGGTGCGTCCGGCCGCGGCGGTCCAGACGGCGAGGCAGACCAGGATGTTGGCTATGACGCCTCGCAGGAAGGCCTCCACGAACCCCAGGTTCACTTTGGCATTGGCGGTCGACACCGCTTCAGCGGCGAACGTCATGTCGCCCTGTTCCCACCATCGGCTGTAGAACACCAGCAGCACTATCGCGATGGAGCCGACGAAGTTGCCCAGATAGACCAGCGTCCAGTTGCGGGCCACCCCGATGAAACGCACCTGGTGGGTTAGAAGACTGGTGACCATCAGATTGTTGCCCGTGAACAGTTCTGCTCCAAGCACCACCACGAACAGCAGGCCCACCGAGAAGCCCAAGCCCATCAGCAGCCGCGTCGGCCCGAATCCGAGTTCCGAGCCTGCCCCGATGCTGCTGGCGAACATTGCGCCCAGCGCAATGAAGACACCTGCGGCAATGGCGAGCATTATCGTCGGGGTCGTCTCAGTCTGGGCTTTGCGCACTCCAGAACTCGCCACCTCGCGTGAGAGTTCCTCTGGCGTGGGCGCGGTCACATCGCTACTCTAGACGCTGCCGAGTACGCCAACCGGCTCGCTGCAGGAGGTCGACGCCGGGTAACCGAATCTCCGATTCACCGCCAGGTCAGGCTGGTTCCAATCGGACTGTGATGTCTCTGGCTCCCGTCGGGGCAAGACCCGAGATGAGGAACGAAACGAGCCAACCCATGCAGTTCAGGGAGAACTCAGGCGCGGTCGCGGTTGCGGTCAAGTGGAACGGGCTCAGCGGTGAGGTTGCTTCGGCCCCTCTTTGCGTTGGTTCATTCTCGAATTCAACTGTGAACGGGTCGATGGGACGCCTCATGAAGTTCAATTCAAGGTCTGACTCTGGATTGTTCGGATCGGCGTGCCAGTCGAGTTGAGTTCGAACCTTCACCGAATGAGTTGAATCGTACGAGAGGAACAGACCCAAACTGTCGATGAGACGAAACAGGTTCCTCCTCGCTTCACCTGGATCGTACGTGAGTTCCATCCTCTTCGGCTCGAAGATACCGAACCGCGCCAGCGATGTTTCGGCGCAGTGAAAGAATTGAGGGACAGCCCCGCTCGAACAGCTGTTCTCACCGGCGAAATTCGAATTCAGTCCGACCTGGAACTCCGCTATCGCAGTCGGATCGAGCTGCAAGAACCCCGCGAAGTTCATTCCCCAGAGTCCGTCTGGGATGGCATAGGTGTGCCCGTCCTTGGCTTTGTGGCGCACCGACGAATCAAACCCGAGGTACACGGCGGTTGAACGAAAAACGCTGTAGAGGTCCTGTCCGTGAAGTTCTTCGCCATGCCCGTCCTCGTCGAGTTCCTCATGCCAGGTCAGCCCAGGCACCCCTTCCAGCGATCCTTCCAATCGCAGGTGAAGCGTTTCATCAGGTTTCCCAAGCCCTTCATACACATCCCTAAAGAGCATTGTCTTCACCTTGTACGCGGTCATGGCGGCGATCGCTCGTTCCTTTCAGACGGTTTCGCTGTTCGGCGAGGGTTCGGCCGGCGGCCCAGTGGTTGGCCTCCAATGCCTTGAGGATACCGACGAGGTTGCGGTCTCGGATGCTTTCCAGGTCTCGGGGTGTGTACTGGCCGGACTGAGAGTCGGACTGGGTAACCAGGGAGTCGACCAGTTCGTCGCTGAGGTCGGGCACGTCGGTCAACTTGCTCCACGGGAGTGCCAGGGTCGGGCCGAACTGGCGGATGAAGTGGGCGAAGCCGCCCTCTCCCCCGGCGGCCCGGTACGTCTCGAAGAGTCCCATCTGGGCCCAGCGCAGACCGAAACCGTAACGGATCGCGTCGTCTATCTCTTCGGTGGTGGCGACACCGTCGTTGATGAGCCACAACGCCTCGCGCCAAACCGCTTCAAGCAGGCGGTCCGCAATGAAGGCGTCTATCTCGACACGAACATGCAACGGCTTCATGGAAACCGACGAATAGGTCTCCATGGCCGTGGTAATCGCCGACTGCGCGGTCTGTTCTCCGCCGCATACCTCCACCAGGGGCAGCAGGTACACAGGATTGAACGGATGGCCGACAAGCAACCGCTCTGGGTGGGCCAGCGAGGCTTGGAGATCACTGGGCCTGATCCCCGACGTCGACGACGCGATGGCCACCTCGGCCGGGGCGTGACGGTCGATCTCCTCAAGAATGCACCGCTTGACGTCAAGGTTCTCCGGAGCGCTCTCCTGCACATGCCCCGCGGCCCCGACCGCGTCTGCTATCGAGTCGACGACAGTCACGGAGCCCTCTCTCGGAGGTGGCAGATCGAGCGCGCTCCAGGCGGCACGGGCGTTGGCGAACACCTCGTCGATGATCCGCCCGGTCTCGGGGTTGGGATCGACCACCGAGACATCGACCCCGTGCAGGGCGAATCGAGCGGCCCATGCAGAACCGATGACTCCGGCGCCGACGACGGCTGCAGTTTCGATTGATGCCACCAAGACTGATACCTGGTCAGGTTCTCTTGGTCAGACCAAGCATGTCGCGCACCTCGGCGGGGCCCATGACATCGATATTGAGGCAGTCGAGGATCGCCACGGCACGGTCGACGAGCATGCCGTTGGTGGCCAGCACCCCCTTCTCGAGATACAGGTTGTCCTCCAATCCGACACGCACGTTGCCTCCCACCAACACCGCGGCAGCGACATACTCGAGTTGCCTGCGCCCGATCGAGAACGTGGAGAACGTCCAATGGTCCGGGGTGTTGTTGACCATCGCCATCAGGGTGTTCATGTCGTCGGGTGCGCCCCACGGGACACCCATACACAACTGCGCCAGGATCGGGGGTTTCAGCAGGCCCCGGGTCTCCATCCGCTTGGCGTACCAGAGATGGCCGGTGTCGAAACACTCGAGTTCGGGCACCACGTCGATCTCCGCGAACTGGCGAGCGATCTCATCGAGCTGCGAGGTGGAGTTGGTCATGATGTAGTCGCCCTCCCCGAAGTTCATGGTCCCCATGTCGATCGTGGCGATCTCGGGCATGCACTCACGCACATGGGCCATCCGTTCGGTGGCACCGGCCATGTCGGTGCCCTCGGGGTCGAGGGGAAGCGGATTCTCGACTCCGCCGAGAGTCAGATCGGCTCCAGTTCCGCCCGTCAGGTTGATGATGACGTCGGTGTCCGACGAGCGGATCCGGTCGGTCACCTCCTTGTAGAGGCCGACGTCGCGGCTCTGCTTTCCGGTGGTGAGATCTCGGACATGGCAATGAACGATCGCCGCACCGGCCTTGGCCGCTTCAATGGCGGCATCGGCGATCTCTTCGGGCGTGACCGGGATGTGAACGGACTTGCCGACCGTGTCGCCCCCTCCGGTGACGGCACAGGTGATGAAAGTGCTCATTGGATCCCCTCTCTGATCGGGTTCGATTCGGGTCTGGCTGACATTCGGGCGGTCTGGCGGCGGCGCGCCAAGACTCGCAGCCGCGAGTACACCTCATCGTGGTCGACATAGGCGCCCCGCAGGACTCTTCGGCCGGTCGTCTCGCTGAACGGGCCGCGTCCGTGCAGGATCCGCCGGTTGTCGAAGGCGACGAGCTCACCTGCTGAGAACACCGAGCGGAGTTGGAACTCGTCGCTGCGAGCCAGTTGCGAGAAACGCCGCAGAGCCTCATAGGCGAGGGGAACGTCCTCTTCGGCCATGTCGGGGAAGCCCCTCACCGGGTGGAAAGTCCGAAATGTCAACGGGCTGTGAGGTCCCCCATGATCGATCAGCGGGCCGCTCCAACGATGGTCGTGCTCCGGTGAGCGG
Source organism: Candidatus Aldehydirespiratoraceae bacterium (assembly GCA_965214565.1). Taxonomy (GTDB): domain Bacteria; phylum Actinomycetota; class Acidimicrobiia; order Acidimicrobiales; family Aldehydirespiratoraceae; genus VXYK01. The sequence goes on along the minus strand of OZ243951.1, from coordinate 2,362,541 downwards.
TTGAAGAAGATCCAGTTGGCGCGGCAGAGGATCTCATAGAACTCCGGTTCGTGCTCCTGTAGGTGCCGAGCGACCGCGTAGCCGTCAGTCATATGGCTCAGTCCCCCGGTGCATTCGTTCACCTGACAGTGGAGCAGCTGGTAGCCCGGCGGCGTCTCGCGGGTCGGGAGATCGGAGTGTGGAGCCAGCGGCAGCGCGGTGTTGGCCACCGAACCCGGATCCACATCAGCGGTGACGGGCCAGGTGGTGCCGAAGTTCGTGTCGCGCAGCGCGCCGACTCGAAGCCCGACCTCGGCAACCACGTCCTCTCCGCTTCCTAGTCCTACGAGGCGGGCGACACCCGACTCGACCAGCGTCGTCAGCCATTCCCGCAGCGCTTCGTCGTCTTCGAGCACCCGCGGTCCGTCGAATGTGGGCAGCTTCGGCAGGGTTGCGACCGTCCAGATCCTGGCTGCAGGGATGTGGGCGCTGTGGGAGTGGCGACCCTCGTGCACATGACGCAACCAGCCGGAGTGGTGCAGCGAAGTCGGATAACCCTTCCAGGTCAGCTCCAAGTCGCCGTTGTCCGCAACTGCGACTCCTTTGAGGGTGTCCGGCGACGGCAGATCCGCGGGGTCGAGCTTGCACTCCCTGCTCTGTTCATCGATCGCCTCATCGCCCATGCGATTCTCGAAGAGCCAGAGCGCATAGGCGCGCATCTCCGCCCCATCGGGCCAGCGAATCACCACGAACTCTCCATCCCGCCGCGCCCCGGAAATCGGGGCCTCGGCGTAGAGATAGAAATCTGGTGTCCGACCGGGAGACACGACCTGCGCTATGCGCGCAGACTATCAGTTGTCGCGCAGCAATTCGATGAGCGAACTGGAGTCCCAGCGGCCGTGTCCCTGATGCTGGAGACGGGCGTAGAACTGGTCGACCAGTGCGGTAACCGGCAGGTGAGCCCCGATGCGTTCGGCCTGCGCCAGGCAGATCCCGAGGTCCTTGCGCATCCAGTCGAGAGCGAACCCGTGGTCGAACTGACGGTCGGCCATTGTCTGGCCGCGGTTCTCCATCTGCCAGGAACCGGCAGCTCCTTTGGAGATCGTTTCAACGACCTCACCGACGTCTAGGCCGGCCCGGATAGCGAAGTCGAGTCCCTCGCTGAGTCCCTGGATCAACCCGGCGATGCAGATCTGGTTGACCATCTTGGTGAGCTGCCCCGAACCGGGTCCACCGAGAAGACGGCAGGCCCGCGAGTAGGCGGCGATCAGCGGCGCGGCACGGTCGAAGTCGGCGCGCTCGCCTCCGCACATCACCGTGAGCACACCGTTCTCCGCACCCGCCTGACCTCCAGATATGGGCGCGTCGACGAATCCGACTCCCGCTGCCGCCGCGGCAGCATGTACTTCTTGAGCCAGGCCAGCCGATGCGGTCGTGTGGTCGACTAAGACCGACCCGGGTTTCATCATCGAGAGTGCTCCGTCTGTGGCGGTGGTGACAGCCCGGACGTCTGGATCGTCGCCCACGCACACCATCACGAACTCAGCGCCCTCAGCGGCTGCGGCCGGGGTCGGCGCTTGAGATCCGCCGTGCTCCTCGACCCAGGCATCGGCACGGGCCGCGGTGCGGTTGTAGACGGTGAGGTCGTGTCCGGCGGCCTGCAGATGCCCTGCCATCGGATATCCCATTACTCCCAACCCGACAAATGCACATTTGCTCATGGGTGCAGGCTAGAGGGGCAACCCCCGCAGATGGCAGTCTGGGTTAAGGTCTCGGCCATGACCGAACCTGTTCGGATCGTTGTCTGGTCCGACTTCCTTTGAGTCCGGGTGAGCCGACCTATTGGTCTGCTTGGTCTGCGCGCCGGGTGCGGGCCGCTACCACCGCCGACACACTCACCGCGCCCGCCCGATGCAGCAACCGTGCCAGATGGGTCAGCGTCGTGCCCGTCAGTAGCACGTCGTCGACGAGCACGACGTGGTGGCCTTCGACAGAGCCGGTGACCTCATATCCGGCCGCTTCCACGAGTGCGAGCCGCTGCGGCACGGGCGTGTCACGCAGTCTCGCGGTGACGTTGCGCTTGTGAACAGCCTCACACAACGTCGCATCCATCGCTTCGGTCACTGCCCTTGCCAGCGCCGGGGCGAGTCGACGTTTTCGACCTGATCCGTTCGGAACTGGAACAACCACGATGTCGCCTGCTGGACCGCCCGTGGCTGAGGACAGGTCGAGGCTGCGAACAAAGTCTGTGATCTGCGCTTGCAGGGTGGTGAGCGCTGCTTCCGTCTCGTGGTCCTTGGCGGCGGCGATCAGTTCGCCCAACGGCGTTGTTGTGTCGCTGCCCTGGCACCAATAGGTGCCCATTACGTGAATCCGTTCAAGCACGATGGCTGACCCTAACCAATGTGCCACCCAGCAGTGCGAACTTTTGTATGCAATTTTGCTAGATCAGGTTTCGCTGCTTGTTGGCGCTAACTATAGTACGCATGTCGGCTTACAAGAGTTACCGCTCTTGGAGCCGCGCATCCTCCCCCAATCCCCCAGGAGTAAAAATGTCTGAAGTCCTCGAGCAAGTTAAGTCCGCCGCCTACGCATCGGTCGGAGTCAACCTCCTGGTCACTGACGCGATCGCCGGACGCGAGGTGTCCACCCCCGATTTCATCGAAGAGCACGCCACGCTCGCCCGCAAGCACGCCACCAAGGCTCTCAAAGAGTTCCGTGCGTTCACTGAGCCTCGCGCCGCCAAACTCAGCGAGCAGCTCCCCTCCCGGGTCGCCGAGGTGATCAGCGACAACCGCAACAAAGCCTGGGACTTCATCGGCATCGAAGCCCCTGAAGCGGGTGCAACGGCGACCACGACCACCGAGCGGCCCACCGCCAAGGTGAAGAAGCCCGCCTCCGGCACCAAGACAGCCACAAAGGCGAGCAAACCGGCCGGCACCAAGACAGCCACAAAGGCGAGCAAACCGGCCGGCACCAAGACCGCTGCGTCCGTGAAGGCCGACGGCGCCACAGCCAAGAGCTGACCGCGCTGTGGCCTGCCCCCGTTCCGTTTCTCAGTCCGTTTCTCAGTCCGTTTCTCAGGTGACCCGGTGGTGAGCCGGAGGAACCTCGATCCTCTCAAGGATCTCGGCGAGTACATACGCGAACAACGTCGCCAGGCCGAACTCAGCCTTCGCAAGCTGGCCGACCTGGCCCAAGTGTCGGACCCCTACCTCTCCCAGATCGAACGGGGCCTCAAGCGGCCTTCAGCGGAGATCCTCCAACAGATCGCCCGCGCCCTGGAGGTGTCGGCGGAATCACTGTACGTACGTGCCGGGATCCTCGACGAGGACCGCGACAGCAATCTGATCGCCACCATCCGCGCACAGTCGGATCTGACCACCGAACAGAAACAAGTCCTGATCCGGGTTTACCAGTCCTTCCTGTCCGAGAACGAAGAGCCCGAGGCCGACGAAGAGTTATGACTCGACGGCGGGCATCTCGGCCGTGCCGTAGCCCCCGTCCACCACACCCTCGGTGAAGAACGCCTCCCACATCAGGCCATGGGGGTCGGTTACCCACGACTTGTGCTGCAGTTGGTAGCCGCACACCAGGTCGTCCTGGTCGGCGCGGGACATTCCGGCCGTGTCGATATGGTGCCGCATCTCTTCAAGCGCGCTCCGACTCTCAACCTGGATGCCGTAGTGAGCCGAACCGGCCTCGCCCTCGCCTCGAGTGTCGAGCGAAAAATTTACTCTCGGGTCGTCGAGCATCCATTTGGCGTAGTCTTCGCGCCGCAACGTGGGCTCGACCCCGAACAACCGCGTGTAGAACTCGATGCTCTCGTCGAGGTCGTCAACCTGCAGTCCGATGTGCATTCGCCGCAACTGAGTCTCCCCGTCTGGCCGGTTATTGGCCTGTCGCTTACCTTCTCTCAGCCAAGACTAGGCCGTAGTCTGCCAGTCGATGAAGCGTGTTGCGCCCGAATTGTTGTTCATGACGGGTGCGGTGTCGCAGTATCTGGGCGCAGTCGTAGCGGTGGGCCTGTTCGCGGACCTCTCACCCGGGGGGACCGCGTGGCTGCGGGTGTTGGGGGCTGCGGCGATCATCGTGATCCTTCGCCGATCCTGGCGCCGCAACTGGAAGCCGGAAGCACTGTGGAACGCCGCCAAGTTCGGGATGGCGCTGGCAGCGATGAACCTGGCGTTCTATCTGGCGATCGACGAACTGCCGCTGGGCAACGCCGTGGCCATCGAGTTCCTCGGTCCGCTGACCGTGGCCGCGATCGGCACCCGAACCCTGCGCGCGGGCGGTTCACTGATGCTGGCAGTGGTGGGAGTGGTGGTACTGGCGGGCGTGGAGGCCGAGGGCACGGTCCGCGGCGTGGGCTTCGCCCTGCTGGCCGCGGTGTTCTGGGCGATGTACATCGTGCTCGGCCACCGCGTGGCACACAGCCCCGCCGCGATCGACGGTCTGGGCCTCGGAATGCTGGCGGGCGCGATCGCCATAAGCCCCTTCGGAGTGCCTGATGTGACCGAGACATTCGCGACGCCCTGGATTCTGGTTCTGGGATTGGCCACTGGTCTGCTGTCGAACGTCATCCCCTACCGGATCGATCAACTGGTCATGCAACAGATAGACCAGCGCCGATTCGCGCTCCTTCAAGCGTTGCTGCCCGTAACCGCCACGCTGATCGGCCTGATCTTCCTAGTGCAGGTGCCGAGCCTGCGTGACCTGACCGGTATCAGCCTCGTGATCGTCTCGATCGCCCTCAGCCGTTCCTGAAATGAGGTCAACGAAGACGATTCTGTTCGCTTGAACCGAGGACTTACCCCAGTACGAAACGCTGCTGCTCTTCATCGAACACGAACAGCGCCGTGCCAGCGTCGATGTAGTCGCGCTTGCCCGGGCCGAGGGAGCCGCCAAGCACGCCGGTGACGGTGAACGCTCCGATCTCGTCTGCCGCGGCGTCGAAGGACTCGTTGGTGAGGTCGGGTCCGGCGAGTTCGGCGATCGCCTTAAAGAGTTCAAGCGCCTGGCATGAGCGGACGATCAGACCGACAACGCCGGTTCGCAGATCCTCCGGGCGCAACTCGACAGGGGGGTCGTCGTCGAACGCGTTGTCGAAGGTGTCGATGCACTCCCTCACACCGGCCTGACCGGCTTCATACAGGTCCGCTTCGTCCGCCGGAACGATGGCGATCGCACCGGCGAGCGCTTCGGTGCCGTAGCCGAAGCCTTCAAGCAGGCCCAGATCGGTACCGGGAGCGTCGGTTATCACATACGTACCGTCCCAACCGTTGCGCGACAGCACGCCGGTGGTCGGAACCGACGCACCGGGCACGGCGACCACCGCATCGGCGCCGTCGGAGCGCCACCTCTCGAAGTTGACGTCCATCTCGTTGTCGATGGCGAACTGGTCCGACGACGGACTCTGGAAGTTCGTGACCGACACGACGTCGATACCGGCGTCGCCCAGGATCTGACTCATAGTCTCCGCCAACTCGATCGTTGTCGGGGTCGCCGACAGCGCGACCTTGCTGCCTTCGAGCCGGCCAGAGTCGATCAGCGTCGCCAGTTGCGCCTCCACGGCACGCTCGGCGAGGGGCTCGAAACCGATCATGGGGGCCACGGACTGTTCGAAGATCTCCGGCAGTGTCTGGTAGGTATTGATCGTGATGGTGTCGTGAAGCACCGTGTAGCACAGCGGGATCTCGTTGCGGATAACGCCCATCGCGACGAACACTTCCTCGTCCTCGGTGAGTTGGACACACGCTGCTTCCTGGGCCACCGCATCAACGGGACTCACGCCGATCGTCACGATCTCGATCATGCGGCCCAACACACCGCCCTGTGAATTGATCGTGTCCGCCGCCACCTGCCAGATCTTGGCCGCTTCGTGGCTCGGTTCCCAGCCAATGAAGGTCACGTCCGAGAAGGGCACGCCGACCTTGATGCTCTCGGCGGTCACGCCGCGATGCGAGGCGGTCAACACGACGGGCGCTTCGGTCGTCGTCGTCGGGGCCGCGGTCGTGGTGGGGGTCTCTTCCTCTTCTTGTTCGGCGGGCGCCTCGGCGGTTTCGGGCGCCTCAGTCGTGGTGGGCGCATCGGTGGTTTCGGGCGCCTCAGTCGTCGTGGGCTGGTCGGCCGTATCACCGTCGTCGTCACCGCCGCACGCGGCAGCGAGCAGTACGAGCGCCAGCAGGACGATGACCACGGGATTCTTACGTGGACGAAGTGGATTCTTAGACACTGGATTCTTAGACACTGTTCCCCCAGTTGAATGTCGGAGCCGACCAGGCATCAGGAGACTAACGCATAACGAAAGGGCTGCGAAAGTCGCAATCTTCACAGTTGAGTACGACGTTTCCGGTCCGGCGCCGCTTCGAGTCGAACGACGGCAGTGGCGGGACTCCTCCCAGCATCCCGACCCGAGTCAACTAGAGTGGATCCTTCTCACGGACCAAAGACCGGGAATGTGACTTCGATGCTGAGAAACACGCGCAAACAGACTCGTTGGATCGTAACCCTGCTGGCGCTGGTGGTGCTGTCCACGGCTTGCGGCGACGACGACCAACCGAGTGAACCGACCGACGGGGCCACGGCCACAACGGCCTCGGAGCCGTCAAGCGAACCCACTTCGGTGGTCATCGGTCTGGAGCAGGAACTCACCAACTTCAACAACCTGACCGCCGGGGACAACCTCCTGGCCGGCCGGCAGATCATCCGCGCTGTCTGGCCGACCTGCACACGCACTCTTCCCGACTCCACATTCGAGCCGTACTTCTGCGAGACGCTCCCGACCATCGTCAACGAAGACCCGCTGGTCGTGGAGTACAAACTGCGTGCCGACGCCGACTGGAGCGACGGCACGCCCGTCAGCTCCGACGACATGGTGTTCTACTTCGAGAACTGCAACGACCCCGAAGACGACTGCGCTGCCACCGCTGGTTTCGACAGCGCCGAACTCGAGGTGGTGGACGGCAAGACCGTGCGGCTGAAGTGGCCCGAGGGTCAACCCTTCGTGGAGTACATCAATCTGTTCTCTGGACCGTTCCCACCCGCGCACCTCGGCCTGGACTGGACCGAAGGTTTCCAGGAAGACCCAATACTGGCCGCCGGCCCCTACCAGGTTGACGAATACAACCCGGGCAGCTACCTGACCCTGGTGCCCAACCCGACCTGGTTCGGCGACGGCCCCTTCATAGACGAGGTCACGTTCCGATTCATCAGCGACGTCGGCAACCTTCCCCTCGCCCTCGAGAACGGTGAGGTCGACGTGATCTATCCCCAGCCGCAGGTCGACCTGGTGGACCAGATCGGAGCCCTCGACGGCGTGGCCTCGACGATCACCTTCGGCCCCACCTGGGAGCACATCACCTTCAACACTGCGACCGTGCCGTTGGAAGCTCGGCGTGCTGTCGCTCTGGCGCTGGACCGAGAACTGATAGTGACCGCACTGATGCGTCCGTTCTCCGACAGCGCTGAACCGCTGGGGAATCGGGTCTACATGAACGGTCAGTCGCAGTATCAGGACAACACGCCTACCGAGTTCCGCGCACGCGACGTCGGCGCAGCCCGCGCCTCGTTGGAACAGGGCGGTTGGACCGAAGGTGACGACGGGATCTACGCCAAGGACGGGCGACGTCTGAGTCTGCGGATCCGCACCACCGGCGGGAATCCCCGCCGAGAGCAGTTCCAAGAACTCGTGCAGAACCAGTTGGGCGAAGCAGGGATCGAGATCACCATCGACAACCTGCCCGGCGGCGAGATCTTCGGTCCGGTCTTCGGTTCCGAGAACGATCCGCCCGGGCCTCCAGGTGATTTCGACCTGGTGATCTTCGCCTGGGTCGGCGGGCCACTGCCCGCCAGTTCGACCCTGCAGGTGTTCGGGACAGGCAGCGACAGCAACGCCGGCGCTTACGTCGACGACCAGGTCAACGATCTGCTGACAGAAGCGACGTTCACCTTGGACCTCGATCGGCAGGCAGAACTGCTCAACGAGGCTGATGCTCTTATGTGGCAGTCCCTGCCGAACGTTCCGGTCTACCAGCTTCCGTTCTTCCTGGCCTACAACGACGCCCTCAACAATCTCGAGGACAATCCCACCCTTGAGAGCTTCACCTGGAACCTGGAGGAGTGGACCTTCTCCTGACCGAGGGGCTCTCCTGACCGACGGTCCGGACCCACCCCGATTCGTCGGGGATATAACGTGGCGGTTCAGTGATCGCCTACGCAACACGCAAACTGCTGATCTCAATACCAGTCCTTTTCTTCGCGACCCTGGTGGCGTTCCTGCTGGTTGCGACGGTCGATCCGATCGCGGAGCAGCGGGTCTTCCTGTTGTCCCAACCCGGCGGCGCCGAGCAGGTCGCCCGTCTCGAAGCCTCTCTCGGTTTGGACAAGCCGTTGATCGAGCGTTACGGAAACTGGCTGGGCGACCTGGTACGCGGCGACATGGGCTCCTCCACCGAGAACGGCCGTGCGGTCACAACCCTGTTGGGCGAGGCCATTCCGGTAACCATGCGGCTGGTGATTGCAGCCACGGTGATCTCGGTGATCTTCGGCGTGGCAGTCGGAGCGGTCAGCGCGGTGCGGAAGTACAGCGTCTTCGACAACGTGTCGACCTTCTTCGCGTTCCTGTTCTTCGCCATGCCGGTGTTCTGGCTCGGGGCAGTGCTCAAAGACCTGGGAATCCGCTTCAACGACTGGTGGGGAAGGCGAATCTTCTTCACCATCGGTGAGCAGTCGCCTCGTCTCGATGCTGATTTCTGGGGTACCTGGGCGGACCGGGCCGGGCACATCATCCTACCTGCGCTGACGCTGATCCTGATCCAGCTTGCCGCTACCAGCCGCTTTCAGCGTTCGGCTATGTTGGACGTGCTGGAGAGCGACTACATCCGTACTGCCCGCGCCAAGGGAGTGCCTCGACGCAGGGTGATCACCCGCCACGCGCTTCGCAACGCCCTGCTACCTGTGGTGAGTTACACGGGGTTGACTTTCGGTACGCTCATCGGCGGCACGGTGGTGACCGAAGTGGTGTTCAACTGGCAGGGCATGGGCCGCCTGTTCCTGGACTCGCTGCTCGACGGGGACGTGGCCGTTTCGCAAGGCTGGCTGTTGGCGGTGGGAATCTCGGTGATCGCCGTGAACCTGCTCACCGACCTGGTGTACGGCCTGCTTGATCCGAGGGTTCGCCATGGATGATCCGAGCCGTCCGGCGTTCGTCTCTGAGGTGGTGCCCCGCTCGCAGTGGCGCACTGTGGCGGGCCGGTTCTTCTCGCACCGTTTCGCGGTCGGCGCACTGGTCGTGGCCCTGGCCGGCTACGTGCTGACCTTCATGGCCGAGCCGCTCACGGGCTGGAACTACAAGGGGCTCTCCAGAGACCTGTCGCAGGGTCCCTCCTCGGATCACTGGTTCGGCACCGACACGATCGGTCACGACATGTTCGCCCAGTCGATGCGGGGGCTGCGGGTCTCGATCCACGTCAGCATGGTGGTGGCGGCGATCGCCACGGTTCTGGGGACCGTGCTGGGCGCGGTGCAGGGTTGGTTCAAGGGCCGGGTGGACGCCGGTGTGGGGCTGCTGGTCGATTTCCTGTTGATTCTGCCTCTGCTGCCGGTGCTGATGGTGTTGGCAACCCGCACCCGCGGCGTCGGTGGGAGTTCGCTCATGTTCGTGGCCGTGGTGATCGGCTTGTTCCTGTGGGCCCCCTTGGCTCGGGTGGTGCGGGGTGAAGTCTTCTCGATTCGCGAGAAGGAGTACATCGAGGCCGCCGCCGCGTTGGGGGCCTCCAACACGCGAATCATCTTCCGCCACCTCATCCCCAACGTCATGAGTTCGGTGATTGTCTATGCCACCCTCACGGTGGCCACGGCCATCCTTGTCGAGACGGCGCTGGCCTTCCTCGGGTTCGGAATCCAGCCGCCTGAGGTGTCTCTGGGGGCCTTGGTGGACGAGGGCCGCGATGCCGCACGCACACGCTGGTGGCTCTTCTATCTGCCGGGCGCGGTGCTGATCGCCCTGGTTCTGTGCGTGAACTTCGTGGGTGACGGCCTGCGCGACGCCTTCGATCCCCATCAGAGGCGCCATCCCCGTCAGAGGCGACAGGAATGAGCACCGACGACCCATCGAGCGGCCGCGAGGCGGCGGATCCGACTGCGATCCTGTCGGTGCGCGACCTGACCGTCGACTTCCCTACCGACGATGGCGTTGTGCATGCAGTTCGAGGCGTGAGCTGGGATGTGCATGAGGGCGAGGTGCTGGCAATCGCCGGAGAGTCCGGCTCGGGAAAGTCTGTCAGTGTCCTGGCTGCGATGGGGCTGCTCCCACCCGACGCGAGGGTGAGCGGATCGATCTCCCACCGCGGGCAGGAACTGTTGGGAATGCCAGAGAAGCAACTCGAGCAGTTGCGGGGATCGGCGATGGCGATGGTCTTCCAGGACCCGATGACGTCGCTCAATCCGGTCATGTCAGTCGGCGATCAGATCGCCGAGGGGGTCAGGGTCCACCAGAAACTGAAACGTCAAGAGTCGATCCGGCGCGCCGCGGAGCTGTTGGACCTTGTGGGTATCGCGGACTCGGCCCGGCGCGTGGACTCCTATCCCCATGAGCTTTCCGGCGGTATGCGTCAGAGGGTGATGATCGCCATGGCCATAGCCAACGACCCTGACGTGTTGATCGCCGATGAGCCGACAACCGCGCTTGACGTGACCACCCAGGCTCAGATTCTCGACGTCTTGGAGCGGGCTCGCCAGGCTGTCGATTCGGCTCTGATCCTGATAACCCACGATCTCGGCGTCGTGGCCCGCACCGCCCACCGCCTGTTCGTGATGTACGCAGGCCGCACAGCCGAAACCGGAATGATCGACGATGTGTTCGAACACCCCGCCCATCCCTACACAGCCGGCCTGTTAGCAGCGATCCCCCGGCTGGACACCCCACGCGGCCGCCGTCTGGTCCCCATCGAGGGCTCTCTCCCCTCAATGCTGTCCCCACCCCCCGGTTGCGCCTTCACCCCCCGCTGCCCCCGCGCCACAGATATCTGCCCCCAAAACCCCCCACCCCCCCTAACCCATTCAACCCCCACCCAAAAAACCGCCTGCCACCACCCGTTGACCCCCGCAACCCCCTCCCAACGCACCAGCCCCCCATCTCAGCCCCAACCCGGGGGAGCCCCCGATGCCTAGCGTGAGGCGAGGAGGAGGCCGCAAGCCGCGCGTGAGGCGAGGAGGAGGCCGCACACCGCCCGTGAGGCGAGGTGGCGGGTGGCGCCGCCGGTGGGCGCCCGCAAGCCCGGAACGAGCGCCAGCGAGTGAGGACTTGTGGGCTCCGGCGGTGACAGGACCCGCCACCAAGCCGGACGCGCGCGAGGAAGCGTGGACTCCGGCGGTGACAGGACCCGCCACCAAGCCGGACGCGCCCCCCCTGCTAACAGTCACGAACCTCGTCAAGGACTTCCCCGTCACCTCCAATTCCCCCCTCCGCCGCCCGATCGGCACGGTCCAAGCCGTCAGCGGCGTCTCCCTACACATCAAACAGGGCGAAACCCTCGGTCTCGTCGGCGAATCAGGTTCAGGCAAGTCCACTGTCGCCCGCTGCATCCTGCGCCTCATCGAACCCACGTCCGGTTCGGTGAACTTCGCCGGAACCGAACTCACGGAACTGCCCCGCAAGCAGATGCGGGGCCAACGCCGCTTCATGCAGATCGTCTTCCAGGACCCCATGGCCTCCCTCGATCCGCGCATGACGGTCGCATCAATCGTGGCGGAGCCGCTGAAGATCCACCGTATCGTCGACGATGTCCGGGAGCGGGTAGCCGAACTGCTGGAGTTGGTGGGCCTGCACCCCCAGCACGGGAACCGTTATCCCCACGAGTTCTCCGGCGGGCAGCGCCAGCGCATCGGGATCGCCCGGGCCCTGGCCCTGCAACCGGAGTTGCTGATTCTCGATGAACCGGTGTCGGCCCTCGATGTCAGTATTCAGGCGGGGGTCTTGAACCTGCTGGAGGATCTGCAGGACAGGTTCGGGTTGACGTATCTCTTCGTGGCACACGACCTGTCTGTGGTGCGGCACATCTCGGACCGGGTCGCGGTGATGTATCTCGGCAGGATCGTCGAGACCGGAACAGGCCGGCAGGTCTACGAGGAACCCGCCCACCCCTACACTCAGGCGCTGCTCTCCGCGGTACCTGTTCCGGACCCCAAATTGGAACGGCAACGACACAGGATTCTGTTGCAGGGCGACATTGCCAACCCGGCCGACCCGCCGTCAGGCTGCCGGTTCCGTACCCGTTGCTGGAAGGCCGAAGCCATTTGCGGCGAGCAGCAGCCTCCGTTGGCCGATCCCGGAATCGGTCACCCGGTGGCCTGCCACTTCCCCGAAGTCCGCCCGAACTAGCCGGAGACAGTAGGCTCAACGGCCATGTCTATCTTCGACGACGTCATCCCGACCCTGATCACCGACACTCCGGCTCAGGGGCGCGAACTAGCCATCATGCTCGCTCGCAAAACAATCGCCTCAATCCAAACGGACGCCGATACCAGGGCCGGGCTCCGCTACGACTACGCGACCGATACGGCCAAACTCATGCAGGCAAGCCAAATCGTCGCCATCGAGTTCCAAACCATCGCCGCAGCCAACAACTACTGGCGCGACTGAGGCAGTATCGCCCTTGGTGGGTGATGGGGTGTGGGCGATGGGGGACTTGAACCCTCGACCTCTGCCGTGTGAAGGCAGCGCTCTAGCCGACTGAGCTAATCGCCCGGCACGACGACGATACCGCCTCGGAGCGCTACTGCGATCCGCTAAAGGCCGTCAGGCGGCGTCCGGGGGAATCGGGTCGAAACCGAGCAGATCTTCGATCCACGCCGTGACCTCAAGCACTCCCGCGTCGTCGTTCTGATGCCCGACAACCTGCAGGCCGACGGGCATGGCGTCGGAGGTGAACCCGGCATTCGTGGTGCCCGCCGGTCGTCGCGTGACGTTGAACGGATAGGTGTTGCCGACCCACATCTCGGTCTCTTCGCCGTTGACCATTCCCGGTCCCCGACTGACGGGAACCTGACCGACAACGGTCGGGCTGAGCAGCGCATCGAAGCCGGCCATCGCCTCGGCGAGCCGAATCGACGCCGCCTGCGCCTGCTTGCGGGCCTCCTCGATGCTGTCGATGCTCAAACGTTCATCCGCTCCCTTGAGAATATCCTGCAGGCCGGGTGTGATCTCTTCCCACGCGGACGTGTCGAACAGATGACGGTAGGTCGGGACCATCCCGCCGAAGAACAACAGCGCGAACACGCTGAACACGTCCGGGGCCACCGGTTCAACGTCAACAACCTCAACCCCGGCGTGCCTGATTTGGTCGACCGCAGAAGCACAGGTTGCCAGGACCTCGTCGTCGACTGGGCTTCCCTCAATGCTCGGACACCACAGGACGCGTGCCGGGGCAGATGGATCATCGAGGCGGGGACGAAGTGGCGCGATCAGATCGAGGGATCGCAGATCGCCCGGCGACGGGCCGCTGACCGCGTCGAGCGCCAGGGCGACGTCACGGATACGGCGGGCCATGGGACCGACCGTCGACAGGTCGCTCGCCCCCATCGGCGCGGGGCCGCCCGGCACCCGTCCCTGCGTCGGCTTGTGCCCCGACTGGCCTGTGAGCGCAGACGGAATCCGAATCGAGCCACCCCCGTCCGAGCCCGTCCCCAGCGGGATCATCCCAGAACTGATCGCCGCCGAGGTGCCTCCTGAGGATCCGCCGGGAGAGCGGTTGGTCCCCCACGGGCTCACGGTTGCGCCGAACACTGAATTGAACGTGTCGCCTGTCCAGCCGAATTCAGGGGTGTTGGTCTTGCCGAGGATCACACAGCCCGCCGCACGCATACGGGCCACTTCGGTCGAGTCCTGTTCAGCTGGTGCGACGTCTGCGAGGTGCCTTGCTCCGCGCGTCGTCTGGAACCCGGCAGCGTCGGCGAGGTCCTTCACTCCGACCGGCACGCCGGCGAGCGGGCCGACCTCGGATCCGCTGTCGAGAGCGCGGTCCACCTCAGCGGCTTGAGCCTCAGCAGCGTCGGCGTCCACCGCAACGAAAGCGTTGAGGCTCGGGTTGAGGCGCTCGATGCGTTCAAGCGCCGCGTCAGTGACCTCTGCGGCGCTCAACTCGCGGGCCTTGATCCGGCGCACCAATTCCTCAACAGTGATTGATCGAAAATCTGGAACGGTCATGGTGCCTCACGGTCCGAGTTGTCTGGCTGCAGGCAACTAAAGATAGGGGGTCGCTAGCCTCAAGGGGTGCCGATCGTCGCCTGTCCGCATTGTTCAGAGGAGGAGAACCTTCAGGGCAGCAACGCTGACGGCACCATCACCGTGACTTGCGGCGAATGCGGTCTGGTCTGGGAGCGGGACATGACACAGCGCTGCCCGCAATGCCAGACGACCAACGTGCGGGCAGCTTGGCAGGCGACGCTCGACAAGAGCCGGGGAACTCAACTCTCGATTCAGTCACTCAACATCGTCTGGCTCTGCGTGGAATGCGATGCTGAGAAACTGCGCCGTTACCTCGACTCCAACGTGCCCCTGCCCCCTGACGCTCTGCCAGTCAACCCTGACTGAGGGACCCGTCAACCCAGACTGACGATCGTCGGCAGCAAGCGCTATCGCGAGCGCTCAGGCGGGTCGGTGGGGGCCAGTGCTGCTCGAAGGAAACGGGTCAGCTCCGTACGGCGGCCGACTGTGGCGCGCGCTGAGGGTCCGATTCCCATCGCCCGCTGAACCTCGAGCTCGCTGGCAACACCAACGACCGTCGAATACAGCGACAGCAGGAGCATCGACGGGTCGGAGCGTCGCAGGCGGCCCGCGGTCATTTCTCGCTCAAGGAAGGCGCGGGCACGGTCGACGGTCGGGCCGACATGGGCTCTGAGACGCCCGACGGTGATCGATCCGGGGCGTGTCACTTCTCTGACCAGACCGAGGAGTTCGGGTCGGCTGACAGCGAGCCTGAAGATCCGTCGAACGATCGCCTCGACCTGGTCGATGCCGGTCAGGCCCCGCGATGCCTCCTGTTCGAAGATCTCTACCAGGTCCTGCGCGGCGGAGTCGATCACCGAGTCGAACAGCGCCTGTTTGGACGGGAAGTAGTAGAGGATGGTCTGCTTGCGGACGCCGAGTTGTTCGGCCAGGGAGTCGAGAGAAGTGGCCGCATAACCGTCGGTTCCGAACGCGTTCAGTGCCGCTTCCAGCACACGCTGACGGGTCGGCACCGAATTGTTCATGCCATCTCTCTACCATTTGGTAGAGAGGTTTGCTATAACAAGTACTGTGATTTCCGCAGAGTTGAACAACAAGCGCATCGCCATCACCGGAGCGACCGGGTTCTTGGGGACCGCGCTCGTCGAACGGCTCCTCCGCTCGGTCCCCGACAGCGAACTGGTCCTGATCGTGCGACCCGGACGGCGCGGAGCACAGAACCGGGTGGACCGGGACATCTTCCGCAACGACGCCTTCGCGCGGATCCGCAACACGTTCGACGATGAGAGCAACGAGACCTTCGAGGAGATGTGCAAGCGTCGAGTCTCCGCTGTGGCGGGCGATGTCGGCGTCGACGGGCTGGGACTCGAACCCGAAGGCCTCGCCATGCTCGCTGCCTGCGACATCGTCATCCACTCGGCTGCCACCGTCAGCTTCGACTCCGCTCTCGACGACGCAGTCGAGATCAATCTGCTCGGGCCGATGCGAGTGGCCGCAGCCGTGCGCCAAGCCGCAGCGGCGCGGACCGAGCCCACCCGAGGAGGGCTCGGTCCCGGCGAGCCCGCACACCTGATCGCCGTGTCCACCTGTTACGTCGCAGGGAGTCGACGAGGCAGCGCCCCCGAGGAACTCATCGACGAGTCGCCGTTCTTCGTAGACGTGGCCTGGAAGGCCGAAGTCGACAGCGCCCGCCGGGTCCGAGTCGATGCGGAACAGGCGAGTCGCACACCCGAGCGGCTCAGCGAACTCGCCAAACAGGCCCGCCGCAGCCTCGGCGCCGCCGGCGGCCCGGCGCTCACCGACAAGGTCGAGCAGCTCCGCCGGCAGTGGGTCGGTGAACAGCTGACCAGGGCGGGACGGGGACGGGCCTCCAGCCTGGGGTTCCCCGACGCCTATGCGTTCACCAAGGCGCTCGGAGAGCGCGCCCTGGTCGAGACCCGCGCCGACGTTCCAGTGAGCATTGTCCGCCCCTCGATCATCGAGTCGGCGTTCGCGGAACCGTCACCTGGATGGATCCGCGGTTTCCGTATGGCCGAACCGGTCATCGCGGCCTATGCACGCGGCCTGCTCAAGGAGTTCCCCGGGATTCCCGAGGGCGTCGTGGACATCATCCCTGTCGATTTCGTGGTCGCCACGATCCTCGCAGTCGCCGCTCGAGGTCCGGAACTCGACGAGGACGAGACACCCTGTCCTGACGTCGTGCAGATCGCTTCGGGAACGGCGAATCCGCTCATGTACGGGGAACTGGTCGATCTGGTCCGCAGCTGGTTCAACGACCACCCCGTCTACGACGAGAGGAACCAGCCGATCTCGGTCCCCGAATGGTCGTTCCCGGGTCGTGGGCGGGTGGTTCGCCAACTGGGCCGCGCCCGCAAGGGCCTCGATCTCGGTGAACGGGTGCTTCATGTTCTCCCTCTGCGCGGCAGACAGGCTGACCTGAGCGCCGACCTCGAG
Source organism: Candidatus Aldehydirespiratoraceae bacterium (assembly GCA_965214565.1). Classification (GTDB taxonomy): domain Bacteria; phylum Actinomycetota; class Acidimicrobiia; order Acidimicrobiales; family Aldehydirespiratoraceae; genus VXYK01. The sequence goes on along the minus strand of OZ243951.1, from coordinate 2,345,881 downwards.
GAACGCAAGGAACAGCTTGAGCGTGCCAACGGCTACGTCGAGCTATACGGCGCCTACGCCGAGTGCGAAGCTCTGTACCAGCTCAACCGCATGTACACGCTCTGGGACTCACTGGACCCACAGGATCAACGAGACTTCTGCATGGATCCTCGGGTCGTCGACTGGACAACCTACGTTCAGAGCATCCACCTTCCCTCCATGGTCAAGCAGGCCCGCCTCAAGATGGCGCCCGGGACCAGGAGCAGCGAGTCCCGTTCCAGCCGGCTCCGCAAACAGGTGCTGTCACCGGAGCGTCAACTCGCCGTGTTCGATCTGGAGAACACCCTGATCGCCAGCAATGTGGTCGCCAGCTACGCATGGCTCGCCACACGCCACCTGAACACCACCGACCGCGTGAGTTTCACTTTGAAGACCCTCCGCGAGGCGCCCGCTCTGCTCTCGTTGGACCGGCAGGACCGCAGCGATTTCCTGCGCTACTTCTATCGGCGGTTCGAGGGCGCGCCGGTTGAGTTGATGGCCCGCGACTCACGTGAAATGCTCAGCGACCTGTTGATCACCAAGTCGTTCCCAGCGGGGATCCGCAGGGTGCGCCAACATCGGGCCCTCGGTCACAAGACCCTGCTGATCACAGGTGCGCTCGACTTCGTCGTCGAGCCGCTGCGCCCGCTGTTCGACCACATGGTCACCGCCGAGATGACCACGACCAACGGTTCGTACGACGGCCAACTCAGCGCGGTGCCCCCGACGGGTGAGGCCCGCTATCAGACGCTCGTCGACTTCGCGGAGGCTCACGACCTCGATCTGCGCCAGGCGGTGGCTTATGCCGACAGCAGTTCTGATCTGCCGATGCTCGAAGCTGTCGGTTTCCCGGTGGCTGTCAACGCCGAGACGAAGCTCGCTTCAATCGCTCGCCGCCGAGGTTGGCTCGTCGAGCACTGGCAGAAGTCGGCCGGCGCACCCAACCGGGTGCTTCCCATCGGGCCGCGCGCTCGCCGAAACCCGGCATTCAATCGACGAAAGGCGACAGCATGAACCGCTCCGATCCTCGTGGCAAGGCGCCCCGCCCCGGTTTCGTGCTCGAAGTCGACAAGTCGACGCCCCCGATCCTGTTCCACCACGGCGAACAGTTCCGTCTCGAGAAGCTGCCCGCCGGGCGCAGCCGGGTGATCTACCCGGCCGAGCCTCTGGCGGGCCTCGACGACCCCGACGAGGCGATCCGTCAGGCCCTGCTCAACCCGATCAACGAGGATCCCCTGCCTGCGCTGTTGCGGCCGGGCATGAAGTTGACCATTGCTTTCGACGACCTGTCGTTGCCGCTTCCTTCGATGCGCCAACCCGACATCCGACAACGGATCATCGAGCAGGTCCTCGACATGGCGGCCGCCGCGGCCGTCGACGACGTCCACTTGATCGCCGCTCTGGCCCTGCATCGACGCATGACCGAAGCAGAGCTCCGCCACGCTCTCGGTGATCGCATCTATGACGCCTTCGCACCGCAGGAGACGCTCTACAACCACGACGCCGAGGATCCCGACGGCATGGTCGAGCTGGGGTTGACCCGCCACGACGAGCAGGTGACGATGAACCGTCGTGCGGCCGAGTCCGACCTGCTGATCTACGTCAACCTGAACATCGTCTCGATGGACGGGGGCTGGAAGTCGACCGCCACCGGACTGTCGGACTACGCAGGTGTGCGCCATCACCACAACGTGGCGACCATGCAGCAGTCCAAGAGTTTCATGGACCGCCACTCCTCGGAACTGCATCACTCAAACTGGCGCCAGGGCGAGGTGATCAAGGCGCACGGCCCCCGTGTCTTCCAGATCGAGACGACCATCAACAACAACACGTTCGGCTATGACGGCCCGCTCTCGGTCCTGCAGAAACGCGAGTGGGAGTGGTCGGCTCGCGACCGGGCAACTTTCATCGGCATGAAGAACGCCCTCGATGTGACGCCCTCAGCGGCGCGGCGAAAGATCTTCCAGGCGTGGGAAGCCCCCTACGAACTCACGTCGGTGCAGGCCGGCGAGGTGGAGGCGGTCCACAACAAGACCCTCGAGAACGTCTTCGCGCAGCACATCGTGCCCGTCGAGGGGCAGACCGACGTGTTGACGTTCGGCCTTCCGTACATCTGCCCCTACAACGTCAACTCGGTTATGAACCCGATCCTGGTGATGTGTCTCGGGCTGGGTTACTTCTTCAATCTGTACCGGGGCAAGCCACTGGTGCGTGAGGGCGGGGTGGTGATCATGAGCCATCCCACACCGTGGGAATTCCACCCGGTCCATCACCCGAGCTACATCGACTTCTTCGAGCAGGTGCTGGCGGACACCACCGATCCGGTGGAGATCGAGAAGCGCTACGAGAAGCAGTTCGCCCACGACGAGTGGTACATCCACCTGTATCGCAACAGCTACGCGTACCACGGAGTCCACCCCTTCTACATGTGGTATTGGGGGGCTCATGCGTTGCAATGGCTCGGTCGTGTGATCGTTGTCGGCGGTGATCCGCGGTCTGTGCGTCGCCTCGGCTTCCAGCCTGCCTCGACCATGCAGGATGCACTGGAGATGGCGAGCGACGTGGTAGGCCCCAGCCCATCGATCACGCACTTCCACAACCCTCCGATTCTGATGGCGGACGTGTCATGAGCCGCTTGGCCAAGCAACTCGACCTGCCGCCGCTGCCCCGCGGGCTCTCACCGATTCGCCGTTATCGAAGCCTCGGATTTCCCTATCGGGCACCGTCGACACCCAGAGGCGTCGCTGAGGCCCCTGAGACTGCCGACCGCGGCGCCGACTACGACACAGCCTGGGCCCGCAAGTATCCGGCTCGTCTGGCGAGGGCCGCGATCGTGGACGGCCCGATGCGGCTTGCAGTCTTCGGGTTGGCCGCGCCGGATCGTCGAGGGCAGGACCGATTGGCATCGCTGCAGGGTCCCGCCATCTTTGCCGCCAACCATCACAGTCACCTCGACACGCCGCTGTTGCTGACATCGATTCCCGAACCGTGGCGGCACCAGATCCTGGTCGGGGCCGCTGCCGACTACTTCTTCGGCACACGGCTCACTTCAGCGCTGTCGTCGCTGGTCATCGGAGCGATCCCGATCGAGCGCAGCCGTGTCAGCCGCCGTTCCGCTGATCAGGCAGCGGAGCTGGCGGCACAGGGTTGGAGCCTGCTGCTGTTTCCCGAGGGCGGGCGCAGCCCCGACGGCTGGGGCCAGCCCTTCCGCGGCGGCGCTGCTTATCTGGCTCAGAAGTCTGGAAGGCCGGTTGTGCCGATCCACATCGAGGGCACCGGGCGGATATTGCGCAAGGGCAAGTCGTTGCCCCAGCCCTCGACCACGTCGGTCACTTTCGGGAAGCCGCTCGTGCCCGCTGAGGGCGAGAACACGGCCCGGTTCGCGGCACGGATCGAGGCCGAAGTGTCGGCCCTCGCCGACGAGGCGTCGTCGGACTGGTACCAGGCACGCCTCAGGGCGCATGCGCAGGCAACACCGCAACTCACCGGGCCCACGACGGGCGCCTGGCGCAGGGCCTGGTCGCTCGGCGATCGTTCCCGTCGAGCCCGCCAACGCGGGAGGCGTTGGCCCAATCTCTGAGCGCAAGCGCAGTGACCAAGAGAGACAACAGGTCGCGGACGGCTCAGACGTTAGACTCACGCCCCATGCGCTTCTCGTATGCGGAATCGATGATCGACCCGACCATGTATGCACCGCTGGTGCAGGCGGCCGAGGCGGCAGGTTTCGACAGCTTCGTGGTCCCCGACTCGATCTGTTACCCCCTCGACGCCGACACCAAGTACCCCTACAACGCTGACGGCAGCCGCGAGTTCCTCGAAGGCAAGCCGTTCATCGAACCCTTCTCCCTGATTCCGTCCCTCGCCGCGGTCACCGAGCGCATCCGCTTCACGACGTTCGTGGTGAAATTGCCGGTCCGTCATCCTGCACTGGTCGCCAAGCAGGTCACATCGGTCGGGGTGATCACCGGCGGGCGTTTCGGGTTCGGTGTCGGCACGAGTCCCTGGCGTGAGGACTACGACGTGACGGGAGTTCCCTGGGAACGGCGGGGTGCGCGCATGGACGAGTGCATCGAGATCATCAACGGGCTCCAGAACGGAGAGTTCTTCGGATACTCGGGGGATTTCTACGAGATCCCCGAGATACAGCTCTGTCCCGTCCCCGCCGAGCGGGTCCCGATCCTGGTCGGAGGGCATTCGGCAATGGCTCTCGAGCGTGCCGGACGGTTGGGGGACGGCTGGATCCACGCTGGTGGAGATCCCGGCGAGTTGGCGCGGATGATGTCGGTGGTCGAGGAGTCGCGCCGGAGCCACGACCGGGCCGATCTGCCCTTCGAAGTCCACGCCATCAGCGTCGACGCCTACTCCCCCGAAGGTATCGAACGCCTCGAGGCCGCCGGTGTCACCGATGTGATCGTCGGTTTCCGTGACGCCTACTCGCCCGGACCCGACACGCAGCCACTCGACGAGAAGCTGGGCGCGCTGAGTTGGTACGCAGATGAGGTCCTTTCAAAGGTCCGCTAGCCGGACAGGAACAGCCTCCCACAATTCAACACACGCCGAACACGGACAGACCTGAGGGAACCGAAGCTCTGTATCGGGCGTCGTTGGGTAGTGATGGAGACAGTTGCTGCTATGCCTACTGCTATGCCGAACAGGAACACGACAACCTCGGCGGCCGGCGACGCGTTCGCGGTCGGCGGGTTCGATGACCTGTACCGCTCGGAGTATGCAGCGATGGTCAAGCTGGCCCAGGGCCTGGTGGACTCATTGGACCGCGCCGAGGAGATCGTGCAGGACGCTTTCGCCAAAGTGTTCGAGCGTTGGCACCGGCTCGATGAGCCAGGCGGCTACCTCCGCGTCAGTGTGGTCAACGGAGCCCGCAGCGAACTGCGCAAACGCGAAGTCCGCCGACGCCTCGGTTTCACACGACGCGGTGAAGAGCCCGTCGAGCAGCGCGACTACCTGATCGACGCTCTCGAGCAACTGTCCGTCAACCAGAGGACCGTTCTGGTGCTGCGATTCTACGCCGACCTGTCGGAGAGGGAGATAGCCGACGCTCTGAACATGCGTCCTGGAACGGTGAAGAGCACTGCATCGCGGGGGCTTCGCAATCTGAGAAGGGCCCTTGAACAATGAACGACGAACCAACGACCACACAGGGAACAGCAGAAGCCGACATGGCACTGGGCTCGGCTCTCGGCTCCGCGATCGGCGCTCGCGTCGACACCCGTGTCAACACTCCGCCTGTGTCGCTCATTGCCGAGCGCGCTGCGTCCCGGGCACGTGCCAGGACCGCCCAACGAACGGTGGTCGGGATCGCGGCCTCGATCACTCTGCTCGCCGGCGGCCTCGTCACCTACAACGCATTCAACAGAGACGAAGCTGCCGTGATCGTCGCCTCCGAATCAACCGACACGGCCCCGCCGAGCACCGATCCTGCAACGCCGGAGAACGTCAGCACGGATCAGGGTACGGGCCCAGACGCCGTCGAGCCCCTCGTGTTCACCGAACACGAACCTGCTGATCTGTTCCCTGCCGGCCTCCACAGCGTCACCGGAATCGACACTGTGGGCGACGGACGTGTCGTGGCCCGAGTCCACGGCGAATCCGGGGCGGCCCTTATCATCACCGACAACGGCCGGGACTGGACTCGGGTTCAACTCCCCGAGGGAGTGTCGCCCGACATCGTCGACGTCTCCGGGCCCCGATGGCTGCTCACCACACTGGAGTTCGACTCCTTCGCCCGGATCTTCTACTCCGACGACCAGGGTGCCGACTGGACCGAAGTTCTCCTCGAGTCGCTCCCGACCGGTGCAACCCCACCGACCCTCATCGATGCACTGGTGTCGAATCAGCATCTGGTGGTGATCACCAAAGGCGCGGTCGACCGCCAGGGCCAGGACCAGCACATAATGCAGTTGATCTCGCAACGAGACATCGTCAGCGACGACGCAGAGATCGCCGGGTGGGCACTGTCGGGCAACACCCTGTGCTTCTTCCTCGCCGACCACACCGAGGACGGGGGGCTCGGTGCGTGCAGCGACCCCGCAGGCGGCTTCGCGCAGACCCAGGACACCGGTTCGTCGCAGTACAGCTTCGAACTCGATGAAGAGGAGCTGGCCTCGCTGGACCGCTACCGGGCTGGCCGTGACCAGATTCAGGTCCATTCGAGCGATGGGGGGCCCGCACACCTCACCGCCGCATACGAGAGTTGGCACACCACCGCTGCAAGCGACTCCGAAGGCTTCTACATCGCCATGACGACTCCGACAGACGACCTGTTGATCACCTCGACCGACGGCGTTGAATGGTCCGAGGCTTCGATCGGCGCCGAGGTGGACGGGGCTCAGATGACATTCCGTCTCGACGACTGGTCTGTCAGCAGCTACGGGAACGGACTGTCGATTCAAGCGCTCAGTGGACTCACAGACCCCGCGAGCAGCCCCATGACTCTGCCGGGCATGGCGAACCTCGCATCAGTGGACGTCACCCCGAGCGCGGCTGTGGCGGTCGCCTACCCCGTCACCGACGACCCCGGCGGATCCGGACAATCAGCTCCACGAATCGGCTGGTCACCCAACCGGACCGACTGGGACTGGCAGTCCCCAGCTGTTGCCCTCGGGCTCAGCGACAGCGAAGCGTCGATATCCGTGGCCCTCGGAGACGGCTTCGTGTTCGCCCACGTAACAAGCTTCGCGCCGGTCGGGGACACATTCGAAGCACAAGCACCGAGGTGGTTCAAGGCAACCATTCAATAGCCCTCCCCCTCCAATCAACAGGTCCCTCCACCAACCCTGTGGGCGGCTGAAGCGTCCCACCCCCCAGCGCTTCGGCCGCCCACAGTCGGTTCCTGGGCCTGTTTCTGGGCCCGGTCGGAGTCGTGTTCGGGATCGATTCGCTCGGCCTCTACAGTGGAAGCAAAGCGTCAGCGAACGAACAGGGTCCTTTTCATGTTAGTTGCCCCAAGCACACCAATCGAGCTCGTCGAAGGGGTGTACGCCACGCTCGATCAGCGCATCGGCGACGCCCGCACGCGATTCGGCAGGCCGCTCACCCTCGCCGAGAAGATCCTCGTCAACCATCTCGACCGGCCCGGCCAAGAGCTTGATCGGGGCGACTCCTACGTCGACTATCGACCGGACCGGGTGGCCATGCAGGACGCCACCGCGCAGATGGCCTGGCTCCAGTTCATGACCACCGGGCTCGACGAGGTCGCGGTCCCGACCACCACCCACTGCGACCATCTCATCTCAGCGCGCGAGGACGGCAAGACCGACCTGCTCGCCGCGGTCGACACCAACAAAGAGGTGTACGACTTCCTCGAATCGGTGTCGGCAAAGTACGGGGGAGGCTTCTGGAAGCCCGGTTCGGGGATCATCCACCAGGTCGTCCTCGAACAGTACGCCTTCCCCGGGGGCATGATCATCGGCACCGACAGCCATACCCCCAACGCTGGAGGCATCGGCATGGTGGCTGTGGGCGTGGGGGGTGCCGATGCGGTCGATGTGATGACCGGCTCCCCGTGGAACAGCAAGTGGCCGATGCTGATCGGCGTCAAGCTGACGGGCTCTCTCAACGGCTGGGCGGCCCCCAAGGACGTGATCTTGAAGGTGGCCGAGATCCTCACCGTCAAGGGCGGGACCGGCGCGATCGTCGAATATTTCGGGGAGGGCGCTGCTTCATTGAGCTGCACCGGCAAGGCCACGATATGCAACATGGGCGCTGAGATCGGGGCGACGACTTCCCTGTTCGCCTACGACGACGCGGTGGCCCGCTACTTGAAGAGCACCGGGCGCGAGGCCCTCGCCGATGCGGCCGATGCGGTGGCGCACCACCTGCGCTCCGACGACGAGGTGCTCAACAATCCGCACGATTTCTATGACCGGGTGATCGAGATAGACCTCGACAGGCTGACCCCGCACATCAACGGCCCCCACACCCCCGACTTGGCCCGTGAAGTGGCCGAGCTAGGTGAGGAGGCCGAGACCGAGGGCTGGCCCCTCGAGATCAGTGCTGCGCTGATCGGAAGCTGCACCAACTCCTCCTACGAGGACATCACCCGAGCGGCTTCGATCGCCCGTGCCGCAGCCGCGAACGGTCTCAGGGCCAGGACGCGCCTGCTGGTCACTCCCGGCTCGGAGCAGATCCGGGCCACGATCGTGCGCGACGGCCTGCTGGCGGACTTCGAGGCGCTGGGGGCGACGGTGCTCGCCAACGCCTGCGGGCCATGCATCGGCCAGTGGGACCGTTCCGCAGAGTCGGGTCATCAGGCAGGCGTTCCCAACGTGATCGTGACCTCCTACAACCGCAACTTCCCCAAGCGCAACGACGGCGACCCGCAGACGCTGGCGTTCGTCACCTCCCCTGAGACCGTGATTGCCCTGGCGCTGGCCGGCACGCTCGACTTCGATCCGGTCAACGACACGATCACCAACGATGCCGGCGAGGAGGTCGGGCTTGCGACGCCTGTCGGGATTGAACTGCCCGAGGCGGGATTCGATCCTGGTGACGACAAGTTCCTGGCACCGCCTGAGGACCGCTCCGACATCGTCGTGGCGGTTTCGCCGACGTCGGATCGGTTGCAGCTGCTCGAAGCGTTCAAGCCGTGGGACGGCAACGACTATGAGGACCTGGCCGTGCTGGTCAAGGCGAAGGGGAAGTTCACGACGGACCACATTTCAATGGCTGGTCCGTGGTTGCGTTACCGCGGCCATCTCGAGAACATCTCCGGCAACCTCTTCGCCGGAGCGGTCAACGCCTTCGACGGCTACGAGGTCGGGCACGGGAAGAGCCAGCTCGACGACTCAGTCAAGCCCTTCCCCGAACTGGCCAGGGACTACCACCAAGCCGACCTGCGCTGGGTGGTTATCGGTGACGAGAACATGGGCGAGGGTTCGAGCCGCGAGCATGCCGCTATGGAACCCCGGTTCCGCAACGGCGTGGTGGCGATCGCCCGCAGCTTCGCCCGCATCCACGAGACGAACCTCAAGAAGCAGGGCATGCTGCCGCTGACCTTCGCTGACCGCGCCGACTACGACCGGATCGGCGAGGACGACCGGATCGCGGTGCGGGGTCTGGCTGATCTGGCCCCCGACACGCAGGTGACCGTCGAGGTCACGCCCCCCGGCGGCGAGTCCTGGAGCTTTGCCGCCAATCACACCTTCTCCGCGGATCAGATCGAGTGGTTCAAGGCCGGCAGCGCGCTCAACATCATCCGCCAGCACATCGCTTGACCCCTCGCATCCCGTCACGGGCGACACATCGCGGTAGGCGGCTGACGGTCAGCCAGTTCACGCTTTTGGGTGACACACACAACGACCGCAACCCGCCGCTTTCAGCGTTTGCCAGAAATACCTTTCAGATTGTCGCTGACTCACCGGCTTAGGTGTCGTGCCTGGTAGATGATGGCTTTAGAGTCCTCGGTCGCCTGCCGCGCTTTTCGAAACTTGCTGCGTGAACGCGGAATACGTCAAATCCTGGGACTTGTGGCGGGCATATTGCCCGAAATACTAGCCCTGGCCGTGAACGCGCCCTACAAGAGCGAGTTGATCCGCGGTCCCGGCCACCGAGTCGTTGCGGACCGTCGTTGCCGGACTCGACACCCTCGCTCCACCCTGAAACGCGAAGAGCCCTTATGGTTCTTATGCGGTTGGAGAATAAGATTCATAATATTGGATCCAACAGCAGGCACTTCCTGGTGTTTGACTTGGCGAACGAAAGACGTTCAACGAGGGTTCGCTCAGCGCAGAGCCATCGGATCAGGTGAAGGTCCGCTGGCAGGTGTCGCCGGCCCAGAGGTTGAGCACTCGGCCTTCGGGGGTCACGTCCGAGGTCGTTCCGTTGATCACGCCGCCGGACGCAGGGTTCGAGATTGAGAACACACCGAGCCCTTCCTCCTCAATGGGTTGGACCACTTCGAACGAGGCGCCGTAGGTGACTTCGAGGAACCCGACTGTTGCAGAGACACCGAGACCGTCCCTGGTGACCAACCCGGTTGGGCTGGTGTGGCCCGAGGCGTACCACTGTCCGAAGGTTCCCGTGGACGCGGGGATGAACTCCGTGCCGTCTCCCCCCTCGGCGTCGCCGTCGGTAGGAATCTGCGTGTCTGGACCGGTGGGAACCGCAACCGGCGGGTCCTGCAGGAACACCAGTTCCAACTGACCCCAGCGCACAGTTCGGGAGTTCTCCACACAAGCGTCGCTGCTCTGGAAGTTCGTAGCGCTGTCGGGAGCACCCAGGATCGACCCGACTGCGTCGATCACCTCCGACATCGGCTGGCCGAACCGCACAACGCGGCCCGTGTCGAACTGCAGCCCGGTCTCGACGAGAGTGACCGGGCCCGGAGTGCCAACGCCGACCGGGGCGATGGTCGTTGTGGTCGACGTCGTCGTGGAGGTGGTCGTCGAGGTGACTCCGGGCGCCTGCGTGGTCTCCGGTGCACTGGTCGTCGACGTGACAGGCGGCTCAGTGGTCGCCACTACGGTCGTGGGAGGCTCGGTTTCGACGGGCGTCGTGTCCTCGGGGACCGTGTCGGGTGTCGTCTGAACGTTCCCCGAGTCGTCACCGACAAAGAAGATCAACAGTCCTCCGACGACCCCGACGAGCAGGACCAGTGCCAGCGTGATCGTGGCCTGTGAGAGTCCGGTACGCGGTGGCATCTCCGAGCCGGCGGACGCGGAGGGCCCACCGACCGGTCCCATGGCCCGTGTCGCTCTGAACTCTCCGGGATCCGCCGACGACAACTGTCCGGGACTAGGCCGAGCGGGGTCGACGAGGGACTCGTCGTCGAACACCGACACTGACTCGGGCCGCGGCACATCAGGGACAGGCACGACAGGCGTCTTCGAGGTGATCGGTTGGCCGAGGTCCTCGCGGGTCACGAATTGCGCTGAGGAAAGGCTCCCGACTCGCGCCGCTCCTGCAGCCAGAGCGGCCGCGCCGGTAACGGGGGTGGGCTGCGCGGAGGCTACGGCGTGCGGCACGACGACCGTGTCGGCCATCCCCGACGCGACGCCCGCCTGCACGATTCGGTCACGTGCCGCGCGCTGCCAGTCGTCGTCGATTATTACCGCCAGACGCTCCGGGGTCTTTCCGTCGACCGCCGTGGCGCGACGGATCACGAAACTCAACACCGCGGCCAGCGCGCCGACCCTGCCGGTGGCGGCCCTCTGCAGGGGGTTCGAGACGCGGGGCCCCTCTGTGACCAGCGCGGCCTCGTCTCCGACCAGTACCGAAGCGCCCTCGCCCTGAGCGACGACAGCGGCCGCGGCGACGCCGGAATCGCCGAGCACGATAACACGCGGCGGCTCCGTGGAGGATGAATCGAAGCGGACCGCGGTGATCTGCGTCTCGCTGATGTGCACGCCGACGGTATCGGTCATGACTCGGCCCTCTGTTCAGTACCCTCGGGTTCACCCGGCGTGGTCTGGTCGTGACCTGGCGGGAACGTGCGGGCCAGTTCCTCCGGCGTGGGCTCGTGGGCGACCTTGCCCTCCGGTGGATGCAGGTCGAAGATCGACGACATCACCAACTCGACTCCGTCGGCTGGACTGATCCCGTCGGGCAGCCAAAGCGCCTCTCCGACACGCACACGGACTGTCGGCGGGCGCACCACGTTGAGCATGTTGGGCATGCGTGCCGAGCGCGGCCACACATTCTCGGTGCCCCACAGCGAGACCGGCACGATCGGCGCGCCGCTCATCTTCTGCAGGCGGGCGACACCTGATCGGCCCACCATCCGCGGATCGAAGAACGCCCGACCCCGAGGGATGGTCCCCTGCGGCAGGATCACAACCACCTCACCGGCCTCGAGTGCTTTGGCCGCGGCGGCGAGGGGGGCGTCCGAACCGCTGCCGCGGTCGACGGGTATCGCTCCGAAAGCACTGACCATCGCACCAACCACCGGTGCGTCGAACATCTCGCGTTTCGACACGAACCTGGCCAGCCGACCCCGCTTGGCGAGAGCCACCCCCAGCGTGAACACATCGAAATAGCTGCGATGGTTGGCGGCGATGATCGCAGGTCCCTGCTCGGGGATGTGGCCGAGTCCGGCGAAGTCGAACCGGGCGTACGGCGCTAACTCGGGGCGGGCCAGCATCATCAGAGCCTTCAGGGGCTCGACGCCCGCGAACTGGGGGACACCCTCGGGGGAGTCGAAATGGCGCACCGACCAACGCCGGGCCGTAGCGGCAGCCACCAGTCTGGGGTCGGGATTCACCGCCACCGGATGTCCCACCGCCTTAAGCAGCGGCAAATCGTAGTAGCTGTCGGAATAGGCGTAGCTTTCGGCCATGTCCACGCCGTTTGCTTCGGCCCACTCCTGGACCGCGGCGAGCTTTCCCTTTCCCCAGACGTAGTGGCCGTCGACTTCACCGACGAACACGCCGTCGGTCCGGGCGTAGTGAGTGGCGACGATGTCGTCGAAACCCAGCGCATCGGCCAACGGGCGCACCATGTCATCCGGGCTGGTGGTGGCGATCACGAGCTTCCGGCCCTGGTTCCGATGCATTTCCATTTCGGTGCGGGCGTAGGGCAGCACCTCGGCAACAAGCCTCGAAGCGGCGATCTCTCCGGCTTCGGCTACAAGCTCCGCGTCCCAGCCCTCAGAGAACCGGACACCCTGTCGAGCCAACATCATGGAGGGCCTTGTCTCTCCGATGAGGTCGAAGATGCCGAACAGCAGCCCCTCACCGGGGATCCGGCTCTCCGACAGCACTCCCACCTCGCGCAGCGCCTGCGACAACGCAGGCCCCGACGCCCGAGGCAGCAGAGTGCGGTCAAGGTCGAAGAAAGCGGCTGCGCTCACGGCGAAAGGGTAGCCGCTGAACAGCTGACAATCGTCGCCGGACCGTTGCACCGCCAACCCCTGCCATCGTTGCGACAGTCGCCTCGATTATCTGGCATCATTGTCAGCGATGGACCTCCGCCAGCTCCACGCGCTCCTCGCCGTCGCCGAACATCACTCCTTCTCGGCTGCCGCACGCGCGCTGCACACGGTTCAATCCAACGTCTCCACCCATGTTGCGCGGCTTGAACGTGAAGTCGGAGCGACGCTCATCGACCGGGAGCGCAGCGAACTGACGACTGAGGGGGCGGTCGTCGCCAGTCGGGCCCGACGGATGATCGCGGAGCTCCGGGCGATAGAGGACGACCTAGTCGCCCTTCGTGACGAACTGAGCGGCACGGTCCGCGCGGGAGTGATCGGCACCACCGCCCGCTGGCTGGTTCCGGCGTTGTTGGACGCCTTGACCCAACAACACCCGCGCGTCAACCTTCAGATCATCGAAGCGACCACCACCACGCTGGTACCGCAACTGCTCGACGACCGTCTCGACATCGCGGTGGCCAACCTCCCAATCGTCGATCCCGACGTCGACACCGAGCCGCTGTTGCTCGAGGACCGGATCGTCGTCGCGCCGATGGGTCACCCCTTGGCCCGATACGAGCGGATCGACATCGCCGAACTGGCCGAACACGAGATCCTGCTCCCGCCCATCGGAACTGCCTTCCGCGACGAGATCGAGGCAGACGCCCGCCAAGCACGGATCACACTGTCGACCCGGGCCGAGGTGGACGGACTGCGGCTCCTCTCGTCGCTCGCCTTCCAGGGTTTCGCACCTGCTCTCGTGCCAGTGAGCGCCGCACCGGACTGGCTGCAGGGTGATTTCGTAAGAGTCCCGGTCGACGGTTTCTCCAGACGAGAGGTCGGGCTGGCGGTGCGACGCCGTTTCTCGCCCTCAGCCCCGACCCGGGCGGTGGCCGAACTGATCCGGACCGTTGTCGGCGAAACCTGCGCTGACCAGGCCGGGCTGACACCGGCGTCGAGCCGGGGAGCCGACATAGTATGAGCAACCCAGCGGACCGTGTCGTCGACATTCGGGCCCGCGCCGACGGATTCGTGCGTGCCCGCTCGGTCAACTTCGCCGGTCGGCGCATCGTCGAGGTCGACGCGCAGGGCGAGGACCTCGCGGGAGCCCTATCCCCCACCGACGGGCACTCGATCGCCGCAGCCGCCCGCTACAGCCGTGAGCAGCGCCTGCCGCTGTTGATGCGGCTGGCGTCGAGCGGGGCCAACCTGCGCGAGGGCATCGCCGCCCTCGACGGATGGGGAGGTGCGGCGCTGGAGCTCACGCGTTGTTCAGGCGTGGTTCCCACGATCGTCATCGTGAGCGGACCCACCGTGTCGGGTCCCGCGCTGATGCTCGGGCTCGCGGACATAGTCGTCATGGTCAGCGACTCCTATGCCTTCGTTTCGGGACCGGCGATGGTGAAGCAGTTCACCGGTGTCGGAGTCGACGGCGCTGAACTCGGCGGACCCGACGTCCACGAGAGGACCTCCGGTGTTGCGTCGTTCGTCGCTGAAGACGTGGCCGAGGCCGAATCGATCGTCGCCGACTTCTTGAGGTTCCTGCCAGACCACACCGATGCTGCGCCGCCGATTCAACCGAGCTCCGATCCGGTTTCCCGTTCGACGCCCGAAGCCTATGAGGTGCTCCCCTCCTCGGTAAACGGCTCCTACGACTGCCGCGACATAGTCCGTTGCGTCGTCGACGACGGCGACCTGGTCGAGCTGCATTCCCTCTGGGCGCCGAATCTGGTCACCGGGTTCGCTTCGATGGGTGGGCGGGCGATCGGTGTTGTGGCGAACCAGCCGCAGAGCATCGCCGGGACCCTCGACATCACCGCTTCTCGCAAGGGCGCCCGTTTCGTCGCCTTCTGTGACGCCTTCAACCTGCCGCTGCTGACGTTCGTCGACACTTCGGGCTTCTATCCGGGCAAGGATCTCGAATGGCGGGGGATGATCCGTTACGGCGCGCAGTTGGCCTTCGCGTACGCACGAGCCACCGTCGGCCGGGTCAACGTCACCACCCGCAAGTCCTACGGTGGCGCATACATCGTCATGGACTCCAAGACCATGGGCAACGACATCGCTCTGGCCTGGCCCTCCGCTGAGATCGCGGTGATGGGGGCCAAGGGAGCGGTTGAGATCCTGCACCGGAACAGCAGTGCCTCCGAGCGCGCAGAGCTCGAGTCGGCCTACGAGCAGCGCCTGCTCAACCCCTACATCGCAGCCGAGCGGGGGACGATCGATGCGGTGATCGACCCGGCCGAGACCCGTCAGCGTGTTTGCTCCGCTTTTGACATGCTCGCGAGCAAGCGGGAGCGTCTCCCCCGCCGTCGTCACGACAACACACCATTGTGAAACAGCGCTGTTGAAGACGCGGCGAACGGTTCGCAATGGTGGTCTCAATGTGCGCCCAAGGGCTGTCGCGGTCTAGATTCAGAGTCAGTTTCGGCCGCTGGATCGGGACGTTCCGAGGAGAAAACGAGTGCCTGAGAGCATCACAATCACCGACAATCGCACGGGGTCTTCGATCGAGCTCCCGATCGAGAACGGAGGTGTCGACGCCGCCGAGTGGCGCAGGTTCCTGCCCGGGGTGTGGTTCTGTGATCCGGGTCTGACAACGACCGCAGCGGCGATAAGCGGCATCACCGAGCTCGACGGCGACAACGGCATCCTGCGCTACCGGGGCTACCCGATCGAGCAGCTGGCCGAGCAGAGCTCGTTCCTCGAGGTCGCCTACCTGCTGATCCATGGCGAGCTTCCCACGAAGGCCCAGCACGACGCATGGGTCTACGAGGTCACCCATCACACCTTCGTGCACGAGAACTTCCGACGCCGGATCTACGACGCCTACCACTACGACGCCCATCCGATGGGCCTGCTCACCTCCGGGGTGGCCGCCCTCTCGACCTTCTATCCCGAGGCCAAGGAGGTCGAGGACGAGAGCATCCGCATGGAACAGATCGTCCGACTGATCGCGAAGATGCCAACGCTGGCCGCGGCGGCCTACCGTCATTCTCAGGGTCAGCCGTTCGTGTTCCCCGACAACCTGCTCGGATATCCGGAGAACTTCTTGAACATGATGTATCGGATGGGGGGGGAGTACGACATCCATCCGGTGCTCGGCAAGGCGATGGAGATCCTGTTGATCCTGCATGCGGACCATGAGCAGAACTGTTCGACCACCGCGGCCCGCGTGGTCGGCTCGTCGCACGCCGACCCCTACACCTCAGTGGCAGCGGCCTGCGCCGCCCTCTACGGTCCGCGCCACGGAGGCGCCAATGAGGCCGTTCTCAACATGCTCGACGAGATCGGCGACTACAGCAACGTCGACGCTTTCATGGAGACCGTGAAGTCGGGCGAGAGCCGATTGATGGGGTTCGGCCACCGGGTCTACAAGAACTACGATCCTCGGGCCATGATCATCAAGCAGGCCGCCTACGACGTGTTCGAGGTCACCGGAAAGAACCCCCGGCTGGACCTCGCCCTCAAGCTCGAGGAGATCGCCACCAACGACTCTTACTTCATCGACCGCAAGCTCTACCCCAACGTCGACTTCTATTCGGGCTTGATCTACCAGTCGATGGGCTTCCCCACCGAGATGTTCACCGTGCTGTTCGCCATCGGGCGGACACCGGGATGGTTGGCCCATTGGAACGAGATGATGGAGCAGGAGTCCCGCATCGCACGACCCCGCCAGCTCTACACCGGGCCCGAAATGCGCGACTACGTGCCACTCGCCGAGCGCTGATCAGCCCCGCGGCTCAGCCTTATTGTGTCGGGCTGAGTCGTTCGGTCGGCGTGAACTTCACGGGCATCGCCTCAACACCGGTGATGAAGTTCGAGTTGCGCCACGGCAGCTGATCGGCCGGCACTGCCATCTCGATGTCGGGCAGGCGGCGCAGCACCTTGGTGAACATCTCCTTGAGTTCGAGCCGGGCCAGAGATGCGCCGAGACAGAAGTGGGTGCCGAAGCCGAACGCCAGGTGGTGGTTCGGCTCCCGCTCGACGTCGAATCGGAACGGGTCCACGAAGTGGGCTTCGTCGCGGTTGGCCGACGGATACAGCATGATGACGTCGGAGCCTTCGGGGATGGTCTCGCCTCCGAGTTCGATCTCGGTCATGGTGGTGCGGGCCATGTTCTTGATCGGCGTGACCCAGCGAAGCATCTCCTCGACAGCGGTCTCAATTCGCCCGTCGAGGTCCTCCTGCAGTCTCTGGCGCTCGTCGGGGAACTCCATCAGCGCCTGCATGCCTCCGGTGATGACATGGCGGCTCGTCTCGTCGCCGCCGATCAGGATCAGCAACGACTCCTGCACGATTGACTCGTCGTCGAGCTGTTCGCCGTCAACCTCGGCATGACAGAGGATGCTGACGAGGTCGTCCCCTCCCGGGTTGGCCCTGCGGTCAGCGATCACACCCATCTGGAACTCGCGGAAAGCGGCCCCGGCGAGCCTCGATCTCTCATAGGCGGCGGGATCGGTCTCAGTCGTGCCGCGCATCAGGTCGTCAGACCATTCGAGCAGATCGTCGAAGGACTCCCGTGGGAACCCGAGCATGTCGCCGATCAGCAGCAGCGGCAGGGGCGCGGCGATGTCCCACACGAAGTCCGCTTCGCCCTTCTCGCAGACCCGGTCGATGATCATGTCGCAAAGCACCTCGATCTCGGCGAGCTTGTCACGTACCCGACGGGGTGTGAACCCCTTGTTGACGAGCTTGCGGCGGTTGAGGTGGTCCGGGTCGTCCATCGAGATCATCATCGGCAGCGAGTTTCCCTTGGGCCGGGGTGCCTTGTACGACGAGTAGGTCCCGGGGTCGCGTGAGACGGTCAGGACATCGTCGTAGCGCGCCACCGCCCAGACGTCGGAGTTGGGGTCGTAATACACCGGTGCGTTGTTGCGCATCCAGGTCCAGTCGTCGTGCGGCCGACTCGCATACCAGTTGCCGTCAAGCAGATCGACATGTTCCAGAATCGGATGGTTCGGCACCAGAACTCCTTTCTCTGTCTTGTAGGTGCGGTGTACAGCTAGTCCACGACCGGGGTCGGCGGCAGTCCTTTTTCGAGAAGTGCCTCGAATCGGGCCTCGATCTGTTGACGGTACGACGGCTTGGTGGCGATCAGAAAATCCCCGTCGAAGATTCCTTTCAGCACGATCGGCGGCACCTCCGACGGGTCCATTCCGGTTTCGGTCATCGCGAACAGTGACTCGCGGATTCCCGCCGCGTCCTCACCCTCATTGGCCGCTCCACCGGGCCGCACCCTGTCGGTGCGGGCGATCGCAGTGCGGATCGCGCTCGGGCACAGCACCGACGCTCCAACGGCGGCGCCCACCGCGGCGAGGTCGTGGGCGAGCGATTCCGTCATCGAGAACGCAGCCACCTTGCTCACGTTGTAGGGACCGGTGAACGGTGCCGCCACGAAACCGGCCACCGACGAGGTGTTGACGACATGACCCGGTTCGCCTCCCGCCAGCATGCGGGGCACGAACGACTTGATTCCGTGGATGATCCCGTAGAGGTTGACCCCGAAGGTCCAGTCCCAGTCGTCCACGGAGCGCTGCCAACACAGGCCCGCTTGAAACACGCCAGCGTTGTTGCAGAGCAGATGAACCGCGCCCCAACGCTGGTAGACGTCGTCGGCCAGAGACTCAACCTCGTCTGCAGATGCGACATCGACCACTGCCGCCACCACCTCTCCGTCTGCGCTCTCGGCAGTCGCTTCGGCCGACGGGCCGTCAATATCGGCGGCAACGACCCTCATCCCGACACCTGCGAAGTGCTCCACCATTGCTCGGCCGATCCCGGACCCGGCGCCGGTCACGACCGCAACGCTGCCTTCTAAACTCGACAGTGGCATATCAGTTCTCCTCTCAGCTTCGGTGGAACCGCAACTCTTGGGGGTAGGGGAAGAAGTCTGGAAGTTCTCCAGCATGGTGCAGTTCCTGCATCGACTTCCAGAAATCGACCGAACAGATGTCTGCGTGGCGCGTCTCCATCACCTCTCCGACCACCCGGGGGGAACGCAGATAGGTGCGGAACTCCTCGGGGAAAACGTCGTTGGACTCGACCGGGAACCATGGCTGCTCAGACATCTCGTCGTCGTAGTTCTGACTGACCGGCATCTTGCGGAAGTTGATCTCGCCGAGCAGCGCCAACTCGTCGTAGTCGTAGAACACCACCACACCGTGCCGGGTGACGCCGAAGTTCTTGGGGAACAGGTCACCGGGGAAGATATTGGCCGCGGCCAGGTCTTTGACGGCAGAGCCGTAGTCGATGGCAGCAGCACGCGCCCTTTCCGGCGACATCTCCCGGAGGTAGAGGTCGAGTGGGTAGAGCCTGCGTTCGGTGTAGGCATGGTGCAACACGACCTCGTCGTCTGTGATCGTCACCGTTCGCGCGCATTCGTTGCGCAGTTCGTCGATCAACTCCTCATCGAAGCGGTCGCGGTTGAAGCTCAGGTTGGTGAACTCCTGGGCATCGACGAGGCGGCCCACCCGGTCATGTCCGAACACCAGCTTGTAGCGCCGCTTCACGTCTTCGGGGGTGGTTCGCTTGGTGGGCGCAAAACGGTCCTTGATGAGCTTGAAGACCACATCGAACGACGGCAGCGTGAAGACCGCCATGACCATGCCGCGCGCGCCCCGGGCGCGTTCGAAGCGGGTGTTGGAGTGTTCCATATGGCGGTACAACGCCCGGAACAGGTTGGTCTTGCCGTGCTGGTTGTAGCCGATCGAGGTGTAGAGCTCTGCCACCGGTTTGACCGGCAGGAGCGACTTCAGGAATCCGACGACCGCGGCCGGGCGTCGACACAGCACATGGAAGTAGGACCGCGTGTAGCCGAAGAGGCGGCTGGCGTCGGTCTCGGTGAGCAGTACCGCATCCACCTTGACGCCGGCCTCGGTGTGGACCAGGGCGATGACTATCGGAGCCAGGCGGTTCAGCCAGCGGAGCCGACCGACGAGGTAGGCGCCCTTGTTGCGATAGAAGATCGGCCGCAGCACGTCTATTGCGTCGAGGTGCCCGTCCCAGGTCTGTTCGAGGAGCGTGCTGACCCGTCCGGCGACCTTGGCGGCGTCTCCATCGATGTCGATGAAGCTCGGGGCCAGCGGCGAGTGTTGAAAGATCTCGCGGAGGCAGTCGGCGACGGTGGCGTCGACTGGGAATTTCCGGTATTCGTCGCGGGTGCTGTCGTCGGCGGGCAGCTTGGTGGGGCCGAGCCAGAGGAACTCCAGTTCCTCGTCGATTCCGATGATGTGGAACAGCCGCCGGGTGACGGAGTTGTAGAACGTTTCGGCGAGTTCGAGGTCCATCCGCTCCGAGACGAGGGCGACGTAGCGGCGCCGTGCTCCGATCCAAACTGTGCGAGCTTCGGGGTCGTCTTCTGACAGTACCAGTCGGGCCGCGTCCACAACATCGACGACCAGACTCTTATGCAGGTTCAGGCGGTCCTTCGTGTCTTTTTGATGCCCGGCCCAGTCACGTTCAATAAAGCATCGAGAGGCTCGGTGCGTGAGTTCGAGGTAGCGCTCGTGGAACTCGACGAAGGCCTCGCAGAGCATTCGCGCAAGACGGTCGACCCGCGGGTCCCCCTCCGGTCCCCAACGGTCCGTTGCGTCGAGGGTTCGCTTCGGAGGGGTGCTGTTCTGCTCCTCGGGACTCCGCTGAAGTTGCACCGATCACCCCACAAGCTGGCTGAAGGTGGGATCGTAGCAGTATGAGGCGCCTCCCTAACCTTCAGGATCGAGCCGATCTGGCTGATCTCGCCGCGTTGTACGCGGTCATCGTCGACCGGCGAGACTTCGCCCGTTTCGATGAGGTGTTCACCGCCGACGCGCTGCTCGACACGGGTCGAGGACAGCGGTCCGGTCTGTTGGAGATCACCGATGCCATGGCCGGTCTGCTCCGCTATGAGGCCACGAGCCACATCCTGGGCCAGCAGCTCCTCTCGGTGACCGACGATGGTGAGATCGAGGGGGTGACCTATTGTGAGGCGCACCATCTCCGCGTCGACGGCCATGAGCGCATCGACCATGTGATGCACATCCACTACCACGACCACTTCGTACCGACCCCCGACGGTTGGCGGATCGCCTACCGCCGCCTGACGGTCCCGTGGACCGCCGACCAGCCTGTCTGAGGCTCTGCTGTCGAGCAGCGCTCGTTCCTTGTCGTTGAGGGGCACAGTGGTGGACTCAGTCACAACAACATATGTGCTGCGCAACGGCGCGTTGCGGAGAACTCTGCGCAAATCGAGTTCAGATCCGGCTTCGGGGAGGAACGTCTCGATTGCTGCAACTGCCCGCAACAATGCGGCTACAATCTCGGCGCACTCAGAATCCACACAGTCTGGAGGCTCATCATGACCCATCATGTTGCTCAGATCTTTCCCGCACTTGCGCTCCGAACTTGGCGTTTCATCGCAGTGGCCGCGGTCATCGCCTCGGTGCTGGTCGTCGCCCCGGCACCCTCGGGTGCCCAGCAGGCCTCGGAGCAATCGATCGCCGATTGCATCTCAGACAGCCTGGTCGCAACGGTTCGCGGCTATTACGAGGCGAACAAGAACAAGCCTCCCAGCTACGGGGAGAACTGGAAGCGCGTCCTGATCGCTTTCGGCGATGTCGAAGATGGGAATCTGACTCCGTTCACCGAAGCTGAGGCGCGCGCGGAAGTGCAACGCTGGTATGGCTGGAAGCCGGTGCAAGAGGCGCTCAAGTGCATCGAGGCGGCGAATCCGCCGCCGCCCGATCCCGAGATCAGCATCGCTGCGGGCAGCGGTGTCACCGAGGGGACTGCTGCGTTGTTCACGCTCACGGCCAGCCCTTCGCCGGCGTCAACCCTGCCGGTCAGCGTTGCCATCGCCCAGAGCGGCGATTTCGGTGTGGCGACTGGGGCGCGGACCGTGACGATCCCCACCGGCGGCAGCTACACGCTGACTGTCACCACCACCGGTGACAGCACCGACGAGCCCGACGGGTCGGTGACAGTGTCGGTGAGCAGCGGCACGGGCTACACCGTCTCGTCGAGCAACAGCAGCGCCACGGTCTCAGTGTCTGATGACGACGACCCGCCTCCGCCACCCCCGCCGCCTGCGGATTGTGTTTCTGATGAGACGTTGGAGTCGGCGCGGGACTATTACGAACTGCATCGTGATCGCGCTCCTGGTTATGGCCGCAACTGGCGTCGGGTGCTGATCGCGTTCGCCGATGTGGCCGACGATCAGTTGACTGCGTTCACTGCGGCTGAGGCGCTTGAGGGTGAGCAGCGATGGTTCGGGTGGAAGCCGTTCCGCGAAGCGTTGGAATGCATCGAGGCAGCATCGCAGAAGCCGCCGCCGGTGCCGGAGGTCAGCGTCACCGCGGGCATCGGCGTCACTGAGGGCTCGGCGGCGTCGTTCACCGTCACCGCATCACCGGTGCCGACTGCTGCTTTGACGGTCGATGTGACGGTGTCGCAGTCAGGCGATTTCGGTGTGGCGACTGGGGCGCGGACCGTGACGATCCCCACCGGCGGCAGTTACACCCTGGCTGTTACCACCACCGGTGACAGCACCGACGAGGCTGACGGGTCGGTGACAGTGTCGATCGACACCGGCACCGGCTACACGGTGTCGTCGAGTGCGGGATCGGCGATGGTCGCTGTTGCCGACGATGATCCAGCGGCGCAGCCGGCCCAGACAAACAGTCAATCGACGGTCAGCATTGCCGATGCGTCGTCGAATGAGGGCAATGACCTCGGCTTCGTGGTGTCGGTGAGCCCGGTGCAGACCTCTGCGATCGCGCTCGACTACCAGACTGCCGACGGCACGGCAATCGCCCACTCCGATGTGGACGACTACACGGCTGCAAGCGGCACAGTGACGATCCCTGCAGGCAGCAGTTCCGCCACGATCACGATCTCGACGACCGAGGACTCCGACATCGAAATCGACGATGAGTTCACCGTCACGATCTCGAATCCTCCGGCTGGTGTGACCATCAGCGATGACACCGCGACAGGCACCATCCGAAATGACGACACAGGCAGCAAGGGTGCCGCGTATCACAGCGATAACAAGTACATCCGCTTGGATCTGGCGCAAGAAATATTTCTCACAGTGTGGGAGGACGGTCAAGAAAAACCGTGGCAGTTTCGTCTGAAGGACCAACCGCCGCATGCGATCACCGTGCGACCAGTGGTCCAAGGCGCCCGCAATGCACGATCTTTGGATATTTCACCCGACTATCTCGTGTTCACGCCGAGCAATTGGAACGAACACCAAACCATTAACGTGCGTCACCTGGGAGACTGGGGCAGTATCATCGCCACGGCGCATGTGTCGCTTGAGTTTGTCGAGTACCCCGGTTACGCGGCCATTTCCGACTTGTGGCTGAGCATGTACGGCGTCGACCGCAGCAATCCGATTACGCAGCGCAAGCCCAATCCGAATTTGTTGGCGGAAGGCGATCCTGCATCATCGCTTACCTATCAGCTCAAGCTGGGCCGGATTCCCCGCAATCCCGTCACCGTGACCATCACCAACCCCGATCCGGGCGCGGTGACGGTGACCCCGACGAGCTTCACCTTCGATCATGAGAACTACGACGAGTTCCAGGACGTAACCATCACTCCAGTTGCCGACAGCGACAACGACGACGAGGATGTGGAGATCACCGTCACGATCCCGGTGCCGCATCCGGAGAATGCTCAAGTGAAGGTTCGAGCTCTCACGGAGACGTTCCGTGTGGCAGTGGAGGATCGCTCGCCCGGCGTCCTCGTCGACCCGCAGAACCTGACGGTCGACGAGGGCACGACAGCTCACTATGAAGTCTGGTTGAGAGCCGATCCCGGCAGTGGCAAGAGCGTGATCGTCACGCCGACGTTCACTGGCAGCGACGTCACCGTCAGCCCGACGACGCTCACCTTTACGGGCGGCTCGACCGGCAACTGGCAGGCCCGCCAGCGCATCACCGTGACGGCGGTCCGGGACCCCGACGGCGCCGACGAGATCGTCGCGGTCAGCCACGTCATCTCCGGTGACGGCGATGGCTACAGCGCCCAATCGCCGTCGCAGACGCTCACCGTGAATATCGATGATAACGAGGCAGTCGAGATGACATTGTCGGCGTCCACGGTGGCGGTCGATGAGCTGTCCTCGACGACATACGACCTCTCTCTGAATGCCGACCCGGGCGATGGCGCGAGCATCGTGATCACACCTGTGTCGAGCGACACCGACCGGCTGACGGTGAGCGGCCCGCTGACGTTTACCGGCGGCTCAAGCGGCAACTGGAACAGTGCGCAGACCGTCACCCTGAACGCGCCACTCGACGACAACTACATCAAAGACACCGTCACGATCACCCATGCAATCAGTGGTTTCGCTGGGGTGTCAGCGATGCCGAGCGTCACCGCGACCATCGCCGACGCCAGGCCCGTGTACGTCACCTGGACGCCCGATCCAGCAGGAGAGAAGATCGCCCCGAATTCCACGCTCAATCTCACCGAGGGCACACCCGGGGCTGTCTACCTGCACTTCGATCCGGCGCTGCTGAAAGAGGGGAAGTTCAAAGACGATTGGTTCGACCGGATGGCCAAGGGCTACCAAGGCCTGACGGGCGACGACATCGGACCCTATATCGCGATCTGGGTAGGAGGGGTGAAGAATTTCTACTTCACAGCAGCTTCAGCTGGCGAGAACTGCGACGGCAAGTATCCGAGACCAAGATCGATCAACGCGAAATACTGCGACACCATTCCGGTCAAGAGCGACATCGACGCAGACACGAACGATGAAACCCGGTGGATCGAGTTCCGTGTCGACAACTTCCCGGGCCTCAGCTACGCGGCGCCGCGGCGCTTGACCGTGAAGATCGAGGACACGTCGATCTCCATGCAGGCTTGGCCGTCTGCGCTGTTCCCCATCGAGGACGTAGCAGCAACCCAGGACGTCTGGGTCCGACTCAAGCAGAAGCCAGAGCCGGGCGTGACCGTCACCATCCAGCCTGAGATCAAGTCGGCCGACAGCAGCAAACTGAGCGCCGCGCCGAGTTCTCTGACGTTCGACGCGAGCAACTGGGATACGTTCCAGAAGTTCACGGTCACTGCATTGAGCGACGCGGACACCGCGAACGAGGAGATCAGCTTCAAGCTGAAAGGCACCGCGTCCGACAGTAAAATCGTCGTCCTAGATGCGAAAATCGAAGTGACGATCCTCGACGACGATTAATGTAGACCGACACCGACCGGTTCGCACCGACCCCGGCGGTTGGCGGATCGTCTGCCGCCGCCTGGCTGTCCCGTGGACCGCCGACCCGCCTGTCTGAGGCTCTGCTGGGTTTCTGCTGAGCCAGTATCGTCCGGGTCAGAGTTGGTCGGCGGCGCGTTCGTGGCGGCGGATCACCTCGTCGATCACCAGACGCAGGAAGACCTCGCTGAACTTCGGATCGAGGTTGGCCGACGATGCGAGCTGACGGAGCCGCTCGATCTGCTCCTGCTCACGCTCGGGGTCTGCCGGCGGCATGCCCTGTTGGGCCTTGTACTCACCGACGTCCTCGGTGACCTTGAAGCGCTCCGCCAAAAGCAGGATCAGCGCTGCATCGATGTTGTCGATGCTGGAACGGAAGCGTTGGAGTTGCTCGTCTGCCATGCCCTCAACCCTAGCTAGGAGAGGGTGCCGAGCATGGCACGGAGCCGGTCTGCCGGGGAGTCGCTGCGCACGAGGGCTTCTCCGATCAGCGCGGCGTCGTAGCCGGCTTCGGCGAGGTCTCTCAGCTTGGTCCCGTCTGGCGTCTCGATACCGGATGCTGCCACGGTCACGACTCCTGGTCCCAGCTCGGTCAGCAGGCCGGCCATGCGCACTGCTTTGTGGTGGTCGACGGTGAAGCGGGTGTCTTTGGGATTGTCACGCTGGTTGACGGCGATCATGTAGGCGCCCGCTTCTGCCGCCATCGCCAGGTCGTGTTCTGCGCGCACCTCGGTGAGGGCGTCCATTCCAAGGCTCAGCGCGAGAGCTTGGAGGTCTGCGACTTCGGCAACGGATCCGATGTCCTCCACGATCAGCAGCACCGCGTCGGCGCCCATGGCGGACGCGTCGTGGATGTGCTGGGGCGTCGTGAGGAAGTCTTTGCGCAGAACCGGGGCGTCGACGGCCTCCTTGACCGCTGTCAGGTCTTCGGGGCTGCCACCGAACCTCGGACCCTCGGTCAGCACCGAGATACAGGATGCACCGCCCCGGACATACTCGAGAGCGGTCTCCGCTGCCCCCAGTCCTGGACTCAGGTCCCCTGCGGACGGCGACTTGCGCTTCACCTCAGCAATGACCGCCAGTTCAGGTCCGGCGGTCA
This sequence comes from Candidatus Aldehydirespiratoraceae bacterium, assembly GCA_965214565.1. GTDB lineage: Bacteria > Actinomycetota > Acidimicrobiia > Acidimicrobiales > Aldehydirespiratoraceae > VXYK01. The sequence continues at coordinate 2,319,697 of OZ243951.1, read as the reverse complement.
GAGCGTCCTTGAAAGCATGCCCCACAGATTCCATCGCCGCCGATTCTAACCCTGCACCGCGTCTGCACACCCGGCTTTGGGTTTGAATCCGTTTGATGACGTTCTCAACTTTGCGCCCTAGTAGACACACGGTATCGCCATAAGTAACCGGGTTCGAGACTAGATCGATTCCACGCCTAGCTGGCACCCTTCGTTACGGAGACGCTCAAGGATTTCAATAGTCCGGATACTCTGTTTCTCGGACGGCACCTTGGCTGGGATCGAGATCGCAACATCCAATATTCCCTGGTCGGTCGGCGAAAGGAGACCCTTGGACACTCCCCAAGCCTTGACTTCACTCCAGAGGGCCGGCCCAGCCTCGACCACGAGCATCTGAGCCTCTATACCGTTCAACATCCGTTGATCCTTGACAGCGGCCCTCTTCCCCTCGTCACGCTCTGATGAACTGGTCAGTACTATGGCGAGGGAATCGGGCCATGAAACATGAAGCCCCATCACGCGATGCCAGCAGGCCTGCTGCTTCGCCCACTCGGTTACATTCCGCATACCCGCCGGCGGTTCGACGATCACATCGTGGACCGCTTTGGCACTTGCGACCAACGCGTCTCGAAGCCCGGGCGGTATTCCCTGCGCTCGCCAGATGCGCTCGAAGTCGATGGTTTCGCTGCGCTCCGCCAAGTCATAGGCGAGTTTGGAGATGGCGTAGGCCACGACATTCGCACGATAACCGCCCTGATACCACGGTTGCACCGTGACGAGTCGCTCGACCGACCTGAACACGATTGCCTTGGCGATAGTCTCTGAACGCGTTCGACGTTACCCGGGTCAGGGGAATTGGGATGGGGGCTTAGGTCGATCCTCGAGCCCCGCCGGTGCGGAACCCGGTACGGAGAGTTGGATTTGGGACCTTCGATGCGATCATTCATTGTTGTGCCCGCAGCCTGAAGCGCGACGTACCGAGATCTTATGGTATTTCGGCGCGGGATCGGTGGCGTCCCACGGTCTGAGTGTCGCGAACTCGAAACCACTCCATGCAAACCGCAAAAGCTCCATCGAGTCGTCTCTGACAACAGTCTCCTGACCTTCCTTGAACGCATGGCCCACAGGTTGCATGGCCGCTTACTCTAACCCCGCCTCGTCTTGTCATGTCTGATGGCGTTGGCTCAGTTGGGGGTCCAGGTTGTGCAAACTGGAACATCAGTTGAAGTAGGCGGCATTCCGAGATTGCCGGTGCTCGGGTCTCAGAGATCGGCCTGCGGATTCTATGTCGTCGGCGATCTTGGCGGCCCGAGCGCTTGTGATCTCGCCGAATGCGACAGCCGATCGCAGAATCTGCACGGTGTCGATGACTCGACCCGGGCCGAGCGACAGGCGTCTCGTCGCGAAGTCGTAGGCACCGTGATCGTCAGTTGCAACGGTGCCGCCAGTGGCCTCGGCGAAGTGTATGGCCTGAGCCTCGCCAAGATGCGCGTCCGGAGGTCGACGCCCTTCGTTGAGCCCAACCTGGATGCGGTACACCGCAGCGAGATCACCTTCCTCCGGCTCGGCTGCAGCACCGAGCCACGAAGCCGACAAGATGTCCGCACAATGCGCTTCCCCGGCGCGTTCCGCGGCGGCAATCTCGTCTTGTATCGCTTCAGTCCAGCGTGGCTCTGGGTGGTGATCATGCTGTGCACGCAATACGTCCAGAGCGTCAACGGCAGCAAAGTGACGCAGCGTCACCGCGTCGTGCAGCACCGGTGACACAGTTAGTGCTCGGCCTAGACCGGGCTCGCGTCGAAGCTCAAGAGCACCTCTTCGGGGGCATCCTGCACCGAAGGCGTGCGGTCGAGTTCGAACGCGTCCGAGCGCTCATAGGTGCCGATGGCGGAAATGAGGTCGTCGCGGGGAACGTCGAGCAGGCCGGCGAGTGGCGCTGCGCCGACGATGCCGTCGAGCAGGCCGCGTAGGCACCGTGAGGCGAGCAACAGCGGAGGGCGTCGCTCTGGACGGGAGCCGCGTGCAGCCAGCAACGCTCGGCGGAGATCCTCGTCTTCAACACGCGCCAGCAGACCCGTCCACCCGACTGATCTGAGCCTGTCGCGTCCGGCTGCGTTGACACATTGCAGGTTGTGCAACCGATACACAAGCGATTCGTAGCTGACCCCGAACTCGACCAGCATCAGCGCGAGCGAGTCTGGGCCGAGTCCGTTCGAGGCAACAGCCCTCCGCAGGTCCTCCTCGGGCATCAACAGGGCCGCAGCGAACGCGTTGGCCAGGCGTTCCCGATCTGTGCTGGCGCGCAGGTCGTTGTCAATGTTCAGGGTCGCTCCGTCTGCGTTCAAGACATGGCCGAGTTCATGGGCGAGCGTGAACAGGGCACGAGGTCGGGGCTGATCGGAACTCACCGCGATCAGTGAGAACTCCGGGTCTGTGATCGAAGCGCCCGCCAGCGAGGCATCGCCGAAACTGTCTACGAGCACGTCGATGCCGAGCTCGCGTTCGATCGCCTCGACCAAGCTCGTGAACGGATCATCCGCTTCCTTGGTTCTGCGGAAGCGTGCGCTCGCCCAACGTGCGAGCGTGTTTGCGTGATCGAGCCATCCCTCGGGGTTCCGGTTCGCGGGAGCAGGGGCAATCTCACGCGGCGGGTGCCCACCATCGGCAAGCACATGATGCAGCTCGGCCATCGCGGTCAGACGGGCCATGACCGATCCCTCGACCGAGGCACCGTCGGCGCGAGCGGCGACAGGTAGCCGTGCCAGCAGCGAATCCGGCTCCAGAATGGCGAGTTGCGACACCCCGAGGAACTCAGCGATCACAGCCAACTCTGAGGCCTTCACCGACCGCTTGCCGTGCTCGATGTTCGAGACCGCGCTCGGGTCCACCCTCAGCGCCGCAGCCAACTGAGAAGCCTGCAAGCCTGCCGACTCCCGCAGACGACGAACCTGGCCTCCAATCGAGGCCGCGGACGACATGAGGACAAGCTATCGGATCACTTGCGATTTTCGCAAGCACCCCGGCAGGTCGTGCGTGCTGGACTCACGGTGGTGGGCCGTACAAGAGTCGAACTTGTGACCTCCTGCGTGTCGAGCAGGCGCTCTAACCAACTGAGCTAACGGCCCCAGAAGACTCGAACTTTACCACCGCTCTGCGACATTTTCGACGGCCGGCAACTGAACCGCAAGGCGCCGGGCCGCGTCGTGGCTGATGGGATCATGTGGAGTGGACGGGGTTGAACCACTTCAGGCGCTCGAAGCGTGCGAAGCCGGCGTCGGCCGTGGCAAGTCGTGCGCCGCTGCTTATTGCGATGCTGGCGAGCCATGCGTCCGGCACGAGATTGCCCACGACATATGGGTCGCGGGCAGCAAATGCCGCGAATTGGTCCCAGGCGGCACTGCTTGGGTGAATCGTTCGATAATTCGGCGACTGCTGCAGAGTTGACGTCAACGAGAGCGCTTCTGGCATCTCAGCAGGTTCGGAGAAGACCTTCCGATTTGTCACCACGCGCAGAAAACCGGTGAGCACGGTGTCTGGGAGTCCGAACAGTTCCGGACTCCTGCGAACTCCCTCGAGCCAATCTCTGGTGCTCGAATGCTGCGGAGTCTCGCTGCGGAACGCGTAGACGAGGATGTTGATGTCGGTAATGATCATCGGCATCCGTCGGCGTCAAGTGCATCCCACCTAACACTGCAACGTGGAGTGTGGAATCGCTGCAAAGTGGAGTGTGAAGATACCCTTCAGGTAGGGGGAGACATGCCCGACAACCTCAATCCAAATTATTTGGACCGCGTAGTAGACCACGAGGTCGCTGAGGTTCTCGCCTCCTCACCTGCTGTGCTCATTGAAGGGCCGCGTGGTTGCGGAAAAACATGGACCGGGCAGAGGTTCGCCAACAGCGAGGTGATCCTAGACAGTTCCGAAGCTCTGCGCATCGCCGCCGAGGTAGACCCGGACTCGATCCTTGAGGGAGACGAGCCCCGGTTGCTCGATGAGTGGCAACTCGTTCGAGGCATATGGAATCCGATGCGACACGCATGCGACCGGCGAGGCGGGTTCGGGCACTTCCTTCTCACCGGGTCGCAGAACCCACCCGACGACATCACTGAGCACTCTGGAGCGGGCCGTGTAGCCCGGGTGAGGATGCGGCCGATGTCGTTGTGGGAATCCGCGGATTCAAGCGGAGAAGTGTCGCTGGCCTCACTGCTGGAAGGCGGTCGATGCTTGGCGAAGGACACTGAACAGACCTACAGCAGCATCGCTTCGCTAATATGTCGGGGAGGGTGGCCCCGCATGATCAAGATGGCACCCGATACAGCCCAAGCCCGTCTTCGCGACTACCTGAACAACATCACCCGTACCGATATCTCCCGAGTGTCCGGCATCAGACGCGATCCTCGGATGGTCGAGGCATTGCTGGCATCGCTCGCCCGCAATGAAGCCACAACCGCTTCCTGCGCCACCTTGGCAAAGGATGTAGCCGGAGCAGCGGGCAGCCCCCCTGCACGCTCAACGATTCGGGCCTACATCGACGAACTGACCCGCCTCTTCGTGCTCGAGCCGCTTCCGGCGTGGACTACCCACCTGAGATCTTCGACCCGCCTGACGAAGACCTCGAAGCGGTTCTTCAGCGATCCTGCGCTGGCCGTCGCCTCCTTGGCGGCGTCGGCGGGATCTGTTGCCAACGACAGGGAGGCGATGGGTCTGCTGTTCGAATCGATGGCGATACGCGACCTGCGGGTGTATGCCCAGTCGCTGGACGCCCGCCTCTACTACTACGGCGATTCGAATGGTCTCGAGGCAGACGCTGTGATAGAGGGACTCGACGGTCAATGGGCTGCCGTGGAGATCAAACTCGGCGGCGGGAGAGCCGTCGCTGAGGCGATGGAATCACTTCGCGCCGTCCGTTCACGGATCGACACGACCCGGCGGGGAGAACCAGCCCGTCTAATCGTGCTCACCGCATTCGGTCACGGCTACCAGACCGACGACGGCATCGCCGTAGTGCCCCTTACCGCCCTCAAGCCCTGAGCCAAGGCCCCTCAGCCGGTGCACCGTCGGCGCGAGCAGTGACAGGCAGCCGTCGCTCGACTTCATCAAGGCCAGTGCGAACCGGGTGACGGGGACGAATTGGCTTCGGCCCATGCGTTGAGACGACGCGCAAGTGCCGCTCCCAACGCGCTGCCTGAGGGCAGGTCACTCTTTCGAACGAAGGCAACAAGTCCATAGGGTGCGTCTCGCTCCAAGTTCTGGGCCACCAAAGATGCGTAGTCGGCGAAGTTTTCGGTCACGATGACGCGCCCTTCGCCCGTGGCCAACTCGTAGAGATGCTCGTCGTCGGTACCCGCCAACATTGAGCCGGCAACGCTGCGGGCATCGTGGCCGAGACGCCGTAATTCGGCGGCGGCCGCGGGCGGGAACATCTCGTCTAGCAACCACTTCACGTCGCGAGCATGCGCTCTCGGCGATCGGCGATCTCCCGCAGTTCCTCTGCGACTCTGATGTCAGTGGCGATGCGGTCGTCGATCTCTTCAGGGAATACCACGTAATAGTCAGCGGCGAGTTCGATCAACTCGGGTGCCAGGCCCGTTTCCTCGGCAACGAAACCGACGGGTTGCCTGCCAGTGCCCTGGGCACGCTTGAGGTCACGTACGATTTCCCACACATCTGGTCCTCTCGCCAGTCCAGCGCGACGACCGGTCGGGCCGTCACGGAACACGATGCCGGGAAAGCGCCGCATCCTGAGTCCTTCGTCAATCAGCGCGACGGCAAGCGTCGACGGCGCTGCAGAGATCCGCTGGCTCTCATTGTCCAACCGCTCGCGCACATCATCTGGCAACCTTAACGATGTCGGACGGCTCATCGCTCCCCTTAGAACTCCCTAGGCTACAGTGTAGCGCGCCAGCATACACCGCATGATCTGCCCCCGTACCCTACCCATAAGCAACCAAATGCAATGTCGGGCTATCTTGTTCAGGCTGTGCTCAGCGCCAACTCGCCGGAGGCTTGGGATTCGAACTCGAGGTAGTTGAAGAGGCTGGCCTCGTCGAACGGGTCGGCGTCGTTGAACAGGCCGGCCTCGTCGAACAGGATCCGGTCCTCGTAGTCGTCGAACCAGAGAGCCTCGGGGTTTCGGCCCACGATGCACACCTTGCCCCGGTCGGGGGCGTCGGCGACGCTGCGCAGGATCTTGAATATGACGACTCCGTTCTCAGCTCCCGCAAAGCCCGGGACCGGGCCGTCGGTGACGGCGGCCACCTCGGTCTTGCCCCTGTAGTGGGAGAGCGCCAGACGGGCGTGGGCCTCCACGCCGGACAGCCCCTTCTGCGACTCGTTGACGATCCGCCAGGCCTCCTCGATGGGCACGTTGAAGGCCCGGTAGGCGACGATGTCTCGCCCGCCGAAGAAGTAGTGGTTCTCGACACCGACCCGTTTCAGGGTGCGCTGAAGGATCTTGAGCGCCTCGGGGTCGTCGTTGACCCCGCGGATGATCGGCGACTGGTTCTCGACGCTAATCCACCCTCGCGACACCACAGCTTCAACAGCTCTCTGTGTGCTGGGGTGCCATTTGTAGAAACCGTTGCCGTCCTCGGTGTAGCCGCCGTCGGGAGTCTTGGCGAGCAGTTCGTCGGGGTGGTTGAAGTGGGTCATCAGCCGGAACCCGACATCCGGGTAGACGTCGTGGAACCGGTCCATCATGTCGAGGAAGGCGTCGTCGAAGCGGTCGGGGTGGAAGGCCAGCTCCTTGGTGCCGAGCCGGATCGCCTCAACACCGGCTTCGGCGAGAGCGGTGAACCAGGCGGCGAGCTTGCTGTTGGGCAGCACCATCGGGTCTCCGCCTGACAGGAGTATCTCGCGGAGCTTCTCCCGGCCGGTTTCGGGGTGGCGACCGCCGTTGGTGGCCACCGCGGCGTTGTGAGAGCGGATGTAATCGGTTATCTCAAGAATCCGGGCGAGGCTCTTCTTCTTGACGGTGCCGTCGCGGTGCTCGACAGGCTTACGGGCGATCAACTCCTCCCGGTAGCAGAACCGGCAGTGCGCCGAGCAGGTCGAGATCACATAGAGGAGGCCCATCTCGTACTTGTGGAGAAGGCCTTCGACGGGGCTGTAGTCCATCTGGTTGCCGGGGTCCTCGACACCGTCGAGGTTGAGAGTTTCGTCCGGAGATGCTTTGACGAGCGTTTGCAGCGCGGGGCTGTGCCTGGCCATCTCGAAGTAGTGGCGGGTTATCTTCACCGGCATACGGGACTCGATGTCGCGCTCAGTGCCGCGGATCTGGACAAGTTGACCGAGTTCGGACGGTGTGTAGAATCCGATCATGTCCTGGGGGGCGGTGCCGTTGACGAATGGGTCGAGGCCGTTGAGGATCCGCCGGTCGTATTTTGGGTTCTCCACCGTGTCGAGGACGAGCCGTTCTCTGTCGGACGGTTCGTATTTTGCCTTGCCCATGATTGCTCCCCTGCTTCCGCTCGCTCCGGTCTGTTGGAGCACCGTCCGCCGACGATGTTCAACAATGAACACCACCCTACACTGACTGTTCCATTATGCACAAGTATGAGCAACAGCTCGCCTCGGCTACGGCAGCCGAAGCACAGTTCGGATCGCCTGCAGTGATGACGGTTGCCGAACTGATCGCCAGGGCGGGCGGGGAGTTGACCCCCACGGAACGTCGCATCGCTGAGGTTCTGGTCTCCGAACCGACTCTGCTCGCGTTCGGGACTGTGTCCGATCTTGCCAACCGGATCGGGACGAGCCGACCGTCGATCGTGCGGTTCGCCAACAAGCTGGGGTTCGACGGTTACGCATCGCTGCAGACCGTTGCCCGGAGGCGAGTTGAGGACGATCTCTCCCGCCCGCGTGATCGCATCAGGCGGGATCCGTCTGAGGGCCCCTCCGCGCTGGACGAACTCGTCGGCGGGTTCGAGTCGGCCGCGGCGACGGTGGCGCGGGGTGAGATCAGGGCCATTGCCGAGAGGGCAGCGTCCGCCGGATCGGTCTGGATCGTTTCAGGGGAGACCTCTTTGGCCGGCGCTTACGCGCTTCGTAGCGGTCTTTCGATGATCCGGCCCCGGGTGTACCTGATCGAGGGTCACTCCGCCGGCCGAGATCTGGTCGATGCCGGTCCGGGGGATCTGGCGATCGTCATCGCCTTCTACCGCTATCGCAACTTCTCTGTGTCTGTGGCCAGCACCCTGGTCGACCAAGGAGTTCCCCTTGCGGCTGTGACTGACAGCCCGCTATCTCCGCTGGCAGACGCAGCCGAGGTGCTCTGCCAGGTGTCGATTCCGGCCGTCGGCCCCTTCGACAGTTCTGTTCCCGCCGTGGTCGTCGCCGAACTGGTCGTCGCCGACGTCGCGGTGCTCGTCCAGGCCGAGGCTAAGAAGCGCGTCGACCGCCTCGAAGCACTCTGGTCCGCGACCGAGACCTTCCTCCCCCGAAGCTAGATCCAGACTTGATTTGTGCACAAGTTTCCGCAACGCGCCGGGGTGTAGCACATGTGTGATATGTTGCTGTTGTGACTGAGACCACCACTGTGCGCCTCAACGATGAGGAACGAGCGCTGCTCGACGAACTCGCCTCTGAGTTCGGCGGCCGATCAGGAGCGATCAAGCAGGGCATTACAATGCTCGCCCAAGAGCATCGCCGTCGTCGCGCCCTGGACCGATTCATGGACGATTGGATCTCCGAGTCAGGCCCCGCCGACCCGGACGGGGTGGCTGCAATGCGCAAGCGCTTCTTCACACGACGGTGATCCTCGACACAGTGGTGCTGATCGCCGTGGATCGTGACGAGCCTGACGCCAAGAACTTCATTGAGGCCGCTCGAATAGAAGGCGAGCCTCTCCGCACTACCGCACCAGTAGCCGCGCAAGTATGGCGAGACGGCTCGCGGCAGGCTCGTTTGTCTCGGTTCCTCCCCACGCTGGAAGTGCGCCCTTTCACTGGTGAGCACATCTCGATGGTTGGAACGCTACTGCGGCACTCCGGGGCATCTGATGTCGTCGATGCTCACCTGCTCGCCTGCGCAATCCACCTCGACGACACCATTATCACTGCTGACCTCAGTGATTTCGCGCGCCTAACAGCACACCTCGGCGAGTCAAAGCCACGCATTCAGCGGTGGCACTGAAGAAACAGCCTCGTCGGCGACTCAAGCACGATGTAACACGGGCCAGCAGAATCGGGCACCGGGGTGTCTGACAGTCGGCGGTTCCGAGCATCCACTGTTACATTTGATGTAGCTCGCATGCAGCGGATTTCCGCAAACGTTTCCACAATCTGCTTGTTTGTGCACAAAATTTCCACAATGTGTGCGCATCGCGGTTAAAATGAATGCCGTGAATACCACGCGTGCTGGAGACGCGTCTGCACCCGCAGAGTTGCAAACGGAACTGGACGCCGCTGTCCCACAGCTACGCGCCGCCGCTACCGACCACGAGACCGTCGAAGTCAAGTCAGCCGCAGGCGGCTTTCCTGAAAGCGTCCTGAAGTCCATCTCGGCGTTTTCCAATGACCGAGGGGGCCTGCTCGTCCTTGGACTCAGCGATACAGATTTTCTGCCCGTGCCGATCAATCCAGCGAAGCTTGCCGCCGACCTGGCGTCAAAATGCTCAGATGTCCTCGAGCCCAGGATTCGGCCGACTATCGGCATCTGCGAAGTTGACGGCAGTCCGGTGGTTGCGGCCCGTATACCGCCCTTGGGACACCAGCACCGCCCCTGCTATGTCAAGGCGGAGGGCATGAATCAAGGTTCGTACACACGGGTTCACGACGGCAACCGGCGGCTGACTGACTACGAAATACATTTGATGCTCTCGGGACGGGGGCAGCCGGTCGATGATGCTGCTCCGGTCGAGGGCGCCAGTTTGGAGCACCTCGACGGTGCGCTGGTGAGCGACCTGCTGAGGAGGCTTCGCCAGCGCCGCGGTGAGATCTTCACCGAAGCCGCCGATCACGAAGTGCTGCACATGTTAGGTGTGCTGGTCGAACCACGGCCCGGCTCATCGGTCACGCTCGCAGGCTTGCTAGCGCTGGGCCGCTATCCCCAGCAGTTCGTGCCCCAACTTGCTGCCTCGTTCGTCGTGCTGCCGACGATTGACGGGTCACCTCTGGCCGACGGAACTCGATTCATCGACAACCGGCCGCTCGACGGGCCGATACCGGCGATAGTGGAGCAGGCCGTCTCGGCGATGCAGCGCAACATGCGGCGACGATCAGTCGTGGAGGGTGCCGGCCGCCAAGATATCTGGGACTACCCGGCAGAGGCCATCCGCGAGATCGTGGCGAACGCGCTGATGCACCGCGACTACCACGCGGCCGCTCACGGAACCCAGGTGCGTATTTCTGTGTATCCCGATCGGTTCGAGGTTGCCAACCCCGGCGGATTGCACGGCATCCACGCAGGGCACACTGACGTAGCGCAGTTGATTGACACGAGCATCAGCAGTACCCGCAACGCGCTGCTCGCTCGACTGCTGGAAGATGTCGTCATTCCGGGTACCGGCAGGCCCGTGTGCGAGAATCGGGGATCAGGGTTGCGCGCGGCGGTTCAGGCCCTTGACCGGATGGGGATGAGGCCACCCGAGATCGATGACCGGGTGCGAGAACTGGCCGTCACTGTTCATGATCGGTACTTCCGCCTCGGAGTTTCGGGCTTCAGCGGTGGCAACCCTCTTACCAAAACGTTCGACCACGAGCCATGGGAGCCCATGTCGAAACGGGGCGTAGCACAGGAGACTCTCTTTCAACCGTTCCATCCGCACACCCCAGACCGGATACTCAGCCTGCTTGAGGATGGTCCGTGCAGCAGCGTCGACCTGGCAGCAGCGCTCGGCACATCGAAACAGACGGTACTGAACTGGCTGCGTCGCCTCCGGGCCGACGGCATCGTGGTCCCCACCAACCCCGAGCCTCGCACCCGCGGCAACAAGTGGATGCTGGCACCCCAGCAATAGCCGCCTGCGTGTAACGCGTATGGAATGACGAGCGCCGGGCGGGATTTGAACCCGCGGCTTTACGGCTTTGCAGGCCGTCCCCTTGGTCCGCTCGGGCACCGACGCTTAGACCCGAAATGCTAGCGCCGGAGCGTCGGCGTGCGACTATGGGGCGATGGCAGTCGAGATCTCTTTCGTAGGACGCACGGCCGTAGTCGTCGGAGGTGGCGGCGGAGGCATCGGCACCTCCGTGAGCGAACGGATCGCTCAAGCCGGTGCCGAAATCATCGCCGTCAGTGCAGTGCAGGAGCACGTCGACGACACCGTCGAGCGCGCAGAAGCCCTCGGCGTGCAGGCATCGGCACAAGTCGCCGACGTCAGCGACTTCGACGACCTCAGAACGGCGATCGACGACGGTGCTCGGGCGCTCGGGGTGCCGGACCTTCTCGTCAACGTAGTCGGGGGCGTCACCCCGCAGTACTGGCACCGCCTCTCGGACTACCCCATCGAAACGTTCGACCACCTGCTCACCACCAACCTGCGCTACGCCTTCGTCAGCGCACAACACGTAGCCCGGCAGTTGATCGACAAGGGCCGTCCAGGCGCGATCGTCAACATCTCCTCAATCGCCAGCGCCGGCCAGCCCCTCCTCGGAGCCTATGGCGCAGCCAAGGCCGGTCTGGACTCGCTCACCCGCACCATGGCGATGGAGTGGGGGCGCCACGGCATCCGGGTCAACGGCCTGGCACCCGGCACCATCAACACGCCACGGTCAGGCCGCGATCCCGACGAGGTAGACCCCATGGCCGCCTCAATCACCCTGCAACGCCGCGGGCGGCCCGACGACATCGCCGACGTCGCCCTCTTCCTGCTCAGCGACCTCGCCGGATACGTGACCGGGCAGACCATCGCCGTTGACGGCGGCCCGAGCCGTGCCGGCATCGACCGCCACGACCTCCCCAGAGCCGTCACCAACCCCGCGATCCGCGCCCGTTTCGAGCAATAATCACTTCGGGGTCTGAGCCGGCGCCGATCTGCGGTGTCTGCGGACCTACAGCACCCGGATGAGACGACCGATGAACGCCGCCATCTGCTCGCGCGTCGCGAAGTCGCTCGGTGAGAACGTAGTGTCGGTCGTGCCGGTGGTGATACCGAGTCCGTAGAGCCGGGCGATGTCGTCGGCAGCGAACGACGACGAGATGTCGACGAACCCCGTGGGAACCACATCAGCGGCGCTACCCCAGATCAACTCATACATCCGGGACAGCATCGCCGCCACCTGCTCACGAGTGATGAACTCCGTCGGCGAATAGGTCGTTGCGGAAGTGCCGTTGGTGATGCCGAGCCCGTAGATCCGGGCGATGTTGTCGGCGGCCGGCGACGAGGCGATGTCGACGAAGCCCGTCTCCACTACAGCCGCGGCGCTGCCCGTCAGCTCCTCATAAGTCCGGGCCAGCATCGCTGCCACCTGCTCACGAGTCGCGAACTCGGTCGGCGAGTACGTCGTTGCGGAGGTGCCGGTGGCGATCCTTGTGCTGTACAGCAGTTCCATGTAGTCGAAGGAATAGCTGACCGGGTTTACGTCGGCGAAGCCCGGTTGAGGCGCCGACACCGAGTAGGCGTAGAGCTTGGCGTCGAAGCGGTCAAGTGCCCACATGCTCGTGCCGTCGGACCAGATTCCCCAGACGCCGCTGTTGTCCGAAGCCAGCTTGATGTCTTTGGCCGCGTCCCTGTCACCCGTCCACAGACCGTACGCAAAGATGTGGGCCTCGGGGAGGTCCGCCACCCAGATCGTCTCGCCGTCAGCCCACAGACCAAGCGCAATGGTGTTGCCGGGATCCAGAGCGAGGTCGAAATCGGGTACTCGGGCACCCGTCGCCAACGAATAGGCGAACAACTTGTCAGCCCCATGATCCGCTACCCACACAGTCTCACCGTCAGACCACAGGCCGGTCGAGTCTGTGTTCTCGGCATCCAGAGCCAGGTCCTGGTCGGGGACGCCGACACCAGTCGCCAACGTGTAGGCGAACAACTTGTCTTGGGTCGGGTCCGCAATCCACGCGGTGGCGCCGTTCGACCACATCCCAGCCGGATCGCCGTTGTCAGCGGCCAACTCAACGTCGCTGCCGGGTTGGCGCGACCCGTCTGAACGGTCGTACGCGAAGAGGCGGTCATGGCACATGTCGACAACCCAAACCGTCTCATCGGAGGCCCACATGGCCGCAGAGCAGTCGTTGTCGTCGGCCAGACCGAACAGCTCAACGTGGCCGGGGTTGGACGCACCCAATTCGAACTCTTCGAGTGTTCCGCCTTCGCCGCCCGACAGCGCGTACGCGTAAACGTGCTCGTCGGTCGAGTCCACAACCCACACGGTCGTGCCGTCCGACCAGATCCCAGCCGGGTCCGAGTTATCCTCCGCGAGGAAGATCTCCCGGTCGGGATCCTCCGAACCCGTCGCCAAGGAATAGGCATACAGCGTATCGTCGTCCCGGTCGGGCACCCACACCGTCGTACCGTCCGACCAGAAGTCGTAGAACCTGGCGTTCTCCGGGTCGAGCTCAATATCGGCGGCCGAGTCCCGGACCCCGTCGGACAACCCGTAGGCATACAGCGTCAAGTCAGTCCGGTCGCCGACCCACATGGTTGCACCATCGGACCAGATGCCCCACGGCCAGTCGTTGTCTCCATCCACAGTGAATTCTCTGCTGGCGTCGCGGGCGCCGCTCGACAAAGTGTAGGCATAGAGGTACAGGTCGTTGTCATCGGCAACCCACATGGTCTCGCCGTCCGACCAGATCCCGAACGGGCTGTCGTTGGCTGACACCAATACGAACTCTTTGTCTGCGATACGGGATCCGCTGGCCAGGTCGTAGGCGTACACCGCGTCGTCGATCCAGTCGGCCACCCACATGGTCTCGCCGTCCGACCAGACGCCGAAGGGATCGCCGTTGACGTTCCTCGACAGGCCGACGTCTCTGGACGGGAGGCGCTCACCTGCAGCGGAGGTCACGGTGATCGTGACGAAGATGATGTCATCGATCACCGGCTCGGCCTCAGCTTCTCCCCGCGGATCCATCCCATCGGAGACCGTCACCCAGAACCGGTAGCTGATCCGGCCGCTGTCGGCGATGGCCGCTCCCAGCGAGATCTGCCCGTCGGCGTCGACAGAGAACGAGGCCGCGTCCTGGCCGATGAGCGAGTAGGTCAGCGTGTCGCCGTCGGCATCGGTCGCGGCGACCGGATCGCCGACCCGTTTGCGTGCGCCAGTCTCGTCGTGGATCCTGCGCATCGTCGTGTTGCCGTCGACGAACATCGGCTCGGAGTTCGTACGCTCCGAGCTCGGGGCCCCGTCCTGATCCGCTCTCTGGGCGGCGGAAGGCGCAATCGACCCGACCAGCACGGCTAACAACAGACACAGCAGAGAAGCGGCCTGGACTCCGCGCCGGGAACCCGCGACCTGATTTATACAACGCACTTCAACTCCAATTCGGGCAGTGGACTCTCAATGCACACGAACGCTAGTCAAAGCCCCTCCGATCTTGTGGACTTCAAGACATTTCAATTCCCGACCTAGTAGGTTAGAATTAGCTCTCCATCCCGAACCAACGAGCCGAGGCGGTCATCACCATGTCACTTCGAATAAACGACGAAGCACCCGACTTCACAGCCGACACCACCGAAGGAACCATCTCCTTCCACGACTGGATCGGCGACGGTTGGGCGCTGCTGTTCTCCCATCCCAAAGACTTCACGCCGGTCTGTACCACCGAACTCGGCGCAGTAGCAGGACTCAAGGACGACTTCGCCGCCCGCAACTGCAAGATAATCGGCATCAGCGTCGACGGCGTCAGCGACCATGAGGCCTGGAGCGGCGACATCGAGTCGGCTACGGGTAACGCCCTCAACTATCCGCTGATCGGCGATCCCGAACTGGCGATAGTCAAGCTCTACGACATGCTGCCCGGCGACGCCGGAGACACGTCGGAGGGCCGGACCGCCGCCGACAACGCCACCGCCCGCTCGGTGTTCATCATCGGTCCCGACAAGAAGATCAAGGTGTCCCTCACCTACCCGATGACGACGGGCCGCAACTTCGCCGAGATCCTGCGCATCCTCGATTCATGCCAGCTGACCGCCAGCGAGGCGGTGGCCACCCCCGCCAACTGGCAGCAGGGTGAAGACGTGATCATCGTGCCCGGAATGTCCGACGAAGCCGCGGCCGAGAAGTACCCGGACGGTTTCGAGCGTCGGCTCCCCTACCTCCGCTACGTGCCGCAACCCTAAGGTTCAACTTCAGGGTCAGGCTGTAGTTGCTTTAACTCTGCCGTCGGCGAGGTCCTCGATCTCGCCGCGCCCGCGCATCCGGTCGAGGTGCAGCTCCGCACTGCGCGCCTCGACCCGGTCGGCGAAGACAGACTGGGCCCCGGGGCGATAGATGAACCGGTGGCGGACCATGTCGGCAATCGTGCGGGGCTCCGACAAGAACTCAAGCATCGCCGCATGGCGCCGCGGGATCGCCGCCTCAAACGCATCGAGCAGTCTCAGGAACTCTTCACGGCTCTCGATCACGCCCTTGTGGTGGAAGGTCACATAGAAGTCGGCCTCCTCGCCGCGGACCGCAGCGATGCTGGCCTCGAACTGGTCGAGGTCGCTCCAGGTGTCGCCGTAGTAGGGACCGAAACCGCTGAGGTCGATATCGGACAGGAAGAACACGCCACCCGAAATTCGAAAGCCGCTGTGGCCCCGGGTGTGGCCCGGCAGATGCACGGCCTCAACGGTGACACCGCCCAGATCGAACACATCGCCGTCGGTGAAACCGTGGGCATCAGGACGCGGCGTATAGAAGAACTCATCGACGAACAGCTGAGCCAGCAAGTCCCGCTCCGCAGGCCCGGGGCCTTGGATCTCGAGCATCTCCTCAAGGCTCTGCAACGCTGGAAGATCCTCATGGTGCACGTGGACCCGAGCATCGGGAAACATCTTGTTCCCGGCGATGTGGTCCTCGTGCCCATGACTGTTGAGCACGGCGTCTACAGGAACAGCCAAGCCGCCTTGCGCAACCACCGAGACCGACGGGTCGATGATCACCGACTCCCCGCTGCCGCGGACGACCACTGAGTTGCCCGACGGGTACTTGCCCTGGTCGGCCCCCACCAACACGGTGACCGCATCAGTGAGAACCCGGCTCTCCCCCGTCCACATTGGTGCCATTCCCCGACCCTACTGCCGATCGACACCACCTCCGGAACCGAGCGGTCTCAAGTTCGTGAAACGGGATCGGCGCGGTAACATAAGCAGCCGATTGCGGACGTAGCTCAGTTGGTAGAGCGCAACCTTGCCAAGGTTGAGGTCGCCGGTTCGAACCCGGTCGTCCGCTCCAAACAATGGTCTCCGCTGATGACTGACACAGGCGCTCACACCAACACAGGCACTCACACCAACACAATCGACGTTGAGGCGTTGACTCGCTGGATGGACGCCAACGGGGTACCCGGCGCCGGAGAGGTCCCGGAGCTGCAGAACCTCACGGGCGGCTCCCAGAACGAGTTGACAATGATCGAACGGGGCGGCCACAAGATGGTCATCCGCCGACCGCCCGCAACCGCGGTAGCCGACCGGCTCGACGGCATTCGCCGAGAGCACCGCCTCGTCAAAGCGCTGAAGGGGGTCGATGTCCCCCACGCTGAGTACATCGCCGGTTCAGACGACACCGAACTGTTGGGCATGCCGTTCTATCTCATGGAAGCCGTCGACGGCTGGTCGCCGATGGACCTCGGCGGGTGGGCCCCGCCCTTCGACACCGACTTCGCTGCCCGTCACGGCTTGGGGCTCGAACTCGCCCGAGGCGCGGCGCTGCTGTCGAAAGTCGACTGGCAGTCACGCGGGCTCGAAGGATTCGGGCGCCCCGACAACTTCCACGACCGCCAAGTCGACCGCTGGTTGGCGTTCCTCGAACGGATCAGATGCCGCGAGCTCCCCGGACTCGACATCGCAGCCGAATGGCTCCGCAACCATCGCCCCCACCACTGGACACCCGGGATCATGCACGGCGACTACCAATTCGCCAACGTGATGTTCAGCCACGGCGCCCCCGCCCGGCTCGCCGCCATCATCGACTGGGAGATGACCACCGTCGGCGACCCCCTGCTCGACCTCGGCTGGGTGATGATGTCGTGGCCGACAGCAGACGGCGACATCGACGGCAACTCCGTCAGCAGTTCGCTGAGCATGGCGGGCATGCCGAGCCGCGACGAGATGCTCGACTGCTACGAGACGATCAGCGGCCGATCGACCGAAGACATCGACTACTACATCATCCTCGCCCGCTTCAAGCTCGGCATCGTGCTCGAGCAGGGTTACAGCCGTTTCCTTTCCGGCGCGGGGGTCAATCCCAAGGTCGAGGCGTTCGGCCCGCTCGTGCTCGACCTGATCCGCAAAGCCGCCGACCTGGCCTCAAAGACCCCCTGACCCGAGCAAGCACTAACTTGGAACCCACCATGGCCGACAGCATCACCGACGCCCTGGCTGGCCGACGACTGCTGGTCGTCGGGGCCTCCTCTGGCAGCGGACGCGCCACCGCCATCGCCCTGGTGCGCGCGGGCGCCGAGGTGGTCTTCGCAGCGCGCCGAACCGACAAACTCCAAGCCGCCGTGGAGGAAGCGGGCACCGGACATGTGGTCACCATCGACGTCCTCGACAGCGACAGCGTCAACCGGGGCGTGAGCGAGGCGGCCGAACTCCTCGGCGGGACCATCGACGGCATCGTCTACACCTCGGGAATGTCGCCGCTGCGACCGTTGGCAGATCTGAGCGTGGCCGACTGGCAGCAGGTGTTCGGTGTCAACACCATCGGCCCGAACCTGGTAATCGCCGCGGCCCTCCCGCATCTCAGCGACGATGCCGTCGTCTCAGTCTTCTCTTCGGACTCCTCGATGCAACCTCGCCACTCGCTGGTCGCCTACGCGGCAGCCAAACGAGCCCTCGAAGCAACCCTCGAAGGCTGGCGCACCGAGCTGCTCGGTGGTTGGCGATTCGTCGCCGTGCTGCTCGGGCCGACCATGCCCACCGAGTTCGGAGACACCTTCGACGCAGAGACCATGGGTGCCACCTTCGTCCACTGGCAACGCCAAGGATTCCGTACCGGGCTGATGAACGCCGATGATGTCGCCGACGGACTCACCTCATGTCTGGCGGCAATGTTCGCCGCACCCGGTTTCGGCATCGAGACGATGCTGTTGCGCGCCCCCGAACCACCCCAACCGGAGCCTTTCGGACAGGCCCATTAGTAGGCGCCGGATTGAATTCCGCCAACGGTTGACGTGCTAGCGGTTGATGTTCTCCTTCATCTCATCGAGCCGCATCAGGATCGGATAGCCGCCGACACTGATGGCGTTGCCGTGCCCCGTGCTGTGCACGTCGAACACCGACTGAAGCGCTGCGTAGTAGCCCTGCGTGTCGAGCGTCTGATTCACTGCCCGTTTCGCCTGGGCAAGACCGAAGGCGTTGTTCGTGGCGATCTGAGCCGCCACTTCATGGGTGCGTTCCCACAGCTGATCACGCGGCACGACCTCACGAGCCAGACCGATCTGGTGGGCCTCCTCCGCACCCATGGTCCGCTGGGTGAAGAGGATGTCCTTGGCCCGCCGCGCGCCGAACTCCCAGGTGTGACCGTGGTACTCGACTCCACCAATGGCCATCAAGACAACCGGGTCTGAGAACTCGACGTCGTCGGCGACGATCAGCAGGTCGAGCGGGAAGATCAGGTTGAAGGCGCCGGCGATGGCCTTCCCCTGGATCGCACCGATCGTCGGTTTGGGGATGTTGCGCCAGCGCCACGAGTAGCCCAGATACTTGCGTGCCTCCCAGCGATAGATCTTGTGAAGCTGCCAACTGCCGTCCTCTTCTTCGAGCACCGCACTGTCGGGATCGCGCGAACCCCCCAGATCGTGGCCCGCAGAGAAATGCTTGCCTTCGCCGCGCAGAACAATGACCTTGACCTCGTCGTCGTATTCGGCAGTGCGGAAACGATGGTCGACCTCGTCGAGCATCCGCTCGTTCTGGGCGTTGGCCTTCTCGGGACGGGCCAGAGTGATAGTCGCCACTGCGTCGGCCACTTCGTAGTCGACGTACTTGAATTCGTTCATGGTCGAGGCTCCTCTAGGGCGATTCCCACAGTGAGCAGAGTTCGGTGGATGTGGTGATGGTAGCGATCAACGAAAGAGTGTTGTCAATCACAGCGTCTGCGTACTCGGCAGGCACACCGGCGACCGCGTCCCGGACTAGAACCACCTGGTAACCGAGGTCTAGTGCGTTCAGGCAGAGCCCCAGGATCCCGATGTTGACCGAGACCCCCGTGGCCACGATGGTCCTGGTGCCGAGATTGCGCAGCATCTGGTCCAGCGAGGTCGACGTGAAGGGCGTCATCCCGTGCATGCGGGGGATGAAGATGTCGGCCGGTTCAGGTCCGAGTTCAGGAACCAGGGCCGCACCAGGGGAACCGGCCTCTGTGGGCAGTCCCTCTTGACGGCCGAGTTTCGCGATCAGCGCCATGATCTTGGCGTTCTCGGTGATCCCGGCACCATCGGCGCGATGCTCAGCAGTGCAATGCACGACGCGCGCACCGACCGCACGGGCCGCTCGGCAGACTCTCGCCGCCGCCTCGACGGTCCCGGCTTGCGCGACCTGTTCCACCAACTCCTGGAGCAAGGCATCAGTGCCGACCACCCCCTGTTGAAGCTCCATCGTTACAACAGCCGTTGTCGAAGGATCGACAAGCGAGCGCAATCGCTCCAACTGCCGGTCCTCAGATCCGCTCACACCCTCAGCCTAGAGGCATGGTGGGCGGCTAGCGGGAGCGGGGGAGGCCTAGGTGGCGTTCGGCGATGTTGTTGCGGTTGATCTCGGTGGTGCCGCCCTGGAACGTCTGCGGGACGGCGTGGCGGACATCGTGGTCGATCCATCCGTCTGCGGCCGCGTCCGGCTCACCCAGGCCGAGCAACCCTTCGGGTCCGGCCGCGGCCTGGGCCCAGTGGGCATGGCGCTGATACGCCTCAGTGGCGAAGACTTTGGCGATCGAGCCCTGCGTGCCGCTCGGTTCGCCGACCGCCGCGGTCCAGGCGGTGCGTTGGGTCAGCAACTCGGCAACCTGCGCGTCGATCGCCACCTGCGCCATCCGATCACGATGCACCGGATCGGCGATCACGCCCGTGTGCCCGGCCCATTCGTGGAAGCGGCTCAGCAGGGGTGTGAGCGCGCCGGTATTGGCGATGCCGCGCTCGAACCCGAACATGATCGACACGACCTGCCAGCCCTCGTTCGCCTCACCGACAACCCATTCATCCCCTACCCGGACATCGTCGTAGAACGTGACGTTGGACCGCTCGGTGCTCATCGTGTGGATCGGATCGACGCTGATACCTGGAGTGTCCATCGGGATGATGAAGACTGTGAACCCTCCGTATCGACCGGCGCCGGGGTCGGTGCGGGTCAACAGAAACACCCAGTCCGACACCTGAGCCATGGTGGTCCACATCTTGGAGCCGTTGATCACCCACTCGTCGCCGTCACGAACTGCCCGGGTCGAGATTGCGGGCAGATCGCTGCCGCCGTCGGGCTCCGTCAAGCCGAAACAGACGAACTCCTCCCCCGCCAACAGCGCCGAGGTGACCCTCTGGTTCTGAGCAGGGGTACCGGCCGCGTTGAGCACACCGGCGATGACCAGCGCCATGCCGACCGAATCGAAAGGCGCTCCGGCTTTCTCGGCCTCGCTCGACAGCATCCACATCGCCATCGGGTCCTGACCCTCCCCCGGCATCGCCTGCGCGAGAAGACCCGCATCACCGAGGGCCTTGGCGAGTTCGATGCAATGGTTGGCACCCGTGCGATGGGCCCGGGCGATCACCTCGTCGTCTATATGGGCGTCGATGCAGGCGCGGATCTCGGTCCTGAGCGCCTCGTGCCGGTCGGTCAGTCGAAAGTCCATGTCAGTGGCCCGCCCGCACTTCAGCCGGTCCCCACAGGAGATCGGCGAGTCGCCGCCGTTCACGTGACGGGTCACCACCGAGGTTGGCCCAGCCTCGGGCTCGGCGGAAATACAGTTGGATGTCGTATTCCAACGAGAATCCGTAGCCCCCGTGATAGTGGAGGCTGCGGTCGGTGCTGACCGCGGCGGCGTCGACCGCATGGAGCATCGCCATCGTCGCCAGCGGCGCGAACTCGGTGATGTTGCCCTCGTCCATGTCGATCACGCCAGTTCCGTCGACCAGTCCCCCGTCGAAAGCCCAGGCGGCCTTGTGAGCCAGGAATCGACCGCCGTCGACCAGGGCCGGCAGGTCGGCCAGACCATGCTGGACCGCCTGAAACGACCCGATCGGCCGACCGAACTGGTGCCGTTCGAGCACATAGTCGACCCCCATGCGCATCGCTCGCTCAGCGATCCCGACCAGCGCGGCAGCGGTGAGCACCCGCCATAAGTCGAGCAGGGAGTCGAGTTCGGAAGCCGCGCCGAGCACGACCCGTTCGCCGTCCTGGGCCGAGCGGTCCGCCAACGGCGCCGAACCGTGGTTGCGCGGCGCTGCCATCGGTGCCTGTGAGTGGACCGCAACAAGTTCGTCGCGGTCCACGCCAATGACAACATCGGCCACCGCCCCACCCGGAACGAGCCGCCAAAGGCCATCCGCGTCCGCGGGCCTAAGCGCTATCGCTGCTATCTGCTCGCCGCTCACGATTTCTGGGGCTGGATAGGCACGAGACGCAACCCAGTGTTCGATCAGCGGCACCGGCGCTATCGCCTCACCCAACGCCTCCGCCACAACCACGAGAGTGCTCAGAGTCGCTCCTCCCCCGCCCTCCTGGTCAAGTGCCGCCATTCCCGGTGCCTCCAAGCTCCTCAGCTTCTGCCAGAGTTCTGGTGAAAATCCGAGAGGTTCCGCGGCACGCACAACATCAACCGGGCTCTCCTTTGCAAAAAACGCCCCGAAGGCGTCGGCCACCGCTTCCTGGTCAGGCGAGAGCGAGAAGTCGAGCGCCACTCAGACCCCCCGAACCATGAAACTTGCCGCAACAGTCACAGCCCCATTGTTGCCCCACCGAGACCCTCGACACTAACTCGAGGGTTCAGCGTGCGCCTTCTTCACGTCGAGGCCCGATCCGCGTTAGCTCGGGCTCAGCAACTCGGACGGCTGACCCCCAGAGAGCTTGCTTCTGCGGTTGCGGTGCTCGACGACCTCTGTGCCCAAGTGGATCACATCGAGATCACCGAGCGACTGGTCCGAACTGCGGGCGACTTGGCTGAAGAGCAGCAACTACGCGGCTACGATGCTGTTCATCTTGCCGCAACGCAGACAGTCGCCGATGTGAACACTGTGTTCGCCAGCGGCGACCACGATCTCATCGCCGCCGCCGCTCATCTTGGACTCAATGTGGTGCCAGCGAGATGAGGGGAGCGAACGAATGATCCCGCTACTGGCTGTTCCAGCAGGGGTGGGCCGCCGTGTCTGCGGCCCACCCCAAAACCTGTGCGGACATTCACCCGGTGGGTGTCTGCTCCCCCGGGGGTGCGGGTTAGTCGTTGTCGGTGATGGTGCCTGTGGCGTAGAGGAACCCGTCGCGGATGACGATCCCGCTGGTGGCGTACACGTAGATGCGTAACGTTTCAGTGTTTTCTGGGGTGTTGTCGTCGATGACCGGCACGACGATGTTGACTTCGGTTTCGCCCGCAGCAAGCGTGTGCACCGCGTTGTATTCGATCTGGAAGTCCTGCCACATCGTCGCGGTGCGTCCGTACCCGCCGTAACGGAACGTGATCGGCTCAGGGTTCGGTTTCGACAGTGTCACAACGAACGTCAAGTCCTGGCCCTCAACAGCGGTCGCATCAGCCACGGTCACCGTCGGCGGACCCGACGACACCGGCGGCGGCGGTGGGTTGTCGTCGTCTGACACTGCCACAGACGCACTGTTGGTTGACGACACTGTGTAGCCGCTGCCGGGGTTGATCGTTGCGGTGACTGTTCCGTCGGTCTCATCTGTGCTGTCATCAGTCGTGGCAACCGTGAACGTCGCGCTGCCTGAGGCGGTGATCGTCACAGTACGCGCGCCTGTCGCGGACGTGTAATCACCGGTTTGGGACACATCAACAGCCACATCCAGATCAGAGGTCGGCGCAGGGCTGGCTGTCACAGTAAACACCGCGTCGCCGCCCTCAACCACATCGCTGCCCGCAGCAACACTCACCACCGGCGGAGGCGCCATCGTCGTAGTCGTCGTCGTAGTCGTCGTGGTTGTAGTTGTTGTGGTGGGTGGGGGTGTGGGCTCCTGGGCTGGTTGAGACTCCGCCTCGGGTTGCTCAGCAGCTGCGGTTTCCAAACATTGCAACGCGGTTGTCACCGGAATCCAACGACTACCCCAACTGCGCTCAGCATACGTTTGTGCCTCCGACGCGGTCATCGGATCGCTGCTGTAGCTATTGGACTGCCCGAACCCGGCCAACACCCGCGACCAACGCGGCACATGATCCGCAGACTTACGCCAAGTCTCCGCGGCGTAACCCTCCACATCAGCCAACAACTCTGCCGACACACATCCCGGCTCCACCACAGGCTCTTCCTGAGCGGGCTGGCTTTCTTCCTGCGCAGGTTGCCCGACACCCTCCTCAACAGCGGGCTGGCTGTTGCCCTGGCCGGTGCCGCCACCCAGAGCGGTACCGTTGATGCTGACCTTCAGGGGCTGACCATCTTTTTTGTCCCACCCATTCTGGTGGTTGCCCTCCTTGTAGTTGACCGCTCCCTGTTTCTCGATGCCCGTGTTTTGATGGGCGGGCCGTTGAAGGCGCTCATCGGCGATGCTGAACCCCGAGGCCCCGCCGTCGTCCTCTGTGCGGTTGGAGGTGGTTCGGATCTTCGCGAACTCCGACCCACGCCTGAGATGCACATCGATCATCAGCCAGTACTTGGTGCCGGGGTCAAGCATGAAGTCGCCTCGATTGTAGGGGCCACCTTGCGCCCTGATCTTCACAACCTGATCCGAGGCAAAGGTCGAATCGGGATAAGGATTGTGATACCAGACCGTGCTGCCGACAACGAAACCCGGTTTCCCCCCGTCGTCTTCCCGAACATTCATCGTGATGATCCGGTTGTTTCGTGCGGTATCGAACAGGTCAGCACTGTTTGACAATGCGAACTGGACATCGACACTAGTCACCCGATAACCGTCAGAGTTGCTGCCAGTCGTGAACGCCTGAGCATGGTCATACTGCAACGTCGTCATCGCACCGTCAGCCTGACCGATGTTGCTCACAAGTGCATCGGCACTGGTCCTGACTGTCGGAGTAGGCGCCGCCTCCAAACAATGCAGCGCGGTGTAAACCGGATTCCAACCCACCCAGGTGTCGTTCCTGGCGCTGGTAAAGGCACGCAGCTGAGCCTCAGTAATCGGCGTGGTAGGCGCGGCACCCGAAATTTTGTTGCCGGTCCATGCCGGCAGGGTGCCGCCCAACGAGATCAGCACCCGGTAGGCCGCCGTGGCAGTCTCCACATTCCCACCATCGTTGCTTCGGTGAAAGTTGTAGGCGTTCGTCGCTTGCTCTGTAGCGTCCGCGACGTCGCAGCTCGTCTGCGCCTGAGCCTCGTTCGGAGCAACGAAACCGAACAGCAACGGAACACCCAACACAACCACAGCCACCACAGCGACAACAGCCCGAATCGAACCGGACCACCTACCCTTCAACAGCCTAAAGAGGCTGCCTTCCGGTCTCCCTAACGAACTATCGGGGGGGGGGGGGGGGGCGGTGCGTCGCGCAGGCACGCCTACGCGCGAACCGATGCGGCTCAACACGTCGCGGCGACTGTCAGGCTTGCTCATCGTCGTCATCTCCAATCAACGAATCTACTGTTAGCTCGCACACGATACAGCTATTTCGTCTATTTCGTCATCACGGTTTAACGGACGATGAGCTTGCCCTCGTTCTCCAGCCCAGCACGGTCCACATCTTCGGCACCGAGACCGGCGACCGCCTGGCCGAACCCCGCTGATTCTGGGGTGTCTGGGTGAGGCTCACCGGGTTTCGGACTGGAGCCGCGGTGTGGGGTCGGCGGTAGTGTCGTGGCTGGAGGCAGCAATGAAATTCGGGTACGTATCGATGAACACACCCTCAGATGTTCGGCCCGACGTGCTCGCCCGAGCCCTCGAGGACCGTGGATACGACTCGCTGTTCATCGGAGAGCACAGCCACATCCCGACATCCCGGCTCACTCCCTACCCCGCCGGGGGCGAACTCCCCGACAGCTACCGGCACATGATGGATCCGTACGTCAGTCTCACCCTCGCCGCGAGCGCTACCAAGACTCTGACTGTCGGAACCGGGGTGGCCCTGCCCCTCGAACGCGATCTGCTCGCTCTGGCCAAGACGGTTGCCACGCTCGACGTGCTGTCGACGGGCCGTCTGGAGTTCGGAGTGGGAGTCGGCTGGAACGCCGAGGAGCTCGCCAACCACCGACCAGACATCTCCTGGGCCATGCGCTATCAGGCACTCGAGGAATGCGTGGAGGCGCTGCGGCGCCTGTGGACCGATTCCGAATCCGAACACCACGGCCGGTACTTCGACTTCGATCCCTCATGGAGCTTCCCGAAACCACACCAGACCCCCCACCCACCGGTGCTGCTGGGAACCGCGGGACGGATCGGCAGTCAACACGCGGCGCGGTGGGCAGACGGATGGATGCCGACCGACGTCGGGTTGGGGCCAGTCGAGGGGGGCACCCTCGACAAGAAGGTTCGCCTGTTCCACGAAGCCGCCGAACAGGCGAACCGCCCGCGCCTGCCGATCACCATGGCAGTATTCGGCGACCCCACACCGGCAACGCTGGCCCACTACCGGGACCTCGGCATAGACCGCGTGGTGCTTGGGACGGCCCGCACTGACTGGGACGTCCCGTCGACCGCGATGGCCTTCATCGACCACTACGCAGACTTGATCCCCGAATTCGCCTGACCTTCCCGGCGCTGCGGGGCTTCACGCTCCAGGGTTGGCGGCGAGATGATCGAAGGTGCCAACCGGGCGGGTGCGGGCGTACTCCTCGACGATTGGGCTCAGCTGATCGGGGCTCGCACCGTGCAGGATCACCCCGTCGCAGCCGAGATCGAACTGGCCGCGGATCTTCTCCACACACTGCGCCGGATTGCCGCTCGCCGCCGACTCCAACCACTCTTCGGGGATCAGCTCAGCAACGTGTTCGAGCTGTTCGGTGGTGGCTTCCTGGTCGATCGCTCCAGAGAACCCGGCAATGAACGGGTCCGCCCGGAACCGTTCAAGTACCGCCGGGTCCCAGTTGTTGGTACGGACCAGCAAGTCGCCGTAGCCCTGCAGATACGTGGCCATGCGGCCCACCGACTTCTTCAACCGCAGATCCTCGCTCAGGTGGTCCCCGAGAGTCGCGAAGCAGGACCAGACACGCACCGCGTTCGGGTCGCGGCCCGCCTCCTCGGCCGAACGCTTCACCGCCGCCACAACCCGCTCGGTCGTCTCATCTGTGAAGAACGTGTGGAGCACCACCGCGTCGAAGCAGCGCCCGCCCAACGCCAGAGAGTTGGGCCCGAAGGCCATCCAAGCCATGGGAATGTGCTCGCTGGCCGCGCCGCGCAGCGACAGGTACGGATAGCTTCCAGCCGGGCCGTCGTGACCGAGAATCGACTCGCCGGCCCAGAGCCGCCGCATCAGCCCCACAAAATCCTCGACCTGAGCAGTCGTGACCGGGTCGAGACCGAACGCTTTGGACAGCAACTCGACACCCCTGCCGAGCCCGAGGCAGAAACGTCCGCCGGTCAAGGAGTGCATCGTCATGGCGAACGCCGCGGTCACAGCCGGATGCCTGGTGTGATGGTTGGTGGCGCCTGTCGCCACACCCATGCGCTCGGACGTCACGCCGACCGCGCCCGAGAGCACCGCCGCCTCCTTGATGTTCAAGCGTTCACTGACAAAGACGGAGCCGAAACCCATGTCCTCACCCTGGCGCACCTCATCAAGCAGCTCCCGGGGCGATTCGGGCGCCCCCGCCAACGCATAGAACCCAAGCTCATTCATCTGCGACATGTCAGTCCTTTCGTTCGTGCCTGAAGCGTGCTGCGCATCGAGATTGTTTGCCCGAAGGTCTACTCGGTTCGGTCCGGGTGGTCACATTCTCATGGTCAGGTGTGCCTATGGCCAGGTGTGGTCTTGCTCCTGTCGATTCCCGTGACAGTGGGGTGTCTCGGATCAGTCGACAGCAGTCAGCTCGCGGCGGAACGGGGTGGTGTCGGCGTCGGTGGTGGGAGCTTCGATCTCCTCGGCATAGCGGCGACCCGACCACACCGCAGCAGCAATCGTTCCCGGAGCCAGGGCGTCACCGATTGCGGTCACGCCCTTGAGGCCGGCATCGGCCCATTGGTCCTGTCGCGCATACAGTTCCCGAGCGAGCGAGTCCTCTGGCAGGCGGGAGGTGACAACCACGAGCGCGTCAGCTTCGATCTCTCCTTCTTTCTCCGTGTAGGTGCAGGCGGTGCGAAGCCCCCCTGCCGCGGTGCCAAGCACGGTGGTCGAGCAACAGCACTCCACCCCCATGTCCAATAGGCGAGCCGCAATCCGATGCTGTTCCATCGTGTTGACCGTCCACGACGACACCATCACCGCAGGCGTCACCAGCACCACCTCGTAACCCTCGCTGCGCAGCAACTCCGCCAACACGCCACCCATGTAGTAGTGGTCGTCATCGAAGACGGCCACCCTCACGTTCGCCGATGTGCCTCCACCGTCGAGGACACCGCCGGGGCGTTCGCCGGCCATCAGGTCATCGGGGCTCAGCACCTGCAGATCGGCAAGCGGCAACGGCTGAGTGTGCCGGCGACCCACACCGTCGCGGCGCCACGACGATCCCGTGGCCACAGCGATGTGGTCGAAGCCGTTCTCTGCTGCCGACGACATCACGTCATCGGCAGTCATCGCGCTCTGGAGGTAGTAGTCGACCCGATCCAGACGATCGAGCTGTGACTGGCGGTAATCGAGCACACGAATCCAGGCTGCGAGCCCAGGCAGACGGGCTTCTCTGGCGACTCGCCCTCCGAGTTGGCGGGACTGGTCGACCAGCACGGTCGAATAGCCTCGCTTGCCGAGCGACATCGCCGCTTCAAGCCCAGCCGGTCCGGCACCCACCACCAGCACCGACTCGTCGGCATGGCGGCGCCGGTACAACTCCGGGTGCCAGCCCCGGCGCCACTCCTCACCCATCGACGGATTCTGGGTACAACGGATCGGCGACATCGTGAAGTCTCCAGACACGCAGATGTTGCAGCCGATGCACTCTCGAATCTCCTCGGCCCGCCCCTCGGCAATCTTCGCGGGCAGGTACGGATCGGCGATGGAGGGGCGAGCCGCGCCGATAAAGTCAATCACTCCTTGGCGCACCATCCGAGCCATCGTGTCGGGCGAAGTGAAACGGCCCACACCCACCACCGGTTTGGAGGTCAACGCTTTGAGACCCGTCACATACTCCTCCTGGCCGCCTTCGGGTCCGAAGCGGGAAGTGACGCTGTCATCCTCCCAACTCCCCATCACGAAGTCCCACAGATCGGGGATCTCTCCGAGTTCGCCGAGCACAGCCTCAATGTCGTCACGGCTGATACCCGAATCTCCGATCAGCTCATCGGCAGTGATCCGACAGCCCACCGCCGCGGCTCCGTCCACCTCTTCAACTGTGTCGATCAGCAGTTCACGCAGTAGGCGCATCCGATTCTCGACACTCCCCCCGTACGCATCGGTGCGTTGGTTGTAGCGGGGCGACAGGAAGTGGTGCACCACACCCAAGGCGTGGCCGCCATACACGTAGACGAGGTCGAACCCCGCTCGAAGGGATCGCCGCACGGCCTGTCGGTGCCAGCGCCGCAGGTTGGCAATGTCGCGCCGCGTCATGGCACGGGCCTGCACAGGATCATCCGCAAAACCGGCCACCGGCAGGTTGGTCGGACCCATCGGCACGGTGCGCGACGTGAGGTTGGGGCCGTTCATTCCGTTGTATGCCAGTTCGATCCCCGCCAAGGCTCCGTGGTCGTGGACGCGCTCGGTCAAGATCGCCAGAGCGGGGATGTCGGAATCGTCCCAGAGGCGGGCCTCGATGTAGGGCGTGACCTCTGAGGAATGGTGGATCTCCGTCTCCTCGGTGCAGATGACCGCCCACCCACCTTGCGCCTTCACTGCCCGCATCTCCGCATGGGCGCGGACATCGCGGTAGCCCATCCCGTTGCAGTGGGGAACTTGGAAGAAGCGGTTGCGAGCGACCCGTGGGCCGAACGGCACCTCCTCTAGCAACACCGCATACGGGTCGTCAATCATGACCGGCCGGAGGGCGGAGGTCGATGCTGAGAGTAAGGATCCCGTCGTCGAGCGATGCCTCGGCGTCGCCTATCATCGCGAAATCCTGATAGTCGGCCTGCGCCTGGGCGATGAAGCGCTGACGCTCCTCGCCACCGACAGGGGGGAGGTTGCGTTTCTTCACCGCCTCCGCCCGGTCGCGGAAACGTTCCAACATTGCGTCGAGATCAAGTCCTACTGCCATGCCCAACCGTAACCCGCACGCCGAGCGCGAAACTAGCCCCGATCAATCGGTCTTCGGGGGCGGGGCGACGGTCTCGGTCCTCGCGCGGTGGTCAGCGAGCCGCTTGGTCGCGATCCGCAGCCTCCGCGAGGGGATCGTGTGCCACCAGTACGCAATGAGCAGGACCGACATCGCCGCGGCAATAGCGATGAGTATTCGACGGGCCCGGTCGATCCCAGCCTGGTTCTCGTCGTAGTCGATCTCCTCAGAACCGTCGACTTCGCCCTCGGTCTCGACGACAGGGTTGATCGTCGGCCCGTTGTCATCGTCTTGAGCAACCGCAACGCCCCCAGACAAAACCGCACCGACCATCACCAGTGCCACAGCGCCTGCCCGGACCCATTTCATCCGACTGACAGTATCGGGTTGGCAGCTCCTTGCGTCTGAGGGTGGAGCGAGGGTCGGGCGACCTCGGGGGGTTGGGCGTTTGACAATAAACGTTTATTCCTCGAGTAGAGGACCCACAAAATATGCGACGAATCCGTGCAACCTGTGATCGGCTGTGTTTGTTCGTGCTGTCACAGGAACGTTGCTCTCGGTAATCGCCTGGCACCGCAGAGGCTGATTTCTGAATATTCTCGGCATGCGCGCGACGGACTGGAGTTGTGAGTGCCTGGTGAGATCCGAGGGCTGTCCTTGAGGCTGTGAGGCCGTGGAGTTGTGGGAGTCCCAGGCCAGCAGTCTCGAGTGTTCGTCGATGGCTCAGGAGAATGAAGCGAGGGCTTGGGTCAGGTCTGCGATGAGGTCATCGGCGTGCTCCAACCCGCAGGAGATCCGGACCGTGCCGTCCTCGATACCTGCTGCAGCGAGTTCGGATGGCAACAACCCCGTGTGGGTCGTCGTCACCGGATGGGTCACCAGCGTCTCGGGGCCGCCTAGGGAGGTGGCCCGCTGAACCAGTCGCAAGCGGTCGATGAACCCAGCAGCCGCCTCAAGGCCCCCGGCTAGATCGAACGCGATGAGTCCACCGGGCAGATCAAGCTGCCGCTGAGCCAGCTCGAATTGAGGGTGCGACTCCAGGCCCGGGTAGAACACCGCCTTCACCGACGGATGCGACTCCAGCATCGCCGCCAGCGCCGTCGCCGTCTCGGTCTGCTGCCGAACACGGATGGGCAGCGTCCGGATCCCCCGCAGACCGTTGAGAGCGTCGAAAGGCGACGCAGTCGCGCCCGCCAGGATCGCGAAGCCCCGGATCCAAGCGATCAACTCCTCGCTCCCCGACACCACCCCGAGGATCGCGTCGTTGTGGCCCGCGATCGCCTTGGTCGCCGAATGGACCACGAGGTCCACGCCGAACTCCAAGGGCCGCTGGGCGATCGGAGTAGCGAACGTCGAATCAACCACAGTCACAGGCCCCTTGATGGCACCGAGCAGATCGAGGTCGACCAGGGCCAGCTTCGGGTTGGCCGGCGACTCCGCCAGCACGAGCGTGGTCTTCCCCGGGACCACCGCGGCTTCGAACGCTCCGGGAACCGTGCCGTCGACGAAGGTGACGTCGATGCCGAAACGCGGACACACCGCCTGAAACAACATCTGCGTATGCGAATAGATCTGCGACGCAGCGACGATGTGGTCCCCCGAAGAACACAACGCCAACACGACCGCGCTCACCGCCCCCATGCCCGATGCGAACGCCCTCGACGCCTCGGCACCCTCGAGATCCGCCATGGCATGCTCAAAATCCGACACCGTCGGGTTGGAGTTGCGACCATAGAACTTCGGATCGGAGGTGTCTCCAGCCAACTGCTGGGCGTGGTCGAAGCCGTCAGCCACGAACGCGCTGCTGGACCACAGCACCGGGGCCAGCGCGGTGTCGTTGTGGGCCCGGCCCGCCCTCACCGCAACGGTGCGGGCGTCATAGCCGGGATCGACCGTCGGGTTCCGGGTCACGCCGATGCTTCGGTTTCAGCAATCGCATCGTGGATCAGGGGACCCAGAAGCGAAGACTCGAGCAGGAAACCGTCGTGTCCCTGCGGGCTGTCCAGAATGTGGTACTCGCAGCGTCCACCGGCCTCAATGACGCCGTCGTGGATCGCGGCCTGCTGGTACGGAGGATAAAGGACATCTGAGGTGATCGAAGCGGTCAACACCGGACTCGACAGCCTCGAGAACGCGGCCTTGATCCCTCCGCGGCCCCGGCCGATGTCGTGGAGGTCCATCGCCTTGCACAACACCAGGAACGTGTTGGCATCGAAGCGGCGTACCAGTTTCTGGCCGTGATGATCCAGATACGACTCCACCTGATAGCGGCCCCAGTGCTCCAACTCATTGCGCTGATCGACGTGCTGACGGCCGAAACGCTGATCGAACACCGCAGAGGTCCGATAGGTGATCTGGGAGATCTCACGCGCCAGAGCCAGACCCGCCCACGGCCCCTTGCCCGCGGGAGCGTCGTAGTAGTCGCCGTTGTTGAAGAGCGGGTCGTTGACGATCGCCAACCGCTCGACCGCGCTCCACGCGATCTGTTGAGGACTCGCAGCCGCGCACGTCGCAACCGGCACCAACAACCCGGCCCGGTCACCGAACATCACGCCCCACTCGAGGACCTGCATGCCGCCCAGCGAACCACCCACGACGGCGAGCCACTTGCCGACACCCAACCGGTCGGCTAGCCGACGCTGAGTTCGGACGATGTCACGAATCGTGACCTGGGGGAACCGCGACGCATAGGGCCGGTTGGTGCCGGGCATGTCACTCGACGGACCAGTACTGCCTTGACAACCCCCCAGCACATTGGCGCAGACCACGAACCAGCGGTCCGTGTCGATCGCCTTTTTCGGCCCGATGAACTCGTCCCACCAGCCGTCGCCCACATGCCCCGGCGAGATCGGACCGGCCGCATGGGAATCACCGGTCAGGGCGTGACAGACCAGAACAGCATTGGAACCGTCCGCGTTGAGCTCCCCCCAAGTCTCATAGGCCAAGGTGATCTCCTCGAGCCTTCCCCCCGCCTCCAGAGCAAACGGGCGACCGTCGGTGATCGTCATGAAACGCCGCTGCCCCACCGGATCGCCGGGACGCCACGCACCAGAGGCCACAAGGTTGGGCGCGAACCTTTCAGCGGCGTCGTAACGCAGTGGGCGGTGGTCGGGGTCGTGCACTGTAGATCTCGTCGGTGCCTTCCGTTGCCCTTGGCGACCGGTTTTGCCGGACACTTTGTTGCGACGTCTCTAAGAGACGAAGCCACATTCCCACCGAAGCGGGCGGGGCACCTTGGGCATCCGATCCCAGGTTGCCGGAAACGTACAACTCAACCGGGGTTGCGCTGCGCGAATCACTCGAAATGTTGACCTCTACTCTACCGTTCAGGATCAGCCGAACGTCAACCGGTTGCTTGTCCGACCCGAATCAAGCGGCGCTCGGATCCCATCCGGCCAGATCGGCGAGCCGCTCATCGTTGGAGAACATCTCGGTCAACGGCGAGACCACATCGATCCGCTTCTGAAGCCTCTTGATATCCAACTCCTCGTCCCAGACGGACAGCGTGACCACTAGCCCGGTCCCACCCGCACGCGCTGTGCGCCCGGCGCGGTGCAGATACGTCTTGTGGTCAGAAGGAGGGTCGTAGTGAACGACGATGTCGATGTCGTCCACATGGATACCCCGCGCCGCCACATCGGTGGCAACCAACGCCCGGAGTCTGCCGCTGCTGAAATCCCGCAGCGACTTCTCCCTGTTGCTCTGGCGCAGGTCACCATGGATCGCAGCCGCCTTCACACCATTCTCCACCAGATCACGGGCCAGACGATCAGCCATCACCTTGGTGCTGGTGAACATGATCGTGCGGTCTGCCGAACGAGCAATAGCGGCAGCCACCTTCGCTTTGTCCATCTTGTGGACTGCAACGAAGCGATGGGTCATCTCCTTTGCGGTGATCTCAGGCTCGACCACCTCATGCATCACCGGATCGTGCTGATAACGACGGATCAGCGAGTTGACCACCCCGTCGAGCGTGGCCGAGAAGAGCAATGTCTGACGGTCCGAACGCACGTTGCGCAGGATCCACTCGACCTGGGGCAAGAACCCCATGTCGGCCATCCGATCGGCCTCATCGACCACCACATGGGCCACGCCCTCAACAGAGATCGCCTCGCGTTCGATCAGGTCGATCATCCGGCCCGGGGTTGCAACCACCAGATCGATCCCTGTCCGCAACCTCTCGATCTGCTTCTCGATCGGGGCACCCCCGTAAACGGCCAACACCGTGCGACTCACGGCCTTGCCCGCCGGCGCCAGTTCATCGCGCACCTGGCTCGCCAGTTCACGGGTAGGAACCAGGACCAGTCCCGTAGGGAGTTTGGGGCGGGCACGGCTCATGCACTGAAGCACCGGAAGCCCGAAGGCGAGCGTCTTGCCCGAACCCGTCTTGGCCTTGCCGCAGACGTCACGGCCGGCGAGCGCATCGGGGATCGTCAGTTCCTGCACCGGGAAGGGAGACTGGATTCCCTTGTGGGCAAGCACCTCGACAATCTCGTGACGCAGGCCCAAGTCCGTGAAGGAGGAAGAATCGGAAAGCGCCATTACCCGCTCAAGGGTAGCGGGACAAGTCCCGGACACGGCCTTCGACGACCTCGACGCCCTCTGCGCGCAACCGCTCGGCCTGTTCGGCTTCGCAGTCGGGCGCCAACCGGCCCGTGGCCGTCACCACCCGCCACCAGCAGAGACCCGCATCGGACAGTCGGTTCAGCAGCGACCCGACCGCGCGTGCCGCACCCGGATAACCCGCCTCAGCTGCCACCTCACCGTAGGTCACCACATCACCGTCACCGAGCCGCTCCAGCACAGCCACGACATCGGTCTCGAAGGTGGTCCAACCCGAGCGATCGCCCACCTCGGCGGCCTCAGCCGTCAACCTGTCGCTCCTCGGCGAGAATCTCGCCGTCATCGTCGGTAGATCCCGCCTCTTCGTTGAGATCATCGGCGTCATCCTCATCTCCGGTGTCGCTGCCGATGTCCTCGGTGGCCGGGGCATCGCCTTCAGGGCGGCGTCCACGCAGCAGCAACCATCCTGCGGCGATCACAATACCGACGACGCTCATCCAGATATTGACACGCACCCCGGCAATCTCGGTGGCGGGATCGACCCGCACCGTCTCCAGCCAGAGCCGAACCAGCAGGTAACCGAGCACGTAGACCGCAAGCAGTCCACCGGCCCGAAGTTTCTTGGTCTTGTCAACCCAGATCAGGAACAGGACCAACCCGAAGTTCCACAACGACTCGTACAGGAACGTCGGGTGGAAAGTCTCCACGCCGCTGTAACCACGAGCTGCCGCATGCCGCTCGTCGATCTCCAGCGCCCATGGCAGATCTGAGGGGCCGCCGAAGAGTTCCTGATTGAACCAGTTCCCCCAGCGTCCGATCGCCTGGGCCAGCGGAAGGCCCGGAACGATTGCGTCGACCATGTTGGGCCTGTCCCAGGATCTGCTATGCATGATCCAGACTCCGACGAGGACGCCCGCTGCCATACCACCGGGGATGCCCAGACCCCCCTCCCACAGCCTGAACGGCTCCGCCCATCCCTCGTCGAACCGCCAATCGGTGAGCACGTGGTAGGCCCGCGAACCGACGAGCCCGGCAGGCACACACCACACGGCCAGCGAGGCGACGTCGTCACGACTGCCGCCGCGGGCCTCCCAGCGCCTCTGGGAGAGCCACACCGCGGCGATGACGCCAAGAGCGATCATCAACCCGTAGGCCCGGATCGACAACGGACCGATCTCCAGGTAGCTCTGAGACGGACTGGGGATCGAAGCGACGAACATGCTGCACGTAGCCTATTGCCGCGATTGCGTCAGCAGCCGACCTCTGGCAGTTTCCAGGTCAGCGGCGCCGGCGGTCACCGCTGCCAGCATTCCAGGGACCCGCGCCAGCCGGTTCGCCGCAAAGAACCGCGCCAGAACCGCTCGGTCGGTCGCCACATCATCGCCGAGGACAGGATCAGAACGGCCGCCGGCGGTGATTGCTCCATCGGTGAGTGCCTGACCAGCCGTGGTGACAGCCAGCATCTCCAGGTAGGCAGTGGCCCCCGCGAGCGCATCGGACCGGTCAGAACGCAGTTTCTCGAGGAGCCACTCGGTCGCAGCCGCAACCGCAGAATGCGCGGCGCCGAGATGCTCGGCAACCGCCTTCAGGCCCGGGAGTTCAGCCGCCGATTCAACCGTGGACACAATCGATCCCAACAGGTCCGCCACGACTCCGCCACCACGCATAGGCAACTTGCGGCCAACCAGATCCAGCGCCTGAATGCCGTTGGTGCCCTCATAGATCGGGGCGATGCGGGCATCACGGAAATGCTGGGCCGCGCCGGTCTCCTCGATGTAGCCCATACCGCCGTGCACCTGAATCCCGACACTGGTGACCTCACAGCCGAGATCGGTACACCACGCCTTCGACAGCGGGGTCAGCAACGCAGCACGCTCCGAGTACCTCGTGCGGGCAGCTTCATCGGGGCCTCTCGCCGCCAAATCGAGTGCCTCGGCGTTTCGATAGCAGAGGCCCCGCATCGCCGCGGTCGCCGAGCGCATGTCAAGGAGCATCCTCTGGACATCGGGATGCTCGACAATCGCAGACGGCTCGCCCGCGCGATCCCCCGGCGCCCGACCCTGACGGCGTTGCTGCGCATATGCCAGTGCCTGCTGATAAGCACGCTCCGCCAACGCCACCCCCTCCAGACCTACCGACAACCGGGCATTGTTCATCATCGTGAACATTGCGGACATTCCGGCGTTCTCCTCACCGACCAGGTAGCCGGTCGCGCCACCCTCGTCGCCGAAGGCCATCACGCAGGTCGGGCTCGCATGGATTCCCAGCTTGTGCTCGATCGACACGCAACGGACATCGTTGCGCTCGCCCAACGACCCGTCGTCGTTGACGAGGAACTTCGGGACGATGAACAAGCTGATACCGCTCGTGCCCGCAGGCGCTCCAGGAGTGCGGGCCAGCACCATGTGGATGATGTTCTTCGCCATATCGTGTTCGCCCCAGGTGATGAAGATCTTCTGGCCGACAATCCGCCAGGTGCCGTCGCCAACGGGTCGGGCCCTGCAGGTCAACGCCCCCACATCCGAGCCCGCCTGCGGCTCGGTCAGGTTCATGGTCCCCGACCATTCCCCCGTCACCATCTTCGGCAGGTAGGTCTCTCGCTGGGACTCCGAACCATGATGGATCAGAGCGTCGATCGCCGCCTGGGTCAATAGCGGACACAACGAGTAGCCCATGTTGGCCGACGCCAGCATCTCCTGGACCGCGATACCCAGCAGCCACGGGAACCCGCCCCCGCCGTACTCTGCAGGCATGGCGACCCCGTTCCAACCAGCAGCCACATGCTGCTCGTAAACCTTGGCGAGACCTGGAGCGGCCGTTACCGAACCGTCGTCGTTGCGCTGGGACCCGACCAGGTCGCCGTCACGGTTGGTGGGCGCCACCAACTGCTCGAAGAACCGGGCCGACTCATCGAGGAGCCCGTCCACCAGGTCCGGGTCTGTGTGCTCGAATCCCTCGAGGCGCCCCAGCGCGTCCAGATCTGCAACGTGGCGAAGCGTGAAACGAATCTCGTCAAGAGGCGCCCGGTATTCGGTCATCAGTCGAGCGTATCCTGCGCCGCCGTCGAGAATTGCTGCTCCCCTCGCTGTCAAGGGGGATCCCCCGTCGCACCGCAACCAGAGAATTGACCTCCGCGCCCAGCAACAATCCCATAGCCATCAGATACAACCAGAACAGCAGGCTCAAAGCGCCACCCAGAAACCCGAACACGGCATTAGCTCCCGAAGCAGCGATGCTGAGGTAGGTACTGAACCCGAACGAGACGACCGACCACCAGACCGCGGCCAACAGCGCTCCAGGAAACTCGATTCTCCAGGGGGCGCGGTGGTTGGGAGCGATGTGGTACACGGTCACGGCCCATCCGATCAGCGCCAGGAAAACAACGGGCCATCGCAGCCAGTTCCAAAGAGTCGCATAATACCCGCCGACGCCGAAGGTCTCGCTGAGCCGCTCGCCCTCACCGAAGAGCGGTCCGACCACCAGCGCCACCATAACCACAGCCGCAACAACGACCGACATCAGGGTTATCCCGAAGCCGACCAGGCGTGTCGAGAGCCAGCCTCGAGCCTGGTCGTGGTCATAGGCGACGTCCAGCGCTCCCACCACCGCAATGAAACCGCGTGTGGACGCATAGACGGCGAGCAGCACACCTATTGTCAAGGCGCCCGCGCTGCTTCCCTCGAATAGGTCGTTGACGGTCGCCTCCAGTGTGTTGTCGCCGCCGAAGACCCTGACGATCTGTTCAACGATCCAGTCCTCAACGTCCTGTGCGGCATCGGCGCTGATGATCGCGTCCATCGATCCGAGCAGCGCGGCCAACACGATCAGAGTCGGAAAGAAGCTCAGCAGTGCAAAGAAGGCGATCTCAGCAGAGAGTCCGCCGACACGGTCGCGGGAGAACTCATCGATGAGCGCCCGCACCATCTCGACGGGGGCCTGGAGCGCGTCCCGTGCATACTGCCTCACCCCGAAGTACATTGCTTCGAGGCTACGGCCTTCAAGGCCGCAACCAGGCAAGACCGAGACAACGACAGGAGACAGAGATGGGCCGCTGGAGCCGCGAAGAGCTCGAAGATGAGTTCGAGAAGTACCAGGCACGGGCACTCCGGGCCGCGACAACGCACGACTGGCGAGAGTGGGCCGACCAGTTCACCGAGGACGCCACCTATATCGAACACCACTTCGGCACCTTCGGAGGCCGCGAGGCCATCTACAACTGGATCCAGGCGACGATGGACCTCTGGCCCAACAACGAGATGATCTACTTCCCCATCGACTGGTATGTCATCGACGAGGAGAAGGGTTGGATCGTCTGCCGAGTCCTGAACCGGATGGCGGACCCCGGCGACGGTTCGGTTCATGAAGAGGGCAACTTCACGCTGCTCAAGTATGCGGGGAACGGGAAATGGAAGTACGAAGAGGACGTCTACAACCCCGCCAAGTTCGCAGAGATGGTCGGAAAGTACCTCAATCACAAGAAGTCTCTGGGGAGCGACGACGGCTGACCCTTGCGGTTGGCTGACCCCTACGGCTCCACGATGTTGAAGCCGCCGTCGAACTGATCGAGGGCACCGAACAGGATCAGCAGCGCTTCAGCATCACCGTCGAT
The DNA here is from genome assembly GCA_965214565.1 of Candidatus Aldehydirespiratoraceae bacterium. GTDB lineage: Bacteria > Actinomycetota > Acidimicrobiia > Acidimicrobiales > Aldehydirespiratoraceae > VXYK01. The sequence continues at coordinate 2,281,017 of OZ243951.1, read as the reverse complement.
CTCGAGCCGCCCGTCGCCGACGGCTTCGACTGCGGCGGTGCGACCGGTCAACAACTCACCCAACAGATCCTTGGAGAGGCGCAGCGTGGCGTCCGCGTCGGGATCGTGGCGTCCCGCGATGTGGTGCAGCGCACAGTTCGCAAGCCCGAGCACATGCACCTCCCCGATGTCGGCGAACTCCCAGTTGATGACCACGCTCTGGTCGACAACCTGCTCCGCGATCAGGTGCACGCCGAGGGCGTCGAAGATCTGCTCGACCGTAAGCGCAGTGGTCAGTGCCCGGCCCCGTCCGCCCAATCCCTGAACCCCCTCACGCAGTTCCAGCGCGCCGGTCAGATAGATGTTGCGCCACGGGCCCGACTCGGACTGATACCCCAGCTGCTCTAATGTGTCTGCCTGCAACAGGCGGCCCGGCTCGAAGTCGGGATCGGCGAACACCAGGTGGTTGAGCAGTTCCGCGGCCCACCGATAGTCCCCGTCGTCGAACGCTGATCGGGCCTTCGCCAACACCTCGGAGCGGCCGCCCATCGCCTCGACGTAGCGGACAGCGGCTTCGGCGGGAGGATGCGGATCGAGCGTCGCGGGGTTGCCGTCGAACGCTCCCAGATAGCGCTGGTACACGGCCTTCGAGTTGTGGCTGACCGTTCCGTAGTACTCCCGCGTATGTCCCTGTGCCGCGAAACACGCCGGCAGTCGCAGCTGCTCGGCGATCTCGAGCGGGGTCAGGCCATGGTTCGCGAGGCGCATGGTCTGGTCGTGAAGCCAGCGGTACATGTCGCGTTGCTTGACCAGGAACTCTCTGGAGTCGTCTTGACCCCACCTCGGCCAGTGGTGCGTCGCGAACAGGGTGTCGGTGTGGCCGATATACAGTTCCAGCGCTTCGTTGATGTACTTGCTCCAACCCAGAGCGTCGCGTACCTGAGCGCCTCGGGGCGTCAGGATGTTGTGCATCGTGTGGGTGCAGTTCTCAGCCATGCACAGGACGCGCTTGTCCGGAAACAGAAAGTTCATCTCCGCGGGCGCCTCGCCACCCGGCGTGTTCTGGAACGCGACCCGGATCCCGTCGATGTCGAGTTCGGTTCCGGTCTCGAAAATCTCTTCGGTCGGCGCGATCAGACCCGAGGCAGCCCGAGGAATGATCTTGCCGAGACCAGAATCGACATGGCCCAGAGGTCCCGGCGCCAGAAACGGCCCGAACATGTATCCGGCCCTACGACTCATCGCGGGACCTGCGATCACGTTCTCACTCACCGCCTCTCGCAGGAACCCCTCAGGTGCGATGATGCGCACATCGCCAGCGTCGACGGCCTGCTGGCTGGTAACACCGTTGATCCCGCCGAAATGGTCGGCGTGACTGTGCGTGTAGATCACCGCCCTCACCGAGCGATGGCCGAGCACGTTGTTGGCCAGCTCCAGGCAGGCCGCAGCAGTCGCGGCTGTCGTCAACACGTCGACGATCAACCAGCCGTTATCGCTCGCGATCAGCGTCATGTTCGAGATGTCGTAGCCGCGGACCTGCCAGATGCCGTCGGCGACCTCGAACAGTCCGTGAACGGAGTTGAGGCGGCCCTGACGCCACAGGCTCGGATTGACCGACGGCGGCGCGGGCGTGTCCCCCCGGTTGAAGTCATGGCGCGAGACGTCCCAGGCGGTGCCGTGGGGGCCCTCGATGACTCCGCTGGGATGTGTGGCGATCAGCCCGCGAGAGGCGCGGGCGAAATCACCGGGGTCGTCAAGGGACAGCACCGCGGCGGCAGCCGCGTTGTGCCGCGCAGTATGGGCTGTCGGTGCCTTGGCTTCTCGGTCGCTGTCGGTCATCGACGCAGTATGGCCCAGCGCGGGCCGGTTCCGTTGACTCGGAGGTCGGCGCCGCCGCTAACTGCAACCGCTGGTAGTTCCGCAGGCACTGCACACAAAGCAGGCGCCGGCGCGTTGCATCGGCACCCCGCACGACATGCAGAAAGGAGCGCCCGAACTGCCCTCAACCTCGAAGGAAAGCTGCGCGGCGGGGGCCGGAGCAGAGCGGTGAGGAGGAATATCGGATCCCTGCACGGTCTTGGTGACCTGCTCCTCAACCCCGGGCAGGGTCGGTTGGGTTCGTTCGTCGGTGGTCAGGATTCCGAGACTGGAACGTTCCTCATCGCTCAGATACATCACCGCGAGCCTGCGGAACAGATAGTCCATCAGACTCGTGGCGATACGGATCTGTGAGTCGTCGGTCATACCGGCGGGCTCGAACCGCATGCCGACGAAAGTGCGCACGAAAGCACTCAGCGGAACGCCGTACTGCAGGCCGTGGCTCAACGAGACGGCGAACGCGTCCATGATCCCCGCCAAAGTGGAACCCTGCTTCGAGACCCGCACAAAGATCTCGCCCGGCCTTCCGTCGTCGTATTCGCCGACGGTGACGAATCCCTTGCAGTCCGCGACCCGGAACTCGAACGTCCGGCTCGTGCGTGTCCGCGGGAGACGCTCACGAACTGGCTGATTCACCGGCGCTGCGACGGCGCTTCCTGGGCGGTCCACGCTCCGCGGATCGGGGCTGGGCGGATCGGGGCTGGGCGGATCGGGGCTGGGCAGATGGTGGCTGGGCGGGACGGTCGGGGCGGCCTGTTGTGTGGCCGTGTTCCAGCCGTCGAGGGTGAGTTCCGCCGATGCTTCTGAGGCCGTCGGTTCCGGCGCGTTGCCTAAACGGTTCGAGGTGGCGTCTGGGGCGACGAGCGGTTGGGAGACCTTGCAGTTGTCGCGGTACAGCGCCACCGCTTTGAGACCCATCTGCCACGACTCAATGAGCAGCGACTCGATCTCGCCGACCGTGGCCTCTTCCGGAAGGTTGACGGTCTTGGAGATCGCGCCAGAAATGAACGGCTGCACCGCTCCCATCATCTTCAGGTGACCGAGGTAGTGGATCGCGTCGCTGCCCAACGAGCAGGCGAACACCCCAAGGTCCTTCGGGTCGAGCCCGGGGGCTCCGACCGCACTGTGATGGGTGTTGATGTAGTCGACGATCGCCTCTACCGCATCCGGGCTGTAACCGAGGTTGCGCAGGGCGTGGGGCACAGACTGGTTGATCAGGCTCATCGTCCCGCCACCGACCAGACGCTTGAGCTTCACCAATCCCAGGTCTGGTTCCACGCCGGTCGTGTCGCAGTCCATCAGCAGGCCGATCGTGCCGGTGGGCGCGAGGACCGTCGCCTGGGCATTGCGCACGCCACTGGCCGCAGCCAACTCACATGTCTGGTCCCAGACCAGTTGTGCGGCCTCGAGAATCCGCGTCGGAGCCTCTTGCTCATCCACGTCGGCAACCGCCGCACGGTGCTGGTCGAGAATCCGCAGCATGTGCTCGCGGTTCTCGTTGAATCCGCAGAAAGGCCCCATGCGGGCGGCGAGCCTCGTTGACTGCATGTACGCCTCTGCGGTCATCAGTGCTGTGACCGAAGCGGCGACGCCTCGTCCTTGCGCGGAGTCGTAGGGCATTCCCAGCGTCATCAACAGCGCCCCGAGGTTGGCGTAGCCGAGACCGAGTTGGCGAAAGTCTCTGGCGTTGTCGCCGATCCTCTCGGTTGGGTAGTCGGCGTTGCCGACGAGGATCTCCTGGGCAGTGAAGACGATCCGCACCGCATGGGCGAACCCCTCAACATCGAACCCGTCGACGCCGTCACCGCTATGGAACGCCAACAGGTTGAGCGACGCCAGATTGCAGGCCGAGTCGTCTATGTGCAGATACTCCGAGCAGGGATTGCTGGCGTTGATTCGGCCGGTGTTCGCGGCGGTGTTCCAGCGGTTGATGGTGCTGTCGAACTGGATTCCCGGATCGGCACACTCCCAGGACGCCTGCGCAATCTGACGCAACAGGGCGCGGGCCTTGACGGTACGGGTCACTGATCCGTCGCCACGAGCAGTCAGAGCCCATTCGGAGTCGTCGACGACTGCCTGCATGAACTCATCGGTGACCCGCACCGAATTGTTGGCGTTCTGGTACTGGACCGAGTGGATGTCGGCGCCGTCGAGGGTCATGTCGAAACCGGCTGCCTCCAGTGCATGCGCCTTCCGTTCCTCGCGCGCCTTGCACCAGACGAACTCCTCGACATCGGGGTGATCGGCATCAAGAATCACCATCTTGGCGGCGCGGCGAGTCTTGCCGCCAGACTTGATGGTGCCCGCCGAGGCATCGGCTCCGCGCATGAAGCTCACCGGGCCGCTGGCCGTTCCGCCACCGCCCAGGCCCTCCGATGAGGCACGGAGGCGCGAGAGGTTCACCCCGGCGCCGCTTCCTCCCTTGAAGATCCGGCCTTCCTCCGCGTACCAGTTGAGGATCGACTCCATGTTGTCGTCGACCGAGAGGATGAAGCACGCCGATGCCTGCTGGGGAACGCCCTCCACGCCGATGTTGAACCAGACCGGCGAGTTGAACGCGGCCTTCTGGTTGACCAGCAGGTGGACGAGTTCGGCGCGGAAGCACTCGGTTTCCGATGCATCGGCGAAGTAGCCGTCACGCTGACCCCAGGTGGTGATGGTGTCGACGATCCGAGAAACGACCTGGCGCAGCGACGACTCGCGCTCCGACGTGCCGAGCGTGCCGCGGAAGTACTTCTGAGCGAGGATGTTGGTGGCGTTCTGGCTCCATGACTGGGGTACCTCAACCGCGAGCTGCTCGAAGGTCACCGAGCCGTCGCGATGATCGATCAACCTTGCGTCGCGGAGTTCCCACTCCACGCCCGTGAAGGGATCGGCACCCTCGACCGTGAATCGGCGCTGGATTCCGAGGTTGGCTCGCTCAGATACAAGCGTCATGCGGGGCTCCTCTCGAGCGCCGTCATCTTCAGACTAGCTCGATCAATTTCTGCGAGTAGAAGGTGTTTCAAGTCAAAGCAACGTGGACTTTGGTTTGCTGTGTGGCCGGATCTTCCCGGGTTAGGGGGAAGACGAGTTTGCGGCGGATTCCACATTCCCTGCTTGGTGCCCCCAAGGAACCGATTCGACTCTCGTCTGAGACGTTTCGCACCACCATCCTGGCGATCCGAACCACACAGCGGGGACAACTCTAGAGGCACTTGCTTGTGGATGAGAAGTGGATGACAGTCTGAGTTAGTTGTGGATTTCTGCGGATTCTGTCCACAAGTCCTTCTCTCTCGGTGGACAATGCCGAGTGCTGGTGTTCGGCCTCGGCGCGACCCGCGTTCACAGGCCCGAAAACGGTAGGGTCGGTGCCAGTGCAGCAGATTCTTCCCACCTGGGTCGAGGACGTCGACCCGCTCGACGTCTACTTGTCCGAACCTCGGCCTGCGCCGCTGGACCGGCCGTGGGTCATGGTCAACATGATCGCCAGCGTCGACGGCGCCACCGCGATCAACGGGCTCAGCCGCGATCTCGGAGGACCCGCGGACAGGGCCGTGTTCCGCGCGGTACGGGCCAGTTGCGACTGGATCCTGGTCGCATCCGGCACCGCCGGCGCTGAGCGTTACCGCACCCCGAATCCGGACGCGGCTGTGGTGCAGCGGCGGCTCGCCGCAGGTCGCTCCCCATCTCCCCGCTTGGCGATCGTGACTTCCAGCGGAGCCCTCGATCCGACGATTCCCGCGCTGGCCGACACCAGCGCAGGCGACACCACCGCGAACAACGACGGCGGCGACCACCGGCGCACACTCGTCATCACCGGCGAGGCGGCGGATGGCGCGCGACTCGCGGAACTCAATGCCGAGATCGTCCGCCTTCCTATGCCCGCACCGCGGCCGGATGCGGTGTTGGGCGAAATTCACCGGCGGGGTGCGGCCGTGGTGCTCTGCGAAGGCGGACCAACCTGGAACGGCCGGATGACCGGGGCAGGCCTCCTCGACGAAGTGTGCCTCAGCATCTCGCCGATCCTTACCGGGGGCACTTCGTCGCGAATTGTCGCTGGCGCCGCACAGGCCGTCCCCGCCCGAATGCGGCTGAGGCGGCTGCTCACCGAGGGCGACCTTCTCTTCGCTCGCTACACCCGGCCTTGACGGCCCGGTCACTGTCGCCACCTGTTCACTCGAGCAGGTTGGCGGGGATCACCAGTCGTTGACCGGGTTGCAATGTCGTTGAGCCGGTCAGGTCGCTGAGTTCATCAACCAGCCGACGAGGGTCGGCGCCCGGATCGAGCCACGTGGCGATGCTCCAGAGAGTGTCGCCGGGCTGAACGACCACGACGACCGCGTCAAGGGACCGGGTATCGCTGGCACTGGTCGACTGCGACGAGCTCCCGTACGACGAGTTCCCGTACGACGAGAGGCCGACCACCAGCGAGAACGCGACAGCGAGAACAAGCAGGCGACGACGCCGGTATACCTCGGCGGGCTGGACACGGGGTCCATCAGTCACGGGTCCATAGGTTCTGGCGTCGGCAAGACGCGGACGAACAGAACGAGGCGGACGAACAGAACGGGAATCTGCTGGGTGGGTGAGGATTGCGGTCATGGCTCCATTGTTCTCCTGGGGTGTGACACTCACGGGCGTCTATGGGGTTGTGGCGAGAATCTCGAGAAGATGCTTGACATCGAACGAATGTTTGGCGAACATATGTCTGTCGAACATCCGTTCGGTACCATTCAACACGAACAACTGTTCGATGTCAACGGCGAACCCGCAATTCCCAAAAGTTCGCAATTTCCACCACCCACGGAGGAGACAATGCCCGACACGCTCACAACCCGACAGCGGGAGATACTCGACATGATCATTTCCCACGTCAACGAACGCGGCTATCCACCGTCGGTGCGTGAGATAGGTGAAGCGGTCGGACTGCGCTCCCCCGCCACCGTCAAGTCTCATCTCGACAACCTTCGAGACGCCGGCTACCTCAGGCGCGACCTGGCGAAGCCCCGGGCGATACAGGTCCGCTACGAAGGGACCGGCAGCAGCGCCGAACACCGGCCGGTGCGCCACATCCCGCTCGTCGGTGACGTCGCCGCTGGGACTGACGTCCTTGCGGAGAGCAACGTCGAAGAGTTCGTTCCCATGCCCGAAGACCTGACTGGTCAGGGTGAACTGTTCATGCTGCGGGTGCGAGGCGATTCGATGATCGAGGCGGGAATCTTCGACGGGGACTTCGTCGTCTGTCGTCACCAGGAGACCGCAGAGGACAACAAGATCGTCGTAGCGGGGATCGGAGACGACGAAACCACCGTCAAGACACTGCGGCGCCGCAACGGGTCGGTTGTCCTGGTTCCCGCCAACCCCGAGTACCAGGAGATGGTCTTCAAGCCCGACGAGGTGCAGATCTTCGGCCAGGTCGTCACGGTGATGCGCAAGCTCTAGGCGAACCCGAAGGGTCGAGCGGCGCGGCGCGCTGGGCCCGTTCGCTAGGCGCCCCTCGCTAGGCGCCCCGGGTGAGCAGGTCCAGCAGGGCGGTGTGGGTGTCGACAAGCCAGGAGCGCTCCAGATACTCGTCGGAGGTATGGGCGACAGTGGGGTCGCCCGGCCCGAAATTGCTCGCCGGAACACCCCGCTGGGCAAAGAACGCAACATCGGTCCAACCGAGCTTCGCCCGAACCTCAAGCCCGTTGCGGTCGATCAGTGTCTGCAGCAGGGGGTCACTGAGTCCCGGACGAGCCGCCGGAGAGCAGTCGACCACTTCGAGCTTGTCGGAATCGGTGAGCACAGGCGACATCAGCCCGCGGACGAAAGCCTCGGCGGCCCCAGGATCACAATCCGGGGCGAAACGGTAGTTCACCCGCAGCATCGCCCGGTCCGGCACGACATTGCCCGCCACTCCTCCCTCCACGAACACAGCCTGCAACGACTCGCGGTACTCACAGCCCTCCACCACCCGACGACGACCCTCGAAACTGCTGACGATGTCGAGCACGTCGGCGAGACGATGGATGGCGTTGCGACCCATCCAAGGGCGCGCAGTATGCGCACGCGTGCCGCCGAGAGTGACCTCAAATCGCATCGTGCCCTGGCACCCCGCCTCAATGGCACCAAGAGTCGGCTCACCCAACAGGGCCACATCACCCTCCAGAAGCTCCGGGCGCGTCGCTTCGATCTCGCGAAGCCCGTTGTGCACCAGGTCCACCTCTTCACGGGCATAGAACACAAAGGTCACGTCGACCAGCGGGTCAGTGACGGTGCGCGCCAGTTCGAGCATGACCGCGACACCGCCCTTCATGTCAGTCGTGCCGACCCCGTACATTCGGTCGCCCTCGATACGCGCCGCGGCATTGCCGTTCGGGGGCACCGTATCGGTGTGGCCCCCCAGCACGAGGCGCCGATCGCGGCCTAACCGGGTGCGGGCGACCAAATTGTCGCCGATGCGGTCAACCGCCAGATGGGACTGCTGGCGCAGGTCCGCCTCGAGGAGATCAACGATCTCACGCTCGTTGTGACTGACCGACGGGATGTCGACGAGCGCGGCGGTCAACGCGAACAGGTCTCCGGTAGGCAGGTCCGGTGAGGGCGAAGCCGCACCTCGGTTCAAGTGGACGCTCCGTTGTCACGAAGGATCTCGTTGAGAGCCGACTTGTCGTGGCGTTCGCCCTCGGTGAGCCGCTTGATCACCAACACAGCGGGCAACCCGAACGTCCCGCCGGGGAAGTCCCGCGGCCGGGTGCCGGCAACAGCCACGCACCACGCAGGGATCGACCCTCGGCTGATCTCTTGGCCCGTATCCACATCGATCACCGGAATGGACCCCGTGAGAATCGCGCCGGCGCCGAGCACGGTTCCCTCGCCGACCCGCGCGCCCTCCGCAACGATGCAGCGGCTACCTATGTAACACTCATCCTCCACGATCACCGGCTCCGCCTGCGCAGGTTCGAGCACACCGCCGATCCCTACCCCGCCCGAGAGGTGGACATTGCGGCCGATCTGAGCGCAGGACCCCACTGTGGCCCAAGTGTCGACCATCGTGTTCTCCGCGACGTAGGCACCGATGTTGATGTAGCTCGGCATCATCACGACTCCCGGTGCCTGGTAGCTGCCCCAACGCGCCTGCGCTCCGGGCACTACCCGCACGCCGCGAGCCATGAAGTCGCTCTTGAGCGGGATCTTGTCGGCGTACTCGAACGGGGCGTGCTCGATCGTCTCCATCTTTGAGATACGGAACAGCAACAACACCGCGAACTTGCACCACTGGTTGACCCTCACGCTGCCATCGGAGTTGACTTCAGCAACCCTCACTCTGCCGGTGTCGAGTTCGTCAATGGCCTCATGCACCGTGGCCACGACCTCAGGATCATCGACATCCAACGATGCGCCGTCGGCCCAGAGCCCTTCGATCCGTGACTGCAAATCAGACATGGCCCGCACCTTATCCGTCTTGGGACCGGCCTTGGGCCGCCGTGCCCGTCGCACGGCTGAGTGCCAGTTCGAGCGCTGCGGTCGGTTGCACCACCGCCATGCGGACATACCCGGCCGAGTCGCTGCCGTAGAACTCCCCGGGGCTGACGATAACCCCACAACGCTGCGCAAGCGTGCGCGCCAGACCCCAAGCGTCGCCGTCGGGGGCTCGGACCCAGAGGTAGAAGCTCCCTCCCGGCAGATCCGCGGAGAGTCCCAGTGCGCCCAGAACCTGTTGGGCGAGTTCCAAACGGTGCCAGTAGACACCGCGTTGCTTGACAACGTGGGCCTGGTCCTCCCATGCAGCGACCGCAGCACTCTGGACTGGGCCCGGAACCATGCATCCCGCGTGCTTCCGCACCTCGCTGAGATAGTGCACCAACTCCCGGTCACCTGCGTAGAAACCAGCCCGAATCCCCGCCAGGTTCGACCGCTTCGAGAGAGAATGGACACTGAGCACGCCGTCAACCCCCGCAGACAGGATCGTGCGCGGCGGACCGTCCCAGGTGAACTCCGCGTAGCACTCGTCGCTGATCACCAACACATCGTTGGCGCGACCCCACCGCGCCGCTGCAGCCAGATCGTCGAGTCCGCCTGCGGGGTTCCCGGGCGTGTTTACCCACAGGCAGAGGGCCCGCGCTGCGTCACTGGCATCGATCCTGCTCAGGTCGATCCGCCATTGATCGTCGACTGGGATCGGAACCGCCCGACAGCCCGCGAGCACAGCTCCCATCGCATAGGACGGATAGGACACTGCCGGATACAGCACGGTGTCACGCGACGGATCACGCAGACGCAGATAGTGCGGAGTCGAGACCACGAACTCCTTGGTGCCGATACAGGCGGCCAGCTCGCTATCGGAATCGACCACCACCCCCAGTTCCCTCTCCAACCAACCCGCTGCGGCATCGCGGTAAGCCGGCGTTCCGACCGAAACCGGATATCCACGCTCCGTATTAGACGACGCCAACGCCTCCACCACCATCTCGGGGGGTGCATCGTTCGGGGTGCCGATCGAACAGTCGATCACTTCACCGAACCGCTGCCCGGCCAGCGCAAGCAGGTCGTTCAGGCGGTCGTACGGGTAGGGTGGCGGGACGAAACCGGTCATGACGCTGACTCCTGTGCCGAGGGCGGTTCTGGCGTGGACAGGGAAATGGGAGGGTCGGGCTCTGCGACCACAAAATCGCCGAGCGCGCCCACCGACGCCGGTTCAAGGCGGGCATGCAGGCGCATACCTGATTCCTCGGCCACGTTGCTACTCACGTGGCCCTCACGATGCACCGCTGCGAGCACGTCGCCGCGATCCCATGGCACCAACAACTCCACGAACTCGGTGGTCTGACGAAGACGATCACCGATGACCGCAAGTAGAGCTTCGATGTTGTGTCCGCTGTGCGCCGACACCGCTATCGATCCCTCGTGATGCTCAGCGAGGCGGGCCGCTGCGTCGCTCTTGTCGGACTTGTTGAACACCAGGAGCTGCCCGATGTCGCCCGCACCAATCTCGACAAGCACTTCATGGACCGCGGAGATCGAGCCGAGCGGGTCCGGGCCGGCACCGTCGACGACATGGACCAACAGGTCGGCGTCACGGACCACGTCGAGCGTGGTCTTGAACGCCGTCACCAACTGGTGGGGAAGCTTCTTGACGAAACCGACCGTGTCGGTCGCGTACACCGTTTCTCCACCCGGAAGGGACAGGCGACGGGTCGTGGCGTCGAGCGTTGCGAACAGTCGGTCCTCAACCAGCACATCAGCCTCGGTGATTCGGTTCAACAGCGACGACTTGCCCGCGTTGGTGTAGCCGACGAGCGCCACAGCCCGGTTTCGGGTCCGACTCCTGGCCTTGGCCTGGGTCGCCCGGTGAGCCTGGACCCTGCGCAGATCGGCCTCGAGTCTGTTGACACGGCGAAGGAGTTGACGTCGACCCACTTCGAGCTGGGTCTCTCCCGGCCCGCGGGTGCCGATCCCGCCTGCCTGCTGCGAGTAGCTTCCGGCGAGACTCCGCAGTCGCGGCAGACGATAACGGAGCTGCGCCAACTCGACCTGCGCCTTGCCCTCCAGGGTGCTTGCGTTCTGGGCGAAGATGTCGAGAATGACCGCGGTGCGGTCCAGAGCGGTGCAGCCGAGGATCTTCTCGAGGTTGAACTGCTGCGCGGCGGTGAGTTCATCGTCGAACACGACCGTATCACAGTCGTTCTCGTCGACGATCGACTTGATCTCTGAGGCCTTTCCTGATCCCACGAAGGTGGCGGGGTCGATGGCCGTGCGGCGCTGCACCACTCGCTCAACCGCATCCGCGCCGGCGGTGTCGACCAGCAGTTCGAGTTCGTCGAGCGAGGCCTCGACCGACTCTGGTGTGGCTTTGTCGCGCACCACTCCGACCAACACGATTCGCTCACGGAAAGTCCGCTCGATCAATCCGCCCGAAACGCCTCCGAACTCGCCAAAGCCGCCTCGATGCGCGGTGCTGTCAGCGGGCGCAGCCGGGGCCGCGGGGGTCGACGACGCGGACGGTTCCACGTCGCTCCGGATGGCCGGGTCGTCATCGGGGCGCTCGTCGGTGCGACCGGCAGGGGACAAGTCTCGGGCTTCAGTCATCGGAAATCGCTCAGCCATCGGAAATCTCTATGTCGGCAACGTGAGTGGCCGGGCCGGTGAGCCTAGTCGGACCGCTCAGGTCGACGACAGCTTCACCGCCGGGCATCTGCACCACAGTTCTTGGACCGATCAGGCCCCAACCATGAAACACCTGGCCCGCGACTGTGGCGCCCGTACCGCAGGCGCTGGTGACACCGGCCCCTCGTTCCCAGACCCGCAGCTTGAGCCGATCGGGTCCGCTCACCGTGACGAAACTGACGTTGGCGCCCTGCGCGAAGTGGCGCTCAATAGCGGGGCCGACGACGTCTACTGCGATCTCATCCGGGTCGACGACCTCGCACACGACATGGGGATTGCCAATATCGCAGGTCTGGAAGCGCCGCACTCCGATCGACTCTCCGCCGGTTGCACCAAGTTCTGCGGCTACCGATCCAATCAGGTCTTCGACGTCGGGAGTCGGGCCAGCACTGACCGTCCCCATCTCGACCGTGACGATTGCGGTCCGGCGGTCGTCGCCGGCCCGCACCGAACAGTTGCGGATCCCCGCATCGGTCGCCACATCAAGTTCGAGGGCGTCGACACCGCGTCGGCGAGCCACAGCCTGAGCAAGGCACCGCAGACCATTCCCACTCACCGCGGCGCTGCTGCCGTCGGAATTGAACAGGTGCATGGCGATGTCGCTGCCTTCGCCGGCGACACCGACAATCAAGCCGTCCGCCCCCAACCCTGTCCGTCGATCACAGAGCGCGACGGCCTGACCCACTAGATCGAGGGGCAGCGAGTCGGCGAGCTGGATCAAGAAATCGTTGCCCAGTCCGTGGTGCTTGGAGTAACGAACGGCCATGCGCCTCCATTGTCGCAGGTTCTCGTCACTAACCGATGGGGTTTATCCTGCGTTCATCCCAGAGGCTGACGATCTCGGCTACGGTCACCGGGGCCTCCATCCAGTTGATCCGCGGGTCGCGGCGGAACCAGCGCTGTTGACGACGAGCGAATCTGCGAGTCCGTTTGATCGCCGTGGCCAGAGCCTCCTCAAGTGAGCATTCCCCGGCGATGTGGGCGAGCAACTCCTTGTATCCGAGGGCTTGGGCGGCGGTGCGGCCCAGTCCACGGGCAGCGAGGAACCGAACCTCATCAAGAAAACCGGCATCCATCTGCTGTTGGAAACGGGTTGAGATTCGTCCGTCGAGAACCTCCTCGGGCCAGCGCAGGGCCACCATCACGAACGAGGTCGGACCATACTCCTCGAGCCCTGGACCGAACGACGAGAACGGTGAACCGCTGCCGATCGTCACTTCCAGCGCTCGCAGGACCCTCCGTCGATTGCTGGGTTCCATCCTCGACGCTGCCAGCGGGTCCAGCGATGCGAGGCGAGTGTGCAGCGCCTCAGTGTCTGGCTCGGCATCGAGTTCGGCAGCAGCCTCGGGGTAACGCCCGGGGAGATTGAGATCATCGACGACGGCCCGAAGATACAGGCCCGTTCCACCGACCAGGATCGGAGTGTTTCCCCGCGCCCGGATCTCGTCAATTGCCACCTCAGCCAACCGTTTGAAGACTCCGACGGTGAACTCCTCGCTGGGGTCTGCCACATCGATCAGATGGTGCGGAACCTGCTTCTGATCGCTCGCGAGGGGCGATGCGGTACCGATGTCCATTCCTCGGTAGACAGCCATCGAGTCGATCGACACGATCTCCGCCTGCCCGATCTCTTCGGCAGCCGCCACTGCCAGCGAAGACTTGCCAGAAGCCGTGGGTCCCAAGATGACCAGTGGCCGGTCCGCTCTACTAGTCGGCATCAACGCGCTCTACCAGTCGGCATCAAGAAGGGTCTCGTCAGATCGACATGACCGGGATGCGGATGCGGTGTCGGGCCGGAATAGTCACATCAACCAGCCGACCGAGCAGGTGGTTCATGCCCGCTCCGGTTACCTCGACCTGGGCGTAGGTTCCCGTTCGCAGAGGCGTCCGGGACGGGAAGTGAACGAGCGTGTTGCGCCGTGTACGGCCGGTGAGAACCTCCGGATCCTTCTTGCTGGGTCCCTCCACGATCACTTCTTCGGACATGCCGATTCGAGACTCGTTGGCAGCCAGACTCGAACGTTCGACAACCACCCGGAGACGTTCGTACCGTTCCACCGCGACGGAGTGGTCCACGAAGACGTCGGTCATCTCGGCGGCTTCGGTCCCCGGACGGGGAGAGAACACGAACGTGAAGGCACTGTCGAACTCCGCTTGGGCCGCAAGCTCCAGAGTGCATTCAAAATCGTCGTCGGTCTCACCCGGGAACCCGACAATGATGTCGGTCGACACGGCAAGGTCCGGGATCGTGGCACGGGCTTCGCGCAGCTTGGCGAGGTAGCGCTCAGCGGTATAGCCGCGGTGCATCGCGGCGAGTATCCGGTCGCTCCCCGACTGCAACGGGAAGTGCAGGTGTTCGCACACCTCGGGGACGCCGGCCATGGCCTCGAAAGTCTCGCTGCGCATGTCCTTGGGATGAGGGCTCGTGAAACGCACTCGATGGATACCCTCAACGGCTCCCGTGTCTCGCAGCAGGTCCGCGAACAGCGGTCGGGCACGACGATCGGAGAGCCAGCGCCGGCCGCACCAGTGGAGATCGTCGCCTCCCGGTTCGACCCGTCGGGCAAGTGCCAGGTCCCGGCCATAGCTGTTGACGTTCTGGCCCAACAAGGTGATCTCGCTGACACCTTCTCGGGCCAACTCCTCCACTTCGGCTACCAACTCACCGAACGGACGGCTGATCTCAGGACCCCGAACGGCGGGAACGATGCAGAATGCGCAGGTGTTGTCACAGCCGATCTGAACCGTGACCCAGCTCGCGTGATCAACCTCCCGCCGCGTCGGCAGCGCCGAGGGGAAAGCTTCGCCGTCAGCTCGGGCGGTGGCCTCGAGAATTTCGACTATCGGACCATGTTCTGCCGCATGATTAAGCAGCTCGACCGCACGGTCGACATTGTGGGTCCCGAACACCACATCCACATGAGCCGCGCGCTCGCGGATGAGGTCGCGGTCCTTCTGAGCGAGGCAGCCACCGACCACGATCTGCAGATCGGGATTGACCTGTTTCAGCGCCTTGAGATTGCCCAGAGCGCCATAGAGCTTGTTGTCGGCGTTCTCCCGTATACAGCAGGTGTTGAGGACGATGACGTCAGCCTGAGTCTCGTCGTCGACCCGCCACATCCCATCGGCCTCAAGCAGACCGGAGATCCGTTCTGAGTCGTGCTCGTTCATCTGGCACCCGTAGGTACGGATCACATACGACTTGCCCACGAGTACAGGCTACAAGCGCGATGCGCCGCGGCTCCCCGAATACCACACACCGCCTTGACTCGCGGCTGGTTCAGCCGACGAATCAAAGCAGGCGGTGCGTGGTTGGGATGGTGGTGCAGCCCTAGTCGTCGAGGGCGATGGGCAGATCGTCGGCCGGGTCGAACTCGGCCTCTGCCTCAACCTCCGGCTCCGGCATCACAGCCTTCCAGACCCGGTCTGAGATCTCGACCATGACTTCAGGGTTGTCCTGAAGGAACTTCTTGGCGTTCTCCCGACCTTGGCCTAGCTGTTCACCGTCGTAGGTGTACCAAGCACCAGACTTCTTGACGATTCCCTCCTCGACCGCCAAGTCGAGAACCGAACCCTCACGGGAGATCCCAGCGCCGTACATGATGTCGAACTCCGCCTGCTTGAAGGGCGGAGCACACTTGTTCTTCACAACTTTCACCCGAGTGCGGTTGCCGACGATCTCGACACCGTTCTTGATCGCCTCGATGCGGCGAATATCGAGCCGGCAAGACGAATAGAACTTCAGTGCCCGCCCACCGGGGGTGGTCTCAGGCGAACCGAACATCACGCCGATCTTCTCCCGCAACTGGTTGATGAAGATGCAGATGGTCTTCGACTTGCTGAGGTTGCTCGTCAACTTGCGCAACGCCTGCGACATGAGTCTGGCCTGCAAGCCGACATGGGTATCGCCCATCTCGCCCTCGATCTCGGCGCGGGGCGTGAGCGCCGCAACCGAGTCGATCACGATCACATCCAACGCCCCCGAGCGAATCAGCATGTCGGTGATCTCAAGGGCCTGCTCACCCGTGTCGGGCTGAGAGATCAACAACTCGTCGATATCAACACCGATCGCCTTGGCGTACACTGGATCCATTGCATGCTCAGCGTCGATGTAGGCACAGACACCTCCATTGCGCTGAGCCTCGGCCACCACATGGGTGGCGAGGGTGGTCTTGCCCGAAGATTCCGGACCGAATATCTCGGTGACCCTGCCACGGGGCAGGCCACCGATCCCGAGAGCCAGATCCAATGCCAGCGCACCCGTCGGGACTGACTCGATCCCCATGGTGCTCTTCTCGCCCATCTTCATGACCGAGCCCTTGCCGTACTGCTTCTCTATCTGGCCCAGAGCCATGCTGAGTGCCTTGTCTCGCTCCACTGTCTTTTCTCCTGTGTTGTTTGCTGCGCCTCGCAGCTGAGTTGTGGGGGATGTTGGATTGCTGGACTCGAACTTACGGAGGGGGTGTGACACAGTCCCACCAAGGACGAACGACACAATTGTAATTGCGAACATCCGTTCGGTCAACCACCTGCAAGAATTTCAGAAATCTTGCTAACCGAGGACCCGTTCGGGGTCCTGATGTGGTCTCATATGCACAAGACAAGGAGGTCCGTTGACCATGACCGATATCACCCACAGCGAGGCCGAGCTTCGTAGTCGCCTGACCCCTGAGCAGTACACGGTGACCCAGCAGGCCGGCACCGAGCGTCCCTTCACAGGCGAATACTGGGATTGCCACGACGACGGCACCTACCGCTGCATCGTCTGTGATGCCGTTCTGTTCATGAGCGACACCAAATACGACTCCGGCACCGGGTGGCCCTCCTTCTTCGAGACCGCCGGAGAAGACGTTGTTCGAATCCAGACTGATACCAGTCACGGAATGGTCCGCGAAGAAGCCGTATGCGCCAACTGTGATGCCCACCTCGGCCACCGCTTCAGCGACGGCCCAGGCCCGCACGGACACCGCTACTGCATGAATTCCGCCTCCCTCCGCCTAGATAGAGACGAAACCTAACCCGCACCCCTTCCCAGCGCAAGACCGTTCTCCCGATACCCCAAATCTGCGCGTCTAGCCACAAGGAGTGTGGTTTATCGCGCAGATTTCGGTGTGAGTTGGCTCTGGACGGCAGCGATCAGATCCTCGGGCGTGTCGGCGTACATCGACCACGTGAACGCCAGGGGCGTCCAGCGCTCACGCGTAATCGCGTTCCATCGCGCCCGGCCATGATGAAACGAAGCCCTATTGAAGTGCCAAGCGATGCTGTCGAGCTCAATCGCGACCTTCGCTTCCGGATAAGCAAGGTCCACTTGGGCGACAAGTGCGCCGGAGCGATCCAGGATCCGGTACTCGTACACGGGTTCGGGTAGACCTGCATCGACAAGGAGCCTGCCAACAAGACGGCTCCACCTGCTCAAGGGAACCCCCGAGTCCGGCATTCTGCTTTCAAGCACTTCACGAAGCACGCCGCATCCGTCACGACCCTTCCTCGCATGACGCACGATGATCGCATACAGGTCCGGTAGATCGAACCGGCTCGCACGCATCACCGCATCGACCATGTCCTGGACTTGTCGAGGCCGCGCAACCGCAGCAACGTCAAGGATCGTTCGGCTCAGGTCAGTACACGGGATGTGATCGCGGACGACGTGCTGGGCGACATGCCATTGCCGGGTCTGGTGAACTCGCACCGCGTCGATGGGCTTCCAACGTCCCTCGGGAACCGTGATCTCTCGAACGGTCGCCCGGAATCCGTCAATCCCGTGAAGAGCGGCCGCTGATCGATGGCTGGCGACGCCATTGGTAATCAGGCAGGCGGCGAGCAGTTGGCTCTTCCAGCTTGCCGCAACCGCATCGGGTCGGTACACACCCGGACCAATGCGAATCCACCGCTTCGTTGTGCATTGATACTCAATCTGTCGGGCAGAGAGCCCTGACCGCAAGGCTTGCTTGCGCGAGACGACTCCGTGCTGACGACGGATGATCTTGATTACTTCCTCGTTGCGCATGCCGGTCCATCGGTCTGCCAATCAGGGAGGAAGTCGTCCAAGTATGCCTGCCTGTCCGCCAATCCCCCCGTTCCCCAGAAAACTGCGCGTTCAGCCACAAGGAGTGTGGTTTTTCGCGCAGATTTCAATTGGGAGCGAAGCGGGGCGCTGAGGGGTAGATTGCACAGCACGGGACGTGGCGCAGCTCGGTAGCGCACCTGCTTTGGGAGCAGGGGGTCGCTGGTTCAAATCCAGTCGTCCCGACCAAGAATTCCGTAACCGATGCGGCGGTCGGGCATGATGCTGGCATGCATTCCGAACAACTGTTGGACGCCGCCGTCGACGACACCGGACTCGACGACTTCGGGGAGTCCTCGTTTCGAGACGGACTCGAGGTTCTCGTCGAAGCGCTGAACAACGAAGCTCAGCTCAACGCCATCGGTGGACCCGCGGCGGAGGCACTCGTGACTGGAGCCCTCGTCAATCGGCTCACTATCACCGACTACTGGAACCGGCACCCGGAACTGGCCGATCAGGTGATCGAGGCACCCCTGTTCATCGTCGGTGTCTCCCGTTCGGGAACCACCGCGCTGAGCCAACTACTTTCGGTGGGCCGAGCGAATCGCAGCCTGCTCTCCTGGGAGGCGAGCAACCCGGTTCCGCCGCCTAAGGCCGAGACCTACCACAACGATCCACGCCTGCTCTCCGCAGTCGAAGCCGGAGCCAACAATATGCTGAACCTGCTCAACCCTGACTTCAAGGCGATGCACCACGACCCGCCCGACATGCCGATCGAGTGCGTCACGCTCATGGCCCACGACTTCGTGAGCCTGCAGTACAACGCCATGTTCAACATCGAGTCGTACACAGACTGGATCCTGGCACGAGACCACACCGCCACATACCGCTACCACCAGCGAGTCCTACAGCTGCTCCAATCAGGAGTACCGGGTCGCTGGCAACTGAAGACACCTCACCATGGGCTGGCCGTGGAGACCATCGCCCAGATCTACCCCGATGCCCGCTTCATATGGACTCATCGCGATCCCGCAACGTGCATCGCCTCAACCGCCAGCATCACTGCCTCTCTCAGCGGCACGTTCAGCGATACCGACTGGTCCGCCTTCGAAGGCACGCAGTGGAGCCGGGTCCTCACCGAGATGATCGAACGCACAACCGCGGCACGAGCCCTGCTGGGCGATCACCGGTTCATCGACGTGGACTACCGACAGCTCGTGAGCGACCCGGTCGGAGCAGTCCGAAGCATCTACCGCGACCTCGGCGAACCCGTCGACGACGCCCTGGAAGCATCGCTGACCGCCCACGCCAACGAGCACCGGCAACACAAGCACGGGAGGCACAGCTACACGTTCGAGGACTTCGGCCTGGATCGCGACGCCCTCAACGAGCGCTTCTCGACCTACCGCAGCACCTACGACCTCTGACCGCCGACCCCAATGGCCCGGACGTCGGGGCTACTTGAAAGCGGGGATGACGTGTTGGCCCATCAACTCGATGGTCTGCATCACGTCTTCGTGGGCTACGTCGTAGGGGTTGAACAGGCAGAACACCACGTCGCAGCCGGTGGCCTCGTAAGCTCGGAACATCTCGATCGCCCGATCCGGATCGCCGCATACGCAAGCATTGGTGTCGAGCAGATAGTCCATGGTCAGGTGGCCGACTGAGCCGTCCTCGACACGGTCCGCGGTCGAACCGAGATAGTCGTAGGTGCCGAGTTCCTCTTCCATCTGGCGCAGCCACTGGGCCACCGAACCGATCAGCTGAGCACCGTGTTTGGGGTACCACTCAAAAGAAGGCCCTGCCTGATCGACTGCCTGCGCGTTGCTCTCGGCGACGTTGACCATCGTGAAGCTCGCTGCACGGTTGTTGATGAACTTGCCGATCGGTTCGGTGCAGGCTGCGATTCCCTCGCGGTAGATACCGATCCGACGACCGAGCTCTTCAGGCGGTGTACCCACCGAGAACGAGAGGAGTCCCAGCCCGAGTTCACCCATGAGTCGGTGTCCTCCATCGGAACTGGTCGCCGCCCATACCGGCGGGTGCGGGTCTTGGAGCGGTTTGGGAAGCACGCGCCGCGTCGGCATCTGCCAGTACTTGCCGTCGAAACTGAACTCGTCACTGGTCATGGCGCCGAGCGTCATCGTCAGGGCTTCCTGCCACATCGACCGGGTGTCATTGGGGTGAATCCCGAAGCCCTCGAGCTCGGCGCGGGTTGCCGAGCGGCCGGTGCCGAACTCCACTCGCCCGTCGGAGAGCAGGTCGAGCACCGCCACCGACTCGGCCGTGCGAACCGGGTGGTTGTAGGGCTGCGGCATGAGCCTCACGCCGTAACCGAGCCGGATGTTGTCTGTGACCGCGGCGAGGTGGCCGTACAGGACCTCCGGATTGGAGCAGTGCGAGAACTCCTCAAGGAAGTGGTGCTCAACGGTCCACACCGAGTGGAAGCCGACCCGGTCTCCGAGCTTCACCTGCTCGACCACGTCCTTGTACGCCTTTTGTTCCTTGCCCGGCGTCCAGGGCCGAGCCACCGGGATCTCATAAAACATCGCAAATTCCATCCCCCGATGGTGCCCCAACTCAGCCCCCGAACGCCAAACCGCCGTTGGCCATATGGGCAGGATCCGAGGTCAGGAACTTGCCACGGAGATCGCTTGGCGACTGTATGTGGAGTCGCTCACCTGGTCGACAAGGAAGTCTGCAAGGTCTTCGCGGCTGATCCGCTTCGCTGGACTGCTGTTGCTTGCCGCGTATCCGGTTGCGGGACGATCGTTGAGCACAGCCGCGCGAACAATGGTCCAATCCAACGCACTCTGGCGAATGATCGCTTCTTGCGCCTGATGGTCAGCGAAGACGTTGCGGAGCAAGGTTCTGAACAGGACGCGAGCCATCAGCGAAATCTGCTTCCAACTCTCGCCGACCCCAGCCGCGGAGATGACGACAAGGCGTTCAATCTCGTGTTGACGCATGGCGTCAACGATGTTCTTGGTGCCTGAAGACAGCGTCGTTGTGTCTTTCAGGTTGGTACTTCCGATACAAACGATGACCGCGTCGTGGCCAGCTACGGATTCAGTGACCTCACTCAAATCCAAGACGTCGCCCTTGAAGGTGTGCAATTCGGGCTCAGCCTCGGAGAGCCGGTCCACCGAACGGCCGAAAGCTGTTACCTGATGCCCTTGCTGCAGCGCCTTGCGCCAAGCGTGCATACCAGTTTTTCCGGTCGCTCCAAAGACAATAACGCGCATGTCACCACTCATTTCCCGCCAGACCAGCGGCCTTGCGAGGTGGACAGGGGGACTGTTTCGTAGGCGGACTCGTCGATGGTTGAGGTTTGGTTCTTGAAGGTGGTCATGTTGTGGGGCCATTGGGTGACGATTCGGCCGCTGGGTGTGCGGTAGTAGCCGTTGCAACCGCCGTGCCAGGGTTCAACGTCGGCGATGCCGTCCTGCACCCAGTCGTTATAGCGGGCCATCGGTTCGGCCCGCACGTCCACCCAGGCCAGCCGCTGCGCCGCTATGCGCTGAATATGGGCAACCGCGTACTCCACCTGGTACTCGATCATGGTGATGATCGAACCGTTGTTGGTGTTGGGGCCGTACAGCATGAACAGGTTCGGGAAACCGCTGGTGGTGACGCCCATGTAGGCGGTCGCGCCGTCGTTCCAGGCGTCCGCGATGCTGAGTCCGTCGCGGCCGGTCACCTCGATGGCCGACAGGTACTTGGTGGTGGAGAACCCGGTGGCCAGCACCAGCGTTTCCAAGTCCCGCTCTGTGCCGTCCGCCGTGAGCACGCCCTTCGGTGTGATCCGCTCAATGGGGTCGGTGACCAACTCCACGTTGGGACGGTTGAAGGTGGTGTAGTACTCGTTGTGGAACAGCGGCCGCTTGCATCCCCACGGATGATCGGGTGTGAGCTTGGCACGAAGTTCGGGATCGGTAACCGCCTCCAGCGCGGCAAGGCCCGTCTCCTCCATGCCGGCCCGAACCTTGGCACTCTTGAAGGCCATACCCTTGTCCACCTGGTTGAACAGCTCTTCGCGCCGCGCCACAACGATGCCGGGATCGGCCCGGCGGGCGGCGATCTCGGTAGGTGTGTACGGGTCGTCTTCCTTCGGCAACACCCAGTTGGCCGTGCGCTGAAACACATGCAACCCGCTCACCTCTTCGGCGATCTCCGGGGCGATCTGCACGGCGCTGGCCGCTGAGCCGATGATCCCCACAGTCTCGCCGCTCAGGTCGTGGTCCCAGTTCCAGCGAGCCGAGTGGATCACGGTGCCCTCGAAGGAGGACAGGCCTTCAATATCGGGCATTGGCACGTCGTTGAACATTCCCAGCGCGCTGATCACAACGTCAGCCCTCACCTCGGTTCCCGACTCCAGGCTCAGGGCCCAACAGGAAGCCTCTTCGTCCCAGCGGGCGGCTCGTACCGCTTCGTTGAACCGGCAATGCCCGAGCACACCGTATTTTTCGGCGCAGCGCTCCATGTAGCGCAGGATCTCGGGTTGGCGGGCGAAGGGGCGGCTCCACTCCGTGTTCACCTCAAAGGAGAACGAGTACAGCTCGGCCGGGATGTCGCAGGCACAGCCCGGGTAGCGATTGTGGTACCAGGTTCCGCCCACGCCGGTGCTCTTCTCAAGCACCGTGAAGTTCTCGAACCCGGACTGACGCAGCCGAATAGCCGCGCACAACCCACCCGGACCGGCCCCAATGATCGCGATTCTCAGATCCCGACCGGGGTGCGGCCCGGCACCCACACTCGCCGCGGCGGTTTCTATTGTTCCTGTCTCCGGTTTGCCCATCGATGCCTCTTTGCAGCTCACGGCTAGCGGCGGCGCCTACGCCCCGAAACGCTACTCCCGCACTCACTGCGACCTGAAAACCCACGCCGGGAAACAACTCGCACAACCACCGTGAATCGTCGGTACGGGCCGCAAATGGAGCATCTCAACGGGCTCGGAAAGACGTGAGCAGCGGGGTGGGTGATGTGTAGAGCGGTCAGTTGAAGCGATACGGTCGCCACGATGTCTGACTTCGGCACGGGCGACGAAGAAGCGAACGGAACACGTTTTGAGACACAACCACCGCCTCCACCGCCCGTTGAGCCTGAAACCCCCACAGCACGATTCGAATCTCTCCATGTTCCCGAGTTCCGCCTGTTGTGGTGGGGTGGTGTGCTGATTTTCCTCGCCTCCCAGACCCAACAGATCGCACGGGGTTGGCTCGCTTATGACCTGACTGGTAGCAACACTGCGCTGGGCGGGGTGGTGTTCGCGTTCGGGGTCACCAGCCTGGTGGCAATCCCAGCGGGAGGTGTGCTCGCCGATCGAATCGGCAAACGTTCCATCTTGATGTTCGCCCAGTCGACGATGACCGCCGCGGCGTTCGGAATCGCGGTCGCCATCTCAACGGGAGTCATCCAATATTGGATGCTCGTCGTCGCAGGTGGAGTGCAAGGCCTCAGTATGTCGTTGCTGGGACCGGCGCGATTGGCGATGACCGCGGACCTCGTCGAACGCGACTCGCTCACCAACGCCATCCTGTTGAGCAACGCGAGCGTTCAGATGACCCGCGTCTTGGGACCCGCGGTCGGAGGCATTCTCATCGGCATCGCGGTAATCGGTGTCGGAGGCGTCTACTACGCGGGCGCGACGCTGTCTGCACTGTCGGTTGTCGCCACCGTGAAACTGCCGTCCGGGGCGCCCAGGTACAGATCTCAGCGCTCAGCAATCGGAGACCTTGCCGACGGTCTCGCCTACGTCCGCGAGAATCGGGAACTGGCTCGGCTGTTGGTTGTTTCGTTGCTGATCGTGATGTTCGGTTTTCCCCACATAACCTTCCTTCCCGGGCTGGTCGAGGACATTTTTGAACTTGACGCCTGGGCGCTCGGTCTGCTCACCACCTCAGGAGCTGCGGGCGCGGTGATCGCCAGCGTCGCTTTGGCCAGCGCCAAGCAATCGCGGCTTCCATCGCTGCAGATCCAAGCAGCCGTCCTCTTCGGCGTCTCACTTATCGTCTTCGCGGTGGTTCCGCAATTCTGGGCGGCGGTGGTTGTGATGGTGATCGTCGGCGGTGCTTCCGCGGCGTTCCAGGCACTCAACAACTCTCTGGCACTCACCATCACCGATGTCGAATACCACGGACGAGTACAGAGCCTGATCATGTTGAGTTTCACCGGGTTCGGGCTCGCCTCGCTCCCCTTCGGCAAACTCGCCGACATCTACGGCATCCGCCCGACCATGTCGCTGATGGGCGTTCTGGTGCTCGTTTCGATGGGCTTCGGCATGCTCTGGAGAAGGCGGATCGCCCCGTTAGAAGCCCCTGCGCTGTGATTGCTCTACGCTCGGATCGGAGGACCAATGAGCCGCGACAATGAAGTGTTGGTCGAGACTTTGTGGAATCACATCTGGATCGACCAGTCCTTGGACCGACTCGGGGAGGTGCTGGCTGACCCGTTCGTGCGCCATAACCGTGACGGAACCGAGCAGACGACACCGCAGCGCTACGCTCGCCACCTCAGTTCCTCGGTCGACACGATCCGCCCGACCAGACTGCATTTCGCCCATACCGCATCGGTTGACGACTTCGTTTTCTCGCGAATCACTCTGGAGGGCGTCAACGTGGCTGTCGGTAGCAACCTGAAGATCACCTGGCTCGCTCAGTACCGGATCGTCGCAGGCCTGATAGCCGAGTATTGGAGCATGCACCAGACGGGGCTCGACTGGTGATACCGCCGTCATGTCCGAGTTGACACTCGAAGAACGCGGTAGCGCTCATTGTTGGAGCCGGACCGGGTATCGGCCGCAGTTGTGCGTTGGCCCTGGGGGCCGAGGGGGCACACTTGGCCTTCGCCGCTCGCCGGCGAGAACCCCTGGAAAGCCTTGCCGCCGAGGTTGCCGAGGCAACCGGGCACCGGACATTCGCTGTCGTCACCGACATCGCCGACACAGCGCAGTGCCGCGCCGCGGTCGAGGCCACGGTCAGCGAGTTCGGCCGGATCGACGTGGTCGTCAACATCGCTACCTACGGGGGCGGCAGCGTTTCCGTCGCCGACCTCGACTGGGACGACTACCTGCGGGCCGTACGGATCAACGTCATCGGCACCATGGAGGTCTGCCGCAGCGCCGCAGCCCAGCATGGCATCGAGCTGGCGGGGGGTCGATAGTCAACATCTCCGCTCTCAGCGCAACCACGTTGATGGAGGGACTGTCGCGTTACACGTCGACCAAAGGGGCTATGGAATCGATGTCCAAGACCATGGCCAAAGAAGTCGGCCCCGCAGGCGTTCGGGTCAACATCGTGACTCCCGGGCTCACCACCGGCGAGCCGCTCAGCGCCATGTTCGAGCGTATGGCACAAGTCCAGAACCGGACACCACAAGAAGTGAGCGACCGTTTCGCCCGCCAGGCCGCCCTGCGCCGCCATGTGGACCCTGACGACATCGCGCAGGCCGTGCTGTTCCTGGCTTCGCCCCGGTCACGCAACATCACCGGCCAAGAGATCCAGGTAACCGCCGGCCAGCACATCACCTGAACCGCCCTAGTCGAGGTCGATGAGGTTCACCCGCGATAGCGGTGGGCGTGTGCCGCTTCTTGAACGAATGAGGGTAGGGATGCGCTGTTCTCGAGCAGACGGACTCGTTGCACATTCGTAAGTGTCTCGACCATGAGGGAAGCTAGAAAGGGAGACTATGACGCACATTCCGCGGCTCGCGGCCGACCACAACCGAGACGATCTCCGGACTGCGTTGATCGAGCAGGGCTGTTGTGTCGTCGAGCAGGTGGTGGACGTCGCGGTGATGGACTCCCTGGCGGAGGAGATGGCACCGTTCGCGCAGCACACTCCGCGGGGCTCCAACGATTTCGCCGGGGAAGGAACCCGGCGAACCGGCATGGTCGTGGGCCGCTCAGCGACATTCCGGACGCATCTGGCGCGCCATCCGGTCATCCTGACCGCAGGCGACCACATCTTTGACCACGCTCCGACCTGGAACCTGTCGTTCGCCCACTTCTTCGAGCTGTACCCGGGCGAGCCCAGCCAGCCCCTCCACCGCGACACCTGGAAGTACGGCGCACCGCCTTTCCCGTTCGAGGTGGACCTGAACGCCTTGTGGGCCGTCACGGACTTCACTGAGGACAACGGCGCGACCCGTCTTGTTCCAGGCAGCAACCGCTGGGACTCCGATCGCCGACCTGAACCGGGCGAGGACCTCCCCGCGGTGATGCCCAAGGGCTCGGTGCTGCTCTACACCGGGATGCTGTTCCACGGCGGCGGAGCGCACACCGGCAACGACGTCCGGCTCGCCGTCAACGCCCAACACAGCGTGGGCTGGCTCAACCAGACCGAGCGCCTTCTGCTCGAGTTCCCGCCCGAGGCGGTGGCCGACTGGGACGACGAACTAATCGCTTTCATCGGCTACCAACTAGCGGGCCCCGCACTGGGTCACTGGCGCAACGCCGAGGACCCATTCATCGCCGTCGAGGAATACCGCAAAGCCAACCCCAAACTGCCGTGACGCATTCTTTGAATGGCGCCGAGATCTTGCTCAGAAGCAGCCGGGCCAAGGATCCAGCACGGCAGCTTCGAAGCCGGATTCGTCGAGTCCGTTCACGCGTGTTGTGCCTGCTCAGCCTTGTCGACATCTAGGAATCTGCGCAGTGCCTCGCGGATGATCTCACTCGTCGTCGTACCGTCGGTCTCAGCCCGAGCAGAGACCGCGGCTCGCAGTTCCGGGTCGATGCGCACGGGCACCACTTCAGCCGGACCCGAACCCATGGCGGGCCGGCCTCTGCGGCGCTTGCGCAGCGCCGCGATGTCGTAGTCGCTGGTCTCAACCTCTTCGGCGATGGCGTCGAGGTCGGCCTCGGTGAGGATGCGGCCAGTCGCGGTCTTCCTTGCAGTCATGGTGAATCGCCTCGGGTCGGCAGGAGCGCGTGGAACGGTGGGCGCAGTTGAGCTGTTCGGGTCACGGACTGGTGGGATGGGTCTAGAGTTCTGCGGCCATTACTTGGGCTGCAAGTGGTACCCCGTACGGGATTTGAACCCGTGCTACCACCTTGAGAGGGTGGCGTCCTAGGCCGCTAGACGAACGGGGCAGGTTCAATCGCTGAGGCGATCTGCGACCGCACGAGTGTAACCGTGCGCCGAGGTCCTCAGCGCGACAGAAACCAAAAGCTCGGGGAGGAGGACTTGAACCCCCAATGTCTGGACCAGAACCAGATGTGTTGCCAATTACACCATCCCCGAAGGGCGACCGCATCGTACCGGTTTCCGCCACCGTCTCACACGAAATTTCGAACAGGCCCGCGTGTGGTTGGACCCCACCCGACTCAAGCAGCGTTGCCGAACCAGTTGTCGACACGTCGATAACCGAGGATCCGCCCAAGCGACACCGCCGCGGTCTCACGCGCCAACTGCCTCAGCGATGCTCCGCCGTCTGTTGGTGAGATGTATGCGGTCAGTCCGACCTCATCAGAGATCTGAGCCACCCGCAGCGAGTGGTACGGATCAGACACCACAACCACCGACGAAAGACCGCGGTCACGCAGAACCCGGGCCGTGGCTGCAATCTGCTCCCAGGAGGAGGCACCGTCAGTCACCAGCAGCAGCGCAGCCTCGGGCACACCCGCCTCCAGGAGATACTCGAATCCGGTGTACCCCTCAGTGAACCGATCGCCCTGCTGCTTGGACCCTGTGGTGACGATGAGCGGAGCCGCACCCTCATGCCAGAGCTCCAGCGCATGATCCAGTCGTCTCGCCAACACCGGGGAGGGCCTGCCGTCGTACTGCGCCGCACCGAGCACGACGATGGCGTCGGCTGGACCCCGATCGTCGACGTCGAGGTTCATTCGCACCGAGATGAAATTGATCCCCACGTAGCAGACAACCAAGGTCCCTACGATCGCGAGCACCCAGATGATGCGCCGTCCGGACAGCCAACCGAACCGACCGCTTCGCACCACTCAACCCGCTAGGCGGCTCCGGGCCGCGGTGATACGGGACAGCGTCCTCTCCTTGCCTAGGTGCGTCATCGCCTCCCACAACGGGATCCCGGCGCCTCGGCCGGTGACAGCGATACGCAAGGGGGCCTGCGACATCACCCGCGCACCGAGTTCCTCACTGAGCCGGTTACCGACCTCTAACGTAGAGCTCTCCAAGGTTGTAGGATCGTCGAACGAATCAGTCTCGAGCACGCCCGCGAGTTCGGCGAGGACCCGCCCCGCTGCTCGGCCCTTGACCATCGCCTTGGCCCAGGCCTTCTCGTCGTATTCGCTGATCTCGTCGACGAAGATCCAGTCGAGCCAGGCCGCCGCCTCCGACAGCGTCGAGATGCGCTGCTGGACCTCCGCCGCGAGTGCCTCGACCACTCCAAGGTCATAGTGATCGGGCAACCACGGCTCGGCGACTTCCACAAACTCCGCAGGCGTCAGCGCCTTGATGTATGCGTTGTTGACGTGTTTGAGCTTGGCCACGTCGAAATAGGCCGACCCCTTGTTCACAGCTTCCAAGGAGAACAGAGAAACGATCTCCGCCATCGGCCGGATCTCAACGTCGTCGGGCGGACCCCAGCCCAACAGCGCCAATGCGTTGAGCAACGCCTCGGGGAGATAACCGTCAGCCACAAACTCTGAGAGCGCGACGCTGTCGCGACGCTTCGAGAGCTTCTTGCGCTGCTCGTTGACGAGCAGCGGAAGATGGGCATAACAGGGCGTCGGCCCATATCCGAGCGCCTCCCATAACAGCTTGACCTTG
The DNA here is from genome assembly GCA_965214565.1 of Candidatus Aldehydirespiratoraceae bacterium. Lineage (GTDB taxonomy): Bacteria > Actinomycetota > Acidimicrobiia > Acidimicrobiales > Aldehydirespiratoraceae > VXYK01. The sequence goes on along the minus strand of OZ243951.1, from coordinate 2,252,277 downwards.
GGCGTGGTGTTGAGGAGGTCCTCACCCCGGATGACATGGGAGATGCCCATGTCGTGATCGTCGACTGCGTTGGCGAGGAAGAACACCGGCGAGCCGTCGCCCCGCCGGATCACGAAATCGTCGATCGTGTCATGGGCGACCTCAACCCGGCCGCGTATCAGGTCTTCAATGACCGTCGAACCCTCATCCGGCACTCGGAACCGGGCCACTACCCCGTCACCGTCCGCCACGTTGCGATCCCGTGACCAGCCGTGATAGCCCTCCCGCAAACCCGCCTCCACGGACAGACGATGCGAATCGGCGGCGCTGAGATCGCAGTAGTACGCCCTTCCGTCCTCGACAAGCCTCTGAATCGCAGCCTCGTATAGATGCTTGCGTTGCGACTGGAAGTACGGGCCCTCGTCCCAATCAAGTCCGAGCCAGCGCAGCGGTTCAACGATCGCTTCGACAAACTCCTGGGACTTCTTCGACTCATCGGTGTCTTCGACCCGCAACACGAACTGTCCACCGTGACGACGGGCGAAAAGCCAGTTGAACAGGGCGGAACGGGCACTACCCACATGGAGGTAGCCGGTCGGTGCCGGCGCGAATCGAACCCGGGGAGCCTGCATGGACCTAGAGGCTAATCGTCGCCCGTCCGCCTGCGACGGAAGCGTCCGCTCGGCTTCTAGAACCCGAGTGGAACTCTCCAGTCGTCCGCGCACGCCGCGGCCAACGCTGTCGGACTTATACGCAACGACCCCTCGGGAACCAGATCGGCGATCTCGCGAACCGTGGAGTAGTGAAACGCAAGATGATGCAACTCTTCGAACAGCGGCCTGCGGAACGCCACAAGCTCATCGGCAGCCTCGCTGAGATAACCGAACACGGTCAGCGCCACCCGGAGGTCGTCGGCAACGGGTGCCCGCCCGTACAACGACGCTCGGCGCAACCCGACCGCACAGGCACCCTCCAAGACATCGGCTGCGTGTTCTCCCTCACGCAGCACAAGTTCACCCTCGAAACGCCTCGCTAGCTTGTGGACGTAGCCCTGATCAGGACCCTGGTTGCCGACCGCCGGACCGGACGGCTGGGGCCCGCCGACCACCTCGCCCGGCCGATTCGCCAACCAGCTGCCCTCACGACGAGGCGCAGACACATAGGCTTTGGGTCCATCGACCCTGCTCGGAAAATGCCTCGGCGCAGACATGGCCGCCAAGCGTAGCGAGAATCGCCGAGACGTTGTGCCCCCGAGCTCTCTACGCGAGACTCCAACGGTGATCGATCAACCTCTCGCCGAGTTCAAGGTGCTCGATGCCACCGACCGGCGGGGAGCACTGTGCGGACGGATCCTCGCTGATCTCGGCGCCGACGTGATCCGCCTGAGCGACAACGACGACGACTCCGCCACCGACCGCTTCCGCAACCACGGAAAAACCTCCGCGGAAGCTGGTCAGGGTGTCTCGGATTGGTTGCCGCTCGTCGACGTGTTCATAGAGAACGGCGGGCCACGCTCCGAACTGGACCGTCCAGCACTCGAAGCCCAGTATCCGCAGCTTGTGATCGTCAGCCTCACCGACCTCGGTCTAAGCGGTCCACGCTCGCACTGGCATCTCGAATCCCTACCCGCCCAAGCTGCCAGCGGTGCGCTCCACGCCACAGGCCACCCCTCGATGCTCCCAACCGCCCTCCCCGGATATCTGGCCCACGATTGCGCTTCAGTGCATGGTGCTATGGCAGCGGTCGCAGCCTTGATGGACCGACGCCGCACCGGTCTGGGACAGCAGATCGAAACGAGCTCGCAGGAAGCAGGACTGGGCGGGACCAATCCGTGGGGAGTTGCCATCCCCAGCTACCTGTCGGTCAACCCCGCCCTGCCAGTCGAGGGGAAGCGCAATGCTGAAGGGCTCTATCTGGTAGTGCCATGCCGCGACGGTCATGTACGCATGGTGTTCGGCAGCGAGGCGGACTGGCAGGCGTTCTATGAACTCTGTGGCCGGCCCGAAGAAGTCTCCGGAGACGAGTGGAACAGCCGTATCCACCGCGCGATGAACCCGGGCCCGATACGTGAGGTCGCGGAACGCGCCTTCGCCGACCACAACAGAGACGAACTGTTTGCCGAGTCGCAGCGGCTCGGCCTGCCGCTGGGTTCGATTCAGCATCCGCTGGAGTTTGTGAACCACCCACAGACCGTCGAGCGCGGTTTCTTCGTCGATGGTGCGGCCAGCCGCCTCTGGAGGTTCCAACCTCCACCTGCGGCAGCGCACAATCCCAGCACTGCTCGAGCCGCCAGACCCCAACGGCTCGACGACGGCTTGCTGCTCGAAGGGCTGCGCGTCATCGAGTTCGGGATTGCCGCGGTGGTTCCCGAACTGTGCTGGATGCTCTCGGAGCTCGGGGCGGATGTCATCAAGATCGAGTCCCGCAAGAAGCCTGATGTGCTCCGCGCGGCCGGTGTCGACAACCTCGACAGGTCCTTCTGCTTCAATATGGAGTGCAGAGGCCGCCGCGGTATCGCCCTGGATCTCACGACTGCCGACGGTCGGCGCCTGGCGAAGGAACTCTGTGCCACAGCCGATGTCGTCGCCGAGAACAACCGCGGCGGGGTGATGGCCAAACTCGGGCTCGACTATCCGGACATCGCTGCGGTCAACCCGAACGTGGTCTACGTGGCGTCGCAGGGTTACGGCCGTGGGGGTCCCATGGGAGAGATGAAGGCTTTCGGCCCGCTGAACTCAAGTTTCGCGGGCATCCATATGTTGTGGAGTCATCCAGACGGTCCCTATCCGTGCGGTACTTCGCTCAATCATCCCGACCACATCGCCTCGAAGATGTTGGCGGTGGGTGTCTTGTGTGCGCTCGACCACCGCTATCGGACCGGCGAGGGGTCATTCATTGAGATGGCCCAGACCGAAGCAGCCGCATACCTGCTCGGTGAGCTCTATCTGGAAGCGATCGAGACTGGCGTGAACCCCACGAACCTCGCCAACCGCGACCCCCACATGGCCCCACAAGGTGTCTATCCCGGTTCAGAGGACGACAGCTGGGTCGCCATCACGGTGCAGAGCGACGATGCTTGGCGGGCACTCGAATCGGCCGCCGGTTGGGACGCCAACGAGATCCTCAACAACGTTGAGGCTCGATTCGCCGCCCATGACGCCATCGACAAGAGGTTGAGCCAGTGGACTTTGCAGCGACCCATCGAGCAGACCGCCGAATTGCTCCAAGCTGCCGGGGTGTCGGCGATGCCGGTGATGGGTCCGCTGGACCATCTTGCAGACCCGCACCTCTGCGAGCGGGGGCTGATGGTCGATCTGATCCACGAGGTGCACGGGCCTGAGCAACAGCCCGTAAATCCCACCCGGATGTCGCGCACCACGCTGCGCACCGCCCAGTCCGCTCCCCCGCTCGGGCATCACACCCGCGAGGTGCTGCGCGAAGTGCTCGACATCGACGACGACGAACTCGACCGTCTCGAAACCGCCGGCGTCTTTTACTGAGCTTACGCCGGGCACAGCTGGAGCCGCGGCAGCCGCCACACACCCAAATCTGCGCGTTTAACCACACAGGATGTGGTTTTTCGCGCAGATTTCGGGAGAGCGGCGGGGAGAGAGGGGTTATTCGTCGGCTATGAGGAGGCCGTAGACGAGGGAGTCGACCAGCGCTTGCCACGACGCCTCGATGATGTTCTCAGAAACGCCGATAGTCGACCATGAACGCTCGCCGTTGGTGCTGTCGAGCAGCACCCGGGTGACCGCCCCGGTCCCCTGCTCCGTGTTGAGGACCCGGACTTTGAAATCGGTCAGCGACACCCGGTCGATCTCAGGGTAGCTGCCGTTCAAGGCCGAACGGATGGCCGCGTCAAGCGCATTGACGGGCCCGTTGCCCTCCCCCACAGCGATCCGGCGCTTACCGTCAACCCAGATCTTGACGGTGGCCTCAGTCTCGACATCGACCGCCACGTCGTTCCACAAGCGGGCACCGGTGCCGGAACGATGAGCCATGTCGACCGAGAACGACTCAAGCGTGAAATACGGTTGCTCCCAACCCGACGCTCCACGCATCAACAACTCGAGGGAAGCATCAGCAACCTCGAAGTGGTAGCCCAGATGCTCGAGCCGCTTGAGGGTGTCGACCACGTCGCCGAGGACCTTCCCGTCGATCTCGAGGCCCAGGTTCTTGGCCTTCATCGCCAGGGTCGAGCGCCCCGCCATCTCTGATACGACAATGCGAGTGCCGTTGCCGACGGCCTCCGGCGCAACATGTTCGTAGGCATCAGGCCGCCTGTTCAAAGCGCTGGTGTGAAGACCGGCTTTGTGCGCGAACGCCGAGGAACCCACATAGGGTTGCTGTGCGTCGGGGGTGAAGTTGGCCAACTCAGCGATGTGGTGCGATACCGACGTCAAACGAGAAATCCGGCCTTCGGGAAGACACTTGATACCCATCTTCAGTTCAAGATTGGCCATGATCGGCACCAGGTCACAGTTGCCGACCCGCTCGCCGTAGCCATTGATCGTGCCCTGGACCTGGGTGGCACCGGCGCGCACCGCGGCCAGGGCATTGGCCACGCCACAGCCTGTGTCGTTGTGGAGGTGGATGCCGACCCCGCAGTCCACGTGAGCGATCACACCAGCCACGGCTCTTTCGATTTCGGGCGGAAGCGACCCGCCGTTGGTGTCGCACAACACCACGGCTTCAACCCCCGCAATCGCAGCCTCCTCTAGCACCCGGAGGCTGAACTCGGGATTGCGCTTGTAGCCGTCGAAGAAGTGCTCGGCATCAAAGAACACACGCTTGCCTGCCGCTGCCAGGAAGGCGACCGAGTCGGCAACCATCGCCACACCCTCGTCGAGGCTTGTGCCGAGCGCTTCGGTTACGTGATAGTCCCAACACTTGCCGACGATACAAACGACTTCGGTTCCGGCCGCCACCAACCTCGCCAACGAGTCGTCTGAATCAACCTTGCCACGGGGGCGCCGGGTCGAGCCGAAAGCCACGAACTTGCTCGTCTCGAGGTGCAACTCGGTCTTGGCACGCTCGAAGAACTCGTCGTCTTTGGGGTTGGCACCAGGGTAGCCACCCTCGATATAGCCGACCCCGAGCAGGTCGAGCTGCTCCGCGATCCGCAATTTGTCGTCGACGGTGAGCGAGATCCCCTCAAGCTGCGAACCGTCGCGCAGAGTCGTGTCATAGATCTCGACCTGCTCGGGCCAGGCCGGGTCTCGAACTCCAGCGCGTTCGATCGATACCTCGGGGTCGGTCATGACACCAGTTCGTTCCACGACCGGTACTTCGGGTTCTTGCCCCGCACAACCTCGGCATACGCTTCCGTGATGGCTTTGGTAGCCGGACCCGGGCAGGGAATGGAGCGTTCATCCACGGAGTTCACTGCGCTGACCTCCGCGGCGGTACCGACAACGAATATCTCGTCCGCGATGTAGAGGTCGCTGCGAGACATCTCCCCGACCGCGATGTTGATTCCCAGGTCGCCGGCCAGCGCAGTCACTGTCTCCTGAGTGATCCCCTTCAAAGCGCCCGCCGAGGTCGGCGGTGTCAGCACCACGTCGCCGAGGCCCACGAAGATGTTCTCACCGCTGCACTCCGACACGAGACCCGCGCCGTTGAGCATGATCGCCTCGTCGTATCCGGCGGCGAGGGCCTCCATCTTGGCGAGCGTCGAGTTGGCATAGTTGCCGGTGGTCTTGGACGCCGGTGGCATGATGTTGTGGTCGTGACGAGTCCACGAAGAGACCTTCATCCGCACGCCCTTGGTTGCCGCGTCGTCACCGAGGTACGCGCCCCAGGGCCAGGCGGCGATGGCGACGTCGGTCTTGCAGTGTTCGATTGACAGACCCATCTCTCCGTAGCCGAAATAGGCGATTGGGCGCAGGTAACAGCTGCTCAGTCCGGTGTCGGTGACCACGTCTTTGCATGCCTGGACGATCTCAGGGATCGAGTACGGCATGGGCATATTGAGGATTCGGGCCGAGTCAAATAGACGCTCGATGTGCTCGGTGAGTCTGAAAATAGCCGGTCCATCGGCGGTCTCATAGGCGCGAATGCCTTCGAACACGCCCGTTCCGTAGTGCAGTGTGTGGGAGAGCACATGGATCTGTGCGGCCTCCCACGGCACCATCTCGCCGTTCATCCAGATGTGGGGGGTGGGGGTGATGGGCATTGCGCCTCCTACAGGCGAGAGGCGATCACGTCGCCTATCTCAGTGGTTGAGCCGGTGAGCGATTCTGGGTTGGAGCAGGCTTTGCGGATCCGGTCAGCCGCTTGGTGCTCGCCGAGATGGTCGAGCATCAGCGCACCGGAAAGGATTGCCGCCGTGGGATTGGCCCTGCCGGTGCCGACAATGTCTGGAGCCGATCCGTGGACAGGTTCGAACATGGAGACGCGGCCCGGGTGCAGGTTTGCCGAAGCGGCGAAGCCGATCCCGCCGCTGACCGCGCCGCCGAGGTCGGTGAGGATGTCGCCGAAGAGGTTGTCGGTGACGATGACATCGTAGCGGTACGGGTCGTCGACGAAATAGATGCATGCCGCGTCGACATGGTTGTAGGCCGTTTCCACGTCGGGGTACTCCTCGGCCACCTCGTTGAAGGTCCGCTCCCAGAGGTCGCCCGAGAAGGTCAGCACATTGGTCTTGTGGACTAGGGTCAGATGCTTGCGCCGCTTCATCGCCAACTCGAACGCGTAACGGACGCAGCGTTCGACACCGAGCCGGGTGTTGACCGATCCCTGAGTGGCAATCTCATGGGCGGTGCCCTTGCGCAGGAATCCTCCTTCGCCGGCGTAGGTGCCCTCCGTGTTCTCGCGGATGACCACAAAGTCGAACTCTGCGTTCTCGCCGCCCGTGATCGGGCTGGTGTTGGGACTCTCGGGTCCGCAGCTGAAGGGCCGGTAGTTGATGTACAGGTCGAGGTCGAAGCGCATCTTCAACAGGAGCCCCCGTTCGATGACTCCAGGGGGCACGTCGGGGGTTCCCACAGCGCCGACGTAGATTGCGTCGAGGCCGCGCCATTCGTCCACAATCTCATCAGACAGCACCAGACCGTCCCGCAGGTAGCGGCTGCCTCCGAGGTCGTAGTCGACCGCGTCGATCTCGACACCTGCCGCGGCAATGACCTTCAAGCCCTCTTTGACAACTTCGGGGCCGATTCCGTCTCCGCCCACTATTCCCACTCGATGGGTCATGTTCTTCTTCTCATTCGCTGGCTGTCGGGGACAAAAGAAAACCGTCCACCGAAGTGGACGGTCATGCGCACGCCACAACGGGCGTGCGCTACGAAATGATTACGATCAACGTGCCGTGTGATCCCATCCGGCGAGTGTACCCCCTGCTCGCGCAATCGTCATCTGAAATCCGCGGGTCGCGGCGTTTAGACTCCTGTCGGTGCCACCCCACGGCGCACGCAGCATTGCAGGTCCGCAGCGGGCAGGTCTCACGCTAGATTTTCAGGAATGGCGAACGTACAACAGCTCTCACAAACAGCATTTGATCGCCTCAAGGCCGAACACGACGACCTCACCACCCGCGGCCGGATCGAGATCGCCCAGAAGATCGAAGCAGCTCGGGCGCTCGGCGACCTCTCAGAGAACGGCGACTACCACGCCGCCAAGGAGGAGAAGGGGAAGATGGAGGGGCGGATCATGCACCTCGCCCATGTCATCAAGAACGCGGTGATCGTCGAAACAAGCAGCAACGGCAACTCGGTCGGCGCCGGATCAATAGTGTCGATCGTCTTCGAGGGCGACAGCGTGGTCGAGAAATACCTCGTCGGGTCCATCGAGGAGAAGCCCGAGGGTCTGATGGTGGTGTCGCCTGCATCGCCCATGGGTGCGGCGCTGCTCGGATCTTCAACCGGCGATGTCATCGAGTATGAAGCGCCCAACGGCATGTCGCTCAAGGTCTCGGTCGTCGAGATCGAGTGACCGGTTGTCGCCGCTGATCCAGTCTCCGCTACGGTCCCGAGCCATGTCGCTTCGAGATGATGTGCTGCAGGGGCTCACGGGTCCCGACGGATATTTCCCGATTCAAGTTGAGAAGGTCCGGGGCTTCGACGTTCCCGTTCTCGCCAACCGCCGAAAATCGTTGCGGGAATTCGTCGAGGGTTGCCGGTCCCATGGCGACCGCGAGTTCCTGGTCCTTGAGGATCGACGCATCACTCACGACCAGTTCGTCGACCTGGTGGCAGCGGAGGCTGCTGCACTGCACGCCGATCACGGCATCACCAAGGGCGACCGGGTCGGGATTTTGGCAGCCAACTCCCCCGATTGGGTGATCGCCTATTTCGCGCTGGTGTGCTCCGGCGCGATCGTGGCGCTCTACAACGGCTGGTGGACCCCCGACGAGATCGCCCATGCCACTGAGTTGACGACCCCCACGCTGATCCTCGGTGACAAGAAGCGACTCGCCCGCGTTCCTGAATCGACTTCGGTGCCGCTCATCGACATGGACGCCGAGCGTCAGCGGCTCCAACGCGAGGCAGGCGCGCACCAACTGCCGACAGTCGAGTTGGCCGAAGACGATCCGGTGTCGATCTTCTTCACCAGCGGCACCACCGGCCGTTCCAAGGGCGCGACCGCCACGCACCGCGGTCTGGTCGGTTTCGTCGAGATCCAGATGCTCAACGGCGCGGTCCGGATGATGCAGGCCGCAGCCGAAGCACAAACCGCTGGAGAACCCGCTCCCGAACCCCGCGCGGACCCTCCCATCGTGATGATGACCTCACCGCTGTTCCACGTCTCGGGACTGTCGGGATCGACCCTCATCAACATGGTCGCGGGCGGGACGCTGATCTTCCGAACGGGCCGCTTCGATCCCGCAGCAGGCCTTCGACTCGTCGAGAAGGAACGCATATCGGTGTGGAGTCTGATCGGGTCGATGGGACCACGAGTGCTCGACGAAGCAGCCAAAGGCCTGACCGACACCTCCAGTCTGACCAACGTCGGGTTTGGTGGTGCGCCCGTCAGCCCGGACCTCGCCCAGCGGGTTCGCGACACGCTGCCGACCGCGGCAAACAATGTGGGTATCGGCTACGGCTCAAGCGAAACCGTTGGTGTGGTCGCCTCGCACGGGGGCGCCGATATGAGAGCGCGACCCGAAGCTGCGGGTTGGGTCCTACCAACCATGCAAGTCGAGATCCGAGACGGCGGCGGCGTGGTGTTGGCTGACGGCGAGAACGGGCACATCATGGTCAAGAGCGCATACACGATGCTCGGTTACTGGAACGACGACCAAGCCACCGCCGAGACTATCGACAACGATTTCTGGCTCGACACGGGTGACATCGGACGGCTCGAAGACGAGATTCTGACGATCGACAGCCGAGCCCGCGACATGATCCTTCACAACGGCGAGAACGTCTACCCAATCGAAGTCGAGTACCGCATCGAAGACCATCCCGCAGTCTCAGAAGTCGCGGTATACGGGCTTGACGACGAGTTGACAGGCCAGATCGTGGCCGCTTCGGTCGTGCCGATAACCGGTGCCGACTTGTCTGAGGAGGACTTGCAGACCTGGGTAGCCAAATCGTTGGCACTGTACAAAGTCCCCACATTTTGGGACATCCGCAGTGAACGACTGCCCCGCAACGCCGCAGGAAAGATAGTGAAAGACGCGCTCAGCGGTCAGCGCGAGTTCACCAGCCACGAAGACTGACCCCACTGCGCGCGCCGTATCCTGAGGCGAGGAAGCAGAGCAGCCCAGAAAGAAGAGAGTCCGACATGAGCGAACCCAAGACACTGAGCGAGAAAATCTGGGATCGCCACGTTGTCAGCGCGGGGACCGATGGTGAACCCGACCTGCTGTACATCGACCTGCACCTTGTCCATGAGGTCACTTCGCCGCAGGCCTTCGACGGTCTGCGTATCAGCGGCCGCAAAGTCCGACGCCCCGACCTGACCGTCGCCACCGAAGATCACAACGTGCCCACCGCCGACATCGACAAGCCGATCGCAGATGAGATCAGCCGGGTCCAGGTTGAGACTCTGCGCCGCAACACCAGCGAGTTCGGTGTGGTCAACTATCCGATGGGACATGCAAAGCAGGGAATCGTGCATGTCATCGGGCCCGAACAGGGCTTGACACAACCCGGAATGACCATCGTCTGCGGCGACTCGCACACCGCCACCCACGGTGCGTTCGGTGCCATTGCCTTCGGCATCGGAACCAGCGAAGTCGAGCACGTCCTGGCAACCCAGACCCTGCCTGCGGCGCGCCCTGGAACCATGGCGATCACCGTCGACGGCGAGCTTCGCGACGGCACAACGGCCAAGGACGTGATTCTGGCGATAATCGGCCGTATCGGCACCGGTGGAGGGATCGGCAAGATCATCGAGTACCGCGGCGACGCGATCCAAAGCCTGACGATGGAAGGCCGCATGACGGTGTGCAACATGTCGATCGAGGGCGGAGCCAGAGCGGGACTGATCGCACCCGACGACACCACCTTCGCCTACCTCGATGGGCGCGAGAAATCACCGACAGGCGCCAAATGGGAGGCAGCCCTCGAGGACTGGCGGCAACTGCCGAGCGATCCCGACGCCACCTTCGACGAATACGTGACCCTCAACGGCGATGAGATCGCTCCGCACGTGTCGTGGGGCACCAACCCCGCCCAGGTGATGCCCCTGCACGGCGCGATCCCGACACCTGATTCGTTCAACGATGCCGCCAGCCGTGACTCCGCAGCCCGGGCGCTGCAGTACATGGGACTGACGGGCGGGACTCCGATGCGTGAAGTGTCAGTGGACACGGTCTTCATCGGTTCATGCACCAACAGCCGAATTGAAGATCTTCGAGATGCCGCCAAGATCGCTGCGGGTCGCAAGGTCGCCTCCGGGGTGCGCACCCTGGTCGTCCCCGGTTCTGGTCAGGTCAAACAACAGGCCGAGTCCGAGGGGCTTCACGAGATCTTCAGAGCCGCCGGTTTCGACTGGCGAGAACCGGGCTGCTCAATGTGTCTGGCGATGAATCCCGACAAGCTCCAACCAGGCGAGCGGGCCGCGAGCACCTCCAACCGGAACTTCGAAGGCCGCCAGGGGCGGGGCGGGCGAACCCACCTCGTATCCCCGGCGGTGGCCGCGGCGACTGCCATCGCCGGAACCTTCGCCACCCCCGCCGACCTCTCGTGACGGTGCAACCCAACGATTCCCCGCAACTTAACCATTCCCAACGGCCCGAACCCGAAAGAACCGCAGCGAAATGAAAGCAGTACAAATCGTCACCGGCACAGCACTTCCACTCGATCGTGCCGATGTCGACACCGACCAGATAATTCCCAGCGACTGGCTGAAACGAGTCGAACGCACCGGATTTGAGAAAGGCCTCTTCTCGGAGTGGCGGGACGACCGTGACTTTGTGCTCAATCAAGAGCAGTACGCCAAGGCCAACATTCTGGTCGCCGGGATCAACTTCGGAACCGGATCCTCTCGTGAGCATGCGGTCTGGGCCATTCAGCAATACGGCTTTGAAGCGGTCGTCTCACCGCGCTTCGCCGACATCTTCCGGAACAACTGCACCAAGAACGGGCTCGTACCGGTGACTGTCAGTTCCGAGTTCAACGCGACTCTGATGCAGGCTGTGCAGGACGATCCGACCTTGGAGATAACCATCGACGTCGAACGTCTCACGGTGGAGGCACCTGCTGCCGGTCTCGAATCTTCGTTTCCGTTGGATTCGGGCACCCAGCAGAGGTTCCTGGAGGGCCTCGACGACATCGGGCTCACCATGCGACACCTCCCAGAGATAGAGGCGTACGAGACGAAACGGCCAGCCTGGGCTCCCGTCAACTGAAACACTGCAGCGGATCCGATACTCTCCAAGACATGTCCGCTGCATTGGCTCGCATGGCCCGACTGTTGAAAATCGGTGCCGTCGTCGGTGTCGCCGCAGGCATCGTGCGAGGCATCACACGTCGCCGTCAGCGTGAGGGTGCCGGTTCGGCAACTTGGCCTCCCCTCGAAGAGGCCGCGGATCCAGCGCCCCGAAGCGGCCCCGTGCAGTTCGCGTCGGGTGGGGTTGATCCGGTCGACGGTGCCTGTCCGCCCGGTTACCCGATCAAAGCGAAGAGTTCCTCGAAGATCTTCCACGTACCGGGCGGAGGCTCCTACGACCGGACGGTTCCGGACCGCTGCTACGCCAACGAGGCCGACGCTGAAGCAGACGGATACCGCAAAGCTCAGCGCTGACCCACCAACCGGGCCGAATACCGACGCCGACTGAGACTCGGCGGGTCATGCGGGGGTCTGGTTAACCGCGCTCGGCTGGTTTACCGTACTCGGCTGGTTCACCGCGAAGGGCACGGCCTCGCCGGCGAGAGCGAGTTGGACCTGTTCGGCGATGGTGACCCCGGCGGCGAGTTGGGCTTCGGCAGTGCTGGCACCGAGGTGTGGAGTCAGCACGATCCCGTCCACGCCGACCAACGGCGAGTCGAGCGCCGGCTCAACGTCGAACACATCGATCGCGGCGCCGGCGATCGTGCCGGAGCGAACCGCGGCAGCAAGGGCTTCCTCGTCGATCACACCGCCTCGTGAGACGTTGACGATCCGCAGGGACGGTTTGGCCTTGGCCAGCAGCTCGGCACCTATGAGTCCGACCGTCTCCGGTGTCTTCAGCAGGTGCAGCGTCACGAAGTCGGAGCGTTCGATCAGTTCGTCGAGTCCGATCAGCTCGGCGTTGACCCTGTCGGCGGCTTCCTGGGTGATGTAGGGGTCGTGGGCCACGATCTTCATGCCGAACGCCAGCGCACGCTCCGCCACGAGGGAACCGATCCGGCCCAGGCCGACGACGCCGAGGGTCTTGCCGGCGAGCTCCACTCCTTGCCACTGCGACCGCTCCCAGCGGCCTTGGAGCATTGCCGCATGCGCCTGGGGCACGTTGCGGGCCTGTGCCAACAGCAGTGCCATCGAGTGTTCCGCGGCCGAGGTGACGTTGGACAGCGGCGCATTGACAACTGTCACTCCGTGCTTCGTGGCTTCGGCAACATCGACATTGTCAACGCCGACCCCGGCCCGGCCAACCACGACCAGGTCGGTACCAGCCGCCAGCGCGGCCGCGTCGACCTGCGTTGCCGAGCGGACGATCAAGGCCGATGCTCCCACCACAGCTTCGCGCAACCCGTCCGGTGACAGACCGAGCTGCACATCGACGTTGTGGCCCGCCGAGCGGAGCAGGTCCAGGCCCGTCTCGGCAATCGTTTCGGACACCAGTACACGTTTCACAAGATCCACCTTTGATCTGTCGAAAAACTATTGCGGCCCAGGTTCGCCGACGCTTCGTCTGGCAACCAACGAGCGATTCTATGCATCGTTCTGCGTTGCTGTGGTGAGACCAGCCGGTTCGAAACCGAGAACTTCGCCGAAGAACGCCAGTTCGGCCTCCAACGCACCCACGATGTTGTCAGCCTGGCGGAAGCCGTGCTGTTCGTCGGGAAACAACAGGTACGCAACCTTGACTCCGTTGGACTTCAATGCAGAGACGATCATCTCCGCCTGTGAGGGCGGCACGATCACGTCCTCGGCACCCTGCAGAACGATCAACGGCGTGTCGATCGCCTCGACATGATTGATCGGGGAACGCTCGATGTACACGTCTCGCTGCTCGGGATACGCGCCCACAAGGGTGTCGAGGTAACGCGACTCGAACTTGTGGGTGTCGGTCGCCAGGGCTTCGAGGTCGGCGATGCCGTAGCGGCTGGCACCGGCCGAGAACACGTCATGAAACGCCAGCGCCGCCAGGACCGTGAACCCTCCCGCACTGCCGCCGCGGATCATCAGTCGTTGGGGGTCAACATCGCCCCGCGCAGCCAGATACTGTGCCGCGGCGACGCAGTCGGACACGTCCGCAACGCCCCATTGCCCGTCGAGCGCTCTGCGAAAGGCTGTGCCGTAGCCCGTTGAGCCTCGATAGTCGACGTCGACCACCGCAATTCCCCGCGAAGTCCAATAGAGGATGCCCGGTTGAAGCTCGCGGCGGGCCTGTGCTGTCGGGCCGCCGTGGGCCATGACCATCAGCGGCGGGCGCTCACCTTCGGGGCCGACGTGGGTGGGGTTCGTCGGCGGGTAGAACAACCCGTGCGCCACCTCGTCGCCCTGGGTCCCAGAACCGGTTGGGCCAGAACCGGTTGGGCCAGAACCGGTTGGGCCAGAACCCGTCGGGCCAGAACCGGTTGGGCCAGAACCGGTTGGGCCAGAACCGGTTGGAAAGGTGATCCACTCGGGTTCGATCAAATAGCCCTTCTCGAAAGGCAGTTGTCTTGAGGGACGGATCACTTCACGGCGCAGCCCGCTGCGATCCGTGTGCAGGCTGATCACCTCGGTCTCGTGGCCGTAACCCGAACCGACCGCCACCACCGCCCCGGGCCCCGCCGAGAGCGAGTTGATAGAGCTGTCGGGCAGAGACAACGTGCTGCCGTCGACTATCAGTTCGTCACCGGTCGGCATTCCGGCGACCGCGAAGACCTGCTCGTCGCTGTGGCCGGGGGTGCGTGAGGTCCAACGCTGCATGCCGAACACCCACGGCGGTGTGGCGATCTCGAACGGCCCGCCGACCACTCGGGAGAGATCCCCGCTCGTCACGTCCACGTCGTAGAGGTTCCACCAACCTTCATGATCGCAACACACCCGAAGACCGTTGACACCAAAGTCGGGTTCGCAGTAGCTCGCCGAGTCCTGTGCCCCGACCGTGAGGATCTCACCTTCGAGGCGTCCCTGCGCAAAGCGGGCGATGTGCAGTCGAGTCGAGTCCCAACCCATGTTGGGGTGATCCCACGAGATCCAGGCCAGCAAATCGCCGTCGGCCGACAGGCGGGGCGACATCACGAAGTCGGCATCGCCGCTCAGGACGTTGATCTCAGCGGTGCCGTCGGTCGGCACGGCCACGATCTCGTTGACCGGTTCGCCACCCGGGCGGTGACACTCACGGACGACCACACACCAACGGCCGTCGGGCGTGACTCTGCCATCGGCAAAGCGGTCGGCTCGAGGCTGCGCCGGTTCATCGCTCAGAAAGCGGACCCGGCCCGCTCGGTTGATCACACGGAGGCGCTGGTCAGCGAAATCGACATAGAACAGTCGGCCGTCGTGAGGCCACCACGCTGCGCCGCCGTACTCGTGGACAAGCGTGCGCACGTTGGCATCTGGGGGCGTGTGTTCGCTGGTCTCGCCCTGCGGAATCGAGTAGCGCATCACCGCCGTCCGGCCGCCCTGTTCGGGCCGGGTCTCCGACCACCAGATCAATCGGGGATCGACAGGGTCCGCGCGGACCTCCGACACTCGAACGGCCCCTCCCACCAGATCGGCTGCGCTGATCGACGACGACCAGGCTCCGTAGGGGCTGACTCGGCGCTCAGTATTGGAGGAAGCCACCGGTTCAACCGTTGAGATAGTCGACGATGCGGCCCACACCCTCGCCGAGGTCATCATCACCGAGCGCGAAGGAGAGCCGGGCTCCGCCAGCGACACCGAACGCTTCGCCTGGGACGATCGCCACCTTGATCTGTTCAAGCAACAGCTCGGCCAACTCAATTGTGGTCATTGGCGTTACCCCGCCATAGTTGCGCCCGAGCACGCCCGTTAGGTCGGGGTAGGCATAGAAAGCACCTTGGGGTTCGGGGCACAGGACACCGTCGATACCGCTCAGCAACCGGTACATCGCTTTGCGACGACGATCAAAAGCCTCTCGCATCCGTTCAACTGCATCGAGCGGACCCGAAACCGCGGCGAGCGCGGCTGCCTGGCAAACATTGGCCACATTGCTGGTGCAGTGCGACTGCAGGTTCTGCGCGGCTTTGATCACATCGGGTCGACCGATCATCCAGCCGACCCGCCATCCGGTCATGGCGTAGGTCTTGGCCACGCCGTTGAGAACAATGCACTTGTCACGGAGTTCGGGTACGACCACCGGCATCGAATGGTGTTCGTTGTCGCCATATACGAGATGTTCGTAGATCTCGTCGGTGATGACCCAGAGACCGTGCTCGACCGCCCAACCCCCGATCGCCTCAATCTCGTCGCGGGGGTACACCGCGCCCGTCGGATTCGAGGGCGACACGAAGACGAGTGCCTTGGTGTTTTCTGTGCGTGCGGCCTCAAGCTGCTCCAGCGAGGCCCTGAAACCGTCTGCCGCCTCGGTCAACACGGGTACGGTCACGCCGCCGGCCAGCGCGATCGGCTCGGGATAGGTGGTCCAGTACGGCGTCGGCAGCAGCACCTCGTCGCCCGGGTTCAACAGAGCCTCGAACGCGTTGTACACGGCGTGCTTTCCACCGTTGGTCACCAGCACGTCGGCGGCGGTGCACTGCAGGCCGCTGTCGCGCAGGGTCTTGGCGGCGATCGCCTCCTTCAGTTCGGGGAGTCCGCCAACAGCGGAGTACTTGTGCATCTGTGGGTTGCGGCAGGCTTCAATGGCTGCCTCCACGATGTGTTGGGGGGTGGCGAAATCGGGTTCTCCGGCCCCGAACCCGATGACTGGCTCACCTGCGGCTCGCAGCGCCTTGGCCTTGTTGGAGACAGCGAGAGTCGCCGAAGGTGCGATGGCCCCCACCCGTGTTGAGATGCGGTCAGTAGACATACCGCGGAGGCTAGCGAGATGCCATTGGGTGTGTGCGGAAATACTGTCTGAAGATCCGCACAAATACGCGCCGAAAGCTTTCATTTTGGTGTCAAGATTGATCCCGTGACAATTCCAGACATCATCATTCCCGCCGACCTCCTCCCAGTCGACGGCCGGTTCGGAAGCGGACCGACGAAAGTCCGCCCAGAAGCGCTCAAAGCTCTCAGTGCTCGAGCCACCGACTACATGGGCACCTCCCATCGCCGGATGCCGGCGCGCCTGGCGGTAGCCGAGCTCCGTAACGGAATCGCCGAGCTGTTGCGTGCACCTGACGGCTATGAAGTCGTCCTGGGCAACGGTGGCGCCACCGGTTTCTGGGACTGCGCCACGTTCAGCCTGATCGAACAGCGCAGCCACCATCTGAGTTTCGGCGAGTTCAGCGGAAAATTCGCCAGGGGTGTCGGGAGTGCGCCGCATCTGGACGCCCCGTCGGTGGTGACCTCCGATTACGGAACGCACCCCCCGCTGGCCGCTGTCGACGGAGTCGACGCCTACTGCTACCCCCACAACGAGACGTCGACCGGGGTGATGCTCAATCCGACCAGGGTCGACGACGAGGGAGCACTGATGCTGGTCGACGCAACCTCCGCGGCGGGCGGTCTGATGTTCGCCGGTTCTGCCACCGACGCCTACTATTTCGCCCCTCAAAAGGCGATGGCCGCTGACGGCGGTCTGTGGATCGCCATGATGTCGCCGGCGGCAATCGAGCGTGTCGAACGCCTAGCCAAAAGCGACCGTTGGATTCCCCCAACACTCGACCTCAAACTGGCTGTCGACAACTCCCGCAAGGACCAGACCTACAACACGCCCTCTCTGGCAACCGTGTTCCTGACCGCGCACACGGTGAACTGGTTCAACGAGAACGGCGGTCTGACCTGGTCCGCCGGTCGTTGTGCACAGTCGGCCGAGATCATGTACTCGTGGGCCGAGAGCCGCGACTTCGCCAGTCCGTTCGTCCAAGACCTGCAGCAGCGCAGCAAGGTCGTTGCGACCATCGACTTCTCCGACGCAGTGAGCGCCGACACGATCTATGACGTGTTGTTGGCAAACGGGATAGTCGACACTTTCGGATACCGCAGTCTGGGCCGCAACCAGCTCCGAATCGGGCTGTTCCCCGCCATCGACCCCAGTGACATCGAAGCCCTCACCGCCTGCCTCGACTACGTCGTTTCGGCCCTATCATAAAGTTGTTGTCATCAACTAAATACGCGAGACTGTGAACATGGCACCGTCAACTCAACTGGATGAACGGATCGGCGGCGACACATACCGGGTCTCGGATGAAGAGAAGGCCCATTTCGAGGAGTTCGGCTATGTGCATCTGCGCGGTCTGTTGACCGAGGACGAAGTAGCTGGACTCGAAGTGACCTATGACCGGTTCCTGAGACGCGAGATCGAGGTTCCCGGCAAGGACTACTGCGACATGGCAGGCGACCACGGCCGAAAACCCGAGGACTTCTCGATCATTAATGTCATGCTGCCTCGGCGCTATTACCCCGCATGGTGCGACAACATCTTCGAACGCCGCGCCGCCTCCGCGGTCCGTCAACTGCACGGCGACCAGATGATGATCGACTACGACCAGTTGCTCGCCAAACAGCCCTTCAAAGAGGACGCGGTATTTGCCTGGCATCAAGACATGGCGTATTGGCCCGATACACCCGACACACGCACCGCCACCTTCTGGCTGGCGATCGACGACTCCACCATCGAGAACGGTTGCATGCGTTTCGTCCCCGCGACCAACAAAGAACCCGAGTTGCGGCCCCACACACCACAATACGGCGATCGCGGCAAGTCACACGCCCTCGGCACGGTGCTGCTCGACGTTGACGAGCCGGTCAACGTGCCTATCAGCCGCGGCGACGTGACAGTCCACAACGAACAGGTCATGCACGGTTCGGGAGGCAACCGCACTGCCGGTTTCCGCCGCGCCTACGTCATCGCCTTCCGGTCAGAACCGACCATCAAGACTGAACGGGAACTGGGATTCACCCACAGCCACAACGACGACCTTGAAGTGCTCGACCAGGTGGGAGTCGAAGGCCAGACCCGTTAGACGCTGATCTGCTTCGACGGCGTCACGAAAGACGTGCGATGCGTCAGGTGCGCGGAATCGGCCAACCTGAAGTTGGTCCTCAGAGGAAGGTCCTGTGACGACGAACCGACCATCACCTCAACCTCGCCTTCTTCGACGAGCAGATTGAAGTCTCTATCAAGAAAAGCGAGTTGGCTGGTGTCGAACTCGAATTCGACCAGGCACGACTCCCCCACCCCGAGCGACACGCGGTGTACACCAGCAAGCTGGCGAACAGGCCGAGTGATCGAGCCGACCACATCACGAACATAGAGCTGAACAACTTCGTCGCCCGCACGATCTCCGGTGTTGGCGACCGTGCAGCCAATGGTCACCCGGTCCGTAGCGCGCACCTCGACCGCGGAGATCGTCAGATCGCTGATTTCAAAGGTCGTATAGGAGAGGCCGTGCCCGAAACTCCACACGGGAGCGCTTGATCCATCGACATAGGAGCGACCCGACGATGTGCCGCTGCCATGTTTGTGCCCGTGATAACTCGGAGTTGCACCCACCCCCGCCGGAAAAGACACCGGCAGTTTGCCGCCAGGGTTGGTCTCACCGAACAGTGCCGCGGCGATGGCTTCAGGACCCTCGGGCCCGGGGTGCCAAGCCTGCAGGATTGCCCCAGCGCCGTTGAGGTCCCCGGCCAAATCAAGCGGGCGGCCGCTGACCACAACCGCCACCGTGGGAACACCCGTGGCGATCACCTCGCACGCAAGCTGTGACTGTGCACCGGGCAACTCGAGGGTCTTACGGTCGCGGCCCTCTCCACCGGTGGCGTCACCGACCCATCCGGTCTTCTCCCCGATCGCCAGAACCACAACATCGCAGGTGCGAGCCACGGCAACCGCTTCGGCGATGCCGTCGCTGTCGGACAGCGTCCAGTCACATCCCGGGACGCTGACAGTGTCTGGGGCACGAGCAGCAACGGCTTCGCTAATCGTGACCATGCTCGGATAAAGCTCGCTGACCGCCTGATCCAGTTCCACGGCGTCGATCATCGACTCGGTGCTGTGGAAAACCACCGAGACAGCGTCTAGCATCGGATCGGGCGAAGCTCCCGCCTCATCGTCGTCGGAGTCGGTGAGAGCTCCGCCGTCGGAAACGCCAGCCATCGTTGCTGCAAAACCGCGTTCCATAGCCCGGCCCAACTCGACCGCAGCCGCAGGGGTGTACGCCGCGAACAAGCCGCGCAGCGTCTTGGCCATAGGGCCGATCACCGCCACCGAACCCTGCCCGGCCTCAAGCGGCAGAACGCCGTCGTTCTCGAGCAGGACAAGGGACGCATCGGTGATCTTGCGAGCCAGATCAAGGGACTCGGGAACCGTGAAGACCCTCGAGGCGGCGTCGGCGTCAACGGTCGGTGCATCAAACAGACCGACCTGGAAACGCTGGGTCAACGAGCGCCTGACGGCACGATCCAAGATCGCTTCGTCAAGAACACCCGACTCAACCAGTTCAGGCAGATGCTTGTAGCCGATCGAAGTCGGCAATTCGATATCGAGACCCGCGCAGACCGCTTGTCGGCCTGCCTCGGCATCGTCAGCTGCCACCGCATGAGGCGACCGAAGCCGCTGCACGGCCGCGTAATCGGCCACGACACAACCGTCGAAACCGAGACGGTCCCGCAGCAACTCGGTGAGAATCTCATGCGACCCGGCGACCGGCACCCCGTCGATCTCGTTGTATGAGTTCATCACCGAGGCCAACCCGGCTTCGCGGATCGCCCCCTCAAAAGGCAGGGCGAACACCTCGTGCAGAGCGCGCGGCCCGATCGGACTCACCGCCTGGTTGAGGGACCCCTCGGAATACGAATAGCCGAGGAAGTGCTTGCCCGTGGCGATGGTGCCGTGGCGCAGGTCGTCGGTCTGCATGCCGCGGACGAAGGCGATACCCATGACACAGCAGAGGTAGGGGTCCTCGCCGTAGGTTTCGTGCACTCGACCCCAGCGCGCATCGCGGTTCACGTCGAGCACCGGCGACAGCACGTGGTTGATACCGACCGCACGAGCCTCCCGGCCGGCAACCGAAGTCATCCGTTCGATCAACTGCGGAGCGAACGTTGACGCCAGACCAATCGCAGTCGGAAATGCAGTTGCAGAGGTTTGAGCCAAACCCGACAGAGCCTCATTGTGCACCATCGCCGGGATCTTCAGGCGGGTGTGATCACAAAGCCATTGCTGGATCGCGTTGACCCGCGAGGCCAGTTCACCTGGTTCGCTCGCCAGACCCCCGCCCATGCAGAGATGACCCACCCCATGCGGGATCAACTCGGCCATCTTGCCGACATCGGTGCCCTCCGGACCCATGAATACCGCCGGGAACACACCCACGATCTGTGCAGCCTTCTCCTCCAGGGTCATTCGCGACAACAGGTCGTCGACCCTCTGACTGACTGGCGCGCCCAGATCGAGATATGTGGCGCCCATGGCGGCTCAAGCCTCGGATCGGCCGTTGATGTAGCTGATGTCTGCTTCGCTCAGCTGCGCATCCGCAGCATCCACATTCTCGCGGACTTCGTCTGGGGTGACACTGCCCGCAATAGCCATAGGTTCAAAATCGGCCGCAAACACCCAAGCCAGTGCTGTCTGGCTCAAGCTGAGGCCCATCCCGGCACCCACTTCCGCGGCCCGCTCGCGGCGTTCCCAGTTCTCCTCGTTGAAATAACACCGCGCCGTGTCCGCCAGATGAGGCGGGGGCTCGTGCTCCAAGTCCTTCCGGCTGACCCGCTCGCTCAGAAACCCGCCCGCGAGCGCCGACCATGCAACAACCTTCACATCGCTTTCTCGATGCCATTCGCGGTCATCGGCGTGCGCTTCACCGGTGAGGGTGACCACGTCGTCCCAAGGGCTGTCGAGCTGGGTGGCGAGGCTGTAGTGGGCGCTGTTGCAAACCGGTGCCCGAAGACCATGGTCGGCTGCGTAGTCGATCGCGGCTTTGATCCGCTCCACCGACCAGTTCGAAACGCCCCAAGCACTGATGCCGCCCCGATCAACAGCTGCCGTGGCAGCCTCGACCAGCGACCCGATTTCTACCGTCGGATCGTCTCGGTGGAACAGCCAGAGATCAAGGTGATCCAGACCCATCCGGTCACGGGTCAGATCAATATCTTCAGCCACAGCGCCCGGGTTCACCCGCGGGAGATGCCAGTCAGGCGGTGCCGGATGAGCGCCTTTGGCGATCACCACGATGTCATCGCATCCACCCCGGTGGCGGATCCACCGTCCGAGCATCGCATCCATGCTGTAGTCACCAAAGGCATACACCGCGGCGGTATCAAAGGCGTTGATGCCCGCGTCCACAGCCGCTTCGAGCACCGGAAACGCCACTGAGTCATCAACACCCATCAGACCGGTCGAACCGTGTACCAACCGGCTGACAGGCTTATCCAAACCAACAAGCTCAATCTGTTCCATACCGGCGCGGACCCTAGCAGTACCAGAACCCGAAAGCGGAAACCGCGCGTCCCGGTTCTGCCTCAGTTGTACGGGACGAAGTCATCATCATCGGCGACGAAGACCAAGAGGGTCGGCGATGAGTCGCCTATGTCAAACTTCCCCGCGGCGATCGACGCTGGCGACGCCGCGGTCACCTGCAAGTCGAGTCCCGTTTCGGCTGCGGCACGGAACGAGTCGTTGGTCAGGTCCGCCCCTGCCGCCTCAGCGACCTGCGCAAAGATCTCGATGGCCTGGCAGGACCAGACTGTGGTGTTCAAGTTGACCGGATCGTCGCCGCTGGGGCTGACGTTGACGGTTTCGCCCGATGACGCCTCGAAACGATCGATGCACGCCGCCACCCCGGGATCACCACCCGAGGCAAGTTGTTCGTATGTCTCGAAGCCAAGAGCAATCGCACCGTTGAGCGCGTCGGTCGTATACCCGAGATCCCGATAGAGCTGGGGATCGAAGTCGCTCGGGTTGGTGAGCACAATATTCGGGCGGAATGAGCTTCGGTCAACACCGGCTACAACGTTGAGGCCGGAGCCTGCGCCAACCGCGAAGATGATCTCGGCACCATCGGCTTGCCAGCGCTGCGCGAAAGACTGCATCTCAGCCTCTGCTGCAACGATGTCGCCGTCACCCACGGTTGACTCGGTCTCCGAGACCACCTCCACTCCCGCGTCACGCAGAACTCCCACGTAGAGGTCCCGTTCGTCGCCAGTGTTCACAGCAGCATGAACCGCAACCGGACCGTCCAGCGCTCCAGCGTCAACGAGCGCGTCCACGTTCATGGCTGCGCTTCGGGCGGGCAGCGACCCCGGGCCAATGGCTACGGTTCTGGACTGGTCGAACTCCTCTTGGCTGACGCCGAACGTGTTGATGAAGATCGTGTCGTTCACGTCGGTGAAACAGGTCAGATTGGTGAGGAGTGGCCCCATCGCCGCGAATACCTGCTCGTCTTGGGTCAACAACACGCAGGCGGCTTCGGTTTCGGTGTCGCCGAGGGGTATGTAACGGGCAAAAACAGGTTCGAGCCTGCGACCAAGGACTCCCCCGTTGTCGTTGACGTGGTCGATAGCAGCCTGCCATTTGGCTTCCACATCGCCGTTGTCACGGCCGAAGACCTCAACGTCGATAATAACGATGCCGATCTTGATCTCTTCGGCGGTGACTCCCCTGAAGGAGTCGGTCAATACGATTTCTTCAGGTGGTTGTTCGACTTCTTCGGGTTCGTCGACTTCTTCGGGTTCAGGTTCCTGCTCAGCGTCAGTGTCCGCCGTCTCTTCCGGTTCGTCGCGGTCGTCGCTGTCGTCAACGCCAGTGGCTGGATCAGGCTCAGTGTCTCCAGAGTCTTGAGCACTATCACCGCCAGCGTTGTCGGCCGGTGGATCTTGAGAGCTGTCGTCACCACCGCAAGCTGCAGCGAGCAGTACTAGGGCGGCGAGGATGCCGAGGAATCGAAGGCGCATGACCGGTACCTCCACAGGAGTCGAGATCTCAACAGTCCCACATTAAGTTGACGAATGCAACTAAAGTCTCTTGACTATACAGATCGCCCTACCACGCACCACCACGGCAGACCTTCGCCGCCAGAATCTGGCCTCTGCGATCACCCTTCTGCACCGACACGGCCCGCTGCAACGCGCGGACATCACCGAAGCCACCGGCCTGAACAAGAGCACCGTCCTCAGCCTCGTCGACGAACTCGTGCAACGCGGCCTGGTGACCGAAGAAGCCGCCGTGCCCGACGGCAGCCGTGGCAGACCCTCGGCCGTCGTAACCCCCAACTCTACGCAAGTTGTCGTTATCGCAAGCGAGATCGCCGTCGACCAAGCGCGGATCGCCACCGTCGGTCTCGGAGGCACCGTCTTCAACTCCGTCGAAGTCGACATCCACCCAGCCCTCGACGGTCCGGACGCAACCTCGCGGGCACTGGGTGAAGCGAGCGTTGACCTGCTCGCTGAACTTCCACCCGTGGTCGGCGCCGGAACGGCCATCCACGGGCTCGTAACCCTCGACGGCCACTTGGTGGAAGCCCCCAACATCGGCTGGTCAGACTTGGACCTGCACGCGCATGGCAGAGCAGTGCTCCCCCATGAAATCCCGCTCCTGTTCGGCAACGACGCCCACCTGGGTGCCCTCGCCGAGCACCGGCGAGGGTCCGGTCATCAAATCAACACAGCTGACCTTCTCTACCTGTCAGCAGAACGGGGAATCGGCGGAGGATTGATACGCGACGGAGAAAGACAGACCGGGCACAACGACCACGCGACCGAAGTCGGTCACATGGTGGTCAACCGCCACGGAACGAAATGCAAATGCGGCTCGCGAGGTTGCCTCGAGACAGAGATCGGCGAACTGGCGTTGCTTCGCAAAGCCGGTCGGCAACGAGTCGACCGCAGCAGCGCCGAACAGTTGATAATGGATGCTGAGTCCGGTGACGAAACGGCTCGACGTGCGGTCGATGATGTCGCCTCGTGGCTCGGTTTTGGAATCGGCAACCTCATCAACATCTGTGACCCTGGGCTTGTGGTCTGCGGCGGGTACCTCGCAGGGATTCACCGCTTGGCAACCGAGACGATCGAAAGGGAGGCGGCAGCAGTGATCGTGGCCAACCAGCATCGCAATTTCAGAATCGTCGGATCCGCGCTGGGGCCCGACGCCGCTCTCGTCGGTGCCGCCGAGTTGGTGTTCGACCATGTTCTACGCGACCCAGCCGGGCTCGCCTCCACCCGCCTCACACGGGAGTCCGCATGAAGATCGCGGTGACGCCTCCAGATCGTTCAACCGATGCGGTTGACTTCGGGGCCAAATTCGAACCACCCGCCGGCCGGGTTCTGCACTGCTGGGGACAACTCGGTGTTGAGGACCGCCCTCACCTGGTCGAAGACCAAGAACTCAGCGAATACGAAGCGACCATTGACCCGCAACCCGGAGTCGTCAGCACCTACGCCCACGTGCACAACACCAGCGACACGATTCTCGATGCTTTCTGCGAGGGCGCCGCAAACCTCCAAACCAAACGTCCCGGGACGCCGTTGATCGTCGGGCTGCACGTCCGGCCCGTTGAACACGTCGTCGCCAAAGGGGATTGCGACGAGTCGCTGGGTCGGTTGGCTCGCTGCCTACGCGATCTGGCGGTTCCCGTGTGGTTGCGGATCGGCTACGAATTCAACTTGAGTTTCGACCCGCACGACCCCGGCGCCTACCGCGATCTGTTCCCGCACATCGTCGAGCAGATGCGCCGTGAAGAGGCTCACAATGTGGCCTCCACATGGTGCTCCGCTGCCGGTTCGTTTCAGTTCCGCGACCCTTTCGACTGGTGGCCCGGAGGCGAATATGTGGATTGGGCAGCCATGGACATCTTCGCTCCGATCGGCTTTGAACGTGACGAGACGACCGCGTTCTTGGACCGCTGCAGAAACGAGCGGAAGCCGGTGATGATCCCCGAATCGTGCCCGTTCTTTTTTGACTGGAACCGGGTCGACCCCGACAAACCCGAGTCGTTTCGAGACGGCTTGTTGGAGATCGGCGGGGTTGACGAACAATGGCAATGGTACGAAGCCCTCTTCGAGTTGATCAGGCGCAGGCCCGAAATAAAGGCCATGACTGTTATCGCAACCGACTGGCGCGACGGAATGTTCCCCTTCTATGGCGACACGCGAATCGGCGCCTGGGAGGGTCTGGCCGAGCTGTATCAGGCTTCGGTGAGCGAACCCCGTTTCATGCACCGCGACGAAACGAGAGACTTCTTTGGACGCCGCTGAGTCTTTGAGGCTGACACAGGCCAGTGACTGACGCTGATTCACCACGCCCAGCAATGGCCGACACGCAGGCGCTCAGCCGTCAAGTGCTGGCCAACGAACAGGAGCGGGCCACAGGCAGCGAAGAGCAGGTTCTGTTCCCAGAGGACCTGCTCCCCGGTGTTGGCGGCGAAGAGATGCCGTTGCGCGAAGGGCTCGCCAAGGGCGGCATGGCGACTTTCTTGGTGTTGCTGCTGCTGAACAGCCTCGATGAACTCGAAGGTGCAGCGCTGACCGTCTTGGCACCCGAGATACGCGATGGTTTCGGGATTGGTGACGGGGTGATTGTCTTCTTGGGCGCCGCATCGGTTTCTTTCGTGTTTCTGGGTGCCCTGCCGATGGGTTGGCTTGCCGACCGGTGCCGACGCGGCACGGTGATCGGCGCCGCCAGTCTCGCCTTCGGTTTCTTCACTCTGTTGTCGGGTCTCGCCCGTCATGTCGTCGTGTTCTTCTTTGCGCGTCTCGGAACCGGGATCGCCAAG
The DNA here is from genome assembly GCA_965214565.1 of Candidatus Aldehydirespiratoraceae bacterium. GTDB lineage: Bacteria > Actinomycetota > Acidimicrobiia > Acidimicrobiales > Aldehydirespiratoraceae > VXYK01. Next base: position 2,225,878 of record OZ243951.1, on the reverse strand, counting down.
TCCAACACGCTTCCCGTGCATGGTTCGCTCATCGCCGACCAATACCCGATCGGGGTGCGCGGCCGGATCGCTTCGCTCAACATCATGGTCGGCCGGTCCGTCAACACGGTCAGTCCCATTCTGGTCGGCGCGATCGCCGCGTATGTCGGCTGGCGGTGGACCTACTACGTGCTTTGGATTCCTGTGGCGGTGGTGGCGATAGCGGCCTTCCGGCTCCCCGAACCAATACGGGGCCAATGGGAGAAGACTGACGTGCTGGGCGAGGCGATCGCCGATTCAGACCCCGCCCCGATCTCGTTGGAAGCAGCTTTCGCCCGGCTCAACAAAGTGGCGACGGTCCGCACTGTGCTGCTCGGTTTCGCGGCTCTCGGTTTCGGTCTGTTCTCCCGACCGGTGCTCACCTCGCTGTTCTTGGAAGACACCTATGGGCTCGGGAGTCTAGGTCGCGGCACTCTCACCACCGCTTCAGGTATCGGAGTGATCGCCATCATGCCGTTCATCGGGCGGTACTTCGACCAGCTCTACCGAACCAGCCCGACCAGAGCGCTGACGCTGATCGGCTCGCTCATTCTGCCGTCCGCACTGCTTCTGCCGATTCAGTTCAATATGCCGAACCCTTGGCTCTTCGCGTTGTTCGACATTCCCGGTTCGTTGATGATGTTCTCCGCGTTCGCGATGGTCGGCCCGTTGATGCAAGCGGTCGTGCCGTACCGGTTGCGCGGCGTCGGATCGGCGTTGGCCACGCTCTACATCTTCTTCATCGGCGCGGCCGGTGGAGGTCTGCTCGCTGCTCTGCTCACAGACGCCACCGGCACCAAGACAACTATTCTGGTGCTGGGTCTGCCTTCAACGATCCTCGGCGGTGCCTTCATGATGAACGGTGCGCGTCACATCCGCCGCGACCTCTCGCTTAACGTCGCCGAGTTGCATGAAGAGCAAGCCGAACACGCCCGACAGCTCGAAGACCCAGACAACATTCCGGTGCTTCAAGTCGCCGACGTTGATTTCAGCTACGGCAACATCCAGATCCTTTTCGGCGTCTCCTTCGAGGTTCAACGCGGTGAAACGCTGGCTCTCCTCGGCACCAACGGCGCAGGCAAGACCACCGTGTTGCGGGTTGTTGCGGGACTGGGAACGCCGACCAGAGGCGTGGTGCGACTCAACGGCCGCACCATCACTTTCGCGGCGCCCGAACAGCGCAGCGCCATGGGTGTACAGATGCTGCCCGGCGGCAACGGCGTCTGGTTGCCGATGCGTGTGCGGCACAACCTTGAATTGGGTGCCTACCAGCACCGTCATGACAAGACCGAGCGGCAGCAACGCATTGATCGGGTTGTCGAACTCTTCCCCGAGCTCCGAGACCGCCTTGACGACCCGGCTAGTTCTCTGTCGGGTGGACAGCAACAGATGCTGGCGTTGGCGCGGACACTGCTGCACAACCCTGAAATCCTGATTATTGACGAACTCTCGTTGGGGCTCGCACCCACCGCGGTTGCTGATCTGATCGGCCACATAGAACGACTCAAAGCAGCGGGACAGACCATCATCATCGTTGAACAGTCACTCAACATCGCTCTGGCAGTTGCTGATCGTGCCGTGTTCTTGGAAAAGGGCCGGGTTCGCTTCGAGGGAGACGCTGCTCAACTGGCTGAGCGAGACGATCTGGCCCGCGCTGTCTTCTTCGGCGAGGAAGGAGGCTGAGGGTGATCGGCTTTCTTGAGGCGAACCGTCAGCTTGTCTTCGACGGTTTGGTCAACGGTGCCGTCTACGGAATGCTGGCGATGGCCATCGTCTTGATCTTCAGGTCGTCTCGGGTGATCAACTTCGCGGCGGGCAACATGGGTTTGCCGGGAGCCGGTTTGTTGGCGTTGTTGACGCTGCGCTGGGATGTACCTTTCTGGTTGTCGGCTCTGGCTGCGCTGGCGGTCGGGGCAGTTTTCGCGGTGGTCGTCGAGGTCGGGATCGTCCGGCGCTTGTTCACCGCCCCGAGGGTGATCGTGCTGGTAGCCACGATCGGTGTCGCCCAGATCGCGCAGGGCATCCTGTTCGCTTACCCTGACGTCGGCGGCGGGATCGGAACCCGCTATCCGACCGCCTTCAACAAGACCTTCAGCGATGTTGGGGGGTTGTTCATTACCGGAGCTCAACTCAGCGCGTTGATCGCTGCGCCGCTGGTTGCTGTCGGTTTGATGTTGTTGATGGACCGAACCGCGTTCGGTCGCACAGTTACCGCAACAGCCGCGAACCCCGACCTCTCAAGGATCTCGGGGATCAGCCCGAAACGGGTTTCGTTGACGATATGGCTGGTCGCCGGCGTCGTGTCGACGGTCGCGGTTGTGTTGTTGTCGGCGGACCGCAGCGTCAGCGGGCTCGAGACCGTCGGCCCCTCAACAATGGCCAACGCCCTAGCAGCGGCCGCAATCGCTCGTATGCGTTCGTTCAGCGGGGCGTTGCTGAGTGGTATCGCGATCGGGGTGGCCTTCTCTCTGGTCAAGTTCAACTATCCGACCGAGGCAGGACTGTACGAATTCGTTCTGTTGCTGGCGGTGCTGGTGGCGGTTGCTGTGCAGGGACGAAGCGGTGAGGATGCTCCTGGCCGGTTCTCGTTCAACCCGAAGACCCGCCCGATCCCCCAGAGTCTTCAGTCGATCTGGTGGGTGCGGAACCTCACGGCGATTGCTTTGGCTCTGGCCGCGGCACTGGCGTTGCTGTTGCCGGTCGTGGTCACCACTCCGTCTCGGCAGATCACCTACGCAACCATCGTTGCATTCGCGATCTGTGCCGTATCGGTCACGGTCATCACCGGCTGGGCCGGTCAACTGTCGCTCGGTCAAATGGCTTTCGCCGGAGTTGGTGCCGTAAGCGCCGCTGCGGCCCAACGCGGCTTCGAACTAGACATCGGCTGGCGCGATACCCGGATAGTCGACTTCCAAACCGCTGGTGCGCCTTTTGTGGTTGCTGTGCTGGTGGGCGCCGCGGTCGCGGGGTTGTTTGCTGGGGTGGTCGGCGCCGGTGCTTTGCGGGTGCGCGGCTTGTTATTGGCCGTGAGCACTTTCGTGTTGGGGCTCGCCACTCAGCAGTACCTCTTCCGAAGACCCATTTTCAGCGACGGAAACACAACTTCAGTGCCGTTTCGCCGCGGCGACCTGTTCGGACTCGATCTTGACAACCAACGGATCTATTACTGGCTGCTGGTTGCAGTGTTGGTGTTGGTGCTGGTCGTGGTTGCTCGGGTCCGCCACAGCGGTACTGGGCGCGCTATTCAAGCCCTGCGCGACAATCCTGACGCGGCGCTTGCTTACGGGATCGCGCCGGTGCGGACCAAGCTCCGCGCCTTCGGGCTGGCCGGTTCAGTGGCAGGTCTCGGCGGTGCCCTGTTGGCCGGGGTCATTCAACAAGTCCCGCTCACGGGCCGTTTCTTCGGTACGACCGACTCTCTTCGTGTCGTGTCGATCGCCATCATCGGGGGAATCAGTTCGGTTGTCGGACCGGTCATCGGTGCACTCTGGGTGATCGGCCTGCCAGCTTTCGTACCCGGAAACCGCATCGTGTTGCTGTTCACATCCGGCGCCGGACTGCTGATTCTGCTGCTCTATTTCCCGGCGGGTCTGGTTCAGGTTGCCTTCAGTGCCAGGGACCGTCTCATGACGTGGTTGCAGACACGCCGGCCAACGCAGCAAACCAAGCAAGTGCACAGCGCCACGGTTGCGTTGGGCGCGCCCAGAACCCCGGCCCACACGCAACCGGCGTTGGTCACCAGTGGGATCACGGTCTCCTTCGGTAGCCGAATCGCCGTCGACCATGCCGACATCGAAGTAGCTGCTGGAGAAACGGTGGGGTTGATCGGTACCAACGGTGCTGGCAAAACCACGTTCATGAACGCGGTGGGCGGGTTCGTAGCTTCCGAAGGCAACATCTCGCTGTATGGCGAATCTGTTGAAGGACTGAGCGCATCGCAACGAGCCAGGCGAGGCTTAGGGCGGACTTTCCAGACTGCCACTCTGTTCCCAGAATTGACCGTGCGTGAGACTGTGCTGGTAGCCGCGGTAGGCCGCCACGACATGAGCATCACCGCAGCTGTTGTCGGTGCACCGAAGTGGTCGCGGCGTGAACGTGCAGCACGTAGACAAGTCGACGATCTCATCGACTTCTTGGGGTTGGGACGTTACGCGGACGTTCACATCGGTGATTTGTCGACTGGAACTCGGCGAATCGTTGAACTCGCCGGTCTGCTGGCGTTCGACGCCAAGCTGTTGTGCCTCGACGAACCCACTGCGGGCATAGCTCAACGCGAAGCCGAAGCGTTCGGGCCTCTCATTGCCGAGATCCGGGGTCATCTCGGCGCAGCCGTGCTAGTGGTTGAGCACGACATGGGTCTCATAATGTCGATCAGCAACCGTGTCTACTGCCTAGAAGCAGGCAGGGTGATAGCTCAGGGAGCGCCCCAAGAGATCCGCACAAACCCCCTTGTTGTCGCCAGTTACCTGGGGCAGGACACACGCGCTGTCAACCGCAGCGACAGTTGAGCGAAGCCGCATCAGGCATCCAGCGCCCAAACCGCCTCAGCTGCGGCAGAAACAGCTCAGGGGGTGATCCCGACGCGCTCTCAACAGTCGACACCCCCGCCCGCGGCAGTGCGGCCGGACTCAAGATGCACCGTCACTCTTCGATGTCACCGTTGATGAGGCCACGACCGATATAACTCCCGGGGCTCCGGCCACTCCGGCGACTAGTTCAGTGCGGAGACTCTGAGGCGGAGTTCAGCACGGACTTTGGCGGCTTCGGCTTCGGAGTCGGTGGAATCGGCGGCCAGGGCTGCGTCGGCGTTTTCGAGCGCTGTCTGGGCGCGGGCCACGTCGATGTCTTCTGCCGCCTCGGACACGTCGGACAGGATCGTCACCTGATTGCCGTGAACCTGCACAAAACCGCGATGCACCGCGAAGACGTCACGCCCGCCGTCGGGTTTCACAACCTCCACGGACCACACCGCCAACGTGCCGATGAAAGGCACATGACCAGCCTGGAACGCGATGTCGCCGCCCTCGACCGTGCGGGCGATGACCATGTCGGCCTCACCGGTGTAGGAGACAGCCTCCGGACTGACAACCTCTACGTCGAACATCGCAGCGATCCCCGACCCTACGTCTGTGCCCGAAGCTCAGCAGCCTTGCGCTGCGCGTCCTCAGCACCGCCGACCATGTAGAACGCCTGCTCGGGCAGCTCGTCAAGATCACCGTTGAGCAGCGCCTCGAACGACTCGATCGTCTCTGAGACCGGCGTGAAGATCCCGTCCTGACCGGTGAACGCCTTGGCCACGAACATCGGCTGCGACAAGAAACGCTGAACCTTGCGTGCCCGATCGACCGTGATGCGGTCCTCCTCAGACAACTCGTCGAGACCCAGGATCGCAATGATGTCCTGGAGCTCCTTGTAACGCTGCAGCACCTCCTGGGCCCGCCGTGCAGTCTGATAATGACGATCACCCACAACCTGCGGATCAAGGATCGTCGAACTCGAAGCCAACGGATCCACAGCCGGATAGATACCCAGAGCGGCAATGTCACGGCTCAACTCGGTAGTGCCGTCGAAGTGCGTGAACGACGTGAACGGCGCCGGGTCGGTGTAATCGTCAGCCGGCACGTACACCGCCTGCAACGAAGTGATCGACTTGCCCCGAGTGGAAGTGATCCGCTCCTGCAACTCACCCATCTCATCAGCCAGGGTGGGCTGGTAGCCCACCGCGGAGGGCATCCGTCCGAGCAGCGTCGACACCTCCGAACCGGCCTGAACGAAACGGAAGATGTTGTCGATGAACAGCAGCACATCCTGGTTCTGGACGTCACGGAAATACTCAGCCATCGTCACACCCGCCAACGCCACACGCAGGCGCACGCCGGGGGGTTCGTCCATCTGACCGAACACCAGGGCCGCCTTGTCGAGCACGGTGGTCTCGCCGTCACCCATGACGGTCTCGCCCATCTCGATGAACAGGTCGGTCCCCTCACGGGTGCGCTCCCCCACGCCCGCGAACACCGAGACACCGCCGTGGTTGGAGGCCACACGGGTGATCATCTCGGTGATCAGCACGGTCTTGCCCACGCCGGCACCACCGAACAGGCCAATCTTGCCGCCCTCCTTGTAGGGAGTGAGCAGATCGATCACTTTCACACCGGTCTCGAACATCTTCGCCGAGGGCTCCAGCGCATCGAAGGCGGGGGCCGGACGGTGGATGTCCCAGCGCTGCTCGGTCGTACGGCCCGGCTCGTCGAGGCAGTCGCCCATCACGTTCCAGATGTGGCCCAAAGTGTCATCGCCGACCGGCGCCTGCACGCCGTGGCCGGTGTTGCGAACCTCAGCGCCGCGGGTAAGGCCATCAGTAGGCTTCATGGCGATCGCACGCACTCGGCTCTCGCCGATCTGCTGGGCGACTTCGGCAGGCACGTTGATCGTTTCGCCGTCGACCTCAACGTTGAACTCGAGCTGAGTGTTGATCTCAGGCAGGTCGCCGGGTGGGAACTCAACGTCGACCACAGGGCCTGCAATGCCGACGATGCGACCGGACTTGTGCGTAGATTCAGTAACAGTCATGTCTAGGGGTGCTTTCAGGTCTCGGTAAGGGGATGAGAATCGGCGGGAACCACCGCGCCGGCAGACACAGAGGCAAAGGCTGCGGCGAAGTCGTCGATGGGCACCTCGGCGCCCAACGCTTCGGCACCGCCGACGATCTCCATGATCTCGGTGGTGATCGCAGCCTGACGGGCTGCGTTCATCTCCCGTGACAGTTTGGTGATCAACTCTTCGGCGTTGTCGGTGGCGGACTTCATGGCCCGCTGCCGGTTGGCATGTTCAGAGGCGGCGCAATCGAGTAGGGCACCATAAAGGCGCGCCTCAACATAGCGGGGCAGCAACGACTCGAGCACAGCCTCGGGCGACGGTTCGAACTCGAACGAGGAGATCGCCTCGGCAGAACCGCCACCCGCCTCGGCCATCACCGCGGTGTCCTCCAGCGGCAGGAAGCGGCGCACCGAGACCCGTTGAGTCCCCATCGACACGAACTCGGTGAAGATCAACTCGACCTGGTCGACCTCACCGGCCGAGAAGGCCTCGGCCACATCGTCGGCGATCCTGCGGGCGTCCTCATAACCGGGATTGTCGGTGAACCCGATGTAGGAACGGTCCACACGGTAATTGCGGAACTTGTAGTAGGCCGCCGCCTTCTTGCCGACAGTAAACAGCGAATAGTCCTTGCCCTCGCTCTGGTGAGCCATGAGCTGGCGTTCCGCGGCACGGATCGGGTTGGTGTTGTAAGCACCGGCGAGACCCCGATCACCCGCCATCACAATGAAACCGACCCGCTTGACCTCGCCGACCTCACGCAGCAGCGGGTGATCGACCTCAGCACCGCCGGCAGCAAGGTTCTCGATCACCGACGTGATCCGACGGGCATAGGGGCGGGCCGCATCGGCACGCTGCATCGCCTTGACCACACGTGTCGCCGCGATCAACTCCATGGCGCGCGTGATCTTCTTCGTCGACTGGACGCTCGAAATGCGTCGGCGAAGCTCGCGCTCCTTACCCCCGGGCATCGCTCAGATCTCGTCCCGAGTGATCTCTTCTTCAGGCAGAGTGGTATCGGAATCAACCATGTCTGACTGAGCATCGCCCTGAGCCTGCGCTTCGGGCTCGGCGGTATCGACGTTCGAACCGACGAACTGATCGGCGAAAGCGGCGACAGCGGCCTCGAAGGCCTCCTCATCGTCGATGACGCCTTCATCACGGATCTTCGCCATCACCTCGCGGTGACGGGTCCGGAACCAGTCGAGCAACTCCGACTCGAAACGCATGACGTCGCCAACCTCGAGCTTGTCGAGGTAGCCGCGGGTGCCCGCGTAGATCGAGACAGCCTGCTCGTCAACGGGGTACGGCGAGTTGACACCCTGCTTGAGAAGTTCAGTGAGGCGATAACCGCGTTCGAGCTGTGCAGACGAGACCGCGTCGAGGTCCGAACCGAAAGCTGCGAAAGCCTCCAACTCGCGGAACTGCTGAAGGTCGCCCTTCAGCGTGCCGGTAGCCACCTTCATGGCTGAGACCTGGGCGGCTGAGCCGACACGGGACACCGAGATACCGACGTCGACGGCAGGGCGGATACCCGACTTGAAAAGGTCGTCCTGCAAGAAGATCTGGCCGTCGGTGATCGAGATCACATTGGTGGGGATGAACGCAGAAACGTCGCCCGCCTTGGTCTCGATGATCGGCAGCGCGGTCAACGAACCGGCGCCGCGCTCGTCAGAGAGCTTGGCGGCACGTTCCAGCAGACGGCTGTGCAGGTAGAATACGTCACCGGGGAACGCCTCACGCCCCGGAGGACGGCGCAGCAGCAACGACACCTGACGGTAGGCCTCAGCCTGCTTGGACAGATCGTCGTAGACGATCAGCGCATGCTCGCCGTTCTCCATCCAGTGCTGACCGATGGCGCACCCGCCGTAGGGTGCGAGAAACTTGAACGGCGCAGGATCAGATGCCGGGGCGTTGACCACCACCGTGTACTCCATAGCCCCGAGCTCTTCAAGGGTGGCCACCGACTGGGCGACCGTCGACGCCTTCTGCCCGATCGCCACATAGATGCACTTGACCCCCTGACCCTTCTGATTGAGGATCGTGTCGAGGGCGACGGTGGTCTTGCCGGTCTTGCGGTCGCCGATGATCAGCTCTCGCTGGCCACGGCCGATCGGGATCAGCGAGTCGATCGACTTGATACCGGTCTGCATCGGCTCATGCACGGGTTTGCGGCCGGTGATGCCGGGGGCCTGGATCTCCATCCGGCGGGGCTCGACGTTGGAGAGCGGGCCCTTGCCGTCGATCGGCTCGCCGAGCGGGTTGACCACCCGACCGAGAAGCCCGTCGCCCACCGGAACCGAGAGGATGTCGCCGGTGGCCACAACCGCCTGCCCCTCGACGATGCCCTCCACATCGCCCAGCACAACCGCGCCGATGGACTCCTCGTCAAGGTTGAGGGCCAGGCCGACCAGGCCGTTCTCGAAGCGGAGCATCTCGTTGACGGCCGCACCGGGCAGGCCTGACACCCGTGCAATACCATCGCCGACCTCAAGCACGCGACCGACGGTGGTCTGCTCCAAGCTCGGCGTGAACTCATCGAGGTTGCCGCGGATCGCGGCCGCGATGTCGTCTGTGTTGATGGTTAGGGCGGTGTTGATCGTGAGATCTGACATTTCTTGTCTTTTCTGCTCTGTCCCCGTTTGTTGGGTGCGGGCGGAGTGTTGGGTGAAGTGTTTGGGCGAAGTGCTTGGGCGAAGTGTTCGATCAGCCAGTGTTCGGTCAGCCGAAGTTCTCGCGGAGCTGCGACTGCCGGTGTCGCACGCTGCCGTCGATCACGTCGTCGCCGATTTCGGTAACGAGACCACCGAGCACGCTCTCGTCAATGACCACTCGGATCTCGACGTCGGTTCCGGTGGACGACTTGATGGCGCGCGCCAATCTGGTCTTCTGGTCTTCCGTCAGTTCGATTGCGGACCGCACCCTGGCCAGGACCCGGTTGCGGGCAGCAGCGCCACGGGCGACCATGGCGTCGACGATGTCGGGAAGATGGCCGCCGTGTCCTGTGCCGACCACCATCGACACGAGCGCCGTGGTGACGACAGACGCCTTGCCGCCGAGCAGGTCCTCGACCACGCTCTGGCGCCGTTCTATCGGGAACCGGCTGTCCGACAGTGCGGCCAACAGCTCGTCGTTGGCTCGCAGGGCTTCGCCGATGCGGAACAGTTCGTCCTCGATCAGCGACGATTGGCCCTCAGCGGCGGCGACCGCCAGGAGCGCTTCGGCGTAGCCGTCGAGCCGTTCGTCAGGCATTGCCGCCGGCCACCTCATCGATGTAGGCGTCCACGAGAGCACGCTGTGTGTCGACATCGAGGTTGGACTGGATGACCCGTTCGGCCGCGGCGACAGCGATATCTGCTACGACGCCCCGCAGGTCCGATACAGCCTGGGAACGGGCGGACTCAATGTCGGCCGCGGCCCTGGCACGCATCTGCGCAACCTCTTCGTTGGCGCGCGCCGCGATCTCTGCGGCCGCCAGATCTGCTTGGGCACGGGCATCCTCGACGATCTGCGCGGCTTCCGCCCTGGCGCCCGCTAGTTGCGCTTCATGGTCGGCGAGAACCGTGGTCGCCTGAGTCTTGGCCGACTCGGCCGCGTCGAGGTCCGCCGCGATCTTGTCGGAACGGGCCTGCATGGCCCTCTGCACCGCAGGGAAACCCCTCCACCACATGAAACCGAAGAGGATCAGGAAGGCCGCACCGCCCCAGATGACCTCGTCCCATTCAGGGAAGATGGGATCAGGTGCTTCCACGCACTTCTCCAGGTCCTCCCCGAACTTCTTCAACTCGTCCTTGCGGTGGGTCTCCTCCAGGACCTGGAGGTCGCCATATTTCTCCTCGGCATGAAAAACCTCTTCAATGGCACAGGTACCGACGGTCTCACCGGCCGCTGACGCGGGAACCGTGCCCAGCACAACGAGAACCCCGATGAGTCCGAATGCTCCGACCAGTCGCCGAATAGTTGCTGTCATAGTTGAACCTTTGCTTGGGGTGCTGCCTTGGATAGCGCGCCGTTGTCTACGGCAGCAGCAGGATGAAGACGACGAAACCGATGAGGGCGAGGGCCTCGGTGAATGCGATCCCGAGGAACATCGTTGTGCGGACCATCCCGGCCGACTCAGGTTGACGGGCCATCGACGAGATGGCGTTGCCGACCACGGTGCCGATGCCGATGCCCGGTCCAATGGCGGCGAGGCCATAGCCGAGACCTGCGCCAATTGCTTGGAGCCCGTCAACGACCTCTCCAGCTTCGATTTCGACTGCGGTTTGCGCTAGAAGGTTTAACACTTGCTTTCTCCTGTGGTTATTGAGCCTGTGGTTATTGAGAATCGGGTTGGTTGGACAATTGGTGAACGGTAGGGCGGCCAGTTGAGAGCACTAGTGCTCGGGATGCATTGATCCGCCGATGTAGACGGCGGTGAGGATCGTAAAGATGAAAGCCTGAAGGACCGAGACGAGAATCTCGAACCCGGTCATCAAGATGAGCATCGGGAACGAAAGGAACAGTGCGCCGCCATAGCCGATCCCTCCAGCACCCCACATGGCAGCCGAGAGGACAGCGAATGTGACGAGAAGAAGGTGACCGGCGACCATGTTGGCCCAGAGCCGGATCGCCAGCGAGAAGGGTCTGACGACGAACGTCGAGACCAATTCGATGGGCGTGACAATCAAGTAGAGAACCTTCGGCACACCCGGAGGAAACAGAGAGTTCTTCAGGTAGCCGATAAAGCCCTGACTACGGACCCCTACGAAATTGTAAATCACCCAGACGATCAGGGCGAGCGTGACCGGAACTGCCATCCGCGAGTTGGCCGGAAACTGTATGAAGGGGATGACCTCGGTGATGTTGGAGAAGAGGATGAAGAAGAACATCGTGGTCAGGAAGGGCATGAACTTCCTGCCGTCCGGTCCGATGGTCTGCATCACCACAGACTCTTCGATGAAGTTCACACCCGACTCGGCGACATGCTGGACACCCGCCGGCACCAATGATTCACGTTGTCGGCCGGCCAGACTAAAGATCATCATGGTCACGAGCACAGAACCGAAATAGATGAGAACAGTCTTGTTGATCGCGAAAAGAGTCCCCTCGAACCAGATGCTCGGCCAGTCGAACAGGTGGTTTACGGGGGGGAACTCTAAAGCGAGGAGGTTCATGCTGAGTGCTCCGCGGTCGAATCGTCGGTTGACTTGGATGAATTGACTGAGCCGCCCCTCGGCGACAGGACTGCTGCGCCAGGTTTCAGACCGGGGAACGCCAGTGTTGCCGCAACATGGCGGGTCTCCCAGGCCAGCAGACCGATGTGGGTGACCAGCAGGCTGATGGCGAAAGGCGCTATCTCGAACCAGTCGCTGCCACGGATCGGCAGCACCGCCGCGGTGATGACCCCGAGGCGGGCGACGAAACCGAACAGCACAGACCCGAACATCACTGCCGGGCTGATCTTGGCGGACCAGGTGATTATCGCCGCACCCACCAGGAAGTTCACAGCCACAATGGCCAAGCCGTAGCCGGACGACCAAAGCCCCGACCAACCCCAGAACACCGCACCAACGGCCAGCATCACCGGGGCGACCAATAACGTGCGCATGGCCAGGTCACGGGCTATCTCCCGCTCGGGGGAGTTGGCCGACACCTCCGCAGGGAAAGGGGTCATGCGGTCCTTGGCTGGAGCTATCACCGTCGAACCTGCCCGTAGGTGGCGCGACGCTGTTGCAGCGCCTCGTCGAGCGACCGGCGATAGGAGGCACAGAGCTTTTGGATCTCATAGGCGAGCACGATCCCGGCAAGAAGCAGCGTGAAGACTGGGAACAGTCCGACCCGGGAGTCGATGAACCAGCCCAACAGGCCGAACAGGGCGGGGGTGACGATCATTTCAAAGGCTGCCGCAAAGGCATCGCCCGCGCCCTTGCGCATCTCGCGTTGCTCCCGTTCGTCCACGGTAAACCCCTTTGAGTTGGGCTCTTTGAGTTGGGCCGACGGTGCCCGCTCGTGAATTGACGCACAATCTATTGGCAAGTGCCTGCGGTGCCAACCTCAGGAGTCGAGCTTCTTGCGTCTTCCGTAACGCTTCTCGAAGCGCTCGACCCGGCCCGCGGTGTCGACGATCTTCATCTGGCCGGTGTAGAACGGATGGCTCTCGCTGGAGATCTCCACCTTCGCCAGCGGATATTCGTTGCCGTCCTCCCAGACGATCGACTCTCTCGTCTCGATCGTGGACCGTGTGAGAAACGAAGTGCCAGCCGAAATGTCCTGGAATACGACGGTGCGGTACTCGGGATGCGTGTCAGATTTCATAGCCCCGCGAGTCTACGACCCCAGTTCGGGGCTACAACCTGCGTGCCAGCGTTAATCGGTGTTGTTCACAGTCAGTCGGTGTCGGCGGCAGAAAGCTCGTTCAGCAGCGTCAGCACATCATCTCCGGGTGCTGATTCATCACCCGAAGCGACTGCCATCAGCCGTCGCCTCAACTCAAGGGACTCCTCGAGTTCAGCGGGAGACATGAGGATCTCCTCGTTGTGGGTCCCGGAAGCGACGATGTCCACAGCCGGATAGATCCGGCGGACCGCCAGTGCCCGCGAGAGCCGCAACTCCAGATTCGCGGTGTTGGCCAACTCCTCATAGATCAACTCGTCGACCGAGCTCCCACTGTCGACGACGATCGTGCCGATGATCGTCAACGAACCACCACCTTCGATGTTGCGGGCCGCACCCAAGAACCGCTTGCATGCATGGACCACCGACCTGTCGATTCCACCCGACCCCGAACGGCCACCATGTGAGGCCTCGAGAATATAGGCGCGGGCCAGGCGGGTGATGCCATCGACAACCAGACACACGTCCTTGCCGTCCTCAACCATGCGCTTGGCCCGCTCGATCGTCATCTCCGCAATCGTGATCTGCTCATCGGTCGGCTGATCGAACGGGGAGCCGATCACCTCGCCGCTGTGGACCCAGCGGCTCATATCGGTGATGTCCTCAGGACGCTCATCAACCAGCAGGACGAGCAGGTCCAGGTCGCTGTGGTTGACCTCGAGCGATCTGACCAGGTGTTTGAGCACCGTCGTCTTACCTGCTCTCGGCGGTGATGCGACCAACGCCCTCTGACCCTTCCCAAGCGGGGTCAACAGATCGACTATCCGGGCCGTGGCGTCCTCAGGTTCCTGGGAGCCCGCCAGAACCAGGCGCTCGTCTGGGAAGACCGGCACCTGTTCATCGAAGGCCACGCGTTCGGCAGCGGCTTCGGGTGCGCCGCCGTTGACCGTCAACAAATCCACCATTGCAGGGTTCTTCTCATTGCGCCCCGCGGGACGGGAGGTGCCGCTGAGATGGACCCCCTTGTCCAGGTTGTACTGCCGGACCATCTTCACTGGCACGTAGGCGTCGTCCTTGGAGGGGAGTGCTCCGTCGACCCGCAGGAACCCGTAACCCTCGGGGCGCAGTTCGAGGTAGCCCGCAACCGGCACCACGTCGCCGTTCCACGGTTCGTTGGTGTCCTTGTTGTTCTCCCGCTCGCGGCCCCGACGGCGCCGACGCCTGTTTCCCGCTTCAGCCTCCGGCGCCTGCGAACCAGGCTCACCGTTGTCGGCCGGTTTCGTTTCAGGCTTCTTCGTGCTGGGAGCCGTCTGCTCGTCGACAGCCTCGCCTGGTCCACGATCGGAATCGCCGGAATCGGCAGCCTCGACGGTCGACTCGGCTTTGGATGCAGGCGGAGTGTCGAGGGAGTCACCGTCTCCTCCGCTTACCAGGTCGAGTATCAGGTCGATGATCTCGCCCTTGCGTGCACGGGTTGGCGGTTTCTTTCCGAGCGTGCCGGCGATTTCAGTGAGTTCTTCGCGGTCTTTGCGTTGAAGGGTCGACCGGCGCATCTCCGCGGTTTCCACGGATTCGTCTCCTCATGATCGTGAGTGGTGCTGCATCCGGCAAGTAACAACCAGGGTCGTACGAGATACGACTCGTCGTCGGCAACCGAACAGCGCACAATAGGTTAGGGGCGCAGAACCCCAGCCGCAACCGACCCCGCTTGCGGACGGCTAGGCGACCTCGACGCAACCTTGCGTGTCAACCCCGATCGCAACCCAGTCGCCGGCGGGTTCGGGACGCATCTGCTCGCCGCCCGACTCGATGAGCGCGCCGATGCTGGGACCGGACCCGCTCAACCACGCCGCATGCCCGGCGGCTCGAAGCCTGCTCACCACCTCCGCTGAGTCGGGCAGCGCGCTCAACCGGGCCGTCTCATGTATCTGATCCCCGTTGGCACCCGCGATGAGGTCCCACGACCCGTTCAGCAACCCGGCATACACCGCCGCGCACGACGCAGCGTGGGTGACGACGTCGACGATGTCGAGCGCCTCGGGGAGAACCGCACGGGCCGAGGCCGTGAAGGAGACGCTAACGGGAATCCACATGTAGAACTGCCCCGGTTCCAGGCACGGAACGTCGGTGTGGACACGGCCGCCGACCGCAAGGTTCAACCCGCCGTACGCCGAAGCCGCGGCGTTGTCGGGATGGCCCTCGATCTCATCGGCAACCGTGAACGCGGCTTGCCGCGCCGCCTGTTGATCCAGACCGTGGTTGCGGAAACCGAGATACGCGGCCCCGACACAGGCGGCCGCGCTCGAACCCATCCCCCGCCCGATCGGCAGTTCGCTGCGCGACCACAACCGCTCGAAGGAGGCCCCGGTGCGTTTCAGCGCGGTCCAGACCAGATCGTCGGCGCCGATCGGCTCGAAACCTTCGAGGGGTTCGTCGCTGAGTTCGTAGTAGCGGTCGACAGCGAGCGCCAGCGCATCGAATCCCGGCCCCAGATTGGCCGAGGAACCGGGTACCCGAACGCGCATCAGCCGAGCCCGTCCACGCTGAGCCCGTCCACGCTGGGCCCATCAACACTGGGCCCATCAACGCTGAGCCCATCAATGAAATCCTCAATAGTCGCAAGGTCGTTGGGAAGCACCGCATAATCTTCGCGGCGATCGAAGATGTCGGCTAGGTGAGGGGGCAGTTCGGGGCGGACTCCTGTCGCCTGCTCCACCGCTTCGGGGAACTTGGCGGGGTGCGCCGTGGCCAACGAGACGACATGTTCACCGGCTCGGCGATGGCGCTTGGCCACCCCGATTCCCACCGCGGTGTGTGGGTCGACCAGCATGCCATGGCTCTTGTAGACCTCTCTGATGATCGCGAGGGTCTCCGAGTCGTCGATACGGTCACCGGCGAACTCGGCTGTCAGGCGCTGGTGCTGCGTCGGGGTGAGCACGGCACGGCCGTGGTCGCGGAACCCGGCGATCAGCTCGGCGGTGGCCGCACCGTTGCCGTCGAGCAGCTCATACAGCAGGCGTTCGAGGTTCGAGGAGATCTGAATGTCCATGCTCGGCGACAGGGTCGGCACCACATCCTCCGCGCGCATCTCTCCCGTCTCGATGAGACGCGAGAGGATGTCGTTGCGGTTCGACGCAATCAGGAAACGGTCCACGTTCAAGCCCGTCCGCGCCGCCACATGGCCCGCGAAGACGTTTCCGAAGTTGCCGGTGGGAACGCAGAAAGTGGTCGCCTGCGCACCACGTCCGAGCTGCTGAACCGCCCAGACGTAGTAGACGGTCTGCACCATCACCCGAGCCCAGTTGATCGAATTGACCGCAGCGAGACGGTGCCGCTCGCGGAACGGTTCGTCACCGAACATCGCTTTAACCAGGTCCTGGCAGTCGTCGAATGTCCCCTGAATCGCAACCGCATGCACGTTGGCGTCTTTCAAGGTGGTCATCTGGCGGCGTTGGACATCTGTGGTCCGGCCATGCGGGAACAGCACCACGATGTCTACGTGTTCGCTGCCCCGCACCGCCTCCATCGCGGCTGAGCCGGTATCGCCGGAGGTCGCGCCGACGATCGTCACCCGTTGCCCGCGGCGCTTGAGTTCGTGGTCGAACAGTCTGCCCACCACCTGCAGGGCGACGTCCTTGAACGCCAGGGTCGGCCCGTGGAACAGCTCCATGAGGTGATGCCCCTCGTCGAGTTGCACCAGTGGGCACACGGCGGGATGGTCGAACGAGGCGTATGCATCCTCCAGAATAGACTGGAGGTCTTCACGCCCGAGCGCGCCGCCAACGAACGGCTGTATCACCTCAGCGGCAAGATCCACGTACGACGAAGGTTCCGAGACAGTGTGTGCGGGCAGTGTCGGCCAATGGGTTGGCAGAAACAGTCCACCGTCGGGCGCCAACCCAGTGAGCAGGACGTCGGCGAATCCCAGTTCCGGCGCTCTGCCGCGGGAACTGCCGTAGAGCACGGCCATGGTCAGACCTCGCCACCGATCACCCGAATTGCCCGATCACCCGGATCGCCCGATCACCCGGATGGCGGAGTGGACGTCAACGACCGCATCGAGGTGCGCCAGCTCGGCCATAGTCGCTTTCACGGCTGCTTCAACCGAGTCGTGGGTAATGAAGATCAGACGGGCACGATCGCCGAGGCCCTGCTGTTCCATTGACTGGATCGACACGCCGTGGCGGCCGAACACATCAGCGACCTGGGCCAGCACACCCGGCCGGTCGGTGACGGCGAGGCTCATGTAGAACGCCGATTTCAGGGCATCCAGTGGTCGGATCCGAGCGGGTACGAGGGCGCCGATCCGGCCCGGTGTGCCGTGAACCATGTTGGTGGCGGCGTCGACCACATCACCGAGGACCGCACTGGCCGTCGGTCGGCCACCGGCGCCTCGTCCGTAGAACATGAGGTCACCGACCGCTTCGCCCTCGATGAACACGGCATTGAAGCTGTCGCGCACCGCGGCGAGGGGGTGCGACTTGGCGACGAGCGCGGGGTGCACCCGGATCGTGATCTCCGGGTGGTTCCTTATGTTGTCCCCGAATGCCTCGATGACGGCAATGGCCTTGACGGCGAACCCCATCCGGTCCGCTACAGAGATGTCCTCGGCGGTGATGTTCGAGATCCCCTCGTGGTACACGTCGGTTGACTGCACCACCGAGCCGAAGACGATCGAGGCGATGATCGCGGCTTTTGCGCCAGCGTCATAGCCCTCCACATCAGCGGTCGGATCGGCCTCTGCGTAGCCGAGTTCCTGCGCCTCGCCCAGAGCGGTGCGGTAGTCGATGCCAGCGTCGGTCATCCTGGTCAGGATGTAGTTGGTGGTTCCGTTGATGATCCCCATGACCCGACGGACGGGTTCACCTGCGAGCGAAGCCCTCAGCGGTCGCATCAGGGGGATCCCGCCGGCTACTGCGGCCTCGAAGAGGAAATCGACGCCGGCGGCGTCGGCCGCCGCGAACAGTTCAGCGCCGTGGGACGCGAGCAGAGCTTTGTTGCCGGTGACCACCGGTTTGCGAAGTTCGACCGCGCGGCGGAGCAGTTCCAGCGGCTCATCGACCCCACCGATCAACTCGACGATGATGTCGACATCCGGATTTTCGACCACAGACTGAGCGTCGTCGGTGAACACATCTGTGTGCAGTTCGAGTCCTCGGTCCTTGTTGGGCGAGCGGACCGCTGCGCTTGTCACACGAAGCTCAACACCCGTGCGCGCCGAAATGGTGGTCCGTCGCTGCTCCAACAACGACACGAACGCACTGCCGACGTTGCCGCATCCGAGTAGACCGATCGATACCTGCTTCACGGGCGACGAGCGTAGCTTACGCCCGGCGGCCTCAAGCGGTGATTTGCCTGTGAGTCGAGCGCGGCGCGGCCAACTTCGTCATGTGATTGAATATATTTTTTGTTATTCTATGATTCGTAATGTCATCTAAGCACCGGAAAGTGTCTCCTTTCGGCCGGGCTGCGGTTGAGCGCGCTGTCCTAGGTCTGGTGCAGGGCCCCGGGGTGGTCCCCACACCGGACCCGGCGGATCGCAGCGCCGACCCGGCGGTCGTGGAGACGGTCGCCGGAGACGGCAGCCTCGCTGACGTGTTGACGGAGCGGGGTCGACTCAGCGAGCCGGAGTGTCGCGGGGTCGGTTCTCGGATCGCCGCGGCGCTCGCGGAGATCCACGAGCACGGAGTGGTCCACGGCGACGTCAAGCCCGCGAATATCTTGATGGCCCCCGACGGAGATCTCTGGATCGCCGACTTCGACGCAGCCGGGCCGGTGTCGAGCCCGCGCTCGAGGGGAACACCGCAGCGCCTGCGAGACCGCTCCACCCTCGACTACAGCGACGACATTGTCGGTGTGGCGCTAGTCGTGGCCGAGTGTGCAACGGGGATCGTCATCGACCCGACCGTCGAATGGTCGACGCCAGCACTCGCGCAACTCGGCTGCAGCATCCACCTCGCCGGTGACCTCGTCGCGATCCTCGCCGATCCGACCGATCTGCGCCGCGTGGTCGCACTGCTCGGGAGTCCGGAGGACCGGCTTCCCAGCGCTGCCGGGGTCCGCACCGGAAACGACCCGACGCCCACCATCGACTTCGAACCGACGGTCATCGCCGGCCTCGCCCCCCTGCCGAGCACAACCGAAGTGTTGAACCAGCCTCCAGGTCCCGCGGGTTGGCAAGACTCCATCCAACGAACGCTCCAAGACTGGATGCTGCGACTCCGCAACAAACAATCCGAACTGACTGCGGTGGTCCAGAAAAGACGACGGGGGCCCTCAGAGGTCCAGACGGGTTAGATCCTCGAAGATCTCTCGACGGACCACCATACGGGCGGTGCCGTCCGCCGCGAACACAACCGGGGGACGCAGAACCTTGTTGTAGTTGGAGCCCATCGAATGGCCGTACGCCCCGGTCACCGCCGTGGCCAGAATGTCGCCAACCGCCAGATCAGAGGGAACCTGCGCATCACGCACCAACAAGTCACCGGACTCGCAGTGCTTGCCCACCACGGTGACAGCCATCGGTCGATCAGCCTCGACCGCACGGGGCACGAACGCCTCATAACCGGAGCCGTAGAGGACCGGACGGGGATTGTCGCTCATCCCGCCGTCGACAGAGACATAGGTGCGAACCCCGTCGATCCGCTTGATCGTGCCCACCGTGTAGAGGGTCACCGCAGCCGCCGCCACGATGGAACGGCCGGGTTCAGCCGACACCCGCGCCGTCACACCCAGATCAGCGCAGGTGGAGATCACAGCCTCTCCCCACTGCGTGATCGTCGGTGCCCACTCGTCGGCCACATAGGCGACGCCCAAACCTCCGCCGACGCTCATCTCCGGGAGGTCGTATCCCGCGGCCGCTTCGGCAATCACCGCGACGGTCCGCTCCAGAGAAGACAGCGCGAACACCTGACTGCCGATATGGGCGTGGACACCCACCAACTCCACCGACTGCGAGGCGCGGGCCCGTTCGATCGCGGCATCGGCCGCGCCGGTGGAAACCGTAAAACCGAACTTCGTGTCGTCGTGGCCGGTAGCCACGAACTCGTGGGTCTCCGCCTTGATCCCCGGAGTCAGACGCAACAGCACCTTGGGGCGGACGCCGAGCGCAGCGTGGAGGTCGTCGAGACGGTCGAGTTCGTCGAACGAGTCGACGACGATTCGGCCCACACCCGTCTCGAGCGCGGCGGTCAACTCGGCCGTCGACTTGTTGTTGCCGTGCATAACGAGCCGGTCCGCCGGAACGCCTGCCGCAAGAGCGACATGAAGTTCGCCGCCGGTAGCAACATCGAGGTGCATCCCCTCGGAATGGGCGAGCCGCGCCATCTCCGCGCACAGGAACGCCTTGGTCGCGTACGCCACGCCGTCTCCGAACACCGCCACCGCCTCGCGGCAACGGTCGCGCAGGTGCGCCTCGTCATAGACGAACAGGGGGGTGCCGTACTCGTCGGCCAGATCGAGCAGGTCACAACCGCCGATCTGCAGTCGTCCGTCGACGACCGAAGCAGAGTCGGGCAGCAGGCGGAAGGGCAACGGAGACATGGCTACATCGATTCGGGAGCGGAGACGCCGAGCAGGTCGAGGCTCACGCCCAGTCCGATGCGGGTCGCTTCCACCAGCCACATCCGGGCTTGACGCACCTCTTCGTCAACGTCGTCTCGCAAGATGGGGCAATCGTGCCAGAAACCGTGGAGCGCTGCAGCGCATTCCCGGGCCCAGGTCGTGACCTGATGGGGGGCGCGCGCCCCCATCGCCCGATCAACAGTGTCTGGAAGCTCCGACAGCACCCGTAGCAGGGCCACCTCGCGCGGGTGTGTGAGTACCGTCAGGTCGACCTCGTCCAGAGGCACTGGCGCGACGCCCCGCAGGGCGGCCTGACGGGCCAGCGAATGCACCCGGGCGTTGGCGTACTGCACGTAGTACACCGGGTTCTCGCTCGACTCCGCCACGACAAGATCGACGTCGATCGTCTGGGTCGTGTCGATCGACTGCAGCAGAAACGTGAGGCGCGCGACGTCGGCGCCGGCCAGTTCAACGAGGTCGCGGGCCTCCACCATCTGCCCGGCGCGCTTGGACAGCCTCGCCTCGGCACCGTCGCGCATGAGAGTCACATGCTGACCGATGAGTACCTCGTAGCTGTCGGCGGGGTGACCCAGCATCTGCATCGCCGCGCTCATCCGCGAGACGTAACCGTGGTGGTCAGCACCCAGAATGTCGATCAGCCGGTCGCCGCGGGAGTACTTCTGCTGATGGTAGGCGATGTCTGGAAGGAAGTAGGTGGGGTTTCCGTCGGACTTGATGAGGACCCGGTCCTGGTCGTCGCCGAAGTCGGTGGTGCGCAGCCATGTCGCACCCTCGGACTCATACACGAACCCGCGCTCGGTCAAGTCGGCCAGGGTCGCCTCTACCGCACCCGACTGCACCAGACGATTCTCCGACGCCCAATGATCGAACTCGGCGTTCATCGACGCCAGCACCTCAACCTGGTCGAGGTGGGCGCGCTCGGTCCCCCAGGCGACCGGATCAGCGTCGGCGGGCATCTGTTGGGCCCACTCGACGACGTAGACCCCGAAGTAGCCGCCCTCGGGAGGGTCTTCACCGGCCTTGCGCGCCGTCAGCGACGCCCCGAACAACGACGTCTGCTTCCCCCGGTCGTTCACATAGAACTCTCGGGTCACCTCAAAGCCGCAGCGTTCGAACAGGCGGGCCAAAGAGTCGCCGTAGGCGGCCCAACGACCGTGCCCGGCATGCAGAGGACCGGTCGGGTTGGCCGACACATACTCGATGTTGACCGACGATCCCGTGCCGACAGCCGAGCGGGCGAACTCCCCCACACCTGCGTCGACGATGCTGACCAGCACGTCGTGCAACCAACTCGGAGCCAGACGGAAGTTGACGAATCCAGCCCCCGCGACCTCAACGGCAGTGACATGGCGGGGAGGGTCCGCGTTGAGCGTGTCGGCCAACTCCTGGGCCAGTTCCCTGGGATTGCGACCGGCGCGCTTGGCCGTCGCCAAGGCAACATTGGTCGACCAGTCGCCGTGGGCGGGGTTGCCCGGCCGTTCGATACCGATCTGTTCGGGTTCGCTGCTGATCCCCGCGCCATCGAGGGCCGCGGCGAGCGCAGAGCGGAGATGTTGACGCACATCCATGGGCCGGACCTCAACGTAGCTGGAACGTGGCTGGGAGCGCCCGATCCTAGCGGTAGCATTGGCCGACCCCTTGGGGTCAAGCCCTCGTAGCTCAGAGGATAGAGCATCGGCCTCCGGAGCCGTGTGCGCAGGTTCGAGTCCTGCCGAGGGCGCTTCGCAGTTGACGTTGGGCTCCGCCGTTCTTGTGGACCGCGTCTGCGGACTGGGGCCAGAACGACTTACACAAGCCTGTGCAGCTCTTCGGACCGCCGTGGGCTGCTAACCGGACTGCGCTTGAGACAGCTGGGTGTGGGTGCGCAGGGTCGCCGCAAGGTTGAGCGCCTTGTCGAGCGGGGTGATCCGCATACAGGTGGGCATCCTGGAAGTTGTCGGTTGTGCTCTTCTGAAGTTGTCAGTTGTGCCAGGGCCGCATAGAAGCTTGCGGGACTCGTGCTTCCAGCGTTGCGGTCGTCTCGGTCTCCGCTCTGGCCCCTAGGAGAGTCGTCTTGCACATCTCGGCCCGTCGATCACCCAGCGGCTAGCTTGAAGCAATGGCCGTCACCGAGTCACCCCCCGCGAAGAAGCCCCGCTGGACATACCAGTGGAAAGAACTCTTCGATGAGGTGATCACCAGCGGACTCTGCACAGGCTGCGCCGGTTGCGTGATCTCCTGCCCGCACGACGTGATCGGCTACGAACACGAACCAGGCGCATACACACCGTTCCACCTCGAGGAGGAACTGGGGCTCGACGACTGCGTCCACGGGCAGAAGGGCTGCACCTCATGCACCCGGGCATGCCCCCGATTCCGCATGTGGGAACCAGAAGCCGACATGCACCTGTTCGGCCGTGAACGTACACCTGAAGAGGTGTCCGGCATCTACTCCGACATTCTGTTGACCCGCGCCTCCGACGACTTCGTCTACGAGACCGGCCAGGACGGCGGGTTGGTATCGGCGATCCTCATCTGGTGCATCGAGAACGACATCATCGACGGGGCCCTCACCAGCGGCGTCGAGAACCTGCCCAACGGAGAACCCGGCTGGAAGGCCTTCCCGATGGTCGCCACCAACCGCGATGAGGTCCTCAGGGGCGCAGGGAGCCGCTACACCTACTCCGCCAACACCATGGCCTTCCCCGAAGCCAAGACCCGGGGCCTCGATCGGCTCGCGCTCGTCGGCATGAGCTGTCAAACCTCTGTGGCGCCGGTGATGTGGCATCGCAAAGTCGGAAAGGTCTCCAGACCGATCAAGCTCAACATCGGTCTGCTCTGTTCCAAATCGTTCGACGACTCCCTCTTCGACGAACTGTTCGAGGTCAAGTACGGCCTCGCCAAGGAGAACATCTCCAAGATGAACATCAAGGGCGTCTTCCAGATCTGGACCAAGGACGGCGGCTACCACGAGATCAACCTCAAGGAATGCCACGCCTGGACCCGCGAGGGCTGCCACCTGTGCCCCGACTTCGCCGCAGAGCACGCCGACATCTCCACGGGAGGTATCGGGGAGCTCAGCGACTGGACCCTCACGATCGTCCGCACCGAGCTCGGACGAGCCGTGATCGGCGCTATGGCAGCTAACGGCGTGATCGAGACGAGGCCGGGGGACGACGACCCCGGAGCGATCGCGTTGATGCACAAATTGGCCCAGAAGAGCCGCGACCGGTGGCCGGACTGGGCTCAGCCCGCCGCTAAGGTGGCCGTCTCTACCAAGCAAGCGGGGTGACGACATGGATATCGAGTTTTGGGTGGACCCAATTTGACCGTGGTGCTGGGTGACGGCCCGTTGGGTCGTCGACGAGGTCAAACCTGCCCGTGACCTGAACATCACCTGGCAGCCGATCAGCCTCCTGCTCAAGAACCAGCCCGACCCGGAGTCGCCGTTCTACGAACCTACGGAGCGGACCTACCGCCTGTTACGGGTGATGGAGTCGGTGCGTGCCACAGAAGGTGAGGACGCGGTCTTCGACCTCTACTGGGAGTACGGCAGACGGATCCACCACGACGGGGAGTTCGGTTTCGATCTGGCCGAAGCACTCGGAAGCGTCGGTCTCGACGCTTCGCACGCCGCCGCTTACGACTCCGACTCCTTCGATGGTGAGATCGCGCGGCGCCACGACGCTGGCCTGGCTCTCTGCGGCAACGACGTGGGAACCCCGATCATCGCCTTCGACAACCGACGAGGCGACAAGCAGGCCTATTTCGGTCCTGTCATCACCCGAGTCCCACCGACCGAGGATTCGCTGGAAATGTGGGACGCCCTGGTCACGATGATGAACATCGACGGATTCTGGGAACTGAAGCGAACCCGCACCGAACGCCCCGAGTTCGGCACCCGCCCCTGACCACGGGCCCCCTGGCCAAATGCAGAGGGCACCAGTGGAACCCTACGCTGGCGACACGGTCCCGATCACCAGAACCGCTACCGCTCGGCCCTAGGGCTATTGCTAGAGACACCTCTCAAATAGTGTTCGAATCGCCGGATCGATGTCTTCAGGGTCGTTGCGCAGCCGTTTCTCGGCATCCTTGAAATCGCCGAAGTCGTCCGCGTAACGCTGCGCCAGTGCGTCGTAGGCACATGCACAGTAGGACGCGGCCTCCGATACGGTCAGACCGCCTTCTTCGTTGGCGGTTTGGCAGGAGCGCATGAAGTTCTCCTCGAGAGTGCCGTCGGCCTCAGCCTCCTCCCAGTTGGAAGGATCGTTGTTGGTGCCGCAGCCCGAAGCGAACAGAACCAAGCAGGCCAAAACGACGCTGATCACGCCCAACCGTCGAGTCGACCGAGATTTCGTTCCACAAGTCATTGCGCCGCGAGGCTAGCGCTTGCTCACCACTTTCCGGTGACGCCGCCCCGACAAATGGATTGCACAATCTGCAAGTTGTACTTGCGGATTGTGCACCTACTCCTCCGATGCCTCCAGCTCGCGGGCGCGGCTGAAAATTGCGTCAAGCATCGGCTCGGTCAAGCGGCCGGTGAACGTGTTCTGTTGGCTCACATGAAAACTGCACAGCAAGGTCATACCGCCACCGAGCGGAACCTCCACACCGTGCCCGAACTTAGGGCGGGGCCGCAGACCGAAGTGTCGACAGACCACGCTGTGAGCGAACCCTCCCAGCGCCACGATCACCCTCAGCGAGTTGAGCGCCGCAAACTCGGCCTCCAGGAATGGTTGGCAATTGTCCCGCTCGTCCGGAATCGGTTTGTTGGCGACAGGAGCACACTTCACGGGCGCGGTGATCCAGGCACCGTCGAGCGACAACCCGTCGTCACGGCTCGTTGACGACTCCTGGGATGCGTAACCTGCGCGCCACAGGGCCCGATACAACCAGTCGCCCGAGCGGTCACCGGTGAACATCCGACCGGTGCGATTGGCACCGTGAGCGGCCGGTGCCAGGCCGAGCACCAAGAGACGAGCTTCGGGGTCGCCGAAGCCCGGGACCGGTCTGGCCCAATACTGCTGGTCCCTGTAAGCCGCCCGTTTCTCCCGCCCGACCCGCTCACGCCACGCGACCAGCCGCGGACATGCACGACACTGCACCACCTCATCGGAAATCTGACCGAGCAGGGCCGCGGCGCGGTTCGCAGTATCGGCAGCGGTGGAACTCGGATCAGGTGATTGCATCACTCACAGGGTACGTTGTGCAGCAGTCATGGCCGCCAGATCAGACGCCCCCAAACCGACACTGGTGCTGTTCGTGCGCCACGGACAGACGCCCACAACCGGAGCCTCGCTCCCCGGCAGGGCACCGGGTCTGCACCTTGCCGAGGAAGGGATCGCCCAGGCGTCCGCCGCAGCTCAGCGAATCGCCGCTTTCGACTCTGTCGCGGCCGTCTACGCCTCACCGATGGAACGAACGCGCGAAACTGCCAAGCCGATCGCTCGAGCGCTGAAGCTCCGGGTGCGACAGTCACTCGGGCTGATCGAGTGCGACTTCGGAACGTGGACGGGCCGCAAGCTCGATGATCTGCGCAAGAAGCCCGAGTGGAAGCAGGTGCAGCGCTATCCGAGCGGATTCCGTTTCCCCAAGGGTGAGTCGTTCTCCGAAATGCAGAGCCGTGCGCTGGACACCGTCCACCGCCTTGTCGCCGCCCATCCTGGCGAGACCATCGTGGCTGTGTCCCACGCTGACGTCATCAAAGCGGTCGTGGCGTCGGCGACCGGCACCCACCTCGACCTCTTCCAACGCATCGTGGTGTCTCCCTGCTCCATAACCGCGATCCTCTACACGCCCGGAGGACCGATCGTTCTGACCGTGAACTCCACGGGCGACGACCTATCAACACTGGTGCCGTCATGAGCCGATCCTTCGACTTTCAGGAACTCGATTTTCTTACGGTCGGAACCCTCGGACCCAAGGGTCAACGCGAGTTCTTTCTGCAAGCCCGCAGCGAGGGTCAGCTGGTTTCGTTGAAGGTGGAGAAGCAGCAGGTGGCCGCCCTCGCGGAGTACCTGGACCGGGTACTGCGCGAGCTGCCCGATGGTGAGATTGGCGATCCCCCGTCAGACCTTGATCTGAGAGAACCGGTTGTCACGGAGTGGACGGTCGCCAGCCTCGCCATCGCCTACGCCCAAGAACTGGACCGCCTCGTTGTCGTGGCGGAGTCTTTTGTCGACGACGAAGACGACGAACCCTTCCAGGCCCGGTTCTTCCTAGAGCGTGCAGACGTGGCCGGACTCATCGACCGTGCCCGCTCGGTGGTGGCGGCAGGACGTCCACCATGTCAATATTGCGGCCAACCACTCGACGCCCGCAACGGCGACTGGTGCCCGTGCCGAAACTGAGGGTGCTAGCGCCGGGCACTGTGATGTTGCCGGGCAGTGTGATGTTGCCGGGCAGTGTGATGTTGCCGGGCGTGGCCGGAACCGCGGCAGTGCCACGAGCAGCCCGAGCCGCGGGGGCGTTGGGCGTGACTGGAGCCGTGGGATGAGTGCGAACGAATCGCCGTTCTTTGATCGCGAACCGATCGCCACCGAGCGTGCGTTGACACTGCTCTGCGATGGAGAGCTGGAACTGGTCGGGCGGATGCCCTATTCCTCCAACGCAACCTTTCTCGTCAATCTATGTCATGAAGGGCTGCAGGCCCAGGCGATCTACAAGCCGCTTCGGGGGGAACGTCCGCTATGGGACTTCCCGGACGGACTCTACCGACGAGAGGTCGCAGCCTTCCTGGTCGCCGATGATCTCGGCTGGGACGTGGTCCCTCCCACAGTCGTGCGCGACGACGCTCCACTTCAAACGGGGGCGCTACAACTGTTCGTTCCCCACGAATACGAGGAGCACTACTTCACACTGCACGAGGCCGGCGACCGCTACGACGAGTCCTTCCGCCAGATCTGTGCGCTCGATCTGGTCATCAACAACACCGATCGGAAATCAGGGCACTGTCTGCTGGGAACCGACAGCCGAATCTGGGCGATCGACCACGGCCTGGCCTTCCACCACCAGTTCAAGCTCCGCACGGTGATCTGGGACTTCGCTGGCGAGTCACTGCCAGAGCAGCTGCAGGAAGACCTTTGGGCGTTTCTGGACCGGGGGGTTCCAGAGCCGGTCGCTGCCCTCCTCGACCCGCTGGAACGGGACGCGATGCTCACCCGAGCCAAGGCACTGGCCATCAAAAGGGCCTTCCCGCACGGTGACAGCAATCGACACCACTGGCCCTGGCCGCTTGTGTGAGCGCGACGACAACCCGAGGTTATTCAACAGGTGTGGACAAGTCTGTGCATTTTGTGAAAATTCACAAAAGCCGAAAATGGCGCCAATCCCAGCCGCCCTGCTGTTGATCAGCTGCTGAGAGCTTCAATCAGCTTGGGCAGAACCTTGTGGACATCGCCGACTATGCCAAGATCAGCAACCGCGAAGATCGGCGCTTCGGAATCCTTGTTGATGGCGATGATGTTCTTGGACCCCTTCATCCCGACGAGGTGCTGCGTCGCTCCTGATATCCCGCAGGCGATATAGACCGTCGGTTTGACGACCTTGCCGGTCTGACCAACCTGATAGCTGTAGGGAACCCAGCCTGCATCGACGATTGCACGACTGGCGCCGGGAGCGGCTCCCACCGCTTTGGCGAGGTCCTCGATCATCGAGTACGCCTCTGAGTCGCCGAGCCCACGACCACCCGAGACGACAATGTTCGCCTCATCGAGTTTGGGGCCGACCGACTCCTCTGCGAAGGTGGCAATGACACGCGCTGCACCTGCCGCTCCCAGGTCGCCGACAGCAAGGTCCTCCACGTCGGCCTCCGCACCGCCGACCGGTTCGGCCGCGAACGACTTCGGGCGAACCAGGAAGATCCCCGGGTTGTCTGAAGTGTTCTTGGTCATCACATCGGTCGCGCCGCCGAAGATCGGCTCGCTGCCCAGCAGGTCGTCACCGTCCACGACGAGGTCGACGATATTGGTGATGACCGGCGAGTTGAGCTTCACCGACAGCCTCGCGGCAACGTCACGGCCGTCTTGGGTGGTGCCGAGCAGGAAAGCCTCCGGTGCGTCCACATCACCGCTGTCGATTGCCTCAGCGACCGCGGAGGCAACCGAAACGCCCTGCATGGCCCCGTCAAGGTCACCCGTGCTGTATACGGTCTCGGCGCCGTGGTCACCCAACTCCTCGGCGTGGTCGTCGCCGTCTCCAGCCATGAACACCTCGACGGTGTCGGCGATCTCGCGGGCTTTCGCCAGCATCTCCAGGGTGATCGTGGCGACGGCATCGCCGTTGGCCTCACCGAACACCCAGATCTTCTCGAGTCCCATGTCGTTTCCTCCCTCACAGAACCTTGAGTTCATCGAGGAAGGCCACGATCCGCTCGTGGGCGTCTCCCTCGTCTTCTATCACTTCGCCTGCCTCACGGGTCGGAGCGTCGGCAACGCTCACAATCTCCTGGGAGCCTCCGGCCCAACCGACAGATCCGGCATCGATCCCGAGATCGCTGATCCCGAGTTCGTCGACGGGTTTCGACTTCGCCGACATGATCCCCTTGAACGACGGATATCGGGGCTCGACCACACCTGCGGTCACCGACACGACCGCGGGCAGCGGACACTCGACATCGTCGTAGCCCGCCTCGGTCTGGCGCTGCACCTTGGCCGTGCCGCCCTCGACCGCGACTGCTTTGGCGAACGTGACCGACGGAAGGCCCAACAACTCAGCGACCATCTCAGGCACGGTGCCCGTGTAACCGTCGCTCGACTCGGTCGCAGCCAACACCAGGTCGGGTTCAGTGCGGGCGATCGCCGCGGCAAGTACCTTGGCCGTTCCGAGCGCATCGGATCCCTTGAGCGCCTCGTCGCTCACAAGTGTGGCGCTGTCGGCACCCATGGCCAGCGCGGTGCGCAGACCGGTGACCTGATTGTCCGGAGCCATCGAGACAAGGTGTACCGAACCGTCGCCGACAGTGTCGACGAGTTGTAGGGCCATCTCTACTCCGTAGCTGTCGGACTCGTCGAGAATCAGCTTCTGATCACGCACGAGCGTCATGCTCTCCGGATCGAGCGCACCCGGATCGGCCGGGTCCGGGATTTGTTTAACGCACACAACAACTTTCATAGCCCAAGAGTCTGCCAGCGAGGTTGCCGAATGCCTATCTGAGTTGAGCGGATAGTTTTGATGTTCTTGCGCATCCTCTTCATCGTCAATTCGGTCGCCTCGTCAGTGACCGCCCGTCGCCGAGTGATCATCTACAAGATTCTGTCGGCCGACCACGACGTGACCCTGGCCGAGACCAGCCGACCGGGACACGCCACACGCCTCGCCCAGTCTGCCGCCAACGACAACTACGACCTCGTGGTCGTGCTCGGCGGTGACGGCACTGTGAATGAAACCGCCAACGGTCTCGCCGGTACCGATACCGCGTTGGCGACTCTTCCTGGAGGCTCAACCAACGTGCTCGCCCGGATCCTCGGTCTTCCCGACGATCCCGCCGACGCCTGCCTGGTGCTGCTCGACGCGATCGACCGCGGCTCAATACACCGCATCGGTCTGGGAGCAGTGGAGGGGCGTTACTTCCTGTTTCACTGCGGTGTCGGTTTCGACGCCGCAGTCGTGGAGCAGGTCGAGACTCGGGGACCGTGGAAACGTTGGGCAGGTCATCCCCTGTTCGTGTGGGCGGCACTCGACACCTGGGGGCGCGGGGTCGACCGCCGGAACCCTCCGCTGCGAGTCATGGGCCCGGCCGGTGACGAACTCGCCAAGGGCTTCATGACCGTGGTCATGAACACCAATCCCTACACCTACCTGGGAAGCCGTCCCATCGACCTGGTTCCGGGACTCGCCCTCACCGATCCCCTGGCGGTGGTGACACTTGAAGAGCTCCGCTTAACCAGCCTCGGTCCCGTGTTGGCAGGTGCGTTGCGGGGCAGCGAGCTGGGCAGTCAGCGCAATGTCGACCTCCGCACCGATATGCGATCGCTGGTGATTGAGTGCGATCCCGGAGCCCCGTACCAGGTTGACGGCGACTACCTGGGCGTGAGCAGACGTCTGCGGTTCACCTGGACCCCCGAACGGCTCTCACTGTTGATGCCCGAGGTTCGGTGAGTCGTGCCGCTCAGGCGTCGACGACCCTTCTCGCCACATCAGGGACATTGGTGCAGATTCCGTCCACACCCATCTCGATGAGTTGAGCCATCCGTTCGGGGTCATCGACGGTCCAGACGTTCACCAACAGCCCGGCGGCATGGGCCCGATTGACGAAATTGACATCGACCAGGACGTCCCAGGGGTGGATCGCCTTCATTTCATGGGCGACGGCCCGGCCGATGGCGCTGGCCGGGTCGGTCATCTGAAACAGCAGCCAGCCGCACGGGATCGACGGGTCGACAGCCCGGATCCGATCAACAGCGTCGATGTTGAACGAAGTAATCAGCGCTCGCTGCGGGCCGAGATATGCGTGTACGAGACCCGCTACCGCGTCGGCGACCAGGTGGTCCTCGTCGTAGTCGGGATCATTGGGAAGATTCTTGATCTCGATGTTGACGCTGGTGTCGCCACAAGCTTCGAGAGCCTCTGCAAGGTTCGGAATGTGGTCGGGCAGATCTTCACTCGAGATCTCCGCCAGGATCCGTCCGTCAGCGAGGTGGGCGTCGTGGTGGACCACAACCACACCATCGGCGGCGCGTCGAGCATCAAGTTCGACCCATTCAGCACCCATAGTCTGCGCCAGCCGGAACGCATCGAGGGTGTTCTCGTGCGCTGCTTTCGACGCTCCTCGGTGTGCGATCACTTGGGTCATCAGTCACAGTCTCGCGGATTTTGGGCCGTCCGTACACAGCGGTTGTGGCTTGTCGGTGCAGAAAAAACAGAACAAGTTTCAAAAAACCCTTGCGGGGAAGGAGAACCCGTTCCTATTATTGCCGAATCGCAGGGAGACCAGCGACACGAAATGGCCCAGAAAATAGCCCAGTAGGAGGACAATCGTGGCCCTCACAGCCGACGCTTTCGCATCCGCACTCGACTGGCGAGCTGAAGCGGCATGCCGCGACACCGACCCAGCACTGTTCTTTCCGGTCGGAACGACCGGGCCGGCGGTCGATCAGATCGCATCCGCCAAACAGGTTTGTTTCTCATGCCAATGCAAGGACGAGTGCCTGGATTTCGCCCTCACCACCAACCAGGACACCGGTGTCTGGGGCGGAACCTCTGAGGAAGAACGCCGAGTCATCCGTCGGCGCCTGCGGGCCGCCGCCGCCCTCGCCAAGACACCCACCGGAGTTTCCGGCAGCAGCACACCCTAGCTGGCCACGGCCAGCAGTAGGGGTCGGTAGCGCCAAGCCCAGAGCCAGAATCGGGCCACGGGCCGGTATCTTCTTTGACTTAGAACGAGCGCGGATTGAACATCGCGGGTGCGCCCGGATTTGGTGTCTTCCGCTCTTGTTCGCTGCGCTCACGGGCCGCTCGGGCCACGGCTTCGTTCGTGCGCGGCCGTGAGCGGGATCAATCCACTCGGCCGCTTAGACCGTGCCGTCCTCGTTGTACTCGATCGTGCGGTGTCGCTCACCGTTCCGGTAGTACTGCTCGTACGAGACCGTGCCGTCGGGAAGTAGCCAATGCTCGCGGGGCCGTCATCACGGAGCCGCTCACCGTTCAGCCAGTACGACTCGATCTGGACCGTGCCGTCGGAGTAGTACTCGATCCACGATCGCAGCCAATGCCGCGATGGCTTCGCCGGTCGTAACCGGAGCCCCCACTGTCTTTGCCGATCGCAGCCAATGCCACGATCGCTTCGCCGGTCGTAACCGGAGCCGAACAAACTCCGCGGCGTTTGGGCTCTTCGCGTGCCTAGCCTAATTGGCTAACATCTTGAGCGAGTCCGCGCGCCTCGCTGACTGGTTAGGAGGTGTCTTTGTCATTGGCGGTTCGGGTGTTGGTGGGTTTGGTCGGGTGTCTTCTGTTCGGATGTATCGTTGGCCCTATTGCTGGCGCGTTTTGGTGGGGGTCTGGGGCGGGTTCGGCATCGCCTGTGTCTGTGGGTTGTTCAGGGTTGCTCGGGGGTCGGAGCCGCCCGGTCGAGATGAGGACTCAGTCGGGGCTCGGCGACCGAACCCCTCAACCTGCTTCTCAACCTCACCGCCCAACCGTCTCTGCGCTCGCCGGTTCTCACCAGACCGGTCGGAGTTGCTCCGTCGAGATGCGGACTCAGTCGGGGCTCGGCGACCGAACCCCTCAACCTGCTTCTCAACCTCACCGCCCAACCGTCTCTGCGCTCGCCGGTTCTCACCAGACCGGTCGGAGTTGCTCCGTCGAGATGAGGACTCAGTCGGGGCTCGGCGACCGAACCCCTCAACCTGCTTCTCAACCTCACCGTCCAACCGTCTCTGCGCTCGCCGGTTCTGGCTTGCGCTCTGTGATTCTGTCGGCCGTTTCTGCGTTGGCCGGTCTAGCTGTGCGGGCCTGGTTTGTCGGGCTGTGTTTGGTTTGCCCGTTGGGTCGGGTGGTTTGAGCTGGTACTTGCCGGTGTTGGGGTCTTGGTGGACTTGCCAGCCGTGGTCGTGGATCTTGTGGTGGCAGTCGTCGCAGACCAGCGCGAAGTTGTCGAGGTCGGAGGCCCCGTTCTTTGACCACCACACAATGTGATGCGCTCGGCACCACAACGGGTTGGCGCCACAACCAATGCAGTGCTGATCGCGGGCGATCAGAGCGATGCGTTGAGCTTCAGTAGCAGTCCGCAGGCGGCGGCCCAGCCACATGTCTTGGGCTTTGGTGTCGAAGATCGACGGCAGCAGGTTCGCTTCCAACGCCAGACGGTGCAGCTCAACGATCGGTATCGGCGACCCATCAGCCAACCGGGGATTGTCGAGTTGTTGTTTCAACACATCAAAATCGGCGATCACCAACAGGTCAGTACCCGCAGACTTGCCGTCACCAGCGGGTTGACAGATCAGCTCTGCCAACGCATCGGCCATCCGCTGCTGGGGCGTGGCCCGCTTGTCGGGGTCCTCGCGGTGCCACAGCTGCCGTTCTTTGGCGGTCAACGCGGTGGCGATGCGTGCACCGGTGATCTGATCAAACTCGCCGGTCAGCACGAACATGCCAGAGTCGGCTGATTCGAAGACCCGGGCCTTGCGTTTGTTGCGTTGACGATCCAACAACGCTTGCCCGTCATCATCAGCTACGTCTTGTTGATGACGTTTCACAGTTTGGGCGAACTCATCGAACGGTTCGCTACCGGCTGCTTCGACGAGCAGCCCCTCATCTATCGCGCTCTCGCCAGATGCTCGAGCAATCAGGCGGGCGTGACCCACAGGAACCTCACCAGACTCCAATGCGTCGCTCGTGACGGGCAGTTCCACCAGTTGAGCCGCGGTTTCGACATCGCGTTTGGCGTCACGTCTCGATGACCGCAACTCTGAACGAACCATACGCTGCGCGTCGCCTTTGCTGTGACGGCGGCTCAACTCAGCCAACACCCGGGCTTTCATCGCAGCCAACCGACACTCCGCGCGACCCAACGTCTTCAAGTGTGACCGCAACGCCTCATCTGACAGTCCGACCTCATCGACACGCCCTACACAGACCGACCCGGCAGCACCGCAACGACCGGCACGAACAGAGCGATCCAAGTTACCGAGGGCAGGGGTTAATTGCATGAACACAACCTTAGACACAGGGTGTGACAGCGACCCCTGTGAACCCTTCAAATATCATAGAAACGTTGAATCCGTGCAGGTCAAGACCCCTCAACAAAACCCGCGAAGGACCCACGCTCTGAGCCAACACGCCACAACCACACAACGCTGCACCAACAAACACCACCCGAGTACTCGGCCCCGGCACTGAGGTTCCCCCTGATCGCGGAGACATGCTTCATAAGGAGGAGCTATGTCTAGCAAGACCACGAAGCAGCTCTGACCGGGAGTTCCGGGATGGGGCTGTGCGGATTGTACGGGAGACCGGACAGTCTGTGGCACAGGTCGCCCGGGACCTTGGTGTGAACCAGGGCACGCTCGGCAACTGGATGCGCCACGACCAGATCGCCGAGCACACCACCGCGGCGCACGGATGCGCTCTACCGGGGTCACATAGCGAGGAATCGCCAACAGTCTCACCGACACCGGACACAAGACCGTCAGCGGAGCGCCGTGGCGCGCCACCAAGGCACGCCGAGCGGCCGCCCACCATCGAACTAGACCGGATCGCCGCCGCGGCCCGTAACGGCCCGGCAGGCGGCACAGACAACGGCGGCAGCCTTGAATGCTCCCTACGAGCCGGTATCAGATTTGACCGTGCCGTCCTTGTTGTACCCGATCTCACGGTGCTCCTCACCGTTCAGCCAGTACTCCTCGACGTTGACCGTGCCGTCGGAGTAGTAGCTAATGTATGCCGGGCCGTCGTCACGGTGCTCCTCACCGTTCCGGTAGTAGTGCTCTGCCCAGACCGTGCCGTCGCGGTAGTTGAGGATCAGTGCGGGGCCGTCGTCACGGTGCCGCTCACCGCTCCGCCAGTAGTCCTCCTGGTTGACCGTACCGTCGGGGTAGTAGCGGACCACACGACGCAGATCACCGTCCAGCCAGTAGTGCTCGGTGTCGACCGTGCCGTCGGGGTAGTAGGTGATCTGTGCGGGGCCGTCGTCACGACGCAGATCACCGTTCAGCCAGTACGCCTCGCGCGCGACCGAGCCGTCGCGGTAGTAGCTGATCTGTGCGGGGCCGTCGTCACGGTGGTACTCACCGCTCCGCCGGTACTCCTCGGTGTTGACCGTGCCGTCGCGGTAGTAGCGGTTCACACGATGCAGCTCACCGTTCAGGTAGTAGTTATCGTTGCCGACCCTGCCGTCGGCTGTGTACCAGGACTCGACGTTGACCGTGCCGTCGGTGCAGTGCAGGGCACCGTCGGGGAGCCGTTGATTCCCACCGTCGCGAGTGGTGCCGGGGCAGGTGTATTCGGTGACGGTGGCCGGGGTAGGGCAGACTGGGGCGTGTGGGTGTATGGTGACTGCTGGACGGTTTTGGTAGCGCCACAGGAACGTGACCAGAAGCGCCCGCGTCAACGGATCGTCGGGTGAGAACGTCGTGGCGCTGGTGCCGGTGGTGATGTTGCGGTGAGACATCCACGAAACCGGGCCCTGTTGCCAGCTTGAGTGAACGTCGTTGAACGTGTGGGCGGGTGCTTCGGGCTCGTTTGCGAGACGCCACAAGAACGCTGCGATCTGTGCTCGGGTCAACGGATCATCAGGCGAGAATGTGGTGGCGCTGGTGCCGGTGGTGACACCGGCGTGAACCATCCACGACACCGCAGCCGACTCGTCTACGTCGGTGAATGTGTGGGCGGGTGCTTCGGGCCGGTCTTGCATCACCCACAGCCAGCGGGCTGCTTCGCCGCGGGTGACGGTACGGTCCGGGTAGAAACAGACGCCGGGCCGTCCGGTTATCGAATTGTCAACAGACCATTGCACCGGTTCAGTGAAATACCGGCCCTCGGCCACGTCGCCGTACCCGCCAACAGCACCGGCTTGAGAAGAGACCCCCAACAACGCCGCTGTTGACACCACCAATAAACCGACACCCAACCAGACTCTGCGGCGGCGGCTCAGACCACCCGAACTTCGGGGGGGGGGGGGGGCAAAGGGGGCTTGCAGACATTATCGACAACACCTTCGTTCACAATCGGGGTTCTGCAGAACGAAAACGTAGCAGGCACAAACCCGCACGCCAGCAAGCGTAGAACAAACCCAGAAACGATGCCCCTCTCGCTTCCCGCCCAGACGGACGCCAAGAGCAGTTTCAGGCTGCCGCAGATAGCGACGATTCTCGATTCCCGCCCCGACACACGCCAGACCAGCAACGCTACGCCGGTGGGTGGCACCACGCCAACCAGTAGCCGCGTGTGGTGTATCGCAGCAGCCACCGACTTCCGCGGGTTGCTGCTCGACCGCAACGAAAACGAAGGGATCGGCCATCGAAGCGACATTCTGGCGTGTTGCCAACGACATGTGGCCGAAGCTCCTGCAGGGGCGCCGCCTTCAGGGGTAGCGCAGACTTCCAACGGCACCGCCGTCATTCACAGGAGGAAAGCAGAACTTGCCCCACACCAACCAAACGGCCCCAGCCAAAGGGCACTAACCGAAGGGCAGCGCAGGACCCGGGCGCGGAACCCGCACATCGACGGTAGTCCCCGCCGAACCTCCAAGATCGTGGCCTTCAGTTGTCGCGTCTGGACGAGCAAACGTGATCCGTCCACCAAGATCCGACACCACGAACGTGCGAACTATCGTCAAACCCAGTCCTGCATCGCGATCAAGCGAGAACCCCTCAGGAACTCCCTGGCCGTGGTCCTGCACACAGATCGACAACTCCTTGCTGTCACCACCGAGTCGAACCCTCACCGGATGTTCTGATCCGGAACCGTGATCAATTGAGTTCTGCAACAACTCGGTGACCACTACGGCCAGGGGCATCGAAACGTCACCTCCGAGGGCCCCGATGCTGCCACTCACCTCGATGCGCACCGGGCGTTCCGGTGCGCCGAGCCCCTCCTCGACCATCCGTACAAGCCTGCTCACCACCGCATCAAAATCAACGATGTCGCCTGCATCGGCGGTCAGGGTCTCGTGAACCACGGCGATCGATCCGATCCGGCGGGCTGACTGTTCGACGGCCGCGACCGCCTCCGGGGAGGAGAGACGCCTGGTCTGCAGACGAAGCAGGGACTGGATTGTCTGCAGGTTGTTCTTCACTCGATGGTGTATCTCACGAATCGTGGTGTTCTTGGAGATCAACAGCCGATCTCGGCTCCGCAACTCAGAGATGTCACGCAGCAGACCAACGGCACCAGTGACCCTCCCGTGTTCAATCAGCGGATGGCAGCGCACCACGACGCAGGCATCCTCGGCCTCCTCGAACTCATCGACAGTGCTGTGACGCGAGGAGAACGCCCGTCGAACGGCCGACTCGTCGATCCCGAGCTCTCGCAGTCGCCTGCCCTCGAGGTTGCTGAGCACCCGCAGGCGATGCATGGCCGAGACTGCATTCGGTGAGGCGTACTCGATCCGCCCTTCACGGTCCAGAACCACCACACCGTCGCCCACACGCGGCTCACGCAGTTCACCGACCCGTTCCGATTCGGCGAACGGAAAGGCTCCATCGGCGACCATCTGGGCCAACCGCTCCCCCACTGCTCGGTACGGGCGTTCGACTGGGCTCCTATGCCGAACGAATGCCGATTCGGCCTCCCTTGTGAGCACGGCCACAATCTCGCGGTCGCTGCGCACCGGGATGTACTCGACCGCGATCTGCGCACCCGCGCCCGGCAACCTGATGTCTTCTTCAACCAGCTGATCATGATCGGGGCCATGGAGGTCGCTTCTGGTGATCAAGCCCTGAAGCCTCCTGTGTTCTGTCATCGCCCGCGCCAGCAGCGGATTGTCGACAACCGAGACAGTCTGGCCCACCGGGTCGCCGTAGTGGACCGTCGCGCCGGTAACCGAACGCGTGTGGCCCAACACGACGAATTCGCTGGTATCGGTAATGTTCGGTTTGCCCCCAGTACTCGGCAGCCCATTGCTCGGCAGCCCATTGCTCGGCACATACAGCAGCAGATCGCTGAACGACAGGTCGCTCAGCAACGACCATGAACTAACC
This sequence comes from Candidatus Aldehydirespiratoraceae bacterium, assembly GCA_965214565.1. Lineage (GTDB taxonomy): Bacteria > Actinomycetota > Acidimicrobiia > Acidimicrobiales > Aldehydirespiratoraceae > VXYK01. The sequence continues at coordinate 2,187,749 of OZ243951.1, read as the reverse complement.
AAGCGTTGAAGGTGGGCGATCGCCGCGGAGTCGAGCGAGGTCTTCGCTCGAGCGATCTCCGCGAGGCTGGCCACCGAACGTACCGCCGCGTCTCAGCCGAAGCCGATCGGGTTGCCCCCTTCGGGGCCCAGTTCAACGAACGCGATCTTCGAGGCCGCCACCACCACTTCCCTGCCCTTCTCGTCGGTCAACCAAAGCGTTGCGGCCGCACCGCTGATCGCCTCGTCAATCGAGTTCTTGACCGAGGAACGGTCGGTTTCGTCGGGAAGTTGGACCACGATCTCACGGGCGTGCTCACTCACTCCAATACGGACATCCACTTGTCAGTTCTCCTCAGTCAGCTCAACCGCACTCCACAAAACCAGTGCCTGAAGCGAAGTATTACAGGACAGCCGGCGTGGCGGGCGGACCGGTCAGTTGATTATCAGTTCCGGATGCGAACGTTTCGACGGCTTGTGGTCCTCAATCCACCGGGCCATCTCGCCGAACACAGCCGATGCCTCACTGCGGGGGTCGAAGGCCATGATCGGTTCGCCCTGGTCCGAACCCTCACGCAGGGCGATCGCCATCGGAATCTGGCCGATGAGATCGACCTCAAGGCGCTGCGCCAACTCAGTTCCGCCTCCAGCGCCGAACAGGTAGTACCGCTTGCCGTCGTCCCCGGTGAACCACGACATGTTCTCGATCACCGCCTTCACCTTGATCTTTACCTGGTCGAACATGAACGCCGAACGCTGAGCAACCCGCTGGGCCGCCGGGTTGGGGGTGGTGACGACGTAGGCCTCCGCACGAGGCAGGAACTGCGCCAGCGACAACGAGATGTCGCCGGTTCCAGGAGGCAGGTCGACGAGCAGGAAATCGGGGTCGTCCCAGAACACGTCGGTCAGGAACTGCTCAAGTGCCTTGTGCAGCATCGGACCCCGCCAGATCACCGGCTGGTCCTCGCGGGCGAAGAAGCCCATCGAGACACAGCGCACACCGTGCGTCTCGGGGGGGATGATCATGTCGTCGATCACCGTCGGCGCCTGCTCGACGCCGAGCATCCGCGGGATTGAGAAACCCCAGACATCCGCATCGACAACGGCCACACTGTGACCTCTCTGAGCCAGAGCGATACCCAGGTTGGCGGTCACCGACGACTTGCCCACACCGCCCTTGCCTGAGGCGATCAGCAGCGTGCGGGTCTTGTTGCCCGGCTGAGCGAAGGGAATCGCACGCCCCTGCGCGTGGCCGTGGGCGGGTTGTGACCCCGCTGTCGCCGCGGGATCACCGTGGAGCATCCCGCGGACCTCTGCCCGCTGCTCATCGGTCATCACACCGAAGTCGATGGTCACCACGTTGACCCCGTCGAGAGCAGTAACGGCCCCGGAGACCCGATTCTGGATCTCGTTGCGCAGCGGGCAACCGGCGATCGTGAGGTCAATGCCGACCTCGACATGGCCGCCGTCGATGGTGGTGGAGCGGAGCATCCCCAGATCAACGATGCTGCGATGCAGTTCCGGATCCTCGACCGGACGCAGAGCCTCGATCACTTCGGCTTCGGTGACGGTCATATATGCGTAGAATAGCGCCGTGGACGCCCGGCACCTCAGCCCCACAGAGTTCGCTTCGACAGTCTCTGCCATAACCGCGGCTTTTGGTGACGTCACCCGCCGCGACATCTATCTGCATGTCCATCAGAACCCCGACGGTGTGACCGCAAGCGATGTGGCCGATGAGTTCGACCTGCACGCCAACGTTGCGCGCCACCATCTCGACAAGCTCACTGCCGGGGGCCACCTCGGCGTTGAGGTCGCCAAACCGGACGGTGGGGTCGGGCGCCCCTCCAAGCACTACCGGCCGGTTCACACCGAGGTGCGCCTGGAAGTGAACGTCCGCCACGACGACGTGCTGGTCTCCCTGCTGGGACGGGCCCTGGCGATGCTGCCTGCTCATGCTGCTGAGGAGATGGCCGAGGAGGTGGGTGTCGAGTACGGCAAGGCGATGGCAGCGGCGATCGATCCCGCAGAGACGCACCGCAGCTACCAGGGCGCCCTGCACGCTGTGGCCGATGCCCTGTCAGCCCACGGATTCGCAGCCAGAGCCGAGAGGGCCGAGGACGACAGGTACCAGATCGTCGCCCAGAACTGCCCCTTCGGCGACGCGGTCGTGGAACATCCGGTCATCTGCGCAGTCGACCGGGGCATGGTCCAAGGAATGCTCGGCCACCTGTACGGCCCCGCCGACGCCTCCACCACCTCCTCAAAGCCCCAGGGCGACGACATCTGCGTCACCCATGTGACCCTTTGAGAGCCGATCAACCGAAACTCGGGATCAGCAGGTTCCTTACAGGCAAGGTTGCATCGCGCGCGACCTAGGCTCTTGGATCTGTGAGTATTTTTCTCGTTCGCCATGCCTCTGCGGGGGATCGCAGTCGATGGAACCTCAACGACAAGGATCGGCCGCTCGACGAACGGGGACGCGAGCAGGCGCTGCGAATCGCAGACTTCTTTGCGGACTCGACAGTTCGGGCCGTGTGGTCGTCTCCCGCGGCCCGCTGCGTGCAGACCGTGGAGCCGGTGGCCGCAGTTCACGGCGTGGACGTCCAAATTCGTGCCGAACTCTACGAGGGAGCGGGATCGAGGCACCTCCTAGAATTGATCCTTGAAGAAGCTGCGGTACCCAACGATCTAATACTGTCCAGTCACGGCGATGTCATTCCCGGGGTTCTCAACCGTCTGCTGCGCGCAGGCCTGGAAGTTTCCGGCGACCGCGGCTGCGCCAAGGCCAGCGTGTGGGAGCTCAGAGTCCACGACGGCGCCATCGCCGAGGGGATCTACACAGCCAAGCCCTAGCGCTGCTTTCTGCGAAGGACCACCTGCATGACAATCCGACACCCGGGCAGCGACGCTAGTCGGGCAAGACCGAGATCGATGAGAAGCACATTTCGTCGACCGTTCCCTCGTTCCAGGTGATGTAGCGGGGCTCGGGCAGGTACTTGAGCGAGCGATCCCACCAACACTCAAACCGCACCGTGTCGGACCGATCGATACGAATATCCTCGATCGGGGCGTAGTTGAGCTGCCACTCGAAGTCCCAGACAGGGACGTCGAGCAGGATCCGCTCTTCGGGAGTGTCGGGGTTCAGGGTCATCCGATATGCCGCACCGAACTCGTGCATGTGCCCGAGCACCGTGTGGATCGTGCCCGGGTCGCGGGCTCTCATGTCACAGGAGCTGTAACCGATCGACCCGTCGAGATCGTCGTAGTCGTCGACGGTTCCCCCGCAACGCTGCAGCAGGGCATCGGGGATGAAGGTCGCGAACAGGTCGTACTTCTCGCCGATGTCGGCCAGCACATTCTCGCGGATGCACAGGTTCGAGTATCCGTCGATGGTCTCAGCCCGATGTTGCGCAACCGCCATCTCCTCGGGTGTGCAGGGCACTTCAGCAGGAGTCAGGTACGTGGACCCGGTGATGTGGGTGATCCCCGCAGCGATCTCAGAAGGAGTGGCCGTGTCGAGGATGATCCAGGAACCGTCCGCCGGAGTGTCGTGGTCGTAGTGGTAGTGGATCTGGTTGACGATCATGTCGCCGGGGGACAGATAGATGCCGTAGCCGTCGGGGTAGATGGTCGGCGACTGTCCCGGCGCCCAGCCCTGGATCGAGTACACGCCCTCTGACGACAGGCCCGACAAGCCGAAGCAGGTCCAGCCCGGCTCATCGGAGAAACCCGAGTCGGCTTCGATCCTGTCCTCCGCGGCGATCTTGGCGTTCACCTCCGCGGCTGCTGAGGCCGGCACCCTGTAGACGATCGCATGGTGCACGACCGAAGTCTGGTCGGGCCGGAACTCGAACCCCTTGACCCAGTTGCCGTCGCCCTCTGGATCGGCCACCTCGTGGACCTGGCAACGGTAGTCATCGGATTTTATGGGGTTGCCCTCGGCGTCAGAGTAGCCCGTGTAGAGCCCGTCACGAGGCGCAATCTTCTGGTCCTCCTCAATCGGCAGCACCGCCTGAACCCGCGCGACCAAGGGAGTGTCGACAGCGACGTCAAGACCACCACCGGCTTTCGCCCAGTCCCTTATCACCCTTACCTCCTCATCGCTCAGAGACCAGTCGTGTTCGAAGGCAGGGCTCAGGTCCGAGGGCAGCCAGGGAGGCATGAAACGAATCTCCGTGACCAGCGCGATGTCCTCGGCAACCTCGGCGGCCTGCGCCGCCGTGTCGAAGGCCAGTGTGCTCCAACCTGGACCCCCCGCGGTGTGGCACGACACACACCTGGTTTCAAGAATCGGTTGGACATGGGCGGCGAAAGCACCCGAAGCAAACTCGACCGCAGGCAGTTCACGGTTCAGATCAGTCCGGGTGTCGGAATCGACTTCCACCCGGTCGGCAACCAGTTCGAAAACCAACTCGACTTCGTCGCTGGTATGAGTCAACCGGGCGATGTTGATGGGACCTACGTCGTAGTCGCTGCTCAGCACTGTCGCGGTCATCGACGCTGTGAGCTGACCGGGACCGACCGTCACAGTTCCGTGAAAAGTCTGCTCCAAGGTCGTCTCCTTGACCGTCAGGTCACCGGAGATCGACACCTCGTAGCTGTCGCCGTCTGCAAAGGCAACATCGAGACCCTCGATCGACGTCGGCACGAAACGGGCGAAAGGCCAGTGGGTCGACTCCAGGAAATCGTGGCGGATCCGCTTGTCGCGCAGGTTCGAGTCCGATTCGAACATCTCGACGTTGACGACGATCTCGCCCACCTCCGAGAGTCTCGGGTCGACGAGATTGATCTTGATGTCACCCGCCACGACCGTCGACGTGCCCACAGCCGTGCGAGAAACGCCCCCAAGCCGCTCCTGCACCCGATAGCTGACTTCAGAGCCGTTGTCGGGGTTGATCCGGTAGAGACGCTCAGTGACCGGATCAACTTCCTCGATCTCAATCTGCTCCGCGGTGACGTCTTGGGTATGGGGGTCGTCCGAACCGAAGAACCAGTCCCACTGGTTCCTGGTCAACAGCATCACGGTGCCGACAACCAGCACCAACAGGATCGCCACACGGCCGAGATCAAGGTTTCGCAAGCGACTCATAGCGTCAGGTGCAGCGTAACTTCCCAGTCAGCCGAGCACGTCACGCAGTTCTGTGTCTGCGATCAACCGGTCCAGATCGCGCCGTACGACTCCAAGTTCGTCGTAGGCGTCGAGGTCGGCCGCAGCGCCCTCGAGGTCCTGTAATTGGAGACGGACCAGGGAGCGGTAGACCAGCGCATCGGCGCGGGCCGGGTCGGCTTCGAGGACCGCATCTAGGTAGGACAGTGCCGTTGCCATTCCCTCGGTGAGTCCCACCGAAGCGCGGGCGACGAACCAGGCGAACGGGACCAGCACGTCGGGATCGTCCCCTGCAGTCGAGAGCATCGCGTCGAACAGCGCCAAGCCCTCACTGAGCCGATCCGTCGAAGCCAGGTTTTCAGCGGCGAGGACCATGTAGCGCACCGGCACCTCGGCTGGATCGTAGGCGGCCCCTTCGAGCACGGGCACAGCCAGCGAAACGGCTGCGGTGCCCGCAGTGGTCGCGACGTTCACGTCGAGCTGTTGAGCCACCACCAGCTGAGAGATGAAGGCCGGGCTGTCTATCCGGTCCAGGGCCAAAAGATGATCGCTGGCAACCAGCGGTTCGCCTGCCGCCAGAGTCAAAGACGCCGCGAAGACCCGAGCGTCAGGGAAGCTCGGGTCAGCCGCGATCGCCTCCTCGACGAAGTCGCGGGCCACCAGAGGGTCGCCAGTCAGATTCGTGAGCCAGCCGCGATAGGTCAGCGCCTCCGCGTTCGACGGCTCATCGACCAACACGTCGTCGTATATCTCGATCGCCCGTGCCAGGTCCTGGTCGCCCATCGCCTCGCGCGCATCGAAGAGGCGGGAGCGCACCGACTCTCGGATATTGCCGGTGATCTGATCGTTGGCTCCGCGGCTGCCGGAGAAATCGGCCAACACGACGCCTGCGACTGTAGCCAGCAACCCAATTCCCAGGACCCAACCCACGATCCTGGCCCAAGGCAGCCCGGCGACCAGTCGCTCGTCTTCGGGCGTCGCTCCCGCTTCGATCTCGCGCTGCCAACGCCTGAAGACCACAACGAGGCCGGCGAGCCCACCGGCACCCGCAACCACAGGAAGTATCCACACCAGGCTCGACAACCCGGAGGCTGCGGGAGTGTAGTCGTTGCCGGGGAAAGCCGCTTCGAGCTCGGCGATGATCGATTCGTCACTGCGGCCCTCGTCCACCCGTCGGGCTATCTGCTGGCGGATGTTGCGGGCCACGACCGCGTCCGATTCAGCGACCGACTGGCCGTCGCACACCGGGCAGCCGAAGCTCTGCGCCAAGGAGTGGACACGGTCGGCGTCGGTCCGGGGAGGGCCTTCATCAACGGCGCCGAAAAGGAACGCCGAACCACCGATCACGACAACGCCCAACCACGCCAACAGACGGCGGGTGATCCTGGGGCCCATCGCAGACCCGGCGCCGCGGGTCATGCTCGGGACTCCTCGATGTAGGCGCCGATCACACTCTCGATCTGGGCTCGGGTGACACCACCGATCAGCTTGTCGACAACCTCGCCGTTGTCGGCAACAATGACGCTCTCGGGCACCAGGGCAACGCCGTAGGCCACAGCGATCGAACCCGTGTCACGCGCAATGACGGGCCAGTCTCCCCCGTTCGCCTCGAAGAACCCTGCCACGTTGGAAGCGCTGTCGTCGAAAGCCACAGACACCACCTCTGCGAATCCGCTCGGCGCGTAGGCCTCGTGGAAACTGACCAGCTCCGGGTGTTCGCGGATGCAGGGCACGCAGGTCGTCGAGAAGAAGTTGACCACCACGAAACGGCCGCGTTGATCGTCGAGATCGAACACGCCGCGGTCCACCGTCTCACCGACTATCGCCGGCGCCAATCTGCCCCTGTCGACCACGCCGGTATTCCGATTCGGTCCGGTTTCGCGTGTCGCAAACAACAAGAGCAGCAGCAGCAACACCACCGCGACCGGTGCGACGATCCAAACCGCACGCCTCGGTGTCTCAGCAGTCATGGCACTAGCTGCTTTGAACGCCGTGTCCCGCTGCCCGAAGCGCTGTCGAGGTGGGCCGAGACGGGCGCGGTGGGCGAGCGGCGGTTGCCCGGCACGATCGCCAGCAGCGTGCCCGCGGCCATAACGAACCCGCCGATCCACAGCCACACGATCAACGGCTGAATCGTCACCCGCAAGAAGATCGTCTGACCGTCGTCGGACAACTCCGTGATCGACAGGGCCACATCGTCGGTGAGAGTGGACCGAACCGAGGGAATGCCGATCAACCGACCGGCGAAGTCGTAGACGGCGATGGCCGGTTCGTACACCTGCTCACCGTCGATGCGCACCGCGGCCTGACGTTCCACCCTGTTCGGAAACTCGACCACCTCAGTACCCAGGAACGTGAAGGTGTGACCCGACAATTCCACGGTCTCACCAGGCGTCATTTCAAAGATCTCCTGACGCACATAAGCGTTGCTGGCAGCCAACGCGACCGCGATCAGCACCACACCGAGATGCACGATCATGCCCCCGTTGGTGCGGCCCACCAGCCCGCGCCAACCCTGGCGGCGCGTGGCCAGAATGATCTGACGCATCGCTGCCGCGCCGGCGAAACCCCCGAGCCCGAACGCCAGCAGAGGTGCCCAACCACGGGCCCCGAACAACACGCTCAACAGGATCACGCCAACCCCCGCCCAAGCTGGCCAGATGAGCCGATCACTCAAGACGCCCGCAGAGGCCTTGCGCCACGGCAGCACCGGCGCCACTGCCATCAGGAAGAGCAGAACGAAACCTATCGGCATGGTCATCCGCTCGAAGTAGGGGCTGCCCACCGTGAGCGTGCGCCCGTCGACAGCCTCGACGATCAAGGGGAAGACCGTCCCCAGCAGCACCACGAAGGCGAACGCCGCGAAGACCACGTTGTTCATCAAGAACGCGCCCTCCCGCGACAGCGGAGAGTCGATCCGTCCCGGGGCACGGAGTTCATCGCCGCGCCGGGCGATCAAACCCAGGGAGACCACCACGATCAGCCCGAAGAAGGTCAAGAACCACGGTCCGATGCCCGACTCCACGAACGCGTGCACCGATTCGAGCACCCCGGACCGCGTGACGAACGTGCCGAGAATGGTGAGCGAGAAGGTCGCGACGACCAGCGACAGGTTCCAGACCCGCAACATGCCCCGCCGTTCCTGCACCATCACCGAATGGATGAAGGCCGTGCCGGTGAGCCAGGGAAGCAGCGAGACGTTCTCCACGGGGTCCCACCCCCAGTAGCCGCCCCAGCCCAGAGTTTCGTAGCTCCACCAGGCGCCGAGCATTACCCCCAGCGTCAGAAAACCCCAGGCCGCTACCGTCCAGCGCCGCGTGGCGAGCAGCCAACCCTCCCCCACCCTGCCCGTCGCCAGCGCACCCATCGCGAAGGCGAAGGGAACCGTGAAGCCCACGTAGCCGAGATAGAGGATCGGTGGATGGAACGCCATCAGGATGTGGTTCTGCAGCAGTGGATTGGGGCCTGGCCCGTCGAAAGGCTGTCCGTTGGCGAACGGCTGCGGGTCAAACGAGACGAACGGCCTCGCCGGCCCGACCATCAGCAGGAAGAAGAAGGCGCAGACGACGAAGAGGGTCAGCATCACCCAGGCCATCATCGGGTCGCCGCCGCGGCCTCGGAACTTGATCACCACCGCCACGACGTAACCGCAGAGCACCAACGTCCACAGCAGGATCGAACCTTCCAACGCAGACCACAGGGTGGCGAAGTTGAACAGTGGCGGCGTGCGCGACGAACCGTGGGAGGCCACGAACGAGACCGTGAAGTCACGGGTGATCAACGCCCGCTCCATGATCAGGAACGCACCGGCCGCCGCGGCCATCATCACCCCCACCAACATTGCAGAGTCGCGCCACCAACCGCGGCGCCGACCAAGCAGCCCGAGGACCACTACAACGACTCCGGCCAACGCACCGGCCGCCCCCAGAGCAACGAACAGTGACCCCAGGGTGGCGTTGCTCACGCCTCGCAGACCACCTCGGTTGAGTCCGCACCCGCATCACTGAGGGTCAACCGCTCGTCGTATTCTTCGTCGTTGATGTAATCGTTGTCGTGCTTGACGCGCATCCGATCCGACGAGAAGTGCCAGCCGTCGTTCGCGATGCCGCCGAATCCTTCGACGAATGGCGTCTCCTCGACCCAAGCGCCGTCGAGCACAACGGGCACATCCGGCTGGAACAACTCAGCAGGGTCGCCGTGGTGCACAACGTCGATCGGCGCGCCGCCGAAGGACAGACTGAACGCAACGACCGGTTCGTCGCCGTTGAAGCCCTCGACGATCGAACAAGCGATCGGCGTACCCTGCAAGGTGAAACGCTTGCTGCCGATTTCTTCGCGCTCCTCGACAGCCTCGTCCGCGTTGTAGAAATACAGCGAGTCCTCCAAGAGGTTGACGACCAGCACAACCACGGCCACCGCAAGCGCCAGCGCAATCACCACCCCGACCCACGGTGCCCTGCGGGCACGCTGCGGCCGCGGCGCCCGGGGAGTCATCTTCCCGGTCACGTGCCCGCCTCCTCAACCGATGCCGTGTCACTGGTCATCCAACGACGTTGCCCCGCGGGGACTGCGGCCGACAGCCTGCGGCCCCGCACCACCAGGCGGGCCGCGTAGAGCGCCCCACAACCGAGGCTGACACCCCAACCCACCAGCAGGTATCCGAGATGAGTCACAGGTTCTCCTCCTCGGTCGATTCTTGGGTTGCCTCGGCACGGCGTTGGATCAGAGCCGCTTCCAGATCAATGGAGGAGAGTTGATGCTCGAGCCAACCTATCCGGAAGCGGTGAACCATCGCCCAGACGAAGAACAACGCCCAGACGACGACCCCGACAAAAAGCGTGAACAGGGTCAGATCCTCGAGGTTGCCGTCTGTCAAGGACGACCTCTGGTGCAGCGTGCGATTGGCCCACCACTCCACGGATCGATTGATTATCGGCAGGTTCACCGCTGCCAACAGGCCTACCACCGCGGCACGGGTCGCCACCGCATTCTCATCGCCCCCCGCTGCGCGAAGAGCCAGATAGCCGACCATCATCAACAAGAGGATCAAGTTGGTGACGATGCGCACATCGCCCCAGTCCCAGTACGTGTTCCAGGTCGGACGACCCCAGACCGAGCCGGTGAACAGAGTCAGTCCGCAAAACATCACACCCAACTCCGCAGCGGAGTGGGCAACGATGTCCCACCAGCGTGAACGCTTCCACAACCACATTACGGAACCGACCGCGGTCGTCAGGAAAGCCGTGTAGGTGAGGAAGGCCGAAGGTACGTGAACGAAGATCATCCGCACCGCATCGCGCTGCTCGTCATCTTCGGGCGCACCGAAGAAACCGAGAAGGATGAGCGCCACTACCCCGACGAGCACGACGAAGCCCAACAGCCGCGTGGTGCGGCTGCCGGTGGTCGCGGCTTCAACGCTCCTGTCCTCTGCGCTCATCGTGTCACCACCGAGTTCATGCTTCCTCCAACAGCTGGCCGTAGGCCAACGTTCCCAACGCGGCATTGACGACCCCGAACCCGGCAAGAAGCCCGAGCCAGGCCCAGCCGTCGACGGCGAGGACTCCGAGCGCATCGTCGAACGCTCTCGAAGCCGCGATCAGCACCGGTGCCAGCACCGGCAACAACAGAATCGGCAACACCGTCTCTCTAGCTCTGACGCCAGCGACCAGCGCGCCCAGAAGGGTGCCGCTCGCCGCGATACCGACGGTCGCCACCGCGCAGGTCGCAAGCAGCAACGGCAGCGATTCGACCGTGGCGCCGTAGAACACCAACACGCCACCCACCATCAGAACTTCGACCCCGAGAATCTGCACAGCTACCGCGAGGGTCTTGCCGAAGAACACCGCGGAAGGCTCGATGCCAGCGAGCAACAGGGCGCGGCGAGCGCCGTCGGAGGTCTCAATGGCGGTAGATCGCGCCACAGCAACGACGGTGACGAACAGGACCGTCAACCAGAACAAACCCGAAGTGGCGGCCTTGAGCACTCCACGGTTGGCGTCGAGCGCGAACCCGAAGAGCACGAGAACGGTCAACGCGAAGGGCACGACCTGGCTCAACGTGACACGCGAGCGCCATTCGATTCGAAGGTCCTTGTTGGTCACGAGCCAGATGTCAGCCAGCATCAACTCCCCCGTCCGCCGAGCACGCTGGCCAAGTCCGTGTCAGCCACATCTGCGCCGGACCCGTCCGAATCGGCTGTGTCGGTGTCGACAACATCGGCGGTGATCGTTCCTCCAGCAACCGTGACGCGGCGGGTCTTGAGTTCAAGCGTGCGGTCAAGTTCGTGCGATGCCACTAGGACAGTGGCCCCACCCGCAGCCGCCTCCGAGACGAGTCCGTCGACAAGGTCTCGACCGTCTCGATCGAGCCCCGCGTGAGGTTCATCGAGCAGCCACAGTTCGGGGCGACGAAGAGCCACCCCCGCCAGCGCGACCCGCCTCCGCTGCCCCGCGGAGAGCCGGTCCACGACCACATCATGCAGACGCGCAGAAACCCCGAGACGATCAAGCGCTGAGCCCACCTCTTCGAGTTCGATTCGCGATGCCCTTGCCAAGAACTGGAGATTCTCGGTCACTGTCAAATCATCGTAGAGGGCTGTGTCGTGACCCAGCAGCCCGACCGAGCGACGAACCACAGCCCGAGACTTGCTCAGATCGTGGCCCAATACCACCGAAGTTCCCGAGTGCGGACGCAACAGCCCTGCACACAGCCGTAGCAGAGTCGATTTTCCTGCTCCGTTAGGACCCTGAAGCAGCACGACCTCAGACGCGCCGACCTCAAGGTCGATTCCCGACAGTGCCGGAAAGCGGCCGAGCAGCACAACCGCATCACGCAACGCAACGATGGACACAACAAGACGCTACCGCCTGACTCTGCCAACGCCGGGCACAACCGGAGCCGCAGCAACCCACGCCCTGCCAACGCCGGGCACAACCGGAGCCGCAGTAACCCACGCCCTGCGCGAAGGCGTAGCCTTCCGGCAATGAGAGTCTGGCTTTGTATCGTGGTCGGCGCGGCTCTGTTCACAGGCGCGTGCTCCAGCGACACCGTAGATCCGTTCACGTTGGAAGACCCCGCAGAGTTCGCGTCAGAGACACTCGATGCTACCGAAACAGAGCCCAGGGCGCCCGAGGCGGGTTCCACAGCAGACCCCTCCCAGACAACGACAGTACCCGCCCAGGTACGCGGCTCGGTGGTCAACCAGTTCTCGCTGCGTGTCGGCGACTGCTTCAACCGGCTGGAGAACCTCACAGTCGGACGATCCGCAACCATCACCAGCCTCATCGACTGCGACCTGCCCCACGAGCACCAGATCTACCACTTGCTCAACTATCCGGCCCCGCACCCGTCGATCTACCCCGGCGACAAGGTCATGAACGAGTTCGCCGTCCAGTCCTGCTACCGCGAGTTCGCACAGTGGGTGGGCAACGACTACGAGACGTCGGAACTGGACATCGGTGTGATCACACCACCGCAAGAGAACTTCGAGGACGAAGTGGCCCGCTACCGCTCGATCCACTGCTGGGTCGAACGGTTCGACGGAGAGCAGCTCGTCGGTGACGCCCACCGATCAGGCTGGTGATCAGCAGTCCGCCAGGTTTCTGCAGCGAATCCACAGGATGTATAGGTTGTGCATCCCACAGGGCTAGTGTTGGACCACCAGCTCGGAAGTGTACGCAGTCGGGAGGATGGACATGACAATTTGGATCCTGTTGTTGGCCGTGGTTGTTGGTCTTATTGCTGGTGTTGTCCGCCGAGGCGACTTCCCCACAATCCTCGGTACTCGGATCTACCATCCAGAGTTCCTTGCCTCTTCGATCGTCTGTGCGTTCGTAGTCAGCACGACCGACGTAGATTCAGACGGCGTCATTGCTTTCGTCGCCCTGGTCGGCGCCTTCGCCTTCGCGCTCATGAACCTCCATCTGGTCGGCATGGTTGTCATCTTGATCGGCCTCGCCCTCAACCTGTTCGTCTTCATACTCAACCTGGAGACGCCGGTTCGGCCGAATGCCCTGGTGGAGGCCGAGATCATCACAGCCCAGGAACTCGAAAAGGGCGTGAGCATCTCAGGACACGTGGAGCTTGCCGACAGCGACACAGTGCTCGAAATCCTCGGCGACACGTTCCCGATCCGTCTGGGTGAGAGAGTCGTCTCGATTGGCGACCTCATCTTCCTGGTCGGTCTGGCCAACGTCACAGGCAATCTGATGCTCGGCAACCAGAGGCGACGGCACACATACGGCCAGTTCTGGCAGACCGATGAGTCGGTGGAGACCGAACTCGAGGGCGAGGAGGCCGAGATACCCATCGAACTGGATCTTGAGACTCCAGAACCGGCCAGCGTCTATGCAGAGCAGACCAGTGTCTATCCGGAGCAGACCAGCGTCTATGCAGATCCGGCGACCGACTACTCGGACTCGGGCACCGCCTATCCGCAGTCGGAATCCGACTACTCGGACCACCCCACCGTCTATCCGCAGTCGGAATCCGGCGACTCGGAGTCGGCGACCGTCTACTCCGAGTCGTACGACGAGTATTCCGAGTCCCCGACCGTCTATCCGCAGTCGGCTCCGACCGCTCCGCAACCCCAGCAACCAGAAGATCCGGAGGATCCGCAAGATCCAGAGGATCCATGGTCCGTGCCTCCATGGAACCCCACGACCTGAGACTCTACTGATAAGCGCGTCAGTGCCGGCGGCCGGGGTCGAGCAGCAGGGCCAGTCCCGTCCAGGATTGAGGGATTGCGCCCAGTCCAATCCCGCTGTCGCCGTCCCAATATTCGGCGAGACCCGAACTCATTGCTCCATTCGTCGTGTGCGTACCGATAAGTGCCGCGGTGGCCGATGTCTCCTCTGAACCTCCGCCGGCTGCCAACCAGAGCAGGTAGCTGAGTTGAGGCCATACAGGCCCGCGCCAATATGCAGTCGGGTTGTAGCTCGGCTCTCTGACATGAACCCCACGCGGGCCATAACGGGCGCAATAGGCCTCCGGGTCGACCAGTGCCTCCATCACCCGCCGCCGGATCGAATCGCTGCGACTCACCAGCAACGGCAGCAGACCGTCCAAGGTCCGAATCCGTCCCGAACCGCCGCTGTTGACGCCGGCGTCGACCCAAGTGCAGAGCTGCGCGTCGAACCGCTGATCCAACGCTTCAGCCAACTCGCCGGCCGCCGCAGCCAAGTCCCGATCAGAAGTGACCGTCGCCAACTCCGCGGCGTTGAACGCCACCAGCGCATTGAAGCCACACGGCGCGACCCGACACTGGGGATTCGACAGAGGCTCTCCGCCCGAACCTCTCTCAACGTCTCTGAGCAGGTCGTTCTTGTGTCTGCGCCAGCGATCGAGCTCGAAGCTTCCCGGACCGACAAGGTCGTCCCAGCGGGGCGAGTCGTCGCAACCGGTCTCCCAAGGATGCACCACTTCGATCAACGCTGATCCGCGATCACGAACACGCCGCCGCAGCAGGAACTCGAGCCCCCTGCGGGCTCGATCAGACAATTCCTCAGGAACGGCAACACCGTCCCTGCTCAGCTCGGCGATCGCATGCCCGTACATCGGCGGTTGGGTAATCGACGACGTCGCGCGCCGACCCCACAATTCAACGGAACGCTGCGGATCCAGCTGATAACCCATGTGCGGGACGAACCCCGTGCTGTCGATGGTCGACAGAGCAGACGTGAGCTCGGCCAGGGCGCGCTCATCGTCGCCGAGGGCGTGCCAGACCAAGCTGTGGAAACAGCTGTCCCACAGCCACATCCACGGGTACGAGGTCGGGTTGGGGGCGGTGTAACCGAGAGGCACCCACGCCTGATCCATGGCCGACGCAACTGCTTGTCGAAGCTCCTGGGACGTGTTCAACTCAAAGGCGCTTTCAATCCTCGGGTGCGGATCATCGCTTGAGCGGGCATCGTGTCGTGCATGACCGTGTGTGCATTCATCTCATTTCGGTTGGGAATGGCCGATGGGGTGTCGGTAGTAGCCCGCAACTGGCAGCGAGCGATCGAGCAGTTGGGGTTCGAGGTCATCACCGTCGCCGGCGAGGGACCCGTGGACCGGACAGTACCCGGACTGTCGATCACCGCAACAGATCCCCCATCACCGACCGAACTTTCTGATGCGCTGGCCGGGGCGGACCTTGTCGTCGTCGAGAATCTCTGCACCATACCGCTCAACCTGGAGGCCGCTCGGACAACCGCAGCGGTCCTGCGGGGGCGGCCGACAATTATGCACCACCACGACCCGCCATGGCAGCGGGAGCGCTTCGCCCACATCACTGAACTGCCGATCGACGACGGAGCCTGGCGTCACGTCACAATCAACCAACTGACCCGAAAGCAGATGCAGACCAGGGGTTTTGAGGCGACCTGCATCTACAACGGATTCTCCACCACTACGGGAGTCGGCGACCGCCCCGGTGTGCGTCGGCGACTCGGATTGGCATCAGACGAACTCGTGATCGCCCACCCGGTTCGGGCCATTCCTCGAAAGAACGTCGCCAGTGCGATTGCCCTGTGCGAAGACCTCGACGGCGTGTACTGGCTGTGGGGGCCCGCCGAAGACGGCTACGACGACGAGCTCGCGCGGCTTCTCGCGGGGGCTCGCTGCCGTGTGGTTCATGGCACCAACCACGAAGCGGCAGTCGACCTTTACCAAGCGGCTGACGCTGTGGTGTTTCCATCGAGCTGGGAAGGATTCGGCAATCCCCCGGTCGAGGCGTCGATCCATCGGGTGCCGGCCGCGGTCGCCGATTATCCGGTGGCCACTGAACTTCGAACCTTCGGCTTCGAGTGGTACCCCACCGACGATCCCGAACCGCTCAGTGCGGCACTGCGCGACGGCGACCGCGACCGGATCGAGCGGAATCGCCAGGTTGCAGTCAGACACCTCTCGCTTTCGGTGATGACTTCCACGATCGCCGCGCTGCTCGACGACGCCGGTTGGCTACCGTGAAGCGTCATGGCTACTGAGCCGACGCCGGATCCCGTACTTGTGCAACGTGCCCGCGCGGCCCGTTGGGCCGCCTTGGGCCAGCGCCTCGGTTACCTCCTCTTTGCGTTCTCCGTCGTGGTGTTCATCTTCGGGTTGACTGTCGGCTTCAGCGAGACCGTCTCGCGAATCGTGATCTCTGGAGTCATCGCCGGTTCAGTTGTTCTGGCACCTGCGATCATCGCCGGTTACGCGGTCAAGGCCGCCGTCCGTGACGACATCGAGCACGGCAGACCCGTCTAGACGCGTCCGCCCTGATCGGCCGACGGGGTGATGTCGACCGGTTCGGTAGGAAGTTCACCAGCAACGATCGCTGGCAGGAACTCGCGCAGACGGGCAGGAACGGTCGGCATGTCGTTGTCGAGAATGTCCTCGAGTGCCCACCACTGGGCATCGAGGAAAGCCGCAGCCTCAAGAGCCTCGAGTCCCTTGGGCCGGTACTCGCCCCCGTCACACCAGGCGACATGGATGTAGTCGTCGGATTCGAAATGGTATCCGCCGAAGTCGTACTCGGTCTGTTGCACCCAGACACAGGGACCCATCTCGACATTGGGTATCCCAGTCTCCTCATACAGTTCCCGCAACGCGGCGGCAGCGGAATCCTCACCCCAACCGATTCCTCCACCTGGAATCTCCAACCACTCGGGCTTGTGCGGATCGATCGGATCCTCGGCTCGAATCAGAAAAATACGTCCCGTTCGATCAAGGAGAACGCAGCGGGCAGCGGGACGACGAAGCGTGAACGGCACAAACCGATCCTAATGCGACGCGTGCACATGAGCATATGTCGCCACCCGGGCGGGTCCCGCGATAACATCTCATCCGATGCGACTTGAGTGGTGGTTACCGGTAATGCTCGCGACGGGGATGCTGATCGGAATTTACGCCGTGCAAAACGATCCCGCGCCTCCGGCAGCGACTCCCACCACGACCTCGAGCACGACCACAACATCGACAACAACCACGACGAGCACTACGACCACGGCTCGTGCCCCCGCTACCACCACCACCACAACAACAACCACCGCCGCACCGACAACTACCGCGGTGCCCGTCGTGACGGCACCGCCACCGACTGCTGCGCCAACAACCACCGCCGCACCGACTACGACCGCGGTGCCCACAACCACCGCACCCGAGTATCCGGTTACGGGCCGGACGGATACCCGACTACCCGTCCGACGTCTCCTCCCGTCACCTATCCCCAGACCGGTGACGACGAGACAGGCGAAACGGACGAGTCAGACTCGGCCTGACGCCGGGGAATCAGACACCGGGGAATCAGACACCAGCGAATCAGAGGCTGTCGGCCAGGTCGCCGGCCGTGCCGACGACCCGCCAGGAGTCGCAACCGACGAGGATGGTGAGATCGTTGAGCGCCTGTCGCAAACCCTCGACGACCTTGTCGCTGTCATGGCCCGGTTCCGCAAACGCTCCTTTGACCAATAGAACTCCTGAGCTGCGGTCCGTCTTAAGGTCGACTCGGGCGACAATCTGGTCGCCCAGCAAGAACGGTAGGACGTAGTAGCCGTAGATCCGTTTCGCTGCCGGTGTGTAGATCTCGATCTTGTACTCGAAGTCGAACATCCTCACCGCGCGTTGGCGGCACCAGACAACCGGATCGAACGGAGACAGCAGAGTACAGGCATCAATCGAGCGCGGCGTGACCGCGTCGGGATGCAACAGTGCAGGCCGGTCCCAACCCTCGACCTCTGCCTCAAGCAGCCGCTGATCCTCAACCAGTTCCGCAACCCGGGCCTTGGCGGGCACCTTCGGCAGTCGGTAGTAGTCAATGAGATCAGATGCAGTGCCCACACCGAAACTCGACGCCGCCCGCATGAGCAGTTCGCGGTGCGCCTCGTGCTCGGTCGGTGTGGGTTGCGCCAGTATCTCCGCCGGGACGATCCGATCCATCAGGTCGAACTCCTTCACGAAACCTGCACGACGGCGGATTCCAACCTCGCCGATCCGAAAGAGCCAGTCCAGGGCAATCGAGCCGTCGGACCGGTCTCCCCACCATTCGCCGCTGCGGCGCCGCGGGTCCCGCAGGTCTTTGGGTGCAAGCGGACCGTGACGCACCTGCGCGAGAACCTCTTCGATGTAGTCAGGATCAGCGAGGGCAAGAGCGGCCAACTGACCCCAAGTCTCCCCTCTGCGAGCACGTTCCTTCTGCCAGCGCAGAAGCGGCTCATCAGCAACCGGCAGCAGCGAAGCCTCGTGGCTCCACGCCTCGAACCACTCGTCGTCGCGGTAGGCGACCTGATCAAGCAGCTCCGACCGATACGGCCCGAGGCGCGAGAAGGGAGGCAGGTACTGGGTGCGGATCACGACGGGCACCGAGTCGAGCTGGAGCAGGTTGATCCTCGACATCACCCGGCGCAGATGACGCCGATCGACCCGGCCCTTGGGGCGTGGATCGCTGAAACCCTGAGCAGCCAGACAGATGCGCCGCGCCCGCGCCCGCGACAATCTCACCGGTTTCCCCCTCACCGGGCCGCTCGGGCCCGGGGGGTCAGACAACGAAATTCACCATGCGGCCGGGAACCAGGATCGACTTGCGCGGCTCCCTGCCGTGCAGGTGGGCCAACACGTTGGGCTCCGCCAGAGCCAACTCAAGCACTGTCGCTTCGCCGGCATCGGCAGCTACAAGGACCTTGGCGCGGAGTCTCCCGTTGACCTGGACAGGCAGTTCGATCATGTCCTCGATCAACAGACGAGGGTCGGCGACGGGGAACGGCGCTCGAGTGACGGAGTCGGCGCCGCCGATCCGCTGCCAGAGCTCCTCTGCAACATGAGGCGCCAGCGGCGCCAACATTCGCACCATCGCGTCAGCGACCTCGCGGGGAGTTGCAGTGCCGCGCTTCGTCAGCTCGTTGTTCAGCTCAGTGATCTTCGCGATCGCGGTGTTGAAACGGAGGCCGTCCATGTCGGCACCGACCCCGTCGATCGTCTTGTGGAGCAACCGCTGGAGCTCGTCGTCAACTTCATCGTCGACCATCCTCAGTTCGCCTGTCTCCTCATCGACGAGGTTGCGCCAGACGCGCTGCAACAACCTGTGTGAACCGACCACTGAACGAGTCTCCCAGGGCCGGTCCTGGTCGATCGGGCCCATGGACATCTCATACAGCCTCAGCGTGTCGGCCCCATACGCTTCATACATGTCGTCGGGAGTGACCGCATTCTTCAACGACTTGCCCATCTTTCCGAACGCACGGGTCACCTCCACACCATCGTGGGTGAACCCGGTGCGGGGAGTTCCGGCGACCTCCTCCGCGGGCACGTAGGCGCCACGGCTGTCCTGATAGGCGGCGGCTTGGATGTAGCCCTGGTTGATGAGCCTCTTGAACGGCTCAGGGCCGCACACATGGCCCAGGTCGTAGAGGACCTTGTGCCAGAACCGGGCGTAGAGAAGGTGCAGCACCGCATGTTCCACACCGCCCACATAGAGGTCGACACCGCCGACACCACCGGCAGGATCGGTCATCCAATACCTCTCAACGGTGGGATCGACCATGCACCGATCGTTGTCCGGATCGAGATACCGCAAGTAGTACCAACATGAACCTGCCCAGTTGGGCATGGTGTTGAGTTCACGTCGGTACGTCTTGGCGCCCTCGCCGTCGCCGAGGTCCATCTCGACCTCCCGCCACTGCGTCACCCTTCCGAGGGGTGGTTCGGGTTCAGAGTCTTCGTCCAAAGACCGGGGTGCCCAGTCCATGAGGTCGGGCAGCAGCACCGGAAGGTCGTTGAGAGGCACCGCACGGGCCTGGCCGTCGTCGCCAAAGACAATCGGGAAGGGTTCGCCCCAGTAGCGCTGACGGCTGAACAGCCAGTCCCGCAACTTGTAGGTGACTGCGCCCTCTCCCAGTCCCTGATCCTCGAGCCACTCGATAATCGCGTCGATGGCTTCGGCTTTCTCCATTCCGTTCAAGAACCCGCTGTTGATGGCGGGCCCGTCACCGACGTAGGCCTCGCCCACATAGTCGGCAGGCGGTTGAACCGTGCGGATTATGTCCAGACCGTACTTCTCGGCGAACTCCCAGTCGCGTTGATCCTCGCCCGGCACGCCCATGACAGCACCTGTGCCGTAGTCCATGAGGGCGTAATCGGCGATGAAGACCGGAACCTCTCGCCCGTTGACAGGAACCGGACAGGTCGTGCCGATGAAGGCACCGGTCTTCTCCCTGTCGTCGGTTCGGTCGAGTCTGGTCATTTCGGCGACACGTTCGCGGTAGGCCGCGACTGCCGCCCGAGGGGTCGGGTGGCCACCGCTGAGACGCTCGTCGGTTCCGGCGGGCCACTCCTGCGCAGTCAGTTCGTCAACCAGGGGATGCTCGGGCGCGAGAACCATGAACGTCGTGCCGTAGACCGTGTCTGGCCGGGTAGTGAACACTCGGATCGGTCCGAAGTCGATGTATGCGCCCTGGCTGCGTCCGATCCAGTTTCGCTGCATTGTCTTGATCGAATCGCTCCAGTCGAGCAGGTCCAGATCCTCGAGGAGCCGGTCGGCGTAGGCGGTGATTCGCAGCATCCACTGCTTCAAGGGCCGTTGGAAGACCGCGAAGTTGCCACGCTCGGAAAGACCTTCGGCGGTGACCTCCTCGTTGGACAGCACCGTGCCGAGTCCTGGACACCAGTTGACGGGCGCCTCGTCCACGTAGGCGAGCCGGTACTGCGACAGGATCTGCAGCCGCGCCGACTGATCGGCTGCCGCCCAGTCCTCGCCCCCTTTCGGCGCGCGGTTCGCCGAGTCGAACTCGCCGATCAGTTCACTTATGGGGCGGGCACAGTCTGTTTCGGGGTCGAACCAGGCATTGAAGAGCTGCAGGAAGATCCACTGCGTCCAGCGGTAGTAGTCGGGATCGGTGGTGGCGAAGGAGCGTCGCTCGTCGTGGCCGAGCCCCAGTCGGGCCAGCTGCCGGGACATGTTGACAATGTTTCGCTCGGTGTTCACCCGGGGGTGCTCGCCGGTTTGGCGGGCGTGCTCCTCTGCGGGGAGACCGAAGGCGTCGAACCCCATCGTGTGCAGAACGTTGAACCCTGTCATCCGTTTGAAACGGGCGTACACGTCAGTTGCAATGAACCCGAGCGGGTGTCCGACATGAAGACCCACTCCCGAGGGGTACGGAAACATGTCCATGATGAAAAGCTTGGGCCGGTCCGCGAGTCCCGACGGATCGGTGGACAGTGCTCCGCTGGGGTTAGGGCAGTGGTACGCGCCCTGCTCTCGCCAATGCGCCTGCCAGCGGGTTTCGATGTCGTTAGCCATGCGCGCGTCGTAGCGGTGCGGCGGCGTTGTCTCAGGGTTCGACATGGCCCACAGGCTACCGTTCGATGAGCGCCGCTGGTCTCGCGATGTTCTCTGCCACGAGCAGTTCAGAAACGCTGATGTTTCATGATACGGTACGGTTCCACAATGCGGGACAACAGTTCCGTGGATGCCCCAGACCCAGCCACACCTCTAGGAGCCGTCCGAATGACCAACGACCCCGACACCCCCGGCGAAGACACAGACTTCGATGAGATTGATCTGAACGCGCTGAGCGACGAGGACTTGACAGCTCAGATGCACGACGACCTCTACGACGGGCTCGACGAGGAGATCGACGAAGGTACTCGCATTCTGCTGGACCGGGGCTGGCCCGCCGACAAAGTCCTCAACGACGCGCTAGTTGAAGGGATGCGCATCGTCGGGATCGACTTCCGCGACGGGATCCTCTTCGTTCCCGAAGTGCTGCTCGCCGCCAAAGCGATGAAGGCAGGCATGGCAATCCTGCGACCCCTGCTGGCGGAGACAGGCGCCGAGCCCATCGGCAGCATCGTCATCGGCACAGTCAAGGGCGACATTCACGACATCGGCAAGAACCTTGTCGGAATGATGCTCGAAGGCGCCGGATTCGAAGTGTTCGACCTCGGCATCAACACCGACGTGGACGAGTTCCTCGCCGCCCTCGAGGAGCACAAGCCCGACATTCTGGGGATGTCGGCCCTGCTCACCACCACCATGCCTTATATGAAGGTGGTGATCGACACGCTCGTCGAGAAGGGCCTGCGGGACGACTACACCGTCATCGTCGGAGGAGCGCCCCTCAACGAGGAGTTCGGCGAGGCCATCGGTGCCGACGCCTACTGCCGCGACGCCGCGGTGGCAGCCGAAGTCGCCTCGTCGCTGGTTGCTGCTCGCAGAGCGGCATGACCAATCCGGGTGGCTCGTCAGACCCTGCGAGCACCACCTTCGGCGCTCCCAAGGTGCTGATACTCGCCTGCGGTGCACTGGCCCGCGAGATCCGTGACGTCTCCCGGCTCCATCAACTCGACAACGTCACGCTCGAGTGCCTGCCCGCTTACCTTCACAACCGACCAGAGAGAATCGGCAAGGCTGTCCGCCAGCGCCTGAAGCGCTGCGAAGGCGCATACGAACGGGTCCTGCTCGGGTACGCAGACTGCGGCACCAAAGGCGAACTCGTCGACGTCTGTCACGAGTACCGGGAATCCGGGACCGAGATCGAGATGATGCCCGGCGCCCACTGCTACCAGTTCTTCGCAGGTGGGGAGCGGTTCGACACCATGCACGACGACGACCCGACCGCGTTCTACCTCACCGACTATCTGGTCAAGCACTTCGAGCGCATCATCATGGGCGGACTGGGAATCGAAGCCCACCCCGAACTGCGCGACATGTACTTCGGCAACTACACCAAGCTGATCTACCTGGCCCAGACCGACGATCCGGTGCTCGACGAGAAGGCCCTCGCCGCCGCCAACAGGCTCGGTCTCGCCTATCAGCGGCTCAGTACCGGATACGGAGAACTCGAGAGTCAGATCTTCGATCTCGCCCGCAGACAACCGGCCGTGCTATGAGCAGACGACGGAGCCGAACCCCTGCAGTCGCAACCATCTACTGGCGAGACATTCCCGCCCAGGTCACCGCCACTGCGACCAGCGGGCTCGACACCAAGATCATGCTCCACCCCCGCTTCCAGCACGCCATCGACCGCGCCGCCCACGTAGCGGGACTCACCGAGACCCACAAATACATCGAGCAGTGGCGTCGCGTCACCACGACCGTATCCGGCGATGCCATAGCGGCCGCGCAATCCGCAGCCGAAGACATCCACAGCGACTACCACCCGCAACGGCTCGAGACCCTGGTCACCAACGGCGGTCTCGAACCTCAAAGCGAGAAAGCGACTCCACACCATGACTGAAACCGTCATCAGTTCTGCCACCAAAGAAGTGGTAATCGGGTTTAATCGGCCCTTCGTGATGATTGGTGAACGCATCAACCCCACAGGCCGCAAGCTGTTGGCCGAAGAAATGAAGAACGGGGACTTCAGCCGGGTCGAGGCTGATGCTATAGCTCAGATCGAGGCCGGGGCCCACATGCTCGACGTCAACGCCGGTATCCCGTTGGCCGACGAACCGGCTCTCCTCAGCCAAGCGATCAAACTGGTGCAGTCGATCACCGACGTCCCCCTCGCGATCGATTCCTCGATCATTGAGGCACTGGAGGCCGGGATAGCCGTCTACGAGGGCAAACCACTGATCAACTCCGTCACCGGCGAAGACGAAGTCCTCGAGCGGGTGCTGCCGCTTGTGGCCAAAGCAGGAGCGGCAGTGGTCGCAATCTCCAACGACGAGACCGGAATCAGCGAGGACCCCGACGTACGGTTCGAAGTGGCCCGCAAGATCGTGCATGCAGCCTCCGACTTCGGGATTCCCTCCTCCGATGTGGTCGTCGACCCGTTGGTGATGCCCATCGGGGCCATGGGCACCGCAGGCAGGCAGGTCTTCGCCCTGGTCCGTCGCCTACGCGATGAGTTGAAGGTCAACACCACCTGCGGCGCATCCAACGTCAGTTTCGGTCTGCCCAACCGCCACGCCATCACCGGTACCTTTCTGGCCATGGGCATCGGCGCGGGCATGAGTTCAGCCATCATGAACCCGATGCATCCCGAGGTGAAGACGGCGGTGATGGCGGCCGACGTGCTCGCAGGCCACGACCGCGACTGTGCGGCATGGATCCGCGAGTACCGTGCCCCGGCAGCCGAGGGAGAGGGACGCGCTCGGCGGCGCACCAACCGTCGAAGGATCGCCTGAACCTGTAATGCCCGCGGAACCCGCATCCTCAGGCGACGACGCCACGCTGGTCTTCATGCCCTCGGGGAGGCAGGTGACCGTGCCCGTGGGAACCACTGTGCTCGACGCCGCCCGCTCCGGCGGGATCGACCTCGACTCCACTTGCGGGGGCCGCGGACTCTGCGGGCGTTGCCAAGTCACCCCCTCGTTCGGCGAGTTCGCCAAGTGGAAGATCAGCTCCACCGCGCAGTCCCTCAACGCCTGGACGCAAAGCGAGGACGACTACAGGGGACGCCGCGAAATCACGTCGGGCAACCGCCTCGGATGTCAGGCAATCGTTCGGTCAGCCGTGGCGATCGATGTACCGACCGACAGTCAGGTGCACAGACCAGTGGTCCGCAAGAAGATCAACCTCGAGGGGTTGACCGTCGACCCGATGATCACCGCGCGCTACGTCGAAGTACCCGCGCAGGTGCTCGGCGACGAACGAGCATTGAGCGACCTGCTCGCCGACTCACTCGAGTCTGACTGGGGTATAGCCGGAGCCACAGTCGATGCCCGGGTGCTCCCCGATCTCGGACCGGCGGTCACCGACGGGAACCGCGCAATCACCGCAATCGTGCACTGCGACGGCACGGTGCTGGCCGTACGCCCCGGATTCGACGAGGCGGTCTACGGCGTCGCCATCGATGTCGGAAGCACCACGATCGCCGGTTATCTGGTGGACCTCGCCTCAGGTGACGTGGTTGCCCACGCCGGGACCATGAACCCTCAGATCCGCTTCGGCGAAGACCTCATGAGCCGAGTCAGCTACGTGATGATGAATCCGGGGGGCGAGCAGGAGCTGACATCGGCGGTGCGGGAAGCACTCGACGGGTTGATCGACGACTTGGCCGGCGAGGTCAGCGAACCGAGCGAGGAGCTGCGAACCCGGATCCACGACCTGGTAGTGGTCGGGAACCCGGTCATGCACCACCTGCTATTGGGGATCGATCCGACCCCGCTCGGCGCCGCCCCGTTCACCCTCGCCGTAAGCGCACCCGTCGATATGAGAGCCGACGAACTCGGACTGTCGCTGCGTTCTGCACGGGCCCATGTCGGCCCCTGCATCGCCGGCCATGTCGGAGCCGACGCCTCGGCCGCGGTGCTCAACGAGGGGACCCATCGCGCCGCCGCGCCGCAGCTGATGGTCGACGTCGGCACCAACGCCGAGATCGTGCTCGGAACACCGGCGAAGACCTATGCGGCTTCTTCGCCCACCGGGCCCGCGTTCGAGGGTGCCCAAATATCGTGCGGGATGCGAGCCACAACGGGAGCAATCGAGCGGGTGCGCATCGACCGCGAGACGTTCGCGGCTCGTTACAAGGTGATCGGCTCTGATCTCTGGAACGACGATCCCGGTTTCGCCGAAGACGTCGCACATCTCGACATTGCGGGTCTCTGCGGATCGGCGATCATCGAGGTCATCGGCGAGATGTTCCTGGCAGGTGTTTGCGACAGCAACGGGGTTATCGGTGCGTCGTTGGCGACGCGCACACCATACGTTGAGCCCGAGGGACGCACCTTCCGTTATGTGATCCGCTCAGGGCCTGCTCCGCTGTTCATCACCCAGAACGATGTGCGCCAGATCCAGCTGGCCGGGGCTGCGCTGCGCGCCGGGATCGACCTGTTGATGGAACACGCCGGAGTAATTCAGGTCGGAGACATCCGGCTTGCGGGAGCCTTCGGCGCCCACATCGACCCTCTGTATGCGCTCGTTCTGGGCCTCGTCCCCGACTGTGAACCAAGCGCAGTGAGAGCTGTCGGCAACGCCTCAGGCGCCGGAGCCGTGCGCATGCTGCTGTCCGCAGCGCAACGCCACGAGATCGCTGAAACCGTCATCCGCATCGAAAAGATCGAGACCGCAACTGAACCCCGCTTTCAGGAACTGTTCGTCGCGGCGATGGCCTTCCCCCACAAGTCTGCGCCACCGGTCGAGCTGTCCAAGCTCGTCGACCTGCCTGTGCGCCAAGCCGCGACAGCAACCGGACACCGCAACCGCCGACGACGCACCGGCGCCGAGACTCCCCGTACGGAGGCGACATGACCGACACCGAACCCAGCACCACTTCTCAACCCGGCGACCGCTCGAGGCGGGGGCGCCGCGGCGGCGGTCGCGCCAGCCGCCAAGCGGCCCGGGCCGCCTCGACCGCGCAGACCGTAGCATACCTCGAGCGGAAGCTGCCCCCAGTCGAGATGCTCGACGAGGAGGGTCTGGCTCAGATAGAAGCGAACGCCGAGACGATCCTGGCCGAAGTCGGGATCGCCTTCCAGGAGTTCCCGTCAGCCATCGAACTGTGGCGCGACGCCGGCGCCGACATCGACGGCGACCTGGTCCGGTTCCCCCGGGGCATGTGCCGCGAGATTCTGGCGCGCAGCGCTCCGGAGGTGTACACCCAGCACGCCCGAAACCCGCAACGGAGCGTCAAGATCGGAGCCAACAGCACCGTCTTCGCTCCCAACTACGGTTCGCCGTTCGTAACCGACCTCGACAACGGTCGGCGTTACGCAACACTCACAGACTTCCAGAACGCGGTCAAGCTCACGTATCTCCTTCCCCACCTGCATCATTCCGGCGGCACGGTCTGCGAGCCGGTGGATGTGCCGGTCAACAAGCGGCACCTCGACATGGTGTATTCCCACATCGCCTACAGCGACAAGCCCTACATGGGTTCGGTCACCGCGCCCGAACGGGCAGCCGACTCCATTGAGTTGTCGCGTATCGCCTTCGGCGGCGACCTCAACGACCGGACCGTGATGACATCGCTGATCAACGCCTCTTCACCACTGCGATGGGACTCCACGATGCTCGGAGCGGCTACCGAGTACGCCCGAGCCAACCAGGCGGCAATCATCTCGCCGTTCATCCTCGCTGGGGCAATGTCGCCGGTGACGGTTGCCGCGCTGTGTACCCAGGCGCTGGCTGAGGCTCTCTCCGGAATGGCCTACTACCAGCTTGTACGTCCAGGAGCGCCGGTCATCTTCGGCACCTTCGCCTCGTCGATGTCGATGGCGACCGGCGCACCGACTTTCGGCACGCCCGAAGCAGGCCAGGCGATCAACGTGATGGCTGCGTTGGCGCGGCGCGTCGGGGTGCCGTTCCGCTCCGGCGGCCAGTTCACGTCGTCCAAGGCGGCCGATGCGCAAGCGGCCTACGAGTCGGCTTCAACCATCCTTCCGACGGTTGAAGCCGGTGTGAATTTCGTGCTGCATGCCGCGGGATGGCTTGAGGGAGGACTCACGCTCGGCTACGAGAAACTGATAATGGACGCTGACCAGCTCGGAATGATGGGCGTGTATGCCCGGGGCATCGACATGTCGGATAACGGTCAGGCGATGGACGCCTTCCACACCAACCCCCACGGTGACCACTTTCTGGGCAATGCCCACACGCTGGCCAATTTCGAGACGGCCTTCTACCGCTCATCGATCGCCGACAACAACAGCTTCGAGCAATGGGAGGCAGAAGGAAGCCTGAGCGCCGCGCAGAGGGCCAACACGCAGTGGAAGGAGCTGTTGGCGCAATATGAGGCCCCGCCACTCGACGACGCCATCGATGCGGAGTTGCGCGACTACATCGCCCGACGCAAGTCAGAAATGCCCGACGCCGCCTACTGACCTCGTGCTACGGGATCAAGAAGAATCGTGGACGCGGCGGCGACGACCGATCAGGTTGGATGCGACAGCGGAGGCTCTCGCGGGGTAGACGACGAAGGCCCTCTGCAGTTCTCTGGGCACAGGGTTGCGGAACAACGAACGCCAACTGATGTAGGCGGCGATCAGGCCGTGGGTGACAACCAGCACCCAGTAGTAGGCCTGAGTCGAGGTGTAGGCCATGGCTGGAGCCACAACGAGCGGACCGATCACCGCCCCCACACCGTTGATCCGAACCAACGACGCCGAGGCCGCGGTCAGCTGGGATTGGGGGAGCCAGTCCGCGGTGTATGCGATCGTCAACGAGTACAACGAGAAGGTCATCCCTCCGAGGCCGAACATCAAGGCGATGACCAGCCAGGACTTCGGGTCGACCAGGGCCAGGACGACACCGATGACGCTGGCAGCAACGGCGACCCACCACATGACCGGTCGACGGCCGACCCGGTCGGACAGCCAACCGACCGGCCACTGCATGACGATCGAGCCGAGCAGCGGCGCAGCGAGGAACAGCGAGATCCGCGACGCGGGAAGCTCGACTGTCACCGCGTACACGGCCCCGAGTCCCATCAACACGCCCGCGGAGGTCCCCACCCAGAACGCCGAGATCACTCCTGTGGGGACGTTGCGCGCCAGTTCACGGGTCGACAGTGGTTCGGGAACACTGAGAGGCGGGTTGCTCGAGGCGGACAGCGTCACCGGAACCAGAGAGGCCGAGACCAGCAGCGAGGCGAGCACGAAGAGCCTGAACCCGTCGATGTCTGCGGTCTCGAGCAGGAACTGGCCGAGAGTCATCCCGCCCATCGTTGTGACCATGTACATCGCGAGGAGGCGGCCGCGGGTGGCGTTGGTTGCCATGTCGTTGAGCCACGACTCCGCGACCACGACAAGACCCGATATGCACATTCCCGTCACGAACATCATCAATGCCCACGACACTGGCGAGATGAACAGCACGTACACCAGCGCAGCACCCGAGACCAGCGATGCGAGAGCCGCGAACACCCGGATGTGACCCACCCGCGTGATGAGCCGCTGAACGTACAGACCACCGAGAAAGAACCCGGCGAAATAGGACGCCATCACGACACCGATAGCAACCACGCTGAATCCCTCTGATTCAGAACGGACCCCCAGTAGAGACCGTTGAAGGCCGTTGCCGGCCATCAGCAGCGCGATCCCGAGCAGCAGGCCGCGGGCGGCAACCACCGGGTTGACCGAGAGGAACGGACCGCCCTCAATCCCCGCTTCGTCGCCCACTTCGGTTCTGTCGGCCCTGCCCGTTTCGCCGGATGGGGAGGGCCCGGTCATTTGGAGTGGGGTTTCTTGACTGCCACCGCGTCAAGGCAGCCATGGACGGAATGGTTCACCACAAACTCCTGTCCCAATGTGCCGTGGTCGATTCCGACCATGGCATACCCGATGTTCTTGCGAAGCCGCGGCGAATAGCAGGCGGAGGTGAGCTCCCCTACCACGACATCGCCGACATTGACCCCGAGCACCCGTGGCATCGCACCGTCGGTGAACGTTCCGAGGTTGGGACCATTGATGTCGACACCGACCAGGCGCCGTGTCGGGCCTTCCTCGCGGATGCGGCGCAGGGCGTCCTTGCCGACAAAATCGTCGGGCTGTTCCAGATCGACCATCCAGTCGTAACCGTTGGAGACTTCGAACGGGTTGGTGCCGTCGTCGATATCACAGCCGAACGCCAGCATCCCGGCTTCGATCCGGCGCACATGGTTGGGGGCGGCGGCCATTATCTCATGGCGTTCGCCGGCACGCATGACGGCGTCCCACCATTGTTCCGCCGCCGCGTTGCCATTACAGCGGGCGCCGCAGACATACACCTCGTAACCCGACAGCCCTCCCCAGCCGGTGCGCGAGACGACCAGTTCCAACGAGCCGTGGCGAGTCTGAACCAGGCGGTAGTACCCGAGGTCGAGGATCTCGTCGCCGAACAGGTCGGCCATAACGGCGCTCGCCTGGGGACCCTGAATCTGCACAGGCGCCACATCTGGAACCGTGATCTCAACGTCGAAGTCCGCTGTGTGCAGCAGACCCTGGCACCAGAGGTGTACGTCGGCGTCCGCCGCGCTGAGCCAGAAGCGGTCCTCGTCGAGCCGCAGAATGACCGGGTCGCAGATTATTCCGCCGTTTGGGTTGGTCATGAAAGCGTATTTGCACTGGCCGACCTCGTGGCTCGACAGGTCCCGCGGCACCAGCGTCTGGGTGAACGCCATGGCGTCGGGTCCGCGGATCTCAACCTGGCGTTGATAGGCCACGTCCCAGAGGGTCACGCCGTCGACGAGCGCCCAGTACTCGGCCACAGGATCGCCGTAGTGGAGCAGGTGGTACATGTGGTTGTAGACCGCCAACGCAGACGAGTCTGGATCGGCGTGGTCGAGGGCGCGCCGCAAGTAAGGCGACTCCTCAATACGCGCGTATCGGGTCAAAGGCACGAGCCGCTCCTCACCACCGCCGATCGTACCCACTGCAGCAGCGCACACCCCTTGTTGTTGGCATACTTTCAAGCGGCATGTCGGACCATTCGATTAGCAACGCTTCGGAGACGATCGAGTTGCGCCGCGCCCTGGTTCGGCACGACTCGGATCAGGGGCGCAGATGGTTGGAGTTCCGCGACCCGGTCGCTCATTTCGCGGCCGCCGAACTGAGCGACATCGGCCCCACTATCGATGCTGTGGAAGCGGCGGCGTCACGGGGACTGTGGCTGGTCGGGTTCCTGAGCTACGACGCCGCGCCCGCCTTCGACGAAGCGCTGTGCAGTCTCCGTGATCCGACCGTGCCCCTGGCAGCATTCGCGGCTTTCGAGGAACCCCGCCCGTCGAGGGGACCCGCCGGCCGCGCCTTCTCCACGACAGCTTGGACACCCGACACCGACCAACCGACCTTCGAAGCCGCTGTGGAGTCGATCCGTGAACTGATCGCCGCCGGCGAGACCTACCAGGTCAACTACACGCTGAGGCTTCGCAGTGACTTCTCAGGTGATCCCGAAGGGTTGTTCGCGGCCCTGTGCAGGGCGCAACGAGCCGACCATCTCGCCTTTCTCGACTTCGGCAGTGTGGCTGTCTGCTCTGCTTCACCTGAACAGCTCATCTCACGCCGCGGCACCGGCGTGGCGACCCGCCCGATGAAGGGGACGCGACCCCGCCACCCCGACCCGAAGATTGATCGTCGACTGGCGAATGAACTCGTCCGCAGCCCCAAGGACCGCGCCGAGAACACCATGATCGTCGACATGGCCCGCAACGATCTCGGGCGCGTCGCCGAGATCGGCAGTGTCCGAGTCGCGAAACTGCACACCGTGGAGAGCTACCCGACCGTGCATCAGATGACCTCGACGGTAACCGCAGAGACCGGCGCAACCCTGCGGGAGCTGTTGGAGGCGACATTCCCCGGGGCTTCCATCACCGGCGCTCCCAAAGTCGCGGCCAGCCGTGTGATCGCCGGCATCGAGGCCGCGCCGCGCGGCGTCTACACCGGTTCAGTCGGCGTCGTGGAACCGGGCGGCGATGCCGAGTTCAACATCGCCATTCGGACGGCCTGGATCGATCAACGGGTCGGGCGTGCCGTCTACGGCGTCGGCGGGGGCATCGTCTGGGACTCGATTCCCACACAGGAGTGGCACGAAGCGCACGACAAGGCCCGTGTTCTGCACCGGGCGACCCGGCCTCTGAGGCTGCTAGAGACCTTGGCGTGGGAGCCCGGCGCAGGGCCGATCCTGCTTGATCGTCACCTCAGGCGGTTGACCGCTTGCGCCGAGCATTTCGGTTTCGACTTGGACCCGGGCGAGGTCCGGCGCCGACTCGACGCGATTCGTGCCGACACGACCCAGCGGGTGCGGGTCCTCGTCTCAGCCGACGGTGCCATTGAGGTTCAGGTGCAGGAGATGTCACCACCCGCAGCCAACCCGGTCTGGAACATAGCCATAGACACGCTGCCGGTGTCGAGCGAAGACGAGTTCCTTCGTTTCAAGACGACCCGGCGCGACCGCTACGACCAGGCCCTCGCCAGTCATCCGGACGCCGACGATGTGTTGTTGTGGAACGAGCGGGGGGAGATCACCGAGACCACGGTCGCCAACTTGGTCCTGGAAATCGACGGTGTTGCGATCACGCCGGCGGAATCCAGCGGCCTGTTGCCGGGAACCTTGCGAGCGGAGTTGTTGGCGAACCGCCGGATCCGCGAAGAGGTCGTGACTTTCGCATGCCTCGACCGCGCCGACGCGGTCTGGTTGATCAACTCGGTGCGCGGCTGGATTCCGGCTCGGGTGATGAGCAGGTCGGCGGCCGCTGCCCGCAGCGGCGAATGACCTGTCCGCCCAGAGCCGTCAGTCACCGGAGAGCACGGATTCCGCTCGGAGCAATGCTCGCGCGATGCAGGTTCGGACGCGGTCGGGGTCTTCGGTCTGCAGCATATGTCCGACTCCGTCCAGAACTGTGAGGCTCGCGGCCGGGTCCAAGGCGGCAAGCAGCTCCTGAGCAGCTCGTACCGGTGTCATCTTGTCGTCGCTTCCCAGAATCACCGACACGGGACAGGTGACCGACGCTGCGGCATCGACCGCACCCTTGTACCTCTCGCACGCGGCCATGTCGGTGCCGAGCGCGCCGTCGGGAGACACCTCGATCAGAGCCCGCGACCCGCCGAGCATCCAGAACCCCGGGGAGGCATGGTGACCGACGTGGGCCCGACTGCTGTAACCCCATGAAGTCATCAGGCCGCTGGCATGGCTGATGTTGTTGATGGCCGAGTCGAGGAGTTCGGGATGGACCGGCATCGCCGCGGCGGTGCCCAGCAGCACCAGCGAACGCACCGCTTCCCGATGGCGCTTGGCCGCCTCCAAAGCGACGTACGTGCCCATTGAGTGACCAACAAGATGCGCCGACCCGAACCCCAGAGCATCGACCATCTCCGCAACCCAGTCGCCCATCTCCTCGATGCTGGCGAGCGGCGGACCGTCACTGCCTCCGTGTCCAGGAAGGTCGAGCGCCGCCACCCGGTAGCCGTGATGGGCTAGGAAGCGGGTCTGCAGCTGCCAGGCCGTCCGGTTCATGCCCGAACCGTGGATCAGCACCACGCCAGGGTCGTCGGGGTCACCGGCGTTGCCTCCGTCGGCGTACCGTACGGTGCGGCCGTCGTGCTGGACCTGCATCGTGTTGGGACCGCCCTCGCCTAGCGCTGCGAGGCCCGCAGGGCCCGGGCCAGGTCGTCGATGATGTCTCGAGGGTCCTCGATCCCCACAGACACCCGGATCAGGTCTTCGCTCACACCCGCAGCCAACAGATCCTGCGCCGAGAGCTGCTGGTGGGTGGTGCTCGCGGGATGAAGGACCAGGGTCTTGGCGTCGCCCACGTTCGCCAGATGCGAGGCCAGCTTCACCGACTCGATGAACTTGCGGCCCGCCTCACGGCCGCCCTTGATCCCGAAGCTCAAGATCGCGCCCGCGCCCTGCGGATACAGCCGCTGGGCCAGTTCCCGATCAGGATGGGTGGGCGCGCTCGGGTACTTGACCCAGCCGACCGCGTCATGGCCGACCAGCATCTCGGTGACGGCCTCGGCGTTGCTGACGTGCTTGCGCATCCGCAATGGCAGCGTCTCAATGCCTTGGAGCAGCTGGAAGGCGTTGGCCGGGCTCATCGCCGCGCCGAAGTCACGGAGACCCTCGGCTCGGGCACGGGTTATGAACGCGCCAGGGCCGAACTCATCAGCAAAGGAGATCCCGTGATAGCCGACATAGGGTTCGGTCATGGTCTCGAATCGGCCCGAGGCCTCCCAGTCGAAGCGCCCGCCGTCGACTAGGACCCCTCCGAGCGCCACCCCGTGACCGCCGAGGAACTTGGTGACCGAGTGCATCACGATGTCTGCGCCGTGCTCTATCGGCCGGATCAAATAGGGCGTGGAGAAGGTCGAGTCGACCATGAGGGGTAGCCCGGCGTTGTGGGCCACCTCGGCAACAACGCCGACGTCGAGCACTTCGATACCGGGGTTGCCGAGCGTCTCGGCGAACACGAGCCGGGTGTCGTCGGTGATGGCAGCTTCGAACTGCTCTGGTTCTCGGGGGTCGACGAACGAGGCAGTTATCCCGAACCGGGGCAGCGTCACGTTGAGCATCTGGTGGGTGCCGCCGTAGATGTTGCGGCTTGCGACGATATGGCCGCCCTGTCCCATGAGGGTGACCACCGCGAGATGGAAGGCGGCTTGGCCACTGGCCGTGCAGACCGCGCCGACGCCGCCTTCCAGCGCGGCGATCCGCTCCTCGAGCACGGCGACTGTCGGGTTGGTGAGCCGGGAGTAGAGATGTCCCGGTATCTCCAGGTTGAACAGTCCTGCTGCGTGGTCGCTGTCGTCGAAGACGTAGGAGGTGGTCATGTAGATCGGCACGGCCCTTGCGCCGGTGCTCGGGTCCGGCTGCTGGCCGGCGTGGAGGCTGAGCGTGTCGAACTTCAGGAATTCCGGTTCGATCATTGCGCGGCGCTCTCGCTTGGGGCTTGCCCCGGGTTGGGGCTGCCGGGGTTGTCGGAGGTCCCGTGGCGGTGGAGGCTGGGCGTTTCCGGTGCCAGCGGTTGGTTTCCGAGCACCAGGTCAGCTGCCTTCTCTGCGAGCATCATGACGGGGGCATAGATGTTGCCATTGGTCAGATAGGGCATCGACGAGGCGTCGATGACCCGCAGCCCCTCCGTGCCGTAGACCCGCATGGTCGACGGGTCGAGCACGGCATCGTCGCCGACTCCCATCTTGGCTGTGCATGACGGGTGCAGGGCGGTCTCGGCGTCGCGGCGCACCCAGTCGAGGATCTGCTCGTCGCTCTCGACTCCGGGACCCGGGGAGATCTCGCCTCCGTTGAACGGCTCCATCGCCGGCTGGTTCAACAGCCGTCTGGCGTGACGCACCGCCTCGACCCACTCCCGGCGGTCCTGATCGGTGGACAAATAGTTGAAGCGCAGTGCCGGTTTCGTCTTCGGGTCGCTGCTGCGAATCTCCACGGAGCCTCTCGAGTCTGAGTACATGGGACCGACATGCACCTGATAGCCGTGGCCGCCCTCGGGGGTGGTGCCGTCGTAACGGATGGCGATGGGCAGGAAGTGGAACATCAGGTTCGGGTATTCGACGTCGTCGTTGCTGCGGATGAACCCGCCCGCCTCGAAATGGTTGGACGACCCGGGGCCTCTGCGGAACAGCCACTGAAAGCCGATCCACGGCCGTCTCCACATGGCCAGATTGGGCTGCAGCGAGACTGGCTCTTCGCATGAGTACTGGATGTACACCTCGAGGTGGTCCTGGAGGTTCTTCCCCACGCCGGCCACGTCGGCAACCACTTCGATGCCGTGTTGTTGGAGGAGTGCCGCAGGCCCGACTCCGGAGAGTTGCAGGAGCTGTGGCGAATTGATGGCGCCGCCGCACAGGATGACTTCGTTGGCTGCCACCGAGCGGGCGCGGCCCCTGTGCTCGAGTTCGACTCCGGTCGCACGATTGCCGTCGAAACGGACCTTGGTGACGAAGGCTTTGGTTGCCAGATCCAGGTTCTTGCGCGCCAGCACGGGATGCAGGTAGGCCCGCGCGGCGCTCAGGCGACGGCCGCGGTGGACGTTGCGGTCAAAGGCGTTGAACCCTTCCTGGCGTTCACCGTTGACGTCGGTGGTGCGGGGATGGCCGGCCTGCACGGTGGCTTCGAGGAAGGCCTCGAACAGGGGGTTGGTTGCCGGTCCCCGTTCCAGGACCAGCGGGCCCCGGTCACCTCGATAATCCGACCCGTCCTGTGGGGCGAGGCAGTTCTCCATCCGCTTGAAATAGGGCAGACAGTGGGCGTAGTCCCATGACGCCATTCCCGGATCGCTCGCCCAGCGCTCGAAGTCGAGCGGGTTGCCCCGCTGAAAGATCATCCCGTTGATGCTCGAAGAACCGCCGAGCACCTTCCCCCGGGCATGGTAGACACGCCGCTGACCCATCTCCGGCTCGGGCTCCGACTCGTACATCCAGTCGTAGAAGCGGTTGCCGATCCCGAACGACAAGGCTGCGGGCATGTGGATGAACACGTCGAAGCGCCAGTCGCGCCGGCCAGCTTCGAGCACCAGCACCGAGACAGCCGGGTCTGCCGACAGACGATTCGCCAGAGCACACCCCGCCGACCCGCCGCCGACGATCACGTAGTCGTAGCGATCCCGCATCAGCGCATTCTACGCCCCCACCATCCGCTCCGAGGCACGAATCACCCGACCTCTCAGAGGTTGCCCCCAGCGCCCTATATGGGAGTGTTGGTCGTCTCGGGTTCTGGGAGCGCGATGCGTTCGTTGTCGAAGACGGCGACGAGTTCGAGGCGGCCGCCCATGGCTTCGATGACGTTGCGCCAAGTGGACAAGAGGTTGTCGTCGGCGGACTCCATCGCGGAGATTGATGCTTGGGTCCGTTCGAGCGTCTGTGCCAGTTCGGACTGTGTGAGTCTTCGATGACGGCGGAGCTGTGCGAGGTTGTAAGCGATTGTGTCCGCTCGGGCCTCGTTCTTTATGGCTTCGATGCGTTCGCGGCGCTCGACGCTGAGGTCGCCGACAATGTCAGCAAACTTTCTGTGTCCCATGGTTGCTCTCTCTCTTTGTTCTTCTTTGTTCACTATTCGGGTAGGTCATCGCCGTTCACTATTCGGGTAGGTCATCGCCCGCGAGGTCGCCCAAGTATTCCTCATACAGCTTCTCCGCTCGGGGTACCGCGCTTGCGTACCAGCGCTGCCACTGACCGCTCTTGTCGCCACCGAGCAACAGGATTGCTTGGCGACGAGGGTCGAAGATGAACAGCACTCGGCAGTGCTTTGCACGACCTCGTGGTCTCAGTTCCTTCATGTTGTGGTACTTCGAGCCCTTGATCCGGTCCGTGTAGGGCCGATTCAGTTCAGGGCCTTGCTCGGCCAGCAACTCAACGACAGCGATCACTTCGTCCTGGTGGGACTCAGAAAGTCCACCGAACCAGTCGGCGAACTCATCGGTACCGTTGACTTCCCAAGCCATTCCCGAACTATAGAGTGTGACTTATATCATGTCAAATCTATATTTCTGACCTGTGAGCTACAGACCTGCATGCCAGTCACGCCGACATCCGCAGTCTCGCCACCCGTCCTGCTCCGCTGTGGTCTGTGATGGCGTGGGTCGGGCGAACCGACCCGGCCAGGATGAACTGGCCGTTGAGCGCGCGGTCGTCACAGACGTGGCGCATCGCGTTCCATACTCCGTCAGCCAAGTGCCATTCGTCGAGCAGCCGCGGGGTGCCGCCGGGGAGGAACGCGGCGGGTTCGGCTTCGAGCTTGATCTGGGTGGTCGGCAGTTCGTCGAACCGGACAACACTGTTGGCGAAGCGCCTACCCGTCCAAGTCTTGCCGCACGCCCTCGGACCTTCCACTACCACGGCAGGGGATGATCTCAGGCAACGGGCCATCTGCTGGTCGACGACCCGCGGCAGATAACCGTCCGGAGCAGCCTTTCCCAACTTCATACCGCAGGCTATACCCCCACCATGCCGTAGATTATCCGAGAGTCATACCGATGTTGTTGTACTTCCAAGGTCTGCCCATCATGTGGCGGGTTCGAGCCTCGGTGCTGACGGTTGGTTGTGCTACGCTGCCCGCAGCCCACGGGAGATATCAGCCATGATGCAAAAATTGAGAAAATGGATGGGTGATTTCACAAATTTCCTGCGACTGCTGCGAGGAATGCCACCGACCCGAACTGGAGTGTCCAAAGCAGGAGCCAAACAGGCGCGCGAGGCAATGCATATCGACGGAGGCGGTGCCTTCACTGGAACCAGCGCTGCTGACGGTGTCCTCGGGAAAGCAATCGCCAGCGGCCACCAAGAGAAAACCTTCGGAGACCCCGCATCCAATAACCGCTTGGTCGGTTCCGGCGGGCAGGCCCCGCGGTATCGGAAAAAACCATCCGGTGTTGTAACCGCGCTGCTTGTTCTGCTGCTTCTCGCGATCATCGTGTCCCAGTTCTCGTAGTGGGTGTGAGAAACTGCACCCGACCGGCGGCTGCTTGCGGCGCCGAAAGAGTACCAGTGCGCACTGGGGGCGCTGGCTGCGCTAAGGTGACGGGTTGTCTGCTGCTGGGAGGCTTTGAATGGTAGAGATGGGTGAGGAGATCGTCGTCTTGGACGAGGTCTACAAGATTTTCGGCCCGCAACCTCGAGGGCGAGCTTTCGACTTGGTCCGGTCAGGTATGGGCAAGAACAGAGTCCAGGCCGAGACCGGTCATGTGGTCGGCTTGAAGGATGTTTCGTTCTCAGTCAAGAAGGGTGAGATCTTCGTGGTGATGGGCCTATCGGGATCTGGCAAGTCGACTGCCATCCGCACGGTGAACAAACTTTTTGACATCACCTACGGCACGGTCAACGTCGACGGCACGGACGTACAACAGCTTGAGGGTTCTGATCTGCAAGCGTTCCGACGCCAGTACATGGGCATGGTGTTCCAACATTTCGCGTTGTTCCCACACCGCAACGTGATTGACAACGTGGGCTACGGGCTCAAGGTGCAGGGCGTCGAAAAACGGACCCGCGACGATGCTTCCATGCGGTCACTCGCACTGGTCGGACTCGACGCCTACGCGCAGAGCTACCCGTCAGAGCTCTCTGGGGGAATGCAGCAGCGCGTTGGATTGGCTCGGGCCTTGGCGTCCGACCCCGACATCTTGTTGATGGACGAAGCCTTCAGTGCACTTGACCCGCTCATCCGCCGTCAGATGCAGGACGAGATGATGGAAATCCAAGCGGAACTGCGAAAGACGATCCTGTTCATTACCCACGATCTGAATGAAGCACTTCGTATCGGTGACAGGGTATGCATCATGAAGGACGGGGCTGTCGTTCAAATCGGCACGCCCGAGGAGATACTCACTCAGCCCGCCACCGGTTACGTAGCAGAGTTCGTACAAGATGTCGACCAAGGCCGAGTCATTCAGGTTCATGAGGTAATGCAACCTCCGTTGCCCCTTACAGCCGACACTTCCCTGGCAGACGCGCTGAAGAGAACAGCAGAACGCTCCGGTGCGTTCGTCCTGGACTCAAGTGGTGTGCCAACGCACCTGTTCACAATTGAGGATGGCGTGCGTGCTTCAAGCATGGGTACCACCGACCTGACGTCAGCTCTACGTTCCGACTTCGAACGCTGCACACCGGACGACTGCCTCAACACCGTCTACGCCGCTGCCGGTCGGGGGCTGCCGATCGCCGTTTGTGACGAATCTGGAGCACTCGTCGGAAACCTTGACCCCCGCCACATCATGGAAGAAATGGGCCGCGTAGAGAACTTAATTGACGACTTCGAACGAGAGGTGTTCATGTGAGCCTTCTGGCCCAGCAAAGTAGTGGGGAGATCCCCGACCCATCAATAACTGACAACGAGGTACTCGATCAATTCCAGATCCCGTTCGGGGAGTGGATGGACCAGGCTGTGGACTGGATCGCCGTCGAACTCGACTGGCTGTTGTCGGTCATTAAATGGCCGTTCGAGACACTGATCAACCTTCTCGTCGCGGACATCCTTGAACCCATCTCGTGGGTGTGGGTTGTGCTCGCATTCTTCGTAATCGGCACGCTTGCACGAAACGTGAAAGTCGGTGCGTTCGCTGCGCTCGGGTTGAGCGTGTGTGGAATCTTGGGCAACGCCTATTGGTTGGAAACGGCACGCACCATCGGATTCATCGGCGTCGCCGTGTTGCTGTGCGTGATCGTTGGAATTCCGTTAGGCATCGCATGCGGGCGTGTTGACGCCATTTGGCAGGTCGTGCGCCCAGTACTCGACGCTATGCAGGTAGTCCACTCATTCGTCTACATGCTGCCGTTCATTTATTTCTTCGGTATCGGCGAAGTCTCGGCGACCATGGTGACGATGGTCTTTGCGCTTCCACCGCTCGTTCGCCTTACCAACCTCGGGGTGCGTCAAGTGCCGGGGGACGTTGTCGAAGCGAGCCGCGCGTACGGTGCCCCCGAATGGCGAGTGCTCGTTGACGTGCAGATCCCTCTAGCTCGCCCGGCGATCATGACCGGGATCAACCAGACGCTGCTGCTAGCCATCTCGATGCTCGGCATTGCAGCGATCATGGGTGCCGGAGGGCTGGGTCGCTTGCTGTTCAAGGCAATCAACAACCAGAGCGTCTCTGATGGCGCCGCTGCGGGACTCGCGTTCTTCCTCGTTGCCGTTGTGCTCGACCGTATCTCTCAACGCGAGGGAGAGAGTACAAGGAGCCTGTTTCGTCGTATCCGACTGGCTTGGTCGCACAGGCGTGACCCAGAAAATCTACTTGCAACCGACGAGCCTGATACCGATGCAGCCGGTGTCGATGCCGATCCTGCCGAAGCTGACCAAGGCACCTTCGCAGAACTAACCGGAGCCGAGCGCACATCTATGCTAACCGCCGGTGCCGGGGGCATCCTCGCGGCCATCTCGGTATTCCTTACCTGGAGTAGCGGTGCCGGTTTCATCAGCGCATACGGTCGCCGCGTCGACGAGGAACTTGCTGGTCAGTCTTTCAACGGCCTTTCTGCAAGCGGTGGTTCATGGTTTGGGTTTCTGACCTTAGCCCTAAGTCTCTTCGTGATTGCATCAGTGGTCACAACGTTGCTCAAACCAGGGCAAGGGCCACGATGGTGGACTGCTGACGGATCGTTAATCTCATCACTCGCCTTGTCGATCATGATGATCGCCTACCTACTGGCGAGTCCGTCTGACCTCACGACCGGACAGAGCACCGGTACTGGGGCGTACGTTGCTCTGATTGGAGGCATCATCGCCACAGTGGGGTCAGTATTGTGGATTCGCCAAGCGCCCCACACCCCGGCACATCCACTCAGCGCGCGCGTCAGCTGGGGACAGGTAATCGGCGGCTGTTTCGCGATTGTGTCTATTGCGATCGGCTCTATTTCGGGTTGGAGCTTTGACGAACGAGCCGACATCATAATCACACCTGAGGTTCAAGCTCAGCTTGACGAACTCGCAGAGAAGGCTGAAGCAGATCCCCGACAATCCAGCGTTTATGCAATGCAGATATCCACTCTCGAGGCTGAACTCTCTGCCGATGACAGGATCATCACCGATGGCGTCAGCGATCAAGGACCCAGGTTCGGGGTGTGGACACTGCTCGCGGGCTTGGTGGGGTTGGCGGTCATCTTCCCCGCCGCAGGCTTCCAGAGACGCGACGAACATCAACGTTGGCGCTGGAACGCAATCGTCGCCGGAGTCGGTACCGGAATCGTGTGCGTCGCGTTCGCGTGGGTTTTGACCCAAGTCCGCTCAGCCGACGACAGCTACTTCAGTGGCATCGGTTCGTTCATGGCAATCACGGGTGGCGTGATAATCGTCGCGACCGCCTTTCCCGTGCTCAGGGAATTCGGGCGCTCCAAGGTGTACTCCGATACGGAACCCACGCCAGCGTCACAGTCGGCGTCCACAGCCACAGAATCGGACTCGATAACACAACCTGTGGCTTGACAAGCACGAAAAGGCTATCCTTACAGTTCGCTCGCTTCGGGCTGCATGCTCGGCGCGTTCCGGAAACCCCATCCCAGGAGGGAAACCAAAATGAAAAATAGACGAGTGCTCTTGTGGCTCGCGTTGTTAGCCGTGTTCGCACTGTTCGTCGCGTCGTGCGGAGACGACGACGGCGACA
This sequence comes from Candidatus Aldehydirespiratoraceae bacterium, assembly GCA_965214565.1. GTDB lineage: Bacteria > Actinomycetota > Acidimicrobiia > Acidimicrobiales > Aldehydirespiratoraceae > VXYK01. The sequence goes on along the minus strand of OZ243951.1, from coordinate 2,146,239 downwards.
CCACGACAGGCGGCGACGGCGACGACATGGCCGACGACGGCGACGACATGGCCGACGACGGCGACGACATGGCCGACGACGGCGACGACATGGCCGACGACGGCGACGACATGGCCGACGACGGCGACGACATGGCCGACGACGGCGACGACATGGCCGACGACGGCGACGACATGGCCGACGACATGTTGCCGGGAGAGGGCGTCTCTGTCACGATGGCCCGGGCCGACTGGTCAACCGGGTACTTCCAAGCGCAGGTCTACAAGCAGTTGCTTGAGGAGCTCGGTTATGACGTGTCAGAACCGTCCGAGGCGGAACTAGGCCCGTCCTTGGCGTATCTTGCCATGGCTGAAGGCGATGTGGATTTCTGGGCAAACAGTTGGTACCCCGGGCACGACTCGTGGTGGGCCCCCGAGCTTCCAGATGGGTCGCTCGTCGGTGACCACCTTGAGAAGGTGGGCGCAGTGTTCGTTGGAGGCGGACTCCAAGGCTTCCTCATTACGAAGGCCACGGCCGACGAATACGGCATCACCCTCATTGACCAGATCAACGATGACCCGGAAATCAGGGCCGTATTCGACAGCGACGGTGACGGTATTGCCGAAATATACGGATGTCAAGAAAGCTGGACATGCGACGACATCATCACCAATCAGATCCTCTTCAACGGTTGGGACAACATCACCCAGACGATCGCCGGCTACGAGGCCATGTTCGCCGAAGCGACGGCTAAAGCCGACGCCGGCGAGCCCATGGTGATCTACACATGGACACCCAGCAGTTACATCACCCAACTGCGTCCCGGTGACAATGTCTATTGGATCGGAATGGAGGAGACTCTAGATGACTCGAACCCGTCCGGTAAGGAAGGCGGCGAGGGGCACGACCAGAGGTATTGGGCAGGTACAACGGATATCGTTGAACTTGCGATTCCGGCTGAGCAATGCCCGGCAGCAGCCGACGCTGGACACTGTCCGCTCGGTTGGGTACCCGCCGACATTCAGGTGACAGCCAACAAGGACTGGCTCGCCGCCAACCCTGCTGCCGCTGAGCTCCTCAGGGCTGCCAAGCTCTCGGTAGTTGAGGTGTCGATTGCCAACGTTGAGCAAGACGCTGGCAACTACACCGAGGCTGAAATCGCCCAAGCAGCAGCCGACTGGATCGCGAACAACCGTGACCAAGTCGATGAGTGGGTAGCAATAGGACTAGCAGCAGCCTGATCTGAGGCAAACCCACTAAAGCAAAACCAACAAGCGTGAGGGGGTGGGGCTTCGGCCCCACCCCCTTGACATTTTTGATATTCCCCCGAGCGGTCGGGGGGTGTACTGTGTGCGCTGGACCGATGCGCTCGGCCTCTTTGCTAGATCTTGTGGAGGTAACAGTGGGCAGCTTCAAGATGACTCCGATTGACAAACGCCTTGCGGAGGCCCGTCAGAATCTCGACCGTATGGAGCTGGCTGATCTGCCTCAAATGCTGCGTGACGGGGCGATCCTCGTCGACATTCGTCCTGAGTCGTTCAGGCTCGAGGAGGGCCACCATCCCGACGCGCTGGTGATTGAGCGCAATGTGCTTGAGTGGCGGCTCGATCCGAACTCTGATTCCCGTATCGTCGATATCGAGCCCGACACTCCGATCATCATCATGTGCAACGAGGGATACGCCTCGAGTCTGGCAGCAGCAGATCTGCTCACGATGGGGTTCACGGCCGCTACCGATCTGGTCGGCGGATACCGGGCTTGGCGGGCAGCTCAACCGTAGATGCGTACCGCTTCCCAGATCTCTGAGGAGCCGTCGTCCCAGGAGTCGCCGTAGTCCCAGAACTTGGTCCGGTCGATCGTTATCGCTCCGCTGCCCACAACGCCGCCGGGCAGACGCCCATTGTGAATCCGCACGGACCGGTACTGGAGGGGTGAGATCTCAGACACTGCCCGCATATGCACCGCGCTGGTCCGCCACTGTTGGGCGTCGAGCGGCTGTTCATGGATGACGAGGTTCGCCCAGTAGTTGTCGACCAGTTCCGTCGAGCTGTAGCTCAGAATCCCCCGATGGGACCTGAACTCCATTAGCAGATCGACCTCGATGTCGTCCACCACAGACTGTCTGGCCTCGGCGCGCCGTTCACCGAAGAATCCGACCACGCAGCGCTCGACCGGCTGAGCGAGAGCCGCCGGATCACAGATCACCGCGCGCCTCGCCAGACCGTGGACGTCCCAATGCAGCGTCTCGAAAGGTTGCAGGTCGATCTCCCCCCTGTCGACCTGGCGGGCCAGCACGCGCACGTCCTGGAGCATGTAGGCCAACAGGGCCCCATCGGATGTCACCAACGCGAGGTCCGTACAAGGATGGTCGTCGAGTTGTTCGGTCGCGGCGAGTTCTCTCAACACCAGAATGATGAACCCGCACGATCGGTCTGTCAACGGCGGTCACGCGTCTCACGATCAAGTGCTGAAAAAAGTGGAACCCAAGTGCTGAAATATGGACCCGGAACAACGCGCCTCGAGCATCAAGCAAGGTCGAGGGGGTAGTCGGTGAGCAGTTCCGGGCCTGACTCGGTGACCACGACCATGTCCTCCAGCTTCACGCCCTCGCCGGCGCCGCGGCGGCCCACGAAGGACTCCACGCTGAACACGTTGCCCACCTCGACCACACCGTCGAACCCCCGGTCATCCCACTGCTCGCGGGTGAACAGCGACGGATACTCGTCGCACAGGCCGGTCCCGTGGGCCAGGACCGTGTAACCGTTGAACTCCTCAACATCGGGATAGCAGAGCCGCTCAGTTATCTCGCGGTAAGTGACGCCGGCCACGAACAGGGGTCGGTTCGACTCGATCATGTCGCGCGCCCTGCTGTACACGTCGGTCTGGGACGCGCTCGGGCGACCGTCACCGCACAACCAGGTGCGAGACATGTCGACACACATCCCGTAAGCACCCACCATGTCGGTGTCGAAAGCCATCAACTCGCCCGCCTCGACCTCCTTGATGCTCGCCTCCTGATACCACGGGTTGGTTCGGGAACCGGAAGCCAACAGTCGGGTCTCGACCCACTCGCCGTGCCGCAGAAAGTTCGCCTTCTGAAGCTCGGCCCACAGTTCCAACTCGGTCACACCCGGCACGAACAGCGAAGCCATGTCGCTGATCGACCGTTGACAGGAATCGATGGCGCAGCGCATCGCATCGATCTCGTCGCCGGACTTCACCAGGCGCGCCTCCTCCATCAGCTGATGTGCCGACAGCACCGTTGCGCCCCGGGCCTCGAGCGCCCGCAAGCCCTCCAGACCGATGGTGTCGACCCCGAGTCGCATGTCGCCGGTCCTCTGGTCCCTCGCCAGCAGTTCGATGATCTCGTCCGCGAACCGGCCCGCAGCCTCATCGATTCTCGAACCTGTGTAGAACGGCAGCAACGAGGTGGCGGGGCGGATCTCGGCAACCACCCCGGAATGCGCCGAAAGGAACTCGCCATGCGAGAATTCGAACAGCACGACATCGCCGTCGGCCGGCACCCACACATAGCGGACTGCGTTGTGCATGGTCCAGACCGGCATGTTGGTGGTATCGGTGGCGTAGCGGACGTTCAGCGGGTCGTGCAGAACGACACCGTCGATGCTGTGTGCTCGCAACTGCTCACGGACCCGTTCAAGTCGGTAACGCCGAATCGCTGCCAGATCCGGGACAGCGAGACCGGCTTCGGCCCATTCTCCGAGCACCGAACGATGCGGGCCCAGTTGATGACGGTTCAGGCCGGTCTGGGCCACCAACCAGTCGGGAACCTCTGCGTGGGCGGTGATCCTCGGGAAATGACGCGGGGGGAAATGACGCGCTGAGTGCGGCGGGTGGCTGCCGGTCAAGACCGCATCCTTTCACCATGTGGATCCCACAGGCAGCCGTCGATCAGCTTCGCCCGCCGTTGTCGGCCCATGATCTCAATCTCGAAACCGGCCTGGGGCAAACCCGATGCCGGAGCCTCAACCGAGCCGGCCGGGGGATCCGCAGCAGAAACCTCAACTGAACCTCCAGCCGACGCGAGGTCAGCGGGTACGTAACCCATCGCAACCGAAGTTTCAGAGTGGTGGGCGTAACCGCCCGAGGTCACCCAGCCGACAACTTCGCCATCTAGGCTGACCGGCTCGTCTCCGACCACATCCACACCGGCGCGCCCAGGTTCAGACTCTACGGTCCAGGTGCAGAGCGTGCGATGTCGGCCCTCGCCGGAGTCTGCGTACTTGGCTGCCAGTGCGTCACGGCCGATGAAGTCCTTGTCGAGTCGCACGAACCGGTCCAGGCCCGCTTCGAAGGGATCGTAGATCGGGCGGTACTCTCGGGCCCACGAACCGAATCCCTTCTCCAGGCGCAGCGAATTCAAGGCGTGAAGCCCGAAATGGCGCAGCCCGAACTCCTCACCCGCATTGAGCAACTGCTGATACACGTAGCGCTGGTAACGGGCCGGGATCCAGAACTCGTAACCCAGGTCACCGGTGAACGTCACACGGCCGCACCACACCGGCGCCACGCCGATGTTGAGTTCCGCGAAAGCCATGAATCGCATGCCGTGAGCCGACACGTCGGAATTGGTCAGCTTCTCGAGCAGCGCCCGCGAATTGGGGCCCGCGATCGACAGGCCGCACAACTCAGCACCCAGGGTCTCAAACGAGACACCGCCGTCGGCCCGCAGGTGCTGATGGAACCAGCGCTCGTAGAAGCGCTCGGCAATCCCTGACCCGAAGACCACGAACTGCTCACCGCCTCGGATGTTGCCGGTGGCACCGCCGACGACAGTGCCCTCCGGGCCCTCCGCACAACCCGGGGCCGCAGGCAGACAGGCAACGGTCAAATCCCCGATGAGGTTGCCGTTGACGTTGGTCATAGGGGCCAAAGACATCCGTCCCGGCAGTGGAACCCGCGAAGTGGTCAACCGGTCGAGAAAACTGCGCGCACCCGGACCGCTCACCATGAACTTGCAGAAACCGGTCGTCTCGATGATCCCCACAGAGGCCCGCACCGCCAGGGTCTCAGCGCGAACGGAGTCCCAGGCGTTGGAACGTCCGAACGACACCTCCTCGACCGGTTCAGCACCCGCGGGCGCGAACCACAGCGGTGCTTCCAAACCGAACCCGTCACCGAACACTGCGTTGCGCGCGCTCAACAGATCGAAGATCGGCGATGTCGCAACATTGCGGGCTGCAGGCAGGAACTCGTTGGGGAACCTGATCCGGAACCGTCTGCTGTAGTTCTCCCGCACCTTGGCGTTGGTGTAGCTCGGAGTGGCGAACTCGCCGAAACGGGCGACGTCCATCCCCCAGACGTCGAAGCCCGGGTCGCCGTCGGTCATCCAGTTCGCGAGGGCGAGACCGACGCCCCCGCCCTGTGAGAGCCCGGCCATCACCGCGCAGGCCGACCAGTAGCCCCGCAGGCCGAGCACCGGCCCGAGCAGCGGGTTGCCGTCCGGTGCGAACGTGAACGGACCGTTGATGATCCGCTTGATCCCAGCGGAGCGAAGCGCCGGGAAGTGCTCGAAGCCGACCTCCAGGGACGCAGCGATCCGGTCGATGTCGGGCGGCAGCAGCCGCATACTGAAATCCCACGGCGTCTGACGCGGCGACCACGGCTCACCGTTGCGCTCATAGGTCCCGAGCAGCAGACCGCCGCCCTCCTGACGCAGATAGATCTCGCCGCCGAAATCGATGCAGTGCATCAACTCGCCGTGAGCCTGGTTGTGCCGTGCGACCTCTTCGATCTCCTCGGTGACCAGGTATTGATGCTCCATAGCCAGCAACGGCAGGTCCAGCCCGACCATGCGCCCCACCTCACGGGCCCAGAGCCCGCCTGCGTTGACCACGTGCTCGCAGTGGATCACGCCTGACTCGTCACCCGAGTCGGTGCGATAGGTGTGGACGTTCCAGCCTCCGTCGCCGGCGCGGTTGATCTCACGGACCCAGGTGTTGCGATACACCTTCGCGCCGCTGAGGCGGGCCGCTCTGGCGTAAGCATGGGTGACGCCCGCCGGGTCGACGTGGCCTTCGTGCGGGTCGAGCATCGCGCCGACGAAACTCTTCTCGTCGATCAGCGGCATTAGGCGCTTGGCCTCACCGGCTGAGATCAGCTCTGTCTCCATGCCCAGGTAACGGCCCCGGGCATGAGCCATCTTCAGCCAGTCCATGCGCTCAGTGGTGTCGGCGAGCATCAACCCGCCGGGCAGGTGGATCCCGCAGTCCTGGCCGGAGGCCTCCTCGATCTCCTGGTACAACTCGATGGTGTACCGCTGCAGTTGAGCGACGTTGGGGTCGCCGTTGAGCGTGTGCATCCCCCCGGCGGAATGCCAGGTCGACCCTGCAGTCAACTCGGTCCGCTCAACCAGCACCACGTCGGTCCAGCCCGCCTTGGTGAGGTGGTAGAGCACCGAGGCACCGACCACTCCACCACCCACAACCACGACTCGCGCATCGGTCTTCATTCGGGTGCTCGCCCTTTCTCTGCCGCTATCCGAACTCGGGCGGGTGGGGGTTGACGGCCGTGCCCAGCCGAGCAGCCTCGCTGTCGTCGTCGCCGCAGGGGATCACAATGTTCGAGGGGCGTTCCGCGGTCATCATGTCGGCAACCATGTTGTGGAAGCGGTGCAGTGGCTCCTCGAAACGCGGCGCTAGAGGACCCGGTGCCACCGCCCCGGAGGCCAGCCCGCGTTGTCCACGCTCGACAATGTCGATGTCCTCGTTGTTGACGTCGAACCAGAAACTGCGGGTCTGGGCCATGTCCTCATCCGAGACTTCGGGTGTGGAGGGAGGAAGCAGGAACGTGCAGTGCTCCCTGGTCAACCCGGGCGCCACCGGCTCGAGCCGGATCAGGAACACATGGTTCGGCAGCACCGCCAACATCACATTGGGGAACACAGCCACAAACCGCCCGCTCACCGAGTCAGACTGGTTGAGCCCCGCCGCGGGCGGCAGTACCAGCCAGTCGTCGCGGTCGTCGCCCGAGACCGGCGTGGTGGTCTGACCGCAGTACATTCCCGGCCCCTGATAACGGTAGTGGTCCTTGACTCGGGAGACCTTCGCCAACTCAGGGTGAACCCACCCCAGGTGGTAGTACTCCTGGAAGTTCTCGGTGATCAGCTTCCAGTTGGCCCGAACCTCGAGGGTCGCCTCCGCCTGCACCCTCCAATGCTCGAAGCCGTAGCCGCCCATACGGTCCGGGAGGTCACCGAGCCATTCGCGCAACGGCGGCGTTGTCGCATCGACGCAGGCGAAGAGCAGCAGACCCCACGTCTCGACCCGGACTTCGACGAGCCCGAAGTCGTCACGGCTGAAGTCGTCGCGAGGTATCTCCTCGAACAGCGGCGTGGAGACGAGCGATCCATCGAGTCCGTAACCCCAACGGTGATACGGGCAGCGGATCGTGTTGCCGATGTTGCAGTCGGCTGCGGCCAGTTCTGTTCCGCGGTGACGACACGAGTTCACGAAGCCGCGCAGCACGCTCTGCTGGTCACGGGTGATGAGGATCGACCGGCCGCCGACCTGGCGCACGAGCAGGCGGCCCGGCTCCGCGACCTCGGCTGCGTTGCCCACCGCCACCCACGAGCGTTCAAACAACCTGCTGCGTTCGGCGGCGAAGAAGCCCCCGTCCGTGTACGTCTCGGGCGGCAACCCTGTGGCCGAGGTCAACGGAGCCCTCGTCGCAGTCCAGACCGATTCGTCGGCCCAGCGCTCAGCGGCATGGCCCGAAAGTTCGTTTCGCACTGGTTCGATCTTCAACTGCATCCCCTCTGGTCGCTCCGCACTGCCGCCCCGAAATTACCTCATCAGTAGTCCGTTGCCACCCCGCCCTCGGAGACGCGGCGGTCGATGTAAGCGTGGAGTTCTTCTTGCCGCGCATCGTCGAGCGGTGGGGGCTGGTAGGCCGCCAGATGCTCAGCCACCAGGCGTTCGGCGTGGTCCAGCGCCGTGGGCGACCCGGCCAGTACCCATGACTCGTAGTTGCGCCAGTCAGACACCGCCGGTTTGAAGAAGGCGCTCCGGTAACGGTCCTGGGTGTGCTGGGTACCGAAGAAGTGTCCACCGGGTCCGACGTCTGCGATCGCTTCGAGAGCCATCGAAGCATCGTCCACCACCAACGGCTGCAGGAAGGCGGCCACACCCTGCAGCAGGTCATTGTCGATGACCATCTTCTCGAAGCCGGCGTGGAGCCCGCCCTCCATCCAGCCTGCACCGTGGAACACAATGTTGGCGCCGCCCATGATCGCCCCCCACAGCGAGAACACAGACTCGTAGCCGGCCTGAGCGTCGATCGCATTGGCGGCGCACACGTTCGAGGAGCGGTACGGCAGGTTGTAACGGCGCGCCAACTGCCCCCCGAGCATCGCCGACTGCATGTATTCGGGAGTACCGAAAGCGGGGGCACCAGACTGCATGTCGACGTTGGAAGTGAAACCGCCGTAGACCACAGGAGCACCGGCGCGCACCAACTGGGTGAAAGCGATCCCGGCCAGTGCCTCGGCGTTCTGTTGCACCACCGCTCCCGCCACGGTGACCGGCGCCATCGCCCCGGCGAGCGTGAACGGCGTCAGAATGATCACCTGGTTCCGTGACGAGTACTCCAGGATTCCCTCGATCATCGGTTTGTCGAGGCGAAGGGGGGAACTGACATTGATGACCGAGTGGATCGACGGCTGCTCGTCGAGCTCGGAGTCGCTGACACCGCGCACGATGCGCACCATCTCCAGACAGTCGATGTTGCGTTGCGCACCGAGCGAGTAGGCGTCGACAACCTTGTCTGACAGCGTCAAGAGATCTCGGAACGCCTCCAAGTGGCGCACCGAGGGATGGATGTCGATCGGTTCGACCGGATAACCGCCATGGGTCTGCACCGAGTTGAGGCTCTGCGCAAGCCGCACGAGATTGCGGAAGTCGGCGCGGTTGCCGGTACGGCGCCCACCTTTGCGGTCAGCCGCGTTGGGCGCGCTCGCGACCGACCCGAAGATCACGTTGTCTCCCCCCACAACCACGTCGTGTCGGGGGTTGGGGGCATGTATCACGAACTCCGCTGGTGCAGTCCCGATCATCTCAACGACCATCTCCGGGTCGAAACGCACCCTTTCGCCGTCAACATCGGCACCTGCCTCAGCGAGCATCCTCGTAGCACGGGGATGAAGAAAGTCCATACCGACGTCGCGCAGCACGAGCAGCGAGGACTCATGGATCGACTCGAGTTCGTCGTCGGAGACGACCGCCGTTGGAGCGAAGTGCCGCCGGTGCAGCCTCCACTCGGGTTGAGGCGGCGCAACAGGCCCTGCCGGACGCTCGCGGCGGCCCCTGCGCCGGGGTGGAGACTGCGCGTTCATGGAACCCGTCACACTACTAGTCTCAACCTCACCGACAAGCCCTGAGCCGTCTGGCGATACTGGGCAGTTCTGCACAGCAGTTAGGGTGACCGCGGTGACCACAGACACAGCCGACATCGCCAAGATCCAGCGGCGGACACTGATCGTGCTGATGTTGTCGGTCGGGCCTGCCGGGATGGGAATGGCAGGCGGTTTCTCTGCCACCACGTTGGCGGCCGAGGACATCACCAACAACGACGCTCTGGCTTCGCTGGCTGCGACGATGACCAGTATTGGTGGGGCCGTCGCCGCGGTCCCCCTCGCTCGCTACATGTCTGTCAACGGTCGTCGGCCCGGGTTGAGAATCGGCTGGCTGGTTGCGGGACTGGGGTCGCTGACCGCGTTCCTTGCGGTGCTCGTCGAGCTCTATCCGCTGCTGGTACTGGGTGCGTTGGGAATCGGGGTCGGCAACGGCACGAACCTCGCCGCTCGCTATGCCGCAGCCGACCTGGCGCTGCCGGACCGTCGGGCACGGTCCATCGGTGTGCTGGTATGGGCGTCGTCCATCGGCTCAGTTCTCGGACCCACCGTGGCGCTCGGCCCGACCGGCTGGTTCGCGGAGCAGATCGGCCTGACCCGCCTCTCGGGGCCGTACCTGATGGGGACGGTGGTTTTTGCTGCTGCCGGACTCGTGGTCTGGCTCAAGCTCGAACCCGACCCGCTGCTGCTGGCCAAGAGCCTGGCAGCGCCCGAGGAGTCGGTCAGACCGGCCGGGGCAGCAGCGGCCGGGGCAGCTGGCACCCAACCGAATAATCCGGCGGGACCGTTGCCGGCCGCAGTTCCGCAACCTCCCGCACCTGTTGTGCCGCGCCCCGGACAAGATCCGGCAGAACAGAGCTTTCTTGAGACCCTGGCCGCGATCGCACGGCACCAGAAGGCGCTGATTGCGGTGGCGGCCATGGCCGTTGGTCAGGCTGTGATGGTTGCGATCATGACGGTGACTCCGCTGCACATGGACGACGGCGACCACGAGACTCAGATAATCGGCTTGGTCATCAGCCTTCACATCGTCGGCATGTTCTTCTTCGCTCCTGTGGTCGGCTGGTTCGTGGACCGGCTGCCCACCGAGGTCATGGTGGCCGCCGCCGGCGTGATCCTGTTCGTTGGAGGTGAGCTGGCCTCACACACAGACCCCGCCGACAGTCTCGGCGTGTTCGTCGGGCTGTTCCTGATCGGCCTGGGATGGTCGTTCGCGATGATCGCCGGGAGTTCCCTGCTCACGGGGGCGTTTCCCGCACATGAACGGGCGAATGTGCAGGGAACAGCCGATTTTATCATGGTCGCTTCAGGGGCCGTGGCTGGCCTCGCTTCGGGCGTGATCGTTGAGGCGAGCAGCTTTCACAGTCTGAGCCACTGGGCCGGAGTCGCCGCTCTCAGCCTGGTAGCCGCCGCCTGCTACCCCCTCGCCACCAAAACCCACCGACGCCACTCACAGACTGTCTAGATGCTTCAAGGGCCGAGCGCGGCGATCGGCACCAGGGCAACGCCGTCATCCTCGCGGGCTATGCGAAGTCCAGTGTGCTCGTCGGGTGCGTTCACCCCGAACACTGCCAACAGCTTGGAGGGCGGGCGCTTGCCCGCCTCCTGCGCCCGCCGGGCAAGGAGTTTCAGGACCCGCTTGGCCTTGTCTATCGATACGCGGCTGCAGCTCAGCTTCACCTCCACAGCAACCCACGACCCGTCGCGATCCTCCACTACTGCGTCCACTTCGAACCCGCTCTCCGCGTAGTAGCGCACCTCGGAGTTGTTGGCGTCGGCGTAGGCCCGAAGGTCGCGCATGACCAGCGACTCGAAGGCACCACCCATGAACTCGGACTCCTCCAGCAGACGGCGGGGGCCGACCCGCAAGACTCCGGTGGCCACCGAAGGGTCGGACAGAAAACGCTTGGGTCTGACCCTCATCGCCTGTTTCGAGGCGGGCTGGAATCCCCACGGCCAACAGTCTTCGCGCACATAAACGTTCTCGAAGGCATCCATGAACGCCGGAAGCGTCTTGCGGTCCAACGGTGGCACCGGCTCACCCGAGGCCGTGTCACGAGCCAGTGCGCTGACCGACGCCGCAGTGCCGATGTTGCGGGCCAGGGACCGCAACACCCGCCGGGCAGTCTCGGTGCTGCGATAGGGGGCAGAGTCGATACTGCGCCTGATGTCGATGTTGCACATGGCATCCACATACGCCTCGACATAGCTGAGAGCCTGTTCCAACGGCATCTTCAGCGAAGCCGGCCAACCGCCCCGACAAATCGCCTCGGCCACCTCCAAGCGTGACAGGGTCAGTTCCGCAGCCGCGTCCGCAGGCTCCCCCCGCAGCATGGCAGCCAACGACACCGCACCGTTGGACATACCGCTCTCGTACGAGGAGAAAGTCCGTAGACGCAGCGACGCGAGCCTGCCCGCGCCTGAGTGGCGGATCGGGTTGTCGGGCAGCGTCGACGAGCCGGTCAATATGAACTGGCCCGGCGCGCCTGCGCGCCGGTCGCTCTCCCGCCGCACTGCGTTCCACAGCGCCGGGGCAAGCTGCCACTCGTCGACCAGCAGAGGCGGGTTTTGGTTCAAAAGAGCACGCAGCGCGCCTGCAGAGGCACCAGTAGAGTCCACTTCGTCCATTGCCAACAGCGACGATGCCGCTTGGCTGCCCGTGGTGGTCTTACCACACCCCCGAGGGCCCTCGATGACGACGGCCGGCGAGTACCGCAACGTGTCCCGCAGCCTGGCATCGAGCAACCGCGGTAGGTATTGCCCCTGCTCTGTAAGAGTCACGCAAGCAGACTACCCAATATATTGGGTAATGACCACCCAATATATTGGGTCTCAGGCAGCTGACTGCCCGTTCCGGTTACCTGCGGGTGGGGGGTTGGACGTACTGCCAGCCGAAACGGCCTTTGATGCAGAGGTGGCCGTGGGTGACGGAATGGTCTGCGGGTGAGGTCACCTTCACGATCTGGTCGTCTTGAGTGTGCAACTCGAGATTGCAGCCGACACCACAGAACGAACAAACAGTCGTGGTGACCTCCTGATCGTCGGGCCGCCACTCCCCCGCCGCGCGCATGTCGAACTCGGTCTTGAACTGGATCGCCCCCGTCGGACACACACCGATGCAGTTCCCGCAATAGACACACGCCGAATCGGGCAGCACAGTGTCGAACTCCGTGGAGATCCGTGCGTCGAAACCCCGTCCGCTCACCGCGATCGCGAACGTGTGCTGCGCATCGTCACCACAAGCCTCCACACACTTGTAACACAACACACACTTGTCATAGTCGCGGATGTAGAGGTCGTCCTGGATCTTCGGCTCCTCACAGATCCGCTCAGCAGGCAGGCCCGGCTGGTCGTAGCGGTCCGGGCCCGCACCGTAACGACGCATCCGGTCACTACACTTACCCGTACTGCTGATACTGCTCTGAAGATTCGATCCCAAATGCTATCCAATACGACGGCTTGTTATTTTGGAACGCTCTTCGTCAGCTTATTGGTCTTGACGAACTGTACAAACGATGGTGTTGTAGTACGTGATCAATCAGAATCACACGCCCCAGTAGAGTCTATTGAACCGCAAAGAACTAGCCTATCGACCAATTTGACACAAGACTACCGTGGTGATGATGAGAGCACAACGGACGATCCCGATGTTTCACACAACCGATGGATACGACTTCCAAGGTTGCTTGAGAGCATCATTCCCAATTTCACATTAATCAACCAACCTATAGTGCCCACTGGCGATCACCCGCATTCAATACTTGTTTCTACGGAGGAATGCGGCATTGCTATAGTGGACGTAGCCACCCGTGAAACTAATATCCTGTGGGAATACAACGGTGCCGATCATGATTCATATTATTGCGTAACCCACAGGATCACAGACGACCTTGAATCCAACCTTCCTCCGGGTTCAGAAAGCGGAATTTCATTTGTCGCAGGGGTCGAGTGGATCGATCCCGGTTACGTTCTGATTAGCATCTGCTGTGAGCCAGTGGGAGGGCGATTCGAAGTCCTTACAGTACCTGCGCTCTTTGAAAATGAAGTTCCCTTGTGGCTGGCTCTGGATGGTGGATCTCCAGACGTTAGCAATGCGAGTTCGCTCCTATTTGAGGTTCCTATAGGTTCTGGATCTGGCTTCCACACTATTGGTACGGTAGAATTTGATGTTCACCTAGACGACTCTGACCCGATGCATCCGTTCTTCTCTCTTGAACAAGACAGTAACCTGTTCACATTGTCATTTGATCCAAAGGATTCTTATTCTGGTGTTGATGCCTTCGTCAAGAACGTTAGTTGGTTAGACGAGGCTCGTATCGCGTTCGATCTCTGGAGTTCCAACAGCTTTGGCTCGGAAGTGTTTTCTTGGGTTGGTATTGCCGATCTCGCCCAGCAAAGCGCCTTGATGAACTCACGCGGGCCCGGCTGGTCCATCCCAGTTGGTGATGAACTCGGCAACCTCGTTGTAGCCCAACAATCATGCAACTACTTCGTCAGTACCTGTGATCAGGTTCTCTCCAAAATCATGACTGTCGATTCTCAGACACTTCTTCCGATCCACGAACTTGAAGTGGACGGGGAGATTGCCGACATGGACATGGTGCGCGGGTGGCTGCTGATCACTCTGACTGACGGTCGGATGGGCACGATCGATTTCATTACCGGCGAATTCTCTGTCATCGCCGACGGCATCACCCACGCCGTCTGGATGGAATAGGCACGCCCGAAGGGAGCAAGCCCACCATCCGGGTGCGTTCAGTGTTTGCGGGTGGGGGGTTGGACGTACTGCCAGCCGAAACGGCCTTTGATGCAGAGGTGTCCGTGGGCGACGGAGTGGTCCGCGGGTGAAGTGACCTTCACGATCTTCAACGACACACGCAGGAGGATGACACCTAGACGGAACTGACTGTCGCGGTATGGGCCGGTAGCATCCTGGATCTTGACTGCTTCGCGGACGGTGTCGGGTATGCTGGGAACCCTTCGGGGCAGGTAAATGATGAGCGATGACGCGACCACAGACCCTCACGCGGTGGACCTGCCGTTTCCCGATGATGTGGTTGAGCGCCACATCCGGCTCGGCGAGGACAGCACTTGGGAGTTCAAGGAAGTAGCGTTCAGCACCAGCAGGCGAGTCATCAAGCGTGAGCGTGACACTTGGGCTGACGAGATCGGGGCGTTCGCGAACTCTGAAGGCGGTGTGATGCTGTTGGGGGTCACCGATGAAGGTGAAGCCACTGGGATGTCACGGGCGCAACTCGACATGGTCGAACAAGCGGTTCGCGAAGTCAGTGTTGACAGCGTGAAACCGCCGGTTCGTGTGCAGACCTACCGCAGAGAGTTGAGGGGTCGGGCCTTTCTGCTGGTTGCGGTGCCTCGCGGTGACACACAGCACGATAGCCCCGGTGGTGCATTCCAGCGTGTTGGCGCTGCCAAGGAGCCGTTGTTGCCTGAAGAGCGCCTGCGACTCGCGCAACGCCGTGGTCAGGCCCTGTCTGTGGGGTTCGACCACCAACCGGTAGCCGAAACCGGCTTCTCCACGCTTGACGAAGATCTTTGGCGGCCGCTGCTCAGCGACGATGGTTTGGTAGATCCGCAGGTCGGCCTTGCCAAGCTGGGCCTGCTCACGCGAGACGAGACCGGCGAGATGCGCGTCTCGGTAGCGGGGGCATTGATGTGCACTCGCCAGCCCGGGCAGCTGATCGCCGCGGCGGCGATCTCGGCGGTGCGTTACCGTGGCGCTGACCGCTCGTCGGGACAGCTTGATGCGCATATCATCGACGGTCCGCTCGACCGCCAGATCCGTGATGCGATTCTCTTTGTGCAGCGAAATATGCGGGTCAGTGCTCGGAAGGATCCGGCGAGGGAAGACCTGCCCGAGTACAGCCTTCAGGCGGTCTTCGAAGCGGTCGTGAATGCTGTGGTGCACCGCGACTATTCGCTGCGCGCCAGCAGGATTCGCTTGTCGATATTCTCGGACCGTCTTGAACTGTGCTCGCCCGGATCACTGCCGAACAGCTTGAGTGTCGACAGTATGGGCGAGCGGCAAGCGACTCGTAACGAACTGTTGACATCGGTCTTCGGGCGGCTCGACGCGAGCGACATTGATACCGCAGCACGGCGCTATTTCATGGAGCGCAGAGGTGACGGTGTGGCCATCATCAGGCGCGAGACCCAGGCACTCACGGGCGAACTGCCGACCTACCGTCTGCTTGATGGCCACGAGTTGTGCTTGACGATTCCAGCAGCACCTCTTCCAGCAGAACCCGCGACCCCCATTGTCACTGTGAGGTGCGCCGGCACACCGCTGGAGGGAGTGACGGTGCTTGCACTGTTCCCGAACAAGACTTGGAGGCGTGCCGCGACCGATGCACACGGCGAAGCGCTGCTGGAGTTGTATTCGGCTGAGCTTCCGATGACCGTGTTCGTGGCGTGCGAGGGTTACGCCGCCCACCTCGAGCGCGACTGGGTGCCCGCGCAACGATCCCTAGCCGTGGAGTTGACCGAAGCACGCGACGGTGGGTCAGTGGTGTTCGCGGAATCGACCGGGAACTTGCCGGGTCTGGCGGGCCGGTTGAACCCCATTCGCGACACCCACGACCGCACCTATCTGTACGCGGACAATGTCGCGATCAACGATGGCCTGCCGCAGCCAGCGCGTTTCGTCCCTGGGACTGAGCAGCTTCGGCTCCAAGATTCGAACGGACAGGTCCTGATGGTCACCGTGGCAGCCATCGAAGGACGCTCGTCACTGCTCGACTACCGGAGCCCTTAACCGGCTCTACGCGTCGGAGCGGGGACGGCGAATTCTCTGTCATCGCCGACCGTATAACCCACGCCGTCTGGATGGAATAGGCACGCCCGAAGGCAGCAAGCCCACCATCCGGGTGCGTTCAGTGTTTGCGGGTGGGGGGTTGGACGTACTGCCAGCCGAAACGGCCTTTGATGCAGAGGTGGCCGTGGGTCACGGAATGGTCTGCGGGTGAGGTCACCTTCACGATCCGGTCGTCTTGAGTGTGCAACTCGAGATTGCAGCCAACACCACAGAACGAACAAACAGTCGTGGTGACCTCCTGATCGTCGGGCCGCCACTCCCCCGCCGCGCGCATGTCGAACTCGGTCTTGAACTGGATCGCACCCGTCGGACACACACCGATGCAGTTCCCGCAATAGACACACGCCGAATCGGGCAGCACAGTGTCGAACTCCGTGGAGATCCGTGCGTCGAAACCCCGTCCGCTCACCGCGATCGCGAACGTGTGCTGCGCATCGTCACCACAAGCCTCCACACACTTGTAACACAACACACACTTGTCATAGTCGCGGATGTAGAGGTCGTCCTGGATCTTCGGCTCCTCACAGACCCGCTCAGCAGGCAGGCCCGGCTGGTCGTAGCGACCCGGGTCCGCGCCGTAGCGACGCATCCACTGCGCCAAATCGGTCGCCTGACTCAAATCAACGCTCGAACCCAAAAACTCAAGCACCATCCTGCGGCTGTGACGCACCCGGGGCGAGTCGGTCTGCACCACCATCTGATCCTCCACCGCACGCGCGCACGAAGGCACAAGAGCCCGCGACCCCTCCACCTCCACCACACACACCCGACAGGCGTTGACCGGGGTGAGGTTCTCGGCCCAGCACAGAGTCGGCGTCTCGATCCCCGCCGACTCACAGGCCATATGGATCGAAGTGCCCTCAGGAACAGAGACGGCCTGTCCGTCGATGGTGAGACTCACACTCACTTCAGTGATCGTCATCGCGAGCCCCTTCGGGTAACAGGCCAAGGGCCATAGCAGAATTGATTGCAGAAGCCGCGGTGTGGCCGAGTCCGCAGATGGAAGCGTCGACCATCACCTCGGCGATGTCGTCGACGAGGTTGCGGCGCTGAGCCGACAAAGAACCCTTCGCCTGTATCTGCACCATCGTCTCATGCTGGCGGACAGTGCCGACCCGGCACGGCACGCACTGACCGCACGACTCGTTGCGGAAGAACTCGGCGATGCGCACTGCAACATCGACCATGTCGATCTCATCGGTGAACACCATCACCACACCCGAACCCAGTGTCGTGCCGCGTTCACGCGTGTCCTCCAGCGTGAGCGGCATGTCGAGCGCATCAGGGCCGACGAACGAACCCGCAGCGCCACCCATCAGCACCGCCGCCAGGCTGCCGTTGCCTGTCAACGGTCCGGCCAGTTCGAGCACTTCCCCCAGCGTCGTGCCGAACTCGACCTCGTACAGTCCCGGATTGGAGACCCGGCCGCTCAAACACAGCAGCTTCGTTCCGGGCGAACGCTCGGTCCCCCTGCTGCGATAGTCCTCCGGGCCGTTGATCACGATGTCGAGCGTATTGATCAGCGTCTCCGGGTTGTTGATCGCGGTCGGCTCTGAGAACAGCCCATGCGTGGTCGGGAACGGCGGCTTGCTGCGCGGCTCACCCCTGAAACCCTCGAGCGAAGCGAACAGAGCGGTTTCCTCACCACAGATGTAAGCACCGGCGCCACGACGAATCTCGATGTCGAAACTGTGCCCCGAACCGGCCGCGTCAACGCCCAGCAGCCCCGCCTCACGGGCCTGGCTCACAGCATTCTCGAGCCTCGCCGTGGCCAACGGATACTCGCCGCGAATGTAGATCCAGCCGTTCTCGGCACCCGTCGCGAAACCCGCCAGCGTGAGCGACTCGATCACCGCGAAGGGGTCCTGCTCCATCACCACCCGGTCCTTGAACGTGCCCGGCTCGGATTCATCGCAGTTGGCCACGACATGTTTGGGCCGCCCCTGCTCCGCGGCCACGGCCCGCCATTTCACACCCGTCGGAAATGCCGCCCCACCCCGGCCTGAGAGCCCGGAGTCGGCCACCGCCGCACACACCGCAACAGGCCCCATCTCGATGGCTCGTGCAAGCGCCCGATAACCGCCGTTGGCCCGGTAGGCGTCCAGCGAGGTGGGGTCGACGACACCGACATTGCGCAGCAACCGAAGCGACGGATCCCCCTGTTGCGGGATCTTCACGGCAACCTCGACAGCATCGGCCGGGACAGCATCGGGCCTGCCAATTCCCTGGTGGAACTGTGCAGGAGCCCGCTCGCACTGTCCCAGGCAGGGTGAGCGGTGGACATGGTGCCCGCGCGCTTCAAGCTCGGCGATCAGCTCATCGTTGCCGGCGATCTGGCAGGCCGCATCGACGCAGACATGGGTGACATGGGTGGTCTCAGGTCCGAGTTCGGGCTCGTCGAGGCGGAACATCTCATAGAACGTGGCGACACCGTAAGCCTCCGCCGGCGGAACCTGGAGCACTTCACAAACATGGTTGAGGCCGCCCGGGCTGATCCAACCCTTGGCATTCTGCAACGCGTGGAGAGCCGGGAGCAGCAGGTGGCGGTGGTCACGGCGACGGTGGACGCCTCCATAGACGAGACGCTCGCTCTCGCGCACGACCGCAGTGGGCGTCCCCACCGCAGCGGTTACCGCGGCGGTCTCAATCTCGTCGGCTGTGTCGTCGCCGATAAAAAGGTCAGCCATCAGCGAGTCTGGCTGCCGGGTCGGGGCTGGGAATCTGCCCCTCCATGCGTTCGATCCTCACGGCCGCGGCTTTGAACTCGGCGGTGCCTGAGCGTCGGTCCCATTCGGGGTTGGTCAGCTGGTTGACGTCGACCAGCTCGGGAAAATGGAATGTGGTGAACGTGAGGCCCCTGGGTATGTCTGGCTGGATCCGCACGCAGGTCTCGACCGAGCCGCGGGGTGAACACATGCGAACCCGGTCGCCGTCGCTGATTCCGAGCTGTTCGGCATCGGCGGGATTCATGTCGACCCCGTCGCCGTAGCGGATCGGCGAGGCGAACCCTCCCGACTGCACGCCGGTGTTGTAGCTGTCGAGCGCCCGTCCGGTTGTGAGCCGAAGCGGGAACTCATCACTGAGCTGTTCCTTGGGGCCTTCGTGGTGGCACACACTGAACGGCGCCGGGTCGCGGCCCTCAAGGTCGTCGGCCCACAGCCAGCCGTGGAGGAAAGCGCTGCCGGGGTCGTCTTCGTCTCTGCAGGGCCATTGGAGTCCGCCCTCCGATTCCAGGCGGTCCCAACTCATCCCGGCGTGCAGCGGCGACAACGAGCGCAGTTCGTCCCACAGGTCTTCGGGTGTCGGGTCACCCCAGTCGACTCCGAGACGCTTGGCGAGGTCGCCGATGATGTCTGTGTCCTGGCGGGCCTCTCCGGGTGGTGGGACCGCGGCGCGCACCCGTTGCACCCGTCTCTCCGAGGAAGTGACCGTCCCCTCCGACTCGGCCCAGCCCACCGCCGCGGGCAGCACGACGTCGGCCATCTCTGCGGTTCGGGTCATCAGGATGTCCTGCACGACGAGGATGTCGAGACCGTCGAGCAGCTTGCGGGCGTGTGCCACGTCGGCTTCTGAGTCGGCGGGGTTCTCACCGATCACGTAGAGGCCCTTGATCGCGCCCTGTTCCATCGCCTCGAACATCAACGTGAGGTGCAGTCCGGGCTTGTCCGGTAGCGACATTTTGTAGGCGGTCTCGAACTTGGCGAGCGCCACCGGGTCCTCCACGTCCTGGAATCCGGGGAACTTGTTGGGCAGCGCGCCCATGTCACCCCCTCCCTGCACGTTGTTCTGCCCGCGCAGGGGCACCAGGCCCGATCCCCAACGGCCGACGTGTCCGGTCAGCAGTGCCAGGTTGCACAGTGACAGGACGTTCTCGACCGCGTTGTGGTGCTCGGTGATTCCCAGCGTCCAGAGGATCTGTGCGGTGTCTGCACTGGCGTATTCGTGGGCCATCTCAGCGATGGCGTGGGCGGGTACTCCGGTAATCTCCTCAGCTCTGTCGAGCGTGTACTCCTCGACCGCTGCGGTGTACTCTTCGAAGCCCTGCGTGGAGCGGGCGATGAAGTCGGTGTCGTGCAACCCGGCCGCGATGATCTCACGTCCGACGGCGTTCGCCAGCGCTATGTCGGTGCCGACGTTGAGTCCGAGCCAGGCGTCCGCGAACTTCGCTGAACTCGTGCGCCGCGGGTCGACCGCGTACATCCGCGCTCCGTTGTCGAGTCCTTTGAGCAGGTGATGAAAGTAGATCGGATGGGCCTCTCGGGCGTTGGACCCCCACAGCAGCACCAGTTCGGTCTGCTCGACCTCGGCGTACGACGATGTGCCCCCTCCTGCTCCGAACACTGTCGCCAGACCGACGACCGAGGGTGCGTGTCAAGTTCGATTACAGGAGTCGATGTTGTTGGACCCCATTGCGCAGCGCATGAACTTCTGTGCGGCGTAGTTCATCTCGTTGGTCGACTTCGAGCAGCTGAACATACCGACGGCTTCGCCTCCGTGCTGATCCCGGATCTGCGCGAGACCTTGCGCCGCGCGGTCGAGTGCCTCGTCCCAGGTCGCGGCGCGCAGTTCGCCGTTCACCCGCACCATCGGAGTGGTGATCCGCTCCAACGTCTTGACGTAGCGCCGGCGACGATTGCCGCGGCCGAGTCCCTGTCGGGTGGGTCCCCGTCGAGAGGCTGCCGGTTGAGAAGGTTCCGTCGGTTCTGAGAGGGTCTTCGCTTCGCTGGCTTCTACACCGACGTTGTCCACATCGGAACAATACCGCAATGCGGAACAGGTACGACCCTCGGATCTGAATCGGCGCTGATTCATCGCTCCCATCACAGCGCAGCGTGTTGATGCCAAATGTTCGTGTAGCAGCCAGGGTTCGGATATCGTCGCTCAATGCGCTGGTCGAACCTCTTCGTGCCCACCCTGCGCGAGCCGCCGGCCGACGCCCAAGCGGCGAACCACAAACTGCTGATCCGCGGAGGGTTCATCCGCCAGCTGCACTCAGGGCACTACTCGCTGCTGCCGCTCGGGCTGCGGGTCCACAACAAGGTTGCAGACATCGTGCGCCGTGAGATGGACGCCATCGGTGCCCAGGAGTTCCTGCTGCCGGCGATGCATCCCGCTGAGATCTGGAAGAGGTCGGGGCGCTGGAATGCGGTGGGCGAGGAGATGTTTCGCCTCGTCGATCGCAAGGGGGCCGACAACGTCCTGGGGATGACCCATGAGGAGATCTTCACCGATGTGGCCTCAGAGATCACCTCCTACAAGTCGCTGCCCCAGACCTGGTACCAGATCCAGACGAAGTTCCGTGACGAGCCCCGCCCCAAGAGCGGCCTGCTGAGGGTTCGAGAGTTCGCCATGAAGGACTCGTACTCGTTCGACATCGACGAAGCGGGGCTCGACCACAGCTTTCAGGTCCACCACGACGCATACCTGCGCATCTTCGAGGCTCTGGAGCTTCCGGCGATCGCCGTAGAGGCTTCATCGGGAGCGATGGGAGGCACCGGATCAACCGAGTTCATGGTCCCGTCGAGCGTCGGAGAGGACGACGTGGCGATCTGCGGGAACTGCGGTTATGCGGCCAACACCGAACGGGCCAAGGCCCGGTTGGCCGAACTTGAGGACCGCGACCTCTCCGAGTTGGTGCGCTTGCCGACTCCTGGTGTACGGACCATCGCCGCGCTTGAGACCATCGAGGGCGGCGCGCCCGCGGTCCATCAGATCAAGACCATGGTGATGGTGCTCGACGGTGAGGTGACCTTGGCTCTGCTGCGCGGCGACCACGAACTCGAGATGCAGAAGCTGGCCGATTCCACTGGCGCGGTCGACATTCGTCCGGCCAGTCCTCAGGAAACAGTTGAGCACCTCGGTGCCAACCCCGGGTCGCTCGGTGCGGTGGACGTGAAGGGGCTGCGGATCATCTGTGACCGGGCCCTGAAGGGTCGCCGGGGTCTCACCACCGGTGCCAACGAGGACGACTGGCACTGGTCTGGAGTCGATATTGCCCGCGACGTCGCGGTCGACGAGTGGACCGACCTGCGCAGGGTCGAGGCCGGTGAGCCCTGCCTGGACTGCGGCTCCGCTCTCGAGATCGTCCGCTGCATCGAGGCGGGCCACATCTTCAAGCTGGGGACCAAGTACTCGGACGCGCTCGGGGCTCTCGTGCTTGACCCCAACGGCGAACAGAAGCCTCTGGTGATGGGCAGCTACGGCATCGGCATCGGCCGCAACGTCGCCGCGGTGGCCGAGGTGCACCATGACGACAAGGGCCTGGTGTGGCCCGTGGGCGTCGCTCCTTTCGAGGTCGTGATCACGATTGTGAGCAGCAAGGACGAGGCGTCGGTCACAACGGGTGAAACGCTGTACGACGAGCTGCGCTCACGTGGTGTCGACGTACTGTTGGACGACCGTGATGCACGAGCGGGGGTGAAGTTCGCCGACGCGGAACTGATCGGCATTCCCTACCGGGTCACGATCGGGCCCCGCGCACTGGCCGAGGGGGAGGTCGAACTGACTTCCCGGGCGACGGGCGGCACCACACGGATGCCGATCGACGCCATCACCGACTCGCTGGTCGAGACGGTCGAGACGGAACGCCGTTGAACCCGGCCGCCAACCGCGCGGCCGGGTTCATTCAAACACGGTGTCAGCGTGCCGTGGTACCGTTGCCCTATCAGAAACCCTGTCGAGCGTAGGAGTGATCCGTTGTCTGACATGCCCCCTCCCCCTCCCCCACCCCCACCCCCGTCGGGGTCTGATCCCGAACCGCCGCCGCCGCCGCCACACGGCAACGCAGGCCAAGGCAATGAACCGACGCGCGGCTGGGCCACGAACGACATCGGTGAGAGCGTCGCGCTCGCGGGAGCGGGTCAACGGCTGCTCGCCCGGATCGTCGACATGGTCGTGGTTGGTCTGCCCGCGACCATCGTTGCTGCCCTGGCCTTCTCTCAGGGCTCAGATGACACGGCGGCAATACCGGTCGGAGCCTCCTTGTCTGTGACCGCGATCTGGCTGATCTACGAGGTCTCGATGGTCGCTCGCAAAGGCCAGACTCTCGGCAAGATGGCAACACACATCAAGGTCGTCAGAGCTGAAAACAGCGGACTGCCGGAGTGGAACCATTCGTTCATCCGCTGGGCTCCTATGGGCGTTTGCAGCGCGATTAGTGCCTGGCTTCCTCTCGTCGGCCTCCTGTCACTTCTCATCTACCTGTCCTTCTTGTGGGACCGTAAGAGGCAGGGGTGGCACGATATGGCAGGAAAAACTCTGGTCGTCAAGACCTGATCAGCAACCGTTGTTCCGTATTGCGGAACAAGCTCCTATGGTCGCTTAGATCATGACTGTGCAATCAATAGAACGCGCCTTTGCCCTGATGCGTGCCTTGGCAATTGGTCCGGTCGGAGTCACGGAGTTGGCCGAACGGGTTGAGCTGCCGAAATCGACCGTCGCACGAATCTTGGGCGCCTTGGAGAACGAGGGTGCCGTCACCCAGGACGGGACCGGCGGCGAATACCGGCTCGGCGAGGGCCTGCTCGACATTGCGGGCGCGACTCAGCCAGGTCGCAACCTGGTGGCCACAACCCGCCCGCATCTGATCGATCTCTGCGACGAGGCCGGCGAGGCGGCGGGCGTGTCAGTGCTAGACGGGCGCTGCGTCTACTACCTCGACCATGTGGAGGCTGACAGCGACGTACAGGTGCGGAGTTGGACCGGAGAACTCGCTCCGCTCCACGCGGTACCGTCGGGCTTGGTGCTGCTCGCTCACTTCGATGACAAGCAGCTCGATGCCTATCTGCAGGGTCCGGTCACAGCATCGACCGCGTGGACCGTCACCGATCCGGATGAGATCCGTAAGCGGCTCGTCACCATTCGCAGCCTCGGCTACGCCTGGGTCTACGAGGAGTTCGCCGAGGGCATCAACTCGGTTGCGGCGCCGATCATCGAGGCGGACGGCACGGTGGAGGCGGCTCTGCACATCCACGGCCCGGCCTACCGCTTCCCCAACCCTGAGCGCACCCACGACCTCGGCAACCTGGTGATCAACGCAGCCGCCGCCCTAGCCGAGAACCTCGCCTACGACTGAGCGCCCGCATCTGGACCAGAACACCGCGAATCCGTGACCGACAACGTCACCCCGCAGCAGTGAACAGCGACGTCCACCTCGTCGGAATCGATCCCACAGCGGAGTGGTTCTTGACGCCTCGCGACAGCTAGCCCCTGCGGCGACGGATCTCGGCGGTTATAGCGGGGATCACCTCGTGGAGGTCAGCGATCACTGCCCAATCGGCCTTGACGACCATGTTGGCTTCGCGGTCGGTGTTGATCGCCAGGATGTGTTTGCTGGCCATCGCCCCGACCCAGTGCTGGATAGCGCCCGAGATTCCCGAAGCGATATAGATCTCCGGGGCGATGCGGGTGCCGGTCTGGCCGACCTGATCGGAATGCGGACGCCAACCGAGGTTGGTCACCGCCCTCGAGCATCCGACCCGTCCCCCGAGCAGTTCGGCCAGTTCCTCAAGTTGTGCGAACCCCTCTTCCGAACCGACACCACGGCCTCCTCCGCAAACCACTGGAGCAGTGGGCAGAGTCACTCCCGCCTCCTGAACTGTGCGGTCCTTGACGGTCGTCACGCGGTGGCTGTCGTTGAGGTCGGCCTCGAACGGCTCGTCACTCGCCACCCCTGAACCGCCGGGTTCAGAAGCCACGGCATGCAGCCCGCAGCTGAGCAGCGCAACATCGGCGTCCAGACTGGAGTCTTCGAGCAGGGAGCCGCCCCACTGCACCCGGGTCATCGTCCACGAAATACCCGGGGTGACGTCAACACAGTTGGCCACGAAAGGAGCATCGAGACGCGCCGCCGCCTGCGCCATCACTTCGTTGCCTCGATCAGATCCGCAGGCAAGCACCGCGGACGGTTCCAGTTCGGTGACCATCTGGGCCAGGGCTGCTCCGTAAGCATCGGGGCCATAGTCACCCAACACGCCATGTACGCAGGTGTGTACGACCTCAGCGCCGTACCTGCCGGCCTCATCGACCAGTTCCTCGTCGTCGGAGCCGATGAGGGCGGCTTCGAGGTCCTCGTCCATTTTCTCGGCTAGGACACGGCCGAAGGTGAGGGCCTCACGGGCGGCTTCGGCGAGTTCTCCCCGATCATGTTCGAGCGCTACCAGCAGCATCAGAGGACCCCCAACTCTTCGAGCACGTCGACCACTGCGGAAGCAGCTTCAGGACCCTCTCCGAGGATGACGGTCTCAGACACCTGTTCAGCGGGGCGATGCAGGCGGATCCGGCGCTGCCCGCCCGAGTCGGCGTCGAGGTCGAGTGAGCGGATCTCGAGTTTCTTGGACCTGAGGCGACCCTTCATGGTCGGGTAACGGGGCAGGTTGAGCCCCTCCTTCACGCCGAGCGCACATGGCCGCGGGAGTTCGTAGACCTCGAAGCCGCCGTCGATCGCCCGACGTGCCGTAACCGTTCCAGCACCGCTGCCGTCGCCCGACACTTCAATCCCCTTGATGCCGTTGACAATGGGTCGTGCCAGCCCGTGCGCCACCCGGATTCCAACCTGGAATCCCCCGGAGTCCGCCGATTCATTGCCGAACAGGATGAGGTCGAAGGGCCCACCGTTCTCTTCCTCGAGCACCTCGATCGCCTCTCCGATGACCGCGGCGGTCCGCTGCGGGTCCCAACCCACCTCATCTGTGGAGACCAGAACCCCGTGGTCCGCGCCGACTGAAGCGGCATAGCGGAGCTGCTCCGCTGCTTGGGGCTCTCCGATGGTGAGCACCGTGACCTCGCCGCCGTGCTCTTCACAGAGTTGGACAGCACCTTCGACGCCGCACTCCTCGTGGGGGCTGGTGGTGAAGCCGAGATGGGCTGCATCGACATCGGAGCCGTCTGAGGTGACGTTGATCTTGGCCCCGGGTGCCGGCACCCGCTTAACACAGCAGAGAATCTTCATAGCCCGTCCAGCACCCCCGTCAGGCCTTGAGACGCATGTCGTCGGGGTCGAAGGCTGAACCTGGGCCCACGACGGTCACAGGGAACAGTTCGTTCATGTACATGACCTGCAGCTCGGTCCCCGCTGTGGCGATCTCGGTCGGCAGGTATCCCATGAGCAGGTGCTTGCCCACAGACGGTCCGTATCCCGCTGAGGTCACACGCGAGACCCGGCCGTGGGAGTCGACGATGCGCTCGCCGTTGAGATCGAGGATGGGTTCGTTGCCCCCCATCATGTGACGGGTACGTCCGGCGCTGTCGGTCTGGTCCTCGACGGTCAAGGTCACACACTGGACCTCAGGGCTGGTTTCGCGGGCCTTGAGATAGGGCTCCTTGCCTATGAAATCGGAGGCTTTGACTCTGGGACGAGCCAGTCCCGCCTCCAGCGGGTTGTATTCGCTCTCGAGTTCGGCTCCCATCAAGCGATATCCCTTCTCGAGCCGGCCCGAGGTGCCGTAGACACCACCACCGGTCGGTCGGATACCGAGTTCCCGTCCTGCCGCGAAGAGGGCGTCCCACAGTGCTGGGCCGTTGCTCCAGTCTGTGTAGATCTCCCATCCGGTGTCGCCCACATAGGAGATGCGGAACAGGTGGGCCTCAACCGTGAGGTTGTGCCCGCCCGCAGTGCAGTCGATCTCGATCGGGATGATCGAACCGTAAGGCGAGCCAGCTTGGCTCAGGTCGTGGCCACAGACCTGCGCGAGTACCTGCGGCGCGTTGGGGCCCCACAGACCCAGGGTGGTGATCTCGGCAGTCCGGTTCGTGAAGGTCACCGAACCGTCGTTGGGCATGTGTTTGCGGGTCCAGAACTCGTCACGTCCACCGTCGAACACGCCCGTCACGATCCTGACGCGGTCCTCGGCCATACGCATCATGGTCAGGTCGGAGTGGAAGCCGCCGTCCGCGTTGAGCCACGGCGTGTAGATCGACCGGCCCACGGCGACATCTACTTTGTTGACGGCTAGCCGATCCGCGAACTCAACTGCTCCCGGACCTTCCAACTCGTAGATCTGAAACGCCGACAGGTCGACCACGCCGCAGTTGGAGCGTAGGTTCAGGTGCTCACCGATGGTGATCGGGCTCCACCAGCGGTTGTCCCACTCGACCTCCCTGACGCTGAGGTCGTAGCGCTCGCAGAGGTCGGCGTTGGAGTTGTACCACTGCGGTCGTTCCCAGACACGGGCCTGGAAGAACTCGGCCTCAAGTGCTTCCTGGCGGGAACGGTACGGCGACTCGACGAGATGACGGCGAGACTCCCACTGCTCGGCGGGGTGGACGATGCCGTAGGTCTTGTTGAAGTGTTCGTCGGCCCGGGCCCAGATGTGTTCGTCGCTCTTCTCCTCGTCGTAGAAGCGGGCGATGTCGGCACCGTGGGCATCGATCACCCGCGGGTAGCCGTAGGTCATCCACTCCGCGACCACCTGGGCCATCCCCGGTCCTTCCTTGACCCACACGGCTGCAGCCGACCAGAGCCCCTCCACATCGGGTATCTCACCGAGACAGGGCATGGTGTCGGGTGTCAGCGAAAGCAGCCCGTTGATGGCGTACTTGATCTCAGCGTCGCCGAGCATGTCCATCAGCTCGATTGCTTCCTCCATCTGCTGGTCGAAGTCGTCGGGGGTGAAGGGCATCTCGGTCGGTGACAGCGCAGCCTCGTCGTTCGAGGGGATCTCGTCGGGATGGTGGAGGATGGGCCGGTGGCCGTATGAGCCGACCTCCATCGAGCCCGCTGACTGCCGTTCGTAACAGAAGGTGTCCATGTCGCGCACGATCGGGTAGCCGATCTCATTGTTGGTCTCGGCGAGGATGTCTATCGGTCCGACGTCGGCCATCTGATGCACGGCGGGGACGAGCGGGATATAGGTGTCGGCCATGGCGGCGATCCGGTTGGACCACACTCCGCAGGCGACGATCACGTAATTCGTCTCGATGGTGCCCTTGTCGGTGACCACTGCTGTGATCTTGCGGCGGCCGTTGGGCCGGGGCGTGTCGTCGGTGATGAGATCGAGCACTTCGGTGTTGGCGAAGACCTTGCAACCGGCTTTCTCGATGCCTTCTTTGCGCATGACGGTGCCGGTCTCGAGCGAGTCGACCACCGAGACTGTGGGACAGTAGAACCCTCCGAGGATCACTTCGGCGTTGATGTAGGGCACGAGTTCCTTGACCTGCGCGGGGGTGAGGAGGTGGGCTTCGATTCCCCAGGCCTTGGCCGAGGTCATGCGCCGCTCAAGTTCGTCCATGCGCTCGGAGGTACGGGCTACCTCGATTCCTCCGGAGTCCACCGACAGGTTCATGTCGCGGTACTGGTTGGCGCTCTGCTCGCCGAGCAGCGCCATCTCCTTGTTGTGGTCGACGGGGAATATGAAGTTGGATGCGTGTCCGGTTGAACCGCCCGGGTTGGGAAGCGGCCCCTTCTCGACGAGGACGAGGTCCTGCCAGCCGAGTCGGGCGAGGTGTCCGACGAGACAGTTGCCGACGATGCCGGCGCCGATCACCACGACGTTGGCTCTGGTGGGGAGTTCGCTCACGGTTGGACCCTATTCTGAAGTCGATTGTCGTGCCTGTGGTACCGCTGAGTAGGCCTGAGTCCACTGCGGTACAGCCGAAGACGACAATACTGGACGATCGTTCAGTTTGCACGCGATCTCGTGGCCCATTCTGACGAGCACACGGCTGATGTGAAGCCGCTACAATGAATCCGTATTGCGGAATCGTTCCGCGATACGGAACGAAGTAACCGAGGGCGTGCACCCGGCCGTCCCCCTCCACAGGAGCAACCATGGCCTTTCCCAGTGACCTTGAGATCGCCAACCAGGCAGAACTCAAACCTCTGACCGACATCGCGCGCAGCGCCGGCATTCCAGCTGAGTGTCTCGAGCCATACGGAGTGGGAGCCGCCAAGATCTCGCTCGACGCCATCGAGAAGATGAGCGACAGACCCAAAGCGGCATACGTCGTCGTCTCGGCCATCACGCCGACACCGCTCGGTGAAGGCAAGACGACCACGACCGTCGGTCTCGGCCAGGCCTTCCAGCACATCGGTCGAACCGCCACAATCGCCATCCGCCAGCCCTCGATGGGACCGACCTTCGGGATCAAGGGCGGCGCTGCCGGCGGCGGTTACAGCCAGGTCGTTCCCATGGAGCTGTTCAACCTTCACCTGACCGGCGACATGCACGCCGTCACCGCCGCCCACAACCTCTGCTCCGCGATGCTCGACGCTCACATATACCACGGCAACGAAGCCGGTTTCGACACTCACAACATCACCTGGCGGCGTGTGCTCGACGTCAACGACCGCGCCCTTCGCAACACGGTGATCGGCCTCGGCGGACGGCTCGACGGCATCCCCCGCGAGACCGGATTCGACATCACCGCCGCGTCCGAAGTCATGGCGGCCCTGGCCCTGTGCACCTCGCTGCAGGATCTGCGAGCCCGCCTCGGACGGATAGTGCTGGGCTACAACAAGGCCGGCACACCGATCACCGCAGAGGAGGTCGGCGCCGCAGGCTCAATGGCCGTCATCTTGAAGGAGGCCATCAAGCCCAACTTGATGCAGACGCTGGAGAACACGCCTGCGCTGGTCCACACCGGACCCTTCGGCAACATCGCGACAGGCAACAGTTCGATCATCGCCGATCAGATCGGTGTCCACACAAGCGAGTTCCTGCTGACCGAAGCGGGCTTCGGTGCCGACATGGGCGCAGAGCGGTTCTTCAACATCAAGTGCCGCTACTCAGGGATCGCTCCGGACGCGGCCGTGCTCGTCGCCACAGTGCGGGGCCTCAAAGCCCATTCGGGCAAGCACAAGATCGTCGCTGGCAGGCCCCTGCCCGAAGCGTTGCTGGCCGAGAACCCCGACGAGGTCCACATGGGCGGCGACAACCTGCGCAAGCAGCTCGAGAACATGCAGCTCCACGGCGCAACACCGGTTGTGGCCATCAACGTCTTCCCCGGCGACCACGATGGCGACATCGCCGCGATCCGCGAGATCGCCGACGAGTACGGGGCCCGAGCGGCAGTGTCGACCCACTTCTCCGACGGCGGGCGAGGCGCCACCGAGCTGGCCGAAGCAGTGGCAGCCGCCGCGGCCGAACCGAGCGAATTCCAACTGCTGTATCCGAGCGAGGCATCGCTCAAGGACAAGATCCACGCGGTCGCCACAAAGGTCTACGGAGCAGACGACGTGGAGTACACCGCGCAGGCCAACAAGCAGCTGGCCACCTACACCGAGGCCGGTTTCGGCGACCTGCCTGTGTGCATCGCCAAGACCCACCTCTCGATAAGTTCGAACCCGGCACTGAAGGGCGCTCCCACCGGTTGGACCCTGCCAGTGCGCGAGGTCCGCGCCAGCGTAGGGGCCGGTTTCATCTACCCGCTCTGCGGCGATATGCGCACCATGCCCGGTCTGGGCAGGGTTCCCGCCGCCAAGTCCATCGACATTGACGCCGACGGCAACGTTGTAGGTCTTTCCTAGGACCAGCGGCCCTTCTGGGGCCTCGATTCAAACTGGAGTTCGAGTGAATCCACTTGCCAACATCATGCGCCCCAGTAACCGGACAGTCAGCTCACCAGTCGCCCGCGCGGCGATCACTGACATGACCTATGAGGTGATCCCGCTCAAGAGCCTGCCCGATGCGATCGAGCAGCTCCCCGCCGATGCTCGGGTGAGCGTCACCGCCTCGCCGGTGAAACCTCTCGAGGACACGCTCGACATCTGCGCCGAGCTGCTCGAGAGGGGCCACCGTCCGATCCCGCACATCGCTGCTCGCAAGGTGGACGACGAAGCGCACATGCGCTCGTTGGCAACCCGTATCAAGCAGCTGGGCCTCAGCGAGATCTTCTGCATCGCCGGCGACGCGCCGGATGCGGGCGAATACCCGGACGCCGTGTCGCTTCTGCGCCCCCTGATCGACTTCACCGCCGGTGACATCTCCACGGTCGGAGTCTCGTCGTATCCCGACGGCCACGCCTTCATCGACGGGCCGGTCCTGCACCAGGCGTTGATGGAGAAGCAGGAACTGTTCGCCGAAGCCGGGATCAGAGGGCATGCGTCCACCCAGATGTGCTTCTCGACCGACACGATCCGCGCCTGGCTCACCGCGCAACGCGCCGAGGGCCTCGCCATGCCGATCCATCTCGGTGTCGCCGGGGTCGTCGACCGGGCGAAGCTGATCCGCATGGGGATGCGACTCGGTGTGGGAGCCTCGCTGCGGTACGTCCAGAAGAACAGGACCGGCCTGCTCAAGCTCTTCTCCTCGGTGGGCTACAACCCCAGCGATCTCATCGACCCGCTCGCGGACGAGTTCGACGCGTTGGGCATCGAGGGACTGCACATGTTTACGTTCAACCAGGTAGCCGCCACCGAGAGGTGGCAACAGGCCAAGCTCGGATAACCGCGGCCCGCAGTGAGTGCTCCGCTTCTTGCACCTTTCCAAGGCCGGCTGATCCGACCCGAATGGGCGCCGCGGGTGATCGCGGGGGCATACGACTCCAAGACCCCTGCCCAACGCCGTGCCATCGTCGAGCAAAACCCGTTCAGCTTCCTCGGCGTGACCCGGTCCCATGAGGACCGGTTCGAGGGCTGCTCCGACGCCGAGTTGTTGAGGCTCAGCACCCAGACTATGCAACGGATCCTCGATGCGGATGCCTTCAAGGCCTCGGAACACGCCGCCTACTACGCATACCGACTGAGCTCTCCCAATGAGAGCGGGCACGGTGAGAGCGGGTCGAACGACCGCTCAGCGGTTCCTGCACCCGGCCGCACGTTCGACCAGATCGGCATCGTCGGTGCCTTGGACCTCGACGGTCTGCGCGACGGACGGGTGCTGACGCATGAGAACATCCGTCATGAGCGGGCCTCTTTGATAACCGACCATCTCAGTCATGTCGGCGCGACCTCATCGCCGGTCTCGCTGACTCACGTCGCGCGGCCCGAACTGCTCGAGACACTCAGTTCCGTCACGCTGAGGTCGCCAGAGGTAGACGTTGTGGTCGACGGTGTCCGGAACCAGGTGTGGACTTTTCGTTCGGACGAGACGATGAAGATCGAGCCGCTGCTCGAAGATCAGGTCTTCTACGTGACCGACGGACATCATCGTTGTGCCGCGGCTTTCGCAGCCCGAGCCGCGAACCCCTGCCGGGTCGGTTTCGCACGGACGCTCGCGGTGTTGTTTCCCCATGACCAGCTGCGGGTCGAGGCATTCCATCGCAGAGCACCCGACCGGAGTTTCCGTTCGACACCGGAGTTGGTCGACGCCCTCGGCACGGTCGGGCGACTCACCGCCGTCAGTGGTGCCGTCTCCGCGCAGCCGACGGCCCGGGGTGAGGTCGGCGTGTACCACAACGGGTCATGGTTTCGACTTGTCCTCGACCCTCTGGAACGCCCGACACCTCTGGCATCGCTCGACGTTGAGCGCCTGCGCCGTGACGTGATCGGCCATGTACTGGGAGTGAACGAACTGGCCCACGACAGCGGCGTCGACTACATACCCAACCCGGCGGGAATGACTGAGCTGGTGTCGCGTTGCGACGCCGACGGTCACGTCGGCCTGCTCGTCTATCCGACCGACATCAACGATCTGATGGCGGTTGCAGCGACCGGAGATCTGATGCCTCCAAAGTCGAGCTACCTCGAGCCCAAGCCGCCCTCGGGAGTCTTCCTTCGTTCCCTCGGAGTCGGCGTGACGGAGAACTCAGGTCCGAGCTGAATCCCGGAGTTGAACCCTGCCGAGGCGCACCTTTTCAAAGCATTCTATATATTTTCATGATTTTTGGATGGCAGGGTCGGGTGCGGGTGCTAGGGTCGCTTCATGGACGCTGCTCTGCTGACGATGATTTCAACTCTGTTTGTAGCACTGCTCGGCAATTCTTGGCATCAGTCCCGCGAGAACTCGAAGACTCGCGAACTCATGATCAACCTCAACGAAGGCTCACGACTCGAGTTGAAGAACCTCGGCGACGAGCTACGGGCCGACCACAAGGAACTGCGAGCCGACCACAGGAAGCTCGGCGACGAACTACGGGCCGACCACAAGACACTCGGCGACGAACTACGGGCCGACATCAAGACTCTGGACGTAGGTCTGGGGCACGTTCGGGAGCGCTTGTCCCGTATCGAGGGCCACATGGGAATCGGAGTTGCACGCCCGTTCAACCCACCGACCGAAGATTGACGACTCAGCAGGTCAACGTTTCGGTGGTCACCCAATCGGTGATCATCTGGGCGCGATCGAACCCATCATGCGAGCCGCGGCCAGGGTGTTCTTGAGCAGACATCCGATGGTCATCGGTCCGGTGCCGCCCGGCATCGGCGTGATTGCGCCTGCGACGTCCTGCACACTGTCGAAGTCGACGTCACCGACGATGCCGTCCTCGGTGCGTGAGATTCCCACGTCGACGACGGTCGCTCCTGGGCTCACAAAGTCCGCTGTCACCAACCGTGCCATTCCGGCGGCGGCGATGATTATGTCGGCGGAGCGGCACAGTCCAGCGAGGTCTGCGGTGCGGCTGTGTGCGAGCGTGACGGTCGCGTCGCAGCCCTTCCGCCCCAGCAACAGTATTTGTGGCAGACCGACCAGCGTGGAGCGTCCGATGACGACGGCTCGATTTCCGCTGGTCTCGATTCCGTAACGCGCAAGCAGTTCCATGACTCCCAGCGGTGTACACGGAACGTGCCCGACCCGACCGCGGATCAGTCGGCCCATCGACCGCTCAGTCAATCCATCGACATCTTTTTCGGGCGGGATCAAGTCGAGCACCGCTTCCGCATCGATACCGGCCGGCACCGGCAGCTGCACAAGAATGCCGTGGACCGAATCGTCTTCGGCAAGATCGCGGACCGCCTCGGTGACGTCGTCCTGCGTTGCGTCCTCGCTCAGCTCCACATGACGCGACACCATGCCAGCTTCCTGAGCTTTGCGATGCTTGTTGCGAACATAGATCTGGCTGGGTCTGTCGCTGCCGACCAGCACGGTGGCGAGGCACACCTCGGGGTTGCCCAGCGAGTCGATCTCTGCGCGTATGGCGGCAACAATCTCATCGCGCAGCCGGTTTCCGTCCATGAGCACCGCACCGCCGGGGGTGCGCTCGAAATCGTCGTAAGAAGTCACGCCCGTAGGCTAGTCCGGCCACAAAGTCTCCCGCCCCCCGCCCCGAGAATTCAAACGGACCCAGATCGGTGGTTTCGTCACAAACCCCGCAGCGTTCGATTTTCGGGGAGTGCGACGCGCGTCGTAGGGTCACCCCATGAGCGACTACAGCCAACAGACGGCCAATCCGAGCGACACCGGCAACGGTGATTCACCCGCGGCGGACCACCAGTGGGTTCTGCTCGACGACCCGATCCCGGGCGTCCGCAGGGTCACCTTCAATCGAGCCAACAAACGCAACTCGTTGATCCACCCCCTGCGGGGCGCGATCCTCGGCGCGCTCCGCGATGCCGATGACGACGACAGCGTCAAGGTGTCGATCGTGCGGGGCGACGGCCCGTCGTTTTCGGCCGGTTACGACCTCGCCGGCAACAACGAAGGGTACGACCTGCCGTTCTTCACCGCTCAGGGTGAGGGGCAGTGGCCGCGCCATGTCACCGAGGGTTGGATGAGCATCTGGGATCTCGCCAAACCGGTCATTGCGCAGGTCCACGGATACTGCCTGGCGGGGGGCAGCGAGCTCGCCACCTGCTGTGACCTTGTCTACGTGGCCGAGGATGCTCAGATGGGCTACCCAGCCACCCGTTTCGGAGTGCCCGACATGCACTTCCACGCCTGGTTCATGGGAATGCGCAAGGCAATGGAGATGATGATCACCGGCGACTCGGTCAGCGGCGTCGAGGCAGTCGAGTACGGCTGGGCCAACCAGGCCTTTCCGGCCGAGGACCTCTCGGCCGAGGTGCTGAAGATCGCCGAGCGGATCACGCAGACCCCTACCGATGTGGTTCAACTCAACAAACGCGTGGTTCATCGCCAGATGGAGGTGATGGGCCTGCGAACCGGTATCCGCGCCGGTACGGAACTGTGCGCTCTGGGTGTGCACAGCGAATCGATGAAGCGGTTCATCGGCAGTATCAAGGAGAAGGGTCTGACCGCAGCGCTGAGCGAGCGCGACGAGCCCTACGACGACTACCGCACCGCTTCTTCGCAACCCAAGGTCGCTGACTGATCGCTCCCGACCGACGGCGCATGCGCAACCGGTGTGAGGGCGCGCACAGACGGTAGCCTCATGCGCCATATGGCTACGCTGCGACTTCCCGAGAAACCGGACCTGGTCGGCCTCGAAAATAAGTGGGATGCCGTCTGGGATCGAACCGGGATATACCACTTCGATTCCGCTAAGTCGCGTGATGAAGTCTTCTCGATCGACACGCCGCCTCCGACGGTGAGCGGGTCGCTGCACGTGGGTCACGTCTTCAGCTACACCCACACCGACACCATCGCCCGCTACCAGCGCATGGCCGGCCGTGAAGTGTTCTATCCCATGGGCTGGGACGACAACGGCCTCCCCACTGAACGTCGTGTGCAGAACTACTACGGGGTGGTGTGCGACCCGTCGCTCCCTTACGACCCAGATTTCACGGCGCCCGCCGACGCCGGCGACCCCAAGGCAGTGTCGAAGCGCCGCCCGCTCGCAGTCAGCCGTCCCAACTTCATCGAACTGTGCCTGGAACTTACCGGCGAGGACGAGAAGGTCTTCGAGCAGCTGTTCCGACTCCTGGGCCTGTCAGTCGACTGGACCCGCACTTACACGACCATCAACGACCACTGCCGCAGGGTCAGCCAACTCGCCTTCCTCGACAACCTCGCACGCGGCGAGGCCTACCAGGTCGAGGCTCCATCGCTTTGGGACGTGACCTTCCAGACCGCAGTGGCTCAGGCTGAGTTGGAGGACAAGGAAGTTCCCGGCGCCTATCACAAGCTCCGCTTCGCACGGTCCGACGGCGACGAGGCGATCTGGATCGACACCACGCGACCCGAACTGGTTGCATCATGTGTCGCTCTGGTCGCTCACCCTGACGACCACCGTTACCAGCCACTGTTCGACGGTGTCACGGTACTGAGTCCGGTCTTCGGTGTTGAGCTTCCCGTTCACCCCCACCATCTCGCGGACCCCGCCAAGGGCACCGGGATAGCCATGATCTGCACCTTCGGCGACACCACCGACGTGACCTGGTGGCGGGAGCTCGACCTCCCTGTGCGCACGGTCATCGGCCGTGACGGCCGTTTCACCGGCGAGACCCCGGAGTGGCTCACCACACCCGATGCCGCCGCCGCCTACGGGCGGCTCGCCGGCAAGCGCGTCGCCCAGGCGCAGGTGGAGATGGTGCAACTCCTTGCGGAGTCCGGAGACCTGCAGGGCGAACCGCGCCCGATCACCCATCCCGTGAAGTTCTTTGAGAAGGGCGACAAACCCCTTGAGATCGTCTCGAGCCGTCAGTGGTACATCCGCAACGGCGGCCGCGACGAGGATCTCCGCGAGGCTCTGGTGGCCCGCGGCGACGAGATCAACTGGGTTCCGGACTATATGCAGGCCCGTTTCACGAACTGGATCGAGGGCCTCAACGGAGACTGGTTGATCAGCCGGCAGCGCTTCTTCGGGGTGCCGCTCCCGCTCTGGTACCGCCTCGACACCAATGGTGAACCGATCTGGGAACAGCCGATCACGCCGCGCCACGAACAGCTCCCGGTCGACCCCTCGACCGATGTGCCCGACGGCTTCTCCGAGGCCCAGAGGGATCAACCGAACGGTTTCGTGGGCGAGGTCGACGTCATGGACACCTGGGCCACGTCCTCGCTCACTCCCCAGATCGCCACCGGTTGGAGGACCGACAACGACCTCTATGCGGCGACGTTTCCCATGGACGTTCGACCCCAGGCCCACGACATCATCCGCACCTGGCTGTTCTCCACGGTGGTCCGGGCCCATTTCGACGCGGGCACCGCTCCTTGGCGCAACGCCGCGCTCTCGGGCTGGATCCTTGATCCCGACCGCAAGAAGATGTCAAAGTCGAAGGGCAACGTTGTGGTGCCGACCGACCTGTTGGAGCAGTACGGCGCCGATGCCGTCCGCTACTGGGCCTCATCGGGGCGCCCCGGCACTGACACCGCCTTCGATCAGGGCCAGATGAAGATCGGCCGACGCCTGGCGATCAAGCTGTTGAACGCGTCGAAGTTCACGCTCAGATTCGGGGCAGACGATGCAGCAGATACCGCCGGGGCAGCCGATGCAGACGATGCCGCCGGTGGAGCCGATGCCGACGGCTCAGATGACTGCGATCAGGCCAGAATCAGCGAGCCCCTCGACCGTTCAATGCTGGACCGGCTCGCCGACCTCGTCGACGATGCCACCGGGGCCTTCGAGCGCTTCGACTACGCCCGGGCCCTGGAACGGACCGAAGCGTTCTTCTGGTGGTTCACCGACAACTATCTGGAGCTCGTGAAAGCCCGTGCCTACGGCGAATACGGTGAGCAGCGCGCCGATTCGGCTCGCCACGCTCTCCGGTTCGCACTCTCGACGATGCAGCGGATGTTCGCACCGTTCCTGCCGTTCGTCACCGAGGAGGTCTGGAGTTGGTGGCATGAGGGCTCGGTACACGCTGCCGACTGGCCCTCCAGCGACAGCCTGCGAGCGGCGGCGGGTGGTATCGGCGCACAGACCAGCGGTGTCGCCGCAGACGCTCTGCGCGTTGTGCGCCGCACCAAGTCGGAGAACAAACGCAAGCTGCGCACCCCTGTGCTGTCGGCGGCCTTCGTTGGGAGCACCGAGCAGTTGGCAATGCTCGACACGGTGATCGACGACGTGAAAGCAGCCGGTGTGATCCTCACGGTCGCCCCCAGCACAGTCACCAACGACACCGAGATCAGCGTCAGCGCAGAGCTCGAACACGAACCGTCAGAATGACCCCGAAGGATGACCCTGAAGGATGACACAGTGATCGACCTTCGCTCAGACACTGTGACCCGACCCACCGAACCCATGCGCCGGGCGATCGCGGCGGCCGAGGTGGGCGATGACGTCTTCGGCGACGACCCCACCGTGAACCGCCTCGAGGCCATGGTCGCCGAACGGCTCGGCACCGAGGCTTCCCTGTTCGTCACCAGTGGAACACAGTCCAATCTGTGTGCCCTGCTGGCCCACTGCGGACGTGGCGACGAGTACATTGCCGGCGACAGTTCCCACACGTTTCGGCTGGAGGCCGGTGGTGGCGCGGTGCTCGGTGGGATCGCGCCTCAGCCCGTAGCGACGGAGACCGACGGGCTCCCCAACCCTGAGGCGATCGCGGCGGCCATCAAACCCGACGACACCCACTTCGCCCGCACTCGACTGCTGTGTCTCGAGAACACCAAGAACGGGATGGTGCAGTCACCGCAACGCATGGACGAGGCGATCAAGGTGGCGCGCGACGCGGACCTCAGCGTGCACCTCGACGGTGCACGCATGTGGAATGCGTGCGTTGAGCTGGGCGTCTCGGGCGCAGAATTGGTCGCCGCTTGCGACTCCGTCTCGATGTGCCTGTCGAAAGGACTCGGCGCTCCCGCCGGATCGCTTCTCAGCGGCCCAGGTGCGCTTATCGACGAGGCCCGGAAGTGGCGCAAGATGCTCGGCGGCGGCCTGAGACAGGCCGGGGTGCTGGCTGCAGCGGGTATCTACGCCTTGGAGAACAACGTGGACCGACTCGCCGACGATCACGCTCGGGCAGCTCTGTTGGCGGCGGCTCTGGCCGACATCGACGGGATCGAGGTGAACGCCGTCAATACCAACATGATGTTCATCTCCATTGACGGCGCCGGCAGCGATCTGCAGCAGCGTCTGGCAGACCGTGGCGTGCTCTGCGACGTGCTCAGAACCAGGGGCCACAAAGGACCGAGCCCCTATGCACAGGTGGTCGGAACGAGACTCGTCACCCATCTCGGCATCAGCGACGATGACATTCGTGCCGCGGCCGCCGCTTTCGCCGCCGCGTTGAACGACTCAGGCTGAGCGGCCGGGACCCCGCAGGATTCGGGTCTTGCCGTACATGTTGCCGAAGAGCACGCGGCCGTCCTCGTCGATGGTCACTCCAGCGCCGGTGGTGTTGAATTTCGACCCGCCGACAACGAAATGGAAGCGGCTCTCACCGGTCTCCCAATCAGCGGCCTCGATGGTCCAGGAGCCGTTGCGTGCACCGCAGGTGTAGACAAGCCCGCTCTGTTGCGCCACGAAGGGCACTGAATTGGGCGAGGAGACGTCGTAGTTGACCCATGCCTCCTTGAGTTCTCGCGCCTCGGGGTCCCACTGGTACTTGTGCATTCCGTGCGGGGTGTATTCGGGCTTGTGACCGAGCATGAAGCAGAGCATTCGTGCGCCCCGCGGGGGGAAATTGTCGGGCACCGTGGCGGGTTCGTTGTTGACGGTCATGGCGCCGTACCCGGACACCGTGATCGACTGCTCGGTCTTGATCTCCGACAGGTCGGGATCGCCCATGTTCGCAGGGCCGATACCTGCAATTCGGCGGTGCGGAGCGTTGGGGAGCTGTTCCCAGTCTTCGGGGATCTCCTCGCGCCACAGCAGCGTGATGTTGACCACGTCGTCGCCGTCGCCGATCACCACGAACTTGTCCTCGTCGGGACCGAACCCCATCAGCGACGGTGTCGTGCCGGATCCACAGCCCCCACCGTTGCGATAGGGCACCGACCAGCAGCCGTCAGCCTCGTCGTCGGAGAGCTGTTCGCCGGTCCAGCGAAGCTTGTGGTGATGGTCGTTGGAGTTGACGTATATGCAGTTGTCGTCGTCGACGCAGATGCTGGTGCGCACCCAGCCGTAACCGGTGTGACCCCGCTCGGCTGCCCTCATCGCGCAGTAGTCCGCTGCCTGCTCGGCGCCGCCCGCAACCTGGATCGCGTGATACTC
The DNA here is from genome assembly GCA_965214565.1 of Candidatus Aldehydirespiratoraceae bacterium. Classification (GTDB taxonomy): domain Bacteria; phylum Actinomycetota; class Acidimicrobiia; order Acidimicrobiales; family Aldehydirespiratoraceae; genus VXYK01. The sequence continues at coordinate 2,106,187 of OZ243951.1, read as the reverse complement.
GCTGAAGTCACGGGCCAGCACCACGACCCAACCATGGTCGGTCGACATCACCAACCGGCCGTCGAAGGTCATGTTCATCCCCACGAAGTAGCCTTCGATATGGTCGGGCTTGTACCAGCGATCGCGTTCGCTGATCTCTGATGCTGGGTCGCTTGAATCGGCCTCGACGTAGGCCACCGCATGATCCTTGCGGCCCAGGAACAGCGTGTTGTTGCAATCGACGAGGCAGTAGACCCCGTCGAGACCGGTCATGAACCGCAACGACAGGCCCAGCGCGTGCTCGATCGCGTCCTGACCCTCCAGGTTGTCGAGACCGGCGAGGTTGGCTTCCAACTCGGCAATCGGTGTGCGCCCCTCGCCGCCCACGATCTCGTGGTCGGCCAACACTTCCAGGGTGTCATAGTCGAGTTTCGCAATATTCTGGCGGCCGTTGCTCCACACCACCCGTCGGCCGTCGGGGTAGGGGCCTGAGATCGTGCAGCCGAAGTGGCACGGTCCGAGCCACGAATACTGGATGTCGTCCTCGCTGAGAACCTCGCTCGGTCCTTCGGGTCCACGCCAGGCGACGTTGTCCTGCTGGTCGCAACGGCCGTGCGCCATGGCGTTCGAGGAGTCGGCGAGGAATGGGTTTCGGGGTCCGGTCTGCATTCGAGCACCGTATTTCGACACCGACTCGACCCGCCAGTTGGCACGACTTTGATGCCCGCGACAGTAGATTCGAGGGGTGATCGTCGGGATTGATGTCGGAGGGACCAAGGCGCTGGGTCTGCTGGTCGATCCCGACGGCGGTCAGATCCTGGCCAGAACCCGAAAGTCGAGCCACGGCAGCGGTGATGAACTGCTCGGGCGGCTGACCGAGGTCGTGACGGAACTGTCTGAACAGAGCCCGACACCCGTGCAGAGTGTCGGCCTCGGGATCGCGGGCCTGGCGGCCCGTACCGGTGTCGTGCGCTACTCCCCGAACCTGCCGAACCTGATCGAGTTCCCGGTGGGTCGACTCCTGGCCGAGGCGACCGGCACGCAGGTCGTCACAATCAACGATGCCACCGCGGGCACCTGGGCTGAGGCAAAGCTCGGCGCCGGACGAGGCGCAGACGACTTCGCCTACGTGGCTCTGGGAAGCGGGATCGGGACCGGTTTCGTCGCCGGAGGACAGCTGCTGCTCGGTGCCAACGGGTTCGCGGGAGAGTCCGGGCACATGACCGTCGACGCCGGCGGACCCGCACACATCACCGGCGAACCGGGACCGTGGGAGTATTTCGCTTCAGGGAACGGGCTCGGCCGGCTCGGCCGTGAAGCTGCAGAGGCCGGTACGTTTCCCGCGGCAAGCGCCCTGGTGGGCGATATCAGCGAGATCCGCAGTGAACATGTGGTCGCAGCCCTTGATCAGGGAGACCCGACCGCTGAGGAGATCTTCGACGGTTTCTGCCGTGAGGCCGCTCGCGGCATCGCCAACCTGATCCTGATCCTGGACTCGAGCCGGGTGGTGCTCGGCGGAGGCCTAGCCGAGGTGGGCGAGCCGCTCAGATCCCGAGTCGACGACTGGCTCCAACGCCTGCTGTTGGGTTCGGAGCATCGTCCGAGAGTCGAGGTCGTGTTGGCCTCCTTCGGCGCCGAGTCCGGTGCTCTCGGTGCTGCTCTGGTAGCCGCGGATCCGCTGGGTCTCTAGTAGGGTCCCCCAGGCCGGTGGGAGGAGACTCTAAGCGGGGCCGGAACGACCGATGGCCGCTTCGTTCGTCCCCAGGTAGCTGGCGATGACCAGTGGATCGTTGCGGACCTCGTCGGGGGGTCCGTTGGCGATCACCGCGCCGGACTCTAGGCAGTAGACCCGGTCGCTGATGCTCATCACCAGCGGCATGTCGTGCTCGATCACAACCACCGACGCGTCGAGTTCGGCCTGGATCTGCTTGATCAGGGGCCCGAACGCCTCCGCCTCGCGTTGGGCGACGCCTCCTGTCGGTTCATCGAGCAGCAGCACGCGGGCGTCCACTGCCAGCAGGCTGCCGAGTTCGACGATGCGTCTGGTCCCCGTGGAGAGCGACTCGATGAACGAGTCTGCGTAGCGGCCCAACCCGAGGTAGTCGATGATCTCATCGGCGGAGGACCGCTTGACCCGTTCGTGGGCACCCGAAGGTGGAAGCGCCAGCATCGACGGCACCAGACGTGAATGCTGGCGCGCCTCCAGGGCAACCATCAAGGCTTCGCGCACGGTCAAGCCCGGGTACAGCCGGGCCGCCTGGAATCCGCGCCCCAAACCGAGGCGGTGGCGGGCAGAAGCGCTGCGGTCGGAGACGTCGACCCCGAGGACCTCGACGGTGCCGTCGGAGGGCACGAATCCTCCCACCGCGTTGAGCAGGGTCGACTTGCCGGCACCGTTGGTGCCGATGAGGCCGACCAACTCTCCCTGGTTGACCTCGAAATCGACGTCGGCCACAGCAACGTTGCCACCGAAACGAACGGTGATTCCTCTCGCGGCAAGCATCGGGCCGTCGACCGCGGGGCGCTGTGACCGCGCCGATGTCGGAACGGCCGGATGCTCCACGGCTCGGGGCGCGACCTCGTCGGGTTGTCGCTCGCGCAGGCGTCGGTCGGCTACGCCCAGCAACCCGTCGCGGATCGAGTAGACGATCTGCAGCAGCCCTCCGGGGAAGTACATGAGCAGCACTAGCAGGCCGATGTTGGAGGTGAGCAGCTGTTGCAGGTCGCGGAGCTGGTCCGGGACCAGCCGTTCGATACCCAGGATCCAAAGCGAGCCGAGAACCGGACCGGCCACGGACCCCAGGCCGCCCACGATGGCGATCACGATCACCCTCAGGGAGTTGGCGGGCGCGAACTGAGTGCCTGGACTGAGGGACGGCTGCACGATCACGTAGAGCGCGCCGGTCAGGGCAGCCATTCCGCCGGCCACCGCGAAGGCGGCGAGTTTCATGCGGCCCGGCGGCACTGTGGAGGCCGCCGCCATGTCCTCATTGTCGCGAACTGCAATGAATGAGCGCCCGATGCCTGTTGCACGGATGCGGGACACGACCCATGACATCAATATCAACGTGACGAGACAGACCAGATACATCGTTCGCCGCGACTCCCCCACGTCCACCCCGAACAGGGCTGGGCGGTCGGGTGGCCGGGGCGCAGTCGTTCCGCCGCTGAAGAAGTCCTGAGCGAAGATCCACGTCCCCGCCATGACTGCGAACGCGAGGGTTGTGACGGCCAGGAACAGTCCGCGCACACGCAACGCGGGCAGGCCGACCAGCACCGCGACCAGCACTCCCAGCGCGGTTGCCAGAACCACCGCAATCCCCCACGGAACGTCGATGCTGAGATCGAACAGGTCGAACGGGATCGGAATGTCGTGGCCTTCGGTGAACGCCAGCGTAGCCAGTCCGCCAACACCGACAAAAGCGAACTGACCGAGCGACAACTGCCCCGCCCATCCGGTCAGAACGGTCAACGACAGTGCCACCATCGCGAACAGCAGTATGTTGCTCCACGTCAGGATCGGTGCGGATTCGGTAACGAAGATCGGGACCAGGGCCAAGGCGCCGAACAGGAAGAAGAACCCGATCCCGTTGAGGTTGCGGACCCACCAGATGCTGCGGAGCCGCTCAGGGATCGGACGCAGAGTCGGCGACAGCGACCAGCCCACATCCTGGCGACCCGAGCGCACGAACCACAGCACCACCACCAACACGGTTATGAAGAACCAGAGGTTGACGATCGACTGGTTGGTCGAGTCGACATTGTTGCGAACAATCTTCTCGACCACGCCCACCGCGAGACCCGCCCAGATGACACCCGGCAGTGACCGCATCCTGGCCAGCAACGACACGACCAGAACCTTCAACAGGAGTTCCTCGACCAGAAGATTGCCGGTGTCATCGACGGTCGCCGCTTGGAATCCCTGCAGCGGGGCGGTGAGGATCGCTGTCGCCGCCGCGAACGCCCCTGCGATGGTCCAGACGATCGTCGACACGCGCCGCGGCGACGTTCCGTACACCCGGGCAGTGTCGGGGTTGGATGCCGAGGCCCGCACCGCCAAACCGAAGCGGGTCTTGGTCATGAACAGGCCGAGCAGTGCGATGAGGGCCGGCACCACCGCGAGCACCGTGATCTCCCGTGCCTGCAGCCGGATGTGGTCGGTCGGTTCCCAAGTCATCTCGAAAGCTGTGGGAATGTTCCCTCCGGCGGTGATGTCGGGGATCCAACCGACACGCGCCAAGGTCAGGATCTGGCCGACCCCGATGGTGGCGATGAGCAGAACCAGACGCGGCGAATCGAAGAGCCGTCTCACCACGATCAACTCGACAGCCATCCCGATGAGGGCGGTCCCGGCGATCGCCAACCCGAAGGCGATCCACCAGTTCAGTTCGTAGTTGACGATCATCATCACGAAGATCGCCAGACCGAAGAACCCCATCTCGCCGTGCGCGAAGTTGAGCACCCCGGTCGAGCGGTAGATGAGCACGAAACCTGCCGCCAGCGCGGCATAGGTGAGCCCTGCGATGATCCCGATGACGATCGATTGTTGACCGATTTCAATACCGAGAAGTTCGATCATCCGCCTTCGCCTCCGAGGAAGACGGCACGGGCGAGGTCGTCGCGTTCAGCGAGTTCCTGGGCGGGCCCCTCGAAACGGACCACACCCTTCTCCATGAAGACGGCACGGTCAGCGAACGCCAGCGCAACGTTGAGCGACTGCTCGACGATGATCATCGTCTGACCCCGCGCCTTGAGGTCCTGCACGACCTCCAGCAGCTCCTGCACCACCACCGGCGCCAGACCCAGGCTCAGTTCGTCGATGAGGAGGACCTCGGGTTCGTGGATGAGCGCCATGGCCAGGGCCAACATCTGTTGCTGGCCTCCTGAGAGGTCTCCGGCGAGCTCGCCGAGCCGGCCTTCGAGCGCCGGGAAGGTCTCGACTGCTGTTGCGATCCTGCGCTCCACTTCCTCGGGTTCCATGTCCTTGCCAAGCAGCGCGGCCCGAAGATTGTCGCCGATGCTCAAGGCAGGGAAGGTCCCTTCACCGCCGCGCAACTGCACGATTCCGACTCGGAACCGCGTCTCGGCTTCGGCGTAGGTGATCGTGCGCCCGTTGAGACGGACCACCCCCCGGTCCGGTATCCCCAGGCCGGAAATGGCTCGCAATAACGTGGACTTTCCGGCCCCGTTGGTTCCGAGCAGGGCCAGCACCTCACCCTTGGCGACTTCGACCTCCACATCGAACAGGACCTGTACCGGCCCGTAGCTGTAGTCGAGGTTGCGGACCTGCAACGCGGGGACGGGCTCGCCCGAGGCGATCTTGCGAGCCTCCGACTGCTCCTCTAGCAGTTCTTCCACCGCCAGGGAGATGTCTCTGCGAATGTGCACCGCGCCGCGTCGGATCAGCCATCCGCCGAGCATCGCCGTGTACGGCGCCAGGATGAGCATGGCAGTGCGGTTGTTGTAGGCGTCGGAGATCTGGCCTGCGATCAGGCCGCCTATGAATCCCCCCATCAAGAAGATGAAGACGGGAAGCAGGGCGAACGCCTGGGCGCGGATCCGGTAGGGGGCGACCAGTGCGATGATTGTGGGGGCCGCAACGAACGCCGCGGAGATCAACGCCTGGGCCAGACCGACCAACAGCAGCAGGGGGCCGATGGGCTTGATCGGCAGGGCCACGAAATAGACCAGACCGGCGCCGATGATCAACGCCCCGGTCAGGTTGACCACGGCTTCTGGGTCTTCGCGGAATTTGCGGTCGAAGACCCGACCCGCAATGGGAATCCCGATCAATGCGGGAATCCACATCAGAGACTCGACGATCCCGCGGTCGAGGGCGTCGAGACCGTACTTGTCTTCGAGCATCAGGTTGAACTGCCCGGGCACCGCGATCAGCGCGAATCCGAGCACGCCGACGCCGGTGGCGAAGAAGTAGAACGTGCGGACCTTGCGCAGCCGTGCCAACGCCGTGCTCATCGACGCCTCAAGTTCCTCGACCTCGATAGCTTCGTCCTCGAGCAGAGCGTCCTGCTCGTTCTTGCCCCGCTGCGGTTCCTTCATGGCGATCGAGGCCAAGCCGACGAGCACGGGCGGGATCGCCATGATGTAGAACGCCCATCGCCATCCGTCCTCACCGCCCGCGACCGCCACAATCACACCGATCGCCAGCGGACCGAGCAGCTGCCCGAGCGGTCGACCCAGTGCCTCGAAGGCGAAGACCCGGGCCCGAGCCTGTATCGGGTAGCGGTCACTGATCAACGAGTTCGACACCGGGATTCTGTACGCCTGCCCGAAGCCGGTTGCGGCGTTGGTCCAGAAGAGCTGGAAGGCGTTGACGATGAATCCCGACAACGCCATCGTCGAGGCCCAGAACAGCGAGGCGACCGGGATGATGGCGACTCGGGTGACGCGGTCGGCCAGTGCCGCCATCGGGACCGCGCCGAGGACCAGGGCAACACCGCCGAAACCGAGGACCCCTGCCAGCACGGTGTCTGAGATGTTGAGCGAGTTCTGGATGTCGGGTCCGATCACCCGTACAGCGCGGGGAAGATCGTCGATGAAGTTCAGCAGGAACATCATCACCACGGTCATCTTGCCCCCGGCGGCCATCGCCTGGCGCAGCGTCATCGGCTCGTCGCCGACCCCCGGCAGAAGGTCGTCGGGGAACAGAACCGCTTTGTCTCGTTCCGCCTGTTCGAGCTGGCGACGGGCTTCCTCGTCCAGAACAGCGGCCGCGAGCAATGCTGCTGAAGTCCCCGTCGGATCAGCGGCTGTGTCTCCGGTTGCGGCGTCGCGGTCCTGGCTTGTCATCGGCCCCCCAGATTGACTGTTCTGTGCGCCGACATCATTACCGCACAAGCAGAGCCGCGCCAGTATCGAGAAAGCAAATCGAGCTAAGAAACCTGAGCGGCGATTTGTGTCGAGCGTCACTTGAGGCAACAATTCTGGCTGTGCCGTGAACCCACACGGCGCTCATACTTGGAGGGTCCGATGCACAACCTACGGTTCCGGTGGCTAGCTGTTCTGCTGGCTTTCCTATTTTTTGCTGCTGCTTGCGGCGGCGAGACGACCGAAGACTCTGGCGACGACGCCGACGGAGACGACGCAGTCGAGCAGGGCGACGATTCTGGTGACGACGCGCCCGAGACCACCACCGGTGACGACGCTGGTGACGACGCGCCCGAGACCACCGCAGGCGACGACGCTGCGGAGGAGTCCGGCGACGACATGCCGACCGAAAAGATGGCGGGCCCCAACATCTATGAGGATCCACGGGGCGGTGTCTTCTTGGAGTTCCAGCAGGGCTTCGACCGCGGCAGCCATCCGTTCGCGCAGTACGACAGCTTCTGCGTGGCCCATGATCCGGCCGCCGACCGGGTCGACACCGACGGCGGGATCAGCGCCGACTCGATCAAGGTCGGCCACATCCGCAGCCGGCTCGAAGACCTGACCGATCTGGGATTCGCAGTTCCCGTTGGCGACCCGAAAGAAATCTTCGAAGTCTTCATCGACTACATCAACGAGGAGTGCGGCGGGATCAGAGGCCGAACGATCGACCTCGGCTACGCAGAGGCAGAAGTTCTCGGTGCCGACGTCGACGGCAGCCGCAACGCCGCCTGTCTGGCCATGACCGAGGACCACAATTCTGTGATCGTCATGAACAGCACCGGTTTCCAGGGCACGGCCAACCTGTGCCTGGTCGAGGAGCAGGAGACGATATTCATCTCGACCCAGGGCCAGACCGAGGAGTTCATGGCTCGCGGGAACGACCGGCTGCTGTCGCTGTCACCAACGCTCGAAGAGAGCTTGAGGTTCCTGTCAGCAGACCTTCTCGACCGTGGCGAACTCGACGGCCTCACCCTGGGAGTCGCAGCACCCAACACGCCGGGTCAGGTTGAGGCCGTGGAGGATGGCCTCGTGAACCCACTGCGCCAAGCCGGTTTCGACGTGGTGTTCGATGTAATCGACTGCGCCGGCGGAACGATCTGCTTCGGAGGCGTCGCCGAGTCGGTCACCAACATGGTCAACGCCGGTGTCAACGGCTTCTTCAACGTCCTCAACGTGGTCTCTGCGCCCGGTTACATCGGCGAAATGGCCAATCAGGGCTACGAGCCTGGTGACGTGCGCTTCTTCGCCGCAGACTTCAACTCTCAGACCTCTGAGCTCGTGTCTGGCCAGATAACCAACAATGTCGATGCTGGCAACCTCTACAACGGTGCCACGGTCATCGACTTCAGGACCACCGGAGAGTACCGGGACCCAGACTATGTGCCGAACCCGATGGCCGACATGTGCAACACGCTCTACAGCGAGAACAGCCCGTCGGGTGCCAGCCACGACTGGCGGACCCTGGGCGACTCGGCCTACGGAATGGTCGGAAGCGTCTGCGGGATCGTCCGGATCATGGCCCGCGGCCTGTACGACGCGGGCGACAACCCGACTGTCGCGGATGTCCAAGAGGCGATCATAAACCTGGGTCCGGTCGACAACAACGCGATGTCTCCGGCGTCGATCCATCCCGGGAAGACGCAGATGGCCGACGTCATCCAGACGCTCGACTTCTCGTTCCCGTGCGATCAGCCCCTGCCGTTCGTGCGGCGCAGCGGCGACCCGATCTGCATCACCGGACGCAACGACTTCAGGGCGGCTCCCCGATAGGCCTCGTGCACCCGGACGCTTGAACCAGCACAAATCGGAGAGGTCAGATGAACAGCCGACGGTTCAGTTGGCTTGCGGTTCTGTTGGCGTTCGCCTTCTTCGCCGCCGCCTGCGGCGGAGAGACGACCGACGACTCGAGCGACGATGTCGACGACGACGCAGCCGAACAGGGTGACGATTCTGGCGACGACGCGCCCGAGACCACCGCAGGTAACGACAGCGGCGGCGACGCGACCGAAACGACGACGGGGGACGACTCCGGCGAGGAGATGCCGGAGCCCGAGGCAGCCGGTCCCAACATCTATGAGGATCCTCGGGGCGGTATCTTTGCCGAGTTCCAGCAGGGCTTCGACCGCGGCGACCATCCGTTCATGCAGCACGACAGATTCTGCCTGCCACATGAACCGGCCGCCGACCGCGTCGACACCGACCGCGGAATCACTGCCGACTCAATCAAGGTCGGGCACATTCGCAGTCGCCTCGAAGACCTGACCGGTCTGGGATTCGCGGTTCCCGTCGGCGACCCCAAAGAGATGTACGAGGTGTTCATCGACTACATCAACGAGCAGTGCGGCGGGATCAGGGGCCGTATGCTCGACCTCGGCTACGCAGAGGCGGACGTGCTCGGCGCCGATGTCGACGGCAGTCGCAACGCCGCCTGCCTGGCGATGACTGAGGATTTCGGTGCCGTGATCGTGATGAACAGCACCGGTTTCGGGGGCACCGCCAATCTGTGCCTCACCGAGGAGCAGCAGACCGCGTTCATCAGCAACTCCGGCCAACCCGAGGAGTTCCTCGAACGCGCCGGCGGCCTGTTGATCACCATGAATCCGTCGTCTGAGGAGACCCTCCGCTTCATGGTCTCAGACCTGCTCTCGAGCGGTGAGTTCGAGGGGTTGACGCTCGGTGTAGCAGCAGGGAACACTCCTGGGGAGGCCGAGGCCGTCGAGGACGGCCTGGTGGTCCCGCTGCGAGAAGCCGGGTTCGATGTCGTGTTCGACGTGATCGACTGTGGGGGCGGAACGATCTGCTTCGGAGGCACCCCTGAATCCGTCACCAACATGGTCAACGCCGGCGTCGACGGGTTCATCAACGTCCTCAACGTGGTCTCCGCGCCCGGCTACATCGCAGAAATGGTGAATCAGGGTTATGAGCCCGGAGACGTGCGCTTCTTCGCCAGCGAATACGGCGCGCAGGCCAACGAGCTCGTGGCCGGCCAGATCGCCAACAATGTCGAGGCCGGGATCCTGTACAACGGTGCAACGATCATCGATTTCAAGACCACCGGCGAGTTCAGGGATCCAGACTTCCAACCCAACGCCATGGCCGGCCTCTGCAACGAACTGTACGGAGATCACAGTCCCTCGGGCGCCAGCCATGATTGGCGAACCTTGGGAGATTCGGCTTTCGGCATGACCGAGACCGTCTGTCACATCATCCGACTGATGGCTCGGACACTGTATGACGCAGGCGACAACCCGACTCTCGCCGACGTCCATGAAGCGCTCGTCAATCTGGGCCCGGTCGACGTCAACGGCATGACCCCGGCTTCCATCCGCCCCGACAAGACGCAGGCCTCCGACGCGATCCAGACGCTGGACTTTATTTTCCCGTGCGATCAGCCTCTGCCGTTCATCCGGCGCAGCGGCGACCCCGTCTGCATCACTGGACGCAACGACTTCCGCCCCGCCCCCCGCTAGGTCTCGACCCGTCCCGGTTGGCCGCGGCTCGGGCGACGCCACCGGAACAGTCCGGTCACCACCGAATCGAAGTGGTACAGAAGTCCGCCGGCGACTGCCAGTCCGATCACATAGGTGGCAGCAAGAGCGCCCAGGTCGGGCTCGCGCGCGACGCCCAGTTCAGCGATGACTATGGAGAATTCCCCCCGCGCGACCAGAGCTGCCCCGGCGCGGAAGCGGGCTTGTCCGTTGATCCCCTTGGACCGTGCCGCGAACCAGCCTGAGCCGATCTTGGTGAGCGCCGTGACCGCGGCCAGCGCGGCCGCGATTCCCGCTACCGCGGGGATCAGACCGGGGTCGACCTGGAGGCCGAAGAACACGAAGAACGAGGCAGCAAACAGGTGCCGGAGGGGCAGCAGAAGGTCGCGGGCGTGCGACACGATGTCGCCGGAGAGGAAGACGCCTACCAGGAATGCACCAACTGCCGCGGAGAGGTGGATCTTCTCGGCGAGACCCGCAAAGACCAGTGTCGCGCCGAGAAGTGTCAGCAGCATCGCTTCACGCGAGTCGCTCAGGATCAGGGCGTTGATCTTCTCGCCGTAGAAGTACTCGACAGCCATGATGGCAGCGACCGCTGCAAGCGAAATGGCGATGGTGACGGCAATCCGCCCGGGTGACCCTCCGAAGAGCACGGCAGTGACAACGGGAAGGTACAGGACCATGGCCAGGTCCTCGATCACCAGGATCGTCAGGACGACCCGTGTCTCCCGGTTGTCGACTCGGTCCAAGTCCGATACGAGCTTGGCGATGATCCCCGATGATGAGATGTAGGTGACCCCGCCGAGGAGCACGGCCACAATCGGGTCGAACCCCAGCAGCAGTCCGGCGATCAGGCCCGGTGGGAAGTTCAGGACCAGGTCGACGAGACCGGTGCCGGTAGAGCGCCGAACATTGTCGATGAGTTCCTGGGCTGAGAACTCCAGCCCGAGCATCAGCAGCATCATGATGAGGCCGATCTCAGCGCCGACCTCGATGAAGTCGCTGGCTGCGCCCAGTTCCAGGAGTCCTCCCTCCCCGAAGGCAAGGCCCGCCAGCAGATAGACGGGGAGCACCGGCAACCCGAGTCTCCTAGCGAGCCGCGCCACTATGGCTAGGCCCAGCACAACCGCGCCGAACTCGATCAATAGTGTTTCAACTGAAATTTCCATGAACGGATGACTCAACGATCCGGCGGCGGATTCAAAGGTCTTATCGAATCAACGCTATCGAATCAAAGAAACGCAGTGGAGGTGAGGGGAATTGAACCCCTGGCCTCCTCGATGCGACCGAGGCGCTCTACCAACTGAGCTACACCCCCTGCGACCGGCAATCGTACCGGCGCGCGGCCGGGGTCCCGCACTTCCGACTCTTCAATCAGCACCTTGCGAGCGGCTAACCGTGGGCAACCCTGCTGGCACCCACGGCCTCACGATGATCGATCACACGATCTGGGTAGAGCATGTGAACCTTCATCTCACGCTCAGCGACGATGCTGCGGCGGCGCGTGGCCAGATAGACGAATGATCCTGCAGCGATGTCGACCAGGACGTGGAGGGCCCACAGCAGCGGGCCGAAGGCCAACGCTGCAAATAAGGTTGTCAAGCAGGCCATACTCAGGGCGATCCCCACATCACGGCGCCTACGGGCTGCGCCCAGTTCGCCGCGTGGTGCCAGCGGGGAGGAGCCTTGGACCGCCGTCGACGACTGGCCTCGCACCTGTCGCGCAACCCCGAGCGTGCCCAGTCCTTGGGAGAAGGAACTCACACGATCACTGTCCTGCTCGGAACTCCGGAACCGCTGTCTCAAATACCAGCCGAGATACCCGGCCCAACAGACTGCCAAGGCCACAATGATGATCGACTCCGACATGTGGTGTTGTACTCCTAGGATGTCGTGGCTGAGCGGACGCGTGCTAGCGGTGGCGAAGATTCCCGGAACTAAGTTACGATTGTACTACAATCGAAACGCGAAAGCAACGAATCGTTTCTGTGAGTGTTCACAACCCCTCGTCACGGCGGTAGTGGCCTGAACGGCCCCCAGTCTTCTCCCAAAGGGCGATGTCTGAGATGACCATTGAACGATCTTTGGACTTGCACATGTCATAGACGGTCAGCGCAGCAACGCTGCAGGCTGTGAGGGCCTCCATCTCCACCCCCGTACGGTCGACCGTCTCAACATGCGACTCGATCACGATACTGGTGTCGAGAATCTCGAAATTGACGGTGACTGAGCCCACCAGCAGTGGATGACACAGCGGGATCAGATCCGAACAGCGCTTCGCGGCCTGAATCCCCGCCACGCGCGCAACCGCCAACACGTCACCCTTCCCTATGGCCCCTTGGGCTACAGCCAATGCGGTCTCCGCGGTCATCAGCACACGGCCGCGGGCGACCGCCCGACGATGCGTCGTCTCCTTGGGGGTGACATCAACCATTCGAGCACGGCCCGCAGGATCCAAATGCGTGAAACCGTGATCGACCATGATTTGAAAGTCTAGAAGATCAGGGTGCTGGGCCGTTGGATACGTCAGCCGCCGATTTCTGACATTGAGCGGTGAGGACGGATGAAGTGCACCTGATTGATGTTGTGACCGGCCCACTTGGACGACACGGACCGTTTCAGTGCCTCGGCGATCTCGTCGTCGCCCGCGCCGTTGCGCAGCAACGCGCGGACGTCGGTCTCCCCGGTGGCGAACAGACAGTTGCGGAACTGCCCGTCCGCGGTGATTCGAACCCGGTCACACGAATCGCAGAACGACTGGCTCACGCTCGCCACGATCCCGATCTCGCCACGGCCGTCTGCGTAGCGCCAGCGGGAGGCCGGTGCAGAGGTCCGGGCGATCGGCACCAGTTCGAACTCGGCGGAGAGGCTCGCGAGGATCTCGGCCTGGGTCATCACCTGGTCGTTGCTCCAGCCTTCGTCGGCGTCGAGAGGCATGAACTCGATGAAACGCACCACCAGAGACCGGTCACGCCCGAAATGGGCGAAGTCGACGATCTCGTCGTCGTTGACACCCTTCATCACCACGACGTTGATCTTTACAGGGTCGAAACCTGCTTGCAGCGCAGCTTCGACGCCTTCGAGCACCCGGGGAAGGTCATCGCGTCGGGTGAGCTCGGTGAAACGATCCGGATTCAACGAATCCAAGGAGATGTTGATTCTGTTGAGACCGGCCGAGCGCAGTTCGTCGGCCAGAAGCGGCAGCGTGACCCCGTTGGTCGTCATCGCCAAGTCAACGTTGAGCGCCGAGAGCTTGGCGACGAGGATCGACAGCTTGGCACGTACCGTGGGCTCTCCACCCGTCAAGCGGATGGCGTTCACCCCGAAACGCTCAACCATTATCCGGGCCAAGCGTTCGATCTCCTCGAAAGAGAGCAGGTCTTGTCGGCGCTGCCATTGCATCCCTTCCTGGGGCATGCAGTACGTGCAGCGAAAGTTGCAGCGGTCAGTGACGGAGATCCGCAGGTCGCGATGAACGCGACCGAATCCGTCGATCAACTGCGTGCTCATTGCATCACCGTACCCACCGGGATGATCTCCACCTCATCGCCGGTCGCGATCTCCGTACCGTCAGGGATAACCGCCAGTGCGTCGGCGCGGGCCATCGCCGTCAGCTGGTGCGAACCCTGCCCGCTGAGTTTGCGAACGTGCCAGCGCCCGGTTTCGTCCGGGCCGCCGGTCACACGCAGGAAATGGGTCTTGCCGTCGTCGTGGCGACCGAACGGCTCTTCGCTGACGGCCCGCCTCACCGGCCGGTCGATGCTCTCGTGGCCGGCCATCCTTCTCAGTGCGGGACGCGCCAGGAGTTCGTAGCTGACCATCGATGAGACGGGGTTGCCTGGAAGCCCGAACACCGGCGTTGTTCCGATCAGCCCGAACGCGAACGGTTTCGCGGGTTTGATGGCGATCTGCATCCAGCGCATGTCACCGAGGCTGTCCAACACCACTTTCACATAGTCGAAAGCCCCCATCGACACGCCGCCCGACGAGAGGATGGCGTCGCAGCGCTCCGCACCGCTGGAGAAGGCTTCGGCGATGTCTGCCTCGTTGTCGCGGGCGATGCCGAGGTCGACGGGTTCCATCCCTGATTCGTCGAGCATCGTCAGCAGTGTGCGCCGGTTCGAGTCTCTGATCTCTCCGGGTCGCAGTGGTCGCCCGTCGTCGACGAGTTCATCCCCGGTCGACAGGACCCCGACGACCGGCCTGCGGTAAACACGCACCGCAGACAGTCCGACACTGGCCAACACTCCGAGATGACCGGCACCGAGGACAGTCCCTGGCGCGAACAGTTCATCACCGGGTTTCACGTCCTCGCCCGCCCCGCGCACGTGATTGCCTTGGCTGACCGCAATCTCCACGTCGACCTGTGAATTCTCGGGGTCGTAGGAGGTCCGCTCCACCATCACCACTGCATCAGCGCCTTCGGGCATCGGTGCTCCGGTCATGATGCGCATTGCCTGGCCCGGTTTAAGCGGCCAGGTCGCTGGAGCACCCGCAGCCACCGTCCCCGTCACTTCGAGGGTGACCGGGGCGTCGGCCGTGTCGGCTGCAACGACAGCGAAACCATCCATCGCGGTATTGGCGAACGGTGGTACCAGTTCGTGGGCGACGACCGGATCTGAGAGGACCAGACCAGCCGCGTCGGCTAGTGCAACCGACACCGCACCAAGGCGGTCGACCCGTTCGAGAACGTATGAGCGAGCATCCTGCAGCGGGATCACACCTAAAGCGTGCCCCAACTTCGCAGCAGATGCCACCACCGCGGTGGCGCGCTCATGTGCAGCGTTCCCGTCTAACGCTCCGTCAGGAGGCGACGGATGTTGGACTGGTGACGCACCACAAGGATCGCGGCAACCCCGACCGACACCAGGATCTCCCCCCTCGGAAGACCCGCAATGGTCGCTAGCAGCGGGTACGAGACGGCGATCGACAGCGATCCCAATGCGGCGACTCTCAGAACCTTCACCACGACCAGGAAGGTGAGCGCGCACAACAGGCCGATGATCGGGCTGATTATAAGACCCGCACCACCCGCGGTGGCCACGCCCTTGCCGCCGCGGAAACCTCGCAGGACCGGCCAGACATGCCCGACCACCGCCGCAACCCAGACAGCGTGTGCAGCCGGTCGGCCTGACACCATCAGAGCCAGCGCCGCGGGGGCCGCACCCTTTCCCATGTCGATAAGCCCCACGATCACGCCGGCTTTGCGGCTTGCGAGACGATAGATGTTGGATGCGCCCGGATTGCCTGAGCCTTCCCGTGTCGGATCCACGCCCAACCGCTGGCCCACGATCGTCGCGGTCGGGAACATCCCTACGACGTAGGCGCCAACCACAAGGGCGACAACTTCAATCACCGGACCATCGTATGGTGGCGAGCGCTGTCGGTACGGGTATCCTCCGTTTTCGTGCCCACCTACGACTATCGGTGCCAGCGGACCGGAGAGATGTTCGAAATGTGGCAGTCGTTTCGCGACGAGGCCCTGACGCGCTGCACTCAGGTCCACGACAATGAGGACCGGCCGTGTGACGCGCCCGTCAAGAAGGTCTTCTCCAAGGTCGGTATCTCTTTCAAGGGCGAGGGCTTCTACAAGAACGATCACGGTGCGAACGCCCGGGCCAGGGCGTCTGAACGGTCCAAGTCGGATTCTTCATCGAGCGGATCGAGCTCCACCAAGAGCGATTCGAGTTCCTCGGCCACAGATTCCGAGTCGTCTTCGAGCGGTTCGGAACCGTCCAAGAGCAACGCTTCCAGCGCCGCCTGAGGACCCACGCCTGCTCCCTGCGGCGCAGCTTCCCCCAGACACAGCTTCCCCCAAGACACTGTCGAGCCTCGAGGACCGGCGAATCATGTTTGAGTTGGGACGGCCGCCACTGGAAACGCTGCGGGCCACAATCACCAGTGCCCGGGTCACTGCCCGCCGAAGTCGCTGGCCGAGACTCGTCTTGACCGCAGCCGTCGGGTTGGGGCTGGGACTGTGGCTCGTCGGGATCTACGACAGCGCCACGACCGCGCGCGCCCAGTGGCAGACCGAGATCAACGGCTGGGTCGTCACCAGGGACCTCGAAGCAGGTACCACCCTGGGAGCCGATGATCTCGCCGCCACCGGGCTTTCGACCTCCGGGACGCCTCACGACGCAACCCTGCTCAACCCGGTCGGACTGACCGTGCGAGACTCCATGGCCGCCGGAGAGATCGTTCGCGACGGCCGGTTGACGTCGGTATCGGGGCGGTTGGCTGCGCAACTCGGCGAAGCATCCGGAGCGCTGACTATCGCCACCGACAAGACCCCCCTGGTGCCAGGCGACCTTGTCGACCTGCACGGCCTCATCGACGGCAACCGGTTGGCCACAGACGCCCGCGTGATCGAAGTCGACGAGGGATTCGTGACCGTTGCGGTAGCGGACCAGCAGATCCGAGCGGTCATTCAATCACTGACCGTCGGCGGGGTTGTGCCGGTGCTCGTCGGTTAGCGCCAGTTGGTGCTGAGGACGGCAAGCACTCCCAGTCCGACCATCACCCGGTACCAGACGAACGGCGTGAAGGTGCGGCTTCGCACCAACCGCAGCGTTCCCCAGACCGCCACCCACCCAGTCACCGCCGAGGTTGCAGCGCCCCACAGGAACGGTGACCAGAATGACGACGGGATGTCACTGCCCAACAGCGTGTACACGCCCGCTCCGGCGATGACCGGAAGGCTCATCAAGAAGACCAGGCGGGCCGCGGCCTCCCGATTGAAACCAAGCAGGCGCGAAACGGTCAGCGTCACTCCCGAACGGGAGACTCCCGGCTGCAGCGCCAACGCCTGGCCCAGACCCATCAGCAACGCATCGCGGAGGGTGAACTCGTCTTGGGCGCGCCGTTCCGGCATCCGGTCCGCGAGCAGCAGCAGCAGGCCGAACACAATCAACATCACGGCGATGACGGCTACCTGATCGAAGTCGTTGATCTGATCGGCGAGAGCCACCCCCACCAACCCCGCCGGCACCGCAGAGACCACCAGGAACCAACCGATCCGGCCATCGTCGGTCAACTGACGCCGCCGCAGCGGTGCCGAGGCGGCAACCGCGTACCGGGCGATGTCGGCACGGAGATAGGTGATCGCACCTACGAGCGTTCCGAGGTGCACCGCAACGTCGAAGGACGTCTCCAGTTCTCCGCTGAGCTGCTCCCATCCGAACAACCAGCGGGTCAGCTCAAGATGCGCGCTCGATGAGATCGGGAAAAATTCGGACAACCCCTGCACAATGCCGAGGACGATGGCCTGCAGGGTCGACATCGCCTCACCTGCTCAGGCACCCGACATCATCACATCAGATATCACCAGCGAGACGCCGACAGCGCTCATGGGAAGCCATTGCAGATCGTTGCCGATCTCGGTGATGTCGAGGAGTATGCGTTGCAGAGTTGAGGCGATGGTGATCTCGCGCACGGGTTCGGCAAGAGCGCCGTCACGGATGCGCAGCCCCTCTGCACCGGTGGAGAAGTCGCCGGAAACGGGATTGACCCCGGAGTGCAGTCCCGCCACGCCCTGTACCAGGAGCCCGTCGTCGATGGCGGCGATCAGCTCCTCGGGGGTTCGGGTCCCTGCACGGAGTGCCAACGCCTGGGACCCGACACCGGGAGCGCCCTTGAATCCGGCACGTACCGCTGATCCGGTCGACGATGTTGCTCCGCGCCGCGCGGTGTAGGAGTTGTGCAGGAATCCCTGCAGCACCCCGGAGTCGATCAACGAGGTCGGGCGGGTGGCCAGTCCCTCTCCGTCGACTGCCGATGCGGTGAAAGCTTCGATGTTGGTGGCGTCGTCGAGCAGGCAGAATTCGGTCACTGCGACCTGCTCACCGATCCGGTCAGCGAAGATTGAGCGGCCTCGCTGCACTGCATCGCCGCTGAGCGTTCCGCCGATGATTCCGAGGAGTTGGGCGGTCACCCAAGGGTCGAGGACCACGGTGAGCTTGCTTGTCGGCGGTTTGACCGCTCCCAGTAGCCGGGTGGCCCGCTCCGCGGCCTGCGAAGCAGCGAAGTCCACATCGAGGTCTTCAGGTCCCCGGCCGATCGAGTACCCGAAGCCAGTCTGGGTCTCGCCGTCCGCCTCGGCCATTGCATATGTTGTCAGGTAGCAGCCCGTCTCACGGCTGGCGCTGGCGATTCCGGTGGATGTGGCGACTGCCGACTCGAAACGAGTGTCGACGTATTCGGCTGACTCGATCCCGGAGATTCGCTCGTCGGCTGCGAGCGTGGCGCGCTCGAGCTCCACGGCGAGCGCGACCTTGTCGTCGGTCGAGAAGTCGTTCAGCGACGGGTCGAACAGATCGAAGTCCACAGGGGGCACCCCGTCGGGCTCGGCCACTCCGTTGAACTCGTCGGGTTCGGCGAACCCAGCATTGTCGCGAGCCTCCTGCAGCGTCTCGGACAGTGCTGAAGGGTCGAGTGTTCCTGCATAGGCGTATCCCTGGCGCCGGTCCGCCACGACCCGTACGCCTATCCCTTGGCTTCGTGCCGAGGTGAACGATTCGACTGCTCCCTGATACGCCCGCACCTCAGTCTCGAGTTCCTCGGCGACGAAGACTTCCACCTGTTCACCTTCGTCGGCCCAGCTCGCAACCCGCGTGGCGATGTCTAGCAGTTCGGTGCCGGTCGACCCGTTCGTTGTGGCCATGACTACTCCTCAGGCCGCGATGCCGCCGATGGTGAGGGCCTTCACCCGCAGTGTCGGGGTTCCATCGCCAACCGGTACTCCCTGACCGTCCTTGCCGCAGGTTCCCGGTGACCCCATCGCGAAGTCATTGCCCACCGCGTCGATGAGCTTGAGGACTTCGGGCCCGTTGCCGATGAGGTTCCCCTGGCGGATCGGGTCGGTGATCTCACCGTTCTCGATCAGGTATGCCTCGGTCATGCCGAACACGAAGTCGCCGGTTGCGGTGTTGACCTGGCCGCCACCGAGCTGGGCGACGTACACGCCTGAGGGCGTTCCGGAGATGATGTCGTCGGGGTGGTCGTCGCCGTTGCTGATGTAGGTGTTGGTCATGCGCACCATCGGCAGGTGCTGGTAGCTCTGGCGTCGGCCGTTGCCCGAGCTCGGTCGGCCCTCTTTGCGGGCACGCAGGTGGTCCCACATGTAGTCGGTGAGCACACCACGGTCGATCAGCACGTTGTGCGCAGCCCGACGCCCTTCGTCGTCGATCGCGAAATGTCCCCATTCGCCTGCCATGGTGCCGTCGTCGATGAGGGTCACCAGCGGCGTGGCCACCTCTTCACCGACACGACCAGCGAAGACGCTCGCCGACTTGGCCACCAGGTCGGCTTCCAACCCGTGGCCGCACGCTTCGTGGAACAGCACTCCACCGCCGCCGGGTCCGACCACCACCGGCATCGTCCCCGAGGGCGCCGGGCGGGCGCTCAGCTTGGTGATCGCACGGTTGGCTGCACGCTGCGCCATCTCGGTCACATCGGTCTCGTCGAACAGTTCGAAGCCGATGGTCCGTCCGACCGACTCGCGTCCGGTCTGCAGGCCTGTGTCACCTGTCGCCACGCATGAGACTGAGAACAGGGTGCGGATCTGGTCGTCGGTGGCGAGCAGTCCGTCGCTGTTGGCCACGAGGATCCGTCGACGGCCGTCTCCGTAGCGGGCTGAAACCTGCGAGATCTGCGAGCCGACCGCCCGCGCTGCGGCGTCCGCGCGCGCCAACAGTTCGACCTTGGTGGTCTTGGCAACATCTTCGGGCAGGATCTTGGCGGCAGCGCCGGCCGCGATGCCGGCGGCGCCGACCGAGACCGTGCGGGTTCCACCCCCACCGCCTCTGGCCGCGGCTGCGGCTACTTCCGCAGCGGCGGCGAGTCCGGCTCCCGAGAGGTCGGCGGTATGGGCGAAACCGGTGGTGTCGCCCACGACCACACGAATGCCGGCACCTCGATCGCGCCCACTGGTCAATTCCTCGACGCGTCCGTCGTCGAGAATCGCCGACGACGACTTCTTGTCTTCTACAAACAATTCTGCAAACTCCGCGCCGGTACTCAGCGCTGTGCTGAGGGTGCGGTCGATCAACTCATGGTCAAGCACGTGGCAACTCCAAGGTCCAGAGGTCGCTATGGTACCGCCAATGCGCGTCGAAGCAGGACCTGACAGCAGCGTCGAGACCGACCCCTCTTCGCGTCCGGTGTTGAAGTGGTGGATTGAAGCCGCCATGACGCTGGGGTTCTACATCGTCTATTCGGCGATCAGGAACCAGTTCGGCTCTGCGCTCGGGGACAGTGTCCGGCGGCGGTCCTACGAGAACGCTCTGGACATCATCGGCGTAGAGGAGGCGATGGGGCTCTACATCGAGGAGTGGACGCAGCAGCAGTTCCTTGACTGGGATTGGTTCATCGTGTTCTGGAACGTGTTCTACGGGTCGTTCCATTTCATCGTCACCATCTTCGTGATGGTGTATCTGTTCCTTCGTTTTCCGGCGCGTTACATCTTGATGCGTTCGATGTTGGCGGTCACCACCGCATCGGCACTGATCGGCTTTGCTCTGTACCCGCTGATGCCCCCCCGGTTGCTGTCCAACTGTGCTTCGCAGTACGGAGCCTGCGAGCCGGGCCACGACTATGTCGACACGCTCGTTGATCCTGGCGGCCTGTGGTCCTTCGAGTCCGGCACGATGGAGGCGATCTCCAATCAGTACGCGGCTATGCCCAGCCTGCATGTGGCCTGGGCGGTGTGGTGCATGATCGGCTTGTATCCGGTGCTGAAGCGTCGCTCGACTCGGCTTGTGATGGCCGGCTATCCCCTGCTGACTCTATTTTCGATTGTGGTCACAGCAAACCACTACTGGATCGATGCCGTCGGAGGGCTCGTGTCTGTCGGTCTGGGAATGCTGGTGGCCCCGAGACTCTCTCGGTACCTGCCGGGTGGGGTCCGCACGGAACCGGCCACAAGCGCGGCGCCGAATGGCTAAGCTTCCGTTCTCTGAACGCCGCAGACCACCGCTACTCCACAGCCATGCGCCTTGACTCCATCCATGGCCCGATCGACCTGCAGGGTCGCAGCTTCGATGAACTCGACGATCTCTGTGAGCAGATCCGCGAGGAGGTCATCGCGGCGGTCAACGAGCACAGTGGCCATCTGGGGTCCAACCTCGGCGCGGTGGAACTGACCGTTGCGTTGCACCGCGTGTTCCGGTCCCCTCATGACGCGATCCTCTGGGACACCGGGCACCAGGCGTACGTCCACAAGATGCTGACGGGACGACTCGCGCAGTTCGGTCAGCTCCGCAAGGAGGGCGGGCTCTCGGGATACCCGTCGCGAGCGGAGTCTGAGCACGACTGGATTGAGAACAGCCATGCCTCGACGGTGCTGTCGTACGCCCACGGCCTTGCCACTGCGTTCCACGCCAACGATGAGCGCCGACGGGTGGTGGCCGTCATCGGCGACGGTGCGATGACCGGCGGCATGGCTTTCGAGGGTCTCAACAATCTGGGGCACAGCGGGCACGATGTGGTGATCGTGTTGAACGACAACGGCCGTTCCTACGCGCCGACCGTCTCCCGTTTGAGCGAGAGCCTCGTCAAGATTCGCAGCAACCCGATCTACATGCGTCGACAGGCCAAGGTCGAGGAGATCGCGGAACGGATCCCCTGGGTGGGTGAGCAGATCAAGCGCGGCGTGAAGATGTCGAAAGCCGCGATTCGCGAGATGTGGGAGCCGCCCGCCTTCTTCGAGAATCTCGGTGTTCGCTACATCGGTCCTTTCGACGGCCACGACATCGAGTCTCTTGAGGAGGCGCTGCACAACGCCGCCGAGTTCGATGGGCCGGTCCTGGTTCATGTGTTGACCCAGAAGGGCCGGGGCTATGGTCCCGCCGAGAACGACAACATCAAGAACATGCACGACATAGGTTCGGTGAAGGACGGGTCCTACACCGCGGCGTTCGCTGAGAGTCTGGTGAAGCTCGGCGATCAGCATCCCGAACTCGTGGCGATCACCGCGGCGATGCCTGACTCCACTGGTCTGTTGCCTTTCCGGGAGCGTTTTCCAGACCGCTGCTTTGATGTTGGGATCGCCGAGCAGCATGCTGTGACTGCCGCGACCGGCATGGCGATGGGTGGTCTCCGCCCTGTGGTCGCTGTCTATTCGACGTTTCTGAGCAGGGCTTTTGATCAGATCAATCTGGATGTCGGATTGCATGGCCAACCCGTCATCTTCTGTGTGGACCGAGCGGGTGTCACTGGCCCTGACGGTGCATCGCATCACGGGCTGTTGGACATGGTGTTGTTCACGAAGGTGCCTGGAATGACTGTGCTGGCACCTTCGAGCTATCAGGAACTTCAGCAGATGATGGACGACGCCATGGACCTGACTGATGGTCCGGTGGCGATCCGCTGGTCGCGCGGCGCGGCTGCCCATGTGGCCGACCATGAGGTCGGTGCGGGCCTCAACGCTCGCAGGACCCGCTGCGGCGACGGAAGGGTCGCGCTGCTCGGCTTCGGTCAGATGCTCGGTGCGGTGACGGCTGCGGCCGAGGGCCTCGCCGCCAACGGGATCGAGGCCACCGTCTATGATCCTCGAGCGGTGGTACCGCTTGATCCGAAGATGATCGACGACATCGCACAGCACGATGTGGTTGTGACTGTCGAGGACGGATTGCGTATCGGCGGGGCGGGAGCTGCGGTTCGCGACACCTTGGGCGACCGCGATACCACTTGCCGCATCCGGGTCTTGGGTATTCCCGTGGAGTACGTCCCCCACGCCGACCCCAACGACATCCATGCCCGCTTCGGTTTGGACGCCAAGGGCATCACCACCGAAGTCCTCACCCTGCTAGACCCGTAGCCCCGGCAACACCCGCCACCACACCCCGTAGGACAGCACGGCTCCGGCAACGCCGGGCTAAAACAACACGCGGCTCCGGTTGTGCCCGGCAACCAGCAACGTGCCCGGCAACCAGCAACGTGCCCGGCAAACTACGTGTAGTAGGGGTTATCGCCTTGGTCGTGGTCGGTGGTGTCGACGACTTCAGTGATTTCTGGGATTGCTTCGAGGATTGCCTTGGAGATCCCCTCGCGCAGGGTGGCAGCGCTCATGGCGCACCCCTGGCAACCACCTCCCATGGTCACGAAGGCCCGGTCACCCTCCACTCCCACCAGCTCGGCGTAACCGCCGTGCGAAGCGAGGGCGGGGTTGATCCGCTCGGCCAGCAGCGTTCGGACCTTGTTCGCCGAGTCGCCGACCAACTCAAGTTGACCGAGGTCACCCAGCGGATTCGGCCGATTCGGGTTGCGGATCACCAAGCCGCCCTGGCCGGCGTTCGTAGGAAGGTCGAGGGTGGCACCCATCAGAGCTGTGACGCTGAGCGCCGGGACGATCACCGTGAGCCCGCCGGAGGTGTGTATGTGGTCGTCCTGCGCCTTCTCGGCAATCGGTTCGAGGGAGAGGTCGTAGGTGTAGTCGACACCGCTTGCGCCAGTCACCTCCACGCGGAGCCCCAGTGATTCCGGATCGTCTTCGTTGGAACGGATGTCGAGCACCGTGGCGCGCGCTGCGCCAGTGACGATCAGGACCTCACCCCGGTCGGTTTGCGCTTCCACAAGTTCCGTTTCCGTCATGGTGCTCAGGGTACCGGGACGCGGTATGGATCAGAGCCGTTGGCACTCCGGCCGCTCAGCGCTGTTCGAGTTCGTCGCTCAACGCCAGCCAAAGATCCTCTGCCCGCGCCTGCTCTTCGTGGCACTCAGCCAGCGCAGCACCCGTTTCGGAGAGTCTGTGGTGATCGGTGCCCGCCTCTGCCAGAGCGGTTTCGAGTTGGTTCCTTCGGGTCTCAAGGCGGCCCAGTTCCCTCTCTGCCTGCTTCAGTTCGTGGCGAATTGTTGCGCTCGAGCGGCGCTTGGCGGCCCTTGCTGACTCCCGACGCTGCTGAGGCGGGGAGGACCCGGTCTCAGACCGTTCGGTTCGCCGGTCGACGAGCCAGGCTTCGCAACCTCCGGGCCAACGGCGAGCCTGATGGTCGTCGATCACCAGCACGTCGTCGGTGGTCCGGTCGAGCAGGGCCCTGTCGTGGCTGACCACGATGAGTGCTCCCGGCCAGTCCTCAAGAAAATCCTCGAGGGCGCGCAGGGTGTCGAGGTCGAGGTCGTTGGTGGGTTCGTCGAGCAGCAGCACGTTGGGTTTGGCGGCCAGTGTGACGACCAGCTGGAGCCGCCGTCGCTCCCCTCCCGACAGCATCTTGATCGGTGACCTCTGGGTGTCGGCATCGAACCAGAAACGTTCCAGCAGGGCATGGTCCCACCAGTCGGGTTGCGCTCGGTCGCCGGCGACGAACTGAAGCACCGTAGCGTCCGGGTCGAGGCTTCGACCTCGTTGGTCGTGCAGCCCTACGACTGCGGTGGGACCGCAGACGACCCGGCCGGCCAGAGGCTCGCGGCGACCGGCGACCACCTCCAACAGCGTTGATTTCCCTGATCCGTTGGCTCCGACGAGTCCGAGCCGTTCGCGGCGGCCCAACAGCAGGTCCAGGCCCCTGATCAGCGGGGCTTGGCCCTCGAATCCGACCGCCACATCGTGGAGTTCCACAACCTGGTCTCCGAGCCGCGGCGTCCCGTTGCGCAACGAAGCCAGGTCGAGATCGGCCCCGCGAGCATGCGTTTGAGCGGGACCACCGTCGATCAGGTCTCGGGCCCTGCTGATTCGCGACCTGCTCTTGCGTGTCCGGGCCTTGGCTCCTCGACGCAGCCATGCCAGCTCGCGTCGTGCCAGGTTGCGCCTCGCGGATTCGTGTGCTTCGGCCTGGGCTTGCTGGGCTGCTCTGCGCTCCAGGTAAGCGGTGTAGTCGCAGTCGTGGACGTGCGCAGAACCCTGGTCGAGGTCCAGGATCCTGTTCGCAACCGCATCAAGCAGCCTGCGGTCGTGAGTGACGATCACAAGACCTCCGCTGAAGGCGGCCAGTTCGGATTCGAGCCACTCAATTGCGTCGATGTCCAGGTGGTTGGTCGGTTCGTCGAGCACCAGCAAGTCGGCTTCGGCGACGAGCGTCCGGGCCAGCGCCACCCTCTTCTGTTCTCCACCGGACAGCGTTTCGACACCACGCTCAATCTTGTCGCCCATACCGAGACGTTGAAGCACAGCCTCTCCTCGCCACTGCGCGCCCACTGCATCGCGAACCGATCCCGGCTGGAGTTCGGTGATCTGCTCGAGGGTCGCTACCGTCACGCCCTTCCTCCGGCGGACCTCTCCCCGCTCGGGCGTCCGCCGTCCTGCAATCACTGAGAGCAGCGTCGTCTTGCCCGCGCCGTTGATTCCGACCACGCCAAGTCGGTCCCCCGTTGAGACCGTGACAGACACATCGGTGAACAGAGACCGCTCAGGTCTGGACATGCCGACACGGTCAGCGTCAACAAGGATCACATGCGGAGGCTACCGGATCAGCCGCGGGCGACTCGACGTTTCAGAGCGCGGAACGCCAACGTCTGGCTGATGAAGGCGACGCCCGCGATTGCCAGCAGGGCCTCCAACAGTGATCGGCCGTTCCACTCGAGGAAGAGCGATCGCAGGCCCTCCAACAGGTAGGTCACCGGGTTGTATCTGGCAGCCTCACCGAGCCATCCGGTCATCGCGTCGATCGGGACGAACGATGAGGTGATGAATGCGAACGGGAAGAACAGCAGGAACGAGGAGTTGACCGCTCCCGGGTTGCCCGTGCGCAGGGCGATGGCGTAGGGCAGGCCGGTGTAGGCGACCCCCCAAAGCGCACCCATCACAATGAACGCGGCGACTCCCAACGGCCCGGTCGGGAACCGCACACCGATGATGAAGCCGAACACCAGCACCGGTATGACGAGCATCACGACGAGCACGAAATCGGCAACGATATGCCCTATCAACAGCGCCCTGCGTGACACCGGTGTGAGCATCAGGCGGTCGAAGTATCCGTTCTGTATGTCGAGCACTAGGGCAGGCGCACGCGACACTCCTGTCACCGCGAAGATGATGGCTACGGGCAACTGAAATGCCTTGTAGTCGATCTCAATGGAGGTGAAGTTGGCGACGTCCTGCAGCGATCCGACGTTGATGACCAGAAAGAACAAAGGGATCAGAAGCGCTGGGATTACCGCTTCGAGATCACGGGGCAGCTGTCGCACCGACCGGATGGCGATGCTGCCGACGTCTCTAAAGAATCCGGTCGGGCGTGCCTGTATGTGATGGCGGGGCGTGGTGGTCGTGGTCATGAATCGATTCCTTCCATGCGATGGCCTGTGACCTCCAAGAAGACGTCGTCGAGGGTCGGGGTTCGAAGCGCCAGTTCGGTCACCGGCACGCCGACTCGGTCGAAGGCCAGGGCGACGGGGCTGAGCGCCCGGTTGCCGTCGCTGGTGTTGATGATCAGCTCTTCGCCGTGGCGTTCAACGGAATCAACGCCGTCGATGCCGACAAGCACTGCTGCCGCTGCTTCGTGGCCCTCCTCAAGACGGGCGATCACAACATCTGTTCCGACGGTGCGCTTCAGTTCTGTGGGCGACCCCTGTGCCACGAGCTTGCCGTGGTCGATTATCCCTATCCGGTTCGACAGCTCATCAGCCTCTTCAAGATATTGCGTGGTCAGGAACACGGTCATTCCGTGCTCCCGATTGAGGCGTCGGACTTCTTCCCAGACACGCAACCGCCCTTGTGGGTCAAGCCCTGTCGTCGGCTCGTCGAGGAAGAGTACCGACGGGCTGTGCATCAATGATGCCGCTAAGTCGAGGCGCCGTTTCATTCCTCCCGAGTACGTCGAGACAAGCGCGCGCACCGCTCCCATGTCGAGGATCGGCGCGAGTTCTTCAATCCGCTGGGTGATTTCGCTGGAGCGCAACCCGAACAGGCGGCCCTGAGTCTGGAGGATCTCAAGACCGGTCATGCGCTCGTCGAGGGCCGCTTCCTGAAGGGCCGCACCGATCGAGAACCGCAACTGAGCTGCTTGGGAGACCACATCGAAGCCGGCTACCCGGGCGCGACCGCTGGTGGGGAGCAGCAGGGTGCACAGCATCCGCACCAGGGTCGACTTGCCTGCACCGTTGGGGCCCAGGAACCCGTAGATCTCTCCTTCGGAGACTTCGAGATCGATACCGTCAACGGCTCGCAATTCACCGAAACAGCGAACCAGTCCTTCCACCTGAATTGCGGCCATCCGCCGACGCTACCGGCGCTTCGCTGAAGGTAGCCTCGCGTGGTGAGCGAAACTGACGCTGCGTCTGATATCGACGCCGTGCTGCTGGTCGGGTTTGGAGGTCCGGAAGGGCCCGAAGACGTCGTGCCGTTTCTCGAGCGGGTCACCGCTGGTCGCAAGATCCCACCCGAGCGCCTTGCCGAGGTGGGTGCCCACTATCAGCACTTCGGCGGGGTCAGCCCGATCAACGATCAGTGCCGAGCGATTCGTCGGGCACTTCAGTCCAAACTCGACTCGACCGGCCATTCATTGCCCGTCTATTGGGGAAACCGCAACTGGCACCCTCTGCTTGAAGAGACGGTCGCGCAGATGGCCGGCGACGGGGTCAGCCATGCAGTCGCTCTGGTGACATCCGCGTACAGTTCGTACTCAAGCTGTCGGCAGTACCTCGAGGACATCGACCGCGCCAGAGCGGCAGTAGGGGCCGAGGCTGTGCGGATCGACAAGATCAGGCCCTACTTCGACCATCCCGGGTTCGTGCAACCGTTCATCGACTCAACCCGACAGGCGCTCGACCGCCTCGCCTCGACCGATCCTCCCCCACTGGTGTTCACTGCTCATTCCATACCGGTGGCGATGGCCGTAACGTGCGACTACGAAGCCCAGTTGCGGGCGACCATGGACCTTGTGGCTACGGCCGCTTCACCCGAGAGCATCCGTCATCTGGTCTGGCAGAGCCGCTCGGGGCCCCCTTCGGTGCCGTGGTTGGAACCCGACGTCAACGATCACCTCGGCTGGCTCGGGGACCATGGATTCCGCGCCGCGGTGGTGGTCCCGATCGGTTTCGTCTCAGACCATATGGAAGTGGTGTGGGACCTGGACCACGAAGCTGCCGCGACCGCCGACGAACTGGGGATTCGAGTCGAGCGTGCAACCACGCCGGGGACAGCCCCCGATCCCGAATTCATCGCCATGGCCTGTGAGCTGATCGAGGAACGGTTGGGCATCTCAAGTCGACGGTCCCTGAGTGGACTGCCTGCGCGGCCCTACGACTGCGCCCCCGACTGCTGCATGTTGAAGAGGTGAGCAGAACACAACAGGACCGCGCGGTATCCACCATTACTCTCCGAAGATGCTTTATTCTCGTGGTGGACTTATCCACCGATTCGGTGGCTTATCCACATGCTCAACTCCCTCAAAGGATTCTGTAGGTGAATCACGCATTGATCGCTGCCGAAGCGCTGCGCTATCGCTTGACGCTGGTTGAGAACCCACTTGTGAGATACGACGAGTGGAATGTGGAGGAACTGGCCGTCGCTTCGGTCACGGCCGCTGACCCTCAGGTCGACGGCGCTATCCGCCGTATCGCCGAGTCGTGGACCAAGGCCGGTCTGGAACCTACACACTTGTGCGTCCCTTGGAGTGGGCCGATGGTGGACGAGTTGTTCGAGGGCCGTCCTGACCTGATCGACGCTCTCGACGACATTCTTCGGGGAGCGAACAGAGCCCGACGCGCGGCCTGACCAGATCCGAGCCGCTGCGCTGACGTTGCTCCGCCGTGGCCGACGGCGGATCTGTTGACTACCTTGGCGGTGTGCAGATCGTCACGCTGGTCAACCAGAAGGGTGGAGTGGGTAAGACCACTGTGGCATTGGGGTTGGCCGCCACGGCCTGGGCCCGGCGACTCGATTGTCTGGTGATCGACATCGATCCTCAGGGAAACGCCACCACCGGTCTGGGGGTGTGGAATCCGCCTTTCAGCGTCGATCACGCCCTGGCCGAGGAGCGGCCCGGTTCGATAGCGAGTTTGCGCGCAACCTCGGGCTGGCCCTCGGAGAACGGTCGCCCGCCGTCGGTCGTACCCGCTACCCCGGCGCTCGCGGCCCGTGAACCGCAACTGATGACCGACCCCATCGGGGCCAACAACCGTCTTTCGGTGGCGCTCGAGGGCATTGATCACGACCTGGTGATAATCGACTGCCCACCGTCGCTGGGCCTGCTCACGGTCAACGGGCTGTTCGCCGCGGACCAGGCGCTGATCGTCACCGAACCTGGTGCATGGGCATCCGACGGCGTCGATCAGATCCTCCGGACCGTGAAGCGGATCTCCTCGCGGCGCGCCGAACCGCTCACCGTGGCGGGAGTGGTCGTCAACCGGATGGGTCGCACCAGGGACGCGCGCTACTGGGACGAACAACTCCGAACCGACCACGGCTCAATGGTGCTGCCGGCGGTGCGGCTCCGTGCCGCGGTCACCGAAGCGGCTGCCAACTCCCTGCCGATCCATGCCCTTGGGTCTCGTGCCGGTGCCACTGAAGCCGCGGCCGAGTTCGAGACCGTCTTCGATCTCATCGTCAACCGCGAGGTACCTGATGGCGTATGACCCGCAAGCCAAACGTCAACGTCCAAAACCAACAGCCTCCGGGCCTGCCCCGGTGGATGCGCTCCTGCTCACGCGCACCCCCGAGTCGAGCGGCGGGGGCGTGAATTCGGTCCGTTCAGCGCCCGGGGTGGCTGAGAGCATCGACGAGGCCTCTGAGGTCACACACGACCCGGCTCCAACTCCAGCGGTCACGCCTGAGCCTGCCAACCCACCTCCAGACAAGCTGTTGCTCAACAGCGCTCTGGTGAGTGCAGCGTGTGCTCTCGTCGGTGCGCTGGTGCTGCGGTGCCTGTGGAAACGCTGGTCCCGCATCGCTGGTTCCGCATCGCTGATTCGACACGACAGCGGCGAATAAGGCGCGTTCGAGTCTGCTATGGCTCGTTTCAGCTGGCCAAAGCCACTAGTTCCGCTTCTTTAGTAGCTTTGCGGTCAGCCCTCTTGGCGACTTCGGCCGCACCCTGCGGACACATCGACACGTAGGGGCACCAGCCGCACAGCGGGCCCGGACGGGGCTCGAACTCGTCTTCAGAACAAGCGGTATGGATCTCAGACCAGGTGCCTGCGAGCTTCTCGGTTACAGCATCGATCTCTTTGTGGTTCACGTCCATGCCAATCGTGCGCTGGCCGAGATAGAGCAGTCGCACACGCACCGGCATCTCGCCAGTGGACGCCTCCACCGCGGCCGCATACAGCAACACCTGGTCGAGCCGTGACCGGCGGTAACGATGGGAGGGCGCCTTGCCTGACTTGTAGTCGGTGACTACGATCCCGTCGCCCTCGGTTTCTATCCGGTCGACGATTCCGCGGAAGGGCACTCCGGCCAGTTCAGCTTCTACGTCCTGTTCGGTGGCCTGTACCTCCACCGCAGAGGGGTCTTCGAGGTGCCACAACCCCTCGATCGCCTTCCATGCTCTCCAGCGGAAGCGGCGGGACTGCTTCTCGTCGTGCTCCAACGCCTGGTAGTCGTCCATGGCCTCGGTCTCGGGCCACTCCGTTCGGGCGATGACCCGGGCATCCTCGACCGTTCGCTCCGAGGGCTCGCGCTGCATCAACAGCTCGAGGACCCGGTGCGCGAAACTCCCGGCCAGTGCGTCCTCGCCCGGAGGATCCTCCAGACGGTCGATGTAACGGAACCTCCAACGGCGGGGGCACTGCACGAAGGTCCCCGCTCCTGAAGGGGAGAGACGGGGAGGAGGCACCGGGATCAACGGCGGTGCCGACGCGTCGGCGGCGGGAGGCACCGAGACTTCCGCATCCGCAGTGCCGGTGTGTCCTGAGTCGAGTTCCACTCATGTAGTTCTACACCATGGGTGAGACAAGGCAAGGTGGGGGCGCTCAAGTTCTGCGAATAGACCGACCAGTCAGGCCACAGGGTCTAGACATCGAGGGTCGTGCTGTCCACCAGGGCACTGTTGCGGATCAGGAAGTCACGTCTGCTCGACACGTCGGTGCCCATCAGCACCTCAAACATCTCCAGGGCCTGCTTGGTCTGTGCGCCGTCGTCCATGGTGAGCCGGCGCAGCGTGCGGGTGTTGGGATCCAGCGCGCAATGACGCAGTTCCTCGACATTCATTTCGCCGAGACCCTTGAATCGCTGCCACTTGATGTTCTCGCGCCGACGGTTGCCCCTGCAAAGCTCGTCGGTCACCGCCTCCTTCTCCTCCTCGGAGTAGACCCGGTACGTCTCGTCGCCGACCTTGGTCGTGAACAACGGGGGCTGGGCCGCGAAGACGCGCCCCGCCTCGAGCATCGGCCGCAGGTACTTGTAGATCAGCGTCAGCAGCAGGCACCGGATATGGCTGCCGTCGACATCGGCGTCACACAGGATCACGATGCGGCCGTAGCGGGCGTCTGCGATGTTGAACTTGCGGCCCGCGCCCGCGCCGAGTGCAGTGAACAGTGCCGTCGCCTCGGCGTTGTCGAGCACCTGTTTCTCGGTCGCCTTGTGGGCATTGAGCACCTTGCCCCGAAGCGGCAGGATCGCCATCGTCTCGGAGTCACGGCCCCGTTTTGCAGGGCCTGCCGCCGAGTCCCCCTCCACCAGGATCAGCTCAGAGTCCATGCCGTGGACCCGGCAGTCGGCGAGCTTTTGGGGCATTCCGGTCGAACCCAGGCTCGCGGCCTTGCGTTGATTCTCCAGCAGCGTCTTGGAGGCCACACGGCTCTGCACCGCGTTCGACAGCTTGTCGGCTATCGCCTTGACATGGGTGCGGGGTCCGCCACCGGGCTCGAACCACTCCTTGAGCTGCTCATACACCACTCGGCTGACGATTCCGTCGATTGCGGGAGTGCCCAATTCCTGTTTGGTCTGCCCTCGGAACTGGGGCTCCGCGAAGGTCACCTTCAGCGCAGCCACAAGACCCTCCTGAACATCGTCCTTGACGGCCTTGTGCTTGTTCTGCTTGGCGAGCTTGGCCAGCTTGTGGTGGTCCTTGAGCAGCACATTGTTGACCACGCGGGTGAGCGCCTTGTCGAATCCCGCCACATGGGTCCCGCCCTGGGAGGTGGGAATGGTGTTGACGAACGACACCACGTTCGTGTCGTAACCGTCGACCCATCGCAGCGCGATGTCGACGGTGCACTCCCTGGTCACGTCGGTCATCTTCTTGTTGACCGGCACCTTCTCGACGAACGTGTCGATGCCGTTGCCGGTGATGACCGCGCTGACCGGCGGGGATTCCGAAAGGTGATCGACGAGGTCCGCGAGGCCTCCCTTACTCCTGAATACGAACGGCTCGACAGCACTTCCGGCTCGTTTGTCGGTGACCGACACCTGCATCGTCGGCACCAGGAAACAGGCCTGCCTCATACGTTCGCAGACTTCGCCGAAGTCGACGCGGGCATCCGGATCGAAGATCTCGAAATCGGGCCAGAAACGCACCCGGGTGCCTGTCCGGTTTATTGGGATGCGCTTGAGCTTTCGGAGTTGATGACCAGCGTCGAAGTCCTCCTGTCCGCAGAACTGGCCCGCCACACGGTTCTTGAAACCCAGTACATGCGTGCTGCCGTCACGGTCGACCTCGACCGTCAGTTTCTTTGCCAGGGCGTTTACGACCGACGCCCCCACGCCGTGCAGACCGCCCGACGACGAATAGGCGCCGCCACCGAACTTGCCCCCCGCGTGCAGCTCCGTGAACACCACCTCAACCGCCGAGACCTTGCGCTTGGGGTGACGATCGACGGGGATCCCTCGGCCGTTGTCGCAGACCTCCACCGACCGGTCGCGGTGCAGGGTGACGTCCACCTTGGTCGCAAACTCGGCTGCAGCCTCGTCGACGGCATTGTCGATCAGTTCCCACACGAGGTGCATGAGCCCCGCGCTGCCCGTGCCGCCGATGTACATGCCCGGCCGTTTCCGCACGGCTTCCAGGCCTTCAAGGGTCTCGATCGCGTCAGCGTCGTATGCGGGTCTTGTGGTGGTTGTGGCCAAGTCGAAATCCAACTAATCAAGGTGAACGGGGTCAACGAACGGGTGTTCGCAATACAGTACTAGGCACGGGTGACAGTGGGGGCGGATCTAAGTAGGATTGAAGTCTTGTTGATCCGCCGACTCCCTGCGTTCACCCTAGCGATCGCTGTTGTGGTCGCGATCGTTGCCGCGGCCTGTGGCGGCGACGGCTCTTCGGAGCCCGACGGTTCCGCAGACTCCAGGTTCGAGACGACCACTCTCCCGCCCCTCGCCCCGCAGGACACGACCGCCCCGGCAGAGGCTGAAGGAGAAGACACGGACGCGGGCGACAACGACAGCGACGGTCCAGATGCAAGCAACAACTCGAGCGCAGCCACAGACAACGACACAAGCGACGACTCGAGCGACGACAACACAGGCAAAGACGACGACTCGAGCAACAGCGACGACTCCGCGACGGCTGAAGCCGCTCCACCGGTGTCCTCAGACAGCTCTAGCGGAGGTGTCGCTACGACGCTTCCTGCGGCAACCACGACCACCACCGACCCAGCAACCACCGACCCACCAGCAACCAACCCACCAGCAACCACCGACCCACCAGCAACCAACCCACCAGCAACCACCGACCCACCAGCAACCACCGACGCACCGACAACCAACCCACCAGCAACCACCGACCCACCAGCAACCACCGACGCACCGACGACCACCGCAACGACGACAACCACAACGGCCAAGACCCTGACCCGACAGGAGATCCTCGACGCTGCTGCCGCTAATGCCTCACAGTTGCAGCTCAGCAACGACCGACGCCTGATCGAAGTCCTCGACGTCGCCGACGGGTCGATCACCTCGCTGGCTGGTGCCGTCGACGGCGACCGCCCGGTCCTGCTGTGGTTCTGGGCACCTCATTGACCGACCTGTCGGCGCGAGGCGCCGCACGTCGAGCAGTTCGCTCGGGAGCACATCAACGAAATCCAGGTCATCGGCATGGGCGCCCAGGACGATTTCAACCAGGCTCTCGATTTCGTTGCCAGCCTCGGAGTCGCCACCCCGACGATGGTCTGGGATCCGTCGTTCACGACTTGGCGCCAGTACGGAATCAGCACGAACAGCTCAATGATCCTTCTCAACGGCTCCCTTACCGAGGGAAGCCAGCCTTTCAACGGCTTCAGTTCCAACCAGCAGCAGTGGATTATCGACAGGCTCGATGAATTGACCTGACAGGCACGCCCCGCAGGACCGACACGAAGCCGACAAGAGCGCCGCCGGCGGCTACCAGCGGGCGTCTGCAACCACCATGATCTGGCGCTCGGTACGGCTCGGCACCAGGTCTCGGGCGCTGGGGTCGATACTGAGCGGCACAGGGTTGGGATCTAGCTTGCGGGGATCGTCGTAGTCAGCCATGAGCGAGTACACGTCGGTCATTGCCGCAGGCCCGAACCAGGTGCCGGTGATCGTCTCGCCGTCGGCCAGCCGGGTGATCCGCACTCCCTGGCCGCCACGGCCCTTCGCCAACAGGTCGCCGTAGGGCGTCGCCTTGACGCCCGCGGCGCTGGTGACAGTCAGCACCACACCGTCTCCGAGCATCACGTCCGCACCCACGACCTTGGCGTCACCGAGCAGTCTCATGCCGGCCACACCGGCCGCACCCCGGCCCTGGTCGTTGATCGCGTCGACGGGGGTGCGCAGCACCTGGCCGTCGGATGCAACGAACGCAATGTCGGCGCCGAGGGGGGCCCGGAAAGCCGCGACCACCCGGTCGTTGCCCTTCAGCGAGACTGCGGTGGCTGACGATCTGGTGCTCATCACCTCGCCGAGGGTCAGCCTTTTGACCACACCGTTGGCTGTAACGAGCACCAGGCGTTCGTCGCCGTCGGTGAGCAGCGTCAGCACCGACTCGCCCCTGTTGAGCCCGAGATGTGCGGAGGCGGGCACTCCGCGGGCACGGCCGGCGGCATCAGGGAGATCCTGGACCCTCACCGAGACGGCTCGGGCCTCAGAAGTGACCGCCATGACCTCAGCGCCCGTGGTGGTCATGGCGCGGGCCGCGATCAGATCGTGCCGGCCGACGGTGGCCCTGCGCGCGCCGTTGGTGGG
The DNA here is from genome assembly GCA_965214565.1 of Candidatus Aldehydirespiratoraceae bacterium. GTDB lineage: Bacteria > Actinomycetota > Acidimicrobiia > Acidimicrobiales > Aldehydirespiratoraceae > VXYK01. The sequence goes on along the minus strand of OZ243951.1, from coordinate 2,070,820 downwards.
GGCACGGCCGAGGTTCCCCGACGTCGACAGGGTCACCACGCACGGCTCATCGACGCCCAGGGTCTCGGATTCGTCGGGTGCAGGCTGTTCATGCACCACGATGCTTTCTGGTTCGATGATCTCGGCCCGCCTCGGGACTCCGTGGGCCTCGACGAGATCTTCGAGTTCTTTGAGAACCAGGTTGCGGCGACGGGTATCTGAGCCGAGCAGCTTGTGATACTCCGCGATATTGACGCGCAGTTCGTCGGCCTCCTGTTCGAGTTCGAGCTTGGCCAGTGCGGTGAGCCGGCGCAGGGGCATGTCGAGGATGTGCGCTGCCTGGACCTCTGTCAGCAGGAACCGTTCGATCAGCCTCGCCCGGGCTTCGGCGGCATCCTGGGAGCCTCGGATGATGGCGACGACCTCGTCTATCGCGTCTAGGGCGATCAGCAGACCCTCGAGGATGTGCAGGCGGTCCTGTGCTTTGGCGAGGCGGTACTCGGTGCGGCGGACGATCACCTCTAGGCGGTGCTCACTGTAGAGACGGCACAGGTCGTGGATGCCGAGTGTGGTCGGCACGCCGTCGACCAGCACCACATTGTTGATGCTGAACGTCTCCTCGAGCGGTGTGAGCCGGTACAGGTCCTGGAGGGCGTACTGCGGGTTGACTCCGGGTTTCAGGTCGATCTGGATGCGCAACCCCTCCATGTCGCTGAGATCGGCGATGCCCGCGATACCGGCGATCCTGCCGTTGTTTGCCACGTCTTGAACCTTGCTGATCACCCGCTCGGGCCCCACGAGGTACGGCAACTCGGTGACGACCACCGCTTGACGGGTGCGTGTGATCTGCTCGACATGGGCTTTCGCTCGTATCCGGAACGAGCCGCGCCCGGTCTCGTACGCCTCGCGCAGGCCGTCGTTGACCACGATGCCTCCCGACGGGAAGTCGGGCCCGGGGAGCACTTTCATCATCTCGTCGATCGTCGGTTTGGGGCGCCGCTTGGTCATTACCAGTCTGACCAGTTCTGCGGCCTCTGCGAGGTTGTGCGGGGCCATGTTGGTGGCCATTCCCACGGCGATCCCGCTGGTGCCGTTGACGATTATGTTGGGCACCGCGGCGGGCAGCACCGAAGGCTCCTCTCCCTCACCGTCGTAGGTGGCGCGGAAGTCGACGGTGTCCTCATCGAGCTCACGGACCATGTCCATGGCCGCTTCGGCGAGGCGGCATTCGGTGTAGCGCGAGGCGGCGGGCGGGTCGTCGAGGGAGCCGAAGTTGCCTTGCGGGTCGATGAACGGGAGCATCCGCGAGAAGTCCTGCCCCATCCGCACGAGGGTGTCGTAGATGGCGGAGTCGCCGTGGGGGTGGTAGCGCCCCATGGTGTCGCCGACGATGCGGGCCGACTTTCGGAACGGTGTGCCGGGGCGGATCCCCATCTGCAGCATCGACCAGAGGATCCGGCGCTGCACTGGTTTGAGGCCGTCTCTCACGTCGGGGATGGCCCTGGCGGTGATTACGCTCAGCGAGTAGGCGAGGAACGACTCGCTCATCTCGTCGGCGACGGGCACATCTACGACGTCGCGGGCGTAGCCGGAGTTGAATTCGAGTTGTCGGGGCATGGGGAGCCTCCCGTGCTTTCCGTGCTTACTGCGGTTGCGAACGAACGTTCGTCAGCATAGTTGGGGGCACCGACAAGCCCGTGGAACCTCCGCGTCATTGTTGCACCGAATACGCTCCTTTCCAGCGCTGATACACGCCTTGGTGGCACCGATACGGCTGCAATAAGGTGCCGGTGTGCCTGAACTGCCTGAGGTGGAGACGATCCGCCGCCAACTTGAGCCTCGTGTGGCGGGAGCGGAGATCGTCGACGCAGGATCGCACTGGTCGGCGAAGTTCACACCGGCCGTCGGTGCTGTGGGTGCGGAGATCATGGGGGTGCGCCGCCGGGGGAAGTACCTGCTCTTCGACCTTTCCGGAGACGAGGAGCTGATCGTCCATCTGGGAATGACGGGGCGTCTCGCGGTGCGGGAGCGGACTCCGGAGGCGCTGGAACATCCCCATCTTCGGGCTTGGTGGGACCTCGACAGCGGTGGCCGGTTGACATTCCACGACATTCGGCGGTTCGGACGCATCCACCATGTGGAGCGCGGCGATCACAGCGGCATTCCCACGCTTGCCGCGTTGGGACCCGAGCCGTGGGATCCCGCCTTCACAGGGCGGTCCCTGGCCGCTTTCGTGAAGCGCTCCGACCGCTATGTCAAGACGCTGCTCTTGTCGCAACGTCCGGTGGCCGGGGTCGGCAACATATACGCTGACGAGGCCTTCTGGCTAGCCAAGATCAACCCGGCGACTCGGCGGCTGAGTCCGCAGCGGGCGGAGCGTCTGGTTGAGGGCATCCGCACGGCCCTCGACTCCGGCATCAGGTACGGCGGCACGACCCTGCGCGACTATGTGGACTCCGAGGGCCAGTCAGGTGCCAACCAGCACGAGTTGCACTGCTACGGGCGCTCCGGTGAGCCCTGCGACCGTTGCGGCACGATCATGGCCCGCCGAGTCCTGGACGCCCGCAGCACCACCTGGTGCCCCACCTGCCAACCCCGCTGACCCTGGGTCGTCGGTCTCAGTTCCCGACTATCAGGTACGCCCTATCAGATACGTCGACCCGACCCGGCCGCGCCTGCGGGTTCAGGCGAGGAACACGCCGCCGGCGATCGTCGCGCACACAGCCACCGCAAGGGCAGCCACCGTGGACACGAACACCCAAGTCTGTCTCGCGTTGTCCATGGACAGGCCGGAGACCTCCTTGGACAGACCCGCGATCTCGTTGGTCATGTTCGCGGAGAGTTCAGCGATCGCAGTCCGAAACTCAGCCGACAACGCAACGAATTGCGCGTCGACCCGCTCGAACCGCGCGTCGACCCGCTCGAACTTGACCTCAGTCCAATCCTTGAGAGCCTGGAGATCGTCCTTGGTAGCGACGTCGTGCCACGAAAAAGGGGGTAAAGACTCCATCAGCGTGTTCGCAGCCCCCTCTCCAATCTGCTCACTCAACCGGTGGAACAACTCGAGTCGTTGTTCCTCACTCACCGCCATGGCAACCTCCATCAAATCAATCGAATCTGGGCGACAATCTGGGGGGAAGCTGCTGCCACAACCTGGCAAGTGCCCGAACAGTACCGCAGGCGCATCGACATCGCAACTACCATGCGGTACCACCTCAGTGCCGCTGCCGGTGACGGAGCCCGGTTCGGCAGACCGCGAGGCTCCGTCCAGGGGGGTGAGGGCCCGCGGCTGAACGCGAGGGCCTCCAAGGATCGGTGCTAAATCGCGACAGCGGCTAGGAACCGCAGCGCCAACCACCCGAGTAGCTACTTCGGCAACGGCCCGAGCAGTTTTCGTGCCCGCCGCGCGACATCGCCCGCTTGATCGTGAGAAACAGCCCGAACGCCTAACTCGTCAAATACATGCTCAGCGTCTACAAACGCTTGCGCGGGACGAGTAGGGAGCGCGGGCACGTAGACCACTTCGACGGCCACGTCCGTTCTGGCATCGAACTCCCCCTCGGCAGTGACAACGCGACCTCCGGTGTGGAGAACCTCTCGCACGGTCCAAGCCCAAGCCTTCACCTGCTCGGCGAGCGTCGCTTGGTCAGGGACCTGGAAGGACCAGGCCTGCGTTAGTTGAACGGCCTGGCCGTTAGTTACCGCAAAGTCGAAGAGCGCTTCGTGATGAAGAGTCCTCAAGGTCACACGCTCCCGACGTTCCCTTCCTTTGGCGATCTGAAACTCGTCGTAGGCGCGACGCAATGCAGCAAGAGCTGTGTGCTTCTTCGTGAAGGAGTACTTGCGAACTGCAGGATCGAGCACCATCAGTTCGAAGACGGTCTCCAAGGCCTCGTCCGCTGACTCAGCGACCATCGGTACCGGTGCGCTCAGCTGAACGATGTTCTGGTGATCAGCGTGAAGACGCCACAACCAGTCCTCCGTTAACTCAACATCGGGCCCGAACAAGGACTGCGTCACTGCTTCAAAGTTGTCGACATCAGCTCCAACACGATCGATGAACGACCAAACCGCCCCGAGCGAGGCGTTCGCATCGATCGCGCGAGCACGCTTGGGGTTCTCGATTTGTTGCACTTGCCACTCCGATGACTCCTCACTGCCGACGATCGCTCCGACGTTCACGAACTCACCCCGCGCCGGGTCCGGCACGAAACGGATAAGCGAGTAGATGTACCTCACGACGCTCCTCCCATTGATTCCAGTCTGGCAGCAACCTCAGAGGCTCTGCTCTCAAGAAACCAGCCGACTCTCTCTAACTCCGAGTCGTTCACCGGCCACGACTTGGGAATTCCGCCGAGAGTAGCGACAAGTTCGTCGTGTTCGAGCGTCCGGAGTCGCTGGGCACACGCCGCGATCCCTGCCGAGTCGAGGCCCATTGATGACCAACTCGCATCGTGGGGCTCGCCTACTCGGTTGACCAACGCATCAACGTCCCAAGTAGGGCCTGTTTCCGGCAAGTACCAGCCGTGGTCATGGCTGTACAGCTTGCGGTCCTCTGGCTCGGCATATAGCCACTGCTCGTCACCACCCCAACACCAATCGTAGATGGCAAATGCTCCAACATGCCGTTGGGCATTGTCATCTCGTTCTCGATGCCTCAGCGACCGATCCTCAACGGCATCCGGAACTGCTCGCGACGCATCATCCTGCTTGTTGTTCAAAGGCTTGACCCACCACTGTGCGCCACCGCCGTCAGCAGCGAGGTAGGTCCCAGATCCGCCCCTCGGACTCGGCTTGATCGGGACCTCAATGACCGGCGGGTTGCGAGGGTCACCGCGGCCAGCCAGATTCCCCTCCCACCTGTCGAAGTCCACAGCCATACAGCAAGGCTAGCCTCCGCTCCGCTCTGGCCGACTGGGTTCACGTCCAACTTGAGCACGGGGCCAACGACATCCCCGTAATGGGCGGCGTCAACTTCAATCCCGATTGATGGGCGAGAGACTCGTCCCGCTCTCCCGTCGCCGTTCAGCCAGTAATCCTCGTGCCGGACCGTGCCGTCGGCGTAGTACCAGATCTGTGCAGGGCCGTAGGTGCAGTGCCACAAGGCAGACCCATTTCAATCGAAGTGAGGCGCTGCAGCCCAGAAACCACCGTTTAGCAGGGTAGTGATTGTGGCGCGAAGCGCCGCTGGTCACGGTCACCGACCCTGTAAGTGATGCAGAAGCGCTGGGTTCGGTGAGGTCCCGTTCCGTTGTCCGGGCAGCCCGGGCGCATCCATAGGAACACGCACCGTACGCGAGTGCACCCGACCCACGCAGGCTGTTGGGGCAAGTGACGACTGTTGCAGGAACAGCGAAAACGTAAACCACATGGCCAAAACAGCACCTTGAGTTTACGTTTAGAGGCCCAACACCCAAGAAACGTAAACCGCATGGCCAAAACAGCACCTTGAGTTTACGTTTAGAGGCCCAACACCCAAGAAACGTAAACCGCATGATTTTCAAGTGATAGACTCAGCGAGGTCAACACCCACGCCCTGAACGCGTCCCCTTTACCATGACAACGGCAATCCTAGGTCCCGACCCAACCGAGACCCTGATCGACACGGCTTTGCGTCAACTCGCAGAAGGAGTCGCGCCGTCAGCCATGGAAGTTGAGCGTGTCGATGTCAAAGAGGAGCCCGGCCGGCGCGCAGCGAATGGCAGCCTCCGACCCGCGGCGGAAACAAACGAGCAAGCCGCAGACCACTTGGCTGGCGAGATGGCATGCATGGCCAACACCCCCGGCGGTGGAGCCGTCATCGTTGGGATCGCGGACGACGGCCAGAAGATCGGTACAAAACTCAACGCGGATTGGCTGCGGCATCGAATCTGGGAACTGACCGCTGGAAGCCTCACCATCTCCGCTCGGGTCGCGACCATCAGTGGTTGCCGGGTACTGGTGCTCGGCAGTGTCGAGGCACTCAATCCTGTCGCCTATCGAGGCAGAGTGCGATGGCGGGTGGGAACCAACTGTGTAGATGTCGATCCCATCACCTGGCAGTCAAGAACGATGCTGCGGCGCGGCTACGACTGGTCCGACCAGCCATCGGGCCACACGCTCGCAGACGTGAGCCCACTGGCATGTGAGGTAGCGCGAACCTATCTGCGCAGCGACCCTAGGCCCATCCGCAACGAGGACGGTGGCTTGGCCGATGCGGGCGATGCCGAACTGCTGCGGCGGTTGAACCTGATAGTCGAAGGAGAAAGGCTCACGAACGCCGGCTCGCTGATGTTTGTCACCACTCCCTGGTCTGGTATCGACTACATCCGTCGGAATGCTCCGGGAGAGGACAGCACGCTGAGGATCGAGGCAGATGGTCCGCTCCTGTCACAAGTGCGAGAAGTCGAACAGGCGGCCTCCCACACCAACCCGACTACGCACCTGTCCCGAGGCTTCGGGCACGCCCAAGTCCACGCCATCGCTCCAAGGGCTCTGCGCGAGGCAGTCATCAACGGAATCATCCACCGCGATTGGACCGTCAACCTCCCCACCACAGTCGAGCACATCGACAACACCCTCGTCGTCACATCCCCGGGTGGATTCGTCGGCGGAGTCACGCCCGACAACATCATCACTCATGTCGCGGTACCCCGCCACAAGAGCCTGGCACTGGCCATGGCGCGCCTCGGACTAGCCGAACGCGAGGGTGTGGGAGTGGACCGGATGGTGGGCGACATGCTCCGAACCGGCAGGCCGGCACCGGTCTTCTCGGAGGTCGAAGGCCCGTTCGTTAGAGTGGTGCTCCTAGGCGGGCCACCCGACCCCGCAGTCGTTGACCTAGTCACCGATCTCAAGCCACCCCAGGCAGCCACAGTCGAAGTGCTGCTCCTGATCGATCATCTGGCCCACCAAGGTTGGATTGACCCCCAAACAGCCGCTCCTGTACTGCAACGCACCTCACAAGAGGCTCACCAAACCATCACACAACTCGCAGGGGCGACCCTCACAGCACCAGATTTCGACCAGAGCGGCGAAGTGCCGTCGGTGATCGTGGAGGTCGATGGCGTTCCATCGACCCAGGGCGCCGCTTACCGACTCTCTGACGCTGCCCGTCAACGGCTCGCCCACCGAGTCGAACACCTCACGACACCCGAGGGTCGCATCAGCCTGATCCTCGACTGGAGCCGGGGCCGGGGCCGCGTCTCATCCACTGAGGTTGCCGACCTCACCGGCCTCAGCCGGACCTTCGCAGCTAAACTCCTGACGAGACTCGCCGAAGACGGCGGACTCGACCCTGGACGACCCAACCGAACAGGCCGAGGCTTCTTCTACACGCCCACCGGTCAGGGTCGCCAAGGCCCCGGCGGCCTCGACGGTTGAGCCACGAACTCAGACAACAGCTGTCGACTCCTCGCCCTGCGCTCTAGTCGATCGAGGTGCGGGGGCCGGCGGCGGTGTGGCGCAGGTAGCTGAGGGCTGCTCCCTCACCCTCCTCGCTCAACACAATGAGCCGGTCCAGATAACTTCCCTCGAAGGCGACGAGGCCGCAAATGAACGAGACCGCCGAAGCGCGGACCTTAGACGTCCTAGGCTGACTCAGGCGTCGACGAGGGCGCCCATCGCCTTCAACATCTGGCTCTGACGCTCCAACGTTCTCGTCGTCGATGAACGCCCGAAACTGCCTTCACCCTCCAGATCGTTTCGCCACTCACAACCCAGCGCCTTCCCCGCGTCGTGAATGATGTCGAACAATGCGACATGAGTGTCGCGCTCGGACGCCGATCGCGACATGCCGAACACAATCTCGACTGTACCAAGACCAGCGTCACCGAAGACCACGGGGTCAATCACCCGCTCGTCGTCTCCGAGATGATCCGCGAGATCGCCGACGAACTCTGCCATCTCGTCGCTGGTCAGCGGCCGGTCGCGGTTCTCCATTTTTTCCCTGACCGCAAGCCGACAAGTCGCTTCAGTCTTTGTGATTCCCATTTCAGATCACACTCCTACCGCACTTTCGCATCAACGCCTTGAAATTCTTCAAGGCACGATGATCGGACGGGGTTGAAGGTGCAGTAATCGTATGCTTACCGCACTCAGGTGGACACTGCAGACGAAAGTGGTTCTTTCTGGTCTTGCTGACACGCCAGCCGTTGCGCTCAGCTGCTCGAAACAGAGACTCGTAGTCTTTGTCTCGGTGACGGGGACGTGGGTTCGCCATTGCACTCCAGACGAGAGGCGACGCCGATCCCGTTCGACGCGGCAACATTTGTCCGAACCCCTCGATGGATCCCCAGAGTTGATCCGGCGGGGGTTGATATGTACGATTCGTACATGAACGAGGTGGCGGTGAGCGAAGCACGGAGCCGGTTGGCCGAAGTGCTCGAGGAGGCACGCCGGTCAGCCGAACCGGTCATGGTGACTCGGCGCGGTCGACGGGTAGCGGTGATCCTCGACATCGATTCATTCGACCGGCTCGTCGATCAAGCTGACGATGTCGAAGACCGCCGTGAACTCGCCGCCGCGCGGATCGACGACGACTACGTTCCTTGGGATGACGTCAAGGCCGCGCTGGGCCTGTAGTGGAGCGGTACCAAGTTGAGATCGCTAGGCGCGCGGTCCGGTCGATCGCTCGGCTGCCGCGTAACGATCAGATCAGGGTTCGAACTGCGATAGACCTCTTGGCCACCGAGCCGCGGCCACCCCGATGCGTCGATCTAGTCGGAGAGGACTCCGTCTACCGAGTGCGCGTCGGAGACTACCGGATCATCTATGAGGTGATCGACATGCGCCTGGTCGTACAGGTCGTGAGGATCGCCCATCGCCGCGACGCCTACCGCAATCGATGAAGCGATAGCGATTGCGATTGCGATAAAGAGTTACTGGAAGCGATCCGGTTGCGTTGCGACAACCGCACTACCGACCAGACGTCACGGCGCCTCTAGTCGGGGTCTCAATCCATGGTTCAACCTGCTTGCTTCTAGGGTGTGTGGGGCGTTGAGCCCGAGGGGAGGAGATGCGGATGTCTGTAACCGAGGCAGCCTTTGAAGATCACATCGGAGCCGCGACTCCTGGATGGAAGTCCTCGGTCGCTTCATCCATGTCGTCAAACCATCGAAAGGTTCACGGGCCAGACCAGATGTGATCTTCCCGCGGTTCCATCAGTGGGACGCCGTGCGCCTACTCGAAGCCGACGCCAAGGAGCACGGGGCGGGCCACAACTATCTGGTCCAACACTCCGCAGGGTCCGGCAAGTCCAACTCGATCGCCTGGCTGGCCCACCGGCTCTCCTCGCCGCACGACCGAACCGACACCAATGTGTTCGACAAGGTGGTGGTCATCACCGACCGGATCGTGCTCGACCGGCAGCTTCTTCTGGAACCGCACCCCACCTCCACAGTCTCCATCACCGACCCCGCCGAACGAGACAAGGTAATCGCCCGCCGCTGGGGCCCCAGCCAACCCCCCTACTAGCTCGACCTTTAAGAGCACCCGCGTAGCGGTCTCGGCATCGCAGCACAACGCGAGCGCACCACCGACTACGCGGTGGCCATGGGATACCAGACACGCTCTCCGGCTGGGCCGCTTGCTGGTATCACCATGTCGAAGCAACAGACCCACTGTCAAGTTTTTCTATGATATTTAAAGGGTTTACAAGGGTCACTGTCATACCCTGTGTCTAGTGTTGGGTTCATGGAATCAGTCCTTGCCTCGGGTCTTTTGGATCCCTCTGTTCGTGTCGGTGGCTGCGGTGCCGCCGGGTCGGTTTGTGTTGGAAGGGTTGATGAGGTGGGGATGTCGGATGAGGCGCTGCGGTCGCATCTGAAGGTGTTGGGCCGTGCGGAGTCTCGGCTGGCGGCTATGAGGTCTCGGGCGTTGGCTGAGTTGTGCCGCCGTCACAGCAAAGGCGACGCGCAGAGGTTGGTTCGTGACGAGTTGCAGGCATCCAAGCGTGAAGCCAAACGCGACGTCGAGACCGCCGAGCGGTTGTCAGAGTTGCCTGCGACCAGCGACGCACTCGAGTCTGGTGAGATTCCTGTGGGTCACGCCCGGCTGATCGCCCGTGCGTCTGGTGAGAGCCCGATAGATGAAGAGATGCTGGTCGAGGCAGCCAACAGCGAGCCGTTCGATGAGTTCGCCCGGACTGTGAAACGCCATCAACAAGACATGACTGATGATGACGGGCAAGCGTTGTTGGATCGTCAACGCTCCAAGCGCAAAGCCCGCATCTTCGAATCATCAGAGTCCGGCATGTTCGTGCTGAGCGGCGAGTTCGACCAGATCACCGGAGCACGTATCGCTACTGCGTTGACTGCTAAGGAACGACAACTGTGGCATCGCGAAGATCCTGACAACCGTGCCACGCCGCAGCAGCGGATGGCTGACGCGTTGGCAGAACTAATATGTCAACCCGCTGGTGACGGCAAGTCTGCGGGTACTGATCTGTTGGTGATCGCCGATTTCGATGTGTTGAAACAACAACTCGACAACCCCCGGTTGGCTGACGGGTCATCAATACCGATCGTTGAGCTGCACCGCCTGGCGCTGGAAGCGAACTTGTTGCCGTCGATCTTTGACACCAAGGCTCAAGACATGTGGCTCGGGCGCCGGATACGCACCGCCACCGAAGCCCAACGCATCGCGTTGATCGCAAGAGACCAACACTGCATCGGCTGCGGCGCCAACCCGCTGTGGTGCAGAGCGCACCACATTGTCTGGTGGTCAAAGAACGGACCCACCAACCTTGACAACCTCGCACTGGTATGTGACGACTGCCACCACAAAATCCACGACCACGGCTGGCAAGTGTACAAACACCCCAACACCGGCAGATACAAACTCAGACCCCCGCCAAACCGCCAGACGAACTGAACCTCACCGGGTATTGCGCGGGCTCTGATCCTTGAGAGGGTGGGGCTATATCAGTACAGAGACGCCGGGGAAGTATCCAGATGGGTTGCGTGAGCGGGCGGTGTGGATGGTGTTGGAGACCCAGCGGGATTGCGGTTCGCGGTGGGAGGCGATCGCGTCGGTGGCCGATCAGTTCGGGGTTCTTCTACACACCCGCCGCGTAGCTTGCGGCCCTCAACTCCGGCACACCAACCCGGACACATGCCACGGATGTCAGGCGAAGAACACGCCGCCGGCGATCGTCGCGCACACAGCCACCGCAAGGGCAGCCACCGTGGACACGAACACCCAGGTCTGTCTCGCGTTGTCCATGGACAGGCCGGAGACCTCCTTGGACAAACCGGAGATCTCCTTGGAGAGGCCCGCGATCTCGTTGGTCATGTTCACGGAGAGTTCAGCGATCGCAGTCCGAAACTCGGCCGACAACGCAACGAACTGCGCGTCGACCCGCTCGAACTTGACCTCAGTCCAATCCTTGAGAGCCTGGAGATCGTCTTTAGTAGCGACATCGTGCCACGAAAAAGGGGGTAAAGACTCCATCAGCGTGTTCGCAGCCCCCTCTCCAATCTGCTCACTCAACCGGTGGAACAACTCAAGCCGCTGTTCCTCACTCACCGTCACGACAACCTCCATCAAATCAAACGAATCTGGGGGGAAGCTGTCGCCTCGACACGGCAAGTGGTTGAACAGTACCAAAGACGAACTGACCCAGCAACGACCACACGGCACCACCCCAGCACCACTGTCGCATCAAGCCAAGGAGTCGCGGACCTGGGACCAGACAGCGCCTGCAGTCTGTGGATGGTTGTCGCGTTGAGGAGACGACCTCCGTGGATGTCACTCGATGCGGGACTCGACCAGTTGGAGTGTGCCCATGCCGTGGATCCACCACTCCCAGGGCTTGGACCCGAGCCGGCAAGAGGCCTCCCGCAGGACGGAATTTCTGGTAGTCTCCCACGCATGGCAGACCAGGGAACTCGCGGGACAGAGATCTCGAAACGCGGAGCCGCTCCGCGGAATGTCCCTCCGCCACCACGCCCGAAAAGCTCAATACCGAAGCCTCCAAGCAGTCACCAAAGGTCCTCCCGCCAGTAGCCTCTAACCGATGCCCAGCACCTTGGCGGGACTGCTCGTTGCTATCTACCTTCTGATTCCTGGCTACTGCTACTACGTAGTCCGTCGCTGAACCGTTCCCACACGCCCATTGTCTACAGCGGTCGAAGGTGCGAACCTGGTCGTCGTAGCGATGCTCGCCAATGCCGCAGCTCTGACGCTGTACGGACTCGCACAAGCAGTTCCATTCGTGCGTGATCACTCGCCAAGCATCGTTCAGATTCTGCGCGAGACGGAGAGCTACCTGCTCGAAAGCAACTCCAGACTCGCGTACGTCGGGATATGGGCGGCGGTACTTCTGTCAGTCTCCTCAGGACTCGCGGTCGCTATCGCCTACCGCGCGTGGCCCAAAAACCTCCTTGCCAAATCGTTGTCCGAAGGGTCGGTCGCCAACCGAGCGTGGCCCAATAGCCTCCTCGCCAAACTACTCGGCAAATCGTTGTCCGACGAGTCCGTCTGGCATAGGTACTTCCGCACCGAGCAACCAGACGAAACTTACGTCTATCTTGAATGCTCCCTGACCGACGGTAGCCAGACCGCGGGCACGCTCGTCTGGTACAACACTGATCTCCAAGACCACCCGGACCGTGAACTGGTACTCAGTAATCCGATAACTACCGTTGGGCCGAGTGGCGAGCCATCGACGCGCTCAGATACTCTCGCGATCCTGGCGGCGCGCGAGATCCGCCAGATCATCGTGACCTACGTCCGCAAATCGGTGTTGGATTCTGGCAGCGAGAACTCGGTCGCCGAGAATCGGAAACGATCAGACGAACGCTCCGCCGCAACGGACTGATCTCAGATTTCGTCGGAACCGCTTTGGGGCCGTCGACCTACCATCGGCCCATCGCAGAGGCAGTAGCAGCCATTGCCAGCGAGCACGAGAGTTGGTCCGCCGGGGGTTGATATGCACGATTCGTCCCGGCAACCGAGAGCGTGAGCAAGACAGGCACATTCGTCGTTGATTTCGTCAATGAGGCTGACGAGATTCGCGAAGCGTTCGCCGTTTACCACGGAAAGACCGTCGCCCCGCCCACTAACCCCAACCTGCTGTTCGACACCCGACACGAACTCGACCGGTTCGACGTGCTGGATCAGGGCGAGATGGAACGGGCCTCCATCCTGCTGTTGAGCGAAGGCACCCACGCCCAGATCGACGCAGCCATGCAACCGGCCGTTGACCGCTTCAATGCGCTGACCGAAGACGACCAGGACACATTTCGCGACGCCCTTGGCCGGTTCGTGCGTGTGTACAGCTTCCTGTCACTCGTGGTGCCGTTCCGCAACGCCGAGCTTGAGCGTGACTACCGCTTCTGTCGCCGTGACGCTCACCCGGGGTGAGGGACCATGATGCCGGTCAGGCAGGCGGCAGGCGCAGCTGTCAATAGAGCTTGCCGACGCTCGGCAGCTACGGTGAGGGAATGGTCGCTGCAGTTCCAAGGGTCGTCATCGTCGATGACCATCGGCTGTTTCGCAGCGGGGTGCGGGTCGAGCTTGGCGACCGGGTGAATGTGGTTGCTGAGGCCGACGATGTGGCCTCGGCGGTCGAGGCCATTGAACAGTGGCGGCCCGATGTGGTGCTGCTCGACGTCCACCTGCCCTCGGGTTCGGGCCGGGAGGTCATCGAAGCGGTCGCCTCGGGCCTCCTCGACACCCGTTTTCTGGCTCTGTCGGTGTCTGACGCGGCAACCGATGTGATCAACGTGGTACGGGCGGGCGCCCGGGGTTACGTCACCAAGTCGATCTCCGGCGATGACCTGGTCGATGCGATCATCCGGGTGAGCAACGGCGATGCGGTCTTCTCGCCCCGTCTGGCAGGATTCGTGCTCGACGCCTTCAGCGCCGACGGAACCAGCGCCGGCGGAGCCCGGACCGACGAGGATTCCGATGACGACCTCGACCGGCTGACCCCACGCGAGCAGGAGGTCCTCAGGCATCTGGCCCGCGGCTACACCTATAAGGAGATCGCCCGTCGGCTGTCGATCTCGATCAAGACGGTCGAGACCCACGCATCGGCGGTGCTCCGCAAACTCCAACTCTCGAACCGCAACGAGCTGAGCCGCTGGGCCGCTGCACGAAGAATTTGGTAGCGCCGGCCGGTCGCTGGGGGAAGCTGACCGGCGGGGCGCTACCTGGGTTGGCGATGGGAAGGGGGAGACCCATCACCAGACTGAGCCACAACCAGACTGTGACTGTGCTTCAGAGAAATGCTGCTGTCAGTGGACTTGGTCAGTGGACTTCTTGGGGTCGGCTGATCACACGCAGAGTGCTGTCCGACACTCCACCGAACTGAAATCCGGGACCAAGCGCCGTGCGGAGCGCTGCTGTGGTAACCGTCGACGGATTCGGGGTGATGGTCATGGCTGTATTATCGCCCCCATACCGTCATGACACAACCATATATTTTTGATAGTTATTGCCAACTGTTGTCATGCATATGTGGCATGCTCAGCCGATGCAGTTGGACATCGAATCGCTGAGGACCTTCGCCGCCGTCGTCGACCTCAAAGGCATGACCCGAGCAGCCGAGTCACTGGACATCAGCCAGTCAGCGGTCAGTTGGAAGGTCAAGCGCTTGGAGGAGAAAGTCGGTCGCAGCCTGCTGATCCGCGAAGGACACTCGCTGCGGCCCTCACGCGACGGACGGGAACTCCTCCAGTACGCCAGGACAATCGTCGGCACACACGACGAAGCTGTCCGCCGGCTCGAGAGCTCTGAGCTCAGCGGCACCGTCAAAGTCGGCACGCCCGAGGAGATCAGCACCGCGCGCATGTGCGCGGTGCTCTCGCGCTTCAACCGCATCCATCCCAGAACAATGATCGAGTTCTTCGTCGACCGGTCGTTCAGGCTCGCTTCGATGCTGGACCGAAGCGAGCTCGACGTCGCCGTGCTGCAGGTGCTCGAGAAGGACCGGCGACCACAGGACCAGGCCCTCTGGAAGGATCCGCTGATCTGGGTGTGCGCCCCGGACAGCCAGTACGGCGATGGTGTCGTTCCTCTGATCACCTTCGGCGAGGGCGGGTTCTACCGCCCGCTCGCGCGACAGGCGCTCACCAACGCAGCCATACCGTTCAAGGTCGCCTTCTCGGGACCGAGCGCGGCAAGCGTCATTGGTGCCGCAGAGGCAGGGCTGGGGGTAGCGGTCCTCGCCGAGAGCTCCAGTTCCATGCAAGGTGATCTGGTCCGGTGGCCTCGGGCCGAGTCGATTCCCCCGCTCCCGGACTCGACGTATGTGGCGCGCGCCGCGGCGGGTGAACCCTCCGTCGTGGCGACCGAACTCATCTCCGACATTGTGGGCGAACTGCAGGCCGAATGAACTGCAGGCCGAATGAGCTGCAGGCCGAACCAACAGCATGCACCCCGTTACCAGCGGTGGCGCTGCTTGGGCTACTCGCTGAGCTACTCGACCCTCACACGATCTGAGCCGCTACCGGAACCTGGACCCTGAAACCGCTGCTGTTCAAACAGCATGACAGCGATCAATGCCAGGATCAGCAGGATCAACAAGACTTGAAGGATCCTGATGAGCGGGTTGGGAGGGTCGTCGTCTATCACGGTCACGCTCTCGCGTTGGTCGTCCCTGCCGCTGAGGTCCAACTGCTCTTGTTGGGGCTCCGGTGCTGACGTTGTCGTGGAGGTCGTGGAGGTCGGGGTCGTGGAGGTGGTCGGCGTTGTGGTGGGGGCAGCTTCGACAATTGTCACGCCCCCGACTGCGGCTCCGGTGCCGGCCTCAGCTGTTGTTCCTCCTTGTGACGCGGTCGACCCGACGAGGGTTGCATCGACGAACTCCGCCTCCACATCGGGGGAGTCGTCGTCATACACGAGCACCGTTGCAGCGGAGGGTTCGTGCACCGAGTATTCATCGGGGTTGCCGGCTTGGGTGATGGTCAGGGTCACAGACCCGTCGGGTTCGTCGCGGGTCCCGTTGAGGGTGGGTACGGCGTGTATCGCAGAGATTTCGCCTCCGCGCAGCAGCACCGATTGGGGGCCGAGGTTTCGTGATGCCACGAAGTCACCGTCGCGTTGAACATCGACATTGACCAGCAGATCAGTTGCCGGGGCCCGGTTCGAGTTGATCGTGAACAACGCATACTGGCCCTCGAACACAGGATCCCCCCCCGTCACGGTGATCCGCGGCGGTCGTACCACGATCACATCGAATGGAATCGTCGTAGATGTGGTCGTCGTGGACGTGGCTGCTGCAACAGGGACGACGACGACCGGGGGAACAACAGGTTGTGTTGTTGGCGGTGTTGTCGACGGAGGCGGTGTTGACGGAGGCGGTGTTGACGGAGGCGGTGGTGGTGGTGGTGGAGGAGGAGGAGGAGGAGGAGGCGGCGGCGGTGGCGGCGGCGGTGGCGGTGGCGGCGGCGGAGGTGCGGCGTCGTTGTCAAGGACCGCTACGGTGTCTCTACCGCGGCCCGAAAAGACTGTGTAGTCCGTGCCGGAGTTCAACACAGTGGCAATGATCTCTCCGTTGAGTTCATCGACGCTGTCATTGATCGTGCGCACATTGAAGGTCGTGCGGTCAGAATTACTCGGGATTGACAATGTACGCGTGCCCGTCTGCCCCTGTGGAGCGAAATCTCCGAGCTGGGAGACCATCACACTCACCGACAAACCAGAACTCTGACGGCGGTCGGCACTCACAATGAAATTGGCGGTATCACCCTCGGTCACAGTACCGCCCGCCGTAATAAAGATACTAGGAAGCCGGTCGTCGTCGTCGTCATCAGACACGGACACCGTTGCTGAGCTGGCCGACGACGACACCGTGTAGCCGGTGCCGGAGCTTATGGTGGAGGTGATCGAACCGTCCGGTTCATCGGTGTTGTCATCGGTCGTGGGGACCGTGAACGACTGGCTGCCGCCGGTCGGGACAGTCACCGTCCGCGAACCCGTACCACTCGTAAAATTCCCACTCTGCGACACCCCAACGTTCACGACGAGAGGGGCTGCGGGTGCGGGGTCGGCTGTGAGCGTGAACGTCGCGGGGTTGCCCTCGGTCACACCGCCACCGGCGGTGATGCTGATCTCAGGCGTCTGAGACGGGTCGTCGTCATCAGACACGGACACCGTTGCTGAGCTGGCCGACGACGACACGGTGTAGCCGGTGCCGGAGCTTATGGTGGAGGTGATCGAACCGTCCGGTTCATCGATGTTGTCATCGGTCGTGGGGACCGTGAGCGTGTAACTGCCAGAAGTCGGGACAGTCACCGGCCGCGAACCTGTATCACTCGTGAAATTCCCGCTCTGCGACACCCCAACGGCCACGGCAAGAGGGGCTGCGGGCGCGGGACTCGCAGTAACAGTGAAGGTCGCGTCCCCCCCCTCGGTCACACCGCCACCGGCGGTGATGCTGATCTCAGGCGTCTGAGACGGGTCATCATCATCAGACACGGACACCGTTGCTGAGCTGGCCGACGACGACACCGTGTAGCCGGTGCCAGCGTTCACCGTGACGGTGACCGATCCGTCAGGTTCATCGGTGTTGTCATTAGTCGTGCTCACGGTGATCGGGTTGCTGTTGGTTTGCATCGGCCGCGAACATGCACATTCTGGGTGCTGGTTGGGGTGAGCGCCACAGGGCCCCCACTTTTGCGGATGCCGAAGCCGAAATCTCCGGTCAGTGGTGATCGTCACACTCACAAACAGAGTCCGAACTGGGTGCAGGGTCGGCCGAAACTTTGAACCTCGGCTGGCCGCCCTCAGTCACCGAAGCACTGCCCACCACCACGACACTCACCTCAGGAACCGCTGGCGCATCGTCGTTGTCTAAGATCGCCCCCACCGCCGCTCCGTCTGCCTGCGACACGGTGTAACCCGTGCCGTTGTTCAACGTCACGGTGACCTCACCGTCCGGCTCGTCGGTGTCGTCATCAGTCGTGTCCACCTCAAAACACTCAACGGTTAACTGCGGGAAGGTCCACGTTCTCTTCCCCTCAACCACGCCGAAGTCGCCCGTAGTTGCTGCGACTGTCACGCTGACCGACAGGTCAGCCGTCGGCCTGGTTGTGCTCGTAATGCAGAAATCCACGGGGTCGCCCTCGGTTGCGGAGCCCCCGACGATGCTGAGTTCCGGCGGGTCGTCGTCGGAAATCGCCACCTTCGCTGAACCTGCACTTGACGACACCGTGTAGTCGCCGATGTCCACCGTCACGGTGACAGAACCATCGGGCTCGTCGACGGTGTCCTGAGTGGTAGGAACGGTCAGCGTGTAAGTCCCGGTGGTCGGGATGGTCACCGTTTGCGTCCCCGCAGTCACCCCGAAGTCGCCGTCAGCTGCGACTGTCACGTTGACAACAAGGTTCTGTGCGGGCGCGGGGTCGGCTGTGAGCGTGAACGTCGCGTCACCACCCTCGGTCACATCGCTGCCGGCGGTAATGCTGACCTCAGACAGAGGAGTCGGGGGTTGCTTTTTCTGGGCAGGGACCGTCGTTGACTCGCCCCACACATCAACCTTAGGGAAGCCTGCAATCTCCACTCCGTCGCGGATCCCTTGGAACCGGTAACCGGCTTTTGGGGTCACAACAATCTGAATGTCGCCAGGAGTTTTGTTGACAGCGTCGGGTGCAGTGGATGGCAGACATCTGGTGTCACTATTGAAAGGGCAACCACCTTTGACTTGCCTCGTCGGCACGATGTGAGTTGTTTTTGTCCCCCCCGCCGTGATGGTTTCGGATTTTGGACCCTCTAATACATTTGTCCCATCTAATTCATTCGTCCCATCTACTACAGCTCCATCCTTTGTATTCGGGGTGACCATGAAGTTCCGTCCGAGAGTGAAGTCGAACGTCACGTTCTCAGCCACCGGCTCCGCCACAGTGAAGACAAAGACCGCTGGTTTACCAATTTTGATGACCTTATTCTGAACGGAGACCCAGACCGTGACCGGCGTGTCTGACTGGGCGTCGACGGGTACCGACTGGGAAGCCAACGCCAGACCCAACAGGGCCCAGACCATGGACAGCGCAACCGCGGCCCGAAGCACGCCACGAATCCTCAACGTACTGAATGCAGACAACAGTTCCCTCTCAAAGCGACCTAGCAGGATACCAATTGCACCCCAACACTTCGCGGATGCTTGCGACAACCAACCACCACCTCCAGCACAGTGAGCGCTCGGCCCGCACGGGGCTCGCGTCGAAGCCTCCCTTCGGGGGGAACCGGGCACCGCAGGCGTGCCACCGAGCTCGAACACATCCGAGCGCTCAAGCGTGCTGACGACGGAAATGAGGCCGGCGCGGGGCCAGGTCGGCCGCACCCACTGAAGTCGCACTGATGGCCCACCAGCAGCAGGATCCCCCCAAACGAGATATCTGAACCACAGAAAATTGATATCTTCGTTGCTATGACCAAGACATCTATTGACATAGATAGAGACATAGCCAACTTGGCTGCCGAAATACTGGGCACAACCACGCTGCGGGAAACGGTCAATACCTCCCTGCTAGAGATCGTTCGCTCAAGACGCCGACTTGAAGCCTTGGAGTTCTTCAGCGAAGAAGGTCGATTCGACTTTGAGGCGGCGGAGCAGGCCTGGGGCGGCAGCGCATAGTGGAGCAAACCATCTACTTGGCCGACACGAGCGTATTCTCCCGCCTGTCCAAGCCCGAGGTCAGTACCGCAGTCAGCCCGCTCGCTGCCGCGGGCCGGATCGTCCTCTGCGCCCCAGTTGCCTTCGAGCTCGGGTTCAGCGTACGGAGCGCAAATGACCATGAAGCGATCATGAACCGACTAGAAGCGTTCGAAGCCGTGCCGGTCGCAGACGCCGACCACTCTCGGGCAATCGACATCCAACGCCAGCTTGCCGAGCGCGGCTGGCATCGAGCCTGCTCTCTGGTGGACTCTCTCGTCGCGGCCTTGGCCGATACCCACGGCCTTGTCGTCTTGCACTACGACGCAGACTTCGAACTAGTTGCTGAGATCACCGGCCAACCCCACCAATGGGTCGTAGAGCGAGGAAGCGTTGACTGAGGAATCCTGGCCGTCGACCGGAACCTCAGCCTCAGCAATACCCAGGATCCGCTCTACTGCTGAGTGGCGCGCAAGTCGATGTCGATACACGCCCCGCATCCACGTTCGGGCGCAGGCACAAATACACTGACAAGCTGCGGCATTCAGAGCGCGCCGACAGCGCCGGCAAAGCGACAACAGCGACCAGAGGGGGTCCCATGAGCCGACTGCTCCCAGGCAAGACTGCGTTGATCACCGGGGCCGGGGCTGGCATAGGAGCGGCCGTCGCCAAACGATTCGCCGCTGAAGGTGCAACCCTCTGGCTCAACGACCTCGATCCCGCCGCGCTCGACGCAATCATCGCCGAGACCGGCGGCAGCGGACTCGCCGGCGACATCTCCGACTCCGGCTTCGCCGCCGCCTGGGTCGACGAGGCCGCCGCACAGCACGACCGCATCGACGTGCTCTACAACAACGTCGGAGTCTCACGAGCAGGACTCATCGGCGAACTCAGCGACGAAGACTGGCGCTTCAACCAACGACTGTCGCTCGACACCGCCTTCTACGCAACCCGCGCGGCACTGCGCCACATGGTGCCCCAGAACAGCGGCAGCATCGTGTCGATCTCATCAGGCGCGGGAATCGGGGGGCAGTACCGGCTCGGCGGATACGCCGCAGCCAAAGCAGGCGTCATCTCGCTGATGCAGACCGTCGCCACCGAATACGGGCACCTCGGCATACGGGCCAACGCAGTCACGCCCGGACCCACCGCAACCGGTCCCCTGTTGGCCTACCTCGCCGAACAACCCGGAGGCGTCGAAGCACACACCGCCGGTTTGAACTTGGCGCGGCTCAGCCGGCCAGAAGAGATCGCGGCCGTGGTGACGTGGCTCGCCTCCGACGAGTCCTCCACGATCAGCGGGATCTGTCTGCAGTGCAACATACGCTCAGCGAGCAGAAGGCCGACATGAGCGACCCACTCGACGCTTGGCACGCTGCCTGTGACCGTCTCAAGGAAATGGGAGAGAGGCTCACAAAGGCACCGTTCGCCGCCGACCCCGGAGGCCGGCTCGAAGGCTTCGAACACCTCGCGGACCAACTCACGCTCTGGCTCGCCTGGGAGACACTGCACGCCGACCCCTCACGGCCCTTCTTCCACCGCCACAACGACCTCATCAGCCAGTGGGGCGGACCCAACAACGACAACACCTACCGCCACGCCCGCATCGACCCCGGTCGCCGCTACCGGATCGTCGGTCGCATGAACTCCTGTGAAGAGTTCCTGCTGGCAATCCGTGCCGGGTTCATGCACCGACCGGTGTGGGGCACCGTCGCACAGCTGACCGCCACCGACCACGGAATCACCGAGGGCTCCGACTTCGAACTGCTGCTCGGCGGCGACAACCCCGACGTGGAACTGCCGCAGGGTGCGGTGATGGTGTCGATCCGCGAGTACTACTACGACTGGCGGCCGCTCGAGCCCGCCACCTTCACCATCGAGTGTCTCGACCCGGAGCCCCCCGAACCGCTGACCGCCGGCCAGTTCGAGGCACGGCTCGACGAGACACTCAACGAGATCGAAGAGTCGATGAGCTACTGGAACGACTACCTGGCCCACAACCGTGCCCTGCGAACCGACAACTCCTTCACAGCCGACACAGCCGGCACAGTCAAGCTCAACAAGGGCCTCGCGGACGCCCGCTACGAATTCTGTTTCTGGGACCTTGCCGACGGTGAGGCGCTGGTGATCGACTGCGAGCAACCCGACGCCCGCTACTGGTCGATGCACCTCTACACCATGCACAACTTCGAACCCGTCGACCCCTACGCCCACATCAGCAGCCGCAACCACCAACAGGTCGAGGTCTCAGCCGACGGACGGGTGCGTTTCGTGCTGAGCACCACCGACCCGGGCGTGCGCAACTGGCTCGACATCGCCGGACGACGCAACGGTCTGTGCACCCTGCGCTGGTTCTGGCCCCACAGCGAGACCCGGCCCGTCCCATCGACCACGGTGGTGCCACTGAGCGAGGTCCGTTCGCTCCTCCCCGCCGACACGCCCGCCTTCAGCGCCGCGCAACGCCACACGGAGACGGCCGCACGCCAAGCCCATCTCCGCTGGCGTTTCCGCACCTGAGCATTCCGATCAGCCCACCGGCCCAATGCCGCTGAGCCAACGCCGCGGATCAGGCCACAGACCAACACCACGGATCACGGCCGCGATTCACGAGTTCGATTTGAGGCCGCGATTCACGACCGCATGAGGCCGCCGCCGTCGACGCTGATCGTCTGGCCGGTGACATAACGGCTTGCGGGCGAGAGAAGGAACGCCACGGCCGGGGCGATGTCGGTGTCGGGATCGCCGTCGCGTCCGAGCGGATGATTGTCGTACATGGCTGCGAAGGCAGCAGCACGCTGCGGATCCGCCTCAGGATCGAGCCGATGCGCGGCCGAAGCCGGCAGCACACAGTTGACCGTTATCCCGTCACGGCCCCATTCGTTGGCAGCGGTGCGGGTCAGCGAGCGGATCGCCTCATTGGAAGCCGCATACGGCCCATAACCGGCGGCACCGGTGAAGCCCATCGAAGTGGCCATCGTGACGATCCGGCCGAACCCCGCGTCGCGCATGTGCGGATATACCGCCTGCATCGCCCAGAGCGTCCCCTTTGGCCCGGTGTCGAACAGCAGGTCCATGTCCGAGCCGCTCACCTCGACAAGCGGCGTGGTCGGTCGAAAGCTCTGGGCATTGGCGACCAGCCCGTCGACCCGCCCCCAACGCTCGACGACATCGGCTATCAGCTCGGCGGTGGCGCTGGCGTCGGCCGCGTCGGCCGCCCGGGCCAGATGGTCGATGCCGAGGCCCGTCAACTCGGCGCCTGCCGCATCGACCCCCTCCTGTCGTCGTCCGGTAACCACCACGCTCGCGCCGCAGCCACCGAGGTACCGCGCCAGACCGATCCCGATTCCCTTCGTACCCCCCGTGATGACGACGACCCGACCAGCCAGATCAAAGTCCCCCGCCGAACCCGACCCACCAGCCGGACCCGACCCACCAGCCGAACCAACACCAACGGCTGAACCCGAACTACCAGCCGAACCGGAACCGCCAACTGGACCAACACCAACGGCTGAAACAAAATCGCCAGTGGCAGACACGCCGCGTATCGTAACGCCCATGGCATGGTCGGTGGGTCCACAAGCAGCGTGGGTTGCCGAAGCCAACCGCGGCGAGAGACCCGAGTTCAAGCCGACCCCCGGACCATTGAACGCCTCAGCGCTGATCGAAGACGCCCTCGAACGTTCCCCTGAACTTGCGAAGAGCGCCGACCGTTTCGCGGACGACGACTTCGTTGAACCGCTCAGTATCTTCTGCGACGCTCTGGAGACAACAGCCAAACTCACGCCGTTGGGTCGCTGGGCCACACAGCGATACCTCAAACGCCTGCTCGACGTGCGGCTCGAACTGGAAGCCCACGAAACCTCCCAGCCTAGCCTGCACGACCAGACCATCACCGAGCCGGTCTTCATCATCGGCCCGCCCCGCAGCGGAACCACCGTGCTGCACCGACATCTAGGGGCATTGGCGCGGCACCGGGTGGGCCGGGGATGGGAGTTCACCCGACCGCTGCCCCCACCCGAGCCCGACACCTACGGCCAAGACCCGAGAATCCACCAGACCGCCGACGAACTCGAGTTCCCGCAGGCAGTCGCGACCGGCCTCCGTTCAATACACACATACTCCGCTCAGATGCCCAAGGAGTGCCTGTCGGCCATGGCGTTCGCGGCGCGCACAGAAGAGTTCATCAGCCGTTACAACGTGCCCGCATACGTCGAATGGCTGCAGGCGTGCGACATGACGCCCGCCTACGAGATGCACCGTCGGATACTGCACGTCCTGCAACAGCGGATGCCGCCCGCACGGTGGATACTGAAATCACCGGTCCACCTCCAATCGGTGCCTACGCTCGTCGCCACCTACCCGGACGCGAGCTTCATCATCACCCACCGCGAACCGACCGAGATCCTCGCATCGGTCTCAAGCCTGGTTGCGACGATGCGCTCCGCCTTCAGCAACGACGTCGACGCGGTGGCCATCGGCCGCTACCACCACGACCTCTACCGGCGCAGCCTCAACGCACTGGCGGACCATGTCGATCAGGGAGCGCTGCCTGCTGAACGCACAATCCATGTGGCGTTCAAAGACCTGGTCGCCGACACGCCGGCCACGGTCGCCGCCATCTGCGAACAACTGGGGATCGACCCGGCAGCCGCCCGGCGCTCGGCCGCCACCGTCGCCGAAGAGCAACGCCCCGACGCCTCCGGAGCACACCGATACCAACCGGCCGACTTCGGCTTGGACAACACCGCGATGAAGCACTCCTTCGACCACTACCGAGCCCGTTTCCTCAACTGAACCCAGCGAATCAACGCTGCCAGAAAAGGCTCACAACACGAGCGCGCAGTAATGTCCGCTGCTGACACCAGCGATGCCCCCGCAGACGCGGCCGCAACAGGAGGTCTACATGGCCATCGACTTCGAAGTTGAACCCGAGTTTCAAGCAAAACTCGACTGGATCGACGAGTTCGTCCGCTCAGAAGTCGAACCGCTCGACCTCTACTTCCGCGGGGAGGCATCGCCGTACGACAAGAAGAACGAAACCTCCCAGGCCCTGGTGCGGCCGCTGCAGAAACAGGTGCAGGACCAAGGACTATGGGCCTGCCACATCGGCCCCGAACTCGGCGGGCGCGGCTACGGGCAGGTGAAGCTGGCACTGATGAACGAGATCCTCGGCCGCTCAAGCTGGGCGCCCTCCGTGTTCGGCTGCCAAGCCCCCGACTCCGGCAACGCCGAGGTGCTCGCCCATTACGGGACCGACGAACAGAAGCGTCGCTACCTCGAACCGCTGCTGCGAAGCGAGATCTCCACCACATATGCGATGACCGAGCCCCAAGCCGGCTCCGACCCCGCCTACTTCAGGTGCCAGGCCCGCAGGGACGGCGACGAGTGGGTCATAAACGGCGAGAAGTGGTTCGCCTCGAACTACAAGTTCGCCGACTTCCTCATCGCAATGGTGATCACCAACCCCGACGTGCCCGTCTACAAGGGATCGTCGATGATGCTCATTCCCCACGGAGCCGAAGGACTTGAACTGGTGCGCAACAGCCACGTCGGCGGTGGTGCGTCGGCTGACAGCGCCGGACACGCCTACCTGCGGTTCAACGATGTGCGGGTGCCCGCCGAGAACCTGCTCGGCGAGGAGGGCAGCGGCTTCAAGATCGCCCAGACCCGGCTCGGCGGTGGCCGGGTCCACCACGGCATGCGTTCAGTCGGCATGGCGCAACGCGCCCTCGACATGATGTGCGAGCGGGTGCTGTCGAGGGAGACGAAGGGGTCACTGATCGCAGAGAAACAGTCGATCCAGCACTGGGTGGCAGACTCCTGGATCCAGATACAGCAGTTCCGCCTGCAGGTGCTGCACACAGCCTGGCTGATCGACAGGGAGGGCGACTACGCCAAGATCCGCCAGCACATCGCCGGGGTCAAGGTGGCCACGCCCAAGGTGCTGATGGACGTGGTCTACCGGGCGCTGCACTCCCACGGTTCGCTCGGTGTCACCGACGAGATGCCGCTGGCCAACATGTGGATGGCGGTGCCCGTGATGGGAATCGCCGACGGACCCACCGAAGTTCACAAGAACACCATCGCCAAGACGGTCCTGAAACAGTACAAGCCGCACGAGGGGTTGTGGCCGTCCGCGCACATTCCGAGCCGCGTACCGTCCGCTCAGGCTCACATCGAGGCCCGGATCGAGAACGAGATAGCCAATCTGTGACCCCCGCCGCCCCCGCGATCACAGCCAAGTCCCCGACACCATGAACCCGCCCGACACCACGACCCGCCCGACCCCATGATCCCGCTCGACGGTCCCTTCTACGACCAGCTCGTGGTCGGGCAGGAATTGCCGCGCCAACCGGCGGTGACCATCGACGAGGGCACCGCCGCGCTCTACCAGTCACTCGTCGGCGAACGCTTAGCCCTAGTGCTCGACACCGAACTGAGCCGCAGGGCAACCGCTGAGCCACGACGCTTGGCTAGCCCTGGGCTGGTGATGCAGCTCTCCGTCGGCCAGAGCACCACGGTCAGCCGTCGGGCACTTGCAAACCTGTTCTACCGTGACGTGCGACTGCTGCGGCCCGTGATGATCGGCGACTCGATCGAGACGAAGGTGACCGTTGCCGGCCTGGCCGACGGTTCGCACCGGCCCGGCCGGGCGCGGCGCGGCAAAGTGCTCGTCGATGTCGTCACCTACGCCAACGGAATCGAAGCGGTCACCTACCAGCGCTGCCCGATGCTCCCCCAACTCGACAATGACACCCTGCCCGGCCACGACGACGACTTGGGCACGACCAGCGAACTCGACCTCAGCTCGTATGTCGAGTTGGTGCCGGAGTGGGATTTCGCGGCATTGGGACCGCCGACCGACTGGGCCGCAGGCGAGACGATCATTGATCCCACCCGCGACGTGATCGACGGAGCCACCTCCCTGGTGCGCCTGACCCACAACCTGGCGATGATCCATCGCGACGCCGAACAGTCGCCCTATCCCCAGCGGCTCGTCTACGGCGGCCATGTCGTGGGACTCGCCCAAGCGTCGTTGTCGAGAGTGCTGTCGGGTATGGCCACCGTTGTCGGCTGGCACGACTGCGACCACACCGGCCCGGCATTCGAGGGCGACCTGCTGTCGTTCCGCCACACACTGCTCGACGCGACACCCGCAGCGGGGGGCCACGCCCTCGCCATGCAGGTAGAGGGCTTCGCCCACCGCCCCGACACCGAAGGCATCAAAGTCCTCGACTGGACTCCGATAGCCGCCACTACCTAAACAGATCAGAGAGCTGATCGATCCGATCAGGCAAGCTCCCACTCAGCGTGCACGTCGCAGGCTGCAAGCAGTATCTGCTTCACGGTGATCTTGGCATCAGATCTGTCGAGCGAAACACGAGCCGCGGCAGCGTGCCCGCGATAGGCACAATCGACAGTAGGGCCGTCGGCTTTGAATGCTGACACGTCGGCATCCGCGAGCGAAGCGAATATCGCACTCGGAATCTCAAGGAGTTGATAACGCGAGAGACGAACCGCACGCCCATTGGCGATAGCTCGTCGATTCGTCGTTTGACGGCCTCGCGATCACTCACAACGCCAAGCGATGCTCTATGAGGTCAACGAACGACGGGTTGAGCTCGATACCGACCCAGCGACGATCAAGGTTTCTTGCCGCCAATAGCGTCGTGCCTGATCCAGCGTAGGGGTCAAGCACGATGTCACCGGGCTCGCTGGTGATGCTCACGCATTGACTGGCCAGCGTCATAGGCATCACCGCAGGATGATCATCGACTCCGCTGTCGCTGCGCCGACGAGGCTCAGTGTTGACATCCCATACAGTACGCAGCCTGCGCCCATTCGGTCCACGAACGGCGTCCGTGTCGTAGAAATAGGTTTCGCTCTTGGACAACAGGAAAACCGTCTCATGAGCCTTTGTCGGACGGTCCCGCACCGACTCAGGATGCGCATTCGGTTTATGCCAGATCACCTCAGAACGCACCCACCACCCTGCGTCTTGCAACGCGAACGCCAGACGCCAGGGAACTCCGATCAGGTCCTTGGGCTTCAGCCCATCCGGTGTCGCCGGACGCACGCTCATCGCCCGTGCCCTGTTCTTCCGGTCGGGCGCTCTATAGCGGCGGTTGCCCGAGGTATAGCTGTCGCCCACGTTGAGCCACACCGTGCCGTCATCGCTGAGCACGCGGCGCAGTTTGTCGAAAGTCACGACGATGCTCTTGATGTAGTCCCCCAACGCATCGTCGCAGCCGATCTGGTCCTTCATTTCGTAGTCGCGCAGCGACCAATACGGTGGAGAGGTCACCACGGTACGAACACTGCGATCCGGCAACAGCTCAAGACCATCTGAAGCCGTCCCGCATATCAGCAAAGACTCGCTCAACTCACGGCGAGGCGATCCGTCGCTCGAGTTCACACGCCGATAAGGGCACGCAGCAGCAAGTCCAGGCAAACGCGTCATCTCCTCCGACGGTACTTCGCACAACACCCTGCGCGGGCGATCCCCTTCAATTGGTTGCAATGGTCGACCACTCACAATGACTGACGTTAATTTCGGGCTGTGACAGAAGCACCGCAAGGGTGCGGATCTACTTGACGAAAGGAGAGACGCACACCACCGTCGCGGCGTCTTGAATGATCCCGGCCAGTTCGTCGACAAAGCCCAGATGGGTCGGCCCGACCTGGTTGACGACGACCACGAAACGGGCCGTCTGCGGGCAGTCCTTGCGAGACCCCCGGCCGCTCAACAGCACCGCCGCCAAGCGGTGCGGGGTCAGCCGATCCTCAGGTGAGCACCCGGCAATCAGAGCAACCCGCTCCGGTCGCTGGCACTGCTCAGAAATCACCGCTCCGAGCGCCGCGGCACCCACGCAGGCAACCAGGGTCGTGGTCCGAGACGGCACAACCGGCTCATAATCGAGCGGGGCCTTGAAAGGCATCCGCCTAGAACCGTCCGCCTCCACCACCACATGGTCGGCCAGACCGAACCATCGGTCACAGACATGAGGCTCCACACCGACAGCTTTGCGGTCTGAGAGAGCCCCCCAAGCCAACGCCACCCTCCGAGAAGCCAACGCGGCCAGCAGCGCCTCGTCGGTGGGAACCAGGAGAGGCTCATGTCCACCGGTCCGGTCACGGCCCATCTTCGTGGTGGTGCTCAGCACGACCGTGCCGCCAAGCTGGGCGCCGAGAGCGAACAGCACAGTCGTCTTGCCCCCTCCCCCGACCAGCGACACCAGCTCGTGATCACCCAGGCCAAGAGCATCCGCGATTTCGCCGATCATCACCGGTTCGGTCATAACAGAGCCCACCCTAGATCGCTGCGGCAGCGCCCGGGGGTTGCAATCGGTGGGGGAACCTGGTTTCATTGAAGCCGTGAATCACAGCACCACCCTGCTCCTTCTCATGTAGGCGAGCGCCACATACCGGCGCTCGCCGAACCCCTCGTGCCTCGTGCCGGGGGGTTTCGTGCTTTTCCGGCACGAACTCGGAGACCAAGCAAACGACCACCACCCCACCACCGCCCGGACAAACCCCACAATGGAGACAACCATGAGCAAGATGCCGTTTGAGAAGTACCGTCCGTTCCCAACGGTTGAACTTGCCGACCGCACCTGGCCGACTCGACGCATTGAGAAGGCCCCCGTGTGGTGCTCGGTCGACCTCCGCGACGGCAACCAAGCCCTCGTCGACCCCATGGACCCCAGCCGCAAGAAGCGGATGTGGGACCTCCTGGTACAGATGGGGTTCAAAGAGATCGAGGTCGGCTTTCCGGCCGCATCCCAAACCGACTTCGACTTCGTGCGCGAACTGATCGAAGGCGACCAGATCCCCGACGACGTCACCATCCAGGTGTTGACCCAGGCCCGCGCCGACCTCATCAACCGCACATTCGAAGCGATCGAGGGTGCGCCGTCCACAATTGTGCACCTCTACAACTCGACGTCGACCACGCAGCGTCGTGTCGTCTTCGGGACCGACCGAACAGGCATCATCGACATCGCCGTCAACGGTGCGCAAATCTGCCGGCAGGGGCTGGAACGGTCGAACAACCCCGACTCGATCCGCTGGGAGTACAGCCCCGAGAGCTACACCGGCACCGAGCCGGACTTCGCCGTCGAGGTCTGCGAAGCGGTCATGGACGTCTTCAAACCGACCGAGGAGAACCCGCTGATCCTGAACCTCCCCGCCACCGTGGAGATGTCGACACCGAACCTCTACGCCGACATGATCCAACAGTTCGACCGCATGATCCGCGACCGCTCCACAGTGCTGCTGTCACTGCATCCCCACAACGACCGGGGCACAGCCGTGGCCGCCGCGGAGATGGGTCTAATGGCAGGAGCCGACCGGATCGAGGGAACCCTGTTCGGCAACGGTGAACGGACCGGCAACGTCGACCTGGTCACGATCGCCCTGAACCTGTTCACCCAGGGCGTCGACCCGACACTCGACATGAGCGACATCGACGAGATGCGCAGGGTGTACGAGTTCTCCAACAGGATGACCATCGACCCGCGCCACCCCTACGTCGGCGACCTCGTCTACACCGCCTTCTCGGGCAGCCACCAAGACGCCATCAAGAAAGGCATGGCAGACATCTACGACGTGCGCCCCGGCGAGGAGCTTCGGGGCGACTACGACACCTGGGACGTCCCCTACCTGCCGATCGACCCCCGCCACCTCGGCCGCTCCTACGAAGCCGTAATCCGAGTCAACAGCCAGTCCGGCAAAGCCGGAGCCGCCTACGTGCTGTTGCACGAGTACGGTCTCGACCTGCCCCGGAACCTGCAGATCGACTTCTCCAACACCATCCAGCAGGTCACAGAAGACACCGGAACAGAGATCACCTCCTATGAGATCCACCGCCGATTCATGGCCGACTACGTCGAACCTGTCGACGCCCGAGTGGAGATCATCGGTCACCGCGCCACCAGCGACACCATCGACAGCGGACTCACGACCCTGGAAGCCAAACTCATCGTCGACGGCACCGAGCGCATGGTCTCGGGCGAAGGCAACGGCCCGATCGACGCCTTCGTGAACGCCCTCAATTCCGTCGGCCTGTTCTCCGGCAAGATCGCGGACTACACCGAGCACACCCTCGGTCTGGGTTCCGACGCCACCGCAGCGGCCTACGTCGCAATCGACACCGGTGCCAGGAACCTGGTGTGGGGTGTGGGCCTGCACGAGTCGATCGTCAGTGCGTCGCTTCGGGCCATCGTCTCCGCCGTCAACAGTTCCATATCCAAATAGCCCATATCCGACCGGCCCGAATCCATCGGCCCGACGTCCATCGGCCCGACGTCCATCGGCCCGTATCTGATCGGCCCCGCATCCGATCGGCCCGGCGTCCAAATAGCATGCTTGGGCAATGGAGCAACTCCTCTGGCACCACGACCCGCCGCGGTCACTCCACTCACCGATCCTCGTCACCGCCTGGGACGGTTGGTTCGACGTAGGCGGCGCCGCCACCGGAGCGGTCGAAGCGATGCGAGGCCCCGACGCCACCCACCTGGCCAGCATCGACTCCGACGAGTTCTTCGACTTCAACGAACGCCGACCCACCGTGCGGATCGGCCCGGACGGCCAACGGACCATCGAATGGCCGACAAACGATGTGCACTGCCTGACACTCGACAACCGCGACCGCGACCTCGTGCTCATCGAGGGAGTCGAGCCGCACCTGCGCTGGCGGACCTTCGTCGACACAATCCTGGAGGTCATCGAGCGACTCGACGTCAAACTCGTGGTCACCCTCGGATCGATGATCTCAGAGGTACCCCACACCCGCCCCCCGACGATCACAGGCTCGACCACCGATGAGGAACTCGGCAAGCGGCTGCGCCTCAACCCACCCTCATACCAGGGACCGACCGGAATAGTCGGAGCCCTCCACGAACGCCTCGACGCTGCCGACATCCCCGCAGTGTCGCTGCGGGCAAGCGTGCCGCACTACGTGTCGGGCACACCCAACCCCAAAGCCTCGCGCGCACTGCTGGAACGCTTCGAACGGGTGACCGGCCTGCCCACCCACTGGGCCAGGCTCGACCAACAGACCCACGAATGGGAGTCCCAAGTCAACGAGGCAATGGACAGGAACAACGAGATATTCCACTACGTCCGCTCCCTCGAACAGCGCTACGACGCCGACGCAGAATCAAGCCTCCCCACCTCCGACGATCTCGCAGAGGAGTTCGAGCACTTCCTACGCCAACAGGGCAACGAACCTCCGAGCTGAGCCCAAGACCCGAAACGACAAACAAGTGTCCGTAGCGCTGGACATGTACGCTCGGACGCGGCAACATTTCAGCCTCAACGGTCCACCCCAACCGTCAAATCGTCAAAGGAGACACATGGAGTCAGTAACTTTGGCCGTCAACGGCACCGAAAGAAGCCTCGAAGTCGAGCCGCGCACCCTGCTGGTGCACGCACTGCGCGACGAACTGCGCCTCACGGGAACAAACATCGGCTGCGACTCGAGCAGCTGCGGCGCTTGCACCGTTCTTATCAACGGTCAATCCGCAAAGTCCTGCACGATGTTTGCAGTTCAAGCCGACGGAGCCGACATCACCACCATTGAGGGCGTCGCTGACGCTGACGGCACGATGCATCCAATGCAGCAGGCGTTCCATGAACACCACGCTCTGCAATGCGGTTACTGCACACCCGGAATGGTGATGGCGGCAATATCACTGGTCGAGGAGTATCCCGAACTCGACGACCACGGCGTGCGCCATGGGCTCGAAGGGAACCTGTGCCGCTGCACGGGCTATCAGAACATTGTGAACGCAGTGCTCGCTGTGGCCGGCTCGGGATCAGACGGTTCCAATACGGACGGGGAGTGAACAATGACTATGACCGATGACCCCCCTACCCATGTAGGCACCGATAACCCCGCAACCCACATGGGCTCCCCACGGTTACGGCGTGAAGACCCCGCACTGCTGACCGGCGAAGCACAGTTCATCGACGACATGAGCCTGCACAGCGAGATCTGGGTCGGGGTGGTGCGATCCACCGAGGCCCACGCCACGATCCTCAATGTCGACGGCAGCGCCGCGCTCGAGATCGACGGCGTGACCGAAGTGCTGTCCGGCGCCGACCTTGCGCCCCTGTGGGGCGAGGGCGCCCTGCCGTGCGCCTGGCCAGTCACCGACGACATGCGCAACCCCGCCCACCTGCCGGTCGCCACCAACACAGCCAAATATGTGGGCGACGCCGTGGCGGTGGTGCTCGCCGACTCGCGTTACGCGGCGGCTGACGGAGCGGCTGCGGTCTCAGTCGACTACGACCCGCTCCCCGCGGTAGTAGACATCGAAGCCGCCGTGGCGGAGGGAGCGCCGCTGGTACATGAAGACCTCGGCACCAACGAGAGCTACACCTGGCCGTTGATCCCCAATCCCGAAGCCGTGGACGAGGCATTCGCCAACGCCGCCCATGTGGTGAGCGAACGCTACGTCCAACAGCGCCTGATCCCAGCGCCGATGGAACCCCGCGGGGTGATCGCCGCGCCGGGTGTGGCCAACGGAGAACTCACCCTGTACTCGGCCACGCAGATCCCCCACATCCTCAAGGTGATGACCGCAGTGACGCTCGGCATCCCAGAGCACAAGATCCGAGTCGTAGCACCCTCGGTCGGCGGAGGGTTCGGCTGCAAGCTCAACGTCTACGCAGAGGAGATCCTCTGCTGCGCGCTGGCCATGGACCGCGGCGTACCGGTGCGCTGGACCGAGAGCCGCAGCGAAGCCGCAACGGCCACGATCCAGGGCCGCGGCCAGGTCCAGCACATCGAACTGGCCGCCGATGCAAACGGCAAGGTGCAGGCCGTACGAGCCAGACTGCTCGCCGACATGGGCGCCTACCTGCAGCTGGTCACCCCCGGGGTTCCGCTGCTCGGCGGGTTCCTGTACCACGGCTGTTACGACATCGCCCACTACTCCTTCGAGTGCACCTCGGTGTTCACCAACAAGACCCCGACCGACGCCTACCGCGGTGCCGGACGCCCCGAAGCCACCTATGCGATAGAACGGGCCATGGACTCTCTGGCGGTCGCCGTGGGCGTCACGCCCGAAGAGATCCGCTCCCGCAACTTCATCGCAGCCGACGCCTTCCCATACGAATCCTGTGCCGGGCTCATCTTCGACAGCGGCGACTATCAAGCAGTGCTCGACAAGGCTGTGGACATGGCCGACCTTCAAGGCGTGCGGGCCGAGCAGACCCGGCGTCGAGCCGACGGATCCAACCGTCAGATCGGGGTCGGCCTCTCAAGTTACGTGGAGATGTGCGGGCTCGCCCCGAGCCGGGTGCTGGCGTCGCTCAACTACGGTGCCGGCGGCTGGGAGGCAGCCACCGTAAGGGTGCTGCCAACCGCCAAAGTGCAGGTGATCACCGGCTCCACACCACACGGTCAGGGCCACGAGACCTCCTGGTCGATGATCGTCGCCGACAAACTAGGCATCGACCCCGACGATGTCGATGTGCTGCACTCCGACACCGCGATCAGCCCCACCGGTCTCGACACCTACGGCTCACGGTCACTCTCGGTCGGCGGCACCGCAGTGTTCATGGCCACCGACAAGGTGCTCGACAAGGCCCGGCTGATAGCCGCCCACCAACTCGAAGCCAACGAGGACGACCTCGAATACGTCGACGGGGCGTTCCAGGTCAAGGGCACACCCACCGCAGCGGTCCCCTTCGCAGCGATAGCCTTCGCGGCGTTCACCGCACACGACCTGCCCGACGGCATGGAACCCAACCTTGAAGCCCACGTCACCTACGACCCGCCGAACTTCACGTTCCCCAACGGCACCCACATCGCGGTGGTCGAGGTCGACACCGACACCGGCAACGTCGACATCGTCGACTACGTGGCCGTCGACGACTGCGGCAACCAGGTCAACCCGATGATCGTCGAGGGTCAAGTACACGGAGGTGTGCTGCAGGGCGCCGCCCAGGCGCTGTACGAGGACGCCGTCTACAACGAGGACGGCCAGATCGTGACCGTCAACCTCGGCGACTATCTGGTGCCGTCGGCTGCTGAGGCGCCCGTCTACCGGCTCGCTAGCCATGTGACGCCGAGCCCGACCAACCCGATGGGGGTGAAGGGCATCGGCGAAGCCGGCACCATCGCCGCCACACCGGCGGTGATCAACGCCGTGGTCGACGCCCTACGGCCCACCGGCGTTACCGACGTGACGATGCCGGCGTCACCACAGACTGTCTGGAAAGCCATCAACGAGGCCCAAGGAGGTGCGTCGTGATTCCCGCAAGTTTCGACTATGAGGTGGCCGAATCGGCCGAACACGCTGTTTCGCTGCTCGCTGAGCACGGCGACGAAGCCAAGCTGCTGGCCGGTGGTCACAGCCTCATCCCGATGATGCGCTTCCGTCTTGCCACACCGACGGTGCTTGTTGACGTGGGGCGGCTCGATGATCTGCGTTACATCAACTCCAACAACGGAACCATCTCGATCGGTGCGCTCACCCGCCACAGCGAACTCGAGCATTCAGCACTGCTGGCGGAGTCCGCCCCGCTGCTGGCTTCGGTCGCGGCGCTTGTGGGTGACCCGGCGGTGCGCCACCGAGGCACGTTGGGGGGCACTCTGGCCCACTCTGACCCAGCCTCGGACCTTCCCGCCGCGGTACTGGCGCTCGGAGGCACGATCGTGGCCCGCGGCCCTGGCGGTGACCGTGAGATCGCCGCCACAGACTTCTTCACCGGGTACTTCGAATCAGCACTCGCTGATGACGAGATGATCGTCGAGGTGAGAGTCGCGGCGAGCGCCGGTGGCTGGAACTATCAAAAGTTCAACCGCCGAGCCCAGGACTGGGCGATCGTGGGTGTCGCGGTGGCCGATTCCGGCGCCGGGGTGAGCCTGGTCAACATGGGCTCCACCCCGTTGCGCGCATCAGCTGTCGAAGCCGCGGTCGCAGCAGGCGCCTCGGCCGCCGACGCCGCAGCGGTGGCAGCCGACGGACTGCAACCCCCGTCCGATCTCAACGCCGATGCCGACTATCGCCGTCATCTGGCCCAGGTCTTCACCGAACGGGCCCTCAAAGCAGCCGGCGTCGCCTGACGCAAGCGTCTCGGCCGTCTGAGCCGTTCGGCCGACTGAGCCTTTCGGTCGTTTGTGCCGCTCAGTATGGCGGGTTTAGCCAAGCGGCTGTCGGCGACCTACGCTGGCGCGCCATGACAGAAGCATTCCACCTCGGCGAAGAAGAGATCCCCTGGGTCGACACCGGCACAGGCGTTGAACTCAAACTGGTGCAGGCCGATATCGAGGCCGGTCTCTGGATCGTACGCAACCGCTTCGCGCCCGGAGTCGTGGTCCAGAAACACCGCCACACCGGGCAGGTGTACGGCTACACGTTGACCGGGGCCTGGAGGTACGCCGAATACGACTACATCAACCGTGCCGGTTCTTTCCTGTACGAGCCCGCCGGGTCGGAGCACACACTCACGGTGCCCGACGACAACACCGAACTGACCGATGTGTGGTTCCAGATCTACGGCTCCAACCTCAACCTCGACGCCGACGGCAACGTCGAGTCGATCACCGACGCCGAGGGCATCTACACCGCCTACATGGCCATGTGCGAAGCCCAGGGCCTCGACCGCCCCAACGTGCTCACATGAGCCGGCGCCCCACTACCACTCACCAAAAGGATTGACCGATGGCACGAATTGATGTTGTAGACGGCGAAGGGCTCGAGCGGGAACGGTTGCTGATGATGCAACCCGACGTGGCCAAAGGCATGTGGGTGTTCGCCAACGCGGTGTATGAGAAGACCTCGCTGCCCGCTCGGCTGCGCGAGATCGCCCGGCTTCGTGTCGCGGTTGCCAACGGCTGCGGGGTGTGCCTCAACACACGCTCACCCAAAGCCGCCGCGCAGGGTCTCGACGAGGACGCGGTCCAAGAGGTGATGGCGTGCTCCATCGGCGCGCCGCCGGCAATCGAGGGCTTGACCGAGCGTGAACGCCTCGCCGGTGAGTTCGCGGACCGTTTCGCCAGAAACCACCATTCGATCGACGACGAGTTCATGGCTGAGGTTCGCAACCATTTCTCAGACGTCGAGGTCATCGAGTTGACCGCCCTGTGCGCAATGACAGTCGGCAACGGACGCTTCCTCGCGGTGCTCGACATCGCCGCAGACGACGACGGCTTCTATCTGCTGCCCGAGGGCACCGACTGAACCCGTGCCGACAGAAGCCCAATGCCAGCACTGATCGAATGCCAACGTTGATCGAATGCCGACACTGATCGAATGCCGACACTGATCGAATCCAGCGACGGTGTCAGCGTCGCGCTGCACGACCTCGGGGGCTGCGGCCCACCGCTGTTGATTCTGCATGCCACAGGTTTCCACGGTCGCTGCTACCGAGCCGTCGCTGAACACCTCGTCGGTCACTTCCACGTCTGGGCACCGGACCTGCGCGGCCACGGCGACTCGATCACCCCCGACGACACAGACCTCGGATGGGCTTCGATGGCCGACGACGTGCAGGCGGTCAGCGAACATCTCGGTGTCGACTCCTGGGCGGTCGCCGGGCACTCCATGGGCGGCGCAGTGGCCGCCAAGACCGCCCTGCTGCATCCTGGTCTGGTCTCCGCGGCCTGGGTGTTCGAACCGGTGATCTTCCCGCCGGTCGCGGTGACCGTCGCTGACCGCGGCAACAGACTCGCCGAGTCTGCACGGCTACGTCGACACCACTTCGACTCGTTCGACCAAGCCATCGGGCGCTACGCACAAGCAGCCCCGTTTGCGCTGGTCAGCCGCAACGTCATCAGAGACTATGTGGTCGACGGCTTCCTCGAGACCGACACCGGAATTACCCTGAAAACCTCTGGGGAAACCGAGGCACGGCTCTTTGAAGGGGTCGACCTTGAGCTGTTCGATCAACTCCCGTCCGTGGCTGCCCCGTTCACGGTGGCCACGTCTACAGACGGCGGTGCACCCTCGACCGTCGCCAAGCAGATAACGGATCAACTCCCCAACGCCCGCAGCGTGGTCTGGCCTGACAACACCCACTTCGGTCCTCTCGAGGACCCGCGGCGTGCAGCCACCGAAATCCTCGCCGCGGTGCTCTGAGGTGAGCCGTGCGCGCAGAGACGTTGCAGCACTCGCTCACATGGCGAACGTGCCGTCGTCTCGGACTTTCCAGGCAGCAGCCGCGATCGTGCCGCCGTCGACAGGGATCGATGTTCCAGTCACGAAACTCGCCATATCGGACGCCAGGAAGACCACCACCGCAGCGTTCTCGTCGGTGGACCCCATGCGGCGCAGTGGTGTCGGCTCCATCCCGTCGATCATGGCGCTGCTTGCCTCAGCCAGACTCTGGTCGCCCGGAGTCGGGGTCATGTCAGGGGCGATGCAGTTGACCCGGATGCCGCGCCCACCCAGTTCAAGTGCCAGCGACTTGGTGAACTGCTCAACGGCAGCCTTCATCGCCGCGTAGACCGCGAATCCAGGGGCCGCGTGGTACGCCTCCACGGAAGTCACGTTGATTATCGAGGCACCGTCGTTCATCCGGTCCACTCCGTGTCGCACACAATTGGTGACGGTGGAGAAGTTCTCGGCGATCAGGACACCCTCCCCCTTCGGCGACACTCCCGAATACAGCGAGTGGAACCCTCCCCCAGCATTGTTGACCAGCACATCTATTGCCCCGAGCTCCTCTACGACACTGCCGAGCCAGCGGTCGACACCAGCCGAGTCAC
This sequence comes from Candidatus Aldehydirespiratoraceae bacterium, assembly GCA_965214565.1. Taxonomy (GTDB): domain Bacteria; phylum Actinomycetota; class Acidimicrobiia; order Acidimicrobiales; family Aldehydirespiratoraceae; genus VXYK01. Next base: position 2,032,541 of record OZ243951.1, on the reverse strand, counting down.
GCACATCGAGTTCAGTGGCGTGGCAGCGGCGGCCAGTCTCCTCGATGGCCGCAGCCACCGGCGACAGCCTGTCGCCGTGCATGTCGCAGATTGCGACGTCGGCACCAAACCGTGCCAACGCCAGCGCGACCGCCTCTCCGATGCCCTGTCCCGCTCCGGTTACAACCGCAACTCGATCCGTCAACAGGACGCTCTGTGGAGTAAGGGTCATGGCAGGCCCACCTTTCGCAGCTCAAGACAGAACTACCCCAAATCTGCGCGCTGAGCCACATTATGTGTGGCTGAACGCGCAGATTTGGCGGAACCCGGCATGACACTAGAATCGGGCCTCAGTGAATCTTGACCCACGCACACCGGTGATCGTCGGGGTCGGCCAAGTCTCTCATTCGTTCGCCGACAACCACGAGATCGTCCACGCTGCGGATTCGATTGAGCTCATGGCCCAAGCCGTCGAGCTGGCCCTCAGCGACTGTGCCCGGCCCCGCTCTGGCCGCACCGCCGACGCGGGGCGGTCTGCTGGGGCTCGGGGGAAGTGGCGTGAGTCGGTCGACACTGTGGCGGTGGTCGGCGGACTGTGGCGCTACCGGGACCCTGCCACTCTGGTCGCAGCGGAGTGCGGTATCGAACCCTCACGGACCGTGCAATCTTCTTTCGGCGGGCAGATGCCGATCCATCTGCTCGCCGCTCTCAGCGATCGGATTAGGGGCGGAGAGATCGACATTGCGGTGATGACCTGCGGGGAGAACAACCTCTCGAGGCGGGCCCAGAAGAGGCTGGGCATCGATGTCCCCCGCAGGAGCGAGACCGGTACCAACAGCGTAGAGAACTTCGGTCCTCCACTGGACATGGGCGACGCAACGGCCATCGAGCGCGGCGCAGAGACACCCCGCAACAGCTACGCCGTCTTCGACAGCGCGCTGCGCCACCGAAGGGGCGAGACACTCGACGAGTCCCGAGACCGCTCAGCATCACTGTGGGCCGGTTACGCCGCAGTCGCCGCAGACAATCCCCACGCCGCGGACCGCAGTGCCATGACCGCGGCGCAGATCCGCGGACCCGGCAGCGACAACCGCTTCGTGAGCTGGCCCTATACGAAAGCGATGTGCGCCAACAACAACGTCGACCATGCGGGCGCGGTCGTGATCACCAGCAGCGAGACCGCCGACCGCATGGGGGTCAGCGCCGATCAACGGGTCTACCCACAGCACTGTGTGCTCGCCAGCGACACGGCCAGCCTGATCAGCCGTCATGAACTCGCCACAGCGCCGGGCCTCGATGCTGCCGGTGCCGCGTTGCGGGCGATGATCGGCGACCTCAACGAAGTCGAGCACCTGGACCTCTACTCGTGCTTCCCGTCGATGGTGGCGCTCACGACGGAGGTGCTTCAGATCAGCACAGACCGTGCGCTCACCGTGACCGGGGGGCTGGCGTTCGCCGGCGCACCGCTCAACTTCGCTGCCGGTGAGAGCGTGATCGGCATGGTCGACCGACTCCGATCCGACCCCGGTTCCATGGGCCTGGTCCAGGGCAACGGCGGCCACGTCGCCAAACACGCACTCGCCACCTACTCGACTACGCCACCCCGCCGACCACACCGGCAAATAACCGCAAGCCACGACGCCCCCGTTCGCGAACCCGCTGACCCCGACACGTCCGGGATCGCAACACTCGACGGGGTGACAGTCGCCTACGACCGTGAGGGGCCCACGCGGGCGATCGGCCTGGTTCGCTTCGCCGACGGCACCCGGACCTGGGCCACGAGCACCGACCCGGGCCTCATCAGAACCTGCACCGAGGTCGAAAGCGTGGGCAAGCCGATCGAAGTCGCCTCCGGAACCTTCAGCCTCTGAGCGCGCGCCGCTAGCGGGGGATGCCGTGGTAGGGGCGGCCGGCCTTCTTCCATTCGGCGTAGAACTCGAAGAAGTGTTCACCGAACGGGCTGAGGTCCTGCAGGGGCATGGCCGCACGGCGCACGGTGAAATCCATGGGGGCGAGTTCGGCGGCGGTCGCGAACCAGGCGGCCGCCGACGGGTCACCGCGGCGACGCAGATGAACAGCGATCCGGAAAGCCAGTCGAGCCTCGATCTCATCGTCGTCAAGGTCGGGAATCTCCGTGGCGGCGTCTGCGGGGAGCTTCCCCGAACGGACCCACTCACGCACCCCGTCGAGATGCCCATCTGCGCGCACACCCGTGAACTCGAAGAACATGTCGGTGCCGACCTCCGCTGAGTTCGGCCGGGCGATGACACCGTCCTCATCGATCCACACCACCGTGGGCACATTGCTCACGGCATACAGTTCGGCGAGCACATGGTCCCGGTCAAGCAGCACAGGAAACGAAATACCCTCGGTGAGGGGCCGAACGTCGTCGGCCGACTCGTCGAGCGCCACCCCGATCACCATGAAGCCGCTGTCGCTCAGCTCATCGTTGAGTGCCTGCCACCCGGGCAGTTCAAATCCGCAGCCTCACCAACTTGCAAAGGCCACCAGCAGCCTCTTGCGGCCCGCGAACTGCTCCAGCGACCGGTCCTCCCCGTCAAGGTCGGGCAGCACGAAATTGGGGGCACGACGCCGGCTGAGCGCATCGCTGCGGGTCTGGGACGGCACGCTCAAAGCCACGAGATCGGTGTCGTCTGCAAGCATGGAAGTAACACCGACAGCTTTCGCAGCAGCGCGGAGATCAACGTAGTCACCATGCAGCAGGTCGGTCTCGGTGACCGGAACGCACTCGCTCTGCCGACACAGACCCTGAGGTTTCAGGTCCCAGCCGAGAACCCCACGCAGCGACTCTCGGTCGATCAGCACCAGATCATCGACACAGTGTCCGTCTATTTCAAGCGATTCGTGCGGCGTGAGAACCGTAACCGTCGACATTCAATCCCCCAGCGACTGATTGGTTAGCCCAAGGCTAGGAGTCTTGCAGCTCTGCGCCGCAAACACCCCATCGGCCCCGAACACCCCATCGAATGCCATCTGAATCTGGATCGCCGGATAGGGTTCGAAACATGTCATCGGTAGTCCAACTTGAACGCAAGACCACCACCGGGGTCGCCACAGTCCGGCTCGACCGCCCCAAAGTGAACGCGGTGAACGAAGCAATGCTCGACGAACTCGGCACCGTCTGCAACACGCTGGCCGACGACCGCGGGATCCGAGCCGTGATGCTCACAGGGGGATCCCGTCACTTCGCGGCCGGCGCCGACATAGAACGGTTCCCGACCTTCGACCGCGAGCAGGCACTCGCCTTCTCCCAGCAGTTCAACAACGTCGCGCTGGCCATCGAGACGCTGCCGCAGATCACCATCAGCGCCATCAACGGCTATGCGCTGGGAGGCGGCCTTGAACTCGCCCTCGCCACCGACTTCCGTGTGGCTGCGAGCAACGCCCAACTCGGAAACCCCGAAGTTCTGCTGGGGATCATTCCAGGCGGCGGGGCCACCCAGCGGCTGGCCCGGCTGGCGGGCGTGACCAAGGCCAAAGACCTCGTGTATTCGGGCCGCACTATCGACGCCGAAGAGGCCCTCGCCTGCAATCTGATCTCGGCGATCTTCGAACCCGACGAAGTGCAGACCGAGGCGACCAAGATGGCCGAGGGCTATGCCGCCGGCCCTGCCTCACTGCAGCTCGCCAAGGCCGCCGTGCTGAGCGGCTACCACCTGCCCCTAGACGAAGCGGTCAAGATTGAGTCGGAACTGTTCGCCGACTGCTTCAACACCGAAGACAGCACCATCGGCGTTCAGAGCTTCCTGCAGAACGGTCCCGGAAAGGCTTCGTTCACCGGCCGCTAAGAGGCCATCGGTTGCGTGGCGGGTCAGGCGACGTCCATTGTCCGCAAGCGCAGGCTGGACAGCACAATAGCGGCAATGACAACCAGCGCCGGGACAACAGTGGCAACAGTCAACGAGAGATTGCCGAGATACAGGTCGGCTCCGGTCTGCTCGGCGATGATCGACCGGGTGTAGCCGCGCATGGCCAGCCTCTCGCCCACACTGCTGAGCCCCGCCACCAAGCCCTCCCAAATGAGGATGTAGCCGATACCCCACACGACGGAGTTCTTGATCAGCAGGCCAAGCAGCATGAACACCGCGCAATAGGCGAGACAGCCGACTGCACAGGCCATAATCGTGGCCCACACCAATTCAGAACCGACATTCGCGACGAACGCCGCCACCGTCAAGGGAACGAGAGTCAAGGGCAAGCTGACAGTGACCGAGGCCGACCAGGCTCCCACTACCATCGGCCAACGGTCCATCGGGCGCAACCACAGATAAACCATCGTGCTGTCCTCTTTGAGGTCGCCGAATGACGCCGCCGCGAACACCAGAGCCACGATCGGAACCACAACCGTGAAGCCCAGACTGGCCATCAACTCGGCTCCGATTTCGAGGGCCTCCTCGGCCGACTCATCGTCACCGACGGTGCGTGAAACCAGCGCCACTACCAACGAGATGATGACCCCCACCCCGAGCAGGGCCACGACTCGTCCCCTCGAGAACAACTGGCGGACAAACAGACGATGCGTGATCAAGACGGCCCGCGGAGCAGAGACGTAGCTGTTCATCGCCGCTCCACCAGATACCTGAAGACCGATTCGAGGTCGTCGTCGGTCGGGACTACCTCCCGGAGTCGGATTCCGAGCTCAGCCGAAACAGCAGCAATGCTCCGACCGAACCGGTCGACGTTGAGCGTGTCGATCAGCACGGTGTCCCCCCGCACGGAAGCCCCGTCGATCAGACCGCGTCCGATGAGTTCGGAGGCGAGCCCGCGTGCGTCGTCCGACTGCACCCTGATGCGATGGGGGCGGTCGTCCATCAAGTCCCGCAGGCGCCGGTAGTCGCCGGACGCAACCAGTCGCCCCTGCGCTATAACAAGCACTCTGGAACCGATGCGTGCGACCTCGTCGAGCACGTGGCTGGAGACCAGCAGGCACTTGCCGCTGTTGCCGAGGTCGTGGAACAGGCTGATCATGCGGTTGCGTTGAACCGGGTCGAGGCCGGTGAGCGGTTCATCGAGAATCAGCAGATCGGGGTCGTTGACCAGCGCTGCCGCCAGCTTCACCCGCTGCCTCATCCCCTTGGAGTAGGCGCCTATCCGTTTGGGGTCGTCGGGATCGAGGTCAACGTGGGCCAGACAGCGGCGGGCCTCCGCCGCTGCGTCGGCGACGCCGTGGGTCCTGCCGGCCAACTCAACGAACTCGAAGGCCGAGAACCGCTCCAGCAGAGCGTCCTGCTGGGGGGCGAGCCCGATGGTGCCGCGAACGTTGCGATGCTCTCGGGCATTCTCGCCGAGCACCCTCACAGTGCCCCGCGACGGGCTCGTGAGGCCGCACAGCATGCGGAACAGCGTCGACTTGCCGGCGCCGTTGGGCCCCAACAAGGCCGTCACACCAGGCCCCACCGTGAAACTCACGTCGGAGACCGCGACCACGACACCGAATGCTTTGGTGACGTTGCGCACCTCAACGATCGGCACGGCCGGAGGCGGAGGCGGCGGGGGCGGGGGCGGGGGCGGAGCCGAGGAAGACACAGGTACAGCCATCAGGCCGCCTCGAGCTCTCGGTACTTGTAACCCACAACCCCGGCGCCCGCGGCGAACCAGGCCGCAGCGCCGAGTGCTACGACAGCGGTGTCGAGCTCCGACAGCGGCTGGCTCTCGTCTGACACCTCACCGAGAATCCGCGTCGCTGCTTCGCCCGCAGCCGCCTGTGGATCAAGGAGCCCGTACACGTTTGAGAAGTCCGCCGCATCAATCAGAATGCCGCTGACAATCGCGCCACCCAAGACCACCAGAACAACTGCGACGCTCGCGAAGGCCCTGCGGTCCGTCACGCTGGCTCCCGCCATCGCCACGGCCGTCATAACCGCCGATATCACAAGGCAGCCCGCAGTCAACTTCACGAGGACCTCAAGCCATTCGAGCACGCCCGCGGGACCGTCACCCGTCACGGTGTAGCCCAGCAGAGCGAGCAGCACCGGCCCGAGCGCGATGATCATCATCACCGCCAGCACAGCTGCGACCTTGGCACCCACATACCAACTCCGAGTCAACGGCGTCGACAGGTACAACGAAAACATTCCGTCGCGGCGGTCACGAACCAGGGCCTCCGGCGCCACCATCGCGGCGAAGAGCAGAATCGGCGCAACCGAGAATTCGAACAGCTCCGAATAGCCGACCAGCGAATCGTCGGCCAGATCACGGAACAGGACGGCGAGACCCACGAAGACCACAGCAGGCAGCGCCGCCATCACCACCACGATGACGGGAAACACTTTGTGGCGGGCAGGCCGACCCATCCCCAGGATGCTGCGGATCGTCTGCCAGGTCACCGACCGGACCGCACCGGCCAAACCGGAGCGGTCACCCTCGTACTTCCGGTAGCCGCGGTCATGGATCTCGGTCCCGTCCGCGCTCGACCGGGCCTTGCGGCCGGCAGGGCCGTTCGCAGGACCGTTGGCAGGGCCATTGGCAGGGCCGTTCGCAGGGCCGTTCATGTCGATCCCAGCGAGAAGAGGTCTTCGAGACGGCGTCGCCGACGCTCGATCCGGACGACTCGGGCGTCGGCACCTGCAACCGCGTCACGTACCAGGTCGGCGACAAGGTCGGCGTCGGGTCCGACCACCTCCATGCGGAACTCCACCTCGCTGCGACGGACATCGAGGCCCGACTGCGACAGTCGGCTCACCACTTCATCGAAGGCACCCGGATGCTCCGGGGTTTCCACCAGTTCGACCACCACGCCCTGCTCATCTCCAACGAGGTCGCTGAGCCGCCCCTGAGCGACCAGTCGGCCGGCGTCGAGGGCCACGATGTGGTCACAGATCCGTTCGACCTCTTCAAGCAGGTGCGATGAAAGCACCACGTCGATCCCGTATTCGCGGCTGACCTGGCGGATCAGTGACAGCATCTCGTCACGTTGAACCGGGTCGAGACCGTCGGTCGGCTCGTCGAGGAGCAACAGAGTGGGATCCGAAGCGATGGCCTGGGCGAGCTTCGCCCGCTGACGCTGACCGGTCGACATGGTCCCCAATGCCCTGGAGCTCTCCTCCCCCAGACCGACGAGCCACAGCGCGTCTGAGGCACGGCCTCTGGCCTCGCTGCGGGGCATCCCCCGTACTTCCGCCATGTGCTTCACGAAGTCTGTGGCTGCCATGTCCTCGGGCATGACGTTGCGCTCCGGCCCGTAGCCGATCTGTGCGCGCAGCTGCGCGCCATCGGTCTGTGGATCGCACCCGAGCACCCGTGCCTGCCCCGCGGTCGGCACCCGCAGACCCAGCACCAGGCTCATCAGCGTGGTCTTGCCCGCACCGTTGGCACCCACCAGGCCGGTCACGCCACTTTGCACATCAACATCGAGCGAGTCGAGAGCACGCTGTACCCCGAACTGCATCGTCAAGCCAGTCGTCGCGATGATGCTCATTAAATCCGCACTATAACTAGATTAAACAGCAGCCCACCGCTGGCTTCAGACAAGCAACGCGTCGGTGATGATTTGCGGCAATTCGTCAAGGTCTAGGAGACGATGCCAGGAGTATCCCTCTTCAGGAAGTGCCGGTTCGGAGATCGATGGTTGCCCGGCGATCGGGTCGTTCACTTTGCTACCCCTCCGTATGCGATACCGGTGAGTTGGGCCATGTTCGAGTCGAATCGCACCGCTCTGCCACGATCTGAACCCATGCCCGGCAATAACGACGTAGTTCGAGAATCTCGCAGCGATAACCTCGTTTGGAGACTTGCGAAACCCTCTCCCTAGTGAACCGGAGTCTCCATGAGCGACGCAACCATTTCTGTCACCAACGCGGCGCACGCCGTCGGCGCCACCAAGATCTACGGCGAGGGAGACACCGAGGTTCGAGCGCTCGACGGCATCGACGCGCACTTCGAACAGGGACGCTTCACCGCCATCATGGGACCGTCGGGTTCGGGCAAGTCCACCCTCATGCACTGCCTCGCCGGGCTCGACACGCTGAGCGGCGGGCAGGTCTTCATCGGCGCCACCGACCTGTCGACGTTGAGCGAACGCGATCTGACCCTGCTGCGCCGCGACAAGGTCGGGTTCGTGTTCCAGGCATTCAATCTCGTGCCGACCCTCTCAGCGCTCGAGAACATCACCCTGCCGATGGACCTCGCAGGCACCGACCCCGACGAAGCCTGGCTCGACCATGTGGTCGACACTGTCGGACTGGCCGACAGGCTGACGCATCTGCCGAGCGAACTGTCAGGCGGGCAGCAGCAGCGGGTGGCGGTGAGCCGGGCACTGGCCAGCCGTCCCGAGATCATCTTCGCCGACGAACCCACCGGCAACCTCGACTCGACGTCGGGCACCGAGATCCTGCAGTTCATGCGCAATGCCGTCGACGACCTGAACCAGACCATAGTGATGGTCACCCACGACCCAGTCGCTGCCGCCTTCGCGGACCGGGTGATCTTCCTCGCCGACGGCAAAGTCGTAGACGAACTGCTCGACCCGACCGCCGAGCAGGTCCTCGACCAGATGAAACAGCTGCACTGATGATCTTCAAGCTGATCCGCCGCAACATCAAGGGCAAACCCTTCCGGTTCCTGCTCACCTGCTCAGCAGTCACCCTCGGGGTGATGTTCACCGTCGGCGTCTTCGTTTTTACCGACGGGCTGCGGGCGACTTTCGGGAGCATCGCCGAAGACATCGACGGCGACACCGAGTACGCAGTCCGTTCCGAGGTCGATTTCGGTGATCGGGAGGTCGTGAGCACCCCATTGGACGACGACGTCGTCGACCTTCTCAACAGCATCGACGGTGTGGTCGGAGTGCAACCGCAGATACTCAAGTTCGGGTCTGTCCCGATCGACGGCGACGGCGAGGCCCAGACGGCCAACACCGCCCCCAACCTCGGCGTCAACTGGCCCGATCAGAGTTCCATCCCGCTGCTGTACATCAAAGAGGGCCGTGCACCGCAGGGGCCTGGGGAGTTCACCCTCGACATCGATGCATACGAGGCCGGCAACTTCGCTGTAGGCGAGACGTATACCATCGTGAACCCGGCAGGGCCGGGCGAGTTCAAGCTGGTAGGCACCTTCTCTTATGCCTCGCCCGACGAGAACGCCCTGGTCGGGGCAAAACTCGTCGCCTACGACACGGCCACTGCCCGCGAGGTCATCAACCTCGGGACCGGCTATGACCAGATCACCTTCGAGACCCGCGGCGCAGACCCCGAATCGATTGCCGCCTCGGTGGCCGCCGCGCTGCCCGCCGGGATCGAACTCGTCACCGGCGAACAACTCGTCGAGGAGCAGACCGAGGAGTTCGAGGAGTTCATCGGCTTCTTCCAGACGTTCATGCTGGTGTTCGCCTTCATCATCCTGGCGGTATCGGCCTTCGTGATCTTCAACGTGTTCACGATCCTCATCGGCCAGCGGATCCGGGAGCTCGGCCTGTTGCGCGCCATCGGAGCGAGCGGGAGACAGGTCACCGCGGCCCTGCTCGGCGAGGCTCTGCTCGTCGGCATCTTCGCGACCGTGGTCGGCACCGGGCTGGGCATCGGCTTCGGTGTCGGGCTGCGCTGGCTGTTGGGCCAGTTCGACTTCGGTCCCAGCGGCAACGAACTACTGCTCGAACCGTCGACGTTCGTGTGGGGCATAGCCGTGGGGATCGGCGTGACCATGGCAAGCGCCATCGCCCCGTCGTTGCGGGCCCGCCGGATAAGCCCGATGGCCGCGCTGCGCGAGGACGCCCGCCTGTCCCGCCACGTCCCCGAGGCGCACCTGGTCATTGGCGGGCTGGTGACCATGGCCTCATGGATCGTCGTGGTGTTCGCCATCATCAGCGACCAATGGCTGCCCGTCATCGTTCTGGGCGGGGCCGCGGCTGTCGGCAACGCCTTCGGTGTCCGTCGCCTGGCACCCCGGCTGGGACGCTACGCAACCCTCGGGTTCGGCGTGGTGATGATGGTGGTGGCGCTTTTGGCCGACTTGGAGATCGTCACCGTTCTGTCGCTGGTGGGTCTCGCTGCGCTCACAATCTTCTTGGGCGTCAACAGCATCAGCCCGATCCTGGCCCGCCCTCTGAGCAACTACATCGGCCGGTGGCCGCTGGCGATCCTGCTGGGGATCACCGGCACCTTGACTGCTGTTGTCGGGATCGCAGCCACATTGGGGGCGCTGTATCTGGTGATCCTGTCGATCAGCGATCTCGTCAGCGACTTCGACGGTGCGGGAGCAGTGGGGCTGCTGGGCTCGTTGGCGTTGATCCCGTTGGCCTCACTGGTCGTGATCGTCGGTGTGCGGGGAGTCGACACGGCGTTCATCATGGGCTGGAAGCTCCGCTGGGTCGCTGCAGGTGTCGTTCTGTTCTTCGTGGGTGCGGTCGGCACGGTGATGGTGTTGAACGGCCTGGTTGGGATCCTGGCCACAGACTGGGCCTCTGCTGTCATCCTGATACCCGTCGGAACTGTGCTTCTGATGATCGTCGCCTGGTTGCGCCGTTGGCTGCCCCGCACGCTCAAATCCAATGCCCGGATGGCCCGCGAGAACGCCGGCCGCAACCCGAGGCGCAGCGCTTCGGCCGCTGCTGCCCTGATGATCGGCTTGGCCCTGGTCAGCACTGCGGCGGTGGTGGCCGCCTCCTTCACGGCCACCTTCGCCGACGTGCTCGAGGAGTCGGTCACCTCCGACTGGTTCATCTCACCGAGCGGTGGGGGCGGCCCGGACGCGTCTTTTAGCCCCAGTCTGGCCGACGACCTCGAACAACTCGAAGAGGTCGACTCGGTGGTGCGGTACCGGTTCGCGTTCGAGGCGTACCGAACCGTCTTCGACGGCGTGGTGAGGGACTCCTCGGCCGCCGACATGGCCACCTCGGTCAGCCACCTCGATCCCGACTTTGTTGCTCTCGACGAGTCGTTGCTCGACCGCAACGCAATCTGGGTCCACCAGGACATGGCCGACGACAACAACTTCGACATCGGCTCCAGGTTCGACATCGAGTTCCCCGATCGCAGCCTAGAGACCGTGACCGTGGCCGGGATCTTCACCGATTCGAGCATCTACGGGAACCGGGTCATCTCCTTGGAGATGTGGGCCGAGCAGTTCCCCACCAGCGGCGACCAGATCATTTCTGTCAATGTCCGTGACGGGGTCGGCGAAGAGCAGGCGCGCGCGGCGTTGGAGATCTACACCGACGACTATCCGACGCTCAACGTCGAGACCCGCGACGAGTTCCAAGACCGCCAGGCTGGCCAGATCAATCAGGCGCTGATCGTGATCAATGTGCTGGTGGGGGTCTCGGTGGTGATCGCCCTGCTCGGAATCGCCATCACCTTGGCCCTGTCGGTGTTCGAACGGACCCGGGAACTCGGCCTGGTGCGCGCCGTCGGCATGACGAGCCGGCAGATGCTGCGGATGGTCCTCTTCGAAGGGGCGATAATCGCTGCTTTCGGCGGCATTCTCGGGATCTTGCTGGGTACGGTCTTCGGCAGCGTGGCGGTCACCGTCGTGCCCGACGACTTCATCCGCACGCTCGACATACCGGTGACGAATCTGCTGTTGTACCTGGTTGCGGCCGCGATCGCAGGTATCGCCGCGGCGATCGTCCCGGCCCGCCGAGCCGCCCGTCTCAACGTATTGGACGCCATCGCCCAGGGCTGATTCGATCCGCTAGTCCATGCAGTGTTCGAGCAGCGCCGACAACTGCTCACACTGCGCGTCGCTCAGTGAGGCAAGGAACGACTCGTGGACCCCGGCCATCGCCTCGACCATCTCGTCGACCAGTGCCGCCCCCTCTGGCGTGAACTTGATCCGGTGTGAACGGCGGTCCCGGTCATGGGGGACCCTGGTCAGGTGTCCCTCGTTGTGCAGACGGTCGATCCGGTTCGAGATCGTTCCGGGGCTCGAGCGGAGCGCTTCGGCGATCTCGGTGATCGAGGCGCCGCGCTCACCGAACCGGCGGATCACCGCCATCGTCCGGAAATCGTCGCGGTTGGCGATGCCCCGGCCGATGTAGGGACGCAACGCCCTCATCTGCTGTGCGGCCAACGCATCCGACACGAACTCGATCTGGACGCCCAAGCGAATTCGTGGACCGTTCAGTTCAGTGCTCAGTCTCTCCCATGCGGTGTTCATCTTCCTTCCTTCCTGTGGGACCTAGACAAATAATACGGATGAAGTATTGCCTTGTCAATTCTTATGTTATACCTTTTTCGTATGTACAAGGATTTATTAGCCATAAAGCCCGGCTCGCCACCCCGCCCGAGACCCAAACCGCTCGTTGTGGGACTCACATTCCTTGCCCTCGTTGCCACGGCCAGCTTCATCGCTGCCTGCGGTTCAGGCGACGAGGGACTCTACGAGGAGACGTACGACTCATACTTCCGATCGTTCTCAAGCGACTACGACCCAGCCGACTCACTCTCTGACCTGGCCGACCAGTCCGAAGTCGTGACGAAGGCCACACTCGTAGACGTCGAGGAGGGCCGCCTCTTCGCTGTAGCTGATCAGGAGCCCGAACTCGACCGCAACAAACCAGTGCCAGCCGAATTCAATGTTCAAGTCAACATGGTGTTTGAGGCCGACGACGGGACCCGTTACTTCGTTCAGTTACCTAGGCCCAACGATTCATCAGTCGCCCAAATCCGCTCGGTGATGCCGATCGGTGCCACCAGCGTCATCTTTCTGCAGCCCAACAACGATCCCATCGTTGACGGGAACGGCAAATGGTTCAATGTTCGCGAGGACGGCAACGAATGGTACTTCACCACCCCACAGGGCTGGATCCTCGACCACCCCGAACGCGGAATCGTGTCGCCCCTGGAACGAATGGAGATTCTATTCAGGCAGATGCCAGCCTCTGTCGCGACTCTCGACGACTGGCTACCCGAACAAACAACTCAACATTCCCAAGACCTCCTCGGATAGTTCCAGACCATGAACAAGCAGAACCGAACCACGTTTGGAGTGGCCGACTCCTGACCCGATGCCCCCACCAACGAGCCGCACGAAACAAGACGAGAGACGTCACCATGAGAACCACTCGCCACGTTCCAAACTTGTCCGCGGTCGCTCTGCTGATTGCGTTGCTCGCGGTTTCGTGCGGTTCAGGCGACGAGGGACTCTACGACGAGACGTACGACTCGTACTTCGGATCGTTCTCAAGCGACTACGAGCCGGCCGACTCGATCGCCGACTTGGCCAACCAGTCCGAAGTCGTGACGAAGGCCACGCTCGTGGATGTTGAGGAGGGTCGCCTCTGGGCAAAATCTGACACAAAGCCCGAACTCGACCCCGACAAACCAGTACCTGCTGACATTCATGTTGAGATAAACTTGCTCTTCGAAACTGCCGAAGGCACCCGCTACTACGTGGGGCTCTTCCGACCAAACGACTCCTCGGTCGCTCAGATCCGCTCGGTGATGCCCATAGGTGCAGCGAGCGTCATCTATATCAAGCGCAGAAGCGACCCCACTGAATACAACGGCGGCAAAACGTTCAACGTTCGTGAGGACGGCAACGAATGGTACTTCACCACCCCACAGGGCTGGATCCTCGACCACCCCGAACGCGGAATCGATTTCCCCTTAGAACGAGTCGACCACATGTTCGCCGAGATGCCGGCGTCAACCGACCCCCTTGGCGACTGGCTACCCGAACAGACGACTCAGCAAACCCAAGACCTCCTCGAATAATCCCAACAGCAGCCGAATCACGTTTGGAGTCGCGACACTCGGGAATTTTGTGTATCAGGTGTGGTCTGAGGGTCCGCAGTTTGGTGCTGTGGGGCAGAACGGTCTCGGGCTACTCTGACGGCAGGCGTTTGGTCATCACGACGACATTGCAACCCTGCTGCCGCTCGTAACTCACCGTGTCCATAACCTGGTGGACAAGGAACAACCCCAGCTCGTCCAACTTCTCCTCATCGAGGGTCGAGTGCCTGCCGTCACCGGCGGGGCGGCCCACAGGAAGCTCGATACCGTCGTAGACGATCAACAGCATGACCTCCTGCTCATCGAGGTAGACCGCCACCTCGATTGCATGCACATCCTCATCGTCGTAGGCGTTGGCGATGCAGTAACTGAGGATCTCGTTGACTGACAGATCCACCGCGTAGCTGAGCTGGGTACCCAGCTCGCGGTCAGCACAGAACTCGTCTATCCCCGCTGCCACCGGTGCCAGTTCACGCAGGTCGTTGGTGAGTGACAACTCCAATACGTTCTCACTGCTCGAGCCAGAGGCGGTCACGGCCTGTTCACCTCACTCTTCTCGAAGCGAACGATTGAAGAAGTCCGAGATCGGCTTCACAAAATAGCTGATCACCGAACGCGACCCGGTACTGATCTGAACTTCAGCCGGCATCCCCGGCACGAGAGCAAGCACATCACCGTAGCCATCGGTATCCGACAGAGGTTCGATGGCGAGCTCGACCACATACCACGACTCCCCCACATCAGGGTCGGCGAAAGCGTCAGCAGAGACACCCAGGACACTCCCTGACCGCTCAGGCGATGACCGGAAAGGGAAGGCCGTGAAGAGGATGACCGCCTCCTGCCCGACGTGGACCTGATCGATATGGGCGGGGCTGACCCTGGCCCGCACGATCAACTCAGAGTCGTCCGGCACAATCTGCAGCAGCGGCTCACCCTTGAACACCACGTCGCCCGGCCCGAACACAGCGAGGTCGAACACGGTGCCCGATGTCGGAGCGTGCAATGTGGCCCGTTGAATGCGGGCCGAGAGTTGGCGGATCCGTTCCTGGAGGAAATGCTCCTCAGGTTGAGCCGCGAGCAGCAGCTCCTCCGCCTCGGAACTGCGGTTCGCCTCGAGTTGCGCAATCTGTGCCTGCATCTCCACTATGCGATTCCGGGCTTCAAGGGCATCTCCGGCTGATACCGCTCCCAGATCGGCCTCTGCTTGCGAAATGTGCTCCCCCAGGATGGCGACCTGCAGGCGATGGTTCACAAGACCTCGATCGAACAGTGCTTGATCCTCGTCGATCAGCGCCTGCACTGCCGGATCGTCCTCGGCCGACAGCAGCAGAGCCTCGTCCCATTCGACAGTCTCGCCACCGCGTTGTTCTGCCTCGAGGCGGTTGCGCTGCGAAACCATATCGGCATGGTTCAGCTCGAGGGTGGCCAGGTCGGCTCGCAGCGAGGCATCGGCCAAGCGCAACAGTCGATCCCCGCCAGAGACACGGTCGCCGTTGCGCACATAGAGTTCAGCGACAGCACCGCCGTCGAGGTGTTCGATTGTCTGGTTTCCCTCAGCGACCGTCACCTCGCCATTGGCGATCACCGCTCCTGTGATCTTGGCCGTCATACTCCACGCCAGCAGCCCGCCGACCAGCACAACGATCCCCCCCAGCCCCAGCAGCACCGCTGACCGAGCCGAGTATCGCCGAGTCTCAGACCCTTCGTTCACCGGTCCCCTTCCTCGGGTTCCTCATCTGCAGCCGATGAGCCTGCAACACCGCTGCCTGCGGTGTGGGACGATCCGCTGCGACCCCTCAGACGGGCAATGGCGGCATCAACACGCCCCTGCCGCAGATTCGAACCGGCAGCACCGGGACCACCGGAACCGCCAAGATCACCGGGAACACCGCGGACACCGGGATCGGCGGGATCATTCGAGCCGGGATCGCCGGGGTCGGCGGGATCCTCAGGTGAGACCCCCGCGGCGGCCGACGGCTTCGGCACGACACTGCCCGAACCGGCACCCACCACCGAGCGGACGGGATGGAAGCCGTCGCGTTGGCCGGCAGGCACAGGGCGACCGTTCTCCATCAGGTAGACAACATCGCACTGCGCGAATGCACCATGCCGATGGGCAACGATCACCGCCGCACCGCCACGGCTCTTATGACCCTCAACTGCGCGCGCCAATGCCATCGCGCCCTCCGCGTCGAGATTCGAGTCGGGCTCGTCCATCACCACGATGACCGGCGAACCAAAGAAGGCGCGGGCCAGCGCGATGCGCTGCCGCTGCCCGCCCGACAGCGCCGCCCCACCAGCCGACACCCTGAAGTCGTACCCGTCAGGCAGTCCGAGGATCATCTCGTGGGCACCGGTGCGCTTGGCGGCTTCAACAATCTGCTCGTCGGTCGCATCGGGTGAGAGCCGAGCTATGTTCTCGGCCACCGTGCCGTCGAACAGGACAACCTCCTGTGGCAGGTAGCCGATGTGCCGACCCAGATCATCGCCGTACTGGTCCAGCTCTGCACCGTCGAGGCGAATCGAGCCTCCGGCGGTTGGCCACACTCCCGCCAGAGCGCGGGCGAAAGTGGTCTTGCCCGAGGCCGAAGGCCCCGCAATCCCGGCCGCCTGCCCCGGCCCCAACTGCAGCGACGCGTTGCGCACGGTCGCATACCGAGCCCCCGGCGGCGCAACCACGACCTGCCGTGCATGCAGCAGCGCTTGCGGCTTGGGCAATTTCGTGCGCGTCGCCGCTACCGGACTCGCTTCCAGCAGCGAGGAGAGTGACCGGTAGGCTGAGAGGGTCCGTTGCAGCAGAGGCCACTGGCCGATCGCCTGGTCGATCGGCGCAAGCGCCCGACCGAGCAGGATGGAAGCGGCAATCATGAGCCCGGGAGTTATCTCGCCCCGAATGGCAAGCCAAGCACCGACCCCGAGCATCAGCGACTGCGCGAAAAGCCGCAGCGTCTTGGACAGGACACTGAAGAAGCCCAGCCTGTCCGAAGCAGTGACCGTCTCCTCAAGCGCCACATCGTTGAGCTGGCGCGAGCGGGCGACGACCGCATTCTGCATCCCCAGACCGTGTACCGTCTCCCCACCGGCACGCATCTGCTCGATGAAGAAAGTCGAACGGTTCGCTGACACCCAGAGCCTCTCCTGCAACCCCGCCGTGCGATACTGCCCGAACAGTGCAATCACGACCAGCAACAGACCCGACAACACCGCAACCAACCCGAGAACCCAGTGAAAGATGAACAGGACACCTAGAAACACAGGCGTCCAAGGCATATCGAAGAAAGCGAAAGGACCGGTGCTGGTAGCGAAACGTTGGATCGCGGCGAGATCCTGAGGGCCGGTCGAGGGTTGCGAGCGTTCGCTGGGCGAGGTTGACCTGTCGATCACCGCCCGCAGCACCCGGGGGTTGAGACGCACATAGAGACGGGCGCCGGCACGGGCCAGCACCCGGCCGCGTGCATAGTCGAGCACGCCCATCATCACGAAGAGGAAGGCAACAATCGCAATCAACGCCAACAGGGTCGCCTCAGAGCGCGAAGACAGGACGCGGTCGTACACCTGAAGCATGAACAGCGGACCCGTCAACATCAGCAGGTTGACAAAGACGCTGAACAGCGCGCAGACAGCAAAGAGCCGACGGCTCTCCGATAGCACCCCCTGGATCTCCCGGGTACTGCCTCCTGAAACGGTCACCCTGGTTGAAGGTCTACCGGTCAGTTCTGTTGATCTTGCCTCCGTGGGCCGACGGCCGTCTGAGGCTCATAGTCAACAGGCCGGAACTAGCCGGCGGCGTCTGCATCGGACGCGCCTTGAAATATGAAGTCGCCCGAGTCCAGATCTGAGGCGTTGACTCCCAGAAGGCTGATCGTGCCGCCACTCTGTGATTCCAGCGAGATCAAGGTGTGCTGGCCCTGCTGCTGGATGTTCAAGTCGGACATCTGGGAGATCGAGTTGAAGTGGGAGAGGTCGATGCGGTCCTCGTTGAGATTGAAGTCTCGGATCGTGTCATTTCCGTTGCCGGGCTCGAAGATGAACGTGTCGAAGTCGGTCGCGCCTGCGATCGCGACATCTGAACGAGTACCGTCACCCCACAGGCTGTCGTCGCCTGCTCCGCCGTAGATGCGGTCGTCACCATCGCCGCCTGCGATCGTGTCGTGACCCTCACCACCGTAGAGCTTGTCGTCCCCTTCGTAGCCATAGATGGTGTCGTCACCGGCCTGGCCGCGTATCTCATCGTCCTGCCGAAGCTTACCCTTGAGGACGTCGTCACCACTTGTACCAGTCTGCTGTGCCACTGCTGCTCTCCTTTCCGTGTCCACAACATCGATTGTCGAGCGCTGATTTTACCCGATGCACCATACAGGGTCAACAGACACTCATGATCGTGCCTCGTGATTGCGCCTCGTGATTGCGGCGAGGCCGTGCGCAGAGACAACCGCTCTGAGAACCTCAGTCGTCGCGCAGGACGTCTACGTCGTGGGGGTGGCTCTCGCGCAGGCCGGCGCCGGTGATCCGCACGAGACGGGTCCGGTGTTGCAGGTCTGCGAGGCTCGCAGCGCCTGCGTAACCCATACCCGAACGCAGGCCACCGGTCAACTGACCGACGAGCTCTGAGAGTGGCCCGGCGTAACGCACCCGGGCCTCCACCCCCTCGGCCACATGCTTGCCGGCAGCCTGCCCGGTACCGTAGCGGTCACTGGCACGCCCCCGCATTGCACCCGCCGAACCCATGCCGCGATAAGTCTTCCACATGGCGCCCTCTACGAGTTCCAACTCGCCGGGGGCCTCGTCCACGCCAGCCAACAGGTTGCCCAACATCACCGCGTCGGCACCGGCCACGAAGGCCTTGACGATGTCGCCCGAAGCAACAACCCCACCGTCAGCGATCAGCGGAACCGAACACTCACGGGCGACTCGGACGCAGTCGTGGATCGCGCTCATCTGGGGCATCCCCGCGCCCGCGACCACCCGCGTGGTGCAGATACTGCCCGCCCCGACACCGACCTTGACGACATCGGCACCAGCATCCACCAGGGCTGCCACACCCTCAGCGGTGACAACGTTGCCGCCCACAACAACCACATCGGGCCAACCCGACTTGATCGTGCGAACCGCGTCGACCACCCCAGCGGTGTGCCCATGCGCTGTGTCGACGACCAGCATGTCGACGCCGGCAGCAACCAGAGCCTCCGCTCGCTGCGCGGTGTCGTTGACCCCTATCGCCGCGGCCACCCTGAGCCGCCCGGCGGCGTCGAGCGTGCTGTCGGGGTACTCGATCCGTTTGGCGATGTCCTTCACGGTGATCAAGCCTGCGAGGACCCCCTCGTCGTCCACCAACGGGAGCTTCTCGATCCGGTGACGGTGCAGGATCGCCACCGCCTCCTCGAGGCCGGTCCCCACGGGGGCCGTGACCAGCGGTTCTGCGGTCATGAAGTCGGTCACGGGCCTCGAGTACTCGTCCGCTGTGCAGAAACGGACATCGCGGTTGGTCAGGATGCCGACCAGCCGTCCCGAAGATTCACAGATCGGGACGCCGCTGATCTTGTGGTTCGCCATCAACTCCTCAGCGTCGTTGAGGGATGCCTGTGGGGAGAGGCTGACGGGCGAGCCGATCATCCCCGCCTGGGCCAGTTTCACCCGTTCGACCTCTTCGGCCTGCTCGGAGACAGAAAGATTTCGATGCAGCACACCGATCCCGCCCGCCCGGGCGATGGCGATGGCGAGAGGAGCTTCGGTGACAGTGTCCATGGCCGCGGACATCAGGGGCACTCGCAGTTCGATCCCCGCAAGCATGGTGGTCAAATCCACATCAGCGGGGAGCACCTCACTCCAGCCGGGCACGATCAACAGGTCATCGAAGGTGAGGGCTTCGTGACCGGCAAACACCTCATCGTTCATCGTTCAACAATAGACGCCTCAACGCGTCGAAACGCGCCAGCATTGCCGGTGACGGCCGACGGAACCGCGCAGCGCCGGTAATACTGCTCGGATGGAGACGATCCTCGGGAACGAGTCGACCGCAAGAACTGATAGCACGGGACCCTTCAGGCGGACCCTCAGACACCGAACTGCCAAGCTGACGCTCGGGTACCCGCTCCTAGCCCTCGCCCTTACAGCCTTGGCAGCCTGCGGAGACGGCAGTTCCAGCAGCACCAGCAGTTCGACGACCACCAGCGACGTCTCGCTCGGGACCGTCGTCGTGACGCCCGGCGAAGCCGTCCAGATCCGCTCGCTCAACTCCATCACCGGCGACGCCGCGGCCTTGGGCATCCCCAATCAACGCGGCATCGAACTGGCCATAGCCGATTTCGGCCTGATACACGGCTTCGAGGTAGACCTCGGCGCCGGACTCGACGAGTTCTGCTCCAGCGACGGCGGGCAGGCCGCTGCACAGACAATCGTCGCAGACCAAGACGTCGTCGGAGTGATAGGCACGACCTGCTCCGTCGCCGCCACCGCCGCCGCACCACTGATCACCAACGCGGGCATGACCATGATCGCCCCGTCGAACACCTCCCCACTGCTGACCTCCGACCTCGCCGGCAACCCCAACAGCAACTACAACCGCGGCTACTACCGCACGTCGAACAACGGGTTGTACATGGGTCAGACCATGGCGCGCTTCGTCCACGGGCAACTCGACTTGAGCAGCGCGGCGGTAATTCACGACGGCGACCCCTACTCCGAGTCGGTGGCCCGGGCCTTCGCCGACAATTACGAAGACTTGGGGGGATCGCTCACCGCCTTCAGCGCGGTGAACAAAGAGGACACCGACATGGTGCCGATACTCACAGAGGTAGCGACGGGAAACCCCGAAGCGCTGTTCTTTCCGATTTTCCAGCCCGCAGGCGACTTTGTAGCCGACCAGGCGCGCAAGGTCTCGGGCCTCGAGGAAGTGACAATGCTGACCGACGCGGCGCTGCTCGTCGAGAGCTTCATGAAATTGCCGCAGTCCGAGGGCATCTACTTCTCGGGCCCGGACACAAGATACGGCAGTGCTCTCAACCAGAGCACCGGCAGAACCGCCGACGAGGTCCTGTATGCCTACATAGACACCTACGGAGAGCCGCCGAGTTTCGGATACTGGGCCCACGCTTACGATGCCACAACCTTGCTGCTTGAAGCCGTGCGGGCAGCATCAGAAGTCGTCGACGGCGACCTGGTGATCGACCGGGCCACCGTTCGGAGCCATATGGATGCGGTGGAGGACTACCAAGGACTGATCGGCGCGATCAGCTGCGACGAATTCGGGGACTGCGGCGTCCAGAAGGTCACGATCATCCACCATCTCGACCACACCGACATCGAAGCCGGCAAAGCCAACGTCGTCTTCGAGTTCGCTCCAGAACAGTCGGGTTGACAGACGACGTGTACAGCTCTAGGGATCGGGCGCTAATCGGGCTTGGCGGTTGAGGCCACGGCGTCGCTGATAGCGTCGAGCACGGTCTCCACCTCAGCGGACGAGACGACCAGAGGCGGGCATATCCCCAGCGCAGTACCCATGGATCGCACGATCACCCCGCGGTCCAGCAGGCCGTTCCATACGGCCATCGTGTCATAGCCGAGTTCGGCCGCCCACACTGCCCCGTCACCACGATAACTCTCGATGGTGCCGTCATCGGCAAGAGCCTTCAGTCCCGCCTCGAACTGGGCACCGATTTCGGTCGCCCTGGCCAACAGTCCTTCAGTGTCGATCAGATCGATGTTGGCGACAGCCGCCGCGCACGAAGCCGGGTGACCCGAATAGGTGTAGCCGGTGCGCAAGATGAAGTCTGGATCCTCCATCTCGGCGCACAACTCACGAGACACGATCACACCCGACAACGGCTGGTAGCCCGAAGTCACGCCCTTGGCGAAAGTCATCATGTCGGGCACGACCCCGAAGCGCTGCGCACCGAACCATTCTCCCGTCCGCCCGAATCCGCAGATGACCTCATCGAATATCAGCAGCGAACCGTGGAGGTCACAGAGTCTCCGAAGCGCCGGCATGTATCCTTCGGGAGGCGGCCACACCCCCCCGGCACCCTGCACCGGCTCGGTGAGCACCGCGGCGATGCGCTCGCCGTGATCCGCGAATGCTCGAGCCATCGCCTCGATGTCGTTGCGGGGCACCTCCACGAAATGCGGCACCAGGTCGCCCCATCCTTCGCGGTTCAAAGCGATGCCCTGAGCGCTCGTGCCTCCCATATTGGTTCCGTGATACCCGCCCTCACGGCGGATAATGACCTGACGGTCGGCATCGCCTCGGCGCTGCATCGTCATGCGTGCCAACTTGAGAGCGGTGTCCACCGCATCGGACCCGCCGAGCCCGAAGAAGACGCGGCCATCGGGGTGCGGTGAGCGCACCCTGACCGATTCTGCTGCAGCATCAGCGGCCGGGTTCGTGAACGGGTTGAAGGTGTTGTAACACTCAAGCTCGCTCATCTGAGCGGCTACGGCATCAATGATCTCGCGGCGTCCGTGACCAACCTGGCACAGCCAAAGGTTGGCGAGACCGTCAATGTAGGACTTGCCGTTGGCATCGAAGACGCGACTGCCCTCGCCACGCACAAGCGACAGGAAGTCGCCTGCTGCCTTGGCCGGGGAGGCAAACGGGTGGAGCAGTGCTGGAGTCATTCGATTCCCCTATCGGCTATGGCGGGACGGCAACTGGACGCGCGGCCAAAGATACTCGACCAAAGACAATGGCACACCGCTCACTGGGCCGCCGCGAACATCAAGATTGAGACGGTGGCCAAACCGGCGCCAACCCACTGCCAACGCCAGACTTTCTCGCCGAACACCCGCCAAGCCAGAGTGATCGTCACTGCTGGAGCGAAACCGATGATCGCCGCGACCACCGCAACATTGCCGCGCTGATATGCGATCACGCTCCCGATGATGGCACCCGCATCAACGAATCCGACCAGCAGACCGAAACGGAGAACATCGGCTCGCAGCGGTGCCATGGGCCTGAACGCCCTGGCAGCAAGCGGGATCAGTATCACTGCGCCAGCCTGTACCAGGAAGGCCGGCATTGCTCCGGCGTCTGGGTCGATCTGACCGAAACACAGGCTTGTGGCACCGATCAAGGCACCCGTGATCACCCCCAGCCCCAGCGCCGGGCTGTGGCGGACGGAGTCGATGGTGGGAAACTTGCCTTCTGCCACGACCAGCACCACCGCCGGAACGGCCAACAGTACTCCCAGCAGCTCCAATCCCTTGAGAGCCTGGCCAGTGAGCGGTCCAACAAATGCGGGTACGACCAGTCCGACCACCCCGATGACCGGAGCGAAGATCGCCATCGGTCCCCGTTCCATACCCAGGTACAGCAGCGGGCGCGCCAACGAGAAGAACAGGATGGCTGCGAGGGTCCAGAGCAGGTCGTCGAGGCTGAAGGCGTTGGGCTGAAAGATCAGCACGTAGACGCCGGCCACCACTCCGCCGACGAGCGAAGCCACCCAGGCAATCGCTATCGCCGAACCCGGGTGACCCGTTCGACGTCCGCCGACACCTGCGAAGAAATCGCCGCATCCCAACAGAGCCGACGCCATACCGGCAAGCAGAACAGACAAGCCCTCAGCCTAGGTCGGCCACCGACACACCGAATTCGGTGGTGAGGGTGTTGACTCGGCGCTTAGGTGTGGCACAATTGTGGCCATGTCGAGCGAATCACTCCGTACGGTGCGGGACCGTTTCTCAGAATTCATTGAACGGGTCAGTGCCCACCACGAACGGGTCGTCATAACGCGAAACGGCTCACCTGCAGCAGTGCTCATGAGCCCCGAAGATCTTGAGTCGCTTGAGGAGACCCTGGCCGTGCTCCAAGACACCTCAACCGTCGAGGAGCTAGCCGAGGTGCACCGCTCTTACCTTGAAGGCGATGTGGTTCGCGGTGTCGACGCTGTTCGGACGCTGCTGCGTTCATGACCAAAGAGCCCTACGAAATCGTCGTCACCCGCCCAGCAGCCAACACAATCTCAGAAGAACTCCCAGAAGCAGTCGCCGCCGCGGTGATTGAGTTGATCACCGGGGCGCTGCTCGAGAATCCCCAACGGGTGGGCGTGCCGTTGCGAAACGAGTTGGAGGGACTGTGGAGCGCCCTAAGAGGCACCTACCGCGTTCTCTACCGGATCAACGACGCCCAACGAGAAGTAGCAATCCTTCGCGTCGCCCATCGTCGAGACGCATACCGATCAAGTTGAGCGACCGCGCCCCGATAGCTGCTCCCCGCCCGACAGCGCCCACATCTCGTCCCCAGGCCGGGTGTTCGTCAGCCGTGGCTACGCGCGGGACGATGCCTGACCGCGGAAGTCAAATGCTGGAGTCCACACGACTACGAGGGCTTCGCTCACCACGAGGTCGATGAGACCGAGGACATCTTCGCCATCGCCCGCACGGCCATGGAGACCATCCAGCAACGGCTGACCCTCGGACACGGTCCTCAAACGTGGCTCTCGTTGCCCTGAGCGAAGGCACGGGCCGCACTTGGTGCCCTAGCTGGGCATACCGCTTAGGCTCGGCGGGCATGAGGCTCAGGGCTGCCAATGCGCTGCTCACGACGATCGTCGTGACCGGCCTGCTCGGTTCAGCCGTCGCCGCGGCCGGCGAGTCGACGGGCCAGAGCGACTCCGACTCTGTGCCGTACTACCGCGATGCGGTGGTGTGGGCGCAAAGTGCCGGGGTGGTGGCAGGTTGTTCGGCTCTGGGGGACCCGGTCTCACGCGGGGAGGCCGTAACGGTCTTGCACAAGGCCCTCGGCCGGCCAGGGGGCCAGTACCGGCATCGGTTCCTCGACATCAGCTCGACCGAGTTGAATATCCCGGTGGCGTGGGCGGCCAACAGGGGAATCACCAGGGGAACTTCGCCCACGACGTTCAGCCCCGACGAGCCGACCACACGGGCACAGGTGGCCGCGTTCCTCTGGCGTGCAGCGGGACAGCCCGACAGTCAGCCGAGTTGGTTCACCGACATCGAAACGGACTGGCAGATCGCTCCTGTGGGCTGGATGGCCGCCGAAGGCATCACTACCGGGCGCTCAGCCACCGTCTTCGACCCCGACGCCCCGGTCACGCGGGCCGAACTCCTCACCTTCGTCTGGCGCTGGCTCGGCTCTCCGCAGAACACTGGCGAGCGAGACGACCCGCAGGCGGAATGTGAGACCTCTGGTGAGCAGTGCAGCGACCTGTTCGACGGAGCTTTCGTCGCCGAGATCGGCGAGGCACACCGCGGTGCGCGTTTCACCGCCGCGGTACACGATCTGCGCACCGGGTGTTGGTATCACCTCAATCCAGACCTGGCGATCACCACTGCGAGCGTGATCAAGGCCCAAGTGTTGGCCGGAGTGCTGCTGGCAGCCCAGGAAGGGAGCCGTCCACTCACTGAGTCCGAGGTCGCGGACATCGAGTTGATGATGCACTACAGCCACAACAACCCGCCCACGTCTCGTCTTTGTGCAGCGCTTGGTGGGGCAGCCGGGATGGAAGCGCTCGATGCCCGGTTCGCAATAGCCGCCACGAGCCACACCGCGCGTTACGGCACCACTGTCAGCACAGCCGAGGACCGGACCGTGCTCATCGAGAAGCTGCTTGTGGGTGGAGGTCCGCTGGACGCTGCGTCGGTGGCTGACGCGTGGGACACGATGTCGGCGGTAAGCGCCGCCCAGAGTTGGGGGGTGACGGCTGGTCTTCCCGACGGCTACGAGGCGGCCCTCAAGAACGGCTTCTACCCGTTGCGCGGCTCTGGTTGGCGTGTGGGAACCACAGGCGTTGTGCGCGACCCTGACGGTGGGGCTTACGCGATGACAGTGCTGACCGACCGGAATCCCAACGAGTCGACGGGGATAGCCCTCGTCGAGGCGATCACAGCTCATGTCAACTCGGCACTCAGCGTTGGCGAGGCCACGGTGCGGGCCGTGGATTCGGTCACCTGCGTGGACGCGTCCGCCGGATTATCGTGGTCGTCGCTAAGCGGCACGCTCGCTCACCCGGCGCTGGCCCTGAGGCACCTCAACGGAGGTGAACCAGCACCCCTCGCCGGACAGCGCATCTGCCGCCCCTGACGGTTCACCATCCCGTGAGGTGCGAGAAGGTACGGGAGGGTCCCCTGGCCGGGTGTTCGTCAGTCGCGGCCACGCGCGGGGCGATGTCTGACCGCGGAAGTCACAGTCACGGTTATCGGTGTGTCGGGGCCGGGTCGGCCTTCAACGATTGCTGTGCCGTCGGCGATCAGGCTGAATCCGTCGGGGGCGGGAGGCCACAACAGGCACACGTTGGGGCGGTCGATCGCATTGGCGGCAGCGCTACGACCCACAACAGCGGAGACGGTGCCGTCATCGGCGACATCGACCTCTACGTGAATAACCCGGGGACGGCCGTCGGCACCCGTGGTCAGCACATAGGCAGCCGGTCCATGCTGTTGCGCAACACCGGCCAGGTCGGCTGGTTCAACGGCAAGACTCATATCCCAACCGTAACGGCTCGACGCTCAAGCTTGCCGCTCGCACGAGTACTGCCGGTGTGGCCATTCACCTCCGATGACCCCTCGGTGGCTCCGGCCGGTGCCGCTCACGCTGCTCGGCCCGGCGTTGTTGTCGGTTCTTGCGGTGCAGCTGCAGCGGCGCCGGTTCATCGAGACGCGGCATCCTGTGCTGGCAGCATTCGCACAGCATGCTCGGACCCAGGATGACCTGCAGGAAGTCGCCCTCCTCGGGGAACCTTCGGTAGCGGTTGACCCACTCAGCAACCAGTCCGTCTCGGAAGTGTCTGGGATCCACTGGTACGAGTTCGATATCGGATACTGCCAACACCTCGGGATCGATCCGCCCGTCGTCCACCACCATCGTCCCCAACTTCGACGCCAACTCTGCTTGGACATCCGGCTGCAGATGCACGACCAGCAGGTCGGGATGGTCCAACCCCTCACGAAGGCCCATCGTGTACGTCCAGGCGTCCTGGCCGTGTCCTCGCACCTGGGTCATCATGAACCCATGCACATCGATCATCAGATCGTGCATCCGCCCGACCTGCTCTTCGTTGTATCCCTCGCATCTAATACACATACTGACACCCTTGCACAGGTGTATGACATTGATCAACATCAAATATAATGGGAATATACCGAAGGAAAGCTCGCCGGGTGCAGGAGATCACAGACCACATCGCCGCCAACGGCTCCTTCCCGCTCGACTGCTGAGAGGAATCAATCGAACAAGACGAGAGGCGCGCAAGCTGATCGGTGGCTGCGTGACCGAAGGACCGGAAAAGTCAACATATCGGCCAGACCCGCCGGCCCACGGGGGGGGTTCGGGGGGTCCCGAAGGTCGCCTGGCTCTATCGGTGGAGACGATACGCACTCTGAAGGGTGAGCCACAGTTCCGAAGTGGTGCCGATAGCTTCGGCGATGGAACGGGCCGCCTCAGCCGTGATCGCCTTCTTTCCATTCAGGACCTCCGACACCGCCCGTGGCGGACGGTCGATCATTCCCGCGAACTCTGCGACGGTCCATCCGCTCTCGTCGAGTTCATCGCGGAGGTACTCACCCGGCGGGAACACCTCGGCGGGAGTGCAGGTCGTGGTCACGGCGCTGAACCTCCTTCCGGGTGGTAGTCCGACTGTCTCGCCATTGAGGAGCAAGCGGGCCCTTCAGCATCGGTGTCACCGGCTACCGGCTTTATAGATTTCTTTAGTTTCTCATGACATCACGGGGGTCGCTGTCACACCCTGTGTTTAGGGTTGTGTTCATGGAATCAGCCCCCTCTTCTGGTCTTGTGGATGCCTTTGTTGGTGTCGGTTGTGGTGTTGCCGGGTCGGTGTGTGTTGGGAGCGTTGATGAGGCCGGGTTGTCTGATGAGGGGTTGCGGTCGCATCTGAAGGTGTTGGGCCGTGCGGAGTCTCGGCTGGCCGCGATGAGGTCTCGGGCGTTGGCTGAGCTGAGCCGCCGTCACAGCAAAGGCGACGCGCAGAGGTTGGTTCGTGACGAGTTGCAGGCATCAAAGCGTGAAGCCAAACGCGATGTCGAGACCGCCGAGCGGCTGTCAGAGTTGCCTGCGACCAGCGACGCACTCGAGTCTGGTGAGATTCCTGTGGGTCACGCCCGGTTGATTGCCCGAGCATCTGGTGAGAGCCCGATAGATGAAGAGATGCTGGTGCAAGCCGCGGGCAGCGAGCCGTTCGATGAGTTCGCCCGGACTGTGAAACGTCATCAACAAGACGTCGCTGATGATGACGGGCAAGCGTTGTTGGATCGTCAACGCTCTAGGCGCAAAGCCCGCATCTTCGAATCATCAGACTCGGGGATGTTTGTGCTGAGCGGCGAGTTCGACCAGATCACCGGAGCACGTATCGCTACTGCGTTGACTGCCAAGGAACGACAGCTGTGGCACCGCGAAAACCCTGACAACCGTGCCACACCCCAGCAGCGGATGGCTGACGCGTTGGCCGAGCTGATCTGTCAGCCCGCTGGTGACGGTAAGCCTGCGGGTACTGATCTGTTGGTGATCGCCGATTTCGATGTGTTGAAACAACAACTCGACAATCCCCGACTCGCTGACGGGTCACCCATTCCGATCGTTGAGCTGCACCGTCTGGCGTTGGAGGCGAACTTGTTGCCTTCGATCTTTGACACCAAAACCCAAAACATGTGGCTCGGACGGCGGCTACGAACCGCTACCGAAGCTCAACGCGTCGCGTTGATCGCCCGCGACCAACACTGCATCGGCTGTGGCGCCAACCCGCTGTGGTGCCGCGCACACCACATTGTCTGGTGGTCAAAGAACGGACCCACCAACCTCGACAACCTCGTGCTGGTATGTGACGACTGCCACCACAAAATCCACGACCACGGCTGGCAAGTGTACAAACACCCCGACACCGGCAAATACCAGCTCAAGCCCCCCAACCCAACCAACACGGCCAAAGGCGCGACTGCGACCAAAGAACCCGACACCACCCGACCGACACCGCGAGCACAACCAAGCCAGGAGGACAAACCAGCCGACGCAACCAACACAGCCAAAGGCGGGGATGCGACCAAAGAACCCGACACCACCCGACCGACACCGCGGCCACAGCCAAGCCAGGAGGACAAACCAGCCGACGCAACCAACACAGCCAAAGGCGGGGATGCGACCAAAGAACCCGACACCACCCGACCGACACCGCGGCCACAGCCAAGCCAGGAGGACAAACCAGCCGACGCAACCAACACAGCCAAAGGCGGGGATGCGACCAAAGAACCCGACACCACCCGACCGACACCGCGGCCACAGCCAAGCCAGGAGGACAAACCAGCCGACGCAACCAACACAGCCAAAGGCGGGGGTGCGACCAAAGAACCCGACACCACCCGACCGACACCGCGGCCACAGCCAACCCGGGAGGACAAACCAGCCGACGTAGTCGGGACAGTCAAACCGTACAACCAGAAGCGACGTGGCAACCGGGCAGCAGACGGAGTCAAGCCAACCAGCACCCGGCCCCACACCAACACCAGCGAGGGACTGTCAGGAATTTTGTGTATCGGGTGTGATCTGAGGGTCCGCGGCTTGGTGTTGTGGACCGGAAAGGATCATGTCTATGACTGATCATAATATGCCGGCTGTGCCGGCGGACGGGGCTGCTGGGGAGGCGGCGATGAAAGACTGGGCTGAGTTGCTGGTGGCTCGGGCACGCAGCGAGTGCGTGGAGCTCACCGGTGAGGATGGCTTGTTGACGGGTCTGGTCCGTCAGGTGTTGCAGACGGGTTTGGAGGTTGAGATGGCTGAGCATCTCGGCTATGAACGCCACGCCCCGGAGGGCCGCGGGACACTGAACTGTCGTAACGGTTCGTCGCCTAAGCGGGTCACCACCGAGATCGGTGAAATCGGTTCTGCGGGTGCCTCGTGACCGGGCTGGGACGTTCGAGCCGGTGACGGTGCGCAAGCATCAGCGCCGCCTTGATGGCCTGTCGGGCAATGTGGTGTCGCTGTATGCGAAGGGGCTCACCACCGGTGAGATCCAGGCGCATCTGGCGGAGATCTATGACACCGAGGTGAGCCGCGAGACGATCTCGAAGATCACTGACGAGATCGTTGCGGACATGGCGGTGTGGCAGAACCGGCCCCTCGACGCGGTGTATCGGTTGCTGTTGATCGACGCGATCGTCATCAAGGTTCGTGACTGGTAGGTCGCCAACCGGCCCGTCTATGTGGCTATCGGCGTGGACCTCACCGGCGAACGAGATGTGGGGGGTCTGTGGCTCGGACCCACCGGCGGCGACGGTGGCCAAGCAGGCAGCGACGATGCTGACCGAACTCCGCAACCGAGGTTTGGTCGACGCGTTGATCGTGTGCTGTGACGGACTACGGGGCCTGCCCGAGTCGATCCGCACGACCTGGCCCGACGCGACCGTGCAGACCTGTGTGGTGCACATGGTGCGTAACAGCTTGCGTTACGCGTCCAAGAAGCACTGGGGCCAGATAACCAAGGCCATGCGCGAGATCTACACCGCCGGAACCGTCGGGGCCGCCGAAGCCTCCTTCGAGGCGTTCGCCCAAGACTGGGAGGACACCTACCCGGCGATGATCCGGTCCTGGCGACAGTCCTGGGACGAGTTCGTGCCGTTGTTGGAGTTCCCCGCCGAGCTGCGCCGGATCGTCTACACCACCAACGCCGTGGAGAGCCTCAACGCCCGGTTCCGAAGAGCCGTGAGACACCGAGGGCATTTCCCCAACGAACAAGCCGCCATGAAAATCCTGTACCTTGTCGCCACCGCCAAACACAAAGGCCGCAGCAACCTCAACGGCAAAACCAACGGCTGGAAAACAATCCTGAACACACTCACAATCCACTACGGCGACCGGATCGCCGACCACATTCGATGAAAACCATCACAGCCAGATACACAAAAAATCTGACAGTCCCACCAGCGACGATTTGGACACCAGCACCAACGCCGGGGCCAACGCCAGCGACGATTTGGACACCTCCTAATCGAGGTCTCAAGTAGTAGTGAGCGGAGCGGGCTCAATCCTCGGGATCAGCAGCCGGTGGCGTCGCGGAGGGTTTGGCAGGTTTGGGCCAGGCGTTTGGGGCTGAGCGAGGTTATTCGGCGACGGAACACGGTTCGGGGAATCGTGTGAATGTTGTCGAAGTTCACCACACAGTCCGTTGGCACACCGTCACGGGAGGCGGTCAGCTCCAACTCCGAGACGAGGCCGCGATGTGTTCGGGTAAGCACGGCAACGACCACGGACCCGACCCGGCCGGCGACTGGGTCGCGGGTAAGCACCAGAACAGGCCGGTCGCCGCCCGGGGTCGCCGCAAACCAGATCTCACCCCTTTTCATCAGCCCAGTCCGACCAGTCCTCGGCCGGCCCCCAATCTGCAACCTCGGCGAATGCTGACTCATCCTCAGCCAACGGTTCTGCCTCCCAGCGGTCCACATCCAGTACCGACTCCAACCCGACGAGGTACCTGTGCAGCGCCTCTCGCAGCAGCTCCGAGCGACCGACACCGAGTCGCTGCGCCCAACGCTGCATCTCGGCAACCTCGGCGTCATCCACTCTGAAGCTCACCATTATCATACAATAACTGTAGTGTGTATGACACAGCTCCACTCACCGCCGCGCAGATTCGTTGAAGAGGCGGTGAAGGGGCGGGAAAGCGGCGCGTTGCCGCAAGTTGTACGTAACGGCTATAGTTCGCGGCACAGGACACGGAAGGCAGATTCGATGACACGCGCCGGATACGGGGTCAAGACCCAGCAGTTGACTCTCCCCGATGAACTCGTCCTAACCCTCCTCAACGAAGAGAGCGGCTACTTCAGGCAAGTACCCGGGTGGAACCTGAACTGCGCCGCCGTCGGCTCCGCTCTCGCCGAATTGTCCCTCCTGGGCCGCATCGACACAGACATGGAATCCTTGATCCTCCTGGACAACACCCCCACGGGAGACCCCTGCCTCGACCCCACCCTCCAAGCGATCGCAGCCGAACCGGACCGACGCAACGCCCAGTACTGGGTTGAGCACCTCGCACCCCACGCCGATGCGATCATCGACATGACCCTGGACCGCTTGGTGAACCTTAACATCCTTCAACATCACGATGGTGACTTCTGGTCGTTGGCCCAAACCGCTTGGCGGTCCGGTTTCCAAGCAGGTTCCGATGTAGGCACTGCCGTTGAATTCGTCAAGACCAGGATCAGCAAAGCCATCTTCAGCGATGAGATCCCAGACCCTAGGGACATCATCATCATCTGCCTCATCGACACCTGCGATGTCTTGCGCTTTATCTTCGAACTCGATGAAGAGTCTGAGGCTCGGGTTGAGCGAGTCACCAAGATGGACTTGATCGGCCGTTCCATCGCCGAAGCCGTCCACGAGAACATCGCCAGACCGTTGTTCCGCAAAACTACCCTCAGCAAGAAGATCCCTGTTGTCCCACTGCGGAAGCTGGTGCGCAACGAACACGTCAAAACCGGCAACATTCCAGCGCTCTTCGCGCAACTCGGCGAGGAATACGGCCCGGTGTTCGAACTCCGGCCCCCGTTCTCAGAAAACATGATCGTCCTGGTCGGCCCCGAGACGAATCACTGGGTGCACCGTCACGGCCGCACCTACCTGAGGGCCCGGGACTATATGGAGAGTTTCGAGAAGATCTACGGAGGGTCGGGGATATTGCCCGCACTCGACGGTGCCGACCACTTCCGATATCGAAAGTCCGTTCAGCCCGGTTATTCTCGCTCGCGGCTGGAAGACCAGTTGGACGAGTGCCTCTCCCTCACTCGGAACCACATGGCGACTTGGGGACCTGGACAAGTGTTCCCAGCGGTAGACATGAGCCGGCAGTTGGCCAACTCGGCGATGTCACCGCTCTCTGTGTCCATCGAGTCTCAAGACATCCTCGACGATCTCTGTACCTTCAAGGCTCGGGCGCTCCATACGCATGTTGCTAGGACTTTGCCCAAATTCATGTTGAAAACTCCGGGCATGCGGCGCAGGGCGAAACTGATCGAAGAGGTAGTAGAACGAGTCCTGAACGTTCACACGCCCGCGCAGCGAGCTGGATGTCCGCGCGATCTAGCCGATGACCTGCTGAACATGCACTCTGCCGACCGGCAGTTCCTCCCAGAGTCGAATCTACGTTTTGTGCTCTCAGCCCCACTGCTCGCCAGCATGTACATGGGCGATGAACTCAGCTTCGTCATCTACTCCATGCTTGCCCGACCAGAGTTCCATGAGAAGATCCGTGCCGAAGCGGATGCGCTGTTCGCCAACGGCGACCCCGACGCCGAGATGATCACCGGACAGTCGATCGACATCACCCGCCGCTTCATCATGGAGGTCCTGCGGATGTATCCGATCGTCCCGATGTCCATTCGAAACGTGATGAATGCGGTCACGGTCGAGGGTTACGAACTGCCCGAGGGAGCGCGGGTCACCATCGCCACGACCGCGACGCACTACATGAGCGACCTCTTCCCAGATCCATTCACGTTCGACATCGACCGCTACGCCGCGCCGCGCAAGGAACATCTCGGCACCGGGTACGCCCCGTACGGTTTGGGTACGCACACCTGTCTCGGTGCGCGCTGGACGGAACTGCACATGGCGATCAACCTCTTGATGGTGGCGCACTACTTCGATATGGAGATCGCCCCCAAGAACTACAAGCTCAAGGTCAGCCCGTTCCCTTCGCAGTGCCCGAACAAGAAACTGAAGTTCGCTGTTAAAGGGATACGGAACGAAATACCCGTCTGACTGGCTATCCGGCTGACGCTCCTGAGCCCTCTGAAGCCCCCTGCTCCTCGTGACGCCGGTGCACGTCGTCGATCGCCACATCGAGGTCGTCCCACAAGCTCTGCACCGTTGAGCGCAGCCGCATGTTCTCATAGGCACCCCAGACGGTCATCGCAGGCGGCACTACCAGGATCGAGACGAGCAACGAATATCCGATCGTGATCGCGGAGGTGACACCGAACTGCTGGATCCCCTCGAGCGGGGAGAACACCAGGACACCGAACCCCAACGCCGTGGTCAGCGCGGAGCCCAGCAGAGCCGAGCCCGTCGTGGCCAGTGTGCGAACCGCCGCCTTCTCAGGGTTGCGTGCACGGGCGAACTCCTCCTGGTAACGATGGATCATGTGGATGGTGTAGTCCACGCCGATGCCTATCGAGAGCGCGGTGATGATCGAGGTGATCAGCGAGTAGGGAATGTCGAGTAGCGCCATTGTTCCCAGCACCCAGATGAGGACCAGCACAATCGGCCCGACCGCCACGAACCCGAGCACCGGGCGACGCACCGTCATCCAGAAGAAGAGGGTGAGGATGCCCAGAGCAACCGCGACGGTGGTGGCGATCGACTCGGTCTGACCGGCGGTGATATTGTCCCTGATCGTGACCGACAGGATGCTCAGCGCGGTCGCGGTGATGGCATCGTCGTCGCCGGACCAGAGTGCCTCAATCTCCTGCTGGAGCACGGTCGCAGACTCGGGATCGTCGGTGTAGGTGGGGAACTGGAGCAGGATCGCGTCGACACCGTCGGGATCGTTGACGAGGATGCTCCCAAGCAACGGATCCCTCTCGCCGAGCCTGTCAAGGAACTCCTGCATCAGTTTCGAGTCGAGTTGTACGCCCGCGGAGGCCTCCGCGAAGAGGTCGGACAGATCCTGGTCGTAGTTGTCGCCGGGTTCGCCGCTGTCATGGGTCCAATCGCGCAGGAGCGTTTCGTAGGTCGGGGCCATCGGGCCTGCAGCAGCGATCGGGCGTCGCCGTTCGTCGGCGAACGCAGCCGACAGGTCAGCCACGTTCAGCAGTGTTCGAGTCTCAGTGGCTTCAGCCCGTACCAGCACTGTTGCCAACTCCGTCGATCCACCGACCGCTTCGTCGAGACTCTCCATGTCATTGAGCACGTTGCCGTCGCGGGGCAGGATGTCGCGGATGCTGAACTCCGAGCTTAAGCCGGTGGTTGCGAACCCGAACCAGGCCGTGACGCCGACCACAGCGAGCAGGTAGGGCGCGGGTCGGCGCGCCACGGCCGCCCCGAGCAGTTCAGCGGAACGCTCGATGCCGGGCAGCGCGCTGGCCACCAACCGGGGTGCCTTCAGCTTGTCTCGCGCCTCGCGTCGCCGGTCGACGATGGTCCGCCCCGCCGGGACCAGCGTTAGCATCACGATCAGGCTCAATCCCACACCCAGACCAGCGACTATGCCGAAGTCGCGGATCACGCTTATCGGCGAGAACAGCGTGGAGAAGAAGCTGGCGATCGTGGTCACAGCGGCCAACAGCAGCGGGACGGCTACGTGCCGCAGTCCGATCCGAACCGCTTCGAGGACGGACTCGCCTTCTCCTCGTTGCTCGCGGTAGTGCGACACCGCCTGGATCGCGTAGTCAACCGTGAGGCTGATCACGATGATCGGGACCATCACCGAGAGCGAACTCGGCGGACCGATCCAGCCGAGCCCGTTGGGTCCTAACCAGCCCTCTGCACCGACGATCCAGGTCAGCGAGAAGATCAGGCCGGTGAGCGTGATCAACAGATCCGACCCTGTGCGCAGGAAGAGCAGGATCAGCGCAGCGATCAACAGCAGGGCCAACCCGATCAACGGCCCCATGCCCGACTCGGTGGCCTCCTTGTACTCGTCCTCAACCACGATCGGCGACACGCTGCTGACGCGCAGCGGACCAGCCGAACTGAGTGCCAGGTCGTTGACGGCCCGCTCCGCTGCGGCGGTGCGCTCGTCCCCGGTGTCGCGCAGGCGGATGGTCGACACGGTCACCGAGGTGCCGTCGGCATCGTCGCCCGACAGGGCCGCGAATGCTCCTGCGAGTTCCGGCACGGCGCTGACCGCGTCGATCTCTGCCTGGGTGACCGAGCCGAAGTCGCTGACCCCGCCGTAGGCCTCCAACAGCAAAGACGGTGCGACGATCGGGTCTGGGGGTGCCAGCAGTTCCGCCACGGCCGGGGTATCGATGATCTCGTCCACCAGGGCGTCCATCTGCGACAGGCCCTCGGGGGTGAACGCCTCGCCGCGAAACACCAGAGTCGCGACACTGATGTCGCTGGCCTCGCCGAAGAACTCGTCGAGTTCATCGACCGCAGCGAGGTAGGGGCTGTCCGAGGGGAGGAACTCCAGTGAGGCCCCCTCAGTCGGCTCCGCCCGCAGTGACGCCCCCGCTCCGAGACCTACGGTGATCATCAGCAGCACCAGGACCGTTATCCACGGCCGAGAGGTGACCAGCTGGCTGAACCTGTCGAGCACGCGTGTCATGGCGTGTCACTGTACCTTCCCGGTTGCGAGGCCGGGGAATTGCCCACCGGCCAGCTGGGAGCCCCAGTGTCTACCAGCGCAGTGTCTGCCGGCGCAGTGTCTGCCGGCCCAGTGTCTCCCAGCGCAGTGTCCGCCGGCCCAGTGTCTACCGGCCCAGTGTCCACCAGCGCAGTGTCTACCAGCGCAGTGGTCAGCGCTTCACCTTCCGGAACCGCCCGCCGTGCAGAATGCTGCCGTAGTAGTTGAACAGCCGCGTCGCTTCGGGATCATCGAAGGGATAGTCCGCGCCGATCTGTCGTGCCGCGGCCAGCCCGGTGACGAGGCAGGTCTCCTGGCTGTTGATCAGCGTGTGGGCGCCGCAGTACCAGGTTCGGTGCCTGCCCTGGACGAAGCGGAAAGCGTTGACGGTCAGCGCCACATGGCGCACATCATGCACGATGTGTTGGAACCACCACCTCTTGACGATCTTGGTGCTATCAATGGGGGTGATCGGGTTGTAGGTCACCAGACACGGTTTGTCGGACCGGTTCGCCCACGGCTGCTGGTTGTGCATGATGTAGGTGATCTCGTAGTTGTCCGGTCTCGTCCCGTACTGTTCGATGTGGTTGCTGCGCGTCGTCAGGGGCTTGACCTCGTTGTCGGGGAGCACTGAGGCGTCGGAGTGGACGATCGTGTGGTTGTGGAGTTCGCTCTCGTAGCGGACCGACGCGAGCAGCCGGCGCTCGAGGCGGGTGGGCTGATCGAGCATCATCAGCGTCTGGTTGGCGTTGCAGGCGAAGATCACCTCGTCGAACGTCTCACGCACGCCTGCAGTGTCCTGCACCACGACCTCCGAGGGTGAGCGGTACACCTTCTCGACAGGACGGTTCAGGTAGATCTTGTCTTGATAGCCGGCCGAGAGGTTCTCATAGATGCGCCTCGTCCCCTGGTCCCAGGTCTGCATCGGCGTCGCAGCCTCGATGTCGAAGAACTCCAGGTAGCGCGCGAACAGGGCCGCGGGCATGTCGAACACGTTCGTCGCCATCAAGAAGTTGACGAACATGGGTTTGAGGATCTTGTACCTGAAGTCTCCCGAGAACCCGCCCCAGTTCAGGACCGTTCCCATGCTGATGTAGTTGAACGGGTTGAGAGCGTTGAGGAACTTCGACGGCGACCGGCTCAACCAGCCGAACTTCTTGAGGCGCCCCAGCATTCGTTGGAACTTGGCGATCTCGGACTGCAGCTGCTCGCGGATCTCGGAGTCGAAGTCGTGGGCGTAGATCCGCCCGCCGTACTTGACGCTGTAGCTGAACCTGGTCTCGACTAGGTCGATGTCGAACCGGTCCAACAGCAAGAGAATGTGCTGGTACACCGACGGGATGCAGGCGGTGACCGAGATATCGAAGGGGATCGAGCCGCCGTCGTCCTGTGGCATGTCGGCGGTGATCGCGTTGCCGCCGATTCGCTCTGTCGCCTCGAACACCCGGAAGTCGAAGCGTTCGGGGCTGTGGTTCAGCGCCCATGCAGCACCCAGCCCTGAGACCCCGCCGCCAATGATCGCGATTCTGCGCGGCACCTGTTGTGGGTCGTCCGTTGCCATTGTCTGCGCTCCTCAGATCGCTGTCGGCTGTGTCGGGGGCGGTCGCGGGGTCGTCGGCTGAGCGGGTGGTGGTTCCGTCGCTGTCGGTCGCCGGGTGGTCGCTGACCGGTGTCCGTCACCGACCGTCACGGGCGTCTCGGGGTAGAACTGCGCGCAGTAGCGGCGGAACGCCATGATCTCGCCGTCCGAGCGTGAAAGGATCGGCTGTAACCGGGACTTTTTCCGGCTCCATATGGTTACGTCCTGCAAGACGTCGCGGCTTTGAAAATACAGCACGATCCTGTTCATGATCGGCGCTCTCAGTTTCCGTGGGAGGAATCCCAGACCAGGAAGCCAGCGCTTCGGATCTCGGATCTCTCGCACCTGTGAGGCGACCGACATCTCGATGTTCGTACCGTCCACCGGCGTCGCCATGATCCAGAGGCGGATATCAAATCCGATCGAGTGCTCGCGCACATCCACAAACGAATAGCCGAGTCCGAAGATGTCGGCCTGTGCGGTCAGATCAAGACTGATCAACGGGACTCCGGCAATTCGCCGGGTGGTGGCGAAGTCGAAGCTGCTCTCGAAACGGGGGCCGTCGATCTTTATTGTTTCGACGCGCCCCACGCTGTCATAGCCATGGACGTAACGGAGGTGGGCCATGTCCACTGCGTTCTCCGTCGTCTCCTGGGGGTGGCCCGGGAAGCGGTGGGTCCAGATGCGGGTATTGCTCCAGCCTGTCTGATCCGGTGTTTCTGCGGGGAGGCTCCACTGCGGCGCCCTTCCCCCGATCCCCCACCAGGCAAAGATCAGACCGACCATCTCCGTTGTCTCGAACATTCGCAGCCGCATGTCGGACGGCGCGGGAGCATATGGCGTGGCAACGCAGTAGCCGTCGGCGTCGTACTCAAAGCCATGGAAGGGACAGACGAGTCGGCCGTCGCGTACACACCCACCGGCGGCCGGCCCCAGATTGGAGCCCAGGTGTGGGCAGTAGGCCTCTGCTACGCCAACGCTCCCATTCTCATCAGACCAGACGACGATGTCCTCACCCATCCAAGTCTTCTGGATCAGCTTGGTCTTCTCCAGGGACCGACGGCTCGCAACGAAGTACCAACCTTCAGGAAACGGAGAAGGCAGCGCGCCGTTGGCTTCCTCCGTGCGTCCAGCTGGCATGTTCGGCTCCTGACACGGATTCTCCGCTTCTGGGACATTCTCCCGGAGATCAACTTTATCCGCTTCACCAACAGACTCGGATGATCCGCAATGCCTCTCCGATACGCCGATAGATTCGGCTGCTGACCACCTCCCGCGAAGGACTGCTGTGGCCGATAGACCCAGTGACCACCCAGATCCGCTGGACCGAGCGCACTGATGCCCACCCCATGAACCGCCTGTCGCTGCCCCGCTGGCTGGTTGCACCACTGGCACGCACAGCCGGTCGCCTGTCGCGTCGCCTCGGTCGGGGCGGGGGGACCACGCTGCCGGGTCTGCTGCTCAACCGCCTGCGTCCCGGGGCCACCGCGGAGATGGCAGCGGGAATTCCCGACGGCGTGATTCTGCTGTCGGGCACGAACGGCAAGACCACTACGGCTCGGCTCATTCGTGCAGCTCTAGATGCCTCCGGTGCCCGAGTTGTGGCCAACACCGCTGGTTCCAACCTGGAACGAGGCGTGGCGACAGCCCTGCTCCACGCTGAGGCGCCCGACATCGCCCTGTTCGAAGTCGATGAGGCTGCGCTGCCAACGTTGGTGAAACAGACCCGTCCGAGAGTCGTGGTCCTGATGAACCTGTTCCGCGATCAACTCGACCGTTACGGCGAGCTTGAGCACCTGGCGCAGAGTTGGCGAGCTGTGGTCGCCCGGCTGGACCCCGAAACGATCCTGGTCTACAACGCGGATGATCCCGCGGTGGCTGGGATCGGTGCCGAACACCCCAATTCCGTCTGCTACGGGATCGAGGATCCGCTCGTAGGGCGGGAGCACCGCTCACATGCTGCTGACAACACCGACTGCCGTCGCTGCGACGCTCCGCTGCAATATCGGTTGGTCACCATCGGCCACCTAGGACAGTGGGAGTGCCCGTTATGCGGTCTCGCCCGGCCACAACCTGAGGTGAGGGTCACGAACGTGGAGTTCCAAGGCATGGACGGCCAGCAGGTGACCATCTCCAGCGCCGACAGTCCCACCCACACATCCATGGACGTATCCACGAGCGCTACTCCGTCAGCGGCCCGCATCGGTCCCACCCACACATCCATGGACGTATCACTGCGTCTGCCCGGACTGCCCAACACCTACAACGCGGTTGCAGCGGCGGCAACGGCGCTCGCGGTCGGCCTGGCACCCGAGACCATCGCCGACGCTCTGGGGAAGCGGGGCGCGGCTTTCGGGCGTGCCGAGCACATTCGCGTGGGGGAGGGGCGCGTAACCACGCTGTTGGCAAAGAACCCCGCTGGGGCCAACGAGAACATCCGCATGGTGTTGAACGAGAGCCATCCGCTGCATCTGCTGATCCTGCTCAACGACCGCACCGCCGACGGTCAGGACGTCTCCTGGATCTGGGATGTGGACTACGAACTCCTGTTGGAAGGCGACCGGTTGGCGTCGCTCATTTTGGGCGGCACTCGAGCGCATGACCTCGCCCTGCGGTTTCGCTACGCCGGTAGGGACCCAACAGACCTGTCGGTGGTGCCCGAACCAGCCGCAGCGTTCGACACGGCTCTGCAAGCCTGCGGTCCCGACGGGCGACTCTATGTCCTGCCCACTTACACGGCGATGCTCGAGTTTCGCCGTGTTCTGGCCGCCCGGGGTCTGGTGCCGGAGTTCTGGGAGGACGAGTGAGCAAGAGCTGTCCAACAGTCCGACTAGGGCACCTTTACCCCGAGCATCTCAACATCTATGCAGACCGGGGCAACATTGCGGTGTTCCGGCGACGCCTGGAGTGGCGGGGGCTGGCGCTGGATGTGGTCGAGGTGGGTCTCGGTGACGAGATACCCGAGGACTGCAACCTCTACTACCTGGGCGGCGGCCAGGACCGGGATCAGCTGATGGTCGCGAAGGATCTGCTCCGCAAAGCCGACTCCCTGCAGCGGGCCGCCGACAGCGGAGCCGCGGTGCTGGCGGTATGCGGCGGATATCAGCTCATGGGACACAGCTACGTGGCCGCCGACGGGGAAGAGATGGCCGGCACGGGCCTGCTAGACCTCGAGACCACCGCAGGAACCGACAGGCTCATCGGCGATGTGGTCCTGAGCGTGAACCTCAACGGCGAGACCGCCACGGTGGTCGGCTATGAGAACCATGCCGGTCGCACCCGTCTGGGCTCAGGTTGCGGCCCGCTGGGGCGGGTCGACAAGGGCCATGGCAACAACGGAGAGGACGGCTTCGAGGGCGCTGTGTCGGGCCGTCGTGTCGGTACTTACCTGCACGGGCCGTTGTTGCCCAAGAACCCCTGGTTGGCCGACACGATGTTGCGATGGGCACTGGACCACTCCGGGGCGAACATTGAACTCGAACCCCTCGACGACACATTGGAACGATCCGCCCACGCAACCGCAGTGGCAAGGGCAGGCCTGAAGCGATAGCCCGCAACGCGCGGCTCCGGCTACGCCCGGCAACAACACGGCGCCGTTGAGTGACTCATAATCTGAGGTACAGTGAGTCACCAGTGAGTCATGCAAGGAGGCCGGAATGGACCAGCTCACAGTTCGGGGGTTCGGCGACGAGTTGGATGCCGCAATGCGCCGACTCGCTGCTCGTGAGAAGATCTCGCTCAATCAAGCAGCACTGAAGCTGCTCCGTAGGGGTGCCGGGCTGAGTGAGGACGTCGAGCGACCTTGGACGGTGGGGTCGTCTCTCGACGACCTGATCGGCAGTTGGACCGCGCAGGAGGCCGACGAGTTTGAAGCCGCCATCAAGGATCTCGAAATGGTTGACGAGGACGCCTGGAGGTGAGGGTCCTACTGGACACCAACGCATACTCCATGCTCATGCGGGGACATGAACATGTCGCGGAGATCGTGAGGGAGGCCGAGGAGTTGTTATTCTCTGCCGTCGTCGTCGGCGAGCTTCTCTACGGATTCCGCCACGGTAAGCGCTTCGAGCAGAACACCGCCGATCTCCGATCCGTGCTCGACAGCCCCTATTCGACGCTTGTGGAAGTCGGCTCGATTACCGCGGACCGCTACTCCCGAATAGCGGCATCCCTTCGCGCCAAGGGTCGCCCCATACCGACAAACGATGTATGGATTGCCGCCCATGCCATGGAAACCGGCGCCGACCTCCTATCCGCAGACGGCCACTTCGAGCACATCGACGGAATCGTCTGGATTCCATTGTCGGCAGCATGACAGGCCGCCAGTCGGGTGGCGATGCGTTCAGCCCGAGCTGAGCATCTCTGCAACAACACGCGGCTCCGACCACGTGCGACGACGAAGCACGGCTCCGGCCACGCCCGGCGAGAAACGTGTAATCTCTGTCGGCAATGGTCTTCCTCGTCGCTGCGCTGGTGATCGCCTCGATGATGGTCACCGTCTGGGCGATCAGCGTGGCGAT
The DNA here is from genome assembly GCA_965214565.1 of Candidatus Aldehydirespiratoraceae bacterium. Taxonomy (GTDB): domain Bacteria; phylum Actinomycetota; class Acidimicrobiia; order Acidimicrobiales; family Aldehydirespiratoraceae; genus VXYK01. Next base: position 1,990,534 of record OZ243951.1, on the reverse strand, counting down.
CCGAGACGCCAGCATCGTCGACATTGCGTGGGGTCCGGGATTCGTCGTGGTGGCCTGGACAACCTTGATCGTCTCCTATTCCGATTTTTCTGACGGCGGCGACACCCGTCAGGCCGTGCTGCTGTGCGCAATGGCCACCGTCTGGGGGACGCGCCTCGGTGTTCACCTGGGTGTCCGCAACATCGGCAAAGGCGAGGACTTCCGCTATCGGGCCATGCGCCGCCGATTCGGCGACCGGTTCTGGATCATCAGCCTGGTGACGGTGTATGCGCTGCAGGGCGTAGCCATGTGGATTGTGTCGCTGCCTCTTCAGATCGGTGTCAGCGAACAGGAGACGGGCTCCACGGCGCTCTGGATCGTCGGCTCAGTGGTATTCGTGATCGGTATCGGATTCGAGTCGATCGGCGACTGGCAACTGAGTCGCTTCAAAGCAGACCCTGCCAATGCCACGTCGGTGATGGACCGAGGCCTCTGGCGCTACACCCGCCACCCCAACTATTTCGGAGACGCCTGCACCTGGTGGGGTATCGGGCTAGTCGCCGCCTCCACTCCGATCGGCATCATAGGACTGATAGGCCCCGCGTTGATCACCTTTCTGTTGATGCGAGTGTCTGGAGTGCCGATGCTTGAACGCAGAATGTCGAGAAGGCGGACCGGTTACGACGAGTACATCCGCCGCACCAGTTCGTTCTTCCCACTCCCGCCGAAACCATGATCCCCGTTGCGTTCAGGAGGGTGAAGGCTTGATCCGTCCACAAGACAACAGCTTGCCGAGGGTCGGTTTCGCCGGGCTCGGCAACATGGGCGGCCCGATGTGTCGGCGCCTGATCGCGGCCGGCTACGACGTCGTCGCCTTCGATATCGACGACTCGGCATTGGGCGAAGCGGTCACCGCTGGTGCCACCGCAGCGCCCTCAGCCGCGGCATGCGCCGGTGAAGTCGACCTGTTCCTGACTTCGCTCCCCCACCCCAGCCACGTCGAAGCTGTCATGGCCGGCGCAGACGGGGCACTCGCTGCCATGCGGGCCGGGTCGATCTGGGTGGACCTCACCACCAACCGCAGAGAACTGATCTTCGAACTCGCAGCGGCGGCGCCTACCGGCGTGCAGGTGGTCGACTCGCCCGTGACCGGCGCGGTGGACGGTGCCCGCAACGGCACCCTGACCCTGTTCATCTCCGGAGAAGCCGAACCCGTCGCCACCGCGACAACAGTGCTGGAGAACCTCGGGCTGGTGATTGCGTGTGGTTCTCTGGGCTCGGGCAACGTCGTGAAGCTCGTGACCAACCAACTCTGGTTCATTTCGGCCGCGGCGCTCGGCGAGGGGTTCGCCATGGGGATGGCCAACGGCGTCGATCTGGCGACGCTGTGGCATGCAATCAAGGAGAGCGTCGGTGACAGCTTCGTGGTCCGGCACGACGCACCGAGCGTCTTCGCCGGCCACTACGACCCCTCCTTCACCCTCGACCTCTGTACCAAGGATCTCGGCCTCCTTGCCGAAATCGGCCAGAACGTGAACACGGATCTGCCCATGACCGCCGCTGCGCGCGCCGTGTTCGATCAGGCCGCGGCACGCTACGGAACCGATGCGGGAGAGCTTCATGTCGTCAAACGCATCGAGGACGACACCGGGATCTCGATGCGCCTGCCCGGCGACTGGGTCGCCCCAGCTGAGCAATGACGACCCGCGCCCTCAGAGAGTTGATCGACCTCAACACGTATCCGCTCGACGAGCCCCGCAGCAAGGCGTACCAAGCAGTGGTCCAACAGGCACGGGCCGGGTTGCGGTCCGTCGGTTGTGCCGTCATTCGGGATCTCGTACGCGCCGATGCGGCCGCCCGTATCAACACCGAGATCGTGGACCGCAAGCACACGACACACTTCTCGGTCGACGTGATGAACCCGTACTTCCACACGACGCACAACCCGGACTTCCCCGAACATCACCCGGTCAACACTTTCCTGGAACGTTCCAGTGGGTTCATCCCCGGTGACAGTTGGGACTCCGGGACGGCGATCGACACGCTGTTCCGTGCGCCGGAGTTGGCACAGTTCCTCGCGGACTGCCTCGAGATCGAGGCCCTGTACTGTTACGCCGATCCGTTGGCGGGCCTCACCGCCAACATTTTGGATCCCGGCCAGCAGTTCACCTGGCATTTCGACACCAACGACTTCGCGGTCACGGTGCTCGTGCAGGATGCAGACTCCGGTGGCGAGTTCCAGTACTGCCCCGCCATCCGCTCAGCGACCGATGAGAACTTCGAGGGCATCCAGGCCATTCTCGACGGTGGTGAGAGCATCGCTCGAAGCGGGGGTGTGCACACCCTTGAACTCCGGCCGGGCGATCTCCAGATCTTCCGAGGCCGCCATTCACTGCACCGGGTGAAACGGGTCGCCGCCGATTCGCAGCCGCGCCACGCGGCGATCTTCGCGTACACCGAGCAGCCCGGAGTGATCGGGCGGGTGCAACGCACGATGCAACTGTTCGGCCGCGTCCTCCCCGAACACGAAGCCGCCGAGCGCCGCCGAGTGCGCTCGGACCCCCTCATCGACTAGGCCACTCAAGCCTCCGACGCAAGCAGCCCACGTTAGGGTTTGATCGTGAATGAAGTTGAGGGTCACCAAGAGGCGGGAGTGGGACCCTACAAAGGGCCTTGGCCCGCTGATGGGCGGCTCGACCCAGACCTGTTGGCCCACGGAGACAGGCGCAATGTCATCGACCGGTACCGCTACTGGTCAGTGGAGGCGATCGTTGCGGACCTCGACCAGCGTCGCCACAGCTTTCATGTCGCCGTCGAGAACTGGGAGCACGACCGCAATATCGGCACAGTCGTGCGCACCGCCAACGCCTTCTGCGCCGCGGAAGTCCACATTGTCGGCAAGCGCAAATGGAACCGCCGAGGGGCGATGATGACCGACGTCTACCAACACATCACCCACCACCAAACGATCGACGATCTTGTCGCTTGGGCCGCGACCGAAGCCCTGCCAATCATCGGCATCGACAATCTGCCCGGTTCGATCCCCATCGAGAACACCGAGTTGCCACGGCGCTGCGTGCTGCTGTTCGGCCAGGAGGGTCCCGGCCTCTCCCCCGCGGCTCACCAGGCCGCCGAGCAAGTGTGTTCAATAGCCCAGTACGGGTCCACCCGATCGATCAACGCAGGGGTCGCCGCGGGCATAGCCATGCACGCCTGGATCCGCCGCTGGGCGCAGTCCACCTAGTTGACGCCATCCACACAGTTGCCGAGCAATTCGGACGTCGATCAGCCCTCAACCATGGCGATGAGTTCCTCGTCATCGGGGATCTCGACACCAGGCACGTAATAGGTGAAGAGGTCACTCACCACCGACTCCAGATCACTCTGCTCGGTCGTCGCCAAGGTGATCGTCACCATTGAGCTGTACATGTGGATCGTCGACACGTTGCCCAACGCAAAGATGCGTCTGGCCAGCACATCAGGGGGACGGTCGCCGATGATCTCGTCGGTGGCATGGTAGGTCTCGTGGCCCATGCCGGTGAGGCTCCGGTTCAGTTCGAAACGCACCACACCGGGGCGGGGCGAGTTGGAGCGGATGAAGGTGACCGGCTGTCCCATAGCGTCAGCACTCTACCCGCCGCAGCGCACCGTACCGAACGCGGATCAGAACAGGCCCAGCTGCGGGTCCTCGGCGAGGAGGCGGGGCACGGCAGTCCAGCGCAGGTCGTCCATGAACACCCAGCTGCACCGGTGCACCGCGCTGGGCCCGTAAGCCGCCAGCGCAGCCTTGTGGCGAGGGCACGGATAACCCTTGTTGGCGGCGAACCCGAACGCAGGATAGTGCCGGTCCCACTGACCCATGATCCGGTCGCGGGTGACCTTCGCCACGATCGAGGCAGCCGCTATCGACAGGCTCACTGAGTCGCCCTTCACGATCTTGGTGACCGGGACCGACTCCACAAAATCCCAGTTTCCGTCTACAAGAACATGATCGACCGGCATCTCCAGGCCGTCGAGGGCGCGTTGCGCGGCGAGCTTCTGTGCTGCCGACATGCCGAGTTCGTCGCATTCGGTGTGGCTGGCGTGCGCTACGGACACACCACCGGCCCAGCCCAGAATCCGGTCGTGCATCAGCTCACGTTCAGATTCGGTGAGCATCTTGGAATCACGGACCTTGTAGAGCCGTCTGTCTCGGGGAACCACGACCGCGGCCAGGGTGAGAGGACCGGCCCACGAACCGCGTCCCACCTCATCGATTCCAGCAACCACCGCGTTGCCAGCCGCCCACAGGTCCTTCTCAAACCTCAGTCCAGGAGCCTTGTACTTGATCGACTGGCGAAGCGGTCGAGCGGCAGCAACCATCAGATGCACCCTAACCGACCCACCACGCTGCGTTGATCCAGCCCCGGTCACGGCAAGCGCCAACAACTCCGGGCCATCCGAAACCGGCCACCACCAACCCACACACCCCATCACACCCAATCAGTGGCGCAGCGGACAGAAACTGGCCGCCAACTCCACACGCACGGCCATCAGCTTGGGGCCCACGGCGGCTCAGCAAGCAACGTCTCCCCGTGCTGTTCGACGCTGGACCAGGAGGGGTCGAGGCCTGCGCAGCGAAGTTCGACTCGGTCGTGGCCGCCCGTTCGTTCCCAGAGCAGCGCAGGGCGGCGACCGTGCCAACGCACACTGAACGATACGCGGCCCCAGAGCGTGCCGAAGCCTCGTACATCGACGGGTCTTGCGAACCAATCAGGGGGCACCTCGGGGAGAAGGTCGATGCGGACGCCGCCGGCCTCACCGGTGTCGCCAACAGTGCTGGCAATGCTGTTCACATCGACGCGGGTTCCAACATGTGAATCGTCAACCAAGATGCGCAACACGCGCTCCGCAGCTTTGGCGACCGGTGTGACGGGTTGCCAACGGCCGCTCGGGTCCAACGAGGCGGCTAGGCGATAGGCATCGGCTGCAGCCTTGCGGTCGGAACCTTCCAGGACACGCGCCAGCAGGTTCGCTGTTTCGATGTCGAGTGAACCGGTTGCACGCGAGACCAGCACATCCGCGAGTTGATCGATCCCGGAAACCTTTTGAACCCGCAGATCGCGCGATAGAAGTGCTCGCAGCGCAGCGACCGCAGGCGCGCCAGTCAAGAGTCCCGCCTCGCTCGCCGCAACCACTGTGGCGCGGGCCCGATCAGCCTCACGGTCGAGTCCGGCGATGTCGAGGATCGGGGCGGCTTCAGCTGCGCTTCCGGGATCGTCGGATCCGGCCTGGACAACAAGGTCACCGAGTATCCGTCTCCACGCCGTACCGAGGTCGCCGTCCGCGACATCGACGCTCAGCGCATCAGCGGTGACGGCTGACCACCCTGAGGCGATCTCTGTCGGCGAGGCTGTCCGTGTCGGCACCCTGCCTTCGATCATGATTTGGAACTTGACGCTCTGTCGATGCGGCAGTGCCATCACCAGACCGGCCGCGACATCGCTGCCACGGACCGACACGGGCTCTGCGTCTGGACCTTTCTGGATCTCCGGCCAAGGGTCCTGCGGACCGCTGGCCGCGACCACGCCTCCTGCTTGACGCTCAGGCTGGATCCACACCCGCCCATCGAGGCTCACCGAGTCACGGGTGACCGAGACTTCACCACCGACCGCACGGCCCACCAGCGCGACCGCCACCGCGTCGCTCGACAGGTTCTCGAACTCCACGACGAGGGCTCTGCTGACCCCGTCGTTTGCCACCGCCACACGTGCAACCACGTCACCGGCGGATATTCGCAGGCGGGTCTCGTAGACCGGGGCGTCGTTGATCCGGTGCCGACGGGTGCCCGCTGTCTCGTGGGCGACGCGCCAGCGGTCCCCAACACCGACCCCCCATTCGAACGACCATCTGCGGTCGATCGTCTGCACCCGGCCATGCTCGTCAACCACAGCCAAGGGCCCCTCAAGGTCGCCGATCACCGAACCGGCGAGGACGCTGCCACCAGCGGCCACGCTGGCATCCACAGTTCGCGCCCGTCCAGCCGACCCCGACGACCGAGACGACCCGTCCAAACCAACCAACCCATCCGAGCCAGACGAGATCCACACGATCCAACCGATCCCTCCGACCCAACCGAGCCAGACGACCCAACCGAGCCAGACGAGCCAGACGAGCCCTCCGACTCAACCGACTGAGACGACCCAGACGAGCCAGACGACCCAGACGATCCCTCTGACCCAACCGACTGAGACGACCCAGACGACCGAGACAACCGGCCCCACCGTTTCAAACCGAAGCGCACGGTCACTCGCTGGAAATCTCCCGCGCCATCAGGCCCCGGTACGCGTCGTCTGCTCCCTGACCTCCCTGAACGCACAGACAGACCTCTTCGGAGATCGGCATGTAGACGTCGTGCTCGGCGGCCAGTTCGAGCACGATATGCGCTGACTTGACGCCTTCAGCCACCTGGTCCATCTCCGCAATGATCTCGTCGACCGAACGACCCAGACCGAGTTGCTCCCCCACGTAGCGGTTCCGGCTCTGGGGGCTCATGCACGTAGCGAGCAGGTCACCGACACCGGCGAGACCGGCGAAGGTGGCGGGGTTGCCGCCCATCGCCACGCCCAACCGGGTGAGTTCGGCCAGGCCCCGGGTAATGACCGCAGCCCGGGTGTTGTCCCCGGTGCCGAGTCCCTCGGCAATCCCCGCGGCGAGGGCGACCACGTTCTTCAGCGCACCGCCAATCTCGCAACCGAGAACGTCAGTGTTGGTGTAGACCCGGAACAGATCTGTGGAGAACACCTCTTGGAGACGTCGTGCGATGGTCTCGTCATCGAAGGCGATGACCGCTGCCGCGGGGTCTCCCGCCAGGATCTCCTTGGCGAGGTTCGGGCCGGTGAGCACACCGACGGGATGGCCCGGAAGTTCGTCTTCGGCGACCTGGGTCATCCGCTTGCGGGTCAACGGCTCCAGGCCCTTCGCCAGCGACACGACCGGAACCCAGGGTCTGAGGCTCGGGCGAAGCTCTATGAGCGTTTCACGGAACCCTCCAGAGGGCACTCCCATGACCAGCACGTCGGCCGCCGACACCACGCCAGCCAAATCGCTCGACGCCCGCAGAGACGGGTGGAGCTGGTATCCGGGCAGGTAACGGGGGTTCTCATGGCGGGTATTGATCACCTCAGCCACCTCCTCACGGCGGCTGTAGAGCGTGGTGGCGACATTGTGCGAACTCAGATGGGCCACCGTCGTCCCCCAGGACCCTGCGCCGACAACCGCGACATGCATATCCATGGGTCCACCCTAGGCCCAAAGCCCCCACCCCGACTGAACGGCCCACAACACCCCACATACGAGTCCCAAACCTGAGCAACTCCTGCCCCAACCGAAGCGCCTACAACACCCCGACCAACGAGCCACAAAATGAGGCGAACACCAATGGCGATACCACCACCTCGGACTCCCCCCACAACACCCCGGCAACGAGCCTTAGAGTGAGGAGGTGGACCTGTGTGATCCGGAGAGGCGCGAACCAGCGACGAGCGGCACGATCGTGTTGGTGCCGGTTCGATCGTTCGACAATGCCAAGAGCCGCCTCGCCCACTCGCTCGACCCGCAGGCGCGCAGGGCGCTGATCCGCCGAATGGCGGAGACAGTGGTGGCCGCCGCGCACGACCTGCCGGTCTGGGTGGTAACCGACGACGACGAGGTGGCGGACTGGGCACAAGCACTCGGATCCGTGAGTTGCGCCGTGGGGGTGAGCGGGCTCAACCCCGCGGTGACGGCGGCCGCCGCGGCCGCAGCCGATACCGGGGCGTCGAGGATCATCGTCGCCCACGCCGACCTGCCGTACGCGACGGACCTGCGGGTCGTGGACGGCACCGGAGTGGCGTTGGCGCCCGACCGGCACCGCGACGGCTCCAACGTGATGAGCCTGCCCACCAACACCGGATTCGTTTTCTCCTACGGTCCTGGATCGTTCGCGAGGCACCGTGCTGAATCGGCCCGGTTGGGCCTCGACTTCACCGAGATCTACGACGCCTCGCTGGCGTGGGACGTGGACAACCCCGCGGATCTGCCGTCAAACCTGTTCAACCCAGCGCCCGACCACGCCCCCAGCTCCAGTTAGGGACCGGGCCATGCGAATAGACCTTCCGCCACCCGCATCCGCACTGGCGATCGCCGCGCATCCCGATGATGTGGAATTCGGGTGCGGTGCCACGCTGGCCAAGTGGGCTGAAGCCGGGGCCACGATACATCTGTTGAACTGCACCGACGGGAGTAAGGGCACCTGGGATGTCGATGCCGATACAGATGCACTGACAGCCCGCCGACAAGCCGAGCAGCGGGAGGCGGCCCGCCGACTCGGGGCCAGCGGTGAGGTGCGCTTCCTAGGCGCGCAGGACGGTGAGCTCGACCACGGCATCGAGCCCAGCGCAGCCTGCTCAGCCGCATCATCCGGGAACTGAAACCGGAAGTCGTTCTGGGCCACGACCCGTGGCAGCGCTGGCGCATCCACCCCGACCATCGGGCCGCCGGTTGGCTGACAGTCGACTCCGTGGTCGCTGCCCGCGACCCCCACTACCACCGTGAGCACGGCATCGCCCATCATCGGCCGGCTGCGCTGCTGCTGTTCGAGTGCGAGGAACCCGACCACCTCGAAGCTGTCGGACAGTCGCACCTCGATGCCAAAGTCTCGGCGCTGCTTGCTCACGAGTCTCAGTTCGAGACCACCATGGAGATCGACGAGGGCGACGACGGGGCACAGACGGAGGGGTTCCGTCAACGGATCCTGGGCGTAGCCCGCGACCATGGCCGCCGCGGAGGCGTGCGGTACGCCGAAGCGTTCCGCCTCATCGACCCCGCAAGCTGACCCACCCCGCCAGCCCCCAGTCCCACCAAATCTGCGCGAAAAACCACACTGGATGTGGCTGAACGCGCAGGTTTCGTGCGGCTAGTCGTAGGAGGGGGCCTGCCAGCCGCCCTCGAGTCCGTAAGGGCGGTACGGGCCGAGCATCACCTGCTCGAGCACGCCGATTCCGCGCCGATCGCCGTAGTCCGCCCAGACGAGGTGCTGCACATGCTGGTTCTCATAGGCCATCTCATCGACCTCGTCGAGCGCCCACGACTCGCTCTCCATCGCCAACTCGCCGTGCCACTGGCCGTGCACCCATTTGGGATGCATGTAACCGATGCCCTTCATACGGAATGTGAAAATCGGTTCAAGGTGCACCTCGTGACGGGTTCCGTCATCGATCGAGGTCATGGCGATGGTGGCGTCGCTGACCATGCGGATGCCCGACTTGAACGTGAGCTTGTGCTCGAGATTGCGCATGTCGTTCGCGGTGTCGTCCTCAACACCGGGGATGTCACTGGGCGATTCGTAGACCGGCAGGATCGCCCCGACATTGAAGAGCGGACGACCCTTGAAGTCTTCGAAGAGCTGATAGTGGATGCACATGTCCTCGAAGTTGATCGGTGCCCACAAAAAGAAGATCCCTCCTTCCCGGGGCGGCTGGGGCGCCCCGCGGGTGTCACCGCCGATCAGTGGTCGGATGCCCCACGAACGGTCCTTGGTCCCCCAGGTCTGGGAACGCTCCAGATCAAGGCGCTGTCCACCGAAGGTGACCCATCCGCTCCAATGCCCGAGCTGGGCGAAGCGGGTCGTGTCCATGCTTTTGCGAAGGCCGCTGCCGAAATGGTGGCGCGGTTCCTCAACATTGCCCGTGCGTCCCTCGAACAGCAGGTCGCAGGCGAAGTCCGTGTCGTTGCGGTCGAGTGTGACCCGACAGGACCGCATCGGGTCGACGATCTCAAGATTGAACGGCCCAACCCTCATCTCGCTCGGTTCGGCGCCGGCACGGGCCGAGGCGTGGAAGGCGTACTGGCGGCCCCCGTAGACGATCGAGATCCCGCAGTCCCGGATACCCAGATGGGGGTAGAGGGCGGTTCCGATGCCGAGGTACATGTCACCGGCCCTCGAGTACCCGTTGAACCAGTACCGCTCATAAGAGTCCTTGTCGCTGCTCGCCGGATGGGCGATGGGGTCCGGGGTCTGGTGGATCGGATAGTCGTCGAACTTGCTGAGCACGGCCTGCTCCCTTGTCGTCACCTTGGGGCTTGGTTCTGCGAGAAGATTCGCAGATTCGCGCGTGTTCCACCAAACGGATACCCCCAAGCAAGAGGCCGAGCGGATTGACCTCGCAGAACGCCGCGACCGAAGATCACGAAGTGTCGCAGCGGGAACTGATGGATTCTGCAACCTTGCTGATGACCTGTGTGCCGCTTCGCGACGCCGTGGTGCCAGACTCCTCAGGGTGGAACCACTTTCGGGCATGAGCATCGTCGGGGAGTACAACTCGAAGTTCGACGCTGATCTGGCGGTGGCGATGCTTGATGACGCAGGTCTACAAGGGGCGGTGATGGCCGACCCTGCGCACTCGGTCGCCCCCCATCTTGTGACCGATCCGGGTTTCCGGGTCGTGGTGCGCGAAGAAGTCGCCGAGGATGCACGGGAACTGTTGAGCCACGGAGTCGAGCCCGACGAAGAACTCCAAGCGCTGGAGACCGCCTACTTCTATCGCCGCTTCGCGGACCGGCCCAAGTGGATCCGCTGGGCGGGATGGGCCGTCTTCTGGGCGATCCCGGGGACCGTCCTGTTGTCCCTGGCGCTGCTCGCCTACGTGGCCATGCAGGGACAGTTTCCCTGAACGCCGCCCCCGGCTTGGGGAACGGCTCAGGCCATGCCCTGGCCGCCGGAGGTTTCGGCGACCGACTGCTTTCCGGCTGAGATCCAGGGCATCATGGCGCGGAGCTCCTTACCGACCGTCTCTATCGGATGGTCATGGCCCGCCTGCTCCAGGGCGAGGAAGTTATCGCGACCGGAGCGGCTCTCGGCCACCCAGTTCTGCGCGAAGGTTCCGTCCTGGATGTCGGTGAGGAGCGTCTTCATAGTGGCTTTGACACGGTCGTCGATGACCTTCGGTCCACAGCTCAGGTCACCCCACTCAGCAGTGTCAGACACCGAGTAGCGCATTCCCGCGATCCCCTCCTCGTACATCAGGTCGACGATCAGCTTGAGCTCGTGGAGACATTCGAAGTAGGCGACCTCGGGCTGGTAGCCAGCCTCGATCAAAGTCTCGAAACCCGCCTGTACCAGCCTTGTCGTGCCACCGCACAGCACTGCCTGCTCACCGAACAAGTCCGTCTCGGTCTCCTCGGTGAACGTCGTCTCGATGACCCCGGCACGGGCGCCGCCGATGGCATCGGCGTATGCCAGAGCCAGAGCTTTGGCTGAACCGCTGGCGTCCTGTTCGACTGCGATGAGACACGGCACCCCGCCGCCTTCGCTGTAGGTGCGGCGCACCAGGTGGCCAGGGCCCTTGGGTGCGACCATGCACACATCGAGGTTGACTGCCGGCTCGATCAGGTCGAAGCGGATGTTGAATCCGTGGGCGAAGAACAGTGCGTCGCCGTCGCCGAGGTTGGGGGCGACATGTTCTTCGTAGATGGAGGCCATCTCGGTGTCGGGCATGAGCATCATGACGACGTCGGCCTCGGCGCAGGCGTCGGCGATGGACGCCACGTTGAGCCCGGCGGCCTGTGCTTTGGCGGCCGATGAAGAGCCGTCGCGTAGGCCGACTCTCACGTCTACCCCCGACTCCTTCAGGTTGAGTGCATGGGCGTGCCCCTGCGAGCCGTATCCGAGCACCGCAACCTTACGGTTGAGGATCTGGGAACGGTCAACGTCTTTTTCGTAGTAGATGTTCGCCACCGCGAAGCCTCTCTGTTGTGTGTTTTTTCTTGTCTTGTTTCTCAGTGATCGGTCAGTCGAGCGCTGGGAGCGCCACCCGTCCGGTTCGCTGAAGTTCCACGATCCCGAAGGGTCGCAGACATTCCTCGAACTCGTCGAGTCGGGCAGTGCGGGCCGAGAACGACAGCATGATTCTCTCGGTGTTCTCCGCCAATACGTACGCCCGCCAGTCATCGATGAGTTCCATCAGATCTCGACGACGGTGTGCCTCAGCGGCAACGGTCACCAACATCAATTCTCGTGACACGCAGTCCTCGGGCGGCAACTCCTGGATCTCAACGACGTTGATGAGCTTGTCGAGCTGCTTGACGACCTGCTCGAGCGGTGCCGACTCGACGTCGACGGTGAAGGTGATGCGGCTGAAACGCTCGTCGTCGGTGGGGGCCACGGCCAGCGACTCGATGTTGAACCCTCGGCGTGCGAAAAGCCCCGAAACCCGGGCCAGGACCCCTGGTTTGTTCTCGACGGTAGTGACGATCGTATGGAAGGTGTCCGGGCCGCTCATCGTTCGCCTCTCATCGTTCCAGGCCCTGCTGGCTGGGGTCGACCACCAGTTCAGAGTTCGACTTTCCTGCCGGAACCATCGGGAAGACGTTCTCACGAGGATCGGTACGGAACTCGACCACGACCGGACGGTCGTTGATCTCGTTGGCCTTGGCGATCGCCGGCGCGACCTCCTCGGGTGACTCCACCCGGATCCCGACGCAGCCCATCGCCTCGGACCACTTGACATAGTCGGGGGTCTGCTCGGACAGGTAGACCTCGCTGAACCGCTCGTCGTAGAACATCTCCTGCCACTGGCGGACCATGCCCAGATACGAGTTGTTCAGCAACGCGACCTTGATCGGGATGTCTTCGACCGAGGCGGTGACCAGTTCCTGTGCGGTCATCTGGAAGCAGCCGTCGCCGTCGACAGACCAGACCCTGCGGTCGGGCATCCCAACCTTGGCGCCGATGGCCGCCGGGATGGAGAATCCCATCGTTCCCAGGCCGCCGGAGTTGATCCAAGTGTAGGGGTGGTCGAAGCGCCAGTACTGGCTGGCGTACATCTGATGCTGGCCCACGCCCGAGGTGACGATGGTGTCGGGCGGGTTGTTGTCACGGAGTTCCTCGAGCACATATTGCGGTTTGAGCCTCTCACCGAGTTCAGACTGCTCATACACGAGCGGGAACTTCTCCTGCCAGCCTGAGATGGTCGAGCGCCAGGCGCTGCGATCAGCCTGCACTTCCGTGCCGCCCAGTTCGCGCATCGCCGCGGTAAGGCCCTCGATGACCAGTCGGCAGTCGCCCTGTATCCCGATGTCGACTCTGCGGACCTTGCCGAGTTCGGCGGGATCGATGTCGACGTGGATGATCTTGGCGTCGGGGGCGAACCCGTCGAGCTTGCCGGTGACCCGGTCGTCGAAGCGGGCACCCAGCGAGATCAACAGATCGGAGCGCTGCATGGCTGTGACCGCGGTGAAGTTGCCGTGCATGCCGGGCATGCCCAGGCACAGGCCATGGCTGTCGGGGAAAGCGCCGCGGGCCATCAGGGTGGTGACCACCGGTATCTGGACCATCTCCGCGAACTCCAGCAGCGCTTCGGCGGCACGGGACTTGAGGATCCCGCCACCCACGTATAGCACTGGCCGCTGCGCCTCGCTGATCATCTCCGCGGCGGCGCGGATCAGTTCGGGGTCACCCTGGGTGATGGGGTTGTAGCCGGGAAGGTCCATGTCGGCGTCAGTCGCCTCGTACCAGGTCATCGCTGAGCGGGGGTTTGCCGGATCGACGATGTCTTTGGGGATGTCGACGAGCACCGGGCCGGGGCGGCCCGTGGTGGCGATGTGGAACGCGGCGCGGATGGTTCTGGGGATGTCTTGGGCCTCAGTGACCAGGAAGTTGTGCTTTGTGACCGCCATGGTAATCCCGGTCGTGTCGCACTCCTGGAAGGCGTCGGTGCCGATCGCGGCGTAGGGGACCTGCCCGGTGATGCAGACCATCGGGACCGAGTCGAGGAAGGCGTCGCACAGGGGCGTGACGACGTTGGTAGCCGCGGGGCCGCTGGTGACCATCACCACTCCGGGCCTTCCGGTGGCATGCGCGTAGCCTTCGGCCATGTGGCCCGCACCCTGTTCGTGGCGCACGAGGATGTGGCGAATCGAACTGTCGATGATCGGGTCGTAGACGGGGAGGATGGCGCCACCAGGCAGGCCGAACATCACTTCGACCCCGGCGCTCTCAAGGGCCTTCACCAAGGCCTCTCCGCCACACATCTGCTGTTTGTTGTTCATGGACTCATCCCGCATGTCTGCTGGTTGCTATTGAAGTATGCGCCGAAAACACGAAACGACCTCCCTTCCGGGAGGTCGAGGCGCACGAACGGCTGTGGTTTCGCGTACGTGCGCTAGCTGTCGAGTACTACTGGGTCGACATCTGGGCGCAGGCTCACAACCAGAAGTATGGCTGCTGAAGCTCCGCTTGACAACACCCTTGCCTTTCGCTCTTGCTCCCTCGCGAAGATCTGCTTCTGTAGCATCGTTTCTCCAGTGGCACGCATCGGCGTATATCCGGGGTCGTTCAACCCGCCTACCAGGGCACACCTTGAGATCGCGCACGCTGCGGTCGCGGAATTTTCGCTGCAGAGGCTCGACTTCGCGCTATCGATGAGCCCCTTGGGCAAGGCTGATGTGGAAGTACCGAGCTTCAGGCACCGGATCGAAGTGATCGAAGCTTCGTTGCGGGATCACCAGAGCCTCGCGGTCGTCATCACCGAGGCTCAACTGATCACAGAGATTGCCGACGGCTACGACCTGGTGGTGATGGGCGCCGACAAATGGCACCAGGTGAACGATCCGCGATGGTACAACGACGATGAACGGACCCGCGACGAGGCGGTGAGACGCCTGCCGACCGTTGCGCTGGCTCCCCGGCCCCCGCATGTGACTCCTCGGGAGCTGCGTCTGCCCGTTCCCGAGGATCTGCTCGAAATCTCATCGACGGCGGCTCGTGCCGGGCGCACAGATCAGATGAGCGCCGCTGCCGCACAGTTCGACGCCGAAACGGGGGCGTGGACCGACCCCGCCAGGTACCAACGCCAACAGGTCTCGGGGATCTAGCGCGACCTTGCCCCAGAGACGAAACTGCCGGAAACCTTCGGGTGCCAGGACTGGCAGATGCCGGGAATCTAGCGCGGAGCAAGGCCCAAGACGTCGAACAGGAGCCAGTCGACCACCTCGACCAGTCCCTCGGCGGAAAGGTGCAGGCCGTCGTCGCGAACGCTCAATTCGCGGTCGCTTCCCACCTCGCCGATCCATCCTGGAAAGTCGACCATCGTGACCGGCGCATCGGAGTCCTCAGCCACCTCAGAGACCAGCTGGTTCAACAACGCGACCCGTTCAGGGGTGTTCTGGGGGGTTATCGGCCGATTGTGGTCGGCCCCCTCCAGAAAATAGAGGTCCGCGCCGGTCGATGTCAGGAGTTCGATCGCGGCGCCGTACTCGCTCACCGCGTAGGCATCGAACGCCGGCTCACCAATGTTCGTCCATTCATCGCCTGCCACTCCTGGGATCAGTCGATCGGTGATGTCCCAGGGGCTGACATGGGTGATCACAATGTCTGGAGCGAACACCTCGACCACGGTGGTCCAGGAAACGACGTCCTCTCGTGAGACCGACTCGGGATCAGCTGGGACCGCCCAGTTGGAACAGAGGTCGCCGACGGGGCCCTCTGAACCGTCGGGCACACGCTTGAGGCCGAACCTGACGGTCCCACAACCGATATGGGCCTCGTCGAAGACGATCACCCCAGCATCGGGGTTCTCCAGCGTCCACTCGACGAGTGCGTCACCGATCTGAGCCATCACCGAGTCCCCCACCGTCAGGATACGCACCGGACCTGTGTCAATCGGCTCTTCTGTGGCGTCTCTCCCAGAGGCGCCAACCGGTTCCTCAGCGGGCGCGCCACCGCTCAGAGCGCCGCTGCTCACATCGTCGCTTGCGTCGATCCGACCTGACCCGGGTTCGGCAGGCTCATCGGCGGACTCTGTGCCCCCAAGCTCTGGGCCCTCCAACCCTGTGCCCTCAAACCCTGGGCCTGAAGCCTCGGCGCCTTCAGCTCCGGTCTCTTCAACGTCGGCAGCCTCCGCCGCTGAGTCAGGCGACGACGCAGCGGCGGTGGGCACGAGGATCTGGCGGATCTCGGGCGGGCGACGGGTATGTGCCACGAGCAGACCGGCCAGGATCACCGCCACCGCCGCAGCCCCGGCGAACGCCGCCACGAACGGCCTCAGTTCCTTGCGGGTGAACGGCCAGCGCCGCTTCACGAACGGCTGCTCGATCAGATGGAACGAGAGCACCGCAACGACCAGGGTGAGGCACAAATGCAAAGCCAGCAACGACCAACCCGTGAGTCGTTCGACCCCGAACAGGCTTCCCGCCCGCTCAGAGTCGACCAACAAGTAGATCGGCCAGTGGTACAAGTAGAGGCCATAGGAGATCCGCCCCACATAACGAACCGGCGACCACGCAAAGAACCGGTAGAGCGGACTCCACGGCGCCTCCTGGGACAGTCCCAACAGCGCCGCTCCCGAAGCCACCGCGATCAACAGGAAGCCGCCGTTCTCGAACATCCAGGCTTCTCGCTCACTGACCGCCAACACGGCCCAGAGATGGAACGCCGTCGCCGGATAGGCGATCAGGGCCAGCACCCTCCTGCCCCGGTCGGTGCTGGGATGGCCGTACAGATGCACCGCCAGCGCCATGGCGATACCCACGAACAACGCCTGAGCACGAGTGTCGGTTCCGTAGTACGCCCTCGACGGATCCTCCCCCACGACGTGTACCCGGCTCATCCACCAGGCCGAACCGAGCGCGCCCAGCACCGACACGGCCAGCAGGATCTCCCGGCCCCTGCGCCCACCCCAGCGCAGACCGGCGATCAGGAACAGCGGCGCGAAGAGATAGAACTGCTCCTCGATCGAGAACGACCAGACATGTTTCAGGGGTGAGGGCGTGAGGAACTGCTCGAAATATGAGACCCCCGCCACGATCTCATGCCAGTTGGCGCAGTACGCGAGCGCAGAGACGATCGCGCCGGTCCAGCGGTCGATCAGGTCCGGGTCGCCCACCACCGCCAGGTAGACCGAAAGGAAGCCGAGAGCCAGAAAGAGGGCCGGGAAGAGTCGCCTGACCCTACGACCCGCATAGGCGACCAGGTCGATACGGCCGTTCGCGTCCCACTCCCGCAGAGCGATGCTGACGATCAGGTAACTCGACAACACGAAGAACAGGTCGAGGCTCAAGATGCCCCCCGGGACGATGTCCAGACCACCCTGGATGCTCTCGGGACGTGCGTGATAGAGCAGAGGGCCCACCACGACCCAGAACCCGCGCATCCCGTCGAACGTCGGGATGTAACCAAACTTGGGCCTCTCGCCCCGCTCGGTCATGGTCGCGCTCACGCTTGGCAACGACCGTTCGAGTCGTGACTGCCGGACTCGGGGACCATCCGCTCACTGGTAGCCGTAACATTCGCTCCCATGTCGTCCCTCCTTGATCTCCGTGGCCGTTGGACCAGCGAAGATCGGGAAATCCTACGCCTCGCGGTCCCGGCGTTGGCAGCCCTGGTTGCCGAACCGCTCTATATTCTGGCCGATACCGCCGTGGTCGGCCGCCTCGGGACGCCGCAGCTCGGCGGCCTCGCCCTCGCCTCGTCGCTGCTGCTGATCGGATATTCGGTCTTCATCTTCCTGGCCTACGGCACCACCGCTACCGTGGCGAGGCTGCTCGGTGCCAGAGAACTGCGCCGCGCCGCACACCACGCCGTGCAGAGCCTCTGGCTCGCGACGCTCATCGGGGTCGTGCTGGCGGGTCTCGGATGGACAATGCGCAACGACCTCATCTCGCTGATGGGCGGAGAGGACGACGTCGCAGGCCATGCCGAGGTCTACTTCCGGATCTCACTGCTGGGCGTGCCGGCCATGCTCATAACACTCGCCGGGGTCGGGTACCTGCGGGGCCTGCAGGACACAAGACGACCGCTCTATGTGGCCCTCGGTACTGCCGTCCTCAACCTCGTCGTCGAGCTTGTGCTGATATTCGGCTTCGACCAGGGGATCGGGGCGTCAGCTCTGTCGACGGTCATCGCCCAATGGATCGGCGCCTGTGTGTTCGTCGCCTGGATCCGCAACGCTGTGAAGGCGCACGGGGTCGACCTGCGGCCCGATCTGCGTGTCATCACCCAGGTAGCGGGCGACGGGCTCGACCTGTTCATCCGCACCGCGGCACTGCGGGGCAGCCTCACCGTCACGCTGGCGGTGGCCGCACGGATCGGCACCAACGAGCTTGCCGCCCATCAGATCGCCTTCGAGATCTGGAATCTCCTGGCCCTGACCCTCGACTCGATCGCCATCGCCGCCCAGGCCATGATCGGCATGACCCTGGGCAGCGGGGACGCCGCCCGGGCGCGGGCGCTGGGTCGAAGAATGATCCAGTGGGGGCTGTGGTGCGGTGTCGGCCTCGGCGCGATCGTCGGGCTCCTGTCGCCGCTGCTGGGTCATCTCTTCACCACGGACGCGGCCGTTGTGAGCCTCACCGCTTTCCTGCTCATCCATGTGTCGCTGCAACAACCGGTCGCGGGCGTGGTCTTCGCCCTTGACGGGATCCTCATCGGTGCCGGCAATCTCCGCTTCCTGGCGGTCACCATGTGGATCGCCGCGGTGGTGCTCGTCGGTGGCGCGCTCGCAGTGTTGGCGACCGGAGCGGGCATCGGCTGGCTCTGGTTCTGCCTGACGGCATGGCTCATAGCGCGGGCGATCATGCTCCTAGCCCGTTTCCGCACCCCCAGATGGCAGGTTACGGGTGCGGACCGCTAGGCCTGAGACTTCTGGGCCAGGAGTTGGGCGACCGCTCGGCCGTCGGCCTGCCCCCGGGTGGCCTTCATTATCTGGCCGGTGAAGAACCCCTGCATCTTCTTGCGATCCACTTCGTCGCCACCGCTGAATCGTGACCACTCATCGGGATTGGCGACGATCAACTCGTCGAGCAGCGACTCGAGTTCGGTGGTGTCCATCGCTTCAAACCCACGGCGCGACGCGTGGGCAGCGGGGTCGCCGCCCTGCTCGACGAGGTCTCCGAGAACGACCTTGGCCTGACTCGCAGAGAGCTCCCCGTTCGACTCCATCTTGATCAGGGCCGCAAAGGACTCGACGCCGACACGTGACCAGTCATCGACAGCGAGGTCGTTGACCAGTCGAGTCACCGCCTTGACAGCGTCTGCGCCGGATGTGGCCGCAGCCACGGCCAAAGAGTCCTGGCCTCGCTCAACGAGCAGGCGCGCCGCGTCCGCGTCGGCGCCCGTCGCTTCACGCAACGCGGCGCGGCGGGTTGCGGGCAGCGGCGGCAGCGCCTCGTCGATCGCCGCGATCGCGTCCAAGGTGGGCTCGAGCGGCACCAAGTCCGGCTCCTGGAAGTACCGGTAGTCCTCGGCGTCCTCTTTGGAACGGCCCGGGGTCGTGCGGCCCGCGGCCTCGTCCCAGTGGCGTGTCTGCTGCTGCGGTCCATCGCCGGTGGACCAGAGATCGACATGGCGCAGCGCCTCATGCTCAATGGCACGACCGAGCGACCGCAGCGAGTTGATGTTCTTGATCTCGCAGCGGGTGCGCAACTCCGACGAACCGTGCGGGCGGACCGACACGTTGGCGTCTACCCGGATCGAGCCCTCCTCCATTCGAGCGTCGGAGACACCTGTGACGACCACGATGGCCCTCAGTTCCTCGACGTAGCTGCGGGCGTGCTCGATCGTTCGTATCTCGGGTCTGCTGACGATCTCGATCAGCGGCACCCCGGCCCGGTTGTAGTCGACGAGTGAGTACACGGCTTCGTTGATCCGTCCTCCGCCGCCGACGTGAACCGACTTGCCGGTGTCCTCTTCGATGTGCGCTCGTTCAATACCGACGACGAACCCGTCTGCCAGCTCCAGCCGGCCGTTCGAGTTGGTCGGCTGGTCGTACTGCGTGGTCTGGAAGTCCTTGGGCATGTCGGGATAGAAGTAGTTCTTGCGGGCCATGACAGACCGGTTGACATCGCATCCCAGTGCCCGGCCCAGGATCATCGCCAGTTCCACAGCTCGTTCGTTCATCACCGGCAGGGAGCCCGGCAACCCCAGACAGGTCGGGCAGACGTTGGTGTTGGGCTGCGCACCGAACTGGTTGGCGCACCCGCAGAACAGCTTGGTGGCGGTGTCGAGCTCGACATGGACCTCGAGCCCCACGACCAGCTCCCAGCCCTCAGGCAGAGCTGGCTCCACCGGCGTGTCCGCAGTCGCGGCGGGCGCCGGTCCGCTCATGCGGCCGCCTCCAGAACGGCGGCCACTCGGAAGGTCTGCGCATCGTGGGAGGCCGGTGCGAGCACCTGGACACCGACCGGCATGCCGTCGTCGCCCACGCCGAACGGGACCGAGATCGCGGGGTGGCCGGTGAGGTTGGAGGGGATCGTGCAGACGTCGTTGACGTACATGGTCAGCGGGTCCTGCGTGCGTGCCCCCAGCTCGAAGGCCGTGGTCGGAGTGGTGGGCGTGACCAGCACATCGAAGTTCTCATAGACCCGGGCGAAGTCTTCGAGCATCATGGTGCGGACCTTCAGGGCCTTGCCGTAGAAAGCGTCGTAGTAGCCCGCCGACAGCGCGTAGGTGCCGAGCATGATCCGACGCTTGACTTCGGTTCCGAAACCGGCTGTACGTGTGGCCGTGGTCATCTCCGCAGTGGTCGCACCGTCGACCCGCAGGCCGTAGCGGACCCCGTCGTAGCGGGCCAGGTTGCTCGACGCCTCAGCCGGCATCACCAGGTAGTAGGCGCTCAGGCCGAGTGTCGATGACGGAACCGAGACTTCGTCGACCAGCGCGCCGGCCGCGGCGAGGGCCTCCACGGCTTCTGCGGTGCGGGCCAGCACATCGCCGTCGAGCCCCGGTACTCCCCCTGGGCCGCCTGCGAGTTCTTTGACAACGCCGACGCGCAGACCGTCGACGCCCTCGTCGAGCACCGCTTGCGCTGTCGGCTTGAAGTAGCGGATCGACGTCGAGTCGAGAGGGTCGTGCCCCGCGATCACGTCGAAGAGGGCCGCTGCGTCGCCGACATTGGCCGCGAAGGGTCCGACCTGATCCAGCGACGAAGCCAGAGCGACCAGTCCGTAGCGGCTGACAGCGCCGTAGGTCGGTTTCATGCCGACGACACCGCAGAACGCCGCCGGCTGGCGAATCGACCCGCCGGTGTCTGATCCGATACCGAGTGGTGTGAACCCCGCGGCGACCGAGGCGGCGGTGCCTCCGCTGGACCCTCCCGGCACTCGTGAGAGGTCGTGCGGGTTGCGGGTCGGGCCGAACGCAGAGTGCTCGGTGGAGGATCCCATGGCGAACTCGTCGAGGTTGGTCTTGCCGACGCTGACCGCACCCGCCTCACGCAGCCGTGTCACGACCGTGGCGTCATAGGGGGGTCGCCAACCCTCGAGGATCCTCGACGAACAGGTGGTCGGGACGCCCCGAGTACACATGTTGTCCTTGGTGGCCAGCGGCACTCCCGCAAACCGGCCCACAGGCTCACCGGCCGACACTGCCGCGTCGATCGCCGCAGCCTGGGCGCGGGCGCTCTCGGCCGTGACGAGGTTGTAGGCGTTGACATCGGGATCCTGCTGTGCGATCAGCGCAAGGTGCTCCTCGAGCACATCGAGCGCTGTGCGCTCTCCGGATCTGACCGTGGCGGCGATCTCCAGCGCGCTCACGGTTGCTCGCCCAGCACCGGGGGGACCCGGAACTGCCCGTCCTGCACGTCCGGTGCGCAGACCATCACTTCCTCAAGTTCCAACGACTCCGAGACCACATCAGCGCGCATCACGTTGCGCAGCGGCAAGGGACGTGAAGTCGGCTCCACGCCAGCCACTTCGAGGGCTTCAACGTCGGCGGCATGTTCCAGGATGGCGCCGAGCTGCCGGGTGAACTGATCGATCTCGCCGTCGGCGAGTTCAAGGCGCGCCAAACGGGCTACATGGACCACCTCATCGCGGGTTATTCGTCCAGCCACGGTCCTCAAGGATAAGGGGAACGATCAGAACAAGAGCGCACGTTCTAGAGTTGCAGACAATGACCCACAGGTTCCTGAGCCCAGCCTGGATCGACACAGTCAGACGAATCCGTAACGATCTCGACCCTGGTGATGCGGCGACCGACATGGCCGGCATGACCGACATGGAGGTACGGGCCAATGTCACGATAGTCGACACCCCTTTCGAGGCGCCGACCGTGAAATTGCACCTGGACACCAGCCACGGCACACCGCTGTTCGACAAGGGGCACCTGAGCGCCGCCGACTTCACGATCGAGATGCCCTACTCACTGGCCTATCAGATATTCGTAGAACGGGACCCGGCCGCGGTCATGCCAGTGCTGCTGGGTGGACAGGTGAAGCTCACCGGCGACGCGTCGAAACTGCTGCTGCTGGCCGACTCGGTGCTGGCAACCGAGACGCCGCCGGGAGGTTCCGGCGAAGCCGCCGGGCTCGGTTCAACCGCGCGCAGAATGACCGAGCAGATCGACGCTGTTACTCTCCGGGAATAGCGCCGGACACCCACAGGAAACAGCCACCACGAACCCGAGGTTCTCAAGAATCTGGGATTGCTTCAGTTGCGCTGAGTTCGAGCACATCGGGCACCGGCCCGGGGGCCGGACCATCAGAGATCACGACCACAACCTCAGAATCGACGGGGAGCTCCGCGCCCGGTGAGGGATCAAAATCGACCACACCACCCTCTGGAACCAGATCGGAGGACTGACGCTCCCGGGCCGTAACAGGCACCAGCCGAAAGCTTCGCAGCAACCCCTCGGCCTCGACGAGGCTTCGACTCGCCGGGACCGGCGGCACCACCCGGTCGGCGGGTCCCCCCGAAACACGAAGGTTGACGTCGGTGCCGGGCTCAAGCTCGGTCACGCCCACATCGCCCAAGACTTCCAATACGACGCCTTCGGGCACATCCTCGCTGTCGACAACCTCGACATCCCCCACCCCCAGCCGAATCGCACTGAGCCGCGCCTCCGCCTCGACGAGCGTCAGGTTCACAAGGTCGGGCACGGGCACCAAGACCTCACCCAGAGAGACGTCCAACCGCAGCGTCTCCCCCTCGGCCAGTTCGACTCCGGGCCCGGGATCAGTCGCCACCACCTCGTCGGCGACCGTTCCGTCCATGCGCACCTCAACGGTCTCCAACAACCAACCGAAGTCGGCAACCGCGGTCTGCGCCTCAGAGAAATCCGTTCCCACCAGGCTGGGAACCGCGTGGGTGACCGGCCGGTTCTGCCGCCACAGCACCGCACCGCCAACCACCGCTGCGATGAACACGAGCAGAGCCGAGATCAGCGCGAACGAACGAGCCTTCGAGCCGACTGTCTCCGCTTCTGTCTCATCGTCTCCGGTCACAGCGCCACCGGTCACGGCCCCACCGGTCACAGCGCCACCTACGGAGACGGCGGCGGTGCCGCGGCCGGGAGTCGGATCTCGGTGGCCGACGCCGGGCACAGGACTCTTCTCAGACCCCACGGCCAGTTGTTCAAGCTGCTCAGCCGAAGCCTGCAGCTGGGCCTGATCAGCTGCGAGGGGATCCACCTCGAAGGAGGGCGGTGCCAGCACAAGCGGATCAGGACGGGGCATGCCCCCGGCGGCGATCGTCAGTTCTGTCACCAACTGTGAGGCGGTGGGACGCTCACCGGGATCGAGCGCTCCGGCCCGCCGCACGATGCCCTGGATCGGGCCGAGAGCCGGATGGGGTTCGAGGCGGTTCTCGGCGCGTGCCGTCAACGTGGCGATCGTGGTGTCAGCCACGAACGGAAGTTCCCCGCTGACCGCCTCGTTGATGATCAGGGCCAACGAGTAGACGTCGGAGGCCGGCCCGAGTCGTTGTCCACTCGCCTGTTCGGGAGCGGCGTAGCGCACCGTGCCCACCACGGTCTGCGTCGGTTCTGTCCAGCCGGATTCGGCCAGAGCCCGCGCCAGACCGAAATCAGCGATGCGCAGCCGTTTGTCAGAGCCAAACAGCAAGTTTGCGGGTTTGACATCGCGGTGAACAAGCCCCTGCGTGTGTGCATAGTCGAGCCCTCTGGCAGTTTCAAGGGCGACAAGCAGAGC
Organism: Candidatus Aldehydirespiratoraceae bacterium; assembly: GCA_965214565.1. GTDB lineage: Bacteria > Actinomycetota > Acidimicrobiia > Acidimicrobiales > Aldehydirespiratoraceae > VXYK01. The sequence goes on along the minus strand of OZ243951.1, from coordinate 1,966,616 downwards.
CTGGCTGGGACTCAACACCCCAACCGTGTCGAGCAGTGAGCGCAGGCTCCCGCCCCCCAGGTACTCGCTGACCAGGAAGGGCCCCTCGTCCTGGCCCCAGTCGTAGACGCCGAGGACATTGGGATGGTTGAGCGACGCCGCCGCCTGTGCCTCCTCCCCGAACCGCCGCAGGAACGCTGCGTCCTGCGCCAATGCTTCATGCAGGACCTTCACCGCCACCCGTCGTCGCAGGACCACGTCGTCGGCGACGTACACCCTGGCGGACGCGCCCGCACCGATGGGGGCCACCACGCGGTAACGATCACCCAGCACACGGCCGACGTCAGCGCCGGGATCAAACGGGAACATCCGCACCAAATTACCCCACCGACCACCAATTCAGTGGCTCTCGGTGCAGCCCGCCCGGTGGGCGGGCACCGCGATCTGGCAGACTTCACACTGTGCTCCGCAAACAGCAGATAATTTTCGGGATCCTGATCGCCTCGGGCATCGCCCTGATCGTCGCTGCCGCGCTCATCAACAACGACGAACAGCCTGATCTGGCCCTGTCGATCCCTGGAGTGGAGGGCCTGATCCCCGAACGCGACGACGAGGTGCTGCAGCAGCAGCGTGTGGGGATCGACCTCGAACCCGAGTACCGCCTAGTCGAGATGACGATCTCAGCCGATGCACGGTGTGCACGTCCGGTGGTGGTCACCGAGCATGTCCGCCGGGTCGAGGGGCTTCAACAGTTCATCTATCAGCCCTCGGCAGGCCGGCCGGTGGAAGCCCTCGCGCCGGACCAGAACTGCGTGGTCGCCACGATAGAGAAGATCTCTGCACCCGGACGCTTGACCGACATCGAGTGGGTCTTCACCGTCAACTGAAGCACCCGGCCGCCGTCACTCGACCCGCATCACGAGGGACTTCAGTTCGGTCATTGCCTGGGCCGGGTCGGATCCGACGACGATCCCGTGCATGCCGACGCTCTGGGCAGCCTCGACGTTGGCCGGCATGTCGTCAACGAAAACTGCGCTCGGGGCAGCGACTCCCAGTTCGACGAGAACGTGGCGATAGATGGCGGGATCGGGCTTGCGCATCCCGACCGCCGACGAGTCGACCACCACGCTCATTATCTCCATGGGCACGATCGAGCGCCACCCCGGCCCATCACCACCAGAGAACTCCGCAACGTTGTTGGTGACCACCGCCATGGCCACCCCATCTGAGTGCAGCTCCCGCGCAGTCTCGGTCACCACCGTCCGATCTGCCTCGTCGGTGCGGAACTGCCCGAAGAAATCCGCCAGAGTCAACCCGATTCCGAGCTCAGCGACGGCGCGCTCAACCTCGTTCCAGGCTTCGGCAAGTGGCAACTCCCCCCGCTCGAGCCGATGCCAAACGTGGTCACCGTCGAGGTGATACGGCCCGAAGACCGCCGCAAAGACATCGTCGGGATCAAGCCCGTGCTGCTGCGCGATCCGAGCGATGGCGTCCACAGGCCTGGCGGAGAACACACCGCCAACATCCCAACAGACTGCTTCGATCATGGCGCGAGAGTTATCCGCTGGAGCCCCGGTTGTCCAAACGACGGAGCTTTCCTAGCCCCAAGAACCCTCGCTCTGTTGCCGGCCGAGTTCTGAGACCAACAACGGGCGGGGGTCGCGCCAACCGTCGGGTTTGAGGATCTTCCCGTCGTCACGCCGGATTACCCGACCGTCGACGACCTTCGCCATGTTGGCGCCGTGCACGATCTCGAAGACGCGGTCGAGGTTCATGCCATGACGCACCGCCGTGTCGCAGATGTAGTAGACGGCGTCGACAAGTGCATCCGCCTGCTCGACGATGTCGGTCGCCTCCCGCAGCTCGTCGAGTTCGTCGTTGACCATCTCCGCAATGAACTCGACAGCCTCGACGCTCATGAGCTTCGGGGTTGAGGGCAGGTTGCCGTCGTTGCAGGCATCGCTGAACTCTTTGACGGCGGTCGTGTATGTCATGTGGGTCCTTTGGGTCCTTTGAGTCCACCGTGGCAGTTCACCGCGGCAGTTCACCGGTTTCGAGCAGTTCGACGAACGCATCCTCGTCGATCACGGGTATCTCCAGCGCTTCAGCCTTGTTGACCTTGGATGCCCCGGGATCTGCACCGACGACGAGGGCCAAAGTCGACTTCGACACGCTCGTTGGAGACTTCCCGCCGCGGGCGAGGATCGCCTCCCTGGCGCCGTCGCGGCTGTAGCCCGCGAGCGTGCCGCTCACGACAACCGAGACACCTTCGAGGGTCTGTTCGGTAGTCGAGTCGGTCGCCTCGGCCTCCATGGCGAGCCCCGCGTCGGCGAGGCGACCGATGAGTGCCCGCGCCCGCGGATCTGCAAACCAGCCGTGGACGGCCTCCGCGATCACCGGTCCGAATCCCTCGACTGCGGCGAGGTCTTCGACACTGGCGTCCATGATCCGCTCCATGGTCCGAAACGACGACGCCAACAACGCTGCGTTGACCTGCCCCACTTCGGGAATCCGCAGGCCGAAGATCAGATTGCCGAGCGGGCGGCTCTTGGAATGCTCTATAGCGGCTCGCAAGTTGTTGACCGACTTCTCCTGAAAGCCGGGCATCTCCAGGATCCTGTCGAAATCGAGCCGGTACAGGTCGCTGACATCCTCGATCAAGCCGTCTGTCACAAAGTCGTCAACCGTCTTCTCGCCAAGAAACCCGATGTCCATCGCGGTGCGGCTTGCAAAATGCTCGATACGCCCTCTGATCTGCCGGGGGCATCCGAAGTTGACACAGTTGGTGGCCGCGGCGCCCTCGTCGCGCACCAACGGGAGATGACAGACCGGGCAGTTCTTCGGAAACTGCCAACGCACAGAGCCTCCAGGCCGTGCAGAGAGCACCGGGCCGACGACCTCAGGGATCACATCGCCTGCTCGTCTCACGATCACCGTGTCGCCGGGGCGCACGTCCTTGGCGGCGACCTGATCCTGGTTGTGCAGGGTCGCGGTGGCGACCGTGACCCCGCCGACGAACACCGGCTCGAGTATGGCGAACGGTGTGGCCTGCCCGGAAGGCCCTATCGAAACCTCGATGTCGAGCAGTTTGGTGGCGCACTCCTCGGGGGGCAGCTTGTAGGCGATCGCCCAACGCGGCGCTTTGGCATCGGCGCCCAACTCGGCCTGCACAGCGAGATCGTCGACCTTGACCACCACTCCGTCGAACTCATAGTCGAGGTCGTGGCGCATGTTGTCGAGTTCCTCAACGCGAGCCTCCACCTCGTGCATCGTCGTCAACGTGCGGGTGTGCTCGTTGACCGGGAGCCCGAGCGACCCCAGCCACAGCAGTGACTCTGAGTGTGTGTGCAGCTCGGGGCCGCCCTCAACGAGACTGAGCTGGTAACAGAAGAACGAGAGGTCTCGACCGGCAGTGACCTCTGCTGATATCTGACGAAGCGAACCCGCCGCAGTGTTGCGAGGATTGACATAGAGCCTCGGTTCCTTGCCGGCTGCTTCTGCCTCTGCAATCTGCAGATCGTTGAACGCCTTGAAGCTCGACAACTTCATATAGACCTCACCGCGCACTTCAAGCACCGGGGGCGCACCGACGATCCGCTCCGGGATGTCGCTGATGGTGCGCACGTTGTGGGTCACGTCCTCGCCGACCCTGCCGTCGCCGCGGGTTGCGCCCTGCACCAGGACCCCGTCCTCGTAGCGCAGGGAGATGGCCAAGCCGTCGAGTTTCAATTCGACGGCGAACCGCTCGGGCACCCCTCCGTCGAGGCGACGCTGCATACGCCCGTACCAGGCCTGCAACTCGGCGATGTCGAAGGCGTTGTGCAACGACATCATCGCCAGGGTGTGGGTGACGGGCGAGAAGGCCACGTTCGGCGCTCCCCCGACCCGCTGCGTGGGTGAGGTCTCTGCAGCCAATTCAGGGTGAGCCTCCTCAAGAACCTCCAGTTCACGCACCAGCCGGTCATAGTCGGCATCCGGAATCTCGGGGCTGTCACGCTCGTAGTAGGCCGCTGCGTGGAGGGCGACGGCTGCACGCAGCTCGGCAACCCGCTCTGCGGGGTCCGTCAAACCAGAAGCAGAGTCAGTAGCGGAATCCGAAGCCATCAGGTGCTGACATTAGCAATCGCATGCGACATCACATGAGACATGCCCCCTGAGCCCCCTGGCAAGACGCGGGGCCGTGGTCAGGCCTCACGGGCCGCACCGGCCTCGCCTCGTTCGGTCGCGTCCGCGCGCGGGATCAATCAGCTCGGCCCCTAATGTGGTTCCGTGCTCCGACGCCTTCGCTCTGCCACCTCTTCACAGCGATTGTGCTGGCTGGCGACCGGGTTGTGGATCGTGCAGCCGTTCCTGTCGGGTGCCCTGCTCAACGACGCGTTGAGGGGTGCTTCGGACTCCTTCGGCGACTCCATCAAGCTGGTGAGTTGGCTGCTCTGGCTGGGAATCCTGGTTTCGCTGATGGCGCGTCTACCCGTGACCCTCGCCGTCGCCCGTATCGGGGTCTCCGGATCGCTGCCGGTTGCCGTGTGGGCCGCGATCGAGGCGCCCCAGACCACCGCAGCGATTCTCGGGACCGGTGGCAGCCTCGCCGCGACCGCCGCGGTGCTGGCACCGGGAGTTGCCGACTGTTTCATCGACGGTGCCGGCTACGGCGACGAACGGCGATTCGCTCTGCGTGCGCCAGGACCGGTGATGATCATCCTAGTCGTGCCGGCGTGGGCGGTCGTGGTCGTCGGTTCAACCGCAGGGCCGATCCTGCTAGCCGATCAGCAGTGGTTGACAGGTGCGATTGCAACTGTCGTCGGGTTTCCGCTCGCCGGGCTGGCTTTCAATGCCTTGTACCAGCTGACCAGGCGCTTTATCGTCATGGTCCCCAACGGGCTGGTCCTTCATGATCGGACGGTCCTGCGCGAACCCGTGCTGTTCGCCCGCAACCAGATCGTCGGCCTGGCCCCCGCCCGAGCCGACACGAACGCAACCGATCTCACCGCTTCGGCCCTCGGTCTGGCACTCGAGTTGAATCTCAGTTCGGCCGTGACTCTGCCTTTGGTCACGGGTCGCAAGAGCACCCACGAACGCAACGTCGAATCCCTGCTGATCTCTCCGGCCCGTCCCGCCGATGTTATGCGAATCGCGGAGCAAAGGGGCATCAGCATCGCCTGAAACTGAAGGTGCCAGAACCTGAAGGCACCCGAACCTTGCAGGTGGAATCAGCGGTCCCGTTTGATCCAACCCCGGCCCGCGACAACAATCGCCCAATGCAACAGGATCAGTCCAACACTCCCCGGAACATCCGCTACGAAGCCGACGACAAACCACCGATCGCGCTCACCGCCGGGCTCGGTCTGCAGTTCGCCATTCTCGCCATAGCAGGGATCGTGCTCACCCCTGCGATCGTCGTGCGCGCCGCAGGAGGCACAGACGAGTACCTGACCTGGGCAGTGTTCGCCGCGGCCGCGATCAGTGGTGTCAGCACCATCCTCCAGGCGGTGCGGCTCGGTCGTATCGGTTCAGGTTACGTCCTGCTGATGGGCACCTCGGGCGCATTCATAGCGGTGTGCGTGACGGCATTGGAACAAGGAGGGCCCGGTCTGCTCGCCACGCTGGTCGTGGCCTCATCGTTGTTCCAGTTTCTGTTGGCAGCGAAGCTGTCGCTGTTTCGGCGCCTGCTGACTCCAACGGTTGCAGGCACCGTCGTGATGTTGATCGCGGTGACGGTAATGCCCCTCGTTTTCGACATGGTTGCTGCTTCACCGGAGGGGAAATCGTCGTGGAGCTCACCCGCGAGCGCGCTCACCGCCATGGGTGTGATCATCGTCATCGCGCTCACAGCCACCCGCAGCATGCGTTTGTGGGCGCCGGTCATCGGGATTGCGGCCGGGTCGGTGGTCGCAGCAATGTTCGGACTCTACGACACCGACCAAGTGGTTGATGCGGCCTGGATCGGTGTCCCCGACGCCGGCTGGCCCGGCTACGACTTCAGTTTCGGCGGCGATTTCTGGGGATTGCTGCCAGCGTTCATTTTTGTGACGCTGATCGGCGCGGTGGAGACCATCGGCGACTCGGTGGCCATTCAGCGAGTGTCGTGGCGCCGACCCCGAGCCATCGACTACAGAGCCGTTCAGGGTGCCGTCGCGGCTGACGGCACCGGCAATCTGTTGTCAGGCATTGCCGGCACGATGCCGAACACGACCTATTCGACCAGCATCTCCATCACCGAGTTGACCGGCGTCGCCGCACGCCGCGTCGGTGTGGCCATCGGCATCTCGTTCGTTGTGATGGCCTTCGTTCCCAAGGTGTTGGCGCTGGTGCTCGCAATACCCGACGCGGTGGTCGCGGCATATATTGCCGTGCTATTGGCTCTGCTGTTCGTGGTCGGCATGAGGATGGTGGTCGAAGACGCCAACAACTACCGCCGGAGCCTGATCGCCGGTGTTTCGTTCTGGATCGGAGTCGGGTTTCAGAACGAGCAGATCTTCCCCGAATACCTCGAGGGGTTCGCCGGGGGTTTCCTTGAGAACGGTATGACGACCGGTGGCCTCACTGCGATCGCTTTGACACTGTTCACTGAACTCACCGGTTCACGCCGGAGCCGCTTCCGTTCGGAGTTGTCGGTCGCTGAGTTGCCGCGCATCCGCAAGTTCCTCAAAGACTTCTCAGACCAGAACGGCTGGGACGAGGCCATGGCGCACCGGCTCGACGCGGTCGCGGAGGAGACTCTGCTCACGCTGCTCGATGGTGACGAGTCTGCCGATCAACTCGACGAGGTCGCCCGGCGCACGCTGCGCCTGACCACCAGCAAACAGGACGGACACGCAGTGCTTGAGTTCGTCGCGGCGGCGAGCGACGAGAACCTCGAGGACCGGCTCTCGGTTCTCGCCACCCAGGCCGTCGGTCTGCCGCTTGAACGAGACATCTCACTGCGGATGCTGCAACATCACGCCTCGGAGGTCTTCCATCAGCAGTACAACGACCTAGACATCGTGACCGTCCACATCAAACCCCTGGAACCCGCAGGCTCGCGCTAGACGAATAGTTCCAAGGGGTGGGGTCCACCACGTGAGGGGAGGGTGTCCATGCTCAGGGTTTTCCACAAACCTTGATCCTTGGACAGCCGCAGCCGCGACCCGCTCGACGCTCTGACCTCGCCAGATGGGCCGACTACGGCTACTGCGCCTCGCACTCAAGGTGGTTCTGGGGTCTGCGCCGTAATCGAGCTCTTCGGGATTTGAGAGGGGAGTGGGTCCGCGCTGAGATGGGTGGGGCCTCCAGAATCGGGGTTGACCGACACCGAATCTGACAGACCCACTGAGCCGCTCCGTTGCGCCGTGCAGGGTTGTACTGCTCGGCGGGCGGACAGTGGTCTCGTTCGCAAAACGGCCTGTCGCGAGGGGCCGCGAGCCGCGCCGACGCGATCCGTCGCACGAGTTTCCGAAGAAATTTCCAAATTTGTGCAACACCAGCCTTTCAGCCGGCAAGTACTGGGTGGAAGCACACGTTTCGCGGCATCCACAAGCATCCGACAAGTGCGCCTCCATCCACCCAAAAACGAGAAAGGCAAACCAATGAACCGATCACCACAATCACACAGAGTCCGCTTCCGCAGAACCAGTCTGTGCGTTCTCGGGTGCGTCGCAGTCTTCGCTGCGTCGCTGGCAGGTCCGTCTTCAGCGCAGGACAGCAACCCGTCGTCTGCGGAGGTTGCGAGCAGTTACATCGACGTCGTCAGTTTCCTGGGCGAACACGGAGTAGAACTTCCTGCGGCCGTTGCCCGGCAGTTCACAGATTTCAGTGAGCAGGACCAACATCAGCGCTTGCTCGGATTGGGCGTTGACCGTTCGATACTTGAAAGCGACATCGATACCCGACCGATGCCCCTTGTCGCAGAACTGCTCAGAGTGCTCGACCCCGACGCCGCGCGGCCTGAGGTCGCTTCTGATGAAGACTTCGCCCAAAGCATGGTGAGACCAAGCATTCGACAAGACCACATATAACTGACAAGAACGGAGATATTTCCATGAAGACTAACCTCAAGCAACTTGCCTTGGAGGTGCTCGATCCCAACTCAACTGCAACACGAACACCGCTGAAACAGTGGATCAATGAGGGCTTCTCGCCGCGAATCCATGTGACTCCTCTGCTGCTGGTGCTATGTATTGCGGGCCTGCTGACCTCCTGCGGTGCTGGCGAGGACACGACGATTGAGAGCGGTTATATCGGATCTGACAGTGAAACCAGCATCAATGAGGACAGTGGTAACGTCGAAGATATTGACTTGGATACGTACTACCAAGCTGACGAGCCGCCCGAAACCTCTGGACCTGTGGAGCTAGTTACGGTTCCTGATGTTATAGGACTGTCTAGCGATGAAGCAAAAGTTCTTATAGAAGCAGCGGGATTACGATTCGGAGCTAGCTTGCACGATGCGCGATATGTAGAAATTGAGCATGACACGGTGACAGCGGTAGACCCTAGCCCAGGAACTCCGGTGCCGATCGGGTCAGGTACCATCGTTGACATATACCTGGACAATCATCCAGACACTTCACCGATCAGCTCCGACGACAACAGACGCAACCAGATCTCAGCTGAAACAAGATCTGAATTCGGCGATCGCTTCGCATGGACACACTGGGACGAGACCACCGGCACATACACTGTCAGAATCATATACCTGTCAACCAGTGAAGCTGAGCGAATCCAAACTCGCTACAACGATGAGACATTCGCAGTGGAAGTAGTCTCAGCCGCAATCACCCTTGCAGAACTCGACGCACTCAACGATTCAACCAAAGACGTCGCCCTATATTCAGAGTGTGCCTCAATCAACTCTGCAGGAATCAGCATGGTTTCCTGGTCAGTCTTTGTCAACTTTGCTATCGAAGAGGCTGATGTCCAGTCGACTGAGGAGTGTGTCAGCGAAACGAAACAAGCCGTTCTCGCCAACGCGGCCAATTTCGCGAAAGAGCGCTCAATTCACGCCGACCCCGCGGAACTGGTGCGATTCACCAGCAGCACAGGGCACAACTAAACCACCCAACAACCCGGCCCAGCCCGATCCCTCACCGCCTACGAACTCTCATGAACGATCAGGGCTAGATGTGACGACCGGGGACGTTGTCCTTGGCGGTTTGGGGTTTGTCTGAGCCGGGCCCACGACAGCGCAACAGGCCGGCACGGCCCACTCGGGGGCTGCTCACAGCCGGGGTCAGTCCCACAGGCGACCGTCGGCGAGTGCTCGGTGGAACACGTCTATCGGCCAGACCTCGATGCCGTCCTCGGTGCGGAAGGCTCGGCGACCCCGGTAGACCACGATGCGCCGTGCCAGCCCCGGCAGGTCTGCGATCGCTCGCAGCCCCCTGACGAACGATGTGTTGTACCGCTCGGCCGACTTCACCTCGACAGCCGCGTACTGGTGCTCGCGGCGCAGGACGAAGTCGACCTCGATGCGTGACTCAGTCGCGGCCCAGTAGGAAATCTCGTCGTAGAGACGCTGGTGTTCGTTGTGGGCCCGCAACTCGCCCAGCACCCATCCCTCCAGCAAAGCGCCCCGCTCCTCTGGCCCGACCGGGCCGAACTGGCGCTTGAGTGACCGCACCAGGCCCGGATCAGCCCAATAAAGCTTGGGTCGGCGCCGTTCTCGCACCCGCAGCTTGGCCTCGAGCGCAAGCCCAAAGTTGCCATATAGATATGGGTTGGTTACCATACTTGTATGGCAAGCAAGACGACCGTCAACCTGGACGAAGAAATGGAGGCTGCCCTTGCCGAACTCGTTGCCATGGACGGCACAAAGAAGCTCGCCATCAAGAGGTCCCTCCTCGCCGAGGTGAAGCGCCGCCGCCGCAGCCGGGCCATGCTCGACATGATTGCTTCCTGGGAAGACGATGAAGGTCCCATCGACCGTGAGCACCTGGAATGGGCCGACACGGTGCTCGACCGCCAAGGGGTCGATCGTTGATCATCGATGCGGGTCCAATGATCGTCGACGGCGAGAACCTGAACTCTCGACTCTGGGCCCTGATCAAGAGGGCGACTGAACGAGGCGAGGAACTGCACACAACCCACCCGGCCCTCGCCCAAGTCTGGCGGAAACCGGTAAGGCAGGCGAACCTGGCGCGTGCGGTACGCCACTTCGATGTCCACTCTCTCGATGAGTCGGTGACCATCGGACGGAGGCTCGCTGAGACCGGAACCTCAGACGTCGTCGACGCACACCTCGCCGTCGTTGCAGAGAGTCTCGGCACCTTTATCCTGACGAACGACCCCGATGACATGTCACGCCTGAACGCCCGCATCGAAATCTACTGACAGCAGCCGACAGGTCTCTACGCGGCCCTCCGGCACGCGACACTGCGGCGACGGCCGCCGTCGTAGTTCAACGGGCGCTCGACGACAGGCGGGATGATCTCCGACGCTGCCTCAAGATCGGCTGACATCGAGCTGTGGCCGCAGGCACGTCTCGGTGTGGCGGGCGGCGGTGCCGGAACCGACCACCAGGTCGTCACAGTAGGCGACCACGCTCTGGCCGGGCGCGACCCGGCGATGCTCATCACGCCAACGTACCGACCCGTCGACCACCTCACCCAGCGCGGGCACGCCATGGGCCGAGCACTGCAACTCCAACTCACCGCTGAGCGGCTCACCGGTCCAGGTCCACGACTCGAGCGGCGTCACCCCCACCAGCAGGTCCTCGGCGGTACCCACGGTGACCGTCGACGATGACGGGTCCACGTCGATCACGTAGCGCGGGGCAGTGCCACCGGCGAGGCCCAGACCCTTGCGCTGCCCGACCGTCACCAACTCAACCGACCCCACGCTGCCGACTCTCGTACCCGCGCGGTCAACCACAACTCCCGGCTTGAGCCCGATCCGGTCACCGAGGAACACCTCCCGCCCGTGCTGATTGGTGATGAAACAGACGTCCTGGCTCTCCGGCTTGTCAGCAGTGCGGAGGTCGAGATCAGCGGCGATCCTGCGCACCTCGGCCTTGGTCATCCCTCCGAGCGGAAGCAGCAGACGCCCCAGTACGGCATCGTCGAGCATGTGCAGCACATAGGACTGATCCTTGGCTGTGTCGGCGCCGCGCCCGATCCGCGGCCCGTCGGCAGTGGCAACAACACGGGCATGGTGACCGGTCGCGATCGTGGAAAACCCCAGCGCGTCGGCCCGGCGCAGCAGCCGATCGAACTTGAGATGTCGATTGCACTCGATGCAGGGGTTCGGAGTCCGACCCCTCGCGTGGTCGGCAACATACGGGGCAACGACATCGCGTTCGAAATCGTCACCGAAATTGAAGACATGGTGCTCGACGCCGAGCCCGTCAGCGACCCGACGAGCGTCGTCAACATCAGAGACCGCGCAACATCCGGTGTCGCTCGGCCCACCCCACAACTTCATCGTGACACCGACGACCTCATGGCCCGCCTCCAACAACAGGGCGGCCGCGACCGACGAATCAACCCCGCCCGACATGGCGACCATGACAGGTCCCCCACGCCCGTGGATCGAAGATGCGTTCGCAGACATACCCGTCAGCGTAGGTTCGATGCCGTCGATCCGCTCCGCCCAACCCGCTCCGCCCAATTCGCCCCGCCCAATCCAAGGGCACAATCCGCAGATCCAATCCGCCCCTTCAACTCACCGGGATCAACCCACCGGTTCAACCGCCGCTCAGCTTGATCCGCCCGGTTCAATCCTCTGAGTCAACCTCCGCTCCGTTCAACCGCCACCATGGTTCAGCAGACGTTCGACAGCGGGCGGGATGATCTCCAACGCCGCTTCAATATCGGCGGGTGTGGAGGAGTGGCCGAGTGACAGGCGCAGCGACCCCGCAGCCAACTCACGGGGCACCCCCATCGCCGCAAGCACATGGGAGGGGTCTTGCGCCCCGCTCGAGCAACTGGAGGCGGCCGAAGCACGCAACCCCTGTGCATCGAGGAGGAACAGCAGCGCCTCAGCCTCGATCCCCTCCAGACAAATATGGGCGATACCCGCAGCAACCTCAGAATCATGACCCCTGCGGAGCAGGGTCGGCACCACCACCGAACCGAGCCGGCCAACGAGGCCGTCGACCAGGCGGCCACGCAGCCCTCCCAGACGCACAACCTCACTAGGACGCCGCTCCACAGTGGCCTTGACAGCCGCCGCGAAAGCCGCCGCCCCGGCAACATCGGGAGTGCCGGCGCGGCGGCCGCGTTCCTGCCCGCCACCCAGTATCTGGGCCTCGAGTTCGATCCCGGGACGGACGAACAGCACCCCAGTGCCGATGGGTCCACCCACCTTGTGCCCCGTGATCGACACCATGTCGACGTCTTCAACAACGGCTGCAAGGTCTATCCAGGACAGGGCCTGCACTGCGTCGGTATGGAACAGCGCACCGGGGGCATGCTCGCGGACCACCTTCGCCAGCGCGGGCAGGTCGTTGATCGCTCCGGTCTCGTTGTTGACCGCAATGATCGAAACAACGCTCACATCCTCGGCCGCCCGTAGCGTGTCTGCCAAGGCTTCCGGAGTGACCTGGCCCCTCGCATCGAGCCCGACGGTCAACCCGCCGGCGTGCTCAACCGGTTCAAGAACCGCATGGTGCTCCCCCGCGGAACACACGGCGGTACCGCCACGAGATGCGAGCACCCCGCGCACCGCCAGATTGTCGGCCTCAGACCCGCCGCTGGTGAACACAACCTCCGCCGGATCACGACCGACCGTCTCAGCGATCAGGTCACGGGCATCGTCGAGTGCGCGGCGGGCGTCTCGGGCCGCCTTGTGCGCGCCCGTCGGATTCGCATGGTGCGCTTCGATGGCCGCGGTCCAGGCAGCTTGAGACTCCGCACGCACCACCGTGCTGGCCGCATGGTCGAGGTAGATCTCCGAGGTGGACACAACCCGATCCTACGTAACTTTGCATCTACCGGCTCTATGGTTGCCCTATGGTTTCGATCGCCACGCACCCGTATGTCCTTCCCGATCTACGCGGGGGTGATCCAGACGGACAGGACCCATTTAGACAGTATTCGTGGCCTGAAATACGCGAGATAATGTATGGCGGCGACTGTCATTAGGCTCGGGGAATGGCCGATATCACCGTGGAGACGGAACTTGCGGCGGAGGTCACAGAGGTCTGGGAGGACGTCTGCGACATCGCCTCGCATGTTGAGTGGATGCACGATGCACAAGCCATCGTCTTCACCTCCGACCACACACAGGGTCTCGGCACCACCTTCGACTGCCTGACGAAAGTCGGCCCGATCCGGCTCACCGACCGGATGGAGATCACCGAATGGACCCACGGGGAGGCCATCGGCGTACGCCATGTCGGACTCGTGACCGGCAAGGGACGATTCACCCTCACAGCAACAGGCGAGAACACCACACGGTTCGCATGGGCAGAAACCCTCCACTTCCCCTGGTGGCTCGGCGGCAGGATCGGTGCCTGGCTCGGCAGACCCATACTGCGCCGTGTCTGGCGCCGCAACCTGCAACTGCTCCGAGCCCGCTACTGACGGCCCCGACGACGAGCCGGCTCAGCCCTGTTGCAGTTCCGTCGCACGGCCCCGAGTTGCACGGCTCCGATTGCGCCCGGCTAGAAGCACAGCGCCTGGCTAGAGCACAGGATTGGAAGCCAGCATCAGGCTGAGCACGACAACCACCGCTCCGAACGCCACCACCGCTCCGAGAGCCGCCGAATCAGGCTTGCGGGCCCGCTTCAGCGACACATAGATGAGGCCGACGACCGCCCCGGCGACAAGACCACCGACATGGCCACCGACCGAGATCCTCGACACGGCAAACGTGAGAAACAGATTCAACGCCAGAATCGGCCCTAACCCACTGGCCCAGACGCTCATACCGACCGCCCGCTGGACAATCGCCATCGCTCCGAACAACCCGAAGATGGCTCCCGAAGCACCCACAGCCAGAGCGTTCGGCTCCAACAGCAGAACACCCAGCGACCCACCGAGCAGCGAGACGAAATACAACGCCGCGAAGCGCAGCCTGCCCAGGAACTGCTCAAGGGACCGGCCCATGATCCACAACGCGAAACAGTTGAAGCCGAGGTGGAAGACCCCGTCATGCAGGAACCCCGAAGTGATGATCCGATACCACTCGCCGTCGGCCACGATCGGACCCCACAGGCCATAGTCGACCAGGAACCGATTACCCCCGAGCAGTGAGACGAACCAGACGGCCACGTTGAACCCGACCAGGATCGGGGTCAGGACCGGAGTGAACTCAACCGGGCCGACAACCACGCGTTGGCTCCTAGTCGCCAGACACTCAGGGCAATGGAAACCCACAGAAGCCGTGTTCATGCACTCAGCGCAGATCGGCCGGTCACACCTCTGACAGATGACCCCGGCACGCCGGTCCCCGTGCCGATAGCAGCTGACAGCGGATGAAGGGTTCGACGCGGCGCTCACACACACGAAGCTACCGTTGCCGGACACAACAGCGATAGCTTCGGGGTCCGTGAACCGCCCTCACGAACGGCCGCCCGTCCGGCTCGAAGAACGTGGCATCGTGCCGATCGAGAACCACTCGATGCTGAGTGATCAACGCAGTGTCGCCTTGGTGACCCCGCACGCGCATATCAACTGGCTATGCGTTCCCCGAATCGACTCCCCCGCGATCTTCGCGGCGCTGCTCGACGGGCCCGAGGCCGGCCACTTCTCGATCGCGCCGCTCACAACCACACCGCTTGACGGCGGCACCGACACAGAACCCGACCAGACCTACCTCGACAGCACTGTGATCCTGCAGACCTCGTGGCCGACGCTGAGCGTGACCGACTACCTCGACTGCTCCGACGGCCGACCCCAGCAAGCCGACGCGACAACCGACCTGATCCGTCACATCGAAGGCACCGGGCGGGTGTGGGTCGAGTTCGCTCCCAGAGTCGACTTCGGGCGTGTGCCGACCCGGATCGATTTCCGAGACGGAGGTCTCGAAGTGGTCGGCGCGGGGGACCCGACGGTTCTGCGAAGCATCGGTGTGGACTGGACGATCGAAGACCACGGGGTACACCAGAACGCCGTCGCCGAGATAGATCTGGCTCGCGGCCCGGTCACGCTCCATCTGTGCTGCGGCGCAGAGCGAAACACGACAACGCCACCCCGTACCGAGCCTGAACGCCGTGAGCTCACCGCACGCTTCTGGAGCGACTGGGCGCAGCGTCTGCAACTCCCCGAGGTTGAACCCAAGATGGTCCGGCGATCGGCGCTCACCCTGAAAGCACTCACCCACGGTCCCACCGGCGCAATCTCCGCGGCAGCGACAACAAGCCTTCCCGAGTTCATCGGAGGGGTTCGTAACTGGGACTACCGCTACTGCTGGATCCGGGACGCCGCCATGTCGGCGGACGCGCTGCTCAGACTCGGCTCAGCCACCGAAGCGGAGAACTTCCTCGACTGGCTCTGGAGACTGATCGACGACCACGGCGTCGATGTCGGCGGACTGTCGCCGCTCTACACGGTCGACGGGCGGTCCCTGCCGCCGGAACAGACCGTCGAGGAACTGGCCGGATACGCGGACTCGCGTCCCGTGCGGGTCGGCAACGCGGCCAGCCATCAACTGCAACTCGACGTGTTCGGGCCCGTGGTCGAACTGATCCACAACCTCGCCACCGCCCGAAGCGTGATCTCAGGAAAACACTGGCTGTTGGTCGAAGCCCTCGTCGAGGTCGTCGAACAACGATGGACCGAGCCCGATCAAGGGATCTGGGAGATCCGTTCCGCCCCCAGGCACCACACCCATTCCAAAGTGATGTGTTGGCTGACCGTTGACCGCGCCGTTCGGATCAGCGCGGAGTTCTACAGCCGCGGCCGACCGGACTGGGCCGCACTGCGGAACCGGATCCGTGACGACATCATGGCAAACGCCTGGAAAGAGGAGGCGGGCACTTTCACAACCGCATACGACGGCACCGACCTCGACGCCTCGGTGCTCGCAATCGGTCTCTGCGGACTCGTCGAACCAGACGATCCCCGGCTCGCTGCAACCGTCGCCGCAGTCGAAGAATCGCTGCGACAGGGCCAGGCCGTCTACCGCTACACCCACGATGACGGGCTGCCGGGTGCCGAAGGCGGGTTCAACCTGACGACCAGCTGGCTCATAGACGCCAAGATCCTGACCGGCGACCTAGACGATGCGCGGTCCCTCTTCGAGTCGTACCTCACCCTGGCCGGTCCCACCGGTCTGATCCCCGAGGAAGTCGATCCCGAAACCGAGGCAGGGCTCGGCAATCACCCTCAGGCATACTCGCACCTCGGACTGATCAACAACGCCCGCAACCTGGGCCGAACAAACCAGCGGACCGCGCATCGAAGCACCCGAAGCGGCTAGAGCATCACCGGTGATTCGCTCAGACCCAGAGCGTTCTTCTCCACAACCTCAGTAACGCCGTCAACCCGGTCCTTCATGATCCGCTCGATACCGGCCTTGAGCGTCTGGGTCGACGCCGGGCAGGTGACGCAGGCACCGAACAGCTCCACGGTCACGACACCGGACGTCTCGTCGACGTCGATGAGTTCGATGTCGCCCTCATCGGCCTGGATGGCCGGCCGGATCGCATTGATGACCTTCTCAACCTGGGAGCGCACAATCCCAGTGTGCCAGGATTCGACACGATTGGTTCACCTGCCGCATCTGCATCGATCCCTAATCGCAGTACCTTTGAGGCACGAATACTGCCTCCACGCTCCTTGCCCACCAGGGTGGTTGGGACGAAGTCCTCGCGGTGGGCGTGCCGATGCTATTGGTCGGCCTGCTCATGTTGGTCGCCCGCCGACGGGCACGGTCGCAAACCGGACTCAACAGCGCTCAGACCGAACTCAAGAACGACTGAGCGAGACGTCGGCACCCAACGAGCGCAGCTTCGCGGCGAGATCGTCATAGCCACGGGCAATGTGGTGGGCGTCGCTCACGACCGTCTCGCCCTGCGCGCCCACCCCGGCGATCACCAGCGCTGCCCCCGCACGAATATCGTGGGCTTTCACCTTGGCCGCCGACAAGCGCTCGCTGCCCTCGATCACCACATGATGCGAGTCGATGCGAATGTCTGCACCCATGGCGCGCAGGTCGTCCACATAACGGAACCGTTCGGCAAACAGATTCTCGGTGACGGAGCCGACCCCGTCAGTGGTGGCCAGCAGCGCCACCAGCAGCGGCTTCAGGTCGGTGGCCACACCCGGGTACGGAAGAGTCGAGAACTTCGCAGAACTCAAACGGCTCGACACCGCCGCGCTGATGCTCCGGTCATCGACCGATATCTCCATTCCCATGGCGGCCAGCTTGCCGCACAACACTGCCAGGTGATCCGGGTTCACCCCGGTAACAGTGATCTCCCCGGATGCAATCCCGACCGCCGCCAAGTACGTGGCTGCCACGATCCGGTCACCGACAACGCAATGATCGGCCGGTCCGAACCGTTCGACGTCCTCAACACCCTCGATCGTGACGGTGCTTGAACCCGCCCCTTCGATCCGGGCACCCATCTTGACGAGGAACTCGCAGAGATCGACAACCTCAGGCTCCCGCGCCGCATTGTCGATCACAGTGGTGCCTGCGGCCCGCACAGCCGCCAAGAGCAGGTTCTCGGTGGCACCGACGCTCGGAAAGTCAAGCCGGACCGTCGCTCCGCGCAACTCTTGGGCTCGCGCGTGGACATACCCGTCGACTGTTTCGGACTCGACACCCAGTCTGGCCAACCCCTGCAGATGCATGTCGATGGGTCTGTGGCCGAAGTCGTCACCCCCCGGAAGTGCCACGACCGCCTTCCCGCAGCGAGCCAGCATCGGCCCGAGCACCACAATCGAAGCTCTGAACCGATCGACGATATTTTGGGGGGCGACCGGTTCAATCTGCGCCGGAACGTCGATCACAAGCGAGCTGCCCACAGTCTCAGCCGACGAGGAGAAGGCATCCGCGGCTCCGGTTGCGCCCGGCGAATACACAGCGACCTCGCAACCGACGGCTCGCAGCAACTCAGCCATCAGTCCCACATCTGTGATACGGGGAACATTGGAGATGCGATACGTGCCCTCGGCCAGCAGAGTCGCAGCCATCAGCTTCAGCACGCTGTTCTTGGCGCCGGAGACTCCCACAGTTCCCTTCAGCGCAGAGGGCCCCCGCACGACGAAGCTGTGCCCAGCGAGGTCAAGTTCCGGTGCACCTGCGACCAACACGGACATCGTCTGAGAGTCTGCCATCAGAACCGCCTGTGTGCGCGCCATCCGAGCCATATCTGCGAGCCTCTGCCCGCAACCTGGCGAAGCGTTGTCAAACCAGGCGTTCGACCAGTCGATCAACGAGTGCCGCCAACTCGTCCGCCGCCGCGTTGTAGTCGCGCTGGTGCCCCGCGCCGGGATCAGCCACTTCCTCCCAGGCCTCAAGCTCGATCTCGCCGAGGTCCAGCTCAGCGACCCTCAACGCCAGGTCATCGACCGATCCCGGTTTCAGGTCATGAGCGACACGTTTCAGACTCCCGGTCTTGGCGGCTCCCTCAGGGTGGATCCTCCGCATCCAGCGGAGGTGGTCGGGCTCCATTGCGACGATCAGCACCGAGCGTTCGACATCGGTTGCTGACAGCTGATGGCTGCGATGCCAGGGGTCGCGCAGACCGTGACGCTCGAGCGCAGTGCGGGTTCGCACACTCATCGGCTGCCCGTCGAGCACATGGGTCCCCCCGCTGAGCACGGAGACCGGCGGGGCCTCCCCGAAGTGGGCGCGCATCATCGCCGCTCCCATCACCGACCGTGCCGCATTGCCGGTGCACAGGAAAGTGACGATCGGCCGCCCCGGGTCGTGAGGCGGCCGCGGCACCTCGCGGACTGTCTGGAGTTGATCATCAGCCATCGTTGTTCATTTTCTAGCAGTATCGGCAGTGCTGCAGACCTTTCACCTGCCGATATCTTGCCCCTTCCCGCGACGGCGGCGACTTGCTAACATCGCAGATGATCGCGGCTTAACCCGTCGCGATATTCGAACAAACCCGGTCTGGAGGGAATATGGGACCACTACGCAAACTCTTGTTGCTCTTCGCGGTATTGGCACTGTTTGCCGCCGCCTGTGGAGACGACGACGAGACGACCACTGCCACGGGCGACAACCGCAACGACATGGCCGAGACCGACGGCGACGACGCCGACGACATGGCCGACTCCGACGACATGGCCGACTCCGACGACAGCGAGATGATGGACCACCTTGGCGACGGTTCACTCGGAACGGTCGTCGTGGAGCCGGGTGCCGAGGTGCAGATTCGATCGCTCAACGCCATCACCGGTGACGTGGCGCTGTTCGGCCTGCCGATCCACCGGTCCATCGAGATCGCCGTCGACGACTACGGCGACATTCACGGTTTCCCGGTCACTTCAGGTGAGGGCCTCGACGACCTGTGCTCATCTGACGGCGGCCAGGCCGCCGCGCAGACGATCGTTGCCGACGAGCAGATCGTCGGAGTGGTCGGCACGTCGTGTTCGGGAGCAGCCGTTGCTGCGGCACCGCTGATCAGCGAGGCCGGGATAGTGATGATCTCGGGCGGGAACACATCGCCCTCACTGACCTCGGACCTCGCGGGCACCGCGGGTGAGAACTACAACGAGGGCTACTACCGAACCGCACACAACGACCTCTACCAGGGTCGGGCGATGGCCCTGTTCGTGTTCAACGAACTCGGCCTGAGCACCGCTGCGGCGATCCACGACGGCGACCCTTACACCCAGGGCCTCGCCCAGGCGTTCGTCGATGCCTACGAGGAGATCGGCGGTGAGATAACCGGATTCGCCGGCATTGCCAAGGGCGACACCGACATGGTCCCGGTACTCACCGAGGTAGCCGCGGCGGGCCCGCAGGCGCTCTTCTTCCCGATCTTCCAGCCGGAGGGCAACTTCATCGCGGCCCAGGCACCGGGCGTGGCCGGGCTTGAGGACACTCAACTGCTCGCCGCAGACGGTCTGCTGGTAGACGGCTACCTGGAGTTGGAGGAGACCGAGGGCATGTACTTCTCCGGGCCCGACGCCCGCTTCGGCGACAACGTCAACCAGTCCACCGGCAAGACCGCCGACGATGTGAGCGGCACCTACGAGTCCCTGTACGGCGAAGCTCCGACCTCACCGTTCTGGGGGCACGGCTACGACGCGACCGCCATGCTGCTCGACGCCATATCGGCGGCAAGCTACGTTGACGGAGACGGCAACCTCGTAATAGACAAGGCAGGGGTACGCGAGCACCTCGACAACCTCACTGGTTACAACGGCCTCATCGGCCTGCTCAACTGCGACGAGTTCGGAGACTGCGGATCGCAGAAGGTGACAATCGTCCACCACCTCGATTCCGACGACTTCCGCGCCTCCATGGAGAACGTGGTCTTCGAATACGCCCCCTCGTAACCGAACAACTGTTGATACGGCACCGGCCCCCGCCGCGGTGGTGGGGGCCGGTCCTGATCCATTGATCATGCCATCACCCAGAACTGCGGAGAACAACAAGCTGAACCGCCGCCTCGGCGTCGACACCTTCCTGTTCTTCATGAGGGTGGTCATGAGCACCTTCGTGATCCTGGGTCTGCTCATGTTCATCGGCCAGCAGATCGACCCCGACAACTTCGTAGCCTCCCGCATCAACCCCGACGCCACCGGCCTCACCGCGGCCCAGTTCGAAGGGCTGGTGATCTCCGGGCTCTCGCAGGGAGCGATGTACGGGCTGATCGCGCTCGGCTACTCGATGGTCTACGGCGTGCTGGGCTTCATCAACTTCGCCCACGGCGAAGTCTTCATGGTCGGCGCAATGACAGGGATGATCACCTCCAACAAGCTCGACGAGTCCGGCGCCTGGGAGAGCAACTTCGCGCTTTCGCTGCTGTTCGTCCTGGTGATCGCGATCATCTGCTCCACACTCACCGCGGTGATCATGGAGCGGGTCGCCTACCGGCCGTTGCGGGGCTCGCCGCGGCTGATCCCCCTGATCACCTCCATCGGCGTTTCGTTCTTCATCCAGAACGTCTCGGTCGTGCTGCTCGGCCCGGGCGCCAAGTCCTACCCGACCCTGCCGGACTGGCTGGCCCGAAAACGCGAACCGCTCGGCTTGATCTCCATCGAGGGAACCAGGCTGATGGTGCTGGTGGTGGCAGCAGTCTCAATGGTGGCGCTGTGGTACCTCGTCGAGCGGACCAAGATCGGAAAGGCCATGCGGGCCGTGGCGGAGGACAAGGAGATCGCCTCACTGATGGGGATCAACGTCAACCGCACGATCGTCACCACATTCGCTGTGGGCGGCGCGATGGCCGGCGTTGCAGGGATCCTCTGGGGACTGCTGTTCCGATCGGTGGTCCACACAACCGGGTTCCTGCCCGGGATCAAAGCGTTCAGCGCAGCCGTCGTCGGTGGCATCGGCAACATGGGAGGCGCGATGGCGGGCGGGATCACCCTCGGCAGTGCCGAGTCGGTGGCACCACTGGTACTGCTTGAGCCCTGGGGTATCAACGGTGTGTCCCAACTCAAAGACGCAGTGGCCTTCCTCGTGCTCATCTTCGTGCTGTTGGTAAAGCCCACCGGCCTTTTTGGAGAACGGCTCTCAAGCGAGGACCGAGCATGAGCGCCGCCTTCGCCGAACCTCACACACCAGAGGACCTCCCGGCCCGCAGCCTTCTCGACCAGGACTGGCGAAGACTGCTCAACTACGGACTCCTGCTGGCCTTGGTGCTGGTGTTCGTGGCACTCACCAACATGCCGGTCAAACTTGACCGCCGAATGCTGATCGAACCGATCTTCTCCATGGGCTACCTCTCGCTGTTCTGGCTCCCGGCGATCTTCGGTCTGCTGGTCTGTCGCGAACCGGTCCTGGCGGGAATGGCCGGCCACGCGAAGGGGCGCCGCGAAGTGCTCGCCGGTGCGCTGGTAGGCCTGATCGGCGGCGCGGGCCTCAGTGTCCTCACCGTTCTGCTCGACAACTTCGACCTCCGCGATCCCCTGGTCAACTGGAGCCCCCAACTGCTCGACCTGCTGTCGTTCCAACGAGGCACCGCCTTCGGCATCGGCATCTGGATTCCCATCGGCCTGGCGCTCGGAACTCTCGGCGGGTTGACCCATGTGATGCCCTCCAAGGCGCGGCGGGTTCTGGGCTGGGCATTCGCTTCGGTCGTCGCTTTCGCCGTCTTCGAGACGGTGATCATCGACCTCTCCGAAGGCTTCGCCGCGCTCGGAACCGAGCGGCTGGTCGATGAGATCTACTTCATCCGCGGCGGACTGACGATGCATGGCGCCGCAATCCTGGCCGTCCTCGGCGGACTGTTCGCAGCTTTCGGACGTGACCAGGCCCATCGTGCGAAAGCTCAGTTCCAGGCCCTGGAAGGACCGGACCGAACCCGTGCCAATGCCATGGGCCTGCTCGCATGCGCAGTCGCCCTGGTGGTTCTGCCACTCTTCCTGGGCGGCATCACCAACGAACTACTGGCCAACGTCGGCCTCTTCGTGCTGCTGGCGCTGGGTCTCAACATCGTGGTCGGGCTCGCGGGAATACTCGACCTCGGATACGTGGCCTTCTTCGCCATCGGCGGCTACACGGCCGGCATTCTCACCACCACCAACCGGGGAGACTCCTGGCCGGACTGGATGCCGGAGTTCTACTGGGGCACAGCCCTCATCTTCGTGGTGATACTGGCCGCGCTCGCCGGTCTGTTCATCGGCGCTCCGGTGATCCGTATGCGCGGCGACTACCTGGCCATCGTCACCCTCGGTTTCGGCGAGATCATCCGCCTGCTGTTCCTCTCGGACTGGCTCGGGGGATACACCGGGGCCGCGCAGGGGGTCACCAACATTCCCGGTGTGCAGGTTTTCGGTCTGGCAACGGTCAAGGGAACCGACCCGCGGGCCGTCTTCTACCTGGTGCTGTTCTTCTGCGCGATCGCCGTCTACGTGTCGTGGCGGCTGGAACGCAGTCGGCTGGGCCGCGCCTGGATGGCGATCCGCGAGGACGAGTCGGTTGCAGAGGCGATGGGCATCAACACGGTCAACGCCAAACTCATGGCCTTCGTGGTGGGTGCCGTGCTGGCCTCCTTCTCGGGTGCCATCCTCGCTGCCAAAGTGGGGTCGGTCTTCCCCAACAGCTTCATCATCCTGGTCTCGATCGTGATCCTCGTGGTCGTGATCGTCGGGGGAATGGGCAACATCGTGGGCGTGATCGTCGGTTCGATGGTGCTGATCGGCATTCTCGGCGGACCGCGGCAACCGGGCCTGCTGCAGGAGTTCTCCGAATACAAGCTGTTGATCTACGGCGTGCTGCTGATCTGGATGATGTTGAAACGGCCCGAGGGCCTGGTGCCGAACGTCCGCCGCACCCGGGAACTCCACTCCGAGGAATACCTTCAGGATGCCTGGCTCCGCGGGGAGATCGACACTGACACCGACGCCGAGCCGGGAATGGCCCCGACATGAGACAGCGTCTGTTGACCATCAACAAACTCAGCGTCACCTTCG
Organism: Candidatus Aldehydirespiratoraceae bacterium; assembly: GCA_965214565.1. Lineage (GTDB taxonomy): Bacteria > Actinomycetota > Acidimicrobiia > Acidimicrobiales > Aldehydirespiratoraceae > VXYK01. The sequence continues at coordinate 1,943,169 of OZ243951.1, read as the reverse complement.
GTGGGCTCCACGCCCTCAAGGACCTCGACTTCCATGTCGACGAAGGCGAGATCGTGTCGGTGATCGGGCCCAACGGCGCCGGCAAGACGACCTTCTTCAACATGATCTCAGGGATGGTCACACCGACCTCCGGCGACATCATCTTCAAGGGCGAGTCACTGTTGGGGCTCGACCCCAACCAGGTGACCGCTGCGGGAATCGCCCGCACGTTCCAGAACGTCCGCCTGTTCGCCAACATGACCATCCTCGAGAACGTGATGGTCGCCCAGCACTGCCGCACCCGACAGGGGATCTGGGGAGCGCTGCTGCAGACCCGCTCCTTCAAACAGGAGGAACAGGAGATCCGCGAGCACGCCGAGTTGGTGCTGAACTTCTTCGGCACCCGCCTGGTGGGCTACCGGCTGGACCAGCCCGCCGCGGTGCTGTCATACGCCAACCGGCGACGCCTGGAGATCGCCAGGGCAATGGCCACCAAGCCGACGATCATCCTGCTCGACGAACCCGTCGCCGGGATGAACCCCAAGGAGTCCGCAGCGCTCACTCAACTGATCGGGGAGCTGCGCAGCGACTGGGGTTTCACAATCGTGATGATCGAACACGACATGAGCGTCGTTCGAGACGTGAGCGACCGGGTGGTGGTGCTCGACCACGGCGAGACGATCGCGCAGGGATCGTACGAGGAAGTGTCGACTGACCCCGACGTGGTCGAAGCATACCTCGGACGCCCCGCCAAGGAGTCCGCATGAGCGACACCGGCGGCGCTGCCGCCCTGCTTGAGATGCGCGGTGTCAACACCCACTACGGCGCCGTCCACATCCTCAAGGACGTCGAGTTCTCGATCTATCCCGGCGAGCTGGTATGCCTGCTCGGAGGCAACGCCTCAGGCAAGTCGACCACACTCAAGACCCTGCTGGGAATGGTCACGCCCACCACCGGCGACGTGCTGCTCAACGGCGAGACAGTCACCGACAAGCCGATCTCGTACCGGGTCGAGCAGGGCGTGACGATGGTTCCCGAGAACCGGCGACTGTTCAAACGGCTCACCGTCAAGGACAATCTCGAACTCGGGGCCTACCTGCGCTCGGACCGCTCGGCCATCGATGCAGACCTCGAGCGGATCTTCGAGATGTTCCCGCGGGTCAAGGAACGGCTCAACCAGAAGGCCGGCACCCTGTCAGGCGGTGAGCAACAAATGGTGGCGATAGGGAGGGCCCTGATGTCTGACCCGAAAGTGCTGCTGATGGACGAACCCTCAATGGGACTCGCTCCCGCCCTGGTGCAGACCAACTTCGAGTTGATCAAGCAGATTCATTCGCAGGGAGTGGCCATATTCGTGGTTGAGCAGAACGCCAACATGGCGCTCTCGATAGCGGATCGAGGCTGGGTGCTTCAGACCGGCAGAGTCGTCCTCGACGACACCGCCGATGCTCTCCTCGCCAACCCCGAACTCCGTGCCAGCTACCTCGGAGAGACCTGATCAGCCGGAACCGAGCCGCTCAAGAAGAGCAAGCGTGGTCTCACGGAGGACCTGCGCAGACATCTCCAGGTTCTCAACGAACTGCGCCTCCGTCTCGACCGGTGAGTCGACAAGGTCGGTGATCACCTTCACCGCGCCAACCGGTATCCCATGGAGGTGGCTGATCCAGCTCACAGCCGCCGCCTCCATCTCCTTGACCTCAGCTCCGTTTTCGATGATCCGCTCACAGTCTCTCAGCGACTCGTCGAGGCTGTCGCCGCTCGTCACTATTCCGAGGCGACAGCCGAGCGCTGCCGCATGGCTCCTCAGGTCTGCTGCAGCCAGCCCGCATTCGCCCATGGCATCAAAACCTGGGAGCGGGATCCGGCGGTCATGACAAGCGAAATGAGGCCACCCGAAATACACCTCACCGATCTCGGCGTCGACGCGCCGCCAGCCGCCGGACGTGCCGACCGACAACACCAGGTCGGGGGCAGGCAGCCCCAGATTCAGGGCTACGTGAGCGGTCAGAGCCGCGGCGGTGCTGCCGACCGCATCGACCCCGTAGATCGGATCGACTCCGTTGACGGCAAGCACAGTCTCGGGCCTTCCCGCGGTTCTGGGCGCAAGAGCGAATCGACATGGCAGACTGGCGGCCCAAGCCGGAGAGTCGAGAGGCTCGGCTCCCAGTGCATCACGCAACGGCGCCGCCTCGGATTCCATCGCCATGACAATCAGCACCCGCTCCGCGTGCTCGACGACCACGCTCTGTTGATTCAGGGATTCGATCTGGTTGCTCATATCGCCCGAATCATATCGTTGGAACGTGCGCGGACTGAACGTCGCGGGTGCGCCAGCGCTCGTTGTCTCCCGCTCCCGTCCACTGCGTTCACGGGTCGTTGGGGCCGCGGTCTCGTTGGTCAAGGGCCATGCACGGCCAGTCCGCTCGACCTCCAGCGCAAGCCTGAGATCCCAAGCCGACAACCGGCGGCCTCACACCGTCAGGCTCAACGGAGTCCCAGAGCACCCGCGACCCGATCCCGGTGCCGCCGGGCATCACCGTAGGCACCCGAGAGGCTCCAGCCCCGCTTCAGCCAGATCTGCAGGTCGTACTCGAACGTGTAGCCGATGGCCCCGTGGCACTGCAGAGCGGCGCGACAGGCCCGATCAACCGCATCGGACGCCATGGCCTTGGCCATCGACACGTCGCGGCCCCGCGGCCCCGAATCGTCACAGTGCGCAACCGACCAGGCCGCCCGATAAACCAACGGAGCAGAGAACTCGATCCCCAGTCTGACATTGGCCAGATGATGCTTGACCGCCTGATAGGTGCCCACCGGTTTGCCGAACTGCCTGCGCTCGGTCACGTACTCGACGGTGGTGTCGAGCAGGCGCCGAGCAACACCGACACATTGCGCGGCGGTACCGAGGGCGGCCCGATCAGCCGCCAGCGCCACATCCGCCCCGACCAAGGGCTCCGCCGCGCCCGGATCGAAACTGATCTCGAAAAGACGACGGGACTGATCGATCGAGTCTCTGGGCTCTACGGTCAGCCGCTCGGCATCAACGGCGAGCAGCGAGCCTGCGTGTTCGGTTATCACAAGGTCGGCCGACGCTGCGGCCACAACGTTGGGGCCTCCCGAGGCCAACGCCACCGTGGCGGTGCTCCCACCGCTGATTGCCGCGTCCAACATCTCTGAGGCACCCGCGGCAGCCAGCGCGGGAACGGCCACGGCCATGTGCTCCATCAACGGTTCGGGAACCCCCGCGTAGCCCGCCTCCTCGAGCAGACGAACCGATGCCACCTCGTCCATGCCGAGTCCGCCCATTTCGGTCGGGGCCATGGTCGCCAGCACACCAACCTCTGCGAGCGTGGCCCACAGCCCGGGCACCCGCCCGTCGTCGCTCTCCCAGCTTGCGCGTATCGCCTCTGCGCTGCACTCGCCGGCGAAGATCTCACGGACCGTGTCGCGGAACATGTCGTGCTCTTCGGTGAAACTGAAACGCATCAGCGCTACCTCCGGGGCAAACCCAGCACGCGTTCAGCGATGATGTTGCGCTGGATCTCGTTGGTTCCCGCATAGATCGGCCCGCCCAGGGAGAACACGTATCCCTCCAGCCAGCCGCTCGGGACTTCGGCTTGGTCACCGAGCAGCCGCAGTGCCGTGGCATGGAGCTCAAGATCCATCTCAGACCAGAAGACCTTCATCAAGCTGGCCTCCGACCCGAGGTCGCCTCCGGCCATCAATTCGGCGGCCACAAAATAGGTTTGCCAGCGGTATGCCTCTGCACGGATCCAGGCGTCAACCACCTCGTCTCGCAACCGTGCATCCAAGCCGTCGGCAGTCTCTTCAAGTTCTGCGGCCAGGCACCTGAGCCGTTCCGCTGCAGCCATGAAACGACCGGGGCTGCGCAGGCTGAGTCCGCGCTCAGAACCCGCCGCAGCCATGGCCACCGCCCAACCCTGGCCCGGTTCGCCGAGAACGTGATCGGCGGGCACCCTGCAGTCGTCGAAGAATATCTCCGCGAATCCCGACTCCCCGTCGAGGCGTTGGATCGTCCGGCGTGTCATCCCCGGCGCGTCGGCCGGCACCAGCAGGTAGCTCAGGCCGGCGTGGCGTTGCGCGGTCGGGTCGGTGCGCACGATGCAGAAGATCCAGTCTGCGTACTTTCCCCTCGAGCACCAGGTCTTCTGACCGTTGACGACATAGTCGTCGCCGTCACGGACCGCCGTGGTCTTGATCCCAGCCAGATCCGACCCGGCTTCGGGCTCAGACCAGCCCTGTGCCCAGATATGTGTGCCGCCGGCCATTCTCGGAAGGAAATAGTCCTGCTGGGCCTTCGTGCCGAAGTTGAAGATCGTGGGCGCCAGCAGGCTGACGCCGTTGGCACTCACCCGTCCCGGCACGCCCGAGAGCCAGTACTCCTCCTCATAGATCAGCCACTCGATGAGGTCGCAGTCGCGCCCGCCGTACGCCTGCGGCCACGCCGGCACCGACCAGCCTCCCTCGAACAGAGTCCGTTCCCATCCCCGATGCTGCTCGAACCCGGCCGCTGAGTCCATCGAAGCGAACGGTTCGGCCGGGCAGTTCTCGTGCAACCAGGTCCGGCATTCGTCGCGGAACTCCACATAGCGCGGAGAAAGCTCAAGGTCCATCAGCGGAACTCACGCTTGCGCACACCGCTGGGGTCGAACACCGGAGTTCGCCGATGTTCTCATCCTCGTCCACTTCTCTGCCACTGGGACCCCTCTCACCAATCCTGGCAGCCCCCGACTCAAGGGATTCGTTGACGATATTCCACATCGACCCACAGCGCCAAGCTCACCGAAACTCAATTTCACATGTTGCAGAGCTAGCTGATCAACCTCGGACGAAGGGCAGTTGCAGGTCACATCGCTGTTCTATAGCCGATCCGACCCGGTCCCCGGCTCGGCTGACCTCATCACTGGTGGGCTGCTCGCCGTCAGCCGGGTCGTAGCTCTGTTCGTGGGCTACGAGCAGACTCAGATCAGCCCGTAAAGATGACGGCGCGAGATCCCGCAAATTCGCTAGCTCATCAAGGAACTCCGTACCGGACGGAGACTGATTTTCGCCGGTGTGGTTGTCGATGTCTCGTACGCTACGAGCCGCGAAGAACTCGGCTTGCTCGCAGAACGCGCTGTCGTCGGGCTGGCTGCACCCAACTAGCCCTGAAACGAACACAGCAAGAAGCGCGAAGCCGCTACAGCGCGGCATTGATGTGGTCTAGGTCGTCCTGGGTCAAGACTTGGGAGTTGTACAGGTGAGTCTCGAGCCCTGATCGCATGCATGTGGTGCCGGTCACATGGGAGATGCTGCCGGTGTGGCCGAACTCGTGACAACCGAGGGCCTTCCAGTAGTTCTGCTCCAAGAATGTGTCCGGTGTTGTGTCGGTGCCGGAGGTGTTGAACCAGACTCTGTAATGGTCACAGCGGTTGTTCCACCACACAGTGCTTGTGCATCCGGCTGTGCCTGCGTTTCCTCCCAGTACGGAGCTGTCGTAGCAATGGATGTCGTTGTTGCCAATTTGGACGCTGATTTCTGAGCGGCCGAGTTGCGCAGCGCCGTGGTCACAGGCCATCGCGCCGCCTGCGGTGAGACTGTTATGGTTGTAGTCTTGAGTGTTGTTGTCACGGACTCGTACACGTCCGCTGTCGTCATCGTGATGTGCAGTTGCTTGCCCTGCGGCCAACACCCACACCAGGGCTGTGACCGCTACCGTTCGCCGCAGGCTGTGTGAAGTTGTCATTCCGCTAGCCCCCCACCTAGTTCAGACGTTGTACCGGGTTCGCTGGGGCCGACGGGTGGGTCGCTGTCAGTGCCGCCGCCGGTGTCGTTGTTCCCGCTGGTTTGAGCGTTGCCCGACTCCTCAATATCGAATATTGACTCATAGAACGGTCTCTGCGGCTCGATCTCCTCGGCCACGACAGCCAAAGCCGCCTGCCGGACATGTTCGGCGGCCTTGTCGGGTGCCAACTCCGTCAGGGCCGCTCCGAGCGTTGTGTGTGAGAACGTCTCCACAGTCCCGTCAAACAACTGCGCCTGCCCATCATCGCCGCGGTAGTGGGTCAACATCCGCCCATCGGGATGTATATGCCTGTAGTGGCCGACGGGCAAACCGTCATAGTGTTTCAAAGAGAACACGCCGACATCGCCGATCCGACTCCAAGGCATATCGGCCGACTCATACGAGACGACGGTAGAGCCGTCGTTGTAGTAACCCGCCTCGCCGATCACCACAGTAGAGCCCGGTGCGGTACCTTTGAGGGTTTCGGAGATGGTGACGGTGACGTTGCGGAGCCCGATTCCGTCCGGGTCATCAGTGGGCATGGGACCCCTCTCGATTGCTGTGACTTGGCCAACCACAACCAGATCAGAGGTCGCAACCAACTCTTCAAGACTGGTGAAGTGGTACGGCCACCAACTCGAGGCCACGACAGTGTCGGGTTTCTCGTCCTCCGCTTGTAGGGGAGACTCGTTGCCGCAGGCCGCTGTCAGCAAAGCGATCACTGCCGCAACGGCTCCCAACATGAATTGGAAGGATCGGTGCATGTCACTCTCCTACCTCAATGCATTGATTCCTACCTCAATGCATTGATACGGACAAGGCATACCCCAAAACGTGGACACGGCAAGCGGGTTTCCGGCCCGGCTACAACAAGCGCCTGCGCCGCAGCGGCGATCTAGGTCGGCGGCCTCCATCAGCGAAACTCACCCTTGCGCACACCGCTGGGGTCGAACACCTCCCGGATCAGCCTCAACTCCTCATCCGTGGGCAGCCGGCTCTCGCCGAGGTCGCCGGTCACGACCAGCTCGAAGGGCGAAGCCTCCTGCGCCTGTTCGAGGCTGACCCCAGGATGCAGCGAACGGACTCTCATCCTGTGGTGGGGCGACTCGAAGTCGTAGACCCCGAGGTTGGTGACCACCCGCCGGATCTCGAAGTGCTTGCGGCTCGCTTCTGGCAGTTGTGCGATGCGGTCATACCCGGGAGCGGAGACAACGTCGACCGTGTTGGAGAAGGTGCGGGCCTGATTCGGTATCCAGTAGGTCGTTGGGTGATTGAGCAGATTGCCCGGTGCTCCCCGCAGCCCCAGCAGCTGTGCTTTGGGCTTTCGGTAAGGCCCGATGGCGGCAAAGTTCTGATTGCCGTACTGGTCCATCTGGCTCGCACCCATCACCACATGGCGCTTCCCCGACCACACCTGATCGAAGACCGTTCTAAACGGCATGTACCCTTCGGTCACTGCAGTTGAAGGGTCTCCCCCGAGCGGAAGGTTGCCCTCGATCGCATAGGCGACGGTGTCGGTCAGCATGAGGCCGGGCTCAAACGACGCCCTTGCCAGACGACCCGCTATCACCGGCAGCGGGCCCATCGGGTTGCACAACACTTCGCCGTCGCCCCGGAACGCCTCGGCCAGAGCGACGACGCAGATCTCATCAAGAGCCACGGGATCGTCAAGTCCACTCATGTCTGGCTCCGTTCGTTGAGTCTGGCGACGTAGGCATCGTGTGAGTCGAGTTCCAACCAGTCGTTGCGGAACTGCTCCCAGGCCTCGGGGTCACGGGCTGTTGCGGCGTACTCGCTCTGGAAGGCCTCGTCGCGGTCGTAGTCGGGAGGGCATTCGGTGAAGTGGGCACCTTGTGGCGCCTGTACGACTCCGTCGATGTGGGTTCGCGGGATCCGCAGCGTGTGGATCGACCCCTCGGTGAGGAACTGCTCTGTGGGAACGATCTTTTCTGCAGACATGAAGGTCTTGTCGGCAGCCATTGCGAACAGGTCGTCGAAATACAGGTCCGGCCCCAGGAACTGGCCGTTGCCCTTGGCGTCAGCCCGGTTCATGTGGAGGATCGCTGCATCCATCTGGAATGCCGGAATCGCCACCAGTTCCTCGCCGTCGTCGTAGGGAGATCTGACCGTCTTGAGATCAGGGTTCTCCGACATCATCGCGGTGCCCAGGCCTGCTCGCGTCGGATAGAAGGGCATTCGGTGGGCGGCAGCCATCAAGCCGAGGTAGAAGGCGCCTTCGTCGAGTTCGGAGATGTCGACCGCACCTGTCTGGCGTGCGACCCGGAAATGGGGTTCCAACGGGATCGAATCCAGCGAAACGAAACCGTAGGTGACCTTTCGGACCTTTCCCGCAGCGCACAGGATCCCCACATCGGGCCCGCCGTAGGAGACGATGTCGAGGTCGGTCAGGTCACTGCGCAGAATCGCCCGTACCAGCGACATCGGCTTGCGACGAGACCCCCAACCGCCGATGCCGAGCGTCATCCCACTGCGGAACTCTGCGATGACCTCGTCCTCGGTCATTCGTTTGTCTGCCACGAAAGCTCCTCTCAATCCTGCCCGACCGTAATATCCACCCAGGATCCCAGCCAAAACACCTGCGGTATCGGCCGTGGTGGGTGACGACCCTGCCCTCAGGCAGCCTAGTGTGGCATAACCATGCTACATTCATGCTATGGCAAGGGTCAGGATCAGCACGACAGTGAGCGACACCTTGTTGGACCAGGCCCGCTCAACCGACCCCGACCTGAGCGACGCCGCTCTGTTGGACCGTGCGCTCTCGGCTTTGTGTGCCAAACATCGTGCTGCTGAGGTCGATCGTTCCTACAGGGTATTCGACGAGGTCCCGCTTGAGACGGAGGACGAATGGGGGAACTTGGCAGAATTCCTTGAAGCAGCTGAGGGGTCGTGAACGGATTACCACAGCGCGGCGAAGTCTGGTGGTGCGAAGTTCCCGACAAGCATCGCCGACCCGTCACTGTGTTGTCTCGTGATGCCGCGATTTCCGCGCTCCGTCGGGTGATCGTCGCACCGTGCAGCACGATCGACAGGAACCTCATCACCGAGGTCCGCCTTGAACCCGAGGAAGACCCGGTACGCCGGGCCTGCGTGATCCAACTGGATGCCACGTTCAATACCTCCGTGGCGAGTCTCACCTCCCGTATCGGTCGCCTCAGCAGCACACGAATGCAACAGGTCTGTGAAGCTCTGGCCACCACCGTCGACTGCCGCTAGATCGACAGGCGCGAGTCAATGGTGCGCGAGGCACGAGATCATCACGCTTCCCCGGTGACGAAAGGGCGTCGCCGATAGGGTGACAGCATGGTCGAGACGCACGATTCTCTTGACATGAGTGGTCGGACTGTCATCGTCACAGGTGGCACCAAGGGTCTCGGACGGGTGATCGCTGCACGCTTCCTGGAGCAGGGCGCGGATGTGGTGATCTGCGCCCGCAGCGAACCGCAGGGCCCGGTCGAGTTCGAGGGCCGGAAGGCGGTCTTCGTCGCCGCCGACATTCGCGATCCGGACCAGGTGGCGGGCGTGGTGTCGGCTGCGGTCGAGGCGACCGGGCGGATTGACGTGCTTGTCAACAATGCCGGCGGGGCTCCCCCTACAGAGAGTGCCACGGTGTCGCCACGGTTCAACGACAAGATCACCGCACTCAACCTCTTGGCACCGATGACTTTCGCTCAAGCCGTTCACGATCAGATGCAGTCACAATCCGACGGTGGGGTGATCGTCAACATCACCTCGGTCAGCGGGATCCGAGCCAACCCCCAGGGGGCGGCCTATGGGGCCGCCAAGGCCGGGCTCATCAACCTGACGGAGACTCTGGCACACGAATGGGGGCCGAAGATCCGGGTGATCGCCCTGGTGGTGGGGATGATCGTGACCGAGCAGGCCCACCTGTTCTACGGGGACGAGGAGGGGATCGCGGCAGTCGGCCGAACGCTGGCCCTCAAACGCATGGGCACTCCCGACGAAGTGGCCGACGTTGTGCTGTTCGCTGCCTCGCCTCTGGCCCGCTGGGTGTCGGGTTGCGCGATCCCCGTGCACGGCGGTGGCGAGAGCCCCGGCTACATCGACGCCTCAACTGTCGAGCAGCCGGCCCTGCCGAAGTCATGACCGAGGCCGCGGACGCCTCAGATGCGCTTGAGCGGCGCTCATTGTTGACTGACCGGACGACCATCGCGGCGCTGTTGGTTGTAATGTCCGCAGCTGTCTTCGTCATTATCGCGTTCGCGAATCGTCACGATCACAGCACCCACGACCACCCCAGTGCCGACGTCGTCTCCGATGTGAGCGCTTCAGATCCAGAACACGATCACAGCACCCATGACCACTCAGAGGACATCGGATCGACCTTCGTGAGCACCGAACGCATCAGCCCACCCGCCGCCTGCCGCACGATCGTCGGCTGCGACGACGCCGGGCCCAAACCGCAGAACCCGGGCGACCGGGGCGGTTGGGCCCAGTTGCTGACCCTCGGCGCGGTGGCTGTCGGGCTCGCCTTCATCGCCACAAGGATCATCCGCGCAACCCGCGGCGCAACCACTCCGCCACAACCGTCCGCAGTCACAAGCACCCGGACAACCTCGAATCTGCTGGAGTCGACCCAGCATCGAGACATGTCTGCCCGCAATTGCCCTCCAAGCGGTGTGGAGAAAAAATCAGGTTAATTTTGTAAACAGTGGGGGAAAACCCAGATAATGCCTCCAAACAGTGGAGACAATTCCCGATTTCATCGCCATATCGGGTAAAGTCACATCACTATGCAGTATGGAGAAGTACAGCAGCGGCTTAGCGAGTCCAACCGCTGGTGGAGCAACTCTGACGGCTGGGCGAACAGCGACCCCGACCTGCGGGGAGCCGCTAGCGCTCCTTTCCAATACACCGCACAAGTACTGCGAGGCCTTACTCCCGGCGGACTCTACACCTTGAGGGGCCCGCGGCGCGTCGGAAAGTCTGTGGAGGCGAAGAAGGCTATCGAGTCGCTGATTGTCGACGGGGTCAACCCTCGGCTCGTCGCCTACATGTCGGTTGACGGCTGGCAAGCCGACGACTTGGGACGGCTCGTGGACGCCGCCACCGCGCTTCAACCGCTTGGACACCGCCACTGGTTCATCGACGAGATCACTTCGGTCTCCGACGGATGGCCTAATCGTGTCAAGTGGCTCCGAGACAATGACCACCGGTTCGGCAACGATACTGTGGTGCTTACAGGGTCGTCTGCGGCCGACCTCGCCACGGCCATCGGAACACTGCTCGGGCGGAGAGGCGACGCAGTGAGTCCCGATCGGGTGCTGCTGCCGATGGGATTCAGGACGTTTGCAGGTCTGCGAGCCAAAGTCCGGGACGAGAAACAGCCCCCTGGAGAGATAGGCCCCCTGCGGGTCGCCGACTTGTCTACAGACCGGCTGCGCGAAGCCGTCTACGAGATCGCGCCGTGGCTGCACTCCCTAGTGATGGCCTGGGACGTATACCTGTTGACCGGTGGTTTCCCGCAAGCCGTGACCGATCACATCGATGCCCGCGCCACGGACTCGCCTCTACCCCGCAGCCTGATGGATCTCGTCCACCGCGATGCACTGCATCAAACAGACTGGTCCCGCATCCAGACCAGCGCGTTCTTGCGCCGGATTGCGGGAGGTCTGGGATCACCGGTGAACAACTCAGCAATCGCCAATGATCTCCGCACCTCGGCCAGCACCGTGCAACGGCGGATCAACGCGCTCCAAGAAGCTTTCGTGGTGTGGCCGTGCCTTCGATCCCACAATCTGGAGCCTCAACTGCGCGCACAAGAGAAGCTGTACTTCACCGATCCAATCTTCACCCGTCTTCTGCCCGACAGCCGCATCGACACGTCTCTGCTGTCTGAACAACAGCTTGGGATGGCACTGATGCGGGCACTGGAACGAGAGGAACCCGGTACATACCTGGAGTTCGACCGGGTACTGCACCACCGCAACAAGTCGGGGACCGAGATCGATTTCGTTAGCACCGCCCTCGGTGGCTGCGCCATCGAATCAAAATACGTCGATGCCCGCTGGAAACGGGCCACCCGAACCCTCACAGACTCGCCGTGGAGAGGAATCGTGGCGACTCGCTCGGTTCTCGACCTGGAGGATCCCGACCTCCTGGCCGTCCCCGCCGCCCTGCTGGCCTGGCTCATCGACAACTAGCGGTCCCGTCTCCCGCGTTGTTGGGATATATCCGACATAAATGATCGGAATTAGGTGCTTTAGTTGACCCAGTCGGTTATGGTGTCCTGGAATCCTGACTGCTCAGATCAGGTTTATCTGGATTGTGCAACCATGACTCCATACCCGGTCAACCTGGAACTCAGCGGTCAACCCGTCCTCGTAGTCGGGGGCGGACCGGTCGCGGCCCGCAAGGTAGCGGGCCTGCGAAGCGCTGATGCTCGCGTGACTGTCGTCTCCCCCACTGCAGTCCGCGAGATCAGCGCTGACCCCGACGTGCGTTGGTTTACACGCCCGTACCAGCGAGGAGAGGTTTCGGACTACCGCCTCGCCATCACAGCCACCAACGACCCCGAAGTCAACGCCGCGGTAAGGGCCGACGGAGACAGGGCCAACGTGTTCGTCAACTCCGCCGATGATCCCTCCAACTGCTCGTTCACGCTCCCCGCGGTGGCACGGCGAGGCGACCTGCAGATCACCGTGTCGACCGGCGGTCGCAGCCCCGGCCTCGCCCGCTGGCTCCGCAGAAGACTGGAGGGCCAGCTCGACGAAGGCTACGACGGGCTCCTCACGCTGCTCGCCGAGGCCCGTACCGAAGCCCGCTCCAGATTCGGCACATCCGAGATACCCGGATGGGACACCGCGCTCGACGACGGGCTGCTCGAACTGGTGCAACAGAACCGGACGACCGAAGCCCGAGAACGTCTTCACAGCCATCTCGGCCTAACACCACAAGGTGCGCTCACATGACCGTTTACCTAGTCGGCGCAGGACCGGGAGACCCCGAACTGCTCACCGTGAAGGCCACCCGACTGCTTCAACGTGCCGATGTGGTCGTGTACGACCGCCTCATCGAGTCGGCAGTGCTCGATCTCGCCCCGCCCTGGGCCGAGATGATCGACGTCGGCAAACGCCCCGGAGCACCCACAGACTCCCAAACACGGATCAACGATGTGCTGATCGACCGGGGCCGCCGGTTCGACTGCGTCGTCCGTCTCAAAGGGGGAGACCCCTTCGTGTTCGGACGCGGCGGTGAGGAGGCACTCGAACTGCGAGCCGCAGGCATCGACGTCGAAGCGGTGCCGGGCATCACCTCTGCGGTAGCGGCACCCGCCGCTGCTGGGATACCCGTCACCATGCGAGGCGTCAGCAGCGGCTTCACTGTCATCACCGGCCACCAGGACCCCAGCACCGACAAATGGCTCGACTGGGACGCACTAGCTCGCACCGGCACAACGCTGGTGATCCTGATGGGCGCATCACGCACCGCAGTGATCTCGCAGCGGCTCATCGCCGCCGGAATGGACACCGACACAGCAGTCGCCGTCGTCTACTCCGCTACGACCGACCACGAACATGCGGTACGAACAACCCTCGCCGAGCTTCCGGACATCGAGGTGACCAACCCGTCAACACTGGTGATCGGGGCAGTCGCCGCCCACTCCGTGCTCGAAACCAACCAGACACCAATCGCTGTCAAGCGACGCGAAACAACCCGGAAAGGGACACTGCGATGACCCTCCTCGAAACGACCAGAATCGAACCACGACCAGTCGATCCCGACATCCAAACCGACATCGACAAGTTCCGCGACGTGTTCGCCAAATACGAGAGCGGCGAGATCTCCGAGGACGTGTTCCGAGTCTTCCGCCTCAACAACGGCATCTACGGCCAACGGCAGGGCGGAACCAACCAGATGGTTCGGGTCAAGGTCCCCTACGGGTCCATGGACCCCGAGCAGTTCGAGATGCTGGCGTTCATCGTCGAGCGCTACAGCCGCGGCTGGGCTCACATCACCACCCGACAGAACCTCCAGTTCCACTTCGTGCAACTCGAGCAGATCCCCGAGGTGCTCGACCATCTCGCGGCCGTGGGCATGACCACCCGCGAAGCCTGCGGCGACACCGTCCGCAACGTGCAGGGCTGCCATCTCGCCGGTGCCTGCCCGCACGAGAACCTCGACATCACGCCGTGGGCCGAAGCGGCCTACCGCCACTTCGTGCGCAACCCGCTCAGTCAACGACTGCCCCGCAAGTTCAAGATCAACTTCTCGGGCTGCGAGACCGACTGCGGCCAGGCCATGTTCAACGACGCCGGCGTGATAGCCACCACGCGCACGCTCGAAGATGGAACGACCGAAGCAGGATTTCGGGTCTTCATCGCCGGAGGGCTCGGCACCACGCCGTTCCCAGCCCAGGCAGTTGAAGATTTCACCCGCAAAGAGGAACTGCTCCCAACGCTCGAAGCGATCCTGAGGGTCTTCGACCAGACCGGCAACCGAGACAACAAACTCCGGGCCCGGATGAAGTGGGTGGTCGAACAACTCGGAATCGACGAAGTTCGTCGTCGGGTGCTGGCCATCCGCAAGTTCCTGCTCGCCTCATCGTCGTATCCGGGCGGTCTCCCCACCGAGGTGCGTGTCGGCGGTGATGCGCCCGCGGGGACAGGCAACGCCGAGAACGTCACGAAGGTCGGGCAGGGAACACCGGTCAGCATCGGCGGGGCCTCCCCGTACGACAGATGGTTCAGCGCCAACGTGGTCCGGGGCATCGCCTCAGGCCAGGTGTCCGCCTACGCCTGGGCGCAACTCGGAGACATCACCGCTGAACAGTTCCGCGCCATCGCCGCGATCGGCCGTGAATTCGACGCCGACATTCGCCTGACCAACCGTCAGAACCTCATCATCCGAGGGCTCGACGAGTCCGAACTGCCCGAGCTGTACCAACGACTGCTTGCTGTCGACATGGCCCGACCGGGCGCGGAGTTGGTCCGCGACGTGGTGGCCTGCCCCGGCGCCGACACCTGCAACCTCGCCGTCACACAGAGTCGGGGGCTCGCCAAAGCGATCGGCGACGCCCTCGAAAGCGAGGGTCTCGCCGAGGTGGCCGGTCTGCGAATCAACATCAGCGGATGCCCCAACTCCTGCGGCCAGCACCACGCATCCGACATCGGATTCTTCGGCGCCGAACGACGGGCCAACGGGCGTTCAGCCCCCGGCTACCAGATGATGCTCGGCGGCTACATCGGTCAGGAACAGGCACACTTCGGAACCAAGACCCTACGACTGCCGGCAAAGAACGCGGCCGAGGCCGCGGTGCGGGTGGTTCACCGTTTCAACAACGAGCGCACCGTCGGAGAGTCGTTCCGTGCCTGGATCGAACGCTCCGGCGGGGTAAAGAACATCGCCGCGGGACTCAAGGACCTCGACCACTTCCCCGCGTACGACGACGACCCGGCGTTCTACACCGACTTCGACGAGGCCGACCCCTACGAAGCCATCGTCGGCGATTCAGAGTGCGCCACCTGAACCGATCTACGATCACGGGTGGCATGGCACCCGAGTTCAACACCGATTTCGATCCCCGCTACGGGAAACTGATTGCGGTGTCGCCGCTGCTGCGACGGATCGTCTGCAACAACCCGTCGAAGTACACGTTCCACGGCACCGGCACATACGTGATAGGTCACCGAGACGTTGCCGTAGTCGATCCCGGTCCCCGCGACCCCGACCATGTGGAGGCACTGCTGAAAGCACTGGGCAAAGAGACGGTTCGGGCCATCCTGATCACCCACACCCACGGTGACCACTCCCCCGCCGCCGCCGCGCTACACGACGCCACCGGCGCTCCCGTGCTCGGTTTCGGCCCCCACCCCGAGGACGCGATCAGCGAAGAGGGCGACGCAGACGACGACCCCGGCGCAGACAACGCAACCGAACCCGCCACCGACCGCCAACCCAGCACCGACTCCCGACCAGCCACCGGCGAAGACGCGCACGAGGAAGCAGACAGCAGCCGGCACGACGCACACCGGCCCGACGTCGACTTCAAGCCCGAGACCCGACTCGCCCACGGCGACACTGTCGACGGGCCAGGCTGGACCGTGCAGGCACTGCACACCCCCGGGCACATCTCCAACCATCTCTGTTTCGCGCTGGCCGAAGAAGGCGCTCTATTGACCGGCGACCACGTGATGGGCTGGTCGACAACGATCATCCCACCACCAGACGGCGACGTCAGCGACTACCTGCGGTCACTGCAGCTGGTACTGGACCGCAACGATGAGATCCTCTACCCGACCCACGGCGGACCGGTCCACGACCCGCGCCGCTACGTCTCGGCACTGCTCAACCATCGCCTTAAGAGAGAAGCACAGATCCTGGCGCAACTGGCCGAAGGCCCATCCTCGGCAAGAGAGATCGTCGCCGTGCTCTACGCAGACGTCCGTAAAGAGCTGCACCGGCCTGCGGCGCGGTCCGTCGTCGCCCACCTCGCCAAACTGCTCAAAGAAGAACGAGCCGCACCCGCGATCGAAAGTGCCTCACAAACATCTTCGGAAACCGTCTGGGCCCTCACCGAGGGCTAAGCGTTGATCGAGACCGCCACCGGGTGGTGACAGGCGAAGTAGTGGTCGCTGTCACCCGCACGCTGCATCACAGGCTCGTCGGTGAAACAGACCTCGGTCGCGTGGGCACAGCGGGTATTGAATCGACAGCCAACAGGCGGGTTGATCGGCGAGGGAAGCTCGCCGGAAATATCGCCCTCAGACACATCGACAGTCGGCGCAGGCTCGGGAATGGCCGCCAACAACGCCCTCGTATAAGGATGCCGCGGATTCTCATACAGCTCATCGGCGTTACCGATCTCGCAAGCCTTCCCGAGGTACATGACAATGATCCGGTCCGACACGTTCTTCACCACCGAGAGGTCGTGGCTGATGAACAGCAGGGTCAACCCGTAGCGCTTCTTCATGTCCTCCAACAGGTTGAGGACCTGCGCCTGGACCGACACGTCGAGAGCCGAGACCGGCTCGTCACAGATCAGGACCTTGGGGTCCAGCGCCAGAGCCCGCGCAATACCGATGCGTTGACACTGCCCGCCTGAGAACTGGTGCGGCCGCCGATCACCGAACTTGGGATCGATACCCACCGACAGCATCAGTTCCTCAATGCGACTCTGCGACCACGAGCCCCTCTCATCACCCCACACCGCGAGACCCTCCGAGATCACCTGGCGGATCTTGCGCCGCGGATTGAGCGACGAGATCGGATCCTGGAAGATCATCTGCAAGTCGGGACGCAGGCGACGCAAATCCTCACCCTCGAGCTTGGCGAGATCATGCCCCTGATAGTCGACGGAACCGCCCTTGATTTCGTTCAGGCGAATGAGCGACTTCGCCACAGTTGACTTTCCGCAACCGGACTCGCCCACGATCCCGAGCGTCTCCCCCTCGGCCACATCAAACGAAATGGCGCTCACAGCATGCACCACAGCGCCCTTGCCGACCGGGAACTCGACTTCCAGGTCTCGCACCGTCAACAGCACGTCGATGCCTTCGCGCAGCGGCGCGTGCCCCGATCCGGCCATCAGGCTGAGCCTCCCGATTCGGTCACCTCGAGGCCCGTGACGGTTCGGCCCAACGCCAGGTTGCCAGCCAGGGCCGCACGCCCGCGATCCGTGTTGGCCGGATGGAAACAAGCGAACTCATGCATGCCCGCTACGCCGCTGATCTGCGGGATCGACTCCAGACAGTCCGCCTGCGCGAACCGACAGCGCGGCGCATAAGCACACTGCTCCGGAGGATTGATGAGTTCGGGCGGCCGGCCCGGAATCGGTTCGAGACGGGTATGGCTCGGCTGGTCGATCCGGGGAATCGAACGCAACAAGGCGTCCGTGTAGGGGTGACGCGAGTCGCCGAAGAGAGTTTCCGGTGCTGCCCGCTCAACCAGACGACCCGCATACATCACTGCAATCTGATCGCAACGTCCGCGGGCCACACCCAAGTCATGGGTGATGAGGATCATCGACATGCCCCGGTCCCGGCGAAGCGTGTCCAACAGGTCGAGCAGATGCTTCTGGACCGTAACGTCCACCGCCGTGGTGGGCTCATCAGCGATGAGCAGTGACGGTTCACAGGCCAGAGCCATAGCGATAACCACACGCTGACGCAAACCGCCTGACAACTCGTGGGGATACTGGTCGATTCGCTTTCCCGGTTCGGGGATTCCGACCTGACCGAGCAGTTCCACGGCCTCAGCCAGAGCCGTCTTCTTGTCTCTGCCGAGATGGTAGCGCAGCGTCTCCGCGATCTGCTCACCGCACTTCTTCACCGGGTTGAGCGACGTCATCGGATCCTGGAAGACCATCGTCATCTTGACGCCCCAGAAATGTTCCCGACCTTCCTTCGCGAGCTGCCGCACATCCTCACCTTCGAAGATCACATCGCCTGAAACCTCCGCTGTGCGGGGCAGCAGGTTCATCAACGTCTTGGCGGTGACCGACTTGCCCGAACCCGACTCACCAACGATCCCCAGCGACGCACCCTTCGCCAGGTCGAAAGTAACACCGTTGACGGCCTGCACAGTTCCCCGGGTCGTGGGGAACCGCACGGTCAGGTCACGCACCGACAACTGCGTGTTTGAGACATGCGGCTCAGCCATCATCACCCCTAGAACGCCGTCTCACGCACATCGAAGAAGTCCCGTACACGGTCACCTGCGTAGTTCAACGCCAAAATCGTCAAGAACATCATCCCGATCGGCATCAAAGCCACATGGGGGTTCTCCTGCAGGTCGCGGATTCCGCGACCGTCGTTGATGATCACTCCCCAACTGATGTCCTCAACCGACAACTGCAAGAACGCCAAACCGCCCTCGGCCACGATCGCAACGCCCATTCCGAGCAGCGCCAGAGCAGCCATCGGAATGAGCACCACCGGCAGCAGCTCCCGGGTCATTATCCGGAAGTGCCTCGCTCCGATCACACGGGCCGCCTGCACGAACTCGCGCTCGGCGAACACCAGGGTCGCGGCGCGGGCGAGACGACCGACCGGCGCCACGGAAAGCACGCCGAGCGTGAGGCTGACCGTACGCAAAGTGCGATCGAAGGTGCTGGTGATCAGCAGTGCCAAGATCAAACCGGGGAACGAGAGAAGCGTGAAGAACACGAAGCTGATTACCTGGTCGACACGTCCACGGAAATAACCGGCAACCAGTCCGAGGGAACCGCCGACGACCATGCCGAAGATGATCGCAATGAACCCGACCACCAAAGAGACACGGGCACCGTAGACGGTCCTTGCGAACACGTCACGTCCGAGGGCATCGGTTCCGAACCAATTGTCGAGCGACGGGCCGGTGCGAGCCGGGCCGGCACCCAGCTTGTCGGGGTCGTCGAAAGGAAGGAAGGGAGCCAACGCCGCCGTGACGACGAGCACCCCCAACCAGCCGACAGAGATCCAGAAGCCCACCCCCAGCGTCCTCTTGACAGCATCATCGACCATGCCATCGTCGGGCGCCGGGTCGGGCGCCGAAACCTCAACGCGTCCGTCGTTGCCGAGGTCTTCGATTTCGGTCATGAGGCCCTCACCCGCGGATCGAGGTACCCGTACATGAGATCAACAACGAAATTGATCAGCACGAAGCCGACTGCGACCACCGAGATCAGGGAGATGACCACCGGTGGGTCGTTGCGCAGAACCGCCTCTACGAGTTCGGTCCCGACCCCCGGAATCGAGAAGATCTGCTCAACGACCAACGCCCCGCCGATGAGCGCACCAGTGTTGACCCCGAACACGGTGATCACCGAGAACATCGAGGGTCGAAGCGCATGGCGGTACATGATGTGTCGATCAGTCATACCCTTGGCCCGGGCCATGTGGATGAAGTCGTCCTGCAGAGTCGTGATCAGGTCGGTGCGCAGCAACCGCTGGTAAGTGGCAGCCAGACCGAGCCCCAACGTGAGCGCGGGCAGCGTCAGGGCCTGGAGTTCCGACCACCAACCGTCGTTCTCATATCTTGACGGGAAGATCTGCCACCTCAGCGTGAAGAAGTACAGGAGGATCACCCCCAGAGCGAAGTTGGGAATCGCCAGGAGACCGAAGGACCCCACAGTCGACACCTTGTCGAAGCCGCGGTTGGCCCGATACGCCGATGCGACCCCCCAGGGGATCGCGATGCCCAGTGCGACAACCTGTGCATAAACCACCAGCCGTATCGTCACCGGCAGGCGCTCCTTGACGATGTCGGAGATCTCGTCGCCGTTCACGAAGGACGTTCCGAAGTCGCCGCTCACCATGTCGGAGAGCCAGATGCCGTAACGTTCGACGACGTTCTTGTCGAGGTTGTTCTGCTCCTTGGCCTGAGCGATCAAGGCGCAGTCGCCCATGTTCAGACCAGACGACTGCGTGTCCTCGATTTCGCCGCGCTCCACCGCTTCGCACTGCTCATCGGGAATGCCCGAAAGCACCCCGACGATGTTGAACAGCGGATCACCCACCAGGTTCAGCGATGCGAACGTCAAGAAGGTGACCGCAAAGACAACGAGCACCAGCTGCGCAACCCGACGGAGGATGAACCGTCTCAAGTCATCTCCTCGGTCGGGTGCGTCAACTGATCCTCTTTCCTAGTTCCCAGCTTCTCAGCCCTCGTCTATCCAGACGTTGTGGTAGAAGCCTCTTCCTTCATTATTGCATACCAGCACGATGTCGTCAGGCCCGGTCTGTCCGCAGATGTTCTTCACTGCGTTGCGGAAGCCGACAGTCCAGTTGGTGTGCGTCAAGAAGATGTAGGTGTATGTCGATTGGATCTCCGACTGGATCTCCTGCATGATCTCCACACGGCGGTCCAGGTCTGTGGTGGCACGCTGCTCAAACAGAAGGGCATCGCGATCCTCGCTGCACAACCGGACCCAGTTGAGTGTGATGCCGCCAGTCGCGGTCGCGCACTCGAGCCAGACCACCTCATTGTCGGGTTCGATGCTCCCGAACTGACGCCAGGTCACCACCTGGAACTGTCCGATAGCAGTCTGCAGGATGTGCTGGTCCTGCGGCAGTTGCTGGCGCTCGACCTCGAAGTACGGCTCCCAACCGGCGGACAACACGTCCATGATCCGATCCTGGAGCGTTGAGGGTCCGGAGAACTGGAGCTCGATCTTGACCTTGCCGTTGCTGCAGTTGCCTGGGAAGTCGGCACAGTAGGCGTCCACCAGCGGTCCAGCCCGGTCGCCCATGTTGCCTTCCTGAACGACATCGGCGTTGTTCCAGATCAGGTCCGGGTGGTACATCGAGTCGGCAAGAGGCATGGTGCCCTGTCCGATCAGGTCGTGGTATGCCTGACGGTCCGTGGCGAATGTCAATGCCTGGCGCACACGGATGTCGTCGGTCGGAGCGGCACGGGTGTTCATCATGACGAAGTTCTCAGCGGAGTACAGATTCTCGAACGTGGACACGCCGTCGGCATCGCGCAGGGTGAGCGTGGCGTCCGAGTTGGAAGTCACAACGACATCGAGATCGCCCGCTCCCATCTGCTCGGCTGCTAGGGCTGTGTCGGTGGTGATGAAGAACTCGATGGCGTCGAGATAGATGTCGTCGGTTCCTCGCCAGTAGTCAGGATTCTTGACCACCTTGGTGGACACGTCCTGATTGCGGCTCTCGAGCATGAACGGGCCGGTTCCGACGGGCGCCTGGTTGAGACTGTCGTTCTCCGCTGCGGCCGCCAACCAGGCCGGTGAGGCCATCATGCCCAACTGGGAGGTCAAGTTGACCGGGAAGTGGGCCGAAGGGCGAATCAGGTTGTACTGGACCGTCAGGTCGTCGATCTTCTCCACGCGGTTCTCGGAAGTATAGTTGGGCACGATCGCCAGCGAGATGATCGGGTCGGTGATCGCCGCCTCGAAGTTGGCGATCAGCGCATCGGCGTTCAGTGGTGTTCCGTCGTGGAAGGTGATGCCCTCGCGGACCTTCACCTGCCAGGACGATCCGTCGCCGATCGATGTGGCCGACTCAGCTAGGAAGGGGAACCAGTTGCCGTCACGGTCAATGTAGAAGAGCGGATCGAATATCGTGAAACCCATCGTGTAGGCCGATACCGCGAAGTTGTTGGCGGTTGGGTTGAGCCCGTCGGTCTCCGCTTCTACGGCTATCCGCAAAGTGCCGCCAGGTACCGGTTGTGGAACCTCGTCGTCCCCGGTGCTCGCCTCATCACAGGCGTCGCCAATGCAGACATTGCCTTCGATGACGTCTTCGACCGGTGCCGCGGTGGTCGTAGGAGCGCCGTCATCGTCACCACCGCCGCCGCCATCGCCGACAGCCACATCGCCGCCATCATCGCCGGTGCCGCCATCGTCATCGCCGCCGCAGGCGACGGCAACGAGACACAGCGCAAGAAGCAACGCAAGAATCTGCCCAAACATTGGGGGCCTAGTACGGGATCTCATTGTTCTTTCTCCTCCAGAAATCACAAACGGACTGTGAATCACGCCACAAGGTCTAGCACCTCACAGCACGTTGTCTAGCACCTCACAGCAAGTTATGGGCGCGCCGCAGGCAATGAACCGGTCCCGACTCCGGCACCACACAACGAAGGCACCGCCACGGGTCACGGATGCTGGCTGCTAACCGAGACGACCTCGCCGGTCATGTAGGACGACATATCGCTGGCCAAGAAGACCATCACGTTGGCGACTTCCCAGGGTTCAGCGGCGCGGCCGAAAGCTTCGCGCCTCGACAGGTCTTCGAGCAGTGCGTCGTCGGTCACCTTGGCAAGGAACGGGTGCATCGCGATGCTCGGCGCCACCGCGTTGATGCGGATGCCGTGCTCGGCAGCCTCAATGGCCGAGCATCGGGTCAATGCCATCACCCCCGCCTTCGCCGCCGCGTAGTGGCACTGCCCCGCTTGGGCCCGCCACCCCACAACCGACGCATTGTTGACTATCGCGCCCTGTGTGTTGGCTTCGATCATGTGCCGAAGAACCGCCCGCGTACAGCGCATCGTGCCGTTCAGGGTGACCTCCAACACGGCGTTCCACTGCTCGTCGGTCATTTCTACGAGCGCAACGGTCCCGCCGAGCCCAGCGTTGTTCATCATCACATCGATTCCGCCGAGGCCGCCGACCGCCGCCTCGACCAGAGCCGCGACATCCTCTTCGACCGTGACATTACAGACCGCTGTCAACGGACGGTTCCCCGTCTCGTGCTCAAGCCGGTCGGCTGTCTCGCCGAGGCGCCGTTCATGAATATCGGAGACCAGCACCTCTGCCCCCTCGAGAAGGCAGCGTTTGGCAACCGCAGAACCGATCCCGGTGCCCGCAGCCGCGGTCACGACCACACGTCTGCCGTCGAGCAGGCCCCGACCCTGCGGTTCAGGCCCCGCAGACATCAGTTGCCGCTCGCGGACTCGGCGTTCAGGGCCATCTCGGCCATACGACGTTCGAGATCGGCGATGAAAGGGTTCGGTTCCTGTCCGACACCGCCAGGCAGAACCTCGGCGATCTGCTCACAAGTCCACCGATCACCTTCCGCCATCATCGTTCGTATTTCCATCGGTTGATTCCAGACGGAGATCCGCCTGCCAACGACCGTGTAGATCTGCGCGTTCACGTGACGACCGGCATCGCTCAGCAGGTAGACGGCCATCGGCGCAACATCCTCAGGCTCACCCGTCTCGATCTCGAAGGGCACGTTCTCGCTCATGCGTGTCTTGGCCACCGGAGCAATGCAGTTGGCGTTGATTGCAGGGCCGCCCCGGAGTCTCAGGCTCGCCGCGGTCATCGCGGCGGAGCGGGTGAGGCTGACGATCCCGCCTTTGGCCGCCGAGTAATTCGCCTGAGCTGTGGAGGCGGTGAACGCCCCCGAAGTGAAACCAACCAGCGAGCCACCGGTCTGTTGTTTGCGCATACGCGCCAGCGCTGCGCGGTAGACGTTGAAATGCCCCTTCAGATGCACCGCGACGACATGGTCCCACTCGTCCTCGCTCATGTTGAAGAGCATCCGTTCCCGCAGGACCCCCGCTGGGCAGACAACGCCGTCGATCGTTCCCCAATTGTCACAAGCAGCGGCCACCACCTCTTCTCCGACTTGAAATTCGCTGATATCACCTGCCACAGCAACGGCCTGGCCGCCGAGTGCCTCGATCTCGGCCACCGCACTGTCGGCGACTTCACTTGTGGGGTTGCTGCCGTCCATCGCCACGCCATAATCGGCAACGACGATGTTGGCACCCTCGGCCGCGGCGGCTAGAGCTATGGCCTTGCCGATCCCCGCACCCGCTCCCGTAATCGCAATGTTCTTTCCGTCGAGGAATCTGGACACTTACCGGTCTCCTAGAGTTGGACGAATAAGGTTGAACACTAGGCCAGTGCCTTGTCCACAGTCATCATTCGCACCGCGTGCCGCAGTTCCTCCTCGACGCTTCCCGCCTGGGTCAGACCACCGACCCACCTGCCGGTCGCCGAGAACCAGACATGGCCGACTACCCGAGCGACTCCGACCGCGTCTATCTCGGGGTCGTCACCCAAGACGGTGACGATGAACTGCTGAACCTCCGATTCGACCGCAAGCCGGTATTCCGCTGCGGCGGGATCGGTGGTCTTGAAAGCGGTGAACAGAGCGCTCATGAGCATCGGCGTGCGTTCAGCCATCTCAGCGGCGCCTGCCAAGAGCGAAACCAAACGATCGACTGCGGGTGTCTGTTCAACCGGACGCGACTCAAGTCCTTCACGAACCCTCTGAATCCAGCTCACCAGTCCAGCCAACAGCATGTCGTCCTTGCCGTTGAAGTACCGGTAGATGGTGCCGAGCGACACTTCAGCGCGTTCTGCCACAGCCCTCATCTGTACCGCCTCGTAACCACCCTCAGCGGCCATCCGCATCGACGCATCCTTGATGCGTGAACGACGGGCCTCGCGACCCGCCGCTGCTTTCGTTCCCCTCAGAGCCATAGATCCAAATCATCGCGGACCACTTAGCAATACATGTAATCGCTCAATCACGATTCTGCACAAGCTACGGTCTTGCGATGCAAGGCGGTCTCATGGAGCGACTCGGGCCGGAAGCAGCCAAGTGGCGCAAACGAATGTATCGGCGTCGGTTTCAGCGTCGCGATGTGATCTTCCACCAAGGAGAGATCGGCGACACCGTCCATCTGATCGACAAGGGGCGGGTCCTCATCGACGTCTCCATGGCGCGCGGGGACGTCGCTGCGCTGTCGGTTCGTTGGCCGGGGGAGATAATCGGCGAACTCGCCGTGGTCGGTGCGGGGCGACGAACCGCTCGAGCCACGGCGCTTGAACCGACGGAGACTCTCGCTCTCACCCAGAAGGTGCTCGCTGAGTTCCGCGCCGAGAATCCCGCTGTCGACCGTTACTTCGTCGAGGTGCTCGCAGACAAGCTGATTCAAAGCAACGAACAGATGGTCGACATTCTGTTCGAGTCAGTGGAGACCCGTGTTATGAGGGTGTTGCTGCGCCTCGTCGCGGCCTTCGACAGAGGCAACCTTCCCATAGTGTTGGGGGTGCGACAAGCAGACATTGCTGCGATGGTGGGAGCCAGTCGTCAATCAGTGAACCAGTCACTGAAACTCGCTGAGTCCAGCGGTGTGATCCGGTTGGGGCGCGGCCATACAGAGATTCTCGACCTCGCCCGCCTGCAGACTCTGGCGCGCTGAACGGAACCGGGATCAGGGGGCGGCCGGAGGCGGCGGCAGTTGCGACGGCGACGACTCATCATCGGCATCGTCATCGTCATGGGGGCGCATGCTCTGGAGGATGTCGATTCCGGTCGCCGCCTCAATCTGCTCGGAAAGGCTCACCACAGCGGCCGGAAGCTGCGCCACCAACGCGGGAATGCCGCCGCTGTTGCCGCTGTTGCCGCCGTCTACGACCGCAACCCGGTCGATCGACACGTTGTTGACGGTGGAGACGATCTTGTCGACAAGCTCGGGCAGCATGTTGAGGACGAAGATCCTCTGACCGTCCTCGCCCGCGAGCTGGTACTGGTCGGTGAGCCGCCGGAACACGTCGACCTGGGCCTTGCCGTCCTCGATGATCTTTGCCGCCTCTGCCTGGGCCTCAAGCTGTTTCGACTCGAGGTTGGCACGAGCCGGCGTAACCACGTCAGCTTCAAGGCGGCGACGCTCCAGTTCGATGCGCTGCTGCTCGAGTTCCTGTTCGGCGACTGCTCGGGCAATGTCGCCTGCGACCGCGGCCTCCTCTTCTTTGGCACGGGCTATGGCATCGAGTTCGGCGGTGCGTACCCGCAGATTGTTCTGTTCCTCGACGATGTTGCGGTCGGCCTGCGCTTGAGCGATCTCGGCAAGCTCTCGCGCCTTCGCTTCGGCTTGTTCAGACTCCGACTGCCGGTTGGCTTCGGCCACCCGGGCCTCCTTGACGACCGTCGCGGTCAACCGCCGCCCGACCGACTCGAGGTAGAGGTTGTCGTCGGTCACGTTCTGGATCTTCATCACGTCGAGGTCGAGCCCGAGGGTCTTGATGTCGTCGTCGGCCTCGTCGATCAGCTGCTGTGAGAACTTCAGGCGGTCCTCGTTGACCTCTTCAGGCGAGAGCGTGGCGAGCACCCCGCGGAGGTTCGCTTCGAGCGTCTCCTTGGCGATCTGGCCGATGTGCTGATTCGGCACGTTCAAGAAGCGTTCGGCGGCGTTCTCCAACACACCCTCCTTCGAGGAGACCTTCACGTTGGCGATTCCCTGCACGTTCAACGGAATCGTGCCCCGGGAGTAGGCATTGGTGACCGACACCTCGAGCGGGATGGTGTTGAGGTCCATCCACGAGACCTTCTCAATGAGCGGAATGCGAACGGTGCGACCACCCTTGAGGATGCGATACCCGACTGTTCGCCCGTCCGACATCGTTCGACTGCGCCCCGAAATGACCGCAACCCGGTTGGGGGGGCAGATGATGATCAACGAACTGAGGATCATGATCAGAAAGATCACTGCAACACCAATGGCCAAGCCACCTACCAACAACAGAGTCATCTGACTATTCCTCCTGCGCCGAAGCGCTCTGTCCCAGGGCCCGGAGGGCCCTGTGCGATTTACTGAAGTGCGATTTACTGAAGTGCGATTTACTCAAGTGCGATCTACTCAAGCTTAAGGTCGGGACCGAGGGGAGCAACGAGGGCCACCCCGCGTTCAACCTTTACGATCACGACCCGCTCTCCCGCCCCGATCGTCGAGCCGTCAATAGGAGACGCGGTCATCTGCTCGCGTGCTCCGGCTATATCGACGATGATCTTTCCGCGATACGACTCACTGACTTCGAGAGCCACCTGCGCCATCGTCCCCTCAAGTTCTTCGTCCATCACCTCACTCGAGACGGAGTTTCTGCGTATCCACTTGAACACCTGCGTACTCATCAGACCCGCCAAGGCTGCCGCAACAGCCGACGTCACGAACAGCGAGAACGCTCCGGCTCCCGTAGCGCCTCCCACCACGCCCACGAATCCGAAAGTCGCCGCGAAAAAAGCGATCGACGAGAGCGGAATGACCGAGAACGTGTCTCCGCCCGCGTCGGCGTCAGCATCTCCCGCGAACACCAACCACAGCAGCAGCGGTCCACCAGCGGCGAGAAGAAAAATATAGAGTCCGGTCATGTCGATTCGCCATGAACCGTACTACCGAAATCGACGGTTCCGCTAGCGGGTAGGGTCACCCCCGTGAATGTCACAGTGGTCAACAATCTCGGCATGAATTTTCCCGGGGAGATCTCTTCGCTGCCGGGTCTCACCGAAGTCCGGATCGACCCGAATGCAGAGGTGCCCCATGGTCTTGCGGCTGACGTGATCTTCACCCACACCCGGGGCACGCCGAACCTGGAAGAGATCATCGCCTGCGGTGCGAGTTGGATCCACGTGATGGGCGTCGGAATCGATGAGTTCCCCCTCGATCTGGTTCGGAGTGACCAGACTCTCACCTGTGCCCGGGGCTCCACTGCCACACCGATCAGCGAGTTCGCTCTGGCAGCAATGTTGGGCCACGCCAAAGCGCTGCCCGATATCTGGATCAACGAGGTACCGGCCGACGGCTGGCACACCGGACCGAGAATAGGCGCGCTGAACGGGCACACCGTGGTGATCGTCGGCGTTGGAGGCATCGGTGCGGAGATCGCCCGACTGTCGCTGGCCTTCGGCATGCGGGTGATCGGAGTCCGTCGGCGTCTGCTGCCGGCGCCCCACGCGGCGATGGAGATCACCACCGACCTCAGCGAAGTCATCTCCGAAGCGCACCATCTGGTACTCGCCGCGCCCGCGACCAGAGAGACGGTCGCGCTTCTCAACCACGACATGTTGGCCCGAGTGACGCCGGGGCTCCACATTGTCAACATCGCTCGCGGCACTCTGATCGATCAGGAGGCTCTGCGCGAAGCACTTGACGACGGTCGAGTGGCGAGAGCCTCACTCGATGCTGTCGTACCCGAACCGCTGCCCGACGGACATTGGCTCTTCACCCATCAAAGCGTTCGCCTCTCGCCCCACATCTCATGGGCGGCACCCAACTCGGAACACTCGATGTTCGACACGTTCATCGCCAACTACCACCGCCTCACAGCAGGCGAACCACTCGACGGGATAGTCGACCTGGAACTGGGTTATTGACCTGGGGCCGGTCGCGCCTACGCTCGGTCACATGTCGTTCACCGCTTACTTTCACGAGGTCGCCGACGAGGTCCGCAACTGGGGGCGCTGGGGCGACGATGACCGCCTGGGCACGCTCAACCTGATAACCGACGAGGTGGTGGCTGACGCGGCTCGGCTCATCGAGACCGGTCAGCGAGTCCCGTTGGCGATCGACCTCCAGAACAACGGCGTGCAGATCGGGGCGATCCCGACCCGCATCAACCCGGTCCATGTGATGGGCACGATCGACCATCCCGACCTCGGAGATCCCGACGGCAACGCCATGGTCCCGCACTTCTCCGACGACATGGTCACCATGGGTCTGCAGGCCGGCACCCACTGGGACGGACTCTCACATGTCAGCTACGGCCACAAGCTCTACAACGGGGTCGACGCCGCCACCGTCACCGCCCGCAACGGATCGGAGGTGCTCGGTATCGAGCATGTTCGCTCATTGATGGGCCGCGGCGTGCTGTTGGACATGTGCGGCTCGTCAGGAGTCAACCGGATCGGTGACGCCCACGAGATAACGGGCGCGGAGCTCGATACCGCGGCGCAGTGGGCCGGGGTGGAGATCCGTAGCGGCGACATCGTCTTGATACGGACAGGCCGGATGCAGCTGTGGCTCGATGAGGGCGACGCCCACAAGTACGGCCTCGGCGAGAGCCTCTCAGGGGAGAGTCCCGGGCCGGGGATCGACGCGGTGCGTTGGCTGCACCGCAACAACGTCGCAGCGGCCGCCACCGACACCTTCATGTTCGAGGTCTTTCCGGGCCCCGACTGGAACAATGCGCTTGCGGTCCACTGCCTCGCCGTGGTCGACATGGGGTTCACGCAAGGCCAGAACTGGAACCTTGAAACACTCGCCGAGGTATGCCGCGAGCAGGGTCGCTACGAGTTCTTCCTGTCGGCCACGCCAGAACCGTTCGTGGGCGGGACCGGAGCCCCCGTCGCCCCCGTCGCCATCTTCTGATAGACAATAGGAGGATCAGTCACCGTGCCGAAGACATGCTCACGGGCTCTGTACTGGAGGTAAGCAAATGGCACTCATCGAGCAGTTGGCAGAAATCGAACTCTTCTCGGAGTTGTCCAAGAGGGAACTCAAGAAGGTGGCGTCATACATGACGACGATCAATGCCAAGGCCGGTCGCAACCTGACGGTGCAGGGCCAACCGGGACGCGAGTTCATGATCGTCAGTGAGGGCGAGGCAACCGCTCGGCGCAACGGCCGAGTGATCGCACGCTTCGGACCCGGCGACTTCTTCGGCGAACTCGCGGTCATTGCCGGTGTTCCCCGCACCGCCACCGTCACCGCCGACACCGACATGGTGATCGAGGCGCTCAACCGTCGTGAGTTCACTTCGCTGCTCGACGAGAGCGCGCTGGTCGCCCGCAAAGTGCTTGTCGGTGCGGTCAAACGTCTCCACGAAATCGAAGAGAGCATCGTCAAATAGTTGCCGTCCCCGGTACGGCGAGCAACCCATGACCGCAGGCCCCCGCGGACTCGATATCGATGCAGTCTCTGATTGGCTCGCCTCTGGGGTCGAGGGACTGGAGCCGCCGTTCGAATTTGTCCTGATCGCCGCGGGCGGATCCAATCTGACCTACGAGGTGACCGCCGCCGACGGGACCCGAGTGGCGCTGAGGCGCCCTCCCCAAGGCTCGACTTTGGCAACCGCACACGACATCGGCCGCGAGTTTCGCGTCATGTCGGCTCTGCACACCGCGGACGCGGTGCCTGTACCGCGGTGCCTCGCCCGCTGCGACGACACCGCTGTCACCGGTGCCGCTTTCATCGTGATGGACTTCGTCGACGGACAGATACTGCGTACCAGCAGCGACGCCGTCGCGTTGACTTCGGCACAGGCTACCACGGCCACCGCGGCCCTGATCAACGCGCAGGTCGCCTTCCACACCGTCGATCTCCAAGCCGTCGGGCTCGCCACTCTGGGACGCCACGATGGTTACGTCTCCCGTCAACTCAAACGATGGGTGACTCAAGTCGAACGAGCCGACACTCGCCCCCTGCCGCTGTTGCACGAGCTTCACGATGCGCTCAGCGCGAGGGTTCCCCCGGAGCGAGCGGCGCCAGCTCTGGCCCACGGCGACTACCGCTTCGACAATGTTGTGCTCGACGACAGCTTCGCCATCGCAGCAGTACTGGACTGGGAGCTGTGTACAACCGGTGACCCGATCGCTGATTTCGCCTGGTCAGCGCAGTATTGGGGCGATCCGGGCGACGACATGTGGTGGTTGCCCGACCCGCCGACCCTCTCGTCGTCGTTTCCTCGGCGCACCGAGGTGATCCGCCGCTACGAGCAGGCCACCGGATTCGACCTGTCCTACTATCCTTTCTACGAGGCGTTCTCGTGGTGGAAGCAGGCCTGCATCGTGGAGGGCGCCTATGCCCGAAGGCTCCGCGGCAGCGCCGGAGGGATGGAGTCCAGCGGGCCAACCGCCGAGATTGCCAAGCGTGCCGATGCCATGTTCGAACACGCCCACACACTTGTTTCGGCACTCGGCTAGGTAGGCCCGGTTTGGCTTCAACCAGTGCCGGTGGATTGGACGGGGAGTCGCTCCGACACCGGTTGTCTTCCCGCTCCTACTCGCTTGATCACGGTCGTGTTCGGTGCCAATCCGCTCGGCCCCTAAAGTGAGGTCTGTGACTGCTTCTCGCAACACCCCAGAGGTCGCCGTGGTTGGCAGCGCAAACCTCGACCTCGTTGTGGAGGTGCCGCGTGTGCCTCTCGTCGGCGAGACGGTCCTCGGCAGCGACCTGGCTCGAATTCCCGGCGGCAAGGGCGCCAATCAGGCTGTCGCGGCAGCCCGGCTGGGCCGTTCGGTTGCGATGATCGGCCGTGTCGGCGACGACGAGGGCGGCCGGATACTGCGCGATGCGCTTGAGACCGACGGCGTGGACACATCGCATCTGGCAACCACCCCCGATGTGCCCAACGGGGTTGCTCTCATCGCTGTGGGCGCAGACGGCGACAACTCCATCGTGGTCAGCCCGGGCGCCAACGGCCGCTTGTCGGTGGCCGATGTTGAGGCGGCCTCCGACGTGTTGGGTGCCGCAGCGGTGACGCTGGTGCAACTCGAGGTGCCCGTGGACGCGGTCGCCGCAGCCGCGCGGATCGCCGGCGGAATCGTGGTGCTCAATCCGGCCCCGGCGCCGTCATCGCCGCTCCCAGCCAAGCTGTTGGAGGCGGTCGATGTGATCGTCCCAAATCAGACCGAGCTGGCTCTGCTTGCAGGCCACGATGGACCGGTGGACGTTGCAACCGCGTGCGACCTGGCCAGACGGCTTCCGGCACCGACCGCGGTGGTCACGCTCGGCGCGCTGGGAGCGCTCGCGGTGTCGGAGGGCAACGTCACCCACGTCGAGGCCCCAGAGGTCACCCCGGTCGACACCACAGCTGCAGGAGACTCGTTCTGCGGGGCGCTGGCCGACGCCCTGGTTCGCGGAGAGTCAATCGTCGAAGCAGTCCGCTGGGCAGTCCGAGTAGGAGCAGCCGCAACCCTGCGCGCCGGAGCCCAACCTTCCCTCCCCACCGCAGTCGAAGTCACTGCTCTCCTGGCAAGGAACTGAAAGTGCCGACCAGCGCCGAGCCGAAGACCCCCGTTTCGATGCTGGTGGACTGTGACCCGGGGCTTGACGACGCTATCGCCCTGCTGACCGCGGCGTACTTTGCAGAGTTAGTCGGTATCACCACTGTCGACGGCAACGTGGGGATCGAGCACACCACCCACAACGCCCTGGCGGTGGCGCAGATCGCCGACCTCGACGTTGACGTTCACCGGGGTGCAGAACAGCCGCTGGTCGACGAACCAAGAGGCGCGCGGCACGTTCACGGTGCCACAGGACTCGGCAACGTCGAACTGCCCGCGATCACCCGGTCCACAAAGTCCGACGACGCTGTCGGGTTCATCCTCGAATGCAGCCATCGCATCAAAGACCTTCATCTCGTGGCGGTCGGGCCTCTCACCAACATCGCCGAAGCGCTGCAACAAGACGCAACGCTGCCCGACAGGCTCAGCGGGCTCACCATCATGGGAGGCGCGGCAGTGGGGGGAAACGTCACCGCCACCGCGGAGTTCAACATCTGGGCCGATCCCGAGGCCGCCGACATTGTCTTCCGTCTGGGGGGCGACATCACCATGGTCGGGCTCGATGTTACCCAACAGGTGCTGCTCGGACCCGATCAAGTCGCGCAGATGCGCCGAGCCGGCACCCCCGCGGCGACCCTCGCGGCCGAGCTCCTCGACTATGCAATCGACCGGTCGACCGAGTTGAGGGGCTGGACGGGGGCACCGATTCACGATGCCTGCGCCGTGCTCGCCGTGACGCACCCGCACCTGTTCCACGGCAACCGCCGGCCGGTCGCCATCGAACTCACCGGCACACACACCCGGGGCATGACCGTCGTGGACGATCGGCACGCAATCACAGACAGCGACCACACCGCCCTCGTTCTGCGCACCGCCGAGGCCGACGCGGTCATCGGGTTGATCGTCGAGGCCGTCACCGCAGGTCCCCTGCACCGGAGGTGACGAAACCACCGAGCGACACAGGCTCAGACCGAGCGGTACAGGTGCGCGATGAAGCGGTCTCCCACCTCAATGCCCGACGTCAGGATCGTCACCGCGCGGACCATCCAGCCGACCACAGCCGCCAACTCGACAGCGGCGCCGATTTCAACCACCACGCCGTGCTTCGCATGGTCCTGGCGCTTGACCCACCCGTCAGGCAGCTCCAGACCGCTCTCCCGCAACCGTTTCAGCGCATTGGGCCCCTGACCGTGCTCAACACCGACCTGCGCGGCCCTTGACCTGCCCACGGTCGGGGCCGGCATCCAGGTGCCCATCGCCACGACCGGTCCACGACCGGAGAACCATGCTGCGAGCCCGCCTTTAACAGGGACCTGTGCCGCCTGCTCATCGGTGAGCGCAGGGCCGATATTGACCCACCCGTCAACGCCGGGAGCAGCAGCAATCTCCGCCATGGCCGAAACAACCGCGGAGTGATCGTCGCGCTCAAAGGAGATCTGTCTCACCGGCTCGATCGACACCATCGCAACGGTACCCCGTTGGAGGGGTGGCGACCGGTACCATGAGCCAGCGAGCGGAAAAACCCCTCTTTGACCATGGCAAAACCCTCTCGAGCCCTCTCCCTGATCATCGTTTGCTGTGTCGCGGTGTCGGCTCTAGCGACACCCGCGCTCAGCCAGGGGGACCAGCAGGTCCTGCAAGAGGAGGAGGCACTCCTGCGCCAACAGGAGCTTCGACGAGATGAACTGACCGCGCTGATCGCCGAGAAGGAGGCCGCGATCGACGGGCTGCGAGACGAGATCTTCGGACTGGACGACACGATCGCGGTCAACAACACCCAACTCGAGCTCCTGGCCGACGAACTCGAGGAGACCGTCGATGAACGACGCGAACCAGAGGCCACCCGACTTCATATCACCCTGATCAGCTTCAGGAAGGGCGATCCTCGGCAGAGCGGACTGGTCGCCGAGATCCGCGCTCTTGACAACCGCGGAGAAGCAACACACCGGCGTGTGCTCTACGAGTCAGCGATCTCCGAATCGACCCGACGCCTCGACGAGTTCAACGTCCGCCTGCAAGAACTCAGCAGCGAACTCACCGCTACCCGACAACTCGTCGATGAGTCCCAGGACCAAATCGACCGGCACCAAGCCTCCCAACAAGAACTGACCGACGAGATCGCGGCAGCGGAGGCGGAACTCGAAGCCACGATGCTGGAGATCCAGAACACGAATATCCGAATCGAGAACGAACGCACCCAAAAACCCAGCGCCCTGCTCACCGGACTGACCATTGATGCTCAAGTCTCAAGACCGGCGCTGGCCGTGAAGATCGACAACGTCAGAGCAGCGATGCCCCAGTCAGGGATCAACCAAGCCGACATCGTCTATGTCGAAGAGGTCGAGGGCGCCACCCGCCTAGCCGCTGTGTTCCATTCGACTGCGCCAGCGGAGGTCGGTCCGGTCCGGTCGATGCGCACAGGAGACATCAACCTGCTCGCCCAGTTGAACAGCCCCCTGTTCGCCAATTCCGGCGGAAACCGCGGAACCCGCGCGGCGCTGGCTCAATCAACGCTGGTCGACATCGGAGTTGGGACTGCCGCACACCTCTACTACCGAGGCTCAACCCGCCCAGCGCCTCACAACCTTTACACCAACGCCGGCAACCTATGGTCGGTAGGAAGCAGTTATTCCAAGGCCGGTCTGCCACCGCCGATCTTCGTGTTCCGGAGACCGGAGGAACCGCTCAATTCCACGGCAGTGCCGGCAGGCTCCATCGATATCGACTACCGCTACACCGAAGTTCAATACACCTGGAACGGATCGGGTTGGGACCGTACACAGGACGGCCGCCCTACCGTCGACACCGGGGGCGTACGCACCAGCCCGGCGACAGTGATCGTCCAGTTCACGACCTACGGGCGCTCAGCAGCAGACTCCCGGTCGCCCGAGGCGATCACCGTCGGCACGGGACCGGCCCTGGTCTTCACCGACGGTCATGTCGTGGAGGCGACCTGGTCCCGTTCGAGGGCCACCGACGTCACGGTCTACACCGACAGCGAGGGGCGCCGCATTTCGATCCTCCCGGGCCGGACGTGGGTCGAGCTCCCCCGTCCCGACAGCACGTCGTACTCCTGACCGGGACGCCTCCTAGAGGCTTACGACAGCGGCACGCACCAGGTCGTGAGCGCATTCGCCCGACTCGGTGACCGTCAACCTTTCCGCTCCTGCGTCGCCCATGACCAGAGTGTGTTCGAATTGGGCGGTCCGGCTGCCGTCGATGGTGACAGCAGTCCATTCATCGTCCCACATCGCCGCCTCGGGCGATCCGAGCGTGAGCATCGGCTCGATCGTGAAAGTGGTGCCATGCGAGAGCGGGATGGCCAGCCGACGGTCGTGGTAGTGGGGAATCTGCAGACCCGAGTGGAACTCCGTGCCGACACCATGTCCGATGAACTCGCGGACCACCCCGAGCCGATGCTTCATGGCATGCGACTCGATAGCACGCCCGATGTCGCGCACCATCGCATCCGGACCGAGCGCGGCGATGGCGAGATCCAGGGATTCCAGCGTGACCTGGACGAGCTTCACGGACTCTCGGGCAACATCGCCGACCAGGAACGTTGCGGAGGTGTCTCCGTGCACGCCCTCGCGGTAGAGGGTGACATCTATATTGACGATGTCGCCGTCGCACAGCGGCCGGCTGTCGGGAATACCGTGGCAGATCACCTCATTCACAGACGTGCAGACCGACTTGGGGTAGCCCCGATAGTTGAGCGGGCTCGGATAGCCGCCCGCCTCGATCGCCAGGTCGTGGACCAGCCGGTCGATCTCATCGGTGGTGACTCCGGGGCCGACCAGACCGCCGGCCCTCAACAGGATCTCCGCGGCGGCGGCTCCGGTGCGACGCATCGCCGCGAGTTCCTCGGGTGTGCGAACCAGCGACGATGCCGAAGGCGGCGGTTGGCCGGTGAGAGCGTAGGGTGGCCGTTGAATCGCCGCTGGGACACGGCGAGTGGGGCTCAACAGGCCCGGCACGACCGGAGGGTACGACGGCTCGACCGACGTCGGCCGGGGACTACGCCGTTTGCGTTTGGCCATCACACAGCACCCTTGTAGGCCGGGGGTGTGGCACCGCAGGTCATCGCAGGAACCGGCTGACCGACTCGACAACGCATGCCGGCTTTTCTTGACCATCGATCTCGACAGTGACGGTTATGACTACCTGGACTCCCCCGTTGACCTCGAGCGCTTCACTGAGAACCGCGCCGGCCCGGACCCTGCTCCCGACCGTGACCGGTTGAGGAAAGCGAACTTTGTTGGTGCCGTAGTTGATCCCCATGGAGGCGTTGTCGACACGCACGATCTCGGGAAGGAACTGGTTGGTGAGCGCCAGAGTCAGATATCCGTGGGCGACGGTGGCCCCGAACGGACCCTGCTCCGCAGCAACCGGATCAACGTGGATCCACTGATGGTCACCCGTAGCGTCGGCGAACAGGTTGATGCGCTCCTGGCTGATCGTGAGCCACTCACTCGACCCGAGATCATTTCCGACGGCTCCCAACAAGTCGTCCGGGGATTCAAAGACTGTCACCATGCGATGCAACGGTACCGGGTGAACGGATGCTCGTCACCGCCCGTACCCTCCGCGGCACCGGCTGTGCCCGGCGCAGGCACAGCGCCCGGCGC
Organism: Candidatus Aldehydirespiratoraceae bacterium; assembly: GCA_965214565.1. Lineage (GTDB taxonomy): Bacteria > Actinomycetota > Acidimicrobiia > Acidimicrobiales > Aldehydirespiratoraceae > VXYK01. The sequence continues at coordinate 1,906,558 of OZ243951.1, read as the reverse complement.
CACCACAATCCTTCTGGGCTCCGACAACGCCCGGCGTTAGCCGGGTGTCCGGCGCGAACACAGCGCTATCCTCGACGACAACAGCGGTCGCGGCTCCGGCCGCGCCCGGCGCAAACAGCGCGGCAGGACCCAAGGAGCTTGAATGGCAGCGAGTGGCGGAACCAAGGCGATCCTGGCTGCTTTCTTCGCGAATCTCGGCATCGCCATCGCCAAGTTCGTGGCGTTCGCATTCACCGGGGCCTCCTCGATGCTCGCTGAGGCGATCCACTCCTGCGCAGACACCGGCAACCAGGCCCTCCTGCTTCTGGGCGGGCGGCTCGCCAAACGGGAAGCCACCACCACCCACCCGTTCGGGTACGGGCGTGAGCGGTACTTCTGGTCCTTCGTGGTCGCCCTCGTCCTGTTCACCGTGGGCTCTATGTTCGCGTTGTACGAGGGCATCGAGAAGATCCGTCACCCGCACGCAATCGACGCTCCTATCTGGGCCTTCGCCGTCCTGTCGTTCGGCATCGTGTTGGAGGGCTTCTCGTTCCGCACTGCCATCGTCGAATCCAACCGAGTCCGCGGCGACCTGAGTTGGACAACATTCGTCCGGCGCTCCCGGACCCCGGAACTCCCCGTGGTGCTTCTCGAGGACCTTGGTGCCATGGTCGGTCTGGTTCTGGCCCTCGGCGCTCTGGGGATCGCGGTGGCGTTCGACTCCCCGGTGTGGGACGGAATCGGCACCCTCTCGATCGGCGTTCTGCTGGGCCTGATAGCCGTGGTTCTCGCCATCGAGATGAAGAGCCTGCTGATAGGCGAAGGAGCGACCGCCAAGACCCGGGCCAAGATCGTCAGCGCTGTTGAGAGCGTGGACGGCGTTGAGGGCATCGTCCACATCCGCACTCAGCACATCGGCCCAGATGAACTGCTCGTCGGTGCGAAGGTGGCGTTCGACCCGAGCTACACGACCAGGCAGTTGACCGACGCAATCAACCAAATCGAAGCGAGGGTCCGCAGAGACGTGCCCGAAGCTCGCCCCATGTACATCGAACCCGACATCCATCGTCTCGACGCCTCCAAGGTCGGCACTGAAGCAGACGGCGCGGAGTGAATCCACACTGATGAGCACACCTCTCCACATCACCACCACTGGGTCGGCTGCGGCGAGCGCGGCCACACTGCTGTTCGTCCATGGCGTTGATTCCGACTCCGATGTCTGGACCCCCACCATCGATCTCCTCACCGATCATCGCTGCATTGCTGCCGACCTGCCGGGACACGGCAAGTCACCTGTCAGCAACGACCCCGCGGCCTACGAACGCAGTGCCATGCTTGAGGATCTCGACGCGGTGATCTCGGAGTTGCCACGCCCGATCGTGTTCGTCGGCCATTCGCTCGGCGGGTACCTGGCTATGGCCCATGCCCTTACCCGTCCCGGAGCAGTCGATGCTCTGGTGCTGGTTTCGACCGGTCCCGGGTTTCGCGATCCAGAGGCCCGAGCAGGCTGGAACTCACGGTTGTTGACGAACGCCCCGAGCTACGGAGTCAGCGAACTGGCGGCCACAGTCGGGGTGCACGTCGATTCCATGGTGATCGACCGGATGACCGAACTGACCCTGCCCGTGGCGCTGGTGATCGGCGACGGCGACAGGGGCTATCTCGGTGCCAACGACTACATGGAACGCAAACTCCCCCATGCGACACGCACCACTGTCGAGGGCGCACGTCACTACGTGATGCGTTCACATCCAGAACAGGTCGCAACCGCCGTCCGCAACATCACCGCCTCGCTGCCCGCAGCCAGCTGACCGCGAGGCTGCGCGTTCAACCGCACCTCGTGGCGGAACGCGCAGATTCGAGAGTTGCGGGTCAGTCAGCCTCCGACAGCCGATCGGGAACGGAGTTCGGTGATCTCGGCGGGGCTGAACCCGAAATCCGTCAGCACATCATCAGTATCGGCGCCGATCCAGTCGGGCGAGGGCCGCATCTCACCAGGGGTTCTCGATAGACGCGGCACCGGCACGACCTCGGTGCCGTCGGCACCGCCGAAGGTCCCCCGATCGACGTTGTGTTGATAGGCGCGGGCCTCGTTGTAGGTGAGCACCGGGGCCGCACAGGCGTCCGTTCCCTCAAGAATCTCGCACCACTCGTCGCGGGTCTTGGTGGCGAACACCTCAGCGAGGCGGGCTTTCACCTCGGGCCACCGGTCACGGTCGTACTGGGCGGGCAGATCGGATTGGTCGATTCCGATGAGTGTCAACAGCAGGGACCAGAAGTGGCCCTCAATGGGAGCGACCGACATGTAGCCGCCATCGGCGCACTCGTAGATCGCATAGAACGGCGCTCCACCGTCGAAGAGGTTCGTGCCGATGTCATCGGTGTGCATTCCACTGTGGGCCATCGGGTAGAAGACCGTTGCGAGCGACGCCACTCCGTCCGCCATGGCCGTGTCGATGACCTGGCCCTCCCCCGACTGACGAGACTCGAGCAGAGCACAGACGACCCCGTATGCCAGCGTCAGGCCCCCACCGGCGAAGTCGCCATGGATGTTGAGTTGCGGCACCGGCGGGCCGCCCTCTGGGCCGATCGAACGGATCACACCGGTGATGGCCTCATAGTTGAGCGAATGCCCCGCCGCATGTGACAACGCACCACTCTGGCCCCATCCAGTGAGCCGCCCGTAGACGATTGCCGGGTTGCGGCCCATCACCTGTTCTGGGCCCACACCCAACCGCTCCGCGACACCAGGGCGGAAGGACTCGAGAAACACCTCCGCTCTCCCGGCCAAACGCAGCACCACCTCGACTCCCGCGGGATTCTTGAGATCGACCGCCACCGAACGACGCCCGCGATCCCAGAACGAATAGCCACGAGGAACCTTGTCGTCGGGAACCTCCGAGAGGCGATCAACCCGCACAACCTCGGCGCCCATGTCCGCCAAGCGCAGCGATCCGTATGGAAGCGCGCCCAGACCAGCCAGTTCCACCACTTTCACTCCATCAAGCGGTCCAGCCATCGGTCCGAAAGCTACGAGGCCCAACAAACCGGACGCAAACCCACTGTTGCGGACTCTCTACGTCACAGACACACCCAACAGCGAACCGATCAGAAACGTCGCACCGCAAGCGCCTGCCGCCACCAGAACCTGACGCAAAGCGGTGCGGACCTTGGAACGCCCGGTGAAGACCGCCAGCGCAACCCCCGCCAGCGTCGCGGCGACAACAGCCAACACAACCGAGGCGATGGCAGCGCCCGTCCCCTCGGCGAACAGCCACGGAAACAGCGGCACGAAAGCGCCCGTCGCGAAAGCTGCGAACGACGACAACGCCACCCGCAGGGGACTGCCGGCGCCCTCGGGGTCCACGCCGAGTTCTTCGCGTGCGTGCACATCCAGGGCGACTTCAGGATCCGCCATTATCTCGCTGGCAAGCTTCTCGGCGCTCTCGGGCTTCAATCCCCGCTCCCGGTAGATGGCGGTGAGTTCTCGGATCTCCGCCTTGGGATTCTCTTCCAACGACTTTCGCTCGATGGCGAGTTCTCTCTCGACGAGTTCGTTGTGCGCACGGATCGAGACCCATTCCCCCGCCGCCATTGAGATCGCGCCCGCCAAGAGTCCGCTGATGCCCGCGAGTCGCACCAGCGACCCGTCAGCCGATGCACCCGTGATGCCGATGATGAGAGCGACGTTGGACACCAACCCGTCGCTGAACCCGAAGACGGCGGCCCGGGCCTCACCTCCCTGCACATCGCGGTGGCGATGCACCCAATAGCCGTGCGGGTGGTCGTGGTCATGGTCGTGACCGTGGGCGTGCGCGTGGTTGTGCGTCTGGTCGTCGTTCGAACCCTGTTGCTCGTCATCTGCAGCCATCGACAACAGTTTGACAGACGACGCCGACAGTTGTGCCTGAGAAAGCGATTACAGCACCGGAACGGTGCCTGTCACTCCAGACTCCTCCAGAGACGCGATCTCTGAGGCGCTCAGGCCCAGTTCAGTCAGGATCTCGTGATTGTGCTGCCCCAATGTGGGCGTCGCGTTGGTGATCCAGCGTTCGATGCCCCGCATCCGGTACGGCTGGGCGGGCATGTAGTGCGTTCCGACCTCGCGGTGCTCGACCAACTCGTAGAAGCCGCGAGCCTCGAACTGGGGGTGGAAGCGCAACTCCGCATGGTTGCGGCAGGCGACCGCTCCCACACCCGCTCTCGCCAGTTCGTCTACAGCCCCTTGCAGGCTCCGACGCGCAGCCCAGCGGGACATGTGCCGGTCCAGTTCATCGTGGGCAGCTTGGCGATCCTCGAGGGTCGAATAATCGGCCGCGTCCACTCCGATGATTTCCGCCAGCGGCGTCCACGCCTCGTCGCTGTCACAACAGACCGCCAACCACTGGTCCGGATCAGCGGTCTCATAGATGCCCTGGGGGGCGGCGAAACGACTGCGGTTGCCGAGCCGGTTCAACCTCACCCCGTTCGCGGAGTGCTCCACGATCAGCTCCGCCGCACAGTTGACAGCTCCCTCAACCATCGCCGACTCGATGAAGACACCCTCGCCGGTGGCGTTTCGCTTGCGAAGTCCCAAGAGCGCAGCGAAGCAACCGTGCATGCCCGCTATAGGGTCGCACGGCCCGCGGGGGATGCGGGGCTGATCGGCCTCGTGACCGGTCAGCCAGGCCATCCCCGACATCTGCTCCATGGTCTGCGCGAAGCCGACCCGTTCACGCCATGGGCCGTCGAGCCCGAACGCGGGCATTCGAACCATCACCAGCCGCGAGTTGCGTGCCCGCAGTTCTTCCCAGCCAAGACCGAACGCCTCGATCACCCGTGGACTGAAGTTCTCGACAACCACGTCCGCGTCGTCCACCAGACGCAGCAGCAGTTCCCGACCTCGGGTATCGTTGAGATCGAGGGTCAAGCCGCGTTTGTCGTGGTTTACGGCGAGGAACATGTGCCCCCACTCCCACCAACGCTCCTTGCCGAACATCATGCCGGTGAGCCGCATTCCGTCGGGCCGGGTGACCGACTCGACATGGATCACGTCGGCTCCCAGCGCCGCCATGGCCTGCGTCGCGCACGGGCCCGCCCACCAGCTTGTGAGATCGATCACCCGAATCCCCGCGAGAGGTCGAGCGTCCGAGTCTGCAGGCGCGTTCGCAGTGGGTGCGGGGCGGGACCGCGACTCGATCCGTCCGGTGTGTTCACCGATCGCCGGCGCGGGGCCAGGGACCGGCGGGCGTTCGCCGTCGATTATTCGCGGCGACCTCGGGGCTTCAAAGCCCTCTGCGGTGGCCGCAAAGAATCCCCGCGCAACCAGGTGCTCCTCACTGAGCACCCCGGCCCCGTCGTTGACTCGCGCCACCGGCACTCTCAGCTCCGAGGCCAGATCCACGATCTCGGCAACCGAGTGCTCGGCCATCCATTCGTCGACGATCGCCGACCACTCATCGAGGCGGGCAGTGCGGGTACGGAGGTCGCCCCATTCGCTGTCCATCAGGTCGGGCCGTTCAATCATCAGGCAGAAACCCTGGAACTGCTGACGCGTGTTGGTGTTGAAACCCACCCAGCCGTCACGGGCACGTTCAATCGAAGGGGTCTCGATCGAGCGCGTCGGCAGTTCGGTCCGTCCCGACATCTGCTGGGACAGATCCGCGAAGGTGGACGCTGCCAACGCCGACGACTCAGCGATCGAAACATCGACCACCTCGCCTCGACCGCTGCGGCGAGCCCGGTCGATCGCCGCCAGTGAGGGCGGGGCCGCGTAACACGCCGCCATCCACTCGAACACGTCACCCCCGGCCATGTACGGAGACAACGAGACATGACCGCGGCAACTGATCGAGCCGGTGTCGGCCTGAACCAGAAACTCGTTGAGCGAGCGCTCAGCCCACGGCCCGGCCAGCCCGTAGGGCCGAATCGAGGTGATCACTCCGAACCGGTGGCGAGCCTCGATGCCGGCCACAACCGCCGGCGTGACCGTGTGGTCAACGACGATCAGGTCGGAGTCGGCGAGCAGCGCCTCCACGGCATTCTCGCCCAGTCCACCCACCACCGAGCGGGTCCCCGCAGCCAGAAACGAGAACAACGGGCCGTGCGCGTCCTCCGCCACCGGGACCTCGCTGCGTCGGCGCAGCTCGGCACCCGCCTCGGACTCGACCCGGATGACGTCGGCGCCCGCATCAGCGAACAGACGCGACAGGTACGAGCCGGCGATACCGTCGCTGAGGTCGGCAACGCGGACATCTCGCAGAATCACGTCACCGGTTCAGCTCAACTCGAAGAGCGGGCAATGACCTTGTCGCCCCACGCGGCAAGCGCATCGGCTGTGTCGTTCATGAACAGGAAGGAGGGGACGATCATGCGGCTCGCACCCCAGGAGGCCAACTCCTCGACAGCAGCAGTCGGATCATCACCGAATATGCCAGGGTGCTGACCGGTCAACTCGACGGCATCGGGATCACGGCCGCGGTCTGCCGCTGTCTGGCGCGCTATGTCGAACAACTCCGGCAAGTCGCCCTTGGCCGGCCAGAACCCGTCACCGACCCTGCCGGCCCTTTCGGCGGCGGCGCGGCTGTGCCCGCCAATGTGGATCGGCACGGATCCGTTGGCCGGTTTGGGGTTGCAGGAGATCGGATCGAAGCTCACGAACTCCCCGTCGAACGACACCGCATCGTCAGCCCACAGAGCCCGCATCACCTCCATGTACTCCTCGGTACGAGGCCCGCGCCGCGGCCAAGGAACGCCCACCGCTTTGAACTCTTCTTTGAGCCAGCCGATACCGATGCCCAGCTCGACCCGCCCGCCCGACATGCTGTCGAGTGTGGCCACCTCCTTGGCATAGATGACCGGGCTGCGCTCGGGCAGCAGGGAGATGCCGGTGGCGAGACGCAGGCTGGTGGTGTGAGCGGCCACGAACCCGAGCCAGATCAAAGGATCGGGCATCGGGTTCTCGCCAGTCCCAGGCATCTTCCCGCTCTCGTCGTAGGGGTAGGTCGACTCGTACCCCTCGGGGTAAATTATGTGTTCGACGGTCCACACCGATTCGAAGCCAGCTGCTTCCGCGGCTTGGCCGATCACCTTGGCACCCTCGCCGGTACCGAAGTGCATGACATTGGCAAACGCCAGTCCGAATTTCATGTCTGGGTCCTGACTCTGTTGACTGAAGCGTTCATCCTGCCCTGCATTCGTGAAATTGCCTCAGGCGGGAGAGCGATTTGCCATGGAGCGTTCAATCGAGCCACGGTTCGTCGAGTTCCCAGGGTTCGATGCGCTCGGGCTCCACAACCTGCGGGCGGCGCGGTTCGGCCATTGCCTTGGCCGCGATGACCCCGCCCAGCATGCCGAACAGGTGACCCTCCCACGAGATGAAGTCCTGGGGCACGATCCCGGCCACCAACCCGCCGTAGAGCATGATCACCAACAGCGCTGAGGCCAATGTCCGGACGCGGCGTTCAAAGACCGCCGCGGCGAGGAGCGCACCGAGGTACCCGAACACCACCCCGCTGGCGCCGATGTGGTTGCCGAATCCTGCAAGCGCCCAGGTCAGAGCGCCCCCGACGACCATCACCGTCACGGTCACCCACGCCCAGTAGCGCATCCCCCGCACCGCGACCAGCCCTCCGAGAATCAGTAGAGGCAGCGAGTTCGAGGTGACGTGGCCGAAGTCTGAATGGAGGAACGGTGCGAAGGCGATGCCGTCGATCCCGTTCCAGCGCCGGGGATGGATGCCATTACCCTGGAGCCGGTCGTCGAGCGCGAGCGTGTCGACGATCTCGATTCCCCACATCACGGCCAGTGCCAGGACCAACAGACCGACCGGTGTCCACAGCAGTCGCCAGAACGAGCGCCTCGGTTCTGCGGATTCGGCCATGCCTCATCGTAGATGCGTCTCGCAGTGGAATTTCGCTAAGTTGTCCGCTACCGGGGCAACAACCAGCAGGAAGACGAAGATGAGCGACAACCCTCAGCCGCTTGGAGGCAACGAAATGCCGCGTTTCGGGGGTATCACCACGTTCATGCGGCTACCGGCAACATCGTCGCCTGAGGATCTGGATGTTGCCGTGGTTGGGGTGCCCTTCGACATCGGTACCTCGAACCGGCCCGGTGCCAGGTTCGGGCCCCGCGGGATCCGCGAGGAGTCGGTGCTGCTGCGTCCATACAACATGGCCACACGGGCCGCACCCTTCGACAGTCTGCGCATCGACGACGTGGGCGACGTGGCCACCAACCCCTACAACTTGGCCGATTCGATCGGCCGGATCACAGCGCACTTCGAGGATCTGCTGCGGCATGACCTCGTGACTCTCGCCATGGGTGGCGACCACACCATCGTGCTGCCGATTCTTCGAGCAGTGGCCGCCAAGCACGGGCCTGTGGGATTGGTTCACATCGACGCCCACACCGACATCAACGACACCATGTTCGGCGAGAAGATCGCTCACGGCACGCCATTTCGCCGCGCCGTCGAGGAGGGCCTGCTCGACGGCCCGCGTGTCGTGCAGATCGGGATGCGGGGCACGGGTTACGCAGCCGATGATTTCGACTGGTCCCGGGAGCAGGGGTTCCGGGTGGTGCAGGTCGAGGAGTGCTGGCATCAGAGCCTCGATCCGCTCATGGCGGAGGTGCGTGACCAACTCGGGGCCGGCCCGGTTTATCTGAGCTTCGACATCGACGGTCTCGACCCGTCGTTCGCCCCCGGTACGGGAACGCCGGAGATCGCCGGCCTGACCACGATCCAAGCCCTTGAGATCCTCCGTGGTTGCCGCGGCCTGGACCTGGTGGGCTGCGACCTTGTGGAGGTGGCTCCCGTCTACGACGCCAGCGGAGCCACTTCGCTGACCGCCGCGAACATGCTCTACGAGATGCTCTGCGTCCTGCCCGGGGTCGAGTATCGGAAGTGACCAGCGGCCGAAATCCGACGGCGGACGACGAGACCGAGAACCTGTCAAGACAGCGTGACCTGTATGTCGACCTATTGATGGGGTGCCTCACCCGCGAGCTGTTCCTGACTGAGGAGACCCACGACGTCGATCTCTCGCAATGGCCGGGCGACACCGACATGCTTCGGTCAGTCCTCAAAGCCAACAGATGGCGTCTGACCTCCACTGGCGGCCGACACGCTGCTCGAGCCGAAGGCCAAGACTGGCCGCCGACCGCCGAGACCATGGTCGGGCGGCAGCGGCTCGCAGACGTCCGTTGGTGCATTGATCAGGTGATGGCGCAAGGCGTACCAGGCGACTTCATCGAGACAGGCGTTTGGCGTGGTGGGGTGACGATCCTGATGAAAGGGATGCTCGAGGCGTGGGGAGACACCGAACGGCGGGTCTGGGTCGCCGACAGTTTCAGCGGTCTGCCCGCGCCCAATGTCGAGGCATACCCAGCCGATGAGGGCCACGACCTGTCTCAGGTGAAAGCCCTGCAGGTATCGGTTGCTGAAGTCCGGGCCAACTTTGGGCGTTACGGGTTACTCGACGAGCGGGTGTGTTTTCTCGAGGGTTGGTTCGCCGACACCCTGGCAACCGCTCCGATCGACCGGCTCGCGATCCTGAGGCTCGACGGCGACCTGTACGAATCAACCACCGATGCCCTGACTGAGCTGTACCCCAAGCTGAGCGTCGGAGGATATGTGCTGGTCGACGACTACGGAGCCTGGGAACCCTGCCGCAGGGCCGTTGACGACTACCGGGCGACCCATGGCATCACAGACGAGATAGTGCCTGTCGACTGGACCGGCATCCACTGGCGGCGCAGCAACTGACATGGGCGAGATCAGTACCTACTACGGGTTGTTGCGTCTGGCCCATGATGCGCTCAAACCTCGGCGTTATCTGGAGGTCGGGGTCCACAGGGGTCATTCGCTGGGGTTGTTAAGCCCCGGGACCCACGCTGTTGGAGTCGACCCTGAGCCGATGGTCGAGGACCCTCCCGACAACGCCATTATCGTCTCCGCGACTTCCGATGACTTCTTCAGCGATCCCGACCTGCAGGGCCTGCTCGAAGGTCCGCTCGACCTGGCCTTCGTCGACGGACTCCACCTCTTCGAGCAGGCCCTGCGGGACGTGGCCAATGTGGAACGCCACAGCAGACCCGACGGCATCATCCTGGTACACGACTGTCTTCCGATCGACGCGGCGACGTCGGCCCGGGAGCAGACCACCATGGTCTGGTCAGGCGACGTATGGAAGGTGGTCGTGGCGTTGCGTCGTCACCGGCAGGATCTGGCCGTCACGACCGTCGACGTGGAGCCCACCGGTATGGCGATCATCTCAGGCCTCGACCCCGACAACACCGTGCTGTTCGAGCGCTACGACGAGATCGTCAATGAACTGGCGGACCTCAGCTTCGATGACCTGGAGGCCCTGGGCCGCGCCGAGACGCTCAACGTCGTCGATGCCGACCCCGAAACGGTCAAGACCCTCCTATCCGGCGGCCCCTTCGAAACTGCCTGAGGCCACCGCCTCGCCCGGGGATCGACTGATCTGGGTCGCGGGGCTAGAGTCAGGGGTTCGAGACGGTCAGAACCAGGGAGAACGGAACAATGCCACAAACGGTCAAGGGTGTAATTTCAGCCGCGGTTGGAGAGCCGGTCACGTTGACCGACATCGTGATCCCCGATCCCGGGCCGGGAGAGGCGGTCGTGGCGATACAGGCGTGCGGCGTGTGCCACACCGACCTCCACTATCGCGAGGGCGGTATCAACGACGACTTCCCGTTCCTGCTGGGCCATGAGGCCTCCGGTATCGTCGAGTCTGTCGGGGACGGGGTGACCGAAGTCGCTCCCGGTGACTTCGTGATCCTCAATTGGCGGGCAGTGTGCGGCGACTGCCGGTCATGCAACCGCGGCAGGCCGCATCTCTGTTTCAGCACGCACAACGCCGGACAGAAGATGACGCTCACCGACGGCACCGAACTGTCGCCCGCCCTCGGTATCGGTGCATTCGCGGAGAAGACGCTCGTGGCGTCCGGTCAGTGCACCAAAGTCGATCCTGACGCCTCCCCCGCCGCTGCGGGACTGCTGGGTTGCGGGGTGATGGCAGGTATCGGAGCGGCCATCAACACCGGCGGAGTCGGCCGCGGCGACAGCGTCGCGGTGTTCGGTTGCGGCGGCGTCGGCAACGCCGCCATCGCCGGTTCGAGGCTGGCCGGCGCATCCACGATCATCGCCGTCGACATCGACGACCGCAAGCTCGAACTGGCCGAGGGTTTCGGTGCCAACCACACGATCAACTCCCGCGAAGAGGACGCGGTTGAGAAGATCCAGGAATACACCGGCGGTTTCGGTGCCGACGTGACCATCGACGCCATCGGCCTGCCCGAGGTGTACCGGCAGTGTTTCGAAGCCCGGGACCTTGCTGGCACGGTCGTGCTCGTCGGCGTCCCCACACCCGAGATGAGAATTGAACTCCCCTTCCAGGAGGTCTTCGGTCGTGGCGGGGCGCTCAAGTCGAGTTGGTACGGCGACTGCCTGCCGAGCAGGGACTTCCCGATGCTCGTCGACCTTTACCGTCAGGGCCGACTCGACCTCGACGGCTTCGTGTCCGAGACGATCTCACTCGACGGTGTGGAAGAGGCGTTCCACAAGATGGAACGGGGCGAGGTTCTGCGTTCGGTGGTCATCATCTGATGGGTGTCGAACTAGTCACGACCGACGGTATTTTCGCGCTCGACGGAGGCGAATGGGAGGTCACCAACAACATCTGGTTGGTCGGCGACGATCGGGAGGTCGTGATCTTCGACGCGGCCCACGATCACCAGCCGATTGTTGACGCCGTCAACGGCCGCCGGGTGAACGCGATCGTATGCACCCACGGCCACAACGACCACATCAACGCTGCGGTAGCTCTGCGCGAGGCGGTCGACGCACCGATTCTGCTGCATCCCGACGATCAGATGCTCTGGGAGGCGGTGTTCCCCGAAGACTCGACCGACGGCGCTCTGAGAGCGGGTCAGACGATCAGTGCCGGAGGCCACACCCTCGGGATCATCCACACTCCGGGGCATTCCCCTGGTTGCTGCTGCTTCTACGATAAGGACGCTCAGCGGGTGATGTCGGGCGACACGCTGTTCTGCGGCGGTCCCGGAGCAACCGGACGCAGCTACAGCGACGAACCGACGATCCTGCGCTCGATCCGCGACCGTCTGTTGACCCTCCCCGCTGACACCACCGTGCACACCGGCCACGGTGACACCACCACCATCGAAGACGAACGCCAACGGGTCCTCGACCGCATCAGCGAACTCGGCCTCTGCTGACAAAGTGTAGACAATATGTAGATAAACATGTAGTCTGAATGTATGCAAACGACGACGATCCGGGTTGACCGCGAAACCCACGCTCGGCTCCTGGAACTCAGCGAGGCCACCGGTGAAACCCTCACCAAAACAGTTCGTGACGCCGCTGAGGCTCTACAACGCCTCCGGTTCGGGTTGCGGGTGCAAGAAGAACTCGCCGTGCTGAAAAGCGATCCCGCCGCTTGGGACGACTACCTCGCCCAAGCAGAAACAACCTCGGTCTCCGATGGCATCAGTTGACGAACTGTGGTCAGTCGATTTCGGTGAGCCGCACCCCGGTGAACCCGCCCTGTTGCGACCGGTTCTCGTGCTCGGTCCCACCGACAACTTCGGCAGTGGATTCCCGCTGGTCATCGTCGCCCCGCTCACGACGACTGAGCGTTCTCTGTCCCTTCACGTTGAAGTGCAGGCAACAGCTCAGAACGGCTTGCGCCGTCCGAGTTTCGTCCAGTGCGAGTTGATCCGCTCGATCAACAGAACACGCCTCGTCGAACGACTCGGGACGATCGACCTCCACACTGCCCAGGCCGTGGACCGAGTCGTCAGAATCCTCCTCAATCACTGATCTTGCTGCGTTCACTGACCTCAAGCAACCCGGCAATATCACCTGGGCCCAAGACCTAGCCTTCCGAAACCAGGTCCAATTCGGAAGACTGGTCTCTTAGCCTTCCGAAAAGGCGACTCAACAACCCGGTCGAAGCGACCTCGGCCTAGAACCTCAGGATGGTGCCCTGGACGGCGACTGAGGTGCCGATCAGGTCTTCGGTCACCGCAACGGCGGCGACTTCGGGATCATCGAGGGCTGCCACGGAGCGGCTGCCGGAAGTGAGGTCCACTATCGCTCGCACACCGGACGGCTCCATGCCGTTGTAAACGACGGCGTAGGTGGCCACGGTGCCCTCGCCGACGGGATCCTCGTCGAGGGGTGCCTCCGCGGTGGCGGCTCTCGCCTCATCGGCCAGATCGGCGATGAGCAGACCCGCTGCGGGTGGTTCGGTGCTCCAGATGGTCAGTCCCGGCTTGGTCAACAGTCCACTCACCGCAGTGACCGCACCGAAAGCACCGGGCTCGGCCCGAAGCTGGTCGATCATCGCAACCGTGGCCTGAAACACGAAATTGTTGAGCGGGCCACCCGCAAAGGACATGCCTCCGGTGAGGGTGCAAACCCGGTCGGGATTCACCTCAAGCTCAGACTGTTGAACCGCAACCGCCGCAGGGAAACAGCTGTAGAGCTCGATGTGTTCCACCTCAGCGACACGGCGACCGATGTGCGAAGTCGCCGCGGCACCCAAGACGGCCATCGCCGGCCAGCGGTGCATCTCGGCGCGGCGCGACAACGAGAGCGACATCGACGACTCGAGCCCGACATGGGGGAAAACCCAGCGATCACGGGGCACGCCAAGGGACTCCGCGGTCCCAGCCGAACACAGGACCAGTGCCGCAGCCTGATCCACTCCCCATTGGGAGTTGTGCCACTTGTTGTACGGAAAGGCCATGGGACGGTTCGCCGGTGCAGGATCGCGGATCTCCTCCGGCCGCATCGGCTCACCGAACGCAGCGAGCCGATTCAGCCGAGCGACCTGGTTGAAGCTGTGCCAGCGGACCGCGATCTCGTCTCGGTGCCAGCCCAGTGTCCAGCCGTGAGCAGCCCGGCGAGCATTCTCGATCATGGCGTACTGCTGGACCGGGACGACCGCACCGATCTCTTTCTCCGGGCCGGCAACGATCTCACCGCTGGGGCTGAACTCCTCGTCGGGCACCAAGTCGCCCTGATCGTGGCCCGGAAGCTCCAACCCTGCTCGGCGGGCAACGTCAGTTCGATGTTTGGTCTCCCCGCCGCAGACCACCGCAATATCGAACCTGCGGGAACGGATCGCATCGAATGCCAGATTTATCAGCGTCTGCTGAGGAATACCCACGTCCATCGCGACCGTATGGGGCTCGGCGCCCGCAGCCTCACCGATACGGCGGGCCGCGTCGGGAAGGTGACAAAGCCCGCGAGTGGCACCGATCCAGCCGATCCTTCCGCCGAGGCCGGTCACGCCAGTGTCGCTCAGAGCGGCTCGCAGCGCCTCGGTCATCAATTCTGTGGTGTCGAGGCCAGCGCCGGGATCAGCGAGCCGCTGATCAGCGGCACCCGCGCCGATCAGTACCACGGTGTCGGGTTCGTTGCTCATTGACAGCGGACCCTACTGTGGGGCCTCCGCTTCCAACGATTTCAACCTGAACCCACGCAACTGGGAGACTCAAACCATGACTGAGCTACTTGAAGCTGCTCGCGACCTCCGCACGACTCTCGACGCCGAAGGCGCCAAAGCCGAGGCTGAGGGCGCGCCCATGACCGACGAAGCAGTGAAACTCTGCCGCGAAGCAGGTCTGTACGGCGTCCTCGTGCCCAAGGACGTCGGCGGCGCGGAGCTAACCTTCGACCAGTCCCTCGACGTGTTCACCGAACTCGCCCGTGCCGACGGCTCGATCGGCTGGGTGGTCATGGCCAGCAACACCGCTACCTGCTACTTCGGGTCGTGGTCGCCGGCCTCCTTCAGCGATGTTATGTTCACCGACGGCGTGCCCCTGGTGGCTGGACAATTTGCACCCAACGGCACCGCCGTGCCGGTCCCGGACGGCTACCACATCACCGGCGACTACTCGTTCGGATCCGGGCTGCAACACGCCGATTGGGCCGGATGCGGGTCTTTCAGCGCGCCCACCGAAGGCGACCCCGAATTCCTGCTCGCGGTCGTGCCGATAGCGGAGGCCGAGATCACCGGGAACTGGCACGTGATGGGCCTTCGTTCGACCGCATCGTACGACTACAAGATCGACAGCATCGTCCCCGAGGACCGCACACTCTCCTTCTTCGGCTTCACCAAGCACCGGGGCGGACCCGCCTACAACCTCGGGGTGCTGTGCATCACCGAGATCGGGCACGCCGGTTGGGCGCTCGGGGTGATGCGCCGGGCGATCGACGAAACCACCGCGCTCGCCAAGACCAAACAGCGGATGACCGGAAAGTCGACTTTGGCCGAGGACCCCCGCTTCCAGTACGACCTTGCCGAAGCCGAGAGCCTCTTCCGTGCCGGCGACCTCTGGATACGCACCGCCTTCCGCAGAGCCGAGCAGTCAGCGATCGACGACAACATCGACCAGGCAGCGATCGGCGAGGCACTCCAGGCCACCGCCTGGTTCACCCAGCAGTCAGCGCAGGCGATCCAAACCCTTTACCGCCATATCGGAACGACAGCCCTGCGCGACGGCGGTTTTCAACGCTGCTTCCGCGACATCCATGCCGGAAGCCAACACGCAATGGTCAGCCCCACGCACTCATACACGTTCGCCGAAGCGATGATCGGCCCTGCTCCCGAGTCAGCACTCGAGTTCTAGCGCCGGTTGGGCTGCGCCGGTCCAAGGTGCGCCGGCTCAGAGAGAGACGCTGGTGAGATCGTCGCCGACTACCACCTCACCGCTGAAGTTCTCAACAGCGAGGGCGCGCCATTCCTCCAACCGGCCCGGTTGGGGAGGCGGCGCCATATGCGTCAAAACCAGGGTCTTGACGTTGTTGCGCTCAGCGGTCTGGGCCGCCTGCTCAACAGTTGAGTGATAGTCGAGGATGTCCTGAATCCGATCCATGGGCACCAGCTTCACCAGATCGTCACGGATGACGGTCTGCACATAGACATCGGCGTTGCTGGTCAACTCATCGACTCCAGCGCAGGGGATCGTGTCACCCGCAAGAGCAACGACCTTGCCATCTTGCTCGACGCGATATCCGACGGTGGGCTCCACAGGCGCATGCTCGGTCGCGTGCACGGTCACCTGCATCGAACCAAGCTCGAACGAATCGCCCGCTGTCACCTCGCACACCTCTACCTGCGGGCCCCAATTCAGGTCGTCGTGGTGGGCGATCCGGTAGCCGATGTCGGGTCCGAGCGCGTCGAGAGTGCACTCCACGAATCTTTTGATCCCTACGGGACCCCAGACCCGAAGCGGCCGGGGTTCGGTGGTCATAACCCACTGGGTGGTGATCACATCGTTCAGCGCACAGACATGGTCGCTGTGCAGATGAGTGATCAGCACTCCCGAGAGCAGCACAGGCATCGAGCCGGCCGCGGCCATGCGCATCACACAACCGCGTCCGGCATCGACGAGCACCTGTTCAAGGCCGCCTTCGCCGGTCTTGAGCAGGGTCGCGGGGCCCGCCCTGTCGGGGTCGGGGACCGGCGAACCGGTTCCGAGCAGAATGACTTCCATCGTTTGTTCCTCCTCAGTCGACGCCGGTTGCAACCGGAATCTGGTCTTGGGTTTGACGCTTGGACAGCACTCTCAGCATCATCTCTTTGGCCACTATCGGCCCGGCGTTCTGGTTCTGGCCGGTGATGAGGTCTCCGTCGACGACCACATGGTTGGCGAAGATGTCGCGGCGTCGGTGGGTACTCTGGAAGTCGGCGCCGAGCCGGCGCAGTTCGCTCTCGGGGTGCTGCGGGGTCGCACCGATACCGAGTTCTTGGACCTGCTTGTCAGTGACCGCGGTGAGTGGACGGCCCTTGACCAGCGGCTCCCCGTCTGCGGTCTTCGCCTTGAGCAGACCGAGCGGCCCGTGGCAGACCCCGCCGATCACCTTGTTCGCCGCAGCGGCGGCGGTGACCTGTTCACCGACCACATCGGAGGTGCCGAGGTCCCACGCCGCCCCCCAACCACCGGCGAAATAGACGATGTCGTAGTCGTCCATGTCGAGGTTTCCGATTGCCAGGCTGTTGCGGACCTTCTCCTTGGCCTCGTCGTCGGCCATGAACCGGTCATCGTGACGGCAACGAACAATGGGGATGAACGACTTCGGATCAAACGGGATGTCGCCGCCCTTGGGGGAGGCGATATAGACTTCCATGCTGGCATCGCTGAACTCGTAGTAGGGAACGGTCAACTCCGAGCTGAACACACCGGTGGGTTTGCCGACCTCAAGCGTCGCCTGGTTGGTCGCGACGATGAGCGCACGGTGGCCTTTCAGGTCGAGCTTCACCGACTCCGGGTCCTCCGGATGCAGGCCCGCCTTCTGAAGCAGGTTTCGCACACCACGCGCCGGTAGCGGCGGTTGCTTGGGTTTCGGGCGTTCCGCTCGGCGCTGCGCAGTCGGCCAGTCCGCGTTGCGTGCGGGGATTCGCTCGCGTCGGATTCTCTCGAGACTGTCCTTCAACATCTCCATCACCTCCAGAGATTCGGGGTTCTCCCATTGGTTGTGCGCTTCAGCCGGATCATCACTGAGGCAATAGAGCTCCCATTGGTCTGGGATCGGCTCGCTGCGATACACCGGTCCTGCCGCGGTACGCGCCGATAGTTGCCGCATGTGGGGTTCGGTCCACCCAGCAGGATCATCGAATGTGCGGACCAACTTCCACAGGCGACCGTCGACCCGATCGACCACTGCCTCAAGGTTGGTTGCAGCATGGGATGGGACCTTGATCTGCAACGGGAACGGGGCATCAACCCGGCCGCGCGCCGCCAGCATCGCCGCGCTTGAACCGTCGCCTTCCAGCATGTTGTCACGGGTCATCAGATAGACCGGTCCGTCCGGTGCCTGCGACGGCGACGACAGTACAACGCTCAGATCCCGACCTGGCAGCGAATGGACCTCGGAGTGCGTTCTGGCCAGCTCAGCACCGAGCGATGCCTCGTCGGCTCCTGTGAGTCCCAGCAGCGTGGGCAGCAGGTCTATGTGGCTGGTCGGGGTGTCGACGACCGCCCGGCTGGTGGCAACGGCGCCGACACGCACGATCTGCAACGGCACCCGCGTGGCCTCGTCGTAGAGTTGATACCACTTCTGGTGCAGACCTCCGTGTGAACCGAGCAGGTCACCGTGGTCGGAGCTGAACACCAGAAGGGCGTCCGTACTGCCCCCGTCGGTGACCGCACGGCGAACCCGGTCGATCGGGGTGTCCACATCATGGTGGAGGCGGTAGTAGGTCTGCCGATAGCGCTCGGCGTTCCCTTCATAGGCTCGGCGGATCAGCGGGGCCGGGCCGTAGGCCGAGTAGTAGCCGTCGCGGTAGGCCGACTGCAGCGCCGGTTTGGTCGAGAGGTCTTCGTCGTCTGTGGGGGACGGGGGGATCGGCGGCGGTTCAGCCAACGACGGTGCCAGCGTGTTGCCTCGCCTGCGCTGCATCGCCAGGATCGGCCAGAGCACGATGTCGTGAGGATTGACGAACGAGCAGATCAACAGGAAGGGTCTGGCCGCTTCGGGGCTGCCTTCAGCCCGGCGCCTGTAGCGGTCCCGCAGCCATGCCACCGCCCGGTCCGCGTAGATCGGGTCGCGCACATAGCCCGTGTCGGACCAGTGACCACCGTGAGGTTCAGGTCCCACCCAGCCGGAGAAGCCGAACTCGTCGAGCGGGTCCGCGGCCAGGTAGGCGTCGACGGCTTCTGGGATGATCTCCCCGGCGGAATTGTTGGTGCGCAGACGCTGACCGTCGACGATGAGGTCGGCGTGGCTGACATGCCATTTGCCGACATAGGCAGTGTCGTATCCTGCGGCTCGGAACCAGTCGCCCATGGTGGGCACCTCATAGGGCCTGAGCCAGCGCATACGGCTGTCGGTCGCCCGTTTACCGAGCCCGTCGGTCTGGGTGACGCCGTGCACGTCGGGGTAGTGGCCCGTCAGCAGGCTCGGGCGACTCGGCACGCATGCGGTCGATGCCACATAGTGACGCTGGAAGTCCACACCGTTGTCGGTGAACCAGCGGCGTCCAACGAGGCGCTGGTCACGCCAGGCCCGGACCTCGTCTGTCTCGTAGGGCGGCGCGGCCCGCTCCTCGTCGGTGAGCAGGATCACTATGTCGGGTTTCAACTCAATGTCAGGCTGTGGGTCGGACACCGGCTAACTCCCTTCGGTACTGCTTGAGGCACTTCGGAAGGCACCTCGGGTCACCGCCGCTTCCAGATCTCGAAGCAGACGTTGGTTCACCGAACCCATCTGTCGGGCGAGGAGCCGGGCAACAATCTTCATTGGCAGTTTCTTCATGGGCATTGTGGGACCTGGTTCAACCTGCGCGGTCAGCGCGAGATGTGTGTGGTCTCCGTCGGCGGTCAGGGTCCATTCGTTGACAACCCTGCTGACCACATTTGGCAAACCGACGATCTCATAGGCAAGTGCTTCCTCGGATTCCCAGACGATTACTCGTTCGAGCAGCACGTTGGTTCCGACCTGAACTCTGCGCTCGGTTCCGACGCCCTCGCGGCGCTCGGTCAACTGGGAACTGTGGTCGATTTCTTCGGCCCATTCAGCGAGACGGTCGAATGCGGACAACAGCGCCCAAACCTCGGCTGGAGCCGCAGCTACAGATAGTTCGTTGGAGACAGCGACCACGGTTCAGACCTCCGCCAGAGCCGAGGACAGCATCAGCGAGAGGATCTCGGCGGTGGTTGACCGGTCCAGTCTGCGGACGTGTCGAAGCAGGTCGATGGCATCGAGCGCGCACATAACGGCGAGCGCTTCAGACAGCCGTTGCGCGCGGCCGGGCGTGAGGCTCTCGAGCTCCGGGGCGAAATGCCGCTTCATCTGTTCAACGTTGAGCGCCGCTGTTCGTTGGAGATTCTGCTCCAGGACCTGCTCGAACGGGGCTCGGGTCTGTCCGACACGCCACACAGACGCGGCCGCGTCGTAGAGGGCGAGGCGTTGTTCGACAAGGCGGGCCACTCGCTCGGCGAGCGGACCGACACCCGCGTCGGGAACGTCCCAGACAGCTTTCGTGGCCGCGAATTGGCGCTCGACAGCGACCCGGCACAACTCGCCAAGATCGTCGAAGTACCGGAAGACGCTGCGGTGCGACACACCCGAACGCTCCGCGACGGTGCTGACTGAGGGCCGCAGATCTCCTTCGCGGTACAGCTCCAACATTGCGTCCACGACCCGTTCCCGGTTGCGGTCGCGCCGGGCGCGCCTCCCGTCGTTGTTCACCACATCGCCAAAGTCATCGGGACTGCTCATCGCGACATCAGGATACATCTGTCATTGATACTGACACAACTTAAGGCAGGCCTGACGCGCAGAAACCCGCCGAAGCGGGTTCCTGCCGGGCCTAGCCCCCCGACAGAGAACTAGGTGGTTCACCTTCAGTGTACTTCCCTCGGGCTTTCACCATGAAGCTATGCTGAAGCGACCATTCGGCGAGTCTGAAGCCAGGAAGCGAGTTCGCAATGCAAAACAACATCGGACTGTTCGTCACTAAACGCGCGCTGTTGAATCCCACTACAGAAGCGATCGTGGACGTCACCAGCGGAAAGCGCCAGACCTACGCGCAACTGAACGAACGCT
Organism: Candidatus Aldehydirespiratoraceae bacterium; assembly: GCA_965214565.1. Taxonomy (GTDB): domain Bacteria; phylum Actinomycetota; class Acidimicrobiia; order Acidimicrobiales; family Aldehydirespiratoraceae; genus VXYK01. The sequence continues at coordinate 1,885,992 of OZ243951.1, read as the reverse complement.
GCAACCAGGTCGCCAACAGCATGCGAGACAACGGACTCGCCAAGGGCGACCGAGTGGCGACACTGTTGATGAACGGCAGCGACTTCGTCGAGATCTTCTTCGGAACGGCCAAAGCGGGCGGCGTAATCGTCGCCCTCAACTGGCGGCTCGTAGCCGACGAACTCTCGTTCATCCTGAACGACTCCGGCGCCAACACCCTGGTCTTCGGCACTGCCTTCAACGAAGTCGTGGCCGAACTGCACTCCCGCGGAGCCGACGCCACCGCGGTGACCACCTGGGTCCACGTCGGTGACGCCGCAGACCGTCCCGAATTCGCCGACGGCTACGAAGACCTGCTCGCGCAGGCCTCGTGCGACGAACCCGAGATCACCACCAGCGACGACGACCTGCTGTTCATCATGTACACATCGGGAACGACCGGCCTGCCCAAGGGTGTGATGCACTCGCACCTGACCGCACTCTGGTCGGTCATTACCGGCAACACCACCGCCGACACCCGCTACAACGACCGCTACCTCATCTGCCTGCCGCTGTTCCACGTCGGAGCACTCAACCCGATGCTCAGCATCATTCACAAAGGCGGCACCGGGGTGATCATGAGCGAGTTCCACCCGGTGAAGATCTGGGAGGTATTCGCCGAAGAACGCATCTCGGTCACGTTGGCCGTGCCCGCCATGCTCAACTTCATGTTGTCCACCTTCGACAAGGAGAGCCACGACATCTCGCACCTGCGCTGGGTCATGAGCGGAGCGGCACCCGTGCCAGTGCCGCTCATCAAGGCCTACGAGGCGATGGGCATCGAGATCCACCAGGTGTACGGACTCACTGAGACCTGCGGGCCCGGCTGTCTGATCTCTCCTGAAGATGCACTGTCACGGGCCGGCTCGACCGGCAAGGCCTTCTTCCACACCGAGGTGCGCGTCGTCGACGAAGAAGGCAACGACTGCGCCCCCGACGAACCTGGAGAGGTCATCATCTCGGGTCCCCACGTCATGATCGGCTACTGGAACCGCCCCGACGCCACCGCCGAGACGATCGTCGACGGTTGGTTGAGGACCGGTGACGTCGCGATCATGGACGGTGACGGTTTCATCTACATTCAGGACCGGATCAAGGACATGATCATCTCCGGTGGCGAGAACGTCTACCCGGCAGAGATCGAGAACGTGCTGATGGCGATGGAGGGCGTGGTCGATGCTGCGGTCATCGGGGTCCCCAGCGAGAAGTGGGGCGAGTCGCCCCTGGCGGTGATCGTGCGGGCGAGCGAAGACGTCAGTGCCGAGGACGTGATCGCTCACTGCGACGGCAGGTTGGCTCGTTTCAAGATGCCCAAATCCGTGGAGTTCACCGACGTCATTCCCCGCAATCCGACCGGCAAGGTGCTCAAGCGGGTGCTGCGCGAGCAGTACGAGACGGCGTCGACATGACCGGCAGGCTCGCTGGGCAGGTTGCGGTCGTCACCGGCGGTGGTGGCGGCATCGGCGAGGCTTACTGCCGTCGCTTCGTCGCGGAGGGCGCCAAGGTAGCGGTTGTCGACATCGGCCGCGAGCAGGGATCACGGGTTGCCGAGGCGCTCGCGGACGACGCCGTCTTCGTTGAGACCGACATCAGCGACGAGGCTTCGGTCGATGCCTGCCGTGACGCCGTGCTCGACGCTTTCGGGACTGTCGACGTGCTGGTCAACAACGCCGCGCTCTACGGAGAGTTGGACATCTCGAACAACTCCGTCGACTACCTGCGCCACGTCTACGACATCAACGTCATAGGGCAATGGCTGATGGCCCGGGCGTTCGCTCCCACAATGGTCCAGAAGGGTCGCGGGCGGATCATCAACATCGGCTCCATCGCCGGCTACCTGCCTCTCGGGGCTCTGGTGCCGGCCGGCGACCCCCAGACCTGGTCGCTGGGTTCGTTCGCCTATCAGCAGACGAAGTTCGCGGTACTGGGTTTGACCCGGCAACTCGCCGGGGAGCTGGGGAAATACGGGGTCACCGCCAACACCATCGCCCCCGGTCTGGTGATGACACCGGCGACAGACAAGCAGGTACCCGCTGGTTTCGATCAGATCTTCGCGGACATGTCCGCAGCCAAGCGCAACTCCCAGGCCGACGACATGTGCGGCCCGGTGCTGTTCCTGGCCAGCGACGACAGCGCCATGGTCAACGGACAAGTCATCTGCGTAGACGGCGGCAACGTCATGCCCGCCTGAACTAGGTGATCGGAGTGGCCACCGAGGCGCTGGTTGTGGGGGGCACGGGTCCGACCGGGCCGCTGATCGTGGCGGGGCTCGAAGCCCGCGGGCACGATGTCACGATCTGCCACACCGGCAGCCACGAAATCGATGAGGTGATGCACCTGCCGCACATCCATTGCGATGTGCGGGACCGCGACTCCCTCAAAGAAGCCATCGGAACCCAGGATTGGGACGTAGCGATCATCACCTACGGTCGTCTGCGTACCATCGCCGAAGTGCTCAAAGGACGTGTCGGGCACTTCGTCTCCATCGGAGGCGGGCCGGCCCTGCGCGGCTACTTCGATCCCTGGGCGTTCGACCCGCCCGGGCTGCCACTGCCCACGACCGAAGACGCCCCCACCGCCGGCGAGGACGAGGACGGCAAGTCATATCGGGTCGCACGAACAGAGCAGTACGTGTTCGAATGCCACCCGAACGCCACGCACTTCCGTTACCCCTACGTCTACGGCCCCCGCCAACTGGTTCCCCGCGAATGGTGTGTCGTTCGGCGCATCCTGGACGGACGGCGCCAGATCGTGCTGGCCGACGGCGGGCAGTCGGCCCACAGCTTCGGTTACGTCGACAACCTCGCCCATGCGGTCCACCTCGCTGTCGACCAGCCGGAGGCGGCAGCGGGCCGGATCTTCAACGCCGCCGATGAGGAGGCGCTCACCGTTCGCCAAGTGGTCGAGATCTGCGCTGCGGCTCTGGGCGCGGAACTGGAGATCGTGTCGATGCCCGCGGAGTTGGCCGTTCCGGCCCGGCCGCTGATGATGGGGCCGTCCACCCATCATCGGGTGTTCGACATCAGTGCGCTGCGCCACGTGCTCGGCTATCGAGATGTGGTGAGCGCACGTGAGGCCGTGGCCCGCACCGCCCGGTGGCTGGCCGAGAACCCGCATCCCGCCCACAGCCAGGTCGAACGAATCCTTGAGGACCCCTTCGACTACGACAACGAGGACCGGCTGATCGCCTGGTGGAAATCCGCTACGGCCACCCCGCCCGATCTGGAGTGGGAGACCCCTCCCGGTTACGGCCTCAGCTACTCCGGCCCCGGCACGAACTACCAACGCCCCGACACCCGCATCTGAGCCCATGGATTCACCAACATGGGTGAGGTCCGGTTCGTCGCCTTCAACCAACAGGCCCTCAACGCCTCGGGGCTGTCAGGACTCAGGAGGGCAGCGACGCGGTACCTGTCTCGCACAGTGTCGGCGTCGGTGGCAGGCGCGACAGTTAGAGCCTGCTCCAGGTTTCAGTTGGTCCGATCTGGGCTGGTCACTGAGGGGTGTCTTCGTAGATCTGAATGGTCCCCGGATAGGTGGAGACCCAGACCCGGTTGTCGACAGGGTCGTAGGTGATGCCGATCGGCCACGCCGGGGTGGCAAGTGTCTGCAGCACGACCATGTCGGAGGTGCGCACTTTGCTGAATGTGTGCTTGTGATAGTTGACGACGAACACGGCGCTGCCGTCATCGCTGATAGCCATTGAACGCGGTCCTCTTCCCGTTGTTGCAGTCCCCACAACGGTGTTGGTACTCAGATCGACCTTGACCACTCTCGAGACGTGGTTGAGCGACACATAAAGGTAACGATCGTCTTCGCTGATCACCAGCGACCTCGGCGCCCTGCCGACAGTGATCCACGAGAGCGGAGCGGTCAGGTCTGTGAGGTCGACGACCGCGACCTCGCTGGCACCCATGACCGCAACGTACGCCTTGGTCGAATCGCTCGACACGGCTATGCCCCGCGGGTAACTCCCGATCGGAATCCTGGCGACCTCGGTTGCTGTCGCGGTGTCGACAACGCTCATGTCGAACCCGCACCAGTTGGTGGTCAGCACCTTGGTGTCATCGGGCGTGACTGCAACGAACTTCGGCACCGGACCCACACCGATGACCTGTTCGACAGCGAGCGACTCAACGTCTACCCGGTAAAGGAAACTGTCGTCCCAGTTTCCCGGCGTGCACTCATCATGTCCGGGCCGTGAATATCCGGGACCGTACATCTTGTAGTTCGACACGTAGGCGTACCGTCCGTCAGATGTGAACGCAGCCTCTACAGGAGAACCCCTGTAGGACGCACCCGGGCTGGCTCCGGATACACCGAAATCCGAGAGCACCACCTGATCACTGATCGTTCCGACCAGCGACAAGGATCTGTCATAGACCGTGACGGTGTGCCGATACATCATGTTCTGAACGAAGAATCGGTCCACCCCCGAGAACACCACCGACTTGGGGGAGATGTCTCCTCGAATCTCGCCGACCCGACGCAGGGTCAGTTCATCTGAGCGCGGTTCGCATCGTGGGCTGTGGGAGGAGACAACCACCGGCGGCTCGCCCTGGTAGCGGTACAAGAAGGCTGCAACCTGACCGCGTGAAACTTCAGCGTCCGGAGAGAACGTGGACTCGCTGGTCCCCGTAGTGATGGATTCCGAGACCATCCAAGAGACCGGTTGATGCTGACTCGGCTTCGTGACATCGACAAAGGAGTGCATCGGCGCGCTCGGACGCCCGGCGATCCGATGCAGCATTGACGCGAAATCCCCACGGGTTATCGGGTCGTCGGGGAAGTACTCGGTCGCGGTAGCACCGACGGCATAACCCCGTGCCGCCAGCCAGGAGACCGGCCGCTGCTGATACGCAGCCCCAACATCGATGAAATTATGCGATCGGGCCGTCGGCTCACCCTCCGTCCGCCAGAGAAACGCAGCCGCCTGGCCCCTGGTCACCGCACCGTCGGGCGCGAAGCAACTCTCAGAGACGCCGTTGGTGATGCCCTCGTCGACCATCCACTGCACCGCCTGCGTGAAGTAACGACCCTCGTCGACGTCACCGAACCCGGCGACACCAAGCGCTGGCGCCGGGGCGATCAATGCTCCGCCCAGCACCGCAGCAGAAATCAGACCCAGAAGGAAAACCCGCACCACCGGAACCTACCGCCCGCTCGAAGCGAACATCAACCGGGACCGTCCACGGCTTCACCAGTCGTAGTCGAACGATCAGCGGCGGCGAACTGCTGACGGTCGCTTGAGCGTTTTGGGCTCCGAAATTGAATGTGCGACGGAACGGTAGCGGATACGCACGTTGGTGGCATCAGTGATGGGAGCAACGGTCACGCCCTGTCCCAGGTTCCAGGCGTCGGCGATTGCGGTGGTGGGGCTGTTGGTGCTGATCGCCGCGGCTTGAAGCGCCGAGCCGACAGCCACGGTCTCGTCATCGTGCGGTACCGTCACCGGGGCGTTGCGCAGATCGGCGGCCCGCTGACGGTACGCGGCCGAGCGGGCCCCACCACCGATCAGCAACAACCGACCCGAGGTGTCGACGCCTGCTGCGGTCAACGCATCCAAGCCCGCGAGCAGGCCGCACAACACCCCGTCGTGCGCGGCAAGAGCCAAGTCCTCGCGACCGGTCGTGTTGCGAAGCCCCGCGAACACACCGGTCGCGTCCGGCAGGTCAGGGGTGCGTTCACCATCAAAATACGGCACCAGCACCGGGGGCTCGCCAACCGGCTCTGCAACCAGCGCGAGAGCGGCCAGACCCGCAGCATCGACCCCCAACCAACGAGCAACGGTCTCGGTCACCTTGGTGGCGTTGAGCGTGCACACCAACGGCAAGAATCCGCCCGCGGCATCAGCAAAACCCGCCACAGCCCCGGACTCGTCAGCCGTCGGGGTCAACGACACCCCGTACACCGTTCCGGAGGTGCCGAGCGAGACCACAACATCACCGGGTTTCAACCCGAGACCCAACGCAGCACCCATGTTGTCGCCACTGCCCGGCCCCACAACCACGTCGGTGTCGAGGCCCAACGCCGAGGCGGCCGCACCAACCAGACCACCAGCGGCCTCGTCCGGTGCCAACACCTCAGGCAGCCGCGACCGCCACGCTCCAGCAGACGCAAACCCCGCCTGTTCGAGCAGGTCGTCACGATAGGTGTCGGCGCAAGGATCGAACCAGCCCGTACCGGATGCATCACCCCGATCGGTCACATGGCGACCGGTCAGACGCCAGGTCAGGTAGTCGTGCGGGAGCATGATCCGGGCGATCCGGTCCACCAGTTCAGGTTCGTTCTCAACCACCCACGCCAATTTCGTGACGGTGAACGACGCAACCGGCACCGATCCGCATGCCTGGGCCCATCTCGCAGCCCCGAACTCGGCGACGAGCCGCTCGGCCTGCGATGCCGAGGTCGTGTCGTTCCAGAGCTTCGCCGGCTTCAGCGGCAAACCGTCGTCGTCGAGCAGGACCAGTCCGTGCTGCTGCCCGGCCACGCTGATCGCAACGACGTCTCGGCCATGACTCGACAGTTGAGCGAAACACTCGACCAGTGCCGTCCACCAGGCCTCCGGGTCCTGTTCGCTGACCGGTGGGGAGGTCGGCGGATGTGGGGAGCTTGCTCTCGCAACCAACTCGCCCGTGTCGATGTCGCGAAGTTCCACCTTGGTGGACTGCGTAGAGGAGTCAACCCCCGCTGCCAATGCCCGCGAGGTTCGCGGCACTACGAAACGCTCCAGACATGGCGGTTGACCTCGTTCTCAAGATGCTCCTGTCGGCCCGACATCGGTGCGGGGTCGATGTTGTTGGTGGTGGCATGGTCGGCCAGGGTCGCCAGATCCATCGAACCGGCAAGGATGTCGCTGCCGAGATCTCGACCCCAGCCCTCATAGCGGACATCCCGAGCGGCTTCGATACCGCCGTCGTTGATCATTGACTCGGCCACCAGCAACGACCGGGCCAGCGTGTCGATGCCCCCGACGTGTCCATGGAACAGGTCGGTACGGTCCATGCTCTGGCGACGCAGTTTCGTGTCGAACAGGAAGCCGCCGGTGTCGAAGCCCCCGCCGAGCACGATCTCATAGAGAGCGAGCGACATTTCGTCCACGGAGTTGGGGAACTGGTCGGTGTCCCAGCCGTTCTGGGGATCGCCCCGGTTGGCGTCGATGCTGCCGAAGATGCCGTTGGCCATGGCGTACGCCACCTCATGGTGAAACGAGTGCCCGCCGAGGGTGGCGTGGTTGACCTCGATGTTGACCTTGTATTCGCCCAAGAGGTCGTAACGGTCCAGGAATCCGTGGACAGACGAGCAGTCGTAGTCGTACTGATGCTTGGTCGGCTCCTGGGGCTTCGGCTCAATCAGCAGCGTCCCTGTGAAACCGATCCGGTGCTTGTACTCAGCGACCATCGTCAAGAAGCGGGCCAGTTGGTCGGCTTCGGCGGCCATGCGGGTGTTGAGCAGGGTCTCATATCCCTCACGGCCTCCCCACAACACATAGTTGTGGCCACCGAGGCGGTGTGTGGCGTCCAACATGTTGCGGACTTGTGCGGCCGCGTGGGCGAACACTTCGGGGTTGGGGTTTGTGGCCGCGCCCGCCGCATAGCGGGGATGGGAGAAGAGGTTGGCTGTCCCCCACAACAGTTCGACCCCGGTCTCGGCCATCTTCTCGGCGGCACGCTCGACCATGGCCTCGAGGTTGACCCTCGACTGCTTGAGGGTCTCCCCCTCCGGTGACATGTCGACATCGTGGAACGAGAAGTAGGGCGTGCCGAGCTTGGCGAAGAACTCGAAGGCCGCGTCCTGTTTGGCACGGGCGGCGGCCATCGGGTCGAGCCCGACTTCGAGCCAGGGCCTATCAAACGTTCCGGCACCGAATATGTCAGAGCCCGGCCAGTTGAAACTATGCCAGTAGCACACCCCTATCCGCAGGTGTTGCTCCATCCGTTTGCCCAGAACCATGCGGTCCGGGTCGTACACTCGGTAGGCCAGATCCCCCTCCGGAGCGCTCGCACCAGCAAACGGGATCGGGTCGGCAACGTCAGTGAAGAAGGTCATGGTTTCCTCTCGTTCGGGATGGGAATCAGGTCGTCTGGGGTGGGAACAGGCAGCAACCGGCCGTCGAGAGCCGCGCTGGCAACAGCAAGGTCGGTGAGGTGCTGCACACGGGCACCCGCTGCAAGGTCGGGCGTGCACGCCCGACCGGCGATGATGTCGTCGATCCACTGTCGAGCCATCACATCAGTCTTGCGGAATATGTCCCTGTAAGTGTTGTGGACCGTGTCGAACCTCACGGTCGGCCACTGCTCGGTCAAGTCGATCGGCCGGGACGGACCCGTGTCGCCACGCTCGAGGACCCGGACTTCCTGGAGGGTGTCCCAGTCACTCGTTGCATACACCGTGCCACCGCTGCCGTGAGCGTCGATGTGATGGGTCTGACCGAACGGCGTTCCCTCCCAACTGGCAGCACAGGTTTGAAGGGTCCCGAGGGCGCCGCTGGCGAACCGCACGCTGATGATGCAGGAGTCCTCACCGCGCTCATAGTCCGTACCGTCGGGCCGCAGGTCCCGCTCCACGAACGTGGCGCTGACGCATCCCAACTCAGCAATCGGACCGAGGAGCCACTCAGCGTAGTAGAGCCAGTGCGAGCCGAGATCGCCGATCACTCCCGAACCCGCGATCTCTTTGTCGAAACGCCAACTGTAGGAGGAGTCAAGGGCATATTCGGTGAAGTACCTCAGGTTGAGGTGGTGGGGTGTGCCTAGGAAGCCCTCGTCGATCAACCGTTTCGTGGCGGCGAATATCGGCATGTACTGATAGGTGAACGGGACCATCGTGCACAGGTCGGTGTCGGCCGCGCTCGCCGCCATCAAGTCGGCTTCGGCAGCGCTCAGCGCCACCGGTTTCTCACACAGCACATGCAGACCCTCAGTCAACGCCCTCTGAGTGATCGCCGCATGGGTCTCGTTGCTGCTCGCCACGATCACCGCATCGATCTGCCCGCTCACCAGCATCTCTTCCCAGTCGGTGAACACCCTGGCGATCCCCCACTGATCGGCTCGGGTCGCAGCGACCTCGGCGTTGCGGCCACAGACCGCGACCACTTCGCAGCCCCGATGGTCCGCCAATGCGGGCAGGTACATCGAGTCGGTCCACCACGATGTGCCCACGATTCCCACCCGGACCACGGATCTAGCCTGCGACCTGTGTCTAGTAGGGCGAGACATCGCGACCGATCTGGACAGCCGCCTCGGCCTCGTCGAACAGCTTGGGATAGGGGTAGTCCATGGCCATGAGCTGCCGCAGCATGGGAGTGGCCCGCTCAACCACCTCAGCGCGAACGCCCGAGAGCTGGTCTTCGAGGGGGGTGACGAACTTGGGCAGGTACTCGATCAGGATTCCGGTGCGGTCCTGTTCGGAGACGTTGGGCATAGCGCAGTGCCAGCACATCCCGTTGAAGATGACGCAGTCGCCGGGGTCGCCCTCCATCCGTGCCGCCTCGGCGAAGAACCGCTCACGGTCTTCGGTCTCGGGGTAGATCAATTCACCCTGGGAGTAGGGCAGGAAGGCGGTTGCTCCGGTATCGGGGGTGAAGGGGTCGAGCATCACCGTCGCCTGACAGTTGAGCGGATAGCTCGAGTTGATCCTCATCGGGAACGAGGACCGTTTGTAGAGGTCCCAGTAGGGATAGTCGATGTGGGGTTCCTGGCCCGGGCCGCCGGGCAGCAGACGGTTGGCCGCGACCGAGCCCATGATGAACTCGTCACCAAGAAAAGCACCCACGATCTTCATCACCAGCGGGTGCTGCACCATCTGTTCGAACACCTCGCCCTTGTTCAACAGGTTCCAGACACGTCGTTGCAGGTTGACCTGGTCGGTGCTCGCCCCCAGGAAGTGGGTTTCCTTGTCGTCCTCGGAAACCGTGTAATGGTGGATCAGGTCGCGGGCCTCGGCAATCATCTCGGCACCAAATGCGTTCTTGATGATGATCGCGCCGGATCCGCTGAGCATCTCGGCCAACAGGTCGGGGAGTTGCTCGTCAAGGTTGTCGGTATCGACCACTCTGATCGTGCTGGCTGACATGGCTCTACTCTTACCTGTCCTTCGCGGGCACTGTACGCGTCACGGGGCCACTGGTGCTGCGACAAACGAGCGAAGGGGTCAGCAGTTCGTGTACAGGATCTTTTCGTTCTTCGTCGAGTCGCTCGATCAGGTACTGGGCGGCCAACTGACCGAGCAGTTCGCACGGTTGGTCGACGGTGGTCAGGCTCATCTGGTGCAGCGCTGCCGCCGCGGTGTTGTCGAAACCGACCAGCGACACATCGTCGGGGACTCTCAGACCTCTACCTTGAAGCCGGTTCAACACACCGGTGGCCATCAGGTCGTTGGCAGCAAAGATCGCTGTCGGGGGCTCACCGTCGCTCAGCAGCCGATCAACACCGGCGGTCCCGGCGTGTTCGCTGTATTCGCCGGCAACGATGCGAACATGCTCGGACAGGCCGCGTTGTTCCATCGCAGCCTTGTAGCCCTCACGGCGCCTGCGCGCTCCGGCGCCTGGACCGCCGTCTATGTGCGCGATGTGCCGGTGACCGAGATTAGCCAGGTGGTCGACGACCATTAGTGCTCCCAAGCGGTCGTCGATACTCACTGTGTCGTAGGTGTCGGCTGTCGAGTCGCGGGCCGCGACGACCAGGTTGGTCTCTGCGGCAAGCGCCTCCAGTTCATCGCCGAACAACTCGCTGCCCACCAGGATGATCCCGTCGGTGCGGAATTCGAGAAAGGTGTCGACTGCAGCCTTCTCGCCCGCCCGCTTGCGAAGTCCAGTGTTGATGACGATGCGATAGCCGGCCTCGAGCGCAGCTTCGTGGATGCCGTCGGTCATCTCCGCGAAGAAGGGGTTGTGAAGGTCGTTCAGAACCAAGCCGATCGTCATGGTGCGCCGACTGGCGAGGTGGTGGGCCATGAGGTTTCGTCGGTAGCCGAGTTCTTCCGCGGCTTCGAGGACAGCGATTCGAGACCGCTCGCTCACCTTCGGCGAGTTCCGCATGACCAGCGAAACCAGGGCTCGCGACACTCCCGCGCGGCTTGCGACGTCTTCCATGGTTGCTTGGACCAAGACCTCGAACTCCTGTGACACTTGACAACGACAGACGGAAGAGTAATAGTTAGAGCGCTCTACAATCAATAGAGCGCTCTAACTATTCGAAGTCCTGGGGGGCAGCAGAGTGAGGCGACAGCGTTGATGACGACTGTTTTGGAACGCACCGCTGCCGCGCCCATCTCCTGGGGAGTGTGCGAAGTTCCCGGTTGGGGAATCCAACTTCCCGTGGAGCGCGTACTCCGCGAAATGTCTGAAGTGGGCTTGCGCGCCACCGAACTGGGGTCGATCGGCTATCTGCCCACCGACCCGGCCGAACTGTCACACACGCTGAGTTCGTTCGGACTGGCCCTCACCGGCGGGTTCAACCCGCTCCCGTTGGCAGACCCGGAACAGCGCGACGAGACACTCGATCGAGTTCACCAGAGCGCACGGCTGCTCGCCGATGCAGGCGCAACAGACTACGTGACCTGTGTGGTCAGCGACCCCGACGACTGGACCCGCCCCGAACTGACCGACAGCCACTGGTCGAACATCCTCTCGATGCTCGACACCGTCGGAGCCACAGTCGGCTCCTACGGGCTCACACAGGTTCTGCACCCCCATGTCGACTCGCTGATCGAAACCGCAGCAGAGGTGCAGCGTGTGCTCGACTACTCAGACGTCCACTGGGTGCTCGACACGGGCCATCTACTCATCGGCGGTTACGACCCCGTCGCCTTCGCCGAGAAGTACGCCGAACGGGTCGCGCTCGTCCACCTCAAAGACCTCAGACTTGACCTGGCCGCAGAACTCAACGCCGGATCCTTGACCTTGATGCAGGCAGTCCAAACCGGACTTTTCGTACCGCTCGGGCAGGGCGACGCTTCCATTGCAGCCGTAGTGCAGACGATGGAAGCGAAGAGCTATCAAGGCTGGTACGTGATAGAACAAGATGTCGCCATAACCACCGGGGAGCCCCCCGAAGGTGAAGGCCCAATTCGTGATGTTCAAACGAGCGTCGCGTTCATCCGGAGCTTGGAGACCGGATTCGACTCATGAACGCATGAGACGAACGGTTCCGAAACCGGTTACTTGCAACCCCAACAGGAGGGAATCCCCAAAATGAAGAAACTACGGTTTCTGTTAGCACTGCTCGCGATCTTCTCGCTCTTCGCTGTTTCCTGCGGCGACGACGACAGCGCAGACGAGCCGGAGCCAGCCGCTGCAGAAGATGAAGCACCCGACAGCGGTCTGATCTTCCACATGATCACGCACTCAGACGACGGACCGTTCTGGTCGGTCGTCAAACGCGGCGCTGAAGCCGCTGCTGCTGATGTGGGCGTGACACTCGTCTGGAACCCGTCGAACAACGACCCGGGTGTCCAAGCCAGTGATATCGAGGCTGCTATCGCTGCGGACTCAGACGGCATCGCCGCATCACTGCCGAGTCCCGACCAGTTGATCCCGCCGCTGCAGTCAGCAGTCGCTGCTGGTATCCCCGTCTACACCCTCAACTCCGGTGTGAACGACTACCAGTCGATCGGTGCCACCAGCCACGTCGGCCAGACCGAGGTGATCGCTGGCAACGGCGCAGGCCTCCGCTTCAATGACCTCGGTGCTACCAAGGTTCTCTGCGGTATCCAGGAGCAGGACAACGTCGCTCTCGGAGAGCGCTGCGACGGTCTCGCTGCGACCTTCAACGGCGAGGTCATCCAGAACTTCATGGACCTCGACGCCAACCAGGTCGCCCAGGAGGGTGCTATCAACGCAGCCCTAGCGGCCGATCCCGACATCGACGGCTTCCTCGGGGTGGGCCCGGTCATCGCCATGTCCGGTCTCGCAGCAGCCAAGGCGCTCGGCAAGAATGTCGGCAGCGACTTCCATGTGGGTGGCTTCGACATCACCCCGTCCATCATCGACGCCATCGAGGCGGGCGAGGTTGCATTCACCGTCGACCAGCAGCAGTACCTGCAGGGATACATCCCGGTCGTGCTGATGTACCTTGAGGCGACCAACCAGAACACCCTCGGTGGCGGTCTCCCGATCCTCACCGGACCCGGCTTCGTGACCCCCGACAACGCCGCCGCCGTCAAGGCGCTGGTGGCTGCCGGAACTCGATAGTCAAGACGAGCTGATCGAGCCCGCTCGATCGGCTGGCAATTGCAGCAAAACCCGAGGTGGGGTTGTCGGCACTCAGGTGTCGGCAACCCCACCTCGGGACCTCCAACCTCTGAATTGAGGCATCCCTGGGTCGGTAACGCTGGAGCCGCGCAGGGTTTGAAGACAGTGTCCGGCGATGTGCGCCAGAACTGGCGCAGCCAAGGGGGAACTATATGACAGACGTGACGGCGCACCCCGACACCAACGACGGTGCATCAGGCGACGAACGACTCGCCTACCGGGGTGTCTTCACACGAATGCTGGTCAGGCCCGAGATCGGCGCGGTCATCGGCTCCGCTGCCATCTGGCTCTTCTTCTGGGCCGCTTCGGAGCAGTTCGGCACCGCCGGCAGCCAAGCCGTGGTACTCGACGTCTCGGCCACGCTCGGCATCATGGCCGTGGCGGTAGCCCTGCTGATGATCGGCGGAGAGTTCGACCTGTCGTCGGGCGCGGCAACAGGCGCACTGGGCATTGTCACGATCCTGTTGGTCAAGGACATCGGCGAGCTCGGCGGTGCAGGTTTGAGCCTGTTCATCGCCATACCGCTGTCGTTCTTCGTGGCCATGGCACTCGGCTGGTACAACGGAACAGTCGTGGAGCGGACAGGTCTGCCGAGCTTCATCGTCACGCTGGCGACATTCTTCGTGCTGCGCGGTTTCAAGCTCGGCTTCTCCAAACTCACCATCGACAACATCTCTGTGGGCCGGATCGACGAGGGTCACGGTTTCGACTTCTGGCGTCCGATCTTCGCCGGCGTCTGGGCCCGCAACGACCACATCTGGGACACCCGCGACATCGTCTACACCGCCGGGATCCTGCTCGGCATCGCTCTGATGGTCCTGGCTGTGTACGAGGGGAACTTCCTACGCAAGAAAGTTCCCAACGTCATTGGTCTGGTGCTCTTCGCCGGTGGTGTCGTAGGCACGGTCGCTGGCGTGCTGCTGATGCACAACACCGACGGCGCCTCAGGCGATCTTGCCTCAGGCCTGGTGATCGCGGCGGCTACGCTTGTCGGCCTCCTGGGAGTCGCACTGTGGCGCTACGAGACCATCCCCGGCGACAACCGGATCCACCTGGATTCGCGAGTTCTCGAACTCGCCGGTCTCGGCGTGGCGCTGATCGTCATCGGTGTCGTGTGCGCTCTGGTGGTGGATGTCAACGGGCAGGAGACGATCCTTGATCGTCTTCCTGCGGGCGTCAATGCACTGATCACGATCGCGATCGCCGTGCTGGCAGGGGGAGTAGTCTGGCATCGCAATACGGCCGGAGATTCCGGTGCCGAGCGGTGGGCCGCCGCCGTCAAGACAGCACGGGCCGGTCTGATAGGCGCAACTTCCGTCTTCGCTTTCATGTTCATGGCGACCGAACAGGGTTTGCGGGCCATTCTGTTCGTCGGTCTGTCAACAACTGGCCTGATTCTGCTGGCAATGGCAGCACTGCGGGCCAGGAAGAGTTCGGCGCTGTCAGGCTCAGTGATCCTGGTTCTGAATTCGCTGGCGATCGCGATTCTAGCAGTGTTCATCCAAGCCGAATCGGGCCACGAGAAGTTCCGCACCGCGGTCTTCAGCGTGATGATGTTCGGTGCGGTGACAATCCTCGCGTGGGCTTTGGTGAGCGGCCGCTATCAGCAGAGACGAGTTGCTGACCACCACGCCGACCGCTTGTCGACATTGTTGGCAGGTACAGGACTGTTTGCGGTCCTGATCGGTCTGATCTCGCGGTTGCTGTGGACCACCAGCGACGAGATTGACGCCGGAGTCACTCCTGCCACTTTCCGTATGAGCATCCTCTGGTTCATCGCCGTGACCGCGGTCGCGACCTTCGTGCTCGCGCGCACCAAGTTCGGAAGCTGGGTCTTCGCGGTCGGGGGCAACAAGGAGGCGGCGCGCCAGGTCGGCGTGCCGGCGGCCAAGACCAAGACGCAGCTTTTCATGATTGTCTCTGGCGCTGCCTGGTTGGTCGGCCTGTTGCTGGCATTCCGTCTGCAGACGCTGCAGTCCGGCACCGGCAACGGACTCGAGTTCGAGTACATCATCGCGGCTGTGGTCGGCGGAACAGCGCTGACAGGCGGCTACGGATCAGTGCTCGGAGCGGCCATCGGGGCGTTCATCATGGCCATGTCGAAGCAGGGAATCGGTCTTGCGCTGTGGAACTCGGACTGGCGCTTCGCCTTCCTCGGCGTGATCCTGCTCGGTGCGGTCATGGCCAACAACTTCATCAAGTCGAAAGCGGAGGCGGTCCGATGAGCAGACCCCCACACGAAGCACAGGCACACGACGCACGGGAAGCACAGGCACACGACGCACGGGAGGTCATCCGATGAGCAACCTCATTGAATTGGAGAACGTAGGAAAGTTCTACGGCAACATCATCGCCCTGCAGGGAGTAACCACAACCGTGAACGCGGGCGAGGTGACCTGCGTGCTCGGTGACAACGGAGCCGGTAAGTCCACCCTCATAAAGATTCTCGCGGGGGTACACGACCACAGCGAGGGAACCTACGTGTTCGAGGGCGAGGAGTGCTCCTTCACCTCGCCCCGTCAGGCCCTGGACCGGGGCATCGCCGCGGTCTACCAGGACCTGGCGATGGTGCCGCTGATGTCGGTATGGCGGAACTTCTTCCTCGGTGCTGAACCCACTGTCGGTCGCTGGCCGATCCGCTGGGTCAACAAGTCCAAGGCCAAGAGGATCGCCAAGGAGGAGATGGCCAAGATGGGCATCGACATCCGCGACACCGAACAGCCGGTGGGCACCCTCTCAGGCGGCGAACGCCAGTCGGTCGCCATCGCTCGGGCGGTCTACTTCGGTGCCAAGGTGCTGATCCTCGACGAGCCGACATCGGCGCTCGGGGTCAAACAGTCCGGTGTGGTGCTGCGCTACATCGTCGAGGCCCGCAACCGGGGTCTCGGCGTGATCTTCATCACCCACAACCCGAGCCACGCCTATCCGGTCGGAGACCGTTTCCTGATCCTCAACCGTGGTCAGTCGATGGGCAACTTCGCCAAAGAGGACATCTCCCTGTCAGAGTTGACCCAGTTGATGGCCGGTGGGGCCGAACTCGAACAACTCCAGCATGAACTCGAGCAAGCAGTGTCGGGTGGTGCCTGAGCCCGCGCGTAGTCTCGAACTGCTCACGGTCGGACGAGTCAGTGTCGATATCTACGCGCAGCAACTCGGAGTGTCGATGACCGAAGCGACAACCTTCCGCAAGTCGATCGGGGGAACGTCGACCAATGTGGCGGTGGCCGCGTCCCGCCTGGGACACCGCTGCGCCACGGTCACCCGCGTCGGCGACGACGAGTTCGGTGCATATGTCCGCCATGCCCTTGAGCACACCTTCGACGTCGACACACGCTTCGTGGGAACCGACCCAGAACTCAAGACCCCGTTGGCTTTCGCTGAACTGAACCCTCCCGAGGATCCGAACATCATCTTCTACCGGGAACCCCGGGCACCGGACCAGAACCTCTCACTCGATGATGTGGACCTCGATATCGTGCGCGAGGTGCCGGTGTTCTGGATTCCGGCCTCCCGCTTCGCCTGGGAACCGAGCCGGTCCACCGTCAGTACCATGCTGCGGGAGCGCGACCGCAGGCCACACACCGTGCTCGACCTCGATTGGCGGCCCATGTTCTGGGACTCGCCCGACGCGGCCAGCGAACAGATTGCCCCGATGCTCGACCATTTCAGCATCGCAATCGGCAACCGGGACGAGTGCGAGATAGCCGTGGGTACCCGCGACCCCGACGAGGCGGCCGATCGCATGCTGGAACGGGGACTGCACGCCGCGGTTGTGAAACTGGGTGCCGACGGAGTGATGGTCGCACTTGCGGACGGCACACGAACCACGATCGCGCCATTCCCAGTCGAGGTCGTCTGCGGACTCGGTTCCGGCGACGCCTTCGGCGGCGCGTTCTGCCACGGCCTGCTGAATGGCTGGGACCTGGTGCGGACCGTGGAGTACGGGAACGCCGCGGGGGCAATCGTAGCCAACCGGCTCATGTGTGCCGACGACATGCCTACGGTGCCTGAGATCGACGACTTCTTAGCCTCCCGCCTCCCAACACAGAGGGCCGACGCAACCGAGCAAAGGCAGGCGATATGAGCAGGTTGCCGACGATCTACATCGACCGGACATTGACTCCCGGGTTCGAGGAATTGGTGGAGGGACGCGCCGAACTGCTCGGACCAGACGCATCTGCGCTGCCGAAGGCGCGCGGAGTGATCGCCAGCGGCGTGGTCTGGGACGGACCACTCATGGACCGCGCCCCCGAGCTCCGAGTCATCTCCCGGTCCGGCATCGGGTTCGACGCGGTCGACCTCGAAGCTGCCACGGCACGCGGCGTCGTCGTCTGCAACGCACCGGAGTCGCCGACGGTCTCCACCGCTGAGCACACCATGGCTCTGCTGCTGCATGTCGCCAAGTCGCTGAGCGCCAACCAGCGTCGGCTGCGGGGCCATACCGGCGACTACTACGTCGACAACGAGGGCATCGAACTTGCCGAACGAACCCTTGGAGTGGTCGGCTACGGGCCCATCGGCAAACGGGTCGTCAAAGCCGCGCGGGGCCTCGAGATGGAGGTCATCGCCCATGATCCGTACCTCGACCCCCGCAACGAGGACGTCGAGCTGGTCTCTTTCGACGAGGTTCTCGAACGCAGCGACGTGGTCAGTGCACACTGTCCGCTGACCGACGAGACCCGCGGACTCTTCGGTCGCGAGGCCTTCGCGAAGATGCGCCGCGGCTCGCTGTTCATCAACGCCGCAAGGGGAGGTGTGGTCGACCAGGATGCCCTGGTGGAGGCACTCGATTCGGGCCATATTGCGGGTGCGGGCCTGGATGTGACCGTTCCCGAGCCGCTGCCGACCGATCATCCGCTGCAGGGCCGCGACAACGTGATGATCACCCCCCACATTGCTTCGGCAACCGACCGTGGCCGCCGCCGGATGTTCAGCGCCGCTCTCGACAACGCCTTGACTGCTCTCAACGGCGACCGCGTTGCCACCTGTGTCAACCCGGAGGTCTACAACGTCCCCAACGATTCCAGGGAGCAACAGATATGACCCGCACCTCAATCGGTATTGGCGTAATCGGTTTTGGCTGGATGGGTCAGGCTCACTCCCGCTCTGCGAAACGGGTCCCTTCGCTGTTTCCGGAGCGGGAGTTTGACCCCCGTCTCGTGATCTGCTGCGACAACGTGGCACAGAGGCGCACCGACGCACTCGAAGGGGTCGGGTTCGAGCGGGTGACCCCCGACTGGCAAGACGTGGTGACCGATCCCGAGGTGGACGTCGTCTATGTCACCGCACCCAACATGCTGCACGAACCGTTGACGACCGCAGCAGCAGAGAACAACAAACACGTCTTCTGCGAGAAGCCGGTCGGCGGGACCCCCGAACAGACCGTGAGAATCGAAGCCGCCGCAGTTGCTGCCAAAGTCATCACCGGCGTGGGCTACAACTACCGCTGGGCACCGCTGGTGCGGCACGCCAAAGAGCTGATCGACTCGGGGGCTCTGGGCGAAATCACCAACTATCGCGGGCGCTTCTTCTCGATGTACGGAAGCGACCGGCTCGGCACGCTGTCATGGCGTTACCTGATCGACCAGGCCGGCTACGGCGTGTCGTCGGACATCATGAGCCACGCGGTCGATCTGGCGCACATGCTTGTGGGCCCCATAACCACCGTGATGGGGACCATGGAGACGTTCATCGAGCAGCGGCCCCTTCCCTCAGCCGACGGCACCCACTACGACCAGGGCAAACCCGGCGACCCCACCGGTGAGGTCACCAACGAAGACTACGCAGCGGCCATGGTCGTCTTCGAGAACGGCGCCCGCGGCACCTTCGAGTCGTCCCGCTCAATAGTCGGGCCTGAGAGTCAGATGGCCTTCGACGTCTACGGAACCAGAGGCGCGCTGCGCTGGAATCTCGAGACCATGAACGAGATGGATGTCTTCATCGTCGACGACGAAGGCGCCGCTCCGCGCGGCTACACCAAGGTCTATTCGGGGGACCGTTACCCGTATCACGGGCATTTCGTACCCGGCGACGCCAACAGCATCGGCTACGAAGACCTCAAGGTCATCGAGAACTACGAATTCTTGAGTGCGGTCGCCCGCGGCGAGCAGCACCAACCAGGTTTCGCTGATGCAGTCGACTACGTGAGCTTTCAGGATGCCTGGTTGCGATCATGTCAGACCGGCACATGGATCAAGGTGGAGCGCTTGTCATGACGATGAGAACTGTTCGACTCACTGCCAGCCAGGCCATCGTCAAGTACTTGATGGCGCAGAAGATCATCATCGACGACGAGCCGAAACCGATATTCCCCGGTGTGTTCGCCATCTTCGGGCACGGCAACGTCACCTGTCTGGGCACCGCCCTCGAGGAGGTCAAAGAGGACTTCCCCACCTGGCGGGGACAGAACGAGCAGGGAATGGCCCTGGCCGCCACCGCTTACGCCAAAGCCTCCAAACGCCGCCAGATCATGGTTGCGACGTCGTCTGTGGGCCCTGGAGCAACCAACATGGTGACAGCCGCCGCGGTCGCCATGGCCAACCGGATGCCGTTGCTGCTGTTGGCCGGCGACACCTTCCAGAGCCGTATCCCCGATCCTGTGCTGCAGCAGGTGGAACAGTTCGGAGATCCGTCGACCACCGTCAACGACTGCTTCCGACCGGTTGTGCGTTTCTGGGACCGCATCACCCATCCGGCACAGGTCGTCCACGCCCTGCCCCACGCCCTGCACACGATGCTGGATCCCGGCGACTGCGGACCGGCCTTCATCGGGCTGCCCCAGGACATTGCAGCCGACGCCTACGACTACCCCGTGCGCTTCTTCGACGAGACGGTCCACGAGATTCGCCGGCCCCGACCTGACCGCGCGGAACTGGCTCGTGCCGCCGCTCTGTTGAGCCAGGCCGATAAACCGCTGATCATCAGCGGTGGCGGGGTTCACTGGTCTGAAGCGGAGGCCGCGCTCGCCGAGTTCGTCGAGGCCCACAACGTGCCGGTCGTGGAGACGGTGGCGGGCCGGACCAGTCTGGCGCAGTCCCACCGGCTGCATGCAGGGACCATCGGCGTCACCGGGTGCACCTCGGCGAACGCTCTGGCCGCCCAGGCCGATGTGGTGCTCGCGCTGGGAACTCGGCTGGGGGACTTCGCGACCGGTTCCTGGACTGTGTTCGCCAATGAAGAAGTCAGGATCATCGGTGTCAACACGGCCCGCTTCGACGCGACCAAACACCTGTCAGTGCCGCTCGTGGCCGACGCCCGCGAAGCACTGACCGAACTGTCAGCCGCTCTCAGGGACTACCGGGCCGACGAGTCCTGGTCAGCGACCTGTGCCTCCGAAGCCGCCCAGTACCACGCCTACATCGACAAGCTGGCAGCGCCCCAGACCGCCTCGTCTCCTGAATCGCAGACGCTTCCGACCTACGCGCAGGTGGTGGGCGTCGTCGACCGTGCAGCAGACAAACGCACCTATGCGCTGACCGCGGCGGGCGGGTTCCCCGGTGAACTCGTCAACGGCTGGCGCAGCGACACAGTGCACTCCTTTGATGCCGAGTACGGCTATTCGTGCATGGGCTACGAGATCTCCGGGGGTTGGGGGGCGAAGATGGCACTGCCGGACCGCGACGTTGTGGTCTTCGTCGGCGACGGCTCCTACATGATGATGAACAGCGACCTCTACAGCTCCGTGCTGTCTGGTCACAAGCTCATCGTCATCGTCTGCGACAACGGCGGTTTCGCGGTCATCAACCGGTTGCAGACCAATCAGGGTGGCGTGCCGTTCAACAATCTCATCGCCGATTCGAGAGTCGTCGGCGACCTGCGAGTCGATTTCGCAGCCCACGCCGCAGCGATGGGTGCGCAGTCCGAGACGGTCTCCAGTGTGGCTGAACTGGCCGAGGCGTTCGAGCGGGCCAGGGCCGCGGAACGCAGCTACGTGATCGCACTGCAGACCTCGGCCTACGACTGGACCGAGGGCGGCGCATGGTGGGAAGTCGGCGTTCCCGAGGTCTCGAACCGCCAGGAGATCCGTGATGCCAGAGCCGAACTCGACGAGGGGAAGGCCGCACAAAGGGTGGGGTGGTGATGCCGCAACGTTTCGCCGACAAGGTTGCACTGGCCACGGGTTCAACCCAGGGGGTGGGCCAGGCCCTGCTGCACCGGATGGCTGAAGAGGGTCTCGCCGGCGCAGTCGTGACGGGGCGCAACGCCGAGCGGGGAACCGCGGTGCGCGACGAACTCGAGGCCAAGGGATGTCCGGCGATCTTCGTGCCGGCCGACCTCGGCGACGCGGAGCAGGTGGACGCGCTCATCAGTGCCGGCGACGAGCGCTTCGGGAGGATCGACCATCTGGCCAACTGCGGGGCGCTCACGGACCGGGGCGACGTCTGGGACACCAGCGTCGAGTTGTTCGACGCGATGATGGCCGTCAACGCCAGAGCACCCTTCCAGCTGATTCAGGCAGTGGCCCGGATCGCCCGGCGCAACGGAACCCCGGCCTCGGTGGTCAATATCGGCAGCACCTCGGCTCACGGCGGGCAGCCTTTCATCACCGCCTACTGCGTCTCCAAGGGTGCGCTGATGACGATGACCAAGAACCTGGCCTACCAACTGATGCGGCACCGGGTTCGTGTGGTCACGGTCAACCCGGGCTGGATGGACACGCCCGGAGAGGACGCAACCCAGCGCAGACACCACGGAGCTGTCGACGGCTGGCTCGAAGCCGCCGCGGCGGCCAGACCCTGGGGACGTCTGGTGTCGATCGAAGAGCTTGTCAACACGATGGCTTTCGTGCTCAGCGACGAGGCCGGGTTGATGAGCGGAACCATCATCGACCTCGATCAGTCCGTGCAGGGAGCGGGCGAGCCACCCGTTCCGCCCGCCGAGCTCGGACCGTGACCGCGACGCTGCGCGACTACAGCCTGGCCGGGCCGGAGAACCAGCGCGCCTGCGATGCCGGTCTGGCCGGCGCACCGTGGTGGAAACCGCCCATCGACGAGGATCGACTCGCTGAGTTGATGACGCGCAGCAATGCTCGTGCTGCGCGCGACACCACGTTGTGGCTCGGCGGGACAATCGCCCTGGCTGTGGTGATCGTGCTCAGCTGGTTCTCCTGGTATTCGCTGCCGCTGCTGTTCGTTTACGGGGCCCTCTATGGGGGGGCTGCCGACTCCCGTTGGCACGAGTGCGGCCACGGCACGGCCTTCAGGTCCACCGCTGCAAACAACGTCGTCTACTACATCGCCTCGTTCATGTTGTGGCGCGAGCCCACCATGTGGCGCTGGTCGCACTACCGCCATCACTCAGACACGATCATCGTGGGACGCGACGCCGAGATCATCTTCCCCCGCCCGCCCAGCATGCGCTCACTCCCCCTCACCTTCTCCAACGTCGTCAACGGCCCCAAGATGTTCTGGCGGATGTCGAAGCACGCGGCGGGCCGCATCGATGCTGATGCTGCTGACTTCATCCCCGCCTCTGAGCATCGCCGTCTGATTGTCGAGGACCGGATCTTCGTGGCGGTCGTCGCCGGGGCAGTCGCTCTGTCTTTGGTCCTGTGGCATCCGTTGCCGGTGCTGCTGGTCGGGCTGCCCACCATCTATGGCGGCTGGCTGGTGGTGTTCTTCGGAATCACCCAGCACGCCGGCCTGCAGGAGGATGTGCTCGATCATCGGCTCAATACCCGCACGGTGTACATGAACCCCCTGTTCAGGTTCCTGTACTCCAACATGAACTACCACATCGAGCACCACCTCTTCCCGGGCGTGCCTTACCATGCGCTGCCCGCGCTGCACGAGGAGATCAAAGATTCGCTTCCCCCTGCGCTGCCCAGCACACGCGCGGCTTACCGGGAATTGCTGGGCGCGTTGCGCCAGCAGTCGAAGAACCCGTCCTGGGAGCTGCCTGATCGGGGCATTCCCGATGTGCCCGACGCATCGCTGAGCCTCGTCGATCACGGCCCGATCGTTCCCGAAGCGGCTCAGACGGCGGTTGCGGGCCATGTCGATCTCGGCGAACTGGACGGGATCGCTGTGGGGAGGGCACGCCGTTGCGACATCGGCGAGCAGACGTACGCCCTCTACCGGCTGAGCGAGACCGAGGTCGCGGTGAGCGACGGGCTCTGCACCCACGCCTCGGCCCATCTTGGCGAGGGACTGGTCCTCGACGGCGTCATCGAGTGCCCCAAACACAACGGCCGCTTCGATCTGCGAACCGGCGAACCGTTGCGCAGACCCGTCAAGGAGCAGTTGAACATCTATCGCTGCGAGGTTGTCGGGGGGCGGATAGTGGCAGACCTGTCCACCGCCCAGCCGGCAGCCAAGGACAGCTCGAACCACCCGAAGGAACCATCGTGAACCCGAAAGAGGCCTGCCCCAAGGAGAGACCGTGAACCCGCCCGAAAGAACCATCATGAACCCGCAGGAGACATCGTGAACGACGTGCGAGTCGGAGTACTTGGAGTCGGCCGCATCGGCCAGATGCACTCGGAGTTGATTGCGCGTCGGGCGCAGGGCGTGTCCCTGGCCTGTGTGTACGACGTGTTCGAGGAGGGCGCCCAGAGTGTCGCTGCGGAGTTCGGTGCCCGCGCCGCGGCGTCGCCCGACGATTTGATCAACGCCGACGACGTCGATGCGGTCGCTGTGTGTACTCCCACCGACACCCACATCGACTTTCTGGTCGCCGCGGCGAAGGCCGGCAAACCGGTGTTCATGGAAAAGCCCCTTTCGCTCGACCTCTCCGAGGTGGACCGTGGGATCGCTGCGGCCCAGGCCGGCGGGATCAGTGTGCAGGTCGGTTTCAACCGCCGTTTCGATGCCAGCCACAAGGCGGTGCGGGACACCGCGGCCAGCGGTCAGATAGGCGAGGTGCAGATGGTGCGGATCACCAGCCGCGACCCCGCCCCGCCCCCCGTCTCATATATCGACGGCTCTGGTGGAATCTTCTTGGACATGACCATCCACGACTTCGACATGGCCCGGTACGTGACCGGCAGCGAAGTCTTGGAGGTCTACGCCACGGGCGCGGTGATGGTCGATCCGGCTATCGGCGAGGCGGGCGACCTCGACACCGTGGTGGTGGTGATGACCCACGAGAACGGCGCGATCACCACCATCGACAACAGCCGTCAGGCTGTGTACGGCTACGACCAGCGTGTTGAGGCGTTCGGCTCGGCAGGGATGGTGGCGTCGGACAATCCGGGTGTCACCACCACATCGAAGCGCACAGCCACAGGCTCCGCTGGTTCGACCATCCCGTACTTCTTCCTCGACCGCTACATCCCTTCGTATCTGGCTGAGTGGACCGATTTCGTGGCGATGGTCCGCGACGGCGCGCCGTCGCCGGTCACGCTGCACGACGGCCGCGCCCCGCTGGTGATGGGGCTGGCCGCTTGGCGTTCGTTTCACGAGGGGCGCCCTGTCAAGACCAAGGAGATCACACCATGACCCCTACTTCGGCAACACCATCAGCCAGCTCTTCGTCAGTTTCCGGCGGCACCGCATCGGGCCCTGTGCGGCCTGTCGACGGCCCGGGAAGGATCCTCGAGGTCACGCCCGAGACCGCGAACTGGACCTACTTGAGCTTCTCGATCCATAAACTTGGCGCTGACACTCCGTTCGGCGATTCGGTCGATGGTCAAGAGACCGCGATCGTGCCGCTGAGCGGTTCCGGTCAGGTTCACGCCGGCGGGGAAGTCTTCGAGTTGGCCCGCTCCTCGGTCTTCGCCGAGAAACCCCACATCGTCTACGTGCCACCGGGCGTCGATTTCAACATCGAGAGCAGTGGCTCGTTCACCTGCGCCGTGGGCTCTGCACCTGCGGAGGGGAGACTGCCTTTGCGGCTGATCCGACCCGACGAGATGCGCAGCGAGATTCGCGGCGGAGGGGCGGCTCATCGTCAGGTGGTCCACGCTCTGGCGTCGCCGCTGCCTGCCGAACGGATGATCCTCTATGAGGTTTATGTGCCGCGGGGGACCTGGTCCGGTTGGCCGCCGCACTGCCACGACGGTCGCGACGGATCGCCGTACCTCGAGGAGGTCTACTACTTCCGTCTCGACCGTCCGGAGGGGTATGCGCAGCACCGGAATTGGCGTGACGACGAGAGTTTCGACGAGACCCTGGTGATCCACGACGGAGACACCGCGCTGGTGCCGAAGGGCTACCACACGTCCGTGGCGTGCCCCGGGTCGAACATGTACTTCCTCAACTATCTGGCCGGTGAGCTCGAGGGCGACGAGCGTGCCACTCCCCCGTGCTTCGCTGCTGAGCACACCTGGATCGAGAGCGACTGGACCGCGGGTGAGTGGGGTCTGCCGGTGGTCACCTCATGAGCCTCCCGATGAGCTTCACGCGATGAGCCTTGACGGCATCTCGCACAACGGGCGCTTCTGCGTGCTGGCGATCGACCATCGCGACTCGCTGCGCAAGTTCCTGTCGCCTGATGACCTCGATGCTGTCTCTGCTGACGAGTTGACCGCTCTCAAGGTGGACATCGTGGGCGAGCTGGCGCCGATCGCCACCGGGGTCATGCTCGAACCCGAGTATTCGATCCCCCAGGTCGCAGACGCCGGAGCCCTGCCGTCGGGGGTCGGTTTCGTAGCTGCGCTCGAGGCGCAGGGCTATCTCGGCGATCTGGGTTCTGCGCCGACCACAGTGCTCGACGGCTGGTCTGTCGAGGCCGCCGCAGCCTGCGGGGCTTCCGCAGCCAAGCTGCTGCTGCCGTATCACCCGGACCGGCCGCTGGCGGACGCGCAGCGGGCCGTGGCCGCAGAGGTGATCGCCGAGTGCCGCCGGGTTGAGATCCCGCTGGTCCTCGAACCGCTGTTCTACGATCTCGACGATCCCCGCGACCGGCGCCGCGTGGTGATTGAGACGGCCCGCGAGTTCGCCGCAGCCGACCCGTATCTGCTGAAGCTCCCGTTCCCCGTCGATCCGTCCGTCGAGCCCGATCGCAATGTTTGGCTCGATGCTTGTGAGGAGATGAACGCTCTGATTCCAATGCCGTGGACGCTGTTGTCCGGCGGCGGTGACTTCGAGTCGTTCTTCGCGCAGGTGGAGGTCGCGCTGGAAGCCGGCGCGTCCGGCTGCATGGTCGGCCGCGCCCTCTGGGGAGAGGCCGCCCGAGCCTCCAGCACCGCCCGCCCCACGATCCTGAAATCCCAGATCGCCCCCCGCCTGTCCCGCCTCCACTCCCTGGTCTGCACCCGGCCCTAGCCGTGCAGCCATGCCAACCGCCAGTGCCCGGACCACACCTTGAGACTGCGAGTGGCAGCCCGGTAGGGTCTCCGGCGTGAGCGAAGCAGACGGTGGAAACCTGTTCATCGTCGACAACAGCGTCTCGGGTTGGACAGGGCTGGAGTATCTGCGGCAGTGGAGCGACCTGGCTAAGTCATTCGACATCGCCACCGGGTTCTTTGAGATCGGGGCGTTGCTTGCGCTTGACGGCGACTGGCAGAAGCTTGAGAAGATCCGGCTGCTCATGGGCGATGAGGTGTCGCTTCGCACAAAGGCCGTGTTCACCGAGGCGCTACGTAAACGTGTTGACCGTCTCAACGACAGTCTGGAGCAAGAAAAGGGGCCGAATCCGTTCCTTGAAGGTGTTGAGGCGGTGGTTGAAGCGATCGCCGACGGGCGGATCGAGTGCCGCGTCTATAGGCGTGACAAGTTCCATGCCAAGACCTACATCACCCACGCCAAGTTTGATGTCGTGGGTGCGCAGGCGCTGGTCGGCTCCAGCAACTTCACGAACGCAGGGCTTACTCGCAACATTGAGTTGAACATCCAGGTCCAGAGTGGAAGGGAGGTGGCCCAGCTTCAAGACTGGTTCGACACCCACTGGGCAGACGCAGAGGATGTAACCGCCGATGTGTTGCACACAATCCAGCGACACACAACCGAGTATTCGCCATTCGACATCTACGCCAAGGCGATGCATGAGTTCTTCCGAGGCCGTGAGCTGACCGCAGGAGAATGGGACGAGTCCCGGTCCGAGATGTTCAGCGAATTAGACCGCTATCAGCACGAGGCGTATTGGTCGCTGATGAAGATTGCCAGGCAATACGGAGGGGCCTTCTTGTGCGACGGCGTGGGTCTCGGCAAGACATTCGTGGGACTGATGCTGATTGAGCGACTGGTGTTGCACGAGAACAAGCGGGTGGTGCTGTTCGCCCCCAAGGCGGCCCGCGAAGGGGTATGGGAACCACACCTCCAGCGTTGGCTGCCCCACATTGGCGGCGTCGGCGGTGGAGCCGATTTCTCCAGCCTCAGCGTGTTCAGCCACACCGATCTGGGGCGCGGAGGCGATTTCCCCGCGCGTTTTGAACGGATCACAGACCTGGCAGACGCTGTGATCGTTGATGAGGCTCACCATTTTCGTAACCGTGGCAGCCGTGGCGACCAGAACAACGGATCCTCAACCGTGAACGGAACCGAGGATCACCAAGACCCTCGCTCTCGCTACTACCGCCTCTACGACATGCTGGACGGTTCACAGCGTCCAAAGATGTTGTTCCTGCTCACAGCTACGCCTGTCAACAACCGGCTGGCTGATTTCCGTCACATGACCGAGTTGTTCACTCGAGGCGACGAAGCCTTCTTCAGTCAAAGCCTCGGGGTGCACAATCTCTCCGCTCACTTCAACGTGAAAGAGCGTGCGCTGCAGAGTTCTCTCCAGACGAGCATTCAGGGCGACGCTTCCGAACTCGCTGGTTCTGTACTCTCGGAGGGGATGACACCTGAAGCGCGCGATGCCTTGGCCACCGATGAGGTGTTCAGCGCACTGGTGGTTCAGCGAAGCCGCGCCTATGCCAAGGCGAGCCAGATTCAGGAGCGGGGCAAGTCGGCTGCCTTTCCGGAACGCAAGCCACCTCAGGTCGCCGGATACTCAATCCGTTCCTCTTACGGGCAGGTCCTCGACATGTTCGAGGGCGCGTTCCAGCGTGATCAGCCTCTCTTCTCGTTAGCACTGTATTACCCGCTGGCTCATTACATCGGCCCTGAGGACATCAACCCACTCGATGAGAATCGCCAGCGGCAGGTGGTTGGCCTCATCCGAACGATGTTCCTCAAAAGGTTCGAGAGTTCGGTATACGCCTTTGAGAAGTCGCTCGATCGGCTGCTCCGCAAACTGTTGGCTTTTGCGACGGTCCATTGCGAGCCGGGAGCAGAACAGGACCGCCTTGACCGCTGGAAACGCCAACACGCGGAGGTGATCGACTACCGACCCGAGGTCCAGTTGGAATTCGACCTTGACGAGACGGGGACAGATGAAGACGATGCCGACGAGGATGTCGTGCCCCAAGAACTGCTGGAAGCGGTAACCGAACTGGATCGTGCCGAGTACAGAGTAGATGAGATTCTGGAGAGGACGTTCGAAGACCTTGACGAGATAGTCAGGTTCCAGTCAGCTATCAGCCGGATCACTCCCGAACAGGACGACAAGGTGCGCAAGCTCATCCGTCTGCTCCGTACCAAGGATCTGACAGATCGCAAAGTGCTTGTCTTTACCGAGTTCGCCGACACAGCCCGCTATGTGGAGTCGCGACTTCTTGCCGCCGGAGTCGACGGCCTCGCGCGCATCGATGGAGGGTCAACCGTGGATCGCGCCGGTGTGATCAGGCGCTTCTCTCCTTACTACAACGGAACCAACACAGCGGAGCTACGCAAACGAGGCGAAGATGAGATCCGAGTGCTGATCTCCACCGATGTGCTCTCCGAAGGGCTCAATCTCCAAGACGCCACCCGACTCATCAACTACGACCTTCACTGGAACCCGGTCCGGTTGATGCAACGGATCGGCCGCGTGGACCGTCGAATGAGTCCCGAGGTTGAACGCTGCTTAATGGCAGATCACCCCAGGTCTGCCACGGACCGGGGGACTGTCCGGTACTGGAACTTCCTGCCACCGGACGATCTTGAACGAGTACTGAAACTCTACGAGCGAGTCACTGGCAAGACCCTGCTGATCTCTAGCACGCTGGGGATCGAGGGTCGTAAGTTGCTGCGACCGGATGACGACTACGACCCGCTGAAGGAGTTCAATGCCAACTACGAGGGCACGCGAACGACCGTGGAGAAGATGCACTTGGAGTACCAAGCTCTGCTCCAAGAGTACCCCGACCTGGTCGAGCGGCTCGACGGGTTGCCCGGTGCGGTTTTTTCGGGTCGCCGCAAGCTCGCAAAGGGGATACGCGGTGTTTTCTTCTGCTTCTCCCTCCCTGCTCTCGACTCCAGCCAGGGAGTCTTCACGCTGGAGGCAGGTCCGACCCGCTGGTACCTGTGCAGCTTGGACGACGAGACGATCATCGAGTCTCCGAACGAAATAGTCGCCAGCATTCGCTCCAAGCCCAATACTCCTCGCCGTTGCTCAACCGAGCGCAAAACCCTCCAGGAAGTGCGCGATAAGGTTCTCCGTCACGTGCGCAACACCTATCTGAAACAGATCAACGCCCCGATCGATGCTCCCGATCCGGCTCTGCGTTGCTGGATGGAGTTGAACTGATGAACCACGGACAGCAGCCACACCACGATGAGTTCTTGCGCAACATCCGCACATTCGCTGACGTGTGCGACTACTTCGTAGACGAACTTGAATGGCCGCTCGATCTGTCCACACTGGAAGACGAGAGCCTGGAAGACATCACTTTCGACTGGAACCCCAGCGAACTTGGGATTCCACGAGAACGGTTGAAGAATCTAAAGCGACTCAGGCAGATGCAGCCATTGACTGCCGATCAGCCCTGGGGTGTCTTCTTCGTAGAGTTCGGCGGAGCCAGGTTGCCCAGAATGCAAGTCCGCCGATTGCTACAGGGACTCGTACGCCGCAAACGCGCTCCGAGTAGCGGTCACCACACATGGCGACTCGATGATCTGCTGTTCATTGTTCTTACAGGTACCGGCGACTCAGTGGAACTGCACCTACTCGCTTTCAGCGGCGATGTTGCTCAATCAGCCGAGTTCCGCTCATTGTCTTGGCGCCCCGCTCAGTCCCCGACAGCACATCTTCGACGTCTTCACCAGGAACTACTCCCCCACTTGATGTGGCCAGATGACAAAACCCCTGAATTCTGGCGGGCTGAATGGAGGACAGCATTCAGGCTCCCGGTTGGCCAAGCGATCAAGGACGCAACCCGCCTCGCTGAGCGGATGGCAAAAACCGCAGGTGACTTGCGCGATCAGATTCTCGAGGAACTGGAAGCGGAGCGGGCTCGAGAGGCCGTTCCGCGAGGCGACAACAGCGACAATATCGACCAAGATCTCTATTCGGGTGGGCGGACAACATCAGCGCCTTTCTCCAGGTTGATGGGTGAGATTGGGACCCAGTTGGTCAGCAACGTCACGCGTGCGGGCTTTGCCGACATGTGCGCTCAGACGCTCGTGTACGGCACCTTGAGCAGCCGCGTGACCAGCCCGGAAGATTTTGGGTCGGCGCCGATCTTCTCAGCAGTCCCACTCGGCAACCCGTTTCTGGAAGCCTTCTTCGAGCGGATACATGACCAGGCAGTGGAACTGGACCTGCCTGGAAGCGATCTACCCCAATTGAGCGCTGATCTGCGCGCGACCGACGTTGAGCTCATTCTTGACCAGTTCGGCTCCACCGCCAAGGGCGGCGATCCGGTCATTCACTTCTACGAAGAGTTCCTCAAGAAGTACGACTCCAAGATGCGCGCCGATGCCGGGGCCTTCTACACGCCGCAACCCGCCGTGGAGTTCATCGTCCGTATGGTTGACGAGGTGCTTCGAACTCGCTTTGGTTTGCCATTGGGCGTAGCCGACGCCGCTCCTTGGTCTGAGGTGGCGTTACGCAACGGCTTCGACGTGCCGACCGGCGTTGACCCAACCAAGCCTTTCGTGTCGATGGTTGATCCAGCCACCGGCACAGGAACATTCCTAGTGGAGTGGTTGCGTCGCGCGCGCGAGTCCATTCAAACGAACGCAACAGAGAGAGAGAGAGAGAGAGAGAGAGAGAGAGAGACTCCCCTCGCATGTGTTCGAGTCGATGCACGCTTTCGAGTTGCTGCTTGCGCCTTACACCATCGCGCACCTCAAGGTCGCTCTCGAGTTGCACGACTCGGGGACCGTCGCCAACGACACCTCTATCCAGATACTGCTGACCGACACGCTTGATCACGCCGCCCGCGAGAGGCAGTTCGAGACCATGAGTGATCCGGTCGCGTTGGAAGGCGAGCGGGCGGCAGACCTCAAGGGACAAGAGCGGTTCACCGTCGTGCTCGGAAACCCACCCTACGACCGGGAACAGCGCTCTGGGAACAACGGCCCCCGGCGTAAAGGCGGAGTGGTGCGCTACGGAACCCCTGGCATCGAACCGCTCCTCAGGGTTGTGACGGAGCCGATGAAGAACGCGGGTCTAGGCCATCACCTCAAGAACGTTTACAACGACTACGTGTACTTCTGGCGCTGGGCCACATGGCAAGCGACCGAATTACCTCCGGGGCCTGGGTTGGTCGCCTTCATCACAGCGTCCTCCTTTCTTGACGGAGTCTCGATGGGTGGTCTGCGCCGCCATCTTCGAGACACCTTCGACGAGCTTTGGGTCGTAGATCTCGGAGGCGACGGACGCGGCGCCCGAACGGACGCCAACATCTTTGACATTCTGACCCCGGTAGCGATAGCGATCGGAATCAGAAACAGCAGCAAGGGAGAGGGATGCGTAGTCCGATACCGCAGAGTCTTCGGCACCAGATCGGAGAAGCTCATGCAGCTGGGTCAACTCGATCTCAATGACATATCCGACGAAATTCACGGCGATGGCTTCGACGTAATGATGCCACGAAGCGAGCGCCCGTACTACGACTGGCCTCAGATTACTGATCTCTTTCCGTGGCACATTTCTGGCTGTCAAGTCAAGCGTTTGTGGCCAATTGCCGAATCTCAGTCGGTCTTGAGTCGTCGATGGTCGGCGTTGCTGAAGGAGGTCCCTCGTCAGCGGGGTGAACTTCTCAGAGAAACAGGCTCGCGCAAGTCCACGACACAGCATGAGACTCTACTCGAAGAGGGAACACGGCTACACTCGATTTTCGAGCTTGACAGTAGCGACACGCCGGAGGGAATTGAGCGCTACGGTTATCGAAGCTTCGATCGACAATGGCTCGTCGCTGACAGTCGAGTAATTGACGCTCCCAAGCGTCCTCTTTGGCGATCACTCGGGTCAGGGCAGGTGTTTCTCACGACCCTGACCTCGACCAGGCTCGGGCGCGGTCCGGTGCTCACGGCTACGCCTTATGTTCCAGACCTCGACCACTTCAGCGGGCGCGGTGCCAAGAATGTCATGCCCCTCTACCGTGACGCGGCCGCTAACGAACCCAACTTGACTCCGACTCTCCTTGCCAAGCTGAGCGAGGAACTGGGCATCGAGATCACCGCTCAGGATCTGCTCGCCTACGTCTACTCCCTAGGTGCAACACCCGCGTTCAGTGAACGGTTCGACGAGGAACTGGCGGAGCAAGCTGGGCCGATCCATGTTCCGATAACCGCTGATCCCGCTCTCTTTCAGCGGGCTGCAACCTTCGGCACCGATCTCCTCTGGTGGCACTCATGGGGTGAACGCTTCGCCACTTCGAGCCAAACGCGCCTCCCGGAGGGTCGAGCTACAGAGATCACACCGGTATCAGATATGCCGGATTCGTTCAGCTACAACCCTGATACTCAACGTCTGACCGTCGGTACCGGCGTCTTCGGTCCCGTGAGCCAGGCGGCCTGGGACTTCGAAGTGTCCGGCCTGCAAGTCCTTCGCTCCTGGCTCGGTTACCGAATGAAGAAACGCAAGGGCAAGAAGTCCAGCCCCCTCGACGAGATCCGCCCCACCCGCTGGACCCAGACGAAGGAACTGCTGCTGCTCCTGTCCATCATCGAGCACACGGTCGAGGTCACACCACAAGCCGCGGAACTTCTCAACGAAATCGTCAACGGCCCTCTGCTCCTCGCCGCCGACCTCCCAACCCCCACCCCCGCCTCCCAAAAACCCCCGAAAGCCCGACAACAGGAGTCGCTCAAGAACTAGAGCCTCAGATCCGTGCCTGCTACTGGACACCAGCGAAACCAAGATTCGGACATCGCTCGCCCGAGGCCTCCCGCAATTCGAGATCTTCGAATCCAGACAACTTCAAGGCAGAAACAGCCAACACCCCGATTTACACGACCTCTGCCGCTGAGCGGCCCGCGCGGCGACCACCGCACGGGCCGCATTCCGGACTCACCGGCGCTTCTTGGTCGTTTCGGTGACCGTTGTCCGAGGGTTTCGCCTAGCCGTTGAAGGCTTGACGAAACGTCCTGTAACGGCCGATCGGGGTCTCTTTCCCATGTCCAGCTCTGCTCGGAGAGGCCCACCGCTGTGCATCCGTCGATCAGCTCGCAAGAAAGTTCGGCGTCACCCAAACAAATGGCGCATTTCCGGTTGAATACCACCGGCGTGCAACGCCAAGCCGCCACTGCCAAAGCCACCCGCAACAGACGATCAACCTGACGGCAACCCGCGATATGCCATCACGGGTACCTCAGCTCGCAATGGATCCAAACACCGGGTTGCAGGGAAAGGGGCTCTTCGCGTTTGAGGGTGGAGTCTGGGTGGTGGGGGTCCGCGGCTGAACGCGAGAGATCCTCCAGAATCGGTGCTGTATCTGCAGCCGAGGAACTGGAGGATCTCTGTGGAAGTTGACCCTACACGCGTGTGTGAGTTGTTGGTGGGTTTGGGCGATGTGGAGGTGGTCGGCGTCGACGACGAACCTGGTGAGCTGTTGCGGGTGCATGTTCGCGGGCGGGCACCTCGACCGGACTGTGGTGGTTGTGGCGGGCCGTTGTGGTCCAACGGTGAACGGACCGTGGAGTTGGTGGATCTTCCGGCGTTCGGGCGTGCTGTTGTGTTGGTGTGGCATAAACGCCGGTGGCGCTGCGGGGGTTCGGAATGCGTGGCGGGGACGGTCACCGAACAGGACCCCGCTGTTGCGCCGCCGCGTGAGCGGTTGACCACCCGGGCGGGTCGTTGGGTCACGCGTCAGGCTGGTCGTGGCCGTTCGTTCAAAGAGGTTGCATCGGAGCTGGGTTGCAGTTGGCATCCGGTGAACGGGTCGGTGCAGCGTTGGGGTGAGGCTCTGCTGGCTGCTGATGTTGAACGGATCGGCGACACCGAGGCGTTGGGGCTTGATGAGCATTTGATGTGGCGCCGCGGGAAGTTCCGGGCCAAGGCTTGGGGGACCGGCATCGTCGATGTCGGACGGGGACAGCTGTTGGACATAGTCCCAGGCAGAACTGTGCAAGCACCCGCGAAATGGCTGCTTGAACGGCCCCAGCAGTGGCGCAACAACATCGTCTGGGCGGCGCTTGACCTGTCAGGCCCGTACCGGGCCGCGTTCGACACAGCGCTGCCACACGCGAAGCAGGTCGCGGACCCGTTTCACGTCGTGCGGCTCGGCAACGACGCGCTCGACGAGGTCCGGCGCCGGGTCCAGAACCAGACCATGGGGCACCGCGGCCGTAAAGACGACCCGTTGTACAAGGCACGCAAACTGTTGGTGTCAGCATCTGAGAAGATCACCGACAACGGTCGTAACCGGCTGCGGGGACTGCTCGAAGCAGGCGACCCCCACGGAGAAGTCCGCAACGCCTGGCACGCCAAAGAAACTTTGCGAGGCATCTATGACATCGCCGACCCCAAAACCGGTGCTGAGATCGTGACCCAGCTCGCTGATGAGTTCCAAGACCCGTGGCTGCCCGAAGAGATCAACCGGCTCGGCCGGACCCTCCACCGCTGGAGAGTCCAGATCTCGAACTGGCATCACGCCAGGGTCACAAACGCAGCCACCGAAGCCACCAACAATTTGATCAAACGCGTCAAACGCGTCGCCTTCGGATTCACCAACTTCAACAACTACCGAATACGAACACTCCTCTACGCCGGCAAACCCAACTGGGCACTACTCAACACCCTCACTCCACCCTGAAACGCGAAGAGCCGGGAAAGGTGGTTTGCACCCACCTTTTGGTATAGGGTGCTCTCGGCGGAGAGGACCGCAATTATTCGGTTCCGTGAGCTTGCTCCTCTGCCAACAACGCAGAACGTGCCCCGCCGTCGGCGGGGCACGAACGCGTGGGAGGGCTTGTGTATCTGTGCTTCGTTGACGAGTCTGGCGCACACGGTGGAAGTCCTGTGTTCGTGGTGGGAGGGATAATCATCCACGAACTGGACGCATCGCACCTCCAGCAGTGCCTCGACTCGTTCCTGTTCCGGAAGCTTCATCCGCTAGGGAAAGACCACACCAGTTACGAACTGCACGCCAACGAGCTTAGGAATGGCACCAAGCAGTGGGAGAACGTGGACGAGCCTGATCGGCATCGAATCCTCAAGGGTGCCTACGGTGCCCTCTCCGGTTTCACGCCCGTCAATCCCAACCTGCCATGGCGACTCATCGGCGCGGTAATGGAACGAGACTCTGGTCACCGGAGGCATCGAGCGTACGAACTCCTAGTCAAGAAATTTGACGACTTCGTGCACCATGTGAGCCGCGGCGGCCAGCAGCAGACCGGGCTTATCGTCCATGACCGCAGCAACGTCGAAGGAACGCTACAAAGCTGTACGAATCAGTGGCGAGTCGCCAGCAGCTCACTAGGACCTCTGAGAAACCTCGCCGACGTTCCCATGTTTGCTGATTCTCGCGCGTCCAGGGCTCTGCAGGCGGCAGACCTGGTCGCGTATGCCCTGTACAGGTACTACTCAAAACCACAGGGAAGAAACGACGAGCGCTACGTGCAGCGACTCTGGTCGCAGTTCCATGCCGACAATGGCCGGATGCATGGGCTGATCCACGACAGTTCCTACTTCAAAAGGTGCAAGTGCCCCGCATGCGCCAGTCGGCGGTAGGAACCGGCGATCCTCCAAGTCCAATCTCCTGCCTGGGCGCCTCCACTCCCTAGTTGCAACCGGGGCCGCACGACCTGAGCCGAGGTAGCTTCGTCGCCAGCCCACGACCGGCCCCGTCACCACGGTCCTGAAAGGGCGATCGGGTGGCAACGCTGCTGACGAATGACGGCGGACAGCGGAACGTGAGCATTGTTCGCGATATTGATTGTAATGATATTGATTGCGATGTAGCTTTGCGGTTGGCCTCGCTGCCGGGTCTTGCGGCATCCAAACCAGTCCACCGAGCATCGTCGACTGCGACCCGAACAAAAGAGGGGCCGTGACCGTCACATCCGCCAGCACCGCCACATCCGCCAGCAAAGCAGACAAGCCGATGGCACCGACCGCAGACCCGTCCGAACCAACCGCCAGTTCCGCCACGGTCGCCCCCAACACAGCCGAATCGGTGCCAGACACGGCCGCTGAACCCGGTGTGGCACCACCGGGAGCAGTGGCGGCAGGAAGGCGGCTGGTGGCTCCGCGGCTCACCGAGCGCGGGATGCAGGGACTGTTGGCCATGGCGTTCGCAGGGTTGTTGATCTTCGTGTTCACCGATCAAAGCAACAGGATCATCCGCCTCGATGACAGGATCATCCGCCTCGAGGACAAGGTCGACAGCCGATTCGCCGCGCAGGACGAGAAGATCGACGCCAAGTTCGCGGCCCAGAACGAGAAGATCGACGAGATCAACCTGAAGCTGACTGCGCTGATCGCCGCACTGAACATGAGCAGCACGGTGGGCGCTGCCGTTGAAGGCCAACTCGCCAGCACGCCTTAGTTCCGGGTGGCCGTGCCATGAACATCTGCTCAAAGACGGCTTCACCGCCGACTACCCCTTTGTGGCAAGCCGAGCCGAGACCGTTGACCCGAACCAACTGAGCTGGGCGCCACGCGTCGAAGGGGCCGGATAGGCGTGAGTCACCTTGTGGGGTCTCGGAGCGCGATCAGGCGTGTCCGTGACACCCAGTCTTGGATTGCGGCGTCGAAGGTCGCCAGTTTCATTCCGGTCCGCATGGCTGTGGCGACGATCAGTTGATCCGCGGGGTCGCGATGAAATCCTGAGTTCATCAAGAGGACCGACTCGACGGCAAGTTCACCGTCGATGGGTATCTCCAGCAGCCCGGACATCAGGCGTTCAACACGCCAGGTTGCCGGGTGGCAGCCGAGATCGATCCGTCTGTGGTGATGCAGCCGGGTCGTCTCCATGAATGTGACGGCTGAGACGGCGACATCGCCGTTGTCCAGCCCGGTCTCGACAGCCTGTTTGAACGACTCACCGATGCGTGGGCTGTCGGTTACCAACCGAATCAGGACATTGGTGTCCAAAAGCATGCTCACCGGTATTGCTCTGGGTTGAGCAGTTCGTCAGGGCGTTCGATTACGTCCCAGTCCTCTATTGGTATGGCGGGGTCGCTGTCGATGTCTGCCAGTATCCGAAGCTGCTCGACGCACGATCCAACAAGATTGGGACGTTCCGTTCGTACTGGGCTGATTCGCACCACCGGGCGGCGGTGCTTCGTCACGATGATCTCGGTGCCGGTCTCGTGCACCTCGTCCATCAGGCGCAGACAGTGGGTCTTGAATTCACCCGCCGCCAAGACCCGTTCGTCAGGCCGGGAGCGTGTACCTTTTTCCGATTCAGTGTCCATCACCGAACTGTAGTCATATTTTTATAGCTATAGTCATTTTTGATACCCAAAGCTGCTAATTCTGACTCCTGCCGTGAAGTCGCGAGTAGTGTTGGCGGGCTTGGGGTCTTACTCGGGGTAGAGCCGATTCTGCCGCGCTGCTGAGGTCGAGGACTGTGACAAACACACGCGTGAGCATGATGATCCCGGTGGGCCTGTTCACGCTCGCTGCCTCGATCGGGATGGTGTTCGCGCTGCTGCATGAGCTGCGCGACGCACACGGTCTGAGTGGAGGCGCAATCGGCTGGATCGCCGGAGTGTCCTTTTTCGCAGCGGTCGCTTCGCAGCTTCTGATCGCCCCGTTCGCTGATCGAGGCCACGCTCGTCGGGTCATGGCGCTGTCGATACTGGGGGGCGCGGTCGCCGCACTCACCTTCGCTCTGGCCTCTGAGCCATGGCAGTTCATCTTCGCTCGGATCGCCGCAGGGCTCGCCTTCGGCGCCTATCTGCCCGCGGCGCAAGCCGTGTTCACTGCGGCGGATCCCGACCGCGCCGGGCAGCACCTCGGTCGTCTCGCCGGTATCCAGACCGCCGGTTTCATCATCGGCCCGGGGATAGGTGCCGGGCTTGTCGCAGCTTGGGGTCTCGATGCCCCGTTCTATTGCCTTGCCGGGGCCTTGACCCTGCTCATCGGTCCGATCGCCACGATCCACGTCGACGAGGTCGTCCTGAGCGAGCCACCGCTCGGGACGTTGCGAACCGCGGCCGACATGCTTGCCACGATGGCGAGGATCAGTCGGCGTCGAGAAGCACTGGCTGCCGCGATACTGAGCGCGGCACTGATCATGCCGGCGGGAATGTATGAGGCGATCTGGGCGATCTTCCTGCAGGACCTGGGAGCGTCGACCACGTTCATCGGCGTCAGCCTGGTGCTGTACGGGTTGCCGTTCATGATCGCCGCACCCATCGGAGGGCGGCTCGCGGACCGCTACGGACCGATGCGGATCGCCATGGTTGCACTGGCTGCGGTCATCCCGCTCACCGTGCTCTACGGACATCTCACCGTGCCGTTGGTGCTGATGAGTCTGGCCATGATCGAGGGCGCTGCCAACGGTCTGGGGATGCCGTCGGCCCAGACGCTGATGGCAACGTCCACCAAGGACGGGGAACGGGCGACCGGGCAGGGACTCGCGGCGGCAACGGGGCAGCTGGCAGCAGGGGTGAGCGCGTTGGTGGCACCCAGACTCTTCGAGAATTACGGCCCCGAATGGACCTTCTTCTGGGTCGCAGTCGCGATCCTGGTGCTGGGCACGCTCGGGTTCGCGGTCGGTTTAAGCGGCCGCACCAGGAGGCAGACCGTTCCCATCCGCACCTTCGGCCTGTTGCGAATCCGCGGAGGCGGCCGCTGAACGGCTCAGACCCCTCCCCCGGCCGGCCACCTCAGACAGACCGGCTGGGGTAAACGCCAGACCGTGCGTCTCAGACCGTCGGCATCAAACAGACTCCCGGCCGACCGTCGATCTCAGACGGCTCGGCGGGTGAGGGCCAGGCCGTTGTCGCGCATGATCTTGCGGATCTCGGTGGAGTCGAAGCCCTCGAGGTCGTGAACGAATTCTGTGGGCTCTGGCAGGCCCTCGGCGTGGGGCCAGTCCGAGCCGAACAGCATGTGGTCGGCGCCGATCTTGCCGCGCAGGTCCAACAGGTCGTCCTCGTAGTAGGGCGACACCCAAACCTGGCGGGAGAACACCTCGATCGGGTCCTCGGCGAACATATGCTTCTGTTGCCGGTAGGTCTTGTCGAACTTCTTGAACAGCGGTTGGACCCACTCCGAACCGGTCTCGATCGTGGCGACCCGGATGTTGGTGTGCTCGCTCAACACGCCCTCCCCGATCAACGAAGCGAGGGCGTCGCTGATCGGCGAGTAGGTGAGCAGCGACTTGAATGCGTTCTGGCGGAACGACTCGAACTCGGCGGTCATCCCCCAGTAGTCGCTGAGGAACTCGTAGCCGGCGTCGCCGGAGTGCATGGCGAGGGTGATGCCGTGGGAGTTCATCTTCTTCCAGAACGGGTCGTGGGCCGGGTCGCCGAGCGAACGGCGCCCTCCCCTGCCGTCGGGCACCGACGAGGGGCGCATGTTGACCACACGCACGTCCTGTTCGATCATCCAGTCGAGTTGATCGAGGGCCCAGTCGACGTCGGCGAGCGTGATGTACCCCGCCGCGAAGATGCGGTTCTGATAGGAGAATCCCCAGTCTTCGTGAATCCACTTGTTGAACGCTGCGAAGGCTGTCAGCACGGCTTCGGTGTCGTGGTCGAGCGAGGACTCCATCCCCACCCCGAGGGTCGGGAACAGGAAGCACGCCTCGAGGTTCTGGCGGTCCATCACTGATATTCGCTTGTCGCGGTCGCGGTACTCGTCGGGAATGGGCACAAGTTCGCCGAAGGCGGCGACGATGTCGTCTTTGGCCACCTTGCCTCGGAAGTAGTCGTCGAGGCAGCCTGGTCGGGCCACGGGGTCGAAGGTCGGGTTGGGGATGAACCGGTTGACCTTGCCTCCGACGAGCAGGCGCTTGCGCCCGTTGATCTCGGCCCACTGCATGCAGCGCTTGTGCATCTTGGGGTCGACGTGGCGGATGAAGGCGTCCTCCGCCTCATAGTAGTGGTTGTCGGCGTCGAACGCCTTGAAGTCGAGTGCAGCCATGAAGCCACTCTATGCACGCCGCACGAACCGACAAAAGTTGACGGCCCGCAACGACCAACGCCGTGCAGTCAGCTGGTCAGCCAATTCATTCTGAAACACCTGAAATTCACTGTCGAGATGGGTGATCGGATCAAAATAGTCAAATCGACATTGTGTAGATCCACTCCCTGCCCCACGCTGCTATTCGCGAAGGCCCGGCTTGGAACGAACCGGCGGTTAGCAGAGCGATGCTGGTCTACATGTCGGGTGGATCGTCACTTCAGGTTCTCGGCTTCGAGCCAGGACGGCTTGGCCGAGGGAATTGGGTGATCTAGGGTGCGCGCATGAGCGTTGCCGCATTCCCCCAGATCGACGCCGAGTGACTGAATGAGGCAGCCTCTGGCCGGGATCAGGGTGCTTGATGCGGGCACCCGTATAGCCGCTCCGTTCTGTGCCGGGATCCTGGGAGAGCAGGGCGCGGAGGTCATCAAGATCGAAGACCCGGACCGCGGCGACAAGACTCGTGTGAACGGACCATTCACCACCGATGACGACGACAGACACTACTCCCTCTACTGGTCGGTGGAGGGCCGGGGCCGTAAGTCGGTGACCATCAACCTTCGAGACCCCGAGGGCCAGGAACTCTTCCGGCGTCTCGCTTCGGTGTCCGACGTGGTGTGCGAGAACTTCCGGCCCGGCACCCTCGAGCGCTGGAACATCGACCCGTCCCGGCTCGACCCGAGGCTGGTCACAGCCCGAATCAGCCTGTACGGCCAGCAGGGACCCAAATCCCTCTACAACGGTTTCGACCACAACGCCGTCGCTTTCGCCGGGCTGACGCACCTC
This sequence comes from Candidatus Aldehydirespiratoraceae bacterium, assembly GCA_965214565.1. Lineage (GTDB taxonomy): Bacteria > Actinomycetota > Acidimicrobiia > Acidimicrobiales > Aldehydirespiratoraceae > VXYK01. Next base: position 1,844,666 of record OZ243951.1, on the reverse strand, counting down.
ACTGGGCACACCGACAGGCCGCCAGCACGGCCGGGCCTTCCCGTCTCCGACTACCTGACAGCGACGTTCGCAGCCCAGGCCGTGACCAGCCTGCTCTATGAGCGCGACGCCAGGGGCACCGGAATCGGTGGCGTGGTCGACGCTTACCTCTACGGATCTGTTCTGCGGATCATGGAGTGGACGATCGCCGCTTACGACCAGTTGGGGACCGTGCGCCAACGCACGGGTAATCACACCGACCAGGCCGCGCCGCTCGACAACTTCGCAAGCCGGGACGGTCGGTTCGTATGCATCGTGGCAGTGCGCCAGGAAGTGTTCGATGCCCTCTGCGAGGCGATGGACCGGCCCGAGTTGGCGACCGACGAGCGCTTCTCCACGCCACGGGCGCGACAGCACAACCGAGTAGCCGTCAATAAGACCATCGCCGAGTGGGCATCCGGGCTGGACGCGACCACCATCGAGGAGCGCTGCCTGCACCACGGCGTGCCCGTCGGCGTCGTCTACGACGTGTCCGATGTGGTCGCCGACGACCAGGTCCTCGCCCAAGGAGACATCTGCACCGTCAATGACCCCATCATCGGACCGGTGCGCCAGCAGGCCCCCTACCCTCGTTTCGACGGCGACCGGCTTCCGGTCCCCACAGGAGCGCCGCTGCTCGGCGAACACACCGACGAAGTGTTCTCGACCCTGCTTGGACTTTCAGGCACCGAGATCGCTGCCCTGAGGGATCGCAACGCCATCTGAGCGGCCTCCGTGTCCGCTAGCGTCATCTGCGGTGGATCGGAGAACGCTATGAGGCGAACGTTGTGAGGAGAACGCTATGAGACGCCCCCTGCAAGGACTGCGGGTCATCGACCTGGGGTCGCGCGTGTCGGCTCCCTTCTGCGCCGCGATCCTGGGCGAGCAGGGTGCCGAGGTCATCAAGATCGAGCAACCGGGGCGGGGCGACAGTCTGCGCGAACTCGGCCCCTACGTCGAAGACGACGGAGAGCTGTACTCCCTCTACTGGTCAGTAGAGGGTCGAGGCCGCAAATCCGTGACCATCGACCTGCACCGCCCCGAGGGCCAGGAGATCTTCCGTTCGCTGGCCGCGTCCAGCGACGTTGTGTGCGAGAGTTTCCGCCCCGGCACACTCGAAAAATGGGACATCGACCCCTCCCGCCTTCCGTCTCGCCTGGTCACAGCCCGATTCAGCGTATTCGGCCAGGACGGCCCCAAATCGCTGCGGCCCGGACTCAACGGGAACGCGCTGGCCTTCAGCGGGCTGATGCACGTCACCGGCTACCCCGACCGTCCGCCGGCAAGACCGGGCGTCAACATCGCCGGCTATCTGACCGGCTTGTTCGCAGCCCAGTCGATCACCAGCCTGCTCTATGACCGCGACGCCCGCGGAACCGGCACCGGCGGGGTGATCGACGTCTACATGTACGGCTCGATCCTGCGCATCATGGAATGGACGATCGCCGCCTACGACCGGCTCGGGATGGTCCGCAACCGATCAGCGGACAGCCTCGACATCGCTGCGCCGGTCGGTAACTACCCCAGCCGAGACTCGCGCTATGTGTACATCGTCGGCGGCAGCCAGACCTTCTTCGAACGGCTCTGCAAGGCGATGGACCGGCCAGAGTTGGCCGACGACGAGCGTTTCGCCACAGCCGCCGCACGAGCAGAGAACCGAGTGGAGATCAACGCACTGGTCGCCGAATGGGTCTCGAAGGCCGACGCCGACGAGATAGAGAGGCGCTGCATCGCCTGCGACGTCCCCGCAGGCAAGATCTACGACGTGGCCGACCTCGCCGCGGACGAGCACGTCCTGGCCAGAAACGACATCTGCACGGTTGAGGACCCGGTCATCGGACCGGTCCGACAGCAGGCCCCCTTTCCCCGCCTGCTGGGAGAGACCCCTCCCACTCCTACGGGTGCGCCCCGCGTCGGCGAACACACCGACGAAGTGCTGTCGAGCGCGGTGGGTCTGTCGGACACCGACCTGGGCTCGCTGCGAGCCGACGGAGTCATCTGACCGAAGCTCCCCGAAACAGGCCCGAAAGAGACGCAGGGTGGATCTGGCCTAGCCCGCGGACCACCCTCGACGCGCTTCTACCCGGCAACCGTTTCGGAGCTTCGAATCCACGGCGGGCTGCTACCGCGAGATCCGGAACTTCCCCGGGTCTAATCAGGTTGTGAATATCGGCGGCGTGGCATACCGTTCCAGGTTCGCACGGCATGTACGAGCGAGGGGTCCTGTAGATCAGTTTGGAGTGATCGCCACCCTGTCAAGGTGGAGGCCGCGGGTTCAAATCCCGTCAGGACCGCCACGCATCCTCAAGGGGATGCTGTGGGGTCGGGTAGCTCAGTTGGCAGAGCGGCCGCCTGAAAAGCGGTAGGTCACCGGATCGACGCCGGTCCCGACCACCAACAGCGGCCCGGCATCTGCGCCGGGTCGCTTGGGTTCACCGACAGTTTCTCAGCCGACCCGCCGTTGTTCAGCCGACCGCGTGACCGGCGTGGAAACCCTCCCGCATGGCCCCCTCGAGGTAGCCGACCCCGGTGCAGTCTCCGATCGCCACAGGATCGAGCCCCGCGGCCCGAAGCTGTCGGGTGACCGAGTCATCACCGGTCAAGCCCGATGCAACCACCACACAATCGGCGTCGACGGCATGGTCGCTGTCGTTGTGGCGGTAACGCACCTGCGCGGGAGTCACCTCCAACACATCGGCGTTGGCCAACAACTCCGCACCGTGGGAACGCAGATCAGTGAGAACACGCCAACGTCGGGGGTGGGCCATCTCGGTGGCCAAGGTCGCGCCAGATTCCAGAACCGTCACCACACGGCCGCGGTCCACCAGGAACTCAGCGAGTTCGATCCCGACGAGGCCGCCTCCCAGAATCGTGACCCGCTTACCGATCGGCATGTAGTGATGCGTCAGCGAGGCCAGCCGCTCGGGATCGTCTGTCAATCCGAGCCGCCTGCCTGCAGCAACGGCGACCCTCCCCGTCAAGGAGAGCTTGCGGGAGGCGTCAGCGGAAGGATCAGTCAGCATGGCCCGCAGATCGTCGCCGTCAAGCACATGGTCCGAGTCGATACCACCAATGTCCGGTCGCACGCGCGAGGCTCCCGTGGCCACGATCAAGGCGTCCGGCCCAAGCTCCTCGACGGCCTCTACAGTCACCGGTGTGCTCAGCCGCACATCGACATCGAGCATCTCCATCTGCCTCGTCAACCACTTGAGGAGCCGAAGGTTCGGCTCATAGACCAAAGCGCCGAATCTCAGTGCACCACCCAGGCGCGGGCTCGACTCGAAGAGGGTGACCTCGTGTCCCCGTATAGCCGCAACACGCGCCGCCTCCATACCCGCAGGTCCGCCCCCGACAATCACAACCGAGCGCGGTTCAGCGGCGGTGCTCCGCTCAATGTCGCGCAACTCAACCTCGTGGGCCAGGACCGGGTTGACAGCGCAGCGTACCCGCCTGTCGAAGAACGGCTGGGCCACGCAAACGTAGCAGTTGATGCAAGGACGGATCTCAGCAGGGCGCTGCTCGCTGACTTTCAGCGCCGTCGCGGGGTCGGCCAGCATCTGGCGGCCCATGGCGATCAGGTCGGCCTTTCCGTGAGCGACCATCTCATCACCGGTCTCCGGACGAATCCGGCCGACCGCAATGACCGGAACATTGAGCTTGCTCTTCAACCTGCCTGACAGGGCCGCATGGGTCGCCTCACGGTGCGGCAGGGTCCCCTCGGTGAATGCCGGACCGGACGTCTGATCGCCGTAGGCGCTGAGGTGGACCGCATCGGCTCCAGCCTGTTGGGCGAGCTGCGCGGTCACCTCGGCGTCTTCAAAGACGATGCCGTCCGGCGTGCGGTACTCGAGGGCGTCGAGCCGACACCAGACCGCGAAATCGTCGCCGGTGGCGGCTTTGCAAGCAGCGATCACCTCGCACAACAGCCGAGAACGGTTGTGGACATCGCCGCCGTATTCATCGGTTCGACGGTTCCACTGCTTGGACAGGAACCCAGAGATCAGGTATCCGTGGGCGCCGTGGACCTCCACCCCATCAAAGCCGGCCTCCTGGGCCCGACGGGCCGCGGAGGCGAAATCCGCGGTCACCGCACCAATGTCGTCGGTAGTCAGTTCATGGTAGTTCGGGGCTCCACCACCGTTGGCCGCAGCCATCAGCCCCAACTCCTCAGGGGTCAGATCCTGGATCATGTCGAGCGATCCGTGCCATTGGGGGATCGACGGAACAAGCACAGGGCGTCCCTCTTTGATATCGACACGGGAGACCTTGCCGTGGTGGACGAGTTGAACCGCGATCTTGGCGCCGTGGCGGTGCACCTGGTCAGTGAGTCTGCGCAGATCCGGGATGTAGCGGTCGTCTGACAGCCCGAGCTGATGCACGGAGTTGGCACCCCGGGGATATGCCATCGCGCACACCTCTGTGATGATCAACCCCACACCGCCACGAGCCCTCTCCTCGTAGTAGGCGATGATCTGATCGTTGGCGAACCCGTCGTCACCGACGATCTCGACTCCCATCGGGGCCATGACCATCCGGTTTCGCAAGTCCATCGGACCTACGGAGATCGGTGACAACAGATGCTCAAACATCGATTCAGACTCCAATCGGTTCAGCTTCCAGCGGTGCTGGATCGGCTGCGGACGACACCGTCACGCTCGGCTGCTTCGGCGACCGCTCTGGCCACCATCGGCGCGACCGAACGGTCAAAGACCGACGGCACCACCAAATCGGGCCGAAGCTCCAGCTCAGGCACGCAAGCGGCGATCGCAGCGGCCGCACTCACCTTCATGTTCTCGGTCACGCTGTGCGCGCAAACATCCAGCGTTCCCCTGAAAATTCCCGGAAATGCCAACACATTGTTGATCTGGTTGGGGAAGTCGGAGCGGCCCGTAGCCATGACAGCAGCAATACCGTCGGCTGCTTCAGGACGGATCTCCGGATCCGGGTTGGCCATGGCGAAGACGATCGGGTCGCGGGCCATCCGGCGAAGGTTCGAAGCGTCGATCAGATCGGGTGCCGACACTCCCACGAACACATCCGCGCCCACCAGCACTTCAGAGAGTGTGCCTGCTCGGCGGTCACGGTTGGTTACCGCTGCGAACTGTTCCTTCACCTTGTTCTGCTGGTCGCGACCCTCGTGCACCGCTCCGATCCGGTCTACGCCTATAACCTCGCCGACGCCCGCGTCCAGCAGGATCTTGCCAACAGCCACACCGGCGGCACCCATCCCTGAGATGACCACAGAGATGTTCCCGATCTTCTTGTCGACCAGCTTCAGAGCGTTGGTGAGAGCGGCCAGAGCCACTATGGCGGTGCCGTGCTGATCATCGTGGAAGACCGGGATCGGCAACGTCGCCTTGAGGCGATCCTCGATCTCGAAACAGGCAGGTGCAGCAATGTCCTCAAGGTTGATCCCCCCGAATGCCGGGGCGATACGGGTAACCGTCTCGATGATCTCTTCTGTGTCCTGGGTGTCCAGACAGATCGGGAAGCCGTCGATCCCCCCGAACTCCTTGAACAGCAGAGCCTTGCCCTCCATTACCGGCATTGCGGCATGGGCACCGATATTGCCCAGGCCGAGCACCGCGCTGCCGTCGCTCACTATCGCCACGGTGTTCTTCTTGATCGTGTACTGATGCGCCAGCGCCTCGTCGTCCGCGATGCTCATACAGACACGGGCCACGCCCGGTGTGTACGCCATCGAAAGGTCGTCTGCGTCACCGACCGAACACAGAGGAAGCACTTCAATCTTGCCCCCTTCATGTAGGGCGTAGGTGCGGTCCCACCAGTCGAGCACCGACACACCATGCAGCTCATTGATCGCCGCGGCTATCTGAGCAGCATGGGATTCGGAACGACAATGAACGTCGATGTCACGGACAACAGTGGGTCCCTTCGCTTCAAAGCCGGGAATACCTGCAATGTTGCCCCCCAGGTCGCCAACCGCGGCCGCGAACCGGCCGAGCGTCCCGGGAACGTTGTCCAAGGAGATCTTGAGGGTGATCGAAAATGCGGCGGTTGGAGCATTCTGCACGCTGAGGACGTTATTCAGCGAAACGCTCGAACCCTAAATCGAGCGACGAATCGAAATCCCAGCTCGTCAGTGTTGACCATTTTCGATTCAACCCGATACGTTCATTGCTCAGGTTTAACTTGACCCTCGAATACGAAATGGAGAAACGATGGCTGAACCAACAAAATCAAGTAAGAGGCCGATGTCAGACGAGCATCGAGCAGCACTAGCGGTGGGAAGAGCTCGGGCTCGGGGGGTACGCAAGTACCTCGAAGCACTCGAATCGCACCGTCCAAAGCCAGGACGCAGGCGTACTCCCGAAAACATGCGCATGAGAATTGCTGCAATCGAAAGCGAAATGGACGAAGCAGGGCCCTTGCAACGGCTGCACCTGACTCAGGAGAAGATGGACCTTGAGTCCAAGATCGAAGCCGCTGAGGCAGTCGTCGACATTTCGGCGTTTGAAGACGAGTTTGTCAATGTGGCTCGTGAATACGGCGAAACCAATGGCATCAGCTATTCGGCTTGGCGCTCGATCGGAGTACCGGCTGCGATTCTCAAGCGTGCCGGGGTCTCCCGTTCCGCCTAGAGACCACTCCGCAACCCGGTTGAATTAGAACCGGATCTCTGCAGCTTCAACAGCTGCTTGTGGATGCGCCGAAACAATCCTGCTGGCACGCGCTACGACGCGTTCGACTTGGATTGTTGCGGTACCGACGAAGTCGTCGCTGTCGGTCAAGCAACTGTGGATCGCGGCGGTATTGAGCGGCACTCGTTCATCAGCGGCGAGGCGTTCTATGAAGCTGGGACCCCCGGTGCCTTCACGACGAGCCAGCACTGCGGCCACCGCGTGCGACTTGATCAGCTGATGGGCCTCCTCGCGGCCGAGTCCCTGCGCCACCGCATCGCTGAGTATCCGCGAGGTCCCGAGGAACGGAAGTTCACGCTGCAGTTCGGCTTCGATGACCGCATCGAAGGCACCGAAATCATCGAAGACACCGATGGCTGTCTGCAGCAACCCGTCGGCAGCGAAGAACGCGTCGGGCAGCATCACTCGACGAACCGCCGAGCAACTCACGTCACCCTCGTTCCACTGCCGACCCGCAAGGTTCGCGGCCATGGTCAGATAACCGTCGAGGATCGTCCGGAGTGCACCGATGCGCTCAGCGCTGCGACTGTTCATCTTGTGGGGCATCGCCGACGAACCGACCTGACCCGCGCTGAACCCCTCGGTGGCCAGTTCATTTCCAGCCATCAGCCGCAGGGTGGTCGCCGCGGAGGAAGGTCCCGACACGGCTTGTACGAGTGCCGAAACCACATCAAGGTCAAGTGACCGCGGGTACACCTGACCGACACTGTCGAGAACACGCCCGAATCCGAGGTGCCGCGCGACCATCTCTTCCAGATGATCGACGGCATCGGCATCCCCGAGCAGGTCCAACTGATCCAGACGAGTGCCTACAGCACCCTTGATCCCTCGAAGCGGGTAGCGGGCCAGCAACTCTTCCACCCGGTCCAAACCGATCATGGTTTCCTCGGCCACATCCGCAAAGCGTTTCCCCAAGGTGGTCGCCTGGGCGGCAACATTGTGGGTGCGGGCGACCATCACCACTTCAACATGGGTTGAAGCCAGACTTCCAAGGCGGGAAAGCACAGCCACCAGACGATCCCGCAGCAGGACCAGAGACTGGAGGATCTGAAATTGTTCGACGTTCTCGGTCAGATCCCGAGAAGTCATTCCCCGATGAATGTGCTGCCGGCCGGCAAGATCACAGAACTCGTCGATACGAGCTTTCACGTCGTGACGAGTAACTGCCTCGCGGGCGGCTATCGACGCAAGATCGACCTGATCCAATACCGCTTCGTAGGCTTCGATCGTCCCCACGGGGATGTCCAATCCCAAAGAGACTTGCGCCCGTAGCACCGCAAGCCACAACTGCCGTTCTTGAACTATCTTGCCCTCGGGCGACCAGATCCTGTTCATCGCCTCGCTGGCGTAGCGATCAGCAAGCACATTGGTCACGGGGTCACTCATGCCACGAGCCTGTCGTGTCTGTCGAGATACTGCTCACGGCCCGGACCCACCCCGACAAGTCTGATCGACACACCGATCTGACTCTCGAGGAACTCAATGTAGTCAGCTGCTGCAGCAGGCAATTGGCTCGGGTGCGTTACCGCGCTGAGGTCGGTGTTCCAGCCCGGCAACTCTTCGTAAACCGGCACCGCCGCATGCAGTTGTGATTGATGGTAGGGCAGATTGGTGTGCAGCCGACCGTCGATCTCATAGGCGACACAGACCTTCACAGAATCCAACCCGTCAAGTACATCGAGTTTGGTTATCGCGATCTCGGTCAGGGAATTGACTCGCACCGCATGACGGACCATTACCGCATCGAGCCAACCCGGCCGCCTTCGACGGCGCGTGTTAACACCGTACTCACCGCCGACGTCGACAAGATAGTCGCCGATGTCGTCAATTAGCTCCGTCGGGAACGGACCCGAACCGACTCGGGTCACATAGGCCTTGGCCACACCGACAACGCGGTCGATGTGCCGCGGTCCGATGCCTGAACCGGTGCAGGCGCCGCCAGAAACAGGGTTTGATGACGTGACGAAGGGGTAGGTGCCGTGGTCGAGGTCCAAGAACGTGGCTTGGGCACCTTCGAGCAGCACCTCCTGTCCGGCTTCCAGTGCGTCGTGCAACAACCCGACCGAATCCGTGATCAAGGGCAGGATCCGGGGGGCGCACTCATCGAGGTATTCGGCCGCGATCGCCTCTCCGTCCACCGGAGGGCGGTCGAAGACCTTGGTTAGCACCTGATTCGTGTGGCTGAGCACGACTTCGAGCTTCTGGCGGAAGATCTTTGGGTCTGCGAGGTCCTGTACCCTCAACCCCACGCGCATCGCCTTGTCCGCGTATGCGGGTCCGATACCACGCTTGGTGGTGCCGAGTTTGGCGGCGCCGAGGTGACGTTCGTGGAGCGCGTCGAGTTCGGTGTGGTACGGCATGATGAGGTGAGCGTTGCCTGAGACTTTCAGTCTTGAACAGTCGACGCCCCGCCCGGTGAGCATGTCGATCTCGGCAATGAGGACACGGGGATCAACCACGACACCGTTGCCGATCACTGGGGTGATGTAGTCGTAAAGGACACCGCTCGGAACGAGTTGCAGGGCGAACGTCTCGCCGTCGACAACCAGCGTGTGCCCGGCATTGTGGCCGCCCTGATAGCGGACGACCATGGACATCTCCTTGGCCAGGAGGTCGGTGAAACGCCCCTTGCCTTCGTCTCCCCATTGAGTACCGACGACGATGGTCGCTGGCACGGCGCTCTCCCTTGATGGATTTGCGTTACCGAGAAAGATTAGCTTGAACTCACGGCGATCCGTACGGACTTATTTGCACGGACTCTTCAGCACAGCACGATCTGCGAATTGTCGCGGTGGCCCTCGACATCGACCTTCACGGTGTCGCCTTCTGTGTATCGCCCCTCGAGTATTGCGATCGCGAGCGGGTCGCCGATACTGCGCTGGATCAACCGCTTCAGCGGACGGGCCCCGAACGCCGGGTCGTATCCCCTCTCTGCGATGTGGTTGCGAGCCTCGCCGGTCACTTCCAGGGTGATACGGCGGCTGGTGAGACGATCAGCGAGATCCGCGAACTGGATATCGAAGATCTTGATCAGGTCGTCCTCCGTCAACGGCATGAAGCGGACGATGTCATCTATTCGATTGATGAACTCGGGCCTGAAGAAGTCTCTGGGCTCGCCAGGCAGGTTCGAGGTCATGATCAACACCACGTTGGAGAAGTCGACTGTTCGACCCTGACCGTCAGTGAGACGGCCATCGTCGAGGAGCGCCAACAACACATTGAAGACGTCTGCGTGGGCCTTCTCGACTTCGTCGAGCAGGACAACCGAGTACGGACGGCGCCTCACGACTTCGGTCAACTGTCCGCCCTCGTCGTAACCGACATAACCGGGGGGCGCACCTATCAGCCGGCTGACGCTGTGCTTCTCCATGTACTCCGACATGTCGATTCGAACCATGGCGCGCTCATCATCGAAGAGGAACTCTGCGAGTGAGCGGGCCAGTTCGGTCTTGCCGACCCCGGTGGGTCCGAGGAACAGAAAGCTGCCGATGGGGCGACGAGGGTCGCCGAGACCTGCTCTGGAGCGGCGTATCGCGTTGGCCACCACCGAGACTGCGTCGTCCTGGCCGACCACCCGTTGATGCAGATGCTCTTCGAGGCTTACCAGTTTCTGGACTTCGCCCTCCATCAGGCGCGACACGGGGACTCCGGTCCAGCGGCTGACCACCTCGGCAATGTCGGAGTCGTCTACCTCTTCCTTCAACATCGAGTCTTCGGCTTGGAGCTTGTCGAGCTCCCCTTTGGCGACCGCGAACCGGCGCTCCAGCTCGGGGATCCGGCCGTAGCGGAGTTCAGCCGCCCGTTCCAGGTCCTGCTCGCGTTCAACCTCTCCGCGTAGATGTTCGAGCTGTTCGTTGATTCCGCGCAATGCGGTGATGGCGTCCTTCTCAGCCTGCCATCTGATGGTGAGTGCGTCTAGTTCCTCCCTCTGGTCGGCGAGTTCCCGGTCGAGGTCGCTGAGACGTTCCGCGGAGGCATCGTCGGTCTCTTTCGCCAGCGCCAGACGTTCGATCTCGATCTGGCGGATACGTCGCTCGACGACATCGATCTCGGTCGGTACCGAATCGATCTCTATGCGAAGCGAACTGCTCGCCTCGTCAATGAGGTCGATCGCCTTGTCGGGCAGGAAACGGCCCGTGAGGTAACGGTCGCTCAGCACCGCTGCAGCTACCAGCGCAGAGTCTTGGATCCGCACTCCGTGATGCACTTCATAACGCTCCTTGAGGCCGCGCAGGATCGCGATGGTTGACTCGACCGACGGCGGCGCTACCAGCACCTGCTGGAAGCGGCGCTCCAGTGCCGGGTCCTTCTCGACGTGCTTGCGGTATTCGTCGAGCGTGGTGGCGCCGACCATCCGCAGGCGGCCTCGGGCAAGCATCGGTTTGAGCATGTTGCCGGCATCCATTGCACCCTCCGCTCCTCCCGCACCGACCACGGTGTGCATCTCATCAACGAAGGTGATGATCTCGCCGTCGGCATCCTCTATCTCCTTGAGCACCGCTTGCAGGCGTTCCTCGAACTCGCCGCGGTACTTGGCACCGGCCAGCAGCAGCGACATGTCGAGATTGATCAATCGCTTGTGCTGCAGTGAGTCGGGCACGTCACCTTCGACAATCCGGGCTGCCAACCCCTCGACGATGGCGGTCTTGCCGACTCCCGGTTCACCGATGAGCACCGGGTTGTTCTTGGTGCGACGCGACAGGACGCGGATGACCCTGCGTATCTCGTCGTCACGGCCGATGACCGGGTCAAGTTCGCCGCGCCCGGCCGCTTCCGTGAGGTCATGGCCGAATCTCTCGAGGGCCTGGTACTGGTTCTCGGGGGTCTGGGTGGTCACCCGGTGAGTGCCGCGCACGTCTCGCAGCGCAACCAGAAGCGCCTCCCGATCAACCTCGATCAGTTCGGCCAGTGCGTGCAGTACGTGCTCGGTTGACAGGTAGTCGTCGTGGAGTTCGGCACGCAGCTCATCGGCGTCGTTGAGCGCATCGATGAGCGTCTTGGCCAGTTGCGGTTCGGATCCGTAGGCGTTCGGCAGGCGGTCCAGCTCCGAGGTCGCCTTGGTTCTGGCCGAGAGTACGTCGACTCCCACCCTGTGCAACAGCGGCTGCACGATGCCGTCGGTCTGGCCGATCAGGGCGATCAGGAGGTGGTGTGTGGTGATCTCGGGATGGGACGCCGCGCGGGCCAGTCCGGTTGCCGCAGAGAGCGCTTCTGTGGTCTTGAGGGTCCAGCGGTTCGGGTCGAGCGCCATATTGATATCGGTTAGCCTTCTCTGAGACAGTAGGGATCTAGTAGCTACAGTATAGCGCAGAAAACTTGAGTCTCCTACACTTAACTTTGTCCTTTGTGATTCAAAGTAGGTCGGTTAGTATCGGGGCATGACTGTGACCGCGTCCGCAACCACTACAGCCGACGACAGCTTCCGCAGAATGGACGAGTCCAGCGCCGAACAGTGGGCACACATCGGTCGATGCACGGCGATGAGCCAACCTCGGGTGGCAGACCGGATACTGATGCTGCTCGAGTCGCTGGCCGACATCCGTGACGGATTCCTCACCGACCAACTCACCCACAGCCTCCAGACCGCCACGATGGCCGAGCGGGCCGGAGCCGACGAGGAGATGGTATTCGCCAGTCTCTGCCACGACGTCGGAAAGGCGGTATCGGTCCCGAACCACGGGGCCATCTCAGCAGAGATCATCAAGCCCTACGTGCGCGACGACGTCTACCAGACGATCCTCAACCACCAGGACTTTCAGGGTCGGCACTACTACCACCACTTCGGGGCTCCCCGGGACCTGCGAGAGCAGTTTCGAGACGAGCCCTGGTTCGCTCTGTGCGAGGAGTTCACCGACGAGTGGGACCAACAGGCCTTCGACCCAGACTACGACACCCTCCCGCTAGCTCACTTCGAGCCCCTGGTCCGCAAGGTCACAGCCTCCGTGAGATCAGACGCCAGCGGAACTCAGCGATCTGCCGCCAGCTGAGACTGGCACTAGCTGAGACTGGTGTAGGCGGCATCGACGAGGCGGCCACCGCGAGGGTCACCTGTCAGCTCCGCGTCCATACGGTTCATCACATAAGACACGGTCATGGCGGCGTCGAAGTCGACCGTGGCCAACGAACCGCCCCAGCCACCCCAGAACATGTGGTTGGGACTCGGACTCTGCACCCAGCCCTCCATCTCCAGGGCAAAACCCAGACCATGGCGCAGGCGCAGCATCAACACCTGATCGACATCGTCGCGCTGGGGTTCGAGAGCCCGACGAGCCCCCGCCTCAGACAACAGCCGCACACCGTTCACCTCACCACCGTTGGCGAGCATCGAATGGACCGCGGCAATCGAACGGGCATTGCCGAAGCCTCCCGCCGCAGGAATCTCCGCAGCGCGCCACTCCCGGGTGCGCGGCTCAGTCGCGTTCAGCGGACAGCTCATCAAGGTGCGCATTGCTATCGAATCCAAGGCCACCGGTACACCGTTCACCTCTATGCCCGTAGGAGGGGGCGGAAGCTGCAACTCGGCAACCCGTCCGTCCTCAGAAGCGGGCAGGCTCATCCAGAAATCGGCGCCGAGCGGGCCTGCCACCTCGGAGGCGAACCAGTCGGCCATACGCTCCCCCGTTATGCGGTAGAGGATCTCGCCTTCAAGGTTCCCCTGAGTGATGGCGTGATAGCCGGACTTGGTGCCCGGCTCCCACCACAGTTCCTGGGAAGCAAGCTGGGCAGCCACGCGGTCGAGGTCGTACAGCATCGGGGGCGCTACCGGCGGGACGAAACCCGGCAAACCGGCCGTGTGGGACATCACGTGACGCACCAGCACGCTCTCCTTGCCGTGCTGAGCGAACTCGGGCCAGTACCGCGCCACCGGCGCGTCGAAGTCCAACTCCTTGCGGTCGGCCAGAATGAGCATGCACACAGCCGCCATGGTCTTGGTCGTCGAGTAGACGTTGACGATCGTGTCGCGCTGCCATGGGCTGCCCGCAGAGTCCGAGTCTCCGGCCCAGAGATCGACGACCGCCTCACCGCCGACGGTCACCGCCGCGGCAGCGCCCAGCTCGAGACCCTCGGCGAAGTTCCGTTCAAAGGCTTCAGATACCGCCGAGAACGCGGGGTCACAGTGTCCTTGGATGTCCATCGGGCCAATCATGCCCGCCGATCCGCCTGCGGCCCCTATCGGAGATCAACACCCTCGGAGTTCGCCGGTCATGTGAAGGTGCCTGTCACGCCGATCTGCCAGTCAGTGCCGTCACCGACCAACACTGTCAAGGAGCAATCACCGTCGGGGCTCATCGGGCCTTCCACTGGGGATCGCGCTTCTCGGCCCAAGCCCGCGAGCCTTCGGCCGCGTCCTGGGACTGCCCGACGACTCGACGCATCGTCTCTCCCATCCGCACCGCCTCGGTCCACCCGAGCCTGCGACCGCGCCTGACCATCTCGTTGGTGGCCCTCACCGCCAGCGGCGCTCCCTGACACAGCCGTTCAGCGAGGTCCCCTGCCGCATCGAGCAGATCTTCATGACGATGGACCCGCCAGGCGAGGCCGATCTCCCTGGCATGCTCAGCATCGATCGGGTCGCCGGTCAACAGCAGTTCCAACGCATCCACAGTCGCCACATGGTCAGGCAGCCTCAGTGCCCCGACAATCGTCGCTTGACCCAACTTCACCTCCGGATAGGCGAAACTCGCCCTATCGCTGGCGAGCACGAAATCGCAGGCCAGGACCGCGGTGAGCCCGTAGCCGATGCACGGTCCGTTGACCGCGGCGATCGTGGGCTTCCAGATCTCCATGCCGCTCTCGAAGGTGGTGATCGTGGGCCACTCCCAGAACGAACCCGGCCAGGAGCCGGTGGCTCCCGCCCCGTCTCGCAGGTCCGCGCCCGCACAGAATGCCCTGCCGACTCCGGTGACTATCGCAACCCAGGCCTGTTCGTCCTCACGGAACTCGGTCCAAGCGGCGTCGAGGGCTTGGCGCATCGCCCCATTGACTGCGTTGAGCGCCTCAGGCCGGTTGTAGGTGATCGTGGCGACATGGCCGTCTCGATGGTAGGTAGCAGCGGGCAATTGATCCGACATTCAACCAGCTTTCCCTACCCGACCGCCGATAGCCACCTGAAGCACCCACCGCGACGCCGACCTCTGGACAGGCAAAGAGGGATGGACCACGAGAACCTGCTACGAGGGCGGCTCCAGATTCGGTGAGATGGACCCCACCGTCACTGAGATGGACCCCACCGTCACTGAGATGGGTATGGTTTTCGCTACGACAGGCACCGTGTCAACGCGCAGGGGCGTGAACGCGAAGGGATGGACAATGGCTGACAAGAACTCAGCGGCTGATAAAAACACGGCGGTTCGAGCCTCGATCGAGGTCTACGAGAGCGAAGCGCGGACGTTTCCGCCCTCCGCCGCCTTCGCCGGGTCGGCGCTGGCCAACGATCGTTCGCTCTATGACGAGGCCGACACCGACTACGAGGCGTTCTGGGCCCGTCAGGCCCGCGAACTGCTGAGCTGGTCCAGCGACTTCACCAAGGTGCTCGACTGGGACCTGCCGTTCGCCAAATGGTTCGAGGACGGAGAGCTCAACGTCTCAGAGAACTGCCTCGACCGCCATGTAGCTGCAGGACTCGGCGACAAGGTCGCCTACCACTGGGAGGGAGAGCCCGGCGACATCCGCACCATCAGCTACTCGGAACTGCTGGCCGAGGTCGAGAGGTTCGCCAACGTCATGAAGGGTCTCGGCCTGTCCAAGGGCGACCGCATCGCGATCTACATGCCGATGATCCCCGAACTGCCGATCGCAATGCTCGCCTGCACCCGCATCGGTGTCGCCCACTCGGTGATCTTCGGCGGCTTCTCCCCCGACGCCATCACCGACCGATGCGAAGACGCACAGGCCCGCCTGATCATCACTGCCGACGCGGGATACCGGCGTGGAGAGCCGTCGGCCCTGAAACCCAATGTCGACACAGCGCTGGCCGCGGGCGCGCCGAGCGTGGAGAACGTGATCGTGGTCGACCGCTGCGGGACCGGCCCGGAGATGGTCGAGGGCCGCGACCACTGGTGGCATGAATTGATGGAGGCCGCAGCGCCGAGCTGTCCAGCAGAGCCGATGGGTGCCGAACAGCTGCTGTACCTGCTCTACACCTCCGGCACCACAGCCAAGCCCAAAGGCATCATGCACACGACAGGCGGCTACCTGACCCAGGTGGCGTTCACCCACAAGTACGTGTTCGATCTGAAACCGGAGACCGACGTGTACTGGTGCGCCGCGGACATCGGCTGGGTGACGGGCCATTCCTACATCGTGTTCGGACCGTTGGCCAACGGCTGCACCTCGGTCATGTACGAGGGCACACCGGACACACCGCTTCCCGACGAACGCAGCGGCGAACGGGCTTCGTGGAGCAAGGACAGGCTCTGGGACATCGTGGAGCGCTACGGCGTGACCCAGCTCTACACCGCCCCCACGGCCATCCGTACTTTCATGAAATGGGGCGAACAATGGCCCGCTGGGCGCGATCTCTCGAGTCTGCGGGTCCTCGGCACCGTCGGTGAGCCGATCAACCCCGAAGCCTGGATGTGGTACCACGACAACATCGGCGGCGGAACCTGTCCGATCGTCGACACCTGGTGGCAGACCGAGACCGGCTCGCACATGATCACTCCCCTCCCCGGCGTGACCACAACCAAACCCGGCACGGCCACCACCCCCATCCCCGGGGTCTACGCCGAGGTTGTCGACGACGACGGCAACCCCGTCTACCTCGGCGGCGGGTATCTCACGATCACCCGGCCGTGGCCATCGATGTTGCGGGGGATCTGGGGAGATCCGCAGCGGTACCACGACACCTACTGGTCGACCCACGAGGGCCGCTACTTCGCCGGCGACGGTGCCCGGGTCGACGAGGACGGCTACATCTGGTTGCTCGGCCGCGTGGACGACGTGATGAACGTATCGGGCCACCGCATCTCCACCGCCGAGGTTGAGAGCGCTCTGGTCGACCACCCCGCGGTGGCCGAGGCAGCGGTTGTCGGGGCCAAAGACGACATCACCGGTCAAGCGATCGTCGGTTACGTCATCCTGATCGGTTCTGTCGAAGCCTCCGACGATCTGCGGGAGGAAGTCCGCCGACACGTGGGCACCAAGCTCGGGCCGACAGCGAGGCCCAAGGCCGTGTTCCTGGTGCCTGACCTTCCCAAGACCCGCTCCGGCAAGATAATGCGGCGGCTGCTGCGCGACGTGGCCGACGGCCGAGACCTCGGCGACACCACAACACTCGCCGACCCCGACGTTGTCGCTGCCATCCGCTCAGGCGCCGCGAACAGCGACGAGGACTAACTCTCGGAGGGGACGGCGGAATCAACGGGACGAAGGCCAACGGCACAGGCCAACAGATCAGGGGCCAGCAGAGCAGGGGTCCAACGAGACGGGCTGCGCGGAATCTACAGAATCGCTCAGGCTGCGTAGCCGCAAGCACATAACAGGCCCTAGTGTTGACAGCAACAATCTGGCGGAAGGCTCTGAATTACCGAAGTATTGAGCCAAATAATACCGGAGGTGACCAACCCCATGATCAACACAGCAAAGACCTTTGTTCTGCTTGCCCTGCTCGGCGGCCTGATCATCGTGGCGGGTGGCGCCATCGGCAGTTCAACAGGCCTGGTGATCGGCCTGGTGATCGCCTTGGTGATGGTCGGGGGTTCCTACTGGTTCAGCGACACGCTGGCGATCAAATCCGCTCGTGCCCAAGCCGTGACCCGCGAACAGGCGCCGCAGTACTACGAGATCATGGAAGATCTCACGATGCGAGCCAACATGCCGATGCCAAAGCTCTACATTTCTCCCAACCCGCAACCGAACGCTTTCGCTACCGGACGCAACCCCAACAATGCTGCGGTGGCCGTCACCGCCGGCCTGTTGGAGCGCATGAGTTGGCAGGAGGTTAGAGGTGTGCTGGCCCATGAGTTGGCTCATATCCGCAACCGGGACATCCTGATCGGGTCTGTGGCCGCTGCGATCGGCATGGCGATCACCTTCGCAGCCAACATTGTCATGTGGGGGGCGATGTTCCGAGGCGGCGGCCGAGATCGGAACCCGATAGGGGAACTCGCCTTCGCCCTTCTGGCGCCGATCGCTGCGATGATCATTCAAGCTGCCATCAGCCGCAGTCGCGAGTTCCAGGCCGACGCGTCAGCGGCGAAACTGATCGGCAGCGGTGAACCCCTGGCCAGTGCTCTCGAGAAGCTGGAACGCGGCGCAAACGCCATCCCCGTGAACGTCAACCCGAGCCAGGCCAGCAGCTACATCATCAACCCACTGAGTGCCCAGGCCCGCGGCCGCGGCGGTGGCAGCAAGCTGTTCAGCACCCATCCTCCGACAGCAGAGAGGATCGCCCGCCTGCGCTCAATGTGAGTCAGTCTCGGAAGTTGATGAATTGGAGGGGGATCTTCAGGTCGGCTTCTTTGAGTGCGGCGATTACCTTCTGCAGGTCGTCGCGTTTTTTGCCCTGCACGCGCAGTTCGTCTCCCCGCGCCGATGACTGGATGCCCTTGAGGCCGAGACCCTTGATGAACTTGTTGATCTCTTTGGCCTTGTCCTGCGAGATCCCGGCTTGCAGGCGAGCAGCCTGACGCACGGTCCCTCCAGAGGCTGCTTCCACGTTGCCGAAGTCGAGCGCTCTGAGGCTCACCTTGCGTCTGACCAGTTTCTCTTCGAGGACTTGGCGCAGTGCTGCTAGCCGGTCCTCCGACGACGACGCCATTTCAATGACGTTGTCGCCCAATTGCACCGAGGAGCCGGTGTTCTTGAAGTCGTATCGTTGAGACACCTCACGGGAGGCTTGATCGACGGCATTGCGTACTTCTTGACCGTCGAGTTCTGAAACCACGTCGAAAGTCGGCATGGCGAAACCGTATCAAGCAGTGGCCGTTCTCGATTGGTCGAGCCTGCAATTCTGTACCGGTCGCGGTCGCGTTCCGGTAGTATTTTCTGTTCCGCGGGTCGGTGCCCGAGCGGCCAAAGGGAACGGGCTGTAAACCCGTCGGCTTATGCCTACGAAGGTTCAAATCCTTCTCGGCCCACTGCGGAGACGGGGCCTGGCACTACGGTGCCGGGCCTTGTCAGTTCTGTAGGCCGGTTCTGCGGTACCGACAGCCGTCGGTTCTGTAGGCCGGTTCTGCGGTACCGACAGCCAGTCTCCCAGTGTTGTGCCGCAGTATTGTCCCGGGCGGTTCGCCACCCTCTGACCTGCGGTAACGGGTCGCCGTCAGCCCCACGCAATTTGCCGACGTATCTCTAGGGGAGCATGCGTTGCATGATGACGGCATCGAGCCAGGAGCCGAACTTGCGGCCCACCTCTCGTTCTGTGCCCACAAGCTCGAACCCACAGGCTCGATGAAGCGCCATGCTCGCCTCGTGACCGTCGACGATGTGGGCGATGATGCTGTGGAAGCCCCTTTTTGCGGCCATGGCAATGAGTTCGTTCATCAGTGCCCGGCCCACACCGAGTCCTCTGGCGTCTTCGCTCACGTACACGCTGTTCTCGACTGTCGTGCGATAACCGGCACGATTCCGGTAGGGGCTGAGGCTGGCGAAGCCGACCACGCGTCCTTCGGTCTCCGCTACGAGAACCCCGAGAGCACCCTGACGTTCGGCGATCCATTCGCGCTGGGCTTCAAGACTTCTCGGCTCGATATCGAATGTGGCCGTCGTGTTCTCAACCTCGTGGTTGTAGATCCGTCGAAGATCTTCAGCGTCGGCAACTGTGGCTAGGCGCAGATGCATCTGTTTGTTGCTTCTTCCTGTCTGGAATCGCGGAATCGCAAAGTCGCGGAGTCGCAACGAAATGTACCTCACCGTTCATTGCACAAAGCCCTCGCGTCGATAGTGGCCGCTGTTGACTCCTGTTCACTACACTTGCGGGCTGCTCGGGCCCGGCCTCGCTATCAACAGTCACGATCAACAAATTGTCGACTAAACCGCACAGCCTCTGGGTCAGGTGGTTTGATGAGGTATGGCTCACGACTTCCGCGCTCAAAAGAATGTATTGGGGACTGAACTCGTCGAATGCGGAACTGATCCCGTCACCGGGTTCTTTCGAGACGGCTGCTGCAACACCTCAGAGGCCGACGTTGGCTCGCACACCGTCTGCTCGATCGTCACCAACGAATTCCTGGAGTTCTCCAAAGAAGCAGGCAACGACTTGTCGACACCGCGCCCAGAGTGGGGTTTCGAGGGTCTCTCGCCCGGCGACGGCTGGTGTGTCTGCGCTGCCCGATGGCTCGAGGCCGCCCTCGCCGGCGCGGCCGCTCCTGTGCGACTCTCAGCAACCCATGAGCGGGCTCTCGAGGTCGTCCCCCTGCAGATGCTCCGGACCCACGCCATCGACGCCGACAACTGACCCGAACGAACCGAGAGCACCCCGTGTGCCGGTGGTGCCTACCATCGTCGGGGCGATTGTCAGGTGATTCGGTTCTGTGGAGGTGGCCGGAACCTAACACGACACACCGACCCAACCAAAGCTCCCCGAGCCGTCGCCGACCAGTGCCACGACCACGAACCTTTTCACAACACCCCGAGCAAGGCCCCCGAGAAGACCCTCAGGAACCACCCACCGGTGCCGCGACGGCCAAACTTACGAGCCCGATGGCGAGGACATGACTAGGAAGAATCGATACCGCCAACCGGTTCGTGACCGGTCGATCGGGTGGCGGGACGTTGCTGTTCGGTATCCGAGCTTGTCTGTTCCTCCCGCTGAGTTTGCTCCCCGTGCGCAAGCCCGGCCGCATTCTCGAAAGTCGACTGGGTTGCGTCGCTTGCAACCGGTTGAGCCGAGTCTGCACGAGTTCGAGCACGGTCTGCCCGACCCGAAGGACTAATCGAAAGCTCACCCGACGACACAGCCAAGAACCCACCCGATGACCCTCTCAAAGGCTCACCCGACGACACAGCCAAGAACTCACCCGTCGGGCGGGTCGGGGGCTCACCCGACGACACAGCCAAGAACTCACCCGTCGGGCGGGTCGGGGGCTCACCCGACGACACAGCCAAGAACTCACCCGTCGGGCGGGTCGGGGGCTCACCCGAAGGGTTGGTTGGGGGTTTGAGTTGGTATTTGCCGGTGTCGGGGTCTCGGTGGACTTGCCAGCCGTGGTCGTGGATCTTGTGGTGGCAGTCGTCGCACACCAGTGCGAGGTTGTCGAGGTTGGTGGGTCCGTTCTTTGACCACCAGGTGATGTGATGTGCGCGGCACCACAGCGGGTTGGCTCCACAACCGATGCAGTGCTGGTCTCTGGCGATCAACGCGACACGTTGAGCCTCAGAAGCGGTACGTAGCCGCCGTCCCAGCCACATGTCTTGAGTTTTGGTGTCAAAGATCGACGGCAACAAGTTCGCTTCGAGCGCCAGACGATGCAGCTCAACGATCGGTATCGGCGACCCGTCAGCCAACCGGGGATTGTCCAGTTGTTGTTCGAGAACATCGAAATCAGCGATCACCAACAAATCCGTACCCGCAGACTTGCCGTCACCAGCTGGTTCACAGATCAGCTCAGCCAACGCGTCAGCCATCCGCTGCTGAGGCGTGGCCCGCGCCTTCGGATCTTCGCGATGCCACAGCTGCCGTTCCTTGGCAGTCAACGCAGTAGCGATACGCGCTCCGGTGATCTGATCAAACTCACCGGACAGCACGAACATGCCCGACTCTGATGATTCGAAGATGCGGGCCTTGCGCCTAGAGCGTTGACGATCCAACAACGCTTGCCCATCATCAGCAGCCATCTCTTGTTGATGACGTTTCACAGTCCGCGCGAACTCATCGAAAGACTCGCTGCCTGCTGCCTCGACCAGCAACCCCTCATCAATCGGGCTCTCCCCAGACACCCGAGCGATCAGGCGGGCATGACCCACAGGAACCTCACCAGACTCCAACGCCTCACTCGTCGCGGGCAACTCCGCCAACCGAGCCGCGGTCTCAACATCGCGTTTGGCCTCACGCTTCGATGAACGCAACTCGTCACGAACCAACCTCTGCGCATCGCCCATGCTGTGACGACGGCCCACCTCAGCGAGCACCTGAGCTTTCATAGCCTCCAACCGAGACTCGGCCCGGCCCAACACCCCCAGACGTGAACGCAGCGCCTCATCAGACAACTTCGCCTCATCGACCGACGGCACCCGCAACGATCCACCGGTGCCGCCACCACCGGCCGTGGCCTCGTCAAGAAGCTCCGATCCCGAAAGGAAACTCATGGATCGCAACCTACTGACCCCCTGTGACAATGACCCCGTGAAATACTGTCACTACATAAAATAAATTAAAATAGCCTGTATAGCACAGAGACCGTCAGCCTCTGAAACCCATGGTGCAGACGATTACAGGATCCGCATCGGTTCCCTCAGGTGCAGGGGGAACGCAGAGTCGGCCGTCGTTGTGGAGTTCCACGACCAAAGCTGCAAGATCGTCCGTGCTGCGATCCCGTGCTGCTTTGGATAGTCGGTGAGTGGCGGTCTCGTAGAGAGGACGTTCATTCATGGCGTCATGGGCTCGTGCAAGGTCAGCCTTGCTGAAGAGAAGGTTGTCCTTGAAGCTGTCCATCTGTTCATGAAGCATGCGCCACACCTTGCCTCGCACACCTTGCAGTGCGCCGGTAGCACGTCCGGTCGGCGCCTTCAGGGGTCCGCCGAGTGCTGCTGCGGTGAGGTCGTGATGATCCGGTAGGCGCGCGACGGAGGGCGTATCAGGTTCGCATTCCGCCATCCGCAAAGCTTCCTGAGGTGTGACGCGGCGTTCATCGCCGCCGGGTTCCACGAAGCCGAACGCGTCGGCACCAGCCACGGCCTGCGTGTGAACCAGGACCCCGACATCGGGAGCCACATCAGTCCTCCGCTTGGTGGAATACACGACATTGGGGAGCGCCGCTACCCGTTGAGCGAGTTCGGGGCAAGTCTCACTGGCACGCCTCCAGATTTCGTATGCCATAGACACGGGATCGACCTCATCGACACCGGCGAGCCTGGAAGACGACGACTCGTCATAGACACCAGAAATGATCTGACGTTCAGTCGCGTCACCGAAGAAGCTCTCGTCTGAGCCGAGAAGCTGGGCATTCTCGCCCAACCGTCTCCGGATACGGTCTCTCAGGGCTATTTCCTCATCAATGGAGGCTGCCGGTAGCAGCGAGTACACAAGCACCTCGGGCGAGTTCTGCCCGATCCGGTCAACCCGACCGGCCCGTTGAACGAGCTTCACGATCGCCCACGGGAGGTCGTAGTTGACGACGATGTGCGCATCTTGGAGATTCTGTCCCTCCGAGAGCACGTCGGTAGAGATCAGCACACGAAGTTCGTCCACAACCGACGACCCCCCGCTACCAACACCGCTGGACTCCGGCGAGAAGCGTTGGGCCAGCGCTGTCGGATTCTCGGAGTCGCCCGTAACAACTCCAACATCAGCGACGCCACGCCGCAACAGCTCCTCATAGACGTAGTTGGCCGTGTCGGCTGCTTCTGTGAAAATAAGCACCTTGTCGTACGGGTAACGCTCGACCAGCAGTCTCTCCAGCGCAGCAGTCTTCTGGTCGCGGTCTGCGTCCCAGATCCCGAATCGGTCCAGCATCTCGGTAAGGACCTCGGTGTCGTGACGAAGATCCTCCAGCAGATTGGGGCGGAACATCTCAGTTCTCGCCCAACGGACCGCTTTGGGGTTCTTGGCGCGGAGTTTCTCGTAAGCGCTCGCCGCAGGTTCCTCATCGGAGTCGAGCATCGCGTTCTCGTCATCGGGTTCATCGTTGTCTTCCGGATCGCGGTCCACCTCCACTGCCCACAGTGAGTTGTCAACCGTGCCGACGGGAACAGGCAAGCCGTGGTCGAGCGCATGCGCTGCAACCAGGTTCCGCAAGCGATGACGGCGCAGGGTCGCCAGAAACGCCGGCCCCGACGACGACAACCGCTTGAACATCGTGACCCTGGTGAACCCCGCCAGGTTCCCCCTTGACGAGTTCACCAAGTCGTCAATCAGCTGTGCCTCGTCCTTGCCAGAGGGCACGAACTTGTCGTCGAGGTAGTTCCCCAGCCGATATCGGGGCAACATCAAGTCACGGATCGAGTCGAGCGTCTCATCCGACGCCATCAAGAACGCCGGGTCGTCCTCGCTGAGTTCACGCAAGAGCGGCTCCGCAATCCGCTTGGGGAAGTAGAACCGCTTACCAGTGCCGAACTCCAGATAACGGCGTCCGTCATCGTCTTGCAGCGCGTAGTTGTCTTCAACGAATCGGCGAGTCCGCCGCACGAGATACTGCGACATCAGCGATTGCCAGTCGCCGAGATACTCCGACCGCTTGAACGCCGCGAGGTTTGAAGTCTGCCCCTCACACAGCAGCTCGAAGTCTGCGGCACCGACCTCCGCGATCGCTTCTTCCGGACGCACGCCCAGGTCCGTGTCTGGGCGGATGAACAGAGACAGCTGAGCCGCCAGGTCGCCGAGCTGCTTGTTGTAGGGCGTGGCGGTCAACAGCAGCACTCGGGAGTCGTTGCGCTCGATATAGCTCCGAAGGACTCCGTGGTCCCGGCGCTTGTCGCTGCGCAGGTTGTGGGCCTCGTCGATGATCACCAGCCGATGCCGAAGAGCCTCGGGCAGGTTCTTGTGAACCATTGACAACGACTCGACCTTCCCCCGCACCTCGTATTCATGCAGGTACGACTCCCACATCTCCACGAGGTTCTTCGGGCACACAACGAGCGTCTCGAAGCTCTGCTCTTCTTGAAGCAGCCTCGCCACCGCAGTGCCGACGAGAGTCTTTCCGAGCCCGACCACATCGCCGATCATCGCGCCGCCCTTCTGCATCACGATCCGGGCGGCAATCTTCACGGCAGCAGCTTGAAAGTCCAGTAACTCGTCCTGCATCGAGGCGGGCAGCCCGTACTCGATCAGGCCCTCACGGGCTTCCTTGGAGAGGTGATAGGCCATCTTCAGATACACCAGGTACGGGTCGAGCTGCTCTTCTGACGCCCACGATTCGTGCAGAGACACGGCCAACTCGGGCATCGCGTCGACTGTGAACGGGTCGTTCCAGCGATCCTCGAACCAGCGGGCCAACTTCTCGGTGGCATCGCCGTCGACCACATCCACGTTGAGTTCGCCCTGCTCACGAAGCCCAGCAACCGTCAGGTTCGAAGACCCGACGTAGCCCACACGGGGCGCAGCGGTGTCTTCACGGTGACAGAGATACAGCTTGGCGTGCAGTCGATGCGCCGTATGTACTCTCACCTGCACATCGCCCGCCTCGATCTGGCGTAGCAGAGCTCGAAGCGCCGACTCGTCCCCCTCTGTGGGCAGCCCGATCTGTAACTGATCCCGGAACTCCTCAGCGGTCTCGCCCTTCAACCGAGCGGCCGTGCGATTGTCGATGGGTTCAGGCTGCCGCATCCGAACCAACCGGCGCATCTCGTCGCTCGGGGACTCATGCATACCGATGAGGACCCGTGCTTTCGGCCCCTCCGGCTTCTCTGGCAAAGCATCCACCGCTTCGGCCAACAGTTTCCAGCCCCGAAGGTTGAAATAACCGATCGCCGCATCCAGCCGATACGACGATCCCAGAGTCCTAAGCAGTTCACTCTCGGTCTCAAGGTCGATGTTGTCCAGAATCAGAGGCACACCGAGCGAACCTCCTGCAGTGGATTCTGGACGATACCAATGCGTTGCCCCTCCTGTGCGGCGGTACCACCCAACGGCTTCCACAGCCGGGGCTCGGCCGGGCCGCGTTCAAGATCCCGTCTTGCGTTACCATCAAACAAGTGAACCGAACCATGACCCTCGTCGACGAGCCGAGTACGGATGTTGACCCGCGGCTCCGCGAAGGGATCTATTCGTTCCCGCAAGCAGCGGCGATCGTGGGACGGAGCGGTAGAGCTACACCACAGCAGATGCGGAGGTGGCTCGCGGTTATTGTCGCCCCTGCCACAGAACCCCGCCGCACAGAACGTATCGAGACGATCAGCTTCCTGGATCTTGTGAGCCTGGAGACGGTGAGCCGCCTCCGGGGCCAGGGCACCTCCTTGCAGAAGGTCCGCAAGGTGCTCGAGGCTCTCCGTGTTGCCGAACCGGGGCTCGGCCGACCCTTGGCTCACCGCTCGTTCTTCACCGACGGTGCCAGCGTCTGGGCAGCGGTCGCCGAAGAAACCGAAGAAATGGTGGGTCGATATCCCCGGCAGCTGGCCTTTCGGGACGCAGTGCGCGTCTTCGCGGATGAGATTCGCTTCATCAACGACACAGCGACTGCGTGGGACATATCCCCGTGGGTGGACATCGACCCGCTCGTGTGTTTCGGGCAGCCGGTGGTCCGCGGAACCCGCATCCCGGTCAGGACGATTACCGCCAATCTGGAAGTGGCTACAGAACAAGAGGTTGCCGACTGGTACGAACTGAGCGTCACTCAGGTCAGAGGCGTTGCCAAATACGCCGCCTAGGCCCGGGGGAGTCAGCTTCTGTCTGGACGCCAACATCTCGTTTCTGGTGGCCGATGCCATTGATCCGGGGATTGCCGACGTCGTCCATGCGGGTCGCGTGGCAGACCTGAGCACCACCCCGCGGGGTAGATCGAATGCTCCCGACGAAGACGTAGCTTGTTGGGGTGCAGCCAACGAGCGGGTACTGGTCACCTGCGACGACGACTTCCGTGGTCGTCGGGTTCGTACAGCCGGCCTCGCCCAAATGGGTCTTGAAGTCATCGTTTTCGCTGACCAACTGCGCGGGCTTCAAAATCAGATCGACACGATCTCAAGAAGACTGATCGGCTGGCAGGTTCAGCTCGGAAATCTGCTGTACGGGCCGCGGGTCTGGATCCAGTATTCGAGGGGTGGCCTACGTCGGCAGAAGTGACCCGTCGAAGGGAAGGCACGCACCTACTCCTTGTTCCCGAAGATCATCCGGTCACGCAGATTGCCCGCCGCCTCGAACGCCTCCTCCTCCAACCCCCAAGCCTTCGCCAGCAACCAGTCGGCCCTATCAGTGATGTGGCGCAGTTTCAACATGTTGTACCGGCCGACTTTGACACCAGCGTGGTTCTTCCATGCCAAGCTTCTTGGCATCTCCTCCTGAAGCGTTCTTGACAAGTCCACTAGACTTTTCAGTTCCATGTCACCCGGGGTCCGCGTGGCCAACCTTTCGATGTCACCCGGAAACGCGGCAAGCGTGCTGCGGGTGACATCGAACTGATCTGAGTAAGTCAGCCACCAGAGAAAACCCCATCTGCCCGCAAGCATGACGAGTACCAGATCCATCTCAAGTTCCGACCTAAAGCGCAACCATCCTGACCGGGCGCTTTTTGTGAGGGCGGGGCCACCTGTGTCGGGATTTACGGTCGGTGGTTCCTGAACGAACACCGCTAACTGAAAGAGCGCCGTCGTCTTGTAACCGAGTTCAAATCCACCTTTCAAGACCAGACCCGATGCAAGAGGTCTCTGACCCCTCACCATCTTGCGAAGGGTTTGAACACTCGATGAATCATCAACAAACGGCCATTGGAGAGTTGGGCCGCGATTCAGCAGGTCGAGTTTCGGGTCAGCGTATTCGAATGAACCGAACAACTGTGTTCGTCCTTCCACCAGCCAGCGCATACATAGCGTCGTGCGAACTGTGCGGTTGGCACGCTCGGCGGCCTCCCTACGAGCTAGGAGAATCGAATTGCGAACACCCGCCGAGTCGCTGAACAGTCCACCAGGGCTGCGCGAATAGGATGATACCCATATGGAGCCGAATCGTCGCTCGAGTTGAGTGCGCAGGCTCTCAAATTCTCTGCTGAAGCAGAGGGAGTGCATCACGATCATGGCGAAGCGGCCTTGGTTGTTGACCAGGGCCGTCCCTCGTTCCATGCACAGCGCGTACAGGTCTGGGCACTTCTCGGTCTTGTAGCCGAACCAGGTGTAATCGGTCACCAAGGACTTCTTGATGTAGGGGGGATTGCCGATCACCACGTCGAATCCGCCGTTGCGCCAGACGCTCGGGAACTCAACGAACCAGTGGAACGGCTGATGCGCTTCGATCCACGGCTCAAAGGGAGTCGTGCCGCGCACGTCGTGCAGCAGTTCGTGGCAACGCTCGCGTGCTTCGTCGAACCGCTGCGAGAGTGCCTGTTTGCTGTCCGCATCATCCGTGTCGGTGGCATCCGACTGACCGGCGACGAACTCCTCGTAGACCTCGGCCACCTCACCGGCCAGCGCCTTGATGTCTTCAAGCCTGGCCGCGGCTTCAAGCGTCCCACCCAGGCGATCTTGGAAGTCCCGCTCATCGGCGATCCCGACCAGCAGGTTTCCGCACTTGATGTTGAAATCAAGATCCGGCAACGGTTCCAGGTCCTCGACCTGGTCGATCTGAGCAGCGAGTTTCAAGAACAGGCGCAGCTTGGCGATCTCAGGCGCCTCATGCATCAGGTCAACACCGAACAGGTTGCGCAGACAGATCGTCTTGATCAGCCAGTAGTGCGGATTCGGATGGGAGCGGGCCTCGCTCAGGAACGAAGGTGCCGCCTGCCCATCTCCAGCGAGTTCCTGAGCACGGGCCAGCACCTCCGAGTACAGCGGCTCGAGCACGTCGATCGCCGCAAACAGGAACGCTCCCGAACCCACGGTCGGGTCACATACCGTCAACGAACGCAGAACCTCGAAAGCCGCCTGACACTCCTGCGCGTCGCCAAGCTGGCTCATGTAGTCGCGAAGCAACTCCGGCAGCGCCAAATTCTCGGTTATGGCGTCGTCAATGCTCCATTCGCGCGACGCGTCCGACAGCATCTCGTGCTGCTTGCCGTAGCGGGCACGACGGTGCACCACGTCGCACCAGCGCTCGCCGGGCAGCGCCAACTCCTCGCCCGGGGGTTCGAGTTCGACATAATCACCTGGATCGCCACTGCGCAACTGCCACGGCCACGCCCCCCCCCCCCCCCGCGGCTCTGGATCGGGGTGAGAGATCCCGTGGCCCAAGCTCTCACGGATGTAGTCGTCGCCAGACCCACAAAGCAGCAGCGCCGGATCCGCCAACCCCGCCGCGACCATGCGATCGGCCAGCGCCGGCAAGATCGACGACTCAGCCATGTAACCGGTCACGTCCGGTTTGGTGTAGTACGCGCCGCTCTCTTTCTGGCCCTTCTCGGTGAAGTTGATGTACTGCTCGAAGATGTAGCCCAGCACATCCGGGTTGATTTCTTTGCCCTCAGCAGACGGACGCTCATCAAGGTGCCAACGCCAATCATCGAAGAAGTCGAACAACGACTCGAACGCATCGTCGGGGATCTGGATGTCGAAGCTCTCCTCGAGTTTGTGGGGCTCGAAAATCCCACCGTTCACGTAAGGCACCGCGCCGACCAGCGACCGAGTCTCGTCGTCGGCGTAGCTCGGGTCGGGGCTCCCCAACGCCTCATGGAACAACGGCAGCAGGAACTGCTTGTAGAACGCGTAGAACTGCTCAGCGCCATGAAAATCGCGAACCCTCCCGAGACGCGTGCGCAGATAGTGCTGGTCGTTGTCCAAGAACCCCTTCTGTTGGATGAAATAGATGAACATCAGACGGTTCATCAACACCGACGCATACCAACGGCGATCCGTGTCAGCCGCGATGCCCTCCACCTTCATCGCGAAGGTCTTGTGGTGCTTCTGGAACTCCCGATAGAAGGACTTCGTTACCTTGTCGGCGTTGAACGAGCGGCGGACTCGAGTGAGTACCTCACTCGACGTGAGATTCGACTCCTCGCTGATCGAGAAGGTCGCCTGAGAGAGCCGCTGCAGCAGCGCATCGGTTGGAGCATCGACCGGGTAGATGTGGTCCACGAGTCGGTACCCGACTCCGCTCGGGCGCTGCTCAGGCCACTGCCACAGATGCTTGTCCGCAGCGGCGAACACCACCAGCTGGTCACGGCTCAGCCGCTTCAGACGACGCACCACCCGATGCTGCTCCGAACGCTCGGGCAATCCGTTCGGGCAGTCCACGAGCCACGCGGTGATACCTCGCTTGTCGGCCACTGGCCGCGGGCGCAGCCCACTGTCGTCAACCTCAACCGGCACCCGGAGTTCCGGGTTGTCCCAACCCATCCCGCGGAAGAGAGCCTCGAAGTCACCCTGTCGAAGCAGACTCGACAACTCTTCGCGCGGCACGGCAGGAGCCTATTGTCTGACCACCGCAACGGCCAATGCGTGGAGCAGACACCGAAACAGAGTCGCGCGCGTGGAATCGGCGATGAACTCCTCCGCGCTATTCACGAAGCAGCTGAGACGTCGCGGGCTACGTCGGACCAGCGGTCGAGGATGTCGGGGTGGCGGCGCAGTTGGCTCGCCGCGGTGTAGGTCATCAGAGCAACACTTGGGGCGACGTCGCGGTAGCGCTCAACCAGGTTCGCTCCGAGGGTCGACCAGGTGCCCGACACGGTGTAGTGGTCGAGAACATCATCGCTGATCAACCCGACCATCCCCGAGACGTCGCCCCGTCGCTGCAACCCATGGAGTTCATCTGAAAGGCCGGTGAACCCGTGGGTCTCGAACACCGGTGAGTAGGTCCTGGTCGAGCCGTAGAAAGCAATCATCTGGCGAGCATGTTCACGGGACTCGGCCATCTCCTCGTCGGTATCGCCCACCGGCGTCATCACCGGGATCTCAAAGGTCACGTCGGCGAGCTCACGACCAGCCCGGTCGACGCCCTCCTGCACTCGGGGCCGCTGCACATCACGCACATACTCCGCGGAGTTGAACGGATGTATGTGGATCCCGTCGCACACCTCACCCGCCATCCGCGACATCCATCCCAGAACCGCAGACACGTAGACCGGAGGGTTCGCCACAGCAATCGGCCCGGGCGACCATTGCGGCGGCAGCAGGGAGAAGGAGTAGTAGTCGCCGTCGAACGACAGCTTCTCCTCGCCCCGAAAGGCTCGAAAGATCGCTTGCAGAGCCTGCACGTACTCTTTCATCCGCGGACCGGGAGGCGCGTAGCTGCTCGAGTAGCGGCGTTCGATATGGGCCTTGACCTGCGTTCCCAGACCAAGCGTGAAACGTCCCTCGGTGGCCTCGGCCAACTCCCAAGCAACCGAGGCGGTGATCATCGGGCTGCGTGGGAAGGCCACAGCCACAGCCGTTCCGAGCCGGAGCCGTTCAGTCACCAGCCCGGCCGCAGCAGCCGACAAGTAGGCGGTACGTCCCGACTCGGTCAACCACATCGTGTGGAATCCGGCCTTCTCGACGGCCCGGGCATGTCTTTGCATGGTTCGCAACTCAAGCGCCCCAGACATGATGTCGAGTTTCACAAAACCTCCCTGCACCGTTCAATTCCTTGCCGAACCGTGCCCTGGCCAGTCCCCGGCCGTGTCCATAGTCGCGCCAAAGTAGGGGAGTCATAAACGTGAGTGACAATTCGCCTGATCAGCGTGGGGGACGGCTTCAGTCCAGAGGCCCTGCCTCCGGAGGCCCTGCCGCGGTCCTACGTTCGTGTTGACGCTCCAGGTGCTTGAGTGCTTCGCGCCGGCTCAGCGTGGAGAGCCCTGGATGCGCGTCTACGAACGCCGCCACCCATCCCGGATCGGTCTTGGAGTACTCGCGGAGCGCCCAGCCGATGCCCTTGCGAAGAAAAAACTCGGGGTGGCCGATGGACGGCCGGATCGCGTCGGCGAGCAGGTTCGGATCCGTCCCTTGCTTCGCGCGGAGTTGGGCGAGAATGGCGGTTCGCCGCTTCCAGATGTCGCCGTCCCTCGCCCACTCCCGGAGGATGGCCTTCATCGGGCGGGGATGTGCAGCGAGCATGGCCCCCACCCCGCGCCCGGCAATCGCGTCCACGTAGTCCCACCAGGCGCCGGTGACGACCATCTCCTCGATCATGGGAAGGCGCGCCGGTTCGAGCCAGTTCGAATAGCGCCCGAAGAGCAGCAGCTCGACCGCCGCGTAGCGTTCCTCGCGGTGAGCGGCCCGGCGCCAGAGGTCGAGAATGGCCGCCTCCCAGGCATCGGCGTCCGGCAGCGGGTGCTTGGTGAACAGGGCGCTTGCGATGCGGCGGCATTGCGGCACGCCCACCCCCAGGTAGGGCATGTCCGACTTCATGTATGCCTTCTGCTGCGGTGCCCTGACCGGGTCGGCGGCATCGCGTAGGGCGACAATGACAGATTCTCGAATGTTCATCCGTCGGGGAACTTGCGAATCAGATCCACCAACGTCATGCCCTTGCGGAACGACTTGCCGGGGGCTTTGACTTGAACGGTGATCTCATCGGTCATGCCAATGCCACCACAGTAGCGAAGGAGTGTGATCTCGGATCCAGCACATGACCTGCGCTTTGTCACTCACATCCAGAATTCTATAATTCCCCAAAGTAGGGCAACAAACCGCCGATGGAACCATCGAGAAGCAATCCCCTAGAGTGAATACCATGAAGCCCATCAACAAGACCGAACTAGCGGACGCTCAACACGAAGGCCTCCCCGTCTCCGACCTCGTCGAGGAGGAACTGCTGGTGGAAGAGATTTCCATCGACGGGATGTGCGGGGTCTACTGATCGCGTGGAGTTGAAACACCGTGGAGTCAACCACCGTGGAATTTGACGCGGATCGTCGATACCGGCTGCACGAACGTGTGGCTCTGCGACCGGAACCGTTCGGCGCGCTCGCCTACCACTACGACAATCGCCGCCTGAACTTCCTGAGAGCACCCGAGCTTGTGACGCTCGTCGAGAACCTCGGGGAACACTGCAGCGTCCGCGAGGCCTTCGAATCAGCGGGCCTGGAGGATCGCCGCTGGCCCTCATTCGAGAAGGCCCTGGCTTCGTTGGCCGCCTCCGACTTCCTGGTGGCGATATGACCGCCACCGCTACCTCGCCGCTTGCGTTCGCCTCAACGTCGGCACCTGACAACCAGGTGTTGTCGCCAGTGAAGCGCAGCGGCCTCGCGGACCAGATGAAAGCGGGGCTCGACGCTCCGATCTGTCTGACCTGGGAACTCACATATGCCTGCAACCTGCAGTGCATCCACTGCCTCAGCTCCTCGGGCAGACGCGACCCTCGCGAGCTCACCACCGAGGAAGCCGAAGCCGTGATCGACGAACTTGAGCGGATGCAGGTCTTCTACATCAACATCGGCGGAGGCGAACCGACCATCCGCAGCGACTTCTGGCATCTCGTCGACTACGCCACCGACCACGGGGTCGGCGTCAAGTTCTCAACGAACGGCTCACGCATCGACGCAGAGGTCGCCCGCAGGCTCGCGGCCTCCGACTACGTGGACGTGCAGATCTCGATAGACGGCGCAGACGCCGCGACAAACGACGCGGTCCGTGGCGAGGGTTCCTTCGAGATCGCTCAGCAGGCAATGAGGCACCTGCACGACGCAGGTTTCAAAGGCTTCAAGATCTCGGTGGTGATGACCCGTCACAACATCGCTCAAGTCGACGAGTTCGAGGCTATGGCCGCCTCCTTCGATGCCGAGTTGCGACTCACCCGTTTCCGCCCGTCAGGGCGCGGGGCTGACAGCTGGCACGAACTGCATCCCACCGACTCACAGCAACGCTGGCTGTACCGTTGGCTGCTCGACCGGCCTGAGGTGCTCACCGGCGACTCGTTCTTTCATCTGTCCGCCCTCGGTGAGCCGCTGCCGGGACTGAACCTGTGCGGGGCCGGCCGGGTGGTCTGCCTGATCGACCCGATCGGCGACGTCTACGCCTGCCCCTTCGTGCTCCACGACGAGTTCCGGGCGGGCAGCGTCCGCGATCACGGCGGGTTTCAGCGGGTCTGGCAACACAGCGAACTGTTCGCCGAACTTCGAGAGCCGCAGTCGGCCGGGGCCTGCGCATCGTGCGGCCAATTCGATGCCTGCGGTGGAGGCTGCATGGCCGCCAAGTTCTTCACCGGCATCCCCCTTGACGGGCCCGACCCTGAATGCGTCCTGGGCCACGGCGAACCACTCGTCAACGCCGCCGCCGCAGCCCGCCCCGCTCCGGCTCTCGACCATTCCCGCCCGTCCCCCGTCAAGTTCCTGGCCCGTAACCACCGCGCTGCCCGGGGCTGATTGAGCCCGTCGGGATCGTCGATCCTAAATCTGCGCGTCCAGCTACATCCCTCGTGGTTGAACGCGCAGATTTCGGTGGAGGGCGGTACGGTCACAAATCGTGAGCTGGTTTGAGACCGTCGCCATCGCCGAGCAGCGTGCTCGCAAGCGCATTCCCAAGTCCGTCTACGGCGCCCTGATAGCCGGTGCTGAGGCCGGCGTGTCGATGCGCGACAACACCGCCGCTTTCGACGAACTGGGGTTCCGGCCCGTAACCGCAGGACAGGCCGCAAGCCCCGAGATCGCCGTCAACATAATGGGCCGGCCCTCGGCGATGCCGGTGATGATCTCCCCCACCGGCGTGCAGGCCGTTCATCCGCAAGGTGAAGTAGCCGTTGCTCAAGCCGCAGCGAACCGGGGGATCCCGATGGGGCTCAGTTCCTTCGGAGGCAAACCGATCGAGGAGGTCGTCGCTGCCAACCCGCAGACCTTCTTCCAGATCTACTGGGCCGGAGACCGCGACTTCATGCTCGCCCGCATGGAGCGCGCCAGAACCGCCGGGGCGGTGGGTCTGATCCTCACGCTCGACTGGTCGTTCTCCCACGGCCGGGACTGGGGCAGCCCCCACATCCCCCAATCCTTCGCCCCCAAGGAGATCCTGCCGCACGCCTTCGAGGTTCTGACGAAACCGGCGTGGGCCTGGTCGTGGCTGCGCCAAGGCACGATCCCTCTGCTCCGGGTCCCGAACTTCGCCGGTGTCGACGAACAGGCGCCGCTGTTCTTCGAGGCCTACGGCACCTGGATGACCACGCCCCCACCGACCTGGGAAGACGTTGCGTGGTTACGTTCTGAGTGGGACGGCCCGTTCATGGTCAAGGGAATCGCCAGAGCCGACGAAGCCCGCCGAGCGGTCGATGCGGGCGCCACAACGATCTCGGTGTCGAACCACGGCGGCAACAATGTCGACAGTGCCCCCGCCTCGATCCGGGTACTCCCGGAGATCGCGGGCGCGGTCGGCGGCGAGATCGAAGTCGTTCTCGACGGCGGTATCCGGCGGGGCAGCGATGTCGTCAAGGCCTGCGCCCTCGGCGCCGACGCCGTACTGATCGGCCGGGCATATCTTTGGGGTCTGGCAGCCAACGGGCAGGCTGGTGTGGAGAACGTGCTCGACATCCTCAACGCTGGGATCACCGCGACGCTGCGCGGCATCGGCAAGAACTCGATCACCGAGTTGACCCCCGCAGACGTGGTCGTGCCAAAAGGCTTCTCCCCTCCCGAGCTTGGCTGAACCGGCCGAAGCTACAGTTCGCACCATGGCCGCACTCGGCTCGTCCACTTCACCAGAAATAGCTGCCGGCAGCGAGGCGGCCCCGTTGACCCTGCTTCTTCCCCTGGGATCAACCGAACAGCACGGACCGCACCTTCCGCTCGACACCGATACGCGGATCGCACAAGCGGTGGCCGCCGGGATGGCCCTCCGCCTCGATTCGGTTCGGGTGGCACCCGCGATCAGCATCTCCGCCTCCGATGAGCACCGAGGCTTCGCGGGCACACTCTCAGTGGGGACCCGGGTGTTGACCGAGATGCTCATCGAGATCGTCGCCAATGCAGGTCCCGAGTTCGAGCGCATCGTGGCAATCAACGGCCACGGCGGCAACGCCTACGCACTCCGTGCGGCAACCGAAGTCTGCAAGGCCCGTGGACGGGCACTCGAAGTCTGGTCGGTGCGACTCCCCGGCGCCGACGCGCACGCCGGACGGACCGAGACCTCGCTGATGCTGGCGATCGCCGAGGATCTCGTCCACCTCGACCTGGCCGAACCGGGAGCCGCCGAGCCAATCGAGGAGCTGCTCCCCAAGATGATCGAAGGCGGAGTTCGCGAGGTGTCGGCCAACGGCGTGCTCGGCGACCCCACCGGCGCCAACGCAGCCGAGGGAACCCGACTCCTGGCCGCTCTGATCGACGACGCCGTGACCCAACTGACCACCAGCTGCCCCGGAATTGCGGTCAACCGGCACCAGACAAGCTAGACAAAGTGACATGAATCGACCTGTCGCCCTTGTCACCGGTGCAGCCCGCGGAATCGGCGCAGCAACCGTTGCCCGACTGGTTGCCGACGGTTGGTCGGTGGTCGCTGTCGACATCTGCGGCGACGTTCCCAACATCGAGTATGCACTCGCCACCCCGGACGAACTCGCCGCGGTAGGAACCGCAGGCGGCGACCATGTCCTGACCATGCAGGTCGACGTGCGAGACCAGGTTGCGCTGCACGACGCCGCCGAAGCAGCCGTCGAGCACTTCGGTCGTCTCGATGCTGCGGTCGCGGTGGCCGGCGTGTTCAAGGCACGCACCCCGCTCTGGGAGGTCGGCAACACCGAATGGGAAACAGTCACAGACATCAACCTGACTGGGGTCTTCCATACGGCACGAGCGGCGATCCCACCGATCTTGGCGTCGCCAGAACCCAGGCGGGGCCGTTTCGTGGCTGTGTCGTCGTCTGCCGGCACCATCGGGCTGTCGAGAATGGCACCTTACGTTGCTGCCAAACACGGAGTCATCGGTCTGGTGAAATCGCTCGCCGTCGATCTGGCAGGTACGAGGGTCACGTCGAATGCCGTAGCACCCGGTTCCACCCGCACCGCAATCCTGGAGGCGTCAGCCGCCTCGTTCAACACTGACATCGAAGAGTTCGCGGCCCATCAACGACCCCTCGCAAGACTCGTCGAACCGGCCGAAGTCGCCGACGCGATCTGTTGGCTCTGCTCTGAGGGCGCCAGCGCCGTCACCGGCACCGTGGTGCCAGTCGACGGAGGCATGATCAACACCATCTGAGCCCGTCGGCAACCGCCGGAACGTGCCAACCAGGCGGACCACGCACCCGGTCACAACAGCACGCCGCGCCATGTGCTCAACGTCATAAGCGAGATTCGCCTGCGTGTTCGACTCCTACTACTGTGCGCGCAATTCACTTGGTCCGAACACGGTTGGAGAATCGACGATGAAGACTCGCGCTGCGGTGC
Source organism: Candidatus Aldehydirespiratoraceae bacterium (assembly GCA_965214565.1). GTDB lineage: Bacteria > Actinomycetota > Acidimicrobiia > Acidimicrobiales > Aldehydirespiratoraceae > VXYK01. The sequence continues at coordinate 1,807,964 of OZ243951.1, read as the reverse complement.
TGTATGGGGCGCATCAACAATGGCAGGTCAAGGAAGTGGAGCTTGACGGTCCTCGACGGGGTGAGATCCTCGTCAAGACCCGTGCGGCCGGTCTCTGCCACTCCGACGAACACATGGTCACTGGTGACCTCGGCTCAGCGGACGCACCGGGCGGCTCCTCCCTGCTGCCCGTCATCGGCGGGCACGAGGGATCCGGCGTGGTGATCGAGGTCGGCCCCGAAGTCACCGATCTGGAAGTCGGCGACCACGTTGCGGTTTCGTTCGTGCCGGCCTGTGGAAAGTGTCGGTGGTGCGCCTCAGGGCAACAGAACCTTTGCGACCTCGGGGCGGGCACGCTCGGCCCGGGCATGATCACCGACGGGCGCAACGCCCACAAGGGTCCCGACGGAGAGACGATCAACACGATGGCAAAGCTCGGGACCTTCGCCGAGCACATGCTGCTCTGTGAGGATTCGGTCATCAAGGTCGACAAGGACGTGTCTCTGATCGCCGCGGCGCTGGTGAGCTGCGGGGTCGCTACCGGTTTCGGTTCGGCCGTCAACCGTGCCGAGGTCTCAGCGGGTGACACTGTGGTGGTCGTCGGCTGCGGCGGGATCGGTTCCAACGCCCTGCAGGGAGCGAAGGCCGCGGGTGCAAAGACGATCGTTGCGGTCGATCCAGCGGAGTTCAAGCGCGAGAAGGCGTTCGAGTTCGGGGCGACACACACGTCTTCGTCGATGGAGGAGGCGATGGAGCTGGTGGGAGGCCTGACCCATGGGGTGATGGCCGACAGCGTGATTCTGTCGCCGGGGGTCGTAACGGGCGATCTGGTAGCGCCTGCCCAGTTTCTGACACGCAAGGGCGGCACCATCGTGATCACCGGCTTGGCGCCGATGCTGCAGATGGACGTGCAGCTGAATCTCTTCGAGTTCGCCATGATGAACAAGCAGCTGCGAGGCACGATCTACGGCTCTGACAGTCCCCGTCGGGCGGTGCCCCATCTGCTGTCGATGTATCAGGCCGGCCAGCTCAAACTCGATGAGCTGGTCACCCAGACCTATTCGCTCGATGAGATCAACGAGGGCTACCAGGACATGCGCGATGACAAGAACATCCGCGGAGTGATCGTCTTCGACTAGGTCGGTGTCCACAGGTCTGGCCGCAGCGGAGTCCAGGCCGTAGGCTGAGGTTATGAGTTCTGCGCCGTTCGACCGGATTCCGGTGGTCGATCTCGGGCCGTTGTCGGATGCTTCGCAGGTTTCGGAGGCGCGTCGGGAGTTGGCGGAGGAACTGTGTCGGATCTGCCATGAGGTCGGCTTTTTCCTGGTCGTGAACCACGGCGTGAGCGACGGGCTGTGCGATGACGTGTTCGAGATGATGCACCGCTTCTTCGCGCTGCCCGACGACACCAAGGCGCTGATCGACAAGACCAAGTCACGCCATTTCCGAGGATGGGAGCCTGTGGGGGCCGAGTACACCAACAACCGCCCCGACATCCGCGAACAGATCGACTGGTGGAGCGAGTGGCCCCCTCACCCCGAAGACGCCGAACCCGTCTATCTGCGTCTGCTGGGCCCCAACCAGTGGCTGCCCGAGGAAGTCCTGGCCGGGCAGCGAACCCTCGCTCTTCAGTGGTTCGACGAACTGGGAGCTCTGGCTGACCGGCTTCTGAGCGCCCTGTCGCTGGGTCTGGGCCTGCCTGAGGACCACATGAAGCACTACTTCGGGGACCGCCCCATGTCGCTGTCGAAGTTCATCCACTATCCACCCACCCCTGACGGTGCTGCCGGGGTCAACGCACACCACGACACCGGTTTCTTGACCGTGCTCGCACCGGGCACGACCGCCGGGTTGCAGGTCCAGAACCAGGCAGGCGAGTGGATCGATGTTCCGTTCGTGGAGGGGTCGTTCGTCATCAACCTCGGGGAGATGCTGCAGGCCATGACCGGCAACTACCTGGTGGCAACCGCGCACCGGGTGATCACCGCCTGCGAACGCTATTCAGCGGGCTACTTCCATGGCCCGTCGCTGGAAGCCTCACTGGCCCCGCTGCCTCTCGACGACCGCTTCGCGGCTGCGGTGGCGGCAAGTCCCCACCACACCAGCGCCGGTTTCATGGCCCTCAAGGAGGAGACCGAGGCCGGTGTCGGCGACATTGCCAGCAACTACCGCCCCTTTACCTACGGCGAGCAGCTCTGGAACTATTTCTCCCGCAGCTACCCCGAGAACATGGCCCTCCACTACGGCTGAGGCACCGCAGTTTCTCCCGCTGTCTCAACTGGGAATCAACTCAAGCGCTCCGCGATCGGCAAAGCCGCTACCGACGGGTGCGAGAGACCCCTCTCAAGAAGGGTGGCACAACGCGGCATTGCGAGCGGCCACAGAAGCCTCGTGAATGATCAGGGCTAGAGCCGGTGGGGTTGCTACGACGTTGGGCTGCTACGTTCAGCGACGTTGAATCCATCCCAAAGGAACCGCAATGAAGACAAGGGCCGCAATCCTCCGTGAACCCAACACGCCATGGAGCGTCGAGGAGATAGAACTCGACGATCCGGTCGGAGGCGAAATCCTGGTCAAGACCCTCGCTGCGGGGATGTGCCATTCCGACGAACACGCACACGACGGGACGATGCCGGCCCCCTTCCCCCTCGTCGGCGGCCACGAGGGAGCGGGTGTGGTACTGGCAACAGGGCCGGGTGTGACCGGGTTCGAAGTCGGCGACCACATCTCGTGCTCGTTCATCCCCTCCTGCGGGAAATGCAGATGGTGTGCCTCGGGCCAGCAGAACCTGTGCGACCTCGGCGCGCACCTGATGGAACCCGAGATGATGGCGGGAGGCTTCCGTCACCACAGTGCTGCAGGCGAAGACCTCTCAGCGTTCCTGAAGCTGGGCACGTTCGCTGAGCACATGGTGGTGAGCGTCGACTCGGCGATCAAAATCGCCCCCGACATCCCCGCCGGACCCGCCGCACTGGTCAGCTGCGGGGTCACCACGGGCTACGGGTCGGCGGTGAACCGGGCCGAAGTGGCGCCGGGCGACACAGTCGTGATCGTGGGCTGCGGCGGCTTGGGACACGCCGCGGTTCAAGGGGCTGCCGTAGCGGGCGCCAAGAACGTCGTGGCGGTCGACCCCTCAGAGTTCAAACAGGAGAGCGCCATGGAGTTCGGGGCCACCCATCGCGCCGGATCAATGGAGGAGGCAACCCAGCTCGTTGGGCAGTTGACCCTGGGGGTCATGGCCGACAGCGTCATACTGACCCCTGGTGTGCTCACCGGCGACATGATCGCTCCGGCCCAGTTCCTCACCCGCAAGGGCGGTACCGTGGTCGCCACCGCTGTCGCTCCCGCCTTTCAGATGGACGTGCAGCTCAACCTGTTCGAGTTCGCCATGATGAACAAGCAGCTCCGTGGATGCCTGTTCGGCTCTACCGCGCCGCGCCAGGAGATCCCCCACATCCTGTCGATGTATCAGGCCGGTCAGATCAAGCTCGACGAGATGATCACCAACACCTACACGCTCGATCAGGTCAACGAGGGTTACCAGGACATGCTCGACAACAAGAACGTGCGCGGCGTCATCACCTTCGACTGAAGGACCGTCTCAGAGGGCTCAACAGAGAGGACGTCGGACGCGATGGAATCAAACAGCATGCTCGACGGATTGCGTTCGGCGATCGTCGGGCGCAGCCGAGAACTCGAGTTGCTTACCGCAGCACTGCAAGCACGCCGTCATGTGTTGTTCGAGGGTCCGCCAGGCACGGGGAAATCCACGATTCTGCGCGCTGTCGCTGCCACTTCCAGCACCGGCTTGGTGTTCGTCGAGGGCAACGCCGAGCTGACCCCTGCACGCCTGGCGGGACAGTTCGACCCGTCACGGGTGATGGCGGAGGGTTACACACCCGAGGTCTTCATCGACGGACCGCTCCTGGAGGCTCTCCGGACCGGTTCGTTGCTCTATGTGGAGGAACTGAACCGCGTGCCGGAGGAGACCATCAACCTCCTGATCACGGTCATGTCTGAGAGGGAGTTCACCCCGCCGCGCCTCGGTCGGGTTCAGGCAGGCGAAGGGTTCCGGCTGGTCGCTGCAATGAACCCGTTCGACAACATCGGGACGGCCCGGGTGTCGGGCGCGATCTACGACCGCATGTCTCGAATCTCGCTGGACTACCAGTCCTTCGAGGAAGAGCGCGAGATCGTCTGCCTAAGGGTTGAGCCATTAGAGCCGACCGAAGCGGGAGAAACCCTGCTGCACCGAGCGGTGGCTGTCGCTCGAGCCACCCGCAGACATCCCGATCTGCGTATCGGTTCCTCGGTCCGCGGGGCGATCGACCTCGTCGAGGTGGCAGCCCGTCTCGCGCGGATCCGATCAGCTGAAATCGATGATCCTGCGATCGGCCTCGACGCCGCTCTAGTCGCCGTCTCTGGACGGATTCGCCTTCATGAGGGCACCGACCGCACTCCCGAAGACGTCGTGACCGAGCTATGGGAGCTTGTCATCGACGCCGAACAGTCGACCAGCGCAACCGACGACCCGGGAAAAGCCCCAGCCCCATAGGGGGCGACCACGGCACGGCCCTCACCCTCGAGGGCAGCGATGTCGACGATGCCCTGGCTGAGGAGAACAGGCGAACTATCCCACGTGGCCAACTGAGCCGCCACCACCGCTTTGATGACATCAGCGGGGAGGTCGGTGAGATCAACACCGACGCGCTCGCGGAACTCATCGACGACGACATCGACGCGGCCTTGACGCTGTTGACGGAGATGTCATCGGCCACTGATCGTCGCCTGGCGGCTCTCGCCGCACGCATCGCCGGCCGCCTGGTGCTCGATGTTGCCCGCGGAGGCCCGGTGGGGTCTCGCGGCGTCGGGCGACTGGTCTCCTCTCCCGCTGACCGCTTCGAGGGCGACCTCGACATCGACCGCTCGATAGACGCTCTTGTCAACGCCGAAGCCAGTGGCGTAGGCGCCGACATGGCAGACCTGCGGGTCAGGCACTGGACCAGACCGATGACCGCCCTCGCTCTGGTCGTGGACCGCAGCGGTTCGATGAGCGGACAACGTCTGGCCACCGCGGCCGTGGCCGCGGCGGCATGTTCTTTCCGGGTGCCCAACGACTGGTCGGCACTGGTCTTCGCCGACCGAATCCTGGTGCTGAAATCCCAGCAGGACGCCAAGACCGCTCCGCGGGTGGTCAACTCCCTGCTGCGACTCAGAGGCCGGGGTACAACCGATCTGGCCGGCGCTCTGCGGGCTGCGGCCGAACAACTTGACCGTTCACGGGCCAAACGCCGGATCGTGATCCTGTTGTCGGACTGTCGAGCGACGACCGGCGCTGATCCTGTCGGTGCTGCTCGGCGACTCGATGAGTTGGCGGTGATAGCCCCCGCCGACGACGCCGACGACGCAAAGGAGTTCGCAGCCAAGGCCGGCGCTCGCTTTGCCGTCATCGACGGACCCGCCGCCATACCCGCCGCTGTCAGCAAAGTCTTGGGCTGACTAGACGAGCAGGTGGCGGCAACAAGGACCGGGCTTTGTCTGATGCTGCGCGACCGCCGACTCAGGATGGGAGTCAACGACTCGTGGATCGCCGCCACCGCAATGACGCTCGGAGTGGCCATCGCCACCCAGGATCACGAGTTTCCGTCTATCGACGAGCTTGAGGTGATCTCGGTATAGCAATCGGCACTACCGTGCCGATATGGAATCACGGACCGATGAATCGCTGCCTCCGGTGGGGATTCGATTGGTTGCAGACACCGCACTGGACCGCCGCGACGGCGGACGCCTGCTCATCGGAGGCGCGCCTCTGCGCATCATCAGGCTGTCCGATGCCGGTGCCGAGATCTTCGCGGGGTGGCTGGACGGATCGCCGCTCGCCGATGACGGCCCTGCCCGCACATTGGCCCGTCGCCTGCTCGACGCCGCATTCGTGCATCCCGTCGTTGATCCGATCCGCGATCCTGACACAACGGTGGTGATCCCCGCCTACCACGACGCAGACGGTCTCGCCTGTTGCCTCGCTTCTCTCGGTGATCTGCCCGTAGTTGTAGTAGACGATGCCTCCCGGAACTCCGCGGAGATCGCAGCCACCTGCGAACGGCACGGCGCACAGTTGATCCGCCACGACACCAACCAAGGTCCAGCAGCAGCACGCAACACGGGTCTCGGGCAGGTGACAACATCGCTGGTGGCCTTCGTCGACACCGATGTGGAAGCGTGGCCGGGCTGGCTCAACCACCTCGTCGGACACTTCGAGGATCAGCGAGTGGCGGCAGTCGCACCACGTGTTCGGTCCCGACCCGGCGACAGCGGCCTCGAACGCTACGAGGCACACCATTCACCCCTCGACCTTGGTGACAATCGTGCGTTGGTCGCCCCCAAGAACCCGGTCTCTTACGTTCCGGCCGCGGCATTGGTCGCCCGGGTCGATGCCGTCACCGAGATCGGCGGGTTCGACGCAGCGATGCGAACCGGCGAAGACGTCGATCTGATCTGGCGCCTCGTCGACCGCGGCGGCACCGTTCGCTACGACCCTTCGGTCGACGTCGAACACAGTCCACGCCGAACTTGGCCGACGCTTCTCAGTCAGCGGCAACAATACGGCGCCTCTGCCGCTGCGCTCGGAACCCGGCACGGCTCCCGCGTAGCACCCGCGCGTTGTTCTGGCTGGAGCGCTGCAGCCTGGACGGCATTGGCGGCCGGACATCCGATCGTCGGACTCGGCGTTGCGGTCGGTTCTGCCACAGCGCTGAAACGCAAACTCGATTCATTACCGGACTCACTTGCGATCACCGCTCGCATAGCCGGGATCGGGCACCTGCACGCCGGTTATGGGATCGCTCGTGCGGTGGCACGAGTGTGGTGGCCGCTGGCAGCTCTGCTGGCACTGTTCCGCCCTCGCACCCGGCCCATGATCGTCGCCGCGGTCTTCGGCCCGTCGTTGCTTGACTGGATCCGCGGATCTCGGCCCGCCGGTCTGTTTCGTTCACTCGGGCTGCGACTCGCCGACGACCTCGCCTACGGAACAGGCGTCTGGAAAGGCGTGCTGGAAACCGGCGACCTCACCGCTCTGACCCCCGATCTCCCCAGCGGATCCACACGAACCGTCGAGACTCAAACGGATTCCCGATGAGTTGAGCGAGTCAACTGAATCTGGATGAGAAGCCACAGCAGAGCAAGCACGCAGGTAGCGGTGAAGGCAACAAGAGGAGCCACTCCGACGCCGTGGTAGTCGGCCAGTACCCCCACAAAAGCAGGCAGAATCACGAACCCCACAGAGGAGGCGGCAATCTGGTAGCCGACCGCTCGCGCGGCTCGTGCCTCACCCAGATAGACCGCCGTACGCCCCATTACCAAGGGGAACATTGACGCTAGCGAGAGCCCGATACAGGGCAGAGCGTAAGCGCCGACACCAGCAGGGTCGGCCCAGAAGAAAGCCACGCCGAGAGCGGTGATACCAATCGTGGAGGCAAGGACTCGCTCCGGAGAAAAACGATCACCAAAGCCTGCGAGCAGGAACCGTCCGAGCGTCAATCCGCACCAGAACCCCGTCACCAACGCCGCCGCCTTCACGTCGCTGTAATCGCGGCTCTCGGTCATTAAGGTGAAGCTCCATAGACCCACCGTGACTTCAATCCCGACGTAGATCGAGAACCAGACGATCAGCAGCCCCAGCAACTTTCGCGACCCGCGCGCTGGGGCCGGCGAGCCCGCAACCTCGCCGGATACCGGCGCAGTGTCAAAACCCTCACGAGCAGTGGCAATCACCCCGACCAACACCACCCCGATTCCGCAAATCACCATGAAGGGGCCTCTCCAAAGGTCGCCGCCGGCAATGAACGGAGCGGCCAGCAAAGGCCCGAGAAGCGCTCCCACGCCGTACGCGGCGTGCAGCAACCCCATCTCGCGGGGTCCTTGGGTCAGTGCCACCCAGGCATTCACCGAAGCATCGCACAGCCCCCATCCCGCCCCCAGAATCAGAATGCCGATCATCGCAGTCCACCAGGTGGGGGCTACCGAGAGCAATCCCAACCCGAAAACAGCAGCGAAGGACGCATTCCTAAAAACAACACCGCTGCCGTAGCGCTGAGTCAGGTGACCAGCCCCGATACTGGAACACGTGTAACCCACCGCTGAGCACGCGATCAGCAGGCCGAAGCTGCTGTCGGCCCGCCCGAAATCGTCACGCAGGCTTGGCCAGACAGTCCCGAACACACCGTCGGGCAACCCCAGGGTCACGTAGAGGGCGAAACTCACCAACAAGGCGCGACGCCCAAGCCGTAGGTTCGCAGTCTGGGGCTCGGGTGGTGGAATGTCCATTGGCACAGTGAAACTCGGGGCGAGGTCCGAAGCGGTGGGAATACTATGACGGAAACAAGTTGGAGCGGGACCACTACCGTGGCATCATTGCCAACGCTTCACGCTTCGCGGGTTGCAGGCTCCCTTAGCTCAGTCGGTAGAGCGTCTCCATGGTAAGGAGAAGGTCGTCAGTTCGATTCTGACAGGGAGCTCACGAAGCGCCATGCCGCTTCGGGGCGACGTAGCTCAGTAGGTGAGAGCGCTCGACTCATAATCGAGAGGTCGACAGTTCGAATCTGTCCGTCGCTACAAGCACCACGGGGGGCGACCATGAGCCCGAATTCCAAGCGTTCATCGAAGTTACGAATTGTCACGGATCCGTCACGTAACCCGGCGCAACCTGCGAAGTCCAATAATCGCACCAACGAGACGGACGAACTCGTGGCTCGAGCGAAGTCCGGCGAACGTCAGGCCTTCGACGAGTTGGTGCGCCTCACCCATGGCGATGCATTTGGGTTGGCAATACGACTGACCGGCAACGAGGAGGACGCACGAGACGTGGTTCAAGATGCTTACCTTCGGGCATACAAGGGGCTCGCCCGCTTTCGCGGCGACGCCCGCTTCAGTACCTGGCTGTATCGAATCGTTGCCAACTGCGCCTCGACGCACAGCACCAAGAAACGGCGGCATCGCCACGACGAACTCCCCGACGAAGCGCTCCTTGCCGAGACCAGACCCGACAACGACCCCGCCCTGCGAGGTGATTTCCTAGCTCTGCGAGACGAACTGGAGGCCGCGGTTGCGGACCTCCCGGATCGCCTCCGCGCTGTGGTCGTTTTGCGCGACGTTTATGGCCTGCCTCACGAAGCGATAGCGGAGGAACTCGGCATCTCGGTGAGCTCGTCGAAAGTTCGTCTTCATCGCGCGCGCCAACGGCTTCGCGAACAGTTGTTCCCGAACCGGGGAGCGGAACTCCATGCCATCTGAGGAAATTCTGCCAACAGGCCTCGCTTGTCGGGACCTCGTCGACGAACTGGTGTCTACAGACGAGTCTCTGCTCTCGTTGCCAACTCGCATTCACGTATCTGAGTGCCTTCGTTGCCAAGCGGAGTTGGCAAGCTACAGACGCCTGCGTCGCATGATGCGAAATTTGGCCACAACGCCCGTTCATTCCGATCCCACACTCGAATATGAGATTTCTGCTCTGCTCGACCAGATCGACAACGGGCCGACACATAGGTTCCCAACCCGTACCGCCGCCACTATCGGAGGTATCGCGGCTGCCGCGGGCATGATTGCGCTGGCCACGCGTCAACGGCGCTGGGTCCGGCTGGCAAGCTGAGAGCCGACAATCCAGGGGCCGAATTCGACAAGGCGGTGCTAGCCTTGGTGCGCGTTCTCAGGGGCGTGGCTCAATTGGTAGAGCACCGGTCTCCAAAACCGGCGGTTGCAGGTTCGAGTCCTGCCGCCCCTGCGTGGCACAGTCGCCGTTCCGGCGGCGTCGTCGAGATCCGAGGAATCCGTTCATGTCGATGAACCGACAGCAAAAACGCATGTTGCAGAAGCAAGGTGAGGTTGATGCCGATGGCGAGCCGATTCGCGCGCGGCGCAGACAACCAAGCTCCGGCCCCCCTCAGGAACGAACCGGTTTCATCCAGTTTCTGCGCGAGGTACGCAACGAACTTCGCAAGGTCGCATGGCCGTCCCGTTCCGAGACCGTCAACTATTCGATTGTTGTTCTCGTAACCGTCGTTGTGCTCGGCACAATGATCTACGGGCTCGATTGGGTATTTTCGGTGTTTATCCTTGATCTGTTCGATAACTGAGTTTCCATGCCTGACCAATCCGATACCCCAGAACAAGCCAACCGAGAACACTCCGTTGCCGCGCACTCCGACCCAGCGCCGGTCGGGGCGGGTCTCGCCAACGCCTGGACGGGCCCGAACGCAACGCAAGCTCCCAGCGATGCCAGTGTTGCCGGTGCTGCACAGGCGGTAGCAGTCGATGACAGTTCCGATTCGGCCGACTCCGCCACCGCGTCGACCGAAGGGTCTGACGCCTCCGAAGCACCCGAGGTTCTCAGCGAAGACGACATCCTGGCCGGCGAAGAGGAACCCTACGTGTCTCCCTATGACCGTCCAGGTCGCTGGTTCGTGCTCCACACCCAGTCTGGCTACGAGAAGAAGGTCAAGCAGAATCTTCAGGCTCGCATCGCCTCGATGAACATGGAGGAACGCATCTACGAGGTGGTGATCCCAACCCGTGAGACCCCCGAGTTCAAGAACGGCAAGAAGGTGATCACAGAGAAGAAGCTGTTCCCCGGCTACCTGCTCTGCCGCACCCGCCTCGACGACGACTCCTGGTATGTGATTCGCAACACGCCTGGGGTCACCGGTTTCGTGAACCAGGGCGGCAAGCCGTCACCGATGCGTCGCAAGGATGTGGAGAACTTTCTCGGCGTCGAAGCTGACCGTACTCAAGAAGCGGCCAAGCGCTCCAAACCGATGTTCGAGTACGGCATGGGAGAGACCGTTCGGGTCCGGGAAGGCCCATTCGCCGACTTCTCCGGGGAGATCATCGAGATCAACGAAGACCAACTGCGTGTCAAGGTCCTGGTCAACATCTTTGGCCGGGAAACCCCCGTAGAACTTGAGTTCGCCCAAGTCGCCAGACTCTAAGGCACGGTCAGACGAACTCGAACACCCCACCACCCCTCCCCCAACTACGCCCATCACTCCACCCATCACTCCACCCATCACCGGCAATCGGCACGTTCAGATGCCGATCTCTGCGACCGCTGAGGTTGTCGCTGAGGTCCAATCGGCCCACACTGGATCGCCCCCCGACTATGAGGAAGTCACATGGCCAAAAAACAGGTCGCCGCAGTCGTAAGAATCCAGATCCCCGCCGGTCAGGCCTCGCCCGCCCCCCCAGTGGGCACGGCGCTCGGTCCTCACGGCGTCGCCATCATGGACTTCTGCCGTGACTACAACGCCAGTACCGAGGACCGGCGCGGCCAGATCATCCCAGCGGAGATCACCATCTTCGAAGACCGCTCCTTCTCCTTCATCCTCAAGACGCCACCCACCACCTCCCTGATCAAGAAGGCAGCAGGTATCGAATCGGCAGCGAACAACACGGGGCGTGAGACCGTCGGAAGCATCACCGACGCTCAAGTCGCCGAGATCGCCGAGATCAAGATGCCCGACCTCAATGCGATCGACCTCGAGGGCGCAAGCAGCAGGTTGCTGGCACCGCCCGCTCCATGGGCGTCGAAGTGACCGGCTGAGGCCACCCGCTATAGGACCGACCGGCTGAGATTCAGCCGATTGCTCGCACCGGAAGACCTCGCCGGGCGGCAACAACTGAGAGGGAGCCACAATGGCGAAAGCAAAGCAGTACCGAGACAACAGCCAGAAGTTCGACCGCATCCATCTGCACTCTGACACCGATGCCCTTGCGATCATCAAGTCGCTCGGCACCAAGAAGTTCGACGAGAGTGTTGATGCCGTGATTCGACTCGGCGTCGATCCTCGCAAGGCCGATCAGATGATCCGCGGAACGGTCGCGCTTCCATCGGGTACCGGCAAAGATGTCCGTATCGCAGTGTTCGCCCAGGGCGAGGCGGCGACCGCCGCTCGCGAAGCCGGCGCAGAACACGTCGGCGGCGAAGAACTCGCTGCGGAGGTACAGGGCGGCATGACCGACTTCGACGTGGCGATCGCCACGCCCGACATGATGCCGACTGTGGGCAAGCTCGGCCGTGTGCTCGGCCCTCGGGGCCTCATGCCGAACCCCAAGACCGGAACTGTGACCCCCGACGTGGTCAAGGCGATCGGAGAGTTCAAGGGCGGCACCGTCGAATACCGTACGGACCGGTTCGCCAACGTCCATGTGCCGATCGGCAAGGCCTCTTTCAGCGAAGAGGCGCTGTTGACCAACCTTCGCGCTCTCACCGCCGAACTTCAACGGGCCAAACCTGCCGCCGCGAAAGGCAAGTACGTCCGAAAGATCGTGGTCTCGACCACCATGGGCCCGGGCGTTCACATCGATCCTTCTCTGGTCGGCAGCGACATCTGAGACCGACCGGATCTAGCTGAGTCACCGCTTCGGTTGAGCCGCTGAACTGGTTGAGCCGCTGAATTGGTTGAGCCGCCGAACTGGTTGAGCCGCTGAACTGGTTGAGCCAAATCCGGCAACCGACGATAACATCGGACCCACAACTGAAAACCTTGTTCACCGAAGACCTCCGGTGCGCTCGACGAGAACCCTTCTTGAAGAGCACCAATGGGCAGCCGCCCGCCGGACGAGGAGAGCTTCCTGATTGCCCCTAGTCCAAGGGGCTCGTCTGGGCGTTCGCCGATCCGGTGGACGCCCGAAGTTTTTTTCCCAGTGCATTGACCAACCCAAACACCGAGAGGAGGAGCGAAATGAAGAACCCGAATCCCGCCAAAGTCGCAGTGGTCGACGAGTTGAAGGAGAAGTTCGCCGACACTGACGGCATGATCCTCACCGAGTACCGGGGACTCGACGTGTCCGCTATGGCCGAGTTGCGTCAGGCTCTCCGCCAAGCAGGCGGCGAGTACAAGATCTACAAGAACACACTGGTGCGTCTAGCCGCACGCGATGTTGGCCTTGAGATTGAGGACCTGCTCGTCGGACCGACCGCACTCGCTTTCGTCGGAGAACGACCCGACGGTTCCGACGGAGATGTGGCGGCCGTCGCCAAAGCAATCCGGGAGTTCGCCAAGTCCAACCAACTGCTGGTGATCAAAGGAGGTGTGCTCGGCGACAAACCACTCGACTCAGACGAGATCAAGGCGCTCGCCGAGCTTCCGTCCCGGGAAATCCTGTTGGCTCAACTGGCCGGTGCGTTCCAGGCACCGATGGCGTCCTTCGCCAGTCTGCTCTCAGCGGTGCCGCGTCACTTCGCCTATGCGCTCAACGCGCTGATCGAACAGCGGGGAGGTCCCGAAGCCGCCGGCGAGACACCCGCCGAGATGCCTGCTGAAGGCGAACCCTCGGGCGAAGAGCCCGAACCCGATACGACCACTGATGCACCACCCGACGATGCCGAAGCGCAGGCCGCTACCCCCACTGCCGGCCCCGCCGCCGAGCCCGACGATGCATCCGACCAAACCGAGGCGTCGGCTGACGCCGATGCCGGAGACGCCGGCGAGTCTGGCGAAGCCAGCCAAGAAAAGGAGGCCTGACATGGCAACCAAAGAAGAGATCCTCGATGCGATCGGCGCCATGAGCGTCCTCGAACTCAGCGAGTTGCTGACGGAATTCGAGGAGAAGTTCGGCGTGACGGCCGCCGCCCCGGTGGTAGCCGCAGCCGCGGCGCCTGCCGGCGACGGTGCCGGTGAAGCCGAGGCCGAAGAACAGACGGAATTCGACGTGCTCCTCACCGCCATCGGCGAGAAGAAGATCCAGGTCATCAAGGAGGTGCGCGGACTCACCTCCCTGGGCCTCAAGGAAGCCAAGGAACTCGTCGACAGCGCCCCCAGCAAGATCTTGGAAGGAATTGCTGTCGCCGACGCCGAGAAGGCCAAAGAAGCACTCGAAGCGGCGGGCGCCAGCGTCGAACTCCAATAGGTGGCCGTCACCCACATCAACGTTGTTGCCGACAACGACGAGTTGATCGTCACCTGGCGAGGTGGATCACCGTCGTTGTCGGTCTTCGTTTCCAACGATCCCGACGACCCCGGAACCGATGTCCGCGCCCCCGACCGGGCGGGCCGCGCCGTCATCGCCCGCGGCGAGGACCGACAGTACATCCACCTGTTCGAACCCGGGGAGGGGTTCACTGTCGTGGCGCAGCGCTGCCTGGACACAGACGGTCCCGACAACTTCCGCGACCTCGGCGGCTACCCGACGCTCCACGGCTCGTCCACCCGTTGGGGACGCGTCTTTCGCAGCGACCGGCTCGACGGACTCAGCGCCGACGACCAGGCAATGATCGAGTCGCTTGGCATCTCCACTGTGTTCGACCTGCGCAGCAACGCGGAAGTCGCCGCCGCCCCCGATCAACTTCCCAGCACCGTCACCCACGTCCACCTCCCCATGTCCAGCGATGTGGCGCAGCATCGCAGCATGCTGGCGCGCATCGTCGACGGCACCCTCACCAAGTTCGACAACGACGACATGACCACCGGGTACCTGAACATGCTCGAAGGGTTCGGCGACTACTTCATGGAGGTCGTCAACACGGTCGCCGCGGGACAGCGCATCCTCTTTCACTGCACGGCAGGCAAAGACCGGACAGGCGTCATGGCGATGGTTCTTCTCGGACTGGCGGGAGTACCCGAACCGTATCTGCTCGACGATTACGAGATCAGTCAGCAGTACCGCAGACCGGTCACCGACTCGCGATTCCAGGAACAGATCCGTGCTGCAGGATTCGATCCACAGGATTTCGAGACGATGTGGCTGTCGCCGAGGATCGTCATGCGACAGACACTCCAAGGGCTCCGACAACGCTGGAGGGACCACGAGGGCTACCTCGCCTCGATCGGTGTGAGCGATGAACTGGTTGAAGCAGCTCGCTCGAATCTGTGTACGCCGGGCAAGGGATGATTCCGCCGACAACGCCGCCGGATGGGCCCAACACTTGACCTCAGCAGGAAACTGTTCTATTCTTCGCGTATCTTCGGCTGGTTCACCGGCCTGGAGCGTGCCGCCAAGATAACCGGCAGGCGCGGCTTTTTGTTGCCCAAGTTGCTGCTCGGCTCCTCGCCCACTAGCCTCTGAAACAGCGTGGTCCCCTTGGTGCCTGTTCCGACCAACTTCCGATCGATTTCTCGCGCTCCGGTTGCCGCGCTCCGTTTTCGTTCACTGGCAACTCAGGAGCACTGGTGACAACACGCGCCGAACCACGCGAACGCTATTCGTTCGGAAACCTCAAAGAGGTCCTCGAACTGCCGAATCTGATCGCTGTCCAAAAGAAATCGTTTGAATGGCTGCTCAAGGAGGGACTGGCTCAGACCTTCCGGGACATCAGCCCGATCCGCGACTTCGCGGAGACGCTTCAACTTGAACTCGAGTTCGATCCCGACGACGAGGACCTCTGTCCGCCGCCGAAGTTCACCGTTGAAGAATGCAAGGAAAAGGACATGACCTACAGCGCGCCGATATTCGTGCGCGCCCGGTTCATGAACGCCAACACTGGCGAGATCAAAGAACAGACCGTCTTCATGGGCGACTTCCCGATGATGACGGAAAAGGGAACCTTCATCATCAACGGCACTGAGCGGGTTGTTGTGTCGCAGCTCGTACGGTCCCCCGGCGTCATCTTCCAACCCGGCGAGCGCTACCGACTGCGCAACCGCAGCAAGCATCAGATAGTTACCGGAACCATCCACCCTTACCGCGGCGAATGGATCGAGTTCGACGTGGAACAAAAGCCCGGCAAGGACACGACCGCCGGCGCACGTGTCGCCCGCAAGCGCCGCATCTCGCTGTTCACCCTGCTACGGGCTCTCGGCTACGACGAAGAGAACGAACCGGGCTTCCTGGACCGCCTCGTCGAACACTTCCACCTCCTTGAAGGCCAGTGGGAGAAGGATAAGGACATCGCGCCCACCCGCGAAGAGTCACTCCTTGAGATCTATAAGCGTGCACGCCCCGGCGAACCGCACACGGTCGAGTCGGCTCGTTCATATTTCCGCAACGCCTTCTTCGATTCGCGCCGCTACGACCTGTCCCGGGTGGGCCGCTACAAGCTCAACCGCAAACTCGGCCCAGAGATCGACTTCCTCGAAGAGCAGTTCGGTCTGGATCTGGAACGACCCGACCCGGACCAGTCCGTACTTTCCCAAGCCGAAATGCTGGCTGCAACGACCTACCTGCTCAATCTGGCTCACGCCACCCCGGGCTACCGCCTCGACGACCAGGACCACTTCGCCAACCGTCGTATCCGCAGCGTCGGCGAGTTGATCCAGAATCAAGTCCGCATCGGCCTGTCGCGTATGGAGCGCGTCGTCCGCGAACGCATGACCACCCAGGATGTGGAGGCGATCGCTCCTCAGACACTGATCAACATCCGTCCGGTCGTCGCCGCGATCAAGGAGTTCTTCGGGACCTCGCAGCTTTCGCAGTTCATGGATCAGGTCAACCCGCTATCGGGGTTGACCCACCGCCGCCGCCTGTCTGCGCTCGGTCCCGGTGGACTGTCGCGCGAGCGTGCAGGCTTCGAAGTCCGCGACGTTCACTTCTCGCACTACGGCCGCATGTGCCCCATCGAAACACCGGAGGGCCCCAATATCGGTCTGATCGGTGGTCTGGCATCCTACGCGCGGGTCAACCCGTTCGGCTTCATCGAGTCGCCTTACCGGGTGGTCAAAGACGGGACGGTCACCGACGAGATCGTCTACCTGGCCGCCGACGAGGAGGAGGAGTTCGTCGTAGCCCAGGCCAACGCCCCTATCGACGACGAGGGGAAGTTCATCAACGACCGCGTCCTGGTGAGGCGTTCACCCCAGGCCGTGTCTCTCAAAGAACTGCGCGCGCAACTCGACGAAGACGTCTTCTTCGGCGCGACGACTGAGATTTCTTCGGTTCCCCCCGACGAAGTCCAGATGATGGACGTCTCACCGAAGCAGATCATCTCGGTCGCCACTGCGCTCATCCCGTTCCTTGAGCACGACGACGCCAACCGGGCCCTGATGGGCGCCAACATGCAGCGTCAAGCCGTGCCCCTGGTGCGCTCTGAAGCGCCCTACATCGGTACCGGCATCGAAACCGACTGCGCAACCGACGCAGGCGACATAGTGCTCGCCGACGACGACGGAACAGTGCTCGAGCTCGACGCTGAGCACATGATCATCGACTACAAGAACCTCGGCCGGACCAACATTCGACTGAAGCGCTTCGAGCGCTCGAATCAGGACTCCTGCATCTCCCAGAAGCCGAGGGTCGCAGCCGGCGACAAAGTCACTGCCGGCCAGTTGTTGGCCGACGGTCCCTCCACCGACAACGGAGAGCTCGCACTCGGGAAGAACCTGCTCGTGGCCTTCATGCCCTGGGAGGGCTACAACTTCGAGGACGCCATCATTCTCTCGGAGCGGCTCGTCAAAGACGACGTGCTCACCTCGGTCCATATCCATGAGCACGAGATCGATGCCCGCGACACCAAACTAGGTGCCGAGGACATCACCCGGGACATCCCCAACCTGAGCGACGACATCCTGGCCGATCTCGACGAACGGGGCATAATCCGGGTCGGGGCCGAAGTCGGGCCCGGCGATGTGCTCGTCGGCAAAGTCACACCCAAAGGCGAGACGGAGCTGACGCCCGAAGAGCGCCTGCTGCGCGCGATCTTCGGCGAGAAGGCCCGAGAGGTGCGCGACACCTCTCTCAAGGTTCCCCACGGTGAGAGCGGCAAGGTCATCGATGTCAAGGCCTTCAGCCGCGACGACGCCGAGCTCCCCCCGGGCGTCAACCAACTGGTCCGGGTCTATGTCGCCCAGAAACGCAAGATCAGTGTCGGCGATAAGCTCGCCGGACGCCACGGCAACAAGGGCGTCATCTCCAAGATCCTCCCGATCGAGGACATGCCCTACAACGCCGACGGCCAACCGGTAGACATCATCCTCAACCCGCTGGGCGTGCCGTCGCGCATGAACGTCGGCCAGGTACTGGAGGCTCATCTCGGCTACTGCGCCCGCTGGGGTTGGGAGACCGACGGATCGAGGGTCGGCAACGAACCGGTCCGCGACACCGAGTCCAAGACTCGCCCAACCACAGACCCGGCAGTTTTCATCTCCACGCCCGTCTTCGACGGTGCCAAATGGGACGAGAAGGAACTGGCAGGCGACAAGCCTGTGATCGTCGACATTCTGAAAAACCTCAACCCCGAGAGCCACGGCGGCCAGACCCGATTGATCGGCGACGACGGCAAGCAGGTGCTCTACAACGGTCGCACCGGCGAAGCCTACGACAACCCGATCATGACGGGATACGTCTACATCCTGAAGCTGTCGCACCTCGTCGACGACAAGATCCACGCCCGCTCGACGGGGCCGTACTCGATGATCACCCAGCAACCGCTCGGCGGAAAGGCACAATTCGGTGGACAGCGGTTCGGTGAGATGGAGGTGTGGGCCCTCGAAGCGTACGGTGCCGCCTACTGCCTCCAGGAGTTGCTGACGATCAAGTCCGACGACGTCTTGGGCCGCGTCAGGGTCTATGAGGCGATCGTCAAGGGGGACAACATCCCCGAACCCGGCATCCCCGAATCTTTCAAGGTGCTCATCAAGGAGATGCAGGCCCTGTGCATCAACGTCGAAGTCCTCTCCTCAGAGGGCCAGGAGATTGAGATGCAGGAACTCGATGAGGAGACGTTCCGGACGGTCGAGGAACTGGGGATCGATCTCCAGCGCCCCGAACGAGGTTCAGATGAAGAAGATGCAGCCCGTGCCGCAGCTCGTGCGGCCCGCGGCTGAGCGGCAGAACTAAAGAGTTGAGAGGACGATAGTCATGCTCGATGTCAACGATTTCTCCAATCTGAAGATTGGACTCGCCACCGCCGACAGCATTCGCACCTGGTCCAACGGCGAGGTCAAGAAACCCGAGACCATCAACTACCGCACGCTCAAGCCCGAAAAGGACGGACTGTTCTGCGAGAAGATCTTCGGTCCTACCAAGGACTGGGAGTGCTCGTGCGGAAAGTACAAGCGGGTCCGCTTCAAGGGAATCATCTGTGAGCGCTGCGGCGTCGAGGTGACCCGCTCGAAGGTGCGCCGTGAACGCATGGGACACCTGGAGCTCGCAGCGCCCGCGGTCCACATCTGGTACCTCCGCGGTACTCGCTCCTGGCTGGCGTATCTGCTCATGGGTACTCAGCCCCGCGAGGAACTCAAAGCCAAACAGCTTGAGAAGGTCATCTATTTTGCCGCCAACCTGGTGGTATCAGTCGACGAGGAGCGCCGCGACGCAGACCTGTCAGAACTCGAGGCCGAGGTTGTGGCCGAGCGCGACGCCATCAACTCCGAGATGGAAGCAGACCTTGAGAGCCGCAACGAGGAACTCGAACGCGAACTCGAGTCACTTGAGCAGGATGGAGCCAAGGATTCCGAACTGAAAGCCCTGCGTCGCCAAGCCGACCGGGAACTCGCCGACATCCGCGAGCAGTACGAGATCGAGCTCGACACCCTCGATCGGGCTTGGGAGGAGTTCACAGGTCTCTTCGCCCGTCAGATCGTCGAGGACGAGATGCTCTGGCGTGAGATGCAGGATCGTTGGGGCGTCTACTTCGAGGGCGGCATGGGAGCCAGCGCCATCGCGCATCTCGCCGAGACGCTGGACTTCGATGAAGAGGAAGAAACGCTCAGGACACAGATCAACCCGCCCGAAGGTCAGCGGGGACTCTCCGCGCAGCGCAAGCAGAAGGCCATCAAACGACTGAAGATCCTGGCCGCGTTCAACCGTCGCGATGATCATGGTCGCCGGATCAACAGCCCACGGGCCATGATCCTGGACGCCATCCCGATCATCCCGCCGGAACTCCGACCCATGGTGCAGCTCGACGGAGGCCGTTTCGCGACCTCAGACCTCAATGACCTCTATCGGCGGGTCATCAACCGCAACAACCGGCTGAAGCGGCTGCTCGACATCGGGGCTCCCGACATCATCATCAACAACGAGAAGCGGATGCTGCAGGAAGCGGTGGATGCTTTGTTCGACAACGGACGCCGCGGGCGTCCGGTCACTGGTCCCGGCAATCGTCCCCTGAAGTCTCTCTCTGACATGCTCAAGGGCAAGCAGGGCCGGTTCCGTCAGAACTTGTTGGGCAAGCGTGTCGACTACTCTGGTCGTTCGGTCATCGTGGTCGGGCCGACGCTGAAATTCCACCAGTGCGGACTGCCCAAGATCATGGCCCTTGAACTCTTCAAGCCCTTCGTCATGAAGAAGCTCGTCGACACAGAACTGGCGCAGAACATCAAATCAGCCAAACGCATGGTTGAACGTCGCAAGCCCCAGGTCTGGGACGTTCTCGAGGATGTCATTCAAGAGCACCCGGTGCTGTTGAACCGCGCCCCGACACTGCACCGTCTGGGCATTCAAGCCTTCGAGCCTGTTCTCGTCGAAGGCAAGGCGATCCGCTTGCATCCATTGGTCTGCACCGCTTTCAACGCCGATTTCGACGGCGACCAGATGGCGGTCCATCTGCCGCTGTCAGCCGAGGCTCAGGCTGAGGCCCGGGTGCTCATGTTGAGCGCCAACAACGTGTTGAGTCCGGCCAATGGTCGACCCCTGGTGACGCCCACCCAGGACATGATCATCGGCGCGTTCTACCTCACCGAGCAGGTTGACAACGCCGTTGGCGCGGGTCGGGTTTTCCGTGACGCGCGGGAGGTTCACACCGCCTACGAACGTGGCGACCTGGCAATCCACGCGCTGATCGAGTTCCGTGATCCAGACCTGCTGATCAGCGCGCAGGGAGAACCGGTCGAATATGAACGCACCACTGTGGGTCGTGTCTTCTTCAACGAGGCGCTGCCCGACGCCTACCCCTACGTCAATGCCAAGGTCGACAGGAAGGTGATGGGTGAGATCGTCGATGATCTGGCCCGCGGTTACGCCAAGACCGACGTTGCCGTCAGCCTCGATGCGATCAAGGATCTCTGCTTCTTCTACGCAATGCAGTCGGGACTGACGATCTCGATCGACGATGTCGCGACACCTTCCGAGAAGGCCAAGATTCTGGACCGTCACGAGAAGATGGCCGACACCATCGAAGGGCAGTTCCGTCGAGGAATCATCACCGACGGCGAGCGCCGCCAGATGGAGGTCGAACTCTGGTCTCGAGCGACCGCGGAAGTCACCGAACGCATGCGCGACGAACTCGAAGCAGACGACTTCAACCCGGTCAACATGATGGTCTCCTCCGGTGCTCGGGGAAACACGACTCAGGTCCGTCAGATCGCCGGCATGCGCGGTCTCGTCGCCAACCCGCGCGGTGACATGATCCCCCGACCCATCAAGAGCAACTTCCGCGAAGGCCTGAAGATGCTCGAGTACTTCATCGCCACGCCGGGTGCCCGCAAGGGTCTCGTCGACACTGCTCTGCGCACAGCCGACTCCGGCTACCTCACCCGTCGTCTCGTCGATGTCGCCCAGGAATTGATCATCAACGACGAGGATCCGTTCGATCGCCCCGGCGTGGTCCGCGGGATCTGGCTCGACGATATAGCGCCCGACACCCCCGATAAGCTCTCCCACCTGGAGACCAGGCTCTTCGGTCGAGTTCTCGCCGATGACGTCGAGTTGTCTGACGGAACCATAATCGAGCGTTCAACGATGGTCGGTGACGATGAACTCGCCGCACTTCGCGACGACACGACCGTCAACCGAGTTCGGGTCCTATCGCCGCTCACCGACGACTCCGCTTTCGGTATCTCCGCGAAGTCCTACGGAATGTCGCTGGCCACTGGTGGACTGATCGAACTCGGCGAAGCGGTCGGCGTGATCGCCGCCCAGTCGATCGGTGAACCCGGGACCCAGCTCACCATGCGCACCTTCCACACCGGCGGTGTTGCAGGTGCCCAGGACATCGCCGGCGGTCTGCCGCGTGTCGTTGAACTCTTCGAGGCCCGCACCCCCAAAGGCAAGGCCACCCTGGCCCGAATCTCTGGAGTAGTCAGGGCCGGAGAGGACGACGGTCGTGGACTCGAAGTCGTGATCGTGGCCGACGACGGCGAGGAGCAGTCCTACACGATCCCCTCGGGATCGCGTCTCGAGGTTCTTGACGGTCAAGAGATCCGGGCCGGTGACGCGCTGGTCGAAGGAGCCCGCGATCCCAAGGAGCTCCTCGAGATCAAGGGAGTGCGCGAAACCCAGCAGTACCTGGTCAACGAGGTTCAGAAGGTGTACCGCGACCAGGGTGTCTCGATCCACGACAAGCACATCGAACTGATTGTGCGTCAGATGACGAAACGCATCCTGATAAACGAACCCGGTGACACGGAGTTCCTGCCCGGCTACCAGGTGGCGCAGAAGACCTTTGCCGACACCAACCGTCGAGTGATCGAGGAAGGTGGTCAGCCTGCGGAGGGTCGTCCCCAGCTGATGGGGATCACCAAGGCTTCGCTGGCCACCGAATCATGGCTCTCGGCCGCATCGTTCCAAGAGACGACTCGTGTCCTCACCGAAGCGGCCATCGAGTCGAAGAGCGACTCACTGCACGGTCTGAAGGAGAACATCATCATCGGCAAGCTCATCCCTGCCGGCACTGGTATGGGTGAGTACCGCAACATCGCTCCCAACGCTCCAGAGTACGAGCCGATGGACTACTACTCCTCTGATGATCCCGAGGAGGATCTGTCCGACTGGCTCGCCTCGCAGGCAGCGGTCGCCAGCGCAGACGCGGCAACCCAGTAGCGACCAGTCGATTCGCTCAACCTCGTGACGCTGACAGGTTGAGGTTCCCCTGTCTCGCTCGTATGCTTTGCGGTCGGTCTGTGCGCGCCTGATAGTCGCTTGGCCGACCCGATTCAACTCATTCCCAGGAAATCTCTGTGCCCACAATTCAGCAACTGGTCCGCAAGGGTCGCCAATCGAAACGTCGCAAGGAAGCGACACCAGCGCTCAAGGGCGCGCCCCAACGTCGCGGAGTGTGCACTCGTGTCTACACCGCCACCCCCAAGAAGCCGAACTCTGCGCTTCGCAAGGTGGCCCGCGTCCGCCTGACCAGCGGCATCGAAGTGACCGCCTACATCCCCGGTGAGGGCCATAACCTCCAAGAGCACTCGATCGTGCTCGTCCGCGGCGGCCGCGTCAAGGATCTGCCTGGTGTCCGCTACAAGATTGTCCGTGGGACGCTCGACACTTCCGGTGTCCGCGACCGCAAGCAGGCCCGCAGCCGATACGGCGCCAAGAAGGAAGGCTGACGATGCCTCGCAAAGGTCCCGCGCCGCGCCGGGAAATCCGACCCGATCCGATCTACAACTCGGTGCTCGTCACACAGTTCATCAACAAGATCCTTCAGCGCGGTAAGCGCACCTTGGCCGAGCGCATCGTCTATGACGCACTCGCCTCTGTCGAACAGAAGACCGGTTCGGAGCCTGTCACCACGCTCAAGCGGGCGGTCGACAACGTCCGGCCCCAGCTCGAAGTGAAGAGCCGCCGCGTGGGTGGGGCGACATACCAGGTGCCCATCGAGGTTCGTCCCCGCCGGGCCACCACGCTCTCGATCCGCTGGATCGTCAGCTACGCCCGAGGGCGTCGCGAACGGACCATGGCCGAACGTCTCGCCAACGAGATCATCGACGCCTCCAACGGGATCGGTGCGTCATGCAAGCGGCGTGAAGATGTCCAGAAAATGGCGGAGGCCAACAAGGCCTTCGCACACTATCGCTGGTGATGCAGCGGTAGTGCTCTGACGAACTCATCGAGGAACTGCAATGGCTACGAAGCGAACCCCGCTTGCCAAGACACGCAACATCGGGATAATGGCCCACATCGACGCGGGCAAGACCACGACCACCGAACGGATTCTCTATTACACCGGTCGTTCCTACAAGATCGGCGAGGTCCACGACGGCGCGGCGACGATGGACTGGATGGAGCAGGAGCAGGAGCGGGGTATCACCATCACCTCCGCCGCTACCCACTGTCTTTGGAACGACCACCGCATAAACATCATCGACACTCCGGGCCACGTTGACTTCACCGTCGAGGTCGAGCGCTCCCTGCGCGTCCTCGACGGAGCGGTAGCCGTATTCGACGGTGTGGCAGGGGTTGAGCCGCAGACCGAGACCGTGTGGCGCCAAGCCGACCGCTACGGCGTTCCACGAATGTGTTTCATCAACAAGATGGACCGCACCGGTGCCGACTTCTTCTTCGTGCTCGACACCATTAAAGACAGATTGACCAGCAACGTTGCGGTTATGCAGCTGCCCATCGGCGCTGAGGGCGACTACGCCGGCGTTGTCGACCTGGTGAAGATGAAGGCGCTCATCTGGCGTGGCGAGGACCTCGGGGCAAGCTGGGACGAGGTCGAGATTCCCGCCGAACTGGCCGAGGAGGCCGAACAGTACCGCAACATGCTTCTCGAAGTGGCCGCGGACCAGGACGAGGACATCATGATGAAGGTCCTCGAAGACGAGGAGGTCAGCGAGAGCGAACTCAAAGCCGCGATCCGTAAGGGGACCCTCGAGAACGGGCTGGTGCCGATACTCAACGGCACCGCCTTCAAGAACAAGGGGGTTCAGCCTCTGCTCGATGCTGTGGTCGACTTCCTCCCCTCACCGCTCGACATTCCACCGATCGTCGGAGAGGACCGCTCGGGCAACGAGACCAGCCGAAAGGCCAGCGACGACGAGCCCTTCTCTGCGATCGCCTTCAAGATAATGACCGATCCCCACGTCGGTCGACTCACCTATTTCAGGGTCTACTCCGGATCATTCGACAAGGGCACCCAGATCCTCAACACTCGCACATCGAGCCGCGAGCGGGTCGGTCGCATCCTCGAGATGCACGCCAACGACCGTGTCGACAAGGACAGCGTCGCCACCGGCGACATCGCCGCAGCGATCGGCCTCAAGAACGCCCGAACCGGTGACACGCTGTGCGACCCCGGCCATCCGATCACTCTCGAGAACCTCGATTTCCCCGATCCGGTGATCGAAGTGGCCGTGGAGCCCAAGTCCAAGGTCGACCAGGAACGGATGGGCAAGGCGCTGCAGGCCCTCGCAGAAGAGGATCCCACCTTCCAGGTCAGCACCAACGAGGAGACCGCGCAGACGATCATCGCAGGCATGGGCGAGCTGCACCTTGAAGTTCTCGTCGACCGCATGATGCGCGAGTTCAGAGTCGAGGCGAGTGTCGGCAAACCGCAGGTCGCCTACCGAGAGACGATCACCCGCCCGGTCCTCGACTACACCTACACCCACAAGAAGCAGACCGGCGGCAGCGGCCAGTTCGCGGTGATCTCCGCGACCCTCGAACCCAACCCGGGCGGTTCCTACGAGTTCGAGAGCACCGTTACCGGCGGCGCGATCCCCAAGGAGTACATCAAGCCGGTCGGCGAAGGAATCCGAGAGGCGATGAGCAACGGTGTACTCGCCGGGTTCCCGACCGTCGATGTCAAAGTCACGCTCAACGACGGAAAGGTCCACGATGTGGACTCCTCGGAGATGGCTTTCAAAATCGCCGGCAACGCCTGGTTCCGCGAGGTTGCGCCGCGTGCCAGACCCACGCTTCTCGAGCCCGTGATGGCAGTAGAGATCGTAACCCCCGACAACCATCTCGGTGATGTCGTGGGCGACGTCAACTCTCGTCGCGGTCGCGTGCAGGGCACCGAGCAGCGAGGGAACAATCAAGTCGTGAATGCACTTGTGCCGCTATCCGAGATGTTCGGATACAGTACGGATCTGCGTTCGCGCACGCAGGGGCGGGCAACGTACACGATGCAGTTCGACTCGTACCAGCCCACACCTGCAAACGTCCAGGAAGAGATCGTCGCTCGCGTCCGCGGCGCATGATCGTCTCCTAACCCCAACCACAGAAATGAACAAGGAAGGCAGCCATGGCCAAGGAGACGTTTAAGCGGGACAAGCCGCACGTCAACGTAGGAACGATGGGTCACATCGACCACGGCAAGACGACGCTGACTGCAGCGATCACCAAAGTTCTCTCCGACAATGTTGAAGGCTCCACCTTCACAGATTTCGAGAACATCGACAACGCTCCCGAGGAGCGTGAGCGCGGCATCACGATCAACGTGTCGCATGTGGAGTACGAGACTCACAACCGTCACTATGCCCATGTCGATATGCCAGGTCACGCCGACTACATCAAGAACATGATCACCGGCGCGGCACAGGTCGACGGGGCGATCCTCGTCGTGTCCGCCGCCGACGGCCCCATGCCCCAGACCCGCGAGCACGTGCTGCTCGCCCGTCAGGTCGGTGTGCCGAAGATCGCGGTGGCCCTCAACAAGGTCGACATGGTCGACGATGAGGAGCTGTTGGAGCTCGTTGAGATCGAGGTGCGTGAGCTTCTCAACGAGTACGATTTCCCCGGTGACGACACTCCAGTCGTCCATGTGTCAGCGCTCAAGGCTCTCGAGGGAGATGCCGAAGCGGCCCAGGCCATCATGCAGCTGATGGCTGAGGTGGACGAGTATGTGCCGACCCCCGAGCGCGACCTCGACAAGCCCTTCCTCATGCCGATCGAGGACGTCTTCTCGATCACGGGCCGCGGCACCGTCGTGACCGGCAAGGTCGAGCAGGGAATCGTCAACACCGGCGACGAGATCGAGATCGTGGGCATCAAGCCGACCTCGAAGACGACCTGTACCGGTGTCGAGATGTTCCGCAAACTCCTCGACCAGGGCCAAGCAGGCGACAACATCGGTGCGCTGCTCCGTGGTGTCGACAAGGACGGGGTCCAGCGCGGACAGGTGCTCGCGGCACCGGGGAGCATCACGCCCCACACTGAGTTTGAAGCTCAGGTCTACGTGCTGTCAAAGAAGGAGGGTGGCCGTCACAAGCCCTTCTTCACCAACTATCGGCCCCAGTTCTACTTCCGCACGACCGACATCACCGGCACGATCTCGCTGCCTGAGGGCACCGAGATGTGCATGCCCGGCGACAACACCGCCATGCATGTCGAGTTGATCAACCCGATCGCTATGGACGAAGGCCTTCGCTTCGCAATCCGCGAGGGTGGCCGCACCGTCGGTGCCGGTTCGGTAACAAAGATCATCAAGTAGCGGGCTGACCATGGCAACGGGACAGAAGATCCGCATCCGGCTCAAGGCTTACGACCACGAGATCATCGATCAGTCGACGAAGAAGATCGTTGAGACGGTCAAACGAACCCAGGCTCGTTTGTCGGGTCCGATCCCATTGCCAACAGAGAAGCACCGCTTCACAGTCATAAAGGGTCCGTTCAAGGACAAGGACTCACGGGAGCATTTCGAGATGCGCATCCACAAGCGGTTGCTCGACATTCTCGACCCTTCCCCCAAGACTGTCGACTCCCTGCAGCGCCTCGACCTGCCTGCCGGTGTCGACATCGAGATAAAGATCCAACAGGCCTGACACCAACAGGCCTGTAAGAGGCCGGGCGGATTGACCTCGGAGACAGCCGCGACACGCGCACGTTCCAAGAAGTCCCAACCACAGTTTCTGTGGTTCTTGTGTTCTGCATGGAACCGTTCGGCATCGTTGTGCGTCGTATTGTTTCAAAGGCAGAGTTAGGGGACCAAACCATGACCAGACTCACAGCGACCGCCGCAATCACAGCTCTCATTTCTCTAGTTGCGGTTGGTTGCAGCAACGACAATATCACGGTTTCCACCGCGCCGGATGCGGCCGAAACCTCGGCTCCGAGCACCGCGCCGGAAACCGCCACCGAGACGACTCCTGCCGCTGCTGTGGAGTTGTCCGCCTCGGATCTGCTCTCCGTGGCTATCGAGTCGACGGTGGGCCGCGCGGCGCGCGGGCAGTTGAGGATCGAGGGTGACATGGCCGATCCAGGCGGTACCCAGGCAATCGATTTTGAAACCGACGCGCAGGGTGACACCGAATCAAGTTTGGCAGACGACCCGTCGGCCCCTCAGCTGACAGTTCGAATCGTTGATGGTCAGACGTACGTCGGCTTCCCAGGGGACATGGCCGCCGTCATGTTCCCGGACTTCGCAGGCGAGACAGCGTGGTTCACCGTCACTGGCCAGAATGCTGAACAGTTCGCGATCGCCTGCGCTTCGCCGCTGTCCCAGTTGAGAGTCCAACCCGGCGACTGCGATCCCGCAGGCGACTTGAGGGGGCTTGCCGCTGTGGCCGCCGAAGCAACAGTCGTTGGTGACGAAGAGGTCCGTGGAGTACCCGCGCAGCGCCTTCGATTCACGGTCTCCATGGCCGATCTGCCTTCGGCGACTGAGGCCCGGGACGGACTCGGTGGTGACGTCGGTGGCATGCTAGAGGGGTCCGTCCCCGTCGATGTCTGGATCGACGACGACATGCTGCTGCGTATGTTGGTGGTTGACCTGTCACCGATCTTCGGTGGGTTCGCGGACGCTTTCGGTGGGGAGGACGCAGACATTGAACTCCCCACTTGGCGAAGCGTCGTCGAGTACTACGATTTCGATGAGAGCATCTCGATCGAGGCTCCCACACCTGAATCGCTGTTGGGGGACTTCTCCCAGGTGCAGGGTCTCGCCGGCTGACCGACCCGGCGCCGGCCGTTCGATCGGGCTGTCGTTGAGGCCACTATTCGTTCTGCTCTCGGTGATGCAGGTAGCCGGAGATGAACGCCTGAACCGTTGCGGCGAAGGGCAGAGCCAACAGCGCTCCGACGACTCCGAGCAAAGCGGAACCGACCACCACGGACCCGAACGCCACCGCTACGTGGATCTCCATGGTGTGCGCGGTGATCCTCGGTGACAGCAGATAGTTCTCCACCTGCTGATACGCCACGATCATGACCAGAACCCACAGCGCTTTGCGAGGTTCGTCCAGCACAGCGACCAGCACCGGCAGGGCACCCGCAAAGTATGTGCCTATTACCGGGATGAACTGCGAGATCACGCCGACCCAGAGCGCCAGTGGGATCGGAAAGGGAACATCGAGGATCTCAAACACGATTCCGTGCGCAATCGCCGAGATGACCGCCAGGATCGTGCGGGAGAACACATACCCGCCGGTCTTCTCTATCGCCAGATCCCAGATGTTCATCAACATCTCCTGGCGTTTGGGTGCCAGGACAGAGCCGATGATGAGCCTCAGTTTCGGGCCCTCCGCGACCAGGTAGTAGGTGAACAACAAGACGGTGAACGCATGGAACACGATGTTGAGCAGTGCCGTACCAAGGTTGACCAGGTCATCCGCGAAGCGCTCGGCCAGGTCGCTGATTCCGCCGCCCTCGACGAACTCGTCTTGAATCCTCTGCAGGTCGATGTCGTCGTCGATATTGTCCTGCAGCCAGTCTTCGATGTCTTCGACATACGTCGGTGCTTCGTCTATCAGACTGTCGATCTGGTCTGCCAACGCCGTCCCGATGGCTGCCGAGAATCCCGCCATGGCGCACAACGCAAGCAGATAGACGATCCAGACCCCCAGGCCGCGGCGGATCTTCCATGTCTCCATCCGGTTGACGGCCGGTTCCACTGCGAAGCTGATGAATACCGAGATCAGCAGGACAACCAGGAACGAGCGCAACGCCCGGACTGCGCCAGTGCCGATATAGACGACGACCCAGCCCAACCAGAACAGCGCGATCGCCTTGACCACCCAGCGCGGCACCTTGGAACTGGTCTTCTCGTCCTGCCCGGCAACACCGCTGTCGCTCTTTGGAGTCAGCCCGGCACTCTCAGGTGTCATCGAAGCGGACGCTACATCGAAACGGCCAACGATCCGGGGATGCTCCCACGGCTCCGGCCGCCCCCCGACAACAACACAGTTGGCATGACGGAATTTCCCGATAAGCTAGGAGGTCTTGTTCGGCAAGGGTTCCTTACAGAACTTGCGCCACAACAATCGATGTCGATGAAGGCCCACGGGAACCACATCGCAAAACTGAACCACGCTCCGCCGGGTCCGCCCGTGCGGAGCGCTCGCGTGAGCGGTAGCTCACACTAGGACCACAGGAAGCAACTATGGCCAGCAAGGCGATCGTCGGCGAGAAAGTCGGCATGACCCAGGTTTGGGATGAAAGGAACCGTGTCGTTCCAGTCACTGTTCTGCGTGTCTCGCCTTGCCGCGTCGTGCAGATCAAGACGCCTGAGAATGATGGCTACTCCGCGATCCAGGTGACCCTCGGCTTGAAGGACCCCGCAAAGCTCACGATGCCCGAGGCGGGCCATTTCTCCGCTGCGGGCGTTGAACCGGGCTCAAAGCTCGTCGAGTTGCGTCTCGACGATGTCTCGGAGTATTCCGTCGGTCAACAGATCGCTGCGGACCTGCTGATTGCGGGCGAGCGCGTGGATGTGACCGCAATCTCTCGGGGCAAGGGCTTCGCCGGGGTGATGAAACGGCACGGATTCAAGGGCGCGCCAGCTTCCCATGGTGCTCACAAGGTGCATCGCAAACCTGGAGCGATCGGCCAGTGTGCCACGCCGTCCCGTGTTTTCAAGGGTCGCAAGATGCCGGGCCGGGCGGGCAATGAGAAGGTCACCACCTTGAACCTCGAAGTCGTACGCAGCGACCCGGGTGCCGAGGTGATCCTGCTTCGTGGCTCTGTACCGGGTCCCGCCGGCGGCACGGTGATCGTGCGCAACGCGGTGAAGGCTGGCTGAGATGGCTGAAGAGACCTCGAAGAAGACGACGGCCGCCGAGAAAGCTGCCAACACCATCGCCGTCAAGACCCAGAGCGGGGCTGATGCGGGCACCGCACCGCTCTCGCCCGAACTCTTCGCAGTTGAGCCCAACATCGCTGTGATGCATCAGGTCGTAACCGCACAACTGGCTGCTAAGAGGGCCGGCACCCACAGCACCAAGAGTCGTTCGGAAGTACGGGGCGGTGGAGCGAAGCCGTGGCGCCAGAAGGGCACAGGCCGTGCCCGTGCCGGATCACGCAACTCGCCGATCTGGCGAGGCGGTGGTATCGCCCATGGACCCAAGCCCCGTGACTACAGCCAGCGGACACCGAAGAAGATGATTAAGATCGCCTTGGCCGGCGCCCTGTCCGACCGGGCGGCCGAGGGCAGGGTCATCGTGGTCGATGAATGGAGCTTCGAGACTCCCAAGACCAAGGACGCTTCGGTAGCGCTCGAGGCCATCGGTGCGCAGGGCAAGGTTCTTGTCGTCCTCGACGACGGAGACGCCAACGCCGCCAAGAGCTTCCGCAACCTTCCTCACGTGTCCTGCCTGCATTCCATGGAGCTCAATACCCACGACGTCTTGGATTCCGACGTCGTCGTGTTCACCAAAGCAACGCTCAAAGACGCCGCCAGCGGTCCGCCGACCCAAGACAAGAAATCCATCCACAGCGGGGGGCAGCAGTGAAAGACCATCGTGACGTAATCCTGCGCCCGGTCGTGTCTGAGAAGTCCTACGGGCTGCTTGAAGAGGGCGTCTACACCTTCGTTGTGGCTCCCAAAGCCTCCAAGACCGAGATCCGCGATGCCGTGGAGACCAT
This sequence comes from Candidatus Aldehydirespiratoraceae bacterium, assembly GCA_965214565.1. Classification (GTDB taxonomy): domain Bacteria; phylum Actinomycetota; class Acidimicrobiia; order Acidimicrobiales; family Aldehydirespiratoraceae; genus VXYK01. The sequence continues at coordinate 1,776,599 of OZ243951.1, read as the reverse complement.
CTTCGACGTTTCGGTACTGAAGGTCAACACTCTTAACCGCAAGGGCAAGCGCAAGCGTGAGAGGCGTACCGGTCGCTGGGTTCGAAGCAGCGACCAGAAGCGTGCCCGCGTCACTCTCGCCGAGGGTGACTCAATCGATCTGTTCGAGGCGTAGACATGGCCATTCGAAAACGCAAGCCGACGAGTCCGGGGCGTCGCTTCCAGACCTCTTCGGACTTCACCGAAATCACATCAACAAAGCCCGAACGCAGCCTCGTAACCGGCAAGTCCGGCACAGGCGGGCGAAACAACTATGGGCGCAAGACTTCACGTCACCGCGGGGGCGGCCACAAACGGCGCTACCGGGTGATCGATTTCAACCGCAGCAAAGACGGCGTGACAGCGACAGTCGCATCGATCGAATACGACCCCAACCGGACCTGCAATATCGCCCTGCTGCACTACCACGACGGCGAGAAGCGCTATATCCTCGCTCCCCGCGACCTGAAGGTCGGTGACAAGCTTCAGTCCGGCAGGGGTGCCGACATCCGTGTCGGCAATGCTCTGCCGTTGCGCTATATCCCGGTGGGCACCGTGGTCCACAACGTCGAACTGAAAGCCGGTGCGGGCGCCAAGATGGGTCGTTCAGCCGGCGCTGCGATCCACATGGTCGCGAAGGAAGGCGACTTCGCCACCCTGCGTCTCCCCAGCAGTGAGATGCGTCGGGTGCCGATCGACTGCCGTGCAACGGTCGGGGAGGTCGGCAATTCAAGCCACGAACTCCTCAAGATCGGCAAAGCCGGACGCAACCGCTGGAAGGGCAAGCGCCCCCAGACCCGCGGTGTCGCCATGAACCCGGTCGATCACCCCCATGGCGGCGGAGAGGGCAAGACTTCCGGTGGTCGCCATCCGGTCTCGCCGTGGGGCAAGCCTGAGGGCAGGACCCGCAAGAAGAACAAACAGTCCGACAAGCTGATCGTGCGCCGTCGCCGGACGCGCGGTTCGCGGAGGTAATTGCTATGCCGCGCAGTCTCAAGAAGGGCCCCTTTGTTGATGACCACCTCCTCAAGAAGGTGGATGCTCTCAACGAGTCGGGCACCAAGAAGGTCATAAAGACCTGGTCCAGGCGCTCAACCATCATCCCCGACATGGTGGGCCACACGATCGCAGTTCACGACGGCCGCAAGCACGTGCCCGTCTATCTCACCGAGTCGATGGTCGGTCACAAGCTCGGCGAGTTCGCGCCGACCCGCACGTTCAAGTTCCATGCGGGCCAGGAGCGGGGAGCCCGTCGCTGATGACCGGTCCCAAGACCAACGAACGCCCCGGGACACGCGCGCAGGCCAAGTATGTGCGGTCCTCGGCCTCCAAGGCGCGCGAGGTGCTCAACCAAATCCGCAACAAGTCGTACGGCGAGGCCTCGGAGATCCTTGCCTTCTCCGAGCGCGGCATCAGTAAGGATGTGGCCAAAGTCCTCGACTCAGCCGTTGCCAACGCTGCGCACAACGACAATCTGATGGCCGAGGAGCTGTTCGTCTCCGCCTGCTACGCCGATGAGGGCATGACCCTCAAACGAGCCCGGCCGAGGGCCCGCGGTCGCTCGACACCCATTCTCAAACGGACCTGCCACATCACCGTGATCGTCAGCCAGTACGACGAGGACTCACTCGAAGCGATCCGTGAACGCGAGGCGAGCAGCGGTCGCAGTATCACCGGCAACGCGGCAGAGGCACGTCGACGCAGGGTTCAACGGAGCCGCGACCGTTCTGAAGAGGCCAAAGAGGCCGAAGAGTCGGAAGAGGTTGAGCAGGTTGAGCCTACGGTTGAGGAGCAGGCTGCGGAAATCGTCGCCGCTACTGAGCAGGCCATGACATCGAGCGAACCTGCCATCGACGAATCCGGCGACGAATCCGGCGACGACACCGACAGCTCAGCCGACAGCGATACCGACAGCGAGAAACCCGGAGGACAAGACTGATGGGACAGAAGGTCAACCCCTACGGATTCCGCCTCGGCGTCACAACGGAATGGAAGAGCCGCTGGTTCGCCGATCGCCAGGAATACGCCGACAACGTCATCGAGGACTGGCAGATCCGCGACTTCCTCTTCACCGAACTCCCCCACGCGGCCATCAGCCGGGTCGAGGTGGAGCGCACCCGCGACCGACTTCGTGTGGACGTTCACACAGCCCGCCCCGGGATTGTCATTGGCCGTCGAGGGAGCGAGGCGGACCGCCTCCGCTCGGGGCTCACCAAGATCACCGGCAACGCCAAAGTTCAACTCAACATCCAGGAAATCAAACAGCCTGAGTTCGACGCCGCGCTGATCGCACAGGGCATCGCCGACCAGCTCGCCGGACGCGTGGCGTTCAGGCGCGCCATGAAACGAGCAGTACAGAACGCGCAGAAAGCTGGTGCCCTCGGTATCCGAGTGCAGTGCTCCGGACGCCTCGGAGGGTCGGAGATGGCCCGCAACGAGTGGTACCTCGAGGGCCGCGTGCCGCTGCACACCCTCAGAGCCGACGTCGACTACGGATTCCGCGAGGCCCCGACAACATACGGACGGATCGGTGTCAAGGTGTGGCTCTACAAGGGCGACATCCTGCCCTACAAGACCCAGACCGAAGACAAGGCCACCCTCGAAGCCGCCATGGCTACCGGCGAGACATCAGGCCAGTCGAGGTCCCGCAAGATCGTCTCCTCAGCCGCGGCGCGTCGGCGCGAAACGACCGATATCGAACCGGACCCCGACGAGGAACCGGCACCGCTCATCAAAGAGGCCGACCCCGAGTTCGAGAAGCTCCTCGACGAGGAGGACGCCATCGAAGCCTCGACTCGCGAGCAGAGCGAGACTCCCCACTTCCGCGCGAACGACTGAAGGCCGCCGTCATGTTGATGCCAAAAAAAGTCAAACACCGCAAACACCACAGAGGGCGCACCAAGGGCATCGCCAAGGGTGCAACCGAGGTCACCTACGGAGATTTCGGCATTCAGGCCCTCGAACCCGGATGGATCACCGCGCGTCAGATCGAGGCCGGTCGTATCGCCATGACCCGCCACATCAAGCGCGGTGGCAAGGTGTGGATCAATGTCTTCCCGGACAAGCCCGTAACCAGCAAACCCGCCGAGACCCGCATGGGTTCGGGCAAAGGCAACCCGGAGCACTGGGTCGCCGTTGTGAAACCCGGGAGGATCCTCTACGAGCTTTCGTATCACGACGAGGACGTCGCCCGTGCCGCGATCGAGCGTGCCATCCAGAAGATGCCGATCAAGGCCCGCTTCGTGACCCGTGAGGAGGGATTCTGATGGCCCGCAAGACCACACTGATAGAACTCGCCGACACGGACCTCATCGAACGTCTTGCCGACTACAAGGAAGAGCTGTTCAACCTGCGCTTCCAGTTCGCCACCAACCAACTGGACAATTCGGCTCGCTTGAAAGCCGTCAAGAAAGACATCGCCCGTGTGCTGACCGAGTTGCGGGCACGCGAGATCGCCGACGCAGAAGCACTCGAAGCTCAGGAGGCCTGAAAATGACCCAAGCAACGCAACAGCGCAAAGCTCGCAAGGTCCGTGATGGTCTGGTCGTGTCCAACAATATGGACAAGACCGCCGTGGTGGAAGCGATCGACCGGGTCCAGCATCGTCGCTATTCGAAGACGATTCAGCGCACCAAGCGTCTCCATGTCCACGATGAAGAGAACGCTCTCAACGTGGGTGACCGCGTACGTGTTCAGGAGACTCGTCCGCTCTCCAAGACCAAGCGCTGGCGGCTCGTGGAAATCTTGGAGCGTGCCAAGTGATCCAGCAAGAGTCGCGACTTCGGATCGCCGACAACTCCGGAGCGAAAGAGGTCTTGTGTATCAAGGTCCTCGGCGGCTCCAAGCGTCGCTATGCGTCGATTGGAGACGTTTTCGTGGCGACCGTCAAAGACGCCATCCCGGGTGCACAGGTCAAGAAGGGCGACGTCGTCCGTTGTGTCGTGGTGCGTGTCAAGAAGGAGAAGCGCCGTCCCGACGGCAGCTACATCCGCTTCGACGAGAACGCCGCGGTGCTGATCAACGAACAGCGCCAACCACGCGGTACGCGCATCTTCGGCCCGGTCGGTCGTGAACTACGCGACAAACAGTTCATGCGAATCGTCTCGCTGGCCCCGGAGGTTCTGTGATGAGCGCCAGAAAGAAGCATGCCTCTATGAAAATCCATGCAGGTGACCGGGTCGTCGTCCTGTCAGGGAAGGACAAGGGCGTCGAGGGCGTCGTCGAGCGTGCCATTCCTGAGAAGGGGAAGGTCATCGTCGAAGGCGTCAACGTGGCGCGCAAGCATCAGGCCCCGACACGGGGCGATCAGCAGGGTGGGATCATCGAAAAGGCCATGCCGATCGACGTCTCCAATGTCGCCGTGGTCAGTCCCGGAGACGGAAGAGCGACCCGCGTCGGCTATCTGATCACTGAAGACGGTCAGAAAGTTCGTGTGTGCCGCCGTACGGGAGTCGAGATCTGATGGCTCCCACAACCTACGCACCCCGGTTCCGCACCCGCTACAACACCGAGATCCGCGCCTCGCTGCAAGAAGAGCTCGCCTTGCCCAACCCGATGATGGTTCCCAAGCTCGAGAAGATTGTGCTCAACATGGGAGTCGGAGAAGCGGTCGGTTCCGCCAAGCTGCTCGAAGGGGCACTCGAGGACATGGCCACGATCGCGGGCCAGAAACCGGTAGTCACCAGAGCGAAGAAGTCTCTCGCCAGTTTCAAACTGCGCGAAGGCCAGGCCATCGGTTGCAAGGTCACACTGCGCGGCGACCGCATGTACGAGTTCTTCGATCGACTCATCTCGTTGGCCATCCCGCGAATCCGCGACTTCAGGGGACTCTCCCGCAGGTCGTTCGATGGCAACGGCAACTACACGTTCGGCGTGACCGAACAGCTCATCTTTCCCGAGATTGACTACGACAAGGTCGGTGCCACCCGAGGCATGGACATAACGATTGTTACGACGGCGACCACCGACGACGAGGGCAGAGCCCTGCTCTCGGCATTCGGTTTCCCGTTCCGACGCGAAGGGCAATGACCCATGGCAAAAAAAGCACTCAAGCAGAAACAGAAGCGCACACCGAAGTTCAAAGTGCGCGCCTACACACGATGCCGTCGCTGCGGGCGACCCCGCTCCGTGTATCGCCGCTTCGGTCTGTGCCGAATCTGCCTGCGCAACATGGCCCACGCCGGCGAGCTGCCCGGTGTCAAGAAGGCCAGCTGGTGAGGAGGTGACGCCGCAATGACAATGACCGATCCCATTTCAGACATGCTCACCCGCATCCGCAACGCCAATGTGGCGATGCACGATGAGGTGGCGATGCCTTCCTCCAAACAGAAGTTGGCGCTCGCCGATCTGCTCAAGAACGAGGGCTACATCAGCTCGTTCACCGAGATCGACAACGGTGACCGTCCCGGTAGGACCCTGACCATCGAGATGAAGTACTCGCCTGATCGGGACCGAGTGATCTCGGGACTCAAGCGAGTCTCCAAGCCCGGTCTTCGCATCTACCGCAGGCGCGACGAGATCCCCCGAGTCCAGGGCGGTCTCGGTGTCGCAGTCGTCTCCACCAACAAAGGTCTCATGTCTGACCGAGAAGCAAGGAAGAACCGCATGGGCGGCGAGATCCTCTGCTTCGTCTGGTGAGGTGGAACTATGAGTCGCGTCGGTAATGCACCAATCACCGTTCCAGACGGTGTAGACGTTTCGATCAGCGGGCGCACTGTCACGGTCACCGGTATCAAGGGCACCCTTGACCAGACACTCCCCGGCGGGATCACCGTCAGCCACAACGGTGGCACCCTCGTGGTCGAACGGCCCAACGACAGCAGTGAGTCAAAGTCCTTCCACGGCCTTTCGCGCTCCTTGATCCAGAACATGATCCTGGGCGTGACCGAGGGGTTCAGCAAGGAACTGCAGATTCAAGGCATCGGATACCGCGCCGTCGCCAAGGGACCGAACAAACTCGAACTGGCACTCGGGTTCAGCCACAGCGTCAACATCGAAGCCCCCGAGGGCATCGAGTTCGAGGTGCCCCAACAGACCCAGGTTCTCGTAAAGGGAATCGACAAACAGTTGGTCGGCCAAGTGGCCGCCGATATTCGCAAGTGGCGCAAACCGGAGCCCTACAAGGGCAAGGGCATCCGCTATCTGAACGAACGAGTGATTCGCAAGGCCGGAAAGGCAGCCAAGTAATGTCCTACACCGCCAAGAAGCGCCGAATCGACCGCCGCCGCCGCCACTACCGGATCCGCAAGACCCTGCGGGGCACCGCCGCGCGGCCGCGTCTCGCCGTGCACCGTTCCAACCGCCACATCTCCGCCCAGATCATCGACGATTCGGCGGGCAACACGCTCGCCGCGGCAGCCTCAACCGAACAGCAGCTACGGCCCAGTAGCAACACAGACACCCGAACCGCCGAAAGGGTCGGGGCTCTACTCGCCGAACGGGCAAAGGCTGCAGGCGTTGAAACAGTGGTGTTTGATCGTGGAGGTTTCCGCTACCACGGTCAGGTTGCTGCGCTCGCCGACGCAGCCCGCGAGGGAGGACTGGAATTCTGATGGCCAATCAACGCAATACCAAACAGACCGGTGACCGCGAGCGCAACCCGGACAACCCGCGTGACGGCGGGGAGGGGCTGCGCGAGTCCCGCGTGATCAATATCAACCGTGTCGCCAAAGTCGTGAAGGGCGGGCGCAGGTTCTCTTTCACGGCTCTTGTGGTGATCGGCGACGGCGCCGGCAAGGTCGGACTCGGTTACGGCAAGGCCAAGGAGGTGCCCCTGGCGATCCAGAAGGGCACCGAGGAAGCCCGTCGCAACCTGTTCAGTGTCGCCATGGCTGGTTCGACCATCGTCCATGAGACCATCGGCGAGATGGGTGCGGGTCGGGTGATGCTCAAGCCTGCTGCTCCAGGTACCGGCGTCATCGCCGGAGGTGCGGCTCGGGCGATCCTCGAGGAAGCCGGAATCAACGACGTTCTGTGCAAGTCGCTGGGTTCGTCCAACAACATCAACATCGCGCGCGCGACCATCAATGCGCTGGCCGGGCTCCGTCGCCCCGACGAGATCGCCCGCCTGCGCGGCCTCGATCCTGAAGAGTTCCTGCCCGCGGGTCTCTGGGCCGCCTATCAGGAGAATCAGCGTCGCCCCGTCCCAACCCCTCCCGCTGAGGTGTCGTGATGCTCAAGGTAACTCAGATCCGTTCCTCCATCGGAACCAAGCCCAAGCAACGGGGAACGCTACGCGCGCTCGGTCTTCGCAGGATCGGTGCGAGCAACACTCTCGAGGACCGTCCCGAGGTCCGCGGCATGATTGCCCGGGTCCCTCATCTAGTCAAAGTAGAGGAGGTCGACTCGTGATCAGACTCCACGATCTGAAACCCCCAGAAGGCTCCAACAGGCGCCCCAAGCGCAAGGCGCGCGGCATCGGCGGGAAGGCCGGGAAGACCGCGGGTCGCGGGCACAAGGGGCAACGAGCCCGCAGCAAAGTCCCTGTCGGGTTCGAGGGCGGCCAGATGCCCCTGTTGCAACGCGTCCCAAAACTCCGCGGGTTCACGAACCCGTTCAGGGTCGAGTATCAGGCGATCAACCTCGACACACTCGAACAGTCGGGTCTCACCGACGTGTCACCCGAGTCGCTCCTCGAGAAGGGCCTAGTCCACAAGGGCGCCCTGATCAAGATCCTGGGGCGTGGTGAGATCTCGCGGGCGCTCAACGTGAAGGCTCACGCTTTCTCCGCGTCCGCTGAATCGGCCATCACCGCTGCCGGCGGTAGTGTTGAGAAATTGGCACTGCCCTGGGGCGACCGCCGTCCCCCGCACGGTAGTTTCAGTCAACACACAAACCGCTAACCCTTTGGGGGGATCGCCGTGCTTTCACGGGTTCTGAACATTTTCCGGGTCGCAGACCTGCGGGTGAAGATTCTCTTCACGCTGTCGATGATTGCGCTCTACCGCCTGGGGTCGTTCATTCCGGCACCCGGTGTCGACATCGAAGCGGTGCAGACGCTGCGCGACAATGCCAACAGCGGCGGGATCCTGGCCTACATGCAACTCTTCTCGGGCGGCGCTCTCACCCAGTTCGCGATCTTCGCTTTGGGGATCATGCCCTACATCACGTCGTCGATCATCATGCAGATCCTCGGTGTGGTCATTCCCAAGATCGAGCAGTGGCAACAGCAGGGCGCAGTGGGTCAGCGCAAGATAACCCAGTGGACCCGGTACCTGACCGTTTCCATTGCAGTCGTCCAATCAACCAGCTTCGCCTTCCTGTTCCACAACGGTGGTCTGGGAGTCACTGTGGACCTCCTGCCCAAGTTCAACGCTTGGACCGTGTTCGTGGTCGTGCTCACACTCACCAGCGGTACCGCACTGTTGATGTGGATGGGGGAACTGATAACTCAACGGGGCGTCGGCAACGGCATGTCGATACTGATCTTCACCAGCGTGGTTTCGACCCTGCCCGCTCAGGGCGCAACCGTCAAAGCCGAGAACGGCAACATCGCCCTCGCCGGGTTGATCGTGGTCGCGGTCGGGCTGCTCGTCTGCATCGTGTTCGTCGAGCAGGGGCAGCGTCGGATACCGGTCCAGTTCGCAAAGCGGGTGGTGGGTCGCCGCATGTACGGCGGGCAGTCCACCTACATCCCTCTGAAGGTCAACCAGTCTGGCGTGATCCCCATCATCTTCGCCAGTTCAGTGCTGTATGTCCCCACGCTCATAGCCGTGGCACTGCCCAGCGACGGAATCGGCGGGAGCATCCAGGGTTGGGTCGACAACAACCTCGCCGAGCCGACCGCGATCACCTATCTGGTGTTCTTCGGTCTGATGATCGTGGGGTTCTCCTACTTCTACACGGCGATCACTTTCGATCCCGCCAAGCAGGCGGACACCATCCGCAAACAGGGCGGTTTCATTCCCGGAATTCGCCCCGGCCCTCAGACTGAGCGCTACCTGGCTCGGATCTTGAACCGGATCACGTTCCCAGGAGCTCTGTTCATCGCCGGGGTGGCGCTCATCCCCTCGATACTCATCAAGATCACCCTCGACAGCGATCCGACCGCTACCGGCACTGCCGCAGGCGCCGGTGGCTTTGCCTTCGGTGGGATCTCACTGTTGATCGCCTCGGGCGTGGCGCTAGAAACGATGAAGCAGATCGACAGCCAGTTGACGATGCGCAACTACGAAGGGTTCCTTCAGTAGATGTCGACTCTCAGAATGGTGATCCTCGGTCGCCAGGGATCGGGGAAGGGCACGCAGTCGCTACGGATCTGCGAGGCACACGGTTGCATTCATGTCAGTACCGGCGACATGCTGCGCTCCGCAGTTGCGCAGGGTACCGAACTGGGCCGTCAGGCGTCGCAGATCATGGAGGCCGGGGGTCTAGTCTCCGACGAGATAATCAACGGGATCGTCGCGCAGCGCTTCAGTCATCGCGACATTGTCGAGCGGGGTGTGCTGCTCGACGGCTTCCCACGCACCGTGGAACAGGCGAACGCTCTCGAGCGCATTCTCTCTGACCTCGGGCATGGACTGCGCATCGCGGTGAACCTCGATGTGCCGATCGAGACCGTCACCCAGCGAATGCTGGATCGCCGCAGAGAAGACGACACCCCCGAAGCGATCCAGCGACGACTGGAGCTGTATGAGAGGGAGACGGCTCCGCTGCTCGACTGGTTCAGCTCGCGTGATCTGCTCACCACCATCGACGGCGGGGGAACCGAAGACGAAGTGTTTGCCCGCATCGACGCGGCGATCACCGCACGCAACCAATGAAACCACGCAACCAATGAAATCATGTGTGCGTCTTTGCAGGTTGGTCACCTTCGGTGAGTCCGGTAACGTTGATCTCTGGCCTGGGCAACCGGGTCTTTCCGCGTGCAAGCAACAGGGCTTGAATGCGTCCAGGAGGTTCCACCCTGCCGAAGCCTAAGGAAGATGCGATCGTTCTTGAGGGAACCGTCATCGAGTCACTCCCGAACGCCATGTTCCGGGTTGATCTGGAGAACGGCCACAAGGTGCTCGCACACATCAGCGGAAAGATGCGAATGCACTACATCCGTATACTTCCCGGGGACCGAGTCCAGGTGGAGTTAACCCCATACGACCTGCAACGGGGTCGTATTACCTACCGCTACAAGTAGCACCCGGCTTCGGTCGGCCAGCGACCGCAAGTGCGGTCGGGAGTGAAATGAAAGTTCGAACCAGCGTCAAGAAAATCTGTGACAAGTGCAAGGTGATCAAACGTCGCCGCCGCGTCATGGTGATCTGCGACAACCCGCGTCACAAGCAGAGGCAGGGCTGAGATGGCACGCATCAGCGGCGTCGATATTCCCAGAGAGAAACAGGTGGGCACCTCGCTCACCTACATATACGGCATCGGCCGCTCCAAGGCCCTCGTGGTGTGTGAGGCCACCGGCATCGATTCGGCCACCCGGGTTCGTGATCTGACCGACGACGAAGTCGCCAAGATCCGCAGCTACATTGACTCCGACCTCCGCGTCGAGGGTGATCTCCGCCGTGAGGTCAGCCAGGACATCAAACGCAAGATGGAGATCGGCTGCTATCAGGGTTTGCGCCATCGGCGGGGTCTGCCGGTCCGTGGTCAGCGCACCCACACCAATGCTCGCACACGCAAGGGTCCCAAGAAGACTATTGCCGGCAAGAAGAAGGTCAAGAAGTAATGGCTACCGAAGGGGCGCGTGGGCGCCGGCCCCGCAAACGAGAGCGCAAGAACGTCACTCACGGCGTGGCGCACATCAAGAGTTCTTTCAACAACACGATCATTGCCATCAGCGATCAGCGCGGCGACGTCATCGCCTGGGCGTCTGCGGGCAACGTGGGCTTCACCGGCTCTCGCAAGTCAACCCCTTTCGCTGCTCAACTCGCTGCCGAGCAAGCAGCCCAGCGGGCTATGGAGCATGGAGTGCGCAAGGTTGACGTTCAGGTCAAAGGTCCTGGTTCCGGCCGCGAGACCGCGATCCGTTCGATCCAGAATGCCGGGATTGAAGTCACCGGCATCAAGGATGTCACCCCGATCCCCCACAACGGTTGCCGCCTCGTCAAGCGGCGGAGGGCTTGAGCCATGTCACGTTATACCGGCCCTAAAGCACGCGTCTCGCGTCGTCTGGGCACCAACATCTGGGGCACCAAGGGTGAGACCATCGCTCTGGACAGGCGCCCCTACCCTCCCGGCGAACATGGCCGCTCCCGCCGTCGGGGCAACGTTTCTGAGTACCTGCTGCAGCTTCAGGAGAAGCAGAAGGCTCGCCACACCTACGGCCTGACGGAGCGTCAGTTCCGCAACATCTTCGCTGAAGCAAACCGGCGCCAGGGTGTCACCGGCGACAACATGCTGCGCTTCTTGGAGCTCCGGCTCGACAACGTGATCTACCGCGCAGGCTGGGGCGCCACACGTCCCCAGTCCCGCCAGTTCGTCAATCACGGACACGTCGACGTCAACGGCAGCCGGGTCACCATCCCCAGCTACCGAGTGCGCAAGGGAGACGTGGTCGAACTTCGCTCCAAGGCGCGGAGCTTCACTGTCGTCCAATGGAACTCCGACGTCTTGGACCGCACCCCCCCGGTGTGGCTGGACCCGAGCGGAGAGTTCCAGATAACAGTTCGTGAACTCCCGCTTCGGGAGCAGATCGATGTCCCCGTACGCGAACAGCTCATCGTCGAGCTCTACTCCAAGTAGTCGAGGTACCCGATGCTCGTCATTCAGCGCCCAACCGTCGAGTCCATTGACGAGGCCGAAGGCAACCTTCAGAGGTTCGCCATCGGTCCTCTGGAACCCGGATTCGGTCACACGATCGGTAATTCGATCCGCCGCACACTGCTCTCGTCGATCCCCGGCGCAGCGGTGACTCAGGTTCGATTCGATGACGCCCTCCACGAGTTCGACACCATCACCGGTGTGGCCGAGGACGTGACCGACATCATTCTGAACCTCAAGGACCTGGTTCTTGAGGTTCACAGCACCGAACCGGTGACTCTGCGGCTCGATTCTCGCGGACCGACTCTGGTGACCGCCGCCGACATCGCGCCTCATCCCGACGTGGAAGTGCTGAACGGCGCTCTGCAGTTGGCCAACGTCAACGAGAAGGGCCGTCTGGCTCTCGACATCACCGTGCAGAGGGGCCGCGGCTATGTGTCGGCTGACCGCAACAGCACCAGCACCACGATCGGTGTGATTCCGGTCGATTCGATCTACTCGCCAGTGCGACGTGTCGCATTTCTGGTTGAGCCGACCCGCGTTGAGCAGTCCACCGACTTCGATCGGCTCATTCTTGAGATCGAGACCGACGGTTCTATCTCACCACGAGAGGCTCTTGCTTCAGCCGGCGGGACGCTGCGTGCCTTGGTTCAACTCATCGAGGAGATGAGCGACGAGCCGCAGGGTCTACAACTTGGTGAGGCCATTCAGGTGGCGACCGGTGGGCCCGACATGGATCTTTCGATCGACGCTCTCGAACTGTCTGAGCGCCCCCGAAACTGCCTCAAGCGAGCGCAGGTCAACACTGTCGGCGAGCTGTTGCAAAAGTCCGAGATGGATCTGTTGGCTATCACCAACTTCGGGCAGAAAAGCCTCGATGAGGTGCTGTTCAAGCTTGATGAGCGAGGTCTCTCGCTCCTGAGCCAAGGCTGAACGATGCCAGGCAGACCACGCAAGGGACGTCGTTTCGGCGGTAGTTCACAGCATCAGAAGCTGATGATGGCCAACCTGGTGTCGTCGCTCATCGCTGCTGAAGGAATCACCACGACGCAGGCAAAGGCGAAGGCTATGCGCCCCATCGCCGAGAAGATGATCACAAAGGCCAAGGCCGGCGGAGTTCACAATCACCGTCAGGTCGTCAGATTCTTGGGCGACCGGGAGATGGCCTCGAAGCTCTTCGATGAGATCGGGCCCCGCTACGAGGATCGCCCGGGCGGTTACACGCGGATCATCAAGCTCGAGAATCGGTCAGGCGACAACGCCCCGATGGCTCGGATCGAACTGGTCTGAGCGACAACAAGTTGACGGGAGATGCCTGAGGGGGTTGCACCGTCGGTGGCTCCCCCGCTGGCCGGGTTCGTCCGGGTGCGGATGGAGGTTGCTTACGACGGCACATCGTTTCACGGTTTTGCCCGCAACCCCGGCGTGGACACTGTGCAACAGGCACTTGAGGACACGTTGTCACAGGTACTGCGTCACCCGGTCTCCATCACCGGAGCTGGACGCACCGACGCCGGGGTCCATGCTCGTGGTCAGGTCGTGTCGTTCGACGCCGACGAGTCGCATTTCGAGCCGACCGCGTTGAGCCGGGCCCTCAATCGCATGTTGGGGCCGACGGTCGCGGTCGACGGGATCGAGGCGACAGCGCCAACGTTCGACGCCCGCTTCAGTTGCACCGGGCGCAGCTACCGCTACCACATCCTCAACCGGGCTGTAATCGATCCGCTCACCAGGCATTTCACCTGGCATGTACGCGACCAACTCGACATCGAGGCGATGCAGCGGGCCAGCGATCAGATTGTCGGCACCCATGATTTCACTTCCTTCTCGAAGCGCAACAAGAGCAAGCCGCAACAGACGTTCGTGCGCACAGTTCGCCAAGCGCATTGGCACCGATCCGGCGACACTGTTTCCGACGACATTGTCATCTTCGAGATCACGGCTGGTGCGTTCACTCATCAGATGGTGCGAAGCCTGGTAGGCATGTGTGTCGAGATCGGCCGCGGCCGCCGTGACGTCGCCGATATAGCCGTGGTGCTGCGGGAGTTGAGCCGGGAGTCCGCCCCGAGCCCCGCTCCCAGTCGCGGGCTCGTGCTCTGGCGTGCCCACTACGACTGAGCAGCGCCTGTGAATCCGCAGAAGTCAGCCCTCGAGATGTGTCGTTTGAACCTCGGGGCCGTAGCCTCATACAGTCCCGTATTTCTCTCGGAGAGTTCCGTGTCCACCACCGCAGTCAAAGCTGGCGAGATCGAACGCAGTTGGCATGTCGTCGATGCCCAAGGTCTGGTCCTCGGTCGGCTCGCGACCGAAGTCGCCAACATCCTGCGCGGCAAGCACAAGGCCATCTACACCCCCCACCTCGACACGGGGGACCATGTCATCATCGTCAACGCCGACAAGGTCGTGTTGACCGGCGGCAAAGCCGACAAGAAGGTCCTGTACGCCCACTCGGGCTACCCCGGTGGGATCAAGGCCGAAACCTATGGGCACAAACTCGCCCGCAAGCCCGAGCAGGCGGTGCTCGACACGATTAGGGGGATGATCCCCAAGACTCGGCTCGGTCGTGCACAGATCAAGAAACTGAAGGTCTACGCGGGTCCTGTGCATCCTCATGAAGCGCAGAAACCGCAACCGTTGGAGATCGCCCATGCTGTGGCGCGTGGGCAAGCCGAACAAGGTCAAAGCTGATGCCCTCACCAATAATGCAGTCCACCGGACGCCGTAAGCGTTCCGTGGCCCGAGTCCGGTTCCGGTCTGGAAGCGGGGTTGTCACGGTCAACGGAAGGACCCTCGACGACTACTTCCCGTCGCGCACGCACCGCATGCTCTCAACTGAGCCGCTGGCAGTGACCGAGACGAACGAGACCTACGACATCGACGCCACGATCCACGGCGGCGGTACCAGTGGTCAGGCCGGAGCGCTCCGGCTCGGTATTGCCCGAGGTTTGGTGAAGATCGACGCCGAGCACCGCGATGCGCTCAAGAAGGCCGGTTTCCTCACCCGCGACCCTCGCAAGAAGGAGTCCAAGAAGTACGGCCTCAAGAAGGCCCGCAAGGCTCCTCAGTACAGCAAGCGTTAGCCTCTTGGGCGGCACCCCTCAAGCTCGTTCGGCCTTCGGGGTCTAGCGCCTTCGAGTCAGAAGAGCGGGTGTTGAGGGAGAGTTCGTGAGCCTGCGTTTCGGTACCGACGGTGTGCGCGGTGACACGCGCACGGTGCTGAGCGCTGACGCAGTCGCCGCGCTGGGCCGTGCGGGAGCGGAGGTTCTCGGTCCCGACAGTTTCGCGGTGGGGCGCGACACCCGCGCTTCAAGCCCTGATCTCGCTGCCGCCCTCCATAGAGGTGTCGCTGCGGCCGGTGGACATTCAGACGACCTCGGGGTGGTGCCCACACCGGTTGTGGCGCGGTGGTGCCACGACTACGGGGTCGCCGGCGCTGTGGTGTCCGCCTCGCACAATCCGTGGCATGACAACGGGGTGAAGTTCTTCGCCTCCGGTGGCTTGAAGCTCAGCGAGGACGCCCAGCAGCAGATCCAGGAGCGGTTCGATCACTACCTCGACACGGAGCACCTCGACACGCAATCCGATGGCGCGGACGGTGCCGGGGTTCACCAATGGATCTACCAGCACAACGGCGACCAGCACAACACCGACCGGCACAGCGGCGACCGGCACAACGAGGCCGTCGACCAGCACAACACCGACCAGCACAGCGGCGACCAGCACAGCGGCGACCGGCACAACGAGGCCGTCGAGCGTCATCTGAGAGCTGTTGTCGACAGCCTCGAGGGTCGAACCCTAAGGGGGCTGAAGGTCGTGGCCGACCTCGCCAACGGTGCAGCAACAACGACCGCCGAGCGGGCCTTGACTCGACTCGGCGTGCAACTGACAGTCATCCACGACTCCCCCGACGGCCACAACATCAACGACGGCTGCGGATCCACCGATCTCACATCCCTCCAGCAGACGGTGGTCGAACGGCGCGCTGATGCGGGTCTGGGGTTCGACGGCGACGCCGACCGGGTGCTCGCAGTCGATGCCAACGGCACACTCGTCGACGGCGACCAGATAATCGCGATCTGCGCGTTGGACCGTCACCAACGCCAGGTGCTCACCGACAACACGGTGGTCGTCACCGCGATGACCAATCTCGGGTTCCGGCTCGCGATGGATGCTGCCGGTATCGATGTCGTCGAGACCAGAGTCGGTGACCGCTATGTGCTCGAAGCGCTCAACGCCAGGGGACTCTCACTGGGTGGTGAGCAGTCCGGTCATGTGATATTCCGGGATCTGGCGACCACCGGCGATGGACTGCTGACCGCGGCCCAACTGTTGGACGTCGTCGTTCGCCGCAACACGGACCTGGCCGAGTTGGCCACCGAGGCCATGACTCGTCTGCCGCAAGTGTTGTCCAACGTTGCGGTGTCGACGCCGATCTCTGAGGGCGACGCGCGACTGCTCGACCGCTATTGCGCTCCGCTGATCGATGCGGCGATGGCTCGCCTCGCCGGCAAGGGGCGGATCCTGATTCGGCCGTCCGGTACCGAACCCCTGGTTCGTGTGATGGTCGAGGCCGAGACGATCGCCGAAGCACAGATGGAAGCCGACGCTCTCGCCACCGCGGTTGCCTTGCTGCTCAGCTGACACTGTTTGCCGACTTCGCAACGACGCTGCGGCGCAACCGTCAGTAACGCTCAACTGGATCCAGAAAGTCGCTCAATAAGACCGGCTATGTGGACACGTCGCTCACCATCAAGTCCTTCGAGGCGGTGGCGAAGGGTGTCGAAGTCAACCATGTCACCAGTGGCGAGAGCCGTGCAGAATTCAACATCTTTGGGACGCAAGGCAACCGCCTTGGAGATCCAGAGATCATGGATCTCGAGGCACCATGCCACCACTCCGTTGGTGTTCGGCGTCTCATATCTGACGAGACGGTCTTGCCATCCACGGGGTAGAACCGCGGTTGACTGGGTGACGCCTTGGGCATAGTAGCCGTAGGTCTCATGGAACATCGACGCTTCACCAATCACCCCGTCTATCAGGTCAGCCTTTTCGTCGTTGGGATCGTTCAACGCCGCAATATCAGCTTCTACCGATCGAGAAGCTTCAACCGGGAGATCGGTTGACGTTGAAGCGTGAATGGCTTGACTGCCAATCACCAACAGTTCGTTCTCGCCGAGAATGGCTCCAGCGGCTCGGATCGCGTGATCGAAAGACTCGCGGTTCATGCTGCGGTTCGGAACGACTTATAGACCGCCGCGCGTTGCGCCGACGTGAGAACCCCGGCAAACGGCGTGACCTGTCGAAGATCGCGGCCATGCTCGCTGGGGTCAAGCATTCTGGCAACGATCTGATCGAGGGACCCTTCGAGAATCCGCTCCCATTCATCAAGCAGCGGAGAAGCACAGGGGTTGCGCGACCGCATGTGGACGACATTGCGCCGAGCGAACTCAATGACCGATTCCCCACGAGTTCTCAATTCTCGAGATATCGCAGAGTGAAGGACCATGCTTCTCGCTTGATCACGAGTGAAGGGCGTTCCAACAAGCGGATAGCAGGCGAGATCCACTGAACCAGCCATTCGCTCGACAGTGCGCCAAGTTGGGCTCTTTGCCCCCGACTCATAGGCAGCCACCGCCGGTTGTGACGTCTGCACTGCATCGGCAAACTCGCTCTGGGTCACACCGATAACGGCGCGGATTGTGTGGACAGGGTTCACGCTTCAAGTATATCCGACCTGATATACACATAGGAGGCCACAGTCTCATCGAACCAGTAATGTGCATACACGGCACCCCACCAGATCGGCTCTACAATTGAAACTCCCGCGGTTTCGGCCGGGGGACCAGCAAACGCTCGGCCTTGAATTGGAGGGCCCATGTGCGGGATCATCGCAATCGTCCGGCGGCCGTCGAGCCGACCGACCCCGCACGCCGGTGACATCCTCGAACCGCTCACCGCTATGCAGGATTCCCTGTCGAGTCTTTGTGGCAGCGCAGATCCTGGTAGTGGCGACGCTGCTTGCTCCGTGCTCCGTGAGGCTGCCGACGAACTGAGCAGCATCGATGCCCGACTGCGTGGTGTTCCGGGGCTGAGGCTGCTTTCGGGAGACCGTTCCGTGGAGGGAGCCCTGATGCACCGCTGTGGTCAGATTCTCGCCACCGTGCAGCAGATCGAAACAACGCTGGAATCAGAGTCGACGCTGGACACGGCGGATCTGGAGCAACGCAACCACGAGCTCAACCGCATTCGCGACGCACTCTGGGCAATCACCCGAGACCGACTTCGAGCAGCCGACAGCGTTGCCGAACTGACCAACAACGCCACGACACTCAGCGCGCTGGAGACGTTCCTGTCGGTGCATCAGGCTCTGGGGGCTCTTGACCGTCTCGAAGTGCGGGGTCGTGACTCCGCAGGGATTCATCTGCTGATCAGCGGCCACGCCCTCGACCTGGACGACCCGGCGGTTGCCGCAGAGATCGCGCGCCGGAGCAGCGATGAGAACTTCGGTTCTGGCAGCGTGCGGGTGGTCGACGGTCTGTTGAGCGTGGTCCACAAGGTGGCCTGTGAGATCGGCGAACTGGGCGACAACACCGCGGCACTGCGATCCGCTTTGGTACAGGACGAACTCCTGGCGGCTGCGCTGGCCAACGACACGGCTCAAGCTGTCGTGTTGGCTCACACCCGTTGGGCATCGGTCGGCATCATCTCTGAGCCCAACGCCCATCCTCTCAACAGTGAACTGCTCTCATCGGCCGGTCCCTACGTCGTGGGTGCGCTCAACGGCGATGTCGACAACTTCGCGGACCTAATCGGTGACGAGGGCGTGGACATTCAAGAGGCGATCACCACCGACGCCAAGGTCATCCCTTCTCTGATGAGCCGGCGCTTGGCGGAGGGGCACTCCTCCGCCGAGGCATTCCGCCGTACGGTGGCGACCTTTGAAGGGTCGGTCGCTATCGCTGCTAGCACAGCCGCAGCACCGCACCGTCTGCAGTTGGCCCTGCGCGGCAGCGGACAAGCGCTCTACGTCGGCTTGGCTGAGGATGCCTACGTTGTTGCCAGCGAGCCTTACGGAGTCGTTGAGGAAACATCGCGCTACGTGCGCATGGACGGCGAAACCGCCGGCAATCCCGACAATCCCAATGCCGGCCGGGGTCAGATCATCGAACTCGACAGTCGACAGGCGGGCACGGTGGCGGGAATGGCGCGCCGGGCCTACGACGGCACCGATATACCGGTCGCCAATGACGACGTCTTCACCGCCGAGATCACAACTCGGGACATCGACCGTGGCGACAGCCCCCACTACTTGCTCAAGGAGCTCAACGAGGCCCCCGGGTCCTTCCGCAAGACCTTGCGGGGCAGGATCGTGGAGGGCGACGGCGGTCCCAAGGTGTCGCTGGGGCAGGAGATCTTCCCGCAGCAGGTCCGCCGGGGTCTGCGCGGCGGGTCCATCAAACGGGTCTTGATCGTCGGCCAAGGCACGGCTGCAGTGGCAGGCCAGAGCCTCGCGGTCACCCTCGATGCTCTGGTCCGGCACGGTCAGATAGTCAGCGAAGCAATGCTGGCAACAGAATTGTCGGGGTTCGCCCTCCGCTCGGACATGTCCGACACCCTGGTCGTTGCGATCAGCCAGTCGGGTACCACCACCGACACCAACCGCACCGTCGACATTGTGCGCAATCGAGGCGCTCATGTGATTGCCATCGTGAACCGGCGCGGCAGCGACCTGACCGATCGGGCCGACGGTGTGCTGTACACGTCGGACGGTCGGGATGTGGAGATGAGCGTCGCCTCAACCAAGGCCTTCTATTCCCAGATCGCCGCGGGGCTGCTGCTGGCCATATCGATAGCCGACGAGTTGCAGGGCGAAGAGGGTGCCGAAGACCGCCGCTCGCTGCTGAGCGCGCTTCACGACGTGGCCGGGGCGATGGAGACGGTCCTGGCCCGCCGCGACATGATCGCCGATGCTGCCCGTCAGTTCGCTCCGAGTCGCCGCTATTGGGCTCTGGTGGGCAATGGAGCGAACCGCATCGCCGCCAACGAAGTGCGGATCAAGCTCTCGGAACTCTGCTACAAGTCGATGTCCGCAGACTCGACTGAGGACAAGAAGCACATCGATCTCTCTGCGGAGCCTCTGATCATCGTGTGTGCGGCCGGGTTGTCAGGTTCAACCGCCGATGACGTCGCCAAGGAAGTGGGGATCTTCAGGGCCCACAAGGCTGCTCCGGTGGTTATCGCCGACGAGGGCGAGGGTCGCTTCGACAACGCATTGGCGGTGCTTCCAGTCCCTGCGATAGACAACCGCCTGGGGTTCGTCCTGTCCACGGTTGCCGGGCACCTGTTCGGCTACGAGGCGGCATTGGCCATCGATGCTCAGGCGCAACCACTGCGTGAGGCCCACAGCGCCATCGAGCAGGCCGCGGCTCGTCGCGATCTCAACGGTGAACAGGCCTTGGAGTGGGTCGAACCGGTACTGACCAAATCTGCTGCCACCTTCTTCGACAGTATTCGTACCGGTGACTACAACGGTCATCTCGAGGCGGCGACCGCGGTCAAGCTGGCTTCCCTGTTCCGCTTCGCACTGGGTTCGTCGCCCCTCGAGGCGTATCAGATCGAGTACGGCAAGGTTGGCACGCCTGCGGTGATCCTTGATGATCTCGCCGCGGCCCTCTGCGTCGGGATCGACGAGTTGACCAGGCCGATTGATGCGATCAAGCACCAGGCCAAAACCGTGACGGTCGGCATCTCCCGCTCCGATGAGACCCTGCTGGAGGTGCCGCTGGCCTTCGCGGCCCTGGAAGCAGGCGCTCCCCGTGACCGGCTGAGTTACGCCTCGTTGCGCACTCTGGCCGATCTTGACCCAGCGGTCGATGAGGTCCTGGGCCATACCCGGTATCGAGTCGAGGGCCTTGATGCCGATGGTGCCGGTGAGGCGACCGTAGTGGTCGTGGATCGGGGCGGGATCTCGCGCCGCATAGTGTCGCGCGCCGACCGGTTCCCGAGACTGCGGGGGACCAAGCACCAGGTTGCGCTCGAGCGCCGTGTCTTCGTCGCGCGAGGACGCGCCGACGACCGCTGTGTGATCATCATTCCTGAGCTGAAGGACAACGTGACGACAGGCCTCACCCTGCTGCATGTGCGCTTCGCCGAGTCCCTCACCGCGGCCGCGGCCCGCGGCGTGCTGCGCGGCTACCGCAACCGCTACTCCGCCCTGTACGACGCGGTGGTGGAGACCGAGGACGTGTTCCGCGAGGATCTTCTCGCGACTGAGAATGTCGCCGACCTGCTGACCCTGCCGATCAACGTGCTCGCCGACCACTGGCGAACAACCTAGTGGTGTGTCGCGGTTTGGCTAACCGCATTCTGCGCGGGTCACCGCTTCCGCGATGATCACGTCGATCCGTGCCGCAAGTACAAGGCCCTCGTCGTGTTCGTGAACTTCGGTGCCGTCGTCGTGCGTGTGGTCCGCTGCTTGCCGGGTCTGGTCTAGCAGCACTGAGTTCAACTCCAACTCGGCGGTCGCTTGAGCCAAGCCGCAGAATGACAGTCGGCCGACTGCTCAGAGGAAGCCGAACACGATGCGAGCAGCAGTCCAACCAGCGCAACGAGGCTACTCGGAGCTGTGCTGCGCATCATTTGACTGCTCAACGAGTTCCCTCAACCTCTTGGGAACATAAGGCCCCGGGTCAGCCTCTGGCGGCAGCGGGAACCGGTCCCGCCCAAAGTAAAACCACCATGCAACGGTCGGAAGGTATACCGCTGCTAGAATTCCAAAGAGCAGCAACCATGCCCAGCCCCATAGTTCAAGAATCACCCGGACTACAGTGACTGCCATGAGGCCAACAAACAACAACACATTCAGCACAATTGCTTCTCGACGACTCCGATAGCCCCGTCGCCTCTCGAAATATGTTCGCATCAGTGCATCGGCCCTTCTCGCCAGATAATTTGAGTGACAGCGACAAACGCAGCGCAGGCTGCGCCCACAAGTCCACCGACCAACGGCGTGAATGCTAAACCGGCAGCACCGGCGATTGAAGCGCACATCAGGTTCGGGACCATCTGAATGACGACTTCGCGGACTCTGTGAGTGTGCCAGAGTCTTTCGCAGGTGGTTTCATGCGTCGAATAGGTGCGGAGGACTAGTCCTTCTGCCGTGTGGTCGTAGTAGCTCTTCGTGACAGGCACGGTTTGACATCGTTGCTTGTAGTTCGCCGAAGCGCTCTGCGTGACGTCAACAAGCTCTCCAACAAGCGGAGTGTCACCAATGACTGCGACAGCTCTCGGTGGAGTCAACGATACAAGCATGGTCAAGGCTAGTGTGATAGCTGTCGCTGCAACGAACTTCCCAAGGAAACGCTTCAGCGGTACATGGCATGTGGGTAGTAACATGCCCATCTTCATAATCCCCCTCCCCCCCCCCGCGTCAAGCCGACACATCAAGAATTTTTCCAATAGTAGCAAACGGGCTGGTTCGCAGCCCACAAAAAAGTGCCTCCTAGCAGGCACTACACCACAACTAACGGTTAACTCCGAAACGACCCGAAATCCGAAGGAAAGTCCCTTGGCGCCAGACTCTCGCCTCCCTCAGGCGGCGTGGCGACCGACCTTTCTCCGCAAACGGAACCGAACGATTGGCTCGTCGACGAGATGCGAGCGCGTCGGTGCACTGGGTTCTTGGGACGCCGCGACGGCGAGACGGTAGGCTTCAGAAGTGCTCGGCATCGGAACCGACCTTGTCGATATCGACCGCTTCCGCGACGTATTGCAGCGGACGCCGGGGCTGGTTGAGCGCCTGTTCCGCGCCGACGAGGTGGCTTACGCGAACCAGGCGGGTGATCCCGTGCCGCGACTGGCCGCTCGTTTCGCGGCCAAGGAGGCGACTCTGAAGTCGATGGGTTGCGGCATCGGTGCAATGAAACTGCGTGACATCGAAGTACTCCACCATGACGACGGTCGTCCCGAACTGCGCTTGCACGCCGGTGCTTCCGAGCAGGCCGAAGCCTTCGGTGCCGCCCGCTTCGCCGTCACTCTCAGCCACACCGACCAACTGGCCCAGGCTGTGGTCGTAGCCCTGGCCCAATGAAACCCCCAACCGCAACACCCCAGGCCGCGTCGTACTGGACCACGACGCTGCCGACCACGACATCCCCAACCGTGGTGTACTGGACCACGACGCTGCCGACCACGACGGCCCCGACCACGATGCACCGGACCGGAAACTGCCGCGGTGAGGCCGCCCGCGACATACCCGTTGGGCGCTGCGGCTGATGTTGCCGATAGTCACTCCTGGCGAGATGGCTGCGATCGACGAGGCTGCACCCGAGCCGGTCGAGGTCTTGATTGACAGAGCCGCCCGTCATGTCTCCAGAGAGGCGATCGACCTGATGGGCGGGGTCTACGGGCGACGAGTGACCGTGCTTGCCGGGCCCGGCAACAATGGTGCTGACGGCCGGGTGGCGGCCGCTCACCTGGCTCGACGCGGGGTGCGCGTCTCAGTGGTTGACGCGCTCACAGCCCCGGAATCGCTCCGGCTCGTCGACCTGGTGATTGATGCCGCCTTCGGCACCGGACTGTCACGCAGCTATCTGCCACCGGCAGTGGACGATACGCAACCGGTTCTGGCCGTCGACATACCGTCGGGCGTCGACGGTCTGACGGGTGAACGGCTCGGTATGCCGCTTCAAGCCGAGCGCACTGTCACATTCGCGGCGCTCAAACCGGGACACGTACTGGAACCGGGCCGCTCGTTGGCCGGTGAGGTTCGGGTGGTCGACATCGGCTTGGACGTGGGCCGCGCCTTCCGGCACACAGTCGAGGATACCGATGTGGCGGCTCTTGTCCCGAAGCCGTCCGCCGAAGACCACAAGTGGCGCTCAGGTCTGCGCATCGTCGGCGGTTCCGTCGGCATGACAGGAGCGGCTTGGCTGGCTGCCAGAGCTGCTCAGCGTGCCGGGGCCGGGATGGTGCAGTTGGCGATGCCGGGCGCTGCGGGGAACGAAGGACCGACCGAGGCTGTCGTGCTGCCGCTCCCTGCCCTCGGTTGGGCCGGCGATGCTCTCGGCGGACTCGACGACCGTGTCCAGGCCGTACTCGTGGGTCCCGGCCTGGGCAACGACGACCCCGCCAGTCTGGGGGCAATGCTCGATGTGGCGGTGCCGCTGGTGATCGATGGCAGCGCCCTGACCGCCGAAGTCGCAGCGGCACTTGCTGTACGCCGCTCGCCGACGATCCTGACTCCCCATGACGGAGAATGGCTGCGACTGGGCGGCGACGGGGGGCCCGACCGGCTCGAACGAACCCGTGAGTTCGCCATGCTGCACCAGGTGACGGTGATTCGCAAGGGTCCTTCCACCGTGGTCGCCGCGCCGGACGGCCGGATCCGGGTCGTCACCTCCGGCACATCGGCTCTGGCGACCGCAGGAACCGGCGACGTCCTGGCCGGTGTTGCGACCGCTCTGGTGGCGCAGAGCTCAGACCCCTTCGACGCCGCGACCCTCGCCGCCCATGTCCACGGTGCAGCGGGCCGCCTGGGAGGCCATGGTTTGATCGCGAGCGACCTCCCCGACTCGATCGGCTCAATACTGCGCAACCTTCGCTGAGCACCGTCAAAGGAGTTCATGGAGCCGACGACCGACATTTGAGGGATGGATTCTGCGAGGGATGGATTCTGTACGGCCCCGCAAGAGCCCTGAGCAGGTATTCGCCTGTCGTGTCAGGTCAGCGAGAGTCGGGGCAGCGACCAGCGAGTCGGGTCAGCGGATCAGGGATTGCAACTGGATCACCTCGACCGCCTCAGTGCTTGAGCGGGTGATCGTTCCCCACCAGTGCCAAGCGGGGTTGCTGTTGGTCTGTTGCCAGATGTTCCAGGTGACTGTGGCTCTCACGTTGAAGGGTGATCCGCCGCTGTTGGTGTAGGTGTAGGCGCAGCGGCTGGCAGGGGCCTGCGGATTCGCCGGGTCCCACACCTTCGAGACGTCGACAGTGCATACGCGGCTCGAACCATTGCCGAGGTCCCAGGCCACGTCGTTGAACGACGCCGAAACCGTTGCCCAGACCGGGCCGGCGTTGGCCGAGACTTGGCCGTAGTCGAGTCGGCTGGTCACCGCCAACCAGCTCGGAACTCCGACCACCTGCCGACTGGGTGGTGAGAGTGCGATGACAGGCTGTTCGAAGTTGATGTGAGCGATGGCGAACCGCGCGGCGTCCGCACTCGATACTGCGGCTCCCGATACTTCCGACGGCCCCCTGTAGCGCGTGATCTTGGGATACCCCGGATACGACTCGGTAGGAGTGTCGGTCCAACAGTTGAGCAAATAGGTGCTGTCGACCTGCGGCCAGACGGAGTCTCCGATCGGGTCGAACAGGTAGTGACCGAACTCGACTGAGAAGTTGTACCAACTGCAGTACACGGTCGCGCCATTGCCGGTGGTGGCAGGATCATCGCTGAGCGCCAACGACCCCGGTAACCCTGCTGTAACAACCAGGCCGCTGACCGTCTCCTCTATCTCTGTGCCGTCAACACCGTTGCCCGATGCCGCGGTACTCGACATCAACACCACAATGAGGGCTACCGATAGGCATCGATACACGGCCCCTCCGATTCAAACTCCTGGATCTTGCGGTATTGGCTCACCAGCAGGCCACCGAAGTGGTCTGTCACCGTCAACTGCGCCCAGAAATACAGAATCGAGTCGTCTATAACGGCGTCGGTGTCGAGGTCGTAGGTTACGAGGCCGTCGCGCACACAGGTATCGACCACCGCAATCGAGTCTCGGCGCAGGACGGTGGCAGGGGCGTGTAGCAGAGGCCGTCGATCCACGGGCCAGCGAACTCCACGTCGGGCAGCAAGGTTCTCTCGAGCCTTGGCACGCAGCGCATCTGCCCGGTCGGGGGTCGCTACGTCGTCCCAGAGGGTGCTGTTCGGGTCTGGTGGATCGTTGGCTTCTACCAGCACTTCGAAGTATCGCCTGATGGCAGCGAAAACGTGATCGTCTTCGCCCAGCAGACCCACGGTGGTCGTCGGCGGTGCCGTCGAAGGGGCCGCCACCAGAGTCGTCGGCGGTGCCGTCGAAGCCGGGGTTGTCGAACGTTGTGCAACCAGAGTCGTCGGTAATGGCGTGCTCCCGTCCGGCACGGAGGTAATCGATGCTGCGGTGGTTGATGGGATTGTGGTCGTGACCGACTCGACTGGCGTACTGCCGTCGTCGCTGCAGCCGGAGGCCACGAGCACAGCACACAACATCCCACCAACACACCGCAACACCAAACCGCCGGAAGTTCCGCTGACACGATCCACCGAACCGCCCGATGCATCGCTGACGCGACCCGAGACATTCCTGCCCACCGTTTCGCCAACGGTTCGCAGTATCGACTTGCCCGAAGCTGCAACGGCAAGGCTGCGGGAATGTCCGCCTCTCGTCCCGTCAGTAGTCTGCAGCATTCTGCCCGCCTGTAAGTCGTTGTCCCGCATAAATGAAGATACATGAAATATCTGAAGATGCAACTATAAATCCCAGAAATCTGAATGCCCTGGTTCAGACGGACACGACTCAGGTAGTTTTTCGAGGGTGAGAGTCGAGATTCCGGGTGTGACCGTCGGACATTGGACCGACATGGGAGCGCGCACCGGCTGCACAGTGGTGCTGCTGCCGCCTTCCACGACAGCTTCGGGAGAAGTTCGCGGGGGCTCCCCCGCCACACGAGAGTTCGAACTGCTCGACCCGACCCGGTTCGTCAGCCACGTCGACGCGGTGGTGTTGAGCGGGGGGTCCGCGTTCGGTCTGGCAGCCGCTGACGGCGTCGTGGCCGCACTGGAAGCACAGGGCCGGGGTTACGAGACCAGTGCGGCCAACGTGCCGATCGTGGTGGCCATGAGCCTCTACGACCTCGGGGTCGGCGACCCGAATGTGCGGCCCGGGCCCGCTCAGGGCGCGCTCGCACTCAAAGACTGCTGTGAAGACCCCGAGACCGGGCGTGTCGGTGCCGGCACGGGAGCTACCGTCGGCAAATGGCGTCAGCCCGACGAACCTCCTGATGGCGGGATCGGAATGTTCACCACACGCAAGGGCGAGTTGGTCGTCACTGCACTCGTGGCAAACAACGCTGCGGGCGACATCGACGACGGAACCGTGCCCACCGAGATCGCCCAGGGTGCCTTCGCCGACTGGCCCGAGGTCTTCGGCCCCGACGACTTGGATCCCGCCGCGGTAGCCGCAGCTGTGAGCAACACTGGTGCCACCGTCGGCAACACGGTGATCGGGGTGATCGTCACCAATGCCCGCCTCGACCCTGTCGGATGCCGAGTCGTCGCCGAGGGCGCTCACGACGGTTTGGCCCGCGCCGTCTTTCCGCCTCACACACGTTCCGACGGTGACGCCTTCGTGGCAGCCGCCACCGGCGGGACCGGCGCCGATGTCGACGACGTCCGTGCCCTGGCAGTGGTCGCAACCGAACAGGCCCTGCGCGGTTCTGTCACAGCCGCCAACCGCGACAGCACAGTCGGCAGCGACTCAACCAAGAGCAGCTAGTTGTGACCCCGCCGGTTGATGCCTCACCTGTGGTGTGCTCCACCTCGACTGCAGACCAGACGCGTCTGTTGGCCGGGGTCGTGGCCGGGCTGGTCGACGACGGTGACCTGTTGGTACTGGTCGGCGACCTCGGCGCCGGCAAGACGGCGTTCACTCAGGGTTTCGCCGCGACCCTCGGCGTGGAGGCGCCCGTGACCAGCCCCACTTTCACGCTCGCCAACCGTTACCAGGGCCGTTTGGTCGTCAACCACCTCGACGTCTACCGGCTCTCGGACCTTGCTGAGGCCCGTGATCTCGCCATCCCAGAACTGTTGGAGCAGGGGGTGACTCTGATCGAGTGGGGCGAGATGATCCTGCCCGCCCTGCCGGACGACCGCCTCGATGTGAGGATCACCTTCGGTGAGGGCGACGATGACCGCCTCATCGAGCTTCGCTCCGTCGGGGACCGCTGGTGCAGCCTCCTTGACGAACTCCGGGAGTCTCTGAAGCCCTGGGCCGGCCCGAAGCGGGGACACGGCTGATGGCGTCTCCGATGATTCTGGGGATCGAGTCCGCTACTTCGAGAGTGGGTTGTGCGCTCGGCGATGCGTCGGGAGTGCTGGCTGCACGCGAGTCGGCCCAACCCCGTCGCCATGCTGAGTCCCTGGTGCCTCAGATCGCGGAGGTCCTCAGAGAGTCCGGTGTGGAAGCTGCAGACATCGAGGTGGTCGCTGTAGATGTCGGACCCGGGCTGTACACCGGGTTGCGGGTCGGAATCACCACGGCAATCATCATGGCGCATGCACTCGATGCGGCCATGGTGCCGGTCACCTCACTCGAGTTGGTGGCCCGCCGCGCCGCCGATGAACGTGCCGCTGAAAGATCCTGGGGGCGCATCGATGCAGTCGTCGATGCGCGTCGCGGCGAACTGTTCCATGGGGCCCTCACCCCGGAGGGCGACTGGATCAGCGAGCCGGCAGTGGTCGCCCCCGAGGATCTGGCGGCAACTCTGCGCAGCACCGCTGCAGAGACCCTGCTCGTCGGCGACGGAGTCGAGGCCCACGCGGAGGTCTTCGCCCGAGCCGGTCTCAGTATTGAGGGGAGTTCTGTGCACCCGAGTGCTGAGACCATCGTTGAGCTGGCAGCGGCGGCGGTTGCCGCAGGCAAGGTCGTGAATGCGGATTTGATCAGGCCGCTGTATCTTCGCGGACCGGACGCCCGACCAATCGGAATTCCCTAATGTCTGTTGATGTGCGCATTGAGCGAATGACTGTTCAACATATTGATGCTGTCATGACCATCGACGCGCAGGGCTATGTCGATCCCTGGTCGGCTACTACCTGGTTCAAGGAGATGCGCGACGATGATCGCCTTCATCTGGTCGCTGTCGCTGACAATCATCCGGGCGGCAGCTGCGGTGATCATCCCGGTGGCTTCGAGGGGACGGGCGAACGTGTTGTGGGTCATGCAGGTCTTCTGTTCCTGGCCGGCATGGCCCATGTCAGCACTGTGGCGGTCGACTCCGACTATCAGCATCAGGGCGTCGCCACGCGCCTGTTGATCGAGCTTCTCGACCGGGCCAGAGAGCGCGGTTCCACCGCGGTGACCCTTGAGGCTCGTGCCGCCAACAAGCGCGCCCATCGTCTGTATTCGCGTCTCGGGTTTCAGCCGTTGGGCATCAACCGCGGCTATTACACCAAGCCGCCGGAGGACGCTCTGGTGATGTCGATCCGTTATCTCGACGAGCCGGAGGTCGCAGAGCGCATCGACCGGGTGCGGGCAACCCTGCAATGAGTCCTGTAATGAGCCCTTCTATGAGCACTGTCAAGGCCACCCGGGCCGAGCAGATCCTGGGGATCGAGACTAGCTGTGACGAGACTGCGGCGGCTGTGGTCGAGTCCGGCTCGGTTGTGCGCTCGTCGATCGTGTCGAGCCAGGTGGAGCTCCATGCCCGCTACGGCGGGGTCGTTCCCGAGGTTGCCAGCCGAGCCCATCTGGACCTGATCGTGCCGGTTGTGTCAGCCGCGGTGGCCGAGGCCGGGCTCGAGACCGCAGACATCGACGCGATCGCGGCAACGCACGGTCCCGGACTGGTCGGTGCGCTGCTGGTGGGAGTGTCGGCCGCGAAGTCCCTGGCTCTGGTCTGGGACGTGCCCTTTGTTGCTGTGAACCATCTTGAGGCGCACCTCTATGCCGCGTTCCTGGAGGAGTCGGATCTGAAGATGCCGATGGTGGTGCTGTTGGTTTCCGGCGGGCACACGATGCTTGTGGTGATGGAGGATCATCTGCGTTACCGGGTGCTCGGCGCCACGCTCGACGATGCCGCCGGTGAGGCTTTCGACAAGGTGGCCCGTTTCATGGGTCTGGGCTATCCGGGAGGGCCGGTGATTGATCGTTTGAGCGCCGAGGGCGACCCCGACGCGATCGCCTTCCCGCGGGCTATGGCCAACGACGGCTGGAACTTCTCGTTCAGCGGGGTGAAGACCGCTGTGGTCAACCACGTGCGCAAGAACCCCGGCGTCTCCACCGCCGATGTGGCTGCGTCGTTTCAGGAGGCGGTGGTCGACGTGCTTGTCGACAAGGCGCGCCGCGCAGCTCGTGAGCTCGGCGCTGAGGCGATCTGTCTGGCCGGCGGCGTGGCGGCGAACTCTCGGCTTCGGTCCCGAACCGCAGAAGTCTGCGAGGCTGACGGTTTGCGGGCGGTTATCCCCAGCCGGGCGATGTGCACCGACAACGCAGCGATGGTTGCAGCGGTGGCGTGGCGGCGTCTGCGAGCCGACGGCCCCTCCCCTCTGACCACAGGCGCAGACCCGTCCCTGCAACTCCCGATTGCCTAGCTCTCAGCAGCGGCCGCTAATATCGTCTCCGTTGTCTTTCACGGCTTTCGCATCTCTGTCGCGATCGAGTTGAACAGGTCAGCCACACGCCTGACACTCGAGTGGCACTCTTCTACGTCGGCAAGGGTCTCGCACATTCCGGTAGACGCATCACCTCGCAGATCCGACGCCAATTCGTCAATCATGTCAGCGGAGTATCTTGGGACCGGCCGATCGCCTGTATCCGGGAAGAATCGCCAGGTCCATTCCCCAGTCGCCCAGTCCCGGGTCGACCCCATCACCTCGGTGAGGGTGTCAATGCGTTGCGCGTTGCGTGGATCCTGTTGCGCGGTGATCTTGGCCAACTGCTCGAGTTCAGCGAGCGCCTCGACCGTCCGCGGCGTGATATCAACTCGGGTGCCTGTGGTGTCTGGTGAACTTGGAGTCGTTCTGACAGCTACTAGGACAGCAAATGATGCTGCCCCGACGACCAGTACAGCCACGAGCAGGATGTTCACCATTCTTGTTGCGGTGAGTCTTCTCCGCTGGACCTCATCGGCAACGGGGCCGGTGTCTGTCAATTTCTTGAAACGCGGATCGTTCGCGATCGGGACTCCAGGATTGTCGCCGAATCGCGGTTCCGGGACAGGGCGTGTCCTTTCTCGAACCAGTTTGCCGATCGCGACAAAAAAGGCGCTGCTGACCCAGGCCAGAAAGTAGATGAGCGGCACCATCCACAGCGCGTCCGGCAGATTCAGCAATGCCCGCGCGGGATCCCAGTAGATGATCGATCCAAGCACCAACCCCGAATACAGGGTGGTTGCGAGTATGCCAGCTGTCCTCGGCACCGAATAGGGCGAGAGGAATCCCACATACAGCACCAAAGCCACAAACGCCGGGATCTCGACTAGATCTGGCAAAGGAGCGATCTGGATCACAACGATTGCGACACAGACTCTCGCCAATGCGACCTCGACCAATCGATCTAGGCCAATGGACCATTTTCTCTGGATCACGGTTCAAACTGTCTGCCGTCGTCGAAAGCAACACCGTAGCCGAGCGCATCGCTAGCGGTAAGTGTTGTGTTGAACTGCGGCCGGACGCTTCTCGGGTCGCCGCCCACCAGCGGTTCCGCTGGCGAAGACTCGGGCGTTGAAAAAATCCGGTGGGGGTTGTTCACCTAGCAGGACGCTCCTATCGTTAGCACTCTCTGGTCGAGAGTGCTAACGCTTAGCCGGCTCGCACCAGGGAACCAATCACATCAGCAACTCAAGACCGATCTCGGAGGATCGAATGAACTTGCAGCCCCTTGAGGACCGCATCGTGGTCCGCTCCAGCGAAGCGGAGTCCACCACTGCCAGCGGCCTGGTCATACCCGACACCGCACAGGAGAAGCCCCAACAGGGCGAAGTCATCGCCGTCGGCCCCGGCCGTCGCTCAGAGCACAGCGGTGACATCATCCCAGTCGACGTCGCCGTCGGCGACACGGTCGTCTACAGCAAATACGGCGGGACCGAAATCACCGTCGAAGGTGAGGAACTGCTCATCCTGAACGCCCGCGACGTGCTCGCGAAGATGGGCTGAGGTCGCGTCCATGCCAAAAATCCTTAAATTCGACGAGTCCGCACGCCGCGGCCTCGAGGTGGGCGTGAACAAGCTCGCCGACACGGTCAAGGTGACGCTCGGCCCCAAGGGTCGCAACGTCGTGCTCGACAAGAAGTTCGGCGCACCGACCATCACCAACGACGGTGTATCCATAGCCCGTGAAGTCGAACTGGAGGACCAGTTCGAGAACATGGGAGCGCAGCTGGTGAAGGAGGTGGCGACCAAGACCAACGACATCGCAGGCGACGGCACCACCACTGCCACCGTGCTTGCCCAGGCGCTGGTGCGCGAGGGACTGCGCAACGTTGCCGCCGGTGCCAACCCCATGGGCCTCAAGCGGGGCATGGAGAAGGCAGTGGCCGCCGCGGTCGAGAACCTGGCCAGTCAGTCCGTGCATGTCGACGACAGCAAGGACAAGGTTGCACAGGTCGCTTCGATCTCCGCTGCCGACCTCGCTGTCGGCGAGGTGATCGCCGACGCGATCGCCGAAGTCGGCAAGGACGGCGTGGTCACCGTCGAGGAGTCCAACACCTTCGGCATGGACCTCGACTTCGTTGAGGGCATGCAGTTCGACAAGGGCTACCTCTCCCCCTACTTCGTGACCGACCCCGAACGCCAGGAAGCCGTGCTCGATGAGCCCTACATCCTGTTCAACCAGGGCAAGATCTCCAATGTTGCTGAGCTCTTGCCGGTGCTCGAGAAGGTCATGCAGTCGGGCAAGCCGCTTTTGATCATCGCTGAGGACATCGAGGGCGAGGCTCTTGCCACTCTGGTGGTCAACAAGATCCGCGGCACCTTCAACTCGGTTGCCGTCAAGGCACCGGGCTTCGGTGAGCGGCGCAAGGCGATGCTGGCCGACATGGCGATCCTCACCGGCGGCCAGGTCGTTGCCGAGGAGGTGGGCCTCAAGCTTGAGACCATCGACATGGATCTGCTGGGCAAGGCCCGCAAGATCGTCGTCACCAAGGACGACACCACCATCGTCGAAGGTGCAGGGTCGCGTTCCGACGTTGAGGGCCGTGTCAGCCAGATCAAAGCCGAGATCGACAACACCGACTCCGACTGGGATCGCGAGAAGCTCCAGGAGCGTCTCGCGAAACTGGCCGGCGGCGTGGCTGTCGTTCAGGTCGGCGCTGCCACCGAGGTCGAGCTCAAAGAGAAGAAGCACCGCATCGAGGACGCTCTCTCTGCGACTCGCGCCGCGATCGAGGAGGGCATCGTCGCTGGCGGCGGCACCGCTCTGCTTCGCTGCCGTGCCTCGGTCGACGAGGTGGCCGACAGTCTGAACGGCGACGAGGCCACCGGTGCCCGCATCATCAGCGCAGCGCTCGATGCGCCGACGAAGCTGATCGCGGCCAACGCCGGTCATGAGGGTGCAGTCATCGTGCAGCGTGTCGAAGCCGAGTCGGGTTCGACCGGTTTCAACGCCGCCAGCGGTGAGATGGTCGACCTCATCGACGCCGGTGTGATCGATCCGGTCAAGGTCACCCGCGCGGCTCTGCAGAATGCCGCGTCGATCGCCGGACTGCTGTTGACCACCGAGGTTCTCGTAGCCGACAAGCCCGAGGAAGCACCGCCCATGCCCATGGGTGGCGGCGATCCGATGGGCGGCATGGGTGGCATGGGCGGCATGATGTAATGCCCTGCCCAGCTCATCAGCTGCGGTAATTCTGTGAACGGCCCGGGTCTTGCGCCCGGGCCGCTCCGCGTGTTGAGGCCTATGCCCTGTCGTTGATCACCGACAAGTACCCGCCGCTCTCCCTGAACTAGTTGCGAAAACCCGAGACGTCGCCCCCCATCCACTGCCCAGAGTCGGCCGTCGCGTCACCGTCGGCTCAAGCTGACAGCGAGCACTACGCCTATGGCGATTCCTATCGGTATCCCCACGCCCATGTTGCCTATGAGCGCTCCGAGGCCTGCGCCCGCTCCAGCACCCACGGCGACGCCTATCCCAACCCTCCTGTTCGCTTCCACGCTGTACTCCAATCTTCGAAGCCGTCAAGTCGTGCAAGGTACCGTAGCTGTCTGAGCTGAGTACCAGTGGCGGGCCATTGAGTCGGGGCCACGCCGGAAATGCCAGGTGAGTAGCGTCGATGCGATGACACCCGATCTTGCCGAAGCGACTCTTCGCGGTTGAGGGTGGAGTGTGGGGTGATGGCCCGCGGTTGAACGCGAGGGGTCGGCGAAATCGGGGCGGTCCGCAACCGATAGCGCTTGCCGACTGTCAGGTCCGTTGATCTCTCAGGGCGTCTGTGGAGCTGATGCGGGTGCGGTGCTCGTGTGGGTCATGGATTGCGTGGCTGACGGGCTCTGTACCGTAAAGAATATGGATTTATTTTGTGTAGTGTCAGTGTTTCACAGGGTCACTGTCACAGGGGGTCACTAGGTTGTGATCTATGAGTTTCGTTCCGGGGTCGACGTTTCTTGAGCAGGGCACAGCCAGCGGTGGAGATTTGCAGGTGCCGCGAGTCGATGAACCGAACCTGTCGGATCAGGCGCTGCGGTCGCATCTGAAGGTGTTGGGCCGTGCGGAGTCTCGGCTGGCCGCGATGAGGTCCCGGGCGTTGGCTGAGCTGAGCCGCCGTCACAGCAAAGGCGACGCGCAGAGGTTGGTTCGCTCAGAGTTGCAGGCATCGAAGCGTGAAGCCAAACGTGATGTCGAGACAGCCGCCCGGTTGTCAGAGTTGCCTGCGACCAGCGACGCACTCGAGTCTGGTGAGATTCCTGTGGGTCACGCCCGGCTGATAGCCCGAGCGTCTGGTGAGAGCCCGATAGATGAGGGGTTACTGGTCGATGCAGCCAACAGCGAGCCTTTCGATGAGTTCGCCCGGACTGTGAAACGTCATCAACAAGACATCGCCGACGATGACGGGCAAGCGTTGTTGGATCGTCAACGCTCTAGGCGCAAAGCCCGCATCTTCGAATCATCAGATTCTGGCATGTTTGTGCTGACCGGCGAGTTCGACCAGATCACCGGGGCACGCATCGCTACTGCGTTGACCGCCAAGGAACGACAACTGTGGCACCGCGAAAACCCTGACAACCGTGCCACGCCCCAGCAGCGGATGGCTGACGCGTTGGCAGAACTGATATGTCAACCCGCTGGTGACGGTAAGCCTGCGGGTACGGATCTGTTGGTGATCGCCGATTTCGATGTGCTCACACAACAACTCGACAACCCCCGACTCGCCGACGGGTCACCAATACCGATCGTTGAGCTGCACCGCCTAGCGCTCGAAGCGAACTTGTTGCCGTCGATCTTTGACACCAAATCCCAAGACATGTGGCTCGGCCGGCGGATACGCACTGCTACTGAAGCTCAACGGGTCGCGTTGATCGCAAGAGACCAGCACTGCATCGGTTGTGGCGCCAACCCGCTGTGGTGCCGCGCACATCACATCACCTGGTGGTCAAAGAACGGACCCACCAACCTCGACAACCTCGCGTTGGTGTGCGACGACTGCCACCACAAAATCCACGACCACGGCTGGCAAGTCCACAAACACCCCAACACCGGCAAATACAAACTCAGACCCCCCACCAAACCGCCAGACCAACCGTCGACCGTCTCACCAAGTGAACTCCCGACGCGCCCCCCAAACGAACCGACAACCACCCCACCAAATCAGTCAGCGACCCACCCCCCAAACGAACTGTCGGCAGTCTCGCCAGGCGAACCAGCGACCCCCACCCCAAACGAACCGACAACCACCCCACCAAATCAGTCAGCGGCCCACCCCCCAAACGAACTGTCGGCAGTCTCGCCAGGCGAACCAGCGACCCCCACCCCAAACGAACCGACAACCACCCCACCAAATGAGACGGCGGCCCGCCCGTCGAAGGACCCCTCGCATGGCACGCAAATGAAGTCCGCCCCCGCGAACGGTCTGTCGGATAGCGCAGAACGTGCTCTAACCCAACCCAACAGACCTGCAGACTCAAACCATCCAGCCGCCCACGACGCAACCCAACAAACACGCCAAAGAACCCAGACCCAGAAATGAGCCCACAATCCACCGGAGAGACCAGAATATCTCAACCACCGAACAGCGACCCCCTGAGGTTCCCCCCTGAAACGCGAAGAGCCGCTTATCCTCGACGTCCCGGGCTGAACGGAGCCGTGCACATTCGTTGGTGCAGTGTTCCGCCGCGCGGCACTGGCCGAATACGGTGCTTGGGCGGGTAGCGTCGATGCGGTGAAATCCGATCTTGCCGATGCGTCTTTGCCTGAGACCCGGGCAACGGAACCGTTTGCAGAGGTTCCCGCTGGACGCGGCGGCCCCCAGGAGATCCCACGGCCGGAAGGCGCCACACTCGGCGGGCCGGCACCCTGGGCACATATCCCTGAGTCCCAGCGCCGTGTGACCCTCGCCGACATCACTGAGGGTCTCGCCAGACATCGGCCACAGCAGTTGGTGGGAACCGTCAACGAAGGCATCGGCCACAGCGCGGTGCTCTGTCTTCTGTACGAACGTGCAGACGATGTCTACACGATCTTGACGAGGCGCTCTCCACGCTTGCGTCACCACGCTCACGAAGTCGCGTTTCCTGGCGGTCGCCGCGAGTCCGGAGACGCTGATCTTTGGACGACCGCATTGCGTGAAGCACAAGAAGAGGTGGGAATCGACTCCTCGACCATCAGGCGTATCGGTGAGCTCGACAGCTTCGTGACCGTCGGCTCCCGCACTCTGGTAACCCCTTTCGTAGCGGTCACCGATCAAGAGCCGACCCTGAGACGAGACCCGATCGAGGTGGAACTGATCCGCCACGCCCCGTTCCGTGAGCTGCTCTCAGACGACGTGTGGCGCGAGGAGTTCTGGCCTCTGCCCCACCTCGACGGGCCGAGAGCAATCACCTTCTTCGAACTCGTGGGCGACACTGTGTGGGGTGCCACCGGAGCGATGCTGCGTCAACTCCTCGCCATAGCCACGGGTACCGACATCGTCCATTACGCCATTGGGGGAAGACCGTCTTGAAAACGACGGACGATGCCGACTACCACTAACCCTGAGTATTCGGAACAGGAACGATTGGCGGATGATGCTCAGTGTGAACGCAGCCAGACATCGGGTTGGGGCTGGCCCGACGCCAGTCATTCTCGCCTTACGGTGACCTTGCCAGGTGCTCCGCGACGCTGACTGGGACGGTTAGACTTCGTGCTTTCCCACAGGCGGGGAGTTAGCGGTGCAATGAACGAACAAGCCAAGTGAACCAATCAGGGTCGCCGACCGAGACGGTTCTGGTGGTCGATTTCGGGGCGCAGTACGCCCAGTTGATCGCTCGCCGGGTGCGCGAGGCCAACGTCTACAGCGAGATCGTGTCGCCCACGATCACCCCCGATGAGATCGCGGCGAGAAACCCGACGGGGATCATCCTCAGCGGAGGCCCCGCGTCGGTTCATGCCCAGGGCGCGATCCTGATTGATCCCGAGGTGTACGACCTCGATGTTCCGATTCTGGGGATCTGTTACGGCGCGCAGATGATCGCTCAGCAGAGGGGCGGACGGGTGGATCACAGCGGCCGGGGCGAATACGGCCGAACCACGATGTCGCTCGAGACCGACGGTGGTTGTCTGCTCGGGGGCACTCCCCCCAAACAGCAGGTGTGGATGAGCCATTTCGACGCGATCGTGGAACCCCCCGAGGGTGTGACCGCCACCGCTTCCACTTCCGCCGCGGCTGTGGCTGCTTTCGAGGACCGTGATCAGAATCTCTACGGCGTGCAGTTCCATCCCGAGGTGATCCACACCACCCACGGTCAGCATGTGATCGAGCGTTTCCTGACCGACGCCTGCGGGAGCTCCGGTTCTTGGACGATGGACTCCATCATCGACACAGCGGTCGCTCAGATTCGTGAGCAGGTCGGTGACCATACGGCGATCTGTGGACTGAGCGGCGGGGTCGACTCGGCTGTCGCCGCGGCGCTGGTGCACAGAGCGATCGGGGATCAGCTCACCTGCGTGTTCGTCGACACTGGTCTGATGCGA
This sequence comes from Candidatus Aldehydirespiratoraceae bacterium, assembly GCA_965214565.1. Taxonomy (GTDB): domain Bacteria; phylum Actinomycetota; class Acidimicrobiia; order Acidimicrobiales; family Aldehydirespiratoraceae; genus VXYK01. The sequence continues at coordinate 1,738,959 of OZ243951.1, read as the reverse complement.
CTCAACGAGGGCGACCAGGTGGTTGAGACCTTCGAACGCAACTTCGGGGTTCGCCTCGTGCACGCACAGGCACAGGATCGCTTCTTCGCCGCGCTGGCCGGGATCACTGAGCCGGAGGCGAAGCGCAAGGCGATCGGAGAGCTCTTCATCCGGGTGTTCGAAGGCGCGCAGGCCCAGGCGGGAGAGACCCGTTTCCTGGTTCAGGGCACGTTGTATCCCGATGTCATCGAGTCGGGCGGGAAGCATGCTTCCACGATCAAGAGTCACCACAATGTCGGCGGACTGCCCGACGACATCGAGTTCTCACTGGTCGAACCGCTCAGGAGCCTCTTCAAGGACGAAGTTCGCCAGGTGGGCCGCGAACTCGGACTCCCCGATGAGATCGTTGAACGTCAGCCGTTCCCCGGCCCGGGTCTCGGGGTTCGCATCATCGGAGAAGTCACGCCCGACAAGGTTGCCACCCTTCAACAAGCAGATTTCATCGTGCGCGAGGAGTTGCGCAACGCAGGGCTCGAAAGGCGGATCTGGCAGTCGTTCGCGGTGCTTCCAGACATCCGCACGGTGGGGGTCATGGGAGACGAGCGCACCTATGGTCATCCCGTGATCATCCGGGCGGTCACCAGCGAGGACGCCATGACTGCAGACTGGGCGCGGATTCCCCACGACGTGCTGGAGTTGATGAGCAACCGAATCATCAACGAGGTGCCGGGGGTCAACCGTGTCGCCTATGACATCACCTCGAAGCCACCCGGCACTATCGAATGGGAATAGGTGGCGAGCGGGAATGAGTGGGACACGCTGATGCGCCTGGGGCGAGCGGGAAGCGCTGATGGCTGAGCCGGGGGCAGCCGAGATCACCCCTCGGCCCGACAGCGGGCGGGTCTTTGAGCGCGGCCGCCGAGTGAGGCTCGCCGACGTCGATCCTCGAGGACGCTGCCGCCTGGACGCACTGGTTCGTCATCTGCAGGACGTCGCCCGCGATGATTCTGCCGACAGCAATCTGACCAACCCGATGAACTGGATCGTGCGGCGCACAATGGTCGAGGTCCGCACCGCGCCCGTCTTTCAGGAATGGATTGAACTGTCGACCTGGTGCAGCGGTTACGGCAGCCGCTGGGCTGAGCGACGCACCAGCGTGCGAGGCGGGAAGGGCGCCGAGGTTGAGGCGGTCACGATCTGGGTCCACATCGACCGGAAGACTCTGCGGCCCACTCGCCTTGCTGACGACTTCTTTGAGATCTGGGGCGAGTCTGCGGGCAGTCGTCGCGTGTCAGCCCGCACGACCCTGCCGGCTGCGTGGCCCGACCACGCCCACGACTACCCGTGGCCTCTCCGCTTCACCGACATCGACCTGCTCGGACATGTCAACAATGCCGCCCAGTGGGCCCCGGTGGAACAGGCTCTCCACCTGTCGGGTTGGGCTTCGGGTTCAATCCGGGCCGAGCTTGAGCACGGGCCAGGGGTCGAGGCCGACAGCGAAGTGCATCTGCGTTGGTTGGCGGCCGAGAGTGGTGTGGACACCTGGCTCACAACCAACGGCGTGGCCGGCAGCGTCGCCCGGGTCCGGCCCCTCAGCAACGCCTCTTGAGATCAGCCAGCGGCCGGGTCACTCGTCGGCAGAGCAAGTCGACAGTGTAAACCGCAAGCGACCGTCGGTGTCGCGGCGCACCTCGCCGTCACCAATCAGTCGCAGATGCTCAAGGTGGGCGAACGTTTCGCTGGCGGCCATCTCTCCCCATGAACGCTCTTTGAACAACACCCTCATCCAGGCTTCGACCGGCGCGTCTGCGTGGTCCGCGGCCGCGTCGCGCAGTATCTGGAGGCGGTCCGCGTGATGGTCCCGGATATCACCGCAGCGACCCGCCAGGTCCTCGAACGGATGTCCATGGGCCGGCAGGACACAGCTGAGACCCTCTAGGGCGGCGACTTTGTCGAGCGACGCAAAGAAGGTGGCCAGTGGATCTCCCAGATCGGGGTTCCCGGCTATATGGGGGGTGATTGTGGGCAGGACGTGGTCTCCTGAGAGCAGTACGCCCTCTTCTGGGTCGAACAGGCACAGGTGGTCGAAGGTGTGCCCGGGGGTGTGGACCGCGAACCAGTCTCGGTCAGCAAGCCGGACGGGGTCGCCGTCGGCTACTCGAATCGTTGGATGCGGTGCTAGGAAGCGGCGCGATCCGGCCGGATCCATGTGCAGCCATTTGAGCATTATCTCGTCTGGTGGCGGCTGACGGACGTCACCCCACGGGGTCCTCTCGGACTCGGTGATGCGCTGCTTCCAAAGTTCAACAATCTCCTCGGCGTCCATATCGAGCAGATCCAGATCGAAGTCGTCTCCCGCCTGTTGGATTCGACTGTGGAACGCCTCGTGGGTGAGAACCTCGGCGCCTGCGACCTCCCGTAGCTGGTCACTCCCCCCGAAGTGGTCGGGGTGGCTGTGGGTCACCACAACTGTGTGGACGCGATCGACGGGAATCGACGCTGACACCAAGCGGTCCATCAGCGCCTGCCAGGACTCTTCTCCGGGGAGACCCGGATCGACGAGGGCGACCCCGTTAGAGTCTTCGAGGGCGTAGCAGTTCACATGACCAAGCCCGGGCATCGAAATCGGCAGTTGCATCCGCAGCACCCCGGACGCCACTTCGACGACTTCCGTCGAGGCCGGTTCCTGTTCCTGTTTGCGGTAGATCACCCCCGAACCCTAGAGCCTCCCCGCCACCCCCACTAAGCCCGGCTAGCTCCGGCTGCGCCCGGCGACGGCCCCGCGTCGACTCACGGGGCTCCGGTTGCGCCCGGAAAAAACGCGGTCGCTCGGTAGTGGCGCAGTTCGACGAGGCTCTCGACAACATCGTCCATGGCCCGATGGCCGGCGGCCTTCTCAGGTGCCGACTTCAACACGTCAGGATTCCAGCGCCGAACCAGTTCCTTGATGGTCGAAACGTCAACTGAGCGGTAGTGCAGAAAATCTTCGATCTCACTCAGATGTTTGGCCAGAAAACGACGGTCAGTGCCGATCGAGTTGCCACACAGGGGGACAGTGCCCTCCTTGCCGATGTGTTGTTTCAAAAAGGCCAAAGTCTGCTCCCCCGCTTCGGCGAGGCTCACCGTTGACGCGCGCACCTCAGCCAACAGCCCGCTGCGGGTGTGCATCTTGACGACGACTTCGTCCATGTGGGCCAGATCCTCTTCGCCGGCATGGACGATCAAATCCGGCCCCTCGGCAATCAACTCAAGGTTGTCGTCGGTGATCAGCGTTGCGATCTCCAAGATCGTGTGTCGGTCGGGATCGAGCCCCGTCATTTCCAGGTCCATCCAGGCCAGCATCGTCTCAGCGTACGTCGGCGAGAGACTTACTCAGCCAGATCGCTCCAATGTCACCGTCGATTCGCAGTTCGTCGACCAGATCAGCGGCATTGTCGTCAAGGAACTGCACCGCTTGCTGAGACACACTCAAGGTGATGCTGCGCCTGGCTTCGAACTCGAATCGGCTCTCCGCTATACGGAAGTCCATATCGATGGCGAGGTCCGGTTGTCGCAATGCTGCGCCCTCGGCTCCAAGACCCGGATCGGACACGTCGAGCCCGTCGAGCAGCATGACCATCGCCTGGTCCATCACCAGTCTCAGATCGTCGATGTCGACTAGGTTGAGACCCAGCCGTACGGCCATCGCGGCGGCGGCAGTTCGAACCATAGGCGCGTAAGGTCGGCGTGCAGGAATCCGCAAGAAGACTCTCTCGGCGGTCGGGGAGGCCACAACGGTCAGTATCTCACGAGCAGGAGGCGTTTGGCCGACGGTAGCCTTTCTGGTCGTGGCATTGTTTGTTCAGAAGTTCGGTGGCACCTCCGTCGGAGACCCGGATCGTATCCGTGAGGTCGCCGACTACGTGGCGCGCAGCCACAGACGGGGAAACCAGATCGTGCTGGTCGCCTCAGCCATGGGCAAAGAAACCGATGAGCTCTTGCGCCTCGCCGACCAGGTGTCAACCCGCAAACCCGGACGAGAAATGGACATGCTCATCACCGGGGGCGAACGCAAGGCGTGCGCACTGGTCTCGATGGCTCTGCACGAACTCGGGGTCGAGTCCGATTCATTCACCGGAAGCCAGGCCGGTTTCCTCACCGACGCGACCCACCAGAACGCGAAGATCCTGGAGCTGCGACCCGACCGCATCCGCGCCGCCCTCGAAGCGGGTCGTGTACCAGTGGTGGGCGGTTCGCAGGGGGTATCGACCGACAACAACATCACGTTCCTTGGTCGGGGCGGTTCAGACACCACCGCGGTCGCGCTCGCCCACGCGTTGGATGCCGACGCTTGTGAACTCTACACCGACGTTCCCGGAGTGTTCACCACCGATCCACGGCTGGTGACCGACGCGCGGCGGATCGACCAGATCTCATTCGACGAACTGCTTGAGATGACCGCTACCGGCTGCCCCAAGCCGGCGATGCGGTCAGTTGAGTTGGCCCGGACCCACGGAGTGAAGTTGCATGTCCGCAGCGCATTCTCGTGGATTCCCGGTACCTGGGTAACCGAGGAGGGTCCCATGGAAGGTGCACTGATTTCTGCTGTAACGCACGACACCAGCGAGGCGAAGATGACCGTCTCGGGGGTCGTCGACCGTCCCGGCGTGGCAGCTCTGCTGTTTCGCACGTTGGCGAATGCCGACGTCAATGTCGACATGATTGTGCAGAACGCGTCCGAGCAGGGGCACACCGACATCAGTTTCACGGTGCCCCACGATCAGGTGGGGCCGGCCTCGGCGGCGGCCGACTCCATTCTCGAGTCTCTCGGTGCCGACGGAGTGGTGGCCGACGACCAGATCGCTCGGGTCAGCCTGATCGGCGCTGGTATGAAAACGAATCCTGGCGTGGCCGCGACCATGTTCGAGACACTCTCCGACAACGGCATCAACATCGAGATGATCTCAACGTCGGCGATCCGCGTGTCGTGCGTCGTGCGAGAGGTCGATGTCGAGCGGGCCGTCGCGAGACTTCACGCCGCTTTCGAGCTTCACATTCCTCCCGAGGAACGCAGCCGCATCTGATGACTGACTCGACTGCTGAGTCTCGGCCGGTTGCTCTGGTTACAGGGGCCAGCCGGGGTCTCGGCAAGGCCATCGCCCTGGCGTTGGCGCACGCCGGCTACGACTTGGCCATCACGGCCCGCACTCTCGTTGACGGTGACCGTCGCCTCGAGAGCGATGACAGCATTGTTGTGCCGGGTGGACTCGACACGACTGCCGCCACGGTCGAGGCCGCCGGTGGTGCGGCTCTGTCGCTGTATATGGATGTTCTCGACCGAGCCACCGTCGAAGCGGCGGTAGATCGGACGGTTGCACACTTCGGGCGTCTCGATGTGGTCGTGAACAATGCGATCTACCAGGGACCCGGCGCGATGCTGGAGTTCATGGACCTGACTGACGAGCAGATAAAGAACCTCTTCGAAGGCAACCTGTTCGCCCACCTCGCGGTGCTTCATGCGGCGCTGCCGACCATGATCGCCGCTGGCGGGGGCATCGTGGTCAATATCATCTCGGCCACCGCCTACACGACCCCCACCAACAGGATCGGTTCAGGCGGGTGGGGCATGGGTTACGCCATGACCAAAGCGGCCTTCGAGCGTGTCGCACCACTGCTCGAGGTCGAACACGGTTCCGACGGGATCCGCGCTTTCAGCGTCGATCCGGGGCATGTTGCCACCGAACGACAGATCGCATCGGGCAGGGCCAAACAGTACGAAGGGAACTTCGCCGCTGGCACTCCCGAGCAGATCGGCGCGGCTGTGGCCTGGCTGTGCACCGACCCCGCCGCTGAGCGGCACCGCGGTTCGATCGTGCCGGCCCAGAAACTTACAAAGGACCACAACCTGTTGTAGTCGCAGCCGCGGTCGGCTTGGAGCCCCGATGGCTTTGGAGCCGCACTAAGCTCGCTGAGGGGCATAGGACTGAGTACCTCAAGACTGTGCGCCTCAAGAGGAGAGCCAGTGACGAACGAGCCGAGTTGGACGATGGGTGTCGAGGAGGAGTACCTGCTCGTGGAGCGCGACAGCGGGGCGCTCGTGACCAAGCAGCCTCCTGGACTGATGGAGAAGGTGGTCGACCTGCGCCACGGCCTGGTTGCCCGGGAGCTGTTCAGTTCGCAGATTGAGGTCGCCACGGGCGTTTGTGACGACATGAAGTACCTTCGCGCCGATGTCGGGCTGTTGCGCTTGGCGGTGGCGGAGGCTGCCGCCGAGTTCGGGTTGGCTCCCATTGCGTCTTCGAGCCATCCGTTCGCGAGGTGGCAACGCCTCGAGCACACCGAAGGGGAGCGTTACCAGGCGTTGGCCGAGGATCTGGCGGGAGTGTCGAGGCACTTGATCATCTCCGGGCTACACGTCCATGTCGGCATCGAGGATCCCGAACTGCGGATCGACCTGATGAATCAGGTGACCTACTTCTTGCCGCATCTGTTGGCGTTGTCGACGTCGTCGCCGTTCTGGGAGGGAAGCGACACCGGGCTCAAGAGTTACCGCACGACGGTGTTCTCGACCGTGCCGCGCACCGGACTTCCAGAGAAGTTCGACTCGTGGTCTGATTTCAGGCGGCATGTGGACGTGTTGGTGGACGCGGGGATCATTGAGGACTCCAGCAAGGTTTGGTGGGATGTCCGCCCGTCGGAGCGCTACCCGACCTTGGAGATGCGGGTCACCGACCTGCCCACGAAGATGGAGGACACGATCGCGGTGGCGGCCATCTACGTGTGTTTGTTGCGGATGCTCTGGCGGCTCAAGTTGAAGAACCGGCGTTGGCGCAGCTACGCCAACTTCTTGGTGTCGGAGAATCTGTGGAGGGCCGAGCGTTACGGCGTCAACGGCGAACTGATCGACTTCGGTAAGGGCGAGTTGGTACCGTTCAAAGATCTGGTGGCAGAACTCGTCGAGTTGGTCCGTCCCGACGCAGAGGCCCTGGACTGTGTTGCGGAGGTGGAGCACGCGCTCACGATCTGCGAGCGTGGTACCTCCGCTGATCGCCAGCTCGCGGTCTACCAGCGTGCGCTCGAAGAAGGTGCCGCTGAGGACGAGGCGATCAAAGCCGTCGTCGACGCTCTCATCAGCGACTCGATCGCGCCACCGACGTCAGAACCGTGAGACCTACGTCAAGTCGTGCAACCCCGACGCCCGCTGAAGCCGATACCGTACGGCTGTGACTGAGATTCATGGGGCTTGCGAGGCTGGATTCGAAGGTGTGCGGGAGGCTTTCTCGACCAACTTCGACGAGGGCGACCTGGGCGCTTCGTGTGCTGTGGTGCACCAGGGCGAGCTGGTAGTCGATCTGTGGGGCGGGCATCGGGATGTCGCCGAGACGAATCCGTGGGAACGCGACACGATCGTCAATGTCTGGTCGACCACCAAGATGATGGCGGCGCTGTGCGTGCTGGTGCTGCACGACCGGGGTGCGCTGTCGGTTGACGACCCGGTGGCGGCACACTGGACCGAGTTCGGTGCCGGCGGCAAGGAGGGGGTGCTCATTCGGCACTTGCTGAGCCATACCGCTGGTTTGCCCGGGTTCGATCCGCCGATCACCGAAGAAGAGATGTACGACTGGGACCACTGCTGCGCGAACCTGGCAGCCCAAACCCCTTGGTGGGAGCCGGGTACCGCCTCGGGATACCACGCATCCACCCAGGGGTGGCTGCTCGGTGAGGTTGTAAGACGCGTGACCGGGCGCACGCTCGGGACCCTCTTCCGTGAGGAGATCGCGGGCCCCTTGGGTGCTGACTTTCACATCGGACTCGACGATGCGGAGTTCGGTCGAGTCGCAGAGATGCGCACCGATGAAGCTGAGGGCATCGGCGACCACAGCGACCCGATCCCGGCCCGTCAGGCTCGGGGGGAAGCGGAGCATTCCCAGTACGTCAACACCGACCGTTGGCGGCGGGCCGAGTTCCCTGCTTCGAACGGTCACGGCAACGCCCGCTCGGTTGTGCAGGTTGTGTCCATCCTGGGCCAGGGCGGGGAGTCTGGGGGGATCCGTTTCCTCGGTCCGGACACGATCGAGCGGATCTTCGAGGTGCAGGCATCGGGACCTGACCTGGTACTCGGTTACGACATGAAGTTCGGTATCGGTTACGGACTCACCTCGACTGCGATGCCGCTCGGGATCAATGACCGCACACTCTTCTGGGCGGGTTGGGGTGGGTCGATGGCCGTGGTGGACGTCGAGAATTCACTCACCGTCTGCTACGCCATGAACCGCATGATGTCCGACGTGGTCGGCGGCATGCGCGCCGGCCGTGTGATCTACGCCGCGCACTCCGCGGGCACAGCCCTGCGGGCCTAGGGGACGGGGACGGTGTCGGTGTCTGCGCCGCTGCGCAGCACCTTGCCGGGGAGGGCCTCGGTGGGCTGCCCGTCGACCACGGTGGTGACGCCGTTGACCATCACCCGTTTGATCCCGGTCGCCTCGGAGTAGAGGCGCTTGCTGTCACCAGGCAGGTCGAACACCAGCTCCACATCCGTGGCCCCGACCTCGTCGGCGTCGAAGAGCACCAGATCCGCGAAATAGCCCTCCGCGACACGGCCCCGGTCGCGCAGACCGAAGAGCCGGGCGGGCACGTCAGTGAGGTGCCGGACTGCGTTGGGCATGCTGGTGAGCTGTCGTCCGTGCAGGCAGTCGGCGAGCCAGGCAGTCGTGTAAGGGGCGCCGGCCATGCGGTCGAGGTGTGCGCCCGCGTCCGAACCGCCGATCATCACCGCCTCGTGCTCCCATGCCTGTGCGCGCAGCCGCCAGCTCTCGGCATCGTCGTCGGTCGGCAGGGGCCACCAAACCGTGGCGAGATCGTCTTCGAGGGCGATCTCAACCATGGTGTGGAATGCCCGTTTGCCCCGTTCGCGGGCAATGTCGCCGAGGGTGCGGCCCTTGAGGCCCTCGTTGGCGGCAGAGTAGGTGTCGCCCACTTGGTAGTTGGCCCAGCCGGTGAGGCGGGAGAACACGCCCGCTTCGGGGAGCGCAGCCTGGTTCTCGAGCCAGGTCACCACCTCGGGGTCTCGCAACTTCGCCATCCGCTCGGGGTAGTCGAGGCTGAAGATGGTCTTCCACTCCGGGAGTTGGTGCAACGCGCAGAAAGTACCGAGGCTCATGTTCATGCCGACCAGGATCGGCATGGTGAGGGCGACGATCTTGGCGCCTTCCGAGTTGGCCTTCTCACAAGCTGCGATCTGGTTGCGGTAGGCCTCGGGGCGGGCCGAGTCGATGGTCAGCACGTTCCAGTTGAGGGGCCTGCCGCCTTCGACCGACATCTTGGTCATCAATTCGACCTCGTCGTCCTCGAATCCGTTGAGGCAACCGTCGGCCACCCATTCAAGGGTCGTGCCGGGGTGTGCGGAGGTCTCTCGGCAGAGTTCCAGCACTTCGTCCCAGGCTGCCCAACGGCTTGGCACGGGGTTGCCGTCCCAGTCGTTGTGGGTGAAGGACCGGCCGGTGGAGAAACCGAGGCCGCCCGCTTCGATGGACTCTCTGAGAAGTCGGCGCATTTGTCCGACTTGTTCTGCGGTGGCAACGTGGCCCACCGAGTCGTCCTTCATCACCAGTCGGCGCAGGGCGCAGTGGCCGACGAGGAACCCGACGTTGATGGCTGTGCCGTTCTCCGCCACACGGTCGAGGTACTCGCCGAAGCTGCGCCAGTTCCAGGGCACGCCCAACTCGAGTGCCTCCAGCGCCATGCCCTCTACCTTGACCATCATCTTCTTGAGGTATTCGCCGTCGGACTCGTCGCCGAGCGGTGCCAGCGTGAACCCGCAGTTGCCGCCGATCATCGAGGTGACGCCAAAGAGGTTCGACGGGGTGGTCCGCGGGTCCCAGAAGATCTGCGCGTCGTAGTGGGTGTGGGGATCGACGAATCCGGGACAGACCACCAGGCCGTCGGCATCCACTGTCTCGGCCGCCGGTTCATCAACCTTCCCGACAGCGACGATCCTGCCGTCGCGAATACCGACATCGCCCGCCACCGGTGCTGCACCCGTGCCATCGACGATGGACCCACCTCTAATTATCATGTCGAGCATCGCTTCGTCCTCCTGGCGTTGCACGCGGCCCTGCTGCCGTAGGGGGTTCATGCTATTCCCGCTCGCCCCCCACCACCTATTCACAACTGCGCCGCCCGGTTGCATCTCAGCACCGTGAGCGTGACAGTATCCGGCGATGAGTAAACGGACCGATGAACTCCTGACGCAGATGACCACCGAGGAGAAGGTGGCCATGGTCACCGGTGGCGACATGTGGCACACGAGGGGGGTTGAGCGGCTCGGGGTCCCGAAACTGAAGGTGACCGACGGCCCCAACGGTGCTCGCGGTGACGGACTCATGGGTACCGGCTGTAGCACCGCCTGCATCCCGAGCGGTTCCGCTCTGGGCGCAACCTGGGATCCGGGTCTGGTCGAGGAACTGGGCGAGCTGTTGGGAGACGAAGCGGTGGCGAAACGTGCACAGGTGCTGCTGGCGCCCACGATCAACCTGCACCGCTCCCCCAAGGGCGGACGCAATTTCGAGTGTTTCAGCGAGGATCCGATCCTTTCGGGACGGTTGGCTGCCGCTTTCGTGCGGGGTGTGCAGTCGCGTGGCGTGGCTACTACCGCCAAGCACTTCGTTGGCAACGATTCTGAGTTTGAGCGCAACAGCATCGACACCCAGGTCGATGAGCGGACCCTGCGAGAGCTTTATCTGGTGCCTTTCGAGCACGCCGTGAAGGACGGAGGTTCTTGGGGGATCATGTCTGCCTACAACCGGCTCAACGGCACGTTCTGTGCGGACAACCATTGGCTGTTGACCACCGTGCTGCGTGAGGAGTGGGGTTTTGACGGTTTTGTGGTGACCGACTGGTTCGGGGCACGGTCAACAGTCGAAATGGCGAATGCCGGTCTGAGTTTGGAGATGCCGGGTGAGGGGCGCTGGTACGGCGATCTGCTCACGGCCGCGGTCAATGCGGGCGAGGTGTCTGGCAGTGCTCTTGATCGCATCGCCGCCGACATCCTGCGACTGATGGAACGCACCGGCGCGCTGGACCACGACAACGATTTCGCCGAGTCCGAACTGGACCGTCCCGCCGACCGGGCGTTGATTCGCCGTGCCGCGGCGGCCGGTTCGGTGCTGTTGCGCAACGACGGGATCCTGCCGCTCGATCCATCCGGTATCACCAAGCTGGCTGTGATCGGCCCCAATGCCTACAACGCCAAGGTGATGGGCGGCGGTTCCGCCAAGGTCAAGGCCTACCGTACGACTTCGCCACTGGATGCCCTGAGCGCGAGGCTGCCCGACGCCGAAGTGGTCTGGGAGAGGGGCTGTGACATCGACCGCACCTGCCCGGCGTTGACGAGACCTCTGGTGCAGGGGCCTGTTACCGTCGACTACTTCGATGGCTATGACCTCGGCCGACCGGGTGAGGCGAAGGCCACGATCGAAGCTGGCAGCTTCGATTTCTTGGCGTTCGGGCCGCCCGTTCCGGGGGTGTCTGCGGAGACCTACTCGATGCGGGCGACAGCGACGGTGGTGCCGACCTCGACCGGGGGCTACGAGTTCCGGTTGGTGCAGTGCGGACGGGCGCGTCTGCTGGTCGACGGTGAGGTTGTGCTCGATGCAACCACCGGCGACTTTCCGAGCGGCAGCGCCTTCTTCGGATTCGGCTCCGAGGAGATCGCCGCCCAGGTGGATCTGGTCGAGGGTCGTCCGATCGAGGTGACCGCCGAGTTCTCGAACCGTGATTCGATGCTGTTGTCGGGCATGAAGCTGGGTCTGCTTGCCACCGCAGAAGAGGATCTGCTGGGCCGGGCGGTTGCGCTGGCTGCCGACAGCGATATGGCCGTGGTGGTGGTCGGCACCAACGACGACTGGGAGACCGAGGGGCGTGACCGCGATCTCTGGGAACTGCCCGGTGATCAGCCGGAGTTGATTCGCCGTGTGGCAGCGGCCAACCAGCGAACGATCGTTATCCTCAATGTTGGTGCGCCCCACGATCTGTCGTGGCTCGATGAACCTGCCGCGGTCCTGTCGGTCGGTTTCGGAGGTCAGGAGTTCGGCGATGCGATCGTCGACATGCTGCTGGGCGAGGTCGAGCCGGGCGGGCGGGCGGCGACCTCTGTCGGGGCCCGTTACGAGCATTTCGGGGCCTACCTGAACTATCCGGGTGACAATTCGGTCGTCCGCTACGGCGAGGGTCTGTTCACCGGTCACCGCTTCCACGATGCGCTGGCGCTTGAACCGGCGGTGGAGTTCGGGTTCGGGTTGTCGTACACGACCTTTGCAATGTCTGAGCCTCGCATCATCTCAGGGTCCGGCGCCGCCACGGGTAGCACGGTCAGCGTCGAGGTCGATGTGACCAATACCGGCGATCGGCACGGTTCTGAGGTGGTGCAGCTGTACGTCGAACCGTCGGACCCGGAGATTGTTCGGCCTGTGCGTGAGCTGAAGGCGTTCCAGAAGGTGGCCCTCGATCCCGGCGAGACGGCGACGGTCAAGCTTGAACTGGAGGCTCGTGCATTCGCCTACTACGACGTCGGCGACCAGTTCTGGGGCGAGTTGAGCGACGCGGGTCCCGTGCCCGTCGAGGGAGAGGGGCTTCATCGAACCGAACCGGGCTGGTATGTGGACCCGGGCGAGTACCGGATCGTCTCCGGCCGGTCGTCTCGCGACTTCTCAGGATCAGCGGTACTCACTTTGACCGGCGAGGCAGCACGCCTCGACACCTAGACGCGCCCCGTTTCAAATCTGCGCGATCAGCCACACATGTTGTGGTTTTTCGCGCAGATTTCGGGGGTGGGCGTAGGATCGAACCCACCCGAGGAGAACTGACCATGCTGTTTCGACGAGACAAACAGACGATGCCCGGCCCTGAAGAAGCGCTCGAGGGGCGCCCCGATCCCCTGCCGGTGCAGGACGAGCATCTCGTGCTCGGCACACCGCTCAAAGGTCCGTATCCGGAGGGCTTCGAGACTGCAATGTTCGGGCTCGGCTGTTTCTGGGGTGCCGAGCGTTTCTTTTGGCAACTCGACGGCGTCTACACCACCGCTGTCGGATATGCGGGCGGTTACACACCGAACCCGTCCTACGAGGAGGTCTGTTCTGGGAGGACTGGGCACAACGAGGTGGTTCTTGTTGTGTTCGATCCGTCCGTCGTCACCTATGAGGAACTGCTCGCGGTGTTCTGGGAGGTGCACGACCCCACACAGTTCATGCGCCAGCACAACGACATCGGGACCCAGTACCGCAGCGAGATCTACGTCTACGACGAGGTGCAGTCAGCCGCGGCGCGAGCGAGCCTCGACAAGTACCAGGGCCTGCTGACGGGGGTCGGTTACGGCGAGATCGCCACCACTGTGGTGGACGCGCCGACGTTCTACTTCGCCGAGGAATACCACCAGCAGTATCTGCACCGGAATCCCGGCGGATACTGCAACCACGGCGTCTGCCAGGTCCGCTACGCCTGACCGACCGGTTGGTCAAGGCCAGATCAGATCGACTGGCTCGGTCAGATCGACTGGCTCGGGAATCCGAGGCCTTCGTGATCCTGTCCGTCCATGTTGGCGTTGAGGCGGGCCTTGCCCATCAGTTCGGCCATCACGGGGCCGAGTTCGGTCGGGTCGTCGGGCTGTTCGGCGGTCGGGCCGAGATGCCAGCCTTCGGCGATCCCGAGGTGGCGTCCGCGGATGTCGAATACGCGGCCTGTGACGTTGCCCGCTTCGGGGCTGGCGAGCCAGGTCGTGACCACTGCTATCCAGCGTGGTGACATGGCTTCCATGGCCGACTCCGTAAGGTTCTCTGCGCCTCCCATCAGCGGCAGGGTGAGCCGCGACACTGCGGTGGGGGCCAGGCAGTTGACGGTCACGCCGTATCTGACGAGTTCCTGCGCGGTAATGACCGTGAAGGCGGCAATTCCGGCTTTGGCGGCACCGTAGTTGGACTGGCCGACATTGCCGTAGATCCCTGAGGGCGAGGCGGTGTTGATGATGCGTCCGTAGGCTTCGCCGCCGGACTTGACTTGGGCCCGCCAGTGGACCGCGGCGTGGTGCGACGGCCCGAACGTGCCTTTCAGGTGCACCGCGATCACTGCGTCCCAGTCGTCCTCACTCATCGAGAACACCATGCGGTCACGCAGAATGCCTGCGTTGTTGACCACGATGTTGATGTCGCCGTAGGTGTCGATCGCCTGATCGATCATGGCTTTGGCATCGTCGAAGGACGCCACGTTGCCACCGTTGACGACGGCCTCGCCACCCATCGCTTCGATCTCCGCGACGACCTCCTGTGCCGGGGTCGGGTCGCCGCCACCGCCGAATTCGTCACCACCCAAATCGTTGACGACGACTTTGGCGCCCTGTTCGGCCATCATGATCGCGTGGTCGCGGCCGATGCCGCGGCCTGCGCCGGTGATGAGGGCGACCTTGCCTTCAAGCAGCTTTCCCATATCCCCTCCGGGGTTAGAACCTGCCGGAACGGGCAGGAAGCAAAAAGTTAACGATCGTTATTGTAGGCACCGCATCGGACTATCCCTTAACCGCGGGGCTGCTGACTCCGGGGCGGGTCGGGTCGGTTACCAGCCGCGCTCCGCCCATTCGTCGAAACTCGGGATTTCGGTGCCGATTGTCGTGTCGGCGCCGTGGCCGGGCAGAACGATGGTGTCGGGGTCGAATACCCGAAACATACGGTCCTCGATGCTGGCCAGGATCGTCGGGAAGTCCCCACCCTCGAAGCTGGTGGCTCCGGGTCCGCCGGGGAAGAGGGTGTCGCCGGTGAACAGCAGGGGCGTGTCCTGCACGCTGAACGACATGGAACCCGGGGTGTGGCCGGGCGTGTGATGGGTGTGGATTCGCAGCCGGCCGATCTCGATCACCGACTCGTCGGTGAGGAGGTAGTCGTAGCTCGGCAGCATGGCAGCGTCCTCCGCTGTGACACCGACCTTGTAGCCGGCTTCGCACACCGCAGGGACAGCCTGGATGTGGTCCCAGTGCCCGTGGGTCTCGAGCACCGTTCGCACATCGAGCGCTTGGCACAGTTCCAACAGTCGCTCGTGTTCGTTGGCAGCATCGAGCAGCACGCCCTCTCCCGTGGTACGGCAACGGACTACAAAGACGTTGTTGTCCACGGGACCGACGACGATCCGATGCACCTCAACTCGGCTGTCGGACCAGTGCAGAGTTGAATCAGACGGTGTTCGTGCGGGTGGTGTCACACCGAGATCGTAGCGGGGTCTTCGTCACTCAGGCTGCTGGCTCATCTTCGATGCTCAGGCTGCTGGCTCATCTTCGATGCTCAGGCTGCTGGCTCATCTTCGATGATACGCACATTGCCGAGGGGCACGCCCGGAACTCCGCAGTTCCAGCAGGCATCCGCGCTGGTTCCTCTCCAGGTGACGTCGCAGCGGATGCAGCGCAACGGCTTTTCGACTCCTTGAACCGCAGGGGAGACTGAAGCTAAATCCGTCACAGCAGTCACACTATGCACACCCACCATGTCAACTGGGTGATCCCCCAACCACCTGTCGGATTTCGAGGTTGGCGCCCTAGCCTGCTTTGAGCAGAACCAGGAGATTTCCATGGCCCCAACCCCCCGTCCCAACAGCGATGGCTCGAGTCCCAAACGACAGCGGTTCGATGAACCGCCAGAGATGTTCATCGACACGACCAAGGCCTACACGGCAACGATGGAGACGTCGCTCGGCACGATGACGATCCACCTCGATGCCGCGGCGGCTCCCCGCACCGTCAACAACTTCGTGACCCTGTCGCGTTACCACTACTACGACGGGGTCACATTCCACCGCATCATCAACGGATTCATGTGTCAGGGCGGCGATCCCGAAGGCAGCGGCCGTGGCGGCCCCGGCTACCGCTTCGAGGATGAGCTGCCTCGACCTGGGCGTTACGAGATCGGTTCTCTGGCAATGGCCAACGCCGGTCCCAACACCAACGGCAGTCAGTTCTTCATCGTTTCGGGGGCGAGCGGCGTCGGCTTGCCGCCGCAGTACTCGCTGTTCGGCAAGGTCGTGTCCGGCCTTGACGTGCTCGACGAGATGCAGCGGGTCGATACCGACCGCAACGACCGTCCGTTGACCGACGTGGTCATCTCGTCGGTCACGATCACAGAGGGAGACTGACATGACTATCGACACAATCGGCATCGTCGGTACCGGCGCGATGGGCAGTGGGATCATCGAGGTTGCAGCCAAGGCGGGAGTCGCTGTCGTCGCCCACGACATCAACGCTGCTGCTGTCGAGGCCGGTTCCGCGAGGGTGCAGGGTTCGCTTGACCGCGCCGTCTCCCGCGGCAAACTCGATGAAGCGGCCCGCGACGCTGCGGCTGCGAAAATCACCTGGACCACCGACCTAGCAGACATGGAAGGGTGTCAACTGGCCGTCGAGGCCGCTCCGGAAGTCCTCGAGCTCAAGCTCGACATCTTCAAGAAGCTCGATGCCGTACTGCCCGCAGGGGCGATCATGGCGACGAACACTTCGTCGATACCGATCATCGACATTGCCATGGGGACCGAGCGGCCCGAGCAGGTGTGCGGGATGCACTTCTTCAACCCGGCGACTGTGATGCGGCTCGTAGAGGTGATCTCCACGCAGCGCACCAATCCCGACGTCGCACAGTCCGCTGCGGGTTTCGCCACCGATGTGCTCGGCAAGCGGGTCGTGCATTGCAAGGATCGGGCCGGTTTCGTGGTCAACGCGTTGCTGGTGCCTTTCCTGTGTCAGGCGATCGCCATGTTCGAAGCGGGCCATGCCGCAGCCGAAGACATCGACGAGGCGATGAAACTCGGGGCCGGTCATCCGATGGGTCCGCTGGCCCTGTGCGACATGATCGGCCTCGACGTGATGCTGTGGACCGCCGAGTCGTTGTACGACGAGTACGGCGAGCGCTTCCTCGCTCCCCCGCCGCTGCTTCGGCGGATGGTGTCTGCAGGCCACCTCGGCCGCAAATCCGGCAAGGGCTTCTACGACTACTGAAGCTGGGCTTTCGCCGGGCGCAGACGGAGCCGCCGAACTCTGCTTCGCCGGGCGCAGACGGAGCCGCGATGTCCGACGCTTCTCGGGGGTGGGTTCGGTGGGTGCGTTCAGACTGACGAGTTAGCGGCGGTGCCAGGTGGAGCCGGTTGGGGTGTCTTCTACGACGATGCCCAAGGCGGTGAGTTCGGCGCGGAGCCGGTCGGCTTCTGCGAAGTCTCTGGTTTCTCGTGCCGCGGAGCGGGCTGCGACCAACGCCTGGATCTCTTCATCGTCGGTCGACCCGCTGGCGCTTGTCGTGCTCGGTGGTCCGCCGACTCGGATGCCGAGGGCACTGGCAAGGTCGATCACGGTGGCAACCAGCACCGCAGCGGTTGCGGTGTCGCTGGTGCGGCTTGCGTCGAGGGCGGTGTTGGCCCGCCGGACCGTGTCGAAGATGACCGCAACGGCTTCAGGGGTGCCCAAGTCGTTGTCCATGGCAGCGCTGAACGCCTCAAGCGATTCTGGATCTCGCTCGGTGCTGTCGAGGGAAATGCCAGCTGCGGCAGCCCTGCGAACCATAGCGTCGATGCGCTCGATCCCGGCACGGGCCTGCGCCATCACCTCGGCGTTGACTTCCATGGTCTTGCGGTAGTGGGTCTGCAGCAGCAGCAGGCGCAGGGCCCGGGCGTTGAGGGGGTGTTCGTCGAGCAGGTCGCGAACCGTGCGGAAGTTGCCCTGTGACTTCGCCATCTTCTCGCCGCCGACGTTGAGCATGGCGTTGTGCAGCCAGTGCTGGGCGAACGGGCGGCCCGCGGCGATCGCTTCGGCCCGTTCGTTGGTGTGGTGCGGAAACACAAGGTCGTCACCTCCGCCGTGGAGGTCGAATCCGTCGCCGAGGATCCCGAGGCTCATGGCAACGCATTCGATGTGCCAGCCCGGGCGTCCCGGGCCCCACGGAGAGGGCCAGGTTGGCTCGTCGGGCTTGGCCGACTTCCAGAGTGCGAAGTCGAGGGGATCCTCCTTGAACTCGTCTACCTCCACACGGGCCCCTGAGCCCTCCGCGAGCTCGTCGAAGCTGCGGTGGACCAAGTCGCCGTATCCGGGTATGGAACGCACCCGCAGATACACGCCCGAGTCGGTGGCGTAGGCCGAGCCGTTGTCCATCAGAGTCTCGATGAACGCGACCATCTGGTCGACGAATTCGGTGGCGTGGGGGCGGTCGTGGGGATGGAGGATGTCGAGTTCGTCCATCGCCTCGATGTAGACCGCTTCCCATTGCGCGGCGACCTGTGGTTCGGTGAGGCCCTCTTTGTTGGCGCGGTTGATGATGTTGTCGTCGATATCGGTGACGTTGGCGACGTGGTGGACCTCGATGCCCCGCCATTCGAGGTAGCGGCGCAGCACGTCGTAGGTGAGGGCTTGGCGGGCATGGCCGAGGTGGGGGTGGTCATAGACCGTCGGCCCGCAGGCGTAGAACGAGACCTTGCCCGGGTCGCGCTGGGCGAGGGGCTGAACCTTCATCGTGAGGGTGTCGTACAGCTGGATCAAGGGACTGGAGCCGCCGAGGTTTCTAGTTCAATTCCGCACAGGCCTGACAGTTCCCGTAGAACGGCTGGCGCTGTCTGGTCGTCGCCTCCGTTGAGTATGGCCGTGGCGAGTCCGAGCAGTTCTCCTCTTGCCCGGGGGGCGTCGAGGTCGTCGTCGAGTGCGGCGCGCAACCGGCTCGCGTAGGGGGTCGGGTCGGGGCCTGTTGTGGCGTTGGCTGCCTCCAGCAGCGTCTCGAGGTCGGCTGCGGCCTCGTTGATGTCGTCGTCGAACCATTCCCAGTCTTGGCGATAGTGGTGCGCCATCAGGGCTAGACGGATCGCCCGAGGGTCGGCGAGTTTCGACAGTTCGCTGACGAAGACGAGGTTGCCTAGCGATTTCGACATCTTCGTTCCGTCGTAGGCGACCATCCCGCAGTGCATCCAGTGGCGCACGAACGTGGTGCCCGTGGCTGCTTCGCTCTGGGCCCGTTCGCATTCGTGGTGCGGGAAGATCAGGTCGCTGCCACCGCCGTGCAGGTCGATGGTGGTGCCGAGCAGGCCCATTGACATGGCGCTGCATTCGATGTGCCATCCCGGTCGGCCAGGTCCCCACGGTGAGGGCCAGGCTGGCTCGTCGGGCAGAGACGGCTGCCACAGGATGAAGTCGAGCGGGTTGCGTTGACGTGGGTCGTCGGGGTGGCCGCCGCGCTCGGCGGCCAGTTCGACCATGGTCGCTTCGTCGTAGCCCGAGACCGCGCCGAACGTGTCGAAAGTCGTCACATCGAAGAAAGTTGCGCCTTCGACGGTGTAGGTGTGACCTGCGCCCTCGAGGATCGTGATCAGGTCGATCATCTCGGTCACCCATTCGCGGGCGTGGGGCTCGGCTGTCACGGGCTGAGTGTTGAGCGCGGCCATGTCGCCGTGGAAGCGGGCTGTCTCCGCGGCTGCCAACTCCAGAAAGTCGACGCCGAGCTCCCGTGCCTTGCCGAGGATGCTGTCGTCAACGTCGGTGATGTTGCGCACGAGTTTCACGCTGTGACCCAATTCTTCGAGCCGTCGGATCAGCAGGTCGTAGGTCAGGTAGGTGTTGGCATGCCCGAGATGGGTCGAGTCATACGGCGTGATGCCGCAGACATAGATCGATACTTCTTCGCCCGGCTCGAAGGAAACGATCGAGTTGCGCGCCGTGTCGTAGAGAAGCACGCCCGCAACGGTAGCGTCCCGCTACACCTACTCGGTGCTGCGGAAGGCTTCGATCCGGTTATCGAGGTTGAACAACAGCGACACGTACCGGATGATGTCGGCGGCGGTGATCTCATCAAGCAGTTCCAACCGCTGATCGGGCGTGCCGACAAGCGCATCGTCGAGGTGCCGACGTCGCAGCAGCGGGCTGATGATCTCGCCGTTGTTGTCGAGTCGGTAGTCGTCTTGCAGCACCGACTTGGCCTGGGCCAGGTCGTCGTCTGTGGGACCGTCGGCGATCAACTCGGCAACCGTTGCGACGATCGTCTCGTTGATCTGCTCGAGGCTCTCCGATGGGCCCGACGCGCTGAAGTAGTTTTGCCACAGGCCGACTTCGATCAGGGGCGTCAGCTCCACGCTGACGGAGTAGGTTTCTCCAAGGTCCTCGCGGACAGAACCGACTAGCAGGTCGTCCAGCAGGGTTCTGATGAGATCGGCGATCACCAGGGTCTCAGCGGTGACCGGCACCGCGGCGCCGAACTGCAGGTCGAGTCCTGCCGCGCCCGAGTCGGCGTCGACGGGAGTGGTTATGCGCGCGACGCCCGGCGGAAAGCCAGGATTGTGGTTCAGGTGTGCGTCGGGTTCGCCGGAAGGCAGCGTGCCGATGTAGCGGGCGGCCAGATCGGCAACCGTCCCCCGGTCGATGTCACCTACGATCACCACCACCAGGTCGTCCACATCACCCAGGCGCGCCTCGTACATCTCCAACAATCCGTCGGCGGTAACGGCATCGATCTCATCTGGCGTGAGGATGAAGTGGTGCCAGGGACTGTTCTGGTAGGCGGCGTCGTACAGGTCGAAGGTAGCGGTCCACTGCGGGTTGTTCTCATAGTTGGTCCTGCGGATGTGCAGGTCTTGGATCTGCTCGGCAGCTGCGAGTTCGCTGACCCGCGGCTCGGTGATGTAGAGCTGCATCAGCGCGAGCAGGTCGTCGAGATCGCCGGGGCTCGAGGAGCCAGAGAATCCTTCGGTCAGCTCGGTGATAAACGGGGTCACCTGAGCCGTGGTGCCTGTGAGGTACTCGTCGAGCTGCGATGCCGAGTAGTCGGCAACTCCGCTGTTGGCAACGGCGCGTGTTATGGCGCGGCGCATTGCGGCAGCGCCCATCGGCAGCTGCGACCAGCCGCCCAGGCTCTGCGCCGACACGTCCACCTGCCCGGAAGCCAGATCTGAGGGGGCGAACACGACACGCGCACCGTTGGCGAACACCCACTCATGGGCTCCCTCGAACAGGCCCACCGGGTGCTCGCGGATCGGTGCGGCGGGGTCGGGCGTCGCCAGCAGGGTTTCGATGCGCTCTTCGGGGGGCGGCGGCGGCACGGGCTCCACCGCGTCGATCGCCGCTTGTAGCTGTGAGGCGTCGGGCACGTTGGCGGGATCGTCGCCTAGCGGCACGACCAGCGGCGGCGCGTTGTCGAGGATCCAGCGCAGGTGCGCGGTCAGCTCCTCGACTGTGAAGGTATCGAGCAGCTCGTCCAGCCGGGCCACCCGGTCCTCGACCGACTCGATGCTCTCGCCGCGCCCGAAGTTCAGGACGAAGCGGTCTGCGTAACCGGCGCTCTGGATGGTCGCTTCACGTTCGAGCTGGGCTTCCAGCGAGGTGCGCGCCAAGGAGGTGGCCTGGTCCAGCTCATCGGCGGTGAAACCGTGGTGGGCTGCGCCCTGCAGGACCGACAGGTAGTCGGTTGTCGCCTGCTGCAGGTCCTCGCCCACGATGTTGGTGCCGTACAGGCGCAGCCCGCGGGCTTGTTGCCACAGCGACATGGTGGGTTCGTCGGCCTGGGACATGAGACCGGCCCTGTGAGCATTGGCGAGTCGGATGTCAAGCAGATGGTCGATGATGGTTTCCATCCAGCGGAACCGGTCGCCGCCGACGGTGCTGGGAGTCCACGCGGGCAGTTGCCAGTCGATCGACATCGAAATGTAGCCGTAGTCGGGGTGCGTGGCGATGTCGATGACCGGTTCGTCCACGAAATCCGCCGTGAATGCATTCCGTTCGGGCTGGGGCGGCATCGGTTCGGCGGGGTTGGTCAGGTCGCCGAAGTACTGCGTCACCTTCTCGGTCATGTCGGCCACGGGCAGGTCGCCGACCATGACCACCGCCATATTGTCGGGCCGGTACCAGGTCTCGTAGAAGTCGCGCAGCTGCGCCGCGGTGATCGAGGAGTTGGACTCCTCGCTGCCGCCGATCAGCATGCCCTCATAGACGGTGCCGCTGTAGTAGATGGCGTCGAGGAAGTTGCTGATCCAGCCGTTAGCGGACTGGTCGGTCAGCCGGTATTCGTCGAGCACGATGCCTCGCTCGGCCTCAACTTCATCGGGCGCGATGGTGGCCGACGAGGCCCATTCGGACAGCACCGTGAACGCGAGGTCGAGCGCTTCGGGGTCGTCGAGTTGGAAGTCGAGCAGGTACACGGTCTCATCCGCGGAGGTGTAGGCGTTCAGGTCGGGACCGTATTCGATACCGAGATCGCGCAGCGCCTCCCTGAGTTCGAGCTTGGAGAAGCTCTCGGTCCCGTTGAACAGCATGTGCTCGAGGAAGTGCGCGATGCCCTGTTGGCCTGGTGGGTCCAGCACCGCCCCGGCATTGACCACCAGGCGCATGGAGACACTACCGGCCGGAGAGTCGTTGGACCTGAGGTAGTAGGTGAGGCCGTTGTCGAGGGTGCCGATCTCAACTTCGGGGTCGAAGCCGAGCAGTGTGGGGTCGGGTTCGGCGGGTTCGTAGTCGTTGAATGCGCCGAGGTCGACGGGCTCGCTGGACGTGCCTGCGTCGGGATCGGTTGTGTCGGGGGCTTCGGTGCCTGCGTCCGTGGTGTCAGTCGTTTCGTCGAGTTCACCCGCATCGTCGTCGGGATGACCCACATTGGGCGGGGCCTCAGTTGTGGCAGGCGGTTCGCTGGCCGTTGGTTCGGTGTCCAGCGGGTCATCCGCACACGCTGCGGCGATGACGGCGACAGCCAGCAGAACGGTCAGAACAGCGTGACGGGATCGTGCAACCACGACGCGAGGCTAATGTTCCGGAGGTTTGTCGGCAACCATCCCGCGCACGGAGCGTCCCCGGCGGGAATCGAACCTGCGACGCACGGTTTAGAGGCCGAGCGGATTCGCCTCGCACACGGCCGCGACCGAACGAGACCGTGGCCCGAGCGGCCCGTGAGCGCAGCGAACATGAGCGGGAGACAACAGGTCACGGCGAACCCACAATGTACAATCCGCGCACGTTCTTAGGAAACCGACGCTCTCTCCACTGAGCTGCGGGGGCGGGGTATGTGCGGGGTGTGTGCAGAATTGACCGCGAGCCTGGATTCGGTGGGGGTTGAGAGTAGCCGAAGCTGTTGGCGGGCCCCCCAAAGTCAAAGGCAGACAGACATGCCCGTTTGCAGAACGACGGTCTGGTATGCTCGTTCGGCGAAATGGCAGTCTGGATCGGAAGCTGATGGAGATGAATAACATGAGGAAAGTACTTACCGCTGTCAGCCCCCCCCCCCCCCCCGACTTCGGGTCTTGGAGGCGGGAATGTAAGGCGGCTGCGTTGGAGACGCTCCGGCCTCAGGCTGTCGGCGCTGGCTTTGGTGGTCATGGCGGCTGGCGCGCTGCCGCTGGTTGACCCGCCGCCGGACGCCGCCGCGCAAACCGCGCTGCCGGAACTCAAGATCACCGCTACCACTTCCACCGTGGCCGAGGGCGGCGAGCTGACCTTCACCATCAGCGCCAGCGATCCCACGCTGGACCGCGACCTCACCGTGAACCTGCAGGTCACCGAGGACACCAGCCACGGCCAGACCTACCTCAACGCCTCCGAGCGCGGCTCCAAACGAGCCGTCATCTACGCCGGCATGGAAACCGGGACCTTCACGGTCAAAACCGTCGACGACAATAATGACGAGCCGAACGGCACCGTCACCGTGACGCTGCGACCCGGGACCGGCTACACCGTGGGCGCCACCAACGCCGCCACCGCCACAGTGACCGACAAAGACGGCACCCATGTGACTCTGTCTATTGGCAAAAGCATTATTCCGGAGAACGGCGGCAAGACCGACATCACGTACCGACTCCGGGGGCCGCTGAAAGCGGGTCAAACCATCGCGTTCAAGGCTGGGACCGGACGTGATTCTCATGGAAGACAAGGCGTCGACTGGACCCTCCGGCTCAAGCCGGGCGCCGACAATAGGGGAGTTACCCTATCCAGCAGCGGGACTGTCAACGGGGTTACCGCCACCGCGCGGAGCCCGATTGTGACCATGACCGGCGCCGGCGTACAGGAAGCCAAGCTCGAGCTGACCGCCGTTGACGATAGCAACACCAGCAATCGGCAAATCACTTGGTTTGTAGGCAGTTACGGTGGCATCAGCAATATCTTTGTGCAGACCCTCGGTGGCGCCCAGAGTACCTTCAGGGTCAGCGGGCGCAATCACATCTATCTCATAGACGACGATAACCCTCCCTCACCCGTAATCGGCTTTTCGAAAAATTCTTTCAGCGGCAACGAGAATGGGGGCCTTATTCAGCCGGTTGTCAACCTTTCCAGAGTCGCCACGCCGGAATTCGAGCTGCCGCTGACCTTCACTGCCGGTACCGCAACGGAAGGCGCGGACTACCATGAGCCTGGTCCGCAAATTGTAGATCTGTCAGGCAGTTCTAGTGCTGGATTGAGTTTTGACATCTTCTTAATCAATGACAAGCACAAGGAGGACGTTGAAACCTTCACGGTTGCCATCGACATGGACGCCCTGCCGGACCTCAATGGCGATAGCGAAGGCAACGGCTGGACTGCCGGGGATCACACGAGCGCAACCATCACCATCAACGACAACGACGGCGACGTCCACGCCTCGATCCGCGCCCTTGACAACACCGCAACCGAGGGCAGCACCAGCGACAAGGCACGGTTCCGCGTCAACCTCGACTCCGTGCGGGGCGCGGCGGGACCGTTGACCGACGGCGACAGCGCCACGATCAACTTTGCCTTCACCGGCGGCGCTCGGGGCAAGGATTTCGATGTCAATCTGTTGACCAACCACCCCACGGTGTCCTCCGACGGCGCTTCCGTGAAATTCAACCCCAACGCCGTCACTCCGGCGCAGAACACGCCGCAATTCGCCGACTTTGAGCTGATCGCCCGGGAAGACCACGACGCCGTCGACGATGTGGTGAGGGTGAAACTGGCCGTAACGGTGACCGGTTCCGGCAGTCCCACAGGCACGAGTAGCGGCGAAGCCGTCATCACCCTGCGGGACAACGACCGGGAAGCGACGGGTCTGCGCCTGCGCGGGGGACTGGACGGCCCCATCGCTGACGACAACGGTGTCTTCACCATCGGCGAGGGCAGCTACCCAACCTTCGTCTTCGGCCTGACAGAGGCGCCAACCGCCGCTGTGAACGCGACGGCGTCGATTAGCTCCGGCGGTCACGCCGCCTCCGTCGCTCCCATAACCAGCCAGATCATAGACAAGCACGATAACTGCTACTCGCGCTGCAACTGGCGGGTGGAGTTCCGATACAACTACAACAGCCCGCAGAACAGCACGTTGAACGGCACGCGGGTTATCATCGCCGCCGCGGAAGACATCGCCACCGTGCCCACCGACGACGTGACGTTGCGGATCGCCCTCACATCGGCCGACAAGAACTACGACGGCGCCGTCTACGAGTATCCGATCAAGGTGATCGACAACGATCAGCCGATCACGGTGGGGCTGGTCAGTACCAGCGCGGTCAACCTGCCGGAGAGCCAGAACGGTCGGATCAGGCTGGCGGTGCGGGCGTCTCGTCCGGTTCACACCGAGTTGACGCCGCAGTTGTCCTGGCCCGACCCGTCGGACAGCGGTCACTTCACACCGGACCAGGAGATCGACATCGCCGTGGAGCCGATCCCAGTGGGCGGCACCATGGGTTACATCTACCTCGACGCCAAGGACGACAACATCGCCGAGGTGCAGGCCACAGCGACGGCGACCTTGTCCCTGAAGGAAACGGTTGCAGGCGTGACCGTGAACGAGAACCGCAACACCTTCCTGCTCCGTCACGGCGACGACGACAACCTCAACATCCGGTTGATCAAGCGCTACGCCTCGGACAACACAGTCAGTCACGCGTTGTACTTCACCCGTCCGCTGGACTACTCCATTGAGGTTTTCCTGAAGGGCAAGGACAGCAACGACAACCGCACGATAAGCCCGCTCAGCTCCCACATCGCCGGGCCGCACGAGTACACCATCCATGGTGTGGATCAGTACAGTGCCATCGTCGTGCGCACTCTCGGGGAGAACTACACGTTCTTCGATCGCCAGGCCATCGTGGTGTCCGACGGGATCCAGCTGGTAGACCACGACGACGACATTCCGGTGATTGGTCCCCCGTTGCGACCGCAAAGCTCCGAAGCGTCGCCGCAGGGCGAGGTGCGCGATGCCCTGACTACGGGCACCGGCGGCGGCGACAACCTCAACGACCGGGTGAGCGCGGTCAGCGTGTCCGACGTCACCGCCGACGGGTTCACCCTGGGGTGGTCAGCAGCCAACGGCGTTGACAGCTACGAGGTGCGCTACTGGCAGGACGAGAGCGCCGTGACCGGCGTCCCGGTGGCGGGTACGACCTACACGGTGACCGGCCTGGATGCGGAGACGGAATACTCGGCGCAGATCATGGCGGTGGTCAACGGCGACGTGGCCACGAACAAGTCGAGTTCGGTGATTGCGGTCACCACTGCCGCCGCAGCGACGCCCACTCCAGCGCCGCAAGCCTGCAATCTGCCGTCGGACGCCATCTCGGTGGCCGAGGTGACCGGTTGGCGCGACGCCCTCGACACCACCAAAGCCTCTGCGGGCATCAAACGCTGGAACCGCATCCTGGCCTCGCTGGGCGTAGACACCGGCGAAACACCGATGACGGTGGCGCAGGCGCAGGCTGTCTCCAACTGGCTCGGCAACACCCGCTGGGACCGCACGTCGCGCACCCTGTCAGCCTTGGACCAGTGCGATGATCCACCACCGGCCACACCTGCGGTCACGCCGCCTCCACCGGTTACGCCGGAAATCAGCATCGCCAGCGATGGCGACGTCACCGAAGGCGGCGCTGCCAGCTTCACGATCAGCGCCAGCCCAGCTCCGGCGGCCGACCTGACGGTTAGCGTGAACGTGTCCCAAAGCGGCGACTACGGCGCCACCGTCGGAGCGCAGACCGTCACCATCCCGACCAGCGGTACCTACACCCTGAGCGTGTCCACCAGCGACGACAGCACCGACGAGGCTGACGGTTCGGTCACGGCCACGGTCAACACCGGCACGGGCTACACCGTGTCATCGTCGGGCAGCACAGCCACGGCGGCAGTAGCCGACAACGATGACCCACCAGCGACCTGCGCTCTACCGACAGACGCCATCACGGTGACCGAGGTCACCGGCTGGCGAGACGCCCTCGACCCCCACCGGGCAGCCGCGGGCATCAAACGCTGGAACCGCATCCTGGCCTCGCTGGGCGTAGACACCGGCGAAACACCGATGACGGTGGCGCAGGCGCAGGCTGTCTCCAACTGGCTCGGCAACACCCGCTGGGACCGCACGTCGCGCACCCTGGCGGCAATGGCGCAGTGCGACAACTGACGATCTCCCGGTCGATCAGGTTCACCACTTGCACATATCTTGACACATCACACGGAGCGCCCCCGGCAGGAATCGAACCTGCGACGCACGGTTTAGGAAACCGACGCTCTATCCACTGAGCTACGGGGGCGGGGCGGGTGCGGGATTGTGTGCGGACTTGGCCGCGAACCCGCATTCGGTGGGGTTGAGAGTAGCCGAAGCCGAGGGCGGGGCTTGATTCGGCCCTGAGAACCGCGCCAGGTGGGGCGCGACGCGTGGATGGGCGCGTCCGGTTGGCGTCAGCCCCTTGTGTGCCAAGTCCATGTGTGACCGTCTTTTTTCGTGCCTGCCGGACTTAGCCCGCCTCGATGCAGTCGAGGGCGGTTCGGACTTGCTTCCAGCCGGACCATCTTGATTCTCGTTCTTTCGCCTCGGCGGCAGTGAATGGTGTGATGTTGGGGTCCGATAGGTCGCCGAAGGCGAGCAGGACTCGCTTCCAGTTCAGACCGTAGCCAGGCGCTCGATGCTTGTTGATGTCGTAGTATTGTCGCACCCTACCGAGCAGCGACTTTGAGACACAATCAGGCGGCGGTGTGGCGACTGCCGGTGCGTCCGCAGACTGCTCGGAACCTTGGCTGCTAGGGCTTGAGCTGGTGTCGTTGTCCGTGATGGTGATCGTCGCCTCGGTGATCGACCCCGCCGTGACACCCACCGGCAGGTTCGCCGTATCTATTGCCACCCTGAAGGTTTCAACCCCTTCAGCGACCGTGTCCTCGAGGATGGGAATGAAAGGGGGATGGGATTGGGTGGTGTTGCCGTTCGCCTTCAGGACCGCATGGCTAGTTCTGGTGTAGTCCGCGCCGCCCGTCGCCGTGACATCCGTATAGAGCAGCGGAATCGTAAGGGCGCGTCCACTCACCGGGTTCACTGTATAGATCAGTTGAATATTACCGTCACCTTCACCGATGCTGTAGGTGGCTCTATTGAAAGACACCGCTACCGAAGACGGCGCATCGGTGAGCGTGATCGTTCTGGGATTGCCGCGGCCGAGCCTCAGCGTTAACGTCTCGTCTGATTCAGACGTGTTGTCCTCAAGGGTCTCCAGATTCAGCACCGCACTAAATAAGCGGACAGTTCCCGACGACCCCGAACCGTCAAAGGTGATCGAAGCCGGACCGTTACCGTTGAGGCCGCTACACGTGATGACCACTCCTGATTTCCCAGACCCGCAGGTCAGCCGGTAGTCCGTCCCGAGCGTGGCAGTGCCCCAGATGGTCAGTGGCAGCGTCGCTATATCGCCGGGGGGCAACTGCTTTGCAAATGTGAAACTTGCAGAGAGAGTGATGCCTGCGCCTTCGGGCAAGGTAGTGCCGCCGGCGGGACTAAGGCCTGCGGAAGTGAACCCCTCGCCCGCGTCGTAAATAGTCACCGTATGCGACGTGGCATCGCCCAGGGTGTAACCGGCACCGGCGGTGAGGGTCAGGATCACCGTCTCGGGGCTTTCCTCGCTGCTGTCGTCGTTGATGGCAACCGGGATGATCGCGCCAGTAGCCCCGCCCCACACCGTCACCGTACCGGAGCCTTGGATGGTGAAGTCGTTGCCGCTGCCTGCTGTCGCTGTGCCGCTGACGGTGTAGGAGAATGTGATGCCGTCAAACGGCGCCGGATTCTGGAGGTCCACTAACACCTCGTGGACGCCGGCGTCCTCGTGCGCGTTGGAATATGGCGAGACGAAGATCAATGAGGGTTGCGTAGCACTGTCGTTGTCGGTGATGGTCAGCGTGTAGACCGTCGTGCTGCCCAGGGTGTACCTCCCGCCGCCAAGGAGGGTCAAGATGACCGTCTCGGCGTCCTCCTCGACGCTGCTGTCGTCATTGATAACAACCGGGATGGTCGCGCTCCTCTCGCCAGCGTTGACCGTGACGGTGTTGGGAACGGTGTAGTCGCCGCTGTTGCCCCTCGTCGCCGTGCCAGAAACGCTGTAGAGGAGAGTGATGCCGCCCGGTGGCGCCGGATGCGTCAGGTACACCGACGCTTCGTGGGTTCCGTCATCCTCTCTCTCGACGCCAGACTCTGAGGAGAAAGACACCGCAGCGGTCAGGTAGTCGTCGTCGCGGATCGTCACCGCGTCCCCGCCACCCGCGACGTAACCGGCGCCGTCGTTCACGAACGCATACACATATCCGTCGTCCTCGTCGGTATTGTCGTTCACCGTGGGCACAAATAAAGTCGTCGAGGTCGCGCCCGCGTTGAGGAACACGGTCCGGACGCGTTCTTGGCCGGCGGCAACGAAGTCCTGACCGGGATTCTCCATCACCTCGACGTTCACCGTGACACTGGAAGTCGGCGCCGGGTTCGCGTTCACCGTGAAGGTTGCCGGGTTGCCTTCGGTCACCGCGGCCCCGCCGGTGATGCTGATGATAGGCAACTGGGTTACCGGCGTGGTGGTGGCGATATCGTCGTCGTCAACCTCAACCTGCCGACCGATGCTCAACGCGTTGGCACCGCCGTAGTCGCCGCCCGACGTGGTGTGAGTCAGGATTGCCGTGTCGTCCACCGCATCGTCGTCCTGCGCGGCGTCGACCGTCACCGACCGCGCCCGGTTCCAGAGGTTACTGCCGCTGGGGTTGAAGGTGAGCGAGGTCGGGGTGACCGTCACGTCCGGGTTGTCCGACGCGATGTTGACCGTCACCGCGGCGGTCGGCTGCGACCGCAACTTCACCGTGTAGGTGTGGCTGGCACCCTCATCCACGTCCGCCCAACTCCGGCTGAAATAAAGGCCCCGGGTGTCGTCGTCACTGATCGTCACCGTGGTCGTCTTACGATCGGTGTTCACCGTGTAGCCGCTGCCGTCTTCCAGCGTGACCACGATGGTCTCGTCGCCCTCGTCGATGCCGTCGTCGTTCACGTTGATGGTGAGCACGGCGCTGTGACGGTTCGCAGGCAACCTAACACTGCAAGTCAAGGACGCGCAGCCATCGATAGTGTAGTCCTTGCCGTCACCGCGGTCCGCCGTGCCGCCGGTTGTGAAGTTGATGGTGCGGGCGTAGCCCTTCGGACTCATCCCGTCGCCAATTTCCACAACGAATCTTGCGCCGCCATTGGCCTTGTGATTGCCGAACTCGGCGAGTCTCCGCTTTACGCTACTCATCTGGACAAAGTCAGTGAATGGGTTCGGTTCTCCCTTGACGCTCATCCGCCAGCTGTCAGCCGATACCCAAGTATTGTTCCAGGAAGCGTAATACTGGGATTGGTTCCCTATGCTGAAACCGGCTGCGCCTCCAGCGTCCTCGGCATCCGAACCCACGAGCCTGAGTAAGGCATCGCGTCCGGGCGATCCCGATTCAGCAGGGGTAATCACAAGAAAGTACGTGGTGGACGGCGAAAGCTTGATGCCCTTGGCGGGCGCCCTGAAAGTCATTGTCTGGAACGAGTCAAATGTTGGCGAGGAACGAGGCAGATTCAAGGCGCCAACGACGGTCGTCCCCGGGATTCCGCCGGAGTCGTTCCGGATGGTGGCGGTCAGACGTGGATTGTTGGTCCTGAAGAGGTCATCAAGCTCATTTTCATTGAAGAGTATATCGACACTTTTCAGTGTGTAACCTGATTTGCGGCTGCCCGTGGTGAATTCCTGGGCCCGCTCAAAATTGAAGTTCCCGGGGCTACCCCCGCTCGTCTGACGGATGTTGCTGACGAACACCTGCCCCGTGCTGCTGTCGCTGACCCTGACCTCGGCCGAGGCGCCCGGCGTGAACGTGTAGCCGTCACCGACCCCGCCGCCGACGACCTTCACCGTCACGTAGCCGTTCGCCTCGTCGCTCTCGTCGTTGACGGTGGGGACGGGGTAGGTCACCGAGGTCTGGTTGGCCGGGATTGAGACCGTCTGTTTGCCCTCGTTGCCGGAGGCCACGAAATCGCTCCCGTCAACGTCCGCGACGTCGAGACTGACCGTCATGGCCGAGCCCGACGCCCGGCTGACTTTCACCGTGAACTGTGCGTCCGCGCCTTCGCTCACCTCTGGGCCACCGCTGATCGTGATTGTCGGGAGACCGCGTTCCACGCAAGCGAGCTCGTTGGTGATTATTCTCCAGCCATTCGGTTCATTTGGGTTCTGGCCTTCGTTGGTTAGCACCTCTCGCAGGTCAGTCACCGAAATCGCAGTCGTTGGCGCGTTGCCAGAAATATTGGCGCCGGTCCACGCTGGGAGCGTCGTGTCGCCCAACGCGATCAGCGCCCGATAGGCCGCAGTCGCAACCGTCAACTTCCCGTCACTCCATTGCCTGTGGTAGTCGAATTTAAGTCCCGCTCTATGCTTGGCGGTACCGACTTGGCAACCTTGCTGCGCGTGCGCCTCGTTCGGGGTGACGAAATTGAGCAGCAACGGGAGGCCGAGCACAGCCGCGGCCGCCAAGGCGACAACGGCCCGCCGCGGACCGAAACGTCTACCTCTCAACAGCCCCCAGAGGCTGCCTTCCGGTCTCCCAACCGAAATGTGCACGGGGGGGGGGGGGGGGGGTGCGTCGCGCAGTCACGCGTAGGCGCGAACCGATGCGGCTCAACACGTCGCGGCGATTGTCAGGCTTGCTCATCGTCGTGATCTCCAATAAGGGAATATGCTATTAGTCCGCACACGGCACAGCTCCTTCGGGCCCTGCGCGAAATTGTGGGTTTGGAGGTTTTGGTGTCGGTTCGGGGGCCATGTTATCAGGAGTCCGCGGGCGGCGCAGTTGGTGGGGTCAGAACTAGAGCCTGCGCGCAACCGAGGGTTAGCCATCCCGGTCGATCAGCGTGGTAGAGGTCGCATTGGCGGCCCTCAGCGACCGGCGCAATGATTGCCCCATGACTACCCCGCGTCTCGAAGCTGGCATCGTGAGCAACGACGGCGCAGCTCTGGCCGGCTTCTACTCCTCAGCATTCGGCTTCGAGGTCGTGAAGGTCCTGGAATTCCCGGAGGGGACGGTCCACCGGCTGGCCCGCGGCAGCACGGGTCTGAAGATCTTTCAGCCCGCCGATGAGCCGCTGCCCGCCGACGACACGATCACCTGGTCTGGCCGCGTTGGTTTCGCGTACGCCGCGATCCATGTCGACGATGCACGGGCCGCGGTCGACGCCGCAGTGGCGCAGGGCGCCCGCGTGACAGTCGACGTGACCAGCCACCGTCGCGGCGCTCGCATGGCCCTGATCACCGATCCCGACGGAAACATGCTGGAGATCCTGCAGGAAGACTGAGGCCGTGGACAGAACGAAGAGGCTCGCGATCGGGCCCGACAGCACAGACGCAGAGATTGCGGATGCGGTCGAAGGCTGGATCGCGGAACACGTCCCGGAACCTTGGCAGGCGGCCGCCCCGGGCGGGCGTCAGGCGATTCGAGCCGTCCGACCGAGATCGGAGTACGAATCCTGGTACCGGCGCTTCGCCGAGTCCGGTCTCGCGGTCGCAACCTGGCCCGTCGAGTATGGCGGACTCGACCTCGCGCCACGTCAGGCCCAACTGGCCGAGGACCAGCTGGAGTCGTTCAATCTGGGCCGCCTCAACCCGCTTGGTCTCCACAACATGGCACCAGCGCTGTTCGCACACGGCACCGAGCAGCAACGGCTCCGGTTCCTGCCACCGATGGTCGCCAACGAGGAACGCTGGTGCCAGATGTTCAGCGAGCCGGGTGCCGGCTCCGATCTCGCATCCCTCGCCATGCGAGCCCAGCGCGACGGCGCCGAGTGGGTGCTGACGGGGCAGAAGGTCTGGAGTACATGGGCGCACCACTCCGAGTTCGCCGTCTGCCTCGCCCGCACCGACCCCTCCGTGCCGAAGCGCAGGGGCATCACCTACTTCCTCGTCGATCTCCGCAGTCCCGGAGTCGAAGTGCGCGGGCTGCGGCACATGGGCGGCACCGTCGACTTCAACGAGGTGTGGCTCGACGAGGTTCGCGTACCCGACTTCAACCGGGTCGGCCAACAGGGCGACGGCTGGCGAGTCGCCGCGTCCACGCTCGCAGGCGAGCGTCAGATGGTGGCGGGATCCGGGTCGGGCGGCGTTGACCGCATCGGCGGCAGTGGCGTGACGAGGCTCGTCGAGACGGCTCGCAGGGTGGGCCTCGATCCCGTCATGCGGGACCGCCTCACGCGTCTCTACAGCGAGGAGCGGATCCGCGGCTGGACCAACGACCGCGTGCGGGCCACGGTCAAGGCCGGCGCAACGCCCGGGCCGGCCGCCTCGATCGGCAAGGTCCACCAGAGCACCCTCAACCAGGCCACCCAGATGTTGGCGACCGACCTGCTCGGCCCCGCGGCCCTCGCTTTCCCGTCGGCCGCCACCTGGGCCGAGTCGCTCCCGTACGAACTGAGCGGCATGATCCGCAGCCGCGCCAACACCATCGAGGGCGGCACCACTGAAATCAACAAGAACGTGATCGGAGAGAAGGTGCTCGGCCTCCCCCGAGAACCGGACCCGTACCA
This sequence comes from Candidatus Aldehydirespiratoraceae bacterium, assembly GCA_965214565.1. Taxonomy (GTDB): domain Bacteria; phylum Actinomycetota; class Acidimicrobiia; order Acidimicrobiales; family Aldehydirespiratoraceae; genus VXYK01. The sequence continues at coordinate 1,705,201 of OZ243951.1, read as the reverse complement.
TGGAGCAAGCTGGGAGGACACCCCGAGATGAGCACCTACAAACACTTGGTCGTCGAACGCCATGGCCCCGTCGGTTGGCTGATCAACGACCGGCCCGACGTCCGCAACGCCATGAACGGCGCAATGCGCGACGAGTTCGCCGACGCCTGGACCGAGCTGGCCCACGATCCCGCCGTCCGGGTGATCGTCCACACCGGCAATGGTCGAGACTTCCAAACCGGCGTCGACATGAGCGAACTCGCGAGCGACGGTATCGGCATGGAGCGGTACCGCCAGTCCATGGAGGACTTCGACGTCCACTTCACGTCGTGGCACCAGGACGTGTGGAAACCCGTCGTCACCGCGGTCAACGGCATCTGCTGCGGCGGCGGCTTCCACTGGATCGCCGATGCCGACATCGTCATTGCTGCCAGCGACGCGCAGTTCTTCGACCCGCACACCTCCGTCGGCCAGGTGGTCGCCATCGAGGCGATCGGCCTGATCAAGAAGATGCCCGTCGAAGCGGTGATGCGGATGGCGTTCATGGGCAAGTACGAGCGCATGGGTGCCGAGCGTGCCTACATGCTCGGCATGATCTCCGAGATCGTCGACCCGCCCGGCCAGCTCCGGGAGCGGGCCCAGGAGATCGGTGAGACCATCGCGAAGAACTCCCCGTCTGCGATGGCGGCCACCAAGCGCGCCCTCTGGGGTGCCCTCGAGGCAGGGCTGACCGATGCCTGCAGGGCCGGCGCCGAACACCTCGTGTCAATGTGGGGCCACCCAGACCAGACCGAGGGCCCGATGGCCTTCGCTGAGAAGCGCAAGCCCGAGTGGGCCCCGCTCGAGTCACCGTGACCCTCGTCGGGACGCCCGAAATTGATCTCGAAGCTGCCCGCCACGAGCAGCTCGTTCCCTACAAGGTCCCGGTCCGATACGAATCGATCGACGAGCTGCCGCGCAGTGAGGTCGGCAAGGTCCTCCGCAAGGACCAAGTGGCGAGGCTGTGAGCCGCACCGACGAGCCCGCCGGCTACGAGACGATCAAGGTCTCGATCGACGGCGCCGTCGGCTGGCTGGTCTTCGACCGACCCGATGCAGCCAACGCAATCGACGCCCGGATGTTCGTGGAACTCGAGCGGGCCTGGGGTGAACTGGAGTCGGACCCCGCCGTACGCGTGATCGTCAACACCGGCAACGGGCGTGCGTTCCAGACCGGTCTGGACGTCCGTCAGCTCGCCACGGACCCGGACGCGCTGCGGGCAAGCTCTCGACAGACTCGAGACTTCACGTTGCGGATGACCTCATGGCACTGCGACGTGACCAAGCCGGTAATCGCGGCAGTGAACGGCACCTGTGCCGGCGGCGGCCTGCATTTCGTCGCCGATGCCGACATCGTGATCGCAGCAGACACAGCCACCTTCCTCGACCCCCACGTGGGGGTGGGTCAGGTCTCGGCGTTCGAGACCATCGGCCTCCTGAAGAAGTCACCGATGGAGAGCGTGTCGCGCATGGCGTTCATGGGCCCGCTCGAACGGCTGTCAGCGACGCGTGCACACCAACTCGGGATCGTCTCCGAGGTCGTCGCCGCCGATCAACTCCGGGCACGAGCGACGGAGCTCGCCCAACTCATCGCCAAGCACCCGGCGGAGAGGCTCCGCGTCCTCAAACGGTCGCTCTGGAACGCTCTGGAGCAGCCATGAACACCACCGTCACAGAGTGATCGAACCGACCGGGCCGGCGATGGCACCTATCGTGGAACCGCATGAGTCCAGGGACTGTGACACGAGGACTGTGACACGAGCGATGGCGACATGACGAACACGAAGGCCTACATCCACGAGTTCATCCACATCAACGGACTCAACCGCGCCAAGTACGTCCACCACATGACGGCGAACTGGAGTCCCACCGCGCAGATCGAACGGGGCCAGAAGTGTTTCGGCGTGTGGCCGGTGATCGGCTCGACCGGCCGCTGGCCCGAGGTGGTCAACATGTGGGAACTCGAAGGGCTCGACGGAATCGCCACCGGAATGGCCCTCGAGAGCGCAGGAACAGGTGCCTACGATCCGGTGCTGGAGAAGTGGTGGGCACGCGCCGCCGAGTTCCGACGCGGCGGGCTCGACCGCATCGTCATTCCAGCCCCATGGACACGCACGATCGACCAGCTGATCGCGGACGGCGTCTCCGGTGTCTGCTACGCCCATGAGCTGGTCCAGGTCCGCCCGGGTGCCACGGCCGACCTTCTCGGCGCCTTGCACGACAGCGGGATCGACGCCTACACAGCGCTGGGCTGGGAGCCGGTGGGCGCCTATCGCGTCGCCATGGCCAACGACGACGAGTGTGTGCTGATCTGGGCCATCCCCACCTGGGAGCACTGGGTGGCCGGTGAGCACTCGCACTTGGCCGGCGACACCGCGATCACCGAGTGGCGCCGCAGCGTCGCCCAAGTCGTCGCGGGCTGGCAGCGGATCCTCATGGTCGACGCGCCGCTCTCACCGATGCGAACCGGACGACAACCCCACGTCGACGACCGAACCGACTGGCTCGATTGACTCGAACCCGCACAGGTGCGCTCATGCTCGGTTCCCTTCGTGGGCCACCGCAGCCGCGAAGGCGTCCGTTGAGAGGTTGGAGACGTGCCAGACGGTGTCGCCGGGTTCACCAAGGTCACAGAACCGGAATCGGCCGGTCGTCTCACCGTCCCTCAGGTTCTTCGGCACCTCGATACGAGAGACGTCCATTGAGAGTCCCCATCCGTGAGCCTTGCTCAACGCCTCCTTGATGGTCCAGAGCCGGAAGAACAGCCGAAGCTTCCGACTTCCGTCGAGCGCGGCCAACTCCGCCTGTTCGTTCGGCCCGAAAGTCCCCTCGATCAGAAGGTTGAGGTTGCGCTGCGCAGTGAGTTCCTCGACATCCACCCCCACACGTCGGTCGTGGGAGAGGGCGATCAGCCCGTGGCAGCCGCTGTGACTGACATTGAAACCGAACGACACTGCGCGGCCGTCGACCGTTGCATAGGGCTTCCCGTGTTCCGTCGAGTCGAGCACCAGGCCCTCGTTACCGCAGTCGAGCGCATCACACAGCAGCGAACGGAGAGCCGCACGGCACAGCAGATACTGGCGTTGCGCGCCCCCGTGCAGGAAACGCTGCCAACGAAGACGTTCAGCGTCGTGGAGCCAGGACCAAGCCGCCTCCTCGTTGGCGGAATCCGCCGCCAGGTCGACATGCACGATCACGACCCCGTCAACCTGAGTGTACGGGCGCCACCAGTCACCCGCCTCCATCAAATCACCCCGACTTGGGTGAGGAACCCACGAATCTCCTCCACGCACTTCTCCGGTTGCTCCAACTGCAGGAAGTGCGTGGCGTCGGGAAGGAAGTCATAGTCCACGGTCAGGATCTCGCTCAGGTCGATCGTGGGGAGATACGAGTACGGCAGCGTCGGGTCCGCACCGACAACCTTGATGGGGCACTGCATCGCGCTGAAATCGACCAGCACGGCGAAGATGCTGGCGTGAGCGATGATCTGAGCCTCATGTTCACGCGGGCAGCGGAGTTCGTATCCGTCGCCGTCCGCGCTCGGGCGCAGCGTGGTTCTCGCCAGGAGTTCGTGCACTCCGGGCACGGCGAGTTTGAAGGTCGGGGAGAAGCCGATCAGGTCGATGAAGGCCTCGACGGTCTTGAACCGATGGGATCTCTGTGCAGCGAGGCCCGCGGCGCGTCGGGCCGCGTCGTCGAGTTGGTGACGAACCACCCGGGGGTTGCGCAGGGGCGGGTCGAACAAGACCAGAGCGCAGTATTGGCTCCCGAGGGTCGGTGAGAGCAGCGGCGCCATCGACGAGATCGAATGGAACACACCCACTTGGGGTTGTTGACCGAAATGGTCGTCGATCGCTTGCATCACGGTGTCGTGGTCATCGACGAATCTTGGGAAGGTGTGTTTCGAGAGGTCGCTGACAGCATTCCAGCCGTGGCTTCTCAGGTCGTAGACGACCACATCGAAATCGTCGGTAAGCAGCGACCAGAACGGATAGTAGAGGTCGATCGCCAGACCGTTGCCGTGGCACAGCACAATCCTGGGACCATCCGGGTTCCCATGACGCCGTAACACGATGACGGTACCGTCGTCCATCATCACGTCGTGGACCGAAAGCGGCTCGGGAAGGTTCCAGAGACCGGCGAAGACCATGGGCTGATCCTAACGGCGATAGGTTTTTCCTTGGTAGACGTGACAGCCGTAGACGGTTCAGCCCGATGCTGCGACCTGAACCGTCACGATGTCGAGGCCGTGGAACTTCTGGTGATGCACCGACGAGGCGTAGTGCCGCAACAACCGGAGCGAAACCTCGCCCTCCACCAAACCCGCAGCGCTGTGGGACTCTTCGTTCAGGTGGGCCAGCCGGTCCTCCAGATTCTCCTCGTCGAGCACAGCGAGGAACTCCATTTCAACCGTCTCCCCACTCTGACGGGCGACCACCACCAACTTCGGAGTGCCGCTACTCGATTCGCCCGGGTCGCCCCGGCGTCTTTCGCTGTGCTCCAGAATGCTCAGCAAGGTCTCCTCACCCGCCGAGCACAACCGGTGAGTCGCTGGGGCATCCCAGCCGAGGTCGACAGCGAAGCCGCGCAGGAACTCCTCGATCTCGCCCACGACCGACCTGTCGAGGTCGACCTTCAGCCGTGCCTGCGCGCGGCGATCGGTCCACTCAACGAACTGGCTCATCGCCACCGCGGTCACCGCACCCACCAGCATTCCGTTGTCGATGAGCAGCCCCCATCTGTCGCCAAGCAGATCGGCGCCGATCGTCTGGTTGTCCAAGCCGATCCCCAACGAGAACGCGATGCCGACCGTCAGTGCCTTGCCCCTGTCGAGTCCGCCCGCTACCAGCGTCTGTATTCCGCTCACGAAGAGCACACCGATGGCGGTGACCAGGTAGGCCCCCATCACGGGATCCGGGATTGCCAGAAGCGCGGCCCCCACCTTCGGCAGCAGCGCCATCGCTACCATCAGCGCCCCGATCGCGTAGCCGACGCTGCGGGCCGCCACTCCCGTGAGGTGGATCAACGAAGGACTCGACGACGAGTAGACCGACGTCGGCGGCGTGCCTGCCAGACCCGAGAGCATTATGCCGATGCCGTTGGTGTTGAGCGATCCTTGGACCAGTCGGAAGTCGGTCACCCGCGGAGTGCGCCACGAGACCTGTTGGATGGCGATGCAGTCACCGATGTTCTTGACGCTGCCCACCAGGGCAACGACCACGAACGCAGGCAGCAGAGACCAGAAGTCGGCATCGAAGGTCAGGTCGATTCCACCGAACCCGCCGTCGGGTACGCCGATCCAGGCGGCGTCACCCACCGGTGACACCTCGAGGGCCCCGAACATGACCGCCACGATGCAACCGGCACCGATGGCGATCAACGGCGACCAGATCCGCCAGGAACCGAAAGCGCGCAGCGACAACACGACAACCACGACCAGCGTTACAAGCGCCACGACCGGGCCGGTCGCCGCGGGTGCGCTGTCGGGCACGGCCTGCACCCGGTCGAGCGCAATGGGCAGAACCGTCGCCGCTATCAGCATCATCACCGTGCCCGAGACGACCGGCGTGATTATCCGGCGCAGAAGGGGCAGCCAGAACGACAGCAGCAGGTAGAAGATCCCAGCACCGACCGTCAGACTCGCGAGCAAACCGGGCCCGCCTGCGGCCAGGGCCAGCACCGCCACCGCCACATAGTTGGGCGTGGGGCCCATGATCAGAATATGCCCCGCCCCTAGCCGCGGCAGACGGGCTGCTTGAAGCGCTGTCAAGCCGCCAGCGATCACCAGGGACGCGAACACCGCCCAGGCGATGTAGTTGTCGTCCTGCCCGCCGGCTCGGGCCGTGATGACGACGATCAGTACGATCGTGGCCAACACCAGCATGACCCCCTGAAGACCAACGCTCAGAGCAACCGGCAGTCCGCAGCGATCATCCGGTTCGAAACGAACGGCCTCCTCTGCTGCCCCCTTGCTCACTTGGCACGACCATTCGAAGGGCGCGCAGCGACTTCCATGCCCGAACCATAGCCGTCTGCGGACTTGTCATCGGAAGGGCTAATATGTCGTGCACGCGTCAGGAGGCTGGATTGCTCTCTGCGGAAGTTGACACAGTCGCCCTCGAGGCCGGGATCGTCGACACACCCGGGTTCCGAGTCGTGCATGAGCGCACGAATACCGTGTTGACGCATTCGTCAGCCGAGACCTGTGCACGGGTAGCGCCGATCCACGAGACCCACCAAGAAACGGCACGCACGCTGCACGCTGTGGAGATGCTGGTCACCCAGGACGCCGCGGTGCTTCCCGCCGCGCACCCGACGCCGGTGCCGTTGCCGTCTGGCCGCAATGTGACCTTCTGGCCGTTGGCAAGCCCCATGACCAACAACAACGTGACGAATCAGGAGATGGCCGACGCGATCCTCAGCCTCCACCAAGCCGAACCCGACCTCTCGTTGCGCGAATGGAGATACTCCGAAGCGCTGAGCAGGCATCATCTCGACAAGGCTCGAGTGGCCGAGGTGCCGGAGGTTCTGATCAATCGGCTCGAGGGGATGCTTGAACGAACGCTGTTCGCCGTGCAGATCAAAGACGTCGAACCTCACATCGCGATCCATGCCAACGCGTTTCCCGACAAGATGGTCCGCCACGAGGGTGCCATCAAGCTGATCGACTGCGACCAGACCGGCTTCGGACCGCCTGAACAGGACCTCGCAACCGTCATCCACAACTGTCGGCGCTACCCGACCTCAACCACCGAGTACGGATTCCTCAGTTGCTACGACGGGGATTACGACGCGGACCTGCTGAACCGGCTCGTCCGGTTGCGGGAGGTGGCGTCGATCATCTGGCTGGCGTCGATGCACGGCACGAAGGTGCGCGCACTGCCTGAAGTGCAGCACCGGTTGGAGACCCTCGACACGTCACACCGCTGGCACAAGACCCGCTGACATCAGAGCAGAATGCGGCGCGCTACGACGCGCGCGCCGTCCAAATCCTCGACGAAGTGGTCGTCGGGGACGCGGCGCAGAACGTCCAACGCCTCGACGCTGGTACTCACCAGACCCGACAGGCCCATCACGATGCACTCGGTCTCGGACACGATCGCTGCGTCCACCAACTGGCTCAGTACCAGAGCAGCGCTGTCGTCGATGAAAACAGTCTGCGAGAAATCAAGAATCACCACTTCGTGTTCGGCGATGTCGCTGCGGATCGTGCTGAACAGTTTCGTCGAGGACGCAACGGTGAAACTGCCCCGCAACGACAGCAGGCCCGTACGGGCCGCGAACGGGTCCTCCATCTCGAAATCGAAGTCGAACGCGTCACCGCCCGCATCATCGTCGTCGTCATCGTCGGTGTCGTCGGCGAGGAAGGTCATGTCGAGCAGCGGAGTCGAGACGACCATGTCGAGTTCCAAGCGCTCCAGCTGACGTGCGCCGGTCATGGCCGCCGCGATCAAACCGACCGCCACAGCAACAACCAGATCGGAGATCACCGACAACCCGAGCGTCAGCAGCAGCACAACCACGTTCTCGCGGGGAATGAGACGGATCCGAGTCAGGTAGCGCCAGTCGATGATGTCGAAGCCGATCTTGATGAGGATCCCGGCCAGCACGGCGTGCGGAATCGCTTCGGCATACCTTCCCAGTCCCAGCACAAGCGCCAGCAGAATCGTCGCACACAGCACCCCGGACACCCGCGACCGGCCCCCGGCACGAACGTTGGCGACGGTGCACGACGTCGCTCCTGCTCCAGGCACACCGCCGACGAGCGCCACCAGCACGTTGGCGAACCCCACGCCCATCAACTCCCGATTGGGCTCGTGGCTCTGCAGGGTCAACGAGTCGGCCACCCTCGCAGTGAGCAGGCTGTTGATCGAACCGAGCAGGGCGATCGTCACAGCGGGTGGGAGCGCCGCTCCTATGTCACCCAGCGCCAGTTCCGGGATCTCGAGATCGGGGATGCCCGCAGGCACCTCCGCCAACGTCGGCACATCGCTCAACCAGAACACCGCGAGCAACGTCCCGATGAGCAGCGCTGCCACGGACGGGGGCATGAACCTGCGGAGCCGCTCCGGCCAGAAGATACAGACCGCCAGCGTGACGACCCCCAGGGCCAGCGCGCTCGGGTCGACGTCGCTGACCGCATCGGGCCACGAACGCAGCGACTTGAGAGCACCGCCGAGGGCAACCTCGCTACCGAACAAAGGCAGGAACTGGACCAGGATGATGATCAACCCGACCGCGGAGGTGAAACCCGACACCACCGCGTACGGCGTGTATGCCATGTAGCTGCCCAACCGCAACGCACCCATCAGTACCTGGATTAACCCAGCCAGCGCCACGATGGCGAGCGCCTTGCCGAGATCCTGGTCGGCGTAGTCGACGAAGACCACGGCCATGGCCACCGACAACGGCGCCGTAGGCCCCGATATCTGAGTCTTCGAGCCACCCAGCAACGCTCCCAACAGACCCACCACGATCGCCCCGTAGAGCCCGGCGACCGCCCCCAGCCCCGACGCGACACCAAAGGCGAGCGACAGCGGCAGGGCGACCACGGCCGCAGTCAGCCCACCAAATACGTCACCTCGGAGCACCTGGAGCTTCTCGCTCGTCTGCGAACTCATGTCCCTCTCGACAATAGACGAACCTTCGCCCGACGGTCCTGCTCGTACCGCATGTCGGGTGTATCCCCGGGGCCACAGCCCTCCGGTCCGTCAACCCGATCGCACATGAGGGCTGAAACCGGTTGATCCGCTTTCGATATGCTGGACGCGGTCTGGAGGAAGGGATGATGAGCAGGAACGACCGTGCGAAGATGCGGGACCTGGTGGTCGCGGAAGCGATGGGAGACATCGCCGAGATCGACGCGCAGAGCAGCGAGCACGGAGGTATCGATCAGGCCGCTGTCGAGCGCATAAAGGCGAGGTTGTTACGGCTCGCCGAGCACGAAGACCTGTTTCCCGACGAGGACTTCCCTCCGCCCGACGCTGCGTCGAGTTCGCTGATGTACCGGATCGCACAGGACGACGACCGGCTGGCGCTGTACATCCAAACCGTGGGCAACGGTGTTTCGGCACCACCGCACGAGCACACCACCTGGGCAGTGATCGTGGGCATGCGGGGCCAGGAACTGAACCGGCTCTACGGTCCCTGCGCCGGAGACGGCGAACCAGAGGTGCAGCAAGAAGTCGTCGTCGAGCGGGGAACCGGGGTGGCGATGCTCGGCGATGACGTCCACTCGATCCACATCGAGGGCGCCTCGGCCAATTTCCACTGCTACGGCCTGGCCCTCGAACAGCTCTCCGGCCGCCGCTTCTGGAACGCCCGCCACGGTGAATGGCGCGGGTACCACGACGTCGGAACGATCGTCGAAGCCCGACCCGACCACGCCAAAATCTGATCGTGCTTCGGGCCAATTCCATCGTGGGGTTAGCCCAGCAGAATCCGCGCCGCTCTGTCAGGACGACTTCACGCTGAGTTCAACACGGCGTTCGCGGAGATCGAACGTGCGCAGGCCCCCGCCACCGATGCCTTCCGCGAGCCAGTGCGGCACCACAGCCTCGGCAGCAGGGTCGATGTGCAGATCCCATGAGCGTTCACCGGTCTGAGATGCCCTGCAGCGGGGGTTCACGGCCTGGGCCATGTGCAGAAAACCGTCGAGCCAGGCAAGGGGGCTGCGGCACACGTCGTCATCGATGCCAACGCAGTCACCGAACTCGATCGAGCCGTGCGAGTCGTCGTGGACCTGCACGGTGTAGCGCACGTAGTCGTCAACGAGGATCGGGTCGAGCTGCAGAACCTTGCCGATCGTCTCCATGCCGTCGCCGGTGATCGCCATCGCCTCACAGAGGCGTTCGACCATCACCGGAGCCATCGCCGCGCGGTGCTGGGGGGCGGCGTCGTCGAGCAGTTCGGGGCTGAAGTTCTCATCGATCGAGAAGTAGGCCGCCCGCATCAGCAGATGAACGTCGAGTGCGAACTCCTTGGCCTGGCGCACCAGCACTGCATGGGAGAGGTCCTCGAGGCGGAAGTCGGGGCGGAACGGGCCCGAGTAGTCGTCCATGCCGCCAGCTTCGAGCGACTCGCCGAGTTCGAACTCGAAATCTGCTGCAGCCGACTGCCGCACCACCGCCAGCGACGGCTCCTCTGAGCGCTGCCCGGCCTCCTCGTCGACTATTCGGACCTCCCAGCGGCAATGGTCACCGGTGAACTCGTCGGGTTTCGGGGGCCGGTGCACCGGGATCGCCCGCAATCTCGGGTTGGTCGCCCCCAGGGTCGCATCGAAAGTCCGGTCCTCCATGTGATGGCACATGTTGATGACGAGCTGCTCGTCGTTGGCAGTCAGCTCACGCAGGTATTGGTGTGCGCCGCAGAAGGGCAGCCAGAAGTAGCCGAGATCGTGGTCGACCTCTTCGTAGTGGAAGTCGAGGAAGTGATGCGGGGCGCCGACATCGAATTGGAAGCCCTTGAACGCCTCCGCCACACCGTCGCCGTCGACGTTCAAGTTCCTCTTGTTGCGCTCGGTGTAGACCGGGCTCGACCCCATCCATTCGCTGTCGGCCTGCTTGATCGTGGCGTCCTGTCCGACCGCGAGCGCAACATGGGGCATAAGCGCCCGATCGTGGTACATGGCGACGACCATGTACTCGCGGCAGAGGCGGGCGAGGGCCCCGCGGGTCAGCCGTTGAAGCGACCAGTCCGGGTCGAAGGGGCCCGCGTAGTCCTCAGTGAGCACGCTGTCAGTCATCGTTGCTGCTTCCTGTCGTGCCGCATCGCACCGAAGGAGTATTACCGTCAACGCTTCGCAACACCAGAATCCGCGCTCGTTTCTGAGCCCCTGCCCCTCCACCGCACCCGGCACCTCACACCGTGCGTCGTCGGCAAGTGCCCACACCCCTTTGCCCCTCCCACCGCACCCGGGACCTCTTGTAGGATCAAGGGCGAGCAACGATGGAACGGCAACCCTTTCCCGGCACAGCCGAACAGGCGATCCTCGTTCAGGCCGCAGCCTCGGCCGCAGGTCTGGGCGAAGGGCCGTTCGATTTGCTGCGGGTCGGTACGAACAACGTGTACACCAACCCCCAAGACCAGGTTGTGGCCCGCGTTGCGCCGACACATGAGACTGTTGACACCGGCAACGACCGACTGCGGAACATCGAATCGCTCATCGCCGCCGGCGCGCCGTTGTTGAGTCCACTCAGCCCCACCGTTGACCTGGCAGACGGACGGGTCGTGACTTTCTGGCCGATGGGTGAAACCGCAGACGAGATATCGCTTAACGACATGGCCGCGCTTGTGGCCGAGTGGCACGGTGTGACACCCCCGCTGTCGCTGGAGATGTGGACTCCGGGCCATCAGGACGGACGCCGCCAACGAATGATCGCTGCCGGGATGGAAGCTGACGTCCCTACGGTGGCCCTCGACTTTCTGCTCACCGAGATGCACAAGTTCCGTACCGCGCTCGTCGAGCTCTGGGACGAGCTGCCCCACACCCATCCAGTCGTGCCCGTCCACGGAGACCTGTACCCGGGCAACGTCGTGTCACACGACGGCAGATACCTGCTGATCGACTGCGACTTCATGTGCTGCGGTCCGCCCGAGGCCGACCTTGCGCAGATGATCTCGCACTACCAGCGCACCACCGACGACGATCCCGAGGACTTCATCGCGGCCTACGGGCTGCCCGTCGACGCCGAGTTCCTCAGGCGTGCCACCCGACTCCGAGAACTCGACCACGGCCTCTGGCTGGCCTCGATGTGGAACGTCCGACCCGAATCGCCCAACGAGTTGATGCTGCGAATCGGGCGCTGGCACGACCTCTCAATCCGCTGGACGACCCTCTAGACGAGAAGCTCCAAGGGGTAGCGTCTCGGGGCGATCCGCGTCGGGCGGAGACTTCACGCAACAGCATTCATGAGAGGTCAGGGGGCGGGGGGAGCGCAGGGGGGCGGGCCGTCGTGTCTGCGGCGGCCCGCCCCTGGTTTGTGTGTGGTTGTGCTCCCGGTGAGTGAATGTTCACCCGGTCGGGGTTAGTCGTTGTCGGTGATGGTGCCGGTGGCGTAGAGGAACCCGTCGCGGATGACGATCCCGCTGGTGGCGTACACGTAGATGCGTAACGTTTCAGTGTCTTCTGGGGTGTTGTCGTCGATGACCGGCACGACGATGTTGACTTCGGTTTCGCCCGCAGCAAGCGTGTGCACCGCGTTGTATTCGATCTGGAAGTCCTGCCACATCATCGCGGTGCGTCCGTACCCGCCGTAACGGAACGTGATCGGCTCAGGGTTCGGTTTCGACAATGTCACCACGAACGTCAAGTCCTGGCCCTCAACAGCGGTCGCATCAGCCACGGTCACCGTCGGCGGACCCGACGACACCGGCGGCGGCGGTGGGTTGTCGTTGTCAGACACCGCCACAGACACACTGCTGCTGGTCGACGACACCGTATAACCCGCGCCGGTCGAAACAGTCGCAGTGACCGACCCGTCAGTCTCATCTGTGCTGTCATCAGTCGTGGCAACCGTGAACGTCGCGCTGCCCGAGGCAGTGATCGTGACGGTACGCGTGCCGGTCGCGGACGTGTAAGCACCGGTCTGGGACACATCAACAACCACATCCAAATCAGATGTCGGCGCAGGACTCGCCGTCACAGTAAACACCGCGTCACCACCCTCAACCACATCAGAACCCGCAGCAACACTCACCACCGGCGTCGGCGGAAGCGTCGTCGTAGTCGTCGTCGTGGTGGTTGTTGTGGTGGGTGCAGGTGTCGGGTCCTGGGCAGGTTGAGACTCCGCCTCGGCTTGCTCAGCGGCCGCGGTCTCCAAACATTGCAACGCGGCTGTTACTGGTATCCAACGACTACCCCAACTGCGCTCAGCATACGTTTGCGCCTCCGACGCCGTCATCGGATTGTTGCTGTAGCTGTTGGACTGCCCGAACCCTGCCAACACCCGCGTCCAACGCGGCACATGATCAGCCGACGTACGCCAAGTCTCCGCGGCGTAACCCTCCACATCAGCCAACAACTCCGCTGACACACAAACCGGCTCCACCACCGGCTCCACCTGAGCAGGCTCCACCTGAGCAGGCTCCACCTGAGCAGGCTCCACTTGAGCAGGCTCCACTTGAGCAGGCTGCTCCTGGGCGGGTTGGCTATCCTGCTCGGCAGGTTGGCCGCCCTGTTCCTGAGGAAGGATCGTCACCGTCGTCCAACAGCGGAACGATTGATGCACCGTGTACGCCGGGGTCACATAGACAATACTGTTAAGGGTGTCTTCTCGCCGGGCGAACGACACACTGGAGTCCCTGCAGTTGTCGGCGTCATGCTTGAACGACTCGTTCAACGGGGCATTGGTATCTAAGGTCCAGGTAAGCCCGAACGTCTTGCCCTCAGAGCCCGGACACAACGTCACCGGCACGTTCGCCACCTCACCAGACCGCTTGTGGGTCTCGTGGCGGCGCATCTCCGTGCCGACAACGTCGCCCCAAGGTCCGTCGTTGTTGCCCGTAGCCGGATTCCATTGCCGAGCCCTGGTCGTGTACAGGTTGGCGTTAACCAGATCGCCAGCGTCGCAGTCAAACCAGCCGGTCGCTGTAGCACTCGCACCGGGCGGCGCGTAACCCATCGTCGTTACCGTGTCCATGAAACCGAACGTGAAATGGCGGACACGATTCCCCAACCCGTCGGGGATCCTCACCATGATCATGCTATTGGCGCCCTCGTTGACAACCGTTGCTGTCAACGCTGGCTGCTTATGACCTGCGGGCTCCGCGATGCCTGGTGCGGCGTCGTTGTCGTTGACCGTGACCGTAGCCGAGGCTGTGCTGCCGGGCGTGTAACCGGTACCGCTGTTCACCGTCACCTTCACGCTGCCGTTGGCCTCGTCGGTGGCGTCATCAACCGTCGGGACCGTATAGATCGCGGTACCCGACGTGCCGATAGTCACCGTGTCGGCGCCCTCAGCGCTGCTAGCCACGAAATCCTCGCTTTCCGCGACCGTCACATTCACAGTCAAACTCCCCCCGGTCGGTGCCGGAAACGCGGTCAACGTGAAACTCGCAGCCGTGCCCTCAGACACCGCTCCACCACCGGTGACCGTAACCACCGGAGAAGAATTCATCTCCAAACAACTCAACGCAGTGTAAATCGGATCCCAACCCTCCCAATTGTCGTTCTGGCCGCCGGTGAAGGCTCGCAGCTCAACCTCAGTAATCGGCGCTATCGGCGCGCTACCCGAAATGTTGCTGCCGGACCATGCCGGCAGGGTGCCGCCCAACGAGATCAGCACCCGGTAGGCCGCCCTGGCAGTCGCCACATTCCCAGCACCGTTGCTTCGGTGAAAGTTGTAGGCGTTCGTCGCTTGCGTTTTAGCGTCCGTGACATCGCAGCTCGTCTGCGCCTGAGCCTTATCCAGAGTGACGAAACTAAACAGCAACGGAACACCCAACACAACCACAGCCACCACAGCCACCACAGCCCGAACCGAACCGGACCACCTACCCTTCCCCTTCAACAACCTCCGCAGGCCGCCTCTCGAACCCTCTAACGAATCACCAACGGGGGGGGGGGGGCAGAATCATCTCGGAACTCCTATGTAGACAACAGCCCGACAACATACAGTCCGCACGTACAACAAACAACCCCACAAACAGACGAACCCGCACCGCCGGTGGACGCTGGCCGCCGCGGCTCGTCGTCAAACCCGGCGCTATCCCCGGCGAAGCACCAGCCTTCACAGTTGCCCCAGTAAACCTCACGGTAGCGCTCAGCAGCACCGAATCGGCGTCGCACGCTGCCAGACCTCGTTACACGCGGCACAGCTCGCGGTTGCGGGTGCTTTCGAGTCAGCGGGACAAATTGCCAAGCGTGTTCTCCACGCTCACCTCATAACCGACCGCTGCGCGCCCTTGTCGGTCCATATAGGTGCGCAAAGGAATCCGTGGGTGACAGTGTGGTCGTCTAACACCTCTACGTCGGCCAGCCGTTCCTCAGGCAGCTGTAGGAATCTATCTTCAGAATGGGTTACAGATTTAGTTACAGTTCCGATACCATCCCAGATATGACGAGAAGCGAGGTTTTCCCAAACGCACCGCTCGCGCTCGTTGCGGCCCAAGTGCGCTACCCAGCCGTGACGGAAGGATCCCTCAGCATGCCCGTCCACCGGCGGATCCGTGACGCTCTCGACGCGGATTGGGTGATCCACAATGACACCCAGACTCTTGAGGTAGGTGTCGACGCCGGTGGGCCGCGCGCGTCGTCACGGTCCGAGACAGTCGGACGAATCACATCCAGGCAACGCACGCGAATTGTGACCGCTCGGCCGGACAACTTTACCGTCGAAGTCGTCGACTACAAGCACTTCGCAGACTTCAGGGGTCTCCTTGAGCAGGCGTCAGCCGCAGTTGAGAGCGTGCTTCAACCAGACGGCATATCGCGGGTCGGGCTCCGATACATCGACGAAATCACCGTACCCGAGACACCTCCGCAATGGAGCAACTGGTTTGAATCATCCCTGCTGCCACCGTCGATGCCGACTGGACTCGACCCGACCGAATGGACCGGAGCGGTTCAATATCAGGTAGCTCCAGACCAGTCCCTCGTGTTCCGATACGGTCCGTCGGTAGGCCCAGTCGTGTCATCCTCCGGCCCCCTCAGACGACCTGCCGCGCCGGAGGGTCCGATCTTCATGCTGGACTTCGACAGTTCTTGGCAACCCAGCGACATCCCAAGTTTCGAAGCCGAACGGATCGTCACGGTAGCGGACCGCCTGCGCAGTCCACTGAGAGAACTGTTCGATAGCCTCATCACACCCTCCCTGATAGGCATCTTCAGACAGGACCCAGGCGATGACTGAATCCGCGACTCCGTCGATCGATGAGCCCACATCGGCGACATCCGTGAACCCGCCGCACATCGACGAGTTGACACGGCTGTCCCCCGACGTGCTCGCGGACACGGCTGGATTCCTCAGGCAAGGTGTCGGCGTTCTCACTCAAGACGTCGCTCAAGTGCACGGTGACCTGCTCCAAATCCAACTCGAATCCCGCACCGAGGAGGCGGCAAAACGATCGTCTGTCGATCTGCTGGCCGAACTCGCTGACCTTGGATTCTCGTGGACCGCGATTGCGAGGATCGTCGGCGTATCGATTCCCTCGATTCGGAAATGGAGACAAGGCGAGACAGCAACAGGAGAGAACCGCCGAAAACTCGCCAGGCTCGTGGCCCTAGTAGGTGTGCTCGAAAGCGATCACTTGATTTCTGACGTCGCCTCCTGGCTCGACATTCCGTTGGCTGGATCCAATTTCACTGGAATCGACGTACTTGCGAACGGCAGACTCTCCGACGTAGTGGAATACGCGGCCGAGCACATCGAAAGCACCGAACTCCTAGACCGTTCCCTGCCAACCTGGAGAGACGAACCGCAAAGCCAATTCGAGGTATTTCAAGCGGGGGACGGAGAACCAGCAATCAGGCTCGTCGGTGAGGACGCAACCGAGTGAGCCTCGAACCGGCGGCGGAACCGGAAAGGCTCTACCTCGCTGTCGGCGCGGACATCAACGCTCATCGTCCGCTCTTCACCGGCCATCATAGCCGATTTGTCGCAACCACCGATGGAGGCCACCGGCCCTCACCTCCCGTTTGTAGCGTGCGTACTCCGCTGGCGTTGGCTAGGTGACCTGGTTGCTGCAAGAGTCCTCACATGAAATATCGATTGATGGGTTCGAGCGGCCTCTGGGTTTCTGAGGTCGCGCTTGGTGCGATGACTTTCGGCAACACCGAGTGGGGTGTTGAAATAGACGAGAGCCGTTCGGTCTATGAGGGTTTCCGGGAGGCGGGCGGCAACTTTATCGACACCGCCAACATCTACAGCGGGGGACGCAGCGAGCAGTTCGTCGGAGAGTTCATAGCGGACCATCGAGACGAGGTCGTGCTGGCGACCAAATACTCAGCGCCGATGCGTCCCGACGACCTCAACGCCCTGGGGAACAGCCGAAAACACATGATGGAGTCGGTCCACGCAAGCCTCAAACGTCTCGGCACCGACTACATCGACCTCTACTGGGTCCACGCACGCGACCACACCACCCTGGCCGAAGAGATCATGCGCGGCCTCGACGACCTCGTCACCTCGGGGAAAGTCCACTACGTCGGAATCTCCGACACGCCGGCCTGGCAGGTGGCCCGCTGCAACACAATCGCCGAGCTGCGAGGTTGGAGCCGCTTCGTTGGACTGCAGATCCGGTACAGCCTGATCGACCGCGAGGTGGAGCATGAACTGTTGCCCATGGCCGAGGCGCTCGACCTCACGGTCACGCCGTGGGACACGCTGGGCTCAGGTGTGCTGACCGGAAAATACAACCGTGATGCCGACACCGCGGGCCGAGCGACACTACGCGGGCGAATCTCGGAGCGCGGTCTCAAAATCGCTGCTGAAGTTGTGGCCGTAGCCGATGAACTGGGCTGCTCACCTGCACAGGTCGCGCTCAGCTGGGTCCGTTCCCGCAAGGGCGTGATCGTTCCGCTTATCGGGGCCAGAACACGGGCTCAACTCGACGACAACCTGGGCTGCCTCGACCTTGAACTACCCGTCGAGGCTCTCACACGGCTGAACGACATCAGTTCGATTCGCACGCCGTTCCCCCACAACATGCTGGCGCCGTTCCGCAGCGTCGGCTCAGGCGAGAGCCACCGGCCCGACCAGCACTGAGGATTCTTCAGGTTCTGGGGTTCACGAGCGCTTCTTGTAGATCGTGAAGCTCTCCTTGAACGGCACCAGATCGCGGCGGTATTGGCGGTGCACCTCGTCCACGGCAACCGACGCATCGCTCTGCACTTGTTGCAACGCGGCTTCCAACTGGGCGATCCGTGCTTCGAGCTGGAGGACGCGCTTCACACCGGCGAGGTTCAAGCCCTCGTCGGTCAGATCGGATATCCGCTGCAGCAGGGCGATGTCGGCGTCGCTGTAACGGCGGCTGCCGCCTCCGGTGCGCGCCGGATCGACGAGCCCCTTGCGCTCATAGATCCGCAGCGTCTGTGGATGCACTCCGGCAAGCTCCGCAGCAACAGAGATCACATACACCGCTCGATGGAATCGTTCCTGGTCCATTGCTTCCATTGCTGTGTCTCCCTCCTTTCTCACAGGCCCAGATGGGCCCTCGGTGATTCGGTCGTAGCCTTTGCGAACGCCTCCACTGCCTGGCGTTGCTCCTTGCTGAGTTCCTGAGGTACGGCGACGGCGACAGTGACAAGCAGGTCGCCCGCTCCGCCCTTGCCCTTGAGCCGAAACGTCTTGCCGGACACGGTGCCCGGGGGAATCCGTATCTTTACGGCCTCGCCGTTGAGTGTGGGTACCTTCACTTTCGCACCGAGGGTCGCCTCGGCGAACGTGATCGGCACCTCGAGGGTGAGGTCCCTGCCGGACCTGCCGAACATCTCGTGGGGCTCGACCGTGACATGGACGAACAGGTCACCAGGGGCCCCGCCTCCGTGTCCGGGGCCTCCGCGTTGCTTGAGCCGAACCTTCTGGCCGGTCTTGACCCCCGCCGGAATCCGGACCTTGACTTCCCGGGGACGCACCTCCACACCCGACCCGCGACAGTTCGTGCATGGCGAGGTGATCACCGACCCCCGACCGCCGCAGATCTGGCAGGGCCGACTGAACGAGAACAGTCCCTGGTTCTCGTCGTGCACGCCCCTCCCGTCGCACGACTCGCACTTGCTCGGTGCCGTCCCGGGCGCTGAGCCCATGCCGTCGCAACCCGAACATGTCGCTTCGCTGGTCAACGTGATGGTGGTTTCGAGGCCGTTGACCGCATCGTCGAATTCCAGCGTCAGGTCCACTTCTATATCGTTGCCCCGCTGTCCTCGAGCCGCTCCCGGCTGGCCGCGGCCGCCCCGGTTGAACAGACCTCCGAGCAGGTCGCCGATGTCGTCCATCCCGACGTTGAAGTGGCCCGTGCCCGCTCCCGGGCCAGGGCCGCCGCCGAACATCGGGCCCATCTTGCGGACTTCGTCGTATTTTGCCCGCTTGTCATCGTCGCCGATCACGTCGTAGGCGGCCGAGACCTCCTTGAACCGTTCCTCGGCGCGTGCATCACCAGGGTTGGAGTCCGGGTGAAGCTCGCGGGCGAGCTTGCGGTACCTACTCTTGATGTCCTTGGAGGATGCGCTTTCGGTGACGCCGAGAATCGCGTAGTAGTCCTTCTCGAACCACTCCTTTTCGTATTCAGTCACCAGATCACCTCCTCAATTCACCTATCCCTTCACCTTGACCATGGCGGCACGCAACACCCTCCCATTGAAGGCGTAGCCGGTGCGAAGCACTTCGGAGACCATGGATTCGGTCTGGTCTTCGTCGCCCGGTTCGCTCATGGCGGCCTCGTGCCGGTTGGGGTCGAACGGCTCGGTCTGGTCGATGATCTCTAGCCCCTGGGCCTCGAGCACGCTGCGGAGTTGGGCCGTTATCGGTTCTACACCTTCAACTTGCTGCAGGGCCGCGGCGTCGCAGGCATCGAGTACCGGCAGGATCGCATGCATCACCCGGGCAGCGGCCTGTCGAACGGTCTCAGCGTTGCGCTTCTCCGTCTGCTTGCGGAAGTTGGCGAATTCAGCGGTGACTCTTTGCAGGTCGTTGAGATGCTGGTCGCGTTCTGCGGTGAGCAGTTCCAGCGCCGAGGGTTCCCTCGGTGCCGGTTCCGTCTCGGACTCGGCCTCACCCACAGCGGACCGGGCCTCAGCGGACTGGGCCTCGGGCTCAGCACCGGACTCACCTCCGGAACCCCTGGGCTCAGCACCGGGCTCAGCGCCGGAACCCCTGGGCTCAGCGCCGCCCGCTTCGCCGAGCGCGGCGTCAACCGCGGGGGCTTCATCGGTCACCGGTTGTTCCCCTTTGGAGTCCTCGGAAGAGGAGTCGGGCTCGTTGTTTCCGCTCACGATGCCTGGCTGTCGGTGTCGTCCTCATCGATGATCTCGGCGTCGACAACCTCGTCGTCGTCGGGGGTCGACGCGGCCGCCGCAGACTCGCGCTCTGCCTGCGCGGCTGCTTCGTAGAGGCGCTGACCGAACTCCTGGCTCGCGGTCATCAAGGCTTCAGTAGCGGTCTTGATGGCTTCGACGTCGGTGCCTTCCAACGCCGTGCGGACATCGGCCAGTTTCTCCTCGATGGTCGCCTTCTCGTCGTCGCTGACCGCGTCGGCCTGGTCGGAGAGCAGCTTCTCGGTCTGGTAGACGAGGGTGTCAGCGGTATTGCGGACCTCGGCTTCCTCCTTGCGCCTGCGGTCCTCCTCGGCGTGCAACTCAGCGTCTTTGACCATCTGGTCGATGGTGTCGGTGTCGAGCGAGCTCTGCCCGGTGATGGTCATCGATTGCTCCTTGTTGGTGGCCTTGTCCTTGGCGCTCACATGCACGATGCCGTTGGCGTCGATGTCGAACACAACCTCGATCTGGGGAAGGCCGCGTGGCGCCGGCGGTAGGTCGACGAGTTGGAACTTGCCGAGCGTCTTGTTGTAGGCAGCCATTTCCCGCTCGCCCTGCAACACATGGATCTCGACCGACGGCTGGTTGTCGTCAGCGGTCGTGAAGATCTCACTCTTGCGGGTCGGGATGGTGGTGTTGCGTTCGATCAGGGTGGTCATAACCCCGCCCTTGGTCTCGATGCCCAGCGACAGCGGTGTCACGTCGAGCAGCAGCACGTCTTTGACTTCGCCTTTCAGCACGCCGGCCTGGATGGCCGCGCCGATCGCCACGACTTCGTCGGGGTTCACGGTCTTGTTCGGTTCATTGCCGGTCATTTCCATGACCAGTTCAGCCACCGCGGGCATCCGCGTCGATCCACCGACGAGCACGACATGGTCGATTGCTCCCTTGGTGAGTCCGGCGTCTTTGATGGCGGCTTCGAACGGGCCGCGACAGCGGTCGAGCAGGTCGGAGGTGAGGTCGCGGAACTTGGCCCGGGTCAGCTCGTAGTCGAGATGCAGCGGCCCTGCGTCGGTTGCGGTGATGAAGGGAAGGTTGATCTGCGTCGACTGGGTCTGCGACAGCTCGATCTTGGCCTTCTCGGCGGCTTCCTTGAGTCGCTGTGCGGCCATCGGGTCCTTGGTCAGATCGACTCCGTGGTCGCCCTTGAACGACTTGGCGAGCCATTCGATCACGGCATCGTCCCAGTCGTCGCCGCCGAGTTGGGTGTCGCCGGAGGTGGACTTGACTTCGAACACTCCGTCGCCGAGTTCGAGCACCGACACGTCGAAGGTGCCGCCGCCGAGGTCGAACACAAGGATGGTCTGGTCCGATTCCTCCTTGTCGAGACCGTACGCCAATGCAGCCGCGGTCGGTTCGTTGATGATCCGCAGGATTTCGAGCCCGGCGACCTTGCCGGCTTCGGTGGTGGCTGTTCGTTGTGCGTCGTCGAAGTAGGCGGGAACCGTGACCACGGCCTGGGTAACCGTGTCTCCGAGGTACTCCTCGGCATCACGCTTGAGTTTCATCAGGACACGGGCGGAGATCTCCTGGGACGTGTACGCCTTGGAGTCGATGTCGACCTTCCAGTTGGTGCCGACGTGGCGCTTGACTGAACGGATGGTGCGCTCGGGATTCGTGATCGCCTGACGCTTGGCTACTTCGCCGACGAGAACCTCGCCGTCCTTGGCGAAGGCGACGACGGAGGGGGTGGTGCGTGAGCCTTCTGCGTTGGGGATGACGACGGGGTCGCCGCCTTCCAGCACGGAGACGACGGAGTTGGTGGTGCCGAGATCGATACCTACGGCCTTGGGCATGCTGTGCTCTCTACTTTCGCTGCGGACGGCGCCGCAGATCCGCGGAACCGTCTTGGGGGTGAATCTTGCTAGAATCGAGTGTAACAGTAATTGAATTTGTTTACACCGAAAAGTTGAGTCTAATACTATCAATCTTGCTCAACAGCTCAGGCCACGCCCGACAAAACACAGCGCGGCTCCGGCTACGCCCGGAAATAACACAGTAGCGTCAAGGGATGTACAACCTGATCCTCGTGCGCCACGGGCGTTCGGAGTGGAATGATCTCAACCTCTTCACCGGCTGGCACGACTGCCCATTGATGGAGACCGGACGACAGGAGGCCCGCGACGCCGTGCCACTGCTGGCCGAGGCAGGCCTGCAACCGGACATACTCCACACGTCGCTGCTGCAAAGGGCCATCGAGACCGCCGAGATCATCCTCGCCGGGCTCGACCGCCGGTGGATCCCCGTGCGAAGGCACTGGCGGCTCAACGAACGCCACTACGGTAACCTCACCGGCCTCGACAAGGCCCAGGTCGGCGAGATCCACGGCGCCGAACAACTCCGGCAGTGGCGACGCAGCTACAACACCCCGCCACCACCGATCAGCGAAGACAACGAGTTCAACCCGGCTAAGTCCGCCGCCTACGCGGAGCTCGCCCCGGAACTCATGCCCAACACCGAGTGCCTCGCAGACGTCGTGGACCGGCTGCTGCCCTACTGGTACGACTCGCTGGTGCCCGACCTGCGCGCAGGTCGCAACGTCATGGTCGCCGCCCACGGCAACTCACTACGGGCCCTCGTCAAACACCTCGACGACATCGGCGACGACGAGATCATCGAACTGAACATCCCCACCGGGGTCCCGCTGCACTACGTGATCGGCGACAACATGCGTCCAGTTGCCCAAGCCCACCCCCTGGACCGGGCTCTCACCGCCGAATGAACAGCAGCAGCTGGTTCTGGCGGTACCCCTTCACGCCACCAGAACCAGCCAACCCGAGGAACTAGGCGACCACGGCGGTCTCCGCGCCGTAGCCGGAGGTTCCGTGCTCGGCGACGTCGAGACCCTCGAACTCCTCATCAGCGTCGACACGCAGACCCAGGGTCTTCTTCAAGGTGTAGAAGAGGATGTAGCAGGTGACCCCAACCCAGGCAGCAACAATGAGGACCATCACCGCTTGCATCAACAACTGCTCGGCACCGCCGCCGTAGAAGAGGCCCGCGTTCTCGCGGCCCAGGAAGGCGTCGTCGTAGCGGGCGAAAAGACCGATCGACAGCGTGCCCCAGATCCCGCACACCCCGTGCACAGCGATGGCGCCAACCGGGTCGTCGATGCGGATCCGGTCGAAGGCGAGCACCGCGAACACGACGATCAGGCCACCGATGAAACCGATCACCAGAGCAGCCCAGGGCTCCACCGCACCGACCGGGGCGGTGATCGAGACCAACCCGGCGAGCGCGCCGTTGCCTGCGATCGCCACATCGGGCGTGCCGGTGATCTTCCAGATGACCGCTGTCGAACCGATCACTCCGGCTGCGGCAGCAACCAGCGTATTCATCGCCAGGAACGGCACAAGATTGTCCGCCGCGAGCTCCGATCCGGCGTTGAAACCGAACCAGCCGAACCACAGGATGAAAACGCCGATCACCGCGTAACCGATGTTGTGGCCCGGGATCGCCCGGGTTGAGCCGTCAGGGCCGTACTTGCCGACGCGGGGGCCGAGCATCGCGGCGCCGACCAGTGCCGCCACACCACCGGTCAAGTGAACGATCGTCGAGCCTGCGAAGTCGGAGTAGACGGCGTCGCCGATGCTCATTTGGGCGATGAGCCCTCCGCCCCAGGTCCAGTGGACGACGACCGGGTAGATGATTGCGGTCATCGCCACCGAGAACAGCAGATAGGTCACGAACTTGGTTCGCTCCGCCATCGCCCCCGAGGCGATCGTCACGGCTGTGGCGGCGAACACGACCTGGAAGAAGAAGCTTGCGGCGGGGGTGACGTTGTCGGTGAGGCCACCGCCCTCGTTCAGCACGGAGGGATCTGCGCTCTCATTGAAGAAGAAGTCGCCGAGTCCGCCCCAGAGGTCGCCGCCGTCACCGAATGCGATCGAGTAGCCGACGATGAAGAACGCCACCGTGCCGACCGCCATGTCGGCGAGGTTCTTGGCCATGATGTTGGCCAGGTTCTTGGCTCGGGTGAGGCCTGCTTCCACAAAGGCGAAGCCGGCCTGCATCAGGAACACCAGACACCCGGCGATCACCAACCAGAGGTTGTCCATCACCTGTTGGACGGCGGCCGCGGCCGCGTCTGAATCCTGCGCTGACGCCGGGCCGCTCCACAGCAGCGCTATGGCTCCCGTGCCGACTATCAGCGCGGTTCGCTTCATTGTCTTGTGCATGGTTCGTGTCCCCTTGTCGATGGCGGGTGCTTTCCACCCGTGCGTGAAGCTAGGAGTGGCTGGTTTCAGCACTGTTACGTCGGCGTGAAGAAGTCCGACAATCAATGCGCGCGCCCGTTACTCATAGGTCCGCTCCGGGGATGTATCGTCGCGGCAACATGAAACCGCGCCCCAAACCCCATCAACTCGTCATCGGCCTCGGTCTGGCAATCGCGCTCTTCACGCTCGTCTCCGGCATCGTGCCGAGCTACACCAACTGGCACGACGACTCCTCGGTGCAACGGGAGGTCTTCGGCAACATCCCGACCGCTCTGAAGCTCAGCTTCTACTCGATCATCCCGATCCTGCTGGTGTACGGCGCCTACATGTTCGCCATGCGGGTACGCAACTGGGAGCGCGGCCGACCCGACAACCGCCGCACGACCCTCAAGAACGCGCCGAGGCGCATGGCCGACTTCCGGTCGGGCGTCTACATGCAGACTCTCCTTCGCGAGCCCGGTGCCGGGGTCATGCACTCGATGATCTACTTCGGGTTCCTGGTGCTGCTCGGCGTCACCACCGTGCTCGAGATCAACCATCAGGTTCCCGAGAGCGTGAAGTTCCTCCACGGCGACGTCTACCGGGCCTACTCCTTCGTCGGCGACGCCGCCGGTGCGATATTCCTGATCGGTATCGGCTGGGCGATCCTGCGGCGCTACGGACCGTGGAACTGGCGTCCCTACCGCATCCGCATCAAGAGCAAACCTGAGCACATGGTGATCCTCGGAGTGTTCGCAGCGATCGGGATCACTGGTTTCGGGGCCGAGATGTTCCGCATCGCCGTCGACGGCACCCCCGACTTCGAAAAATGGAGTTTCATCGGTTATCCGCTGGCAACGCTGGTTGAGGACAACAGCAACATCGCCGGCTGGCATCAGGGGTGGTGGATCGCCCATGTGCTGAGCTTCATCGCCTTCTTGGTGATCCTTCCCACCACGATGTTGCGGCACATGTTCACGTCGCCGCTCAACATGTACCTCAGCGACAAGGACCGGCCCAAGGGTGCGATGAAGGCGATGCCCAATCTGGTGGAGGGCGACACCGAACTGGAGACTTTCGGTGCTTCGGTCATTGAAGACTTCACCTGGAAGCAGCTCCTCGACACTGATGCGTGCACCATGTGCGGCCGCTGCACCTCGGTGTGTCCGGCCCACGCCACCGGCAAACCGCTCGATCCTCGCGAGATCGTCTTGAAGACGGGCGAGGTCATGGCCCGTACCGGCAGCCCCGAAGTCTCGCCTCCCATCGGAGTCGACAACGACATCACCGTGCCCGCCAACTGGATGTTCGACCGCATCACCAACGATGAACTCTGGAGTTGCACGTCCTGCAAGGCCTGCGACGAGATCTGTCCGGTCAACATCGAGATCCTCGACAAGATCCTCGACATGCGACGTTATCTGACGCTGATGGACTCCGACTTCCCCTCGGAACTCGGCCAGGCGTTCCGGTCGATGGAGAACTCAGCCAACCCCTGGGGGATGAGCCAGAGCGAACGGGCCGACTGGGGTCGCAATCTGGAAGGTCTCAACGTCGTCTCAGGTGACGATCCGCTGACCGCTGAGTACCTGTACTGGGTCGGCTGCGCCGGTTCTTTCGACGACAAGAACAAGAAGGTCACCCAGGCGATGGCGCAGCTCATGCAACGTGCCGACGTCGACTTCGCGATTCTCGGCCCGGCAGAGAACTGCACTGGAGACTCGGCCCGCCGTTCAGGCAACGAGTACCTCTTCCAGATGCTCGCCAGCCAGAACATCGAGACTCTCAACGCGATGGGCGTGAAGAAGATCATCACCCAGTGCCCCCACTGCTTCAACACGCTCGCCAACGAGTACCCCCAACTCGGCGGACACTACGAGGTCGTGCATCACAGCCAGTTCCTCGAATGGCTCGTGGAG
Source organism: Candidatus Aldehydirespiratoraceae bacterium (assembly GCA_965214565.1). Classification (GTDB taxonomy): domain Bacteria; phylum Actinomycetota; class Acidimicrobiia; order Acidimicrobiales; family Aldehydirespiratoraceae; genus VXYK01. The sequence continues at coordinate 1,679,097 of OZ243951.1, read as the reverse complement.
CAGGGGCGGCTGGACCTCAACGAGGCGAGGCTTGAAGAACGGGTCGTCTACCACGACTCGTGCTATCTCGGGCGCCACAACGACGTCTACATGGCGCCTCGCAACGTGCTCGGAAAGCTCGGCGGGATCGAGGTCGTCGAGGCTCAGCGCAACGGGACCAAGGGGATGTGCTGTGGTGCCGGCGGAGCCCGCATGTGGATGGAGGAGACGATCGGTGAGAAGGTCAACGATGTCAGAGCGCAGGAGTTGGTCGACACCGGTGCCAGCCGTGTGGCAACGGCCTGCCCGTTCTGCTACATCATGATGGACGACGGCGTGAAGGCCGTCGGCAAGGAACCCGAAGAGGTGCAGGTCGCCGACATCGCCATCCATATATTGGAAGCCATAGAAATTGGCGAGCAGTAACGTGACGGGCGTGAAGCCCACGGTGCTCGTTATCGACAACTACGACTCCTTCGTCTACATCCTGGTGCAGTACCTCGGAGAACTCGGAGCCGACCCCGTCGTGCGCCGCCACGATGCCATCGACATCGACGGCATCCGCGAGATGGATCCCGACGGCATCCTGATCTCGCCGGGTCCGGGGACCCCCGACGATTCGGGGATCTCGATGGACGTACTCGCAGAGCTCCAAGGCTCTCCACCGGTCTTCGGGGTGTGTCTCGGAATGCAGTGTCTGGGGCAGGTCTTCGGCGGGAAGGTTGTGCGTGCGCCTCAGGTCATGCACGGTAAGACCTCGTTCATCCGCCACAAGAACTCGGGGCTGTTCAAGGGATTGCCGAACCCGCTCGAGGCGACCCGCTACCACTCGCTGATCGTTGAGCGGGACTCGCTGCCTGAGTCCCTGAAGGTCACCGCCGAAACCGACGACGGTCTGGTGATGGGCCTGCGACACCGCCGACTCGACATCGAGGGCGTTCAGTTCCACCCCGAGTCGGTGTTGACCACCGCCGGCCACGACCTCCTCAATAACTACCTGGGCCGCTTGTCGCCCTGAGCCTCCGTCGGCCCTTTGCCGTTGTAAACCCCGTGCCGTTGTAAACCCAGTGCCGTTGTAAGCCCAGTGCCGTTGTAAACCCCTATGCCGCTGTCGGCGAAGTCAGCCGTCGGCCGATTCGGGGGCGTCGGTGGTTGTTGTGGTCGTCGTGGTCGTGGTCGACGTGATCGGGCCCTCAGTCGCCTCTCCGACTTCGATCACAACGACAGTGTCGAGTTCGACCTCGGCGAACGGCTCCGGGGTCTGTGTTATGACCCGACCCACCGAAGCGTCGCCAACCGGTACGGGAACCAGGACGATCTCCACTTCGAGCCGGACCTGGCGCAGGGTCTGTTCGGCGCTGTCGGCAAAGAGGTCTACCACCCCCGGCACCGGGACCGTGGGGAAGCCCGTTGAGACGACAATGGTCACCCAGGAACCCTTGTCAACCAGGTTGTCGGCTTCTGGATCCGTACGGATCACCAGTCCGTCCTCGATCGTCTCCGAGGGCTCTTCAACGTTGTCGGGGGTGACCCTGAACTCAGCGAAGTGCAGTGCTTCGAACGCAGCGTTGAGCGTGGCGCCCTCGAGATCAGGCACCGGCACCTTCTCCGGTCCCGTCGAGATCGTGATGACCACAGAGCCGCCCGCCGGCAGTTCCGTGCCGGGAGCCGGCAACTGGGTCACGACCTCCCCGAAGTCTCGAATATCAGACACAGCCTCGACACTGACGCTGTAGCCGAGTGATTCGAGAGTGTCGAGGGCAAAATTCTGGTCCATGCCGATGACGTTGGGCACCTGGTCGGGCACGCCCGCGCTCACGAACAGGGTGACCTCTGACTTCGGTTCCACTTTCTCGCCGGCCACAGGAGTCTGCTGGACCACTTCACCCGCCGGGACCGTCTCGTTGTTGCGCCGGTTGATCGTCACCTCGAGGTCCAGTCCGAGCAGTTCCCGCTCGGCATCGGACATGCTCATCCCGACGACCGAGGGCAGAGCGATCAGTTCGTCCGTGCCGTTGGGTTCCGCAACACCGTCGTCGCGGACCTGGTCGACGAAGGCGACGATCAGGTAACCCAGGACCAGAACAAGAACGCTGAGTCCGACCAGGAGCCCGGCTGTCCGCCTCCAGTCGTCACCGCGCGACATCGGTGGAGGCTCGTCGTAGTAGCCGCCATGGCCGTATTCGGCCCGCTGGCGCGGGTCTGCCGAAGCCTGCTGTACCGGCACCGGAGCGCGGGCACCGGGAGCCGATGGCCTTCGAGCTCCAGGCTGGGGTGCTGCGGGCCTACCGGCGTGCGGCCTGCCCGCTGGCTGAGGCCCGCCTGGGGCGGCCTGAGGCCGTGACCGGGGCCCCGGCGCGGCGGCGCCACCGGGGAGATCAGTGGTGCCGCCGAGATATCGGCGCAGGTCGGCACGCAAGTCCTCGGCCCTGGGATAACGGTTCAAGGGGTTCTTGGCCAGCAACTTCATGGTGATGGCGTTTAGCGCTGAGGAAACCGGAACCCCACGTTCAATCAAGGACTGAGGCTTCTCTTGAACGTGCTTGTAGGCGACCGCTATCGGAGTTTCGGCTACGAACGGCGGCGCGCCAACGAGCATCTCGTAGAGCACAACTCCCAGCGAGTAGAGATCGCTGCGACCGTCGACTTGCTTCCCCTGCGCCTGCTCGGGCGAGAAGTAAGTGGCCGTGCCCATCACGGATCCGTGTTGGGTCAGGCCCGCGTCGGTTCGACCCGCCAGGGCGGTAGCGATCCCGAAGTCAGCGACCTTCACAACTCCGCTGTCCGCTATCAGTATGTTGCCCAACTTGACATCGCGGTGGACGAGACCTGCTCGATGCGCAGTTGAGAGCGCCGCCGCGACGTCATTCGCGATCTCGACGGCACGTTTTGGCGGGACCGGCCCGGAGGCGCGCACCACATCAGCCATGGTCCGCCCCGCGACGTGCTCCATCACGATGTAGTAGGTGCCGCGTTCTTGACCCCAGTCGTATATCCCCACGATGTTGGGATGGTTGAGGTTGGCTGCCGCCTGAGCCTCGCGTCGGAACCGCTCAACGAAGTTCGGATCGTTGGCGAACTCTGGGAACAGTACCTTCAGGGCGACCTCGCGATTCAACAGCTCGTCGCGTGCGAGGTAAACGTCGGCCATTCCGCCGCGCGCGATATGGCGCAGCAGTTCGTAACGGCCATTGAAGACCGTTGGCCTACCATCCGACATAGCCTTGGAGTCTAGCTGAGCAGTACGGTTGACCGTTGCACAGCGATGCGCCGTCGTTCGGCGAAAGTTGCTGTTGCAAATCGGTCTGGAACGCGTGGACGGGCTGGAAGGCTACGACGGCAGTTCAGCCGCTGTCACAGGACTACCGATAGCACTACCAGCACAAGCATCGCCAACAGAAAAACGACGATGGCCAAGGCCGCGAACCAGCTGCGCGGCCAGGTCTCGAACCAGCGCCAGTCAACAAAGGACCGCCACGACAGCGAGTCGAGTTCCGTTGATGCGGGGTCTGCGGGGTCTGCGGGCTCTGCTGCCCCCTCGAGCTCGGCGTCTTCGTCGGCCGCGACCAGCGCAGTGTCAGATTTGTGGGCTGCGACGACCCGGTCAGCGGGAGGGTCCGACTCGGTCGGTTCAGCTTCGACTACGTCCACGACCACGACGGTGACGTTGTCTCGCCCACCTGCAGCACACGCTGCTTCGACGAGTGCAGTAGCGGCTTCTTGGGGATCGGCCGTCTCGTCGAGGATCTCTTCGATCTCGGCGTCGCTGAGTTCGTTGTTGAGACCGTCACTGCACAGCAGGTACCGGTCACCGGCTACCGGCACGAGCTCCCAGGCGTCGACCATCAGGGGCTCTTCGACACCGAGTGCCCGGGTGACCACGTTGCGCTGGGGGTGGACCTTCGCCTCCTCGGGGGAGATCCAACCGTCTCGCACCATGCCCTCAACCAGGCTGTGGTCATCGGTCAACTGCATCATCTGGTCCGCAGTGCACAGATACAGCCTGCTATCACCGACGTTGGCGACGCAGAGCAGCTCGGTGTCATCAACGGTCATGGCTACGAGTGCGACCAGTGTGGTTCCCATTCCGTAGAGCGCCCGGTCCTCCCGAGCTCGGTCCAAGACCTCCCGGTTTGCTCGCTGCACCGTCTCGACCAGTTCGTCCACACTGTTGAAGGTGGTCCGCTCGGCCATCTGTTCGACAGCGACAGCCGAGGCCACTTCGCCGCCGCTGTGACCTCCCATGCCGTCGGCCACAACAAAGACACTCTCAGCCGAGAGGACTCCGTCCTGGTTGATGTCACGTATTCGGCCCGTATCGGTCACCGCACCCCAAGCCAGAGTGGTCATGTGAGCACCAGTTCAACCCTGGGAATGGTCGGTCCATGCACGGCTCGGAGTTCAACCCACACCGCTCTGAGCACGCGTAGAAACACCAGATATTCGAGAGCCAGCAAGCAGAGCCGAAGCAGGACGGGCGATTGTTCCGACACGGTCCTTTGAGGTTACCTTCCGCCGATGACACGGCAGCGGTTGTTCAAGCTGACCGGAACTCGATCTGCACGGAACCCAGCTCGATCCGGTCGCCGTCGGCAAGTCGGTGCGAGACCACTGGTTGCCGTTCACCAGAGTCTGATTGGTCGATCCGTCGTCGTGGAGCATGAATCCGTTGCCGTCGGGTCGAATCGGTTCGATCCACGACTTGGAGCGGTCCACGGATTCAGATCCGCGACGCTATGATCGGGGCACGTTCACTGCGGTGTGCGGCCACGCGCGAGTGGCGGAATTGGCAGACGCGCAGGCTTCAGGTGCCTGTGTCCGAAAGGATGTGGGGGTTCAAGTCCCCCCTCGCGCACTCTACCTTTGTCAGGGGCGATGCCTCTTGTCAGGCCTCGGAATCTGGCGGGACGATCAGCTCGAGATTCTGGTGCGGATCCATCGGCGGTTGCGACGGATCTTCTCGCGTTGCAGCAGGTGGTCGACGTGGTGATCCCTCGTCGCAGTCCTCGACCGACGTCTCCAACTGAATCGTGGAGTGGTTGATCTCGTGGTACTCACGGGCGATGCGTCGCAGTCCTCGCAGCAGTTTGTTGTGGTCCCCGGCTCAGCCCATACAGAGCCACCGGGCGAGGCCAACTCTGTGCAGGGGTAGGATGCATCATCTCACTGCACCCCAAGCCTCGCGACGCGACGGCGGTCCGCACTGCCGATCCACTCGAGCTCTCGGCGCGTGTGATCGCATCCGGCACAGCCGACGAACCGACCAACCGGGTGACCAACACGCTCACAGAGCTTGATGATGGCATCGCGGTCGTCGAGTCGTTCTCCCACATGTTCGCGTTCTCGACCCAAGCCGGTCTTGTGTGTTTCGACGCGAGCGGTGCTCTCAGCGGTGCTGCTGTCGCCGAAGCTCTCCGGGGATGGTCGTCAGAGCCGGTCGATTCGCTCATTTACACGCATGGGCACATGGACCACGTCGGGGGCAGCGGTGCCGTCGCCGCCGATGCCGAAGCTCTCGGCCATCGACCGCCGCGTGTCGTCGGCCACGCCAACATTCCGGTCCGTCTGCAACGCTACGAAGACACGAACGGCTACAACCTCGCCATCAACGCGCGTCAGTTCGGCGGTGTGTCGAGGCGACTGAATCTGGGAAGCCTACGCGCGGGCGCTGGTCGTTTCGTCGGTGCGGACACGCTCTGGCCCGACGTCACCTACCACGACCATCTGACCGTCTCGGTCGGCGGCACCGACTTCGTCCTGCACCACGACAAGGGTGAGACCGACGATCACACCTGGGCTTGGATTCCAGAGCACCGCGCCCTGTGCGTCGGCGACTTCGTGACCTGGGTGTTCCCCAACGCCGGCAACCCGCAGAAGGTCCAGCGGTACCCGTTGGAGTGGGCTAGGGCGCTGCGTCGCATGCAAGCGTTCGAGGCTGAGCTTCTGCTGCCCGCTCACGGCCTTCCAGTGCGCGGAACCGCACAAGTCGATCTGATCCTCGGCGACCTCGCCTCCGCGCTCGAGGGCCTGGTCGATGCCACGCTCGAACTGATGAACAACGGGGAATCGCTCGACACCATCATTCAGTCCGTCGAGGTGTCCGAGGACTTGTTGTCCAAACCGTGGCTCCAGCCCGTCTACGACGAACCTGAGTTCGTTGTTCGCAACATCTGGCGCCTCTACGGCGGATGGTGGGACCTGAACCCGGCGAAGCTCAAGTCCGCGAGTGAGGCCGCATATGCGGCCGAGATCGTTCGGCTCGTCGGTAGCACAGAGAAGGTCATCAGCCGCGCCCAGGAGATGGCCACAGCCGGAGACTTCCGCCTGGCATGCGAACTCATAGAACTGGCCACCACGGCCGAGCCCGAGTCGGTCGCCGCACACGGCGCCCGGGCGGAGATCTACGCCGCCCGCCGGCGCGTCGAGCGCTCCCTCATGGCCAAAGGCATCTACGCCGCCGCGTCCCGAGAATCAACCGCCATCATCGAGAGCACACTCCCCGACCAACCGGACACTTAGAACGTTGCGGGAAGCACGTCTATCTGACAATCTGGGAGCGGAAAATGACCGAGGCAAACGCTCCATCCCTTCTTGGCCCAGACAGCTACGCCGCCGGGTGCCCTCATGCCCGGCTCGCCGAGTTGCGCTATGCCGGTGCCACAAGCTGGCAGCCGAGCACGCTCGATCCGAACCTGTCCAGACCGGTTGTGTCTGGGGGATGGTTCGTGCACCGCTACGACGAGGTCAAGTCTGTTCTCCGCGACCCGGCGACTTTCTCATCGCAACGCGGCACTGCCGTGCTCATGGACCCTGACCCTGACAGGGTCGAAGCGATGTCGAACCTCTTGCTCAACATGGATCCTCCGGCGCACAGCAAGTACCGCCGGCTTGTCAGCACGATGTTCACCCCCCGACGCGTAGCGACCCTGCGTCCCCGAGCCGAAGCGATAGCGAAGGAGGTCATCGACAAGATCGCCCACAAGGGTGAGGCCGACGGCGTCTACGACATCGCGGCACCCATGCCCATGCGGGTCATTGCAGAGCTGCTGGGCATCCCAGAACGCGGTGAACTTCTCTTCGAAATCTCCAATCGCATGATCGGCGCGGTCGATGTGGAGCCAGAGGTTCGGGCCCAGATGGCCATGATGGGCGGGGCCGAGCTCCATCTACTCGGACAGGAGATGGCTCGCGAGAAACGCGGCGCCGACGACGGCACTCTGCTGTCGGCATTCGTCAACGGGACGCTTGACGGCGTCGAAGGAGAACAACGGGGCGCAACCGACGAGGAAGCGGGCTGGTTCTTGCTGCTCATGGCCGTCGGCGGCAATGAGACGGTGCGGACCGCGACTGCCCAGGCCATCCGCACCTTGGCGGAATGGGAGGATCAGCGCGATCTCCTGGTGTCCGACCTGGACCGCTACATCCCTGCCGCAGCGGAGGAGGTTCTCAGGTTCCGGCCTCCGGTCCGGAACATTCGCCGAACTGCGACCTCCGATGTCGAGATCGACGGCCAACCGATCCCCGAAGGCGAGAAGGTTGTGTGCAATTTCACCTCCGCCACACATGACCAGAGGATTTTCGACAATCCGGAGGTGTTCGACATAACCCGCGAGCAGCCGAAGACCCAGATCGCGTTCGGATTCGGCGAGCACTACTGTCTTGGCGCGAGCCTGGCTCGGATGCAGTTGCATGTCATCCTCCGGGAGATATACGGCCGCATCCCCGACATCCACCCTTCTGGCGAGATCGTGCACCAGCCCTCACCTCTGATGTGCGGAATACTTTCAATGCCAGTCGCGTTCACCCCCGAGAGCTGAACCCCGTCGGGCTCGCCCTGACGTTCAAGTTCACCCGGCACGCATAGATGGGGGTTCACGCTCGAGCAGGTCGTTCAGGGAGTCGAACCAGGTGTCGTCGGTTCGCTGGATGGCGCCGATCCTCGTGTTGTCTTTGGTCCACGGCGTGAGATCGCGGGCCCACTTGAACTTGAACATCCATCGTTTGGTGACCGGGAACATGCACGCAGCGACGATGTCGAAGGCGTCGTAGACGTACTTTCTCCCGGCACCGGAGTCGCGTGTCTTCTGAGTCTCAACCTTAGTATTACCATCCTTGTAGGTCTCGCTGAGAGCGTTCTTGCACTCGATCGTGAGTTCGCGTCCATCGTCTAGCCAGATCTGGAAGTCCGGCATTCCGTCCTGGTCGATCGGGTACAGTTCATTGCGAACCCGGGCTGGGTCGCCATATCGGATCTGGAAGCGGTGCTCTGTGGCGGGTCGGATCCTGGTGGTTCGCCTTGTAGTTGTGAACGGATAGACAACGAGACCGAAGCGATGGTTGTCGCTGTCTTCAGCACCGATGTAGACCGGTGCCAGCTTCTGGGCGGGAAAGGATCATGAAACCAGTCGTCCACCCCGTCCTCAATGCCCCTGAGCAACAGGTCCACGATCGGTGTGCGGGACTCCGAGATCTGGTACAGCTTGGGGAGGTAGCTGCGGCCTGCAAGATCCGTCACGATCCGCTGATCTGGTACTGCGCAAGAGTCGGATCGCCGTGTTCGTGGACGGCTGCTAAATCTCAGCCGCACCCGGCCTCGGGCATCCGCGTCAACCAGAAGCAGGGATTAATTTGAATATTTTTGTTATTGCGGATATTGCGAATCTTGTCTAGGATGGTTGCTCCATATAGCGGATTGACCCAACACCACTCCGAACGTTCGCTACAGATGTCAGAGGAGGTAACAAGATGACACCCCCTGCTGTACTGGATCATCAACTCGCGATTCCCGATGAGGCCACAGCAAAGCAGGCGGCCGACGCGGTCGAAATCCTGGACCAGTTTCTCCGACGGCACCCAACGGTCAGCGGCGCGTCGGTCTCGCTCAAGGCAGACGACACCAACACCACTCTGGAAATTCCCGGGCATGCGCTCCGCCTGCTCGTCGACATTCTGGCCCAGATCGCTAACGGCAACGCCATCACCATCGCGCCGGTTCACGCCGAGTTGACGACCCAGCAGGCTGCAGACCTGCTCAACGTGTCTCGTCCCTACCTCGTGAAGTTGCTCGGGGAACGCAGGATCCCCTACAGGCGAGTCGGCAACCGGCGTCGAGTCCTGCTCGCCGACCTCCTCGAATACAAACGCGTCGACGACTCCGAGCGCCGAGCCATAGCCGACGAACTCACCGCAGAAGCCCAAGCCCTCGGCCTCGAATACTGATCGCCGCACACCGTGTCGTTCGACTCCACCTACGACGCGTGCGTCCTACACCCCGCCGGTCTACGCGACTTTCTTGTACGGCTCGCCTTGACTGGCCTCTTCCGCGCCCACTGGAGTGATGAGATCCTCGACGAAATGGTCGCATCCATCCTTGCCCGACAACCCGACCTGCAGGAGACCAAACTCAAACGAACCCGAGAACTTATGTGCGACGCCGTCCCCGACTGCCTCGTCACCGGTTACCAAGACCTCATCGGTGCTCTCGACTTACCCGATCCCAACGACCGTCATGTGCTAGCCGCAGCTATCCGCTCAGGTTTACAAGTCATCGTCACCGAGAACACCAAGGACTTCCCCAGCGCCACGCTCGGGACCTACAACATCGAAGCCCAGACTCCTGACGTCTTCGTACTCCACCTCATCGAACTGTCCCCGACTACCGTCGCCAACGTCGTCCAGTCCCAAGCAACAGCGCTCAAGAATCCACACATGAGTGTCTCCGACGTTCTAGACCGCCTCGCTCGATCAGGCTTGCCGCGTTCGGTGGCCGCCCTCCGCGAGTACTAACCAGCGCCGCGAGTTATAGCTACACCTTTACGATCTTGGGAAGTCTGCTAGGTCGAGGGCGCGGATTGCGGCGCGGGCGATCTCATCGGAACGTGTCACCGCGGAGGTGTACCAGTCGTTAGCGCTAGGACCAGTCCCGGCCTTGTTGCCGAGCACGGTAAACACATACCACTCGTCATCGCCCGGCATCCGCAGGTCGATGAAGGGCGCTGAGGAACCCGCCCGTAGCGATGGCTTGCGACACGTCGTACCGGTCTCGCGGGTTGCACTTCGCCCACTGGGATTCGTGCTCGTCGAGCTCGATCAGGAACCCGAACCGCTGCCGGACCTCTCGTTCCCAACCCACCAGATCTATCGGACTAGTCAGCTTGCCGATCGACTCCGGCGCAAAGTCAGCCTCCTTTCGCTCGGTCAACACGTCCTTGGGATCAAGGGGCTTCTCGCCTCGCCCATCGTCCACCACGTCACCCCAGACCTTCAGCACCCAGAGGCGGCGCACAATCACTTCATCCAAGGGTCGGCCCGCGAACTGAGCGAGGTCGTACACGTCGCGGCCCAACGGGACCCGGCGGTATCGAGCCAACTTCTCCGCGCACGCCTCGGCCTCAGCGATCACCGGCAGCAGAGGCAGCTCGATGTCATAGGACCTGTGAATCGACAGCGGTACGAACGTCATCCGCTCAACTGCGCGAACCAGAGGTCGGCGCGCGAACTCAACCGAAGCTGCGACGTCTGGCTCGCCAAGGTCGGGATGACGCACTCGCAGGTCCCAGTGGCGGCCATCGCCGCGGGTCGATTCGAGCGTGGATTGAAACCCCGACACCGACGCACCATCTATAGACTCGCAGACTTCCAGAACAGTGTCCTCAGCGGGCGCGACGAAGTCTAGGTCGGTCGAAAAGCGTCCGGACCCACCCAGGCGGCATTTTCGCAGCGAAGTCCCGCCCTTGAAGGCAAGTGCATCTCCGTCGAAATGGCCAAGCTCATAGAGGAGCCAAAGCAAGTGGTCTTGCGCAACGTCGAGCAGGGCTGCCCCATAGGTGTCCTGGCGGCCCGCACCATGAAGCCCAACGAGCGCACGCGTCAACGACGCCATCGCTAGCTCTTCCCAAGCCGATCTTGGAGTGGGGCTACGAGGCGGTCATTGACGCCGAACTCGTTCGACCAGACGCTCGTGGGCCCGTCGCCGAGCCGCGCGGCTGGCATCTCGGGTGTCGGGCGCCTCGCCATGAGCTCCTTAGCCTTTTCGGACACCCCTCCTCGGTCCACCAAGTACGCCGCGCGCTGCCAGGCAGACGCTGAGAAGCCGTCCATCAACTCCACGACGCGGTCAACGCCGCAGTCGACGGCGAGCGATTCCAACCGCGGGATCAGATCGGCCCACGCGCGAAAGGAGCCGGGCCGTGCAGCCATTTGGATCAGGAGCGCTTCGGGCCCAAGACCTGGGAGCCCACCAGCCCATCGCGTCAAGTCGAGGCCCTTCGCACGAAGCAACCGCTTGCCCGGCTCAAGCTCTGGTGCAAGCGCTTCTGTCCAGCCAAGCCGCACGACGCGGAAGTGGGAGCGAAGCCCGTGGGGCAGCTTGTCGCCGGTGGGTACCCAGACCGAGACTGCGCCGGTAAACCGGCGGGGTAGATAACCCAGGTGCCACGCCGCGGCCTCCCCGGCCAATGCGAAGGTCGCGTCGTCACGAAGTCTCCAACCACGCAAGTCCAGGTACGGATCGATCACCTCGACTTCACCTGCAGGGACAAACGACCAGAGCCCCTTGAGGTGAAGCGTGCCGAGCCAACCCAGCTGCTGAAGATCACTCGCGACGCGGTCGACCGAGTGCTGCTCCCCCGTACGCGCGATGTAGTCGGCGAGCATGCCCCGCGACACAACAGGAGGGCGATCGCGCGAGAGCGCGGCGATAATTCCAGCTGCCCAACCCGGGACCGGCCGATCCGCACGCACCTCGCTCATGGCTACCTCTCCGACACGCTGTCTTAACTTCAATCCCGGATTATACCCCCTGTGGAGGAGTTCCGGGCCAAAACTTAAGACACCCTTGCTTCCCGCCTGTCCCGAGTGTCTGGCGGCAAGCATCTCACATCTCGTAGAAGGGCAGCGCTGCCAGAACGCCCGTGTCGGATCGGCTGATTTACTATTGTCTTGAGGGTGGCCGAAGGCTCTGGGAGTGCGTCTTGGGCTTCCTCGCCCGGCATCCGCAGGTCGATGCAGGGCAATCGAAGCCGCGATACGAAACCGGAGTTGGCTGTGCGCTCTGCGGTGCATCGACGGGGGATCCGCTTCAGGGTCTCGGTCCGTCCTGAGCCGGAACTGCCCCGCACCGCTGACCTGGTACTGCGCAAGAGCCGGATCGCCGTGTTCGTGGACGGCTGTTTCTGGCACGGCTGCCCCGACCACCACACGCAACCCTCCACCAACTCGGAGTACTGGGCCGACAAGATCGCCCGCAACGTCGAACGCGACGCGGAGACGACGGCCTACCTGCAGCAGGCGGGGTGGACGGTGCTGCGTTTCTGGGAGCACGAAGACCCCGAGTCAGTAGCCGAACGAGTCCAAGAGGCGGTCCGCGCTTCGACCGAGGGAACGGCGCGACCTCAGAGCGAGACCACCGTAGGCATCCGGCACTAGATCCCAGTCGGTCAGCGGAGCGTGCAGAGTTGCCAAAGCCACGATGCTCCCGATAGACCCGCTGTGTGCGCCGACCGGAATCCATGAGAAGCGAAAAGACGGGATCGGGGCCCCTTGGCGCGGTGCCAGAAGACTTCGCTGACGACCCGAAGGCGCGGATGTCCACCAACCGACGCCCTCCCATCACACAGACCTCGTCACCTGCCCCCTCCCTCACGGGTCTTGTTCGCTGGTTCGAGGAGCAACCGGACGGTCGTGAGCGATTCGCCTGGGTGCTCCGCGACTCTCTGGACGAACTACTCGACGGTGCGCGCACGCGGCGCTGGTGCTACCAACAACTCAACAAGACGGAGAAGACCCACTTGGGGACCAAGGTGGAACTCGGGCTCACGAACGAGTTCCACATTTCCGAGGGCACCGACCTCGACTGGGAGATCGATGGGAACGATGTCGATTGCAAGTTCTCCAAGGACTTCGGCGGTTGGGAGATCCCCATGGAGATGTATCTCTGCGACGACCACGAGCAACCCGGAACCGCCGACCACCTGGCACTCCTCGTTTGGTTGAGCGACGACGATGCACAATGGGCCGCCGGTCTCATTCAGATCCGCGATGACCTGCTCAGATTCAAGACCAACGACTCCGGTCCGAGGCGTAGGCAGTACAACCGCGACAACAAACGGCGCCTGAACGACGACGGGACGGACAGCGCCCACTGGCTGTGGGGTGGACTGCAGGACCTGCCACCGAACCTGCTTCGGCGGACGAGCCAAGAGAGCCGACGCAGAATCCTGCTGAACACTTCGGGCCAGGAGCGCGTGAACGCGCTGTTGCGCGAGATCCAAGGCGAGATCATCGACCGGCCGACCATGGCGACGGTTGCACAGCAGAAGGACCCGATGAAGCGGGCGCGTGATGCGAGGTTGGCCAAGAACCTTGGCGGCGAGGGGTTCTTGATCCTGGGCCACCAAGGGGCTGACCCCCACATCGCCCGAGGATTGGATCTTCCTGTTCCTTACAAGGGGGAATTGGTTTCTTGCCGGATCGTCCCCTCCGAGAATGGAGCGGACCGAAGCGTCTGGCTAGGTGACGGGTGGTGGCGACTCGCCGACGCCGACGAAGCATCAGAACCGGGTCCCGACCGCGACCTCTATCTCAAACTGAGCCGACAAGTCATCGAGTCCGGACCAGCAGACTGAGAGTAGCTAGGTCGATCGTGGTGCCGACCAGTTGCGTTCCGGCCCTATTCGAGGATCCGCGCGAGGTGCAGAGCGATCTCGCGGGCGAGCACCGGGGGGACGGCGTTCCCGATCTGGCGGGCGATCTCAATCTTGCTTCCTTCAAAGATGAAGGTGTCGGGGAAGCTCTGGAGCCGAGCAGCCTCGCGGTGGGTGATCGGCCTGTCGTGCTCGGGGTGTAGGTAACGTCCCTTCTCGGGCTTGAAGAACTCGGTCCTAATGGTCGGCCCGGGACGGTCCCACCACATCCGACCCATCACGTCAGTCGTGCCCGTGGGCTTGTTGAGCCAGCAGGCCGGTGTGATGTCGGGCCGATTGCGTTGCAGATCAAAGCGGTTGCCTCCCGGTGGGATCGCCCGGTAACGCTGCAGGGAGATTTCCCGCGGGTTGCGTCGGATATGGAGATCCTGGGAACCGTCCTCTGCGGTGGTGGGTTGATCCGTCGTTGGCTCGGCCGGAAGGTCGGAGATCACGTCGCGTACCGTGCGATACGGCTGTTCGAACATCGGGGAGTCGCCGTGTGTCGGGGGCGGGGGCCATGGCACGGACTGTTTGTGGACCGCCATGAAGATGCCCCGTCTCCTGGTCTGCGGCACCCCGTAGTCCGCTGCGTTCAGTACCCCGTAGCCGTATCCGAACTGTGACAGGAAAGGGTGATTCGCCATCCGGTCGAGCAATTCGTTGAATTGGGCGGACCGCTGGAACTGTGGGACGTTCTCGATAACGAACGCTCGCGGTCGCACCTGCACGACTGTGGCGAGGAAGTGTTCCCACAATCCGTTGAGTGCCGCTCTTGAGTCGGGGTCGCGGTCACGGCCCAGCGGAGAGAAGCCCTGACAGGGCGGACCTCCGATGACGATGTCGGCGCTGGGGTACACCCTGGGGTCCACGAACTCGATGTCCCCGTCATGGACGTGGATGCCGAAGTTGGCCTTGTAGGTGGCTGCAGCCGCTGGATCGTGCTCAACCGCGAAGACGGGGTCGTAGAGTTCAGCTCCCGCGCTGTCGCGAGCCAGCCAGAAGCCTGCGGTGAGCCCGCCCGCTCCTGCAAAGAGGTCGATGGTTCGATAGGCCATGGTCTGGTGTCCCTTTCACGGAGAGTAGTAGCCGACAGCCGCGAGCCGGGCGATACCCGAGCAGCCTGATAGTTGGATCAACTGTCTCAACACCGGCCTTGCGAGGAAATCGCATCTGGCACGAAGAAACTCACCGGAATCGAGAACCCCAACGATGCCAGAGGGGGTATGACACCGCCCCCACCGACGGCCAAGAGTGTGGAGACGGGGCTGACTCGGCACGCCGAGTACGCCAGTTGTAATGGTGTGAGTCTTGTCCGATCTGCGTTCGCAGTTGATACCTGGTCTGAAAGCGAGGAGGTCAGTAGGATGCGTGCAGATGCCCTGCTAGGTTGCCCCCTACAAGCGGAAACAAGACAAACAGCATGTTGTCAGACGAAGAAGCCTCAAAGATTCTTGCCGTCGCGGAAGCCCGATCCCAGATGCGCGAGGAGCGCCCTGAGGAGTATCGGTCGGCACAGCTACTGCAGCGTCTGTTGGACGGAAAGACGTTCACCCCGAGAGATGTCAGCGGTAAACAGGGGATGCACGATTTCGACCTCCATCTCGCGGACGGCCGCACATTCGCTGTCGAGGTGACCTCAGACAAGTCCCAGGCAGATACGGCGTTTTGGAATCAGGTTGAGCAGATCGACCTGCCAGCTCCAGAATTGGCTCATTCGTGGGATGTGTTGATCGAATCGCCAGGCGGGGATCACACTGACCAAGCGGCGGCAGGGGAGAGATCCAAGTCGCTCAAGAAGAACCTCCCTAGCGTCCTACTACAGGTCGAAAAATGCGGGATCTTCGCCGAAGTGGAGCATGTCTCTTCCTACCGGCGCCATGGGGAATCGGAGGTAGTTGACCGGCTACGCGGTCTTGGCGTGTGTTCCGCCAGTCCAAGAAAGGACGACACCGGAGCGACACGAATCGAATTAGGTCAGGCCCCTCACAGCGGCACGGTCGGTCCGCGCGCACTCGTGGACGCGGTGCGCGAACACCTACCGGCCAATCGTGCCAAGCTCGTCAATGCAAAGGACATGCACGGCGCTGACGAAGCGCATCTGTTCATCTGGTTGACCATCGGGCAGAAGCACCGGTTCGGCAGGGCTGAGGCGCTGCGCTATGTGGAGCGGGTCGGCCTAAGCGAGCTGGAGTTGGTCGACCTGCAAGGGGTGGACGCAGTCTGGATTGCTCTCGATACCGGACCCTGGCCCGAGTACGTTCAGTATCCGATCTTGTGCCTCGACTCCGACGGATGGAACGACTGGAGCATGCGTCGTCCGTGAGGTCTTGGACCTTCCCGAATCACAGGCCGGACGCCCGCTCCTACCCTCAACGCGGCACTTGGCAGGGGCTTTGACTGCAAACTGGCTAGCCGAAACCATGTGACTCCCCTGTTACGATTCCGCCATGGAAGAGGCTCGACCTTCAACACAACCAATTCATGTGCTGTGGGAAGACAGGACGAAAGGTGTCCTGCCGATGCCCGGTGGATATGACGGTTATTTCGATTCCCTCCGATGGACAGCCGAGAGCACACGAGATGCGCCTCCGTCGCAGTCTGAACTCTCCGAGCGCATGGCCGTTCAATTCGGTCTGAGACCAAGCGCCGCGAGGCATCGCCTGAGTTTCTTGAAGAAAGTCGGATTCCTAAGTGTCGATTCAGGTGTCTGGGTCCTTCCCGAGTTAATCAAGCGGTGGTTGCTCGACGACAATGCCGCTCTGTTAGTGGTGAGACTTCACCACCGAGTCCGGTTTATCGGTGAGATGCTGAAGAGCCTCGAACAACCGATGACCACTGCCGACCTACGCCGTTTGGCTTGTGAGCAGTATTTCATGGGTTGGGAAACCAACACTCAGATCGACAATCGAAGGGGCTGGCTCCAATCCGCCGGTCTGGTAAAGCGAGAAAGTGACGGACTTCTCTGCCTCACCGACGATGGCTCAGGATTCTTGGATCGCGTTGTCGTACAGCCGGCTCTCGATCGACAGAACGGCAAAGAGGCGACCTCGACGGCAACATTCGCTCCGGGGGCGGTGCGCGTCCTTGGTGCAGGTGACCCGAATCAAGACCTTGGCGCGGAATCGGTAGATCGGGCGCCACAGATTTCTAGCGAGGTCACCAGTGCCGCAACAGATAGCAAGAACCCGACGCGGTTCGAGCGGGCGCTCCGGGATGCATTTCGATATCTGGGTTTCGCGGCCGAGCATCTCGGCGGTTCCGGACAAACAGACGTGCTGGTTGATGCTCGATTCGGAGGTGACGCCAGCTACCGCGTTGCGATCGATGCCAAGACAACGTCGGCTTCGTCCTTGCAGGACCACCAAATCGATTGGGACACACTGACAGAGCACCAACAAAAACACGCGGCGGACCACTCAATGTTGATCGGCCCTAACCCGGCCGGAGGACGACTAATGGAACGCGCTCAGCAGCACAAAGTTGCGGTCCTATCGGCGGAAGCCCTCGCGGGTCTTTGTGAGTTGCACGCTGCGCGGCCCCTCGGACTAGCCGACTACAGGATCATGTTTGAACAGAGCGGCGAGGTCGACCTGTCCGAGATCGAGGAACGCGCGGAGGAAGCCAATCGTCTCGTCACACTGGCCAAGCGGTTGATCGATGCAATTGCCGCCCTAGCCCGAGACCTTGGGCCACTGACGGCTAGCGAGTTGCGACTCACCATGTATCACCAAGATAGCGAGGATCTTCCCACCCAGGAGGAGATCGAAGCGATGCTGGCTGCATTGGCTTCGCCCCTAATGGGTGCCATCGTCGGCGACTCGCACACCGGATACGTGTTGGCGTGTTCGCCGGGCGTCACCGCCCACCGGCTCGCCATCCTCGGCTCAACCCTCACACACCACTCAGACTCGAATCCCGGCAACGAGGATTAACCAACAGGGTCACGATCTAGCCCGCGGCCAGCTGACGCGGCCGCGCGTCGCGCGGAGTCTCGCCTGTGCACTTGAGGAGTGGGGATCGGGAACCGAGGCGCATCCGTCCCAAGGGTCAGGAGCATCAGCCAATGGTCGCTGGGACGGAGGTCGCGGGAGGTTGTGGGTGTCACTTGTTGGCGGTCGTTGCGCTCGGTGGGGTGTATCGTCGCTGCTGGTTGTCGGTGATGACCGGAGCGGGCCGCTCCGTTTCGAGTCCGAGTTTCCATTTGATGTAGTTGGCGGTCGCTCGGCGGGTGGGTGCTCGGGTGACCACTTCGTTTCTTGCCATGCAGATGCCTTGCCAATCGGGATTGGTCTTCTTCCAGTTGATGTCACGAAGACCGTTTAAAGCGTCGGTCCAGTGCCCGGTGGAGCCGTTGTGGGCGGCGCGGGCGGCAGCTCCTGTGAAACCGAGGGCCCACAGCGCCAGCGCGTAGGACGACACGTACAGCTGTCGGGCCTCCGGAACCTTCGTGTCGCCTTCGAGAATGGCCTTCCACGGCGCTAGCAGTTCCGTGAGACGGGTCCAGTAATCCACCGCAAGAGCCCTCATGTCATCGACCTCGGCCTGAGGGAGCTTCTCGGGGAGGTTCCCGAGGAGTTGGACATTGGCCTGCTGCAGCCCCGAGAGCGTAGCGAACTTCGTTGAGCGCACCGACAGTGACACATGTTCTTTATCCACGCGGTCCTCGAACAGCGGCACCTCCCGGATGCAGTCAATCGTGATCCTGTTGATCGGCAGCCGGTGGTCAAAGAGGATGTCGAGCGACTTCGAAGTCTTGTGCACCGTGCGGTTGAGGTCGGAGAAGATCTGCTGGCTGCGTTCGAGCCCGCCGTCAGGCAGCACAACGACTGAGATCGTGTGATCGGCAAGCTCAGGGTCCTGCTTAAGCGCTTCTTCGATACCGGCAACACGATGCTGGCCGTCGTTGATGACGTACTTCGCCTCCAAGGGCAGCACCAGAGTACCGACGTCTGCTCCCTCCGCAGCTGGCGTGAAGTCGACAGCCGAGTCAACCGAGACCGTGATCGCAGAGAAGATGTAATCCTCGTGCTCCAGGATGTAGTTGGCGATCTCGGGTACCCGCTTGCGCTTGAGCTCCCGCTGGGTGCGTTCCTCGACGGTGAGCTCCATCATCTTTTCGGGGTCGAAGGTGAACAGCTTGGTCACTGCTCCAAAGGGAAGCGTGGCCGTGTAATAGTTGGTTGTGCCCATGCGACCTCGGGTCGCCGGCACCTGGAACGTGGGCCTGAACCGAGTTGTCAAACCGGTGGTATTCATTGGGGGACTCCCTTCAGGAGAATTGATCGGCACGAGCAGCACTGTGCGCTCGGCAGGACGATCGTAGACTGTTTGTCGCTCAAATGCATCTTGTATGCCTATATTTTGTTCTGTTTTGTTCTTTTTTCGAATTGTTTCAGACTTACATGCCAATACTTGGAACGTAAACTAACGGCGCGTGAGCAGGAAATGCACGACTGCGACCTTAAGCTCGCGGACGGCCTCACCTTTCTCTGTAGATGTCACCGAGGGCCAGTCCTAGATCTGGCCGGGGATCTTCGGGAGAAGCGCAACGACGGTGTTCGCAGGCACTGGTGCCAGCTCACTGAAGCAACTTCAGGGCCTGTCAGTTTCCAGATCCCGTTGGCAACCTGCCCAAGCCGACCGAATGGCGTTAAAGCAGTCGCAACTGTACGCGCAGCGCTTCTCGTCAGGCGCGACAAAGCCCAAGTCGAGTGTGTACTCGGACTTGGGCTTAAGTGGTGGCGGGGGCGGGATTTGAACCCGCGACCTTCGGGTTATGAGCCCGACGAGCTACCAAACTGCTCCACCCCGCAGACCCAACCGTACCGATGAGATCTGGCGGCGACAACCTGCACAATCAGCACTGTCATCGGCCGAGGACGCCAACCACTCGACACCGGAATGCGCGGTAGCCTCGCCGTAGGTTCGGACCGGAGGAAAGGTGCGCGTGACGGGCGTCGCAACAACACGGAGGGGCAGGCTGATCCTCGTTGGCCTGGTGCTGGCCCTGCTGACCGCCTCTTGTTCCGATGACACCACCGCAACAGACCAGAACCCCTCCACGACAACACCGCGCACCACAGCCAGCAGCACCAGCACCACAACCAGCCAGAAGCAGGCACCGCAGACAACCGCACCGCCGAGCAGCACAACCACACTCGCAGAACCGGCGTTGATCGCCTGGGAGGACCTTGAGAACCTCAGCTTCGAATTCGACGGCGACACCATCGACCTGGCGGAAGGACAGGCCACGACCTCCTACGGTGGAGCCTCCGAATCGATGTTCCTGCTGCAGAACCGGGTCACCCAGGGCGACCTCGACAACGACGGAGACGAAGACCTGGTCACGCACATCATCGAACAGTCCGCAGGAACCGGCACCTTCCACCTGATCGTCCCCGTGATCAACAACGAGGGGACACCCGATCCCCAGACACCCGTGCATGTCGGCGACCGCGTCATCATCGAAGAGATCGCAGTCCAACACGGCCTGATCGAAGTGACGCTGCTCGACCGCCTCGAAGACGAACCGTTCACCGTCATCACTCAACGCACAACCCTCGAAATCGACGTGACCGGATCCGAACCCCAAGCCCGAGTGGTCAGCACCAGACCGCTCAAGAACCTCCCGCTGCCCGAACCGGAACTGCCCGACATCGCCATCCACTTCGAGACCGGGGCGATATCAGCGACCGAAACAGGAACGATCGAACCGAACCAGCGGCAGACCTACACCCTGGCGGCCAGCGAGCAGCAGGCAATCAACGTCGAACTGACAGCACCGCTCGGAGTCTGGCTGACGGTCGACCTCGGTTATTTCGTGCTCGCCTCGCTCGACGACCGGACCCAGACAATGAACACGGTCCTTCCCGCCGGAGGCCCCTGGAGGCTGAGCGTAGTCTCCACCCACGGAGAGGCCGCCGACTACGAGATGACCGCGGCCGTGCTGCCGCTCGGAGCCTTCACAGACCCCAACCCCGTCGTGCCGCTGCCAACGATCCCCGCAAAACCGACCGCCGAACCCGGCGATGTCGTCCATCTCACCATCGACGACGGTCCACACCCCGTCTACACGCCGCAGATCCTCGACATCCTCGCCCGCCACGACACCCGCGCCACCTTCTTCGTCGTCGGCTACCTCCTGGAACGCTACCCGGCCATTTTCGAACGGATGATCGCCGAAGGGCACACCGTCGCGAACCACACCTGGTTCCACGAAGACCTGACCACGCTCTCCAGGGAGGCCTTCGACCAGACCATCAGCCGGACCCAGGACATCCTCGGCGAACATGGCGCACCGTGCCTGCGACCGCCCTACGGATCCAGGGATGCGTTCACATACGAATGGGCGGCCGCTCACGGATTGGACATCGCCCTATGGAACGTCGACACGTTCGACTGGCGCAACCCCGGTGCCGATACGATCGCTAACCGGATAGTGGCTGGCGCAACCGACGGAGCGATCGTCTCGTTGCACGACGGAGGCGGCGAACGTTCCCAGACAGTCGAGGCCCTCGACGACGCTCTCACCCGCCTAGCCGACTCAGGAATCCGCTACGAACCCCTCTGCTGATCCGCGTGGTCTGATCGAGCCCCGCTAGAAGGGGCGGTCACCGACGACAGTGACACGCTCCACATGGCGTGTCTGCGGGTGGAAGTCGTTGGTGCCGAAATGCTGCACAGCACGGTTGTCCCACATCACGAAAGTGTCGACCTTCCAGCGGATCCGGCATTGGACCGACGGATTCATGATCGCCCGTTCGAGCCGGTCGAGGATCCGCTCGCTCTCGGCACTGTCCACACCCTCGATATGGGAAACGAATGTCCGGTTCGTGTAGATCGAGCGTTGACCGGTCTCTGGATGGGTGCGGATCACGGGGTGGCGTGCCGGTGGGAACTCCTTCTGTTTCGCTGCGCGTTCTTCACTGCTGAGCCGCCTCCCGAAGGTATGTGTGAAGTCGTGGACCGCAAACAGCTCGTCCACCTCCGCCTTGAAGTCGGGGGGCAGAAGCTCATAGGCCGCGGCTGCGTCAGCGAAGCAGGTGTCGCCTCCCGCGGGCGGTATCACAACCCCGCGGAGAATCGAGCCCATCGACGGTTCCTCACGCCAGGTCACGTCGGAATGCCAACTCGCAGCAGCGTACAAATGCTCGGCGGTCGACTTGATCTTGACGATCTCGGGGTAGTTGCGCCGCCCGGTCGCGAACGGATGCACCTCAAGCTCCCCGAAGAGCAGGCCGAAGGCAATGTGTTGTTCTGTCGTGATGTGCTGATCACGCAGGACGAGCACCTTGTGGTCGAGCCAAGCCTTCTTGAGCTGATCGAGAGTGACCGCGTCGACATCGGCCATGTCGACACCCGTCACTTCAGCTCCGAGCGTCGCGGTGATGGGACGGACCTCGATTCCCATCTCAACTCCAGGCTTCCGGGTCGGCGGGATCACCGTCGAGCACAATGTCGTTGTAGGAGGGATCGGGGGTGATCGACACTTCGGGTCCCGCCCAGATGTTGGCTGCGGTAGCCACATCTGCGCGGGCACCCCCGGTGCCCCATTGCACGTACGCCAGAATGTTGTCAGGCGATCCGAAGTCGGAGCTGTTGGCGTACAGGGCAGCCTCACCACCCTGATCACTCAGACCGCCGACTGCCGAGGCGGGAATCTCAACCGTCGCCCCCGCGGCAATGACCCCGCGAGTCACGACAGTGCCGAGATCGGTGTACTGGGGGAACTGACAGATGTAAATGCCGTTGACGTTGGCGTCTGCGGTGCCCCGGTTCTGGACTCTCACGAAACCGGTGTCACCGAACTCGACCCCGACGATCTGCAGAGCGCCGAGGGGCACAGCACCCTGCGGGATGGGAACCGTGGTTGACGTTGTCGACGATGTCTGGGCGGCGTCCGTTGCTTGAGACTCAATTGGATCAACAGTTTCGTCGGCGTCATCACCGCCACAGGCCGCTGCCAACAGAGCCAGAACCAACAGAGCAGTTGTCACCTGGAGACGAACGAACCGCATGAGACCTCCCTACGGGCCGAGACACTGGGCCCGAGCGTATAAGCCGCAGCGCCGTCACGCTCATGGGGGAGTCCCTCCGCCTACGGGACCCCCCATGAAACGTGCTTCCGGCAGTTCGTCTCGAACCACCGGGGCATCCGCCGAACGGTCATACTCGCAGTGCTTTGGAACGTTTTGTGTCAGATACCCGACACAACGAGTGTCATCTATCCGACACAAGGGTCTGACACAGGGGCCTGACACAGGAGCTTGCGCGCGACGATCTCACCTCTCTAAGGGCCACCCGCGCATCACTGATCGGCAATGCGTTAATCGATACTGCGCTGATCGATGCTGCGGTGATCGGCCCGATTCAGTGCACGTCGAGCCGGCGGAGCACGACTGCCCAGGTGAGGACCGAGCTGACCGCGACCAGGGCGAGCGAGGCGACCGCCCCCTGAGCTAGGGCCCCCCGTTCGCCAGCAGCCCACACCTCAGTCGCAAGCGTGTCGAAACCGATGGGTGCGAGCAACAGCGTGGCCGGTAGCTCCTTCATGGTCGAGAGCATCACCAGACCCGCACCGGCAAAAAGGCCCGGCGCCATCAAAGGCAGCTCAACGGTGAAGAAGCGACGCGACCGGTTCGCTCCCAGAGTCGCGGCGGCGTCGCTCATACTCTCCGCGACCGTCTCCACCGCGACATGGGCGGCCCGACTCGCCTGGGCGCCGAAGTGCAGGACATACGCGACGATGAGCAGCGGAAGCGTCTGGTACCAACGTCCGATGATTGGAGCGTCAATCGCCCAGAACACCAGAGAGAGGGCGATCACCACACCTGGAAGCGCGAAGCCTGCCACCACCATCGAATTGGCTGCGCCGGCGATCCGGCTTCGATAACGCCCCGTCAGCCAGGCGATCGGCAGCACCACGGCAATAGCGACCACCGCTGTGACCAGGCCGACTTCGGCGGTGTGCAGCGCCGGGCCCAGCAGATCTCCGATGTCGACTCCCAGACCGACCGAGTCGATGTTGGTCGTAAGGCCGCGCCAAGCCCAGAACCCGAGCACCGCGACAGGACCGATGAGCGCGTTCCCGAGGAACGCAGCCACCACGACCAGCACTGGGATGCCCCAGCCCTTCAGGGGAACGAGCAGCGGTTCATGGCTGCGTCCCACCTCCACCTGGGCGCGTCGCCGTTCGAGCGCGCGTTCGCCCATCACGACGCACAGAGCCGTGATACCCAGGATCAGGGCGAGCCCCATGGACCGGGCCTGGTCGAACAACTGGTCGGCATAGATCTGTTCAGCAAGGGTGCTGTATCCGAGCAGCGAGACAGCGCCGAAATCGCTGATCGTGTAGAGGAAGACGAGCATCGTCCCGGCCAGCACCGCACTCCAGACCTGTGGCAGCACGACGGTCAGGAAGACGGTCGGCGGCTTGCGGCCGAGCAGGCGGGCCGACTCCTCGAGCGACGGTGGGAGCGAAGCCATCCGAGCGGCCACCGGGAGGTAAACGTAGGGGTAGGTGAACAGGGTCAGCACCAGCCAGGCACCGCGAAACCCCTTCATGTCTGGCAGGTCGGTGATTCCCAGCGGCGAGACGAGGTCCTCGACCAGACCTCCGGTCGCGAACCCGGCGATCAACGCAGTCGCACCGACGAAGCTCGGGAACACCAGCGGAATCGGGGCGAGGATGCGCCAGACGCCGCGACCCCAGAGGTCGGTGCGGATCGTCAACCAGGCCAGACCGGTGCCGATCACCGCCGTCGATGCCGACACGACGAACCCGAGCAGCAGGGAGCGGCGCAGCGGATCCCAAGTTGACTGCGACAACAACAGCGAACCGAGGTCGGTTCCCAGGTCGAGGTTGCGGCTCACGACGTAGGCGAACGGCCCCATGAAGACCACGCCGATCAACACCGAGATGACCAGCATCACCGCTGGCGGTCGACGCTTCGATGCTGTCGACCGCCCCGGATCGGCGATGTCGGCGGGGCGCATGCTACTGCTCGATACCGCTTTCTCGAATCAGGTTGATCGTTCCCAGCAGACCGTCTCCGAGCAGGTCGTAGTCGATGGTCTGGGCCGCGTATCCGTCCAGCGACGGCAGGTCCGACGGCGGGGCTATGCCCGCGACCAGCGGGTATTCCTGCGTCTGGGAGGCGAAGGTCATCTGTGCATCATCGCTCAGCAGGAATTCCAGAAGCGACTCGGCCGCTTCGTCGGAATCCGACGATGACAGTACTGCACCCGCCGTGACGATCACCAGCGAACCGATGTCTTCGACTGGCAGGAAGTGGTTCCTGCTCGCCACCGAGGGGTCGGCCTCGACCGCACGGAGGTTGTAGTAGTGGTTGACCAGACCCATCGGGACCTCGCCGCGTCCGACGGCCTCCACGATCGCTGAGTTCTTGGGATAGTTGGGGGAGTTGTTCTCGGCCATTCCCACAAGCCAGTCCCGTGTCGCATCGTCGCCCAGTTCATTGCGCATGGCGGTGACGAAGTCCTGGAACGAACCGTTGTTGGGCGCGACTCCGACCCTGCCCGCATACTCGGGATCGACCAGGTCGAGGACCGATGTCGGCAGATCTGCCTGGTCGACGAGGTCGCTGTTGTAGACGACGACCCGCACACGCCCGGTCAGGCCCACCCAGGTGTCGTCGCCCGCCGCGAATCCCTGCCCCACCGATGAGGTGAGCTCGCTGCCGAGCGCGGCCAGGCGACCCTCGCCTGCGAGCAGGCCGAGCGCTCCGGGGCTCTGCGAGATGAAGAGGTCCGCCGGCGTGTTGTCGCCCTCGGTCTGGATCAGCAGTGCCAACTCCGCGGAGTCGCCGTATCGCACTTCGACGCTGATTCCGGTCTCAGCGGTGAAGTCGTTGACCAGTGGCTTGATCAGTTCTTCGTTGCGCCCGGAGTAGAGCGTGATGCTGTCGTCTGAGCCGTCGTCGCCGCCGCAGGCGGTGGCGAACAGCGCGAATCCGAGCAGAACAACGAGGGTGGCTAGGAAAGGCCGATGGATTTCAATGCGGGCGGATTTCATACGATGACTATAACCATGATCCCGGCATTGTTAGGCATACCTAACATATGACATTCGTCACAGCCCTGTGTGGTCTAGCTGACCGTCTCAGCTACCCGGGCAACCGCCACAGAAGAACTCCCGTAAGCCAGGGTCGACACCCCCGAGTGGCCCACCGAGACCTCGGCACCGATTGCGAACCTCGGCGCGCCGGTCGCCCGGCTCCTGACCACAGTTCCCCCCTCCAACGCAACGCTGATCAGCGCATCATGCCCGCAGTAGTCGATCCCGACTACCCGCCCGCCGTAACCTGGAGACAGAACAATCTCCTCAGGGCGCACCAAGACCTCGACGGGACCACTGACCGAGTTCGAGAGCGGAATACGTCCGAGCACAGTGTCGGCTTCCGATCCCTTGGCGTAACCCGCCAACAACTCCGCCTCGCCCACAAACGCTGCCAACCAGGGATCCACGGGCCGGTTGTACAAATCAGCCGGTGTCGCCTGCTGTACCAGCACCCCGTCGCGCATCACAGCCACTTGATCGCCCAGCTCGAAAGCCTCAGTCTGATCATGGGTGACGAAGATTGCAGTGATCTCCAGCTCGCGGAGCAGTTGAGCAACCTCGGACCGCACACCGGCGCGCAGGTTGGAGTCCAGACTCGAGAAAGGCTCGTCGAACAGCAGAACCGAGGGTCGCGGCACCAGTGCACGGGCCAACGCTACGCGCTGCTGCTGCCCCCCCGACAGCGAACCGGGAAGACGGTCACCGAACTCCTCGAGTCCGACCATCTCCAGCATCATCCGCACCGACTCCCGGCCACGGTCGCTGGTCCGTCCGAATCTGCGCCAACGATGCGCCCGCGGGAGTCCGTAGGCCACGTTGGCGGCAACGCTCATATGCGGGAAGAGGGCGCCGTCCTGGAACACCAGGCCCACACGGCGCTTCTCCGGAGCAACATGCACGCCGGAACTGGCAACCAGCTGTGAGCCAACCCAGATCTCGCCCTGCTCAACGGGCTCAAGGCCGGCGATCGCCCGCAGGAAGGTGGTCTTGCCGCAACCGCTGGGCCCCAGGATCACAAGATGCTGACCCGGTTCAGCCACCAGGTCAGCTCCCTTCAACACCGGAACAGAACGGTTCACCCAGAGATCCTTGGCTACGACCACCAACGCGATCAGCTCTGAGTCGGCATCCGTGTCCGTGTCAGGCATGCCTTACATCGTATCGCTGCGCGACGATTTCAACGAATTGTCTGCCGCTCTCTTGTTCGCCGCGCTCTACCCCCGCTTTTGTTCGCTGCGCTCACGGGCCGCTGGGCCACGGGCCGGCCGCTAGGCCGCGGCATCACCCGAACAGCTCGGGCAGAGGCTCGCTGTAGACGACGGTCACCCGCTTCGTGGCCCGAGTCAACGCCACATACAGGGACCGGAACCCCTCAATCTCCTCATCGACGATCCGCCGCGGCTCGACCACGACCGCGGCGTCAACCTCGAGACCCTTGACCAGACGCACCGGCACCACCGTGACCCGCTTGTCGAGGCCATGGCGGGTCGGTCCACCGAAGGGCAGTTCATGGGCCGAAAAAGCCGCAGTCACGCTCCCGAGCAGCGACGCCGGAACGATCACAGCAACGTTGCCCTCCCCGACCTTGGCAAGCTCCACTGACACGACCCTGATCAGGGTCTCCTCCAGCGAGTCGCGGACCTCGGCGAGTTGAGGATCGTCGCCGTCGGACCGCACGGGCGTGGGGGGACGCAACCCCGGCGCGGCAAACGGCAGGATCCTGTTCGCCAACATCATCGTCGGTCCAGGAATCCGGTAACCGACGCTCAAGCCATTGATCCGAGGCTGGTGCTTGCTGGCGAACGCTGCTATCACAGAGTCCCAATCGCTGTTGGCCCACGCACCCGTGGCCTGGGCAATGTCACCAACGACGGTCAGCGATCCATTGAGGGAGCGGCGCGCCACCATGCGCAATTCCATCGGAGAGAGGTCCTGCGCCTCGTCAATACAGATGTGCCCGTAGGTCCGGACCGCGTCAACCGAACGCTTTCCCGGGCGGGCGCCCAGCAGGGCGCGGGCCTCGTCGAGCAGCGGCACATCCTCGAAGCTCCACACAACCTCATTGGCATGGCTGCTGCGGGGCCGGTGCAGACACAGGATCTCCTCCTCGCTGAACGCCCCACGATTCGCAGACTTCAACAGCGCCTGAGAGCCGTACAGGTCGTGCAGCAGGTGCGCCGGGGTCAGGACCGGCCACATCCAGTCGAGCGTCTCCCGGACGCCGACATCGTTGCGCATCCGTTCACGCACAACCTGGGGATCGACCTGCTTGTGGGCACTCTCGGCAAGAGTCTCGAAGAACAGGTCCTCGACAATCTTGCGGCCCGCATTGTGGGTCCGGGAACGCCGGCGGGCCGCTGAGACGATCCTGGAGGACTCGGCGACGGTGATCCGCAACCGCTGCAGTCCGAAACCGAACTGCTGGTCAGTTCGCAGACGACGCTGCCGATTCGACAGCGCGGTCGCAAGCACCTCCACCATCCGCGGGTCGCCCTTGACTCGGGCGGCGCCTTCGTCGTCGAGACGGTCGACTCGGACCCGGGGCTGCACCAGGTCCGCTAGCACAGCAATGGTCACACCCGATTCTCCCAGCGAAGGCAGCACCTGTTCGATGTAGGCGATGAACAGCCGATTCGGGGCAACGACCAGGACACCCTGAGTCTCCAGAGAGAGCCGGTGTGTGTAGAGGAGATAGGCCGCCCGGTGCAGCGCCACCACGGTCTTGCCCGTGCCGGGACCACCTTGGACCACCAACAGTCCGGGCATCGGCGCGCGGATGATCTCGTCCTGTTCGGCCTGGATTGTGGCGACGATGTCTCCCAGCCGCCCCGTTCGGGCCGCCTCCAACGCAGCGATCAGCGCACCCTCGCCCCGCACGGCTGCATCGCTTGTGTGGTCGGGGTCGACAAGCTCGCCGAACAGTTCGTCGTCGATCCCGAGCAGGGTGCGACCCCGTGTGGCGAAGAATCGGCGTCGCTCTAGCCCGAGCGGCTCACGGCCGGTCGCCCGGTAGAAGGGTTCGGAGACCGGCGCCCGCCAATCGACCACCACCGCGTTCTGGTCGTCGTCCCAGACACCGGCACGGCCGATGTAGAAGCGTTCACCGGTCCCTGAGGGATCGATGCGTCCGAACACCAATGAGCGGTTTCCCAGGTTGAGCCTGCTCAGACGGTTCAATGCTCCCTGAAGTACAGACTCCCTCTCGAAACGGGCCTGATTCGTGCCGCCCCGGGTCGCCTCGAACATCTCGGTTATTCGCCGCACCCGCTCACGCGAGTCGTCTAGGCAGCCGTAGGCAGCGTCGAGATATGCCTGTTCAGCCTCTAATTCCGGGTGACGTTGCGACACTGTGAAGATGAACTCTCAGAAGTACCAGACGAATGGGAACTGTGAATTGGGAGTCTTTTAGCCTAGCGCGACGCAGACGCCCCTACGCTGCGGGGATGTTCACAGTCGGACTGGTTCTCGGAGCAGGAGGAACGGTGGGCGACCCCTGGCATTGCGGGGTGCTTTCGCGTCTGGAGTCGGAGGTGGGCTGGGATCCACGTGACGCGGATCTGATCGTCGGTACTTCCGCGGGCGCGTTCACCGCCATCAGCCTTCGCAGCGGGATTTCAGCGGCTGACCGGGTGGCGCGGTTTCGTGACGAGCCGGTGAGCCCGCAAACCGCCGAGATCTATTCGAGGGTCACCACCGAATTCGACGAACCTGCCGTTGATCGGGACTGGCGGCCGCTCTCGGTGGAGATGTCGCTCAAGGCCCTGTGGCCCCCCTGGAAGCTGGACCCCGTCCGGGCCGCTCTCGGGGCCGTCCCCCGGGGGACCCGTTCTGGCGTCGCCTCCCAGAAACGCATGGACGAACTCCACCCGGACCGTTGGACGAAGAGACCGACCTGGATCGTTGCGGTGCGGGCAAGCGACGGTCGCCGCATCGTCTTCGGCCGCGACGACGTGCGGGGCACGATCGGCCAGGCGGCACAGGCCTCCTCCGCGGTGCCGGGCGTGTATGTTCCGGCGCAGATCGGGAAGGCGGAGTACATAGACGGTGGTGTGCACTCCGCTACCAACGCAGATCTCACCGCGACGCTCGGCTTCGACCTTGTGATCGTCTCCTCGGCGATGACCGGGGGCGCTGGCCTGCTCGGGCGGATCACCAACCCGGTCCGCACCTGGTTCAGCAACAAGCTGACCGGCGAGGTCGACGAGGTGCGGCGTCACGGCACCGCAGTCGTGGTGATCGAGCCTCACGCCGACACACTCGAGGATCTCTCCGACGACAACGCAGACCGGCGCCGACAGGCTGTGCGTGCCGGTGAGATCGCGGTCGACCGGCTCCTGGAGACCCCGACCGGTGTCGGCCTGCACGCGCTGATCCAACAGGGGAAGCACGGCTAGCCCAGATCTATCAGTAGGGTTGGCGGCGTGGGCCCCACCGGCGTATTCGACGACCATTGTTTCATCCGGGCCTGCCGGGGCCTTCCCCATGAGCGGGTTCCGGTCTGGTTCATGCGTCAAGCGGGGCGCTCACTGCCCGAGTACCGGGCGGTCCGGGGCACCGGAACGATCCTCGACGCCATCAAGAACCCGGACCTCTCGACTGAGATCACGCTCCAGCCCGTGCGCCGCTACGGGGTCGACGCCGCGATCCTCTATTCCGACATAGTCGTGCCTGCTCATGCGATCGGCTTCGGGGTCACGGTCACGCCCGGAGTCGGGCCCGAGATAGCAGAACCGTTCCGTTCTGCCGCTGACCTCGCCCGGCTGCGCCCCCTCGATCCGGTTGCCGACACGCCCTACGTGCTGGAGACGGTGCGTCAGCTGGTCGATGAACTCGACGTGCCTCTGATCGGCTTCGCGGGGGCACCGTTCACTGTCGCTTCGTATCTGATAGAGGGGCGGCCGTCACGGGACTATCTCAACACCAAGTCGCTGATGTTCAACGACGAGCGGCTCTGGCACTCGCTGATGGACCGGCTGGCCGACCTGGCCATTGCTTCGCTCACTTCGCAGATCGACAGCGGGGCATCGGCGGTGCAGCTGTTCGATTCATGGGCGGGGGCGCTGTCGCCGGACCAGTATCAGCGCTACGCCGCGCCGCATTCGCGTAAGGTGCTCGCCGCGGTCGAGCAGACCGGCGTGCCTCGGATCCACTTCGGTGTCAACACCGGAGAGCTCCTGGAACAGATCCGAGATGTCGGTGCCGATGTCGTGGGCATCGACTGGCGTGTCCGGATCGACAGGGCCCGTGCCCGGCTCGGCGATTCCGTGGCGCTGCAGGGCAACCTCGACCCGGCCGCGGTGATCGCGGGGGTCGATGCGGCCGTCTCGGGAACCCGCGAGGTTCTTGGGTTCAATGCCGGTCACCCGGGCCACGTCTTCAATCTCGGCCATGGTGTGCTGCCAACCGTTGATCCCGACGTGCTGAGCGAGGTGGTGAGGGTCGTTCACGCCGAGGGGACGGTCGGATCGGTCGGCCCTCCGCCGCAATGAGCGACCGGACGCTGATCATCGGCGGGGGTATCACCGGGTTGGCCGCGGCCCACCAGCTTCACCAGCGGGGAGAGGACTTCGTTCTGCTGGAGGCGAGCCACCGGGTGGGGGGCAAGATCGCCGGTGGTCCGGTGGAAGGTTCGGCTCTGGGATTCGATGTGGACTGCGCAGCCGACGGGTTCTTGGCCCGAGAGCCGGAGATGTCGGAGCTGTGCCGTGAACTCGGTTTGGGCGGTGATCTGGTGTCGCCCGCCTCTTCGGGTGCCTTCGTTTGGGTTGACGGGGCGCTTCGGCCGATTCCGCCGAGCGTCTTGGGTGTGCCGTTGGAACCCGATGATCTCAGCGCCGGCGGGATCGTCTCGCCCGTTGGGATCGCTGAGTTGAGGGAGCGTGGTTTCGCTGACCGTCCTGGGCTGGTGGGCGACGCCACGGTCGGGGATGTGGTCCGGGGCCGTGCCGGTGACGAGGTTTTCGAACGGCTCGTGGATCCGCTGCTAGGAGGAATCAACGCCGGCAATGCCGACAATCTGAGCATCGCTTCGGGAGCGCGGGCGCTGGCAGACGCTGCCCGCCGAGGTGGTCCGTTCATCGAGGCTCTTCGCTCGCAGCGTGCCTCTGCGGTGCCGGGCCCGGTCTTTCACGGGGTCAAGGGCGGCACTCAGCGGGTCATCGACGCGCTCCATCGCGAACTCAGCGACCACATCCACATTCACGCACCGGCGGTCTCTGTTGAGCGCCATGGTCGAACCTGGCGGGTCACAACAACGTCGGAGGAATTCGACGGCGACCGTGTGATCCTCACCACACCCGCGTTCGTCTCAGCAGCCCTGCTCGAAACTCATGCCCCCCAGGCCGCTTCGCTGCTGTCGGGCCTCGTCTACTCCGACGTTGTGCTGGTCACATTCGTGGTGCCGTCCGAGCAGGTGGGCCACAGCCTCGACGGCGCCGGCTTTCTGGTTCCACGCGACCAGGGCCTGTTGATGACCGCCTGCTCCTGGGCATCGTCGAAATGGGAACACTACAACGACGGCAACCATGCGATCCTGCGGGTCTCCGCTGGCCGGGTCGATGATCAACGTTGGCTGCACCTCGACGAGTCGGCACTCGTCGACACCCTGCGCCGGGAATTGGTACTGACCATCGGACTGCAAGGTGAGAGCGCCGTGCGGGTCACGCCGTGGCGCCAAAGCCTCCCCCAGTACCTCCCCGGCCATCTACAACGCTGCGACCAGATCGACGCATCACTGGCGCGTGACACCCCCGGCATCACCGTCACCGGAGCATCCATGCGCGGCCTCGGCCTCCCCGCCTGCGTCCGCCAAGCCCGCGCCGGATCAGTGCGCCAGTTGTGAGGCGATGAGCTGGTTGACCTCTTCGGTTCGTTCGGTGAGGAAGGTCAGCTTGCGCTCCTCGCCGGACCTGTGGGTGTAAGTGATCCATAGTGCGGTCGTGCCGCCTCCACCGATGAGCCTGTCCCGCCTGGTTCCCTTGATACCCCAACCCCCGTATTCCGGCTCTTCGCGTTTCAGGGTGGAGTGAGGGTGTCGAGTAGTGTCCAGTTGGGTTTGCCGGCGTACAGTAGGGCGCGGATTCGGTAGTTGTTGAAGTTGGTGAACCCGAACGCGACGCGTTTGACGCGTTTGATCAAGTTGTTGGCGGCTTCAGTAGCGGCGTTGGTGACCCGAGCGCGATGCCAGTTCGCGATTTGGACTCTCCAGCGGTGGAGGGTCCGGCCGAGCCGGTTGATCTCTTCGGGTAGCCACGGGTCTTGGAACTCATCAGCGAGCTGTTCGACGGTCTCGACACCAACTTTGGGGTCGCCGATGTCATAGATGCCGCGCAGGGTTTCTTTGGCGTGCCAGGCGTTGCGGACTTCTCCGTGGGGGTCGCCTGCTTCGAGCAGTCCCCGCAGCCGGTTACGGCCGTTGTCGGTGATCTTCTCAGAGCCTGACACCAACAGTTTGCGTGCCCGGTACAGCGGATCGTCTTTACGTCCGCGGTGCCCGAGTGTCTGGTTCTGGACTCTGCGCCGGACCTCGTCGAGCGCGTCGTTGCCCAATCTCACGACGTGAAACGGGTCCGCGACCTGCTTCGCGTGCGGCAGCGCTGTGTCGAACGCGGCCCGGTACGGCCCTGACAGGTCCAACGCCGCCCAAGCAATGTTGTTGCGCCACTGCTAGGGCCGTTCAAGCAGCCATTTCGCGGGTGCTTCAGCGGTTCTGCCTGGGACTATGTCAAGGAGCTGTCCCCGACCGACATCAACAACACCGGTTGCCCAGGCTTTGGTGCGGAACTTCCCGCGGCGCCACATCAGATGCTCGTCAAGACCCAACGCCTCGGTGTCACCGATCCGCTCGACATCGGCTTCGAGCAGTGCTTGGCCCCAACGTTGCACCGACCCGTTCACCGGATGCCAATTGCATCCCAGCTCTGATGCGACTTCTTTGAGCGGGCGGCCACGACCGGCCTGACGCGTGACCCAGCGACCCGCCCGCGTCGTCAGGCGCTCACGCGGCGGCGCAATCGCACAGTCCTGTTCAGTGACCGTACCCGCCGCGCATTCGCTACCCCCGCAGCGCCACCGGCGTTTGTGCCACACCAGCAACACCGCCCGCCCGAACACCGGCAGGTCAACCAACTCCACGGTCCGTTCACCGTTGGACCACAACGGTCCGCCACAGGCCGCACAGTCCGGTCTCTCCGCCCGCCGACGGACATGCACCCGCAACGGCGCGCCCACATCGTCGTCGACGCCGACCACCTCCACGTCGCCCAACCCAACCAACAACTCACACACGCGTGTAGGGTCAACTTCCACAGAGATCCTCCAGTTCCTCGGCTGCAGATACAGCACCGATTCTGGGGGATCTCTCGCGTTCACCCGCGGACCCTCACCCCACCGACTCCACCCTCAAACGCGATGAGCCGGATATCAACAGTCCTCGGGCTGCGTAGTTGGTGGGGTTGGTGAACCCGTGGGCGGTTCGTCGTAGGGTTTGGAGGAGGTTGTTGGTGCCTTCGATTCTGCCGTTGGATGCTTGGTTGGTGTGGTGCCAGTTGAGGATCTCGGTGGACCAGGCGATGATGGTGTCGACGATGTTGTGGTACTCGGGCAGCTCGCCGGTCTCATATAGGTCACAGAACCTGTCGAGGGCTTGCAGGGCGCCGTCGTGGTCGTCGGCTAGGTAGAGGCCGTGGAGTTCTTGCAGGGCGTTCCAACCGGCTTGCAGCCTTGGGTGCGTGTCGAAGAGTTTGTCGAGACGGGCCTGGTCGGTGTCGCTGAGGGTGTCGCCTCGACGCAGCATCAAGAACCGGGCTTTGAACACTTGTGGATCAAAGACCGGTTTGGTGCCGTCGTGGCGGCGTTGGGTGTCGCGGCGCACCGCGGTCAACCCGGCGGTGAACCATCTGATGACATGGAACCGGTCCAGCACATGACGCGCGTGGGGCAAACAGGTCTGTACAGAGTTCTTGTAGGCAGTTGATCCGTCGGTGACGACGACTTTGACGCCGCGGCGCCAACGGTGGGGTTGTGACATCAAAAACCCTGTGAGCGCTGCGCTGGAGCGATGCTCGACCACAGCCAGGGTATGGCCGGTGTCGCCGTTGACGATCACCGTCACATAGCGATGGCGTTTACGCATCGACGTCTCATCCACCAGCAACACCGAGCAGCGTTGCTTACGGCGATGCGCAGCAATGAGCCCCGACCACTGACGCACCAGCGCGTTGATCACGCCCCAGTGCACACCATGACGACGCACCACAGCACGGATCGACATGACCTGCGCGTCGGCGACCAGGCGATGCGCCAACCGGCGTGTCAACCTGCCGTCGAAGCAGTCGTGGTCCTCTATGAACCGCTCTGAACAGTTGCCGCAACTGAACCGGCGCCGTGTCCACACCAACGTCGTTGGCCGGCCCGACACCTCCAAGTCGCGTACCTCGCGCACCCGGGTGTCATGAACCTTGTGGCACTTGAACCCGCAACGCCGACACCGAACCCGCGTCTGGGTCGACTCGACTCTCACTCTCAACACAGTCGGGGTGTCAACCAACACCTCAACCACACGAATCTGACGCAGATGCAACCGCACCCGCATAACATCTGAAGCCATCGGGGCCCTCCTGGAACGTTGGTAATCGCAATCACCGATTCCAGCAGGGCCCCACCCCCAACTCAGGGACCCTCAACCACCCCCCACCCCACGATTACGCGCAGGCTCCCGTTTTCTCCAGCCTCCACATGACCCACCTGCGACTTGACGTTTCGGATCTCACGTGGACCAAGACAATGACCTATCGGGAGTCCATCGAGCACTTACGACTACAGGTCCACGCCGAGTTCTGGTTGGTCCCACCCGTCGAGTACGACCAAACGCTCGCACAGGTGCAAGAGAAACTTGCCCGACAACCTGGCGGACTTGAAACCGAAGACATTCTGAACCCGACCCTCGAAGTCGATCTCTACGTAATGTCTGAACCGGCGCAGGAACCCGCGGTCAGGGGGTGATTCCGAACCCTGCGCCAGGAATTGGCGCTGACAATCGGGCTGCAAGGTGAGACTGCCGTACGGGTCCCGCCGTAGCGCCGAAGCCTCCCGCAGTACCTCCCCGGCCATCATGGCCGATTTGTCGCAACCACCGATGGGGGCCGCCGTCCTTGGCGCGTAACACCCCCGGCATCACCGTCCCCGGCGCATCCATGCGCGGCCTGGGCCTCCCCGCCTGCGTCCGGCCAAGCCCGCGCCGGATCAGTGCGCCAATTGTGAGGCGATGAGCTGGTCGACCTCTTCGGCTCGATCGGTGAGGAAGGCCAGTTTGCGTTCCTCACCGGACTCGTGGGTGTAGGTGATCCGCAGTGCGGTCGTGCCGCCTCCACCGATGAGCATGTCCCGCCTGGATCCCTTGAGACCCCAGCCCCCGTAGTCCCGTAGCGGATCGATCTTGACGACCTCGCTCTCAAGAACCTGATCGATGGGAACCACCTTCGAAGGAAACGGCCACGCACGCGCTGCGATCCGCTCATCGTCGATCCGAAGCTCCAAGTCGGCACGCCACAGTCCGTAGGTACAAACAAAGCAAAATACCGTAGCCACAGCGGCGCCGATCACCTTGAAAATGGACTCGCCTGAACTGTGGAGGTCCATGACTCCATAGCCGGAGAACACTGCGAACCCAGCGATTACCGCGGCGCTGACCAGGAACATCGCCCTGCCCACAGGATTGTACGTTTCGCGTATCGTCAACGGTCCGTTGCCCAACGATCCGCTCATTGTTCTCGTCTCTTGGGTACCCGCATTGCCTGGTAACCCTATAACTACACTTGCGGCGTGAGGCGTCGGGGGATGACTGTTGTTCTGGTTGTGGCGCTGTTGGGGGGTGCGTGCAGCGGAACCGACGATGGTCCGGTTGCCGAGTCCTTGGTCACCGCGACAACGACGGACGCGGCCACATCCACGACTACGAGCACGACCATCGCAACCACGACTGTGCCGCGCGAGGTCAGCGCGGCTGAAGGCTTGGGCGACAGCTTTTACCCGTACCTCGGGAACGGGGGCTACGACGTGCTCCACTACGAGATCGACCTCGACATCGACCCGGACGCCAACACGATCCAGGCGCTCACCACGATCACCGCCCAGGCCACAAAGGAGCTCTCGGAGTTCAACCTGGACCTGTCGGGCCTCACCGTCCACACGGTCACTGTCGACGGGTCCGCGGCCGAGCACTCCCGCTACGACACCGAACTGGTCGTCGTCCCTGACGATCCGCTCGCGGCAGGGGCAGAGTTCGTCGCCGAGGTGAGCTACTCGGGATCGCCCGAGCCGATCTCCGACCCGGGTGTGCCGTTCTTCGAATTGGGCTGGCACAACATCGACGGGGTGATCTTCACCGCCAGCGAGCCTTCCGGGTCGATGAGCTGGTTCCCGTCCAACAACCACCCGACCGACAAGGCCACATTCGAGATCCGACTGACAGTGCCCGAACCTCTGACCGCGGCTTCCAACGGGATACTTGTCGAGGAGACCGCCATCGACGGCCACATAACCACCACCTGGAGGATGGACGACCCGATGGCCACCTATCTGGCAGCCGTCTACGTCGGTGACTTTGAACGCGTCGAGGCCAACCAGCCAGACGGCCCGCTCATTCGCGACTATGTCCCCCGAGGCGACTCAGACGAGATCGTCGAAGCACTGCGGATAACCCCTCAGGTGATCCGCTTCTACGAAGACCTGCTCGGTCCCTACCCGTACGAGGTCTACGGCTCGATCGTGCTGCCGTTCAGTCTCGGCTTCGCGCTCGAGAACCAGACCCTGTCGCTGCACGGCCGCCACACGATCGACCCATTCACGGTCTCCCATGAGATCGTGCACCAATGGATCGGCAATTCGTCGACCCTTCAGGACTGGCGGGAAACCTGGCTGCACGAGGGTTTTGCCACGTATCTGTCCGCCATGTACATGGCCGAGCATCACGGATGGAACCTCGACGACCGGGCGGCCGAATGGCACAGCCAACTGGCCTACAACGATCCCCCGCTGGAGATCGAAATCGCTGAGATGTTCGGCGACTCGGTGTATTTCATCGGTGCCGTGACGCTTCACGAACTGCGAAAGTCCGTCGGCGACAGAGTATTCACAGAGATTCTGGGGACCCACTACGAACGCAGCACCAACGCCAATACCACGACCGCCGCGTTCCTCGACGTCGTGACCGAACTGGCAGGTCGCGAGGCCGCGGGGTTGGTCGAGTCATGGCTGCACGAACACCCCGACCGGACTGGCACCAACATCGAGTGAGGCTGCTCCAGGTTGGAATGACGACACGGGTTCGTTACAGTTCTGTGGTCGATATTACAGTCATGTGACAAACCCGAGCGGATCCCGGACCCCGAAACCCTGACAACACCCCGCGTTGTGTCAATCAACGCCAAACGCCCGCCGAGCGGACCGCTACTCCCAACACCGGACGAACGTCCTGCACTAAGGAAACCAAACAACCATGCCCCTACGAGTACGCGCAATCGTCATCGCGCTGACAGCACTATTGTTCGCGTCCTCCTGTACCCCCGAAGAAGTCGCGTTCTACCTCAATGCCACCGACCACGTCAACCACGTGCTCTCCGCCGAGGAACTCAAACGCCTGCGCGACTGCGAATCATCCGACAACTACGCCGCCGTCTCGTTATGGACCAACCCCATAGGCCTCTACAGAGGCGCGTACCAGTTCGTTCAACACACATGGGACGGCGTCGCCGAACGTCACTTTCCCTGGCTCGTGGGCCGAGACCCCGCAGAAGTCGAACCATGGTGGCAGGATGCCATGACCCGGGCACTCTGGTCCGAGCGCGGCAAACAACCATGGCCGGTATGCGGCCACCGTGTATGACCAAGTGTGACATTCTGTAGCTGTGACACAAACCACGGGCACCGAAGCGATTCCAAGTCCGAACGACCCCGACAAAATAAGGCCACAGAGAGTCGATTCGACCGGCGAACTGCTGCTGCCGCTGCTCGCCGCAGACACCGGCCCCGCTCGGGAATGGGCTGACGCAGCACAGACCGACCGGGTGGCTCCCCCCCACGAACTGACCGAGGGCGAGGCCCACCTCAACGTCACCCGAACCTTCTGCTTCGCGGACCTGAGCGGATTCACCGCCTTCACACGCGACAACGGCCCCCACGCCGCCGTCGGCCAGCTCGGGCAGTTCCGGCGGATCGCCCGCAACGTCGCCGCCAGGCGCGGCGTGCGAGTAGCCAAATGGCTCGGCGACGGAGTCATGCTCGTGGGGACCGACGCGCCCCCCACAATCGCCTCGGGCGCGCACCTCGTCCACGCGTTCTCCGACAGCGAGATCCAGGTTCGAGTCGGAATCGCCACTGGCATCGCCCTGCTGTTCGAGGGCGACGACTACATCGGGGAGCCAGTCAATCTCGCTGCCAAACTCTGTGCCGCAGCACACCCCGACGAGATCCTTGCAGTCGCTGAACCCGCCGACATGCCCGAATGGGTCATCAGCGAAGACGACGTGACCATCCAGATCAAAGGGGTAGGAGAGATCGGAGGCGTACGCCGACTCAGAGTCAACCTTCCCAGGCGATCATGAACCGAACCGACCCCGGGCCGTGAAAAAGACACGGACGCTGTCGATACTCGCAGGTGTGCTCATCGCCTCCGGGCTCCCACCCTGGGGTTGGTGGCCGCTCACAATCGCAGGGCTGGCGCTGTGGTTCCAACTGCTCGACCAGCTGACTCCCCACGGCCGATTCGGGCGCTCGCTGCTCGTCGGCGCAGCCTGGTTCTTTCCGAGCACCGTGTGGATGGCGGACCTGACACCGATCGGCTGGCCCGTGGCAGCAGCCGCGTTCAGCGTCACGACCGCCCTGGTCGGATGGATCACACCAAGCGACCGCGGCTACCGCGGCGCAGTATTCTGTGCCGCGGTCGCGTTGGCGGAACTGATCCGCTGGAATTGGCCGTTCGGCGGAGTCCCCATCTCAACGCTGGCAATGGCAGGCGTCGCCACACCACTCGCATCCTCAGTCAGGCTGCTCGGATCGCCGATCCTCGTGGTCTTGATGGCTCTCGCCGGTGTGATCCTCGCAGACCTCCTCAAACGCCGCAGGGTGAACCTCGAGGCCGTGGTCGTGCTCGTCGCTATACCCCTCGCCGGGCTGCTGCCCCTGGTCGCCGCAGACGAGGGTGACAGCATCCGGGTAGCAGTCGTGCAGGGCGGCGGGCCGCAGAACACACGGGCTGACCTGTGCGAGAACCGACAGGTGTTCGAACGGCACATGGCCGCCAGCCGGCTCATCGACGAACCAGTGGATCTCGTGCTGTGGCCCGAGGACGTCGTGCATCCCGTCGTCAACGCCACGGCAGCAGACCCCTGTCCCGAGCCGCTGCTGGGACGCAGCGAAGCGGTGACCCGGGTCTCGCAGCTAGCCGACGACCTCAACGCAGTGCTGGTCACGGGATGGTTCGAGCCGAGCGTGGACCGCACCGCCAACCGGAACTACTCGATCGTCTCCGACTCGAGCGGAATTACCCGGGACCGCTACGACAAGGTCCAGTTGGTGCCCTTCGGTGAGTTCGTGCCGCTCCGCGGCTTCATCGAGCGGTTCAGCAGCGAACTTCCCGGCAGGGACGTCAGAGCCGGAACGGATCCGGCGGTTGTCAACAGTGAACTCGGACCCCTCGGCATCGCCATCTCCTGGGAGGTCTTCTTCGACCATCGCGCCCGCGACGCAATCGGCAACGGCGGCACCGTTCTGCTCAACCCCACCAACGGTTCGAGCTACTGGCTCACGATCGTGCAGAGCCAACAGATCGCATCGAGTCAACTCCGGGCGCTGGAGACGGACCGGTGGGTTCTGCAGGCAGCCCCAACCGGATTCTCCGCCATCATCAACCCGTCCGGTGAGGTGGTCGCCCGCACAGGTGTCAGCGAACAGAAAGTCCTGATCGAGACGATCGAACTGCGCGAGGGCCGCACCCCCGCAGTGGTGCTCGGATCGTGGCCGGTGCTCATCGGCTCAATGGCGATTCTGTTGTTCGCCCACCTCGACTCACTGAGACAGGCAGTCGCCCGTCGATCACGAGCCCGCAAACAAAAACGCGCTCAGAAGCCCTGACAGGCCCCCCATCAGATCCGACAAATCGTGCCGCGGGGCACGCGGGTAGGGAAACGGCAAATACTCGGGCATTATTTGGGGTCCGATTATCGTCCGCGGAAGTGTGTTGCACCCATGCCCAAGGCGCAGAATCCGAGTGACCGCGCCCTCCGCATCGCGCTGTTGACCTATCGCGGAAAACCCCATGTGGGAGGACAGGGTGTCTATGTCCGCCACCTGAGCAAAGCCCTCGTCGACCTCGGACACCATGTCGAGGTTCTCGGCGGTCCCCCCTATCCCGTGCTCGACGAACGCGTCCCGCTCATCGAACTGCCCAGCCTCGACATCTGGAGCGACCCGCATCCAATGCGCAAGCCACGGGTCTGGGAGTGGAAGGACTGGACCGACATCGCAGAGCACGTCTCGTTCGGCACCGGCAACTTCTCTGAACCCATGGCCTTCAGCCTGCGGGCATGGCGCCATCTCCGGCACCGCCGCGACGAGTTCGACCTCATACACGACAACCAGACACTGGGGTGGGGCCTGCTCAAGCTGCAGCAGGAGGGCTGGCCGATCCTCGAGACGATCCACCACCCGATCACCGTCGACCGCAAACTCGAGCTCGAGCATGCCCGCACCGCCTGGGAGAGGTTCGGCAAAAGGCGCTGGTACTCGTTCACCAAGATGCAGCGCAGAGTCGCCCGGAGCATGCCCCGGCTGATGACCGTCTCCGAGTCGTCGAAGAGCGACATCAGCGCCGATTACGGAATCGACCCGGAGCGACTCCACGTAGTGCCCGTCGGAGTCGACCCGGACCTGTTCCTTCCCGTCAACGGGGTCCAGCGCCGTGAAGGCCACCTGGTGACCACTGCATCAGCCGACGTGGCCATGAAGGGACTCCGATTCCTTCTCGAGGCGGTCGCCAAGCTGCGCACCGAGAGGCACATCGAACTGACCATCATCGGCAAGCGCCGGCCCGACAGCCACGCCAGCACGGTGATGACCCAACTCGGGCTCGACGGCTGCGTCGAGTTCGTGTCCGGAGTGGCCGACTCCCGCATCGTCGAGCTCTACAGCGAAGCCGAACTGGCCATCGTGCCCTCGCTGTATGAAGGCTTCTCCCTGCCGGCTATCGAAGCGATGTCGTGCGGAGCTCCACTGGTCGCCACAACCGGCGGCGCGCTTCCCGAGGTCGCCGGAACCCACAACGAGACCTGTTTCCTCACCGAACCGGGCAACAGCGAAGCCTTGGCTTCAACCATCCGCGAAGCCCTGGAGAACCCCGAACTGCGAGCCAAAGTCGGTGCTCAGGGGCGGCAAAGGGTCATCGATCAATGGTCGTGGCGTCACACAGCGCAACGCACCGTGGACCAGTACCGGGCCGTGCTCGAAGACCAGCGACAGGGCCTCGAATCCCAGGATCAAGGCACAGCCTGATGCTGACCGTCGACTACGACCGATTCGACCTGCGCGCGGGCGACCGGTTGCTCGACCTCGGCTGCGGTTTCGGGCGCCACACCTATGAGGCGCTGGTTCGAGGAGCTGACGTCGTCAGTTGCGACATGGCCCTCGCAGAGCTCGAGTCCATTCGCAACACCGCACCCCTGCTCATCGAAGACGGCCTGTTCGACGCCCGGCTCAGCCACACGGTGGTCCAGGGCGACGGCACCACTCTGCCGTTCGACAATCACAGCTTCGACAAGGTCATCGCCTCCGAAGTGCTCGAGCACGTGCCAGACGACGGTGCTGCCTTCGTGGAGCTGCTCCGAGTGCTGAAACCCGGCGGGACTCTGGCGGTCACCGTCCCGGCCTGGCTGCCCGAGAAGATCTGCTGGAAGATCAGCTCCGACTACCACGCTCCCGCAGCAGCAGGCGGTCATGTTCGGATCTACACGGAGAAGGAGGTGCGGCGGAAACTGCGGGTGGCCGGGTTCTCTCCCACGGTCTCGCACCGTACGCACGCCCTGCACTCGCCGTACTGGTGGCTTCGCTGCGCGGTCGGCGTCAACAACGAGATCGACGACAACTTCTCGGTGAAGACCTACCACAAGCTGCTCGAATGGGACATCGTCAAGGCGCCGTGGTTGACTCGTGCGACCGAGAAGATCCTCAACCCGGTGCTCGGCAAGAGCCTCGTCGTCTACGCCCAGGTGCCGGTCACCGCTGATATTCCAACCGCCGCTGGGAAGCCGACGGCCGCAGAACCCCCAGTACAACACTCGATC
This sequence comes from Candidatus Aldehydirespiratoraceae bacterium, assembly GCA_965214565.1. Classification (GTDB taxonomy): domain Bacteria; phylum Actinomycetota; class Acidimicrobiia; order Acidimicrobiales; family Aldehydirespiratoraceae; genus VXYK01. The sequence goes on along the minus strand of OZ243951.1, from coordinate 1,636,021 downwards.
CTCAACAGAGCCAAGAACAGAGCCACAAACAGAGAGAGAGCTCGTGCTACCTGAAATCCGCGGCGTCCTGTCCGCCGAGCAGATCCGACAGACCGCTGACCACATCGCGCAGTGGCAGCTTCCATCCGGCATGATCCCCTGGTACCCCGGCGGTCACGCAGATCCCTGGAACCATGTGGAAGCGGCGATGGCGCTGGTCATCGGCGGTCACCGAACCGCAGCCGAATCCGCCTACCAGTGGCTCGTGGACCAGCAGCGGAGCGACGGATCCTGGCATCAGTACTACCTCGAACACGAGGTTGAGCAGGACAAGCTCGACGCCAACGTCATCGCCTACGTAGCAACCGGGGCATGGCATCACTACCTGCACTTCCGCGACCTCGGCTATCTCGAGACGATGTGGTCGGTGGTCGAGCGGGCCATCGACTTCGTACTCGACCTGCAGCAGCCACGCGGTGAGATCCTCTGGGCACGCCACCCCGACGGCACACCATGGCCCTTCGCCCTGCTGACCGGCTCGTCGTCGATCGCTCACAGCCTCCGCTGCGCCGTCGCGATCGCCGAGGAACTCCGGCACGAACGTCCCGACTGGGAACTGTCGGTGGCACAACTCGCCCATGTGATCCGCAACGAACGCGACGAGGCGTTCTCGCCCAAGCACCGCTGGGCGATGGACTGGTACTACCCGGTGCTGTCGGGCGTGATCAGCGGCGACGCAGGCCGGCTCCATCTCGCCGAGCGATTCACCACTTTCAATCAAGGCGACGAAGGCATCCGCTGTGTCAGCGACCGCCCCTGGGTCACCACCGCGGAGACCTGCGAATGCGCCATCGCCCACCTCGGTGTCGGCGACTACGACACCGCCCTCCGCCTGTTCACCGCCGCACAGAAGCTTCGCGAACCCGACGGCCGCTACATCACCGGCATGGTCCACTCCGAAATGACGATGTTCCCGCCCGGTGAACGGTCCACCTACTCAGCTGCGGCCGTTCTGCTGGCCGCGGAGGCGATCGAAGGTTCGAGCCCGGCCGCGAAGCTGTTCTCTGACCACCGGTTCCTGCCTCCGATCATCGACATCGACCCGGTCGACTCCGAAGTGACCAACCCCACCTGAACCGGGCTAGTCGGGTTTCGTACGACGAAGCACCCTCAGCGAACCGGTGGCGCTGACCTCCTCGAAGGCCCCCGAGTCGACCGCTCTGCAGTAGATCTCATAGGGCGGTCGGCCGCCGTCGGCGGGATTCGGGAACACATCGTGGATCAGCAGCGTGCCTCCGACAACGACGTGGGGCACCCAGGTCTCAAAGTCGCGGTGCGCCGGCTCGCGACCGTGTCCACCATCGATGAACAGCAGCGCGAGGGGCGTAGTCCAGACCGACCCGACCGCCACCGAGTCACCGACCACTGCCACTACCGTCGATTCAAGCCCGGCATCGTGGATCGTCCGACGAAAGGTGCCGAGTGTGTCGATCTTGTTGGTGCCGGGGTCGACCAGGTCCGGTTCGTGGTGCTCCCAACCCGGTTGGTTCTCCTCAGATCCGCGGTGGTGGTCGAGGGCGAACAGCACCCGGCCCAACGAACTCGCCGCAGCTCCGAGATAGACGGCGGACTTACCGCAGTAGCTCCCCACCTCCAGAAACGGCCCGGCCACGCTGACCTCCGCCGCGGCGTCGTACAGGGCCAGACCCTCGTCCGGCGGCATGAAACCGCGCGCCGCCCGGGCGCGGGCCAGCAGTTCAGGGTTCACTCAGAGCACCTCTGCGACCGAGCGTTCGCTGGTCTTCGGCCACAACAGACCATCCAACACCAGATACTTCGCAACCCACACAATGCCGTACGCAACCACCGTTCCCGCCAGCAGAACCAGGGTGTGGTCGGTGATCATCCCGAGCACCGCAATGGTGGCGCTCGAGAGCACCAGCCCGACCAGAGCAATGATCCAGAACGGCAAGATCTCCGACTTCACGCTGCTGGCCCCGAGCTGTTGCCAGACCCAGTAGCGGCTCAGCAGATAGGCGGGACCGGTGCTGACCATCCAAGCCGTCAGGTTGGCGACCACCGGGTAGAAGTCCAGCACTTCGAGGGCGAACGCCAGCGTGCCGAGCCCGACCACCACGTTGACCGCCGAGACTGCGCAGTACCGCAGTGCCTTGCGCCAGTGCTCCGCCACGGTTCTGAAGATCACCGCTCGGTTGATGACGGGCATGGCTAGCCAGGATACTCGCATCGTTTCACTACCGTTCGCGCCGATTCCCGCCGATATCAGAGCAAGATAAAGGCATGCAGGACGATGTCGACGCATTGGTGGAGATCCTCGACCTCGAGGTGATCGAGGTCAACGTCTTTCGGGGTTTGTCGCCCGACGAGAACCGCCAGCGGATCTTCGGCGGCCAGGTCGCCGGGCAGGCACTGGTAGCGGCAGCACGGACGGTCGGACTCGATCGTGGCGTGCATTCGCTGCACGCATACTTCCTGCGACCGGGCGACCCGACGGTGCCAGTGCTCTATGAGGTCGATCGGATCCGCGACGGCAGGAGCTTCACGACCCGTCGTGTGGTCGCCATCCAGCACGGGCGGGCAATCTTCAACCTGCAGGCATCCTTCCAGGTGTTTGAGGACGGGCTCGAGTTCTTCGACTCCATGCCCGAGGTCGTCGCCGCGGACTCTCTGCCCACACGAGCCGAGCGCTACCATGCCCAGGGCCTTCCCGACCCTTATGCCGAGGTCGGTCGTCCCCTCGACATCCGCTACGTCACCGCCAGTCCCTTCGAGCGCTCCGACCCCCTCCCGCCTGTGCAGCAGGTGTGGTTCCGAGCCGACGGGCGCCTTCCCGACGATCAGGTCCTTCACACCTGCCTGTTGACGTACGCGTCCGACATGACCCTGCTCGACACGACCCTGCTTCCACACGGAACCAACTCCGAAGTCGGCGACATCCAGTTAGCGAGCCTGGACCACGCCATGTGGTTCCACGGGAGCTTCCGGGCAGACGAATGGCTGCTGTACGACCAGTACACGCCGGCTTCTACGGGAGCCAGGGGGCTCGCCATCGGGCGGGTGTTCACCCACGACGGCCGCCTGATCGCCAACGTCGTGCAGGAGGGTCTGATCCGCCAGATTCCTCGTGAGCGTCTACGCTCCTAGGCGTGTTGCAAGGTCCTGTCGTGGTTGAGATCCACGAAGCAGACGAGGTGACCGACGAACTCGTCGAGGCGATGGAGCGACTCGTGCCGCAGCTCTCGAGCTCCAACCCGCCTCCTTCGGAAGCCGCGCTGCAAGAGATCGTCGACTCCGACGCGGTGAGGCTGCTGCTCGCCCGCGACGAACGCGGTGTGGTCGGAACGCTCACGCTTGTGCTCTTTCGCATACCCACCGGCGTGCGAGCCTGGATAGAGGACGTCGTCGTCGATGAGGGCGCCCGCGGTTCCGGCGTCGGTCGCCGCCTCAACGAAGCGGCGATAGAACTTGCCTTAGCTGCCGGAGCCGTTTCGGTCGATCTGACCTCTCGCCCCTCGCGTGAAGACGCCAACCGCCTCTACCGGAAGCTCGGATTCGAACCGCGGGACACCAACGTCTATCGCTTCACTCCGTAGAACGCGCGGCGCATGCTCTCACCAGAGGCCGAGCGCGCTCACCGCGAAACGGCTGCCCAAGGCGAGGCCGTGGCCCGAGCGGCCCGTGAGCGTAGCGAACAAGAGCGGGAAACAATATGGTCTATGGCGTGTCGACCGACGCCGATTCTCCAGCGCACATCAACTGGTTGACCAACCCCCCGACACTTCGGTCACCGGTACTGATCACCGCCTTCGAGGGCTGGAACGACGCTGGCGACGCCGCCTCTATCGCGGCCCGCCACTTCGCGGACAGATGGAAGGGCAAAGCCCTCGCGGAGATCGACCCCGAGCACTTCTTCGACTTCACCACGAACCGCCCTCTGGTCCACCTGGACCAAGATCGTCGGCGCTCCCTGAGTTGGCCGACCAACCTCTTCCGTTCCTGTGTAGTCGGTGAGAGCGAGCGTGACGTCGTGGTGCTAGTGGGGCTCGAACCGCAGTTGCGTTGGCGCACGTTCTGCGATCAGGTCATCGAGACCGCCCGGATACTCAGAGTCAGCCAGGTAGTCACCTTGGGGGCGCTGCTGGCCGATGTGCCCCACAGTCGACCCGTCGAGGTCTACGGGGCGAGCGAGGACGATTCGATCCAAACCCACTTGGATCTGGCCCCGTCGAGCTACGAAGGACCGACCGGGATTGTCGGTGTGCTCGCCACGCAATGCCACCAAGCAGGCTTGCCGACTGCTTCGCTGTGGTCGGCGGTACCGAGTTACGTGCCCGGCGCTCCGTCGCCCAAAGCAGGGCTGGCCCTGGTCCAGCGGGTGTCTAAGCTGCTCGGCACATCGGTGTTCGCCACCGACCTGGAGATCGCCGCGGCAACCTATGAACGACAGGTCAACGAACTCGTCGCAGAGGACGAGGAGACCGCCGACTACGTCGCCGATCTCGAGGAGGCCTGGGACGGCAACGACCCGTCCGATGACGCAGACCTCAACGACGACCCCCAGACGCTGTTGGCCGAAGTCGAACAGTTCCTCCGAGACAACGACTGACGCGTCTGGCCAGGTGTGCTTTACGCGCAGGCTCGAAAGTCCAACTGGACGCTGCTCGACACCATGACTCCGACCTGAAACGCGAAGAGCCGGTCGAATCGGAACGCCGCGCGAACTACGTTGTGGTGAAGTCATCACCGCGCTACCATCAGGCGCTCCAATTGGAGATCGCAGAACTTCACGAAGACGGGTCAATCAGGTTCTATGACAAACCAGGCAATGAATCGGGCGGGATCGAGATGCCTTGCACGAAATCAATGCGTTGCCGTGGCAACAAGTGTTGTCAGACGTATATCTTCTCAACCAACTGCTAACTCAGGTCCGTCAACAAATTGCTATAGTTGGGATACGTCGGGGTGTAGCTGATGGTGTCGCGCTCTCCCGAATCCGACAGCAGTTCTTGCAAAATGGAGCCGACAAATCTCAGTTTTGCTGATGATCGAGTTGGGCTGTTGTTGTTTTTTTTCTGGCAGTGTTGCACTGGCGTTATCCTTTGCAAGTGTATTAATTGATGTATTGCTTATCAAAATTCTGGGTACAACAAGCACACGTTGGTTTGTTCCACTAATTCTGTCGCTCTTAGTATTCCCACTCAAGGCGGCCGCGTGGTACCGATTGCGATCTGTCGCTTCAAGCCGCGACGAATCCCCTCAAGGCAATCCTCTACGAAAATCCTGGCTGTTTGGTATGAGAGCAGAATTGTACTACCATGATTATCAAGCAAGAGTATATAGAGCTAGATCCAGCAATATCGTTGGCAATGCTGCTCGTGCCTCCAAATCCAGCCGCAGAGACTCACTCAATTCAAAGGCAACTAAACTCGACCGCCGTGCCCAAAAGGCATTAACAAAATCCGCAATCCTTAGTTGTACCCTATCGGAATCGAATCTAGCTCCAGCGAACCACTATGGCGGTTTTATCTACTCGATATTCCACTTCTTGGGTCGCAACTTGGATAGCAAATGTCAAGAAGTCAACAAATGAGCCTAACGCCGCCAGTCAAATAGCTGATTGGGGTAACCACGGCGGCCTCCATCGGTGGTTGCGACAGGTCGGCCATGATAGTCGGTGAAGAGTCAGCAACCGAACCGACGGAGGCGGCCATCGATCACAACGTTTCAGACTTTCGGTGGCGTGCGGGTAGACGATGCGGCCAAATCGGGCACATCGACTCTGGCAACCCGCTCACACCAACACCTCTGCCAAACCATCGGACAACGCAAGCGCGCAGCAGTCTCCTAGAGTTGTGGTGTGAGTGTTCGCCGAGCCAACGAACGGGTGCTTCTGCGCTGGGCCGATGCGCTATCGGCGACGGCGCGGACCGGCCTCGGGTTCACCGACAACCTCTATGAACGGGAACGATTCGAAGAGGTTCTGGCTGTGGCGGCTGACATCCGTTCCCACGTCGAAGGCGGTTTCCACCCGGAGGAGCAGGTCCAGGAATGGCTCGACCGGGTCGGTTCCGGGGTGGCGGGGTACGTCACGCCGAAGATCACGATCGGTGCTGTGGTCGGCAATGAACGCAACGAGTTGCTGATGATCAAGCGGGCCGATTCGGGGGTCTGGCTCTACCCGACCGGCTGGGCCGATGTCGGCTACTCACCGGCAGAGATCGTGATCAAGGAGGTCTATGAGGAGACCGGGATCGAGTGCGAGGTGATCCGCCCGATATCGATTCTCGACGGACAGCGCCGCGGATTCACGCGGATTCCACTGGTGTCTCTGGTGTTCCACTGCCGTGCCACCGGAGGGGAGATGCGACCACACCCGCTTGAATGTTCCGACGTCGGTTTCTTCGCCCGTGACGCCCTTCCCGAGGCGACTGTCAACCCCGACTGGTGGGCTGATCACGCTTTTGCCGCGATCCGCGGTGAAGACATCAAGGTCCAGTTCGATCCCCCCCGTACTCCGCCCTGGCGCGGCGACCCCGCAGGGAGCCCCGAGGAATGAGAGGCACCGTGTCCTCGACCATCGATCATGGAACCACCCGCGACGGCCTGATCCAGATGCGCCGCCGATGGCGGCCCGAAGAACCGGCGCGCGCCGCGGTCCTGTTGCTGCACGGGATCGCGGAGCACAGTGGGCGCTATCAGCATGTGGGTGACCGATTCGCCGCGGCCGGATTTGACACGATTGCCGTGGACCACCGCGGCTACGGTCTCAGCGGTGGTCGCCGAGGGCACTGTGACTGCTGGTCTCAGTTCTCCGACGACGTCGAGGACCAGCTGTTCGAAGTGCGCAAGCTCGGTCTGCCGACGGTCCTTCTGGGCCACTCGCTGGGTGGCTTGATGGCGACCCGTTATGTCGTCGACGAACGGCCGCAGCCGGATCTGTTGTTGCTCTCGGGCCCGGCGCTCGGTGCTGAGATCCCGCTTCATCTGCGAATTGCTGCGCCGGTTCTGGGCCGCCTGCTGCCGTACTTGGAGATCAAGGACGAGGGCAATCCGTCGCTGTTGTCGTCGGACCCCGAGGTCGGTGAACTGTTCTACGCTGATCCGCTGCGGGTTCCGAATCCGACTGCGCGCATGGGCATGGAGATCCTGCGCGCGATATCGCAGGCACGTGCGGGGATCGAGCGGGTGACGGTGCCGACTCTGGTGGTTCACGGTGGCGATGATGCTCTGGTGCCCCCCGAAGCGTCGGAGATCTTCGAGACGCTGCCCAACGCGGAGCGGGTTGTCTACCCTGGGCTCCGCCACGAGGTGTTCAACGAACCCACCGGCCCCGAAGTCATCGACCGAGTGATCGCCTGGATCAACACGCGAATTGGGCAGATACCGGGCGGTTCGTCAGGACTCAATTGGGCAGTTGCCGATCTTGAGGAGCTTCGGAATGAGCGTTTGTCTGTCATCGATAAATCGGTATAGCCAGACTCGATCGGGGCTCTGTGGTCCTGGTCCTGCCGGTAGGCTGAATGTATGCGACTACAGCTGGCTCTCAACGTTGAAGACATCGACGAGGCGGTCGACTTCTACTCGAAGCTCTTCGGGGTGGAACCCGCAAAGCGACGCGACGGCTACGCCAACTTCGCGGTCGACGAACCCCCGCTGAAGCTTGTTCTCTTCGAGACCGCAGGACAGGGTGGAACGATCAACCACCTCGGCGTCGAGACCGAAACCCCCGAAGAAGTGTTCTCGGTGCAACGGCGTCTTGTTGCCGCCGGACTGAACACCACAGGCGTTGACGAGACCATGTGCTGCTACGCCGACAAGACCGAGACCTGGGTGACCGATCCCGCAGGTGTCGAGTGGGAGTGGTACGTCAAGTCCGGCGACAACGAGGTGTTCGACAACGTCGTTCTAACCAGCCCTGCCACCTCCGACAGCGACTCGGCTGGCCGCTGCGTGTAGTTTTAGTCCCTAGCTGTCAGGTCGCGTGAGGTTTCTAGGCGTCCGAGGCGATGGCGGTCAGAACGGCGATCTCGATCTCGGCGAGATAGTTCTTGTCGAGAATCTTCTGGCCGTTGGGTCCACGCACATAGAACGAGTCGACAACGTCGTCACCCAGGGTCTGCACCTTCGCGGAGAAGATGTCGAGGTCCAGGTCGTAGAGGGCTCTGGTGATGCGGTACAGCAGCCCGATCGAGTCCGGCCCGCGGACCTCGATGACCGTCGCGTCCACCGAGAGCTCGTTGTCGATGATCACCTCGGGCTCTGATGGACGAGCGGTGGTGACTCGCTGGAAACGATAGGTCCGGGCCCGTTTCAACAGCCTGGCCCGCACGGCAAGACCCCCCGAGAGAGACAGGCGGACATCGTCCTGCACGCGTTCGGGGCGTTCATCGAGGCCCACACCACCACCGACACGCAGCACCTCCAACGACATCGAACCCTCCGTGTGTAGTCGGGCCCCGAGAATCTCCACGCCGTGCAGCGCCAACGCACCAGCGACCCGTGAGAACACGCCGGGGCGGTCCGAGGTGATCACCGTCAGCTCGTGGCCGTCGAGTCGCACAAGCTCCTCACCCTTTGCCAGCAGTTCGTAGTGCTCCTCAGTCGGGAACTGCAAGGTGAGCATTGTCCCGCCGGTTCGCAGGAAATGCGCGGTCCGGGTCACCAGCTTCTTGACCAGCTCCGCCTTCCAGCCGCCCCATGCGGCCTTGCTCGTCGCTATCGAATCAGCTTCAGTGAGCGCCCCCAGCAACTCGAGCGTTCCCACGGAGTCGATCTGTTCAGCAACGAAACGGATCGTCTCCTCCGCATCGAGGTCACGCCGCGACGCCACATCGGGCAACAGCAGATGGTGCCGCACCAACACGCCCAACGTCTCGATGTCGGCTGGCGGGTAACCCATGCGGGTGGCGATGCTCTGGGCCAGCCCGACCCCGACCTCGCTGTGGTCTCCGGGATAGCCCTTGCCGATGTCGTGCAGCAACCCGCCGAGCACCAGCAGATCGGGACGCTCCACACGATCAGCGATCGCAGCCGCCTCGGCCGCGGCCTCCAGCAGATGCCGATCAACTGTGAAGCGGTGATACACGTTGCGTTGCGGGCGGCTCCGGTTGGGGGTCCACTCGGGGAACAGCCGGGAGATCAGATCGACCTGGTCGAGGGCTTCGATGACCCGGATCGCCTCGTATCCCAGAAGCAGCAGGTCGACGAAGATCTCGCGTGCCTCGTCGGGCCATTGGTCAGGCATTGGTGGAGTCTCAACAGCGAGCCTGTCGAGCACGTCACGCTCGATGAATGCGTCTTCGGTTGCTGCTGTGTAGGCGACGCGCAGTGGCAGCACCGGATCCTCGGAAACGGGGGTGTCCTCACAGAATCGCAGCGTCTCATCGACGATCTCGATGCCGTGGCCGAACTCCCGCACCCTCGGCCGCCAGCGGCGACGAGTCGAGCGGACATGGATGCGGTGCATCGCCGCGTCCATGGTCCAGGCGACCGATCGGGCTGCCGAGGCCACCGCGGCCATCAACTCGTCGGCATCCGCGTAGCCAAGCGCGGCGGACACCTCATCCTGGTCCTGGAGCAGCAGCCGGTTGCCGGACTGCCCGCTGAGCCTGTGGAGTTCGATGCGCGCTGACAGCAGGACCCGGTGCGGGTCGATCAGCTCGCTGCGTTCGGTCGCTTCCAACAAGCCTTGGTCGGCCTGATCGATCCAGTGCAGCGAGTCGAGGTCGCGAAGCCCTCCCCTCGCCAGCTTCAGGTCCGGTTCCAGCAGGAACGCAACTTCACCGGCGGCGTCGTGGCGATCTCGGACCGACTCGACGAGCGCTCCGAGCATCTTATCGGCGCTGTTACGCCACAGATCGCGCGACTTCTTCGCCAGTTCGTCCACCAGACGCGCCTCGCCGCCGATGAGGCGGATGTCGAGCAGAGAGGTGGCCGTGTCGAGTTCTTCGGTAGCCAGGTCGATCGCTTCGTCGATGGTCCTGACCGCGTGGCCGAGCTTGATCCCGCTGTCCCAGATCGGGTACCAGATCCGCTCGGCAACTTCAGCCACATGGCCTGAGTCGTTGTGCACCAACAACAGGTCGAGGTCGCTTCCGATGCTCAGCGAACCCCGCCCGTAGCCGCCCACCGCGGCCAGCGCCACACCCCGGACTTCCTCCACGCCGTCCACGACCGACTCCAGCCATGCGTCTATCTCCGCTGTGTAGGCACGTGACAGGTCGGTGCCCACCAGGCTCCTATCCGCGAGCAGAACTGAGGTTGCGGGTACTGCTTTCATGGGGCTTTCTATGGTGGTCGGGCGCCACAACCCTACCGACCAAAGGGTTGCTGATAAGACACTCAGTACGGCCAGTCCCGTGTTTTGTGACCGAAAATCCGGGTCAGGGGATACAGCTTGAGCGTCAGGGCACCCTTGATGACGACGTTGCGCACGAACCAGCCGAGTTGAAGCGCCTGACGCAGAAAGTTCATGACCGACGCGCCTGCAGACATCGGTTCGCGCCGGTACTCCACCAACGACCCCGAGCGGCCCGCATAACGCCAGTGACCGGTCACGAAAGTCGAGCTCAGCAATGCCAGCGTCACACCGATCGAACTGAACGAATCATGGATCAGCATGGTGCCGCCGTCCGGTACTCGGTCACCCCAGTCGACGATGTCCCTGCGCGCCGGTCCGAAACGGTGCGCGCCGTCGATGTAGAGAAGGTCGATGTCGCCGTTCACGTCACCGAGGGCGTCAACCGACATCTTGCGGATGTGCGTGACACGCCCAGCGACACCGGCCCGTTCGAGGTTGGCTCTGTAGGCGGCGTAGTCGGCGTCTCCGAGTTGTTGGTCGGGCGCTATCTCCTGGGGGCCGCGGTCACCGCCGCCGTGCGGGTCAATCGACACGACTGTCGCACCAGCCGGCGCGGCATTGGCGAGAACGATCAGCGAACGGCCGCGGAAACTCCCGATCTCAACGACCTGAACGCCTTCTTGAAGTTGCCAGGCGCGCTCATGGAGCCGCCGGGCCTGCTCATCGGTCAACCAACCCTCAACGTCAGCAATCCCGGCTAGCACGTCTGGGAAGGGATTGCGGACAGGCACTACAAGCGATCCTACCGCGAGGCTTGCGGGGCCAGCTTGCGCCCCACGCACTCGGGAGTTGTCGCCGATACGGTGATTGGCATGGAAGCGATTCGTACGGGCCGGAGCGGCGGCGCCCACCGGACGCGGATCGGCGCTGATGTCGGGGGCACGTTTACCGACATCGTGCTCCAGACCGCTGACGGCGCGCTCCACTCCACCAAGGTCCTGACCACCTACGACGCCCCTGAACAGGGGATACTCGCCGGAATCGAGCAGCTGAGCCGGGCCACGGGCGCAGACCTCAGCGAGGTCGACCAGATCATCCACGGCACCACGCTGGCCACCAACGCCCTCATCGAGCGACGCGGCGCCAAGACCGCTCTTGTGACCACTGCGGGGTTCCGCGATGTGATCGAGACCGGCACCGAGAGCCGTTTCGAGCAATACGACCTCAACATCGTGCTGCCGGAGCCGCTCATCGAGCGTAAGGACCGGTACGTCGTTACCGAACGGCTCAACGCCCGCGGCGAGGTTCTCGTAGATTTCGACGACGACGGTGCAAGGTCGCTGATCGAGTATCTCGGCGAGCAGGGCTACGAGTCCGTTGCTGTCGGGTTCCTGCACAGCTACCGAAACGGGGGCCACGAGCAGCGCTTCCGCAGCCTGTTGAAGGATGCGCTCAGCGATATTGCGGTGTCGATCAGCAGCGAAGTCTCTCCGCAGATCCGCGAGTACGAACGCTTCAACACCGTGTGCGCCAACGCCTACGTGCAACCGTTGATGGCGTCGTACCTGTTGGCGCTGCGGGACCAGCTCGGCGCTGTCGGTGTCGACTGCCCGCTGTATCTGATCCATTCCGGCGGTGGTCTGATGAGTGTCGAGAGCGCTGCGGAGTATCCGGTGCGGCTGATCGAGTCGGGGCCGGCGGGCGGCGCGATCTTCGCCGCTGACCTCGCCGCCCGCTACGGGCGCAACCGGGTCCTCTCCTACGACATGGGCGGGACCACCGCCAAGATCTCCCTCATCGAGGACTTCACGCCCCGCACCGCGAAGGTGCTCGAGGTCGACCGCCGCTCCCGCTTCAAGAAGGGCAGCGGGATGCCCATCTCCATTCCGGTCATCGAGATGATCGAGATCGGCGCCGGTGGCGGCTCGATCGCCCGGGTCGACTCGTTGGGGCAGATTCGGGTCGGTCCGCACAGTTCCGGCAGCGATCCGGGACCGGCAGCCTATGGCCGCGGCGCTACCGACGCGACGGTCACCGACGCCAACCTCGCACTCGGCCGGCTTCATCGCGACACTTTCGGGGCTGCCGACATCGACCTCCGGCCCGAACTGGCCTCCGAGGCCCTCGCTTCGGGGGTAGGTGAGCCGCTGGGACTCGACGTCGACACCGCAGCGATCGGGATCTCCGAGGTCGTCGACGAGAACATGACCAACGCGGCCCGGGCCCATGCAGTGGAAGGAGGGCGCGACCTGGCCGGGTTCACGATGATCGCTTTCGGCGGCGGAGCCCCCCTTCATGCCTCCCGCCTGATAGACAAGCTCGGCCTCACCGAACTGATCGTTCCCAGCGGTGCAGGGGTCGGGTCGGCCATCGGCTTTCTGCGGGCCCCTTTCGCATACGAGGCGATCCGCAGCTTCTACACGACCACCGACGACTTCGACCATGTCGGCGCCAACGCGGTGCTCGCCGAGTTGACGTCGGAGGCTGAGTCGTTCGTGCGGATGGGCCTCACCACGGACTCGTCGGGTGAACCTGAAACCATCATCGAACGTCAGGTGTCTATGCGTTACGCGGGGCAGGGCTGGGAGATCCCGGTTCGCCTCGAAGACGGTGATTTCGACGAGTTCGCTGCGGAACTGCTGGCGGCCGAGTTCACCAAGTCGTACCTGGAGTTCTTCGGTCGGGCCATCGACGATCTGACGATCGAGGCGGTCAGTTGGGCGGTACGGGTCTCGTCACACCAGGAGCCGCCTCCGCTGGTTGAGACGGTCGAACCGACCTCCACTGCTGTGCACACGCTCATCCGGGAGATGTACGACCCCGCACTGGACGCACGTGTTCCCGCCAGGCTCTTTCAACGCTCAGATCTCACTGCCGGGGATCTTGTGACGGGTCCTGCACTGATCGTCGAATCCCAGACGACCACAGTGCTCGGCTCCCATCACCGTTGTGTTGTCCAGCCTGATGACTCACTGCGCATCAACCGAGCCGGAGGCAAGCGATGAGGACCGCAGACCTTCGCAACCAGGTCATGTGGAACCGTCTTATCTCGGTCGTCGAAGAACAGGCGCTGACCCTCGTTCGTACCGCTTTCAGCACCTCGGTCCGCGAGGCGGGTGATCTGTCAGCCGGGGTGTTCGACACCAGGGGGCGAATGATCGCCCAGGCAGTGACCGGCACTCCCGGACACGTCAACACCATGGCTGCGGCACTCGGCCATTTCATCAACGACATCGGCCCCGAACGAATCTTCGAAGGCGATGTCTACATCACCAACGACCCCTGGAAGGGGACCGGGCACCTGCACGACATCACCGTCGCTACCCCGGTCTTCTACAACAGTGTCCACGTCGGGTTCTTCGCCTCGACCGCTCATGTGGTCGACATCGGTGGCCGCGGCTACGGGCCCGAGGCCAGGGAGGTCTACGAGGAGGGTATCCGGATCCCCATCCTGAAGTGGGTGGAACGCGGCAATCTCAACCGCGACCTCGTCACCGTGGTCGCCCAGAACGTCCGGGAGCCCGACCAGGTGGTGGGCGACATCTTCGGGCTGGTCGCATGCAACGAATCCGGCAGACGGCGGCTCTGCGCCATGTTCGACGAGTTCGGGCTCAGCGACCTGAAGGACCTCGCCGAGTTCGTGTTCGACCGCACCCGAAAGGCCACGATGGCAGCGCTCAGGTCGGTGCCAGAGGGCGTCTACACCAACGAGATGACCGTCGACGGATACGATCAAACGCTCACGCTGTGCGTCACGGTCACCGTTGCCACCAACGGCATGCACGCCGACTTCACCGGCACCTCGCCGCTAAGCAAGTTCGGGGTCAACGTACCCCTCACCTACGCCCAGGCCTATTTCACCTACGGGATGCTCGTGGCGCTAGCGCCTGAGCTTCCCAACAACTTCGCTTCTCTGGAGCCCTTCACCGTGAGCGCGCCGCCGGGGGTGATCCTCAACGCCCAGCATCCCGACCCGGTGGCCGTCCGCCACGTGATCGGCCACTTCGTGACCGACCTGTGCCTCGGTGCCGTCGCTCCCGCCCTTCCTGACCGCATCCCGGCCGAGGGGTCCGGTGCGCTGTGGAACTTCCAGGCGAGTGCCCGTGCCGCTAGCGCCGATGATCCCAAACCGCCCGTGGAGCTGTTGATGTTCAACAGCGGCGGCAGCGGTGCTCGCCCCGGCCTCGACGGAATGACCGCGACCGCCTTCCCGTCGGGGGTGCGCACCATGTCCATTGAAGCGACCGAGCAGGTCGGGCCGATCATCATCTGGCGCAAAGAGATACGCAACGACAGCGGCGGTGCCGGCAGACAACGCGGCGGGCTCGGCCAGATCATCGAGGTCGGACCGACCGACGGCTACCTCTTTGAGTTTTCGGCGATGTTCGACCGAGTCGCCAACCCGGCCAGGGGCCGCGGGGGCGGCGACGACGGAGCCGCCGGGGCGGTGTATCTCGACGACGGCAGCCCGTTCCCGACCAAGGGCAAGGAGACCGTTCTCGCCGACCGCCGGCTGATCCTCGAACTGCCCGGCGGCGGCGGCTTCGGCGACCCCGCCGAACGAGACCCCGCCGCGACCGCGAACGACCAACTCCAAGGCTACGTAACTTCCTGACTCGGGAGATCAGACCGGCCGCTCGCGCGGCATGAACTGAGCCGGTTCAGCGACGGACCCGTATCCTCGAATACATGCTTGATCCCGTTACCACGGCCGAGGGCCGCGCGGTCGTCCATCTGTTTTGCAAACGCACCGCTGCCGCTGACGACGACGCGATCGTGGGTTCCGTCGAGGCTGCCCAAGCGGCGGGGGTCCAGGTGGTGACCGTGGCCGTGCTCGGTCACAAGGCGGAACTGTGTTTCATGGCGCTCCACCGCGAGGGGTGGCCGCTGCGGGATCTGCAGACCGGCCTCGTGAACGCGGGCCTAGAGGTGGTGGACAGCTTCGTGTCGATAACCGAGCTCTCCGAATATGCCCTGGGACTCGGCGAAGAGATGAAGAACATGCGTCTCTACCCGGAACTGCCGCCTGCAGGAAAGTCAGCCTGGTGCTTCTACCCGATGACCAAACGGCGCAACGAGAACCAGAACTGGTATCGCTTGACATTCGATGAACGCAGGGAGCTCATGTACGAGCACGGCACCTCGGGGCGCAAGTTTGCGGGTCGCATCGTGCAGTTGATCACAGCATCCACCGGGCTCGACGATTGGGAATGGGGAGTCACTCTGTTCGGGACCAACCTCGACGACCTGAAAGACACGGTATACACGATGCGCTACGACACCGCCTCGGCCATCTACGCCGAGTTCGGACCGTTCTACACCGGACTGGTCGGACCCGTCGCAGAAATAGTCGAACGCACTCAACCCAGTTCCTAGGACCCCAGCGCCTCTCCCTGGCGACGGCTGCCAACCCTTCTCAGACCCCGGTCTCAACCCATTCGCTTCGTGGCCGGGCGGCGCAGGACCGCGGCAGGACCAATTGACGGACCACGGGTCCGGGTCGGTCAGACGTCGACGTAGACGGTGAGCGACCCGCCTCGGGCAAAGCCTGCTAGTTGCATACCGGCCCGCTCTGCTGTGGCGACAGCCAACGCAGTCGGCGCGCTCACCGCAACCAGGGCTCGAAAACCCGCAGCCCAGGCCTTGTGGACCAGCTCGAAACTGGCTCGTCCGCTCACCACCACCGCCGAGCCGTTGGCTGGTATCTGCCCATCGAACAGCAGACGACCGACCATCTTGTCGACCGCGTTGTGCCGGCCGATGTCCTCGCGGGTTTTTGTGACCGTCCCGTCGGGGTTGACCATCCCCGCCGCATGGACTGCCCCCGTCTCGCTGAACAGAGTCTGGTCTTTGAGCATCGCATCAGGAGCGCCTGCGAGAACCTGCCAGTCCAGCGCAGCCCCTGTGACGGGGTCGAGCCTGTCGGCCAACTGGTCGATCTCGTCGGTGCCGCAGAATCCGCACGACGAGGTCGTGGCGGTGAGCCGCGGCACCGGGACGGGCGCCTTTCCTCCCGTAGAGACGCTCACAACGTTGAACTCGCTGGCCAGCGCCGATTCAGTCTCGCAGTACTTGACGGTCAGCACGGGGTGACCGTCAAGCAGTCCCTCGGTATGACAGAACCCCGCAGCCAACTCGAAATCGTGGCCTGGCGTGCGCATGGTCGTTGCCACACGGACGCCGTCGAGTTCGATCGCCATCGGTTCCTCGGTGGCCAACTCCGCGTTCGACCGCCCACTGCCGCTCTGTTGAGGCGACCACGGCCTGACTAGCCTCTGCTGACTACGCGAGCGAGCACTCACAACTCCACACTACCGACCGCTCCGCGCGGAGCCAGCAGAGACACAGATGGAACCTGGCGGGGTCAGGCCCAGGCGCCGCGGCGGTCGTCGACCCGGGTCAGATCCGCCCGCAGATGATGCGTGAGCGGCTGCCCCATGGCAGCCATCCACATCTCCGAGACCAGCCTGTCTCCAGACACCTCGAGACGGCGCCGGACCTCGGTGATGGGTTTGGCAGTGCGCGTCCCCTCCACCCGTTCGGTGCGCAGGTCGACGACCAGCGGCCCGTCGGTTTCGGTCACCGAACCGACATGGATCTCCACGACCCCCGTCGGTTGCGTGAGCACCAGTTCCATACGCGATCGGGGCTGCGGACGGAGATAGCCGACCTCGGAGTGCAGCGGTGCGTCGCTGAGCGGGTCGCGGGTGCGCTGGGTCATGGCCAAGAAGGGCTTCCCGATGTGAGAGAACTCAAGGTCTTCGAGATACGAGAAGTCGGGGACGGTCGGGTAGTGACCGTCCCCAGTTCCTCGCCAGACACCGACCAACGGGGCCAGCGCCTCGCAAACCGAATGCAGTTCAGCCCCACTCATCGACTACAACTTATCCCCGGGGTCGGAGATCAGAAATCCATGTCAGGCATTGCGGGGGCGGCGGAGTCCTCCGGGGCGTCGGCGATGACGGCCTCCGTGGTGAGGAACAACGCTGCGATCGAAGCAGCGTTCTGCAGAGCCGAACGGGTCACCTTGGCAGCATCGATGATTCCCGCAGCGATCAGGTCGACGTATTCGCCGCTGTCGGCGTCAAGTCCGTTGGAGCCTTCAAGGTTGCGCACCTTCTCCACAATGACTCCGCCTTCCATGCCTGCGTTGACCGCAATCTGGTAGAGCGGGCCTTCGAGCGCCTTGGCCACGATACGGGCACCCACCTGCTCGTCAGGGTCGGCGATGTCGGAGACAGCGTCACGCACCGCGCTCTGGGCACGGATCAACGTTGTCCCGCCACCGGCGACGACACCCTCTTCGATGGCGGCCTTGGTGGTCGACACCGCGTCCTCGATGCGGTGCTTCTTCTCTTTGAGCTCGACCTCTGTGGCGGCGCCGACCTTGAGCACGGCCACACCGCCGGAGAGCTTCGCACGGCGCTCCTGGAGTTTCTCACGGTCGTAGTCGGAGTCGGTGTTCTCGATCTCGGCCTGGATCTGGTTGATTCGACCTGTCACGTCGGCCGTATCGCCAGCGCCCTCGATGACGGTGGTCTCGTCCTTGGTGACCACGATCTTGCGTGCCTCACCGAGCATGTCGAGAGTCACACCCTCGAGCTTCAGGCCGACCTCCTCTGACACGACCTGTCCACCGGTGAGGATGGCGATGTCTTGGAGCATGGCCTTGCGGCGTTCACCGAAGCCAGGGGCCTTGACCGACACCGAAGTGAAGGTGCCGCGGATCTTGTTGACCACGAGCGTGGCGAGCGCCTCGCCCTCCACGTCCTCGGCGATGATCAGCAGCGGACGACTCGACTGCATCACCTTCTCGAGCACGGGCACGAGATCGCGCACAGCGGAGATCTTCGACCCGACGAGCAGGATGTAGGGGTTGTCGAGCACCGCTTCCATGCGCTCGGTGTCGGTGACGCTGTAGGGCGAGATGTAGCCCTTGTCGAAGCGCATGCCCTCGACGAAGTCGAGGTCGAGGCCGAAGGTCTGGCCCTCTTCGACGGTTATCACGCCGTCTTTGCCGACGCTGTCGATGGCATCGGCGATCGTGGAGCCGATCTCCGGGTCAGCCGAGGAGATGGCGGCGACATTGGCGATCTGCTCCTTGTCGTCGGACACGTCGTGGGCGTTGTCAGCGATGGATGCAACGGCTACCTCGACGGCCTGCTCGATGCCGCGCTTGACAGACATCGGGTTGGCGCCTGCCGCAACGTTGCGCAGACCTTCGCGGACCATCGACCAGGCCAGGACCGTGGCTGTGGTGGTTCCGTCGCCTGCCACATCGTCGGTCTTCTTGGCGACCTCTTTGACCAGCTCGGCCCCGATGCGTTCGTTGGGGTCTTCGAGCTCGATCTCTTTGGCGATCGAGACGCCGTCGTTGGTGATTGTGGGGGCGCCCCACTTCTTTTCGAGCACCACGTTGCGACCCTTGGGGCCGAGAGTGACTCGGACTGCGTCGGCGAGTTGGTTCATCCCCGCTTCGAGCCCACGCCGGGCTTGTTCGTCGAATTGAATGGTCTTGGCCACAGTTCCTCCAGATTCGTTTCTGACAGACAGATCATCGCTGGCACTCTCGTGCCGCGAGTGCTAATTCAATCTGGGGGACGCCGAAATCGCAACTACCGAGGGGGCGATTTATCCGCCTGCTACGGCAGGAACGATGCTCAGCGTTTCTCCTGGCGGCACCGCGGTGGAGAGTCCGTCGAGGAACCGGACATCGTCATCACTCACGAACAGGTTCACGAAGCGACGCAGTTCGCCTGCATCGTCGAGGATTCGCTCCTTGAAACCCGGATGCGAGCTTTCGAGACTGTCGAGCACCGCCGCCACGGTTTCGCCTTCAACCGAAATCTCGGATTCGCCGGCGGTCAGGGCTCGGAGTGTGGCTGGGACTCGTACGGTGACGCTCATGGTGTTGTGTCTTCCTCGCATCTCGGCATTTCTCGGGGTGTCTGCACGCCCGAGACCAATTCCCGACCGAGACTATCGGGAATTGATTCTGATTGCGCTTGCTCTGGGCGGTTCGAGCGTCGTTGAAGTACGCTGGTCTCATGAACAAATCGACTAATGCAGGTCGGATGCCGTTCCCTGCGGTCGTCGTGATCGCGGCTCTGGCTGTCTTCGGCATGGTCACACTTGTCCAGTGGTTGGTCGGCTCACTCGCGGGGATCCTGAAGTTCGGTCTGTTTCTGGTAATCATCGTGGCTATCGGCAGCTGGGTCGTCAGCGCCAAGGGCAAGCGTTGAGCCACTCACCGGCTGCCGTCTCTACACAGCCGAGCGTGTCTTTGAGAGCGCGTTCCTCGCCATAGGTCGCCGTCAAGTCCACTGACGGGATCATCTCGGCGACATCGTCGGTCGCCTGCCCGACAATGGCCATTACCGGAACATCGGCATGTCGTGCCAGTTCCGCAACACCTCCCACGACCTTTCCCTCAAACGATGTGGCGTCGAGGCGACCCTCTCCGGTGATCACCAGGTCAACGTCCTCGATCAACTCGTAGAGGCCCACTGAGTCAGCAATCAGCTCGAAACCGTCGCACAGGTCCGCACCGACCGCGAACAGTCCGCCCCCTAGACCACCGGCTGCGCCACTCCTCGGCACATCGGTCACGTCGACGCCGTGCTCGGATCGATAGACCTGAGCCAACCGGGCTAGACGTCCCGCCAGCGATGCGACTTCTGCCTCAGACGCCCCCTTCTGTGGACCGAACACTTCCGCTGCGTCGAGGAACTTGGTCCTCACATCGGCCGCAACCTCGATATCGACCCCGCGATACCGGGCCAGCGGCGCCATCGCTTTCAGCGCACCCATGCCGCCGTCAGTGGTCGCCGATCCTCCCAACCCGACAATGATTCTGGTGGCCCCGCAGTCGGCAGCCGTCGAGATCAACTCTCCGGTGCCCGCGGTTGTGGCTTGGACCGCATCATTGAGATCGGACCCTCCCACCAGACTCAAACCCGACGCCCGAGCCATCTCAATGATCGCCAGTTTGGAGTCGAGACGCCATTCGGCCTGCACAACTGAGCGGTCGGGTCCAGTGACCGGGGTCGTTCGGTTAGCACCGCCGAACGCTTCGAGGGTGCCTTCGCCTCCGTCAGCCATAGGTTGGACGATGCAGTCCCAGCCTTGGTCTGAAGCCGCTGCGGCGACTGCGGCTGCTACGTCGGTGGCGCTCGCGGTTCCACGGAACTTGTCGGGGCAGGCGAGAACGCGCACGACCCAGTTTGACCCATCGTCTATGGGCGCGCCTCGTCCAGCGGGTTCCGCCGGTCAGCGAGTCGTGCTGGCGTCAGCCGACATCGGCGGGGCACCGCGATGGTCAGCCCAGAACAGCGTCGGCGCCGAGTACCACATAGATGTGGTAGTCGGTGGTGGCTTCCCGGTAGGTCTCAGCTACCAGGGTGAGGGGATCAGAGGGTGCCGCCTCGATGACAGACGGCGAACCGTTCAGAGCCACTGCAACCAGTTCGGCCTCATCGGCGTATCCGGGCGTGAAATAGACCCGGCTGAACTCTTTGTCGCTCGTATCAGCATTTGCCGCGATCGACACGTACCCGGCGGTTTTGAGGTGATCCGAACGCGATCCCGCCAAGCCCGTCTCACCACGGCCGTTGAGGACCGCGACTTTCACCAAGTTCGGCGGATCGACTACCACGGGAGCGGCTGTGGTCGTTGTCACAGTTGTGTCGGGCGTGTCGTCTCCGCCGGCACCACGAGAGGTAGTCGTGGTTTCCTCCTCCACCATGTCGTCGCTGGTGTCGCTGTCATCGGTCTCGACGGGATCGTCGCCATCGAATCCCTGCCACAGCAACAACACACCGATGACGACGGCTATAGCGATCAGTATTCCGCCTCTCGCGGCGGCGGTCGCCGTCGACTTTGTGAACGAGTTGTCGGATGCGGCGTAACGCCCAGGTGCTGTCATCGGCTTTGCTCCTCGCGGGTGAGTGCCAAGTATGCCTTAGCTTGACAGATCACGGCGCGCAATGGGAACCGCAGCAGAAAAATTCGGCACTGATCGGCACAAACGGCTTTACGCTGAGGCGACGCCCGAGTAGCTCAGTTGGTAGAGCAGCTGTCTTGTAAACAGCAGGTCGCAGGTTCGACTCCTGTCTCGGGCTCCGCGAAACCTCCGGTCAAGCTCCATTCGGGGGGAGAATTCGAATCCGTAGAACAAATGCGGTGGGTCTAGAATTCAAAGGAACCTCCGAGCGTACAGTCTGATACACAGCAGAACCGAACGACTCCGGCTAACGCTAAGACCCGATTTCTTGGAGCTGCCAGCGAGACCTCGCGTGATTGTATCCACCATGGTGGTTATATTTGTGCTTATAATATTCGTCCATGATGGGATCTGAACAGCACTTCCGCTCGACTCTCGGCCAGAAGAGGGCCGCCGCCCTGCTCGAGGCACTTGAGACTTCAAGCCAACGCGCCCGGGAACTCGCCGCTAGGGAGAAATTCAACGAAGCCCGAACCGAGCCAGCGGTCGCATTCGACTTCGCAATCACAAGCCTCACCGACGGCCTCGAGGGGCTCGGGGGACTCTGCTCTACGACAGTCAAAGGCCAACGCTTCTGGATTGTTGATGACACCTACGCGATCCGCGTCAAGAAACTGCGGAGTGGCTATAGGTCGTCGAATCACCATTCCCGGCAGCAGGAAACGATCAGTCGCCAGCAACCACTTCCCGGACTGGATCCACTCATCTACGTCACGGCTGGACCTGTATACAACGATCACACGGGCCTAGTCTCGCAGTTCGTCGTTGCAAAATACCGCAAGGGGCCGATGCGCAAGCAACAGGTCGAGTGGATAGTCGACCTTAGCGATCTAGCCACAGGTGGAATGCTCCCTGAAACGCCGACCCTTCCTATATCGCCAACTGCTGGCCCTGCCGCTATATCAGCGAAACGAACTGCAGCCCAAATTCTTGAAGCCGGAGATCAGGAGGGGTAGTGGAGCCCAAACTGATTGAACTTGCAAGAGTCGGAGCCGGACTAACGCAGGGGCAACTTGCCAAGAAACTCGGAAAGAGCCAGCCCTTCGTATCGCAGGTCGAGCGCGGCGAGAAGGTGATACCTCAAAGCTTGCTCCCGCTGTGGTGTAGCACGTGCGGCATTCCCGAGTCGTTCCTCCTAGCAAGACGTCCCCCACTCGACGACTCTGTCGCGGCAATGGT
The DNA here is from genome assembly GCA_965214565.1 of Candidatus Aldehydirespiratoraceae bacterium. Classification (GTDB taxonomy): domain Bacteria; phylum Actinomycetota; class Acidimicrobiia; order Acidimicrobiales; family Aldehydirespiratoraceae; genus VXYK01. The sequence continues at coordinate 1,613,540 of OZ243951.1, read as the reverse complement.
CCACCGGAAGATGAAAACACTTCCGGTAAAGCCTCACAATCTCGCTAACGCTCAGGTCAAGATGCGTGTACTCGAAATCGACGCGCTCTTTTCGGAGGTGGATGTGCTTCCGTCGCTTGATTTTCCGCGTGTGCCCGTGGAGACGGGCCCAGCTGACGCAGCCGCACATCTCCGCCGGGTGTGGCGAGTTCCCTCGGGGCCGCTTCCGAATCTTGTTGGCCTTGTCGAGAGCGCCGCGGTTCCGGTGGTCCTGATGGACTGCTTCCACCGAAAGCAATCAGCAACCTCGCACCGGGGAGTGTGGTGTGACTGGGTGATCACGCTCAACGGTTCGCACCCAGCAAGCCGTAGACGCTTTACTCTGGCACACGAGGTAGGTCACATCGTGCTCGGCCATGAGACCACCGTGCCGACTGATGAGATCGAACGTTCAATGCTGGAGGCACAGGCTGATGCTTTCGCATCGGAACTCCTCATGCCCACAGCCGATGCCCGTCGTGAACTCCGGACCGTGGACTTCCGACGGCTCGTCATGCTCAAGCAGCGCTGGAGTGTTTCGATTGCCTTCCTTATTCGCCGCGCTCTCGATGTGGGAACGATTAGTCCCGAACGACGGAAGCGCCTTGAGATCGAACTCAGCACTCAACCCGGGGGACGGAGCCGGGAGCCCGCAGAATTCGAAGCTGAGGAACCGAACCTCGTTCGGAGAGTGATCGATGCTCTCAAGCAGGCTGGATTATCCACGGCTGACATCGCCGATCTCGCTGGCATGATCGAGCAGCGACTTCGAACCGTCTATCTGGGTGAGCCTGCCAGACCGAAGCTGCTCCACCTCAGCGACCGTGTTGTTGTCGAGCTTCCGAACCCGTCTTCCGGGTAGCAATTGTCGTGCTGCCACGAGCAATTATGAGCCGAGCCCTGTCGGCCAACATGCTAACGGTTACACCCCGTCCAGGCTCGATGGCGCTATGCCGCCCACTAGATGAGTACCGCCCGAGATCGCCAAGCCATAGACGCCACCCGCCGGCGCATGCTGTCATCGACGGTTAGCGCCATCTCACACAGATCTATGCCGAGTTGCAAATGGCTCCGAGAGCGTTCATCCAAAGAGCCGTCAAGGCGGCCGATACGCTTTCTCGCTGTCGTCAAGACTTGTGCTGCTGCTTCCTCGGGAAGTTTCTCTTGCGCGCAGGCGAGCAGTAGTTCCGGGAGCAGCAGATCGAAGTCGAAGTCCAAGCTCTCCAGATGCAGCAAAAAGTCACAGCAATCACGGCTGGCAGGCCCCCACCAGGCTTCCTGCGGTTCGCACCATCGGAGGATGCATGCGTGGATCAGCCCATCGAAATAGGATGTCAGGACTCGCCGAAGATCAAACTGAGTCCAGTAAGGCGCATCTCGTCGGCTCCCCCGGATGCGAGAGGTATGCATCGCTGATCCCACCGCGCAGAGAGTTTCTCGGCTCCCTAGGTCTTGACCGAAGTATGAGTGTTCTCGCAACTGCGGATTGGCTCGGCCCAGCAACGTGTGTCCCGGTTCAGGATTGCCTTCCAGATCGTCGAGCCGTGCTCTCATTTCAGGCGTGTCCAGCCCCTTCTGTTGAGCGGCCCGGTAGGTCTCTCGTTCTACGACGAGCGGTGACCAACTCGGAACATAGCTCAACCACAGTGCCAGTAGGCGCTTGTCGCCGTCCGAGTCCGTGAGGTTGTTTCTGATGCTCCTCCAAACGCGATCGTTCTCTGGGTGGGCATGAACTACGAGGCATCGGAAGTTGGCGCTCGGCCACTGTTGGCGTGCTGTGAGGAACATGCGTTGGCAGGTGAGTCCGGTGCGCGCACCAAGAACTAGAATCAGCACGCCCGCGGATCCGGCCTCGAGTGTTTCGGTGGGCTCTGGGGAGTCGGAACCCGGCGTGTGGGAGATCCAATTTGCATCGTCAGACACGAAACCGTGTTGACATACGGCTTCTTCGAGATCCTGCCATTCACTCTCTGTGAGGAGTCTTCTCTCACACGCGTCGTACATGACAATTGACGCTCCCGACGCCACGAGGCTATGAGTGTCCTTGACTTGACCCCGAATTGGATCTTTCTTGTCACGCTTCGGATAGTGCTCGAATTCTGCCAGACGATTCTTGATCAGAGTTGCTGGAGACACCTTGACGAGCTGTGCCGGCTCGAAGAAGATCGATTCCTCTCGAACCCGCGCCGATTCCGGGCTTGGACGTGTCCCCGTCGGCCCGACGAGGCCGATGGCCTCGCCGGGCGACAGAGCGCTCCCATACACCTCCCATAGCGAGGCATTTCGTTGAGCCTCGAAGATGTCGGGCATGATCAGGTCGGGCTCTGGCAGAACCAGCGCTGACATCGCGCGTGGATTGATCCTGACAAGACGGGCGCGGTCCGGATCTCGGCACAAACGGCAAGGCTGCCCATCCGGCTCAGTGCCATCAGGTACGTCTATCCCCAACCAGGGATCCTCAATAGTTCTTTGGGGTGGGGGACCCCCTCGAATGGCTGTTGCGCCAGGTCGTTGTCTTGAAACCAACTGCTCGATACGCACGGTGGGTGCCCCTAACGCGGAGAACGCGCCCAACAACCGTTCGGCGAATCCCCCGCTGTCGCTCACAGACACGAGCCCAAGCAGCGGGCTTTCCTGCGGCATTGTAAGCAGGCTCCTGTGGAGCCCTAAGCTAGTTGAGGGATACCGGTCCAAGGAAAGAACGGTTCCGATTCCGGCCGACGAGCCCGAGTTCGCCATATTGCGCTCCGCTGCCCGTTCGAGTTCGCTAACCAGCGGCATCAGGGTCCCAATGTCCATCACGACGGTAGTCGGGGCATCCGGGTCCAGCGCCCCATACAACCAGGTTGCGAGGGCGGCCGCTGCTCTCTGATCCTGGAAGGCATCAGCCAAGCGGACGAACGACGACGTGTGCTTTCCCGAGGGGAGCACGTAGTGGTACGTATCGGGGTGCCAAAGCGCGTAGCCCCATTTCAAGAACGCTTCCACCTCAACAGCGCGGGCTCGTGCGAGTAACACCGGCTCGTTTCCGTTGGGGCCCGATTGGCGAGAACTCCAGACAATAGCGGGACTAACAGCGACTTCGAAAATGATCACACCAAGCGTCGCTCCGGAACCAATCGCTGCGAGTCTGTCTTGGAGAGCCTCAGCAGCTTCGGACGCTGGCGGCCACCCCTGACTCTCTGGACCCCAACGCGCCAACACCCAATCCGATCGATCTACGATATCAAGCGGTACCTCACGGAGATAGCCAGCGATCGTATCGACGTTGACGCGCCGGTCGGATACATCAAGGAAGGTAAGGCCACCGCGTGTTCCCTGCGCGCGTTGCGCCCGATCGACGTGGAACGGCATGCGTGCATACGCGTCTCGGGTCGCCGACATCCCTGATCCGATACCTCAGACCGCAGCTGGCGCGTGCTGAAGAGACGCCAACGAGTCGCTCGCTTCGGGCTTGACGACATCGAGTGTCAGATGGATCAACGTCCCGCGCAAGCCCTCACGCTCGAACTCGCGGTGGACCCACTCTCCGGCCCGGCCGCGTCGCCCGTGATGCATGGCCCGACTGGGGGCGAAAGTCGAGATCACATTCATGGTGCCCTCCCAGTGGGACACATACTTTGCGATGGTGCTGAGACCGTGACCTCCCCTTGCTCCGACAACCGCTCGGGCACCGAACACGGCCTGGACCAGGTCAGAGACAACGTCCACGGCAATCTTGGATTCAGTCTTGGAGCTGCCGGAGAGGCAGGTGGCCTGCTGTTCGCGCGCGGCCAGCGCGTCCGCCTTCTGACGCACCGATCCCACGATTCCGACGCCGTCGTCAGCAACGACGATCTGGAGCCGGTTGTGGCTCTCATCTCCTCCCCCAGCAGTGGCACTCACGACAGCAAGCGCCCGGTCAGCTCGAGACCACCGATGCACATTGTCCACCAACTCGAAGAAGCACTGATCGGAGTGACGGTCGAAGGACTCCCGCTCCTTGTGGCCTGATGCAACTCCCAAGCCGTCAATCCAATAATACCGCCTGCCGTTGGGATTCGGGGCCGGGGGCTTGCGGCTCTCAAGCCTGGGCATCACTCTCGTTCGATCCAACGTCTCGAGATCGAACTGTTCAAGGGGCAACGTCGGGCCGACTGCCTTGACACCGAGCGCCTTGGACACCGAGACGCGTTTACCCTCGATCTCCAACGGGACTTGACGCCGGTCGGCCGCAAAGACGAGGCCAGCGCGGGCCAGCCGTCGCCGAATCAGAAGCGACGAGGGAAGGACTACCTTCGATGGCGGCTGAGGGGTGCTCAACACCCAGAGAACCTGCACGAGATCCGCCGGTTGGATTGTGGCCGTCGAGCTTGAGTCGCTGAGATCGAGCGGGGACGAAAAACCTCTAGCCGTGGGCGATTCGTCTTGGTCGATCACGTTACCTCGGGTCCCTTGAAGTTGATGGACGAGGCCATCTCGGCATGATAGCACGGCTCTTACAGATCTTTGGTTCGACTGCCCTCCATCCGAACCCGTGACAAGCAACGCAAGCCAAGACAATAAGCCCGATCTCTGGCGATACTCACCGCGCGTGACTATCGCTCGATCGCCGGCGACATCCATGTCCACGTCGGCCAACGATCTGGGATGTGCGTCGCCGTCTTGATCTACGCATCCGAGGTCGGTGCTACGGTCGGCGGTTGTGACTTCCTCCAGTTCTGGTCGGTGTGAGCAGTTGGACCCGATTCAAGGTGTGTTGGAGATCCTCGACCGTGCCTCCATGACGGGCACCAACAAACTCGGACTGCTCCTCACGCTGCTCGATCTGGCACCGACAGTCGATGATCAGTCCCCCAGCATTCCTCTGGATGCAGTGGCGGAGCGCTATCTCGAGATCCACTGGGAACACGCCCGTCCCTACGACGGCGTCACGCTACGCCAGAGTTCCGCACGCAAGCAGCGCGGCGACGGCACCATCGCCGACGACACAACAGTCATGCAGGAGGTCCAGCAACTACGCGAATCCCTGAAGGACCACATGCTCGGGGACCTGCGCGACAAGCCTCTGGGCGTCGTTGAACGGAGAGTCGAAGAAGCCGGGCGGCACTCGGGATGGAGGAACGAGCTGGGGGCTGCGCTGAAGAGTGTCCGGGCCGCCCTGTTGAAGAACCCGGTGCGCCTGCTTCAGAAACTCCCCGGCGACCCTGAACCGTTCCTCTACAACCTGAATCCAGACAAGTCGGGTCTGACGCTGCTCCCGGGCGTCGCGCAGAGCCTGACGAAGTTCGGGGGCGTCCTGCGTCCGCTGGTTGAGTTCCGGTTCGCTCAAGCAGTGATGAGAATCAATCGCGAGGAGCTTCACCTGCCTGTCGACGACGTCTACTCCCATCTGTTCGGGAAGGAGAGGGTCATGCCGCCGCCCGAGATGCGTGAGCGTCTCGTCCGCATTCAAGACCGGCGCTGCATCTATACAGGCACCCGATTGTCGCACGGGAACGAATCTCTCGACCATGTTGTGCCCTGGTCGCGGGCGCGTCTCTCGCAGGTCGAGAACTTCGTTATGACTTCGCGGAGCGTCAACAGCAGCAAATCCGACACATTGCTTGCGCCTTCAGTAATGGAGAGGTGGGCTGAACATGTCGAGCGCCGATCCGACGATCTCCAGGAATGCGCCCACGATCACGGTTGGATGACAGACCTCGACAGAGTTCGTGATGTGGCACTCCACATCTACAGGGCCGTCGACAGCACCACCGGCGTATGGAGTTCCACGGACGGAGTCGAGCCCCTCGGGAACGCCGGCAAAGAGCAGATGCTCCACCTGCTGCGACCCGAGAAGTAAGCGGACGCGCCACACCGAGCCGTTGATCACAACCACGCCAACACCGCCCCGTCTCCCGCAGCCTATAGATTCCACCCAGCCTCGTCCTCAGCACTCAATGGCCGCCAAAAGCTAGACGGCCCCAGCCGAAGCCGGGGCCGAGGGCCGGGGTTACTCACTCCGGCGGGGTTGGAGTCATGGTACCACCTTCGAGGAAAATCGTCGAGAATATGAGATTGAAACAATGAGAACAGAACGAGTGATCGCCTACATCGACGGGTTCAACCTCTACCACGGCCTACACGACGCGAAGTTAAAGAGCAGTCGGTGGCTCGACCTGAGAGGTGTGCAGCCTCAAGCATTTGGAGGACAAGCTCGACGGACTCACCTGCGCACTCGCTGCTTGGCTCGCATGGAGCAATCCTCTGGAATGGGAGACGATCGGAGACATGAACGGCTACATGGTCGTACCGCTCCCAGCGGCTGCGCTTCCCCTCACAGGAATCGACCCGGAGACCATTCGAAACGCCGTGTCAGAAGCGAAAGACGAACTCGAACTTGGACTATGAGCAAGGCGGAGCGCTACCCGCCCCCATTCCCGCTAGGTGATCAAGCGGAGGGCGGCGGTCACTGACATGGCGGCGACAATTATCACCAGCAACGGGGCCTTGCGCCAGACCGCCAGCGCGCCGACACCTACGCCGACGACCCTTGCATCGAGGACCAGCTCGCCCGCCGTCTCGAAGGTCATCACTACGATCAGCGCCGAGAACAGAACAGCCGGCAGCAACGACACCAACGGACCCAGCCTGCGCTCCACGACCGCGCCTAGAGCCGTCACACCCAGGACCTTCAAGCCGTAGGAACCCGCGGCGAGCACGATCATCAGGGGCCAGCTCACGGTTGACCTCCGGCTTCGCCGCCGAGCAGCCCCTCGCTGTCGCTCGGCCACCGGTGACGCACGTACAACGCCGGTATCACTGCAAACACGGCCAGCAGGATCGGGATGCCCGAAGTGCTGAACGGCACCGCCCCCAGAGCGATGGCGGCCGCGGCAACCGCCGCCACACGCCCGGCCGCAGTACGGACATGAGTGGCGAGCAGCGCAACGAAGATCGCAGGGAAGGCCGCGTCGAACCCCCAAGTCTCCGGAGTGCTCAAGACGCCACCCAGCGCAGCACCCGCCAACGAGCCCAGGTTCCAGCAGATCCACAGCGTCATGCCCGTGAACCAGAAAGCTTCCCAACCAGAGCGGCGGTCCGGTTGAGCAACCGCCATGGCAGTGGTCTCATCGATCACGAAGTGGGCTGCTCCCAGCCTCGGCAACGTCGAGTCGGGCAGCATCTTGCGCACGACCGGCCCATACAACGCATTGCGGGTCGCCAACAACAGAGCCGATCCGACAGCCGCGCCGCCCGTCCCGCCGTCGTCGATCACTCCCACCGCCGCGAACTGCGAAGCTCCCGTGAACACCAACGCCGACATCACCACGATGCGGGGCAGATCAAAGCCCGCCGCCTCGGCGAACACCCCGAAGGTCACCCCGATGACGCCGACCGCAAGGCTCACAACCAGGCAGTCGCGCCGCCGACGACGCCGTGCCCCGTCGCCTGTGGGATCCATGTTCTCTGAAGGCGGTCCAGCCATCGTCCGTCCTGATCACCTCGGCGGCCCGCCGAGCGAATACGCAAAGATACCGTGCCCGAAGCGCTCAAACCGGGGCAGCACCACCGGTCGGGGCTATATCATCCGCACGGACCGGAGGGACGGCGCAACAGGTGAGCAAAAGCCGAACCAGGGGGGCGAACCCATGACAACACACCAGGCAATGCCGACAACAATGTGTACACGACGGTCCATACCGAAACTGCGATAGGCGAACCCGTGACAACAGACCAGGCGATTCCAACAACAATGCGGGCGGCGCTGCTGCTCGGCACGGGCGGACCCGAAATGCTCGAAGTGCGCGACGACGTGCCCGTTCCCCGGCCCGGCCCCCGCGACGTGCTGGTGCGGGTGTCGGCGTGCGGGGTCAACAACACCGACATCAACACCCGGGTCGGCTGGTACAGCCGTTCGGTCTCAGCAGGCACGTCCGGTGACGGCTTCGCTGAGGCGGACCTCGACGATGTGGGCTGGGGCCGAGAAGGGCTCGCCTACCCCCGCATCCAGGGCGCGGACATCGCCGGGGTGGTCGTTGTGATCGGTGAAGGGGCCGACGACAGCCTCCTCGGTTCCCGAGTGCTGGTGGACCCCTGGATTCGGGACCGGCGCTTACCCGACGATCGCGAACTCGCCGGTTACCTGGGCAGCGAACGGGACGGAGGCTTCGCGCAGTACTGCGCGGTGCCGGGCGAGAACACATATCCCGTCTCCACTGAGCTGTCCGATGTGGAGTTGGCCTCGTTCGCATGCTCCTGGTCCACAGCCGAGCACATGCTGCAACGGATCGGGCTGGGGGCCAGCGAGACCATCGCGGTTCCGGGCGCGTCGGGTGGAGTCGGCAGCGCCCTCGTGCAACTCGCCAAGCTGCGTGGTGCCGGTGTCGTGGCGGTGGCCGGTGCCTCCAAGCTGGAGCGAGTCCTCGAACTCGGGGCTGACGCGGCCGTCGCCCGCGAGACCGACGACTCGGTCGCCGCCGCGGTCAAAACCAACGGAGGGCCTTTCGACGCGGTCGCCGACATCGTCGGCGGGGCCGACTTCGGAGGCTGGCTCGAAGGACTCAAACGAGGCGGCCGATACGTCACCTCCGGCGCCATCGCCGGCCCGATCGTGGACCTGGACCTGCGCACCCTCTACCTACGTGACCTGCAACTCCACGGAGCCACGATCTACGAGCCGAGAGTCTTCGCCGACCTGGTCGGCTACATCGAAGCGGGGCGAATTCAACCGGTGGTCGGTAACACCTTCCCGCTCGAACAGATCCACGACGCACAAGAAGCGTTCGGGTCCAAGGACCACGTCGGCAGCATCGTCATCACGATCCCGGACTAGTCGGACCGAGACCAACAACCAGTCAGACCCGACCAACCGCCAATCAGACCCCGACTAGCCGCCAGTCGGAGCCGGGCAAGTCGGAACGGGCGCTATTCGCTCGGCTGGCCGGTGCGACGCGACAAGATCTCAAAGCAGGCCACCGCAGCAGCGGCCGAGACGTTGAGAGACCCGAGCGCACCCTGCAACGGAATCGAAGCCAGGGCGTCGCAGCGCTGACGGACTAGGCGGCTCAACCCCGAGCCTTCGGCGCCCAACACGAGGGCAATCGGCTCATCCGCAACGGTCAGACGATGAATGGTCTGGTCACCAGCCGCATCGAGGCCGACAGTCCATACGCCGTGGTCGCTCAACGTCTGCATCGCGGTCGGCAACCCTCCGACCAACGCCATGCGCAGATGCTCGATCGCCCCCGCAGCGGCCTTCGTCACCGACGGAGTTATGTGCGCCGCACGATGTCGAGGCAGCACCACCCCGGTCACCCCAGCACACTCCGCCGTACGCAGGATCGCCCCGAGATTCTGAGGATCGGTGATGCCGTCGAGCAGCAGCAGGAACGGTTTGTCATCGGCTGAGCCCTCCGAGAGCAGGTCGACCAATTCGGTCGGCTGCAGCGGTGCCGCGGTGGCCAAAACACCCTGCGATGCGCCAGTACGCGTCATCGACTCGAACTTGCTCCGGGCCAACTCCCGGATAGGCACTTTGTTCTCATCGGCCAGGTCGATGATGTCCCCGAGGATCGGTGCCTCGTCAAGGTCGCCCGCCAACACGACCTCGCGGGTGCGTCGAGTCCCCGCCAGCAACAGCTCCCTGACCGCATGACGGCCCTCCACCTGATCACCACCCAGAGTAGGTCCACGGCCACGGTTGATCGGATCGTCCCGGTACGGCGTCGTCCCGCGTTGTCCCTGGCGACGATTCGGCCGACCACCCGAGGCGCTGCGGCGTTGACCCTTGGATCGTCCGGGCGCACCGGGCCCCGGTCGCCCGCCACCGCCCCGTGGTCCGCGCCCTGGTCTGTTTCCCGGGTGCTTCTTCGGGCTCATCTCGCCACCAGAGCGACCGCCCAGGCCGCCACACCCTCTCCCCGACCGAGAGCACCGACCCCTTCGGTTCGGCGGCCGGTGACTGAGACGGGCGCACCCACCGCAGCAGACAACTTCGACTCCATCGCAGACTTCACCGGGGCCAACGAAGGCCGGTCAAGCACGACCGAACAGTCGACATTGCCCGGCGACCAGCCAGCCTCACGCACGGCCTCGGCAGCCAGACGCAGCAGGTCCACGCTGTCGGCATCAGCGAGTCCCGGGTCGGTGTCGGGGAACATCTGACCGATGTCGCCCAAACCGGCGGTGCTCAACAGGGCGTCGGTGCAGACATGGGCGATCACGTCCGCATCGCTGTGGCCCTTCAGACCCCGCTCGCCAGGAAACGCGATTCCACCAAGCACCAGCACACGGTCCGGATCATCGGAGAAGGCATGGACATCGAACGCCTGGCCGACCCGATACGGAATCTCAAGGTCGCTCATGATTCACCGTCGGCCGAAAGCAGCAGGGAGGCCATCTCAAGATCGTAGGGGGTGGTCAGCTTGAGGTTGCGTTGCTCTCCTGGCACGAGTTCAACAACGCCTCCAGATTCGGACACCAGAGTCACGTCGTCTGTGGCCTCCGCGACTTCTCGGTGAACTCGCCTCAACACCTCGGCCCTGAACGCCTGAGGGGTCTGCACCGCCACGATCTCATCACGGTCGACGACACCGCCCGAGCGATACCGAATGGTGTCGGTCACCGGTATCACCGGAGTGGCGGCATCAGCGCCGGCGCGCACCGCAGCGATGACATTCTCAAAAATCGAATCCGAAGCCAGAGGCCGCGCCGCGTCATGGACCAGCACGATCCCGACATCGCCGGGGACCTCCCCCAGGCCATTGCGAACAGAACCCGAGCGCGTCGAACCACCGGCCACAACCCGCCACTCAAGACCCTCAGCCAACCCGCCGGACTCTGAATCCTGGGACAGTCTGTCCGACTCCGAAGCAGGCACGACAACCACGACACCGTCACTGTGGCGCGCCGCAGCCGACACAGATCGGTCGAGCACACTCACACCCCCAAGTTCGGAGAACTGCTTGGCCGCTCCGAAACGGCTCCCGGACCCCGCGGCGACCACAATGGTCCAGATTTCACCGTTGCGTTCAGAATTCACAACTACAGCTTGGCAGCAGCAGACCGAATCACCCACCAGGCACACCCGACAGGTCCTTTATCGCCCTAAATCAGGACCGGGTCAGGACACCCAACTAGATTGAAGGTGCGATGACCGACATCAGCATTCTTCGTGCGACCGAGCTGTTCGCCAGCCTCTCCGAAGAATCCCTCGCCACCATCGCCGCCACCGGGGAGCCTCGGGACCTGCTGAGAGGCGACACGCTCTTCACCGAAGGCGACGAACCCGACTACATCTACATCGTCACCAGCGGACGCATCGCCATCGTCAATCGGTCTATCGACGGCCGCGAGTCTGTCGTCGCACTGATGGAGACCGGCGACCTGTTCGGCGAGATGCCCCTGTTCGACGGTGGAAGACGCTCGGCCGGGGCTCGAGCGCTCGAACCGTCCGGTGTCGTCGCCATCCCCTACGAGCCGGTCCAAGCGCTCTACGCAGAGCACCCCGAAGAGCTCTGGGACGTGGTCAAGCTCCTTGTCGGCCGCCTGCGCGCAACCGACAAGAGCCTGGCAGACAGCGTGTTCCTCGATGTCACCGGAAGGACCGCAAAACGCCTCCTGGAATTGGCGGGCGACAGGGACGAGTTCATCCTTCCCATCACCCAGGAGGAACTCGCCGGCATGATCGGGGCCAGCCGTGAACGGGTCAACAAAGCCATCGCGTCGTTCGTGCGACTGAAATGGATCGCCCAGTCCGACCGCCGCTACGTGATCACCAACCGCGAACAGCTCACAATCCGCGCCCGCTGAGCTACCAGCGCCACTGGGCTACAAAGCCAACGGGCTACCAGAGCCACTGGGCGGCCTGCTGCCAGGCGTCAGCGGCGTCATCGGGGCGGTGCGCGGGACGGGCCGGGTCGTGCACGAATCCGTGTTCAGCCCCCGAATACTCAACAACCTGGGCTCCAGATTCGCGGAGCTCCGCCACCGCTTCAGCGGGCGTGTACGGGTCCTCGGTGCCGACCACGGCCAGCAGCGTCGACGAATCGCCGTCACGCAGATGCTCCAGAGGCTCACCCTGGCCCGGTCCCCGCCAATCCTGCGGCACATGGATCATCCCGTAGAACGACACGAGCCGACTGAAACGGCCGGTACTGACCGCCTTGTTGACATACATCCCGCCCATGCAGAACCCGATCACGCCGACCGTCGCCGCCCCGGTGCGGTCGGCCGCCGCGACCATGTCGCCCAACACCCGGTCATCATCGAGCGACGAGGCCGCGGCGAAGCGCCCCTGCAGGTCGAGGCTCTCCTGGCCGGGATACAGCTCAGGGGCAACCACGGCGCACTGCCATTGGTCAGCCAGACGCGCCGCCAGCTCATCGAAGAGCGGACGCAACCCCATGATGTCGGGTACCAGCACCAACCCCCGCTGATCGCTGGAACCAACGACTTCAGCAGCCGTGCCAGACGGCAGTTCAATTCGCATCAACGTATCCTGTCACTCCTCGGCCGCTCAGGTACTCAAACACTTCAGGCACTCAGGTTCCACGGGTCTTCAGCAGATCCTCGAATCCCAGCACGACCGTGTGGCCCGTATCCGGGATCGCATCATTGCCCGACAGGAACAGCCCGGTGGCCATACCCAACTCCTCGGCCACATCGAGGTTGCCCGGGATGTTGCTCAGATAGAAGCAGTCGAACAGGTCAACAGACATCGTCCGCCGGGTCGCCTCGAACAGTGCCGGTTCAGGAAGGATCGAGCCGACATCACCGCTTACCATCCACGAAGAGATCGAGTCTTCAAGCGCCGCCATCCGCCGCAACCGGTCACCCCAGGCGCGGGGTTGATTGCCGATTGCCGCAACCGGCAGTCCACTGTTCTTCATGCGGTCCAAGAATGGATGCAGACCCTGGTTCAACCGGAAGGACGACAGATACCTCGTCTCCATCTGATCAGACACCAGGCTCAGGTCAACCTCGTTCCAGAACTCCGAAGGAGAAACACGCCCCAACACCAAAAGACGATGGAGTTCCCTAACGCGCTCAGGGTCGATGCCGGGCTGTTCAGCCATGATCAACGGCAGCAGCGCCCCTTCGAGCGGATTGGTGGGCCGGACCAACACACCATGGACGTCCACCACCAGGAGCCGCAACATCCGACGACGAGGGCGACTCGCCTCCTGCGCACGGGTAGCCGCACGATGCTGACGGCGCCGAACGTCTCGACGACGGCGACCCTTCGGTGTGCGCCACTTGGCCAACAAGAACCGCACCAGGTAGGAGACGAGCAGCAGCACCAGCAGGGCACCGGCAAAGAGCGCGACCATGGTCCAGACCCGCACAAGGACGCTCTCCGCCGCCGAGTTCGCCTCGATGTCGACAGCGCTGTCGCCGTAGCTCATCGTCCAGATGACGGTTTCGTCGACCACTTCGCCGTTGGACTCACCGAGCGTTTCGGGCATCCGTACTGTCACCGTCAACCCGAGCGCATCTTCGAAGTCGCCCTCGAAATCATCTTCGATCACCTCGGCAGACCGCCCCAGCGGGGCAAGCCCACCGGCAAAATCTCCGCCGATCGCCTCGATGTCGAACGTGGGATCGACCGAACCGCTCAATGCGTAATCGGTCCGGGCCGGACCCAGCCCGATCACGTCGAAGTTGTGCTCCTTGATGAGCGTGAACCCATCGAAGATCACATCCTCACCAGCAATCTCAGCCAACACGCCTCCGAGAGAATCTGCGGACGGGAACCGCTTCGAGACGTTCACAGTCAATGAGCCCGCTCGGTCGACGGTGTTGGCGTTGACCGTCCAGCCGGCGTCACTAAGGTCACTCAATTGCAGACCGTCTGGAGCATCGGGGATGAGCGCAACAGCTTCGGGGTCGGCGACCACTTCCACGGTCACCTCGCCCGAGCCGTCGTCGTCAACCCTGATATCGACGGTGGCATCGAGCCGGCATGCGCTTGCGAGCAGCAACAGGGCCACCACCGCTAGCACACGCAACCGCATCATCGTATGAACGCTAGACCGCTTAGCACGTCACCGGGCCATTTCTTCCGCTCTTGTTCGCCTCGCTCAGTGGCCGCTCGGGCCATGGCGGCGCTAGAAGCTGTCGACCGCTTCGGCGAGTTCAACTTCGGGAGGAGTGAATCCCTCTATGGATCGGAACACGATCATCAAGTCGTCTCCGGCGGAAGGGTCGGCTTCGACGTCGACGATGACGATCTCGCCCGCCCGGAAATCCTTGTTGAGGAGCTTCTCTGAGAGGGGATCCTCAACAAGGCGCTGCAGAGCGCGACGCAACGGCCTCGCCCCGAGCGTCGGGTCGTACCCCTCAGCGGAAAGGAAGTCCTTGGCAGCGTCGGTCAACTCCAGACCCATGCCCTGGCCGGCGAGTTGCTCGGCGGTGCGGGCCACCATGAGATCGACGATCTCACGCACTTCGGGCTGGCTCAACTCATGGAAGACGATCACGTCATCGATGCGGTTCAGGAACTCCGGCCGGAAATGCGCCTTGAGGGCATCGGTGACCTTCTCCTTCATGCGCTCGTAGGTGACCGCCTCGTCAACCTTGGTGAAACCGAGGTTGGCCTTGCGCAGGTCTTGAGTGCCCAGGTTGGAGGTCATGATCAGCACGGTGTTGCGGAAGTCGACAGAGCGGCCCTGGCTGTCGGTCAGCCGTCCCTCCTCGAGGATCTGCAGCAGAGTGTTGAAGACGTCCGGATGGGCCTTCTCCACCTCGTCGAACAGCACCACCGAGAAGGGCTTGCGACGCACCTGCTCAGTGAGCTGACCGCCCTCGTCGTAGCCGATGAAACCGGGAGGGGAACCGATGAGGCGGCTGACAGTGTGCTTGTCCATGTACTCCGACATGTCGAGGCTCACCAGAGCACTCTCATCACCGAACAGGAACTCCGCGAGGGTCTTGGCCAACTCGGTCTTGCCGACGCCTGACGGACCCAGGAAGATGAAAGAGCCGCTGGGCCGCTTCGGATCCTTCAGACCGGCCCTGGTGCGACGGATCGCCTGGGACACAGCGTGGACCGAACTCTCCTGGCCGACGACCCGCTTGTGGAGTTCGTCCTCCATGCGCAGCAGCTTCTGCGTCTCCTCCTCAGTCAGCTTGTAGACGGGGATACCGGTCCACAACGACAGAACCTCAGCGATGGCCTCCTCGTCGACTTCGTCGAAGAGGTCGACCCCGGACGCCTTGGCCTCACCCTCGAGAGAATCACGTCGGGCAAGCAGTTCCTTCTCACGGTCCCGCAGACGACCCGCCTCCTCGAACTGCTGGGACTCGACGGCGTACTTCTTCTGCTGCACGACCTCGGCGATCTCCGCTTCGAGCTCCTTGTACTCGGGCGGGGTGGCCATGCGCTTGATGCGCAGACGTGAACCGGCCTCGTCGATCAGGTCGATGGCCTTGTCGGGCAGGAACCGGTCAGCGATATAGCGGTCCGCCAGATTGGCCGCAGCCACGACGGCCTGGTCAGTGATGGTCACCCGGTGGTGCGTCTCATAGCGGTCACGCAGCCCCTTGAGGATCTCGATCGTGTGCGGGACCGTCGGTTCGTCGACCACGACCCGCTGAAAGCGCCGTTCCAGGGCGGCGTCCTTCTCGAAGTATTTGCGATACTCGTCGAGGGTTGTTGCACCAATGGTCTGAAGCTCACCGCGCGCCAGCATCGGCTTGAGGATCGAGGCGGCGTCGATCGCGCCCTCGGCTGCTCCCGCGCCGACCAGCGTGTGGATCTCGTCGACGAACAGGATGATGTCGCCGCGCGTCCTGATCTCCTTGAGCACCTTCTTGAGGCGTTCCTCGAAATCACCGCGATAACGCGACCCGGCGACCAGAGCACCCAGGTCGAGCGTGTAGAGCTGCTTCTCGAAGAGGGTCTCGGGGACGTTGTCATTGGCGATCGCCTGCGCCAGCCCCTCGACGATGGCGGTCTTGCCGACACCGGGTTCGCCCACCAGCACCGGATTGTTCTTGGTGCGGCGGCTGAGGACCTGCATCACCCGTTCGGTCTCACGGGAACGCCCGATCACCGGATCGAGGCTCTTGTCACGCGCCAACTGGGTGAGATTGCGACCGAACTGGTCGAGGACCAGCGAACCGGAAGCGCTGTCGCCGCCCGAGCCGCCGGTGACCGCGCCGGCACGTTCACGGGAGGGACCCGACCCCTGCTCACCAGCCGGACCTCCGTAACCGGAAAGCAGCTTGATGACCTGTTGACGTACGCGACTGAGGTCAGCCCCGAGCTTGACAAGAACCTGGGCGGCCACCCCCTCACCCTCCCGGATCAAGCCCAAAAGAATGTGTTCAGTGCCTATGTAGTTGTGCCCGAGCTGCAGCGCTTCACGGAGGCTGAGTTCGAGGACCTTCTTGGCCCGCGGCGTGAAAGGGATGTGACCGCTCGGTGAGGAGCCACCCTGTCCGATGATCTCCTGCACCTGATTGCGCACCGCCTCAAGGCTGATGCCCAGCGATTCGAGTGCCTTCGCCGCGACTCCCTCACCCTCATGGATGAGTCCGAGGAGGATATGTTCAGTGCCGATGTAGTTGTGGTTGAGCAGGCGCGCTTCTTCCTGCGCCAACACCACCACTCGTCGAGCCCTGTCGGTAAACCGCTCGAACATCGGGTTTCCCCTCCTAAATCTCGGGCTGTACAAGACTCAGTGTATAGCCGCGCTTGCGACTAAGACCACGAATGCACGTCACAGCAGATAATCGCCCACGACGAGATTGCGCAAGTAACCTCTCAGCGTGGCCGTCACTCCGCTCTCCCTGGTTCCCTCGATGCAGGACGATCTTCTCCGCGTCGAGGCCGAACTTCTGCGGGTGGTTTCGGCAACCGACGACTTCCTCACCGAGGTCGCCAGCCACCTGATCAACGCCGGTGGAAAACGGGTCCGGCCCGGATTCTGCATCGCTGCCGCCGCCGTCCACGACTTTGACAGCGAGGCCGCTTCGATCGACGTGGTCCGCGGTGGTTGCGCGGTCGAGCTGGTGCATATCGGCTCGCTCTACCACGACGATGTCATGGACGGAGCCGCGACCCGTCGGGGCGTCAAGAGCATCAACGCCGAGTGGGGGAACCTGCGTGCGATTCTGGCCGGGGACTATCTGCTCGGGCGTGCCTCTGAGTTGGCAGCCGCGCTCGGCACCGAGGTGGCCGCGCTGCTGGCGACAACCATCACCGAACTATGCACCGGCCAGATCCTCGAACTGGAGTCTGTGCACAATGCGGACCGCACCTTCGAACAGTACCAACGGTCGATCTCCGGCAAGACGTCGTCACTGTTGGCGACTTCCTGCCGAATCGGTGGAATCGTGGCCGATATACCCCGACCGACGATCGACGCTCTCAGCGAGTTCGGGCGCGCCTACGGGATGGCCTTCCAGATCGTGGACGACATCCTCGACATCATCGCCACAGACGAACAGCTCGGGAAACCCGCCGGAACGGACCTGCTCGAAGGAATCTACACGCTGCCTGTGATCTACTCGCTGGGTGACCCCGGCGTTGCCGCCGAACTCCATTCGCTACTGCGAAGCGACATCACCGTCGAGGAGCGGGACCGGGCTCGGGAACTGACGCGCCTCGGTGGAGGGGTCGAGCTTGCTGTCGAGGTGGCCTATACCTGGGCAAACAAGGCCGATGCCGCTTTGTCGGACCTTCCCGACACGACCGGCGCCGCAGCCCTGCGGGCGGCCGGGCACCACCTCCTGGAACGTCTCAACACCGTCCGCTAGGGATCCTCCGTCGGGCCGTAGTTCGGGGCCCTCCGCCGGGGCCGTCGTTCAGGGCCGTCTTAGGGGGCGTGAGCTAGCGGTTGTTGCGCTGGTGGACGATGCGCAGGCCGTGGAGTGTCAGGAAGGGTTCAACGTTCTCAATCGTACGAGCCACCGGTGCGATCAGGTGGGCGAGACCGCCGGTGGCCACTACGTTTGTCTCACCGAGCTCCGCTGCGAAGCGGTCGACCATGCCGTCGATCATCGCCGCGAAGCCGTAGACCGTACCCGACTGGATCGACTCGACAGTCGACTTGCCGACGACGCTGCGCGGCTCGACCAGTTCCACCGCTCGCAGAGCCGCGGCCCTGCCCAACAAGGCATCGAGGCTGATCTCGATGCCTGGAGCGATCGCACCCCCCAGGAACTCGCCGAACTCAGAGATGACATCGAAGTTGTTGCCCGTGCCGAAGTCCACGACAATCGTCGGGCCGCCGTACAAGTCGAAGGCGCCGATGGCGTTGGCGATCCGGTCCGCGCCGACCTCTTTCGGGTTGTCATAGAGGATCGGGATGCCCGTCTTGATGCCCGGTTCGATGACGATCGGGTCGAACGGCAGGTAGCGCCCGACCATGTCACGCAGCACCGCGAGGATCCGCGGCACGCCCGAACAGATGGCAGTGCCAGTCACGTCCGTTTCCAGACCGACCCCGACCGTGTCGAGCAGCGAACGAATGAGCACCGAATACTCGTCAGGTGTCCGATCGGCGTCCGTTGAGAGGCGCCAGTGGTCGACCAGCCCGACCGCGGCTCCTTCGCCCAGGTCGCTGTCGAGATCGTAGAGACCGAGGACACTCTGGGTATTCCCGACGTCGATGGTTAGAAGCACACGATTACGCTATCGGCCCGGCGCTTCAGGTTCCTTACGGACTGTGGCGATCAGATCACTGCACCGTCGTTGTCGATGAGCCGGGCCCGCCCGAAGCGGGCCGCCACCAGAAGTCGCACTTCGCCGTGCAGGGGACCCTCGCTGACGAGCGAATCCGCTTGAACGGCGGCCACGTAATCGAGCGAGGCAAGGTCGGCCCGATCGACCACCGCCTCCATCGCTGCCTCGACTGCCGCCGATTCCGTCTCCCCTGCACTGATCGCCTCGAGCCCGGCGTCGAGGGCGGCACGCAGGACCGGGGCCTGCGCTCTCTCGTCGGCGCTGAGATAGACGTTGCGGCTCGACATCGCCAAACCGTCGGGTTCGCGAACCGTCGGGCACGCCACGACGTCGACCGGGATGCTCAGATCGCTGACCATGCGTCTGACCACGCAGACCTGCTGCCAGTCCTTCGACCCGAAGTAGGCACGGCAACCACCGACGATCGAGAACAGCTTGGCGACCACCGTCGCAACCCCTGCGAAGTGATGAGGACGCGCCACCCCCTCCAGGGGGGCAGCCACCGACGGCACCTTGACGACCGTCGCAACCTCACGGGGATACATTTCCCCAACTGACGGAACGAAGAGATAATCAACACCTAGGGCTTCGCACTGTGCACTGTCTGCGGCCAGATCCCGCGGATAGGAGCCGAGGTCCTCGCCCTCGGCGAACTGCAGCGGGTTCACGAAGATCGAGACGACTGTCACCGGATTCTCTGCGGCCGCGGCCTCGACCAGCGACAGGTGCCCGAGGTGTAAGTACCCCATGGTCGGCACAAAACCGACCCCGCGGCCCACCCGACGTTCAGAGTCGAGCCGCTCCCTCAGTTCAGAAATTGTCGTAATCGTTTCCATTGCCCCTGGTCTCGATCAGCAACTTGGAACCAGCTTAAGCGTGCGCACTCAGCCGATGGTCATCAGGGTGGTGCCGGACAGGACGGCGGTGATGCCGATGATCTGCCACCAGCGGAGTCGGTCCTCGTCGAACAGCACCGCCAAAGCGATCGTGACGACCGGGAAGAGCGAACCCGCCACCGCTACCGCTCCGACCGGACCTCTCTGCAGCCCGGCGATCAACGCAGCCATACCTGCGCCACCCACTATCCCTCCGATCAAGCCGGCGAGTCGAAGCGTACGCGGCAGCACCTGAGGAATTCGCATCGCTCTCGTCGCGACCAGCATCAACATCGTGGCCACCATCCGCTGGCTGACCGCCGGCCACATACCGCTGTCGAGGCTGGTCCAGGCAAGCAGAACTGCCGCCACCGCAAAGGCGCTTCCTGCAAAGACAGCGAACGCAATGCCGGCTCGCAGACGTCCGCCAAGATCAGGGACAATGACCGCAGCCAACAGGCCGACAACGGCCGTCGCGATCCCCAGACCCACGATGCGCGACGGCCGCTCGCCAGTTGCGAGCCCGTACCCCAGAGTCCCCAGAGCCGTGAATGCGGCCACGACGGGCGACGCTACGGCTGCCGACGATATGGCCATGCTGTGCCACATGGCTGAGAGGGCAGCAGCCATCAGTGCGCCTGAAGCAGCCCCCAACACGACCGACTCGAAGTCGAGCGCGCTGGGCACGAAGAACAGCAGCACGGCGGTCACCCCCACGCCACCGATGAAGGCCGTACCCACTGAAGTCATGGCGTGGGCCCGCCGGGAACAATACCGTCCGTAGTAGTCCGACACGCCGATCAACACCGACGCTAAAACTCCCAGAAGCACCGGCATACGCCCCGCACGCTAGCGGACCGACTGCTCGCCGTGGCCGAAACGTTGAATCAGCTGTCGGCCAACCGCTTTGCCTCGTTGACCAAGGCTTCGTAGACCGCGCGTTCCTCGGCGGGCAGCGCCTTGAGATGGCGTGCGATCGTTGCGTCGTCGCCGCGTGCGGCAGGGCCTGTGAGCGCGGCGGCGGGACCAAGCCGCCGGACGTTGTCGAGGGTGGCCCGGGCCAGATCGAGCATCACCTCGAGCGGCACGCCAGCCACCGCAGCGACCCGCTCGGCTTGGCCCAGCAGAGTCACCAGATGATTCGACGAGATAACCGCAGCGGCGTGGTACAGGGGCCGGGAGTCATCGTCGATGGGGAACGAGCGGCCGCCGAGCGCCTTGACCAGCGAGTCGACTTCGCGGTCGCCGGCCACCGCGAACCAGGCACCGCGCAGCCGCTCGGCACCCAGGTCCGGCGACGGCAGCGACACCAGCGGATGCATCGCCGCGCTGCGCGGGTGGCCCTTGAGAACATCGAGACCCAACGCCCCCGAGAGGTGGAGCACCAGTGTCGAGGACACACTGCGGACCGACTCGGCGATGGTCTCGATCGCGTCGTCGGGCGTGGCGATCACCAGCACGTCGGTTCGCGCCGCTGCCCCGCTCGGGTCGTCACCTCGGCCCAGATAGCCCAGCAGTTCCCAACCCACAGACTCGAGCGCGGTGCCCAGCGACCTCCCGGCGCGTCCACCACCGATGATACGGACGCTCAACATGGGGCATCCGACGACACCAGATTGCCGAGACGGCCGAGGCGCACCACCTGATCCCTCAGGCCGGCACCCTCCACATCAAACCCGGCGGGTAGCAGGTCTGCAGCTAGATCGCCCAGCGGAACGAGCACGAAACTGCGCTCGAACATCCGCGGATGAGGGACGACGAGGTCGGGCTCGGTCAGCGTCTCGCCGTCGACCCAGAGCACGTCCACGTCGAGGGTTCGGGCACCCCAGCGGACTTCACGTACCCTCTGAGCAGCACTTTCGAGGCTTTGGCACACCCCGAGCAACTCTCGTGGGCCCAACCGGGTCCTCAGTTGCACCACCAGGTTCAGATACGGGCCCTGTTCGGGGCCGCCCACCGGAGCCGTCTCGTAGACATCAGACACCGCGGCCAGGTCTGGAACCGCGGCCACCGCTTCACGCAGGTAGCTGATCCGATCCCCCAGGTTCGAGCCGAAACCAAGGAACGCCCGGTGCGGGTCGGTCATCGCCGTCGGACGATCCGCACACCGCTCGAATCGAGGAACTGGGTGACCGGCGGGCGCAGCTTCTGAACCTCGACGACGACTTCGGTGATTCGCTCATCGGCCAGAACAGCCTCGGCGACCCGTTGTGCCATCCGTTCAAAGAGCTGGAACGACTCGTTGCGGGTGACTTCTTCAACCCGAGCAAGGATCGATCCGTAGTCGATCGTGTCACCGAGTTGATCGGTTGTGGTGGCCGCAAGGTCAGCCACCACGTCGATGTCGAACTCGTAGGGCTGACGGCGCCCCTGTTCCTCGGGCAGGGCGCCGCAGATGCACAACAGGCGCAGGCCTCGCAATTGGATGACGTCAGGTGGCGTCATCGGACTCGCCGCCATCAGGCCCATCCTGGTCGCCTGGGTCCACCTCAGAGTCGGCGTCCTCGGACTCATCAACAATGTTCACGAAAGCGCCCGTCGGTACCTCGTCTTGGGGATCGCAGCGCTCCAACATCGCCACCATCTCGCGGCCGGTCGAGGTCAGCTCCCGCTCAAAGAGCCGCTCGGTCACCATGATCGCCCGGGGGCCGTCGGGCACCAGTCCCATCCACAGCAGGTATGCGCCGACCATGCCCGTGATCGTCTCGCCCAACTCCTCACGGTGAATGACGATCTTGTGCCCGGCACGGACATGGTCGCGGATCGCCGCCATCACCCGAGTCAGACCCAACGGCCCATCACTCAGACCGGCGAACGGCACATGGTGGTAGGGCAGGCCGAGTTCTTCGTAGTTGTGAAGATTGTGCTTGGAGCCGATCAGCGAGACAACGAAGTGAAACCCCTGCTCCCGGATCCAGATGATCTCCTCCAACCGGCGAACCTTGCGATGGTCGAAACCGTAGCCGCCGGGCCTCTCACAGACCGCCACCTGGTCCTTGAGAACCCAGCGAAAATGTCTCGGTTTGATGCCCTGTGCCCATCGGCCTCTCATCGCCATTTGTCGGTACCCATCATGTCGGTGCCGTCACGGGGATCAGCAGGCTCAGGGCATGGACTGTGGCGGTGACGTCATGCACTCGGATCATGTCCACTCCAAGATACGCGCTCCATACGGCAATCCCCACGGAGCCCTCAAGCCGATCATCGG
Source organism: Candidatus Aldehydirespiratoraceae bacterium (assembly GCA_965214565.1). Taxonomy (GTDB): domain Bacteria; phylum Actinomycetota; class Acidimicrobiia; order Acidimicrobiales; family Aldehydirespiratoraceae; genus VXYK01. The sequence goes on along the minus strand of OZ243951.1, from coordinate 1,590,784 downwards.
ATCCGGTGGCCAGGTTCTCACCTTCGAGTCCATCGGAGCGGGCATGGACCTGTCCGATCACGCTCTTGCGGCTCGCTCCAACGAGTACCGGCGCGATCTCCGTGAAACGATCGATATTGGCCAAGAGTTCAAGGTTTTGCCGGGTGGTCTTGCCGAAGCCGATGCCAGGATCGATCCAGATGCGCTCCACTCCTGCGGCACGGCCACGGTCCACGGCCTCAGACAGGAAATCGGCGATGTCCTCCACCACATCGTCGTAGCGGGGATCGTCCTGCATGGTTGCGCTGTCTCCGAGGGCATGCATGGCGATCCATCCCGCACCGGTCGCTGCCGCGACGGCTTCGAGCGAAGCGGACACGTCGTTGATGATCGTCGCGCCCGCATAGACCGCTGCCCTCGCAACCTCGGGTTTGGTGGTGTCGATGGAGACCTCCACGCCCATGGCGGCCACCGCGGACACGACCGGGACCGTGCGCGCCAGTTCCGTGGCCTGATCGACCGGGAGAGACCCGGGCCGGGTGCTCTCACCGCCGATGTCGATGATGTCGGCACCCTGTTCGATCAACGATTCGGCGTGGGCGATCGCCGCGTCCGTCTCGAGCCAGAGCCCACCGTCAGAGAACGAGTCGGGGGTGACGTTGACAATACCCATGACCAGGGTCATGTCTTCACCGATCAAGGAAACGCATGGCCTCGGCACGGGTAGCGACGTTCTCACGGAAGATTCCGGTCACGCTCGACGTGACCGTTGTCGTACCCGGTTTGCGGACACCTCTCATCGACATGCAGAGGTGCTCGGCTTCGATGACCACCAGCACTCCGCGGGGCTGAAGCGACCCCTCGATCGCGTCGGCGATCTGAGTGGTGAGCCGTTCCTGAACCTGCGGGCGTTTCGCATAGCCGTCGACGAGGCGGGCCAGCTTGGACAGCCCAGTGACCTGACCGGACCCGCTGGGGATGTACGCCACATGGGCGGTACCCAGGAACGGGATCAGATGGTGCTCACACAGCGAGTAGAGGGGGATGTCGCGAACCATGACCATCTCGTCGTGACCCACCTCGAAGGTGGTCTTGAGATAGGTGACGGGGTCCTCGTGGAGCCCCGCGCATACTTCGGCATACATCCGGGCGACCCGATTGGGGGTTTCCAGAAGGCCCTCGCGCTCCGGGTCCTCACCGATCGCGGCAAGGATCTCCCGCACCGCGGCGGCGATTCTCGGTTGATCGATCTGAGGTGCTTGGACCCCGTTGACCAGTGGCCGGGAGTAGTCTTCGGGTGAGTTCACGGTGGCAAGCTAGCTGAGTTTGCGGGCTCAAAGACATTAATGGAGTTCAGTTCGCGATAACGCTCGGCAACGTCGAGCCCGTAGCCGACGACAAAATCGTCTGGAATCGAGAACCCGACATACTCAATCTCTTCGGTATCGGCACCGTCGCGTACCAGCAGGGCGCAGACCTTCAGACTGGCCGGCTGACGTTCATCGAGGAACCTCAGCAGGTAGCTCAGGGTCGAACCGGAATCAACGATGTCTTCGACCAACAGGACGTCCCTGCCCGCGACATCGAGGTCCAGATCCTTGACGATGCGCACCACACCACTCGACTTTGTGGACGCGCCGTAGGAAGACACCGCCATAAAATCAATCTCAACCGGCAACCGGATCGCACGGGCCAGGTCGCTCATGAAGACGAACGCTCCCTTGAGAACCCCGACGAGCAGCGGGCTGCGCCCCGCGTAGTCCTTGGTGATCAACTCTCCGAGTTCTCGGACGCGCGTCGCGAGTTCCTCGGAGCCAACCAGAACTCGACCGATGCTCCCCTCTGGAACCGTCATCGCCCCAAACCCTACAAGCCGTCATGGCTGCAGCGTCCCGCGCGGTGAGCACCACCTCCTTAGCGGCTCAACCGGTGTTCAGGAGTGCGTTGAACCCGTCGAGGAGGGGGTTGAGGAGAAACTCCTCGTGGACCTTGAGGCGGTGACGCTCGAAGGTGCGTCTCAACAGCGGGTCCCAACGGGTGTCACCGCAGTCTCGGGGCTCAGTCTCCAAGCGGACGCTGGACCGGGCGGCAGTCTCTACCGCGTCCGTGTAGTCGGATGCGTCCATCATCCAAGGCCGGCAACCAGCGTTGTGCATGCGGCGGCAGATGGCGATGCCGGAAGCGTCGAAGTCTCCGTGGTAGAGCAATTGGGCGCCGGAACTCAGAAGTTGCCCAACGAGGACCCACAACGCTGTGGTGGGGTTGCCGTTCGTCGCCAAGACGCCGCCCCGCAGGTTCCGTTCGGCGGCCGCCTCCACGGGCCGCGGGTTCTCCACAACAAGCACAGGGGTGCCGACGGGAACCTTGACCGGGTGTTCTTTCAGTGCCATCAGCGAGAGGTGAACCGGGAACGCACCGGAAGCAGCCTCCTGGATCAATCGGTCGAGCGGCGAGGAGCCGGTCACCGGAAGGGCCCATGTGAGTATGGGGGCCGAAACGCTGTCAATGTGGATTCCCGCCGCCTCCCACAGCTCCCGCCCCTCAACTCCGGGCCTGCCAGTGTGGTGGCGGAGCGCAGCCTCGACCGCGGACGTGAGCTTCTGGCCGCGGTCCAGTGCATGAGCAGACCCGAACACGGCTGCCGCCAGTTCGGTGCGGCTGATGCTTCGGGCGTCTTGAGTGTCTGTGTGCGCGAGGTGGTAGAGAAGTCGCTCAACATCGGCAACAAGTCGAGTGACCTCTTCGCTGGTGAGTCTCCCGATCGTCCCCGACCTCTGTATCTCTTCAGCCCACCTCGACGCCCAAGGTTGTTCCCAGAGTTCGACCGCCCCGCTCAGTGCTGCGTGTGCCTTTCTGGCGCGGGCCCGAGCCTCGCGCCGCTCAACCGCCGACTCCGACGGGGGCCAACCAAGAAGGCTGAGGGCATCGTCGAGGTCCCGACCGATTCTGCGTAGCACGAGGGCTTCTTCCAACTCTGCCAAGTCGAGACGCCGCGTGGGTTTGCGACCGATCAGAGATTCGAGGCTGAGGCCGGTCGGTCGGTCGAGGTCTGGCACAGTCACGGCACCGCGCCAAGCCGGACCCTTGCGGTCCAGTGCTGCACGGATCACATTCCAGAGTTCCGCGAGGCCGGATTGTAGAAGCGATTCCGGAACTCCGGGATCAGCCGTGACAGGTTGTGCCGCGCCGCCTGAGTCCGAGGTCGGGTTCCACTCAAGCGGGTCGGGTTGCGATGCAGGCGCCATCACCACAATGAGTCCTGGTCGACGCGGTCTTCGGGCTCCAGGTCAGCGATCCGGACGTCGGGAAGATACCTCCATGCCGCGGGAAGGAGTCGACAGACTCCGTCCGCGACTTCGGCGAGCCGGCAGTCCTCGAGAAGATCGAGTATCGAATCGGTCAGTTTCTCAGGGTGGTCGGCGAGTTGAGACCAGTACCCCCGCCGCTCTGCGGCCAGTGTCACGACCTCTGCAACCAGATCAGCCCTGCTGATTGCAACGGATTCTGCACTTGTCAACCGCTCAAGGAGCAGCAGGGCCGCGTTCCCGACGGTGCCCGTCGCCGGGAAGCGGCGGTCCGTCAGTTCGTCTTCGGGGTCGATCACCGCTATCCCCTCGGCACGCACTTCGACATGTGCCCCGAGCATCTCCTCGAAGATGGCCGATTCTTCGCCGAGCCGGCGACGCAATTCAGACCATTCCTCATCGCTCAGGTCGTCACGGTACAACACCGGCTCTTCCAGAAGAGCTGCACGCATCCACTGACGGTTCGCCGTTGCCCGTTCGGGACGGTCTTGCAGATCCTCGACGCTGTCGGCCCGTGCCAGTGCAGGCATCGGAAGCAGAGCCACCCGGTCAGGGCGGATCCGCAGCACAGCGTCCGCTTCGGCGTCGCCGACGTAGCGATCTATCCGGTCATGCATTTCGACGGCTACGCCATGGGCGATCATCCAGCGAATCGCCGTGACCAGGGCGCGGCGGTCAGCAGGCCGGTCCGTGACGACGACATCGGCGTCGGCGGCTGCCGACCTCAGTTCGTGGATCAGGTCGCGCAGGCTGATCACCGCAGGTCCAGACGCGACTGCCGCTAGCGCAAGCGCCAGCATGGTGTACTCAGGAATTGAGAATGGGCGAGGATCTGCCGTCGCTGCAGTCAGCGGGCGCCGGCTAGCGACGACGGTCGTCTTGTACAGGCGGGCCGTGTCCGCTGAGAGCTGTATTCGATATCCGAACCGCTGTGTGAACCAACGGTCGAGTTGCTGCTCGTGGCGCCGGACCAGTCGGAACGTGTCCGGGTCCTCTTCAGCGGTCAGCAGCGGCCGCTTGACCAACCGACGCGCGGCAGTCCGCATTTCTATTGCTTCTCGGGCTGCGGAGGCAGTCGTCCCGCTCACATCCGGCCTTTTGTGTGAGCGGGCCTACGGTCCAGCCCGGTCGTTCCCAAAGCTGAGGCAACCGTAATCTCCAAGCCGTGCAACGTGAGCCTGCCTTCGGAACATTCAACAACCGTGCAAGACCCCTCGGTGCGGCGCACTTCGCAACGGATCCCGTCGGAGGTGACCGAGCGAACGGGCGCCCCTGGCGGCGAGCCGTGCCACGAACGATTGAGCAGTTCACGCAACAACGCGAAGGAGTCGCCGGGCAGGAATGCACCGTCGAGGTTTCCGAAGTCATCAGAGCACAGCAGCAGTTCCGCGGCGACAGATGCACGATTCACACGCTCACGCTGCCGGCGCTGTTTGATCTGCTCTTGTTCAGCGCTCCGGTCGCGCAGCGGTGACACTGCGCCACGCTGCCGCTTCTCCCCGCGCAACCTCATTGTGACTGCCACCTCTGCGCGGGGAGCATCCCGGTAGGAGGTGGTGGTGGCTACTGGATCATCCACGTCGACCGAGAGTCCACCGATACTGCGGCAGGAGCCGAGTCCGAACGCCGCCGAGGCGATTCGGTGGGCATGGTCCCCGCTCGGTGCCTTGTTGAAGAAACTGGCGAGCTTGACGAAGTCGGCGCGCCGAGATGCGCTGCCCAGGCCGACACGCGACAAGCGGGTCACGTTGGCGGTCAGGGTCCGCACTGCCGCAACCGCCTGCCGCGTGAGTTGGTCCAACCGGGAGGGGCGTCCCGACGGTGGTTGGAACCAGCCCGCCAGATGCTCCCAGTCTCTCGGGTCTGTGCCCTTGAGCCGGCGGACCCTGGTGCTGTCGGTCAGGCCGGCGTCGTCTATGCGCCCTGCTAGACCGCTCTGCAGTCTGGAGACGAGTTCGTCGACCACTTCGAGGACATCATTGACGCTACGCGCAATGGGCCGGGCCATACGTTCGATCTCAACCAACTTTTCAGAAACGTAACCGACGAGCACGGTGGCGAAGAGTTGGACTTCCTGAGCGTCGAGGTCGTAGCGGCTCTGCCACTGGTTGAGCTCCGCGAAGAACTGGGTCAATTCGCTGGTGAACCGCTCGTGAAGGTCGAATATGTGCCTGACCCGGTCGGTGAGTTCGTCTGCTTCGATCCCAGCACCAAGCTGTTGTACGATTTCGTTGAGCGAGCGGTGGAGGTCGCGGAGCCGGCCGGCCTGTACATCTCCGATCTCGTCGACGGTCGTCAGGATGCCCTCTGACAGTTCATACACCTCCTGGCCGGCACGGGTGATGAGATAACGGTTGCTTCGGCGGTAGTAGTCATCGAGGCTCGTCGGGGTTCCCACCGAGGAGGACCGAGTCAGGTTTCCCCAGCGGCACAGGCTCTCGAGCCGGTTGGCAACCACATCCGGGTCGATTCCGGCTGCGGCCAGGGCCGGGTGGGCAGATGTGTCCTCAGCCGTGAAATCGGTGAAGAACGTGCCGGCGAACACGCTGAGGATCCTCCGATACTCCTGCCATTCCGGGCTTGTCAGGTAACTGAACAGCTGCCTGGCCCGGTACTGCTCGCTTTCGTTGTCGGTAATACTACGGTCGGCCCCTGGTTCCGGGCCTGCGTCACCTGACCGGGAGGGGGTCACTGTCCCGGCCGCGGCGCCAACACGGCACCGTCCCAATGATACTGCTCGAGCAGGATCGTCTTCAGGTCCGAGTCTCGGACTACCTCTGTGATCGCGAGTTGAGGCACAGTGTGATGGGTGCCCCAGAGGCGCTCGCTGGTAGCTATCAGATCCAAGTCAAGGTCTACAATGATGCCGAAGAGGTCCGCATGGTTGTCCTCTGAGACTTTGGCGAAAGCGTCGTCTAGGAGAACGAATTTGGCGATGCCGCCCCAATCTGTCTCGGGGCTCGCGCTCTGGGCGGCGAGGGCGTCGTATGACGCAGCAACCGCTGCGAACAGTGTCAGGTAGGTGAGGATCTTCTTCTCTCCCTCCGACAATGGTGTTCTGCGGCTCAGGCGGGCCTCCTTCCCATCACTGCGTTGCACCATCACCGACATCTCGTACCACTGCTTGTAGTCGAGCGCTTCGGCGATCAGTTGCCGGTAGGGGCCCTCCGGGTCTTGCAGCCGGGCTTCGGCGAGACGTTCTGAGAGGAGGGCTCGCAGTTCTTGCTGGTCGCCTTCGAGCCGGAGGTCTGGACGTTTTGTGAGCAGTTCGACCATGCGGGCAGTGGGCGCGTCGAGTTCGGGGGAGAGCCGCCAACGAAGCCGGGCGCCCACATCGTGCGCGGTCGTGACACTGGCGAGGCGCTCGTTCATGAACTCGACGAAACCCTCGGAGGCATGCACCTTCTCGGCGATCTCAGTGGCGATCAGTCCCTGCAGCAGTCCGCGCAGTGCCTCGGCCTGTTTCTGGTCGAGCAGCCCGGCCAGTTGGCGGTGCTGCTCGGAGGCTGCCTGCGCTGCTCGGGCCAAAGGTGCCCGCCCAAGCGGGCCAGAGACATAGACGGAAATCGGCAGGGTCGGCTCAGCGGGTTGGCGGATCTCGGCGTCCCAACCGGCACCGAGTGTGTCTCGACGCTGCCGGAGCGACTGGTAGACGCTGTTGACGTCGACATTGACAAAAACGTCGGCGGTGTCAACCGGGGTTCTGTCGTCGGGCCCGGCCAGCAGTTGTTCGAGGCCTGTGAGCATTCCTCTCAACCCTTCGGGGCCGGGCTGGTGCGACACGACCTGTTCGGCAGATCTTGAGTCGTCAGCGGGCGTCAAGGCGTCGAGAAGTCCGGGGGTTGCTGCTGCATCAGCCAACGACTGGCGCACCGCCTCACATTCCCTTTCGGTCTGCTCCCGAACTTCTGTGGAGCGCTCTGCCTCATTCTTAGAGCGGGCGCGGCGTTCTATAGCGGAACGCTGATCATTGCGAACAGTCGAAAGACCAGTGTCTGCCGTGCCTTTCTCGGTTCGGCAACGATCTCGTCTCTCAACAATTCTCTGGTATTCCTCGCCGATGCTGTCTCTGATGGTGGCGAGCCTGTCGTTCTGGCGTTCACGCTCGTCGCTGGTCTCCTTCAGTTCGGTTTGCTCTTTGCGCAGGTCTTCTACAGCGGTGCGCCATCGCTGCGCGGCTTGTGAGCAGGCGGCTGTTGATCTGGCGGTGGCAACGGTCCGGGCGCGGCAACGCTCCAGGGTTGTCGCTAGCTCTTTCAGGTCTTCCCCGAAAGACTTGAGGCCGTCGGGATCGCTGGGCAGACCCAAGGAAACGGCACGCCGCTGCAGCTCGTCGGCTGCTGCGGCCGCTTCCCGCTCCGCTTCCGACACCCTCACGGCAGCGTCCAGTCTCGTCGTTGTGGCTTCCTCTTCTGCAGCGATCGCGGCCTCAAGGGCGCCTGTTGCCGTTTCGATCGCAGAGGTGTCGGGGATGTCAGCCTGCATCTGGATCGCAACTTCACGGGAGCCTTCCAGAGCAGCAAGTTCTGTTTGCGTGGCGTTGAGCACGGCCCGGGCCTGTTTCAGAACTTCGGCGGCTGCGCGTCGGTCGCGTTCGAGCGCGTCGCGGCGGGCGGCTGCACCGATGAACTCGGCTTGCTCCTTTTGGTGTCGACCTTGGAGCGCACCGACCCGGAAGGTGCCGTCAACTGCAGCAGCGGTGGCAGACCCGGCGGATGCGTCAGCTGAAATCGAGTCGAGGAGCTTGGCAACATGGCTAGCATCCACGACCGCGGCGAGCCGGTCTGGGACTGCCACGCAAAGGAGGCTGCTCAGAGGATTCGGGATCTCTGTGTATGCGATGGCCACAAGATCGCCGCTCAGCAACTCGACACCCTTCCCAGACAACCGGGCCGATAAGAGCCCCGAAGCTTCCAGCGCGGCTTCGAGCCCGGCTCTTCGTTCGTCGTCCAAGGAGGGTTCGAAGTCGATCAGGTCGGCCAGGCAGTGGTCGGCGCGCACCTGCCACCCGAAACGGGGCGGTTCGGGTTCACTTCGGGCAGCGAGCTCGTCTACCACTGACTCCGCCTGCGCGCAGACGGCTTGTTGAGCTGCCAATCGGTGCTCGCACCCGGCGACAGCTTCGACTCGGGCATTCACCAGGGCGAGCGCGGTTAAGTCCAACTCGGCCTTCAAGTTCTCAGGGGAGACGGCTGCTCCCTCGGGATCGACGAGGGCGTTCGCCGCGGGAGACTCCAAGCCGTCTGCCTGCAGCAGAGGGACGATCCCCGATCCCCAGAGCCGGGCCTGCCCGACCCATTCAAGCTGTGCCTGCTCCAGGGCTCGGGTGCGCTCTGTTACGGAGGCGGCAGCGCGCTGCGCAGCCGCTTCTGCGTGCTGCTGTGCTTCATCGGCACGGCGTTGCTGTTCGACGGTTTCGTCCAGCCGCCTGCGACCCTCCTCGACCTCGGCGAGTTCGCCGCGGCGTCGGGTGGCAGCTCCTTCCGCTTCGTAGAGGCTGCGTTCGACGGTTCCCGCGTCGAAAGGCACAGCCGGTTGGGTGGTTTCGAGTGCAAGGGCTGTCTCCGATATCTGGGTGAAACTCGTCGGGCGACTGTCCAGACGACAGCGCACGGCCAGTCGGGTTGCGTCTGCCAAAGCGTCGTTCAACTGCTGAAGGTCGCCCCTGCTGCGCGTCTGCTCGGTTGAGACCTGGACACCTTCACCTTCCGCTCGCTCCTTGGATGCCGCTACACGCTCTTCGGCCTTTGCGACCTGGCGGTCGAGATCGCGCACAAGGTTCTCAAGGGGAGTCAGCTGCTTTCCGGACTTGTATGCCTGAGACTCCTCGAGCGCGGATATCTCGCTCTCGAGCCGTTTGACCTCACGCTCCAACCGGGCGATCTCTCCGTCAGAGTGCTCGACTGCGGCATCAGCTTCTTGGGCAACCCGATGTGCTGCCTTCTCCTCGCGGACTCTGCGACGCAACTCGTCGAGTTGTGCGGCACCCTCGGTCATCCGGCGTCGCAGATCGCCGGTTCCGTAGGCTCGGTAGACGTCGAGCAGCCCGTCGACGGCCGACACGGTCCGCTTCAGATCTGTGACATTACGGCGGTGTTCCTCCAAGTCGTCAAGGGGCTGGGCCGCTTCCGCCAACGCCTGCTCAGAAAGCTGCGGAAGCGCATCGACGAGTCGTTGCGGGAGTTCGAGGTCGATCCGGTCGCCGACCCGTGGGTCGCGCGCCAGGTGGATCAAATCAATGTGTTGGTCGATGGAGGCGCCCCCGAACAACCTCCGCTCGATCTCGCGACGGTACTCGCGGCGCTTGCCCTCACTGAAGACCTCTCCCTCGCCAAGAAGGGCCCGGAGGCCGTCGACGGTGACGGGAACCTTGCCTCTTCCAACGAACCCGAAGTCAATGCCGGGGCGCTGTGAAGTGACGAACCACCAGGTGGTCACGGTGCCAGAAGCACGATTGGCTCTGATGCCGCACCCGCAGGCGAGGTGCTCGCCGAAACGTTCGAATTCGATCCAGAGGTAGCCGACCGGTTGGGAGTCGTCACGTCCGTTGAGCATCCACGACCTGAGGACCCCAGTCTGTTCCCCGGCGGCGTCGATCCCTCTCTGCTTGGCTGTCAACAAGAACGGCAGCAGCATATTCATCGCAGTTGACTTGCCCGAGCCGTTCACACCGCGCAGCAGTAACCGTCCCCCGCCGAAATGCAGCACCTCGTTGTCGTACTGGTAGACGTTCACGATCCCGGCTCGGTGCAGCCGCCAACGCGCGGACGAGTTCCCGGCGGCGTCGCCCGGTTCGCTCATCTCCAAGACAGCCATCGCCGACACAGTACAAGGGCCACAAGGCAACAAGCGCCCGGAACGCACCGATAAGACGTCAGGAGCCGTCGGTCGGGATTTGGAGGCGGAGACGGCCGGCGGTTCGTGCTACTCGGTAGCCGCCCTCGACCTCGGTCGCTCGGTGCGTGCCGTCCACCACAGCCATGACCCGATCAATCGAAGCGGCGTCAACTGCAGTCGGGGAACCGGTCTCAGACATCATCCATTGCCGCAGCGCTTCTGAGGCGACTGCTCGCGGGGCGTCGCGCAGCGCTGCGGTGTCGGTCGGGTCGAGCGCGGCAGCGGCGCCTTGAATGACAGCGAGTGCATCCGCGACGAGATCGGCGTGGCGATTCAGCAAGGGAACCGGGTCTCTTCCTAAAGCTTCTGTGGCCAACGGCATCAGACGATTTCGCACTGCGACACGGGCGAAACGCGGGTCGTCGTTCATCGGGTCGTCAACCACCTCAACCGCTGCTGATTCGCAAACTGCGCGGGTCTCGGCCCGGCGCAGGCCGAGAATCGGGCGACGCACGCGGGAGAACGGGGCAGCCACTCCGGCCAGACCCGCGCCGCGCAAGAGGTTGAGCAGTACCGTCTCGGCCCGGTCGTCGGCCGTGTGGGCCACGCACACATCGGTTGGCAGCGCGGCGTATCGAGCCTCCCGTGCCCGAGCCTCGAGATCCGGGCCGTCACTCAGACTGAGCCGCCGCAGCTCGAACGGCGCGCCCAACGACGACGCAAGCTTCTCCACGACCTCGGCTTCAGTGGCGCCGGCATCGCGAATGCCGTGGTCCACGTGCCAGATCGTGAACGACCGGCCCGCTTGCGCCGCGAGCAGGGCCATAGCGGTGCTGTCAGCACCACCACTCACCGCCAGCGCAAGCTCACGGTTCCCACCGAAATCACAGACGGTACCGAAGTCACAGCGAGCCAGAAGCTCTGCGGTGTCCATCGTTCAAGCCGCAGCGTTGACCGAAGACACCCGAGCGATCCACAGTTCCGGGTCGCGGATCTCGGCGATCGAGGGGACATTGGCGGGGTCAGCCCAAGCCCGATCAAGCAGTTCAGCCCCACCGTGGCTCTCGACCACCGCAATGAAGTGCTCCCCTTCGGCGTACTGCTTCATTTTAGCCTCGAGCCCCGAGAGCCTCTGAAACACCCTGGCGAAACCCCGCACATTCTGACGCCGGTTGCGGAGCACCCGGGCAAAACGGGGTGCGGAGGGCACAAGGCCCAGGCCCGCCCGGTCCATCGTCACATCGCCGTGGCCCTCAAGAAGGCTCATCAGACCCGCCACCTCGTTGATCACCACAAGTTGCTCGTCCGAGGCGAACAGGCCCATCACGCCGCCCTGGCCCATGATGTCCTCGCCGCGCCGGCGGGCCTCGAGCAGCCTGGAGACAGCCTCCACAACCCGCTTCGGGTCGGGATCTAGGCTGTCCATCGTCGACTCGACCAACCCCAGAAAATGCTGTCGCATCCACGGCACGCCCGTGAACTGTGCCCGATGGGTCACCTCGTGCAACGCCAACCACAGTCGGAACTCCTGGGGCGGGAAGGCGTAGCGGCGTTCCAGTGACAGCACGTTGGGCGCCACGTAGTAGACGATGTCCTGCTCATCGGGGTTCTCGTCCTCGATCACCAGAAGGTCGTACTGGCCGAGGACCCGCTTCGACATCCAGCCGAGCATCACCCCGAGTTCCGCACCGGCGATCTTGCCCCCCAATCCGCGCATGGCGCTTTCGTCGATCTGATCTCCCAGCTTGGTGACGACCGGTCGCAGAAGCCGCTGGAACGATGCCAGATTCGCGTCGATCCAGCCTTTGCGGTCGGTTACCCGCCCACGGGCATTGCCGCTGAGCGAACGCAGGCCGGTGCACTGCGCAACGAGTTCCTCGGCTTGGGCTGTGTAGCGGTCGAAGTCCTCCTCGAGACCTGCGCGATAATGCGCCGCTTGGTAGGGGTCACGGCCCGCAGTCTTGTACGCGACGTTCTTGGCGACGTCCCAGTCGACGGGATCCGTTGACACCGGGTCGTCCTGTTCAGTCTCGGGGGTAACGGGTGGCGGTGACCTTGTTGAGGTAACCCACGATCGTCGCGATCACGGCCACGACGGCCCCGAAGGCGAGCGGGACTGCGATCCAGAAGTGCCAAACAACAGCGAAAGTCATGTTCGTCAGTGTAAACCCAAGGTGCTTGCGTTGAGCAGAAAACGAGCCCGAGAGGAGGATTGAACTCCTGACCTACGCTTTACGAGAGCGTCGCTCTACCGACTGAGCTACTCGGGCAAGACACCGAAAGGTACCAATCTACCGCAGCCCTTCCACGGCGAAATACCGTAAAGGCTGCCCTCTCCTATCTGTCGAGGGGGGACAGTTTCAGCAGCAGTGCCTGCAACAGCAGGGACTCGTTAGGGTTGCGGACCAACGAATCCGTGCTTTTGGCCAGGTGATCCACGGCTTCGAGGGTTGCCTCGGAACCCTCGTCGACTCCCTCGTCCAACAGGACCATCTCGCGGTAGCGCGACGCCAGCGTGGCGAAACCGAACCGGAGTTCCTCGGTACGGAACTGACGGAGCTCACGCCGCTGTTGGGTCTCGAGGGCGCGACGACCGGAGCCGCGGGTCCCCATCTGCTCTTCCCGCTGGGCCAATTCCTCAAGCTCGCGCTTGTGCTGAGCATCCTTGACCGCGGCCGCGTCTTCGATCAGACCCCTGAGTTCGTCGACCAGCACCGCAACCGCGGCACCGGAGCCATCGAGACGGTCCGGGACCGACCACCAAGTATCACGGCGCAAAGCCAGTCGCTCATCGAGTACCAGAAGGCGCGCCCGGTCGACGCTGCCGTTCGCCGCCGCCGCCACGACTTGCGCACGTTCAGCATCGGCCAGATCTTCTACGACCAGCGCCTCCGCGATGGCCTCGGCACTGACGGGCGAGAAATCTACCCGCAGACAGCGCGACTCGATCGTCGCCTGATGCGGCGGCACATCGCTGGCCAACAGCACAAAGATCGTCGTCAGCGGCGGCTCCTCCACCAGTTTCAGCAACGCGGAGGAGGCCGGGGCGTCCGCCGACTGGAACTCCTCGACGACGACCACTTTGCGGGTGCCCTCAGTCGGTGACCGCGACGCCTCACCGATAATCGCCGGGATCTCACCCGGGTCGCTGCGCGAACCGAGGCGCAGGTTGTTGCCCTTCGGGGCGAAGACGACGACGTCGGCATGGGTTGAGTGCAGTGCCAAGCGCCGGTGCCTACTCGCACCGGTGGGGTCGGCATCGGCCAGCAACTCTCCAGCAAAAATCTGCGCAGCCAGGCGCTTGCCGACACCTGCAGGGCCGACGAACAGGTAGGCATGAACCGGCGACAAAACCGCGGCACCCAAACGGCGCGCGGCATCTGCTTGCCCGATCAGCGACTCCCACGGATCAGTCGTCATGGGTTCCGAGACAGCCAATCATCGACCACCGACGCAACACGGGCGGATACTTCATCGACGGACCCGTCAGCATCGATCACGACCCAGGAGTCGGAGTTTTGCGCGACGAGCGCAAGGTAGCCGTCTCTGACCCGCTGAAAGAACTCGAAACCGGTACTCTCGATGCGGTCGTGCTGATCACCCAAGCGCTCGCTCGCGGCGCCGACATCGAGATCGAGCAGCACCGTCAGGTCCGGCTCCAATCCCTGGGTGGCGAAACACATCATCTCCTCGAGGAGTCGCAAGTCGAGGCCGCGGCCGTAACCCTGGTACGCAAGAGTCGAAGCACAGTAGCGATCCGAGAGGACGGTGCGTCCGCTGTCGAGAGCAGGGCGCACGATCTCGCTCACATGCTGGGCCTTGTCGGCGATGATCAATAGGGCTTCGGTGCGATCATCGAGATGGCCGTTGGTCGGATCAAGGAGGATCGAACGGATCGCTCCACCCACCTCCGTGGCCCCGAACTGGAAAGTGACGTCAAAATCGTGGCCTTGGGCGAACCTGCGGATCTGGGTGGACTTGCCTGATCCGTCGATCCCTTCAAACACGATCAGACGGCCGCTCACCGGCTGTCTCCCCTAGGCGCTGGTCCTCCGGAGGGCTCGACACCTCTCGCACGAAGGCTCCAGGACGCGAGCACTCCGGCCGCGACAACCGTGATCGCGGAGAGCCACATAGTGAGACGAACACCGGGCACCGCGATGTTCACACCGAAGAAGTCCCAATCGGAGTCCCACCAACGATCCGAGAGCACATCGAAACCCTCCGCCAGCAACGGTGCCACCGCAAGTGCCATCAACAGACAGAAACGCACGAGCACCAGCAGCGCGGCAAAGACACGGCCCCGCAACATATCGTCGACATGCTCATGCAACAGTGTGAAGCCAAGAACGTAGATTGGCCCCGCGGCGAACCCTGCAACCCCGATCACCGGAACCACGATCCCTAGCAGGGAGGACGAGCCCGAGACGAGCAGGGCACCGCCCGCAAGGAACAGGGCCATCGGGAACACAGAGGAACGGTTGATCCGGTTCTGCAACGCGGAAGCGGTAATCACACCGAGCGCCATGCCCAGTCCGAGCGAGAAGAGAATGAGATTGAAATCGGCTTCGTCGCCCGAGATGACATCGTTGACGAACAGCGCGCCGAGCGGCACCAGCATCCCCCCGCCGATCACCCCGACAGCCAGACCAACGTTCACCGCCCGCACGATCGGGTTCACAGCAATGAACTGCCAGCCCTCACGCAACTCGCGCACAGCACCGCCGATCTCCCATTTGCCCCTTTGAGACCCTTTGCGTTCCTCGCGGCTGCGGCGCGGAAAGGCGATGGTCGAGACGATCAGTGCTGTCGCCAGGAACGAGATGCCGTCGACATAAAATGCCAGACCTTCCTGATTCAGCCGGAAAGTGTTGACCCAGCCCTCATCGCTGAAGGACTCGGCGAGCTTGGCCAACAACGCGGCAATCCCGGCAGCAACCGGAAACATGCCGTAGGCAGCCGCGACGTTCAAGGAGTTCGCTGTCGTGAGCTTCTCGGTGGGGACGATGTTGGGAACCACCGCCTCCTTGGCCGGCGACCACATCATCGTGCAGATCTCCAGAATGAACGAGGCGATGATCAGCCCCAGGAGGCTGTCGACGAAGGGAAGCGAGAAGAGCACCAGCGCCCGGGAGACGTCACAGACCAGCATCACCCGCTTCCGGTCGAGCCGGTCGACAAGAACCCCCGCAGCCGTTGCCAGGAAGAACCCCGGCGCTATCCGTGCCGCGAGCACCAGCGCGATGGCCGTGCCCTCAGAACCCTCGCTCAGTCGATCGGCCAACGCCACGATCGCGATGAGCCCCAGCCAGTCGCCGGTGGCGGAGATGACCTGCGCGATCCACAGCCGGAAGAACTCCCTTGAACCGAACATCGTTTCGATGGGACCCGGTTCGCGGGGCGCTCTGAGTGCCTCCCCCAACCGGGTGGCACTACTCGAAGGGATCTGCTCGTCCACCGCGCGAGACTAGACCGTGACAACTCGAATGCGCCCAGACCGTCAGGTCGCGCGCTTCTTGGCCGCCTTCTTAGTGGTCTTCTTGGCAGTCTTCTTGGCCGCCTTCTTGCGGCTCGAGGCTCGTTTGGTTACCTTCTTGGCAGGACCCCGCAGGCGTCTCTCCGCCAGCAACTCCGCGGCGCGATCAACCGTCAACTCCTCGACGGTGTCGCCCTTTCGGAGGGACGCGTTGTACTCGCCGTCGGTGACGTACGGACCGAAACGACCGTCCTTGACGACCATCGCCCTGCCGGACTCCGGATCATCCCCCAACTCACGCAGCGGCGGTTTGGGAGCCTGCCCACGACGCCGTCTGGGCTGCGCGAACAGGGCCAGAGACTCCTCGAGCGTCACGCTGAATATCTGCTCCTCGTTCCCGAGGCTGCGACTGTCCGAACCTTTGCTGATGTAGGGGCCGTAGCGTCCGTTCTGGGCAGTGATCGCCTGCCCGTCTGCCGGATCAGTGCCGACAGTGCGCGGCAGCGACAGCAGCTGAAGTGCATCGTCGAGGGTGACCTGTTCCAGGGTCATCGTGGCGAACAGCGACGCAGACTTGGGTTTCTGATCCTGCTCGTCGCTGTTGCCGACCTGCACGTACGGGCCGAAGCGGCCCGCCCTGGCGTAGATGTTCATGCCCGTCTCGGGATCGGTGCCCAGCACGCGCCCCTCCCTGGGCATCTCCAGATACTCCAACGCCTTCTCGAGGGTCAGCTCGTCAGGGGGGAGGTCCTCGGGGATCGATGCGGTGGTGCCGTTGCTGGTGCCGTTCTCGTCGGCATCGCCACGCTGCACATAGGGGCCGTAACGGCCGACCCGCACAACGATCGGTTGTCCATCGTCGGTCATCCCCAAAGGAATCGTGTTGACCGCCCGAGCATTGATGTCGGCCAAGCGGGTCGACACCTTCTCCTTCAAGCCGGGTTCGGTGCCCTCGCCGCCACCGAAATAGAAGCGTGTCAACCAGGGTTCTGATTCCTCGGTCCCCCTGGCGATCTTGTCGAGATCGTCCTCCATCTGGGCGGTGAAACGATAGTCGACAAGGTTCGGGAAGTGCCTCTCCATCAGGTTGACCACAGCGAACGCGGTGAAAGTGGGAACCAGCGCTGATCCCTTCTTCCACACGTAGCCGCGGTCCAGGATGGTGCCGATGATCGACGCATAGGTGGAGGGACGACCGACGCCGAGTTCCTCGAGCCGTTTCACCAATGATGCTTCGGTGTAACGCGCCGGTGGACTGGTCTCGTGCCCCTCGGGTTCCAGAGGACCGGTCGCTCGGACCTCGTCTCCCCCATCGATTGCGGGCAGGCGCCGCTCGTCGTTCTCGTCGCCGGTCCCGTCGGAAGTCTCCTCATAAACCTCGCGGAAGCCACGGTGCGAGATCACTGTGCCGCTAGCGGCGAACACCACGTCTCTGTTGGTGCGGCTCGTGGCCCCGAGTCGAAGCTGCACGGTCTCGCCGGTGCAGTCCGTCATCTGGGAGGCGACGGTTCGCTTCCAGATCAGCTCATAGGCCCGCGCTTCTGAGCGGGGAACCTCTTTGGCCACCTCTTCAGGGGAGCGGAACGATTCACCGGCGGGGCGGATCGCTTCGTGCGCCTCCTGGGCGTTCTTGGACTTCTTCGTGTATCGCCGCGGGGTGTCCGGCAGATACTGGGTGCCGTAACGGTTCTTGATCGTGGCACGAGCGGCTTGCAGCGCGGTCTCCGACAGCGTCGTGCTGTCGGTCCGCATATAGGTGATGTAGCCCTTCTCATAGAGCCCCTGCGCGGCGCGCATCGCCATCTGGGCCGACATCCTCAGCTTGCGACCCGCCTCCTGCTGATAGGTCGAAGTGATGAACGGTGCTGCGGGACGCCTGCGGTAGGGCTTGGACTCGCGGGACCGCACCACATAGGACGCACCCTCCAGATCGCCGACGAGTTCCGACGCCGCGGCGCCGTCGAGCACGGTCACGTCCTCGCGGGCGAGTTGGCCGTCGTCGCCGAAATCTCGGCCACCGGCCAGCCTCACCCCGTCGATGGTCGACAGCGACGCCGAGAACTCCCGTGTGTCGCCTTCAACCGCGGCGAATGTGCCGCTCACGCTCCAGTAGCTCGCGGCAAGGAACTCCATCCTCTCGCGCTCACGTTGGACCACGATCCGGGTGGCGACGCTCTGCACCCGCCCCGCGGACAACTGCGGCAGCACCTTCTTCCAGAGCACCGGGGACACTTCATAGCCGTAGAGCCGGTCGAGGATGCGACGCGCCTCCTGAGCGTCGACCATCTTGAGGTCAAGCTCGCGGGGCGAGTCCACCGCCGCGGCTATCGCAGCGGCAGTGATCTCGTGGAACACCATCCGCTTGACCGGGATCTGCGGATTGAGCACCTCGATGAGGTGCCAGGCGATCGCCTCGCCCTCGCGGTCCTCGTCCGTCGCCAAATACAGCTCGTCGCTGTCCTTCACCAACTGCTTCAGGAGCCTGATATGGGAGCGTTTGTCGGCGCTCTCCACGTACAGCGGCTTGAACCCGTCGTCGACATTGATCCCGGTGCGCGCCCAGGGCTCGTTCTTGTAGGCCTTGGGTACCTCGGCGGCGTTGCGCGGAAGGTCGCGGATGTGGCCAATCGACGACTCGACGGTGTAGCCGGCACCGAGGAACTCCGCGATCTTCTTGGCCTTGGCAGGCGATTCGACAATGACGAGTGCGTTAGTCACAGGGAACGGTCAATCCAAACAAGAGACGTCAAACCAAACAGAGAAACGGTGCCGGGCAATGTAGCCCTCGAATGCAGACACGCAACATTCAGGGGCTGGACGTACCCACCAACATCGGGTCGTCCGTCTCGATCTCTTCAATCGGTTTTGTGCGCAGCAGGATCAAGGTCCCGATGACCGCGGCCACGACCGAAGCGCCGAGGATACCGATCTTCGCTTCGGTCAACAGCGGGTCGCTGAAGGCCAGACCGGCGATGAACAGCGACACGGTGAAGCCGATCCCCGCGGTGGCCGCCAGCCCAACGACATGGGTCCAGGTGGCCGACGGTGGCAGTGATGTCAGCCCCGACTTCACGCTGAGCCATGTGGCGAGCGTAATGCCGATGATCTTGCCGAAGACCAGGCCCGCGGCGATGCCGAGCGTGACCGAACTGGTCGCGGCATCAGCAATGGTCTCGGTCGACAGGTCAATCCCGGCGTTGGCCAGAGCAAAGATCGGGATGATCAGAAAACTGGAGACCGGGTGGAGTAGGTCCTCCAGCCGTTCCACCACCGAGACCTGGTCCTTCAACTCGAAGTTCGCACGGCGGACGACCATGGCATTCGCATCACCGCGCAGCGCGCTCAGAACCGGTTCTTCGTCGGGTTCCACCTCGTTGAGCGGAATAGCCGGCGTGAGCAGACCCAGGATCACCCCGGCAATCGTGGCGTGGATCCCCGACTCGTGCACCGCGAACCACAGGAAGAACCCCACGACCACGTATGCGGGAGTCCACCCGACCCCGGCCCGACGCATGCCGACCACAACAAGAATCGCCCCGACCGCGGCCATCAGCCACCCACCGGACAGATCGCTCGTATAGAAGATCGCAATGACCGCGATCGCGCCGATGTCGTCGACGATGGCAAGGGTCAACAGGAACACCTTCATGACGCTCGGCACACGGTCACCGAGCAACGACACCACACCGACGGCGAAGGCGATGTCGGTGGCCATGGGGATACCCCAACCGTCAGACGCCATGCCGCTGGGATTGAACGAGAAGTAGATCGCTGCCGGGAGGACCATCCCGCCAATGGCGGCGATCGACGGAAGGGCGGCCGCACGCGGGTCCTGGAGCGTCCCGACGACGAATTCCCGTTTGATCTCAAGACCGACGACGAAAAAGAAGACCGCCATCAGGGCATCATTGATCCAAGCTTCGAGAGCTAGGTCCAACAGGACACGCGAGCCGATCTCGATCGAGATGTGCGTCTCGAGAATCTCGTGGTACGTGTCGCTGTAAGCCGAATTGGCCCAGATCAGGGCGATTACCGTGGCTCCGAGCAGCAGGATGCCGCCCGCGGCCTGGATGCGCAGGAACTTGCGCAGCGGGCGGCCCAGCGCTGTCACGAATCTAAATTCGCGGCTTCGCCGCTTGGGGGATGATCTCGTTGGCGATTCCTCAGACATGACCATGCGAGACGCTACCCGCCCACAGCAGCGGGTCTACGCTTGGATCCGTAGAAAATCAAGCGAACACATGTCCCTGATGATGACGGTCGGATCTCTGTCTCGTCTGCCAGCATCCGCATGAGCCGAAGCCCCATCCCGGACTCATGAAGTAGCCGTTCGGGGGAGTCCGGATCGGGGAGGTTCGGGAGGGCGTCGGGGTCGAAACCCTTGCCGTGATCGCGGACAGTCACTTCAATCTGCTCTTCGGTGACATTGCAGGTGAGTTGGATCTGCGCGGCGGAGTCGACCCCCTCGTGGGACCGGACGGCATTGGTCGTCGCCTCCGAGACAGCAACCCTAAGGTCCTCCACACGTTCAGACTCGAAATAGGGGTGCAACTGGGCCGCCCCGGACACCACCAAGCGCACGAGCGACACGAACTCCATCTGCGCCGGGATCTCGAGAACCACCTCACCGGTGTAGACGGCGGCAGAGTCGAGGCTCTTGTGGCGGGTTGCCGCGGGGAAGTCTTGGCCTGGAGTCATCGGGTCATTCGGTCATTGGGTCGAGACCGCTTCTTGCACTGTCTTGTGCAGCTTGAACACTCGATCGAGATCGCACACCTCAAAGACTCTACGAATCCGCGGCGCAGGTACAACCACTCGCAGGTCCCCATCGAGGAGTCGAGTGCGTTTCAAGGCGCCGACGATGACTCCGAGTCCGAACGAGTCGATGAAGTCGACTCCGCTGAGGTCGAGCACCAGACGACTGCTGCCCTCGCCGACCTGTGCCATCACATGCTGTCGCAACTCGGGCCCGCCGACGACGTCGAGCTCCCCCACGACCGCGGTGATCGACCACGGCCCCTCGTGGAACGTCTCAACCAGTTGCACCCCAGAAACCGTACCGGACCAGCACGCTCGGCTTACGCACCCATCGTCGATTCAGACGCTCACTGTTCTCGGTACATGGCGGCGACCGACGACATCTCGGGGTCATTGAGGAGCGCTCCCACGACTGAGACGTCGGTCCGCATAACGTAGACGAGCAACACCCGGACCACCGTGGCGTCCCGGGTGACGGCAACCGTGAGCTGTGCGGGGTCCAGCGAACCCGCATCGACGACCGCGGCGGTGACCTCGGCGTCGGTTCCGCCGACTGCTGCGATCCGGACCCCTTCCCGAGCAGCGTGGGTGAGCATGACCCGGGTACGAACCACGAGTCCGATCTGGGCGACCACAAGCAGCGCAACCACCGCCACGGGTAGCAGCAGGGCGAACTCGACGGTCGCCTGACCCCTGCATTCGCTACAGCGTCGTCTCACGAAACCCGATCTGCTATCGAGTTGACGACCTTGTTGAGCAGCGACGAGATCTTGCCCGTGGATGTGGCCCAGGCAATCAACATCATCGCCACCGTGGCCGCACCGAGCACCACCAGCGCATACTCGGCGGTTGCCTGACCTCTGTCATCGGTCAGCCGCGACTTCACCTCGGCTGCAGCTGTGAGCATCGCGACCTCGATCGCTATCCATAGATGCAACAACATCGGGTACCTCCTGTTTCGTTCGATCTGTTGTCTTGTTATTGGGGGAAGCGGGAACCCGCGGCCGTGGCTCAGACGACGACACCCAGGTCTTTGAGAGAGCCGAGCACCAACGGGACCAGGGTCAGCAGAGCAAATGAGGGGAGTACGCACAGCAACAGCGGTCCGAGCATGGCGACGGGCACGCGGCGCGCACGTTCCTGTGCTGCCACCCGCCGTAGGCGACGGGCCTCGTCGCTCACCCGCAGCAGGCCGCCGGCCAGCATCGAACCGTCGCGTTCGCCCGCGTTGAGAGCCGCGACCAGGGGCCGGACCCGATCCCCTAGCGGAGTCATCGCCCGATCGAGCGCGTCGGCGAAGGTCGCCCCCGCCGATGCTCTCGACAGCGCTTTGTGCACGGCCGTTGCGAACGGGTCGGGCAGCCAGGCTTGGCAGCGCTGCAGCGTTTCTCTCGGGGTGAGACCCGCGCCCACCCCGACCAGCAGAAGATCCACGACCTCGGGCAGGGTCTTCGCCACAGTGGCGTCGCCGTCGGTGGAGGCTCGGCGGCCCCGGATCACCACGGCCGCGTAGATGAAGACCAGCGGGACGACCAACACCGGTTGCGTCAACCCCACCATCACTGCACCGAAGACCACCACGCCGAGCAGCACCCGCTGGCCGGCTGAACCTCTAGTTGAGCCCGTGGTGATGCTCCGTCTTTCGGGCAGGGTCTCGACGAGTGGTCTCGGCCGTACACGCCAGGGACGAAACCAGACCGCGCTGAGCACACAGCAACCGACGACAAGCGCGATCCTCACGCCGCACCGCCGATTATCTGGGCAACGCCGGTCATCGGGTCACCGAAGCTGCGAGCCGTCGCATCCACGCGAAACCGACGACGTTGAGCAACAGGCCCAACACGACGCAGATCTGGCCCGTTCCGGTGGTGAAGACTGCTGCGCTGCTCGCGGGATCGAGGGTCAGAAGCAGAACCAAGAAACCGATCGGCGCGACGAACAGCACCATCGCCGAGGCCCTGGTCTGTGCGGTCAACACCCGGACCTCGTCGACGAGCCCGGCACGTTCGCGCAGAGTCAACGCGGCGCGCTCCATCGAGCCGGCCAACGCGCCGCCTGTTACCGAGCCGAGGCTCACGACAGCACGGACCAGATCACCGTCGGGATGATTCAACTCGCCGGCCCAGCGGTCGAGTGCCTCCACGAGCCGCTCACCAGAGGCGAAGCGGGCGACCAACGTGTCGAGCCCCAGACCACGCAGCGATGACATCGACGAGGCCGTCTGGATCGCTTCGTGCAGGTTGCGTCCGCCTCGCAGTTCACGCGCCAACACGTCGAGCATCTCCGGAAGCTGACCGGTCGCGGCGAGCCGGCGACGATGCTCAGCACGACTCACGGGCACTGCCAGCGCCACAGTCACCCCCCGCACCAGAGTGGCCGCACGGTGTCGCCGTCTACCACCTCGACCACCGCTGCCACTTCGCGAGCACCTGACGGCGTGCGTTCAACCTGCACAACAACATCAAGCGCAGAACCGATCTGGGTGCGGACCACGTCATGGGGCAGCCCGGTTCCCGCCGACATCACCAAAGACGCCAACCTTCGCAGCGCATCGGTCGGAGAGTTCGCATGGATCGTCGACAGACATCCCGAATGCCCAGTGTTGAGCGCCTGAACCAGATCGAGCGCTTCGGGGCCGCGCACCTCGCCAAGCACGATGCGATCGGGGCGCATCCGCAGCGCATTGCGCAGAAGGTCACGTATCTCTACGGCTCCCACCCCTTCGATGCCGTCTGTTCGAGCCTCCAGGCGAACCACATGGGGATGGCGGAGCCGTAGCTCGGCCGCATCCTCGATGGTGATCACCCGAGCTTCGGTCGCCACATGCGCGGCCAGAGCGTTGAGCAGCGAGGTCTTGCCCGCGCCCGTACCGCCGCTGACGATGATGCTGCGCCGTTCAGCGACCAACTCCGCCAGCATCGAGGCAACGGTCGGCGGCCCAAAATCGGCGACATCCTCGGCTCGCAGCACGAACCGCCGGATGGTGACGTAGGGGCCGTCGATGGCGACAGGCGCGGCCACGATATTGACCCGGCTGCCGTCGGCCAGGCGTCCGTCTACCCAGGGCTTTCGTGGGTCCACGATCCGGCCGATCGGCGCAACGATCCGTTCGACGAGCAAATCCAGTTCAGCGTCGTTGAGCACCACCCCGCTGGACTCGATCCGTCCGTGGCGCTCGAACCACACCACGCCGGGTCCGTTGATCATGATCTCGCTGATCTCCCGGTCAACCAGCAACGGTTCGATCGGGCCGAGCCCGGCCAAACGGGCCGTGACCTGCCGGTGCAGTGACTCCCGTTCACGGGCACCCAGCAATGGTGCGTGGCGGGAGATGGCGGGAAGGATCTCCGCGGCGCCGCCGCCCTGGTCCAGGAGGTCGCCGTGTACCGTTGCGGCGAGATCGACCATCAGTGTTTCAGCCATCGAGCACCTCGCTCAGGCGGTTCAGCGAACGTGGCATCCGGTGCGCGAGCAGGCCCGAGTCGACTGCTCGCGAGACCGCCGGGTCCCAGGGCACCGCAAGGACTTTGTGTCCGTTGAACACGGATGTCACATCAGATAGTCGCAGAGCCCTGCCGGGCTCTTCCACCACGACGACCGTCGTTCCCAGTGCCAGGGGGCGGGCGAGGGCAGCCTGAATACCCAGGTAGCAGGCTCGAATCACCATGACGGCGCGGGTGCCGTGCACCAGCCACGGATCGGGAGGGCCCGCGCTGCCCGCATCGACCACAACCCAGCGTGCAGACCGCGACAGGAGTTCCGCCGCCAACACGGTCCGCTCGGGATCGATTGCTGCCTGCGTTGCGGTTCCCGCGCCGAGGAGTTGCAGCCTATCTCCTACGGGCATCTCGAGCAGCGACAACGCATCGGCGGACACGTCGGAGGGGGCAAGCAGCCAGTCCGACAGTCCGTCGCCGGTGCCGGGCGGCAGGCCGAGCACCATCGGCAGATCGCCGACAGTGTCGACTAGCAGGGTTTCGCGACCTGACGAGGCAATCGTCAAGCCAAGCGCGGCGGCTAGGACCGAGGTACCTGATCCACCCTTGGGCGACCAGCAAACAATAAACACGACAACTCCCGGGACTCGATGTTCGACGGGGGAAGTCGTATGTCACACCCTAGCGGGCAGGTTGGCATTGTCAACAACGAAATGTCGTCAAATATCGTAGCCGAAGGGGAACGCTCTCCATGCGGTCAGCCTGCTCAGCCCACGCTCGTATTCGTCGGTCTGCTGCTACCGCGCTGTCTATGATGTCTGCCCACTCTGTGGCAGTGAACGCCTTGGGAAGGCCCTCGTCGGGTAGCCGTATTCTGTCTTTGTAACGACCGCAGATACCGGGCGCCTCTGACGTGACCGGCATCAATATCGACACGGGCCGACTCAGACGTCTTTGACCTTGCGGCCCAGCAGCACCAACAAAACGATCAGAACGACACCCAGAAGCAAACGGTTCTTTGACATGCCGATGACGCTATCGAGTGACGGCCGGTCCCACACCGTCGAGTGTTGCCTGTTTGGCTGTAGCGTCTGGGGTGGAGGTGTCCGAGCGCCTGGTGGGCTCCCCCGCCTTCAAAGCGGGTGGGATGGGTGATCCCTGTCCGGCGGGTTCGATTCCCGTCCACCTCCGCCAAACCTTGGGATTGGGCCTCGATAACTCCGAAACAGTGGTCGCAGCAACGGGCCTATCACGCCATCGACGCTGCATCGGTCATCGTGCCCACAGATGCTCAATCGGCAGCATGTACAAGCGGTCGCCAAGTTTGAGCGCGTGGCTTCCGGTATGCAGCAGCACGCCCGCTTTGAACGATTCCGGTTCGGTTCGATCCATGAGGTCGCGCAGCCACGCCAGGTTGTCTGTCTGAGAAGGTGAAGGCGATGCAGATGCTTTGATCTCGACAGCAACCAAGTCCCCGCCCGTGCGCTCGAGCACGAGGTCGACCTCCCGGCCGGTGCTGTCGCGGAAGTGGTGCAAGTCGATCGCCTCGTCAGCCGCGGATATTTGTTTGGCTATCTCGTTGGCTGCGAAAGTCTCGATGAGCTGGCCTGTCATCGTGGAGTTCGGGTGGCGCAGGGCAGCGGGGTCGAGCCGCAGGAGCGACGCTGCAAGGCCCGAATCGAGCATGTGCAGCTTCGGGCGCTTGATCGCTCGACGAGTTCGGTTGCGTGTCCAGGCAGGCAGTTCATGCACCAAGAAGACTGTGCGCATCCAACCGAGGTAGCCCTCGACGGTGCGGCGGTCTATGCCGAGACGCCGGGACCAGTCGGCGAGGTTCACCTCGGTGGCCGTGCTTGCAGCGGCAAGGCGCATCAAGCGATGCATCGCCGGCATCGCCCGCAAGTCCCCCAACGCGACGACGTCGCGATTCAGCACCGTGGTCACGTAACTGTCGAACCAACTGTGCCTCAGGCGTCCTTCCATCTCGAAGGGTTCGGGGTATCCGCCTCGGCACAACCGGCGCAGATAGTCGTCTCGGTTCACGTTTGTGGAATTGCCGAGCCGGAAATCGTCGCGGAACCAAGCCGCGACGACGGAACCACCATTCAAATTGTCGACGGCGGCGACATTGGGGGCTTCCGGGGCACTGTCGCTTTCGCCCTGCGCTGGCATCGACTCTACTTCTGATTGCGACAGGGGCCAGAGTTGCACGATTGCCGCACGACCTGCCAGCGACTCGCTGATGGTCGGCACAGTCAGGAAGTTTGTGGAACCGGTCAGCAGGAATCGTCCCGCTCTACCATCGTCGTCCACTGCCATCTTCACCGCCCGCACGAGCGGATCACCACCGAGCTGGACCTCGTCGACCACTAGCGGATGGGGCTGGTTGAGCAGAAACGTCCTCGGGTCGTCAAGAGCCGCAGCAAGGACTGCCGGATCATCGAGCGTCGTGTAGGTACCCCCTCGTTCGGCTGCTATAGCCCGTGCCAGCGTGGTCTTGCCGCACTGCCGCGCGCCGTGCAGCACCACCACCCGGAACGTGTCAAGGGCTGCTCGGAGACGCTTCTCTGCCTGACGTTCGACATGGTCCATGTGCGTAGCCTACGTCGAAACGCCACTTTGACTAGAAATCTAATGTAATTTTTCTCAGTTAACTAAGGATGCTTTTGATAAACAGCTGGTGCATATTTCAACACTGCGCTGGATACCGTCGCCGTCACGTTGGAATCTCGTCTTCAACCATGCCAGGCCACAGGCTGGGTCAAAGATGCGCTCGTCGGGCTCTCGATGCCGTGCAGCAGCATGTTCATGGCGCACAGCCGAGCTGGCAGGTCGGCGATCTCCCAACCGGTGAACGCACCAGAGCGCAGGTGGGCGACCTGGTCGGGTTCCAGATGCGGGAACCGCTCAACGATCGACCGGTATGCCCCTAGGAAGAACCCACCAGTGCCGCAGGCGGGGTCACATATGCGGTCGTCGGGCTCGGGCTTCATCACCTCCACGATGGCGTTGATGAGCGCCCGGGGCGTGAAGTACTGGCCCGCTCCCCTGGCACCCTCCTGGGCGGTCTTCTCGATCAGGCCCTCGTAGGCGTCGCCTTTGAGGTCGGCGTCGTAGCTCATCCACTCGTGCTGGTCGATGAACTCTTTGATGAGCTGTTCCAGCTTGGCGGGCGTCTGGATGCGGTTGCGGGCCTTGTGGAAGACCACACCGAGCATGTCCTCACCAGCGCCGAGTGCGGCCAGTGCATCGCTGTAGTGGGCTTCCAGATCCGCACCCGACCTGTTTAGCAACGACTGCCAACCAAGTTCGACGGGTACGATGCGGTCGCCTCCGAGCATCTCGTGCTGCTCATCGGCCATCTTGAGAAACAGCAGATACGTGAGCTGTTCCAGATAGTCGCCGTAGGACAGGCCGTCGTCACGCAGCACATCGCAGAAGTCCCACAGCTTCTGCACCATCGCCTTCGGGTCTTGTGCGGTCACCGGCGCGCGCTCGCAACGTCGGGTCCATCACGTCGTCAACATCAGATCGAAGTCTCACGGGGTCAGCATAAGGAACGTGACACCAACGTTCGAGCAACATCGAAGCATCCGCTCGAACGGCTGAGAGTGGCAGTTCCGCCGTCGGATGCTCAGACTGTCCCGCCACGGACCGATCACCCGATTCCGCACGATGCACGACATCACCGGATGGTTGCTGTTCTGGCCGACGACCACCTTGTCCCATGACCCCAATGTATGCCACATGACGCATCAGAGGCGTCGCTGATGGCAGTGGCGGGGTGACGGAACCTGCCCGGCCGGAAGGTAGCAATACGCGCGAGTGCAATATTATGCGACATGCGCTTCGCCAAAACCCAAAGCGCAAAACGCCGAAAACGGCGTCAGGCACGCCGCTGCTGTGCTCGCCGGAAGCGTTGCGATGCTTCAATCGGACCGGGGATCAGCCACTGATAGCGTGGTTGACACGGCGACAGCAGCAACGACAATGCATAGGATGCAGAGGAACGACTATGAACGA
Organism: Candidatus Aldehydirespiratoraceae bacterium; assembly: GCA_965214565.1. Lineage (GTDB taxonomy): Bacteria > Actinomycetota > Acidimicrobiia > Acidimicrobiales > Aldehydirespiratoraceae > VXYK01. The sequence continues at coordinate 1,562,969 of OZ243951.1, read as the reverse complement.
TCTGCACTTCGTCGTGTCTTGCGCCACAACGCCCGCGGGTCGTAGAACCCTCATGTCAGCATGAACTCCGAAACCCACACCAAACCCGAACGGGCAACGAAGTCGATCCGCGTCGAGGTTGATCCGTCGCTGTATTCGTGGGCGGCTGAACGTTCGCAGCTCAGCTTGGACGAACTCTCCGACCGTTTCCCGAAACTGAGCGAGTGGATGGATGGCCATCGTTCGCCCACGCTGAAACAGGTTGAGGGTTTCGCTCGCGCCACCGGCACAGCGGTCGGGTACTTCTTCCTTCCAGAACCCCCCGACGAGCATCTCCCGATTCCGGATTTTCGAACGGTGGGTGACAGCCCGGTGGACCGACCGAGCGGCAATCTGCTCGACACGATCTACCAGTGCCAGCAGCGCCAAGACTGGTATCGCGACTACATACACGGTTCGGGGATGAGCGAGCTTGAGTGGGTTGGGTCGCTGCAACCGAACACCCCTCCCGAGGATGCGGCGCAGCGGATACGGAGCGCGCTGTCGTTCAACGTGCAGCAGCGGGGTGCCAACTATCAGGAAGCGTTCACAGTGTTGAGGCAACGGGCCGAGGAACTCGGTGTGATGGTGATGGTGAGCGGCGTGGTTGGAAGCAACACGCGCAGGAAGCTTGATCCCGAAGAGTTTAGGGGCTTCGCTCTCGCGGACCGGTTCGCGCCGCTGGTGTTCGTGAACGGCTCGGACACACGCGCAGCCCAGATCTTCACGCTCGCCCATGAATTGGCCCACATCTGGTTGGGGGAGAGCGCACTTGACAGCGTCGATTTGGGGGCGAGGGCCACCAACGACATCGAACGATGGTGCAACCGGGTGGCAGCGGAGATCCTCGTTCCGCTTCAGGAGATCCGGGCAGAGTTCAACCCCCGAGTGGGAACATCAACCGAACTGCAGCGCCTTGCGGTCAGGTTCAAGACGAGCAGGCTGGTCGTGCTCCGGCGGCTCCACGAGTGCGAGTTCCTGACCTGGGACGAGTACCAGCAGACTTTCCAGACAGAGTACGAACAGGCTCTGGAGCGGGTGACCGGCACTGGCGGTGACTTCTACAGGACCCATCCAGTACGTGTCAGCACGACTTTCGCCCAAGCTGTCATCGCAAGCACTCTTGAGGGGGACACGTCCTACACCGACGCGTTCCAAATGCTCGGCTTCAAGAAAGCCTCAACGTTTTATGAGTTGGCTGATCGACTCGGTGTGACGTGACGGTCTACCTGCTCGACACGGACACCCTCATCAGAGCCAAGAACGAGCACTACGGTTTCGATCTCTGTCCCGGATACTGGAACTGGCTCGACAACGAGCACGCGGCCGGGAAGGTGTTCAGCATTCGCAAGGTCTACGACGAACTCCTCGCTGGCCAGGACGACCTCAGCGACTGGGCCAAGCAACGGAAGAACTTCTTCTTGGAACCGAACGACGCCACGCGAGCCAGCCTCACGGAGGTCAGCGCGTGGGCTTATGGCGCGCAATACCAGCCGAATGCTGTGAATCTGTTCATGCGGAAGGCCGACTTTTTCTTGGTTGCGGAGGGACACGCATCGCAAAAAACGGTCGTCACCTACGAGAAGCCAGCACCGAAATCTCTCAGATCGATCAAGATCCCCGATGCCTGCGACGCAATGGGCGTCGACTGGATGGCCCCACACAAGATGTTACGAACGGAAGGCGCGCAGTTCGATCTCCGCCCCTGACTCTAACGAACGACCGATTCTGGGAAATCCGTTTCGTCCTGCGCCACAGACGGAACAAAATCGAAGGCGGCAGCGGTTGACACGCCATACCACGGAAGGCCGCGATTCGTCGGCGGGACCTAGCCAATGCCGAAAATCTACACGTCGACGCTGGATGGCAGCCGAGCAAGGGCAGAATTGCAACTGGTGACACCAGAGGACTTCTTCGAGGACGACTGCGTCTCAGACAAGCGCGTGCTGGACCACGAGTTGTTGGAGCGTGTTCGCACTGGCACCTACAACGACCGGTCGGACGTGGAGGTCGCGGCCGCATTGCTGCACTTGGCCCATGACGAGCTTCAGGCTTACGGCACGGACGAAAGTCAGCGCACGGATGAGCACGGCATACGGCTCATTCTGAGGACGAGTCAGCAACTGTCGAAACGCCTGGGTCTCGTCCTCAACCTGCCATTCAGCGACTTTAGCTCGTTTCGGACTCATTGGGTAACCAACGACGCCACCGGCAGTTGGCAGGCTCGACGCGACATACTGAACGTACGATTCGAGCCGCTCCACCGTCAACTCGCGGAACGAGAGGACGACGAACTCGGATCAGCGCTGGCAAAGCCGGTCACAAGCCATCCAGGCACAGGATGGTCCCGTGTTGACATCGAGATCAACGAACTAAGGCGCCATTTTGGGTCCGCTCGAAGTCCGCAGGACTACCGCAATGTCGGCAACGACTGCGTCGCGGTCTTGGAACGGCTCAGCGAGGTTGTGTTCGATCCCGAACTCCACCTCAGGGAAGGCGAGCCGGAGCCACCGGTCGCTAACACGAAGGATCGGCTCGGCAGGTTCGTGGAGAACGCTGCTTCCGGGCCCGCGAATTCAGAGATCAGGAAGGTCGCCCGGTCAGCCATCGAACTAGCCCAAGCCATCAAGCACCAAAGCGAGCCGACGCGGAGGAATGCCGGGATCGCCGCAGACTCGGTGATCCTGCTCGCGAATCTTCTCCGCCGACTTGCCGAGAAATAACCCCTGCTCAAAGCGCTTACATCACGCGGACCCTCACCTTGCCGACTCCACCCTCAAACGGGATGAGCGACATAGCCCCTCCTTATAGAGCATACCTCCACAAAAGGGGAACCTCACTTCAGCAGGCTCGCCACATATGGACGAAGTTGAGTTGCTTGTTCTTCGTCGTTGCCCAGAAGTCCTGTACTGTCCGGAAAGTGCCGCGAGGGCGCTGACCAGGGCTGATGCCGCCTCCTGGTCGTCGCGATTCGTCTCCTCTACCGACGGGCGGCACAGGCTGTTTCGGACTCGACCGGACCGGACTCGCGCGGGTTCTTGGTGCCCGGTTGTCCGCAAGATCACCTATCGGAGTGCCGCGTCTATCTTGTTGGTGAGCGCAACCCAAGCGTCGCGCTCGCTTCTGGCTTACCAGACCCGGTGGCCATCTGGATCAGGGCCCGAGGACGGTTCTGTCGGAACGACTGCTCAAGATTCCCGATCGCTTCGGCTTGGGCAGGCCACAGGTGCATGGTGCCTGCACCCTCATCAAGCTCGGGCAGGAGAGGGACACTGGCACGCAGACCAGCACATAGTCGGCCGGGCCCGATTCAGTCGGAACTTCACGAACGGCAACACCCTGCGCCGCAGCCACCGCTGCGCTCCGGTAGTCCTGCACAACCCACCCACACGCCACAAGCTGCTCATCAATCTTCCCCCGAGCCTGAGCCTCAGGCGTGAGATAGTCGGACGAACCAGTCTCAGACACCTCGGTGATCCTAGGTGCCCCAACCATCTTCAGGCCATATCTCCGGTCTCGGCCGGATGTGACAGGGACGCATTGGATGTTCTGTATAGAATTCTGTACAATACTGCCCCGACCACAACCACGGACTGTAAGGGAGCCACATGACGCCACTTACCGAAGCCCGCAGTCGCCTTAGCGAAATCGTCGAAGAAGTGGCCTCAACCGGGTCGACGGTCGAGATCTCCCGCCACGGACGACCCCTGGCGGTCGTCGTGGGCTACGAGGAGTACGAATCGCTGCTCGAAACGCTGAACATCCTCGCCGATGAGGCAACTATGGACGCTATTGCCGAGGCCGAGCGTGATATTGCCTCTGGCGACCTGACCGATCTCGACTGAGGGCGCCGTGGCCCAACTGGCGCGCCGCGCCAAGAAGGACCTTGAGAACTTGCCGGCCCCACTGGCGGACAAAGCTAGGACGATTATCAGACGCCTCGACACTGAACCCCACCTGGGCAAGAAGCTCGTCGGTCCGCTGCAGGGCAAGCGGTCGGCTTACCTCGGACGGTCCCACCGGATCATCTACACAGCAAGCGACGGACACATCGTCGTTTTAACGATCTCGCATAGAAGGGACGCCTACCGTTGATCCAATGCCCCCGAACTGCCGTAGGGATCCACGCTGCTGATCCGTGTCGGTCTCGCACTGCTGGCTGGGAAGAACAAACCGACGGTCAGTCTCGTCTATGCGTCGTCCCGCGGTGGCAGCATCAGCACCCGATCGCCTTTGGTTCTCGCTACGACTAGCCGGGGCATGCTCGGGTGCCTCCATCGGCGAATGTCGGGCGTGTTGCCCTTGTGCTTGTTGCAACGCGGGTGCGCGGCTTGAAGGTTCTCCATACCATGCAGCACGCTCGTGTAGTACTTGCCTTGGCTTGCTTTGCCTTCCGGGCTCAGTTCGAACACCGCGAACCGTTTCGGCACGACATGCTCGACCTGCGCTCCTTTCAGCTTCATCGTGCCCCCACACAAACCGCACCTCTCTCCGTCACGGATGTGCAGAAAATTGAGCACCTTGCGGCGATGCGCAGGCTTCCAACGGTCTGTTGCGTCCGGCTCATCCGATTCGAGACGCCAGCGCCAGATTCCCCCCATCGCAGCGAAAGCTTTCTTTAGCAACCCCTCCGGTGGATCAGGCGGCAGGCTGCTGAACGGGCATTCCCGATCGGTCTCGTCAGCGCCCGGCGCATCCTCTTCTTCGGAATCATCGATCTGAAGGGTCGATCTGCATTTTGGAAACGTCGAACAGCCCCAGAACCTATTGCCCGCGTTCTCGCCGCGCCTCGCTACCCGGCGCACCATCGCGGCGCCACACTTCGGGCACGGAAACTCCGTCTCATCCATGGCGGTAGCGGAATCGATGCGTTTCGGCGTCATACGTTGTCTCCTCGCACGTGGACTCTAATTCGAGCCGGAACTAGCCGACCACCCCTGGTCGAGGACCTGTTCAGTGGCTCGCGTCAACTGCTGACACCACCGGTGTACTGGCCTGGGCACGAAGTGGGTACTACGGTCGGGTAGCACCAGGGTGGGACACGCCGAGCAGCGCTCGTCCGGCCGGGTGGATCGGCAACCGCGGAGAGATCGTGATCATCATCGCAAACGGCAAGACGAAGGAGTTCCTCCAGCGCACCGACGACACGGAGGCACTGTGGGTGCGGCTCGGTGAACTCCCCGACGCCACCGGCTGGCAGATGAAACCGCAGGGCGCCTGCCTCGGTGAGCTGTGCGTACCACTGCCGGAAGGCAAGCGTGAGGACTGGATAGCCGACGCAGACGACTGGGTGTGGTTCAACTACTCGGACTTCGCCGACATGATCGGCCAGAAATGCGTGCGCGACGGCGACGTGTGGAGCCTCAGCACGGTTCCCGCAGTCCGTCAGACCGGGCTCGAGTGCGGCGTCGCCCCCGACTTCGAGGTGGCAGACCGCAACGGCGACCCGTTCAAGCTCTCGGAGTTGCGCGGCCACAAGGTGGTGCTGTTCACCTGGTCGTCCTGGTGAGGCTGCCGTGTCAGCCTGCCGGTCTGGCAGGAACTCTACGAATCGATCGGACAGGACCGTTTCAAGCTGGTCAGCGTCGCCCAAGACTCGGGCGGCCCCGCAGCAGTGGACAAATGGCTCGACCGGGCCTCACCGACCTACCGGTGCATAATCGACCCGACCCATGAGATCAGCTCGCTGTTCGGCTGGGTCAACGTGCCGGCGGCTGCCTGGATCGACGAGGACGGCCAGATCGTTCGCAGCAACGAGGGCGTTTACCCCGCAGAGACGGTCATAAGGTTCGGCCTGGGTAAGGTCCGCATGGGCGACAACTCGTTCGCCGACGCGACCCGCGACTGGATCGAGCGGGGAGCCGACAGCGAGCACGTCTGGTCGAGCAGCGAACTGGCTGAGCGGCTGAAGCCGGTCGACGACGACAAACTGCTCGCCGAGGCGACCTTCAAGCTGGCGTTGCATTTCGAGGCTGCCGACGACAGCGAACGGGCCCAAAAGCACTTCACCAAAGCCCAGGAGCTGGCACCCGACAACTGGAACTACCAGCGCCAGGGCTGGAACCACAAGGGAGCCGCCTATGCCGCATTCAAGGTGCTGAGACAGACGAGCAACCTGCGCAAGAACACCGACAAGAGCTTCTACGACCCCACCGGGCTGCCCGGCGAGAACCATCGCCGGTTCACCGAACCCGAAATGCTTTGGACGCCGGCCGTGAACCGGGTCAAGCAACTGCTCCGCCGCTAGACGGGGCGGGCGTAGACCGGGTTCGCCGTTCCCAAAGTCGCGGAGGTCAAGCCAGGGGTGAAGCGAGACTGGGAATGGCCGGATAGGTATGATCCCCCGATGAGCCCTAGTCAGCGCTCAGCCGACACCGGCGGCACCGACAACGTCGACAGCTACGACGCAGTCGTCATCGGTGCCGGCATCATCGGCGCAGCCACAACACTGGAACTCGCACGGCGCGGTTGGCGGATACTCTGCGTGGACAAGGCCGCCTCGGCTGGAGCGGGATCGACACTGAACTCCTGTGCGATAGTGCGGTTCAGCTACTCCACCCGACCAGGGGTCCTGCTGGCCTGGGAAGGCCTCCACTACTGGCTCAACTGGCGCGACTACATAGGTGTCGCAGACGAACTGGGCCTGATCGAGTACCGCCAGTGCGGGCAGGTGCTGCTGCTCAGCGACGACACCGACCATCCCCAACGGGTGCGTGCGCTGTGGCAGGAACTGGGGATTCCCTTTCAGGACTGGACTCCCGAGGACCTCGCTCGGCACCTGCCGATCTTCGATCAGGGATGCCACGGCCCGCCGAAACTGCCGTCCGACGACAAGTTCTGGAAAGAGCCGGAACAGCAGCTCAGCGGCGCGATCCACTCTCCGGAGGCCGGGTATGTGAACGATCCGCAACTGTCGGTCCACAACCTTCAGCGGGCCGCAGAGGCTTCAGGCGCCCGCTTCAGGTTCAAGTCGCAGGTCGTAGACATCCTGCGCTCACCGCAACGGGTCACTGGCGTCACCCTCGACGACGGCACCACGATCGCCGCGCCGGTGGTGGTGAACGTCGCCGGTCCCCACTCGTACGTGATCAACCAGATGGCCGGGGTCTACGACTCGATGAAGATCAAGACCCGGGCGCTGCGCCACGAGGTGCATCATGTGCCCGCGCCAGAGGGGTTCGACTACGAGGAGCAGGGCTTCGCCGCCACCGACGACGACACCGGGGTCTACTACCGGCCCGAGGTCGGTAACCACATACTAATCGGCAGCGGCGACCCGACATGCGACGAACAGCACTGGGTCGACCCCGACAACTACGACACTCGGATCAGCGACAGCCAGTGGGAGGCCCAGGTGCTCCGCGCCGGCCGGCGGATCCCCGGCCTCGGAATCCCGCGCCAGAAGAAGGGCGTCGTGGACCTCTACGACGTCAGCGACGACTGGGTCCCGATCTATGACCGCACCGACCTCGCCGGGTTCTACGTCGCCATCGGCACCAGCGGCAACCAGTACAAGAACGGACCCGTCGCCGGACATCTGATGGCTGAACTGATCACCGCGGTCGAAGGAGGCCTCGACCATGACCACGACCCGCTCGTAGTCAACGGCCGCTACACCAACATGCCCATCGATGTCGGGTTCTTCAGCCGCAACCGCGAAGCCGCCGCCACCTCCATGACAGTCCACGGCTAAAGCCCCCTCCGGCTACCGACCCGAATGCTCGGTGCGGCAGCGTCGACCCAGCGCAGCGGTGCAGGCTCGGGCGGTTAGATGCTTAGTAGGTCGCGGGCGCCGGTGTCGGAGGAGGGGTGGCGGAGCTTCGACATCGCCCTGGCCTCGATCTGACGAATGCGTTCCCGGGTCAGGTTGAAATGCTCCCCGACCTCTTCAAGGGTTCGAGGCTCGCCGCGGTCCAGGCCGAAACGGAGCTTGAGAATCTCACGCTCGCGCTCGTCAAGGGGAGACAGCAGGCGTGTGATCTCCTCGGGCAGCAGGGCCGTCGCCGCCACCTCGAAGGGGGAGTCCGCGCCACGGTCCTCCACCACGTCCCCGAGTTCAGCGTCACCGTCCTCCCGCAGCGGCTCAGATAGCGACAAGGGCTCAGCCGCGAAACGAAGCGCCTCGGTCACCTTGTCCTCAGGCATCTCCACTTCAAGCGCCAGCTCGCTCAGCGTGGCGGGCCTGCCGTATTTGAGTTCGAGGCGGGTCCGTGCCTTCTGCAGGCGCGCCAGAGTGTCACCCGCATGCACCGGCAGGCGAATCGTGCGACCGGTGTTGGCGATACCTCGGGTGATCGCTTGACGAATCCACCAGGTGGCGTAGGTCGAGAACTTGAACCCCTTGCGCCAGTCGAACTTCTCGACGGCGTGCATCAGACCGAGGTTGCCCTCCTGGATCAGGTCGAGCAGGGGCAGACCGGATGCCTGGTACTTCTTGGCGATGGAAACAACGAGACGCAGGTTCGACTGGACGAAAGTGCGGGTTGCGGCCTCGCCCTTCCGGGACAGTCGGCGGAGTTCGCGGCGGCGGGCCGGAGTCGGCTTCGACTCGGCCAGCTCTCGGCGTGCCTCAATCCCAGCCTCAATCTCTTGAGCTAGGCGAACCTCGCCCTCCTTGGTCAAGAGCGGGTACTGACCTATGTCCGTAAGGTACAGCCGGACCAGATCCTCTTCGTCCCTCTCGACACGCTCCTTCGCCACGGATGTCCCTCTCGTCGCTTCAGCCCCCGTTGGGGTTCACGATACCGATGGATTACTCTTATACAACCGAGGGATGATTCGTATCGGCCTCAGCGAAGCACCTCCGACGGTACGAGTCCGCCTGCCGCATCGAGTTGGCTTTCTGCTTTCATCACTCCTGCGGTGACTGGTTCATCGGGGGTCAAATCGCGCAATGCCCCCAGGAGGAGCCCGCCCGCCGCGCCGTCATTATGGAGGTCGAGAAGCAGGAAACCGACCGCACGGAGCAGCGCCGCGTCCGCATGCGGTTCAGCCAACCGCTGCACCGACTCGCACGAATCCGAGAGTCGGGCCATAAGCACGCTTTGCGCGACCGCCAGGCGCACGACCGAACCCTGAACCTCGCGAATGGTCTCGAAAGCGCTCTCTGATTCTGGAGACGGGGCACCCAGAGTCGTCAGTTCGCCGAGAAGCACCGAGTCCGGCATCAACGCCTTCAGGTTCTCAGCCTGCTCACCCAGGTGACGCCCCGTGGAAGACAACCAGACAGCAACGTCACCGTGTTCGGGCTCAACTTCACCGGCCCAGGCGACGAACAGCTCGAACAGGCTCGACGACGCCCAGTGAAGATCTCGCAGCACCGTCGAAGTCGCAGCGACCGTCAAGAACCCTTCGTCGTTCATGGCTGGTCGTTCATAGCGGAGTGTTCACGGCGGGTTGCCTCTCACGCCCGGTAGCGGTTGACGATCGGCATACGGCGGTCACGACCGAACGCCCTGTTGGAAACACGGGCCCCGATCGGAGTCTGGCGCCGCTTGAACTCGGCTCTGTCGACGAGGCGGCAGACCTGCTGTACCAGTTCACGGTCCCCCAAACGCCGCTCAACGATCTCCGCCACCCCCAGATCAGCCTCCACGTAGGCCCGTAGGATCGGGTCGAGCACCTCATAGGGCGGAAGCGACTGGTCGTCACGCTGGTCCGGTCTGAGCTCCGCCGACGGAGCCTTGTCGAGCACGGAATCGGGAATCACCGGAGCACCCTGGCTGTTGCGCCATCCGCAAAGTTCATAGACAGTGAGTTTCCAGACGTCCTTGATCACCGCATAAGCGCCCGCCGAGTCGCCGTAGAGGGTCGAGTATCCGACCGCTGCCTCCGACTTGTTGCCGGTCGTCAAGACCAACCAGCCGTGTTCGTTGGCCAGCGCCATCAACAGCACGCCACGAATCCGCGACTGCATGTTTTGATCGGTCAGATCACCGAGATTCCCTGGAGTGGCGGAGTAGTCCGACAGCATCTCTGTGAACGCAGCATGGACAGGCTCGATCTCGACGGTACGAGTGTCGATGCCGAGATTGGCGGCCAGGGCTTCCGCATCGGCGATGGAATGGTCACTCGAGTACCGAGAGGGCATCAGCACCCCGTGAACATGGCTTGCGCCGAGCGCATCAGCCGCAATGGTCGCGGTGATCGAGGAGTCGACCCCGCCTGAAAGGCCGACACAGACATCGCTGAACCCGCTCTTGTGGACGTAGTCGCGGGTGGCGAGCTCCAACGCCCGCCACTGTTCGGCCAACTCCGTCAACGGCTCCACGAATGGCACTGTGAGTTGATCCCGCTGTCGAGAGCTCCCGGCCGAAACCACAACCACCGAAGCCTCCTCGGTGCTCTCGCGAGGACTCGGCAACTCGATATCGATCACCTCGACGCGCTCCGCGAAACGCTCACAGCGAGCCGTGACCTCCGGCCCCTGCGGCATCGGGCTCACAACGAACGAGCCGCCGTCGAAAACCAGTTCGTCCTGCCCGCCGACGAGGTTGGCGTACAGGACGGGAATCCCCGCCTCGGCCACACGCTCGCTGATGACCTGCTCGCGCGCCTGCTGCTTGCCGGTGCGGAACGGCGAACCGTTGACATTGACCACAACCCGGGCCCCCGCTGAAGCGAGCTTCGAAACAGGGCCGTTGGGGATCCACGAGTCCTCGCACACGGTCACACCCACAGCCACGCCGCCGATCTCGTACAGAGTGAGCGGATCGTCGCCGCGTTGGAAGTAGCGCAGCTCGTCGAACACGTCGTAGTTGGGAAGGTGGCGCTTGTAGTAGGTCCCGACAACGCGACCCCACGCACAGATCGCCAGGGCGTTCCAAACGCCGCTGTTGTAACCGAACCCGTCGTCGTCGACGACAGCCAGATCAGCCACCTCGCGCTCCGATGAGGGATCTCCGTCGGCGAACCCGACCACGGCCGCGCACCGAGAGGTCTGCGTCGCGAACTTCTCCACCGTGGCTCGACAGTCAGCCACGAACCCGGGCCTCAACACGAGATCCTCTGGGGGATAACCGGTGATTGCCATCTCCGGCATGACCGCAACGTCGGCATCGGCCTCCTCGGCTTGCGCGAGCGCCGCCAACGCGAGCGCCATGTTGCCTTCGAGGTCGCCCACAGTCGGGTTCATGTGGCACACGGCAACTCGCAGGACATTACTGCCAGACGTCATGCCTTCATCGTAGGAGCTTAAGATCGTCGGGCCATACGCCCACACCACTGCAGTCGCCCGAACCGCAGTCACCGTGGGCGGCTTGACTTGGTGATCCCCGAATACGCGATACTCACCAAGGATGCAGCACTCACCATGCATGAAGATCCCACGCGTGAATCGACAGGTCGTCCTGCGGCATCGACCGCAGGGAATGCTCACCAACACAGATGTCGAGATCGTCGAAGCGCCGATTCGCGAGCTGGAGGACGGTGAGATCCTGATCAAGATGGTCTGGCTGCAGATGGACGCGGCCGTCCGGTCCTGGCTCGACGAAGGCGAGGGTTACCTGCCCGCGGTCAAGATCGGCGAACCTGTGCGGGGCGGCGGTATGGGTCGGGTGATCGCCAGCAGGCACCCGGACATCGCAGTCGGGATGTGGTGCGGCGGCGGGTTGCCAGGATGGCAGGAATACGCCATCGCTCAGGGCGACAGCCCGATCGTCAACCCCTATCCGCCGGAGTGGGACGCGCTGTTCCAGCTCGCAGTGATCAGCTCACCAGCGGCCACCGCCTACTTCGGCCTGAAGGAACTCGGCGAGTTGCAGCCCGGCGATTCCGTGCTTGTCTCCGCGGCGGCGGGGTCCACCGGCTCTGTGGCGGTCCAGACGGCGCTCAATCTCGGTGCCTCGGTGGTGGGCATTGCCGGGTCGGACGAGAAGTGCCGGTGGGTCGAGGAACTGGGAGCCGAAGCGTGCCTCAATCGTCGCACCGGCGACCTGGCGGCCCGTCTCAAGGAACTGCGCCCCAAAGGTTTCGACATCTACTTCGACAATGTCGGCGGCCCCATCCTCGACCTAGCCCTGCGACGTCTGGCGATCGGTGGCCGGGTGGTGATAATCGGCGCAATCTCGATGTACAACCAAGGCGGGCGGCCACCGGGACCGTCGAACTACCTCAACCTCATCAACCGGCAGGCCAAAATGGTCGGCTACCAGGGGATGGCCTATGTCAACCGCTACGACGAAGCCTGGGACCAGATGTGGGAATGGAAAGCGGAGGGAAGGATGCGCTACCGCACAGAGACAGCACACGGCCTTGAGAACTGTGTCGACCAGCTCAACATGCTGTTCACCGGCGGGAACACCGGCAAGGCCATGGTCCAATTGTGCGAAGACCCCGGCCCGGGACCCTACTAGCCCGACGAACTAAGCCAGAGCGGCGCAGATTGTTTCGGTCATCAGCGCGGCGACCACGTAGGGGTCGGCGTTGGCGTTGGGGCGACGATCCTCGATGTAGCCCTTGCCGTTCTGCACTACCTGCCAGGGAATGCGGACCGATGCACCGCGGTCGGAGGGAGCGTAGGAGAACGTGTCGTACCGCTCCGTCTCATGCGCTCCGGTCAGTCGATCCTCGATACCCACGCCGTATCCGGCGATGTGGCGCTCAGGTACCCCGTCGGCCCCCAGCGACTCACAGGCCGCGATGATCGGGTCGAACGACTCACGCATGGCCCTGGTGGAGAAGTTCGTGTGCATGCCCGCACCGTTCCAGTCGCCCTTCATCGGCTTGGCCTCAAGGGAAACCTCGACTCCGAACTCCTCGGCCAGACGGTAGAGGAGGTAACGGGCGACCCACATCTCGTCGCCGATCGCCATGGTGTCGATCGGGCCGATCTGGAACTCCCACTGACCGGGCATGACCTCGGCGTTGGTGCCCGAGATGTTGAGACCGGCTTCGATGCAGGCGGTTGTGTGGCGCTCGATCAGTTCACGACCGTGGATCTTCACTGCACCCACACCGCAGTAGTACGGACCTTGGGGGGCGGGGAAACCGTTCGGCGGGAATCCCGCTGGCCAGCCTGTCGTGCGGTCGAGCAGTGTGTACTCCTGCTCCATACCGAAGATGGGTTCCTGATCGGCGTATTGCTCATACGCCTTGCGGGCTTGACGGCGGGTGTTGCTCGGGTGCGGTGCCAGAGTCCCGGTCAGCTGCGTTTCGCACATGACCAGGATGTTGTCGCCGCCGCGGATCGGGTCCGGGCACTGGAATACGGGGTCAAGGACGACATCAGAATCGTTGCCGGAAGCTTGATTGGTGCTGGAACCGTCAAAACCCCAGATGCCTGGCTCTTCGCCATCGGCCAGAACCTTCGTCTTGGAACGAATCTCGTTGGTCGGCTCGGTCCCGTCGATCCACAGATATTCAGCTCGGTAAGCCACTATATTTCCTCTCTCGGAGATTGTTGCTCTTGAAGAATGTTGCCGACTTCGGGATAGCCGCGGGCGGCGACTGCTACGGCAATCGACGACAGGCTACCCAGATAAACGACCCCTAGCGTCCAGGCAGCAGATTTCCCAACGATTGCCCGATTGTTAAATTTGTGTGAACGGTCAGGTCACGCAGCGAAATCCAGGCGTCGGCGTGGCAACGTTGGCAGATGGAAGCGGACCAGCAGTATGTGCTTCGCAGCGTGGAGGAACGCGGCGTTCGACTGATCCGGCTCTGGTTCACCGACGTGCTCGGGAAACTCAAGTCGGTCGCCATAACTCCAGCCGAACTCGAAGCAGCGTTCGACGAGGGCGTGCAGTTCGACGGCAGCTCGATCGACGGTTTCTCACGCGTGCACGAATCCGACGTTCTCGCCCGCCCGGACGCCACCTCCTTCGAGCTGCTCCCGTGGGCGACGCACGACGAGCCGTCGGCTCGAATGTTCTGCGACATCCAGAACCTCGACGAGACCCCATTCGACGGCGACCCTCGCCAGGTCCTTCGCCGCAACCTCGACGAGGCCCGAGCCAAGGGCTACTCGTTTTTTGCCGCCCCGGAGGTCGAGTTCTTCTACTTCGCCTCGGGGGATCCGTCACTCGGCAAGCCACAGCCCCTCGACCACGCCTCCTATTTCGACCTCACCACCGCCGACGTGTCGAGCAACCTCCGCAAGCGGACCATCCACATGCTCGAGGCCATGGGTATCCCCGTCGAGTACTCGTTCCACGAGGACAGCCCGAGCCAGCACGAGATCGACCTCCGCTACACCGAAGCGCTCGATGTGGCCGACAATCTGATGACGTTGCGGCTGGTCGTGAAGAAGATCGCCATGGAAGGCGACACTTACGCCTCGTTCATGCCAAAGCCGCTCAACGGTGTGCAGGGCTCGGGTATGCACGTTCACATGTCGCTGTTCCGTGGCGACACCAACATCTTCCACGACGGTGACGATCCGTTCGGACTCTCAGCAACCGGACGCCAGTTCACCGCCGGCGTGCTGCGCCATGCCCGCGAGATCACCGCGGTCACCAACCAGCTGGTCAACAGCTACAAGCGACTGGCGGAGAAGTCGGAGGCGCCTCCCTATGTCGCTTGGGCGCGCAACAACCGGTCCGCCCTAGTGAGGGTGCCGGTACGCAGGCAGGGCAAGCCGACCTCGGCTCGGATCGAGTACCGCTCCCCGGACCCGGCCTGCAACCCCTACCTGGCATTCTCGCTGGTGCTCGCCGCCGGTCTGCGCGGGGTCAGCGAGGGCTACGAACTGCCCGCCGAGACACGCACGAACCTTCACGAGCTCAACCCGCACGAGATCGCCGAGTCGGGGGTGGAGCCGCTGCCCCGTTCGCTCGACGAAGCGCTGGACCTTATGGAGGGATCCGACCTCGTCCGTGAATCGCTCGGCGACCACATCTTCGAGTGGTTCCTCCGCAACAAGCGATCCGAGTGGGACCAGTACCAGTCAACTGTCACCCCGTTCGAGCTCGAGCGATATCTGCCCACCTGGTAGCAATGCCCGATGTAGCGATGCCCGACGTGGACATGCCTGACGTCGCACATGCGCCCGACTGATAGAAATGAAGCGATGAGACCGCTGCTCGTCTTTCCCGATCCGGTGCCACCGGAGTTGGCTCAGACCCTCGACATCGGGGGCTGGGCATGGAAGGCCGCGGTCGACACCGACGCTGCCCGTGCCGACGAACCTGCGGACGGATGGGTGGGTGCCATCGTCATGGCCGGTCCGGATCTCGAACCGGCGCTTCGGTTCTGTCGCTCGGTCCACAACGGCGATGTGAACGTCGATTCGCTGCTGCTGCTCGTCAACGGCGGCCATCTGCAGTCGCTCGATCCCCACCACGACCTGTTCGACGACTTCTGTCTGCATCCGTTCCATCCCCTGGAACTGGAGATCCGCCTCAAGCACCTCTTCAGGCGAGGCGGCCGGGCCGACGAAATCGACCTGATCGAATACGGCCCCCTGGCCATGAACCTTGAGACCTACCAGGCCGTGATCGACTCAAGGCCGCTCGATCTCACCTACATGGAATACGAACTCCTGAGGTTCTTGGCCGCGCATCCCGGCAAGGTCTTCACCCGGGAGACGCTCCTCAACCGAGTCTGGGGTTACGACTACTACGGCGGTGCGCGCACCGTGGACGTCCATGTGCGGCGGCTGCGCTCAAAGCTCGGTGAGGAGCACGCGAACCTGATCCAGACCGTGCGCTCCGTCGGCTATTCCTTCGGTCGCAGCCGTTGGGGTTAGTCGTTGGGCTAACTGCGATAAGGGTTGGTCTCCGAGAGCGCAAGATACTCGTTGGGCTCCCCGTCCTCGTCGACGTTGTCTAGATCACGGTCACGCCCGATGAGTCCGCCGAGCAACCCGGCGAGTGCGGCCATGCTCATCAGCACAGCCACAGGCATGACCACTACCAGCAACACCACGATCACCACCGCTCCGAGGTCCATGGCGTCAGTCTGCCACACCGGCCGGGCGGGCCGCGATCACTTCGATCTCGACCTGTGCACCGATTGGGAGCGCCACGACGGCCACCGCGGACCTGGCCGGGCGGTGTCCGTCGAACTCCTCGGAGTAGATCTTGTTCACCGCCGCATAGTCGCCCATGTCGGCCAGGAAAACCGTTGCTTTCACCACATCGGTCAGCGATGCGCCGGCTGAGGCCAAAACGGCACGAAGGTTGACGAACACCTGTCTCGTCTCGGCCTCGACTCCGCCTTCGACGAGCACACCGTCGCTGATACCGATCTGGCCGGCAGTGAACAGGAAGTCCCCGCCGGCCATGATCGGCGAATAGGGACCCACCGGTGTGCTCATAGCCTGCTCCTTGCCCAGTTGTTCGACTCAGTTCCCGAGCGCATCGCAGGTTAGCGCATCACAGGCGGCAAAGGCCCACGGTCAGCGGTCGCGGATCGGCCATTGTTCGGGGCATCCCCGATCGAGCCAGACGGCGGCGGCGACCGCCGCGAACACTGCGTCCGAGCCGTTGACGGGATCGTCCGTGGACGGTTCAACCGTAATGTCGATGCGGGGAGTGTCGATCGCACGAAGGACTCCGAAGGAACGGATCGTCAGATCGTGCAATTCGCCGTGCTCGTCGACTGCGAGGCTCTCGCTGGTCACCCAGGAGAGGGCCATATGTGCAGCACCGGTGCAGTATGAGCGCAGAACGGTTTCGTCAAGCACCTCCCCGCAACGGACCGAGACCTCGAGCGTTCCATCGGGCTTGACCGAAGCGGTGGCATCACCGGCACCCGGCGCGGTGATCCAACCGACCTCACCGCGTACCCCGGCGAGCAGAACCGCTGCCTCGACCCAGCCAGCGCCGCGAATGGCCGCGCTGGTAGGTGGGCCCACGACATCGACTTCCTGCACCTCCAGACCAGGGGCGACCCGTGAGATCGCCTCGATGATCCCGGGCGTTCGAGCGACTCGCAGCACCCCCGTTCCGTCACGGTTGATCCCCGCTGCGATCGGTGGACGTTTGGGGCCCCGGCGCACCGAGTCCTCGCGGGAGTACAAAACCCGCACCGGGCGCGCCGCCTCGTTCGCCAAGCGCCGTGCCACCTCGGCCACTTCACTCGACCGCTTCGCCCCGAACGCTCCCCCGTTCGCCAAAGGCGTCACCGGCTCGCCGCCCGGGTTGCACCAGGACGCATCCGTCTCGAGGTAGGCCGGTTCGACCCACGAGGTCCTAAGGGTCAGGTCGAAGTCACCCTCGGGCACAGGGATCGGCGGCTCGAACATTGCGGTCGTGCGGCGGCCCTGCACTTTGCCCGCAAGGCGCAGAGCTTCCGAACGGGTCTCAGCGACCACCCACTGTTCGTCCACCCACTGTTCGTCCACCCATTGCTTGTCCACCCATTGCTCGTCCACCCACTGTTCGTAAGAACCTGTCGATTCGCCTGAACCCGCGGATTCGCCCGAACCGGCGACGTCGTTGTCCAGGACCGCTACGAGCGCTTCGGCGGGGGCGGAGTCGTCGGCGAAACCGCCGAGCCCCGCGGCGACGGCCGGGCCCACGGACTGTGCCGCGCGCCCTTCGATCGTCGCTCTGCGCTCGGCGTCGGTCTGGTTGCCGGCCGCGTGGATCCCAACCGGCGCGACCGGATAGTCGCCGGACGAATGGCCGCCGAAGGCCACCCATGCGTCGACCACAGGCTGCCAGCCGGTGCAGCGACACAGGTGCGCCTGCAGTGCCTTGGCCGCAGCCGCGCGGTCTTCGTGGTCGGCGCCCTTGGCCCGCAGTCCCTCGTAGCGGCAGATGATGCCTGGTGTGCAAAAACCGCACTGGCTTCCACCGGTCGAGGCGAACGAGGCAGCCCAGGCATCGGCGAGGTCGTCGGGGAGTCCTTCAAGGGTGGTGACGGTGCGATCACGAACCCGACGTACTGGGGTAACGCACGACACCCGAGGTGCGCCGTCGACCAGCACTGTGCAGCAGCCGCACTGCCCCTGCGGACTGCACCCATCCTTGACCGAGGTGAGCCGCAGATCGTCACGCAGGACGTCGAGCAGCGTCGCCGTGTTGGCAACCGCGCCGTCGACGCTGACCTCACGGCCGTTGACAACAAGCTCTACGGACTCGGCTGATTCCATCGACGTGACTCTACGCCTCATCAGCGAGCGGCCAATACCCATCAGCGAGTGACCAGGGCCCCGCGGGCGTGACCAAAGCCCGAAGCACCGTCAACGGCTAGTGTTCGGCACAATGGCCGCGTTCCCGACCGTTATCGACGAAGTTGAGGCTCAGTGGCTCACCGATTCGCTGCGCTCGTCGGCAGCGCTGGACGCCGACTCACAGGTGACCGGGTTCGACGTTGAACCCATCGGTATGGGAGTCGGGATCATGGGCCTGCTGTACCGCTTGTCGCTGATCTACGCCACTGAGGACGCGGGTCCGGCGACTCTGGTGCTGAAACTTCCGTCGACCGACCCTCAAGCCCGTTACATGGCCCAGGTCTTTCGGTTCTACGAGAAGGAGGTCGGCTTCTACCGCCAATTCGCCGAGCTCACCCCGATCTCAACCACGGCCTGCTACGCGGCGAGCCACGACCCCGCAACCGACGATTTCGTGCTCCTCTTCGAGGACATCGGTGATGCGACCGTTCACAGTCAGATCGACGGCTGTCCGCTCGATGCGGCGCTGCTCACGGTCCGCAACCTTGCCCGGCACCACGCAAGGTTCGCGGATTCGGAACTATTCGACGATCCCGACTTCGCCTGGCTCCCGTTCGGTTCGGATACGCCCACTCCCGAAGCGTTGATCCAGGGAGTCACCGCTTCGTGGGAGCCCTTCAAGGTTAAGTTCCCCGAACTCGTGACCAGCGAACTGACGGCGATCATCGAACGCTTCCCAGGATCGGTCCGTTCGCTGCTGGAAGTGAAGGAGAATCGTCCGATCACGATCGTCCACGGCGACTACCGCCTCGACAACCTCTTCTTCGCCCACGGGGGGATCACAACCATCGACTGGCAGGTGTGCGCCAAAGGGCCTTTCGCCTATGACCTCGCCTACTTCATCACCCAGAGCCTGACCATCGATGACCGTCAAGCCCATGAGACCGCGCTGATCGACGCCTACCTCTACGAACTCGAGGCCGCCGGTGTGTCACACGACCGAGACATGTTGATGGACGACTACCGGGCGACCGCCATGTTCTGCCTGTGCTATCCGATCCAGGCAGGAACAGTTGAACTCGTCAACGAGCGGGCCCGGGCGCTAATCGTCGACATGTTCAACCGGGCCATGACCGCCATCAGCGACCACAACGCCACCGAGTTCCTACTCGACTGACCTAGGACTGCGAGCCTAGGCGTCCAGTGCTTTGGTGCTCAGTGCTTTGCGGAGGGCGGCTTCCGCGTCACGGGCGATGTTGCGGCTGACTTGCGCGTCAGCGACCATCGACGATCCGTGGAACGTTCCGGGGTAGGCGTGGATCTCGGTCGACACACCCGCTTCGAGCAGTCGCATCGCGTAGGTGAGTCCCTCGTCGCGTAATGGATCGAACTCCATCACCGACACGTACGCAGAGGGCAGACCTAAGAGGTCCTCGGCCAGCGAAGGCGACGCATAGGGCGATACGGGCCCTTCGTGGTCCGGGCCCAGGTAGTGCTTCCAACTCCAGACCGCATTGGGCCGGTTCCACAACGGTGTGTCGTCGAACTGCGTCATCGAAGGCGTCTCAAGACGATGGTCGAGTTCAGGTATCTCCAACAGTTGGAAGCACAACTGTGGACCGCCACGGTCTCGGGCCATGAGTGCGGTGCCGGCAGCCAGGCCACCGCCAGCACTCTGGCCAGCGATAGCGATGCGCTCGGGGTCCACCCTCAGCTCCGCAGTGTTCTCCGACAGCCACAGCAGCGCTGCAAAGCAGTCATGAATCGCTGCCGGGAAGGGGTCTTCGGGAGCGAGCCGGTACTCCACAGACACCACCACCGCCGGGAAATCAGCGGCCACACGATCACACCAGGGGTCCATCATCTGGATCGAACCGACCATGAACCCGCCACCGTGGATCTCCAATACCGCAGGCAGCGGATCGGCGGCCGCAGAAGCGGGACGGTATATCCGGATCGGCACATCGGGGTCACCGTCGAGTCCCGGAACCCTGCGGTCCTCGCGGACCACGTCGTCTCGGGGTCCGGTCTCTGTGGCGAACAAGCCGATCGATTCGCGCATAGCACGAATCTCGGCGGGGTCTGAGAAGTCCGTCACCGTGGGCAGCAACGGCAGCATCTCTAGCAATTCAGGGTCGAACGCTCGCTCAGTCATGCCGAGACCGTAACCCCCACCCCGGTCCACAGAGAAAACGAGCCCTGAATCCGCCAAACCCATGTATCCCACGCGACCGGCACGGCCTGCGGAGGCTGCGCGAAACCCTCGGAAAGAGATTTGTCGCTGGCGTGGTGTTCTATACCAGACCCCATTGCGTGCGCTACGAGGATGACGACCGCATCATCGACCTGCCGATCGACCTACTCTGGACCGGAACCTCGGCCTGATCGGCCGGTACAGGGATCAGCTGAAGCTTTGGCCACAGCCGCAGGTGCGCTGTGCGTTGGGGTTGTCGATGGAGAACCCTGCGTCGGTGAGGCCGTCCTTGTAGTCGAGCGTTGCCCCCTCTAGCAACTGCGCTGACGAAGGGTCCACCACAACGTCGACCGGGCCGAAGGCGACTGCCATGTCGTCGGAAGCCTTCTCGTTGTCGAAGTACATTTCGTATGAGAAACCGGAACAACCACCGGGGCGAACGGAGACACGCAAGGCCAGCCCGTCCTCTCCCTCTGCGGTGAGGAGCTCATCAACTTTCGATACAGCCGAATCGGTAAGTGCGATCACAGGACTTCCTCTCTGAGAGAACTACTCAAGATTCTGTTCCCACCCTACCCGCCACGACCCAGATTCGCCTCCCCGTCTCAGAGCCTCGTCAGCGGCGGTACCCTCGGGGGGTGGACGATGTTGCTCTGCCCACTGCTGGCGATGTGATGGGGCTGCTGCGCGGGGTGATCGACCCGGAGCTCGGCAGCGACATCGTCGAGCTCGGGATGGCACGCTCCGCCGACGTCTCGGCGAGCGGCATCATCACTCTGGAGATCGCGCTGACCACGAGCGGATGCCCACTGCGAGGGCAGATCCAAAAGGACATCCGCAACCGGCTTCTGTCGCTTCCCGGAATCGCCAACGTGAAGATCAACTGGGGTGAACTGACCCAGGAGCAGAAGTCTGAGGCGATGGCCAAGGCACGATTCAACGTCAGTCAGGATGCGCCCGACACCGCCATCCCGCCGACCACCAAAGTCATCATGGTCGCCTCGGGCAAGGGCGGCGTGGGCAAATCGTCGATCGCCACGAACCTCGCGGCCGCACTGGCCGACACCGGCTACGCCGTCGGAGTGATGGACGCCGACATCTGGGGTTTCTCGGTCCCCCGCATGCTCGGGGTGGACGGTGACCTGGTCGCCCGCCAAGGCAAGATAACTCCTCTGGTCCGGCAGATCGGCGAGGGCCGCCTCGAGATCGTGTCGATGGGGTTCCTGGTCGATCAGGAAGACTCAGCGCTGATGTGGCGCGGGCTGATGCTCGACCGTGCCGTGCGGCACTTCTGCGAGGACGTCGCCTGGTCAGAAGACCTGGACTACCTGCTGATCGACATGCCGCCGGGGACCGGAGACGTCCAGATGGGCTTGGCGAAACTGCTGCCACGAGCCGAGATGCTGATCGTCACGACCCCGGCCGGCAACGCCCAGAAGGTTGCGGCGCGGGTTGCCGACATGGGCCGCAAGAACTACCTGCGGATCGTCGGGGTTATCGAGAACATGACCAGCTTCGTCGCTCCTGACGGAAGCGAACACAACCTGTTCGGAAGCGGAGGCGGGCAACAGTTGGCCGACGATGTCGGTGTTCCGCTGCTCGGCTCGGTCCCGATCGAGGCCGAAGTGTCGATCGGCGGCGACAGCGGGTCCCCCGCAGTGCTCGGCTCCGGTGCCGCATCCGAGGCGATCAAGGCAATCGCACAAGCCATTGCCGAGGAGTACGTTCCACCCGTGGAGATGGCGGGATGCTCAGCTCGGATGCTCGAAGCGGCGATGGCAGCCCTCGACGAACTAGACGAACTCGAGGCGAGTCCCGGCTGAGCAGGCTGCACTCAACGGTCAGCGCTGCTCGCGCGGATCATCGGGGTCGTCGGCCTCGGCACCAGGGTTCGTGTCAGACACCGGGCCGAGTTCGATCGCTTCGCCGGCGCTGCCGCCGTAGCGGGCTTCGCCAGCGTCGGTGACATCGGTTCCGCTCACGTCGGTCCACTGACCGAAACGGATACCGCCCGAGCCTCCGATGGTCCCGCCACGGGCCACACGGCCGGCGAAACGGCGCTTGAGCACTTCACGCACGACCGCTCTGGTCGGAGGGAACAACAACAACAGACCGATGCCCGCGGTAAAGAACCCCGGGGTCAGGATCAGAGCCGCAGCGACCAGCAGCAGCATGCCGTTGATCAACTCGTTGGTCGGGATCTGCCCCTTGTCGAACAACAGTTGTGCCCTGCGCAGCACGCTGAGACCTTCCCGGCGGACCAGCCAGGCACCGACCATGCTCGTCAGCACGATCAGACCGATGGTGTTCCATCCGCCGACGGCTTCGTTGAACGCGAGGATGACATAACCCTCGACGACCAGTACCACCAGGAACAGAAGAAAGATGATGCCTACGATCCAGCCATCGTAGGAGCAATCCGAGCCGACGCACGCCCGGAGCGGATTACCACGACCAGAACGAATTAGGCTGAACAGGCCGTGACAGAACAAGATTCACGCCCCCCGTCGGTCGACCGGCTGGCCCGGTCGTTGCACGACACCGGCCTACCGCACCCAATGCTGGTGGAGGCCGCCCGGGCCGCGATCTCAGCCGGATCACCTGACGACGCACACCGGATCGCCGATGACATGGCCAGACGGCTGCTGCGACCCGTCATCAACGGCACCGGCACGCTGCTGCACACAAACCTCGGACGCGCCCCTGTCGGCTGGGAGCAGACCGAGCAGTACTCGAACCTCGAACTCGACTTGACCACCGGTGAACGCGGCTCGCGTATGGACACCGCTCCCGCACTCATCGCCCAGGTGTGCGGAGCCGAGGCCGCGATCGTAGTCAACAATTGCGCCGCCGCAGTCCTGCTCGTTCTGGCGAGCCTGGCCGAAGGCAGAGCAGTCGTTGTCTCCCGAGGCGAGTTGGTGGAGATCGGCGGTGGTTTCAGGGTCCCGGACGTGATGGCGCGTTCGGGGGCCCGGCTCATCGAAGTCGGAACCACGAACCGCACAAGGCTCGCCGATTTCAAACAGGCGATCGACCAGCACGGCGAAGAGGCCGCCGTCGTGCTGCAGGTACACCAGTCGAACTACAGGATCGTCGGCTTCACCGAAGCCCCGCGGACCGCGGAGCTCGCCACGCTCAACCGGATTCTGGTCGCAGACATCGGCTCGGGGCTCGTCGACAGTCGGTGTCCCTGGCTATCTAGCGGGCCTCCGGGATGGCTCGACGACGAACCCGCCGCTCGACAGACGCTCGAGGCCGGAGCGGACCTGGTCACGTTCTCCGGCGACAAGCTTTTTGGCGGGCCACAGGCGGGAATAATCGCTGGCCGAGCGGACCTGGTCGCCCGATGCGCGGCCCATCCCCTGGCCAGAGCGCTACGACCCGGAGCCTTGGTACTCGGAGCGCTGCAGGCCACCGCACTCGCCTACCTCAATCGTGACGGCCAAGCGATCCCGTTCTGGAGAATGGCAACCGTGCCCAAGGACGCCCTGCGCTCCCGAGCCGAGAACCTCGGAGTCGGGACAGTGGTCAACGTTGCCTCCACACCTGGGGGCGGGACTCTGCCGGGGGTGGAGATCCCATCGGCGGGAATCGCTGTCGAGGGCGACCAGCGCAACACGCTGCGCAATAGGCAACATCCGATCATCGCGCGGGTCATCGAAGGGCGCACTGTCATCGATCTGCGCACCGTTCACCAAGACGACGACTCTGAGATAGAAGCTGCGGTCACCCCCGGCGCCGGCTGATGCACGTTGTAGCAACCGCAGGCCATGTGGACCACGGCAAGTCCACCCTCGTCAAGGCCCTGACCGGGACCGACCCGGACCGGCTGTCAGAGGAGAAGGCAAGGGGACTGACCATCGACCTGGGATTCGCTTCGACGCAGCTTCCCTCGGGCCGGGGGGTGGCGTTCATTGACGTGCCCGGCCATGTCCGTTTCCTCAAGAACATGTTGGCGGGGGTGGGCAGTGTTGACGCCGCCGTATTCGTGGTTGCGGCGACTGAGGGTTGGAAACCGCAGTCCGAGGAACATCTGCGGATTCTGGAACTGCTGGGGATCAGGCACGGTCTCGTTGCGTTGACGAAGACCGGGCTGGCTGATGACGACCTGCGAGAGCTGGCCAGACTCGAAGTGGAGGATCGTGTGGCGGGCACGTTCCTCGAAGCTGCCCAGATTGTCGAGGTGGATGCGATCGATCGGTCCGGCATCGCCGAGATCTCCGAGGCGCTCGACGAACTGCTCGACGGCACACCCACCGCGGCTGATCACAAGCGCCCCCGGCTCTGGATCGATCGGGTGTTCGCGGCGAAGGGATCGGGCACGGTCGTTACCGGGACGCTCGCCGGTGGCCGGGTGCGGGTCGGCGATGAGTTGACGGTTCTCCCCCAGCAGCGAACCGTGCGGATTCGAGCGTTGCAGAGCCTGCACGAGAACCGCACGAAAGTGGGCCCGGGGAACCGGGTCGCCCTGAACCTGTCCGGGATCAGCCACGACGAGCTGCGCCGCGGCGACGTGATGGTCAACGCCGGGCAGTGGCACGTCACCCGCCGGGTGGATGGCCACCTGAAGGTTCTTGACGCCATAGACCATCCGGTGACCCGGCGCGGCGCGCACTTGGCCTATCTGGGTTCCGGGGAGTTCCCGGTGCGGGTCCGGGTGCTCGGCCCCGCCGAGATTCAACCCGGTGAAAGGGGTGCGGTGCGCCTTCACCTCCCGGTCGGTCTGCCGTTGCTGCCCGGCGATCGGTTCATCCTTCGTGAATCGGGGCGGGGCGAGACGCTTGGTGGTGGTGAGATTCTTGATGTAGCCCCGATAGTTGCCGCCGCGAAGGCCCGACCTGACCGCCGTGTCGAGCGGGTCATCGCCGAGCGGGGCCGAGTTGACGTCGAGGAACTCTTTCGCCTCACCGGTGAGCGTCGTAGTGCCGATGTGGGGAACTGGGCGGTTGACCCGGCTGTGTTGGAGGCCAGTCGGACCGAACTCGAGGAGGCGATCGCCACCTCCGGGTCCCTGGGACTCGACATCGCGAAACTCGATGACTTCGGTCGCGCACTGCTGGTGACTGTCGAGGGTGTCGTGGTGGACCACGGACATGTTCGCGCGGTCGACGCTGTCGACACCCTCACCGGGCATACCTATATCGACGCCCTCGAGGCGTCACCGTTCGCCCCTCCTGATCCCTCGGGCATTGATCGCGCGGAGCTGCGGGAGCTGGTTCGCCGCGGTGACGTGATCGAGGAGAACGGGGTCTATTTCGCGGCGAGCGCCGTTGCCGCCGCCGCCCAAGTCGTGGCCGAGCTGCTCAGCAGCAAACCGGACGGTGTGACCGTTGCTGAGGTCCGCGACGGGTGGGCTACCAGCCGCAAGTACGCAATCCCTTTGCTGTCCCATCTAGACAACAACGGGATCACCAGACGCAGAGGTGACCTAAGGATCGGCGGTCCCCGCCTTCCACCTGTTGAAGAGCCTGATCAGACCGTCAGGAGTTGACGGCGCTCGCTTTCGCTCAGTCCACCCCAGATCCCGTGCTGTTCGCGGATCGACAGGGCATGGGCCAAGCAGTCGGCTCGAACGGTGCAAGTCTCGCAAATCGCCTTGGCATGCCTTTCCCGGGCCCGCTTCTCGTCTCGTCGTTCTGGCGACGCCGGAGGAAAAAAAACCGCTGACTGGGGTCCGCGGCAAGCGGCGCGGAGCTGCCAGTCAATGGGATCGATCTGCTTAAGCATCAACTCCTCCGTTTCGTTGCTGTTGGCTTACCAGACAGCAACGCAACTAAGCAAACGCTCTACGCGCGAGAGATAGAAAAAATACCACTCTCAGAAGGATTTTGGTCTTTTGGAGGCGTCAGCGGCGCATCTCGCGGTAGTCGCGAGCGCCACCGGCCTCGGGTTCGATCTCAAGGTACAGCCCCTCAATGGCGACGATGCGGACCTGGTCACCTGCCGAGATGGGAGTCGTGCGGTTCACCCGTGCCCGCCAGGGGGCGCCGTCAACATCAACAATGCCCTCCTTGGAGATGTCCTCGCTAGCCACAGCGAGCTTCCCCACCATCCACTCACGGCCGATCGTCGGAGTACCGAAACGGGTGCGGATCATCGACGGCATACCCGAGATCATCGAAAGCGCCACACCGACGATTCCCACCGACAGGGTTATCCACGAGATTGCCATCCCCTCGTACAGGAACAACGATCCGATGATCAGACAGATCGTCGCGATCCACGACCAGAGACGCGGCACTCCCACCTGAACGTCGATGGCGTAACCCAACATGGCCACAACCAGCAGGGCAATCGCCCAATTTCGAGCCGGCAGGACATCGAAGCCGTAGCAACCCAGGATGAAACAGCCCGCACCGATCACTCCGGCGATCCCGACCCCCGCGGTATACAACTCGAAGATCAGCAGCGCGGCACCGATCAGGAACAGCAGGTAGGCCATTGCAGGGCTCGCCAAGCCGTGCACCCAGCCGTCGATCAGGGGCAGCTTGAAGAACCGGACCGAAGAGTCCGGCACCCGCACAGACGTGCCGTCCACGGTCTCGACCGTGCTCCCGAACCCCGGCAGATCCAGAACGAAGAACACAATCGTCGGCGAATCACGAGTGGCGAGGCCCTGTTCGATGACGCTCTCCTCGTCGACGGTTCCCTCCTCCAAAATCTCAGCTGCATTGCGGAACTGGTCTGACAGAAGATCTGGGAAGATCAGTTCGCCGGTCTCTCCGAGCCGGGCCCCTACCGCAACCGACAACTCCTGAGCCACCCCCACCAACTGCGCCGCTCCACCGAGTGCCGACGCTCCGGACGGACCGACCCAGGCATACACCGGGACACCTGAGTCGACGATCGTCCGTGCCACCTCACGGAGCCGTTCGTCGCTCACCACATGCCCGCGACTGTTGACCTGAAGGACCACGCCACCGGATCCTCGCTCCTCGGCCGTGATGACCGAGTCCTCGATGAAGTCCGCGACGATCTCGTCGATCAACCCTGAAATCGCAACCACATCAAAGGTCAAGTTCTCGTCGGCCGCCGCGGTGGAACCACTGGTGCCGGTGCTCTGTTGCGCACCGGCGGGCATGAACCAACCGAGCAGCGACACCGCTATCAGTGCGGCGCCAGACGATAGCGTGACCCTACGGCACAGGTTCTGCCGTGACCGTCGTGTCAATCGCTTCGAGGGGGGGAATGGATCCCGGTCAATTCTTCGCATCGTCGCGGATCCTGATCGTGGCGGGAAAGGGTGGTGTGGGCAAGACCGCCGCCTCGGCCACGTTGGCCTTGGCAGCGGCCCGAACCGGACTCACCGTCCTGGTCGTGGAGGTGGCCGGCCGGTTGGATTCGGCACCGATGTTCGGTGTCGATCCACAAGGTTACGACGAGCAGGCCGTTTACCACGCTTCGAGCACCGGCCCGATCCGCTGCCGTTCCATAACCCCCGACGCAGCGCTCGTCGACTGGTTGAGCAATCACGGTTTCACGCGGATTGTGCGACGCATGTCGCGCTCGGGGTTGCTGGAGATCGTCGCCACGGCAACGCCCGGCATCAAGGAACTGCTGGTGTTGGGACAGATCAAACATCTCGAACAGAGTCGAGTGGCTGACCTGATAATCGTCGATGCTCCCGCGGCAGGTCACGCACTCAATTTCTTGCGGGCACCGGTGGCGGTGCGGAGCACGGCACGCACCGGGGTGCTGCGACGCCAGGCAACCGAGGTGCTCGAAATGTTGAACGACAACGAACGGTGCCGAGCCCTGCTTGTGACCATCGCGGAGGAGACTCCGATCAAGGAACTGGTCGAAACGGCATTCGCGGTGGAGGACGAGGTCGGACTTGCCCTCGGGCCCGTCGTCGTCAACAGCGTACTTGGTGCGATCGACACACTCGGCGGGGGCCTTGACGGTGGTGAGGCGGATGTCGCGGCCGCGGGGAACGGACTCACCTCCGAACAGCTGAACGACCTCGTGACCGCTTCGAACTTTCGGCGTGATCGCATGGCGTTGCAAGTCGATCAGCTCGACTCTTTGGCGCAGCAGCTACCCCTGGCGCAGATTCGTCTGCCGCATCTGTTCACAACTTCGATCGGTCTCTCCGAACTGAAAAGGCTCGCCGATTCCGCCGACAGTTCGATTCGAAGAGATCTCCGTGTTGGGTGACTGAAGTGCGGTCCGGCCGATGACTAGCAACCTGATGAACGGCAACCCGACGAGCAGCACTCCACCGGACAGTTTCGCCGACCTTGTTGCGCGCAAGCGGGTGATCGTCGCCTGCGGTACCGGCGGTGTCGGCAAGACGACGATGGCGGCCGCTACGGCGGTCGCTGCAGCCCAGTCCGGACGTCGAGCCGTGGTCGTCACGATCGACCCGGCCAAACGGCTCGCAGACGCCCTCGGAATCGACCGGCTCGGCAACACGCCCACCGAGATCGACGGAGCATGGCCGGGAACGGTCGGTGCCATGATGCTCGACACCAAGGCGACCTTCGATGACGTCGTCACACGCCACGCCACGAGCAGTGACCAGATCAAGCACATCTTCAGCAATCGCTTCTACGTGAACGTCTCGACCGAACTTCCAGGAACTCAGGACTACATGGCCGTCGAGAAGCTCAACGAGCTGCATTTCTCGGGCGATTGGGATCTCGTGGTGGTCGACACACCGCCCACCCGTGATGCTCTCGCCTTCTTCGAAGCGCCGAAACTGCTCACTCGGCTGCTCGACAACACCATCTACAAGTTGCTGATCTCGCCCCGCCCCGGGGTTCTGCGCGCAGTGAACCGGGCGGCGGGGGGTGTGGTTCGCCGCCTGTCACGCGTCGTCGGCGCTGAGGTGGTCGACGACGCCATCGAGTTCTTTCAGACGTTCCAAGGGATGGAGGAGGGCTTCAAACAACGCGCTGATGAGACCCTGGCTCTGCTGAGATCCGAAGACACCGGCTTCGTGCTGGTCGCCTCCCCCCGCAACGACACGATCTCCGAGGCTCTCTATTTTCTGGACCGTCTGGCCGACGCCAATCTGGTGGTCCATGCCGTCGTGATCAATCGCATCCTCACTGCCATGTCGACATCAGCGGTCGAGGCAGCGCAACTTCATGCCCGATTGGACCAGGGACCTCTAGCCGGCGCGGCACAGGCACTCCTCGACCATGTCAACGCCGCCGCAGGCGACGAGGACCGGATCGCGCAACTGATGGCGTATGTGCCCGACGCGACGCTGACGACGGTGCCGTTGATGCCCAGCGACGTCCACGACATACCGATGCTCATCCAGATTGCCGAGCTGCTCGGAACCCCGCGCTGAGAACCCCAGATCTAGGGAGCCCTAGTGCCACCAGCCCGAGAACGAGAAGCCGGTACCAAGGCCCTCGAGGCTGACCGTCACCGAGCCGACCGGCCTAGAGCCAGCGGCCTAAGAAGACCTGGAACTAGTTGCCGGGGGGTTCGTCGAGGGCAGCTACAGCTTCGAGCCGGTCCTCTTTCACCGCGACGATCCGGTCGAAACCAGTGGTGTGCAGCAGACGGGAAATCGGCGCACGGTCGCTCAACACCGCTATCCGGCCCTCGTTGTCGCGAACCTTGCGGATGCCTCCGATCAACGCTCCAAGACCCGCAGAGTCCATGAACTGCACGCCCGACAGGTCGACCAACAGCCGATCCTCCTCAGAAACCTGGGCAAACGCCTCCCGAAACTGAGCAACCGAGTACGCGTCCAACTCCCCCTCCGGTCGTAGCACGACATAGTTTCCATCGACCACGCGGCCAGCTGAGATCTCAAGCACACGGGAATAATACCCCCATTGCAGCGCGGTTGTGCCAGCCTGCTCGCCGAGGTCCCCGCCTCGGCTGGAGCGGTGTACGATTCGGCGTGTGTCCAACATCCTTCTCGCAACCGACGCCGACTGGCTGGTTGACGATATCGAAGCCGCTGTCGGTGGAACGCACCTGATCCACCGGGTGAGGCGCGGTGCCGATGTCGTGCCTGCTGTTGCTGAACTCGACCCCGACCTTGTGTTGCTCGATTTTCAGATCGGAAACATGGGGGGCGTAGCTGCCTGTCTGGCAGTTCGTCAGGAGGAGGAGG
This sequence comes from Candidatus Aldehydirespiratoraceae bacterium, assembly GCA_965214565.1. Lineage (GTDB taxonomy): Bacteria > Actinomycetota > Acidimicrobiia > Acidimicrobiales > Aldehydirespiratoraceae > VXYK01. Next base: position 1,532,618 of record OZ243951.1, on the reverse strand, counting down.
TGGGCCGTCTCGAGCCGAGCGTCGTCTATCTGCTGTTAGACCGAGACGCCGATACGTTTCTGGCCAAGCAGGCCGCGGCCGACGGGTGGTTGGTGAAGCCGCTCAATGCCTTCAACACCCTGCGAACCATCGAAAGGGCGCTCGCGGCTCCCGCTGAGAGCCGATAAACTCGCAATTCTGCAACACGGGCAGTGGCGCAGGTTGGTAGCGCGCCTCGTTCGGGACGAGGAGGTCGTGGGTTCAAATCCCGCCTGCCCGACAGATTGTGATGTTGCGAGACATCGGACAGCCCTAGGGCAAACCCCCACCGTGCCGTGTTGCTTCGTGTTGGACGGCGAGCTTGGGAGCATGACGGCGATGCGCGGAAGCCCCCGCCCGCAGCGGGTTACGGGCCGAGCGCGGTGATGGGTGCGACGGTGACGCCGTCGGGTCGCTGGTAGGCGGCGGTGCCGAACGCGGTCACGATGAGGTGCGCCGCAGGAGGCATCCTGCGAGATGTGTCAATGCCGCGGGTCGCTGCCAGCAGTTTCGTAGCGGTTTGGTCCAGCATCTGTTCGTTGCCGCCGAGCTTGACTTCCACTGCGACCCACCGTCCGTCGCGTGCCTCGAGCACGGCATCGAGCTCTCCACCGCGGTGAGCTTGGTGATGGAACACCGCGATGTCGCCAGCCTCGCAGTACACGCGCAGATCGCGCACGACCAGCGATTCGAACAGCAGACCCAGCGAACGCATGTCACGGGCGAGACGGTCAGGCCCTATCCCGAGCGCGGCGGCCGCGAGCGACGGATCAGCCAGGTGCCGCTTCGGCGACTGACGGGCCGGGCGGCCCGATGTCATGTGCGGCGACCACGCCGGGAGATCGTCGAGAACGAAGAGGCGCTCGAGGGCGTCAAGGTAGCGGCTGACGGTCTGGTGGTTCAGCCGTGCCCCGTCGCCAGCGGTGTCTCTCGCCAGCGATGCCTGGGAGGCAGTGGTGGACACGTTGCGTGCCAGCGATCGCAGTAGTCGTCTCACCTTCACCGGGTCATGGGAAGTCCCCGTTTCCGCTGGGAAGTCGACGCGTGCGCTCTCCTCCAGATACGCCACAAGCAGGTCCTGGCAGGCCTCCGCAGCCAGCCCGACATGGCGGGGCCATCCACCCCGGCAGATCAACTCCGCGAGGCGCCGGGCGTCGATCTGAGGAGCGAGAGCGGCAGCAGCCTCTCCCGCGAGCAGACCGGCCACCGATACCTGCCCGGTGGCATGGCCCAGCTCGTGAAGCGACATGGGGCGAAGCCGAATTCGCATGAGGCGACCGGCTCCTGAGTGGCGGGTCACGGCATCCGCCCGCGAGTAGGAACCGGTGAAGATGAACTTGCCGGTGGCGGCGTCCAAGTCGGAAATGCCTCGGGCGGCGTCCCAGACCTCGAGTGCGCGCTGCCACTCGTCGACGAGCTTGGGCCGATCGCCGTCCAGCAGCACCTCACGGGTGATCGTGCGGGCAGCACTGAGCGCGTTGGCATCCTCTGCCAGCATCATCTTGCTGCGAGATCTGCTCAGCCCGAGCCAAGTCTTGCCGCATCCCTTGGCGCCTTCGATGAGGACCATCGGCGCCGTGCTGAGTGCCCGGTCCAAGCGCGCGCCAGCGATGCGAGCGACGTAGCCATCTGGCTTGAGGAGATCTGCCATCGCCGTCCTTCGCTGACTCTGTAATGCCAAGGCTGACCAGTGAATGTAACACTTTTCAACAATCTAGTGTAGCAAAATACCCACTCTGAACGTAGCACTTGCACACCAAAATCCCAAGGGGCTCTGCGAGTGTTGGTTGTTGCGGCCTGCACACACCCGCACGACGTTCTTTGGGTATCTGGGTTCGTAGGGTTGGGGGATGGATCTTGCAGAGATGCGGCGACGGGTTTCGGAAGCCCGGTCAGGGGTTTTGAGCACCATCACGGACCAAGGGCAACCCCATGCGGTGCCGTGTTGCTTCGTGCTGGTGGGCGAGGTGGTGTATTCAGCGGTCGACGCCAAACCGAAGTCCACTCTGGCTTTGCGCCGTTTGGAAAACCTCGATGCCCATCCGTCTGCCTGTCTGCTGGTCGACTGCTACGACGACGACTGGTCCGAACTCTGGTGGATCCGACTGGACTGCCACGGACGAGTGCTTGTTGACGGAGACGAGCGTGAGCGGGCCCTGGACCTGTTGGCAGAGAAGTACCCGCAGTACCGCTCCACACGACCCCCCGGCCCCGTTATCGCCCTAGACATCACCACCTGGCGTTCCTGGCCATAACCTCTGCTCACGTTGTCAGTCACAAACCGCGCCTTCGTTGAGCGATGGGCTGTCTTGGGGCCAGAACTCCCCCTTGATTCGGGCGACTATTGTTCTATAATCGAACAGGTGAGTAGGGAGGGTAAGGACTTGGGAGTTCGCGTGGCCGCGGCTCGACGCGATGCAGGCTTAACGCAAGAGGAGTGCGCGTCACGTGTCGGGATTGCTCGGAGTGCCCTGGCCAAGGTTGAGACCGGTATGCGGAGCATCAGCGCGACCGAGTTGGTTCGACTCGCGCAAACACTGGAAATGCGTGTCGAGTGGTTCTTTGAAGACGCCCCTCAGGCGGTCCTGTCGCGGCGCAACGCCGCGGAGCCGGGGGCTCCCAGCCCGAGCGTGGACCTCTTCACCGAGCGGATTGCCCGGGAAGTCGAGTTCCTCCAGCGATTAGGTGAGCTTGAGTTGGCTGAGACCCCCGCAATCGCGTTCCCGAAGACATCCGATGAAACCGAGCAAGCAGCGGCCAAGACGCGACGGCAGCTGGGATACGACCATGAAGAGCCCGCGACCGCACTGGACACGCGTGCATCTGATTTGGGTCTGCTCGCCTTCTCTTGGGAGTTCGGTAAGCACGGAGCCGATGGGGCATCCATCTTGTTGGCCCGCGGCGGCGTGGCAGTTGTCAACGGCAGCTACCAGACCGGCCGACGACGCTTGACGCTCGCCCACGAGTTGGGCCACTACGTCGTTGGTGACGAGTACTCCACAGACTGGCGTGTGGCCGAAACCTCTGCTGCGAGACGCGAAGGGCGCATCGACCAGTTCGCGCGGGCTCTCCTTCTCCCGGCTGTGGCGTTACGGAGCCGCTGGAGAGGAGGGGACGACACCCGTGTTGATGCTGTGCGCCTGGCCAGCGAATACCGCGTGGACATGTCGACCCTGGCACGGCGGCTGCAAGAACTGGAGATCGCTTCGCCCCAGGAACTAGCCGTCGTACGCGCCACGCGCACGCGCCAATCCGACAAAGTCGAACTCGGTCTGATCGTCGCCAACGAACTCTCGCCTCCGTCGTTGCCTGATCTCTATGTGAAGGCGGTGCTCAACCTGTATCGCCGTGAGGAGATCTCTGCCGCCCGCGCACTGGGGCTTCTGCTGGATACCTGGCAAGAGGACGACCTTCCCGACCTTCCCCCACTCCCCGTTGACGCTGTCTGGTCATTCGTGTCCTGAGCAGGCACCGCCCGTCTCCATCAACAGCTCAGCCCAGAGGTTCATCACCGGCTCAACCGCAGCACCGATCACCGGCACAGCCGACATAACCTGATCAGGCACAGACGTGAACCTTCCTGGCCCACAGCACCAAACCGCGGGCCCTCAGACCACACCCGATACAAAAATTCCTGACAGACCCGCCCGTTTCGACGGGGTGGGGTGGGGTCTGGCAAGGTTGGGGGATGACAGAGTTTGCTGAGAAATATGGGCCGTGGGGTGTGGTGACCGGTGCGGGGGCGGGGGTCGGGTTGGCGTACACCGAGGAGTTGATCGCTCGGGGCGTCGGGGTGGTGATGGTCGACATCTCACCGGGAGTCGTCGATGTCGCCGCTGGTCTCGGAGGTGAGACTCGCACGGTGATCGCCGACGTGGGCGACCCCGGATGGGTCGACGTACTAACCGAGCAGACCGCCGGGCTCGAGATCGGGATTGCGGTCGCCAACGCCGGCGTTTCATATGTCCGCCCCTTCCTCGACATGGACGCCGAGATGCGCCGCAAGACCCTCGACGTCAACTGCGGGGCGACCGTCGATCTGGCTGCATGGGCTCTGCCGGCCATGGCCGAACGCGGCCGAGGGGGATTCGTCGTCACCAGTTCGGGTTCTGCCCTGTCCGGCACCGCCTGCGTCGGTCTCTACAGCGCGACCAAAGCGTTCTCCGTAAACCTCGTCGAGGCGATCGGTTGGGAACTGAAGGGCTCTGGAGTCGACACCCTGGCCATCGTCGCGCCGAGCATGGACACGCCCGCTTTCCGTTCCTCAGGCCCCGACTATGACCGTATGGGCGGTCCGCCTGTGGATCCCCGAACGGTTGTAGCCCCGGCGCTCGACGCCCTCGGGGAGGGTGGCCGCTGGCTGGCCGACGACGGCCTGAAGTTCGTGGCCTCCGTCGAGCGTTCAGACCGGGTCGAGATGATGTGCGGCGCCACAGCCGCCATGTACCACCTCTTCGAGGACTGACCCGTGCCCGGCGACCACACAGACGTGCTGGTGGTGGGGGCGGGGATCACCGGGATCGGGGCGGGGTACTATCTGCAGAAGGAAAGTCCGGACCGGACGTTCGTGATCCTCGAAGGGCGCCCGGACATCGGCGGGACCTGGGACCTGTTCCGATACCCGGGCGTGCGGTCCGACAGCGACATGCACACCCTCGGCTACAGCTTCAAACCCTGGACCGCCGAGAAGTCGATCGCAGACGGACCGGCGATCCTCAACTATCTCCAGGAGACGATCGAAGAGAACGACCTCGGTCGCCGCATCCGCTTCAACCGGCGCGTGCGCCGAGCCTCATGGTCGAGCACCGAACAGCGTTGGACAGTCGAGATCGAACACGCCGACACCGGCGAGCACAGCACAATGACCGCCAATTTCCTGGCCATGTGCTCCGGCTACTACTCATACGACCAGGGGTTCACCCCTGAATTCCGCGGCGTCGAGCGTTTCGAGGGCGAGATCGTCCACCCGCAGGCCTGGCCTGAGGACCTCGATTACACCGACAAGCGGGTGGTCATCATCGGCTCGGGTGCGACCGCGGTGACCCTGGTACCGGCGATGGCCACCGACACCGCGCACATCACCATGCTGCAGCGCTCACCCACCTACATGGCGCCGGCCCCCGACATCGACCCGATCAACCAGAAGCTCAAGCGAATGCTGCCGAAACGGGCGGCCTATCGGTTGACCCGCTGGAAGAACATCGTCCGGACGCACCTCATCTACCGGAAGTCACGCACCGATCCCGAACACCTCAAGGGGCGGCTGCTCGACGCCGCCCGTGAAGCGCTGGGCGACGACTACGACATCGAGACACACTTCACACCGGAGTACAACCCCTGGGACCAGCGGCTCTGCCTGATCCCCAACGGCGACCTCTACGAGGCAATCAGCAACGGCTCAGCCTCGGTGGTGACCGACACCATCGACACGTTCACCGAAACGGGCATCGTTCTCGAGTCCGGTACTGAACTCGAAGCCGACATCATCGTCACCGCCACCGGCCTGCAGTTGGTTGCACTGGGCCAGGTCGAGCTCGAAGTAGACGGTCGACCCGTGAACTTAGGCGAAACCTGGACCTACAAGGGCATGGCCTTCTCCGACGTGCCCAACCTCATGACGACGTTCGGTTACGTCAACGCGTCATGGACGCTGCGCGTCGACCTCAACGCCGCCTACCTCTGTCGCCTGCTCAACCATATGCGCCAAACAGGAACCACCCAGTGCACGCCGCGGCTGCGCCCGATCGATCACGACATGGTGCCACGCCCGTTCATCGACGACTTCCCGGCGGGCTACATCCGACGGGCGATGCATCTGCTCCCCCGCCAAGGTGACCGCGAACCCTGGCTCAACACACAGAACTACCTCCGGGACCGCAAGTTCATCGGCCGCCAACCGGTCGACGACGACGTGATGGAGTTCACCACCGCCCCCGTCCCAGCCGCCGTCGGTCGCTGAGGAACCACCCCGAGAATCAGACGCTGAACCGTCGCTCTCGCACCTTGACGCAGAGTGTACGATTCGGTTCTGGTCGAGCGGGTCGTCACGACCCGAGCGAGAAACTGCTGAGGAGGTCGCACGCCGATGGCGGACAGGTCCCCGACGATCAACACAGGGCGCAGTCCCGAGTCCAAGGGCTACGAGCCGGAGGTGCCGATCACGGTGTCGCCGATCCTCGACTGGCCGCCGCGGCCGATAGCAACGCTGCGCTATCTGCTCACGCCTGTGATGCTTCCTTACGGGATCTTCTGGGTGGCGTTGGCGGCTCTGACCTGGAACTACCTCACACCGTCGATGGAACGGATGGCGACCCTGCATCCGAGGTGGATGCTGGAGGTCTACCTGCGCAATGTTGTGCTGTTGACCCTGGTAGCAGGCGCACTCCACCTGTTCCTGTACACCCGCCGGTCCCAGCAGCAGCGCTACAAGTACAACCAGCGTTGGATGAGCACCACCAACCGCTCGTTCCTGTGGACCGACCAGACCCGCGACAACATGTTCTGGAGCCTCGTCAGCGGCTGTGCGATCTGGACGGTGTACGAATCACTCACCCTGTGGGCCTACGCCAACGGCTGGGTCGCCTCGGTGCAGTGGGACTCGGCGCAGCTGTATCTGGGGCTGCTGACCGTGGGGATGTTCCTGTGGTCCGTCACCCACTTCTACCTGAACCATCGACTACTGCATGTCCGCTGGTTCTATGACCACGCGCACTACCTGCATCACCGCAACGTCAACACCGGGCCGTGGAGCGGCATCTCCATGCACCCGCTCGAGCATGTGATCTATTTCAGCGTCTTCCTGCTCTGGTGGGTCGTGCCCGCCCACCCCTTCATCGTGATTCTCAACGGTCTGTTCAACGGTGTCTCGCCGGCGGTTTCGCACTCCGGTTTCGAGCGCTTCGAGATCGGTCGGCGCGAGCGACGGACCGCTCCCGGCGCCGACTACTTCCACCATCTGCACCACCGCTATTTCGAGTGCAACTACGGCAACCGTCCCGTGCCGATCGACAAGCTCTTCGGTACCTTCCACGACGGCAGCCCCGAGGCCCACGCCCGCATGAAACAGCGCATGCGCGAACGGCGCGGCAACCAGGCCGCCTCTTAGGAACCGAACCGTCTCTTAGCAGTCGGGGTCCTTTGATCTGCCGGGATCAGTTGAGCTGCCAGGGTCGACCAGCGGCGTGCGTGCGGCCACCAGAGCGACGATGACGACCAGGCCCAGGATCGTGGCCGACAGCAACGATTCAGACGCTGTGATCGTGTTGTTCGAGTATTGATCGACTGTCCCGTCGAACCATTCGAGCGGATCGCGCTGAACCAGCAGAGCGATCATCGCCGTGAAGATTCCGACGGTGACAACCACGCTTGAAACCATTTCAGACACAGGACCCGGCTCTGCCCGGTCGATCTGACGCCAACCGGCGACAGCCAGAAACAGCGCCGGGAGCCACAGCGGGAGCGAAATGATCGAGATCACCGCGGCCGGAATGATGCCCGCACCTGCCGCCAGGACGAACCGGGCCCGACCCGAGGCGTGGGCCAGCAGCGCCACCAGAGCAGCGACCACGAACGGTGCAACAAGCGACACCGAGATACGCAGGCTTCCCGGCTCCCCTTCGGAACCGACGAACCGAGCCACGCCGATCCCCCCAGAATAGACGATCGTCACCATGCAGGCCGCCACGACCCAGCGCTGAAGCGGATCGTTGTTTTGCATCAGCATGGACCTTCCTGCGACTGGTCTGGATTGGTGGTCAGTGGCGCCTCACGCCACCGTATTTCATGCGGGTGTCGTTCATGGAAGCGGAGCGCTTGGTGTCGTCGACGATCCCTGCGTCCACGAGTTCGCCGACGAAAAGGGTGTGTGTGCCCAGGTCGATCGTATGGCGGACTTCGCAGTCCATCCAAGCAATCGCCTCGGTGAAGATCGGAGCGCCGGTGCGCCCGGAACGGACGGGCCGTCCGTTGAGCGTGTCGCCGTCGTCGCGGGCGGGTTTCGAGAACTTGACGAACACACGCGTGTCGTCGGAATCCCAGAGGTTGACGGTGAACGAGCCTCCATCGCTGATGAGCCGATGGGTGACCGCGGTGTTGTCGACTCCGACCCCGATAAGCACCGGTTCCATCGAGAGTTGGGTGATCCAACTCGTGGTCATGCCGTTGCGTTCGTCGCCTGCTCTCGAACCGACCAAAGCCAAGGCGTTGGGGATCTTCCAGGTGACCCGGTTGACGAGTTCGCTCTCGAGTGCTTCGTCTGCTGCCATATACAGAGCGTAGGCCGCCGACCATCAACTGAGTTGGGGGGAATTGAGTTGGGGGCGGCCGGTGCCGATCACGGTTGCGACGCCTTCCACAAAGAGTTTGCGGCCGCGGACATCAACGGACTTCTCATCCCAGTCCGTCTCCACTTCGAACTCGGGGGCACCCGCGGCAGCCATCGCGGCCGCTACCGCAGCGTTCGCCTGATCAATGGCCGCCTGCTTGGCCGGCTCGAGTTCGAAGAAGGAGTCGGGATCCGCTCCGTTGTGGACCCGGTAGAGCCCTCGGCGCGGGGAGGAGACAGTCACACGGCGATGCAGACGGACCTTTCCCACAGCGGCACCGATCGCATTCGCCACATCCGCATGCTCGGGAATCTCGACTTCGGTGCCAAGCAGTTCACCGATAGCCGGGTAGTAGGTGGCGGCCGGAGCGCCGAGACCGACCAACGGAACCCCCAGCCCGACCGCCAGTTTGGACGTGCGAGGCTTGCCGTCGAGCGCCGCGGCTACAACCTCGGAGGTGGCAGCAGCCTCGGACAGGCCGTCGCTCGATAATGCCGTGGTGAGCAACTTCTCCGCGGACAGCCGCACCAGTCGGTTCACCACAGCCTCAGCGAATTCTCTTGGCGCCTCCACGATCGGCTTGCCGCGGTGGTCGCAGCGTCGAGCCCAAACTTCGGCAGCTGCACAGGCGACGGCTGGGTCGTGCGTCGCCTGCGTGCCGAGCACATGGCTGGCGTCTGTGGGCGTGAAGGCCGACACGCGCAACAGCCCGCGGGTCCCCAGCCGTCGCAGCGCCAGCGCATCCCGGCTGCCCTCAACAACGGTGTCCGCAGCAACAATGCCGTCACCGATCCGCTCCATCAGCTGCCGTTCGCCGCGGTCGCCCGAACCCTGTGCGGCCTTCGCGGTCAGCGCCAGAAAGACCGAACTCCACTGTTGGGGAAGCGTCTCGGCGTTGAGTTGGCGCCGCAGCTGCGACAGCAGATAGTCGCCGTGGTTCTTGGCTGTGACCACCAGCGGAACGACCCGCCGGGGACCGACCGTCAACTCGGCACCACGCGCCCGGTCCGCCAACAGCACCTCGCTGTCACCTCCGAGACCGTGCGTGGCCATGGCTACTGCTTCGATCATGGTCCGATGTCCCCCGACCGTCGCCCCTTTTGCTCCGAGGTCGAACCTCCCGTCACGCAGTGCGGCGATGTCGGTCGTGGTGCCGCCGATGTCGGAGATGACGGCGTCTGACGCTCCCACTAGGTGCGCCGCGCCAAGCAGGCTCGCTGCGGGACCCGACAGGATCGTCTCCACGGGGCGTTTCCTCACGAAATCCGCCGACACCAGCGAACCGTTGCCGCGCACCATCATGATCGGAGCATCAACCCCTGCCCGCGCCAACACCTCCGTGGTGGTCGAGACGAGTTCGTCGATCAACGCGATCATGCGGGCGTTGAGCAGGGCCGTGACCGACCGTTTCGGACCGTCGAGCGCGTCGGCCAACTCGTGGCTGCAGGTGACCGGCAGGCCGGTCCGCTCCCGGATCAGATCACGGGCGGCGACCTCATGGTCGGCGTTGCGGACGCTGAATTCCGACGTGACCGCGAAACTGTCGACTGATGGTGCGATCTCGTTGACCGCGACAGCGAGCGTCTCTATGTCGAGCGGTTCCGCTTCGGCACCGTGCGGGGTGTGTCCGCCCGCCACCATCACGACCGGGTCAGCGCCGATGGCCTCTCGCAGGCCGCCCCTGTCGAGCACGGCGTCCTCGAACCCGATCATCACCAGAGCTGCCGGGCGACCCTTGCCCTCGACCAGTGCATTGGTTGCCAGCGTGCTCGACAGCGACACGAAGCTGACAGCGCCCGGGTCGACTGATCCGGCTGCCAGCACCCGTTCGATCGCCTGGGCGATCCCCACGGTGAGATCATCGTGTGTGGTCGGTGCCTTGGCCTTGGCGATCACCGAGTTCGACCGCTCGTCGTAGACGACCGCGTCGGTATACGTGCCGCCTGTGTCAACACCAAGAATCCAACGACTCACTGAACCTGGCATGGCCCGCTATTCTGCCCCACCCGCAACCCCGCCGCGACCATCGCGCTTATTGACTTTTTCGCTGCTGATCCTTCAACGCCTCCGCACAGTCGGATGTGGTCAGGATCCACCGTTTCGGCTTGTGCTTTTGTATCATCGCGATTACGTGGTCCCAGGCAGTGGGGCCGACAACATGAGGAGTCCCTGATGAGGATCTTGCCGGACGTGATCCCCACCGATGAACAGTTGAAGATCATCGGAGACGTGAAACCTGGGTTTCGAATCATCAGAGGCGCAGCTGGCAGCGGAAAGACCACAACTGCTCTGCTGTGTCTGCGCCAGTTGGTAGCTGCTCGACTCAAGCGGCGGCAACGTCATGGACACCAAGCCCCAGTGCGGGTGCTGGTGCTAACTTTCAACCGCACCCTTGAGGGCTACATCTCCGAACTTGCCCGAAACTGTGTACCTGACGATGATGCGCTGGACCTGACGACTAGTACTTTCGCGCGTTGGGCTAGGACGATGGTCGGCGATGTAGACATCGCTGGCCGCGATCAAGAGTCGGCGATGCTTCGCCCACTGCTGCAATCTTTCGTCACCTCGAAACGGCACGACTTCTTCGCTGACGAGGTCGCCTACATCCTTGGTCGCTTCGATCCTGAGAACCGTTCAAATTACCTCACTGTGCTCAGGCAGGGTCGTGGACTCAATCCCCGGGTAGACCGACCACTCAGAGAGAAACTGCTCCAAGACGTGCTCCCGGCATACCAGGAAGCTAAGGCCAGGCGCGGCCTCATCGACTGGAACGACTTGGCGGTGCTCGCCGCGGACGCCCAACCTGGAGTTGGATACGACGTTGTGATCGTCGATGAGACACAGGACTTTTCCGCCAATCAGGTTCGGGCCATTACCCAACACCTTCAAGACCCTCACAACACCACCTTCATCATTGACGCGATGCAGCGCATCTATCCGCGGTACTTCACATGGCGCGAGGTGGGCGTAACCGCCCGACCCGAGATCATCCACACGCTCAAAGAGAATTACCGTAACACCGAGGCCATCGCCGCCTTCGCCATCCCCCTCGTTGATGGACTCCCGGCAGAGGACGACGGAACAGTGCCAGACTTCACCGCGTGCAGTCGGTCGGGTACAACTCCTCTAGTTGTGCAGGGCAAGTACAGTCAGCAACTCCAAGTCATGGTGGATCGTCTCGCAGAGATCACCGACTTCCGCTCGGAGTCCATCGCCATACTCCAACCTCGTGGCGGTGGCTGGTTCAGCGAAGCGCGGAAAATGCTCCAGAATCGCGGCATAGGTTTCTGCGAGTTGGCCCGTGAGAACGAGTGGCCCAGGGGTTCCGAGGTCGTCGCCTTATGCACTATCCACTCGGCCAAGGGCCTTGAGTTCGACCATGTGCTGCTTCCCGGCCTCAGCCAACAGGTCACACCACACGGTCCCGAGGACGGCGATGCCGACCTTGATCGGCTGCGTCGCATGTTGGCAATGGCTATCGGGCGTGCCCGAAAATCAACCATGGTCGGCTACAAGCCAGGTGAGGAGTCCTCCTTGATCGGGTTGCTCGACTCTTCCACCTATGAGCTTGTCAAGGCGCAGACACCATGAACTGGGCACCTGAAGCGCTCCCTCAAACTGAGGCAGAAGTGCGTAATGAGCCACGCTGCCCCGAGATCGTCGATGCCGCTGTGAAACGCGGCGTTACCAGCATCGTCCATTTCACCCGTTCCCGTCCTGGCCTCGTCGGCATTCTGGACAGTTCCGCAGTCAAAGCCCGGCGAGATCTGCCGGAAGACGCTCGACTGAGGCACGTGTACGAAGACAACGCGGCTGACCGAAGCCGGGACCAGCAATGGCACGGCTATGTCAACCTCTCCATAACAGGCCTCAACAAATGGATGTTCCAGGCATCGAAGAGGTGGTACCCGAAGGCCGAATGGGTGATCCTTGATTTCAGTCCAGAAATCCTGGGGGACCCGGGCGTTGTGTTCTGCACAACCAACAACGCCTACCCAACCGCACATCGTCACGCGGGGATTAAAGGTTTCAATCAGATGTTCGCCTCAATGGTCCCTGGATACACGGGGCACGAAAGCACTCGCAGCAGGCGAGGGCTGAATCAGACGACCGACCACCAAGCCGAAGTTCTTTACCCGTCTGTGCTCTCCCTCAACCATCTCCAGTCGGTTATCGTTGGGGATGAGAGCACGTGCGACACCGTAGAAGCAGCACTAGCCAGCTTTCCGCATCACGCTCCCAGAATCGCCATCACACCGGAGGCGTTCGAGTGACCGACCCAACCCCGAACTCAGTGGGACAGGCAAACCTCTTCCACGACACAGACACCGCCCGGGGCGCACGCACTCGTAGTTCAATGCTGTGGGCAGCGTATGGTGACGCGCTGGGTTTCATCAGCGAGTTGGTCGACGAAAAAGGTCTGAAACGTCGGACTAAGGGGGCAGCACTTGATCAGCTGATGCCCTGGGCTAGGAGGATTGGTGGGCGGGGCGGCGTCAACGTGCATCTTCCGGCCGGGTGCTGGTCCGACGACACCCAGTTGCGAACTGCGGTGAGCCGTTCAATCACCAGCGACGGTTTCGATGTCGACACCTTCGCCCGAGTGGAACTGCCCGTCTGGCCGTCGTATGCACTCGGCGGAGGCCGGGCCTCCAAAGCCGCAGCCAAGAATCTCGCGACACAAAACACACTGTGGTACGCCAACAACTTCTCAGGCTGTTACGAAGCCGGAGGCAACGGAGCCGCTATGCGGATTCAACCCCACGTCTGGGCATCTCCAGATCTTGAAAGAGCGTACTTGCTGGATGTGGTCACCGACAGCATCTGCACTCACAGCCACCCTAGAGCAATCGTCGGTGCATGCTTCCACGCTTCGACTCTGGCCCACTGCTTGCGGACGGGCTCTCCTCCAGACCTGGATGAGTGTTTTGAGATCGCGGCAGGACTGGGCACTGCCCATTCACTGATCAAAACACATCAGAGCTTGAGCAGTGTCTGGCTTGGGCTGTGGGAGAGGTCAAACAACAAGGTTTTTGCCAATGAGTGGCGGGCGACGGTCCGCGAACTGTTCAATGCCATCCAGCAGGTCAGCGCCGCCTTCGACAACACAGGAGGTCGCGCTACCAACGTCTACCAGGCAGTCTGTGACCATCTCAAGCTCTATACAGAACATCAAAGGGGTAGTGGCATCCTCACCCCCGTCGCGGCTGCAGCCTTGGCGATAGTCGCCTCTGACCCCCACGAAGGAATGGTGGTTGCAGCAAACGAACTAGGAACCGACACCGACACCATCGCTACGATGGCCGGTGCCTTGCTCGGTGCGTGCCATCCCGACGAACACACACCTGAAGAACCCCTTGACAGTAACTACCTGCTCAAAGAAGCTGACCGACTGACAGCGATATCTCAGGGTATCCAGACCGACAACCATCAATATCCCGACATTCTGATGTGGGCTGCGCCACAGACCCAGGCCGACGCGCTAGTAACTGACGATGGCCAACTCGCGGTGGAGGGTCTTGGGCCGGTGAAGGAACTGGATGGCGAATTGTTATGGTCGCCCCGCAAGGACTTCGCCTGGCAGTGGCTCCAAACGGAGTTCGGCCAGACACTCATCATCAAGCGCCGCCCTGAGGTCCGCTCCCGCAAAGTCGGCATTGTCCCCGAGCCCCCGCTGGCCACCAACTCAACCTCCCCCCTGACACCCGAAACGAACGGTCAGGCTCCTCGTCGGGGAAATCTGCCACTTGACCGCGGTCTCAACATAGATGGAGCTGTCGAACACGCCTTAGAGCACATCAATGACGACTCAAGAATCGGCTACACCATCCGCCGGACAGCGAGAGACGGAACCATCAACGACCTCGTCGCCTTGGTTACATCCATCCGAGACGGCCTGCGTCGCTGAAACTCTATGGTGCCTCGCAGTACACGTCCTGATATGGCTGGATACGGTGTCACTGAGGACCCCGACGGGCTGCTCGACTGGTCATGGGCGGAGCAGCGTCTGCTCGCCGAACGCAACTTCTGGTTCGTGACCGCCAACGCCGGTGGGCGGCCGCATTCGATGCCGGTGTGGGGCGTGTGGATACCCGAGCGGGAGCGCTTCGGGATGTGCTGTGACATCGGGGCGCGCAAGGTGCGCAACATCAAGGCCAACGATCAGGTGGTCGTCACCACGACCGACAGCGTCGAGTGCATTTCCATTGAGGGGCGTGCGGTGCGCGTCGAGGGTGACGAGGCTGAACCGATGGCCGTTGCGTGGGCAGAGAAGTACTGCGACGGCACGTTCTCCAAAGCGGACATGATGGAGACCGTGTACGGCGGTGCCGCGTTCGAGGTCATCCCCGAACGTGCCTTCGGGATGATCGAGACCCCCGAGGAGTTCTCCGAGTGTGCCACCCGCTGGCTCTGGGACTGACCCGTTGCTGGGGGCCTCCTAGGGCCAGAGGGGTTCGTTGATCTCGGCGCCGAGGGGTGTTCCCCAGGTGTTGCGGTACGACACCTCTTGTGCGGGTAGTCGGGCCGCAGTACCCCACTTACCCAGCGGATAACCCATGGGCACACAGCAGGCCATCCGCCAGCCCTGATCTGTGGGCACGTCGAGAACCTCAAGGGTTTCGTCATTCTTGAACAGCAGCACGCTGGTAAGCGATGAACCGACACCGTCGGCGCGGGCGGCAAGCATGGCGCTCCACACGGCCGGGAAGATCGATCCGCCGGTCGTGTCGAACTTGTCGAACGCGAACAGCAGCAGCGGGTAGGTCGCAAAGTTCTTCTGCGCCCAGGTCACCGACTTGATGATCCGTGAGAACTGCTGGGCTTCGGGGGTATCGGCAGCTGCCGCCTCAGCGACCCGGTCCTTGTAGACGGTCTCCCACAGCATGTCGATGCAGTCCGAGTAGAGCGCTCCGATCTTGGCGATCTGTTCGGGGTCGTCGACGATCAGGAATCGCCATCCCTGACTGTTGCCTCCGCTCGGGGCCCGAATCGCGGCATCAAGTATGCGCAACTGGATCTCTTCTGGGACCGGGTCGGGCTTTACCCGCCTCATCGCTCTGGTCGTGTACAGCGCTTCTCGAATATCCATCGTGTCTCGCCTTCCAGTTTCCTCGGTTCCCAGGCCCCTACCCTAAGGGTTGCAGCGCTCAGGCGGCGATGAGACCTTGGGCGAGGAGTGATTCGGCGATCTGCACGGTGTTGAGGGCCGCGCCCTTGCGCAGGTTGTCGCCGGAGACGAACAGGGCCAGACCGTTGCTGACGGTCGGATCGTTGCGGATACGGCCGACATATGACGGGTCGACTCCGGCGGCTTTGAGCGGTGTCGGAACTTCGTCGAGGAGCACACCCGGGGCCGACCCGAGCAACTCATAGGCACGCTCAGGGGTGATCGGCGAGGTGAACCGGGCGTTGATCGAGAGGCTGTGCCCGGTGAATACCGGAACCCGCACACAGGTGCCCGAGACCTCCAGGTTCGCAATGTCGAGGATCTTGCGGCTCTCATCGCGCAGCTTCTGCTCCTCGTTGGTCTCATTCGCGCCGTCATCGACGAGCGCGCCCGCAAAGGGCACGACGTTGAAGGCGATCGGCGCGCTGAAGTTCTCGCCCGCTTCGAGCGGCACGGCAGCGCCGTCGTAGGTGAGTTCCGGTCCAGCGGTTCCAACCTTCTGGACCTGGTCGTCAAGCTCACGCACCCCCGACAGGCCCGCCCCGGACACGGCCTGGTAGGTCGAGATCACCATCGCCTCAAGACCAGCCTCGTCGGCCAACGGCTTCATGACCGGCATCGCAGCCATGGTGGTGCAGTTGGGATTGGCGACTATTCCCTTGGGGATCGAGTTAAGCGCCTCAGCGTTGACCTCCGGCACGACCAGCGGAACGTCAGGATCCATGCGCCAGGCAGACGAGTTGTCGATCACCAGCGCGCCCTGTGCCGCGACCTCCGGCGCGAGTTCACGGCTCAGCGTCGCACCAGCGGAGAAGATGACCATGTCGAGGCCGCTGTAGTCAGCGGTAAGCGCCTCTTCAACAACGATCGGGCGGCCCTTGAAGTCGATGCTCGTCCCCGCGGAGCGTGACGATGCGAACAGCCTCAACGTGTCGACTGGGAAATCCCGCTCTGCAAGCACGGCGAGAACCACCCCGCCGACCTGACCAGTCGCCCCTACGATTCCAATATCCATGCGCCAAATGCTACCCGGCAAGCCCGCCGGAGGTTCGCCGAATATTGGTCCGTGGAACAGTGCGACTAGGAGTAGCGGACGCGGTTCTGTTCCCACCACTGGTCGAGGCGGGAGAAGATCTCCTCGTCCTCCAGGACGCCCTCGGAACGCTTCAACTCGAGCAACCAGCCGAGGGCGTCGCCGACGTGTCGGCCGGGGCCGATCCCGAGGTGTTCCATGACTGCGGTGCCGTCGATCTGGGGCCGCTCGGCGGCTTTGCGTTCCTGATGTGCAAGATCCGCGATCCGCGACTCCAGTTCGTCGATCGAGCGCTGCAGTTCTTCGACCTTGTTCTGGTTGCGGGTGGTGCAGTCGGATCGGATCAGTGCGTTGAGCCGCCCCAGCAGCGGTCCTGCTTCACGGGCGTAGCGACGCACGGCAGCGTCGGACCAACCGTCGGAATAGCCCTTGAAGCGCCCGCTCAACCTGACCAGCTCGCTCACCTCCTCCACCACCTCTTCGGGGTAGCCGAGTTGGGTCATGCGTTTGCGGGTCATGCGGGCGCCAACGGCTTCGTGGTGCCTGAAAGTGACGCCTCCGTGCTCGAAGCTGCGGGTCCTCGGCTTGGCAATATCATGAAAGAGCGCTGCTAACCGCACTATTTCATCGTCGGGCGTCTTGGCAACAACCGCGATTGTGTGGGCCAGAACATCCTTGTGGCGATGGACCGGGTCCTGCTCCATCCGCAGCAGCGGGAGTTCGGGCACCAGGTCGTCGATGCTGCCGCTGTCGACCGCTGCCCAGAGCGCACCGGCGACATCAGGGTCCATGACGATGGCGGAGAGCACGGCGGCTGCACCGTCGGTTGTCGAAGTCGCTTCCATGGAGCACCGAGTCTACGGACTCCTCATGGGACCGGCAGCGAGTTAGGCGGGCACCACCTCGACGGGGATGCCGTTGACAGCGGCGTTGCCGGAGGGGACATCAACGAAGGTGCCGGGAGCCAGCAGGTTGTTGTTGACACCGGCGTGCTCACGGGCGATCGACATGCGCGTCCCTGGCTTGTCATGGCCCCAGCCGTGCGGCAGCGACACGACCCCCGGCATCATCTCGTCGCTCACTTCCACCGGGACCTCCACCTCACCGGCGGTCGACGAGACACGGGCCAGCGAGCCGTCAGAAAGGCCACTGGCAGCCGCGTCGTCGGGATGGATCAAAAGGGTGCACCGATCCTTGCCCTTGACCAGCACCCTCACGTTGTGCATCCACGAGTTGTTCGAACGGATGTCACGGCGGCTGATCAACAGCAGTCCGTCGTTCTCACGGTCGATTCGTTTCTCCAGACGACCGAGATCAGCGATCACATACTCGGGGGCCAGGTCGACCATGCCGTCGGGATGACAGATCACCTCGTCAATGCGGGGGACCATCGGCCCCATGTCGATGCCGTTGGGCTCATCCTTCAGGTGCTGCAGCGTGAGACCGCCAGGGTTCTTCCCGTACTGGTCTCCCCACGGGCCCGTGCGGACTGCGTTGTCGTTGAGACGCTCTGGTCCGGGTTCAGGGCATGCCGCCAAGGCTACCTCAGGATCGGCGCCTCCCATCTGCGCCAGTGCCGAGAAGAACCCGTCGTCGATGGCCTTGATGTCGACGTGCTCCTGGGGGACACCAGCCATCATCGCCCCCACCCGGATCATCACCTCCCATTCGTCGGGACGGCCGTCGACCGGGGGGAACAGCGCCGGTGACCACTTCCCGGCCGAACGCACCGCCCAGGACCACAGCAACTCGTCGTAGTGGGGCTGTTCGAGGGGCGACAACCCCGGCAGGATCACATCAGCGTGCCGGGTGGTCTCGTTGAGGGCGTTGTCGATCGCGATCATGGCGTCGAGCATCGGCAGGGCCTCGTCGAGCTTGGCTGAGTCGGGCGCCGAGATCACGGGATTGCCGGCCACCGTCACCAGAGCTTTCAGCTGGCCCTCACCGGGAGTGGCGATCTCCTCGGCCATGCACGACACCGGGAACTGTCCCATGACTTCGGGTGCGCCCCGCACACGGCTGCGGAACTTGCCGAACTCGATCGGCTGATCACGAGGCGCAAGAGTTACCGACCAGGCGATCGGCTTTCCCCACATCAGCCCTCCCTCGGAGTCGAGGTTGCCGGTGAGGGCGTTGATCACATCGGGCAGCCACGACGCCAGCGTCCCGAACTCCTGGTTGCAGGTGCCGATCCGGGCATACCAGCAGGCCCGGTCTGCTGCCGCGAACTCCCGGGCCAGGGTGCGGATCTCAGCTGCCGTCACTCCGCATGTGGAAGCGACCCGCTCAGGTGTGAAGTCGCGGGACACACGCTCAACCACATCGACGTTGCGCAGCTTGTCGCTGAGATGCCCCAGATCGACTAGGCCCTCCTCGAAGAGCACCTGCACCACCGCCAATTGCAGCGCCGAATCCGTCCCCGGATAGATCGGCAGCCACTGGTCGGCGTGTTTGACGGTTCCGGTGCGGCGCGGGTCGATCACCACGACCTTGCCGCGCTCACGGACCTTGTCGAGCTCTCCCAGCACATCGGCGCACGCAAGCAACGAACCCTGGCTGGCGTGGGGATTGGCGCCCTGCACGACGATGAAATCGGTGTTGGGGAGATCCGGTGCCGGGATCCGCCAGGGATGGCCGTACATCGTCCAACAGGTGACGTTCTTGGGCCACTGGTCGACGGTGCCCGCCGAATAGATCGGCCCGGGCAGATCGGCTAGTCCCATCATCAGCCCGGTGTAACGGCTGATCGAGTAGTTGTGGGCGGCCGGGTTGCCGATGTAGATCGTGACGGCCTCCTTGCCGTGCTCTGCGATCACTCCCGACATCAACTCCTCGGCCTTCGCGAACGCCTCGTCCCAACTCGCCTCCACATGGTCGCCTGCGGCGTTGCGGATCAGAGGCACACGGAGCCGGTCGGGATCGGTATGCAGGTGGCCGAGTGTCGTGCCCTTGGGGCAGATGTGCCCTTTGGACCAGACGTCGTCACGGTTCGGGCGAATCAGCTTCACCTCATCGTCCTCGACATGGAGTTCAAGACCGCACATCGCCTCGCAGAGATGACAGGTGCGGATATGAATGTCTCTGCTGGTCATGGCCCGACCTTACCGACGTACACCGTTGCGCTCATAAACGGCTGGGTGCCTCATAACCGAATGCTGCGATTGTGTGACGAACCTCCGTCAATCGCGAGACGTGGGAACCAGTCGGGTAACGCCGTCGTCTCAATTGCCGGGCACGACAACCGGCGTGGCCTACAAGACAAGGGGATTCAAAGTGACTAGATCCACGAAACGCTCGGTACGTTGGGCCGTCGCCCTGCTCGGGGTCACCATGCTGCTCAGTGCATGCGGAATCGTCAACGGTGACGGCGGTGACGCCACCAGCGTGGACTACGCGGAGTCCACCGCCGACAGTGACGACTCCCTGTTCACGAGCGACGAAGGCGACGACATGGCCGATGATGGCGGCTACATGGACACTCCGGAGAGCGACGCTGACATGGCCGCTTCCGCGAGTGACGACGACATGACCGACAGTGCTGCAACCAGCGGAGGCGACGGGTTGGCCGTTCCCGAGATCTCCCCCACCAGCATCGGCCGCCAGATCATCTACACCGCAGAGATCAACATCCGCGTGGAGGATGTGCCCGCAGCGACCGCCGCCGCCAACGAGGCGATCGCGGAGGTCGGAGGGTTCCTGTTCGGTCAGGACACCGTCGCTGGTACACGACCAAAAACGGTCCTGACTTACAAGGTCCACCCCGAGGACTTTGACCGGGCGATGCGCGCACTCGAAGGCGTCGGTGAAGTCGAGCACCAGTCGATCCAGACCGACGATGTGACTGAGAGGGTCGTTGATCTGCAGAGCCGCATCACGACCGCGGAGCTGAGCGTTGAACGTGTCAGAACACTGATCAGCAACGCCGCCGACGTCAAGGGGATAGTCGAACTAGAGCAGCAGCTGCTTGAGCGCGAGACGCTCCTCGAGCAGCTCAAGGGCCGGCTTAGAACACTCGAGAATCAGGTGAGCCTCGCCACCATCACCGTCACCATCACCGAGATTCGCCCCGACGTTCCCGACGCGGCCATCGACATGGTGGTGTGGCTCGGCGAGGACGAGGAGGACGCCTGCCCCGGATTCTCCGACCTGACCATGGAGGCCAACGACGATGCGGTCCTGTGCATCGAGGTTCGCAACACCGGCGACGACGTTCTCACCGACATCGACATCAATGTCCCGACCTTCAGGTTCCGGATCGACGACCTGACCGTGCGCAGCGGAGATCTCAGCGCCCTCGACCCCGGCGAGTCCATTGTTGCTGTGGCTGAACTCGAAGCAACCGACGGTTTCGTCCGTCGGATCAACGTCAGTCGAGGCCGGGAGATCGAGGTGAACGCTACGGCAGTACCCGCGGCCAGTCTCAAGCCTCAGAACGAAGAGGTCGAGCTGCAGGCCTACGGCTACGTGTATCTTGAGGCCAGCGTTGAAGACCCGCTCCCGGGGTTCTCCGACTCGTTCTCCTCGGGCTGGTCCACGCTCACCACGCTGGGCTCGATCCTGCTGATCATCCTCGGCACGGTGCTGCCCTTCGTGCCCTTCGTCATCGTCGCCGCATGGCTGGTCCTGCGTCGGATCCGCAAGCGCAACACCGACCCACGCGAATAGGACGACGGCGACTACGGGGTGGTATGAAGGAGCCTACGCCCGTCCGTCAACGGTTGACGTTCAGGTATGGGCATTCCGAAGACGAGGTTTCGAATTTGAAGACGCTCAGACAGTCTCGGCTCATACTGTGGTGTGCAGCGCTCGGAGTTGCCATTGTCGGGCTGACGCTCGGCTGCGGCAACGACACCGATCAGGTTCTGCTGGCCACCGAGGGGGCCTACCCTCCCTTCAACTTCGTCAACGACGAGGGCGAGATCGACGGGTTGGAACGCGAACTCGGAGACGAACTGTGTCGCCGGGCCGAGCTTGAGTGCAAATGGGTACTCAACGACTGGAACGACATGATCCCAGGCCTGTTAGAGGGAGAGTTCGACGCCATCATGGCCGGAATGAGCATCACCGACAGTCGCGACCTGATCATCGACTTCACCGCCCCGTACTACCCTGCGGTCCCGTCGGTCTACCTCGCATTGGCCGACGCCGGCGACGAGGCTGTCGAAGGGACGCTAGGCGCCTACGCCAACACCATCTTTTCTGACTACTTCACGGAACAGAACATCGACTACGTGGAGTTCGCCGACGAGAACGATCGCTTGGCCGCCCTGCTCAGCGGCGACATCGACGCGATGCCCGTGGACCATGCGTATGCAACCGAGAAACTCCACGAATACGAAGGGCGCTTGGCCGTAGTCGGGCCGACCCTGACGTTGGATCACGGGATCGGCATAGGCGTGTACGACAAAGATCTGCAAGCGGACCTGAACTCCGCTCTGGCTTCGATGAAGTCCGACGGATCCTTGAACGAGATCATCCGCAAGTGGGTCGGCGAAGATGCCGCAACCTTCTAGCACCAAGTCGCCGCACGAGGGGACGCAGTAACCTCAACGGCAGGGCAACGGCTGGAAAGCCATACTGAACACACTGCCCGTCCACCACGGCGACCCGGTCGCCGACCATATCAAATGAAAACCATCACGGCCGGTTACAAGACTTACAGGCCCGACCTAGGAGGACACAAAGGTGAGCACTGACCAAGCTCGGAACATCCAGGAACGCAACAAGGGGATCGTCGCCCGCTACTGGGATGCCCTCTACTCCCACGACTGGGACCTGGTCGGCTCGTTCTTCACTGACACGGCCAACTACGTCGATACCGGAACTGGCGAGTCGATGGGCGGAGCCCACGGGCCCGATGAGATCGTGGCCCGCCTGTACCTCGGCCTCGACCCGGTGCAGGAACACAACCATGTCGAGGGCCGCATGATCGCCGAGGACCACTTCGTGGTGACCGAACACGCCGAGGAATGGGTCTTCCACACCGGCGAACGCATCGTCCACCCGTTCACCTCAGTGATGGAGCTCACCGACGACGGCCAGATCCAACGGTGGTGGGACTACTCCAACCTCTCCAACCTCATCGACAACGCCCCCCAGTGGTGGCTCGAACACATCGCCTCCGGCTGGCGCTGAGACGCGTCACCAGTCTCGACACACACCAGACCCTGCACCGTTCAGCTCTTCACTCGGTCATGGCCTGAGCTACTGCCCCGCCCCGGCTCGTGTCAGTCGAGCACAACCAATTGGTAACGTTGATTCAACGCTGTTGGCGCTAATTTGACGCTACTGCCGGGTTGGTCCGAGACGTCGGGCTAGACGATCCATTCGAGGACGTGGAAGGCGCCGAGGCCGGCCGGGTCGAGGAGGGCTTCGGCTTCGCTGATGCGACTGCGTGCGCGCAACGCCGACAGATCACCGATGTGGGCTGACTCCTGCCAATGGCGCTTTCCCTCGGCGACGAGGTCGTCGATGCCGTGTGCTCGCAGAAAATCTGCTTGGGTTCTGGTCGAGTCGGCCTTGCGGGCCAACTCTAGTTGATCGGTGGCGACGTCGACGGTGATGTCGCAGCTTCCCGGGTCTTTGAGCCACCGGCTCGAATCGGCACCATTGTGGCCGACGTGAGTCCGCGGCCAACCGCCGCGGGCAGCGATCTCTGGGGTCGTTGCTCCATAGTCGAGCACCACCACACGGCCGGTGTGCAGCGAAGTGAGAGCCGCCGCCAACCAGTCCCTGGCTGCCAGCTGTCTGGCGACGAGCACACCGTCTGGAACGGACGCGCCCATGAGCGCGTCAAGTTCCTCTGCGACCGGCGACCGTTGAGCTAGCGGTACCGAGACTGTGGCGAATTCGCCCGGGTAGGGGCCTTGCGTGACCCTCAGTTCGAACCAGCACTGCCCACGGTGTTCGTAAAGGTCGAATCCGAGATTGTCCAAGAGTTCGTTGGCCAGCACGACCCCGGCCGGAGCCTGATCGCTGGGTCCGGTTGCTGATGAGAGCAGCGACGGGTGTTCGCGGTGTTGAGCCCGCTGAGTGGCCGACCGTTCAATCGCATGCCAGAGCAGGGCTCCAGAACGAAGCGCTTCGGGTTCAGCGGCGATGACCGCACGAGCCAGTGTGCCCGGCCCGGCCCCCCACTCAAAGACGTTGAACGGCGTCGGGTGACCCAGATCCCGCCACCAACCGTCGATTGCACGCGCCATGACCGCGCCGAACAGCGGGCCGACCTCAGGCGAGGTGAGGAAATCGCCTCGTCTCCCGGCCCGGCCCCCTGTCTGGTAGAACCCGTCGTCGGGGTCGTATAGCGCCGCTTCGACATACTCCGATACGGGTATCGGTCCGCTCTCGGCGATCCTTCGACGCAGCCGGTCAGCGAGGGTCACCACAACACCAAGGTCTTGGTTCCAGCAGTTGCCTGTAACCCCTCCACCAACGGGCAGCCGCGGGTCCGGCGCAGTAGGGCTCGTCTGACGGGATGGCCTGGTTCAGTAGCGGCTTTCGACCTCAGCCTTGAACTCCTCGTTGAACACGACGTACAAGACACGGAGTGTTTCTGCGAGCTCAGCCGCGGGGAGGGCGTCGTTGTCGCCGGTCAACTGGTCGGTCTGAACAAACAGCGTTGCTTCGCCGTCGGTGCTGTCGACGACGTAACGATGGTCGTCGGTGATGCCGGGGGCGAACAGGATCGGGTCGGACCAGCTGAAGGAAAGGCCTTCGTCCCATGAGATCACATGCGGGAACGGAAACGTTCCGTCGGGAGTCGTGAAGGTCGCGGTGGCTTGGCCGCCGTCGCTGAGATCACCGGTGAGGCCTTGGAAGGTGCTGCTCCATTGGGGCATCGTGTCGAAGTCTGTTAGTACCTCCCAGACCTGCTCAGGCGTGGCTTCGATGACGATTTCGGTGTAGACGAGCAGTGAGCCGTCGTCCTGGGGCCGGATTTCGGCGGTCTGGCGGATCGGGTCCAGCATTTCCTTGGGCGCTGCGGTCGTGGTCGTCGGCGCTTCGGTAGTCGAAGTTGTGGTAGCAACCGGCGCTGCCGTGGTCGAAGTTGTGGTAGCAGCCGGGGCTGCCGTGGTCGAAGTTGTGGTGGTCGTGGTGGTGACGGGCGTGTCAGTGGATGAACCGCTGTCGTCATCTCCACAAGCCCCTGCGAATAGGAGCAGCACCGCGACGACTCCTGCACCCATAACTCCTGCAAACCTCGGGGACTCGGCCTTACGCATTGCTGAGACTCCCTGCGTTCGCTGCGATGCTCCGTTGCCCATCACTGACCTGCCTCCAAGAATCGCCCAACTCCTATGGCGGGCCACTCACACTCTATAGCGCAAAGTCAGGCCATCAGGGAACGCCGCAGCGGCGTCAGCCGGTTGTGCCCGACCCTCGCATTGCGCAGCAGCCAACCAGCCCGGCACCCGAGCTGGCCATCCGTCGCGGCAGATGGCTTCGACGAGGTCGCTGAAGTCCGCATCAGAAGCAGCTGCGGAGTCAGAGCGGGCGGCGAACAGTGGCGGGCGGGATCTTTGGCTTGCCTGGTGGGATGGCTGACAATCCATCTGACCGGTGGGTGGCCAGCTTGTTTAGCGGGCGGGTGGGGGCCTGAGCCGGTATTTGCCGGTGTTGGGGTGTTGGTGGATTTGCCAGCCGTGGTCGTGGATTTTGTGGTGGCAGTCGTCGCACACCAGTGCGAGGTTGTCGAGGTTGGTGGGCCCGTTCTTTGACCACCAAACAATGTGGTGTGCGCGGCACCACAGCGGGTTGGCGCCGCAGCCGATGCAGTGCTGGTCGCGGGCGATCAACGCGACCCGCTGGCCTTCGGTAGCGGTTCGTAGCCGCCGGCCGAGCCACATGTCTTGTGTTTTGGTGTCGAAGATAGAAGGCAACAAGTTCGCTTCGAGCGCCAGGCGGTGCAGCTCAACGATCGGTATGGGTGACCCGTCAGCCAACCGGGGGTTGTCGAGTTGTTGTTTCAACACATCGAAATCAGCGATCACCAACAAATCAGTGCCCGCAGACCTGCCGTCACCAGCGGGTTGACAGATCAACTCGGCCAACGCGTCAGCCATCCGCTGCTGCGGCGTGGCACGGTTGTCAGGATCTTCGCGATGCCACAGCTGCCGTTCCTTAGCGGTCAACGCCGTGGCGATACGCGCCCCGGTGATCTGATCAAACTCGCCGGTCAGCACAAACATCCCCGAATCTGCTGACTCGAAGATGCGGGCTTTGCGCTTGACGCGTTGACGATCCAACAACGCTTGACCGTCATCATCAGTCATGTCTTGTTGATGACGTTTCACAGTCCGCGCGAACTCATCGAAAGACTCGCTGCCAGCGGCTTGCACCAGCAGCGCCTCGTCAACGGGGCTCTCACCAGAGGCACGAGCGATCAGGCGTGCGTGACCCACTGGAACCTCACCGGACTCCAACGCCTCGCTCGTCGCCGGCAGCTCCGCCAGCCGCGCCGCGGTCTCGACATCGCGTTTGGCTTCACGATTCGACGCTTGCAGCTCTGAGCGAACCAACCTCTGCGCGTCGCCTCTGCTGTGACGGCGGCTCAACTCGGCCAACACACGGGCTTTCATCGCAGCCAACCGAGACTCCGCACGGCCCAACACCTTCAAATGCGACCGCAGCCCGTCGTCAGACAACTCCTGCTCATCGACCAGCGGCACCCGCAAAGCGCCACCACCACCGGCTGTGCCCTGCTCAAGAAGCGTCGATCCCGAAAGGAAACTCATGGATCACAACCTACTGACCCCCTGTGACAGTGACCCCGTGAAACACTGGCACTACACAAAATAATCTCATATTCGTTATGGCAGGGCCTGTCAGCCACGCAAACCCAAGACTCACACGAACACCGCACCTCACGTTGTCTTCCGCCATCTGTTTGCGGAGGTCTCGCCACGCAAACCCAAGACGCGGACCAATGGGCAAACAACCAGAAACACTCTCATAACAACCGGACCATAAAGGGGGGTCCGGTCAACTTATGAGAGGTTCGGGGGCGGGTGGCGCGCAGGGGGCGGGTGGCGCGCAGGGGGCGGGCCGTCGTGTCTGGCGACCCGCCCCCCTGGCGTGTGTGGTTGTTGTTGTCGTCGGACGAGCATCTACTCGCCACGGTTGGGGGTTAGTCGTTGTCGGTGATGGTGCCGGTGGCGTAGAGGAACCCGTCGCGGATGACGATCCCGCTGGTGGCGTACACGTACACACGCAGCGTTTCGGTGGCCTCTGGGGTGTTGTCGTCGATGACCGGCACAACGATGTTGAGTTGGGTGTCGCCCGCAGCAAGCGTGTGCACCGCGTTGTATTCGATCTGGAAATCCTGCCACATCATCGCGGTGCGTCCGTACCCGCCGTAACGGAACGTGATCGGCTCAGGATTGGGTTTCGACAATGTCACCACGAACGTCAAGTCCTGGCCCTCAACAGCGGTCGCATCAGCCACGGTCACCGTCGGCGGACCCGACGACACCGGCGGCGGCGGTGGGTTGTCGTTGTCAGACACCGCCACAGACACGCTGCTGCTGGTCGACGACACCGTATAACCCGCGCCGGTCGAAACAGTCGCAGTGACCGACCCGTCAGTCTCATCTGTGCTGTCATCAGTCGTGGCAACCGTGAACGTCGCACTGCCTGAGCTGGTGATCGTGACGGTGCGCGTGCCGGTCGCGGAGGTGTAAGCACCGGTTTGGGACACATCAACAGTCACATCCAAATCAGATGTCGGCGCAGGACTCGCCGTCACAGTAAACACCGCGTCACCACCCTCAGACACATCAGAACCCGCAGCAACACTCACCACCGGCGTCGGCGGAAGCGTCGTCGTCGTCGTAGTCGTTGTTGTGGTTGTGGTGGTGGGTGGGGGTGTCGGCTCCTGGGCTGGTTGAGACTCCGCTTCGGCTTGCTCAGCGGCAGCGGTTTCCAAACATTGCAACGCCGTTGTCACCGGAATCCAACGACTACCCCAACTGCGCTCAGCATACGTTTGCGCCTCCGACGCCGTCATCGGATTGTTGCTGTAGCTGTTGGACTGCCCGAACCCTGCCAACACCCGCGACCAACGCGGCACATGATCAGCCGACGTACGCCAAGTCTCCCCCGCATAACCCTCCACATCAGCCAACAACTCTGCCGACACACAAACCGGCTCCACCACCGGCTCCACCTGAGCAGGCTCCACTTGAGCAGGCCGCTCCTGGGCGGGCTGGCTATCCTGCTCGGCGGATTGGCCGCCCTGTTGCTGAGGAAGGATCGTCACCGTCGTCCAACACTGAAACGACATATGGACTGTGTACGCCGGGATCACATAGTCAATACCGCGATGGTCTCCTGTTTGCCGGGTGAAGGACTTGCTGGAGTCTTTGCAGTTCGGTGCGCGATGATCAAACGACTCGTCAAACGGGGCGCCGACAGCGCGGACATGGGAGGGGCTGCCGACGGCCCGTTTAAAGTGCGACAGGTCCCACACCAGCCCGAACGTTTTGCCCTCAGACCCCGGACACAAATGCACCGGCACATCCAACACGTCACCAGACTGTGCCCTGTCCACGCCATGAAAGACCGTCTGCGTGCCAACAACAGGCCCATCAGGCCCGTCGTTCATGCGCGTAGCCGGATTCCATTGCGGAGCGCGGGCCTCGTACAGGGTGGCGTTCACTAGATCAGCGCCTTGGCAGTCGAACCCGCCAGTCGCCGTCGCCGTCGCACCGGGCGGCGCGTAGCTCATCACCGTGTCGTTGAAACTGAAATTGAAACCACGATAAGCATCGTCGCCCAACCCATTGGGGATCCTCACCTTGATCTCGCTGTTCGCGCCGTTGTTGACAACAGTCGCTGTCAACGCTGGCCGCCTATGACCTGCAGGCTCCGCGATGTCACTGATCGTGACAGTCATCCGAGCCGTCTCCAAACAATTCAACGCGTTGAGGATCGTGGTCCAACCACTCCATTGAGCTTCGCTTTCGTTTTGGTTGGTGAGCAAGGTTCGCAGGTCAGCCTCAGAGATCGGCGCTGTCGGCGCGGCACCAGAAACGTTGCTGCCGGTCCACGCCGGAAGCGACGTGTCACCCAACGCGATCAATGCCCGGTATACCGCCGTTGCAACCGGCCCCTTCCCGGCACTGCCGTCCCGGTGATGATCGAAGGCGCCCTCCGCAGCCGTTATGGCAGCCGAGGCGTTGCAACTCGTCTGCGCCTGAGCCTCGTTCGGAGTGACGAAACCGAACAGCAGCGGAACACCCAACACAACCACAGCCACCACAGCGACAACAGCCCGAACCGAACCGGACCACCTACCCTTCCCCTTCAACAGCCTCCGCAGGCTGCCTCTCGAACCCTCTACCGAATCACTGGGGGGGGGGGGGGGGCAGAATCATTTCAAAACTCCTATGTAGAGACAACGACCCGAAACCATACAACCCGCACGTACAAGAAACAACACCCACTCGCCATCGTCGATCTCGACCCGGACACCGACCCGCCCGAGGTGCTCGCCATCGGCCCGGACTCCGCAGGCAACCTCCACGAGACCATCTGGCTTGAGCCGGCCGAACAGGTCGAACTCGTGATCCACACCATGGAACTGCGACCCCTGTTCTACGACCTGCTCGCGACCGGGAAGGACCCGACACCATGACAACACATAGAACCAGGTCGAGACGGACCCTCACCGACAGCGATCTTGATGAGGGCGTACCGCCGACGTGATGGCATCGGTGTCATCCCTACCGCCCTGCTCACCACATGACGCTCATGGGGCAATACGCGTCGGGCGGAGAGACTTCACGAGATGGTGCTCAGGAGGCGAGCCCCACAGCGACGGGAGTCGGAGAGTACAACAACGAGGCCAAACGGGTGAGCGGAGATGACGCGCAACCGACGAACTGCCCGCTATGTCCTTTGGCAAGAGAGCCGGTTGCTCTACCGGGACGTGGACCGGTTCCTCCTTGCGCCAGCCGCGGGATGACAGTTGCTTCATTAGTGACGCGTATCGGTCGGTGTCGATGATGCGCAGGTCGTAGCAGCGCCGAATGAGGGCAGCGATCGAGACGCCCCATTTCGCCTTTGCCCATGCAAGACGACGCAGCGTTACGGGCGCTTCGATTGCTTCGAGCGCGACCGGTGGGATCAACAGCGCTGCGCCGAAGCGGGAAGCTTCGGTTTCGGCCCGGTCGGCTTCGACTAGGCGCGTTTGATGTAGCACGATGTGTCCTATCTCGTGGGCGATACTGAACCGCTGTCGATCTCCTGACCATCCACGGGCGTAGCACACGATTGGCCTTCCGGCCGGGAAATCCGGCCAGACCGAGACCGCGTCATGCTTGTCTAAGTTCACCGAAGCACCAAACACGACAACGCCAGCGCGCTCGACGGCTCTGATGACGTTCGGAATTGGGTCGTCGGGCCCGATACCTAGTTGTTGGCGGACTGGGACAGCCAGTGCCTCAATATCCTGGTCGCTCAAATCGCCGTTGACGGGACTCAGCGCCACGCCGGGCAGTTGAGCGTACCGTTCGAGTTCTTCGATGAGTTCAATCCCTTGGCGGCAATGGGCGCGCAGCCGTCTGTCGTCCTTTTGCCGGGATGAGGCCCGTTTCCGGTATCGCAAGCTCAACGCGGGCAAGTCTGGCAATACTCCCCGCCGAAAGAACTCAAGGTTGTAGCCGGTTACCCGGGCAATAGATTGCAGCGTCGCGTCAGATACAGGCCCGCCTTGTTCGATCTGGGAGATAGCGGACTGAGTCACATTTGCGGCTTCGGCAAGCCCTTGTTGAGTCATGGACAGGTACTCGCGAACCAACTGGACCCGCTCGCCGATCACATCGTCTCCGATTCAGTGCCATCAACGTGAAGGCGAACGGGCACATCCGAGTCGTCACCACCCGTGAAGATGAGTCCCGGGGCGGGGGTCGTTCCTCCGGATGAGCGTAGTACTCGAACCCGATGCGCTACTGGCCCGATAGCAACCAACCGGACGGCCTGCTGCGTTGGCGTGCCGAGGAGAGGGGCGTCGACGTGCTGCTAGCGCTGCACTTGGTGCGCTTCACGACCGCTACGGGGACGGGTGGCTCGCAGGGGCGAGCCGTCGTGTCTGCGGCGGCCCGCCCCTGGTTTGTGTGTGGTTGTGCTCCCGGTGAGTGAATGTTCACCCGGTCGGGGTTAGTCGTTGTCGGTGATGGTGCCTGTGGCGTAGAGGAACCCGTCGCGGATGACGATCCCGCTGGTGGCGTACACGTAGATGCGTAACGTTTCGGTGGCCTCTGGGGTGTTGTCGTCGATGACCGGCACAACGATGTTGAGTTGGGTTTCGCCCGCAGCAAGCGTGTGCACCGCGTTGTATTCGATCTGGAAGTCCTGCCACATCGTCGCGGTGCGTCCGTATCCGCCGTAACGGAACGTGATCGGCTCAGGGTTGGGTTTCGACAGTGTCACCACGAACGTCAAGTCCTGGCCTTCAACAGCGGTCGCGTCGGTTACGGTCACCGTCGGCGGACCCGACGACACCGGCGGCGGCGGAGGCGGTGGTGGGTTGTCGTTGTCAGACACCGCCACAGACACGCTGCTGCTGGTCGACGACACCGTATAACCCGCGCCGGTCGAAACAGTCGCGGTGACCGACCCGTCAGTCTCATCTGTGCTGTCATCAGTCGTGGCAACCGTGAACGTCGCGCTGCCTGAGCTGGTGATCGTGACGGTACGCGTGCCGGTCGCGGACGTGTAGTCACCGGTCTGGGACACATCAACAGTCACATCCAAATCAGATGTCGGCGCAGGACTCGCCGTCACAGTAAACACCGCGTCACCACCCTCAGACACGCTGGCACCCCCAGCAACACTCACCACCGGCGTCGGCGGAAGCGTCGTAGTCGTAGTCGTCGTCGTGGTGGTTGTTGTGGGTGCAGGTGTCGGGTCCTGGGCAGGTTGAGACTCCGCCTCCGCTTCGGGTTGCTCAGCGGCAGCGGCCTCCAAACACTGCAACGCCGTTGTCACCGGAATCCAACGACTACCCCAACTACGCTCAGCATACGTTTGCGCCTCGCTGGCGGTCATCGGATTGTTGCTGTAGCCGTTGGACTGCCCGAACCCTGCCAACACCCGCGACCAACGCGGCACATGATCAGCCGACGTACGCCAAGTCTCCCCCGCATAACCCTCCACATCAGCCAACAACTCTGCCGACACACAAACCGGCTCCACCACCGGCTCCACCTGAGCAGGCTCCACCTGAGCAGGCTGCTCCTGCGCGGGTTGGCTATCCTGCTCGGCAGGTTGGCCGCCCTGGTCTTGGTGAAGGATCGTCACCGTCGTCCAACACCTGTGCGCCTGAGGAACCGTCAACGCCGGCCATATCAACACGCCCCGCTTTCCGTCCCTGATTTCCTGCGCGTACAGCTTTCCGTCATCGTGCTGGTACAAGGCATCGCGTGTGTAGGTACGGCCCTTGCAGTTCGAGGCGTCGGGGTCGAACGAGTCATACTCGTAGACGGGGTTGCGGGGAACCAGGTCCCACACCAGCCCGAACGTTTTGCCCTCAGAACCCGGACACAAATGCACCGGCACATTAGCCACCTCGCCAGACCGCTTAGCGATCGACCGGTCGCCAATACTCTCCGTGCCGAGCATCGACCTGTCCCAAACTATCCTGTAACCAGCCCGCCCAAGGGGCCAATAGCTACGGTCATTCGGCTCCCCGGCATCTGGGTGACCCGGGTCATACACCAGGTTCCAGTCTGCGTACGTGTAATGCCTGTAAGTAATCAGATCGCCGTTGCGGCAGTCAGACCCACCAGCCGCCGTAGCCGTCGCACCACGCGGAGCGAAGGTTTTGGCATCCCCAGTTATCAAAGTCCTAGGACTGAACCTGACGGTGCGCACATCATTACCCAACCCGTCAGGGAACCTCACCATGATCATGCTATTGGCGCCGTTGTTGACAACAGTCGCTGTCAACGCTGGCTGCTTATGACCTTCAGGCTCCGCGATGCCTGGTGCGGCGTCGTTGTCGTTGACCGTGACCGTAGCCGAGGCTGTGCTGCCGGGCGTGTAACCGGTACCACTGTTCACCGTCACCTTCACACTGCCGTTGGCCTCGTCGGTGGCGTCATCAACCGTCGGGACCGTATAGATCGCGGTACCCGAGGTGCCGATAGTCACCGTGTCGGCGCCCTCAGCGCTGCTAGCCACGAAATCCTCGCTTTCCGCGACCGTCACATTCACAGTCAAACTCGCGGACGGTGCCGGGAACGCGGTCAACGTGAAACTCGCAGCCGTGCCCTCAGACACCGCTCCACCACCGGTGACGGTGACTACCGGAGGAGTCGGAGCCGACTCCAGACAATTCAACGCGTCGAGGATCGGATCCCAACCGGACCAAGTGTCGCCCCGGGCGCTGAGAACGGCACGAAACTGAGCCTCAGTGATCGGCGTTATCGGCGCGGGACCCGTAATCAGGCTGCCGGTCCACGCCGGAAGCGGCGAGTCACCAAACGAGATCAAAGCCCGATAAGACGCCCTAGCAGTCTCCAAATTCCCGTTGTTGCGGTGATGATTGTAGGTGCCCGTAACAGCCGTTATCGCAGTCGCGACCTTGGCGTCGCAGTTCGTCTGCGCGTCAGCCTCGTTCGGAGTGACGAAACTGACCAGCAACGGAACACCCAACACAACCACAGCCACCACAGCGACAACAGCCCGAACCGAACCGGACCACCTACCCTTCCCCTTCAACAGCCTCCGCAGGCCGCCTCTCGAACCCTCTAACGAATCACCAACGGGGGGGGGGGGGGGGGGCAGAATCATTTCGGAACTCCTATGTAGACAACAGCCCGACAACATACAGTCCGCACGTACAACAAACAACGCCACCCACAACAAACTCGCCGAACCTGCACCGCCGACAGACCTGGGATCAGGTCAGTTCCCTGCGAGCAGGCTCACTTCGGTGAAGCGGCCGACAATATCGCCTGGGACGACGCCCATCGCGATGGTGATCACTGCGGTCA
The DNA here is from genome assembly GCA_965214565.1 of Candidatus Aldehydirespiratoraceae bacterium. Classification (GTDB taxonomy): domain Bacteria; phylum Actinomycetota; class Acidimicrobiia; order Acidimicrobiales; family Aldehydirespiratoraceae; genus VXYK01. The sequence continues at coordinate 1,499,078 of OZ243951.1, read as the reverse complement.
GGGTGAGGGCGACACCCAAAGACATCGGAACCGACACAGGCGACAGGTCGCCGTCGGGGGCCTCCTCAGCCCACATGCCGAAGCCGATACGGGCGTAGTAGTAGAGAGCTATCACCGAGTTGACCGCCACGAAGACGCCCAGCACCACGCCCGACGCGCTTTCGGCTTCGATGAGCGCCTCCATCACCCGGAACTTCGCCAGCCAGCCGCCCAACGGCGGGATGCCCGCCAGCGAGAACAGGAAGATCGTCATCGCGACGGTGAGCCCCGGGGCGTAATGGAACAGACCCCGATAGCTGGAGATCTCCGCGGAACGAGTCTTGCGGGCAACCGCGATCACCACCGCGAAGGCACCGAGGTTCATCGCCGCGTAGATCATCAGGTAGGTGACCGAGGCGGTGAGGGCCTTGTCGGGCACCGTTCCCGCCACAGCCAGCGGTGCCAGCATGTAGCCCGCCTGCGCGACCCCCGAATAGGCGAGCAGACGCACCATGTTGGTCTGGCGCAGGGCGATCAGGTTGCCCGCGGTCATCGAAGCTGCCGCCAACACCCACATGAGCGGTTCGAAGATGTCGTCACGGGAGAGGAAGCCGACGAACAACAGGTTCATCAAGGCCACGAAACCGGCCGCTTTTGAGGCCACCGAGATAAACGCGGTGACCGGTGTCGGAGAGCCCTCGTAGGTGTCGGGCGCCCAGGTGTGGAACGGGAACGCCGACACCTTGAAAGCAAACCCCACCACCACGAAGATGATCCCGAGCACCACGATCGCGGAGAAACGATCCTTGTCGCTGACCTCGACATTGATGTCGACCAGCAGAGTGGAACCGCTCGCTCCGTACAGCAGCGACATGCCGTAGAGCATCACCGCGGAGGCGAACACGCCCATCAGGTAGTACTTGAGACCGGCCTCGTTACTCTTCAGGTCGCGTTTGCGCCAGGTGGCCAGCATGTAGGCCGGGATCGACAACAGTTCGAGGGCCACAAAAATGGAGATGAGGTCACGGGCCGAAGCCATCAGGATCATGCCCAGAATCGAACTCAACAACAGGCCGTAATACTCGTTCTCCCAGTAGTCGCCCTCGGCGATGTAGTTGGTCGACATCAGCACCACCACATAACCGGCCAGGATGAACGTGGCCTTCATGATCAGGCTGTAGTCGTCGACCACGAAACCGCCCTCGAACATCGACCTGTCGTCACCCGCGAGCGCGAGGGTGATAATCGGCACCATCGTTGCCAGCAGAGCCAACGACGTGAGCGGCGCGGCGATCCTGCGGGCACGCTCGAGCCAGCCGATGTCGATCATCGTTATCAGCGCGCCGAAGCCCAGCAGGGTGAGTTCGGGCGCGGCCGCGTGCCAGTCGATCTCCGGCCGAACGAATCCGTCCGCAGCAAACAGGGGCGACATGCCGGCAAGCACCGTCAGCCACCACCCACCGACGAGGCTGTGACCTCAGCTGCCTCACAACCCGCCTCGAGGCACTCGTGGAGCGACACGACCACCGCAGGATCCGTGACTTCGAAGATCAAACCGGGCGCAACTCCGAACAGCACAATCCCGAACAGCAAGGGTGCCCAGGCGATCCACTCGGTCGTCGACACGTCGGTGATATTGGGATCATCGGCGAACTCCGCCGTGGGCTCACCCATCGCCGTGCGCTGCAGCAACCACAACAGGTAACCGGCCGCGAGCACCGTCCCAATTGCCGCAACGACCATGTAGCCCCGGAAAAGCTCCTCGGAGAGTCCACCGGCGGGGTTGTAGGCCGCGAGGATCGCCGGGAACTCCCCCCAGAACCCGGCAAGGCCGGGCAGGCCGAGCGACGCCATCGACACGAACCCCAGAATCCAACCCAAGCGGGGGGCCTGGGCGAGCATCCCACCGAGCCGTTTGATCTCCAAGGTGTGATAACGCTCCTTCACTGAACCTGCAACAAAGAACAGCATCCCGGTGATCAGCCCGTGTGCGACCATTCCGAAGATCGCGGCGTTGATTCCGAAGTCGGTCAGCGTGGCGATGCCGAGCATCACGAAACCCATGTGCGCCACTGAGGAGAACGCGATCAGGCGTTTCATGTCGGTCTGGGCCAGACAGCCGAGCGCGCCGTAGATGATGCCGATCACCGCCAACAACCCGATCCACGGCGCCCACGCCTCCGCGGCCTCCGGCAGCATCGGGATGGCGATGCGGATGAAACCGTAAGTGCCGAGCTTCAACAGCACCGCAGCCAGGATCACCGAACCCTGGGTCGGCGCCTCGGTGTGGGCGTCGGGCAACCAGGTGTGGAACGGGAACATCGGCACCTTCACCCCGAACCCGAGGAACATCCCCCCGAACACCAGCAACTGCGTGCTTCTGGCTATCCCCTCACCGGCATTCTCGGTCAACACCAGCATGGAGAACGTCTCCGCGTCGGTGAGGAAGTACAGAGCCAGGAACGACAGCAGCATCAGGGCCGAACCGAACAGGGTGAACAGGAAGAACTTCAACGAGGCGTAACGCCGGTTCTCGCCGCCCCAGACCGCGATCATGAAGAACATCGGCAGCAGCACAACCTCGAAGAAAACGAAGAACAGGACCAGGTCCTGGGCGACGAACGTGCCGATCATTCCCGTCTCCAGGATCAGCGACAGGATCAGGAACGCCTTGGCATTACCCGGTTCGGGGATGTGGTTCCACGAGTAGACGAACACCAGAGGCATGATCAAGGCGGTGAGCGCGATCAGCGGCAGCGACATGCCATCGACGCCGATCGTGTAACCCGCGCCGATCACCTCGATCCATTCAGTGTCCACGAAGTACTGCAACCGCCCGGCATCGCCGTAGTCGAAGTCGATCAGCAGGAAGGCGGCGAGCCCCAGCGTGACCAACGAGGTGATCAGGGCCACCTGCTTGTGGGACTGCTCGTCCTGCTGGGGGATCAAGACCATGATCAACGCTCCGACGACCGGAGCGAAGACCAGGGCTGTGAGCAGCCAGTTGGTGTCGGTGATTGGTTCCATGTTGGGAGATTCCTGGGTTAGAGAGCGAAGATGAGTAGGAAGGTTCCGGCGAGCACAGCCGCCATTGCGAAGAGGATTGCGGCATAGTTCTGGACCTTGCCGGAGTTGATGTGACGGAGTTCCTCACCGGTGGCGTCCGATACCCGGCCCGAACCGTCGACGAACCCGTCGATGACCTTCTGGTCGACCACGTCGTAGAGTCCGCGGCCGACGAGCACCGAAGTCTCCCCAGCCTTGTCGACCGTGCGGTCGATCACGTTCTGGTTGACCCAGTACGCGGCTCGTGCCAGAGGACCCTTGGTGAAGGCGACGATGACCCCCTCATAGAGGTGGTCGAGGTAGTACTTGTTGACGAGCACCCTGTGGCCGGCGCCTGCGAGACGGTTGGACTTCGTCGGGCCATCGGGGAGTTCGGTGAGCGACCGACCCGTCTCTTTGGACAGCCGGTCGACCTTCGCGAAGTAGTAGACCGCCAAAGCTGCACCCACCAGCGCCACGACACTGGCCACCACCGCCAGCGACCAGCTCGGGGTCGCGTGTTTGATCCCCGGGAAGTACGACGATCCGTACGGTTCCACATAGTGGCCGAATCGTTCGGTCCACGAGTCAGGCACCAACTGGAACCCGCCCGGGAGGTTGGCGAAACCGGCCACGACGGCCAGCCCCGACAGGATGTAGAGAGGCACCAAGATCCGCGGACCAGACTCGTGCGGGTCGCCATGGCCTGCATGGCCGTGCGCCCCGTGTTCATCGTGTGCGTCGTGGTGGCCGCCGCGGTACTCGCCGTGGAACGTCAGATACACGCAGCGGGTCATGTAGGCCGCGGTCAAAGCCGCTCCGAACATGCCCATCAACAGGTGGAACGTGTACGCGCCGTTGCCGCCGGTGCCGCCGAACAGCCCCCAGCCGCCGGTACCCACCAGTATCTCGTCCTTCGACCAGAACCCCGCCAACGGGAACAACCCGGCCAGCGCCAACGAACCGATGATGAACGTGACATAGGTCTTGGGCATGAACTTGCGCATCCCGCCCATGTCGCGCTTCATGTCGAACGAATGCACCGCATGGGCCACCGACCCCGAACCCAAGAAGAGGTTGGCCTTGAAGAAGGCGTGGGTGAACAGGTGGAACACCGCCGCGGTCCAGGCACCAACACCGAGCGCCATCACCATGTAGCCGAGCTGTGAGACCGTCGAATAGGCGAGCACCTTCTTGATGTCGTCCTGCACGAATGCGAGCAGGCCGCCGAAGACCAGGGTGATTGCGCCGATGGTGGCCATCAGGTTGATGCTCGACCCGCCGATCTGCATTCCCTCGAAGAACACGGGGTAGAGCCGGGCAATCATGAAGACGCCGGCAACAACCATCGTGGCGGCGTGGATCAGCGCCGAGACCGGGGTCGGACCAGCCATCGCGTCGGGCAGCCAGGTGTGGAGGATGAACTGACCCGACTTCGACATGACCGCAGCCATCAGGCAGACCGAGGCGACCACGAGCGCGGTGTGGCCGACATCACCTCGGATGATCGCGTCGTTGATCTTGATCGTGTCGAAGGTGTGGCCGCCACCGGCAGCGAAGAAGAGGGTGATCGTGCCGATCAACAGACCGACGTCGCCCACCCGGTTGGTGAGGAACGCCTTCAGTGCGGCGTCGGAATTCGGTTTCTCCTCCCACCAATGGCCGATCAACACGAACGAGCAGACACCGACGAGCTCCCAGCCGACGATCATCTGCAGGATGTTGTCGCTCAGAACGAAGAACAGCATCGCCGCGGTGAACAGCGACAGGAAGGCGAAGAAGTGGGTGTAGCGCCTGTCGTCGCCCACATAGTCCGTGCTGTAGACATGCACGAGCAGCGACACGATGGTCACCACCAGCAGCATCATCACCGACAGGCCGTCGACCAGGATCCCCGCGCCGAACTCGACACCCCCCGACTGCAACCACTGCGTGGAGTTCTGAACCGCCACATAACCGCCATCGTCGTGATGCTGCAACCAGGCGAAACCGGCGCACAAGGCCAACAGCAACGACAGTGACACCGCGGCGATCCCCAACTCCGCGCCCTTGTAGCGCATGCGCTTCCCGAAGAAGAGGATCCCCACGAACGACAGCGCAGGCAGCAGCGGGACCAGCCACGCATACTCCAAGAACCAGTTCGCCGCATGGGTCACGGTCGAGGTGGTCGGCACCGAGTCGGATTCAGCGAGGGCGACAAGAAAGGACACAGGTCAGCCCTTCATCAGATCGATCTCGGAGAGGTCGATGCTGCGACGATTGCGGTAGATGAGCAGGACGATGGCCAAGCCGATGCCAACCTCAGCGGCGGCCACCGCAATGGTGAACAGGGCGAACACCTCGCCGCCCACATCGGCGGTGAGCGCACCGAAGGCGACAAGGTTGATGTTGACGGCGTTCAAAATCAGCTCGATCGACATCAGCACCAGCACGCCGTTCTTGCGGGCCAGAACGCCGTAGACGCCTATGCAGAACAACACTGCGGACAGCAGCAGGAACTGATTCAACAACATGGGTTGCTCCCCTCAGTCCTTGCGCGCCACGACGATGGCGCCGATCAGCGCTGCCAACAACAGAACCGACACCGCCTCGAACGCCACGATGTACTGCTCGAAGATGGCGTCGGAAACGGTGCCCACCGACCGGGGATCATCGATGACCAGGCGACCGTCCTCGAAACTGTGTACCAGGGCGGTGGCCATCACCGAGAAGAGCAGCACCCCCACCACCGCGGCCATGGCCCGCTTCTCCTCGCCCACAGACTCGTCGTCGCCCAGCGAGGCGCGCGTCAACATCACCCCGAACAGGAACAGCACAACCACAGCGCCGATGTAGACCAACACCTGGGTCACAGCGACGAACTCCGAACCGAGCAGGATGAACTGGGCGGCCACCCCGGCCAGGACCACCACCAGCCACAACGCCGCATGCACAATGTTGCTGGTGGTCACGACACGCACCGCGGAGAAGATCATCGTCACAGCAATGATCGCGAAGAAGACATTCTGCGCGACATAGAGGTCTCCATCGGAGGACAGCGCGGCAAGCAGGCTCATGTGGGCGGCACCTTCAACTTCTTCTGCTGCGAACCGGCCTCATAGTCCTCAAAGTCCGGGACCGTCTCCATCCACTCCGACAAACGTGACATGTCGTGCAGCAGGTCAGCGATGCGGGGTTCTGAGAACTCGTATTCGGGACTCCAGAACAGCGCCTCGAAGGGACAGACCTCAACGCAGATCCCGCAGAACATGCACAACGCGTAATCGATGTCGAAACGGTCGAGGATGTTCTGCTGACGCGGCTTCCCGCCCGCCCGACGCGGCGGCGCCTTCTCCTTGTGCCCCTCGATATAGATGCACCAGTCCGGGCATTCACGGGCACACAGCATGCAGGCCGTGCAGTTCTCCTCGTGCAGCGCGATCACCCCGCGCGCCCGGGTCGGCGGTGCCTCCTTCTCATGGGGGTACTGCACAGTCTCGGCACCCTTCACCGGCGAAGGGATCGGTTTCTTCAGCCCACCGGGGAAGATCGTGCGCAGCATCGTCGACCCGGTGACCCCGAGCCCCTTGATGAGTCCTGGTATGAGTGCCATAAGTACCTGCCGACCTAGAAGGTGACCTTGAGGATGCCCGTCACCACAATGTTGGCAAGGGCGATGGGAATGAGGAACTTCCAAGCGAGACGCTGAAGCTGGTCCTCGCGGAAGCGGGGCATCGTGAAACGGGTCCAGAAGACCACGAAGGTGAGGCCGACGATCTTCACCAGCATCACCAACGGCCCCAGGACGTTCATGATGTTGGCGTCGGGATCGATGCCCGGGACGTACCAGCCGCCCAGGAACAGCACCGAGGCCAGCGCTGCAAACACCCCGGCAGTGGCGAACTCGCCGATGAAGAACAACAGGAACCGCATGCCCGAGTACTCGGTCATGTAGCCCGTCACCAACTCGGACTCGGCCACCGGCATGTCGAACGGCGCTTGGGCGAGCTCCGCTTGCATGGCGATCAAGAAGATGATGAACGCCACACCCTGAGTGAGTATGTAGGGATTGCCGACGATGCCCAGACCGAAGATCTCACCGTTCGCCTGGGCGTAGACGATGTCGGCCATGTTCATGGTGCCCGCCTGGATCACCACACCGATCACCGCCAGGATCAACGGAAGTTCATAGGCGATGAGCTGGCCGGTCGCACGCAGCCCGCCGAGCAGCGAGTACTTGTTGGACGACCCCCAACCGGCCATCAGAATGCCGAGCACCGACACCGACGACACTGCCATGCCCAGGTAGATGCCGAGTTCGCTGTCAACGAACCAGAGGTCGGGGCCGGCAGGCACCACCACGACCAGCAGGAACGTGGAGGCGAGCACCACGAACGGTGCCGCGCCGAACACGAACCGGTCGGCCTTGCGCGGGAAGATGTCCTCCTTCTGAAGGTGCTTGCCGACCTCGGCCAGCAACTGCAGCGAACCGTACGGCCCCGCTTCCATCGGGCCCAGCCGACTCTGCATGAACGACACGGCCTTGAACAGGTGCATGTAGACGAGCGTGCCCGCCACCAGCAGGACCGCAGCCAACCCGGCGCCGACCCGGATGCCGGTCTGCTGCCAGTAGGCCAGCTCAGCGAAAAGGGTGCTGCTCACCGGTCGATGTCTCCGAGAATGAAATAGAGGCTGCCCAAGATGGTGATGATGTCGGGGACATAGACACCGGTCAGCAGCCACGGGGCAATCGACATGTTGTTGAACGACGCCGAGCGGATCTTCACCCGGAACGGGACCAGGCCACCCTTGGAGACCACGTAGTAGCCCATCACCCCGAGGGGGTTCTCCGTCTCCACGTACGCCTCGCCCGCGGGGACCTTGATAATGCGGGGGACTTTGGCCATGATCGAACCGCTCGGGATGCCATCGAGGAGTTGGTCGACCATCTTGGTGGACTCCCGCACCTCCTGGAGGCGGACCCAGAATCGGCTGAACGAGTCGCCGTCTGGATGGGTCCAGACCCGCCAGTCGAGTTCGTTGTGCACCAACCCGCCCGCGCCGGTCGTGCCGTCGCGTCGCACGTCCCAGTCAACGCCGGATCCACGGATGTTGGCGCCCGAGAGCCCGTACGACAGGCCGACCTCTGCGGGGACCACCCCTATCCCACGGGTGCGGGCCTGGAAGATCTCGTTGCCCATGACCAGCTCTTCGATCTCGTCACAGAACGAGCGCATCTTCTTCATGACCTGCTTGGTCTCAACGATCCAGCCCTTCGGAAGGTCGTCTTTGAGGCCGCCGATCCGGTCGAAGTTGGGGTGGAAACGCCCGCCGGTCGCCGCTTCGATCTGGTTGAGGATGTGCTCGCGGTCACGGAAGGCGAAGAAGACCGGCGTGACCGCGCCCACCTGCACGGCCATGTCGCCGAGGAACAGAACGATGTTGGCGATCCGGCTCATCTCGAACAGGACCGTGCGGATCCATTGGGCGCGGGGCGGAGCTTCAACCTCCATCAACTGCTCGGCCGCCAGGATGAAAGGCACCTCGTTGGCGAAACTCCCCAACCAGTCGATGCGGTTGATCAGCGTCGTGACCTGCGGATAGGTGCGGACCTCGCTGAGCTTCTCATAGCCGCGGTGCATGTAGCCCATGACCGGGTCCGCGGCGATGACCTGCTCCCCGTCGAGCTTGGCGACGATGCGCAGCGTGCCGTGGGTCGCCGGATGCTGTGGGCCGATGTTGAGGGTCATGCCCTCGGTCTCGATCTCGAGGTTGACCCGGGCGTCCGCCGCCTGCGCAGCGATGTAGTTGAGTTGCTGACGGTTCGAGACTGCGGTCATGGGGCGCTCGTCTCTGCTGCGGCTTCGGTGTCCTGTTGCCCGTCGGCTTCGTCGGTCTCCTCGGTCGGCATGAGTTCTACATCGACGATGCCGGGCCAGGGCTTCACCCTGCGCGCCAGCAGCGGGTAGTCCTTGCGCAGCGGGTTCCCCTCGAATGCGCCGGGAAGGTAGATGTGGCGCAGACCGGGATGGCCCACGAAGTTGATGCCGAACATCTCCCAGGTCTCACGTTCATGCCAGTTCGCGCCCGCGTACACGGGCACCCAGCTCGGCACCGACATGGAGGCCTCGTCAACGTCGGCCTTCAAGGTGACAGCCCGATGGTTGACGATGTCGTTGACCCTCGCGAGAACCTGAAAGCGGGTCTCACCGCCGGTGAGACCCTGCTCCATCGGTTCGGGGGCGTCAGGATCAGAGGGCTCGAGCGTCAGATCGACCTGGCTGTCCATGTCACGACCGAACGGCGAGGGCAGCCAGTCGATCGCGCTCAGGAACCCGAAGTAGGCGAAACCCATCTCCTCTGAGAGAAACTCCGCTGTCGCAGCCCAGGCATCGGAGGTGACGCGAACCGTGAGGTCGACACCCGCAGCGAGGTGAGAACCCACGACCGCTTCACCCAATTCGGCTTCAAGTTCGGCCAAGACTGCTTCGCGGACCTCGTCGGTCACCGCCTCTGCAGCTTCGCCGGACTCCTCGGTAGCGGCGCCAGCGGCACCGGCGGCGTCGCTGGAAGACACGGTGTCACTGGACGACAATGGGATCACCCTTCCAGCGCTGTGTCATGTCTTCGTTCTGGATCCGCTCCTGGAGCAGGACGATCCCCTCAAGCAGTGCCTCAGGGCGGGGCGGGCAGCCCGGCACGTAGACGTCCACCGGGATGATCTGGTCCACCCCTTTGGTAACCGAGTAGGAGTCCCAGTAGGGGCCGCCGCAGTTGGCGCACGAACCCATCGAGATGACGTACTTGGGTTCGGGGATCTGCTCGTAGAGGCGCAGCACCGACGGTGCCATCTTGTCGGTCACCGTCCCCGACACGATCAGAAGGTCGGACTGGCGGGGGCTCGCCGGCAGGGGGATCACGCCGAGCCGCATCACGTCGTATCGGGGCGAACCGAAGGCGGCCCCCATCTCGATGGCACAGCAGGCAAGGCCCCACTGGTAGGCCCACAGACTGTACTTGCGGCTCATATTGAGCAGCGAAGTCATCGGCTTGGGGATCTTCCCCGACTCGACTAGACCCATCGCAGCATCCCCTTCCGCCAGGCATAGAGAAGGCCCAACAACAGGATGTAGATGAAGATCGCCATCTCGATCAGCCCGAACATCCCGTAGGTCTCGAGACGCATGGCCCAGGGGAAGATGAACACTGCCTCCACATCGAACATCACGAACAGCAGCGCGAACACGTAGTAGCGGATGTTGGCCTGCGACCACATATCGCCAGTCGGGTCAACCCCAGACTCATACGAGGTGAGCTTTTGAACGGTCGGATTCGAGGGCCGCAAGATCCGGCCCAGGCCCAAAAAGACAGCCACGAGGGCGACCCCTGCAAGACCGAAGATTCCAACGGTGAGGTAACTACGGAGAAAATCCGACACGAGCGGTAAGCCTAGCGAACGTGGTGAACCAACAGACCACCCGGAGGGCCTCTGACGTTGCTATTGCGGGCCCTACCGGGGCGCCGTCGCTGCGGGGCTGTCGAATCCGTCCGGGAGATACAACCCGGAGATCAGATTCTCGTGCATTCCATAGCCGACACGCCCCTCGTTGGTCTCGTGACGGCTCAAAGTCTCGTTGAGGAAGGAGATGTCCAAACGCTCGGTCGGCTCCCCGATCGGAGTGATCACGCCCTCGACCTTCTCGTCGTCGCCCTGCCACACGCCGTGACCCCAGTAGCCGTCGTACATGTAGCCCGATCCCGCCTTGAGGTAGACCGTCTTCAAAGGGGTGGTCCTGATCCGCAGATCTGACGCTCCCGGGCCACTGAACCACACTTCTGCGCTGGCGACTTCCCGTGTGCCGGGGTGGTAGTCGATGTCGATCTCGGGGCGGCCCAGGTGTTCAGGCTCGCGTGGGTCGCCCAGGTTGTAGAGCCGCACGGCCTCTTCGAGGAGACGACGCCCGGCGTGGTCGTTGTCGATCGTGATCTTGACCATGTGGTCGTCGAACTGGATCGGCAGCCAATGGTGGAAAAAGCCCATCGCCATGTCGGGAGAGACCTTGTTGCGGATTCCTCTGGGCTCCGGCTCACCGATGCCGTGGCGCACCCCCCAGCTGTGGTCTCGGGCACCGCCCCAACGGTCTGCGGTGACGTCGTAGCGTTCCCCGTCGATCTCGACGAAACCCTCATAGGAGCCGACCTGGGCCAGACGGTATGTCTCCTGGGTCACCCGGGTGCCGACCCTGGTCCAGCTCTTGGGTTCGGCCAGGGCCTCGGTGGTTCCCCGGAAGGTCACATCGAGGGCGAGCCCCCATTCATTGGGTTCGCAGATGACCCGCAGCGAACGGAGCCCCTCGACCACTTCGACCCGGATCGGGCCCACCCTGGTGTCGAGACGATCCGAACCGAGTTCACGTGAGGCACGCACCGTGGTCTGGCGGCCCTGGTGGTTGACACTCACGAACGCGTCGGTGACTCCCAAGTTCGGGTACTGGCCCATGCCCATCACCGCGAACAGCGTGTCGTCCGAGGCGTGCATGTTGAAGTAGTAGCGATCGTAGAAGTGGCGATCGCCCGTGAAAACCGTGTCGATCGGTTCGGGATACTGGTGGATCAGATAGTCGTCAGCGCGGCTCAGAGGCATGGGCTGAGTCTTGCCTGTGCGGCTGGGCCCGTCCTAATTCGAGACTGGTCTAATCCGTGACCCGGTCCAGTACGTTCCAGCGGACGGCGCAGGCCATCATGCCGTTAACCATCTTCTCGAACCGCTGGTAGCTGCGGTGTTCCGGCTTCCCGCCTCCGGCGATGACGCCGCGCATGGCTGCGGCCGAGCCCGTGCAGTGGTACTGGAGGCTGGCGGCTGCATCGTCGAGCAGCTCGTCCCGTGACCAGTCGGGTCCTCCCGCAGCGGCCAACGCTGCCCGGTAGGTGTCGAGCAGGGCATCTTCTTCGGCAACCGACTCTTCGGTGGCGCCGACTCCGAGGAACCAGGCCATGTCACCGCCCGGGAAGCTCTTCATCGTGGTCTGCCAGTCGAGGATCACCGGACCGTTTGCGGCGAAGAAGATGTTGTCGAACTCGTAGTCGCCGTGGATCATCGTCCAGGGCCGCTCGCTGATCCGCTCGAGCCATGTCTCGGTGTCGTAGACCCAGGTGCGTTCGAAGAAGTCGAGGATCTCGACAGGTCCCATGTCGGGCCAGATCTCCCTCATCAACGGCCAGTCCTCGCGGAGGATCGGGATGCCGCTGCGCAGCGACGGCGCGGTCCAGTCGATGGCCCAGTCACGCGAACTGAAGGCTTCGCTGCCCCAGTACTGGCCGTGCATCGTGCCGAGCTGGCCGATCAGCGTGTTGAACATCTCAATGTCGGGGCCGTCGAGGATATCGCCAGCGGTGCCCTCGATCTTCTCGATCAGCAGGACGGCCCGAAGGGACTCGTCGTCGTACTCGTTGACGAACGACCGGGCGATGGTCATCGGCACCCGGTCATAAAGATCCCGGTAGAACCCGTGCTCGCGTTTGTAGGCGTTCATCACCTTGTTGTATTTCCGGGCCCGTTCGTCATCGCGGGGGCATTTGCCGAACAGGGTCTTGGGCAGGTCGGTGTCGCCCGCATAGGTCAGGTCGACGTTCGCCACCTCGCCCATGATCCCCGAGAATCCCTCCAGGGGGCGCACCTCGATGCTCGCCACCTCGGAGTCGTGCCCACCAGCGGCCAAACGTTCATTGACCCACTCAGGCGTCAAGGCAGATAGAGAAGCAGGAATGTTAGTCACGCCGTGCAGTACAACACTTTTGGCCCACAACTGGCAAACCACCGCCCCGTGGGAGGTGCTCAAATAGCCTGGGTCAATCCCTGAGGCTCGCCGGACAACTCCATTGGCATGGCTTCAGCAAGCGCCACGAGAGTTGTGAGTGTCGGGTTGGATAGATCGAAAAGGATCGGGATACACTCTCGGAGGTGCCTTCAGAACGGCGTGTCACGCGGCTGTTCCGTGGATTCACCACAGCGCTAACGATGGTTCTTCTCGTCGGGTCGGGTGTCGTGTTTACGCCTACACCCGCTGGTGCCACAGTTGCTGGCTTCGTTGACGTTGATCCGAACACATACTACGCCGATCCTGTTGCTTGGTCTGTGCAGAACAACATCACCGGCATCCTTGGTGACCGGTTTCAGCCTGATCGTCCTGCAACACGCGGAGAGGCTGCTACATGGCTGTGGCGTATGAATGGGCAGCCAACAGCGCCCGCTTCTCACGCTTTCACCGATGTGGGCACCAAGCAATCAGATGCAGTGACTTGGCTACTCCACGCAGGTATCACAACCGGGACTTCTCCCACGACGTTCTCGCCGAGCAACGGCTTGACGCGCGGGCAGATGGCCGCGTTTTTGTGGCGCTTAGCGGGCAAACCGACTGCTCAACCTCATGCCTTCACTGACGTGACGGCTGGTTGGCAACAAACACCGGTGGCTTGGCTCGCGACTACGGGTATCAGTCAGGGAACCTCACCAACAACGTTCTCGCCAGATACCGGGTTGACGCGCGCTCAGCTAATCACGTTCTTGTACCGCTACAGCAACCGGTCTGATGCTGCTGGGGTGACCACGATCACGGTACCGACCGAAGCCCCCGACGGAGGTTGCGCATCGGAGGTACCGAAAGGCATCTATCAGTGGGAAAGGTGCGCGTGGTTCGATTTCAGAGAGAACCCCACATACCACTACGCATTGTCAGACGACGAAGCTCGGGCGCTCATCCAACAGATTTGGGACGACGTACACGTCGGGGGCAAGGCATCGCGCCCACCAACTAGCGAGTTGGTTCCCGCTGGGACATCGTGCGCTACAGCAACCAAAACAGGCATCGTCATCGGCTGCTACCAGCATGCAGAACACAACATCCGCCGTCTTGACGCGTTCAACGACACGCTGCTTCATGAAGTAGCACACGCTCTCATCAGCGGACACCCGACGATAACAGGCTGTACCTCGGCGTCTACTAACGACGAGTACCAGACATGTGTCCACAACGACCTGTTCCGGTGCGTCGCTGACTACCTGTACTCTCGTTACGCGAGGATAGCTGCTGCGGGTGTGTGCGGAACAGCGCCGGAGTCATCAGGTGAGGCATCCAATACCTACGAGTGGACATCTAGCCGGGGAAGCAACGGAGATCTCTATGCATACGTTGACGCTCACTGGCACACCAGGGAATCTCCGTACGAAGACGACTGGGCAGCCTTAGTGGTTCGATGCAGCAGTGAATCCGTGCTCGACGTGTATTTGAGTTTCGGTTCGGGGTACCTGGCTGGCGGGCGAGACCGAATCTCTGTTTCTCACGAGTTCTATCCCAGCGAATATTCGGACTGGGACGATGAGACCCAGGACGCGTACGACGAAGACAACATAGTCCACGGACAATGGTTCGAGGCAGGAGACAACAAAGGGGCGTTCATGCCGTCCGCGTTGATCGACCGGTTCGTCCAGTCGGCGCTCACGCATGACATTGTGTATCTGGGTGTCGAGCAGTTCGACGCCACTGAGTTCGGAGCGTTCAATTTCGGCCTGAGCGGCGCAGGTCCGCACATTCAGGCGGTTGTCGACGAGTGCGGCGGCCCCCCGCCTCCATGGAACGAGTTCCGTAACGACAACAACGAATACGTCGTTTACGTCGAGGCCGCATGGCACAACAGAGGCCACCCCTATGACAACACAGTGCCGTCGCTGACCGCCGTTTGCAGCCACAACGGCGACGTAGACATCTTCCTTTGGATCGAAGCGGGCCATCTTGCGGGGCAGTACCGGCTCGACAACCGGATACCCGTCACGTACGTAGTTTTCCCGTACGGATGGGCCGGTTGGGAGCAGCAACGCCGCTCATCATATTTCGATCAACACGCCGTCGTCACTCTGTGGCGCGAGTCCACTACCAACGAGTCCGCGTTTCTGCCGTACAACCTCAACGAAGGTTTCGTGCGCTCTGCCACCACCCCAGGCGAACTGTTCATGATCGTCGAAAGCTACAACGGTGAAGAGTTCGGAAGGTTCCTGTTCGACACCTACGGGTTGGGGGGAGCGCTTCGCGCTGTTACCGCGGAATGCGGCTGGGATTGGATCGTCGACCAGCCCACAGCTCCGCCTGCTGATGTCAGCAACGCGTGGGACTCATTCGGTTCGGTGTCTCCCAAGACCGACGAATGGCAGATGGTGTATGCAGCTACCACCACCGGCACGAAAGGTCTTTGGCTGGTTTGCACACAACGCAGCCCTGCCCCGTTCGTGTGGGTATCCACATCCGATCAGTCGTACCGCGCGGAAGAGATCATTACGGAGTCTGAACTCTACGTACTTGCCCTCGACGCAGTCTTCAGTCAAACCTTGGTTGAGTATCGTATTGATGACGGGCCGCTACAGTCCGATACCTGGTTTGAAGTAAAGAAAGCGGGCACGCCTTCATACTCCACAGAACTCTTCAAGTTCTCACCCGGCGACAGCGCGGCGTTCCTGAATCAGATCCACGACGCGACGAAGCTGGTCCTCTGGGTGGACGGCGACGACGGCCCAGGCATGGAAATCAACGTCACGGGACTGGACGAAGCCGAGCACAACTGCCGGAACAACGTCGCGTTACCCGGCGGTTCACTCGTTTGAAGCAGAGTGGCCTCTTTGGTCATGCGGCATCTCGCATCGAGCGGAGGCGGATTTTCTACGTGTCACCCGATATCTTGAGAGTCTCCATTGGTTGGCCTGTGACCTGTGCGATCAGGTCGAAGTCTTTGTCGACATGGAGAACGGTGAGTTGCGCCAGTTCCGCCGTGGCCGCGATCAGCAGGTCGGGAATCGACGGGGCTCGGTGGTGACCCCTGTCCGCCAACGCCGACTGCACTTCCAGGGCCCGGGCCTCAATTTTCGGCGTCAGATACTCAACAGGCATCTGCGTGATCGGTGATTCGGTGAGCGTGGCACGATGATCAGTCGCAGATCGCGCGGAGAATCCGACCTCAAGAAGAGTTACCGTGGTCACCCGTACTCGACCACGCTGGATGTTCAGAGCCCATTTCTCGGCATCCGGGCTCAGTACCAGTCGCGCCAGAGCAGACTTGTCTACCAGCCATGTGGTCACGACCAGGCATCGGCCATCACCTCAGGCCGCCTCAGGTCGCTGCACATCTCCGCAATTCGCTCCAAGGATTCGAGCGTCACCGCGTCAGACGTGTTGGTCTGTTCCCGCAGCAGTACTCGTCGCAAGTATTCGGCTCGTGAGATCCCTGCATTCGCTGCCTTGGCATCAATCTCGGAAACCACGTCCTCGGGAACGCCTCGAATCAAGATATCGGTCATGGACAGATGATATCTATAGATATCACAGCTGTCAACCGTCCGTGGCTCAGCGACAACGGCATCTGCCACCACCTGCAATGCGGCTGATTCAAAATATGATTTTGAATCAGCCCGCATGTTCCGCGCTGGTCAGATGGCGAAGAGTTGGGGGATGGCTTCGAGGGTCAACTTGTCGATGGGGCCGGGGAAGAGGCCGAAACCAACGGTGACAGCCAGGGCGACACCGATAGCGAGTCCGGCCGCGGGGTGGACCCGATCAGTCGGTCCCTCATCGGAAGTATCGGAGTCTTCAGCAGGCGAACCCAAATACACCGAGAGCACGATGCGCAGGTAGAGGAACGCCGACACCACCGCCGAGACCATGGCGACCACTGCCAGCCAGAACGACCGTGCTTCGACCGCCGCGCCGATGACCTCGAACTTCGCCACGAAACCCGTGGTCAACGGCACGCCCGCCTGAGCCAGCAGGAAGATCGTCAGAACCAACGCCAGAACCGGGCGGCGGGCACCCAGTCCATCGAGGTCGTCGAGGCTGGTCCTGCGGTCGCCCCTGCCTGAAACGACCGTGAGAACACCGAAGGTGCCGATCACCATGAAGGCGTAGGCCGCCAGGTAGAAGAGCACCGCTGCGGTGCCCCGATGCGTGGCAGCGTGCACCCCCACCAGAATGAACCCGGCGTGGGAGATTGAGGAGTAGGCCAGCATGCGTTTCACGTCGCGTTGCACGATCGCCAGCACTGCTCCGACCAACAGCGTCAACACTGCCAACCCAAGAACCGCCGGCTGCCAGTAGAGCCGGTACGGGGCGAAAGTCACCACGAACACACGCACCAACGCCGCGAACGCCGCAACCTTGACCGCAGAGGCCATGAACGCCACGACCGGTGTGGGAGCGCCCTGATACACGTCGGGTGTCCAGGCATGGAAGGGAACCGCGGCGACCTTGAAGCCGAGCCCGACCAGCAGCATCGCCAGACCCGCCAACAGCATGGCGTCGTCAAGAATCACGAACCTCGCGAGGTAGGACTGGATCTCACCAAGGTTCAAAGAACCGGTCGCGCCGTAGACCAAGGCCATCCCGTACAACAGGAAGGCAGACGAGAACGCCCCGAGCACGAAGTACTTCAAACCGGCTTCCAGCGACTCGTTGCGACGAACATGCGAAGCGGCCATGACATAGACCGGGATCGACAGCGTCTCCAGACCGAGGAACAGGACGATCAGATCACCGGCCCCGGCCATCACCACGCCGCCGGCTGCCGACAACATCATCAGCACATAAATCTCGGGGCCGTCGATGCCCTCACGACGCAGGTACTCGTCGAGCAGCAGCGCACACAAGGCCACCGCCGACACGATCACCCCTGCAACCACCAGGGTGAACCCGTCGAAGGAGAACTGGTCGCCGATGGCTCCCACCGGGTTGCCGACAAGACCCACCGGCCTGTCACCGATGCCTTCTATCGACGGCCACACTGCTCGGTAATGGTCCTGCCACAACTCAGCGAGCGCAGCGAGCGCAACCAGGGCTGTACCGGTTGTGAAGATCGCGTCGAACCTGACCCGCATCGTGCTTACCAGGAGGCCTGCAACCACGAGTACCACCGCACCGAGCAGCACGAACGCCGGCACTCCGATATCGGAGCGCAGGCCGGCCAGAGGCATCGCGTTGCCGACCACACCGGCAACGACCCAGGCGACCGCGACCGTCACAGGGCCGACCGCGACAGTCGCAACACGCTCGACCGGTTCCGGCAACCGTTTCATGACCGAACGGAACATGATGAGCACCAACGCCCCGAGCGCCAACACGATCAACGGGCTCAACCCGACCAGCGAATACTCCGGCGGTGTCACCGGGGGGGCGATCTGGGCAACTGTCTGAGCGGGCATCAGTGACCGTCCCCGCTCTCAGAGGGACCGTCGTGCTCGTCAGCCTCGGACCCGCCCAGCAGATTCATGTCTCCCACCGGTTCGGTGAAGTCCTCGACATGGAACTCGACATGCTCGATGAGCGCATCGACAGCTGGCTCCATCCGGTCGATGACCGGCTTGGGGTACACGCCCATGAAGACGATGCCGACCACGAACGGTGCCAGCAGCAGCCCCTCACGCAACTTCAGATCGCTGATCTCGGCGTTGGCGCCCTCCGCTGGCCCGTGGAACACCCGCTGGTAGGCCCACAGAAGATAGAGGGCCGCGATGATCACGCCGGTCGCGGCGACCACCGCCCACCAGCGGTGGGCCGCATACGCCCCGAGCAGGGTCAGGAACTCTCCGACGAACCCGTTGAGTCCCGGAAGGCCCAGCGAGGACAACGTCACCAGAATGAAGACTCCGGCCAGTAGCGGCGCCGGCTTCTGAAGGCCGCCCAACTCAGAGATCATGCGTGTGTGGCGTCGGTCGTAGATCATCGCCACCAACAGGAACAGCGCACCCGTCGACAGGCCGTGGTTGACCATCTGCAGCAGGCCGCCGACCAGGCCCTCGGTGTTCAACGCGAACGAGCCGATCATGATGAAACCGAGATGGGCCACCGAC
Organism: Candidatus Aldehydirespiratoraceae bacterium; assembly: GCA_965214565.1. Taxonomy (GTDB): domain Bacteria; phylum Actinomycetota; class Acidimicrobiia; order Acidimicrobiales; family Aldehydirespiratoraceae; genus VXYK01. Next base: position 1,480,192 of record OZ243951.1, on the reverse strand, counting down.
GAATAGGCGACCAGGCGTTTCAGGTCACGCTGCATCGTCGCCGCAATCGCCCCGTAGATGATGCCGATCGTGCCCAGAGCAACCAGGTACGGAGCGAACCAAACCGCTGCTTCGGGGAACAGGTAGATCCCGAAACGCAGGAAACCGTAGGTCCCGAGCTTCAGCATCACCGCGGCAAGGATCACCGAACCAGCTGTCGGGGCGTTGGTGTGGGCATCGGGCAGCCAGGTATGGAACGGGAACAGCGGCACCTTCACCGCGAACGCCAACGCGAACGACAGGAAGATCCAGCGCGCCGTGTTGGTGGCGATCGACTGGGAGTCCGCCAGTTCAACTAGGTCGAAGGTGAGCACGCCGGTCTCGGCTTGGTTCAGGAACGCCAACGACAGGATCCCCACCAACATCAACGCCGATCCGAACATCGTGAAGATGAAGAACTTGGTGGCCGCATAGGCCCGTTCGCCGTGGCCCCACCTGCCGATGAGGAAGTACATCGGCACCAGCACGATTTCGAAGAACGTGAAGAAGGCGAAGAGGTCGAGGGCCAAGAAGACCCCCATGCACCCGGCCTCGAGGATCAACAGCCACGAGTAGTACGCCTTGGGGCCGTGTTCCGCGTCGACGCCGACGATGGTCAACGGGAAGATCAGCCCAGTCAACACCACCAGCCACAGCGAGATCCCGTCGACCCCCAGCGACCAGGAGACCCCCAGAGACTCGATCCAGGTGTGCTTCTCGTGCAACTGGAACTCGGCCGCTTGCGCCGTGCTGAAGTCGGTGAGCACCCACACCGACATGGCGCCGACCACGGCGCTGAACAGGAAGGCGACCTGCTTGAAATGCTCGGGACGGTTGTTAGGCAGCAGCACCAGCACCAGAGCGCCGATCACCGGGGTGACCACCAGGGCGCTGAGCACCGGGAAACTGGTCGCGGCCGAACCCGTTTCAGCAGCCAACATGCCGGCAAGAAGAGACCCCATCACCAGCTCGCTCTCGTCAGGAACCACGCGAAGAGCGCCACCGCACCGATCGCGACCATCAGCGCGTAGAAGCGGACGAACCCGCTCTGGACCCGTCGCAGCACATTGCCGCCCTGCCGGACCCAGCGGCCGACGCCGTTGACTGCACCGTCCACCACCAGCATGTCGAACGCCACGAGCGCATCGAAGCTCTTGCGGCCCGGCCCACCCATGAACCTTGCAAGCGACTCGTCGATTAACCAGCCGCGGGCGAACAGTGGCCGTTCAACCCGGCGCACCCAGTGCTTCGCACCGCGCAAGTAGACCATCACCGCCGCGGCGATACCCGCACCGCCTCCGATCACGGCCACGACCGCCAAAGCCCATTTGGCTCCCGCGCCAGAACTGAGATGCGCCTCGTTGTGGTAGAGCGACGGCTCGAGCCACTTGCCCAGGAAGTGAAGGTCGCTGCTGAACGGAAGGTTCATCACCCCTGCGACAACGGCGCCCACGGCCAAAACGACCAGCGGCAGGGTCATCATCCACCCGGATTCGTGAGGATGGTATTCGCGGCGGGATCTCACCGCTTCACCAAGGTCTGCCTCGTCCAACCCCCCCGTATCGGGTTCATCGAAGATCGATGCGTCGGCCCGGGGCGCGGCAGCCGCTGTGACCACCTGCTCGTGTTGGGTCTGGGCGGCGAGAACCGCTCGCTGAGCTTCGGCATGCGCCTCGACCGCCGCAGCGCCCGCTGCCTGAGCAGTCTCGACCGCACCGCCCGCTCGTTCAAGGTTCTTGGTCGCCTTCGCGGTGGCCTTCTCGTCTGCGGGGTCCGCCTCAGCCATCTCGGCGGTGCGGACGTCGAGTTTCCCTTGAGCCGTCACAAGCTTCTCGTTGGCCTTGGCGACAGCCTCGGAGGCTGAACCGAGCTGGGCCTCGGCCCCCTCAACAGCGACCGAAGCGTTGCCGACACGGGTGGACCAGGCCTCGGAGATCTCCTCTGGCCGCACGTCGGCGAAGCGGTAGCGGCCGCAGAAGGTCATGAACACTTGGCGGCTCATGTAGAAGGCCGTGAGCACCGCGGTGGCCAGGCCAACGAGCCACAGCAGCCTGTTCTCCTCCCAGGCGAACGCCAGAATCTCGTCCTTTGACCAGAAGCCCGAGAATGGCGGCACCCCCGCGATGGCCAACCAGCCGACAATGAAGGTGGCCGAGGTGATCGGCATCAGCTTGCGAAGCCCCCCGTAATGGCGCATGTCCTGGTCGTTGTCCATGCCGTGGATCACCGACCCCGACCCTAGGAACAGCAGCGCCTTGAAGAACGCGTGGGTGACCATGTGGAAGATCGCAGCCACATACGCTCCGGAGCCGACGGCTAAGAACATGTAGCCGAGCTGGCTGATGGTTGAATACGCCAACACCTTCTTGATGTCGTTCTGAGCCACAGCGATGGTCGCTGCCAGCAATGCAGTTATGGCGCCGACCCAAGCGATCAGCGAGGGGGCCCACGCCGCGGACTCGGCGATTATCGGATTGACCCGGGTCAGCAGATAAACCCCGGAGGTGACCATCGTCGCCGCGTGGATCAACGCGGAAACTGGTGTGGGACCGGCCATTGCGTCCGGCAACCAGACATACAACGGGATCTGCGCCGACTTGCCCGCCGCGCCGACGAGCAGCAGCACCGTGATCGCGGTGGCAGTCGATTCCGCCAACGCGCCCGCCTCGGCGAACACCTCGACGTACTGGATCGATCCCAGCGTCGTGAAGGTGACGAACATGGCAACCATGAAGCCCCAGTCGCCGATGCGGTTCGTCACGAACGCCTTCTTGCCCGCCGATGCGTTGTGCTCGTCGGTGAACCAGAAGGAGATCAGGAAATAGGAACAGACCCCCACGCCCTCCCAGCCCAGGAAGGTCAAGAGCATGTTGTCGCCGAGCACCAGCATCAACATCGCGAAGGCGAACAGGTTCAGATACATGAAGAACTTCGAGAAGTCGGCGTCTCCGCGCATGTAGCCGATCGAGTAGAGGTGGATCAACGCGCCGATACCGGTGATGAACAACGTCATCGTCACCGACAACGGGTCGACCAGAAAGCCCACATCGACCGAGAAGCGGTCACCGACCGGAATCCATTCGAACAGCGTCTGTTCGTCCCGACGGTGGTCGCCTGCGGGAAGGTCGCGCAGGCCCACAAAGACGAGTACCGAGGCAACGAAGGAACCTGCCATCGCCGCGGTGCCCAGCCAGCCCGCAGCGGGTTCACCGAGTCGGCGTCCGAACAGCAGGATCAACCCGAACCCGGCCAGTGGGAATGCGACTATAAGCCAAGCGAGGTCGAGCAACTGGTCCACCTCAGCCCCTCAACACCGAGACGTCATCGGCGGTGGCATCGGCTCGGCGCCGGTTGATTGCCACCACCAGAGCGAGTCCGACCACCACCTCGACAGCCGCCACCACCAGCACGAAGAACACCGCGATCTGGCCCGATACATCGTTGAGTTCCGTCCCGAGCGACACGAAGGTGATGTTGACGGCGTTGAGCATCAGTTCCACGCACATGAACATCACCAGCGGGTTGCGCCGCACCAGCAGACCCACAGCACCGATGATGAACATGACCACCGACAGCAGCAGATACCAGTCATTGGTGAGTTCCATCGGAGATCACCTCCCAGCACCTTGTTTGAGGTCCGGCGCGTCGAGGTCGGGCGCGTCAGGATCCGACTGGCCGTCGGGGGATGCGGGCGGGAGATCCATCGAGGCGGTCTCGAGATCGGCGAGCATCTCGCTTCGCAGCATCCTGCGGGTCAGCATCACCGCACCGATCACCGCTACCGTCAACAGGGCGGCGGTTACCTCGAAGGAAAGTGCGTAGTCCGTGAACAGCACACGCCCGATGCGTTCAATGTCGGTGAACAACTCGTTGTCGAGGGCGCGTTCACCACCGCTGCGCACTTCTCCGGTGAGCGTATCGGTCGCCACCACCACCAGAGCCAGGCCGAGGCCGAGGAGGGCCGCTCCAACGATGACCGTGAGCGGGCGCTGGCCCGCGATCGGTTCGACCGACCAGTCGTCGGCCGTGTCGACACCAAGCAGCATGATGACGAAGAGGAACAGGATGACGATGGCTCCCGCGTAGACCACGATCTGCACTGCAGCCAGAAAATGTGCTTCCTGCAGCACAAACAGCACTGCGACTCCGAACAGCGTCTGGATCAGGAACAATGCGGAGTGCACGGGGTTGCGCGATGCGACCACGCCGACGGCGCCGCTCAACACAATCACCGCCGCGACCGCGAAGACGATCACTTCGCTCACGCGTCACCTCCGCTCGACGTGCCCGTGTCTCGCGACACGTCCGGGCCCTGCGATGTACCTGAGTCTGCCGCTGTTTCCGCTGCGGGCTCGGCGGACTGGCCGAGTTCGGGGGCTCGAACGCCGTAACCGAGCTCCCCCGACCACTGCACCACACCTTCGTAGCGATGGTCTCCTGACGGCGACGTGGCGCGCATCCACCCGGAGGTCAACTCGTCCTCGCCTTCGCGCCAATCCTCCCATGGAAGTTTCTGGGGTTTGCCGTCGTCGTCCACCAGCAGTTCGTCGCGGGTGTAGATGGCGTCGTTGCGGTTGGTGAAGGAGAACTCGAACAGTTTCGATTCGGTGATGGCCTGAGTCGGGCACGCTTCCACACACAGGTCGCAATGGATGCAGCGCAGGTAATTGATCTCGTAGACGTAACCGAACCGCTCGCCCGGCGAAGTCGGATTGTCCGGGTCGTTGTCGGCCCCCCGCACGTGGATGCACTTGGCCGGACACACACCGGCACAGAGTTCGCAGCCGATGCACTTCTCCATGCCGTCCTCGTAGCGGTTGAGGACGTGCCGACCGTGCAGGCGTTCGACCTTGGGCCGCTTCTCGTCGGGTTGGCCGGGTTTGGCCATCCCCCCGCGGTACTCCTTGGTGACCCGCTCCTCGAATAGCTTCTTGAAGGTGACCACGAAGCCCTTCAGATAGTCGGTCAGCTCGGCCACGGCACGCCCCCTTCGGTCGGCTCGTGAAGATCAGCGCCTTCTCCTTCAAGTTCGGCGAGACGTTCCATGCGAGCCGAGCGGAGCGCCATCATCAACAAGGCACCGCAGAGCATGCAGACAACCCCGAAACCCACCGCGAATGCGCCCACTTCGACGCTGCTCCAACCGCGGGCATCACCAATCTGGATGCCTGCGAGAACCAGGAACCATGCCAGCGACAAGGGGATCAACACCTTCCAGCCGAGGTCCATGAGCTGGTCGTAGCGGAGCCGGGGCAGCGTGGCGCGCAGCCACACGAAGGCAAACAGGAAGAACATCAACTTCAAGAAGAACCAGAAAACGCCAATCCACCAGCCCGCCGGGACGAACAGTGCCGGACCAGCAGGACCGCCCAGGAACAGGGTGACGATGATCGCGCCCATCGTGATCTGGTTCATGAACTCCGCCAGGTAGAACAGGGCGAAGCGGATCGACGAGTACTCGGTGTGGAAACCGCCGACTAGTTCCTGTTCGGCCTCAACCAGATCGAAGGGCGGATGGTTGAGCTCCGCTGTCCCCGCGATCAGAAAGACGACGAACGGGATGAAACCGGTGACGAGGATGTTCCAGTTGGGGATGAACCCGCCGAACCCCGCGCCGGCCTGATCCACCACAATTCCATGCATCGACAGCGTGCCGCTGACGAGCACGACCGAGGCGATCGACAGGCCCAGGGCAGCTTCGTAGCTGACCATCTGCGCCGAGGCTCTAACCGAGCCCAGCAACGGATACTTCGAGCCGGAGCCCCAGCCCGCGAGCATCACCCCATAGATCGCCAGCGACGACATCGCCAGGAAGAAGAGGATGCCGACGGGCGGGTCGGCAACCTGCAGCAGCGTGTCATGGCCGAAAATCGTCACAACGCCCTCAGCGCCGTCCGAGCGGTTGAAGTCGCCACCGATCGGCACTATCGCGAACACCAGGAACGCAGGGACCAGCGACAGGTACGGTGCCATCTTGAAGACGAACCGATGGGACTTCTCGGGGATCAGATCTTCCTTGAAGAACAGTTTGATGCCGTCCGCCAGGGTCACCAGAATTCCCCATGGCCCGGCCAGGTTGGGGCCGATCCGGTTCTGCATGTCGGAGATGACCTTGCGCATGAACCAGATGTTGAGCATCACCGCAACCAGCAGGAACACGAAGACCACAACGACCTTGAGCAGGACTACCGCTACCTTACTGAGACCGATCGAGTCGACGAAGAGGGGATCGACGGCGAAGGTCACAGCCGCTCCACCCTCACGTCAGTCACCGTCGACGCGGAGTCGATGAGGGTCCTGACGTCGGCTCCAGGCGTCCGCCACGGCACAGACGCCGAACCGACGGGCACGCCGGGATCGACCCGTACGGGCATGTCGAGGTGGCCCCGGGCCGACTCGACCCGGACTAGCGTGCCCGCCTCAACACCGATCTTGTCGAAGTCGACCGGGTTCAGTCGCAACTCGAGTGACCGACCGAGCCCGCTGCTCGCAGGGCTGTAGCGAAGGGCGGTGCCATCGTCGTACATCCGGCGGGTGGCCAGCAGGCGCATCGAATATCGGTCGTTGACCGGACTCGGGGCCCCAGACGGGCCCGGCGGCCCGATGTCTCCATTGCCCTCCAGCAGTACCCCCTCCACTAGGGACGCCTCGAGCGCTTCAGGGGTCAGCGGGGCGTGGATCTCGGAGACCGAGGCCAGTTCAGCCCGGATCGCCGCGGGTGAATCAACACCGAGATCGTGGCCGAGGCGGGCTGCGATCTCTGCAGCGATCATCCAGTCGGGCCGCGAGATCCCCGCAGGCGTGACGATCTGCTCGACGATGCTGACCCGGCCCTCCAGATTGGTGAATGTGCCAGACGATTCTGTGGGTGCTGCGGCAGCCAGGACCACGTCGGCAACGGCTGAGATGGTGTCGTTGGGTAACAAGTCGACGGCAACCACCGTCGCGGCACCGGACACCCCCGCACGAGCGAGATCCACGTCAGGGAAGTCGTTCAACGGGTCAGCCCCGAGCAGGATCAGCACGTCGATCTCGCCTGCTTGGGCCGCCCGCAGGATGCCTTCTGTGTCGTGACCGATTTCCCCGGGAACGCCTGGCCAAACATCGGCGAAACGTTGTGCACCATGTTCCAATGTTGTGCGACCAGGGAGCAGTCCCGGCACCAGTCCGGCATCGAGCGCTCCGTGTACGTTGCCGCGTCGCAACCCGGACAGGAACGAAACGTCGGGCAAAGCCGACAGGGCCACCGCGGCGTCGACCGTGGCATCAGCGGACTCACTCAACGATGCCCGGCCGATGACCACCGTCACCGGCCCCGAGATGTCACGCGCCGCTGCAAGAAGGCTCTGCTGTTGCCGGGCGTAGCCGGAGCCCTCGCTGTGCTGGTGCCGGGCGTAGCCGGAGCCCCCCGGGCTGGTGTCGGGGTCTTGTTGGGCGTCGCCGTCTGCGGAGTCCGGGTCGGGGTTGGTTGCGGCGGCGACCAGCGCGGCGGCCAGATCTCCCACCTCACCTGGTCGGGGGCGCAGCGAGTGTGCAGCAATGTTACTGAGGCCGGTGCGCTGTGGGGTGAGTTCGATGAGCGTCGCCCCGTCCTGCACAACGGCATGGCGGAGGCGCAGATACAGCGCGCCGAGATCTTCCTTCGGGTCACCGCCGCACAGGATGATCGTCCCGCCACGGCGGCAGGCATCGTCGATGGTGGCCCTCGGCAGGCCGAGCACAACCTCGGCAGGCAGTCCGTCTCCGAGTTGGGCATCAACATGGTCGGTGCCGATGACACCCTTGGCCAGCTTCGCCCAGGCGTACTGAGCCTCGTTGTTGAGACGGGCACCGCCGATAACCGCCACACGTGCAGGGGCTGCACCTCGGAGCGCGTCGACCACCCGGTCGAAGGCTGCGGCCCAGCCGACCGTCTCGAGTCGACCGTTGGTCCGCAGCATCGGAGAAAGCAAACGAGCGTCGCTGTTCAGCGCCTCGAAAGAGAACCGCTCCTTGTCGGAGAGCCAACCCCAGTTGACCGCGTCGGAGTCGACACCGAGGATCCTCAACACCTGATTGCGAGAGGACTGCACCGTGATGCGAGACCCGACCGAATCGGTCCAAGCAGTCGAGATCGTCTCCTTGAGGTCCCACGGACGCGCCTTGAAGCGGTAGGGCTTGGCAGTGAGCGCCCCGACCGGACAGATCTGCACGGTGTTGCCCGAGAAATAGGAGGCGAACGGCTCGTCAGGGAACGTGTTGACCTCCGTGTGGGCCCCCCGGTCCATGAAGTGGATCAGCGCATCGCCGGCCACCTCGTCTGCGAAGCGCGTGCAGCGGTCGCAGAGGATGCATCGTTCGCGGTCCAAGTAGACGGTGTCGCTGATTGGTATCGGCTTCTCGAAGTGGCGCTTCTCCTCCACGAAACGGGACTCGCCAGGGCCGTACGACATGGTCTGGTCCTGAAGGGGGCACTCGCCGCCCTTGTCGCAGACCGGGCAGTCGAGGGGATGGTTGATCAGCAGGAACTCGAGCACCCCGTCCTGAGCTTTGCGGGTCACCTCAGTATCGGTCTCGACGGACATGTTGTCGCTCACCGGTACCATGCAGCTCGGCTGCAGGCCGGGTCCCCGACCGGTGTCGACCTCCACCAGGCACATTCGGCACATCCCCACCGGGTTCATTCGAGGGTGGTGACAGAACCTGGGGATATATGTGCCGTTGCGTTCGCAGGCATCGATGAGCAGCTCATCGGGGTACGCCTCGATCTGTCGTCCGTCGACGGTGACGCTGACCGTCGACACTTCTTGGGGGCCTGTCTCGGCGCGCTGAGTATCCGTCATGCCAGCACCTCCGCACGGACCGGTATCGAGTCACGTCTGGTGATCTTGGCCTCGTACTCATGACGGAAGCGGCGGACCGTGGAGACGATCGGCGCCACCGACGAAGGGCCGAGCGGACAGATCGTGGTCTGTTTGGGCGGGAACGGCACCGCATCCAGGCCTTCGCTTTCGAATGCCGCGACCGGGTAGGGGCCGGGGCTGATGTTGTCGGCGATATCGAGCAGCAGATCGATGTCGCTGGGTCGGCCCGCGCCGTTGAGGATTCGCTCAAGGATCCGTTCCTCCCAGGTCGTGCCCTCGCGGCAGGGGGTGCACTTGCCGCACGACTCGCGGGCGAAGAACCTGACGACCCGCAGCGCGGCTTTGACCGCGTCGGTGGTGTCGTCCATGACTACGATCGCCCCCGAGCCGAGCATCGAACCCGCAGCCCCGACCGGACCGGCCTCCAAGGGGAGGTCGAGGTGCTCCTCGAAGAACCAGGGCGCCGATCCGCCGCCCGGGATGAACATCTTCAGCTCACGGCCCTCCCGGATTCCCTGGCAGAAGTTGTCGCCGTAGATCAACTCTCTGAAGGTTGTGACACCATGTTCAACCTCATACACACCCGGGCGGCGCACATGCCCCGAGACCGCGAACATCCGCGTCCCCGGCGACGCCTCGGAACCGTAGTTCTTGTATTGCTCCGCGCCGTTGACCATCAACCAACCCACGTTGGCGAGCGTCTCCACATTGTTGACGATGGTGGGCTGGCCGTAGAGCCCGATCGCTGCCGGGAAGTAGGGGGGCTTGAGCCGGGGCATTCCCCGGTTGCCTTCGAGGCTCTCGATGAGCGCGGTTTCCTCACCGACGATGTAGGCGCCCGCACCCCAGGTGAGCACTATGTCCACAGAAAAGTCGCTGTCGAGAATGTTGCGGCCGACGTAGCCGGCCTCATAGGCCTCGTTGAGCGCGGCGGCTATTCGTTCCTGTGCGAGCGCCATCTCGCCGCGCACGTACAGGAAGCACTGGCTGAGCCCGAGCGCATAGCAGGTGATCAGGCAACCTTCGATGAGCTGATGGGGGTCGCGCTCCATGAGCAGACGGTCCTTGTAGGTGCCGGGTTCGCTCTCATCGCCGTTGACGACGAGGTAGTAGGGGAACTTTCCGGGCGGCAGGAACCCCCATTTGACACCTGCCGGGAATCCTGCGCCGCCGCGGCCGAGCAGCGTGGCGCTACGTACCACGTCGTGGACGTCGGCGGGTCTGCTGGCGAGGGCCGCTCGCAGACCCTCATAGCCTCCGGTCGCTTCGAAGCGGGCCAGTGTGTACGAGTCGGAGTAGCCGAACCGTCCAGTGACGATCTTGGGGCCCTCGTTGTCGACGTATCCGGGTGCGTGCTCGACATATCCGTTGGTGGCCATCAACTCACCACCTGGTCTTCGCCGCTTCGGTCAACAACAGGGGCGTTCCGCCTGAACCACACGGGTGCCTCTCGGGCCTCTTCGGGGGGAACTATCTGAGCGACCCTGTCGTGCCCGATGCGCTGGCGCACAGTGGCGAGAGTCCCGTGCTGGGGCAGGTCGTCGGCACGGCCTGCACGGATGTCGTCTATCAACTGGTCGAACTCGTCGCCCGTGACCCGCAGGCGGTAGCGGTAGTTGACCTGCAGGCAGGGTGCTTCCGTACACGCAGCGATGCACTCCACGTCTTCGAGGGTGAACATCCCGTCCGGCGTTGTCCCGCCGGTCTTCACGCCGAGGCGCTGCTGGGCGTGTTCGAGCAGTTCCTCCCCCCCGAGCAGCATGCAGGAGATGTTGGTGCAGACGTTGATCAAGTAGCTGCCGACAGGATGGAACTTGAACATCTCATAGAAGCTGCCCGTGCCTCGGACTTCGGCCGGGGTCACATCGCAGAGGTCCGCCACCTGGCGCATAGCCTCGTCGGTGAGGAAGCCGTGCTGTTCCTGGGCCAGATGCAGCAGCGGGATGAGCGCGGAGCGCGGTATCGGGTAGCGGGAGATGATCTCGCGGGCTGTCTCGAGGTTCGCGGAAGTGAAGAAGCTCATCGGTCGACCTCGCCGAGCACCGGGTCGACGCTGGAGATGATTGCGACCCCGTCGGCAATCAGCCCGCCGCTCATGAGGTGCGGCAGCGTCTGGATGTTGATGAAGCTCGGAGGGCGCACACGCATCCGGTATGGCGTGCCGGTGCCGTCGCTGACGATGTAGACGCCGAGCTCGCCGCGTGGCGACTCGACCGCGCAGTAGGCCTCTCCTTTAGGCACCTTGAATCCCTCAGTGAAGATCTTGAAATGGTGGATCAGCGCCTCCATCGACTCGTCGATGCGGGCCCTCGGTGGTGGCGTGACCTTCTTGTCCTGCAGGCGGTAGTCGCCTCTGGGCATCTTCTCGATGACTTGCTCCACGATCTTCATTGATTCGCGGATCTCGTTGAGGCGGATCGCGTAACGGTCGTAACAGTCTCCGTAGGTGCCGACAATGACATCGAAGTCAACCTCGTCATAGGCGAGGTACGGATCGTCGCGCCGAAGATCCCAGGCGTAGCCGGTTGAGCGCAGCAGCGGCCCGGTGGCTGACAACGCCAACGCCTCATCGGCGTTGATCGCCCCCACCCCCTGCAGGCGCTCACGCCAGATCGGCTGGCCGGTCATCAACACGTCGTACTCGTCGAGGCGAGGCCCGATCAGGTCGAGCAGGTCGCGCAGGTCGTCTCGCCAACCGTCGGGGAGGTCCGCAGCCACCCCTCCTACACGGATGTAGTTGTGGTTCATGCGCAGCCCGGTGACCTTCTCGAAGAAACGCAGCACCTCCTCGCGTTCGCGCCAGCCGTAGATCATCATGGAGACCGCGCCCAGGTCGATGCCGTTGGTCGCAAGAAAAAGCAGATGTGACGAAATACGGTTGAGCTCGCACATCAGCATCCGGATCCAGGTGGCGCGCTCGGGGACTTCGACACCGAGGAGCTTCTCGGTGGTTAGGGAGAAGGCCAACTCTGAGAAGAGCGGCGAGGCGTAGTCCATACGGGTCACGTTGGTGCAACCCTGCAGGTATGTGAGGTTCTCGCCCTGTTTCTCCATGCCGGTGTGGAGGTACCCGATCACGGGCTTGGACCGCAGTACCGTTTCGCCCTCCATCTCCAGCATCAGACGCAGCACACCGTGCGTCGAGGGGTGTGCCGGACCCATGTTGAGCATCACTCGTTCGTCGTCGTCGGGGTCCGTAGCGTCATCGCCGATGCGGTTGGCCTCCGCTTCGGAGAGCCGCAGAACCGCGGAGTCGTCACCGCGTCGCATCACCCGTTCAGCGCTCATCGCGGCTCGCTCTGCGGCGAGAACTGGACTGGGATCTCGCCGACCGAATAGTCCTTGCGAAGCGGGTGGCCGACCCAGTCCTCGGGCATCAGGACCCGGCTCATATCGGGGTGGTCGGCGAACTCGATACCGAACATATCGAACACTTCACGTTCAAGGTTCTCGCTGCCCGGCCACAGGTCGAACAGTGACGGCACCACCGGATCGTCAACCGGCACCTGGACCCTCAGCCCGAGACGCTCCCTAGAGCGGTGGTTCATGAGTTGGACCACAACTTCAAAACGCTCGCAGTCCACACCAGCGGGCCGCCGGCGAGTCCCCGGATAGCTGAGGTAGTCGACAGCAGTGAGGTCGATGAGGCAGTCGAATCCGTCGTTGTGGGCCGCAGCCGCCGCCTCAGAGTATTCGTCGACGGTCACGAACAGAACCGTCTGAGAAGAGACTTCTGATGCCAACACCCCGTAGCGTACGCCCTCAAGCAGTTCCGGCATGATCAGCTCCGGATGGTGAGACCGGCAGTTTGTCCGTCGCGTTGCTGGACCATGATTCCGGCTCCCGAGGCGGTCTCGCCGGTGCCCGACACTTCCCGGCGCTTCAACAGCTCTCCGGTCTTGATCTTCTCGTGAAGCGTCAAGATCGCGTGCATCAGGGTCTCCGGTCCGGGCGGGCAACCCGGGGCGTAGACGTCCACCGGCACCACCTGGTCGATGCCCTGAACGATGGCGTAGTTGTTGAACATCCCTCCGCTGGAAGCGCACACCCCCATCGAGATGACCCATTTGGGCTCCATCATCTGGTCGTACACCTGCCGCAGGACCGGCGCCATCTTCTGGGACACACGGCCGGCGACGATCATCAGGTCAGCCTGTCGGGGCGAAGCCCTGAAGACCTCCATGCCGTAGCGGGCCAGGTCGTAATGGGCAGCCCCCGCCGCCATCATCTCGAACGCGCAACAAGCCAGCCCGAAGGTAGCGGGCCAGCAACTGCGCATCCGCGCCCAGTTGACCAGTTCCTCGACGTTGCTGGTAATGAAATTGTGTTCAAGACCGGCGAGGCCCTCCTCCGCGATCTCGCCTGCCCTGCCGACACCGGGGATGCGCATCAGGCCGCCTCTCCGGCGTCTTCGACGTGCCCTTCGACGTCGACAGCAGCCACGGCCGTCACGGCGTGACCTCGATCTTCGAGCCCCACCCTGCGAACCGTCGAGGTGGTCGTGCGCTCAGCAGAGACCGCTCCCGCCGGGCCCGCCACCTGCTTCAACGGGCCCCACTCGAGCGCTCCATTGCCGATCAGATAAACGAACGACTCGAACACCGCGAATGAGAAGATCATTATCAGGACCAGCCCGAACAGGCCGAGGCCCCCCTGCGCTACCGCCCACGGGTAGAAGAAGACGATCTCAATGTCGAACACCACGAAGATCATCGCCACCAGAAAGAAGCGGACCGGGAAGCGTTCTGGGGTCTCCCGGGTTGGAATAATGCCGCATTCGTAGGGTGCCCGCTTCGGGACTGTCGGCTTTCTGGGTGCTAGCAGGCCCGATGCGACGAAACTCCCAGCGGCGAACAGGGCGGCCAGCACGAAGAGCGCAAACAGTGGGAGGTACTGACCGATCATGTGCTATCCCGCCGGATTGTTGAACTCGGCGACGCGGGCCATGACTACTTTGTCACGTTCGTGGAGCATGTAGCACAGAGCCAGGAAGATCAACAGCGATCCGAGTGTTACCAGCGCCGGGACGAGGCGGAGGTTCCCGAGGTCGCGGATCATCACCACCGACACGACCGGTTCATTGGGATCCGCGATCGGTCGCTTGGGCGCCTGGCCCGGAAGGTTGTCTATCGACTCGGGAAGGACCGCCTGCATCTGCACGATGCCGTAACGGGTCGGGTGCTTCAGCGTCAGCGCGGTACGGATCTGGGTCTCGATCCGATCCCAGCGGCTCGGGTCCGACGGAAGGCCGCGCTTCCCGCCGATGGTGAAGGCGTCGAGGATCTTGAACTCGTTCTGGGTGCTGAACGGGAAGTCGCCGCTCTCGAGCAGCATGGCGATCGCAGACGCCTGCGCTTCGCCTGCTTGAGCGGTCGACAACAACTCCCAGCCCCCCAACTCAGCGTCGTCCTGGTCGATCAGGCTCGGGGCCACGGCCGCCAGTTCGCTGAGGGTGGTCGCCTCGTTCTTTGCATGCTCCTCAGCGGCCAGGGCTGCGATTTCTTGAACATCCAAACCCTCGATCTGGTCTGCGGTCAGATCAGCGACAGTTACAACCCCGAACTCCAGGTTTGCTGTCTCGATCTCGGTTCGCATCTCGGGATCTGAGACGCCGCTTAACCCCGCATAGGCGCTCACCACCAACTCGTGGGCCGTCGGCAGGTCTTCGGAGCGGAGCTGTTCAGCTTCGTCGAGCGCAGCGAACGTCAAGTGACCCTCACTGTCGAACCCCTCAACTATCTCCACCTCCTGCCAGGTCGGAGCATCGCCACGGTAACCGATCCCGTAGATCCACCAGATCGCAGCCATGATCGTCATCCAGCCGAAGAACCCTGCCAGGGCGATCAGCGTGCCCAGACGCGTACCCGTATTGGTGGCGAGCAACAGCCACACCGAGCCCATCAGCACGACGACGCCGGTGAGGACCGCGAGGAAGCCTCGGATCTCCGGGTCCCAGGCGAGGCCGGCAAAGAGATCAACCGCCTCCATCAGAGAGTCCTCTCGTAGGCGACAATGGCATCGATCTGCTCCGCGGTGAGCAGAGCGGGGTACGGGGTCTCCAGATCGTTGGGTATGCCAGGGCCGACAGTGTCGCTCTCAACACGGGGACCGAAGCCCGGCATCTGCCCGTTGCCGCCCGATCCGCCCCGCCCGTAGGTGGAGCCGATCGTCTGACCCATCTCCACGAACTCAGCGTGGCCCCTGGGAGACTCGAACTCGGTGAGGGTCGCACCGCTGAGCAGGCTGGGCCCGAAGAACCCGCCGGCTTGCGTGAGGCCGTCCTCGAAGCCTGGTATTGGTGTGTCCCGCCCGTTGACACGCAGGGTCATCTCCTCGTCTCCGCCGAAGCTGAACCCGTAGGTGTGGCAACGAGCACAACTGTATGTTCCGAACGTTCCGGGGTTCGCGAAGAGCAGCGCTCCGTAGGTCTTGTAGTCCTCCCAGTCGTCCGGGTCAAGGCCCTCGCCGCTCACCAGAATGTCGAGCGCCGCCCATCTCAGGTCCTCGGAGTTCTGTTCCAATGCCAACGACTGGTCTTGGGCGATGGCTAATTGCCGTGCAGTCTCGGCAACGCCGCGTGCGTCGGCGAGCCATTGCGCCGCCTCCTCGGTGGTGGCCTCGTCGCCGGAGGCGGAGAGGTGCTGACGCGCCGCCTGCAGGACACCCGACTCGACCTGATCAGCGATGCGGTCGGGGGTGATCTGTATGCTCCGCAGGTAGAACATGATCTCTTCGAGCTGCTGGTCTGTGAGCGGCCCGCCGCCGGGAGCGCCCCATGCAGGCATCACACCGTTGCGGCCGTAGTTGAGAGTGTGCAGGACCTCATCCTCGGAGAATCGTGAGAGCACGGTGTTGAGTGCGGGGGCCTCCCAGCTCACCTGGGCGATGAACTCCCCCGTTTCAGAGGTCAGCGCAACGCTGGTTGATCCGCCCGTTCCGTCGGCCCCGTGGCAGGTGACGCACTGGGCGCCCTCAAGGTAGATCTCTTCACCGCGGTTGGTGAAGATTCGGGCGGTGTCGACATCGCGGCCCTCCTGGCGGCCCGGTTCGCCGAGCCAGTACAGCGGCAACGAGACGCCGATGATCGTGAGCATCACCAGGTTGGCGCCGAGGGCGAAGTCCAGCCGTTTGCCTTCGAGGTCCTCGTCGCGGACGTCGTCGCGGCGGTTGGCGGCCAGTTCGACCTCGGACCCCACCTCCCCCTTGGCGGCCCGGATGTTGAAGAAGAGGTATACGAGCCCACCGACGAAGACGATCGCCAGGATGACGAAGCCGATTGTTCGCTGGGTGGAAGCGGCGAGCAGCATAAGGACGGAGAGAGGTTATCTAGTGGCTGGCTTGACCGATGCAGTTGGGCCCTTCGGCTTCCTGCCCGGTGGTGTTGACCCCGATGGCGGGGCCCTGGATGATCGTTCCGGTGTCTACGGTGAGTGACCCGTCGGCTCCGATGGACATGGCGAAACGGTCCATTCCCCTGGGGGCTGGGCCGCCGCGCTTCTCACCGACCTGGTTGTATTGGGAGCCGTGGCACGGGCATTCGAACCATTGCGAGGTGCCGCATTCCGGCACCCGACACCCCAGGTGCGGGCATTTCTGGTACAGCGCAACAACCCCGCCGTCGAGACCGAGGGTGAACCCGGCCTGCATTCCGGCGAGTTCGGGACCGGAGTACACGGCACGGGCCTTCTCGACTGCGCCGTTGGGATACTCGGTGATCCACATGCGGCCGTCGGCGCGGTAGAGGAAACCGTTGTTGTTGCGGACCTCGGCGAGTATGTCCGATACGAGCCCGACCTTGATGGCCGATCCGAATCCGCCGCTGAGCTGCGGCCACAGGAAGGCGATGCAGGCAACCCCGAAGCCCGACAGTCCGAGGCCGAACATCAACACGATCGAGCGGTTGAAGAACTGGCGCCGGGTGACTCCCAGGGTCTCGGGGTCCGGCGGTACATAGGGGGCAGGCGGCGGCGGGACGCGACTTGCCAGCACCAGTTCGCGGGTTGCGGCCTCCCGCTGCGCGACCACGGCTTTCTCGACCTCGCGCCCGGTCAGTTCTCTGCTGGAATCCAGCGAGTCGCTTGCGGCGTCGCGCTTGCGGGTCTCGCGTGACAGCATGCCGATCGCGTCGGAGTTCTGACGGCCCCGCATAGCCGCGAAGGCTGAAAGCACAACCAGAGCTCCCAGGATGATGATGGCAATGGTGATCGTCATGGCGTGCTCTTGAGGGTCCGTTCGTCAGCCAGGAAGGATGAGCGGCGTGAGGATGAGTGGAGTGACTGTCGGTGGTAGGTCATAGGAGTTGTCGATCACAGTTCGAAGAAGAGACCGGCCTCCCACGGGAACACGAAGTTGAATCCGGGTCCGCGGAAGAACGAGCCGATCATCACCAGAACCGCCCAGAACATGAGGTGGATCGTCATCAGTGAAATGGCGAACTTGCGGTCCTCGGGTTTGTTGGACGGGTTCTTGTCTATGTAGGGGGCGAGGATCAGCAGGAAGATGCCGATGCCGGGGATGGTCACACCGGCGACCATCGGATGGAACATCGTCAGCAACTCCTGCAAACCCAGGAAGTACCAGGGTGCCTTAGAGGGGTTGGGGGTCTCGTTGAAGTTGGCCAGCTCCAGCAGCGGGGCGTTGACGAATATCGAGAAGATGGTGGAGAAGGCCGTGATGAACAGCGCCGCCGCGAATTCGACGACCAGCAGATGCGGCCAGACATGGACCTTGTCCTGAGGCAGGGACTTGACGTCCTGGATGGAACCGGACTTGACCACGGTGAGCAGGCGCTGCGTGTGTCCGCCCGGCCCGGTCGCCGCAGCCGATGCGGCAGCGGCGGCGGGTGTCTCCGCGGGTGCCGGGGCTGCCGCGACAGGGGCGCTCTCCTCTCCGCCGGTTGCGGCTTTGGCTGCTTTGGAACGCTCCAGCAGATGCGGCGGGATCTTCGCTGCCGCAGCCTTCTGCTCCTCAGTCATCTCGCTGTCGCCACCACTGTCGCCGGCGGGGGTCTCACCAGCGGCCTCGGCCGCCTTGGCAGCGGCCTTGGCACGCGCCTCCTCGGCTCTGCGACGAAGGTGTTCAGGGACTTCGACCATTCCTTGACCTCCTTACGACCTAGAGCGGACCCGAGATGCCGCCGTCTTTACGCACCCGCCAAAAATGGATCGCCATGAAGATGACGGCCACGAACGGGAGCATGAGGACGTGCAGCACATACCATCGCAACAACGTGTCCGTTCCGATCTCGACGCCGCCGAGCAGCACGAAACGAACCTGGTCACCGAACACGGGCGTGTACCCCATCATGTTGGTACCCACGGTCACCGCCCACAGGGCCAACTGGTCCCAGGGCAGCAGATAACCGGTGAACGACAGCAGCAGCGTCAGGGTGAGCAGGATCACGCCGATCACCCAGTTGAACTCCCTTGGAGGCTTGTACGCCCCGTGGTAGAAGACCCTCGCCATGTGCAGGAACACGGTCAACACCATCAGGTGGGCCGCCCATCGGTGCATGTTGCGCACCAGCAGCCCGAAGGTGACAGAGGTCTGGAGCGTGTAGATGTCGTCCCATGCAGCAGCCGCGGTCGGGCGGTAGAAGAACATCAGGAAGATCCCGGTGATCGTCAGGAGAATGAACAGGAAGAATGTCAGGCCGCCGAGGCACAGGGTGTAGGAGACCTTGACGGCGTGGCGCTTCACCTTCACCGGGTGGAGGTGGTACATCACGCTGTTCATGATCACGTAGCTGCGGTTGCGCGGGCTGTCGGTGTATCCCTTGCGGAATATCGACCCGGGCCTGAAGATCGAACTCCAGGCTTGGCTGCCCTTCATGTCGTTGCCGAGCTTCGACATCTGCTGAGACAGCCGCTCCTTGAGCGGTGGCTTGATGTCGTCGGTATCAATTGCCATTGTGTTGATTCTCTCCTGCGTCGCCCGGTTCTAGCCGAGTCGCATTCCGTATCCGTAGCCGTGGCTGTTGGTTCTCTGGTGGGGATCCCCGCCTATGGCGGGATCGCCGATCTTGCCCATGATGATGACGCCGGTGGGGCAACGGTCGACGCAGAGCGCGCAGCGGGTGCAGACGTCATCGTCAATCGTGAAGATCACGTGGTCGCTCGGGTCGATCCCGGGCTGCTCGGTACCGACCGCCTCATCGATCGCGTCGGGACGCACCATGTGGATGCACTTCCAGGGGCAGATGTCGACACAGCCCTCGCACATGATGCACTCGGACTGGTCGATATGGATGAACTGCTTGGGCTTGACGGCCGCGCTGAGCCAGGCAGCATCGACCTCCTGCAGCACGTAGTCGTCGCGGAACTCCGGCATCGGGGGGTTGGCGTCGGTCGTTGTCACAGCGACGAACCCTCCTTGACGAGCGGACGGCCGAAGGCGGACCTGGCCGGGGCCGTCTCGGCGGCCTTCTGGCCCCTCGTCTGCCAGACCTTCCAGAGCCAGACGTTGCCGACCAGCACGACGCCGTAGATAACCACCGCGATGATGTGCTCGAGGTGCAGGTAGTTGATGGTCAACGGGTTCCAGCCGCCCAAGGGCTGCGGCTTGAGGAAGCCGCCCCAGCCGATGAAGAGCTTGTCGCTCCGCCAGGCCAGTTCGTTCTCAGCCCAGGTGAGCCATTGGTGCGGCACCACCCCATAGGCCATGAACAACAGGAAGAACACGAACATGGAGCCGAACATCGCTTCGCCCCATGTGTGCGGGGTGCCTATCGGGCGCCGCTTCGCGTACGCGAGGATGCCCGCGGTGCCCGCAAGAGTGACGATGATAGACAGCGAGAAGGCAACCATGTTCGGCTCCGTTGGAGACTGAGATCCGGGTACTTCGTGAATCCTCGCACAAGTGTAGTCCCGAGCAGCAAAACCGCTCAGTTGGGCGACACTGTTCTTCGGATTCCGTTTGAGTTTGTCGAATCCGGCGGCAATCGCTCTATCCTTCCCCGAAGTTCCCCTAGAGTTTGTCGCGCCGAGCGACCGGCTCAGCACCATCTGACCCGCACCGGAGACGACGTTGGTCGAAGTACCCGAGCATCTTCTGAAGAGGGCCGCTGAGGCCCGCGCCCGCCTCAGTGGTGAAGCTGCGCCCGGCGACGGTGGTGAGCAAGCCGCCCCCGCCGATTCCACGGCAGCAGCGTCGGGTTCTGTCGTGCCCGCGCCCGCTCCGGTCGCTGCGGTTCGAGCGGAGCCGCAGGTCGAAGTCGAGGCACCGGTCGCTCCCTACGTGACCGCGGCACTCCAGCGCAAGACGATCCCGTACTGGGTCATGCCCGTCCTGTTGTTCCTGCCGATCTGGGCGATCTACTACGTCGGTTACCTCGAGCGCCCTCCCGCTGATCCTGAGGGTCTGCTGTTCGAGGGTGGTGAGGTCTATGCCGAGGTCTGCGCCTCCTGCCACGGGGGCACCGGTTCAGGCGGGACCGGACGACAGCTCAGCGGCGGCGAAGTGCTCCTCACCTTCCCCAGCGACGCTGCGGGATACGACGGGTTGGCAGGCCATATTGCCTGGGTCGCGAACGGGTCTGAGCAGACCGAGATAGTCGAGGGCCCCGTCTACGGCGACCCGGCCCGCACGGGTACCGACAGCCCCCGAACAGTCGGCAGCTTCGGTGCGGTGATGGGCAACTTCACCGAGTCCCTCTCCGTCGAGGAACTGGCTGCGGTCGTCTACTACGAGCGGGTGGCCCACGGTGAACTCGACGACGAGACCGCCGCATTTGAGCTTGAGGTGCTCGAGGAGTTCGTCCACATCAACGAGGAGGCGGGGGTGGGCAGCCTCGCTCTGGGTGTGTCGGTGGCCGAGGTCAGTGCCCAACTCGAGGAGGCTCGGGCTGCTGTCGCGGCGGCGCACGACGAGGTCGCCTCCGGCTGAACCCCGCGATTCACCCGGTGGTCACAGCCAAATCTGCGCGATTAACAACACAATATGTAGCTAAACGCGCAGATTTCCGGCCCAGACGGCCAGCGATCCGAGGAATTGTCAACGACGCAGGGGCAATTCCCGCGACAATCTTATGAGCAGAGCTACACGGGGAGATCAGTGGATATCGCAACCACTAGCGAATGGGGCACGGTTTCGGCGTTGGCCGAGCGCTTCGCCGATCTCGATCTTCGACGCCTGTTTGCGGAGGATCCCGGCCGTGTTGGGCGCTTGACGTTCAGTGTCGGCGACCTCGTTGTCGACCTGTCGAAACACCGGGTGACCGGTGAGGCAGTTGAGGCGCTGGTGGCGCTGGCGCATCGGGCCGGCCTGGTTCAACGGGTCGAGGCGATGATGCGCGGCGACCGCATCAACACCACCGAGGACCGCGCCGTGCTGCACACTGCCCTGCGGGCACCCAGGGACAGCGTGATTGAGGTTGATCAGGACTTTGGTCGAGCCGACGTCGTCGGGCAGGTTCATGACTTGCGTGAGCGGATGGCCGCCTTCTGCGGGCGGGTCCGTGACGGTGACTGGCTCGGTTGTACGGGGGCGCCCATCGACACTGTGGTCAACATCGGTATCGGCGGTTCGGATCTGGGGCCGTCGATGGCCTATGAGGCCCTGGCCGCTTACCGGCATGAGCGTCTGCGCTGCCGTTTCGTTTCCAACGTCGACAGCCACGATCTGCTGGCGGCGCTCTCGGATCTTGACCCCGCCACGACTCTTTTTGTTGTCGCCTCCAAAACGTTCACGACCTCTGAGACGTTGACCAATGCCGCAACCGCGCGGCGCTGGGTGACCAACGCTTTGGGCGACGAGGCTGTCGCCCGACATTTTGTGGCGGTGTCGGCTGACGCGGCTGCGGTGACCGAGTTCGGCATCGACGCCGCGAACATGTTCGAGATGTGGGACTGGGTCGGGGGCCGTTACTCGTTGGACTCCGCCATTGGTCTCTCGCTGATGGCGGCGATCGGAGCTGACCGATTCGATGAGATGCTGCGCGGTATGCGCATCGTCGACCGACACTTCGCCTCTGAACCACTGCACCGCAACGTTGCGGCCCTCGCCGGCCTGATCGCGGTCTGGTATCGCACGTTCTGCGGGTTGCCGGCCCGTGCGGTGCTGCCCTATTCGCAGGCGCTCCGTCGCTTCACCGCCTATCTGCAGCAGCTCGACATGGAGAGCAACGGCAAGCGGGTGCGGCTCAACGGTGAGACCGTCAGCTACGAGACCGGGCCGATCCTGTGGGGAGAGCCCGGCACCAACGGACAGCATTCGTTTCATCAACTCCTTCATCAGGGCACAACGATCGTGCCGTGCGACTTCATCGTCTTCGCCGATCCCGACTTCATCGACGCGCCCGCTGAGCACCACGAACTGCTCGTGGCCAACTGCCTGGCTCAAGCCGAGGCCCTGGCTTTCGGCAGAAGCGAACAAGAGGTCGCAGCCGCCGGAGTCGACCCCGGCCTGGTACCGCACCGCACATTCCCGGGCAACCGGCCGTCCACAACGATCATGGCCCCGCGCCTGACCCCGTCAGTGTTGGGTCAGCTCATCGCCCTGTACGAACACCAGACACTCACCCAAGGGGTGGTATGGGGAATCAACCCGTTCGACCAGTGGGGAGTCGAACTGGGCAAGTCCCTAGCCACCACAATCGCCGCCGAGTTGAACGCCCCCAAACCCCCAACACTCAACCACGACCCCTCCACCAACGCCCTCATCACCCACTACCGCGGGCAGAGGAGCCAGCGAGGCGACTACTGAGAACGTGCCAGGATTGACGATCGTGGGTGCACCGAGACCGGTAGTCGCCCGGTTCTGCTCGGTCGCGACCGTGTGCGGAATCGATCCGCTCAGCCTTCAATCGGCGACTCCGGTGGGTTTGGTGCCGGTGATGGTCAGGCGGTGCATGACTCGGCGGGACGTGTAGTCGGGTACGGCGTAGTGCTGCACGCAGCGGTTGTCCCACATGGTCAACGTACCGGGGCTCCAACGGTGGCGGCACTGGAACGCAGGCGACCCGACGTGCTCGAGCAGCATCGAGAGGAACGCTTCGCTCTCCGCGTCGGTGAGGCCGTCGATCCTGGTTGTGAAGTTGCCGTTGACGAACAGCGCCCTGCGGCCGGTGTCGGGGTGGACTCTAACGACGGGGTGATGAACCGGCGGCCACTGTTGCTGCATCGTGGCGAGGTCGACGTCGGCGTTGCCGTCGGCGATGGCCCGCTTGAGCGTCTTGGTGAGGTCGTGGGTGGCGGTCAACCCGCAGAGGAACGTCTGCAGCTCCGGCGACAGCGCATCGAACGCCGCGTACATGTCTGCAAAGCAGGTGTCGCCGCCGAGCTCGGGCAGCGTCACCGACTGCAGGATCGTGAACGACGGCGGGCACGGCAGGTAGGTGTTGTCGGTGTGCCAGGCATCGGCACCCTGGTTCTTCGGTGAGACCTGGTCGAGGACGGTCATCTCGGGATGGTCCGGGTGCTTCGGGCCGAAGGGGGCGACGTCGATCTCGCCGAGGTCCCGCGCGAAGGCCAGCTGCGACGGCGGACTGAGGTGTTGATCCTCGAAGAACAGGACCTTGTGCTCCAGGATCACTTCGATGACCGCGGCGATGTCTTCGCTGGTGGCACGGCTCAGATCAATGCCGGTGACCGTGGCCCCCAACGTCGGGGTCGTCGGTACGACCCTCAACGTCACAACTCACCGATCGCTTGAAGATGGCGTTCGACCTGCTCCGCGATCTCGGTGCCGATCTCAGACCTCAGCGAACCGGCCAGCTCGGATGCACCGGCATGGCTCAGCATCTCGGGGAGGCGGCCCCGCAGCTGGCTGAGCACCCAGACCTTGACCGGCCCGTGCGCCACCTTGTCGAACTCGACGATGGTGTTGGTGCCTGCGTCGGGGTCGATGTAGTGGTAGTGCGGGTCGTCGACGAAGGCATCGAACCGCAGGTATTCGTGGTCGTCGGCGACAATGTGGATCGAGATCCCCTCGTCGCTGAATCCCCCCTCCGGCGAGTGCTCGTCGATCTCGGCCATGTGCTCAGCGTTGTCACCGTAGACATCGGCGAGGGCGGCCGGATCGACCCTGCGGTATTCGATCCCGACCCGCAGCGGGGCGAAGTCGAACCAGTCGGTGCTGGTCTCGTCGGGTGGGACCGGTGGAACGTTGTAGGTGGTGCCGACCATTTCAGCTCCCTTGCGATGCTCTGTCGGATTGGGGAATACGATCAAAGATGCGGCGTGCGTTGCCGTCAAGGAGAGCTTCGACGGTTTGCGCGTCGAGTGCTAAATCCCCGAGTTGGCGCATTGACCGGGCATGGCCCGTGAGCGGGAACCCGGTGCCGAACACACAGCAGTCCCTTCCATCGCCCCTGATGAATGCGACAAGTTCGTCGGGCCAGCGTCGGGGCGGATGAGTGGCAGTGCCGATGTACACGTTGGGGAACCTCGTGGCTGCCTCGATGGTTTCGGCGACCCAGGGCGCCCCAGTGTGCGACAGCACGAATCCGACGTCAGGGAACTCTGTGGCAGCCGTGGCGACGGCACTCGGATGACCGGACTCGTGGATCATGTCGCCTCCTGAAGCTCCGGCTTGCATCGTGAAGGGAATGCGGTTCTGCCAGCACAGTTCGTAGTACGGCCAATAGTCGGGGTGGTCGAAGGGCCGGTCCCAGCTGTGGGTGTGGGTGTGCAGGCCCACGCACCACTGCGCCCTGACGGCTTCGGCGGCAGCGGCGAGGTCCGCAGCACCCGCATCAGGGTTGACGCTGAACACGCCGACGAACCGTCCCGGATATGCCGCAACCAGCCTTTTCATCTCAGACTCTCGCAGCGCGTAGTGGGCGAACTCGGTGAGCGCCGGGTCGTTTCGATCACCGCTGAGTCTCGTTTCCGGTTCACAGACGGGCAGCACGACCGTGTCCACACCCAGCCGGTCCAGACGCTTCACCATCTCGGCTGGTTCGCAGAATCCGTCTTCGGAATCACCGCCGCGGGTGCGTATGCCCAGTCCGCCACGGGCGATCACATCTGCCCAGAGCGCCTCCCGGTCGGGGGTGAAGGCGTTGCACCAGTAGTCGATCATCGGTCGTCACGGAACCGGACGAGTTTGGCGGCAGTGCCGAATCCGGTCAGATGGTCCAGCGTTCCAGGCGCTACGACTTCGGCTCCGATGCGCACCCCGGTCGCCTGGTGGAGTCGTTCGGCCACCCGGTGGGACAACGTCTCGAAATCGGCGGGATCGGCTTCACTCACGATCTTCACAGTCATTTCGTCCCGGTTGTTCGACCGGTCGGCCACCACAAAATAGTCCTCGCCCACACCCTCGACGCCTGAGGCGATCTCGCCAAGCGCTTCGGGCCAGATGTTGACACCGCGGAGTTTCACCATGTTGTCGCCGCGTCCCGCGAACGGGGCCATCCTGCGCAACCAGCTCCCGCACTCGCATCGGCTTCTTGGATACAGCGCGGAGAGGTCCATGATGTTGTACCGGATCTGCGGGCTGCCGGTCTTGTAGATCTCGGTGATGCAGACCGCTCCCTGCTCGCCCTCGGCCAACAACTCGCCGGTTTCGGGATCGACGATCTCCACGATGAAGGCGTCTTCGAAGATGTGCAGGCCGTCAGCAGCGGTGCATTCGATCGCCACCCACTGAACCTCATGGAATCCGTAGGAGTCGTAGACGGCCGCGCCGAACGTCTCGCTGAGCCGTTGCTTGTCACCGATGTTGGGGAGCGCCCGCAGCTGCAGGTCGGCAATGGGGTCGATTCCCATTTCACGGGCGGTTTCGGCAAGGTGGAGCAGGTAGTCGCCGGTGGTCAGGATCGCTTTGGCCCCGTACTGCAACGCCAACTCGATCTGTTTGCGGGTCGGGGTCACGTTGCCGGTTCCGGTGCTCAGCACGACGCAGTTGAGCCAGCGGTACAGCGCTTCGTCCATGGCATGGGCACCGTTGTGGGTGGAGTACGCCCAGGCGTTGATCACCACGTCTCCGGGGCGGATGCCCTGCATGTAGAGCGCCCGCGCGCTGAGGATCGCACCGGCCTCACGGTCCCAGGCGGTGTAGAGCGTCGGGCGCGACGCCCCTGTGGTGCCGCCGCTCATGTAGACGCGCATCGGCTCTTGGGCAGCGTGGGCGACGCTCACACCCTGGTAGTCGCCGTAGGGCGGGTCGGCGTCGATGCTCTCGCGGATGTCGTCGACCGTGTAGCTCGGGAGAGCGCGGAGATCTTCGAGCGAACGGAGATCTTCGGGGCTGACTCCAGCAGCGTCCCAGCGGCGCCTGAAGAAGGGGACTGAGTGGGCGGCTCGGGCGCGGCTCTGCAACCGGGTCAGTTGTTTATCCGCGATCGTTTCGGGGTCGTCGAGATAGGCGGTCTCCAGGTATTCCGGGGGTGGGGGGAGCCGTGTTGTGAGCAGTTCGTAGTCGACCGCTTCGTGGGGTCGACGAAGGGGTTTCATTGCGGAACTAGTTCGGTGGCCTCGATGAACTTACCCGGCAGGTAGTCGTCAGGGAAACGGTAGAAGTCGACTGAGTTGTCCCAGAGGATCTTGCGTTTGCTCTCTTCGCTGATCAGTTCCGGCTCGAGGTCGAGGAAGTACTGGACTGCGTGCGGGAATTTGGAGTCCGGGTGCGGGAAGTCGCTCTCCCAGAGGATGCGGTCGTCTCCCAGCCAGCGGATGACGTCGGCCACGAAGGGGTCTTCGCATTCAGTGCTGATCCAACAGTTGCGTTTGAAGTACTCCGTGGCGGTCATGGTGAGGTAGCCGCACTCGGCCTCTCCCGCCATCTCCAAGTGTTCGTCGATGCGGTGCAGCCATGACGGCAGCCACCCGCAGCCCGCTTCCTGGTAGGCGCAGCGCAGCTTCGGGAAACGTTCGAACACTCCCTGGACGATCATAGAGAGGCAGGCGTTCTGGGCTTCGTGGACATGCACGACTGTGTGCCATTCGGTGAAGGTCTTGAAGCGGTCGACTCCCTCGGTCTGGGCGTTGAGGCCCATGAACTCGTGGGTGGCGAAGGCGCAGTCGAGGTCTTGCAGCAGTTCGTAGACCGGGTCGTAGTAGCGGTCGCCGAGCTCTCGGTGGTTGGTGTGGTTGGGTCGAGTCCAGAAACAGCGGGTCCCGAGATGGTCGTAGGCGTACTGGATCTCCTCGACCGCCCGGCTCACATCGCTGAGGGGGATCGGACCGGCGGTCATGACCCGGCCGTCTGATGCCTCTCGCATGTCGGCGCCCCAGTGGTTGTAGGCCCGTGCCATGGCTGCCTGCAGTTCGGGGTCGATCCCCGACAGCCACATGTCGTACTCGGGTCCGTATATGACACAGCAGTCGACGCCGTCCACTGCCAACGCTTTGGCCACCCGGTCCCCGGTGAATCCGTCGGTGGCGAGTTCTCCGTACTGGGCGACCATGTCTTCGTATGTCCAGTTGATCGCCTTCTGGAACTGCCCGTAGAGGCTCACGTCGTGTTGGCTGTAACGGCCGTCGACCAGCACCGGGTTGTAGGTTTCGAGACCCGCGGGGTTGCGGCGGTCGAGTCGGTGTCTGAACCGCTCGGGAAGGTACTTCTGCCAGAGGTCGGCTGGGTAGACGACGTGTGCATCCGCATCGAAGACTTTGAACCCGTGGCGCATAATGGTTTCCTTCTACTCGAGCTACTTGATGTTGGTGGCGGCATCCGCGGTGCGCGCCACGAAGAAGCGGACTCCCTGCTCGCCGGCGGTGAAACCGTAGAGGTGGCCTGCAGGGATGACGGCGGTGTCCCCGGCACTGAGAACGGTCCCGTCGGTCACTTCCACGCTGCCGTCGAGGATCACCATGATCTCGTTTATGTCATGGGTGTGGGGCGGCACGCAAAATCCCGGTGGCATTTCGGAGATGTGGCTGTGGAAGCCGTGCTCGCCGGTGGTGAGTCGGCTGCGTCGGGCGCCGAGCGCGTCTGCCTGCGCGGCAAGTGCCGCAACGTCGGCCTTCTGGTCAGCGGCTGTCTCCCACTCCAGACGATCCAGGTGACGAAAGACCGGTCCTTGTTTCATCCCCAAAGAATGGCCTGTTCACGGCAACGCGCCAAATCACCCACGTTCTCATTTGTACAGGTGTGAGGCGCTGCCCATCGGCACGCGGCCCGGTTCGGGGTTGGTCACCAACACTTCGCATTCCATCCGGTCGGGGTCACGGAAGAAGAGGCTGAGCTTGCGGCCGAAATCGGTGACGGTGCCGTCGGTTGCGCCCGCAGCCATCAACCGCGTGCGGATCTGATCGAAGTCGTCGAGACTGGCTGCGTACAGGCCGATGTGGTCGAGCCGCCCCCGCCCGAACATCGGTGTCTGGTGCTCGGCTTGTTCGTTGCCTTCGATCTCGAAGACGTTCAACTCTGTCGCTGGTCCGATGTTGATGACGGTCATGCGGGGCCCGCCCGGGAACTCCTCACCGTCGCTTTCCACGGTGGCGCCGAACATGTCGATGTAGAAGCTCTGGAGCCGGTCCGAGTCGTTGGTGATCACCGCCACATGGTCGAGTCCTGAGGTGAGCATTACCGCCGTCCCTTCTGGTCTTGGGGTGTTCGGCCGACTCTACAGAGTTGCGAGGGCGTGTCGCCACGGACGATCGCGGCCTATCTGAGTCGGATCAATGCACATCAAGGGGCGGACGGTCGTTCCAGAGTGTTGTAGCTGGTAGATGGTCGTTTCGCAGGTGGGCGGAAGGGGCCCGACCTCTGCTTGCAGCAAAGAAAATTGGTGGTTTGACTTGACGCGGGGGGGGGGGGGGGGGGTATTAGGACTTGACGGCCATGAAGAGCCGTCCATATATCGCCTCCCGTCAGTTGAAGCTATCTGAGCGTGGGAGGCGGTTCAAACCGAGCGTGCTTGTGGTGGTGGTGTTGGCACTGTGTGCGTCTGTGCTGTTGCCGCTTGCTGCTGATCCGCCGCTGTTCGAGGAGGAGCCCGCAGAAGCCCACCCCTCACCGGGCTGTGGCGGGTCTGGGTGGCTTCATGACATGTGCGAGTCAGCCGTGCAGTGTGTCGCCAATAAAGGCATCCCGCGGGGGTTCTTCTGCGATTACCCGGCGACGACGACCGCTGCTCCGACGACGACGACCGCGGCGACAACAACGACCGCGGCGACAACATGCGCGGGTAGCGAGGTTTGGACGATCTATGGATGCTGGTCTCAGCCGAGCTGCCCGGCGGGTCAACACTGGGTGCCGTCGGGAAGCGTCAACGGTGCCTGCGAGTCGCGTTGCTCAGGGAGTTCATACTGGCTCGCCGGAGCCTGCCAACCTGTCTGCACCGCACCCCAAAACTACATAAACGGAGAGTGCCAAACCCCTTGCGCGGGCGATGAGCGCTTAGTCAACGGAAAATGCGAACCGATACAGTGCAAACCCGGCGACGGCCAACACAAGCACCAACACACAGCAATCGCCAACGTTTGCCACGACGACCACACAACCGCGAACACTTGCCAGGCTGGTCAGCATCTCACCGGCCACGACGGCTGCCACGGTGGGCACAGTCACGCCACCTGCCCCGCCGGGCAATACATGAAACCGTTCCCGACGCTGTGGTACTACGAAAACCAGCACGGCGACGGCAGCGAGGACTCCGACTACTGGTTCAGCGAAACAAAGCACCACGACGGCACCGCGGTTGTTGAGTGGACACTCATCGACTCACGCACCGGATGCCATCAACCGAAGCGACCACCCAAACCCTCCCCCGGTGTTGGCGGGCTCTTTGGCGACATTAAGAACGCTATTGAGGGGACTGGAGACTTCCTGGTCAAGGAAATCTCGAAACTCCCTGGGTCTGACATCATCAACCTGGTGCTCTGCGCCACCGGCCCCGAGGCGGCGGCGGCAGGGGTAGCGATCACGAATCACAAGTACGTACTGAAGACCGCCCAAGCCGCCGACTACACGCGCAAGGCGTTTCTGAAGTTGAATCTGACTGCTTTTGCGGCCGATCTCGCTGTGGATCATGTCTACTGCTCTGCGTTGAAACGGGCCAACGAAGACGACAAGACCCCAGACACCACGAACACGCCCACGACCACGACCACCACGACGACCACCACGACGACCACCACGACCGATCCACCCACAGACACCTACAACGTGGACGATCCGAGCGATCATGATTGGGATCGGAGCAAGTTCGAGCTTCGCTTTTTCCTGTCTTCGCAGAAGTCGCGAATTCCGCCGTCATGTACGCGGGTGCAGTACTCGTCGTATTGGAGCATGTGGACAGCGGTTTGCCCGAAGTGACCTCTCCCGAGCGACAAACAACGGCCACCAATAGAGCTTGCCGACCCGCCGCGAGGGCACCGGGGTGAGCGTCTAGAGCGACTGGTAAGCGTGCTCGGATGCCGACAATGTGGACTTACTGCCCCGAGATCGAGACGCTGACCGCCCAGGCCGACCGGAGCCCCACGAGATTGAGGACGGCGACCGGAGCCCAAGCGGACCGGAGCCCACGCTCAGAAACCAGCCTTTCCCAGCCCCGCTAGCCGTAATATGGCACCGGAGACCGTAAGGAAGAGGGTTAGGAGCAATATAGACCCCAGGATTCTGGGCGGTCCGGGGGCCTGCCCGGCGAGCCTCCGGCGACAGTTGATCGCCGAGGGTCGCGCTGGTACCGTGGGTGCCATGATGACGACACCACCACAACCCGAAGCGGGGGCGGCCTCCGCTATCCGCTGGGTGCGTTGGCGGCGTCGTTTGCTGCTCGTGACCGTATGGGTAATCACTATTGCGTTGCTTCGGACTGTCGGCGAGACGCTAGATCCGTGGCTGCCTGGGGATGAGGACGCGTCTCGCTACATACTGTGTACCGCTGTTGTGGTGGCTTCGTTTCACCCGAAGTGGCGAGGAGCCTCGTGAGGGGTATCTGACTCCCTGCGACTGTTTGCCGCTATTTCCTGTCTTCGCAGAAGTCGCGTATTCCGCCGTCATGTACGCGGGTGCAGTACTCGTCGTATTGGAGCATGTGGACAGCAGTATGCCCGAAGTGACACCCCACCCTTCTCACCGCGGACACAGTGCCCGCTTGAATGAGCCTGCGCGAAAACGTGGGGGCGGGGAGGCCGCCACCCCGACCCCAACACCCCCAACCCCGCTTCAACACTCGAACCCCAAAGCCAAACCGGTGGATCCAGGCTTAGCCGGGTCTGGCCAGCCTGCCCGCCGAGCGTCGCCGCGGATACCGTATGCACCATGACCGGCAGCGCCGAGACACCAACAGACACAGGCCCACCCAGTCGGCTGCGGTTTCGGCGTTCGGGCATTGAACCCGCCGAAACGACGCGGCGGCCTGGGATGAGCTGGGTGGCATTGTTGGTTGTGTTCTTTTTTTGGTACCCGTCGCGGGTGTTGATCGGAACGGTGGAATGGTCGACCCAGGAGTTCGCGTATTCTGCTCTGCTTTTCGGTGGAGCTGGCGTATTGTTTCAGGTCTGGGCCTGGATCAGCAGCCGACGGTAACCCAGTCGACCGTTAACGTGCGGGTCATGACCGACAGAACCGAGACACCAGAAACGTAACAAATCGACCTTCGGAGCTACTGGAACGGGCACCCTTCGACACGCGGCTCTCGCCGCGCCGAACCACTCACCGGCTCGTTCGTCTCACGGAACCAGACGCTGACGTTCCGTGAGAAGTTGTCGGGGTGCGGCGAAACGGACGCTGGGTGGGGTCAGCTGCGGCGGACGAGGAGTTGGAACTCGACGATGCCGTGGTCTTCCACCGAAACCACTATCGGCGCGCGCGGTGCGGTGACACCGAAGTCGGACCAGAAGATCTCCGCATGACCAATTACCAGTCCCAGGTCGGGTTCGACGATCGTGGGGTGCAGATGAAAGAACACCTGGTTGGTGATGCCGTTTACGGTCAGGTCGCCGACCGCATCGACCTCGAGCGTGGCACCCGACTCCAAGGCCGCGACGTCGAGTTGCACGGGCTCGGTGAGCACGAACGTGGCGGTCGGGTAGACACTGGCCCGGACTGCGCCGCGGATCGCACTCTCACGTCTGGAATCGTTCGATTCGATCGTTGTCATGTCGACCGTGACCTCAGCGGCAACGAGTGTCCCGTCTTCGATGGTGAGCGAACCAGTCACGCCACCGGTGCGCCCCACCGCTGTGACCTCACCGACCGTCAGTTCCTCGTCCACCCGGAACCCGGCGAAGGAACCGCTGGCTGTATCGAAGTCGAACTCCCCGAATTCGTCGTCGACGATCCAGGTACCGGCCGCGACACCTCCGGTCGGGGGCTCGGCCCCCGGCGAACTCGTTACCGGACCGGACTCTGAATCGGCCTCATCACCGCTTGCCACCGGATCCCGAGCTTCGTCCTGTTCAGCAGCGAGGTCCTCTTCAAGCTGCTCAAGCCCGGCCTCGGTGCTCACCGGTGCGGGCACATCGCCACGGAGGAACACGAACCAGAACGCCGCAACCAGCACGACCAGAAGGGCTATGGCTCCGGCTAGCAGCCATTTCTTATTCACACCATCTCCCTGGCCACCTGGCGGCATGCCTCGATCGTGGCGTCAAGTTCGGTAACAGTGTGGGCCAGTGAAGTGAACACGGCCTCATACGCGCCGGGGGCGAAAGCCACGCCGCGGCTCAGCATCCCATGGAAGAACTGCGGGTATTTGCCGTTGTCACAGACCGCCTTGGCGGACTCGAAGTCTGTCGGGGGCTCACTGCCGAAGAACAAGCCCAACAGCGGCCCCACCCTCGGCACACAGGCTTCCACACCCGCTTCGTCGAACGCTGCTGCCAGTCCCGCCTGCAGATACGCCGAGATTTTCGACAGTTCGCGGTAAGCGTCCGGTGTCAGCAGTTCGAGGACAGCCAGTCCCGCCGCGGTGGCCAACGGGTTACCCGACAATGTGCCGGCCTGATACACGCTTCCCAACGGGGCGAGGTTGCCCATGATCTCCGCCGAGGCACCGATCGCTCCCATCGGCAGGCCGCCGCCGATCACCTTGCCGAAACACCAGATGTCGGGGTTCACGCCGTACCACTCGGCCGCGCCCCCACGGCAGAGGCGGAAACCGGTGATGACCTCGTCGAACATCAGCAGGGCCCCGACCTCGTCGCAGGCCCGGCGCAGTCCCGGGAGGAAGCCGGCTGCGGGCTCGACCAGGCCCATGTTGGCGGCAACCGGCTCGACCACGACCACTGCGACCGTCTCGTCGAGTTCGGGCACGACGTTGTAGGGCGCGACCACAGTGTCGGCGACCGCGCCGGTCGTCACCCCTGCCGAACCGACCAGGCCCTGCTGGGCGACTCCGGACCCTCCGGCCACCAGCAGCGCATCGCTGTGGCCGTGATAGTTACCGGCGAACTTCACGATGCGGTCACGCCCGGTGGCGCCGCGCGCCATGCGTATGGCGGTCATCGTCGCCTCGGTGCCGCTCGACACGAGTCGCACCATCTCCAGGCCCGCTATGCGGCGCGATATCTCTTCGGCGAGGCGAACCTCGCTGTGGGTCGGAGCGCCGTAGCTTGTGCCCGACGCCGCGGCGGCCTGCACGGCTTGCGTCACAGCCGGGTGGGCATGTCCGAGAATCGTCGGGCCGTAACTCTGCACGTAGTCGATGTAGCGGTTCCCCTCGACATCGTAGACGTAGGGGCCGCTGGCTCGGGCCACGAAATACGGCGTTCCGCCCACCGATCCGAAGGCCCGCACCGGCGAGTTTACACCTCCGGGTATGACCGCCTCAGCGCGGTCGAAGAGCGCCCTGTTTGACAGCGCGTTGCTCGTGGGTGCGCTGCTCACTGGAGTCCCTCGGCGAGCAGACGAGCGAAGTAGCTGCAGATCAAGTCTGCTCCGGCGCGTTTGATCGCCAGGGTGTGCTCGAACGCCACCGGCTCGAGCTCCAGCCAGCCGAGGCGTGCTGCCGCGTGGACCATCGCGTACTCGCCGCTGACGTGGTACGCGGCGATGGGGATGTCGAATTCGGCTCTTGCACGGACGATCACATCAAGGAACGGCAGGGCCGGTTTGACCATCACCATGTCGGCTCCCTCGGCGATGTCCTCGCGGATCTCCTCGACCGCTTCACGGGCGTTGGCCACGTCCTGCTGGTAGCCGCGCCGGTCGCCTCCGCCCGCGATCGTCACGTCGACTGCGTCGCGGAAGGGCCCGTAGAGCGCGGTCGCGTACTTGGCTGAGTAAGCGAGGATCGCGGTGTCCGCGAAACTCGCTTCGTCGAGGACCCCGCGGATGGCGGCAACCTGGCCGTCCATCATTCCCGAGGGTGCCACGATGTCGACGCCGGCCTGTGCCTGTGCAAGCGCCACCTGTGCATAGAGTTCGAGGGTGGCATCGTTGTCCGGTTGACCTGTGGCGTCGAGCACCCCGCAATGACCATGGTCGGTGTACTCGTCGAGACACAGGTCAGCGATCAGCACCATCTCGTCGCCGTGGTCGTCGCGCAGGTCCGCCAGCGCGACCTGCACGATCCCGTCCGGGTTCCACGCTTGCGACCCTTCGGCGTCCTTTCGTTCCGGTACCCCGAAGAGCAGGACCGCGCCGACACCGAGGGTTCGGAGTTGATTGACTTCGGCTCGCAGCGACTCGCGGTTGTGCTGGAAGTGGCCGGGCAACGACGAGATCGGCTGGGGTTCGTCGATGCCCTCGCGCACGAACAGCGGAGCAACCAGGTCATCAACATGGAGATGCGTTTCTGCTACGAGCCTTCGCAACGCCGGAGTTCGGCGCAGGCGGCGCAGGCGGCGTTGAGGAAATGGCACCCAGTCAGACTAGGGCCTAACAGTCCCAGAGCGAAGCTTGCGGGAGTGAACAGTGCGAACAGGAACCGAAGCGCAGCGCGCTAGAACATGCGGCCTTCGATGCGGCTCGCCGCCAGCCACATTCCCATGTCGTAGATGGTCTGGGACATCGCCTGACCAATGAGGTCGAGCTTGCGGACCTGCTCGATCCGCACCGACGCCTGCTCGAGTTCCCGCTTGGGCAGCAACTCTGCGAATAGGCCGCAGGCGTCGGCGAGGCAGATGATCACCACATCACGGGGATCTGGGATCTCATCGCTGAACAGCACGCCCATGATGCGCAGCTTCACTTCGCGCTCGGCCTTGCCGTCGATGATCGGGTAGCGACGTGATTTGAAGACCCACAGGAATCGGTCGTCTTCACGCTCCAGGATCCCGATGTCGACCAGTCGCTGTAGCGCCTCCTCGCGGGTCTCTTCGGAGTGGGTCGCCTCGTGCTCAACCCAGTAGCGGGCATCTCGATGTTGGTGTTGCGGGTCCGCGGCGATTCGAGCGAGAGTCGGGTCGAGCAGTCTGTCGCCGGTCGGTGTGTCGTCAAGCAAAACAAGTCTTTCCGGGTCGGTGTCGATGCGGTACTCCATCGCCAAGTCCATCAGCACAGCGCCGGCAAGGATCCGATCGAGCAACCAACTCGGCACATGCACGAACTTGCCGTCATCATCACGCAGCATCAGCAAAATTATTTCTTCAGCAAATCTCAGCATGGTCCTGAAACGCCCCCAGTCTTGTCTTGGTTCGCAACTCTCGAACGAGTTCCGGGTTCGGTCAGAGGCTAGCACCCCCTCCAGATCGAAACTTTAGCGGTCGGTATCGGTGATGTCCGAGTAGTGGCTCACGATCGCGTCAACGAGACCGTCGATGGTGTGCGGTTCGGCCTCCACGTCGACGGTGAGACCCAACGACCGTGCAGTTGCCGCGGTCACAGGACCGATACAAGCGATCATCCCAGGCAGGTTCTCGGCGCCGACGCTGCGGTGGAGACGACTCACCGTCGACGACGAGGTGAACGCCACCACATCACTCTGCCGACAGGCCGACATGTCGGCGTCGCTGACGGGTACGCCGACTGTTCGATATGCCGCTACGTCGTGGACTGTCCAACCTCGTTTGCGGAGTTCTTCGGGGAGCAGCCTGCGTGCCTCCGCCGCGCGGGCCAGCAGAACGGTCGCGTCGGCGCGGCTCGGCAGAGGCATCGCTTCGAGCAGGCCCTCGGCGATTGACGTCCCGGGGACGAGATCGACTCTGATGCCCAGTTCCTGGGCACGTCCAGCCGTGCCGGGGCCGATCGCCGCGACCGAGACACCTGGATTCAGCGGCACGCTGTCGAGCGCTTCGGAGACTTTCGTCGCCCCGTTTGGGCTGGTGATCACAAGCCAGTCGCCCTGACACAGACGGACGAGGCAGTCTTTCAAAGCCGCACCGCCGTCGACGGGGTCCACGATTTCGATCACCGGCACTGAGACCGCGGTGGCACCGCGTTCGGTCAACGCGTCGGCGAGCACTCCGGCCTGCCCGCGTGCCCTGGTGACCACCACCCGAACCCCGTCGAGAGGACGGTCAGGCATCGGCTCGTCAGGCATCGGCCACCCTTCGGGCTTCCTCCAACAGGACGCGGCCTCCGGCATCATCGAGCAGGAAGCGTGCTACAGATCTGCCGAGAGACTCGGGGTCCGACCCGCGGCGTTGCTGCCGCAGCAGAGTTCGACCGTCGAGCGAAGCCAGCATTGCCACCAATTCGATACTGCTGTCGCCGTTGCCGTCGGCCGCGTCGCGGAGCACCGCAACCGCGCCCGCGGGAAGCGTGCAGTCTCCGTCGAGTTCGGCAAGGAAGGCTCGCTCAGTATCCACGACCCTCCGTGCGGCGGGATCCTCAATAATCCCCAGCGCGGCAATCGTGTCGTGGTCGTCGGCCCGGCATTCGATGGCCAGCGCACCTTGGGCGACTTGGGGAACCATCACTTCATGGTCGAGCGGATCAAGCACTTCAAGGTCCAAATCGAGGCGTTCGACAGCTGCCATCGCCATCACGATCGCATCGAATTGCCGGGCCTTGGCCAGACGTGTTGCGATATTGCCGCGCAGTTCCGAGAACACCAGGTCGGGGCGGTGCCAGGCGAGTTGTGCACGACGGCGCACAGACCCGGTCGCGACGCGGGCTCCAACGGGGAGGTCCCCCAGGCGCGTTCCCACCAGCGCGTCGCGGCTGTCTCCCCGTTGTGGCACCGCGGCAAGAACCAACCCGTCGGGGGTGACAGAGGTGAGGTCTTTGGCGGAGTGCACCGCAATATCGGCGCGGCCGTCGAGAACCGCTTGCTGTACTTCTTTGGAGAAGACCCCCTTACCGCCCATCGCGTGGATCGGGGTGTTCAGGCGTCTGTCGCCGGCGGTTGACACAACGAGTTCTTCGACCCGGTCCACCACCCCCGCCGAAACCAGCAGCGATGCCACATGACGCGTCTGCCACAAAGCCAGGGGGCTCTGCCGTGTAACAGCGAGCATGGTTCACTACGCCGTCGGAGCGCTCAGGTCCGCTGCGCTCGCCGACCGCTCCAACCAGAACTCAGAGGTCATAGAGATCCCGCAGAGACTCGGCCAGGCGATCCCCGCGGGCCCGCCCCGCAGCTTCTTTGAGATGCGTTGACGGCCCGTGCAGCATCTTGTTGACGATCCGTTTGGTGAGAGCCTCCACGGCCGCCCAATGCTCGGCATCGAGTTCCGGCAGTTTCGTGCTGATCCGCTCGAGTTCCGCCAACCTGATCTCTTCGGCCTGCTGACGGAGCGCACTGATCAGCGGCGCCACCTCGCGTGCTGAGGTGATCGACCGGTAGCGCTGAACCTCAGCATCGACTATCTCCACGACGCCGGCGACTTCACGGTCGCGGCTCTCGAGGCCACCGTCGATGAACTCGCCGATGTCGTCCATGTTGAGCAGGGTGACGCCCTTGAGCCGGCCGGCTGCCGGATCGACGTCGCGGGGGACGGCAATGTCGACGATCACCAGTGGCAGACCGTCGCGTCGAGCGGCCATCGTCGCCACATCAGTGGCCGCCAGGATCAGTTCGGTCGCTCCGGTGCTGGTCACCAGCACAGCCGCTCGTGAGAGGGCGTCGGGGAGCTGTTCGATACGCACGGCCGTTCCGCCGCAGAGCGCCGCGAGCTGCTCGGCACGCTCATGGGTGCGGTTGGCGACAATGATCTCGCAAGCACCGGCTCTGAGGAGGGACTTGACCGTTCCTTCGGCCATCTCACCAGCGCCGACCACCAGCACACTGCGTCCCGCGATGCCTCCGATGCGTTCATCGGCCAAGGCCACCGCGGCTTGAGACACCGATGCGATTCCTCGCCCGATCGAAGTCTCGGAGCGGGCGCGTTTCCCCACTTCGACAGCGTGCCGGAACAGGGCACCGAGAGCCGATCCGACTGTGCGTTCAGAGACCGAACAATCCCAGGCGTCGCGCACCTGCCCGAGAATCTCATGCTCGCCCACCACCGCGGAATCAAGGCCCGCAGCGACTGAGAACAGGTGCCGGACCGCATCAGCGTCGTGGTATGCGTAGAGATGGTCGGCCACGTCCTCGGGCGCCAACCCTGCATGGCGGGCCAGGAACTCACGCACATCCTGATAGCCGCCGTGGAAGCGCTCGGCGTAGGCGTACACCTCGACGCGGTTGCAGGTGGACAGCACCACCACTTCGGAGAGATGGTCCGCCTGCGACAGCCCGCCCAGCACTTTGGGCAGGTCGTCGGCTGTAACGGTCATCTGCTCGAGCTTGGCGAGCGGAGTCGACCGATGATTACACCCAATCGCGACGATCGACACAGCGGAGTTCCTCGAATCCGGTACGGGAGCGGGTCGCTCGTGGCTCCGCTCAATACTTCAGGGCTCAATACTTCAGGGCTCAATACTTCAGGGCTCAATACTTCAGAACAACAGAACGGTACCTGTTTCAGGAGATTTCGGCGACCTCTCCGCTGTGGGGCGGTTGCTGCCGTTGGAGATGAAAACCGAGGATCTGCAGTTCGGTGGAGAGGTCGACGTAGCGGACGTCGATCCCGGTTGGTGCCGCCAACACTGCCGGGGCGAAACTGAGAATCGAACGAACCCCGGCTTCGACGAGCAAATCGACTGTCTCCTGCGCCCCTTCAGCGGGAGTGGTAATGATCCCGACAGCAACCTGGTGTTCGGCCACGACCTCTGGCAGGTGCTCGGGATGATGCACCGCTACACCATCGATCGTGGTGCCGATCTTGGCGGGGTCGGTGTCTACCGCAGCAGCGATCGGGAACCCCCTGTCTGCGAAGCCGGTGTGGTTGGCCAGCGCCTGGCCGAGATTGCCGAGCCCGCAGATCACGACCGGCCAGGTGTTGGTCACCCCCAGCGCACAGCTGATCTCAACGATCAGATGGTCAACGTTGTAACCGACACCTCTGGTTCCGTGCGGACCGAGATAGCTGAGGTCCTTCCGTACCTTGGCGTCGTTGACGCCGGCCAGTTCCGCGAGACCCACCGAGGAGACGGTCGCCGGACCGCTCGCAGCCAACTCCATAAGGCTCCTCAAATACACCGGCAGACGAGCCACCGTTGCTTCAGGGATCGGTTCGTTGCCGTTCACCACAACAACCGTAGCCGCCGCAGCTAACGACGGTTCGTTTGCTCATTCTGCCCTGACCTAACCACCTCCACACGTAGGGCCGAGACCCATAACCGCAAACAGGGCTTGACGAGTCTCCGTCTACGGGCTGTCACCGCAGCGAGGTGCCGAAACCAAGCCTCCTGGTCGCGGCCATCGGTCAAGCAGCGTGGCTCGGTACCGACCTGAACCTGCCGGTCCTCGAACACGCCTCGGTGCGGACAACACCCCACACGTCGGCTTGAGGAACATGCTTGTACACAGCCATCCGCCGCGTCTCTGTGCGGGGTGTGTAAGTCGTGTCATGAGCACCAACCGTCACCGGAACCAAACACCGGCGCACACAACGCCGCGGCCACCACAACTAGCGCTGAAAGTGAGGAGCGGCTCACGAGCCCTCACCGTGCGTTGCTTCTGAACGGCGGTATTGCCTATACGCAATAACCCAGCCCCAGGCCACCCACACCACCAGCGCACCCCACGACATCCAACCCCAAGGCCGGCTGAAGATGATTACCCATAGCGCAGAAAAGCACATCAGATAGAACATGAAGCTGCGCACCCATAAACGGGACACCGCCAGAAACATGGAAGCGTCAAACGGCTGACGGTTCTCACCGTGCGTTGCTTTTGAGCGGCGGTTTTCCCTATACGCAATAACCCAGTCCCGAACCCAGCCCCGCGCCACCCAGCCAAACGCCACACAGCCCACCGCCGCCGCCGACGACATCCAAGGCAACGGCGGGTCGACGTCCCCGACACCCACTAGCACAGAAACGAACATCAGATTATAACCAAACCAGAACACACAGAGCTTGCCCACTGCCCGAAGCAGGGCAGCACGACTAGGAGCGTCCACAGGCGGCGTGTCGGTAAACTCTTCAACAGTCATGGCAAACACGGCAACCGCGGGCAAAAGTCTCGCTGGTCGCGGTTGGTGTCTCTCCGGTCATGGTCCCCAAGCATGGTACACGGTCGCCAGCTGACAACTCAAGCGATCTCGTCGCCCAGCCCTCAAGGTCACTCACAGATGCCACCGGCGACGACCGGTCGCGATGGTGTGGACTGGTAGTAGTCGAGCATGACTTAACCGACCTCGCCAGACGGTCGCGCGGGGTGGCCAACGATACCCGCGGTGCTCGAGTGCGTTCACAGATGTCACTTCGGGCAAACCGCCATCCAGTCTCCTTTGCGCGTCGAGAACAACACCTGCGTACACGCCTTCGGGATGCTCCCTTTTTTTGTGTACGGGAAACGGCGGAGTTCAAACGTTTTCGGATCCCATGCCCCAGGGTGCTCAGACTCGTCTTCCTCGTCCGGTGCCGCGGTTGTTGTTGTGGTTGTTGTTGTTGTTGTGGTGGGGGTCTCGTCGTCGTCGGTATCGGCGGTGTCTGAGTCGTCGGTCGTCTTGAGGTCGCCTACCGGGTCAACCCCATACGCACAAAAGGCGGCATGCGTCAAGCCGACTACAGACGCGAGGGCTGACGCTACCTTCGGGTGTTTTTTGACGAACTCCAATATTGCATTTGCTGTGTCTTCAAAATTTTTCGTGAGAACTTTCCAAAGAACGCCACCGGCAACCATGTCGGCTAGCACGGTGGCAAAATTGTCTACGAAGCACACTCCCAAATGAATGGCCGCGTATCCGTCCCTCGAAAGGCTCCGCAGTTCGGTAGTTATCTTGACGATAGGCGGCTTGACGATCGCGTTGGGAACAGCGGTGACAGTCTTCTTTAGGTCGTCCAAGAGCCCTGCCAGCCCGGCACCGCCGGGGGCTGGCTTGGGGGCGAACACATGGTTAGGAATATGGCAACCAGTATGCAGATCGCTTGCATACCACTTCGCAACTACCGCGATGTCCGAACCAGCATGGTGATCCGATGGCTCAGCTAGCTGATATGTCGTCGGCTCACCGTTATACCCGCGTATCGCCCACATTTTCGGGAAAGGCCTCATGTGCTGCCCGGTGGGGCAGGTGTGTTCAGATGGGTCGTGTGTATAGGTGCCGTGGTCTGGGTTGGGATCAACGACCGTTCGGGTCTCGAAGTGGGAGAACACTCGTTTGTCGGGCTGGGGAATCCAACCCTCCACGTCACGGGTACCGACCTTGACGCTGCGGGTCTCGAACACCGGACGGGTACCGACCTTGACGCTGCGGGTCTCGAACACCGGGCGGGTACCGACCTTGACGCTGCGGGTCACGAACACGTCGTGATGCTCGATCACAGGGCGGGTCTCGAACACGTCACGGGTACCGGTCTGGACCCTGACCCGCTGCCACTCCCATGACACAACCTCCACAGTCCGGGGCTCAAAGCCCGTCACGTAGCGTTCCCGCCTGAAACACGGACGATCAGGCGGAGGACACGGATACTGAACAGACCGATACCCGTAAACCGGTGTCAACCTCTCCTCATAGGTGACAACCTTCACAAGCTCGTTCTTGAACGAATACACCGGCTCGGTGCCGACCTTCACCCGCTCAGTACCCACCTGCACCGGTTGAGTCCCGACCTTCACCTTCCGGTCTTCGAACACGTCCACTGTGTCGACCTGAACCTGCCGATCCTCGAACACATCCTCAGTACCGACCTGAACCTGCCGGTCCTCGAACACATCCTCAGTACGGACAACGCCCCACTCGTCGGGTTGAGGAACCATCTTGTACACCTCAACCTGCCGCGTCTCCGTGCGAGGCACAAACACCGGGTCATGAGCAGCAGCGGTCACCGGCACCAACACAGACGCACACAACGCCACCAACACGACCACAAGCCCACTCGGCTTGAAACGCCTCCCACGCTCAGACAGCTTCAACCAACGGGACGCGAAACACAAACGGCTCTTCATGGCCGTAGATACATAGTGGCGGCCCCCCCCCCCCCCGCGTCAAATCAAGCCACCAAATATTTTTCCGCTGGCAGACCTTGCAGCCCCCACAAAACAGGTATCTACCAGGCACAACGCTAACCTGTAAATTGCCTCCCCCGAACAGGGCAAACCCTCAAGATTGGCCACGCAACGCCTGAGGGTTCGCGCGCCTTCGACAACACGAAGCCGCGGTCGCGACCCTAAACCGCTACCAACAAACCCCACCGAACCAACCGGCACGACACCTCGCTACGGAACCGAGCAGAGCCAATCGGTTCTTGCGTTCACAGTCGGGGTCACCGCAGTTCGCGGCGCAGCACCTTGCCACCCATCCCGCGAGGGATCTCATCGACCAGGTCAACCTTGGTGGGGCACTTGTAGCGAGCCAGTTCGTTGGCGCACCAAGCCACCAGCTCGTCCTCTTCGACGATGTGGCCGTCCACGGCGACAACGAAGGCCTTCACCGTCTCCCCGCTATGCGGGTGCGGCACACCGACAACGCCCGCCTCACGGACCGCCGGATGAGTGACGAGCACCCGTTCAACCTCGGCAGGGAACACGTTGAACCCCGAAACGATCACAAGGTCCTTGGCCCGGTCCACCAGAAACAGGTAACCGTCGTCATCAACGACTGCGATGTCTCCCGTGTGGAGCCACCCATCCTCGTCGATGACCCGAGCGGTCGCGACCGGGTCGCCCAGATACCCCCTGAACACGTTGGGACCCCG
This sequence comes from Candidatus Aldehydirespiratoraceae bacterium, assembly GCA_965214565.1. GTDB lineage: Bacteria > Actinomycetota > Acidimicrobiia > Acidimicrobiales > Aldehydirespiratoraceae > VXYK01. Next base: position 1,437,365 of record OZ243951.1, on the reverse strand, counting down.
CACCAGCACCTCACCCGGATCCCCGACCAGCACGTCGCCGCCGCCGTCCACCAGGCGCACCTCCAAGCCGGGGACCGGTCGGCCTATCGAACCGATCGGGGCATCGGTGCCGGTCGCGAGCGTGACTGTCGGGCTCGCCTCAGTCAGGCCGTAACCCTCATAGATCCGGATACCGAAGCGGGACTGAAACTCGGTGACAATGCGATCCGGGATCGCCGCTGCGCCCGAGGCGGCCAGACGGATCGAGGAGAAGGTCCCTTCGGGGACGTCTTCGAGCTGGGTCAGCGCCGACCACATCGTCGGCGGACCGGCCATAGTGCTGACCTGCTCCTCGACGATGAGCTCGACCATCGACATCGGATCGAACCGTTCAACCAGCACCAGCGTCGACCCGACCCAGAGCGAGAGGTTGAGGATCGAGTTGAGGCCGAGCACATGGAACAGCGGAACGACGCAGACAGAGACGTCGTCGGGTCGGGCCACCTGTTCGGGCCGTGCCAGCACCTGGCGAATGTTCGACGCCAGGTTGCCGTGGGTGAGCATGGCAGCTTTGGGGCTGCCCGCGGTGCCGCTGGTGAACAGCAGCGTGGCGAGCTGCTCGTCGTCTCGATCCACGATCGGGGATGCCTCAGTCTGAGTGCCAGTGGCCTGGGAGACAGTGGCCTGGGCGACCGCAGCATCAAGATCGACGGCACCTTCGAGCACCACACCCGACGGCACCAGGCAATGTTCAAGCGAAGCGACCGCACCCCGGTCGAGCGATTCAAGGGGTGTCACACCGGCCGGGCCGGCAATCACCGCTCTGGCATTGACCACCGACAGCTCCCGTTGGATCTCAGCAGCAGGCGCCTGCGGGTTGAGCGGCACCGCCACCATGCCTGCGCCGACCACCGCGTACCAGGCACGCACGAAGCGTGTGTTCGTGCCGCAGAGGATGGCGACTCGATCACCTTCAGAGAGGCCCAGCCCCACGAGCACGTCTCGGGTGGCGGCGATCTCCTCTCGAAGCTGACCATAGGAGACACGGTCGCCGCCGGAGATGATGGCGGTACGGCTGCCGGGATGGTCTTCGAGCAGAGTTGCGATGTTCACGGTGACGGGTCCTTGTCTCGATCACCGTAATGATGGCACGCTCGGCCAGGCCGGGCTAAGCGACCGTCACCGCACCTCAGAGCAACAGGAACTGGACTACTCCGGCACCCAGAATCAGTACCAGCAAGACGATGATGGCGATGGTGGTTCCGCTTCTCATTGGTGGTGTCCCTTTCTTTGGATCTCAACCGCGATAGTCGCACCGCTGCGTTGGGGATCTGCTTGCGCCGTGCCTTCGTCGGTGGCGGTCAGGCGAATCTCGTCGCCTTCATCCAGACCGAATTCGCTCGCCGCTGATCCTCTGGCGACAGCAAGTGAGAGCAAGCCACTCGAGTCGACCAACAGCCCCGCTCGACCGGTCGGGATCTCGTCGTAGGCACGAACGAGCACTCCGATCTTGGTGATGTTCGGGAGGGCCACCGTCATGGTCGTTCCGAAGCCGGCGACATCGACGGGGTCGACGTTCAACTGGCAGTTGCCGAAACGGTCGATCCACAGCACCTCGGCAACCAGTTCACCGCCTTGAAGCTGGCTCACGGGCAACACCCCGGGGACCAGGCCAGCTGTGTCGATGTCTGGTCCGAGTTCCTCGAGGGGCACCCCGTTGCAGAGGTGTGCAGCCGCCGGCGCGAACACGTCACGGCCGTCGAAGGTCGCTCCTGTGACCGAGGGCAACCGGTGGTGGGGTGACGTCAGTTCGATTGCTCGTGTGGCGCCTCCCACCAGGCCCACGGCAGGGGCCACCAGCCCGTTGTCGGGCCCGACCAGATAGGAGGCTCCATCACCGACTTCGATCACGACCGGCCGCCGGGAGGTCCCGACCGTTGGGTCGACGACCGCCAGGACCACTCCGGGGCACAGGTAGTTGGCGGCCCGGGCGAGGGCCAGACCTCCTGCTCGGGTGTCGTGTGCGGCGATTCCGTGGGTGACATCGATGACCTCGACGTGTGGGGCTATCGAGCGGATCACCGAGTGGACGACACCCACGAACTCGTCGGAGTGTCCGTAATCGGACAGGAACGAGACGGTGTCGAATCGGGGAGGCACAACAACGACGCTAGCGCCCCAGTTCGCGTGATCTCTCCGTGGCCGCCCGTACCACCCTGCCGACGAGCTCGACCAGGTCCGCTTCGGCGAACACTGCGAGGCCCGCTGCGGTGGTGCCTCCGGGGGATGTGACGTTGCTGCGCAGCACCGCGGGTTCCTCCCCCGATTCTGACAGCAGCGTGGCCGCGCCCAGGAGGGTCTGGCGGGTGAGGGCGTCTGCCACTTCGGGAGCCAGTCCTTGCGCGATGCCCGCCGCTAGCAGTGCTTCGGCGAGGTGGAAGACGTAGGCGGGGCCTGAGCCCGACAGTCCCGTGACTGCGTCGAGGTCGCCCTCGTCGACGATTTCGACGGTGCCGACCGCTTCCAGGATTCCGCCGGCCCATTCAAGGTCGTCCGGTCCCGCCGCAGCACCCTCGGCGATTGCCGCGGCGCCCTTGCGGACCAGCGCCGGGGTGTTGGGCATGGCGCGCACCACACTGGTACCGGCCGGCAGTTGCAGTTCGATCACCTCGGTCCGCACTCCCGCGGCGATGGAGAGCACCCTGGAGACCCCGGCGTCTGCCAGCCCGGGCAACACTGCGGCCACCACGTCGGGTTTGACGGCGATCACCGCATCGGTTCGGGGGAACGGCTCGGTTCCGATCGACATCGACGGGTGCACGGCGCCGAGCGCGGCCCTGCGCTCTTCGACCGGCTCGACCACATGTAGTTCCTCAGCCGATGCCCAGCCGCATTCGACCAGTCCCCCCAGCAGGGCCTCGGCCATCTTGCCGCCACCAATCATCTGCAGCTTCATCCGACGCACCGTACTCCACCGGACCCCGTTTCATTGGCAGTTTCCTTGTTGGGGAGTAGCGTGCGCGTATGCACGGAGGGGACCTGTTGGCAGCGGCTTGCGAGTCGACAGGTTCGATCGCTTGCGTGGGCTTGGATCCCCGACCCGAACTCATTCCCGACGAGATCGTGAGGTCTGCGGTCGGCCAGAGCGACGACCCGCGCCGACAGGTGGTGATCGCTTTCGAGGAGTACATGGTGGCGGTCGTGCGTGCCGTGGCGGGTCATTGTGCGGCGGTGAAACCGCAGGCCGCGTGTTATGAGGCTTACGGTTCGGCCGGATGGCAAGCACTCGAACGGATCGTGGATGAGGCTCGTGGGCTCGGGGTTCCGGTCATCGTCGACGCCAAGCGCTCCGACATCGGCTCAACAGCAGTCCACTATCGGGAGGGGCTGCTCACGTCCTCGCCCGGGTTGGCCCCCTCGCAACGGATTGGCGGGATGGACGCCGACTGGATAACCGCCAACCCCTACCTCGGGGGTGACTCGGTGGAACCCCTGATCGGTTCACCCGAAGAGGGCAAGGGTGTCTTTGTGCTGGTCCGCACCTCGAACCCGGGGGCCCAGGACTTCCAGGACCAGGTTGTGGGCGACGAGTCGCTGTCGACGGTGGTGGCGCGCAAGGTCCACCAGTGGGGTACCGGGCGCATCGGTGCGAGCGGGTTCTCAGATGTGGGCGCCGTGGTGGGTGCCACCTGGCCGGCGCAGGCTCGGGACCTGCGCGACGTCCTGCCCAACACGCTCTTCCTGGTACCCGGTTTCGGCGCTCAGGGTGGCAGCGCCGAGGATGCCGTGTCGGGATCCACTGACCAGGGAACGGGGATCCTCGTCAATTCCAGCAGGGCGATCCTGGGAGCTTGGCGAACAGAGCCCGGAGGGACCGACCCGGTCGAAGCGGCCCGCAGCGCTCTGGACGCCATGAACCGGCAGTTGTCAGCCGCTCTCCGGTGACCACCCGCTCTGGGGTGACCACCGCTCCGGCCTTACCACCGCGCTGCCCAAACTGCCACGACGCAGCTCCGGACCATGCGGAGGGGGACCGGCGGGTACGGTGATGCACACTTCCCCGAGAACACCGCCGTCCCGCCTGGTCGGTATCCAATATACATGAAACTAACTGAGACACAACTACAAGATAATGGTTCGAGCTTCACGCGAAACGGGATGCGAAACCGATTCGGAGGGCGGGCCTGAAACAGAGTTCGACCGCCGCCCACAACGATCCCAGTATTCGATCGAGTTCAGCCTCGGTCACCGCAGCCACGGGAAGCGACCCGGCCAGGAACAGGGCGTCCTCATCGCCGATCTCGAAGGCCAACCCGGTCAGCTTGTGGTTGCGGCGCAACAGTTGGCGGTAGAACTCTGCCTCGTTCTCCTCGGGTGCGGGCATCACGTAGGTCTCAAACTTCAGCGTGCGTTGCCGGAGCGTGAGCCAGGCCGTCCACACGTCCTTCTCCTCTCCGAGCACACGCACGAACCAGCGGCCGATGTCGTCTTCGCTGCGCTCGACGGCATCGACCAGCGGATTGGTCGCCTCGGCTTCGGTCAACCAGCCGTCAATACGCTGCTCCACCGCTGCCAGCTCAGCGGGCGTGACGAGAGGCGACTCCATCCGGCGACGTTACTCAGCGTCGCTGAATCATGTGCAGTCGACCAGCACGCGCGCGGCAATGTCGTCGTAGACACGACGCAGGCGGCCGGCCATGGTCGTCCAGGTGTAGGACCTCGCGGAGGACGCAGCGTTTCGGGACAGTTCATCGGCGAGCAACGGAGAGTCCAGAATCGAACCGGCCGCCTCAGCGAATTCCTTCGGGTCGCGGCCGGCGATCCGGAACCCGCTGCGCCCATGCTCCACAAGCGTGCGCAGCCCGCCCACATCGGAGGCGACCACGGGGGTGCCGCAGGCCGCAGCCTCCAGCGCCACCAAACCGAACGACTCGGAACGGCTCGGAACCAAACAGACGTCGGCTGCCCGGTAGTAGGTCGATAGCAGGTGGTGCGGCTGTGGCTCGACGATCTCCACCCGTTCGGCGAGCCCGGCATTGGCAATGAGTTTCTCCAGCCTCCGGACCTCGCTGTCACCGCCGGTGCCGCTGGCCCCTCCAACGATCAGCAGTCGAGCTTCAGGATCATCGAGTTCAGCCAGCGCTTCTACAGCAACGTCGGCGCCCTTTAGGGGCTGGATCCGTCCCACGAACAACAGAACCGGGCCGGAACCCAACCCGAGCGCCTGGCGCGCTCCCCGTTGCGAGCCTGCCGAGAAGAAAGCGTGGTTGACTCCCGGCGGCACTATCTCTATGCGGTCGGGGTCGGCCCCGTAGTGCGAGACCAGCTCGTGCAGTTCGGTCACAGAGTTGGCGGTGATGACATCGGAGCAGCGGATCACGTCGGTCTCGGCGTCGATGCGCAGTTGCGGCTCGGGGTCTCCTGTCACCGCCTTCACCCGTGCGAGCGTGTGGAAGGTCGCGACCAAGGGCAGGTCGAGTTCGTGCTTCAGGCGGTGGCCGGCCACTCCAGACAGCCAGTAGTTGGCGTGGATCACATCGACGGGGTCACGATCGAGGTGGCGCCGGACCTCGTCAGCGAAGTGGTCGACTATTCCGGGTAGCGCCTCCTTGGCGAGGTCGGCTGGACCCGCTTCGACGTGGACGACCCGGAATCCGGGTTCCACGGCAACCACCTCGGGCAGCGCATCGACCCAACGCCTGACGTAAACGGTGACCTCGGTTCCGGCCTGGGCCAACGAGGAGACCAGTTCGCGGACGTAGACGTTCATGCCGCCCGCATCGCCCCCGCCGGGTTGCGCCAGCGGCGAGGTGTGAAGCGAAAGGACCGCTACCCGACTCACGGTGCCCCCCCGAAAGGTCCGCCCGCGGCTTGTCGGTGGCAATCCATCCGTCGAACGATATCCAGCGTTTGACCCGACAACGCCCGTCACGTTGCCAGCGCTGCGGACGGCACCGCCGACCCCGCCGTCAACCTCCCGACACAGGGGGAAGCACTGCAACCTCGTCGCCGTCGGTCACGGGTTCGTCCCGCTCGGTCGGTTCGCCGTTGCGCCAGACAGCGCATGTCTCCAGCACAGCCTCAAATTCCGATCCGTAACGGTCGATCGCCGCGTCGAGGATCTCGCCGACGGTTGACCCGGCGAACTCGTCGTTTCGGCGGCCCGCTGCCTCCCGGGCCGAGGCGAACAATCGGAGTGTGGCCATCACTGAACGCTACCGGTCACAACGTCGTGGTGGGGCAGGTATCCCCGATCTTGTCACAGGGCGCCGGTACGGTCGGCGCCATCATGTTGAACGTCCTAATCGCCCGCCACGGGCAGTCAGAATGGAACCAACTTGGTCGCTGGCAGGGCCGGGCCGACCCTCGACTGTCGGAGTTCGGGGGCGTCCAGGCAACCGACGCCGCAAAGCATTGCGGCGCCTTCGACGCGATCATCTCCAGCAACCTGGTACGTGCCAGCGAGACGGCGATGATCATCTCAGAGGCAACAGGTATCGGCCCTGTACTCGTCGACGACGCCTTCTCGGAGCGCAGCGTCGGCGCGTACCAGGGGTTGACCCGTGAAGAGATCGACGAGCAGTTCCCGGGCCAGCTCGACGCCGGTTTCTGGCCCGATGGTTGGGAGACGGACGAATCAGTCTTGGAGCGGGTCCAGCAGGGGCTCGAGGGGCTGCGTCGGCAGTGCAGCGACGGCGATGTGCTCGTCGTCGCCCACGGCGGAGTCATTTACACCCTGGAACGCCATTTCGGTCACGAGTACGACCGGATCTCCAATCTCGAAGGCCGTTGGTTGCACCACGACGGCACACGTTGGCACCTCGGAGAGCGGGTAGCGCTCACCCAGAAACTCGAACCTCAGAAACAGGATCTGATCCTATGACCGATATTCCATCCACAACATTCATGTCCTCGCGCTACCCGGTAGAAGTGATTCGCAGCAACCGCCGGGTCAAGACCGTCTCAGCCCGCATCGTCGAGGGGGTGATCCGAGTACGGATTCCCTCTTGGATGTCGTCACGAGACGAAGCCAAGTTCGTCACTGACATCGTTGCCCGAATCGAATTGCAACGCCGCTCCGACGGAATCGACTTGACCGGCCGCGCCCGGGTGCTGGCGGAGAATTTCGACCTTCCTCTGCCAGAATCGATTCGCTGGTCCAAGACTCAGCGGCAGCGATGGGGCTCCTGCTCAACCCACAGCGGCCATATCCGGATCTCTGACCGGCTCGTGGATGCGCCTCCCTGGGTGTTGGACCATGTGATCGTGCATGAACTGGCACACCTGGTGGTTCCCAATCACTCTGCGGCTTTCGACGAGTTGGTGAACCGCAACCCTTTGGCAGAACGTGCAACCGGTTACCTGATGGCACTCAATGATCGAGTCGAGCCGGTCACCGAACTGTCCCCAGTCACCGACATCGGTGCCGAACCTGGAGACCAGATTCTAGATCAGGCCGGATAGCTGCGCTGCCGTGGTCTGACGGCCCGGCAACATCGCCCGTGTTGTCCGGGCTTTTTCGGCCAGCCAGGCAGCTTCGGCGTGACCCATCGGTGTGCTCGGCGGTGCGTCGGTCCATTCCCAGAGCTCCTCTGAGATCCTCCTCCAGTTGGCGGTGGCGCCTAGTTTCCCCAATATCGAGAACAGGCCGAGGTTGATGCGTTGAATCAACGCGAATGTGGGAGGCACGTTTGCGTGTTTCAGAATTGCGTTGGTCTTGGCGTCGAAGGTCTGTCGCAGGAGGGCGGCGCTGTAGTCGGAGGTGAACGTGATGGCGGTGTCGTCGAGAATCATCTCGTAGTAGGCGGCGAACCAGTCGTAGATCTCCTGGTCGCCGAACGGCGCTTCGGGTTGCAGGACGTTGACCTCTTCGGCGGTGCGTCGGAAACCTGCAGGATCCCGTTCGATCATCGCTCGGATCAGTCGGGCGAACTGTTCCACCTCCGTGGGCTCGAAGTGCTTCACCAGCCCGAAGTCGAGGAAGGCGATCCGTCCGTCGTCGGCCAGCAGATAGTTGCCCGGGTGGGGGTCGCCGTTGAACACGTGCAGGCGGTTCAAGCTGCGGAACACGAAGCGGTAGAGCACTTCGGCGACCTGCTCCTTCGCCTCGTCCGTCTCGTCGTAGGCGGTATCGAAGGGGCGGCCGGCAACGAACTCGCTGGTGAGGACTCGATCAGATGACCGGGCCGGGTCGATTTCGGGTATCCATACGTGGGGATGGCCGCGGTAGTACTCGGCGAAGAGCATCTGGTTGGCGGCTTCGCGGTTGTAGTCGAGTTCCTCGCTGATGCGGGCACGGAGTTCAGCGACGAGGTCGTCGGGATGAAGCCCCGGGTAGACCATCCCGAGGAGCCTGGCCAGTGTCTCGCTGTTGTCGAGGTCGGAGGCGATGGCCTGGGCGATCCCAGGGTATTGGACCTTCACTGCCACGGCCCTGCCTTCGCTGGTGACGGCCCGATGCACCTGGCCGATCGAGGCGGCAGCTATCGGCTCTGGATCGATTTCTGAGAACAACTCGTGCAGGGGGCGACCGAGCGAGCGTTCGATCTCGGTGAGGGCCAGATCCGACGGCATCGGCGGGGCGTCGCTGCGCAGACTGGCGAGCGCTTGACTCATCACCGCGGGCATGCCCTCATCGAGGTAGCTCGCCATCTGTCCGAGCTTCATCAAAGCGCCCTTCATCTGTCCCAGGGCGGCTACGACGTCTTCGGCTTCGCGGCGTTCGAGGTCGGCCTGCAGGCGCCGCCGTGTTCCATCTGCGGCCAGCTTCAGGCGTGCGGTTGTCATACTCCGGTCGAAGGCCCGTCGAAGCATCAGTCGTGCCATCTCGGCGCGGCGCTGGGCTCGGCTCAACGCGGCGATCGGTGAAGCCGCCGACACCTTGGGCCGACGGAACCGAAATACGCCCGCGACCACGGCCGACAGAGCAACCAGGGTCAGTCCTCGGCGACGCATCTCGGCTCAGTTCTCGTCGGGAAGGTCTGGGCTCTCGAGCCGTTCCGCCAGTTCTTCTGCTCGTTCCAGTTCATCCTGGTCAAGCGCTTCGAGCACCTCGTCCACCAGATCAAGCACGTTGCTGCCGCCAATGACTTCCGCATCGCCTCTACTTGCGCCGATGACTTCCGCATCGGATCCGCGGTCACCTACAGGGTCTACACCGGATCCGGGGGTGGACGGGGTGGAGGCCTTGTCGGTGGAGGGGTCGTCGGGCATCAGAGGTGAGGGTAACCAACTGCAGCGGCTCTTTTTCGTCCGTCCCGATCTGGCATCCGCGGCGGGGGCGCGGCAGGCTGGCGCAATGGATACCCACCACCCCCACGCTGGGGAACCGTTCACCGACGATGACAGCGCCATCGCCGCGGCCCTCGAAGAGGTCAGCATCCCGACCCTCATGTGCACCATGGTTCACATCACCGGTGATCTCAGCTGGGTCCGCGGAGACCTCAAGCCGGCAGGTCTGTTCCTCAACGAGTACCAGGGATACATGGACGAGGAGTCGAAGGCCGAGGTGCGGCGGCGCGCCCTGCCGGAGATAATCGCCTACCGCGACAACGGCTGTGAACTGCCCGAGAACCAGCCCGACGCCGATCTCCTTCACGAGATGATGAACTTCATCGGCTGTGCTGAGATCCCCGACGAGGTCGTGCCGATGATGCTCGACGAGATGGGGCTCGGCGACACCGACGTCAACCGCATCTACTGGACCGATGAGGTCTCCGACGATGCCAGAGCGGCCTTCCCTGTCGTGGTGATCGGCTGCGGCCAGTCGGGCCTGTTGGCCGGCATCCGGTTGAAGGAGGCCGGTCTTCCTTTCACGATCCTCGAGAAGAACGGCGGGCCTGGTGGTACCTGGTGGGAGAACGTCTATCCGGGGGCCCGGGTTGATGTCGGCAGCCACTTCTACTGCTACTCCTTCGAACCCTCGGACCATTGGACGGAGTACTTCTCCCAGCAGCCCGAACTCCAGCAGTACTTCGTCGACGTGATGAAGCGCAATGAGATCACCGACCACTGCCGTTTCGACACCGAGGTCGTCGGGGCTACTCTCGACGAATCCACCGGAGTCTGGACCGTTGAGGTCCGTTCGTCCGACGGGGTCGTGGAGTCGCTGCCTGCTAGGGCGATCATCAGCGCCGTCGGTTCACTCAACCGTGCCAAGCTGCCTGAGATCGACGGAATCGAAGACTTCGAGGGGCCCTGGTTCCACTCGACTCGCTGGGACCACACGGTCGACATCACCAACAAGCGGTTCGCGCTCATCGGTGCCGGGGCGAGCGGCTTCCAGATCGCCCCGACAATCGCCGAGCGGGTCGAGCATCTGACGATCTTCCAGCGCACGGCGCAGTGGATGTTCCCCAACCCGAACTATCACGAGAAAGTCCCCGAAGGGCAGAAGTGGGCCATCCGTCACCTGCCCTTCTTCGGGCGCTGGTTCCGATTCCTGCAGTTCTGGCCGGGTTCCGGGGGAGACCTCAGCAGCAGTCGCATCGACCCCGACTACGACGACAGCGACGGATACGCCGTCAGCGAACGAAACCTCGCCACCCGAGGGTTCTTCGAGGGCTGGATACGCCAACAGGTGGGCGACGACGAGGATCTGTTGGCCAAAGTCATTCCCGACTATCCGGCCACCGGGAAGCGCACCCTGCAGGACAACGGCTCATGGCTCTCAGCGTTGAAACGCGACGACGTCGAACTCGTCCGCACCGGTATCGAGCGCATCGAGCCGACCGGGGTGCGGACCGTCGACGGTGAGCTTCACCCCGTCGATGTGATCTGTTACGCCAGCGGGTTCCACCACAACCGGTTCCTGTGGCCGATGGACATCCGCGGCCGTGGGGGGAAGCTCCTCAACGAGTACTGGGGTGAGGAACCCGCCGCCTACCTCGGGATCACGATCCCGGAGTTCCCCAACCTGTTTTGCATGTACGGGCCCGGCACCAACCTCGCCCACGGCGGAAGCCTCATATTCCACTCCGAATGCCAGATCACCTACATCATGGGCTGCTTGAAGCAGTTGCTCGACGGGGGCCATCGCATGATGGAACCGCGGCCGGAGGTCCACGATGCCTACAACGCCCACCGGCGCAGCGAGATCGACCAGATGGTCTGGAGTCATTGGTCGATCTCCCACACGCACTACAAGAACGCCCACGGCGACATCTTCACGCTGTCACCCTGGCCGATCCACACCTACCAGCAGTGGACCAAGACCCCCGATCCCAGCGAATACACGCTCACTTAAGGGCTGGCGCACTTAAGGAGACCACCTGAGAGCTGGGTCGACTCGAGAGCCGAGTCACCGGACGGTTCTTGCTTGGCGGGCCGCGGCTGAGCCTGAGGGGTAGCCCACCAGCATCACCGTGCCAGAGAGGACGAAACAGGCGATCACCCATACGAGGCCGTCGTAGATGCCGTCGTAGCTGAAACCCGCAGCGAGAGTGCTCACCACACTGATACCGATGGCGTAGCCGACCTGTTGGAAGGTGCGGAGCGTGGCGTTGGCGCTCGCGAACTGGTCGACGCCGACCTCTGCCATCGCCGCGCTCTGATACCCGGCGATGGTTGCTCCGACGCCCACACCGATGAGGGCCGCGGACGGTAGGTAGACGAAGACGTAATCCTGTTCCGACGTGAAGGTCAGCAGTATCCAGAGGTAGCCCGCGGCAACCACCCAACAGCCGAGCGACACTATCCAGCGGTGCCCGATCCGGTCGGCCACACCACCCAGCCGGGCAGACGTCACCGCGGCGATCAGAGGACCAGGGGTCAAACCGAAACCCGTCTCCAGCACGCTCATCCCCCAGAGCTCCTGAAACATGAACGAGTTGAGGAAGAACCCGGCCGTGAAAGCCAGCGAATAGGCCCAGAACGCCGCAGTCGACACCGAATAGGGACGACCAGCAAAGAGCGACAGGTCGAGCAGCGGGGCGGGGTGGCGTTTCGAACGCCAAACCACGAAGGGAACGACCGCAATCCCGGCCAAGATCAGCAGGAGAACACTCTGGTCGGTCCACCCGTGCTGTTCCGAACGGACGATCCCGTACATCACCAGCGCCACACCGGCAACCCCGACGGGAACGCCGATCAGGTCGAGCGGCCCCTCGGCGGATTCATCACGCGTCTCAGCGACCAGACGCCGGGCCAGCACCGCGACGATCAGTCCCAGCGGAACGTTGATCAGGAATATCCCCCGCCAGCTCCATGCGCTAATCAACACTGCGCCGACAGAGGGGCCGAAGGCGGCTCCCAACGCGCCTGCGGCACCCCAGATCCCGATCGCTACACCTCGTCGGGAGAGCGGGAACTGGGGCAGGACCATCGCCAGCGAAGCAGGCATAAGTAATGCGCCCCCCGTCGCCTGCACCACCCGGGCGACGATCAGAGTTATCGGGCCGTTGGCCATTCCGCACAGGGCGGAACCGGCGAGGAACAGGTACAACCCCGCCGTGAAGGTCGCCCTGCGGCCGCGACGGTCCGCGGTTCGTCCTGCCAGCAGCAACAGTGACGCCAGCGCGATGTTGTAACCGGAGACAACCCAGGGGAGCTGCGCCGACGTCGCTTCGAGGTCGCGTGCTATCGAAGGAAGAGCAACGTTGACGACAGACACGTCGAGCACAACGAGGAAAGCCGCCGCGGTAACGACAATCAACGCTATCCAACTCTCCCGCGAGATCTCTTCGGGCGCTGCAGCGGGCATGAACCGCCGACGGTAGTTCACAGGCGCAGTCACCACTCACCGCCGCGCCGAACTAGTGTGCCGCCCGGCCCCAAAGGGCGCTAGACAAGTGCCGTGGCCTCAGTCCCTGACCGCGATCAACGTCGGTTCTCGCGCCGCGCCGGGTTCCTGCGTTTCGTGAGCCGGCTGTTCTGTCGGACTCGCCACACCGACGACGGCCCGATCGACACGCTGGGAAGGCCCGTCGTCGTGGTCGCCAACCACCGCAGCTTCTTCGACGTCCCGGTCGGGTTCGCGCTTTTGGAGAGGCTCGGGTTGCGGGCCCGGATCCTGGTGCGAGCCAAGTATTTTGACGTTCCGCTGGTGGGAAGGTTCCTCAGATCGGCCGGTTGCATCAGCGCCGGCAGCGGCTGGCGGGCAACGATCAATACCGCTGTGGAGACGCTCGCAGCCAGCCGGCCGGTGGCAGTGATGCTCGAAGGCCGGATCGTGCCCCCCGACAAACGCGACGAATCGGGTCTCGGCAAGGTTCGCAGAGGGTTCCTGGAGATCGCCAGAGCAGCCGACGCGGTCGTGCTGCCCGTCGTATTTGTCGGTTCTGATGAGGTCTGGCCGAGCGACAGGCGGTTCCCGCGCATTCCCTGGCGGGGCCGCCCGCTGATTCAGATCCATGTCGGTGAGGTCATGTGCATCGACGACCTCACCAACCGCGAGGCGCTCGACGCGGTCCGTTCAGCTTTCTCCTCCCATATAGCCCGGTTGAGCTGAGCGTTCTACGCTGCCGCCATGGACAGACAACCCAACATTCTGCTGATCGTCTCCGATGAGGAACGGCGCAACGACTGGCTCGCCGGCAGAGCCGACCTTCCCGCACATGATCGACTGCACACCGACGGGTTGACGTTCAACCGCTACTACACACATTCGTCGCCATGCTCACCGTCTCGGGCGAGCCTCTACACCGGCAGCTACCTCGCCGAGCACGGCGTGGTCGACAACGTCTCGTTCCCAGTTCACACGGCACTGGACCCAGCGATCCCCACGATCGGGAGCCTTCTGGCCGGGCGCGGGTATTACAGCGCTTACCTGGGGAAATGGCATCTCTCACACGAGCACGTTCCCGAAATGACCGCGCACGGCTACCAGGATTATCGCGGCAACGACACCCACTACACAGGATCGGCCTGGAGCGGCCGCTTCTTCGATCCGATCATCGCTGCCGATGCCATGAACTGGCTGCGCAAGCATGCCAACGACGACACGCCCTGGCACCTCACCGTGGCCCTGGTGAACCCCCACGACATCATGTGGTTCCCGATCGACCATCTGAGTTATCAGGCTGAGAACCCCTCCGACGCCAAGGCTTTCGAGTTCATGCGCAAGCTGCGGCTCGAGGGCGTTCCCGTGGAGGCGGCCCCCGAGGACTACCCGGAGCGGTTCGACGAGCTCCCCGCCAACTTTCACGACGATCTGCACTCCAAACCGGAGATCCAACGCGCCTGGCGGCAGGTGCGCAACCACGAACACTTCGTGGGCCGGTTGGACCTCGCAGATGAGCGGGCGTGGTTGCGGCAGCTCGACTACTACGCCTACCTCCATGAGGAGCTCGACCGGAACCTCGGCGAGCTGCTCCACACTCTCGACGAGCTGGGAATCTACGACGACACCGTCATCGCCTACACCTCCGATCATGGCGACGCCTGCGGTTCGCACGGCCTGCGTGCCAAGCTGCCGTGCGTCTACGAGGAAGTGATGGGCGTGCCCCTCGTCGTCAAGGTCCCCGGTGTCACCGAGCCGGCGACGACGACCGATGCCCTGGCGACCCATGTGGACCTCGCCACGACGCTGTGCTCCCTCGGCGGTGTTGACCTCGCCGAGACGCCTTCGTTGTCGGGTGTCGACTTGGCCCCGGTGCTAGCAGATCCGGCGGCCCGACCCCGCGACCACGTGTTGTTCTCCCAGGACAGCGCCCAGTCGCCGCTGCTGCGGAACTGCCGTTACGCGGTCCGCGGCTTCTTCGACGGGGTCACCAAATACGCCCGCTACTACGGGATCGGTGGAGGCATCGAGCGTGACGGCACCCGCTCTTTGACACCGAAGCTCTTTGATGTCGATGCCTCCTTCGAGGACCACGACCATGAGTGGTACGACCTCAGTGAGGATCCCCTGGAGTTGGTGAACCTGGCCCACGACCGCAGTCGGCGCGATGAGCTTCGCGCCAACTTCGAACGGTTGCTGAAGATCGAGGCCGAAGCGGGCGTGTGAGGCAGTAGCCCACAACGCTGCCTGTAGCCTGCTTGGTGGGCCGCTAGCTCATCGGGTAGAGCAGGAGACTTTTAATCTCAAGGTGCCGGGTTCGAGCCCCGGGCGGCCTACAAAATCCCTCGCAAGGACACAGCTCAAATCCCACGGCCGTGAATACAGTTCCCGTGTCTTGTGGTAAGTTCGGGTTGTCTTCAAATCACGCCCCCTCCCACCCGGTTGAACCATGTCACCACGCCAGATTGCAGTCACTCTCGTTGCTCTGATCTTCATCGTCGCCGCCGCTCTTCTTATTATCAGCCGGGGCGACGACGACTCAGAAGACACATCCGAGACCACGACCACAACGATTCCCAGGTCTACGACAACGACCGCCGTGGCGGACCCTGGCCCGGAAGGCGATGGTGATGCCTCGCCTGAACCCACCGTCACCACCAGCACAACCACCTCAATCCCGGCATCAGTGCCGATCGAAGTCCCGCTCGTATGCACCACCGGTCAGGCGGAGGCGCAGGTGGTCGCGCAAGCAGCTGATGATGCCGTTCCGCAGCTGGGCAGCAGCTCCTCGATCAGCACGGTCGGGCTCGGAGTCGTAACCTTCGGGCTGACAGTGCCCGCAGCCGCGGAGTTGAGCGGCTCGTCGATGGTCGCCTGCGAACCGGTGAGCGACTGCTACCAAGTCACACCGGCAGCAGCTCCTCCCGGGATCAGTTTCCTGGTGCATGCATCCACGATCGAGCGGGTCGACATTGTCGACGGCCCGATCACCACACGTTCCGGGATAGGTATCGGGACCACAGCCGAGCATCTGGTTGCAACGTTCGGAGACCAGATAGAGCGAGAGGTGATCGACGCTGACACCGTCAACTTCGTGTTCGTGCCGAGGGATGCCTCCGACGCCGACTTCCGGGTCGTGTTCACGGTTGAGGACGGCGTGGTGACGACCTATCGGTCCGGTCGTCTGCCGATGATCCTCCAAGACAGCCCCTGCAGCGCCTGACTGTTCACACGCTCCTGAACCAGGGCGGCTATTGAGACACCTCGTAAGGGAGTTCAGTCTCGGGGAGTTCGGTCTCGTAGCTGCGGCATTCAACGACCACCGAACCGATTCCTGCCGGTGTGAACGCACCGGTCTCGATGTTCAGGTCAGAAACAAAATCAACATTGTCGAACCGAACGATGTCGTGGTCGAACGTGAAGTCGAGCAACCCCCCCAGACGCGGCTCGAAGCGCACGTTGTCGTCCTGTTCACCAACCTCCACCCCGACGTAGGGCTCTGCCACGAACGCCTGAACGAAGGCTTGGACCGGCTTGTCGTTGATGTCTCGACCGACACCCACCGCAAGGATCTCACCGGCACCGCCGTCGACGCACGTGAACACGAGGTCGTAGGCCGAGGGGCCGATTCGGACGAGACCCACCGAACGCGGGATCGTCGTCTCGACGCTCAGCGCTGACGTCTCCTGTTCGGTCTCTGTGCCGCCCGGGTCCTCGACAACGTCTTGGGTAGAGCAACCTGCAACAAGTGCGGCAGACACGCAGACAGCGAACAGACAGACGGTTGGCACACAGAACGGCCGGCGCACGCCACGAGGCTACAGAACGCTTGGAGCCGACGCAGGTAAGCGGTAGCTTGAACAGCCGTGGCGACCAACCCCAACACCCGCAAGCGACGCGTCAAATCCGCCCGCCAACAGCACCAAACCCAAGGGTTGTCCAGGCACGAGCGCCGCCGCCGCCGCCTCCTTCTCTGGCTGGTCATGGGTTTGGCTGTGGCGATGATCCTGCCGCTCGCCGCTGGGATTCTGTTCACGCTCTTGGGCTAAGTGTGGTCGCGGCCCAAGTCGGGGAGACTCGCCGATAGCCTGCGATGCCGTGACTACTGACAAACGCGCCCGTCAGAAAGCCAACCGAGCCAGCCGGATCGCCGCGGCTCAGGCAGCCGAGGAGAGAGCCAGAATGCGGCGGAGGACGATCCGCCTGGGCCTAGGTTTCGCCGCGGTCGTGGTCATGATCGCCGGGATCGTCTGGTTGCTGAATCGTGGCAGCGAAGACCCGATCGACAGTTTCGATCCAGTTGAGACGAACACCACCGAGGCCCCGACCGGCACCGAACCGGTCGACACTGAATCCGTCACTACGACGTCGCTCGCGGAGCCGGTGGAAATTTCCGAGCCGACCGACCCGGACTGTCCAGCGGCCGACAAGAGCAGCCCTCGCACGATCGACTTCGATGGTCCGCAACCGATGTGCATCAACCCCGAGCACAACTACCAAGCGGTGTTCGACACCTCAGAGGGCGAGATCGTCATCAGCCTCGACACCGAGAACACCCCCAACACGGTCAACAACTTCGTGACTCTCGCCCGTTGGGGATACTACGACGGCACCACGCTGTTCCGAACTGATCCCAGCATCGACATCATTCAGGGCGGATCGCCCCACACGAATTCGGCCAGCGATCCGGGACCCGGGTACACCATCCCCGACGAACCGACCTTCAATGACGAGGGCGGAATCCTCACTGGGCCCTACCGGTATGTTCCCGGCCAGTTGGTGATGGCCCGCAGCGCCGGGCCCGACTCCTCGGGCGCACAATTCTTCTTCACGACCGGGCCCAACACAGCTCTGCTCGACGGTCAGGGCACCTACATAGTGTTCGGGCAGACCGATGAGTCCGGACTCAGCGTGTTGCAGGACATCATCGGCTTGCATCAACCCGACGACAGCGGGCTCGGCGGTCGGCCGTCGCGGGCCGTCACCGTCAACTCGGTGACGATTCTGGCGAGCTGACGGGTGGGCTTAGCGCCCGGCGGACCCTCGCTTCAACAAACGGACGGAACGGCGCCGACACGGTCGGCACCTCGAAGCGCTGCAGGTCGGTGATCGTCAGTCCCAGGGCTCGGATCTCGGCAGGAAGGTCCCAGTCGAGGTGCAGCCCCCCGACTGAGCGGCCGAGTCGTCCGCCGAGCGCAAGCAGGCGACCGGTTCGACCGGTCCGAGCCACCGGTTCGAGGAACAACAGCCTCCCTTCGTCGGCGAGCAGGCCAGTCAGGGTTCGCAGGAACCGGTTCAGGTCGGCCACCAGAGGGGTTCGGATCAGGCTGATAATCGTGTCGAAGGGTCCGTGGCCGAGTTCGCTGAGTTCCTCGGGTTCAACATCGACCCTGACGACTCCTCGGGGGTCGTATTCGGCGGTACCGGCCCTGATGTCGCCGAGGCGGTCGAGCATGGTGACCGAATCGACCTCGCCGGCGATCTGGTAGCTGTCGAGATGGTCGGACCAGCCACCCAGATCGAGGACTCTGCCGCGCGCTACTGCGGCCAGATCGCTTCGCCGTTTGCGCAGCGCCGGTGCCAACTCCATCGGCAGCGGGTTCATCAAGGCAACTAGCGGGGGACGGTTCGCCATCTGGGCAACCTAGCGCGCCCTAGCCTTGTCCCATGCCCGTCGAACCCGCGCCATGTTCGTGGAGCTTTCCGCTTGTGGAGTGTGCAGAACCGTCCGGGCTGGTCGGGGTCGGGGCCGACCTGGAACCGGGAACGATCCTGGCTGCCTACCGGTCTGCGATGTTCCCGATGCCGATTCAGGCTGACGGGCTGATCGGCTGGTGGTCGCCTGATCCGCGAGGGGTTCTCGAAACCAACTCGTTGCATGTGAGCCGTTCCCTGCGCCGTTCGGTTCGCCGTTTCGAGGTTCGTGTAGACACAGCTCTGCCTGCGGTTATTGACGCTTGTGCTGACGCGGGTCGGCCCCATGACTGGATCGATTCGCAGATCCGCGACGCCTATGTCCGGCTCGGTTCTCTGGGCTGGGTCCACAGCGTCGAGACCTGGCTGGACGGGGAACTGGTCGGTGGCCTGTACGGGGTCGCGGTCGGTGGTCTGTTCGCGGGCGAGTCGATGTTCCACCGGGTCACCGATGCTTCCAAGGTCGCGCTGGTTGCGCTGGCGGACCTCCTGCGTGGCGCTCACCGACGGCTCATCGACGTGCAGTGGATGACGCCCCATCTCGCAACTCTCGGTGTTGTGGAGTGGCCCCGCGCCCAGTACCTCGATGCCCTGCCAGAATTACTTGCGAGCCCTCTTCCAGAGGCATTCCAGTATCCTGGCTAACTGGAGGGATGGCAGAGCGGACGATTGCACTGGTCTTGAAAACCAGCGGGCTCAACGGCCCCGGGGGTTCGAATCCCCCTCCCTCCGCTCAATTCGCTCGTCACAGGGTTTCACCTCTGCCCCACAGGGTGGTTCCGACAGGCGCATCATCACATCATTTGACAGAGATGTTATGATGTGTTGATGCGAACAACGTTGACTCTTGACGATGATCTGGCCGCGACGCTAAAAGAACAGGCCCATCGGTCTGGGGTTCCGTTCAAGCATGTCGTCAACGATGCTCTGCGGCGGGGCCTGTCTCCGGTGCTCGCAGAGGTGGAATCCGATTATGAGGTCAGGCCTCACGACAGCGGGTTCAAACCCGGTGTTGATCCGTTGCGTTTGAACCAGCTCAACGACTCGCTCGCGGCGACTGAGTTCGCTGGTTCGCGTCCGCAGTGATCGTCCCAGACCTGAATCTGCTCGTCTACGCCCACAGCAGTGGCGCGCCGCTGCATGAACCAGCGCGGCGATGGTGGGAGGGCCTGGTGAACGGAACCGAGCGCGTCGGTGTGCCGTGGATGGTGGCGGCAGGGTTCGTGCGGCTACTAACCCATCCCAGCGTCATGATCACCCCAGCGGCACCGGAACACGCTGTTGACCTCATGGCCCAATGGTTCCACTCGCACGCCGTTTCACCGTTGAATCCGGGGACCCAACACATCGCTGTCCTACGCAAGATGCTGACCGCCACCGGCGTGGGAGGCAACCTTGTCACGGATGCCCACATCGCCGCGCTGGCCATCGAACACCAGGCCGAAGTCCACTCCAGCGACAGCGACTTCGCACGATTTCCGGGCCTCCGCTGGCGCAACCCGCTTTGAACCTGCACCATCATCGACAAACCCCACTCGTCAGCGCGGCGACCTCACACAAACCACTATCAAAGCGACACACCACTAGGTGTCGGTTCGCGTGAGGTTGTTGGCGCGTGATGCGGGTGGGCCGCCGATGGCGGCGTGGTGTCGGGTTCCATTCTCAAAGTGAGTTGGTAGCGCAACAACGGGCTGTTGTCGGTTAGTCTGCGACTCGTACGATGTCGGGAGGTCAAATTGGGTTCGCTGGATGATCTAGACCCAGGTTCGGGCCGCATTTCTGCGAGTCCTGGGTACCGCTATCTGCTCATCGTAGCCCTGTCGGTGCTGGCGTCGTTGGTGCTGGCGTCGTCGGTGCTGGCTTCCTGCGATTCCGTAGACAACGTCACCCGAAACGCCGAAATAGCCACCTCGGGCCGCACGGTCGAACTCTCCGATACCGGGGACTCGTCAGTCGAAGATGATCCGACGGAAGACACATCCCCCGATCCCGACAACACCGATGGGACCGGATCGTCCGGGACACACAAGCCAGGCGACGATTGCTCGCCTCATGTGCCCGACGACGCAGTCCTGTCCGATCTTGGGAGAACAGTGCAAGCCGACCCCGATCCTGCATCGGCAAGCATTGAGATATCCGAGGTCCTTTACGAGTGCGCCCAAGAGGTCGGTCTTGCCTACGCCGACGATCCCGCCTCGATCGTCACGCTCCAGGCTCGTGAGATTCAGGGACCGTTGCTGCTGATCGGGCGATGGATCGACGAACCGCTCCTAGCCGAACTCGAGCGTCTGGCCCCCGAACGGGTCCTTACGGCGGGAATTCCCAGACGGATTCTCCGCTTCACGTTCCGGGACTTTGCAACCGAGTCTGTGACCGTCGATCCCCAGGCGAGGCTGGCGCGCGACGGGCTGTCCGCCGAGCACGTGTGGTTGGTCGACAACTTCACGTTGGCCGTCCCGATGGCGGCGATCGCCCACCAGATCGGGGCGCCGGTGATCACTGTGCCCCACAACCTCCGAGGGGTCTCCGCTGAGGCGCGGGAGATGATCGCTGCTGCTTCTGAGGTGGTGCTTCTCTCGAACTTCGGGCAGGACGCTGCCTGGTATCTCGAGGTGATCCGCGGTGGCGACGGGACGCCCTACGGTGGTGGGCTGCTGTTCGATTCAGAGCCGCGCCGCCGCATGGTGGCCATCTACGGCCATCCTCAGACTTCAGGTCTTGGAGTTCTCGGGGAGCAGGGTCCGCACGAGGCCGTCGAACGCGTCCTTTCCATCGCCGAGGGCTACGACGCGGACGGGATCGCTGTGCTGCCCACGTTCGAGATCATCGCCACCGTCGCTGCGGGCAGTGCCGGCTACGACGGCAACTTCTCCAATGAAACCGCTTTGGATGTGATCAGGCCCTGGATCGAGGTCGCTGCGGCCAACGGCATCTACGTGGTCCTGGATCTTCAGCCGGGGCTGTCCGACTTTCTGTCGCAGACGAAGATCTACGAGGAGTTCCTGCGCCTCCCTCACGTGGGTCTTGCGCTCGACCCCGAGTGGAGGCTCAAACCCGGTCAACGTCATCTGCGGCAGATCGGCACTGTGGACGCGGCTGAGATCAACCAGGTCGTCCGGTGGCTTGCAGGGATCGTCCGTGAAGAGTCCCTTCCACAGAAGCTGCTGGTCCTGCACCAGTTCCGGCATTCGATGATCACCAACCGTCACCTGGTCGAGACTCCTGCAGAGTTGGCGGTTTTAGTCCACATGGACGGTCAGGGGGCCCTCCCGACCAAGTACAGCACCTGGAATGCCCTGACCCGCCAGCCTGATGCCGACAAGTTCTATTGGGGCTGGAAGAACTTCTACGACGAGGACTCTCCGACCGCCACGCCTGCCCAGGTCCTGGCACTCACCCCGACGCCCCTGTTCGTCTCGTACCAATAGCCCGCCCTCCGTCCCTCCTAGTCGAAACTTAGTTCAAACGAGCCGGAAACACCGGTCAATCCGACCGTGCGATGCTCCCAATTATATGTATCTGATTTGCGGGGTGCCCCTCTCTCGAGTGAACGTCCCAAATGTCCCTCGCAGGCATGCGAGAGTAGAGCATCCCCTACCTCGGAGTACCTCAGGTGATCAACGCTGACAAACCGGACCGATGGAAGGCCGACATCGCTAAATCGGTGGACCTGTACAACAACTGGTTCTTGGCCGCCGCGCCATTGGCGTATCGCGAGACGCGAGAGGCGACCGCTGGCAAGGTCCTCGACGCCTTCCGCGCGACTCGCAACCTCATCGCGGTCACGCCGAAGACGCTCGCCGACTCACCAGCCATACTCCAAACGCTCCGTATGAGTACTACACCGCCACTAGCGAGGGACCGCCTAAGCGGGCTTGCTCACACGCCGCCCTCCCTGGTCAAAACCTTGGAGGAGAAGGGCGTCCCACCTCGATTGCGTCATCCCGACCTGATGCGGCACCTCGCATCAATTTGCCGGGTGATCAACGATCTTCTTGACCCTGACCTCTACCCATGGCTGGCTATCGGGGGCGACGCGGAGAATCGCGAACTGGCCATGGCGACCACCGTTGTCGCAGACCGGCTATGCGGAGCGGTTGCAAACCCGATCATCCGGAACGCCCAAGAGCAGCGCCAACTTGCAGTCATCAGTGAATGGCTGCGCGAGCGAGGATACCGGGAACAGGCCCACCCCGCCGATCAGCCACTCACCTCCATGGAACCGGGAACCTTCTCGTTCCGCATGAACGTCGTTGTCACAGGGGACGGACATAATGAGATCAATATGCCGATCGATACCGTGATCCAGCCCCATGACCCAGGTCCCAGTCAGCTCCCCCTTTTGGTGGAAGCGAAGTCCGCGGGAGACTTCACAAACACGAACAAGCGGCGCAAAGAGGAAGCAACCAAAGTGCGCCAACTAAGGGCGACCTACGGAGAGGACATCGGCCTGCTTCTGTTTCTCTGCGGCTACTTCGACTCTGGGTACCTCGGCTATGAGGCCGCTGAAGGCCTTGACTGGGTCTGGGAACACCGTGCTGACGACCTAGAGAACGCCGGTGTCTAGCACAACGGCAATCGAGAACGAACGGCTCCGTGTCCAAGCGTCGCTCGATGAAGAGCGTTCCCCGCGCGAGCGAAACGAGACAGGACAGTTCGCGACCCCTCCGGCACTTGCTGAGGACATCATTGCCTCCCTCCTCGACGCGGGACTTCCCGAGTCGATTGACTTCCTTGAACCGTCCTGTGGCAGCGGATCATTCTACTCGGCGCTGCTGCGGCTAGCTGGAAGAGAGCGCATCAACTTTGCGCGAGGCGTTGAACTTGACGAACGATTCGCTGCGGCGGCAAAGCACCTGTGGGGCGAGACCGGGCTAGAAGTCGAGGCCGCTGACTTCACGCAGTGGTCCGACGACACCGGCGAGAGGTTCGACCTGCTTGTTGCTAATCCGCCCTATGTCAGGCACCACTACCTTTGTGCCAAACAGAAGAAGCGGCTCGTTGCTAGAGCCACGAGCGAACTCCGGCTGAAGCCGTCAGGGTTGAGCGGATTGTACGTTCACTTCATCCTCGCCAGCCATCGAGTCCTGCGGCCCGGTGCCATAAGCGCGTGGTTGATCCCAACCGAATTCATGGACGTGAACTACGGGAGCGTACTCCGTACCTACCTGTCGCGCAACGTAACACTCCTGCGGATCCATACGTTCGATGCAGCAGATGTGCAGTTCGCGGACGCCCTCGTTTCGTCGGCCGTCGTCGTGTTCAGGAATACCCCACCCACTCGGGGCGACAAGGCATCCTTCACCTTCGGAGGAAGCGTAACGCAGCCCCGAGAGGAACACATAATTCCCATGATTGACCTTGACCCAAGGTCAAAGTGGTCGTCCATGCCAGATCGAGGAAGCCTCACCGACACAGGCCCAACGCTTGGAGACTTCTTCACCATCCGCCGCGGGATTGCCACCGGCGCTAACGGGTTCTTCATTCTGGACCGCAGCGACGCAACTGAACGCGGATTTGCGAAGAGGCACCTGACGCCAATGCTGCCAAGCTCCCGCTACATCAGAGGGGTAACCATCGACGCCGATGACGAGGGTTGGCCGATTCTTGATCGACGGTTGACGCTCTTGGATTGTCATGTTCCCGAGGCCGAACTCGCATCCGTTGACCCCGCTCTCGCGGAGTACTTTGCAACGGCCGGCGAACTAGGGATCAAGGACGGCTACCTAGTCAAGAAGCGTAAACCTTGGTACCGGCAAGAGAAGCGCGCCCCAGCGCCTTTCCTGTGTACCTACATGGGACGAGGGGTCGACAAGGACAGACCGTTTCGGTTCATCCTCAACCGGTCACGAGCCGTCGCAACCAACATGTACTTGATGCTCTACCCCAACGAAGGCCTCGCCCAGTACCTCGACCAAGACCCAGCACACATGGAAGCGATCCACGCCGCTCTGTTATCGCTTACCGCCGAGGACCTGAGGCGCGGTGGGCGTGTCTACGGCGGCGGGTTGCACAAGATCGAGCCGAAGGAATTGGCCTCTCTGCCCGCGCACAACCTCGTTCGCCTCGCTCCAAACCTGCTAGTCCGGGCAAATGGGGCGGACCAGCTGCCGCTCGTCCTCACTTGATCGCTGACCCCCACAAGGTGAGCGTGACTCATGCACCTCTTCGACGGGCGTTGCAAACAAGGTCGATGAATTCAGCTATCAGTTCGACCCGCGGCCCTTGACCGGACCCCCTTTTTGGTCCGGTTGTTATTACCGACGCCGCAGTCGGCACCGCGACAGTCGAACAACTCGCCTCCGAGTTCCAAGACCGTTGGCTGCCCGAAGAGATCAACCGGCTGGGCCGGACCCTCTATCGCTGGCGCACCCAAATCTCGAACTGGTACACAGCCCGAGTCACCAACGGACCCACCGAAGCCGCCAATATCTGTAGCGCGTCAGAGGGTGTCGTCGTCGCTGACAGTCCCATAACGGCCTGTCGAGAACGCGTTATCTATAGCGGTGTCGTTAGTGCCGCGATGTTGCTGTGTGGGTTTCGGGGGTCACATCGGCTATTGAGGTTGCCGATTCGCAGCGCAGGCCGTGTACTCGTTTGACGTTGAGGCCGCATTCGCTGAAGTAGCCGTACACCTGCTCGTCGGCGGCTGGTATGTACGGCGTGAGGCAGGCGATGCGTGACACTCCGAGTTTGCCGAGAGCGGCGTTGCAGGCCTCCGCGCCCGAGGTGATGCCGATGTCGCCGGCGATCGAGGCGACTCGGGCGGAGAATGCGGCGTTGCCCTCCTTGCCTCCCCAGAATGTCTCGGCCGACATTCCCATGAGGATGTGGTCGGGTTTGCAGGTCATGATGTCACGGACCGCGGTGGGGATGGTCTCACGGATGAGGTCCAGGAAGTGCAGGAATGCCTCCTCGCTGCTCAGGTCTGGGGCTTCTACCAGGAACCGTCCGCTATGGAAGGTGACCCCGGGTGGACGGACCCGGGCGAAGTCGTGTTCGACGACGGTGTTGGTCGACGGCACGATGACCCCGATCTTGGCCCTGTACCCCACAACATCAGGCACGAGTGCCCCCTCTCGGCTCGCGTTTTCGCGGAATGACGTTCCGCCTATAGGAACATTATCAGGCAGTGGGCTTGTGCTCCCGTGCGCTAGCCTCACAACTCTGGAGACGTGGCCGAGCCAGGTTGAAGGCGCTTCCCTGCTAAGGAAGTAACGTCGCAAGGCGTTCGTGGGTTCGAATCCCACCGTCTCCGCACTGTGACACCGCGTTTGAAGTCTCGGCGGATCCCCTACAATGCCAGGACAATCAGCCTTTGGCTAAGATCCCGGAAGTCGCGACGGGAACCGACTACGATCAATGGCTTGATGCGATCTTGATCCCCACCTAGGGAGGGTTCCATGTCAGACGTTCACCAAGGCACCGAGCCAGGCGGCTATCCGGCGAGGCTCGACATCGAGTATCCCGAGGAGGGGCTCGGTCGGGCATCGACGTTCTTCCGGATCATCCTGGTCATACCCATCGCGATCGTGGCGGGCCTGCTCACAGGCTCCTTTGTCGGCAATGCTGACGGGGAGGACTTGGCCGGACTCTTAGCGGCCATCACGCTGTTCGGTCCGACATTGCTGATGATCCTGTTCCGCCAGAAGTATCCGCGCTGGTGGTTCGACTTCAACCTCGAACTGACGCGTTTCACGTCGCGCATCGTCGCCTACATGTCGCTGATGCGCGACGAGTACCCCTCCACCGATGAGCATCAGGCCGTACATCTGGAACTGGACTATCCCGACGCGGACCAGGACCTGAACCGCTGGCTGCCGCTGGTCAAGTGGCTACTCGCCATCCCCCACTACATCGTGCTGGCAGTGCTGGGGGTTGCCGCGTTCATCTGTGTCGTGATCGCATGGTTCGCGATCATCTTCACCGGCCGCTACCCCCGAGGACTGTTCAATTTCGTGCTCGGCGTGCACCGCTGGGGCCTGCGCGTCGGGGCCTACATGTGGTTTCTCATCACCGACCGCTACCCGCCGTTCTCGCTGCGATAGTCCCATCCGGGGCGAGTGCTCTCAGCTCGAGCGCACCGCCGACGCGCAGATGCGCCCTGCAGACGATGGTTAGCGTGTCCGCTGATACGCGGATCTAGTGTCCTGAGTGGGGCGGGGTCGGTGAGCCTGATTGGCTTCGGACTGGACTCCGGCATCGAGGTCTCATCGAGGAATGCAGCGCCGCCCTAGCCGCCGGCCGCCTGGAACTGCACCGCTGACCGAGCCTGAGAAAAACCCTGATCCCCCTCGTCCTAACACAGCCAACTGGTTTAGCGTGTCCGCTGATTACGGATCTAGGAGAACAAGGGCCCATGAACCAGTCACCGGCGATCAACGAGCTCCTGGACAGTCGACTCTTCGGGCGCGTGCTTGACACCTGGGCGAGGATGGCAGACATCGTCTACGGCGACCGGGGGCCTGCTGCGGGTTCCCTCATGCGGGCCCACGGCATCAAATACCTGACCCGCTACCTGACCGCCGGAGCGATCCTCGCGGTGGAGAACAACGATCCCGAGTACCCCTGGTTCGAGCGTTGGGCCGACCAGGCCTGGTCCTGGGGGATCGACAACCCCGACGGGAACTACGAGTTCGCCGCGGTCAACGACACCGACACCTACCGGATCTACGGGCGGCGCGGAACGGCCCACCAATTCGACGTACAGGTCCACGCCCCGCACTTCTGCGAGCAGCCCAACCACCGGGTGATCGCCAACATCAACTTCGAGCAGCTCGAGGTTGCCGCCGACGGTTCAGTCGAGATCATCGTCAGCCCCCAGCCCCACGAGGGCAACTGGCTCCAGAGCCGACCCGGCACACAGTCGCTGTGCATCCGGCAGTTCTTCTACGACTGGGAGACCGAAGTTCCCGCGGACCTGACGATCGAGCGGGTGGGGGCGACGTATCCTCCCCCTCCCGAGCCGCCCGAACGGACGATCGAGAAGTACGAACTGCTGATGCGCTGGCTCGAGCACGGGGCGAGGTTCATGGACGACATGGCGCACTGGTGCCTCGACACCGAGCCGAACTCCTCTCCGTTCCTCGATCCCGGCCTGAGCGAGTGGGGAGGGCACCGGGGCTTGTCATACGGAATGGGCAACTTCCAGTGCCAACCCGACGAGGCAGTGATCCTCGAGGTCGCCCCGCCCGACTGTCACTACTGGGGGTTCCAGGTCGCCAGCTGGTTCTGGGAGTCGCTTGATTGGTGGCGGCGCCAGACATCGCTCAACGGGCACCAGGCCGAGGTGGACGACGACGGAGTCTTCCGCTGCGTGATCTCCCACCGGGACCCAGGGGTCTACAACTGGCTCGACACCGCCGGATACACATGGGGAACGCTCAATGGCCGGTGGCTGCTCACCGATGCCTGGCCGGAGCCCGAGATGCGCCTGGTACCCTTCGACGACATCGACAAGCACGTCCCAAAGTCGACCCGGAGGGTCACCGCTGAGGAGCGTTCAGAGATCCTGCGTCGCCGACAGTACTACGCCCAACGCCTAGTCGGATTCTGATGAGGACCTCAGCTTGCCAACCATCTGTCTTGGACAGGGATTGCTCAGTGCGCGGCAACGTATCTGCCGTCTACGAGCACAATGTGAAGTGGACCTTTCGATTATCATGATAATCTAAAGTCGATGTTTCAACGATTGCTACCGCTGCCTGAGTCTGGGGCTGAGACTTTCTTTCTCTGGGGACCGCGGCAGGCGGGCAAGAGCACCCTGCTGCGACACCGGTATCCCGACGCTGTATGGGTTGATCTGCTCAAGGCGGACGAGTTCCGTCGCTACATCAGCCGGCCCGAGCAACTGCGCGAGGAGTTGGAGGCAGCGGGTCCAGATCCATCTCGCCAGGTGGTCATCGACGAGATCCAGAAGGTTCCCGCCCTGCTCGACGAGATCCACTGGCTGATCGAGAACCGCTGGCTGCGGTTCGCTTTGTGCGGGTCGAGCGCTCGCAAGGTGCGACGCGGCGCGGCGAACCTGCTCGGTGGGCGCGCCCTGCGCTACGAACTGCGAGGTCTGACCGCGGGTGAACTCGGGGAGTCCTTCGACCTCGACAGGATTCTCAACCACGGCTACCTACCGTCGATCTACGAGTCGAACAGGTACAGCCGCAGGCTTGAGGCTTACATCTCCGACTATCTGCGTGAGGAGGTTGCCGCCGAGGGACTGGTGCGGAACCTGCCCGCCTTCTCAGACTTCCTCGACGCAGCCGCACTGAGCGACACCAGCCCCGTCAACTATTCGAACGTCGCCCGCGAGTGCGGCGTGTCGGCACCCACCGTCAAATCGTACTTCGGCATCCTGGAGGACACGCTGCTGGCTCGCTGGCTGCCCCGCTGGCGGCGGCGGGCCAAGCGCCGCCTGGCCGGCGCGCCGAAACTCTATTTCGAGGATGTGGGGGTCGTGAACCGCCTGGCGCGGCGCGGTGAACTGCACCGGGGCTCCGACTCCTACGGCAAGGCGTTCGAGAACTGGCTGTTCCACGAGCTGTCGGCTTTCCTCGCATACCGAGAACGTGACGAGCAGCTGACCTATTGGCGACTCCCGAGCGGCATCGAGGTCGACTTCATTGTGGGCGACATGCGGCTTGCGATCGAGGTGAAGGCGACCGCCAGAATCAACAACAGCCATCTCAAGGGTCTCCGCACCCTCGCCGAGGAGCATCCCGGTGTCAGTCGCCGAGTAGTAGTTTGCCTCGAACCGAAGCCGCGTCGCACCAGCGACAGCATCGACGTGATCGGAGCAGAGGACTTCGTCCGAGAACTCTGGCAAGGCCAAGTCGTCTAAGCAGCCCCGATACGACACTCGCTGTGCAGCCGGGGGAACTCCTCCACACCCGGCTTGGGCGTCGTCGGGGTTAGGCTCCGCTGCGGTGAAACACAGTTGGCGAGTCCTGCTTCTCGTAGTCGTACTGATCGTCGCTGCTGTTGCATGCACCTCTGACGGAGGTGGCGACGAACTTAGCCCCGATTCCACCACAACGGAAGCACCCCAAACCACCGTCGACAACACCACCACAACTACGGTGACCAAAACTACGGTGGACGACCCCACCACAACGGAAGCACCCCAAACCACCGTCGACAACACCACCACAACGACAACCGTCCTCGAAGACTCCATACCTCAGGAGAGTCCCGAGCGCGGAGTTCCGGACGGTTTGGTGACGCCGACGGGGATCCCGGTCGCTGTGCTCGAACGTACTGACTCGGGCTACCTGGTGCGGACACCTTGCGGGAACACCGCGGAGGTGTCCAAGGGCGTTTGGATCAACGGCGCCGAGGTGGTCATCGATCCGGGCCACGGCGGGCCGGTGGACACCGGCGCGATCGGACCCAACGGCCTGATTGAACGCGACCTCAACCTCACCCTCGGACAAGCCGTCATCGAAGAGTTGACCAGCCGCGGCATCTCCGCGGTCAGCACCCGCACCGGCGGTTACCCGACGCTGCTGTCGGTCCGTTCCCTCCTCGCGGACGATCTGGGGGTCAAGGCGCTGGTTTCGATCCACCACAACGCTCCAAACTGGGTGCCCAGCACGTTTCCTGGAAGCGAAGTGTTCATCCAATCTGCTTCGCTCACCGCGCCGCGTGCCGACTCCGCTCGTCTTGGCGGGCTTCTGTACGAAGAGGTCACCGCTGCGCTTGCGACTTTCGACAACGTCTCATGGACTCGGGCGTCCAGCGCAGGCGTGCTGCGGGTCCTGTCGTCGAAGGGCACCGACGCTTACGGAATGATCGTCCGTCCGGAGGTGCCCACTGCCCTGATCGAGTACGGCTACCTGTCCAACCCCTCAGAAGCCGAGCTGTTCGCCACCGAGGAATACATCGAAGTGGCCGCCAGAGCCACTGCCGACGCCATCGAGGCCTTCCTGTACACCGATCGCCCGGGCACAGGATTCATTCAACGCCCCCGCATCTTCGATCCGCAGCGCGCCCCCAGTTTCTGCGAAGACCCTGCACTCGAATAGCCTGGAGGAGCCGCTTGCGTCAGCCGGTGCGCTCCACTTCGACCGTCACAATGTCGATACCGCTGTATTTTCGATGGCTCACTGATGACGCGAAGTGCTGCAGCAGTCGAAGCGAGACTTCACTCTGCTCAGGCGCATCAGTGTGCTCGCTGAGATAGGCGAGCCGGTCCTCAAGGTTGCCCTCCTCGAGCACGACGAGGAACTCCAATTCGACCACCTGAGCGCCCGGTCGCGCCATGACGATGAGGCGCGGCTGTGTGTCGTCCTCGTTCACCTCCATAAGGCTCGACACCGCCTCCTCCCCGACCAGGCGCAGACGGTCCACCGAAACCTCGTTCCAACCGACACCCGCAGCGAGCCCGACAAGGAACTCGTCGATTTTCGGGAATGCGTCGACCGCCAGGTCGCACTCGAACCGACGACGACGAGGGCTGGTCACCTCCACGAACGCAGTCAGCAGGATCGCCGTGATCGTGCCCATCGTCAGACCGTTGCCCAGTAGGGTCCCCCACGGGGCTCCGATGAGGTCGGCAACAATGTTGTCTCCCTGCAGGCCCACACCGACAGCCAGCGAGGTGCCGACGATCAACGCTTTGCGGGGTTGGAGTGTGTCCCCGAAGACCGAGCGGGCACCCTCCACGAAGATCATGCCCATGAAGATCAGCATGTAGGCACTGGTGACAGGGTCGGGGATTGTGAGCAGCAGCGCTATCGCCTTCGGCAGCAGCGCCAGGACCACGAGCATGGTCCCGATCGTGTATCCCACCATGCGGGAGGCGACACCGGTGAAGTTCACGAGCGACACGATCGTGGAGCCGTAGGCCCCGACGGGCAGCGTCCCCAGGAACCCCGCGACGAGCGAGCCCGCACCGTTGGTGGCAACGGTCCCCTGCACCAGTCGATAGTCGGTTGCCCTCGTCTCGCGCGACGAGACCCGCTGGACAGCCACGCTGTCACCGATGTACTTGAGCGTTGCAGCCATCGAAACGATCAGGAACATCGGTAGAAGTGCCCAGAACTGGGCTCCTGGAGTGAAGTCGATGCCCGGTATCGAGGGATCGGGCACCGCCAGCCAGGGTGCATCCTCGACACGTTGGGTGTCGTACAGCCCGAACAACCCTGCCGCGGCGCACCCTGCGAGGATTCCGACCATCGGCGACCACAGCCGCAGAACACCTCTGGCGCCAAGGCCCAACATCGCGGCCACAGCCAGTGTCACTGCTGCCACGATCGGCTCAGCCGCCGCCAGAGTCCCCTCCGCGACGGGTTGCTCCAGCCTCTCCACGGCGACCTGCATGACCCCCACGGCGATCAACATGAGCACCACCCCCGAAACGACCGGTGTAATGATCCGGCGAAGACGTGGGAGCAACCTCGCCAGCGAGAACTGAAAACACGCCGACACGACGATCAACGTCGCCAGGGTCTCCAACCCGGCTTCATGCACCGCGATCAGTGCTACGGCCACATAGCTGGTGGCGGTGCCGGTGATCATGGCGTGGCCGCTGCCGAGCACACCGAAGCGGGTCGCCTGCAGGATGGTCACGGTTCCGCTCACCAGGACCGCGACCAGTACCGACCAGACGATCTGATGCTCGTTCATACCCGAAGCCCCCGCGAACAACGACATCGACAGCACGGTCGGCGCCAGACCCAGCAGCACGCCCTGCAGCGCCACGCCGACCGTCAGCCCTATGGGACTCTGATCATCGGGTTCGTAGGTGACCCCCTCAGTCGATTTCACGACAGAATGACCGTCTCGATCAGGCAACTGACGCCTCGGGGCCTGGCGGACAGTCTCCAGGGTGTCTGCAGCAACCGGGCTACTCCTCTCTCACGTCTCCGGAACGAGCAGCCGAGAACTCGCTGAAATCGAACGGTACCCGTCGGGAGGACCCCCTTCAAGTTATTGGGCCGGCCCGTCTGATCTGGCCGGTTCCGTTGGAGATGGAGCTGGTCCGGCTATTGACATTGCTGAACCGTCAGCGGATACTTCGTTCGACGCGAAGTCCGAGACCACTGTCGGACGTCCCAGCAAGAAAGGCCCCTCGTCATGCCTTCAGATTTTGCCTTCAAAGTTCTGAATCGCTTTCACGGCGCAGCAATAGCCGTCAGCCGCGGGAAGATCGGCTGGACCGGAGCCAAGATGCCGGTTCTGGAGCTCACCACCATCGGACGCAGGAGCGGACTGCCCCGTACGGTCCTGCTGACTGCGCCCTGGCAGGACGGCGACCGGATAGCACTGATCGCCTCAGCCGGTGGGAACGACAAGCACCCGGCATGGTTCCTGAATCTGCGGGACAACCCTTCGGCCACCGTCCGCACTGCAGACGGCACCAAGAAGATGAAGGCTCGGATCACCTCAGGGGACGAGCGACAAGCGATCTGGGATGCGTCTATCTCGGAGTTCAAGCACTACGCCGCCTATGAGTCGAAGACCGATCGAGAGATTCCGGTCGTGGTTCTCGAGCCGGTTGCAATGACTGGTGCGCCGACCTGACAAAGGCCTACCTGACAAAAGAGCCTCACTGGAAAAAGGGGGTGGCCTTCGCGATGTCGGCGTACACTGAACCGCTGTTGCGCCCGTAGCTCAGCTGGATAGAGCGTCTGACTACGGATCAGAAGGTCGGGAGTTCGACTCTCTCCGGGCGCGCCAAGCACATGTCAACTGCTCAGATCTATCTCGCAACCATCGCGCTGGAGCCCAACCGTTGGTTCGGGATCACGCCGGACCGTCGGGCCACGATCACAGCCAGCGCCTGGCTCGACCGGATCCGTGACGCCGGCTTCGACGGCATGGAGCTGTGGGAGGCCCACGCCACTGAAGCTGACCCGGCCGAGCTGGCGATGATCTTCGGGCACGACCTCGGGGTCGCCGTATACAACACCTACACCAGCTTCGACGAGGAGGACGACACGATCCGGCAGCAGGCCGCGGAGATGACTGTTCGCAGCGGCGCCCGCAAGGTCAAGTGGAACAGCGGCGCTGAACGCGACGAAGCATCGCTCGATGCCTACGGCGAGCGGCTCGCACGCTGGGTCGGCGAGATGCCGGGCGTGCAGACCGTGTGTGAGTGCCACGACGGTTCCGCCATGGACGATCCTTTGACCGCGGCCAGAGTGTTGGCCGCCGGCGGACCCCCCGAGGTTGTGGGCGCATTGGTTCACACCCACGACAGCCACGATCTGCTCCGCGCCCGCTTCGATGCCTACGGCGAGCGGGTCTGTCATGTGCACATCAACCATCTCAACCTGAAGGCACCGCCGTTGGCTGAGATCCGCGACGACTTAACCAATACCGTCGGCCTGCTCAGGGACCTCGGTTTCGACGGGACTTGGAGCCTCGAATTCGTCGACGGGACTCTCAGCGAGACCGACAACGAACCCGAGAAGCTGTTCGCCGCGGCCATCGCAGATCTAAGGGTGTTGCGGGAAATCCTGGGCTGATTTCGACTCGGCGGCCACTACGGGGAAAGCTGAGCGCCATGTTCATTCTTCGATTCGACTTCCGCCTCGGGCCGCAATCCGACGCCACGATGGCCGAACTCTACGGTGCTTCGGTTGAGATGTGCGAATGGGGGGAGGCCAACGGGGCGATGATGGCGATGTTCTCCGAGCATCACGGCGCAAGCGACGGTTACCTGCCGTCGCCGATCGTGATGGCTGCAGCAGCCGCGGCCCGCACCACCTCACTGCCGATCAACGTGGGGGCCCTGCTGGCGTTGATGTACGACCCGGTCAAGCTGGCCGAGGACATGATCGTGCTCGACCATCTCAGCGCCGGCCGGGTCAGCTACACGGTCGGTCTCGGTTACCGGGCCGAGGAATACGCAATGTTCGGCGTCGATCCGGCACGACGCGGCGCCCTGATGGACGAGCACCTCGATGTGTTGAAGGGTGCGCTCGCTGGTGATCGTTTCGACTGGCGGGGACGCCGCGTGCATGTCACGCCTGGGCCCCTGACTCCTGGCGGTCCGATGATCGCTTACGGTGGTGGCACTGTGGCCGCAGCCCGCCGGGCCGCGCGCCGCGCCATGATGTTGCTGCCCCAACATGGTGATCCGGCACTGGCCGAGGCCTACGACGCGGCGGCTGTCGAGGCCGGCAATCCCCCTGGCATGTGCATGTCGCCTCCGGTCGGCGCCCCCACCTCTCTGTTCGTCTCCGACGACACCGATACGGCGTGGCAGGAGCTCGGCCCCCATCTTCTTCATGACGCGGTCATGTACAGGGAGTGGATGGGTGATGCCGCCTCCGCTTCGCTGTCGAGCGCAACTACCGTCGCCGAACTCCGGGCCCAGAACGGCGCTTACCGGATCGCCTCGATCGACGACGCCCGCCGCCTCCGCGACCAGTACGGGGCTCTTTCCCTACAACCCCTCTGTGGCGGTATCCCCCCAGAGACCGCCTGGCCCTACCTCCGCAACCTCGCGGCCCTCTAGCCCTGGATCCAACCGTCCGGTGTGAGGGTGCGGACGCTCTTGGCCGAAATCTGCGCGTTCTGCCACACATAGTGTGGTTAATCGCGCAGATTTAGTTGTGGCCACCGGCTTCAACGCTGGTGGGATTGCCGGCGTTGGATGGCGGCCCATTCGTCGCGCAGGCCGACCGTGCGGTGGAAGGTCAGCGGGTCCATTTCGTCGTGGGCGAAATACCCGAGCCGTTCGAACTGAACCACTTGGCCCGGCGGCGTGTCTGAGAGGGCTGGTTCGAGCTTGCAGCCGGTGCGCACTTCACGCGAGGCGGGGTTCAGCGAAGCGAGCGGGTCAGCACCGTCGGCACCGGGGAACGGGTCGGTGAAGAGCCGGTCGTAGAGCATGACCGCACCGTCGAGTGCATGCTGGGCCGAAACCCAGTGGATCGTGGCTTTCACCTTGCGTCCGTCGGGGGCCTGGCCACCGGCGGTTTCAGGGTCGTAGCTGCAGTGGATCCGCTGCACCGCACCGTCGGCGGCGGTCTCGACATCGGTGCAGGTGATGAGGTATCCCGCACGTAGTCGTACCTCGCGACCCGGTGCCAGCCGGAAGAACTTCTTGGGTGGGTCGACCATGAAGTCGCCTCGCTCAATCCACAACTTCCCACTGAACGGCACCATGCGGGTTCCTGCCGATTCGTCTTCAGGGTTGTTGACCGCCGGACGTTCGTCGATCAGGCCCTCTGGCCAGTTGTCGATCACCAACTCGACCGGATCGAGAACGGCCATCCGTCGCAGGGCGTGCCGGTTGTGATGCGTTCGCACGAACGATTCGAGCAGTTCTATCTCATGGGTGCCGTTGACCCGGGCCACACCGATGTGCGCACAGAACCTCCGGATGGCTTCGGGCGGGTAACCACGCCGCCGCAGACCCCGCAGCGTGGGCATGCGGGGATCGTCCCAGCCGTCGACATGGCCGTCGCGGAGCAGTTCCAACAGCTTGCGTTTCGACATGACTGTGTGGGTGAGGTTCAAACGGGCGAACTCGGTCTGGCGGGGACGGTCGTCGCCTAGTCCGAGGTGTTCGATGAACCAGTCGTACAGGGGTCGGTGAGTGTCGAATTCGAGCGTGCACAGAGAATGCGTCGTTCCTTCGACCGCGTCGCTCTGCCCGTGCGCCCAGTCGTAGGTCGGGTAGATCTTCCATTCGTCGCCGGTGCGGAAGTGATGGGCGTTGCGGATTCGGTACATGACCGGGTCCCGCATCGTCATGTTGTCGTGTGCCATGTCGATCTTGGCTCGCAGCACCTTCTCTCCGTCGGAGAACTCCCCGGCCCGCATCCGCTTGAAGAGGTCCAGGTTCTCCTCCACTGACCGGTCCCGGTAGGGGCTGTTGGTGCCTGGTGTGGTGAAGCCGCCCCTGTTGGCCGAGATCGTCTCGGCATCTTGATCATCGACATATGCGAGGCCGTCGCGAATGAGTTGCTGTGCCCATTCGGCTAGTTGCCCGAAATAGTCCGACGCATAGGCGGATTCACCTGGTTCGAACCCCAACCATGCCACGTCCTGGCGGATCGCGTCGATAAAGCTGGCGTCTTCGGTCTCCGGATTGGTGTCGTCGAAGCGCAGACGACACACGCCGTCGAACTCTTCAGCTACACCGAAGTTGAGTGAGATCGATTTTGCGTGTCCGATGTGCAGGTACCCGTTGGGTTCGGGAGGGAAGCGGGTCTGGACACGTCCTCGGTAGGGTCCGTCGCCGGCGTCTTTGGCGAGCATTTCCCGAATGAAGTCGGTTCCCGAGTTGCTGGTCGAGCCGGTGGGTCTCTCGTTCACGCACCTCAGGCTACGCGTAGTTGCGGTGTTAACGCCGAGCGGGGTCGGGCGAACGGGCTTGGGTCGGTTAGCGTCGGGTGGATGTTTGATCTATCCGACAAGATGGCGTTGGTGACCGGGGCGGGGCAGAACGTCGGGGCAGGTATCGCCGGGGCTCTGGCAGCCCAGGGTGCGCATGTGCTGGTCAACGACCTTCTCCCCGGCCGTGCAGCGGAGGTCGCCGATCAAGTATCCGCAGCCGGAGGATCGGCAGCACCGGCGGCATTCGACGTCACCGACCTCGATGCCGTCCAGGCTGAACTCGCCAAACACCCGCCTATCAACATTCTCGTCAACAACGCTGGCAACGGCGGGGCTGACCAGATGCGCCCCAAGCCGTTCCGAGAGATGGAGCCCGCTGAGTGGGACAGCCCCATAGAGGTCAACCTGCGCGGTGTGCTCAACTGCGTGCATGCCGTGATCAACCCGATGGTCGTGGCTGGCTGGGGGCGGATAATCACCATCTCGTCAGGTGCGGGCTCGGCTGGTGTCGGCATCGGCGTAGCCCCCTACTCGGCGGGCAAGGGCGGCGGGCTCGGGTTCATGCGGTCGCTGGCCCTGGAGAACGCCCAATTCGGAGTAACCGCAAACAGTGTGGCCCTCGGCTTGATGGACAACACCGCGGGCGGAGACTACACCGAGCATCTCGCCCGCGGGATTCCCGTAAAGCGCCTCGGTACGCCCGCCGACATCGGCGCAATCTGCGTCTACCTCGCCAGCGAGGAAGCCAGTTGGATGACCGGCCAGACGATAAACGTCAACGGTGGTTCCATCACCAGCTGAGCAGCCAGGACCCCGCAGACAGATCTAGTCGGGCCACTCGATGTTGTAGTCCTCGAACCAGAACCGGGCGTCGCGGATGGCGGTCGGCGAGGTGCGCAGGTCGAGATCCTGGTTGAGCTCCAACGGCGTTGGGCCGATGTCTTGCGCGATCTTGGTGAGGCCGTCTAGGTCCAAGTTGTAGCAGCGCACCGCGTTGAGGCCCAGCAGCAGTCGGGTCTCCTCCACCGGGATCTCCTGAAAGTCGGTCTCAAGCCGTTCGATGGTGTTGGGCCAAGATCCCTCCGGATGGGGATAGTCGGTACCCCACATCAACGCATCAATGCCGTTCACGTAGCGGCGGCGAAGTTCGACCTTGCTCATCGTCGAGGCACCGATGAAGACGTTGGTGCCGACGTATTCCGAGGGCAGTTTCTGGATCAGGTCCTTGGTGCGGGAGGCCATCTTCTTGACCTTCCAGTTGCGCCCGCCAAATACCGCGTCGGTCTTGA
This sequence comes from Candidatus Aldehydirespiratoraceae bacterium, assembly GCA_965214565.1. Taxonomy (GTDB): domain Bacteria; phylum Actinomycetota; class Acidimicrobiia; order Acidimicrobiales; family Aldehydirespiratoraceae; genus VXYK01. The sequence continues at coordinate 1,399,397 of OZ243951.1, read as the reverse complement.
ACAGCAGGTCGCCGAGCCACCAAGATCCGCATTCGACCGGTGCGTATTTCAGGTTCGGGAACTTGTCGAACTTGCCTGAGAGCAGCAGCTGCCACAGTGGCCGGTGGGTCCAGAACGCCACTTCCAGCATGTACTGGGCCATGTTGTCGTTGTAGGACTCGGAGTCGGCCTCCCCGGAATGGGTGTGCACAACCAGGCCTGCTTCTGCGCAGGCTGCCCATACCGGGTCGTAGCTTTCGTGGCCGTAGGACGGATGGTCGTGCCACATGGTAGGGATCATGATTCCTTTGACCCCGGGTTTCCCGGCCAACGACTCGATCTCCTTGACGGATTCAGTGACTCCGTGGGTGATCGGCACGAGCGCTACCCCGGCTCGACGGGGAGGGTTCGTGGCACAGAACTCTTCGAGCCAGCGGTTGTGGGCACGGGCCCCCGCCCAGGCAAGCCTCGGGTCGGTGATCATCCCGGCCTGCAACCCGGCCCCGAACGGCGGGGCCTCCATTCCGGTTACGGCATCTCCGTCGGCGAATATGATCTCGCCCGCCACGCCGTCGGCGTCAAGGGTCTTGTCGCGGATCTCGGGGTCGTATGCGCCTTTGAGGCCGACTTCGTTGTCCCGTTCCCACTGTTCAACGTATTCGCCGTTGAGTTCTTCGACCATGGCCCTGTGCTGGTGGCGAGTCTGCAACCATTCGTCGAACTCGGCGTGCACGGATGACTCGAGGTACTCGCGGTAGTCCTCGACGAACAACCCGGCGTGGGTGTCTGAGGAGACGATGATGTATGGAGCGTTGCTCTGGTCAACGCCTTCGAGGGGATCCGGCATGAGTGTGCTCCTTTACCGATTTGAGCTTTCTACCCGAACCCGGGCATTGTAGGTCAGCGTTGATCGCGCTTCCTAATCTCAGTCCATCGGAGGACCGCCAATGACCACGCCAGAGAACACAACGCTCACTGACCCAGGGCCGATGAGCCGTCCGGGCGAGGTCGCCGGCTGGCCCAAACTCGTCGTCAAGTACACGACCGACGAGGCCAACATCGCTCCGCTGCTGCCGCCCGGGCTCACTCCGCTCGATTCGGTTGTGCAGATCGGGATCTATTGTGTGCCGATTCTCGGTGAACCCGAGTTCGGGGTCAGTGTGAAGGTTCCGGCTTCGTTCAACGGTGTCGAGGGGGCTTACAACCTCGGCATGGGGATCGATCAGGAGGCTGCGGTGTTCATCAGCGGGGAGCTCAACGGTCAACCCAAGTTTCTCTGTGACATTGAGTTCTTCCGTCTCGGCGACCATGTAGGCGCCCGTACTGTCCATCAGGGCTACACCTTCATCGAGTTCTCCGGTGAGGTGACCGGTGTGGGAGCTCCTGTCGAGGGCGAGTTCGTCGAGCACGAGTGGTGGACCAAGTATTCCCGTGCGATCGGCGGCGCCGAGAAGCAGTATGACTTCCCACCCCATGTGGTCGATGTGGCCACTCGTTTCGAGCAGATCCATGTGGAGGAGATCGACGGCGATCTGAAACTGCTCGACTCACCATGGGATCCGGTGGCGCGTTACCTGCCGATCAGGGAGATGGTGTCGTCCCAGTTGGTCACCCATCAGGCCAAGGCACGCGACATCACCAACGCCGGCCCCCTCGACCCCGACGCCTTCTGGCCCCACGCCGACGTGATCGGTGGTAGCCGCTGGCCCGGAGACCGAGGCGGCCCCCGCCACACCTGAACCCACGAACCCACACCGACGCCAGGGCCAAGCGGCCCGTGAGCAAAGCGAACAAGAGCGACTAGCACCGTGGGGGTAGCCGCTGGCCCGGAGACCGAGGGGGCCCCCGCCACACCTGAGCTTCGGAGCGCTTAGGTTTCGCCGCCGAACCAGGTGGCTACCAGGTTGAGCCCCTCGATGGCTGAGCGGGGATGCATCTCTTCGAAGATCCGGCGGTATCCGGTGGTCCTGATCCGCCAACCGGCCGCTGTCTTGACGTATTCGTCGTAATAGAAGGCCGCGCCGCGCAGTGTCAGGTTGTGCTCTCCGATGATCACCTGGTCTTCGAGTTTCCAGATTCCGGTGGCTGTACCGTCGCCGTTGAGGGTGATCTCGGGGTGGTGGCAGGAATGGCTCGACAGGAAGGTTTCTGACCCCATCGAGTCCGTCAGGAAGCCGATCACCGCATCAACGCCGTCGAAGGCGTACTTTCCGTCACTGTAGCGGACGGTCACATCGTCGGTGAGCACCGACCGCATCTCTTCGAACAGGTGCTGGTCGAGCAGGCGCAGATACTTGTACTTGAGTTGTTTGATCTGTTCGATCTCAACGAGGTCTTGCGGGGTCATGGTGGGTACCTTCATTTCAGCAGGGTGGGCAACTGCTCAGTGATTTCTTCGGGGGTGACCCCGGGGGCGAAGCGGGCAACCACGTCTCCGTCGGAGTTGACGAGGAATTTCTCGAAATTCCATTGGATGTCCGGCGAGTCACCGTCGCCGGGGTGTTGGGCTTTGAGCCAGTTGTAGAGTTCGGCCGCGTCATCACCGTTGACGTCGATCTTGGCGAACATCGGGAAGTTGATGTTGTAGTTGTCGTCGACGAAAGCTCGGATCTCTTCGGCGCTGCCCGGTTCCTGGCCCGCGAACTGGTTGCACGGGAAACCCAGAACGTGGACACCATGGCCTCCGTTGTGGAGCGTACGCAGACCTGCGTACTGTTTAGTCAGACCTCAAGCGGAAGCGACGTTGACGACCAGGCAGGCCCCGTCAGCAAACGTTGCCAACTCCACTTGTTCACCGGCTAGTGATGTCATTTCAAACTCGTGAAAGCTCGCCATTGGTCTCCCTGGTCTCGCGGTCGATTCGACTCTATATCCCCGCTGCGACAACCGTCCACAGGCCCGGCCAAAGGCCCGACCAAGGGCCCCTCCCGATGGGGTTGCGCCTCAACCGCCTGAAATGGGTGCCACAAAGTAGACCTCTGTGGACTCGTCGACCTTCTCGAAGATGCCGTTGGGGATCAGTTCGCCGTTGATGGCCACGCTGGCACCGTCGGTCAACAACGGGCCGAGGCCCGGGTATCGGCGTTCCAGTTCTTTGATCAGGTCGCCGACGGTGTCGCCGTTGACCACCAAGACCTTCTCGCCGCCGGTGAATCGACGATGGTCGGCTTGGAGATGGACAGTGGCCACTGCTCTCGGCGGGCCCCTAGCTGCCGGCGTTCTCGCTGATCGCAGCCAACAACCTCGGCGGAGACATCGGCAGCGAGGTCATGCGCACACCGGTCGCGGCGGCGATGGCGTTGGCGAGGGTCGGGATCGGAGGCACGATGCCGGTCTCTCCGACGCCGCGCACGCCGTAGGGGTGGCTGGGGTTGGGGACCTCGACGATGATCGCGTCGATCATCGGCAGGTCAGAGGCGACCGGCATCCGGTAGTCGAGGAAGCTGGCGTTCTCCATGACCCCGTCGGAGTCGTAGATGTACTCCTCGTTGAGCGCCCAGCCGATGCCCTGCACCGACCCGCCCTGTATCTGGCCCTCCACATAGGAGGGGTGAATGGCGGTTCCGGCGTCTTGAGCTGCGGTGTAGCGCAGGATCGTGGTCTCTCCAGTTTCTTCGTCGACGGCCACGTCGGCGAGATGCACCGCGAACGACGGCCCGGCCCCAGCTGCGTTGAGCGAGGCGGTGGCGGTGAGCGGCCCGCCGGTGTTCTTGGCCATCGCGGTGATCTCCGGGATGGTGAGCGGGTCCTGGCCTTCGATCACCGCCTCGCCATCGATCCAGTCGACCTCGCCAACATCGACGCCCTTGATGGTCGCGGCTCTCTGCTTCAACTGCCCGATCAGCTCCCGGCAGGCGTTGACCACTGCCATGCCGGTGGCGAACGTGGCTCGGCTGCCTTCGGTGATGTCGGTGAACCCGACTGATTCGGTGTCGGCCACGACCGGGGTGATCCGGTCGACAGCCAGGCCCAGTTCCTCAGCGGCCATCAGTGCCATCGAGGCGCGGCTGCCGCCGATGTCGGGGCTGCCGGTGATAACAGTTGCGGTGCCGTCCTCGTTGAGGTTGACGGTGGCTGAGGACTGCTCTCCGATGTTGAACCAGAACCCGGTACCTACACCCCTTCCGGCGCCTTCGGGGACCGGTGAGTTGTAGTGGTCGGAGTTCCGTATCGCTTCGAGGGTCTCGACGAAGCCGATCTTGGGGTGCGGCATTCCCATTGCGGTGGGGTCGCCTTCAACAGCCGCGTTCTGCAGGCGGATGTCGATCGGGTCCATGTCGAGCCGCTGGGCGAGTTCGTCGATCAGCGTTTCGACGGCAAAGGCTGCCTGGGGAGCTGAGGGAGCACGGTAGGCAGCGGAACGCGGCGTGTTGGTGACAACGCCGATGGCGTTCAGCTGGAGGTTGGGCAGCTTGTAGGAAGCAAGCGACATCGCCCCGGTCAGAGCGCCGAACCCTTTGGTCGAGCCGTTGTCGAAGTGCAGCGTCGATTGCAGGGTGGTGATCTCGCCGTCGTTGGTGGCAGCAATCTTCGCTTTGATCTTGGTGGCGGGCGCTGGGCCGGTCGCACGCAACACTTCCTCGCGTGACATCACGATCTTCACCGGGCGGGCGGCCTTCTGTGACAGCAGCACTGCTACCGGTTCGAGGTAGATGGTGGTCTTGCCTCCGAAGCCGCCGCCGATCTCTGCGGGGATGACCTTGATCCGGTCGGTGCTCCATCCGAGCGCCGCGGCGGTTTTGGACCGTACCGCGAAATGACCCTGCGAGGAGGCCCAGATCGTGGCTTTGCCGTCCTGGCCGCAGTCAGCGACACAGGCGTGGGGCTCGATATAACCCTGGTGCACTGCAACGGTCCGGAACTCGCGTTCAATGACGATGTCTGCTGCTTCGAGTCCCGCCTCTACATCGCCGCGGCCGAATTCGTTGACAGAGGCAAGATTTGACGGTTCAGTGTCGCCCGAGAACAGGGTTCGGTTGGTGGGGTTGGCGATCGGGGCGTCTTCGGCGATGGCCTCATCGATGGTCAGGACTGCGGGGAGCGGCTCGTATTCGACTTCGACTGCAGCAGCGGCTGCAGCGGCTGCGGAGGCAGTGACCGCGGCGACCGCGGCGACGACATGGCCGTTGTACAGCGCTTCGCCACGCGCCATCACGTTGACCGCCATATCGAACTCGGGGTGGGTGGGGTCGAGTTCGGCGAAGTCGTCGCCGGTGACGACAGCTTTCACTCCGGGCATGGCCTCGGCTCTGGTGGTATCGATCGAGACTATCCGGGCGTGTGCGTGCGGCGAGCGCACGAACGCTCCACGGAGTTGGCCGGTCATGTCGAGGTCGGCGGCGAACCGGGCTTTGCCGGTTACTTTGTCGAGCCCGTCGTGGCGCACCGGTCGGGTGCCGACGTACTTGTATGTTCGGGGGTTCTCTGTGACGGTCACTTGGAGGCTCCATTCACCTCAACGGCCGCTTCCTGCACGGCTCGGATGATCTTGTCGTAGCCGGTGCAGCGGCAGAGGTTGCCGGCGAGGGCGTAGCGGATCTCGGTTTCGGTCGGGTCGGGATTCTCGTCGAGCAGCGCTTTGGCGGACACCAGGAATCCCGGGGTGCACACGCCGCATTGCAGGGCCGCGCCTTCGAGGAACGCCTGCTGCAACGGGTGCAGTTGGTCGCCCTCGGCGATGCCTTCGACGGTGGTGATCGAGGTCCCTTCGGCCTCGGGGGCAAACATCAGGCAGGCACAGTTGACTCTGCCGTCAACCAGGATCGTGCAGGCACCGCAGTCGCCGGTCCCGCAACCTTCCTTGGCTCCGATGAGACCCATCTCGTCGCGCAGGGCGTTGAGCAGGGAGGTGTCGTCGGCTGACAGGAAGTCGACCTCGTCGCCGTTGACCGTGCAGTTCACATGGGTTCGGGGCATCAGCTCGCTCCTTCGGCTCGTTGTGCGGCTGTCTGCGCGGCTCGTTTGGCCAGCACGCCCGCAACTTGGCGGCGGTATTGGATGGTTCCTCGTTTGTCGTCGATGGGGTTGCAGGCCGCAGAGGCCGCGGCAGCAACAGCAGCGAGGGTGCCATCGTCGAGGGTGCCATTGTTGAGGCTGGAGCCGACGAGGGCTGCTTCGGCGTCGGGGACTCGCACGAAGGTCGGGGCCACAGCCCCCAGTGCGACTCTGGCTGATACGACGGTGTCGCCGTCCATGGTGAGTTGCACTGCTGCGCCGACCACGGCGATGTCCATCTCAGTGCGGGGTATGAGCCGCAGGTAGGCGTCGCCGCTGTTGGCGGGCGGGTCGTCGAGCCGGAATTCAATGACGAACTCGCCGTCGCTCAGCGAGGTCTGTCCTGGGCCGGTCACCACGTCTGCGACGCTGGCGGTCCGCTCGCCTGAGCTGCCGGCGATCACGGCGGTCGCGTCGTTGACGATCAGCGCCGGGACGGAGTCGGCTGCGGGTGAGGCGTTGCAGAGGTTGCCGCCCCAGCTCGACCGGTTCTGGATCTGGTCGGATCCGATCAGACCACTTGCTTCGGACAGGCCCGGGAACATGGCACTGAACTCGGCGTTGGCGGTGAGCGCCGAGGTGGGCGTGGCCGCACCGACGGTCCAGGTGCCGTTGTTGTGGCTGACTGCAACGAGTCGTTCGATGCGTTTCAGGTCTATGAGCAGGGCCGGCTCGGGGCGGCCGGCTCGGATTTGGGGGATGAGGTCGGTTGCCCCTGCAAACACCCGGGAGTCGGGATCACTTTGCAACAGTTCAAGAGCCTCATCCACAGTTGTGGGAGCTGCGTATCTCATGAAGTCTGTAACATACTGCGCTGTGCGGCTCGCAACACATCCGCGCGGCTAGTTGTTGTGGCTTGGTTCGGCGGGTTCCTCAGATGTCGGCGCGGGTGCGGCGCGCTGACCAGTGCCGGGTTGCGCCTGCGGACTGGAAACGCTGGGGGCGATCCTGCGGGCCTAGGATCTCGGTCGCGAGCCACAGGCGTTTGAGCCAGCGGACTCTGCCTGTTGCCGGATCGTCCTGGTAGGCGTTGCGACCGTGGAGCACGTGGTAGTTGTTGACGAATTGCATATCGCCGGGCGCGAATGTCATTTCGACACGATTGCCGGGGTCGCGGACTAGCGCGTCGAAGGCGTCCATCGCGGTGCGTTGTGCGTCGCTCAGCCGCGGGGCGTCGGGGTGTCGTTGCGAGGCATCGATGTAGGGCCGGATGTAACGCACGAACAGGCGGTCGCGGTGCTCGCTGAACACCGGCACCCGGTAGAAGGGGCTGCCCCCTCTGCTCTGTTCACCGCGGAAGTCGTAGGGAAGAGGGTGGTAGAGCACGGTGGCGAGGTCGGGGTCTTCGGCGACGAGGCGGTTGTGAGCGGCGACCGCGTTGGCCACCAGGCTCTCGCCTCCCGATACGCCCGGGTCGAGGCACAGCAGTCCGATGAGATCCGAGCCGTCGGAGTGGAACGCTTGGGCCACACCGCCGAGTTCGTTGCCTCTTGCGGTGGGGTCGTTGACCGATTTCCCCTGGTCTTTGACATCGCCGAGCAGGTGACCTTTTACGTTCTGGGGCCATGGCACGCCGAGATGCAGGCCGATCCCCCAATACATCCAGGAGGCGTCTTCGTAGCCGATCCGTTCGACGGGCAGAGCTGATATTCGACAGAACCCTCGGCCGTTGATCAGTTCCTCGGCGAGCCGGGTCAGCACAGGTGCGAGCGTGGGCAGCGGGAAATGCTCCTTGTCGATGTCGAGTACCTCATCGCTGTGGGAACGTGCCGACCGCAGTGCCGCTTCGAGTTCGGCTATTTCGTCGGCCTTCAACCGGTGGGTCCAGGCATCGCTGTCGACCACGTCGTCAGCGGTCCAGTTGGCGTGTGTCTCGAGCGGCCGGACCGCTCCCTCTTCTACAGACCGCAGGGCTTCGACAGATCCGAGGGTGCTCATCGACCAGTGCCGTTCGAAGCCCCGTTCGTCGACCCGTTCGTCGACGGAGCGGGCTGCGCGCCGCGAACCAGGCGGCCGGGCAGGGCACCGGTGGCCTCACCTGAGGCGTAGGTTTCTTCGCCGCCAACGATCGTGTGCAGATAGCCGTCGGCTCGCTGCAGTACTCGGCGGCCTCCCGCGGGGAGGTCGTAGGCCAGCTCCGGGCCTCGCACCCGCAGGTTGTCGAAGTCGATGACGTTGATGTCGGCGCGGTACCCCTGCTTGAGGACGCCGCGATCGCACAGGCCGACGGTGCGGGCTGTGTCGCGGGCTTGGCGTTGCACCAGGAATTCCAGCTCGATCCTGTTGTCGGGCCGGTCCCGGCCCCAGTGCTGAAGCAGCGTGGTGGGGAACGAACCGTCGCAGATCGTGCCGACGTGTGCCCCTCCGTCGCCCAGCGCGGGCACGGTGTACTGGTGGGTGAGCAGTTCTCGGGTGCCGTCGAGGTGCATGAAGCCGTAGTTGGTCAGGGGCAGCCACAGCATATTGGTGCCGCCGTTCTTCAATAGCAGGTCGAGGGCGAATTCGACGGGGTTCCTACCTGCGGCTTCTGCACGGCGGGTGACCGTCTGGTCTGCGGGGGGTTCGTAGTAGGGCCACTCCCCCATCTCGAACATGTTGTGGAAGTCCTCGATGATGCGCCCACCGACGAGGTTGTGTTCGGCGCCGCCTCCGGCTTGGAGCAGGCGGCGGCGTCGGTCGGGGTCTTGCAGCGCGGCGACCCGGTGCGTCGGCGCCATGTCTGCAACCTCCTGCCATACCGGGTTGCGCATGAACGGGTTGAGTGTGCATTCGAAGCCCAAGAGGATGCCTATGGGCCGGACCGGGCATTGCCCTGTGATCTTCAGTCCTTCTGCGCGGGCACTTTCGATCCGGTTGAGGAGGTCGTGGTGGAACTCTTCTGAGCGGGGGCTCTCTACGAGCGTGAACGACAGCGGTCGACCCGACACTTCGCACATGTCGCGAAAGATCTGGAACTCGGCGTCGCGGTCGCGGAAGTCGCTCACCAGTTGGAACACTCCGGCGTTGCCTCTTCCCACGGCCTCGGCGATTCCGACCAGTTCTTTAGCGGCCGCGGTCAGTGTCGGCGTGAAGTCGCCGGTCGAGGTCTTGTGGTTCGAGGTACGGCTGGTGGTGAACCCCAGCCCGCCTGCGGCGATCCCTTCAGTTGCGAGACGGCCCATTGTGGCGATGTCGGTGTCGGTGGCGTCTTCCCGGTTGGCGCCACGCTCCCCCATCACGTGCAGGCGAAGGGCACCGTGGGGCACTTGGGCGGCGATGTTCATGTCTTTGGGGCCTTCGAGCGCGTCGAGGTACTCGCCAAAGGAGTTCCATCCCCATTGGAGCCCTTCGTGGAGGGCCGCTCCGGGGATGTCCTCGACACCTTCCATGAGTTCGACGAGTTTGTCGTGGTCTTGGTCGTGTACCGGCGCGAATCCGACGCCGCAGTTGCCGAACACGACGGTTGTGACGCCATGCCAGCTCGACGGGTGCATCCTTTCGTCCCAGGTTGCCTGCCCGTCATAATGGGCGTGGACGTCCACGAAGCCCGGGGCTACCAGCGCTCCGTCCGCGTCGATCTCGCGGCGTGTCGATCCGCTGATCCGGCCCACTTCGCTGATGACGCCGTCGTTCACGGCGATGTCCGCTGTGTGTCTGGCTGCGCCGGTGCCGTCAATGACGGTGCCACCTCTGATTATCAGATCATGTTGGGGCATCGTGGCCTCTCCTCGACTCGGTTGCGCCGTTGTTCAACCAGTCACATGATGGCACTCATGTGCCGTTCCGCGCCTACTCTCGCTTGCAGCAATCCTTCCACCAGCGCGGGGACAACATGATTGAGATCACCGACGACCACCGGGTCCGCACCATAACCCTGGTGCGGCCCGAAGCAAAGAACGCCATGAATTCAGCCATGTGGGACGGTCTGGCCGAGGCGTTGAACGACGCCGAACAGGATGGCGGTGTGGCTGTGGTTGTCATCACCGGCTCAGGAGACTCCTTCTCGGCAGGGCAGGACGTGATTGAGATGGGCCGCATAGCGATGGGCGAGCGTGTTGAGGGGATCCACGGCTTCGCTGGGGTTGCCACAATCCTGATCGATTTCCCAAAGCCCTTGGTCCTTGCTGTCAACGGGATGGGTCTGGGGTTCGGTGCCACGATCCTGGGACTGGCTGATCTTGTGTTCATGTCGTCCACGGCCCGCCTTAAGTGCCCGTTCACGATGCTCGGGGTGGCCCCTGAATTGGCCAGCAGCGGCAGTTTCCCGGCGCTGATAGGGCGCCAGAATGCGACCTGGGTTCTGCTGAGTTCCGAGTGGATCAGTGCGACCGAATGCCTTGAGATGGGTTTGGTTTTCAAGGTTTGTGAGCCCGACGATTTGATGGCCGCCGCCATGTCACACGCCCAGATTCTGGCTGCCAAGCCGATCAGTTCTCTGGTTGCTTCCAAGCGCACGATTGTTGAACCCATGCGAGCCGCTCTGCATGAGGCTCACGCTCGAGAGAACGGCGAGTTCGCGGTGCTGATGGGTTCACCCGCCAACATTGAGGCCATGACTGCTTTCGCCGAGAAGCGCCCACCCAATTTCGACGCCATTGATTGACGTTCTGGCCGGCGCTGCCGTTCAACGCTTGCCGACGTGACTTGAAGGTGACACGATTGGCTTGTGCGCAGTCGATTCGACTCTCTGCGGGTCATGTTGGAGGTTCGTGCTCTGGCGGAGCTGGGGACCTTCGTGGCGATTGCCCCGGTATTGGCTCGGGTGCTGCCGCGCGGTGTGGGGCGTCCCGTTCTGGTGCTCCCGGGGTTCTTGGCCGACGACGCGAGCACGAAACCCATGCGTGTGCTGCTTCGCTCCCTGGGACATGACGCTCACGGCTGGGGTCTCGGACGCAACATCGGACCCACCGATGAGATTCTCGACGGCTTGATGCATCTCCTCGATGATCACAGCCGCAAGGACGGGCCGATCGACGTCGTGGGTTGGAGCCTCGGTGGCCTCTACGCCCGTGAGATGGCCCGGTTGGCTCCGTCAGCCGTCCGCCAGGTGATCACACTCGGCAGTCCGTTCCAGATCGTCGGCGAGCAGGACTCGAACGTCGGCGCAGCGTTCAATTCCTTCAAAGAGTTCCATTCGGACCGGGTGATGACACCTCGCATACCCAGTTGGGCCCGTGAGCCGATCCCGGTTTCGGCCACTTCAATCTACACCCGCGGTGACGGCATCGTGAAGTGGGACCACTGCTTGAATCGTGACTTCCCCCATACCGAGAACGTCGAGGTGCGCGGCAGCCACTGCGGGCTCGGTCATAATCCCGCGGCGATGGTCGTGGTCGCTGACCGCTTGGCACAGCAGGGTTCGCGATGGTGCCCGTTCGAGCCTCCTGCGGCGCTGCGGGGGCTGTTCCCGAACGCAGAGGTCTATGACCTGTCTCAGCACGTCGCCTGACAACAGCGCCAGGGCCTGCGCGGCTAGGCGGCCAGGCCGGCCTTGAGCTCCTCGAAGGTCTCGTTGAGGGCGTCCATGAACCGCTCCGGGTCGGGCATGATCTCCCGGCATGAGGTCACACCGATGGTGATCCCTCCGCAGTAGCTGAGCACCGGAATAAACAGCGCTAGGCCGTCTACCAGCGGGCCGAACCCGTACATGTCGACCAGTCGGGCCGACGCCGCGTAGAGGGGAACCTGCGGGCCGGGAACGTTGCTGATCACACAGTTCATGGTCGGCCGGGTGGCGTTTGCTGCTAGCCGGGTCGCTAGGCGACTGGCCAGTGCCGCGGTCGCCGCGGGAATGAACTCGGTGTAGTCGGTCATCAGTCTGGCACCGACCGCGTTGGTGAGTTCTTTTGATTCCTTGGTGGCGTCGCGGATGGCCGACAGCCGTTCGGTGTCGTCCGCTATGTCGGTGCGCAGTCGCACGACCATCGCCGACACGAGGTTGCCCGCATCGGCTCGTTCGCTGTCTGAGCGCACTGAGATCGGGGCCATCGCTGTCAGGCTCTCTTCGGGGAGTTCACCATGATGTTGGAGGTAGCGCCGTATGCCTCCGGCACAGATTGTCAGAACCGCGTCGTTGATGGTCGCTCCTGGAACGGAGTTCTTGATCGTTTTGATCTCGTCCAGGTCGAACCGGCTGCCTGAGATCACTCGGTTCGGTGAGACCTTCTGGTTGAACCGGGTGACGGGGACCCGTCCGGGCACTGCCGGCAGGTTGATGTTGTCTTGGCTGGCCGTGTTGACCAGCCGGCCGATGGCGGGCAGAGTCTCCCGGATCAGGCTCGGAACCCGCAGTGGCTGACGAATGCTGTTGGCGGCGGCTCTGCCGAGCAGTTCGATCCGGCTCGGCTCGATGTCGGTGTGCACCAACGGTCTGTCGACCGGCGGCGCGTCGGGCTCCAGGTCGTGAATGGCCGCGGTGATCTCCTGGCCTGACACGCCGTCGACAGCGCAATGATGGATCTTCGAGACGATTGCGTAGGACCCGGTGGGGATGCCTTCGAGATTGTCGAGTCCTTCAACGACGGTGAACTCCCATAGCGGCCGTGACAGGTCGAGTGGGCGTGAGACGAGGCGGGCGACCTGTATCCATAGTTGGCGCCAGTCGCCGGGTTTGGGCAGCGCGATGTGGCGGACGTGGTATTCGAGGTCGAAGTCGGGGTCGGACACCCAGTAGGGGTAGTCGACTTTCATCGGAACGTGAACCAGCCGTTCGGTGAAAGAACGAGCCATGCCCAAGCGTTCCTCCATCATCGCCAGTATGGATTTGAATGTGACCAGTCCTCCTTCGACGCTGCTCTGGTCGTAGATGGCCACCGACCCGATGTGCATGGGTGTCCTCTGCGATTCGAGGTGTAGGAAACTCGCGTCCTGGGCGCTGAGTTGTTGCACTGTCGACCCTTTCGTTGTTAGCGCAGACTACGGAGCAATCCTGGGCTTTCCGACCTAGGCAAGCTGGTCGCGCGTGGTTTTGGGGCCCTGAAGAGCCGCTGCTTCGCTGATTTCGGCTGCCGTGCGCGTTAGGGAGAGGGCTTCACTGTCGAGTTCTTCGGCACGCCTCATCAGCGCGGTTCTGGTTTCGAGCAGTCGTTCACAAGATGTCCAGACGTCTCGGGCGACCATTCTGGTGAGCTTCATCCGGCTGATCTCTGCTGCATTGGACGACCAGACTTCGGGGAGGTGCCGCCGGATACAGGGCTCAAGCCGGTTGGCTAGCGACAGTCGGCGCTGGTCAATGGCCGCGGCGAGCTCCCGGGCGGTTGAGGCTTGAACGAAGTACCGGTCTGCTATGGCCAGCAGCCGAGCGGGTTCGTCTACGTCCGTTTCGGGCATTGTCGTGTGTCGGTGAGCATCGTCGCTCTGGTATAGCAGGTAACTTCTTGAAAATACACATTACATCTTGAAAATTAGATAAACCGGTGAACTTCCTGCGGCCTCAAGCAACTAGCTTTAGGGGGTGGTTTCACCCTCCCCCACCATTCCCACCCCCGCCGATCCCACAGACTTGGAGGCCTGTGTCGAGATCGCTCAGGCGGCCGGGAGGTTGACGCTCGAGTCATTCGGCGGGAGTCGGGTTTCGGTCGACCACAAGCTCGACGGTTCGCCGGTGACTGCCGCTGATCTCGCCGCGGAGACTTTGATGCGTGAACGTCTCAACACCGCATTTCCCGATGACTCCGTGCTCGGTGAGGAGCACCCCGACACCTCCGGCACTTCGGGAAGGACTTGGGTGATCGACCCGATTGACGGGACCAAGGCCTTCACGAAGGGCGTGCCGCTGTTCAGCAACCTGTTGGCCCTCGTCGACGAACACGGCCCTGCTGTGGGGGTGATCAACCTGCCGGCGTTGGGTGAGACGATCTGCGCCGGCCGCGGCCTCGGTGCATTTCTCAACGGCGAGCCGTGCGGGGTCAACGACCATGAGGGACTTGCCGGCTCCTACGTGTGTACCAGCGGATTCAGCTACTGGCCGGATGTGCCGCTGGCGACGCTGCTCAAGACGCCCGTCAAGCTGCGTACTTGGGGCGACGCATACGGTTACGCGCTGGTAGCCACCGGCCGTGCCGAGGCCATGATTGATCCGGAGGCGTTCCCCTGGGACTTGGCGCCCATCGCGGTGATCATCTCAGAGGCAGGTGGCAGCTTCAGCTCTCTCGACGGCCGCACCGGGCCTGACGTGTGGAGTTCCGGGTCTGCCGTCGCCTCCAACAATCGGATCCATCGCGAGCTCCTGGCCGTGCTCAATCGGTGACATTGTTTCGATAGCACTGTCAAAAGCCCTGTCCACTCAATAGCTACTGTCCAAAGGGCCGCGGGTCGTCAGCTCACCTGTTCGAGGATCTCCTCATAATGAAGGTTCGGGGCGTCGGGCGCCGAACCCACGGCCTGCCCGCAGGACGCTCCCGCCTCGGGGGCGACCGGGGAGTACCTACCCAGGTAGGTGTCCAGGAAGTCGCCGACTGCGGGGTCCGACCAGTCGTCCACCGCCAGCTGCCGTCTCCAGGCGGTGAGAACGACCGTGTTCTGCAGTCCGGGGTAGGGTGCCACCAGCGCAAACCGTTCCGACTTGAGCTGGTCTGTGATCGTCTGGAGCACCACCGGGTCGAGGTCGGGTCGGTACGCCACCCAGACCGCGCCGTGTTCGAGGGAGTGGACGGCGGTCTGGTTCTGGACGGCGCGGTTGTAGATGCCACAGTTCTGCCACGCCGGGAAGTGTGCTCCGCTGCCCGGGGGCGCGTGGTCGTAGCCGGCACACACCACATGCTGTCTGCCGTTGTCGGGCAGTTCGATGACTTCGCCGACGGCCAACCGCTGAGGTGCCGCGTTCTCGGCGTCCGGACATGGCTCTGAGGAGTCGGGCCCATCCGCTTCAGTGGGCACACCGGTTTCATCGTCGAGACCGGACCCGTCATACATGCCTGGGTCGTCGCCGAGACCCGGCTCGTCAGCGGGGTCTGAGCCACCGCATGCGCTCATTGCCACCGCGGCGAGCGCTACCAGCAGAGCCACCCTGAAATTGAAACTCACAGCGTCACTCTATGGTCGTCAGTAATACATGGACACGCCTTCGAAACGCAGCGGTCGCACGCCGCGGTCGGCAATGTCGTTTAGCAGTGCCAGTGGGTCTGCGATTCCGGCCAAGCCGTAGGCCCCGGCAGAGAACCCTCCCTTGAGCACCGCGAGGCTGGTGCTTACGGCTACCACAGCTGCCGCTGACGCCGGACGCTCGACCGCTCCGAACACGCTGACCCTGCTTTCGATTCCGACCCGGCCGCGCAGCTCCACTCGAATCGCTCCGAGGCCTCCCTCAGCGTGCGGCGGGCTCAGCATCGGCAGTGGGGAGGTCAACCGGTCCCTGCGGGTTGCGGCCATACGCGCGGTCACTCTCTGCACACCTTGGAATTCGGGCACGAGCAGCAGTGCGTCGGGCAGGGCTCCCCGATAGCAGTCACGGCCGCCGATCGGGTCGGGGAAGTAGGCGAGTTCTCGTCCCGAGCCCGGCGCACGTGAGGTCCAGCGGCCGTCGCGCCAGTCCAGCCCGACCGACGACAGGGCTTGGTGATGTTGCCGGGCGCATGCTGGCCCTCCCGTTCCGACCTTGGCGACATGGATTTCGTCGACCTGATCGAACTCGGTCGCACCGTGGCGGGCGACGAGGCAGGTGAGTCCCGGCATGAAGGTCGCCCCGACGACTACTGGCACCTCGTTGTGCAGTGCTTCCTGGTGCACCCCCAGCAGCCGCCGCACCTCCGAGAGGTGGTTCGATGTGGCGACGACCGGCACGCCGTGGTGTACCGCCCGGCGGGCGAGGTTGGCTTGGACCGCTGCCGGAGTGGCCAGTACGACCAGGTCGATCGAGGGGTCGATGTGGTGGCCGTGGCCGAGTTCCGGGGTGCTGTCGCGGTTGTTGACGAGCCGCCGGGACCGCTTGATGAGTTGTCGTGACCGCTCTCTGCGGGTGTCGCGGACTTCAACGTTGGTCACTTGATCGCTGGCGAGCAGTTGCTGCGCGATCCGTGTTCCCGTCGCACCCGCCCCGAACACCACGATGTGCGACATCAGCGAAGGTCGTCGCCTCGGAGCTCCCGCCAGCCTCCCTTTTGGGGTGGTGTGCCACCGCTTCCTCGCACTCGGATCGCGGCTGCGACCGCGATCCCTGCCCCGATCGCAACGAGGGCTCTGCGGATGAGTGTGAACAAGCCGCTCCTGCCCATCAGTTCCTCCTGTGGATCGGCGCTACGAAACGTGGGGCTAGCAGGAGTCGAACCTGCGACCTCACCCTTATCAGGGGTGCGCTCTAACCGACTGAGCTATAGCCCCGCAAGGCGACCACGCTAGCGGTCCGACGGCCTTTTCGACAAGGAACCTCGCTTTGGCTTCTTCCGTCTTTCGTCGGGCCAGAACGGTGTGTCGTCGGCTTGTCCGGTGCTGGGATGCGGTGTCGGGGCGGGTGCCTGCGCTGGTGAACCCTGCGCTGGTGAACCCTGCGCCGCCTGCCGTTGCCGTCTGGCGGCCGCAGTTGAGCGGGGGCGTGTGCGTTTCGGGCGGGGGCGGGCGGTCTCCTCCTCCACCACGGTCATCCGCACGCCGCCTATCAGGTCGCTGATCAGGTTGAACAGCACTGCCATGAGCACCGTGAATCCCGAACCGGCTACAACCATCACAAGACCGCCGAGCGCGCTGATTCTGAAGATCTGGTCGGGGTTGAAGGTGAATGTCTCCAGCGCGAACAGCTCTTCAATGAAGTTCTCGAGGTTTTCGACGATGCCCGCGGTGACCGCGAACCTCCAGAGGATCACACCGGCGATCAGCAGGATCCCCCAGAGGCAGAAGTAGAAGATGAGCGACATCTTGAGCACCGACCACGGCTCGATGTGGCGAACTAGCCGCCGGACTCTGCGGGCGCGTAGACGGCTGGCGGTCCGCTGTTGGAGGAACGCTGCTAACGGCTGTTTGGAGCGCTGGGGTCGACGGTTCGGCCCGGCCGGATAGGGCCCGGCTGGCTGGGACCCGGCCGGCTGAGATTGGGTGGGTTCACTCATAGGGAATGTGCCTCGGCGGGCCGTGGCCCGAAGTGTCTGGCCCGAAGTCTGGCCCGAAGCGTCGGGCCGGGTACCGCCCAAGTGTAGGGGGAATTGGGAGATGCGCGGATCGGCGGGAGTTTCGGACCTATGGGCTCGAAGCGGGATGTTCCCATACGACGCTGCGTTCGGCTCTGGCTACGGCTGTTGCTGACCCGACCTGGACCCGAACCTCTACTTGGTTGCCGAATGCGGAGTAGTCCACGAGGATAGCTCCGTTGGCTTCGGCGAGTTCGGTCGCGGACGCGTAACCCCGTGCCGCGCCCGCCAATGCTGCGGCATCGGCTGCGGTCCGCGCCTGTGCGGCTTCGTCGGCGGCTGTCCCGAGGCGGGCGATGGTGATCACTACGACCGCCGCCGCCGCTAGGACCAGCACCATCATGGGCACGGCCTGGCCCTGTTCGGAGTGTTGAATCCTGTGCTGCTGAACCCCAAGACAACTGCGCGCGCCCATGTACCGCCCTCACATTCGATTCGAGTCTGCTTGGGGGAAGCTGTTCGTCCTATCCGTCGACAGGTCCGCCCGAGCCGCACGAATCGGGCGGGTCAACGGAGGCGCCCTCAGCGGGATCGTCAGTGGGGTCGGGGTCGTCGTCGACGCCCGGGGTTACCAGAACTACTGATGCCACAACATCGCCTTCATCGGGGCTCATGACCTTCACCCCGCTTCCGTACCGGCTCTGCGACGAGATCGCCTCTACCGGGGTGCGTATCACCACACCATTGACGGTCACAGCCAGGATCTCATCGTGTTCTTCGACCACCAGCGCGCCGACGACAGAACCTTTGTCTTCGGTGAGTCTGATGCCGATGACTCCCTGTCCGCCGCGGTTGCGGGTCGGGTACTCCTCCAGCGGGGTTCGCTTTCCGAAGCCGCTTGAGGTGACGTGAAGCAACCCGGTCCCCGCGGCGATGTTGCAGGCCACGACTTCGTCGCCGGGCTTCTTGAACTTCAAGCCGATGACGCCTGCCGCAGCCCGTCCCATCTCACGGACCCTGGACTCGCTGAAGCGCACCGTCTGCCCGAGTCGTGACGACAGCAAAATGTCGTCGAGCCCGTTGGTGGGGACGACCTCGGCGAGTTCGTCGCCGTCGTTGAGTCGGATGGCGATGAGGCCGGATCGTCTCGAGGAGTCGTAGGCGTTGAAGCGAGTCTTCTTCACCCGGCCCTTAGATGTGGCGAAGAACAGATACCGGTGTGTCTCGTAGTTACGGGTGTCGATGACGGCCTGGATCCGTTCGTCCTCCTCCAGCGGCAGCAGGTTGACGATGGCGGTGCCGCGCGCGGTGCGTGACGCCACCGGAATCTCATGGGCACGGAGTCTGTATACCCGTCCCCGAGTGGAGAAGAACAGCAGGTACGAGTGCGCTGTGGTCCAGATCAGGTGGATGAGGGTGTCCTCGTCCTTGAGTTTGGTGCCGGCCACGCCGCGGCCACCGCGGCCCTGGGTCTTGAACTCCTCCGCCGGGACGGTTTTCACGTAACCGGCCGCGCTCATCGTGACCACCAGCGGGTCGTCGTCGATCAGGTCCTCAATATCGAACTCGCCCGGGTCGATCTCCAATGCTGAACGGCGCGGCTCGCCGAACTTGGTGCGGATCTCGCTTAGCTCGTCGATGATCACACCGCGGAGCTTCTGGTCGTCGCCAAGGATCGCTTGGAGTTCAGCGATGTTCTGCTGCAGCTGCGCTGCTTCCTCTTGGAGGTCGGACCGGCCCAGGCGGGTGAGTCTGCTGAGCTGCATGTCGAGAATGTGGTTGGCCTGGACCTCGGAGAACGCGAACGGGTCCACGGTCAGCGCCTTTCGGGCTGTGTTGCGGTCCTCGCTGGCCCGGATGGCAGCGATGATCTCGTCGATCAGGTCGAGGCAGCGGATCAGCCCTTCAACAATGTGCAGTCGCTTCTCGGCTGCATCGAGGCGGAACTGGGACCGCCTGGTGATGACTTCGATCTGGTGGTCGACGTAGGCGACGAGGGCTTCCCGCAGGTTGAGGGTGCGCGGCACGCCGCCGACCAGAGCCACCATGTTGACTCCGAAGCTCGTCTGCAGCGGCGTGCTCTTCCAGAGGTTGTTGAGGACCACCTCGGGGTTGGCGTCGCGTTTGAGCGAGATGACGAACCGGGTGTCGTCGCCGGACGATTCGTCGTTGATGTCGGAGATCCCTTCGAGTTCGCGGGTGTCGACGAGGTGGGCGATCTTGCGGGCCACCGCCCCGGCGGAGACCTGGTACGGGAATGCGGTGACAACGAGCGCTTGGCGGCCCTTGATATCAGTGATCTCGATCGTGGCCCTGGTCTTGACCGAGCCTCGACCCTCCCGGTAGGCCGCTTCGATGCCGCTGCGGCCGAGGATCTGGCCCCCGGTCGGGAAGTCGGGGCCTTTGATGTGCTCCATCAGGTCGCCAACCCCGGCCTCGGGGTTGCCGAGCAGGTGGATCACTGCGTCGCACACTTCATTGAGGTTGTGTGGCGGGATGTTGGTAGCCATCCCCACTGCGATGCCCTGGCTGCCGTTGACCAGCAGGTTGGGGAAGCGCGACGGCAATACCTGCGGCTCGGTGAAGTCGCCGGAGTAGTTGTCGACGAAATCGGCGGTGTTCTCGTCGATCCCGGCGAGCAGGTGCATGGCGAGCGGGTGCAGCCGTGATTCTGTGTAGCGGGCTGCGGCCGGCGGGTCCTCCGGTGATCCGTAGTTGCCGTGGAAGTCGATCAGCGGGTGTCGCAGAGAGAACGGTTGCGCCATGCGGGCGAGCGCGTCATAGATGGCACTGTCGCCGTGCGGGTGGAAGCGGGCCATGACGTCGCCGGTCACGCGGGCGCATTTCACATGCGCCCGGTCGGGCCTGAAGCCCTGGTCGAACATTGACCAGAGGATCCGCCGGTGGACCGGTTTGAGGCCGTCGCGGGCGTCCGGCAGGGCTCGGCTGATAATGACCGACATCGCGTAGTCCAGGAAGGAGCTCTCCATCTCCTCCTGGATTTCGATTGCGGTGACCTCGTCGGGCTCAGACTGGTCTCCAAGGTCCACAGTCGGGGTGTCGCTCATGTGAGATCCTTCAAAAGTCCAGGTTCCGCACTTCGCGTGCGTTGGTCACGATGAAGTTCTTGCGCTGTTCGACGTCGTCGCCCATGAGGATCGACATGACGTCGTCGGCTATGGCCACCTGTTCGACTGATACCTGCAGCAGCGATCTCGAGGCGCTGTCCATGGTGGTGCTGCGGAGTTCATCCCAGTCCATCTCCCCTAGGCCCTTCAACCGCTGGAAGTCCTTGGTGTAGTTTGGGCGGCCGGCGAGGAACTCCTCTTTGGCGGCGTCGTCTTTGAGGTAGACGGTCTCCTTGTTGGAGACTTTCGTCGAGTACAGCGGCGGTTGGGCGATGTAGACGTATCCGGCTTCTACGAGCGGCCGCATCTGCCGGAAGAAGAAGGTGAGCAGCAGGGTGCGGATGTGGCTGCCGTCAACGTCTGCGTCAGCGAGCAGGATGATCTTGTGGTAGCGGGCCTGTTCGATGTCGAACTCTTCTGCGAAACCCGCGCCGATCGCGGTGATGAGGGTCTTGACCTCGGCGTTTCTGAGCATCTTGTCGATGCGTGCTCGTTCGACATTGAGGATCTTCCCCCGGATCGGCAGGATCGCCTGAGTTCGGGGGTCTCGGGCCCGCACTGCTGAACCGCCGGCGGAGTCGCCTTCGACGATGAACAGTTCACGCACCGCCGGGTCCTTCGCCGAGCAGTCCTTCAGCTTGTCGGGCATCCCGGCACCGTCAAGCAGCGACTTGGAACGGATTGCCTTGCGAGCGTCGGCTGCCGCGACACGGGCCCGGGCAGCGTTGGCGGCTTTGGTGATGGTGGCTTTGGCTTCGGCCGGATGCTCTTCGAGCCAGTCGGCCATGCGTTCGTTGGTCACCCGCTCGACCAGTGAGCGCATGGAGACGTTGCCGAGTTTGGACTTGGTCTGACCTTCGAACTGGGGTTCGCCGATCCGCGCGGAGATGATTGCGGTGAGGCCTTCGCGGATGTCCTCTCCGTTGAGGTTGTCGTCTTTTTCTTTGAGCAGCCCTTTGTTTCGTGCGTAACTGTTGACGGTGCGGGTTACTGCTGCGCGGAAGCCCTGTTCGTGCATGCCGCCTTCGATGGTGGCGATGCCGTTAGCGAAGCTGTGGATTCCATCGGCGTTGAATCCTGTGTTCCATTGGAATGCGATCTCGACTTCGTGGGGGTTCTCATCGATCTCTTCGGAGCCGACGAAGTATCCGACCGTGTCAAAGAGCGCTTCTTTGGCGGAGTTGATGTGGCTGACGAAGTCGATGATGCCGCCTTCGTACTGGAATGAGACCCAGTCGTTGGATGCCGCGCCCTTTCGTTGGTCGCGCACTCGGATCTCCAACCCCCGGTTGAGGAAGGCCATCATCTGGAAGCGTTCGAGCAGGGTCTGGAACCGGAATTCGACTTCGTCGAAGATGTCTTGGTCGGGCCAGAAGCGCACGGTAGTCCCGGTCCGTGGTCTGGTTTCGCCATTGGGCAGGCCGGCATCGGACGGTTCGGCGGTGTCTGAGCGCCCGACCGGCTTGAGCCGTTGGATCAGTTCCCCGCCGTTGCCGAACAGCATTGCGTAGCGTTCGCCGTCGCGGTCGATCTCAACTTCGACTCGACTCGACAGGGCGTTGACCACCGACACTCCGACTCCGTGCAGGCCTCCGGAGACCTTGTAGCCCTTGCCTCCGAACTTGGCGCCCGCGTGGAGGACGGTCATAACGACTTCGGCCGCGGTCAGGTCTGTGTAGTTGGGGTGGTTCTCGACTGGGATGCCCCGGCCGTTGTCTGATACTTCGCAGGCGCCGTCGGTGGTGAGGGTCACGTCGATTCGTGTGCAGTGGCCGGCCATTGCTTCGTCCACTGAGTTGTCGACGACTTCCCACACGAGGTGGTGCAGACCGGTTGGTCCGGTGGAGCCGATGTACATGCCGGGCCTGGTGCGTACGGCTTCGAGCCCTTCAAGGATCGTGATGTCATGAGCCTCGTACGACGATTCGTCGGTGTTGACCGTGTCTATTGTCATCTCTGGCTCGGTTTGTCCGTTCGAGTCGGTTTCGTGGCCCTTTGCGGGGCGACCCTGGGCGCGGATGGCGCTCTCATTGGCGATACCTGGCTTGTTGTTCCCGCTCACCGGGTTGACCCTGACGAACCCCACACCACAAGCAATTTGCGGGATTCGGGTGGTGTCGCGATGCCTTTGAGATGCTGATTTCCAGGCTCATACACTGGGTTTGAGTCTATCAGTTCGGGGGGCTTGATCCTTGCGGCGCGACCCTTACTTTGATGGCCTTGATCCGGTCTGATCCTGAGACTTTTTCGATGCTCTCGATCAGTTGGTTCTCGAGCCAGCGGAGTTGGCTCGCCCAGTTCGTGTCGTCGGCGACTACCATCAGCGTCTGGCCGTCGATGGCGTTGGGTCGGGCGTGCGCTGCCACGTCCTCTCCGACGATTTCGGGCCATTGGACGAAGACCGCTCTGAGGATGTCGATGCTGGGCGCGTTCATGTGCTGCATCATCTGCTCGAAGGTCGACCCGAGTTTTCTCGGCCCGTCGTAGCCCCTGTTCATAGTGGTTTTTCCAGCCACAACGGTTTCCCTTGCACCGTTCCTGCAGTGACTTCCAGCACCCGATCCGGGGTTGCGCAGGGGGGTATCCAGGTGGCGGTCGTGAGCAGTCGTTGGCCTTCGGGCAGCGCTTCGAGCAGCGCCTGTGCCCGTCCGCTGTCGAGCTCGGAGAACACGTCGTCGAGCAGCAGCACCGGTTCTGTGGTTCCGCTCCGGCGTATCAGCGAGTCGACGGCGAGCCGCATCGCCAGCACGAGTGACCGTTGTTCGCCTTGCGAGCCGTGCGTCCGTGCAGGGGTGTCGCCAATGTGCAGGGTGATCTCGTCGCGGTGCGGCCCGATGGTCGACACGCCTCGCCTCAGATCGATCGTGCGGCTCTGTTCGAGGGCTGCAGCGAGGTCCCCGTGCCAGCAAGCTGTGTAGCGCGCGCTGATCTTCGAGGGCTTGCCGGCGACCGCTTCGTAGGCCGAGCAGAGTTGCGGTTCGATCTCTTCGAGCAGCGTCTCGCGTGCGTTTCGCAGCACGGTTCCGGTTTCGGCGAGTTTGGTGTCCCACACGTCGAGGGTGAACGCTCCGTCGGTGTCGAGTCGGCCGCCGGCTGAACGCAGCAGGGCGTTGCGTTGTTTGACGATCCGTTCCAAGTCATTGCAGAGCGCGTCGTGGCTCGGTTGGAGACTGGCCGCGGCAGCGTCGAGCCATCGTCGCCGGCCCCCGGGTCCGCCTTTCACAAGTTCGAGGTCGTCGGGGGAGAACACGGTTACGGGGACGACCCCGATCAGGTCACCTTTGCGGCGCAGCGCTTGGCGATTTAGTTTGACACGGTTTCTTCCGACCCTCGGAAGTTCGACTTCGACGAGCTGTTTGCGGCCGTCGGGGTCAGTCGTCTCGGCTCGGATGATCGCGGAGTCCGCGCCGAGACGGATCAGAGTGTCGTCGGCCACGCCGCGGAACGATCCGAGCCCGGCGACCCAGCTAATAGCTTCGAGCAGGCTGGTCTTGCCTTGGCCGTTCTCTCCGAAGATCACAGTCAGCCCGGGATCTAACTCGACCACAGCCTCAGCGTAGATCCGGAAGTCGAGCAGTTCCAGCCTCTGGATCGTCATCGGGTGCGGCCGTGGCTCCTGTCTCTAACTGACCCGCACGGGCATCAGCAGATACAGAAAGTTGGGGTCTTCGGAGGATTTGAGCAGAGCGGGTTTCAGTTCGCCGATCGTTTCGAGCACGACCTGTGATCCCGGGGAGACTTCGATCCCGTCGATCAGGTATTCGGGATTGAACGCGACCATGAGGTCTTCACCCTGGTATTCGGCTTCGAGGGCTTCGTGTGCTTCGCCTACTTCCTGTGCGACGGCGGCCACCTCCAGACCTTCGGACGACATCGACATTCGGATCGGCGTTGATTCCTGTGCCAGCAGGCGCACACGACGCAGCGCGTCGAGCAGTGTCTCGCGGTCGATGGTGAGCCGGTTCTCGTGCGTCTCGGGGATCAATCGGTTGTAGTTCGGGAAGTCGCCTTCGATGAGCCGGGAGGTGACGGTGGCGCCTCCGACTGAGAAGCTGGCGTTCTGCTCGCCGAGCGACAGCGTAATCTCCTCCTCGTCGTCGACGATGCGGGCGAGTTCTTTGAGGGCGCGGCTCGGTACCAGCACCTTCTGCCCTTCGCCGAGAACCGTCAGGCCAGCGATGTCGCACATGGCGAGTCGGTAGGAGTCCGTCGACACGAGCCGCAGCCCTCCCGATTCTGCAGCCATCAACACGCCGGTCAGGATCGGCCTGGCGTCGTCGGACGAAGCTGCTTTGCCGACCTGTTCGATTGCGGCTTTGAACATCGCCGCATCAAGCGTGACTACATCACCCGAGGGTTCGGGTATCTCAGGGAAATCGTCTCCGGCGACCACCCTGATCGAGAATTCAGACGGGTTGGCGACGATGCGTGCATCCTCGCCCTCAATCACCACATCGACTGCGCCAGGGCGCAGCGAACGGACGACGTCGGCCATCAGTTTCGAGCGCATGACCGTTGTACCGTCGCCTGATCCGTTGACCGTCACGGTGACCGAGATCGTAAGGTCGCCGTCACTTCCTGTTGCGGTGAGCTGGTTGCCGGCGAGCTGAAGCCGGACTCCGCCGATCATTGCTGTTGCCCCGCGGGCGGCCACACCACGGCCAGCCGTGTTGAGGGCATCTGAGAGGACGTCTCTTTCGCATCTGAACTGCATGCTCATTGTGCGGTTACTTCTCCTGAGTTGTATGGATATCCATTTTGGTAGGAGTCCATAGGGGCTGTGGATTGTGGACGGTTGTCAGTTTGCCTTGGTTTTTGGCGGGTTTTGTTTACACACCATCTACCTGTGATTTCACAGTCTGACTTGTGTTCGAGGTTCGGTTGTGGGTATCGCGTGGGTTGTTCAGGTGTGGCCCACTGCTGCTGCACAGGTGATCTACAGCTTTTTCACCGGGCGGTAACTCGGACGTGCTGACTTCGGGGCTGTGTCACGGTGGGTCGTTGAGTCGACGTTGGAGTTCGGTGACTTTGTCGAATATCTGTTGGCGTTCTCCCATCCGGGCCTCGATCTTGCGCACGGCGTGCATCACGGTGGTGTGGTCGCGGTCGCCGAAGGCGCGGCCGATGTCGGGGAAACTGAGGTCGGTCATGTTGCGCACGACGTACATGGCGACCTGGCGTGCGTCAACGAGTGGTCGGCGCCTGCTCCCGCCGGTGATCTGCTCGATGTCGAAGTTGAACATCTCCGCGGTGAGTTCGATGATGCGCGCCGCGGTGACGGGTGGTTTCTGGGAGCTGTTGATCAGGTCGGCGAGGACGAAGCCGGCGAGCCGCAAGTCGAGTGGCTGCCGGGTGAGGCTGGCATAGGCGGTGACTTTGATGAGCGCACCTTCGAGTTCGCGGATCGATTGGGTGATGTTCTCGGCGATGAAGGTGAAGACGTCGTTGGGTATCTCGATCGTTCGCGACTCTGCCTTCTTGCGGAGGATGGCGAGTCGGGTTTCGAGGTCGGGCCGCTGGATGTCTGTGGTCAGTCCCGACTTGAAGCGATTTCGGAGGCGTTCTTCGAGGGTCGGCATGGCGTCGGGTGTGCGGTCCGATGAGAGCACGATCTGCTTGTTGTTCTGGTGCAGTTCGTTGAAGGTGTGGAAGAACTCTTCCTGGAGGCCTTCTTTGCCTTCCATGAATTGGATGTCGTCGATGAGCAGGACGTCGTTGGTGCGGTAGCGAAGTTTGAACTCGGGCTGGGTGTTGGTGCGGATTGCCTGTACGAATTCGTTGAGGAATGTTTCGGTCGAGACGTAGCGGACCTTGTAGTGCGAGTAGTGGCTTCGGACGTAGTGTGCGATGCCGCGCAGCAGGTGGGTTTTTCCGAGTCCTGAGTCGCCGTGGATGAACAGCGGGTTGTACCCGGCGGCCGGAGTCTCGGCTACCGACAGCGCGGCTGCATGTGCGAAGTGGTTCGAGGGGCCGATGACGAAGTGTTCGAAAGTGAACTTGTCCTCGAGTTCGCTCCTCGCCTCGGGTGATTCCTCGGGGAGTGTCCCAGAAATCACCTCTGACGTGCGCTGATACTCGACAGGAGTGCTGAGGTCGGCGGATGGGACATCGAAGATCTGCTCGGTTCCGTCGGTGTCGATCTCCACGCGGACGGTTGCATCGAAGTGGCTTTCTTCGATCGCGTGTTGCACGAGCCCGAGGTATCTGCCCTCGATTCGTTCCTTCTGCAAGCCGTTGGGGACAACGACGACCAACTCTCCCCCATCGAACGCGGCGGCTCTGGCACCGCTGAAGGTGGTGTGCCAGACGGCGTCGCTTACTTGGGCACGAATACTCTCTGCGCAGGAACTCCACAAGCCGGTCGCTTCGTCTGTCTCGTTGTTGTT
Source organism: Candidatus Aldehydirespiratoraceae bacterium (assembly GCA_965214565.1). Taxonomy (GTDB): domain Bacteria; phylum Actinomycetota; class Acidimicrobiia; order Acidimicrobiales; family Aldehydirespiratoraceae; genus VXYK01. Next base: position 1,372,874 of record OZ243951.1, on the reverse strand, counting down.
CAATTGACTCTCCACAGGATTTTCCACAGATGTGGACGACTGGTTCATAAAGCTTGGTAAAGGTGACAACAGTGACCTGCGAGCGTTCCGCTTGTCGGGGAGGCAACCTAACCGTGGTAGGGGGTGAACTTAGCAACCTCCGCGGTCTCTGCAACTTCAACTCGGCTGTCTTTTCATCGTACCTGTTCACGGGACATATGAGCGTCAAATTACATTTGTGTTACATTTGTTGAGGTATAAATCTCATCGATGTAGTTAGTGATCAGCGGTTGCCGTTTGGCGGCCGGACGTGTCTTGGTCGGTGTTGCGCCTCGCCTGAGCGGAACTCCAGCGGACGGTTCGGTGTGGTTTCCCGGACCGATTGCGTGGTTGTTGCTGTAGCCTTGCAACCCTACTGTGATCGGAGAACTTCGTCGGGTTCGGAGAGGACCCGGACTTTGGCATGGCCGCACTTTTCTGCGGGTGCTTGTGGAGGAACTATGAAGCGGACCTATCAACCGAATGTGCGAAGGCGAAACGTCAAGCATGGCTTTCGTGCTCGCATGAGCACTAGAGGAGGGCGTTCAGTGCTCACCCGACGTCGCCAAAAGAAGCGGACGCGGCTCTCCGCGTGATTGAGGCGCTGTCTGGTCGTCGCTCCTTCGAACGTTTACGAGCGGAGGGAGTGCGTCGCGGTCGAGGTCCGCTTCGACTGGTTTCTAGGCCCGCGCCTACGCACAATCCCACGCAGAGCGCGAGAATAGGGTTCGCAATTTCACGCACGGTGGGGAACGCGGTGCAGAGGAACAGAATTCGTCGTCGGGTGCGCGCGGTATTACGTGACATCTCTCGTGAGGATCCGTCGCTCCTGCCACCGGGAGACTACCTTTTCAGGGTCACCGTTTCGGTTGGACACTGGTCCCCTGCTGAGCTCAGAAGCACGATTTCTGATCTCCTGCACGAAACAGCGATGTCAGGTTCGGGTTCATGACTGCTGATCGGACCAGTCTGGTTGCGCGTTCGCTCACAGCGTTGGTGCGGGTGTACCAGCAGTTCACCGCGGGCCGTGTTTCTCCCTGCCGACATGTGCCCGGATGCTCGACGTATGCGATCGAGGCGATCGAGTCCCATGGGGTGGTCCGCGGCTGCTGGCTGGCGACGTGTCGGGTTTGTCGTTGTCATCCTTGGGGCACTTCGGGGTACGACCCGGTGCCTGCGACTGGGGAACCAAGATGTTCGATGTGATATTCGACCTGATCGGCGAGGTGCTCGCGTTCTGTTATCAGCTCTGGCCTTCCTACGGGATGGCTGTTGCGGGTCTCACGTTGGTGGTGATGGTAATCGTCACCCCGCTCACGCTCAAGGGCACCAAGTCGATGCTGCAGATGCAGCGGTACCAACCTGAGTTGAAGGCGATTCAGAACCGTAATCGCGGTGACCGCCAGAAGATGAACGAAGAGATGATGGCGTTCCAGCAGGAGCACGGCATCTCGATGTTCGGCGGCTGTCTGCCGTTGCTCGTGCAGATGCCGCTCTTCCTGGTGTTGTTCCGCGTGGTTCAGGGTTTGACTAGCCGGGCGACTAACTTCGGCAACCAGTTTGGCTGGACCAGTGGTCGGCTCTCTGCTGGGCTCGAACTGGACGGCACGTCCTTCGGTTCAAGAGATCGCCCGTTCCTGCCTCAGAATCTTCCGGTCGATAGTGACCTGTACATTCGCCTTGCGGGTGACGGCGATACGCCCCTCGGGGATCGTCCCACGGAGATGGTGTCTTGGGGCATGGACCTGTCGAGAAGTGCTCAGGATGTCTTGGGCGAAAGTCTGCTCTCGGGTCTTCCGTACATCTTGTTGATCCTGATTGTCCTGGTATCAAGCATTTTTCAGCAGCGTCAGATTCAAAATAGGAGTGCTTCAGCATTGCCTCCCCAGCAACAGATGCTGATGAAGATTCTGCCCTACATGCTGCCTGTGTTCAGCTTCACAATGCCAGCGGCGTTGGTCGTGTACTTCGTTGTGTCGAACCTTTATCGAATCGGTCAGCAGGCTTATATCACTCGGAGCCTCTATCGAGGAGAGGACAGCCCAGGGGCATTGCTGGCCAAGAAACGCGAACAGATGAAGGACGCGGATGAGGAGCACCCCGCGTCAGGTGGGCGTACGACTCCCAAGAAAGGTGTGCCGACCCCCAAGCGTGATGGCACGTATGCCAAGAACAAGAAACAGGCGCCTAAACAGACTGCGTCGAATCGATCGCGCGGCAGCAAGGACCGTGGTCAAGAAACCGGCAGGGGCTCTCGCTCCAAGGCTGCCGACAAGTCAACAACGAATAGTGAGAAACCTAAACGCACGGGCGCGGGTCGGACGGGCAACGCCCCGTCTCGGCACCATCGAGGGCCTGGTCGAACTACTGATCCAGGTTCTCCTCAACACAAGAAACGAAAGAAGTAGCGGCCGGCTCTCAACGGCGGGACTCGACTGAGTCTGGCAGCGCAACAGGTAAAGGAGCAGAGATGGAATGGGTAGAAAGCATCGGCGAATCGATCGAACTAGCTAAAGAACACGCCTTGGATCGGCTCGGTGTTCACGAAGACGACGCAGAGTTCGATGTTGTCAGCGATGTCAAGACCGGGGTGTTCGGCCGCGTCAAAGAACCGGCACGAGTAAGGGCACGAGTTCGTCCCACCACCCCTCGGTCCAAAGAGAACCGCAATCGGCGTGATCGTGGCAACAGGCGTGGTCGTCAGGGTCAGAGCAACCGCAACAGCGGAAAACAGAAGCAGGATGCCAGTCGAGGTCAATCTCCCCGGACCAAGAACAGAGGCAAGAAACCTTCAGAGAAGGGTTCCGATGAGCGGCTTTCGCCGGATCAGAAGGTGGAGCAGAGTAAACAGACTGCGAAGACGTCCAAGAAGTCGAAAGCACCCGAGAAACCAGTAACACCCAAGAAGAAGGTAGAAACTGTGAACGATGACGAAGAAATGATGCCGTTGCCCCAGCAGGCAGACCTCGCTGAAGAGTTCGTGAGAGGCTTGGCCGAACGGTTCGGTACTGCCGTTGACTTCCAGAGGGAGGACATTGGAAGCGATGAGATCCGGATTACGGTCAGTGGTGACGATCTGGGCCGGATGGTTGGTCACCGTGGAGTAACAGCGGGCGCTATCGACGATCTCGTTCGGACTGTTCTGCAGCGCCGAGCGGGCAGCGCGCGCAATGGTCGAGTTCGAGTGGATGTAGGTGGCGTGATTGCTCGACGGAATGCCGCCCTCGTTCGTTTCGCCCGTGACCAAGCAGCCGAAGTGCGCGACTCCGGTGTGCCTCGATCACTTGAGCCCATGAATGCAGCGGATCGAAAGGTGGTCCACGACGCGGTCGATGGCGCAGAGGGCATCAAGACGCTCTCCGAGGGTGAAGACCCTCGCCGCTACGTAGTGATTGCTCCCGCGGGCGACTAGAGCAGCCCCGGCCGGTGGCTGAATCGCAGCACGATGCGTTAGAAGCAATCTGGGAAACGGCGCGAGCTGCGGGATCGCTTGGTTCGGTTCCAATCGAGGAGCTCCGCGTGCACGCCGAAGGCTATATTTTGCCTAGCGCACGGCTGAAACGTGGCGCACGATGTGTTGATCTGGGTTCTGGGGTTGGTGTACCGGGGCTGTTGCTTGCGATTGAGCACTTAGAAACGACTTGGCGCCTCTTGGATTCCAGCTCACGCCGTTGCGAGATCGCGCTCGACGCCGTTCGGGCGGCTGGTCTGGACAGTCGTGTCGAGGTGGTTCATGGACGCGCGGACGAATACGGGCATGATCCTCACTGGCGGTCCACGAGCGATCTTGTCGTCGCGCGCCTTTTCGGGCCTCCGAGCGAAGTTGCAGAGTGCGGGCTTCCGTTGCTTGCTGAAGGTGGCTCGCTGGTGGTGTCAGTGTCGGACAGCACTGCAACCACTTGGCTGGCAGCCGACCTTGCTCCGTTGGCGGCTTCGGTCGTCGAACGTTGGGAGACGAACTCAGGCGGATTTCTTCGTGTGCAGCGGACAGGTAGTGCTGTCGCGGACCGCTTCCCCCGCCGTGAGGCAGCTCGCCGCCGAGCGCCGTTGTTCTAGATGTTCCATGTGAAACGCTCGCCCCCCGTTTCACGTGAAACAGCGACATTCGTTGAGGATGCTTGACCTTAGCGGTTTGTTGACCGAAGATATTGGGGCTCTGAAGAAGGGAGTTGGTTTCGTGACTCAACCCGACACGAGGGTATTTGCTGTCGCCAACCAGAAAGGCGGAGTTGGAAAAACCACGACGACAATCAATCTCGCGGCCTGTATGGCCGAGCTTGACCGGCGGGTGCTGATTGTCGATCTCGACCCCCAGGCGAATGCGACAGGAGGTCTAGGCATCGATTCGCGCATGGTCGATCATTCTGTCTACGATGTTCTGCTCGAGGATCTTCCTTTGGAGGATGCGGTAGAGCCGGTCTCGGTGAAGAACCTCTATGTCGTTCCGTCCAGCCTGCATCTTGCGGGTGCAGAAGTCGAGTTGGTGACGGCCATGAACCGCGAGAGGAAGTTGAAGGGTGCCCTCGATGCGGTTGATGACGACTACGACGTGGTGTTCATCGACTGCCCACCATCTCTCGGTCTGTTGACGATCAACGGGTTGACAGCGGCGAGGGAAGTGCTCGTGCCCGTTCAGGCCGAGTATTATGCTCTGGAAGGCTTGGGCCTGCTGATCCGGAACATCGACTTGGTGAAGCGTAACCTCAATCCAGATCTCCATCTCAGCACGATCGTGCTGGGAATGGTTGATGCGCGGACGAAGTTGTCAAAGCAGGTGTCTGAAGAGGTGCGGAGCCACTTTGGAGACAAGGTGTGCCGACAGGTGATCCCCCGGGCGGTCCGTTTGAGCGAAGCACCGAGTTTCGGTTTGCCAATCTCAGTATTCGATCCGGGGTCGCGTGCGGCGACTGCTTATCGCACACTAGCCAAGGAGGTGCTCGATGGCGAGACGTAGTGGACTTGGTAAAGGTCTCAGTTCACTGATTCCGGCGGACTTCACTGCTGACAGCGGTGTCTATCAGGAGATCGACGTACAACAGGTTGTCCCGAACCCGAATCAACCTCGTGAACATTTTGATGAGGAGACTCTGGCCTCGTTGTCCAGGTCGATCACCGAGATCGGTGTCATTCAGCCGATTGTGGTTCGAGAATTGGATGAGGGCCAGTATGAGCTGATAGCGGGGGAGCGACGGTGGCGTGCGGCGACGCGTGCCAACCTCTCGGCAATCCCAGCGATTATCAGGACTTCTGATGACCTGTCGTCGCTTGAGACGGCTGTTGTTGAGAACCTGCATCGGCAGGACCTCAACGTCCTTGAGGAAGCGTCGGCCTATCAGCAACTCGTCGAAGAGTTCGATTTGACTCAGGAAGATGTTGCGCGGCGGGTGGGGAGATCGCGGTCCGCTGTTGCCAACACCCTCAGGTTGCTGAACCTTCCACCACTGGTGCAGCGCCTGCTGATTGATGGTCAGCTCAGCGCAGGACATGCACGAGCATTGTTGGCAACTCCGGACCGCTCCGAGCAGGAACGCCTGGCGGCTCAGATTGTGGAGGAGGGTCTGACCGTTCGCCAGATTGAGGAGATGCTCCGCGATGAGGATTCGGCGGAGCCGGATGAAGACGGTAAGACGCCAGCTAAGAGAGCAGATCCGAAGGTACTTGACGCGGGCGTGCTGGAACTTGAAGAGATGTTGGCTTCTCGGCTGGATACCAGAGTCGCTGTGAGATTGGGTAAGGGTCCTGGAAAATTGGTGGTGGATTTCGCCGATCTCGATGACCTGGAACGGATCTACCGGATAATTGCCAGTTAAATCTGGGCCACAGCCTCACGGCAACTATTGACAGTCAGCCTGACAGAAGTTGGCGGCTCCGCAAGTCGATCTCACCGCGGATCGGGGCCTGCGCACCAGTCGACCACGGCATCGCGCAGGGCCTTGGCGAAAGCCTCGGTTCGCTCCACCACCACTGGTGCCGGCCCGACCCGGCACCACACCGCTGTCATCCTGGTCTCGCGAAGGATCGGCAGGCGCATCCCGGTGGCAGAGAGGTCGCTGTTGAGCACTGGTCCGATCTTGCCCGTGCACTGCCGGGCGAGCAGGCGGCCTCCGTTGGAGGTAAAGCCCTCTGTTTGGAAGTAGGCGACCCAGAAGTCGTCGGAGGCGAGGGTCACGCCGATGTATGCGTCACCACTCCAGCTATTGGCGATCTGGGCGTGTGAGGAGAGGTCGGGATGGTGCAGGGTGAGCACAGTTGCTCCGTCAAGCTGCAGCAGTCGGGCGAGCGAGTTGACCACCGCAGGCAGACCTCCGGCCTCTCCCAACAGGATGCGCCGTCCCTCGACGCCGACATGTCGACGGAGAGTCTCGGTCTGATGCACCTCAGCGATCGTCTTGGCGCCCACGACGCGGCCGGCGAGGCGGTCGAGAGCGGCGACGGTCGCGCGCCCGACGGTGCCGTCGGCGTTGAGTGCCTGATTGTGTTGGAAGTCCCGCACGGCTGCTTCGGTGTCGGGTCCGAATATTCCGTCGAGCCATCCGGCGTCGAACCCGAGATTGCCGAGACGCAACTGGAGGTCGGCGACGTCGTCGCCGCGGGTCATGGGGGAGCGCAGGTATAGCATCCGGTCACCGAGCCGAAAATGGGCGTCTACCAGCGCAGACCAGGTCTGTCGACCGCAGATTCCATCTTCGACGAGCCGCCGTGCGGCTTGGAACGCGCGAAGGGACCGCTCGGTGGTCTCGTCGAACACCTCGGGAGATCCGATTTCGCTGAACCCGGCCGCGGCCAAACGGCGATGCAGGTCCCGCACCCCGGCACCGGTGTCGCCGCGCCGAAGGGGAAGCCCGGGCGGGTTCATCCGGAGCTGCTCAGAGGAAAGGGGTTACGTCGTTGAGAAGAGCGCCTTTGGGCTTTGCACCGATTATGCGTTTTGCTTCCTCCCCGTCCTTGAAGAGGATCAGGGTGGGAATGCTCATGACACCGAACCGCTGAGCGATCTGCGGGGCGTCGTCAACGTTGAGCTTGAGAATCTTGAGGGCGTCGCCCTGCTCTTCAGCGATTTCTTCGAGGATGGGGGTGACCATCTTGCATGGACCGCACCACTCTGCCCAGAAGTCGACCAGTACGGGTGTGGTAGCGCTGCCGATCTCCTCGTCGAAGGTACTGTCATCAAGAGTGCCAAGGGATCCTGCCATTGTTGGGTCTCTTTCAGTCGGGTTGCTGCTGACTCTAGCTGTGTTGTGACTCAAGCCAACGTTCCGCGTCGAGCGCGGCCATGCACCCTGAACCGGCGGCGGTGACTGCCTGTCGGTAGACGTCGTCCTGCACGTCTCCGCAGGCGAACACGCCCTCGATGTTGGTGCGTGAGCAGTCGGGTTGAGTTACCAGGTAACCGTTGTCCTTCATTTTGAGTTGGCCGGAGAAGATGTCGGTGTTGGGTCGGTGCCCGATGGCGATGAACACTCCGGTGACTGCGAGCTCGGAATCCTGGTCGGTCTTCACGTTGCGCAGCCGCAACCCGCTTATCGAGTCTTTGCCGAGGTATTCGGTGACGACCGTGTCCCAGATGAACTCGATCTTCGGGTTATCGAAGGCGCGCTGTTGCATGATCTTCGATGCGCGCAGGGCGTCGCGTCGGTGGATGATCGTGACCTTGCGGGCGAACCGGGTGAGAAAGGCGGCTTCCTCGATGGCGGAGTCGCCTCCGCCGACCACGGCGATCTCCTGGTCGCGGAAGAAGAATCCGTCGCAGGTAGCGCAGGTGGAGAGTCCGTGTCCGACGAGTTCGATCTCGCGGTCGAGGTTGAGCATCAGCGACTGGGCTCCGGTGGAGACGATCAGGCAGTTGGCCTCATAGGTAGGTTCCGGAGCTTCGGGGTCGCCGACCCAGACCTTGAAGGGACGCTCGGAGAGGTCGACTCTGGTGGCTTTGACCGTTTCGATCCGGGTCCCGAAGCGGTGGGCCTGAGCCCGGAAGTTGACCATCAACTCGGGTCCCATGACCCCGTCGGGGAATCCGGGGTAGTTCTCGACGTCGGTGGTGAGCATCAACTGGCCACCGGGCTGGTCGCTGGTGCTACTGGGTTCGCCTTCGAGCAGCAGGGGGGAGAGGTTGGCGCGTGCGGTGTAGAGAGCGGCGGTGAGCCCTGCGGGGCCTGAGCCGATGATGACCACTTCGTGGGTTTCGGGCATTTGTGTTCCTAAGCGGGGCGCTGGGTGTTGGTGCGGTCAGGCGAACGAGTTGATGATGCCGTAGCAGACGATCACGACGATGATCAGGGCGTCGATTATCAGGGCGAGTTTGACCCAACGCAGGCCGTCGGTCTTGCGATTGAACCAGAAGCCGAAGCCGAGGATCGCCAGGAGGCTGCCGATGAACAGGTGAGCCGCCCAGGTGGCATCGCCGACTCCGGCCCCGATCGGCAGGTAGGCGTCGGCGAGGCGGACTCCGATGATGATCAGCAGTGTCAGTGCCGCGGTGACGAAGACCAGCGCCACCAGCCCGTAGACGACTGCTCGGACTGCCCGTATCGCGTTCTCGGTGCCATGGGTCCGGATCTTGTCGATGTTGTCGACGATTGTGTCGACGACACCTGATATCCAGTCATTTTCGGCTGGGGGGGTCTCAGAAGCCATGGCCTCGGAGCCTACCGGCAGTCCAAGTCACGAACGACCGAACAGCGTCGCTGTGGTGACCTGCGACCAGCAGTGGCCGAAGATCAGCGGAGTCGAAGTCGAGTTCCTGACAGCGGAGTAGCCCCGTGTGGCGGTTGACGGCCGTTAGAGGTCGAGGCCGGTTGCGGCGACGGGGGAGTACATGGCCATCTGCGGGGGGCTTTCGAGCAGTTCCATGAAGGTTGCCATGACTTCCTGCAGGGCTTCGGACTGGCCTTGAGACTGGATCGCCTCCATCGAGGTGAACAGCGCGAAGTAGGAGTAGTTGTTGCCCTCGCCGCGGTGGTACGAGTAGACCTCCACGCCCTCCATCTCGGCTGCGACCGCGACCTGGGCCGCCAGCGCTGCGTCCATTTCGTCGTTGCGGCCTTCCTTGCAGGTGAATGTTGCGACCATTGACACTTTGGACATGTGGTGTTTCCTCTGCTTTCAGTTTGGGCTGCCAAGCATAAGTTGTCGTCAGGAGGGTGCCTATGCAGATCGGCTTCATCGGTCTGGCGGCGTATTTGCGGTCGTCTGTGTAGTTTGATCCCGCCCTACTCGGCGGGTTTGATGTCCCCTTGGTTTGTCAGTCGGTCGATTACGGCTGCCAACCATTGTTTCTGCCGGTCGCCCAGGCCTTCGTCGGGGAACACGTTCTGAACCAGTGCTTCGACTTGCTCGACTGTGCTGTAGCCGCACTCATGCAGCAACTGTTCGACGTCTGACTCGTCGACTGAACGTGCCGCTCTTGCTTTCATCGCCAGCAGGTGATCGTTGTTTGCGGCTATCACCTTGAGGGAAGGATGGTCGAACACCACAGTTCCGCGGCGCTTCTCTGGTGGAGGCATGTAGATGGTCGCCTGCTCGTTGATCCAGGTGCCGGGCCACCCGCGCTGTCTCGCGATCTGCTGCGCCGCGTCCATGACCGCGCCGTATCCTTCTTCGATCCAGGCGTCGATGTCTCTGGTGAGCTTGTCTGACTTGTTTGCCAAAATCATCGCGGCACCGCCAGCTACGTAGATTCGTGCCCGCTTGCCGCGTCGTTGGAGGATGACCGCGAGTTCGCTCAGTGCCTCCTGAAGTTCAGATACCGAAAAGGCGGGGGTCACACGACTTCCAGTTCACGTTCGGCTATCCACATCCCGTGTACTTCAAACGCTGCCGGAGTGCTCATCATCACTGAACCGCGCTCGAACTCGAAGTAGTGGGCAGGCCACCACATGCGTTCGAGATAGCGGTTCTCCTGTTGTGTCCATGGCGGTGTGGGCAGTTGCGCGTGGTAACAGAGATGTTCGACGTAGGCGGCCAAGAAGCCATCCCAGCGCTCGTCGAACAGCTCGGGTTCTTCTTCGACTAGGACGATTCGCTCGGCCGCATCGGCGTGCTGCCAGACCATTCCGAAGTCGTGCAGGATCACCCGCAACCGGAACGCTTCGTCGTATTCGCGTAGGCCGGGAACGTAGCAGGCTAAACGGTTCTCGGTGATCGTCTTGTCCATCGTGTCAAAGTCTAACTTTTGCGAGTTGTCTCCCTTGCGCGTGTCGCTGCGTCCGGCCAGGGCAAGTCTGAACTGCGAGTGCGTCAGGGGGTGAGGGTGGCGAGTTGTTCGACGGTGCAGGTGGGTTCGGAGGCGGTCAGCAGTGCGGCGGTGTCTGGTGGGTGGTCGCCGGTGAGTGGGAGAACGGCGACGGTGATCGGGATGCCGTTAATTGCGGTCTCGCTGAGTCTGAGGGTGTCTACGCGTTCGATTTCGTGCATGGCGTGTAAGAAGTCGAAGAGGCTTTGCCCGCATGGGGTGGCGACCAGAGCATCCTGGGTCGGCTCATCACCTTCGCTGTCTTCGGGGATGGTCGATCCCGCGAAGTGTGTGGCAACCAGTTCACGCCATTGTTCTGTGGCCTGGTCAATCAGCTCGCCGAGGGTTTCGTAGCTCTCAGCGATTTCCAGCTGTATCAGTCGGTAGCCCCTGCGTATGTCCACAGCTGCGGCCGTGGGGGTCGCCTCGGCTTGGCCGTCTGCGCCGTCCAGCTCGGAGTCGTCTGCGTCGTCGGCCGTCTCCTCAGCCGCGTCCATATCGTCGCTGGCGTCCTCTAAGTACTCGTCGGCCATGTCGTCGCTCTCGGGCATCGCTTGGGCTATGTCGCCGTCGTCGGCCATGTCGTCGCCGTCGGCGGGCATGTCCCTGTCGAATACCATGTCGTCGTCGGCCATGTCGTCGCTCTCGGGCATCGCTTGGGCCATGTCGTCTCCGTCAGCGGGCATGTCCCTGTCGAATGCCATGTCCTCGCTGTCGTCCGCGAAGTATTCGTCGGCCATCTCTGAGCTGTCTGCGGTGCTGGCGGTCATGTCTTCGTCGCCAGCGGGGTCGAACATGATCAGCGCGCCGACCACCCCGGCGAGCAGCAGAACGCCAGCGGCGATGGTTGCCAGTCGCTGCGGGGCGAAGAGGCGGTTGGATCGAATGGCTGAGAGGTCGGTGATTCGACCGCTGGTGGCGCTCTGGTCCAAGGCGTTGCCGATGAGGTCGTCCACGTCGATTTGGGGCAGCGGCGCTACGGGGGTGGACACCAGCTCGGCGACGGCCTCGAATTCTTGGACCTCAGCGAGCAGTTCCGGGTCGTCCTGGACGCGGACGACTTCATCGAGGGTCGCTTCGCCGTCGATGTAGGACGAAACGATTTCGTCGTCGGGATGGGTCGGGTCAGTCATCGGCTTGTTCGTTGTGACGATTGTCGGGTGGGGGTTGGTTCCTTGAATCGCCGGGGTTCATGACATTCACCAGTCGGCGTCGCCCTCGGGCGATTCGGGAGCGGACCGTGCCGGGCGCGATATTGAGGACTTCGGCGATCTCGTTGTAGTTGAGGCCGGCCACATCACGCAGCACCACCGCGGTTCGGAACTCTTCGGGGAGTTGCGTGAGCCCGCGGTCGATGTCGATGCGGGCGCTGACCGTGTCGGCGGGGTCGCGCGGGACGCGCGAAGCTATCGGGTTCGGGTCGGCGTGTTCGTGTTCGGGCAGGCCTGGCGTGGGGTGACGTTGCCGGCGGCGCAGTTCGTCGATGCAGGCGTTGGTGGCGATCCGGTAGACCCAGGTTGAGAATTTGGAGCGTCCGTCGAAGCGCGGGAGTCCTTTGACTATTGCGATGAGTGCTTCCTGGGTGGCGTCGAGGGCGTCGGCGTCGTTGCCTGCGATGCGGCGGCAGATTGCGTGGATACGGCTCTGGTGTGCGCGTAGTAGCTGGTCGAGAGCCTGCCGGTCCCCTCTCTGCGCAGCGTTGATCAGGGTCGTGTCGTCCATGGGAGCGTTGCTGCGACCCTAGTACGCGTCGGTGCGTCAGCTTTGTAGTGCGAAGCCGATGACTCCGGGTCCGGCGTGGGTTCCGACGACTGGGCCGATCATCTCGACCCGTGCCTCTCTGATGTCGACGACCCCGTCGATCATCCGCAGGAAGTCGTCGAGGTCGGGCGCCTGTGCGTGCATGATCGCCAGGTTCTCGGGTTCGTTGTATTCGGCGAGTTTGTCGCGGAGCCAGGCGAGGGCCTTCTTGCGGGTGCGTTGTTTGCTCGCTTCTTCGACCTCGCCGCTCGACAGGTCGAGTATCGGCTTGATCGCGAGCATCGATCCGACCAGCGCCTGTGCTCCGCCGATGCGGCCGCCTTTCTTGAGGTTCTCGAGGGTGTCGAGTGCCCCGAAGACCTGTGTGCGGTCGCTGAGGTCGGCTACGGCTGTTTCGATCTGGTCCGTTGTCGCGCCGTTTGCGGCCATTTCTGCGGCGGCGATCACGATCGATCCGAGTCCGACTGTGATCGAGCGGCTGTCCACGACTCGGATGTCGGCGTCGATACCGGTGGCCGCGGTCTTGGCGGACTGCATTGTTGCCGACAGGGCTGCGGAGAGGTTGATGCAGACGATTCCTGAGGCTCCGGCGTCTAGTTGCCGTCGGAAAGCCTGGTCGAATCGCCCGGGTGCCGGCGCTGCTGTTTCGGGGAGCGTCTCGACGGCAGCCAGCTCGCGGTAGAACTGCTCGACGCTGAGTTCTTCCCGGTCGGTGTATTCGGTTTCGCCGAAGCGGATTGAGAGGGGTACGACTTCGATGCCGAGTTCGTCGACTTCATCGCCGCGAAGGTCACATGCACTGTCGGTGACGATTCGAACGGTCAAAGTTCCTCCTGGTCTTGTTGTTGGTCGGGTTGTGCGGGGTCGGGTTCAGTTGTGGGTGTGGTCGAGGGTCCTGTGCCGGCGGGGGTGTCTGCGACGGTAGCAGGGGTGGTGTCTGCGGTGGTAGCGGCAGCGGCAGTTCGGTTGCGACGTACCCGTAGAATCGTTCGGGCCCACCATCCGCCGAGCACGACCAGTGCGCTGATCGAGATCACCAGGCCCAACCCGGAGATGGCTGTTGAGCGGATGTCGACGAATCCTTCGGTGAGTTCGATCTGTCCTCCCGGTGAGGTGATGTTGACGGTGACTCTGGCGTCGCCGGAGGCGAGGGTTTCCACCCGTACGAGGATCTCGTTGTCGCCGGGGTCGAGCGTCCGGGTGAACCGCTCGCCGTCCACGAATCGCAGTTTCTCGGCGCTGAGCAGCAACTCGACGGTGATTGGTAGCGGTTGTCCGTTGCGGACGGCGATCCGCAGGTCTGCTTGGCGGTCGGTCAGGGTGATGCGTTCGGTTGGTTCGATGGTGATGTCGGCTGTTCCGGTGAGCACCTCTTCGAACGCGCTGCGGGTGTAGGCGGCGCTCTGTTGGTCGCTCAGGCCGCTTGCTGCCGCGGCTCGCATTAGTGTTTCGAGTGGGGTTATCGGTGTTCGTTCGGGGGCGATCATCGAGGCGTAGGCGTCGACGGTTCCGCGGGTGACTCCGATGTCGGCTGACCGCTGCGACAGGTCTGACGTCGGGGACGGCGCGAAGCGGACCAGCAGCGGCCTGCCGTCGGCGTTGAGGGCGACGGGCACTTGCAGGGCTTGAGCGACTTCCGATGTCTGCAGGCTGCGTCGTGTGTTGACGCCGTCGAGGAGCACGTCGAGTGCTGCTGCCTCGATCTGGTCGAAGTCGAACAGGATGACGCTGTCGGTTGTTGTGTTGGTTGCCTCGATAGCGAGTTCGGTCAGGGCGCGCTGCCCGGCGAGTTCGGGGTCGGGGTGGTTGAGTGTCTGTCGTAGCGAGGTGTCTATGGCGATGGCTTTCATGGTCTCGCCGTTGGTGGCTTCGAGTTGGACGGGCGCGAGTCCGCTGGCCCCGGCCGGCGCGGCCCCGGGCGGTGCGTCGATGATGGCGCTCGCAGTGCCGTTGCTGGCCAGCAGAGCCAGTGTCTGGGGCGTGGCGTTGCGGTCGAGCCTCGAGATTGTCGAGGGTCCGCGTCCGAGTATCTCGGTGATGACTGCCGCTCCGTGGCTGTACTGGTCGACGATGAGGTCGATGTCGTTGGCGAGCCGCCAGGCGTCCTCGTCGATGTCGACCCATGGGGCGTTGAGGACGGGCCGGTCGGCGAGCAGGTCGATGAACTCGTCGAGTCGGCCGGGTTCGCTGACCGCGAGGGCTTGCAGCGTCTCTGGTTGTAGCGCCACGGTGATCGGTACGTGCTGGCGTTGGGCGATTCGTTGTGCGCGTTCGAAGAGGTCTTCGGTGTCGAGCGCGATGGTCTGGTCGGGTTGGAGCGCAAGTGGTGCACCGAGGTCGGCGACGAATGCGATGTGAAGGGTGCGGTCTTGTTGGTCGTCGAGTACGAGCAGGTGGGTGATGAGCGTGTCGATTGTGTCGCCGTCGTTGTCTTGGAGGGTGATGACGACGGGTAGGGCACCTTGGTTGATTCGTAGGATCTCCCCGATCTCGTGGTCTGGGATCTCGATCGAGAAGATTTCGCCGGTGCTGTTGAGTTGGCAGGGACCGGTTTCGAGGGGTGTGTCCACGTTGCAGCTGAAGTCGCTGAAGGGCCTCTGGTCGTCGATGCCCCGGTAGCTGGAGCGGACGTCTTCTCGGTCGGTGAGGGCTTCGAAGATCTGTATCCGGATTCTGGAGTCGGCTGGTGCGGTGAATCTCAGGTCGATGGTTGCGGGGGTGTCGCCTACGAACGCGGTTTGGGCGACGAGGTCTATTCGTCCGTTGGTCTGGGCGGCTGCGTGGTTGACCTGCGCAGCGGCGACGACCAGCACGATTGCTGAGACGAGTGCCGGCATGGCGACTGAGGAGCTTTTCCGGCCTGTGTTGACGAGTGCTGCGCGGATCATGTGAGTGTCCGGTACATGACGGTCAACGGGTGTTCTTGGAGGGTGAAGCCGAGTTTCTGGTAGAGGCGCAGAGCGGACTCGTTGGTCTTTTGGGTGTTGACCCAGCCGGTGACGGCGCCGCGTCGGCGGATCCAGGAGAGGGCGTCGTCGACTAGGAGCGTGCCGATCCCCTGTTGCCGACATGCGGGGTGCACCGCGAGCCTCTGCAGGTATCCGGAGCTTCCAGAATGCCCGGCGAGCGCGTAGCCGACCAGTTCGTTGTTGTGTTCATTGCGTTGGATGCTGGGCCTGGTTGGGGTGCCGGCTGCGCGGTCGGACGGGTCTGCGAGTTTGGTGCCGCGGATGATCCGGAGTCGGCTGACCGGAGTGGCTTCGAGCGAGTCTTTCAGCCCGTCGCGGTCGAAACGCCAGAAATCGTCGAATGACTGTTGGTCCACGGCAAGGATCTCGCCCCAGTCGCGGCGGTTCGCTCGGCGGGTTCGTGGTTGTCTGCGCTGCCACTGTCGGTGGGGTCGGCCGATGGATCGGCCCGTCGCAGATCCCGTCGCAGAGCCCGTCGCAGAGCCTGGTTGGGAGCGCGGCGGGAGGTCGTAGCGCAGCAGGTGGAGTTGTTCGCGTTCGCTGAAGTCGTCCTGCATGAAGGCGGTTCGCTCCGGGGGACCCAGCGGGCCGGTGACGACGGCTCTGAAACCTTGGTTCTGCAGGACTGTGCGGGCGGCTCTCAGCGACTCGCGGTGCAGTGTCCGGGCGTCGGTCAGCGGGACGAGCGTGGCTAGGTCTGCGCGGCCCTGCCAGCGTCCGGCGCGAAATCTTGCGTCGCCGATCGTGAGCTGGGTGAGGGCCATGGTCACCGTTCACGATACGTCGCTCTCCGTTGCGCGGGTAGCGCCCGGTAATGTCTTTGTGTGGCCGGCTACACCTATGAGCTTGAGGCGGTGTTGAAGCGGGCGGACCCGGTGGCGCAGCGATTCGAGTCTGCGGGGTTTCGGTTCTTCCTCGTTGGCGGTGTGGTGCGGGACTACTTTCTGGGCCGGTCGAGCGTCGGGCAGGATCTCGATGCGACCACTGATGCGCGCCCGGATGAGATCAGGGCCCTGGTGGCGGAGTTGGCGGACGAGGTGTGGTTGCAGGGTGAACGCTTCGGCACGATCGGCTGTGTGATTGCCCAGCAGAGCTATGAGATCACGACGCATCGGGCGGAGTCGTATGAGCCGGATTCGCGTCGGCCGGCGGTCGTGTTCGGTGATGATGTCGTGGAGGATCTGGCCCGCCGGGATTTCACGGTTAACGCGATGGCGGTCGACATGGCTGACCATTCGCTGGTGGATCCGTTCGGTGGCCGGGCCGATCTGGATGCCGGAGTGCTGCGAACGCCGCTGGGGCCTGAGGTTGCTTTGTCGGAGGATCCGTTGCGGATGTTGCGGGCTGCCCGGTTCTGCGCGAGCTGTGGGCTCTCGGCTGCGCCGGAGTTGGTGGCGGCGATGGTTGCTGAGGCTGGGCGTTTGGAGATCGTTTCGGTTGAGCGCGTTCGTGACGAGTTGCAGAAGTTGTTGATGCTCGATGATCCGAGTGCGGGTCTGCGTCTGATCGACGAGTCTGGTGTGGGGCGCCTGGTGCCTGTGGTTGGTGCGGTCGATTCGTGGGAGTCTGCGGCTGGCCGTGTGCGGGCTGTGCGGCAGGACCCCGCGATGCGCTGGGCTTCGATGTTGAGCGTCCTGCCGGGGGTTGTGGCTGAGACGCCGGGGCCGGCGCTGGGGGCGTTGAAGTTCTCGGGAGCGATGGCTCGAGAGGTCAAGTGGTTTTTGGGTGTCGGTGGAGGCTTGTTGAGGACGGATCTGGCGTCGCTTGCTGACAGTCGGTTCCGTGAGCTTGCCCGGGGCTGCCCAGCTGGCCGTCGCCCCGAGGAGCTGCTGGCGTTCGTGTCGGGGTTGCGTCTCGGCGATGGTCTTTCGGGTGATGATGTCGCCGGGGCGTTGGTGCGGCTGGCGCAGTTGCGGAGCCGTGAACCTGATCTGGATGATCCTGCGCCGTTGTTTAACGGTTTGGAGGTGGCGGAGATGCTTGGGATCGAGCCGGGCCCGGTGCTCGGTGAGGCGATGAACTTCCTGGCGGAGCTGCGTGTCGCTGAGGGTCCCCTTGATGCGGGGGTGGCGGCCCGACAGTTGCGGGCTTGGTGGTCTGAGAATCAGAGTTCTTGATCCCCCCGCGACGGTTCTGTGCGGCCGGTCGGTGGTCCGGCGGTTCGGTCCCGCGGCGAGGCGGGAGGTCAGGGTTTGCGGGCTCGGACCAAAAGGGTTGAGGGCATTGGGTCGTCGTCGACGTGCCGTTCGAGGACTGTGTCCACAACGAATTTCGCTCGGCACATCGATGACACGATGGACTCAATGTTGTGGATGTAGCGGCCGCCGATGGGACGGTTGCCGTTCCATGGTCGGACGGTGAGAGCCGGGTTCTTCTTGTCGGCGCACAGCGCTGCGGGGTGGGGGAGCGATATGAGCAGGTGGCCGCCCGGTTTGATGACTCGGTGAACCTGACGGACCACCCGGTCGAGGTCTTCGACGAACGACAGGGTGGTCACCGAGAGTGCCAGATCGACCTGATCGGCGGTCAGAAAGGCCAGGTCGGCCAGGTGCGTCTGGTGGAACTCGACGGTGGTCTCATGGCGGATCGCGAGTTCGCGTCCGGCTGTGATCTGGGTGACGTCATCGTCGATCGCGGTGACTCGAGCGCCCCTCAGTGCGAGTCCCACAGCGGCGTGTCCCCCGCCGCATCCGAGTTCGAGGATGCGCCGTCCTGATACGTATCCGATGAGCCGACGATCGAGTGTCGGTTCCACGCCTAGGCCGAGGTCCACGTGGTCGGTCGGTCGGTCTGTGGGGGTTCGTGTGTCGTGCAACTGCATGGTGCTGATTCTTGTCGTCGTGCGCTCCCCATGCGTGGACGGTTACTGTGATGATCGTGAAGATGGGACTGACTCAGGCCATTGGTGGTGACGCCGGCATCGATTACCGGTTGATGCGCGAGACCACTTTGGCGGCCTGGCGGAAGGGCAAGGTCAGTGTCTCAGAGCTGTGTGACGCTCAACCGGAGTTGCGCCGCAACGCGGAATTCTGTGGCCGGTCGCTGGAGTCACCCTGCCCGGTTTGTGAGTCGGACGGTTTGGTGGAGGTGACCTATGTGTTCGGTCCGCGTTTGCCGGGGCACGGCCGCTGCGTGACGAGCGACAAGGAGATGACTCGCCTCAATGCCCGCAAGCAGGAGTTGCGGGGTTATGTGGTCGAGGTTTGCCCCGACTGCGGCTGGAACCATCTGACGAGGAGCCGCTCGCTCGGTGGTTGCGCGGCGTCTGCGGTCGAGGACGTAGAGGGTGTTGGTGGCTGAGCGCCGCTGGTTTGGCACGGAGGGTTGTGCGGGTTCCGCTTGGAGTCTCGCGGATTGATCCGGTAGTCTGTGTTCACCGCCGGCAGCCGAAGGGCGCTGGACGGGGAAGGAGTCAGACATGGGCAAGCTCACAGCCCCTGCAATTGCGTCCAAGAAGGTTCGTGCCGGCGACGATCCGTTGGTGATGGTGACTGCTTACGATGCGCCCGGAGCGCGCGTTGCTTCGGAAGCCGGTGCCGACATCATCCTGGTGGGCGACAGCGTTGCCATGGTTGTGCTCGGCTATGACGACACGCTCCAGGTGACGATCGACGACATGTGTCACCACACTGCGGCGGTTGCCCGGGCCAGACCGGACTGTCACGTCGTGGCTGATATGCCGTGGATGAGTTATCACGTCTCCGCGGAGGAGACGGTTCAGAACGCGGCCCGGTTGATGCGCGCGGGCGCGCATTCGATCAAGTTGGAGGGCGGCCGCAAGCGGTTGCCGATGATTGATCGGATCATCTCTGCGGAGATTCCGGTGATGGGCCATATCGGTCTGACCCCGCAGTCGATTCACGCGATGGGCGGTTTCAAGGTGCAGGCCAAGCAGGCTGAACACGCTCGCAAGTTGGTGCAGGCGGCGAAGTCGCTTGCTCATGCCGGTTGTTTTTCGGTGGTGCTCGAGGGTGTGCCGGACCGGGTTGCGGAGATGGTGACCGATGCGGTCGATATTCCGACGATCGGGATTGGGGCTGGGTCTCGGTGTGATGGCCAGGTGCTCGTCTACCACGATCTGTTGGGCATCGAGGACCGGTTCGTTCCGAAGTTCGTGCGGCGTTACGCCGATGTGAAGTCGGTGTCGGTGTCGGCGGTTTCTGCTTATGCGGCCGATGTGCGTTCCGGTGCGTTTCCCAGCAGCGCCGAGAGCTATCACATGGCGGACGCGGAGGCTGCGGAGTTGGAGCTCTACGGCGGTCAGTAGGGCTGGTTTCTGCTGGGTTGGCAATCACTGTCACACCCCCTTGCCATTCTGTAACCATGCAGTTTCGGCAAGAGTTTCTCGAGAGACTTCTGGCAGGTGTCATCGTGGGTGATAGGCCGGTAGTCTTCAGCAATTCCCCCAGGTGGAGTTTCCAGCGGAAGCAACTCCGAGAGGAAGCAACTTCAGCAACCAACCCCTGCCCCGGGAAGGGGCCCCGGTTCTTCCGGGTCCGTAGGAGGTGAGTGCTCGTGGATATTTCTCGAGCGTACGAATTGATGGTCATTGTCGACTCTGATGTCGACGATGGCGACATTGATGCGGTGATCGACCGCATCGAGGGTCTTGTCACCAACGAAGGCGGTCGCATCGCGTCGACCGACAATTGGGGCCGTCGTCGGTTCGCCTACGAGATCAAGCACAAGTTGGAGGGCACCTACGTGGTGTGGGAGATCGTCACCGAATCGGCTGGCCTTCCCGACACCGAGCGACAGTTGCGTCTAGCGGACGACATAGTCCGCCACAAGCTTTTCCGCCTGCCGGACAAGGAAGCGGCCCGCCGCGGCCTGTTCGACGAGGCGGTACCGGCATAGGCCGGTCTACCAGGAGGTACCCACATGGGATTTGATAACACTGTGACAGTCGTGGGCAACGTGACCCGCGATCCCGAATTGCGCTTTACCCAGGGCGGCATGGCCGTCGTCAATTTTGGCGTGGCTTGGAACAAGAGGCGGAATGACGGTGAGGACGAGGTTTCGTTTTTCGACGTTACCTGTTTCCGCCAGCTCGCTGAGAATGTTGCTGACTCGGTCACCAAGGGGGCGCGTGTCGTCATTTATGGCACGCTCTCGCAGCGCAGCTGGGAGAACCAGCAGGGCGAGCGCCGCTCGAAGGTGGAGATCCTCGCCGACGACGTGGCGCCCAGCCTCAAGTGGGCGTCCGCTGAGATCACCCGCAACGAGTTCCGCGGGGGGTCCGACGATGGCGGAGGCCGTCAGGGCGGTGGCGGTGCGCCGAGGTCGCAGGGTGCTGAGCGTTCGAAGCCGCAAC
Source organism: Candidatus Aldehydirespiratoraceae bacterium (assembly GCA_965214565.1). Taxonomy (GTDB): domain Bacteria; phylum Actinomycetota; class Acidimicrobiia; order Acidimicrobiales; family Aldehydirespiratoraceae; genus VXYK01. The sequence continues at coordinate 1,352,581 of OZ243951.1, read as the reverse complement.
CGCAGCCGACGTACGACCTCGATGAGGAGCCGTTCTAGTTCGCTGGCAATCGGCGGCTTGAGCATCGATCATCAACCGAGAACGACAAACGACACACAATGCAAGAACTACAGGACTGGAGAAGTTGAGAAGCTATGGCCAAGGTAAAGAAACGGGGTAAACCCAAGGACAGCGGCCGCAGGGTCAAGAAGAAGATCTCGATCCTCAGCAGCGAGCGGATCGAGTATGTCGATTGGAAGGACGCCAACCTTTTGCGGCGATTCCTGTCCGAGCGGTCCAAGATCCGTGCTCGTCGCGTCACCGGCAACAGCACCCAGCAGCAGAAGATGGTTGCCGACGCCATCAAGATCGCTCGCGAGATGGCGCTTGTCCCCTATGCCAACCGTGTGACCACCCAGCGCAGCGGGCGTGGTGATCGTGGTCGTGGTGGTCGGGCCGATGGTCCGGTGCCGCGTCCCAGTGCTCCTCCGCCGGCCTCTCGTGAGGACGACGAAATGATCTACGACGACGCTGAGTCCGTCTTGGATGACGAGCACGCTTCGGAGGCTGATCTCGGGATGGACGAAGGCGATTCGGTTAGTTCCTTTGAGGAGAGCGGCCGATGAGGGTAGTTCTTCGCCAGGATGTCGAGGGTCTCGGCCGCAAGGGGGAGATCTGTGACGTTGCCGACGGCTATTTCCGCAACCTGTTGTCTCCTCGTGGTCTGGCGCTCAAGGCGACCAAGGGAGTGGAAACCCAGGCTGAGGCGATGCGACGTGCCGCGGTCCTGCGTGACGCCAAGAGCCGGGCTGAGGCTGAGGAGATAGCTGCCCGACTGGTCCCCATGGTGATCACCGTCAGTGCTCGTGCTGGAGAGGGCGGGCGTCTCTTCGGTTCGGTGGGCGCCGGCGACATCGCTGAAGCTGTCGAGGTTCAGGCGGGTGTTGTCATCGAGAGCCGTACTCTCGCGCTCGATTCTCCGCTGAAAGAGCTCGGCCAGGTGTGGGTGAACTGCAAGCTTCAGAATGAAGTGGAGTTCCCGGTCACGGTGGAGGTCGTAGCAGAGTGAGTCGGCTGTCACCATTGGGTGGCAGCGGGTTCATCGGTGGTGTCGGTGGCGACTTGGACGGCGCGCGCCCACCGGTCTTGCGCCTGCTCGTCTTGACAGTTCACAGCAAATCCCCAGGCTCAGGCCTGTTTTCCACGAGTTCCCACAGCGCAAGCAGCAAGGCATTTGTGGTTGGCTTGTATGACGAACCGATGACAGTCAGGTAACGGACAAATGGCGATTACTCAGACCAGCTCCCGGCGTGACGGTCGTGTGCCTCCCCACAATCTTGAGGCGGAGGAGTCGTTGCTGGGGGCCATGCTGCTATCGAGCAACGCGATCGCGGACTCGATCGACCTCGTCAGCGCTGAACAGTTCTATCGACCGGCGCACGCCCACGTTTACGACGCAATAGCGGCGCTGTACGCATCCGGCGATCCGGTTGATCCGGTCACGGTCGCGGTTGAGCTCGAGCGGGCCGGCGTGTCGGAGGCTGTCGGCGGGCTGGAGGGTCTGCACCGCCTTCAAATGAACACACCGGCGTCTTCGAATGCGACGAAGTACGCGAGCATCGTGAGCGAGCGTTTCATGCTCCGTCAGCTCATCAGTGTTGCCAGTGAGATCGCTGAGATCGGCTACAGCCAGCCCGAAGACGCCGCCGCGGCCGTCGACGAGGCCGAGAACATGGTGTTTCAGATTGCCGACGGCCAAGACTCCGAGTCGATGAGCAAGATTAACTCGCTGGCCGAGGAGGCGCTGGACCTGATTATTGCCCGCAGCGAGTCGGGGAAGGGCATTGTCGGTACGCCCACCGGGTTCGTTGATCTCGACGAGAAGCTCTCGGGGTTGCAGCCCAGCACCTTCATCGTGGTCGGTGCTCGACCTGCCATGGGCAAGACGTCGTTCATCCTCAACATTGCGAGCCACGCCGCGATTCGGGAGCAGAGGCCGGTTCTCGTGTTCAGCTTGGAGATGGGCCACGTCGAGATCAGCCAGCGGATTCTGTCGACTGAGACTCGTGTGGACACCAGGGCCATGAGCAATGGGCGACTCAAAGAGCACGAGTGGACGCAGATCACCAACACGATCGACGGTCTAAAGAACGTGCCGTTGTGGGTCGACGACAACCCGAACCCGTCGATTCTCGACATTCGCTCGAGAGCCCGGCGGTTGAAGAGCAGCGTGGGCGATCTGGGGTTGGTGGTAGTCGACTATCTGCAGTTGATGACCGGTCGTGACCGTGCTGAGAGCCGTCAGGTCGAGGTTGCGGAGATCAGCCGTGGTTTGAAGATCCTGGCACGGGAGCTGAAGTGCCCGGTGATCGGGGTTTCGCAGTTGTCCCGAGCGCTTGAGGCCCGTTCAGACAAGCGTCCGTTGCTGTCTGATCTTCGGGAGTCGGGTTCTATTGAACAGGACGCTGATGTGGTCTTGTTCCTGTACCGCGACGAGGTGTACCAGGGAAGCCCCGATGATGTTGCTGCCAAGGAGAATCAGGGGATTGCCGAGGTGATCATCGCGAAGCATCGCAACGGTCCGATCGGGACTGTCGAACTCAATTTCGTGCCCCGGTACACGTCGTTCCGGAACCTGACGACACGGGCGATCTGAGTGCTGTTCGGCGAGGACCTGCTGGCGTGGTTGGTGTTGGCGCTCGGTGGCGCGATGGCGGTCGGCAACCTTTTGGCGTTGGTGCGCCCGGCGGCGAACCCGCATCGTGAGGGCGACCTGGAGCGTGCCCCGCTGGGTCGGAGCATCGTCTTCATTGTGGTTGGCCTGGTAGCTGCCGTGTGGGCCCTCGCCAGCCTGGTCCAGGGCTAACCCGGGCCCGGATCGAATCAGAATCGGGTCATAGGGTCATAGGTCTGTTGGTGTTGTTGTCGCAGGGCGTTCTTCTGGACCTTCCCCATGGCGTTTCGGGGCAGAGACGCGGCGATCAGGATCTGTTTGGGGTGTTTGAAACGGCTGAGTCTCGTTGCGAGTTCGGCTCGGGCGTCGCCGAGCGAGAATCTCGCATCGTCCACCACGACGACGGCGGTCACCGCCTCGCCGAGGTCGGGGTGGGGCAGGCCGATCACCGCTGATTCGTGTATCCCGGGGATTTCGTCGAGTACGAGTTCGACCTCCTTGGGATAGATGTTCTCCCCGCCGCTGATGATCAGGTCGCCCGATCGGCCGTGGAGGCTCAGGCGACCGCTCTCGTCGAGACTGCCGAGATCTCCCGTCTCAAACCAGCCGTCATTGTCTGTGGCTGGCGCGGTGTTGTCGGGTGTGGCCGTTGTGCCGACTCGCCAGTATCCGCGGAACACGTTTGGGCCGCGGACCTCCACCGAGCCGATGACGCCGGGTCCGACAGGCTGAGGTCGGGCTGGTTGGGCTCGGGCTGGTTGGGCTCGGGTTGGTTGGGCCCCGGCGAGTTCAGGCGATTCGGCTGAAGTTGCTGTGTGGTCGACGTGGTTGGCTGTGTTGCCGACCACACGCAGCTCGACTCCTGGGAGGGGATAACCCACCGTTCCCGGAAGTCGGTCGCCGTGGTATGGGTTGGAGGCGATGATGCCGGTTTCGCTCATCCCGTACCGTTCGCAGATCCGCTGATTGGTGCGTTCGGTGAACTCTGCGAAGACCGATTCGCTCAACGGTGCCGACCCGGAGATGAACAGGCGGATGTGTTCAACCGACTCGGCAGTGAACCTGGGGTCACCGAGCAGCCGGATGTAGTGGGTGGGAACGCCCATGAACACGGTTGCATCCCCGAGCGCGTCGATCACTTGCTCGGTGTTGAACCTCCCCAGAAAGGTCACGGGGATCGCGCAGAGCATGGCGCAGTGCATTGCCACGAAGAGTCCATGTGTGTGGAACAGCGGCAGGCAGTGCACCAGCCGGTCGTTGTGGGTGAAGTGCCATGTATCGATAAGCGCCAGGGCGTTGTGCCGCAGGTTGGCGTGGGTGAGGGACGCGCCCTTCGGTCGACCGGTGGTGCCCGATGTGTACAGCAACGCGGCGAGGTCGTCGTCGTGGCGTTCAACGATCGCCGTGTCGGCTGCTCGGACGGTTCGGGTTTCTCGCTCGTCGGCCAACTCCGGCAGGGTGCCCTGCCCGCCCGGCGCCAGGGTGAGAACCCGCCGGCCGTTATCGGGGCTGTTCGCGGGTCTGGCTCCGGCGCTGGTACTTGCGGTGTCTGATTCAGGGGCGACGACGACCATGCTCGGTTCGGCGTCGCCGATGAAGTAGGCGAGTTCTTCGGTGGTGAACGAGGGGTTCACCGGAACGTGCACTACCCCGGCTCGCAGACATGCGAGATAGAGGGCGACCGCCTCGACACATTTGTGGACCTGTACGAGCACACGGTCGCCAACTTCGGTCCCACTGGTTTGCAGAACGTACGCGTAGCGGGCGGCTAGGTCGTCGATCTCCCCATAGCTGTGTGTCTGCGTGTGACCTTCAATAAGGAAGGGCGCCGATCCGTGCTCAGCAGTGACCGATCGGATCATGGCGCCGAAGTTTCCGTTGGCCGGTTGTGTTTGTGGCCGGTTCATCAGGTCAGGCGATCCGGTCGACCATTTCGAGGCGTTCGGGTTGTCTCGTGGCTGTTTCTTGGCGTGGGTGCGGTTAGGTCGTTCCCGCTGGTTTTGGTTTGTGGCACTGGGTTTGTTCGAGGTTTGTTCATCGGGGTCAGGAGGCGTCAGGCGATCCGGTCGACCATTTCGCGGGTGATCGGGTTGCGTAGTGGCCGGCCTGTGGCGTAGCGCTCGACTTCGTCGATCACCCATTGGCTCATACGGGAGAGTTCGGTGCCTTGCGAGCCAGCGATGTGAGGGGTCAGTACGGCGTTGGGAAGGGTCCGGAGCGGGTGATCCGGCGGCACGGGTTCGACTGGGTCGGTCACGTCGATGATGGCGAAGAGTCTTTGTGATTCGAGTTCGGCGGTGAGAGCGTCGAGGTCGAGGCAGTGTCCCCGTGAGGTGTTGATCACGGTTGCCCCGTCGCGGAGCGCGGCCAGTTCGGCCCGGCCGATGAGGTTGTGGGTTTCTGGGAGCGCGGGGGCGTGGATCGAGAGCACATCGGCTTGGGCGCAGAGTTCGAGCAGGTCCTTTTGCTTGGTGGCGCCGAGCGCCTCGATGGTGTCGGTGTCGGCGTACGGGTCGTAGATCTGCACCTCGAGATGCGGGAAGTTCTCGAGCAGTTGGGCGACCCGTTTGCCTATCAGCGAGGCCGAGACGAGTCCTATCGTCTTGTCCCAGTTGCCGTGTGGGGCGCCGGTGTCGGGCGGTGTCCACGTCGACCGGTGCGCTTCCCGGTCGATGGCGGGGAACACTCCCTTGTTGGCCAGCAGGATCATGGCCAGTGTGTATTCGGCGACCGGTTCGGCGTTTGCGTCCGCACCGGAGGTCACGGCGATGTTCCGCTCCCAGAGTTCGTCGGTGAGGTACATCTTGACTGTGCCTGCGCTGTATGCGAACAGGCGGAGGTTCGGCGCGCTGTCGAAGAAGTCGCGGCTGAACAAGGGGCAGCCCCAATGCCCGACGAGCACCTCGGTTTCGGCAAGCAGTTCCTGCGCTCGGGGGTCGTCCCAGGAGTGGAGCGGTTCTCGGTCGAGCAGTCGGCCGACCGTGTCGAGCCGGTCCAGAGCGGGCTCGTCGAACGGTGAGAATCCCTCGAAGTGAGCGATCACGATCGCTGGTCGCTTCATCGGTTGATCTTGGCCGCTCAACCCCACCGCCGACAAGACGCACCAGCGTCCAGCCCTGCCGGTGTTCCGGACCGCTGACCGTCTTGTGGTCCCGGTGGGCGGGCTCGCGGTCTGGGCGCGGTGGGGTTTGGTGTCTTGGTTTACGCTCGGGGCGTGGCCGCTACGGACCGGGTGCTGGGTCTGGACTGGTTTACGTGCGAGCGTTGGGTCTGGACTGGTTTACGTGCGAGCGTTGGTGTTGGGTCTGGACTGGTTTACGTGCGAGCGTTGGTGTTGGGTCTGGACTGGTTTACGTGCGAGCGTTGGTGTTGGGTCTGAACTGCGACCGTGGATTCCTGTCCCTTGGAGGCTGCGGTCTTGGTTGTGTCGTTGGTTGCCGGGTCGGTTAGGTGTGGGGTCGACGGGAGGCAGTAGCTTTCTGGGGAGGCCGTCGTGAGATTGGGCCTTGATCCGGAGTGGAGTCTGGATCGCTGTCTGGGATTGGAGAGAAGCTGTGTCGATACCAAGTCTGAGCCGTGACGGGGAGTTGTTGATCATCGATTTCGGCGATGATGACAATCGGACCAGTGTGGCCTGGATCGAAACCATGAACGAACTGCTCGACGAGGCTGAGACGCAAGCCCTCAGCGGTCCGGCCGCATTGATCACCACCGGCTCGGCGAAGCACTATTCGAACGGACTCGACGTGGAACACATGGCGACGCTTTCAGGCCCGGAAATCGGGGCTTATGTCAACAGGGTGGAGGGGGTGCTCAGTCGCGTTCTGACTTTTCCGGCGCCGACGGTTGCTGCTGTCAACGGTCACGCTTTCGGCGCGGGTGCTTTCGCGATCCTGGTGCATGACTATGCGGTGATGCGTGAGGACAGGGGGTTCGTCTGTTGGCCCGAGGTGCATCTGCAGATGGCCTTCTCTCCTGGTTTGATGGCGATGATCCAGCGCATTCTGACTGCCTCGACCGCTCGTGAGGCTCTAACGACCGGTCGCCGTTATGGAGGCCCGGATGCGGTTTCAGCGGGGTTCGTGAATGAGGCGGTGGACCTTGACCACCTGATGACTGCAGCCTCAGAGTATGGGCGTGTGCACGCCGCCAATGCGGGTGCGAATCTTCAGAAGATCAAGCAGCAACTGCACCAGTCGGTCGTGGACCTTCTCGGCACCGGCTGAGTTCTGCCCGGCCCGGGTTCTGCCCGGCCCGGGTTCTGCTCGGCCCGGGTTCTGCTCGGCGCCGATGCGGCGCTGGCTGGGTCAGTTCTTGGTGACGTCGGCCCAGGGGATTGCTTTGTCGACCCGCGGTTCGCCGGGCAGGCCGAGCATCTGTTCACCCATGATGTTGCGGAGGATCTCCGATGTGCCGCCTTCGATCGAGTTGGCCCGTGCCCGCAGGAAGAGGTATCCGAGGCTGCCGCCCTCCCCTGGGAGCACGACGGCTGTCGGCCGCCGGAACGTGTAGTCGAAGTCGACTTGGGAGGCCATGCCAGCCAGGTTGATCCCTTCGCTGTAGATCTCTTTGTGGAGTTCGGCTCCTGCCAGCTTGGCCACGGATCCTTCGGGGCCTGGCTGGCCGCGCTTGGCGTTCTGTGAGGCTCGCATGTTGGTGAGCCGGAGCACTTCGGCCCGGTTCCAGAGTTTCATCAAACTGTCACGCCGAGAGTCGGTGCGCTCGTGGTCCGGGAGCGAGTCCCAGGTCTTGACGAGTTCCGCGATGGGACCGCTGCCTCGGGGTGGCGTGTCTCCACCGCCCGCTCCTCCGATAACGGTGCGTTCGTTCATCAGTGTGGTGATCGACACCCGCCAGCCTTCGCCTCTGTCTCCGATGCGGTTGGCGTCAGGCACGCGCACATCGGTCATGTAGACCTCGTTGAACTCGGCTTCGCCGGTGATCTGTCGCAGCGGCCGGACCTCGACTCCCTCGGCGTGCATATCGAGCGCGAAGTAGGTCATGCCCTTGTGTTTGGGGAGTTGTGGGTCGGTGCGGGTGACGAGCATTCCCCAGTCGGCGATGTGGGCGATCGTGTTCCAGACTTTCTGTCCGTTGACGGTCCATTCGTCGCCGTCGAGTTCTGCTTTGGTGGCGAGGCCGGCGAAGTCTGACCCGGCGCCGGGTTCCGAGAAGAGCTGACACCACCGTTGTTCGCCGGTGAACATGGGCCGGAGGAAGCGGCGCTTCTGTTCTTCGGTGCCGTGGGCGAGGATCGTGGGTGCTGCCAGTGCCATGAAGAACTGGCTGGTGTCCATTGGGTCGGCACCGGCTTCAGCCAACCGGCGGTTGACTTGACGTTGCAGTTGGGGCCGCACTTCGAGGCCGCCGTGGCCCTTGGGGAATTGGACCCAGGCGAGTCCGGCGTCGAACTGGTGACCCCGAAATTCGTGGTACGACTCCTGTGTCGGGTCGTGTTCTGCCAGCAGCGCATCGAGGGCTTTGTTGACTGCGGTGATTTCGCTATCGCTCATACTGTCAGTTTGCCTGACAGATTCTCTTGTCGCCACCCCGCTGGTAAGTTGCGATGCCATGAGCACCTTTGACGAGTATTTTGCCGCCCACCAAGAGATGTTCGCCCACTACAACGATCTTGTCGGTCGCCTGAGTGACGAGCAGATGGCTGTGCAGTCGCTGTGTCCCGACTGGGATGTGCGCGGGGTTATCACCCACGTCGTCGGGGCTGAGTATTGGCTGACTGGATGGGAGCCGTCGGATACGGCCCCGCCGCCCTTTGAGCGGATGGCCGACTTTGCGGCCCGTGTGGGGGGTTCGAGCAGGTCGGGGTTCGCCCAGGTTGTGGCCGAGACGACCGCTTCACGACTCGATGATCTCACCGCGATGGGGCCGGCGGTGCTGGAGCGCCCGTCGTTCACGCCTGCTGGTATTGCCAGCTACGGCCGTTTCCTGCAGGTTCGAGTGTTCGACATGTGGGTTCATGCGCGTGACATTTCAATTCCGCTGGGTGAGTCTCTCGACGATTCGGGTTTCACCGCCGAGAACTCGCTGCGGGAGGTCGATGACTCGATCGGCTACATCGTGGGCAAGAAGATTGGTCTGCCGGATCAGATGAGTATTGCCTTTCGGATTCGCGGCGCGGTTGACCGCGACATCTTGGTGCGTGTGGATGGCCGAGCCGGCCGGGTTTTCGAGCTTGACGACCCCGATGTCGAGGTGTTCGCCGATGTCTCCACGTTTGTGATGCTCGCAGCGGGCCGTATCGACCCTCAGTCGCAGATCGACGCCGGCAAGATCTCCTGGTCCGGTGATGCTCATTGGGGCGAGACCGCAGCCCGCAACCTCGCCTACACCCGATAGTTCAGCAAGTGATCCAGCACCCCTGGAGGGAACCATGGCCAGAGTCAATTCGATTGATCATGTTCAGCTGGCGATGCCTGCTGGTGCAGAGGGGCTGGTGAGTGGGTTCTACGCGGGGGTGCTCGGATTGACCGAGGTTCCGAAACCTCCGGAGTTGGCCAAGCGTGGTGGGGCTTGGTTCGAGGGACCCAGCATCAAGCTTCACTTGGGTGTGGAACAGGAGTTTCGCCCTGCCCGCAAGGCCCATGTGGGGTTTGTTGTCGACGATGTTGCAGAACTGGTCGATCTCTGCCGGTCCGAGAACTTGGAGACGACCGAGGTCAGGGCCGTCGACGGCTATCTCCGAGCTCATGTGTTCGACCCTCTCGGCAACCGCCTCGAGCTCATGGAGCCCATGTGACCTACTGATGCCTCGCGGCCGTAGGGATCGTGCTCCCTGACGAGCAATGGTGCCAGCGTGCTGCAACTATCAGTTCGGCAACCGTATTTCATTCTTTGATACGAACCGGGATGCCTCCCTCAGTTTGCGTTGGGCGCTCTTGGCATCCAACGTCAGATCGGGCCTGCCCGACCCGAATCGCATTGTCGGAAGCGGCTTCCTCTCCTCCACGTTTGGGTGATCGTCCTCCCATCGGCGTGCGATCTCGGCCAAATCGTGTGCCTTGTAACCGAGAGCCCTGTCAAGTTGGGCAGCCAAGGAGACCTCAACCACCGGCGGGCTCTCGTATTCAGGAAGGCCCTGATCGCGTGTGGTTACCGATCGCATCCTATTGCCAGGAGCCGGAATGTTGGCCATGCGTCTGCGGACCGCACAAGGAGTGATCCATCGAACGACCACTTGATGCGCCCGGGCCGTTCGGGCAAGTCGGGACCGGCCGGCGCTCGCTCTAGGGCCCGTTTGGTGGGTTGTTGGGGTTGATGATTTGGTAACCGGTTTTGGTTTTGATGACGATGTAGCCGCGGTCGTGGATGTTGTGGTGGCACAGCGGACAGGCGAGACACATCTCGTCAATGTCTGTGCGTCCGCCTTGTTCCCATGGCTTGATGTGATGTATTTCGCAGCGTTCGGGACCGGCCGCGCAGCCTTTGCCTCTGCAGTGCCGGTCTCGGGCGATGATGGCTTTGATTTGGGCTTCGGTGGCGTGCCGGTGGGTGCGTCCCACCCAGATGGGCTGTCCCTCACCGTCAAACACCACGCCGGTAACAGCGGCGGTGCAGATGAGCCGTTCGAGCACGGTCTGCGGCAAGGCTTCACCACCGACGATCTCGGCCACCCCGGTCGGGTTGTCGGCTCGTAAGCGTTCAATGTCGGCAACTGCAATTAGTTGGGTGCGTGTGCTGCCAGGTCCGCGGCGTGCCGGGTTGGTCAACAAAGCGACGAACGCGTCGGCCATGCGTTGTGGTGTTGTGCGCAGATCATCAGGGGAGCCGTCGCGGCCTCCGTCGTCGCGCCACAACCGGTCGTATTCGACGTCGATGGCTTTGCGTACCTGCTGATAGCTGACCGGGTCCAGCTCAGCTAACAGCACCCCCATGCCCTCTTCGTTGACCCAGTGCTTCAACGACCGGTTCTTGCGTTGTTGTTCATACAGTTCGGCTCCGTCGTCGGGCTGGTTGCGGTTCACCCACCGCCGCGACGCCTCAGCGAACGCATCAACAGAACAATCCTCAGCAAGACCCGACAGTTGATCCTCGACTTGTTGAGGCGAAGTTTTCGCCGCCGCCCCCACAGCCACCTCAGCATGCTCAGCAGTGATCGCGCCGCTGGCCAACGACTCCGCGAGTCTGGGCATCTCCACGAGCCCAGCAGCAGTCTTGGCGACCTTGTTCGCCGCACGAGTCGACATGCGACCCGCCTCACGCAACACCACCTTAGAACCCACCCCACCATCATCCAACGCCTCGATCTCGATCGCGCAACGTGTCTGCAAAGCGTTCAACGCCGCGATCGCCCGCCCAGCACCCGCAACCAACCCTTCCAGTTCACCGCGGCACAGCCCAGAAACCGCCACTCCCCGAGCCTGTTGGATAACCGAATCGAACATGACCACAACCTAACAACAGGGTATGACACTACATGATAATAGATATCCCGAGTGGAGAGCACTGGGCGGGACCGCTAAGGCGGGGGAGTCAGCCTACGTGCGGGTAGCTGCTTAGGTGTATTCTGGGGCCAGCGAGGTCGTCTTGGTCAATAACGTCGGCGATGTCGTCCAGGACGCAGAAGGCCACTTTTGGCTCGGCTGCGAACGCTGCTGGCTCAAGGTGTCGAGTAACGATCAATCCTTGCACCTCCCACGATCGGTCTGGGTCGTGCGCATCAAGCGCGGCGGCGACGGATGCAGCGCTCGCCTCGATGTCATCAACCTTGCGGAGCAGTTGATCGACGTACTTGCCGGTTGCCAGGAAGTCGTTCACGAGGCGCCGGATCTGCCGAGCAGAGTACGGGGTGTAGGGGTCTTTGGCCTCGATGACCCAGATCCGAGATCGAACCGGGTCGATGCACAAAGCGTCGATCTCTCCCGCAAGGTTGTCGATTCCGTAGTGGTGGGCCTTCTCAGGTTTGACGGCACCTCGGACAATCAGGCCGCGGTCTGAAAGCAGCGCTACACAGTCCTTCTCTACTTCACGGTTCCGACGTTGTCGATACTGATCTAGCGCCTTTCTCACCTCCATAGGAAGGACCGTGGGCGGCCACGGAAGTCGGCCGTCACTGAGGTAGTTGGCAAGGATCCTCAGAGTGGACTCGGCGGTCCACGGCAACACCCAGATGCCTTCACGGGTGAGGACGAAGGGGTTCGTGGTGATCCGCTTCGCCCGCCGCTCGATCTCCCAGTGCGGGATTAAGTCCGCGGCGAGATCTGGTCCACGCAAGGTCAGCCAGTCGAGGGCCGCCCTGTATTCGTCGGTGGTCGCACCGACTGCCAGGTTGTCGCACTGCTGGACGAATAGATGTCGCACTGCTGGACGAATAGATAAGGAGTTGTGACCGTCGCAGGCCTGTCACGGGTGGCGTCGTGCTGGGTCTCCACATTTAACACGCCCGTGATGGCATCGATGCCAAAACCGAGACTGGATCGCAGCGCCGCGTCGATCGCAGCGAGTTCGGGCATCAACTCGGTCACCGGTCGGGGCTCAGGGTCCTCAGCCTCGTCCTCGACGTGCTGCTCGGTCGAGATAGGCACGCCTACAGGCAACATGTGCGCCGATCGGGTGTTGCGGTACGCCTTCATGTCCACGTCGGTCGGATCGTCCGAGTGCTTAACGTCGACTTCGTACAGATTAGAGATCTCGACGACCGTGTGTGAGTTGGAAATGGATGGCATCGCTTCGGAAGCATGACTCGATGCAGAACTCCGCGATCGAGAGCGCCTCGGCCCACGCAAGATCATCCGAGATGACGTCTCCCCCAGGTGAGTTGGTGGCTTCAGCTCCCTCAAGGAGCGACGGGTCAACGCCGTCGGCGTCAGTCCCGCTGCGATGTCGAGCGCGAGGATCAGCCTGTCGTAAACGTGACGAGGGAGTGAATGGGGATCCCGGTGCCCACCCGGCCGGTCCCGTGATGTGGCGCCCCGAACCCTGCAGCAAACGTCCGATGGATTCTCCGACAGTACCGGCGTACTCCTCCCTGGAGCGGCTGCTCCTCGCCAAGTCTTCGATCAATCAAGTTCGGGACCGTGTGCTGTCCCCGTCGAATTGGCATCGGACGTCAGCCACCCCCGGGGTGCATTCTGGATTCGTGAACGTTTCCGAATGCTGGATCATCGAATCGAACATGATCACAACCTAATTCCGGGGTGTGACACTGCATCACAGGAAACATCACAACACGCCGTAGACGGCTCTCAAGCAATGCCCGTCACCGGATCTGTGTGAGGCTTGATGCCCGGGGTGGGGTTACTGGCGGCTCAGTTCGGCGCGGGCGGTGGCTTGGAGGGTTTCGACGTCTTCTCGGGACAGGAGTCGGATCTCAACATCGTGAAGCGTGCCGGTGTAGGGGTTGGAGTCGGTGTAGTCGCGGCTGACCGGTGAGCCGGCGTCGTAACCGACGCTGGGCCCGACCGAGGAGATCATCGACATGACCCACGGGACGTGCCCTTCGCCGACGGCTTCTCCGTCGATCAACAGCCGGACCTGGGCCGTACGTGACGGTCCGCGGTGAAACTCGACGCTCAGCTTGTGGACGCCGTGGCCGACAACGGCGTCGGAGCGCACGACAGTGTGGTCGTCGAAAGCGTTGTAGTCGAACACGAGGTGTCCGTCGTCCAAGTAGATCGAGATGCCGGCGTTCTCGGTCCCGGTGGCGAAGAGCACACCGTCCAGCCCAGCACCAGCCTCCGCGGCGGGACCCGCACCAGCTCCCGTTCCAGCCCCAGCTCCCGTTCCAGCCCCAGCTCCCGTTCCAGCCCCAGCGACCACACCCGCACCACCTCCGCAGGTGACTGAGGCGGTGAAGTGCCAGCTTTGTCCGCCGAGGGGCACGCCGGACTGGCTGCCCATCGGCGAGATCGGCGGATAATAGCGATAGGTCTTGTTGGAGGGGTGCGGCGAGCGATCACGGAACCGTGAGGCGAACAGCTCGATCAGCCGCTCGTCGAGGGGCAGCACACCGTGCGTCTCAGCCTCCTGCCACCACAGGGCGATCATCTCCTCAAGCTTCTCGGGCATCGAGGCGGCGAGGTCGTTGCATTCGGAGGGGTCGACGTCGGTGTGGTACAGCTCCCAGGTGTCGTCCTCGAACGGGACCCCCGGCTGGTGGCGGGTCACCGCTTTCCAACCGTCGTGCCAGAGCCCCCGGTGCCCCGTCATCTCGAAGTACTGGATCTCCTTGCGGGTGAGGGCCTCCGGGTTGTCGAACGTGTAGGCCAGCGATGTCCCGCTGACCGGAATCTGCTCGAGCCCAAGCCGCACAGCGGGCTGTTGTATATCAACAAGATCATAGATCGTTGCGGCGAGATCGTTGACATGGTGGAACTGCCGGCGAATCCCGCGGTCCCCGGCACCGCCGCCCGCCGCAGCCTCAGCACCGCCGCCACCGCCGCCACCGCCGCCACCGCCGCCAAGGCCGCTCGGCCAGTGCACCACCAGCGGGACGTGCACTCCACCCTCATGGGTGTTCTGCTTGTACCACTTGAACGGCGTGTTGCCGACCTGCGCCCATCCCCACGGGTAGTTGCTGTGGGAGTGCGGTCCGCCGATCTCGTCGAGGTGCGCCACCGCCTCGTCGGGCGTCTCCAGCACACCGTTGAAGAACTTCATCTCGTGGAGCACCCCGAACGGCCCGCCCTCTTGAGAAGCACCGTTGTCGCCCAACACCATGATGATCGTGTTGTCGAGCTCGCCGAGCGCGGCCAGGTCGTCGACCAACCGCCCGATCTGCACGTCGGTGTGGTCTAGGAAAGCGGCGAAGGCCTCCTGCAACCGGGAGGCCAGCAGCTGCTGGTTCGTCGACAGGTCGTCCCAGGCCTCCACCCCAGGGTTGCGCGGTGCCAGAACGGTCCCCGGAGGCACCACCCCCATGGCGAGCTGGTTGGCGAACCACCGCTCCCGCACGACATCCCAACCCTCGTCGTAACGGCCCCGATATTTCGAGAGGTATTCGGCGGGGGCCTGGTGAGGGGCATGGGTGGCCCCGAAGGCCACATACAAGAAGAAGGGCCTGTCGGGCCGCACGCTCTTGGTGTCGTGCACGAACCCGATTGCGTGGTTGATGAGGTCCTCGCTCACGTGGTAGCCGTCGTCGGGCCGCCCCGGAGGGTCGATGTGGTGGTTGTCGTAGGTGAGGGCGGGGCTGAACTGGTCGGTCTCGCCCTCGAGGAATCCGTAGTAGCGGTCGAATCCCCGCTGCAGCGGCCACTGGTCGAAGGGCCCGGCCGCGCTGGTCTGCTCCATCGGCGCGAGATGCCATTTGCCGACGGCGAAGGTTGCGTAGCCTTCGTCGTGGAGCACTTCGGCGAGGGTTGCGGCGTGGTTGGATATGTGTCCGGTCATGTTGGGGAAGCCGGTGTTGAAGTTTGACACGGCCCGCATCCCGACGGTGTGGTGGTTGCGTCCGGTGAGCAGGGCGGCCCGGGTCGGTGAGCAAAGGGGGGTGACGTGGAAGTTGGTGTAGCGGAGGCCGTTGCTGGCGAGCGCATCGATGTTGGGGGTGTCTATGTCGGACCCGTAGCAGCCGAGTTGTGCGAAGCCG
This sequence comes from Candidatus Aldehydirespiratoraceae bacterium, assembly GCA_965214565.1. Taxonomy (GTDB): domain Bacteria; phylum Actinomycetota; class Acidimicrobiia; order Acidimicrobiales; family Aldehydirespiratoraceae; genus VXYK01. Next base: position 1,337,381 of record OZ243951.1, on the reverse strand, counting down.
AGGTCGTCGAGGAGGACGATGACGACGTTGGGGGCGTCTTCGCCGGGGTGGGGCGGCTCGGGGAACCAGGGTTCCGAATCGGCGAGGGTACTGCCGATGCTGCCTTGCCATTCGCCGTATTGCTGCACGAGTCGCTCTCCTGAGTTGTCGGTTGGTCGAGTCGGTTGACAGGGTTTGGTTGGTCAGGGGTTGCCAGCCTTGCCCGATGGTGTGACACTACGACCCCGTAACCTATTGTCGCCAACACTGACAATAGTTATCCTCCCCGAACCGCCCTCCCAACCGTCCGCCGCCCCAACCGCCCACCGCCCGCCGCCCACCGCCCAGAAGGCCAACCGAGATAGAGGTACGTCCCATGAAGCTGTCGATGACACTCAACTACACCGGCGATCCGAAGGCTGCGGCCGCGCAGGCCGCCGATCTGGAGCGGGCCGGGATCGATGTCGGCTGGGTGGCGGAGCTCTACAGCTTCGACGCGGTCAGCATCCTGGGCTATCTGGCCGCCAAGACCGAGACCATGGAGCTCGGGTCGGCCATCCTGCCCATCTACTCGCGCACGCCGACGCTCACCGCCATGACCGCCGCCGGTCTCGACGCGGTCTCCGACGGCCGTTTCATCCTCGGCATCGGTGCCTCGGGCCCGCAGGTGATTGAGGGTTGGCATGGCGTTCCCTATGACCGCCCGGTCGGCCGCCAGCGTGAGCTGATCGAGATCTGTCGCAAGGTGTGGCGCCGTGAGGTGGTGGTGCACGACGGCCCGAGCTACCAGTTGCCGCTTCCGCCAGACCAGGGTACGGGCCTGGGCAAGCCCCTCAAGCTGATCAACCATCCGAAGCGTGCGGACATACCCATTTACATTGCGTCGCTCGGCCCGACCAATGTTGCGGTGACCGCCGAGGTCGCCAGCGGCTGGATCCCGGTGTTCTTCCATCCCGACAAGGCGAACTCGGTTTGGGGAGACGTCCTGGCGAAGGGCACTGCCAAGCGTGATCCGTCTCTTGGGCCGTTGGAGGTGGTGGCCGGCGGAACGATTGCGATCTGCGATGAACCGCAGGCGCGGAAGATTCGTGACGGCGCCCGTTTCATGGTGGCGTTGTATGTGGGAGGCATGGGCTCAAGGGACCAGAACTTCTACAACAACCTTTTCTGCCAGTACGGCTATGAGCAGGAGGCCCAGCGGATTCAGGACCTGTACCTTGCGGGTCGTAAGGACGAGGCGATGGCTGCGGTCCCCCAGGACTTCCTCGATGCCACGGCGATGGTCGGCGACGAGGGTCGGGTGCGGGAGCGTGTGGAGGCGTATGCCAACGCCGGCGTGACCCGTCTGCAGGTCACACCGGTCGGCGGCGATCCGCTGCCCCTAATAAGTAAGGTCAAGTCCTGGCTGAGCTAACTGGGTGAGCGCTGAGCTAACTGGGTGAACTAGGTAGCGGCGGTGCCGAAGGTGACACCTTCGAGTGCGCTGATGCGCTCCCCGTGCCCCATCATGTGGTCGAGTTTCTTGCCGTGCTCGGCCTGGGTCGCCGCTATCGCCGCGACGGTTGCCGTCAACGTGTTGACCTTCTCGTCGAGTTGGTCGATCTTCGTGTCGAACTTCTTGTCAAGCTTGTCGATCTTCGTGCGCATATCCCACATGAAGTAGCCGCACAGGCTGACCACGATTGTTGCAGTAACGCTGATGATCGTTGCGATCACGGATGGCTCCATTGTTGTCCTTTCGTGAACCCTAACACGCCCTCCGCCAAGGCGGCACGATTAGGACCGATTGCTGTTGTTTATTAAGTTATCACATACCTTGTGGCACTACAACAGCACGTTCCGTGACACACCCCGCCCCAGACTCCGCCCCGCCGCCCGCCATGCCCGCCCGCCACCCGTGCGTCGCGGAGGACTGGCCTGAGCGTTAGTGACACGACCCTGACCACCTGGCCGCCACCCGTGCGTCGCGGAGGACTGGCTGCGCTGACAGCAGTTGCAACCATTACACCTTGTCGATCCACGGAAGTTGTCGCCCCCGTCCAGCCGGATCGGCTCAACTCCGGCTCAGGCGGCGTAGTTGGCTGCGGCGAAGTCCCAATTGATGAGGTGCTCGAGGAACGTGGCGATGTAGGCGGGCCGGGCGTTCTGGTAGTCGAGGTAGTAGGCGTGTTCCCAGACGTCGATCGTGAGCAGCGGCTGGTGTCCGGTCACGAGCGGATTGTCGGCGTCGTCGGTGTTGACGACAGCCAACACATCGCCCCCAGCCCCGCCGCCCGGGCGCACGAGCCAGGTCCAGCCGGACCCGAAGTTGCCGGTCGCCTTGGCGGTCAGCTCGGCACGCAACGCGTCGACCGACCCGAAGCTGTCGACGATGGCTGCGGCGAAGTCGCCGCTGGGATCCCCCCCGCCGTCGGGGCTCATCGACTGCCAGTAGAAGGTGTGGTTCCAGATCTGGGCAGCGTTGTTGAACACGGCCCCGGGCCCTGAACTGGTGATGAGCCTCTTGAGCACGCCGGCCGAGCCCGCACCAGCACTCCCATCCTCGGCAAGGAGCTTGTTGAGGTTGGCGACGTAGCTGGCGTGGTGTTTGCCGTAGTGGTAACCGATGGTCCGTTCGCTGATGTGCGGGGCGAGGGCGTCTTGGGGATAGGGGAGTGCTGGGAGTTCGATCACGGTGCTTCCATGGGGTCGGGGGACAGCCAAACGTACGGGACACAGGGCCCGAAACCGTGGGCCCCGTGGCGGCTGGCGGGCCGCCGCTACCGAGCGTAACGCCCCTCAGTCGAGCCCCCGCCCCGCTCTGTGCAACCCCACAAGAGGCCCAGTGCATCAAGTAGTCCGGGAAAGCATGGCGCGCTATTGATTGTGGCGTTATGCTGAGGGCCTTGAATACATGTGCGGTTTTAGACCGACACCATTCGTTTCTGACGCCTCTTCCAACCCCTGTGTCGTTGACTCGGGGGGTGGGTTGTGTTAGAAAACGGCCTGCGCTAACCTTTGCATGCCGATCGCGATTGGTGTTTTCTGTGTCCCAGCAAGGTGCCGGGTGCGGATAACCGCTAGATTTCGACTGGCGTCTGCGAAGAGCCAGACAATCCAACCAAGAATGGAGCAGCAATGAGTTCAGCAGTAACGGGAAAGGGAGTGCCGGTGAAGGTGCCCAGCCGATCGAGTCGGTTGAGCGTCCTTCGCCTAGTGCGCATGGCGGTGGCCTTTGTCGTCGTCGCGGGCAGTCTCGGTTTGGCCACGGTCGCAGCGACCGCGCAGTCCAGCGGCGGATCGTGCCCATCGGACGGCGAGATGGCCTATTCGGATGTACCCGAATCCAGCTTTGCCTATGACGACAGTCGATGCCTGCGACAGCTGGGCATCTCCGATGCTGGTGACATGTACCGTCCTGGCGACGACATGACCCGTTCTGAGATGGCGGCGTTCATGGCGAATGCCTACGCGGTGCTCACTGGGATGGAGGCGCCGGTCGAGGAGCACATGTTCGAAGATGTTGAGGGTGACCCCAACGCTGATGACATTGCGCGGATCAGTCCTAACGGGTTGATGATCACGCAGGGCACGTCGGTTACGACGTATTCGCCTGGTGATCCTGTGCGTCGCGGGCACATGGCTCTGTTCTTGACGCGTCTGTACAAGGCGGCGACGGGTGAGGACGCTCCGGCGGGCGACACTCCGTTCACCGATATTGGTGACCGTCCCGACGCAGAGCAGGCCGCGATCGGTTCGCTGTTTGCGCTGGGTGTGACGCGGGGTACTTCAGATACCACCTACGCGCCGCACGGCAACGTGACACGCGAGCAGATGGCTTCGTTTGTTGCTCGTATGTATCGGGCGATTGATGAGATGCCTGATCCAGCTGAGGCTCCGGGAGCTCCGACCGGTGTTGAAGTGGCGGTCAGCGGCGACGACGGAGACGCGCTCGACGTGTCTTGGATGGCTCCTGAGGACAGCGGCACTTCAGATGTGTCTGGTTATGTCGTTCAATGGAAGTCCGGCGGCGGCGACTATTCTGAGGACAATCAGCGGTCAGTCGACGGCATGATGTCGATGTTCGATGGTCTCACCAAGGGCACCGCCTACATGTTCCGTGTCGCCGCAATGAGCGACGACGGCCAAAGCGACTGGTCCGACGAAGCCTCCGGCACACCTGGCACCGTGCCGGGTGCGGTGAGCAACTTCGCCGTGGCTGTTGGTGCGGCGTCGGGCACCTTGAACCTGTCTTGGGCAGCCCCCGCCGATGACGGCGGCACGCCGATCACCGGTTATGTGGTCCAGTGGGCTACAGGCCGTAATGCCCCAGACACGGCGATGATCAATGACGGTTCTGCCACGTCGTACACCATCACTGGCTTGAAGACCGGTGTTTCATATCGCGTGCACATCCAGGCAGTAAATGGTGCCGGTGATGGTGCGATCACCGCCCCGGCCGATTCCGGTCAGGCTGCTGTTGCGCCTACCACGTCGGTTAGTTCTGGAACTGTCAGGGTTGTGTTGCCTGGACCAGCGGATACCGCTTTCGCCACAGGCGGTGTGTTTAAGGCCGTTTCGTGGCCGACCCCCACACTCGGAAGAGGACAGAACGTTCTTAACTACGACATCCAACGCAAGTGCGGAAAGCAGACATGGCCTGCAACCCATACGGATGACGGTGACCGTACTGACACACAACTCCCACCTGAGATCGCTGTCGCTGTTCAGTTTGCAGAACGTAGTGAACTGCTCGGTGGCTCGCTTGCTAACGGGGAAGAGTGCACCTACCGCGTTCGGGCCAACACCTATTTCGACCGGGCCACAGACGGCAACACCGCTAAGCAGCAAGACGCCGATGAACCTACACTCGAAGGTGCTTGGGTCACGGGAACGGGTACTCCGCTGGGTGCTCCAGGGATGCCGGCAACCGTCGATGCCGAAGTTGCCAACGGGTCGCTGAATGTCACATGGACTGCACCCATGACAACCGACACACCTCCCAAGGTGAACGACGGGGGCACTGCGATCACCGGATACAAGATTGCGTGGGCTTCTCCGGCAACGGCACCGATCGGCGATACCACGGTTCCCGCCACCTCAAGTTCGTACACGATCACGGGTTTGACCAACGGGTTGCAGTACACCGTCACGATCGAAGCGATCAACGCTAGGGGTGCAAGTGAAGCCGCAGGAACCACTCCTGCTGGGAGGACTCCAGCCGCAGTACCCGCGGCACCAAGCACCATACGAGTGTCGCAGCCGCCAGCACCTGCGCCAGGCCAAGCTGACAACCGAGGAAATGTGTTGATCGTCACTTGGAGCGCCCCCGCAAACAACGGCACCGGCACCGTGACCGGTTATGCGCTGCAACGTCGGGCCACCGTGACAAGCCCAACCGACCCCACACCTGGTGTCCCGGGTCCGGTGATCACCGATCACGCAGGCACCGGCACGATGTATAACGCCCCTATTCTTGAGGAGGAGAGGGGCACATCGTTCGACTACCGAGTTAGGGCGATTAACGCTTCCGGTAATGGCCCGTGGAGCGCATGGGCGTCGGGGATTGCTGCCGCAGCTCTGCCAGGAAAGGTCAACGTTGCCAACATCGAGATTATTCCAGGCAGCGGGTCACTTACACTGACTTGGACCCCAGCGGTAGGCAAGGGCAACGATGTCACCCATTACAACGTGCGGTACGCCCGCAACGTACAGGGCATCGAACGCTGGATGTCCGCGGGACGCGTTAACGCCTCAGCTTTGCCGACCAAGACAATCACTGGCTTGTCAAATGGTGTGCCTTACGTAGTCGGGATCACTGCGGTCAACGCGGTCGGCTCCTCTGGTGAGGTTGAAACGGACGGCATCGACAGGCCCACGCACGCCATGGCCGCACCTCGTTCCGTGACAGCCGTGCCATCGGCGACCATGAACACCGATGGAAGGATGATTGACGTCACTTGGTCGGCAGTAGCCAACGCAGTTGGTTACCAAGTTCAGTACATTTCCACTACAAGTAACCCCAAGGGCGGTTGGATGACTGTGGATCCAACGAGCATTACAGGAGCGGCCGTCAAGCAGGTCGGTACCGATGATCTTGCTACGTTCGATGCCGCCAAGGCTAGGAAGGTAACCATCGGTGGTTTGGATGAGGGAACCACTTATGTGGTGCGGGTCCAAGCCGTGACGCAAGGAACGGTGGGTGGAAAATCCGCTGGTCGCGCACTGCTAGGCACTCCAGGGTTCTCTGCTCCAGTCAAGGCGGAGAGCACTCCGGCAACGGCACCAGTCATCACCAGCTTCAGCCAAGTCGATAAGACAACAACGCTGAGGGTGGCCTGGACCGCACCGACAAATGCCCGCACCGAAGGTGTGACCGGTTACCTGGTGACCTGGTACCCGACGGCGACACAGGTGGTGGGTAACCGTGGCAGTGCGACTGTTGCGGCTGACGCCACGAGCTACGACATCACCGGCCTGACCGCATTCGGCCAGAGCATCACGGTGACGGTAGCCCCGGTCAACAAGATCGGTGTTGGTATGGCTACTGACGGGAGCGACGCCGTTACGCTGACACCAGCGTCGTCATAAGTAATACAAGATGTAGTTGGCTGGCTCCTGGGCTCTCCGCCGGGCCCAGCGAGCCGCCGGCTACTTAGCTGCAATTGCAACTAAGCATTAGTTCAGAGCCCGAGGTCTTGGCCTCGGGCTCTAACTATTTTTCCGCATGGGTGACTGCCCCGTTGACCGGTCACCATGGGTCCAAGCTGGTTGCGTCTTGAGATCTAGCTCTGACACCCACCGACGACACCGCTGATCAACGGTCGAACAGCATATCGAGGCGGCGCGTCTGGTATGCGGGCAGCTCCGCTCGTAGATGAACCAAACGCTTCAGGAGGGAAGTTTCCGCGGATCTTTCCATTCTCCGATCAGTGTTGGGTCGAGAACCGCTCCAGCGAGGTTGTCGGTGAAGACGGCAATCACTTGATCGACCCCTGTTGCTGACGGGGCCAAGACAGCTTGGAACTGATGCTCATACGCGGATTCGCCGATTTGGCGGGTAAGAGTCAGGTCATCTCGAATCAGGTCAATCTCGTCCTACACCGGGCATCTCGAGCGTTGCCTCGTCTAGGAGGTCGAGAACCCTGCTCAGTTGGCCTTCGATCCGCCAAAGCACGCGGGGAAGAAGCGCCTCCAGCGCAATGCCTTGTCCTTTCGACTGCCGAAGGAGTTCAGCGGCCGAGCACTCCAGTGTCGTGCAGAGTTAGACGACGGCGTAGCTCTGCGGTGGGTTGAAGCGCCCACCAAACCGCCGTGCGCCCTCACCGCTCAGAGGATTGCCGAAACCCATCGCTTGGTTCCGGAACCCAACAACTGACAACGGACGCGCGGCCACGCTCCCCGCCACGTTTGCTTCAATGTCGAACATCTTATGCAGTGACGCCCTCCGCCAGTGCCAGCAGGAGGTCGACAACCCGCCGGTACTCACCCTCCGCTATGAGTTCCAGTGGCTTCTTGTATCCGAGGTCGCGGTTGGGCGAACGCAGCCAGAATCTCGCTGCATCATCGTTCATCACGGTACGGGCCAGATCAACGACGGCTCGCAGTTCAAGCAGAAGGTCCTCCGCGGCCCGCCTAGGAGTTGTCGCCTCAGACCGCCACCTGGACACACTTCGAGGATTGGTCTTTGTGATCCGAGCCAGATCAACGGCATCAAGCACATCCCCCTCGTAGAGGTGATCCAACAGAGTTGCGACCGTGGCCATCTGTAATCGTCCTTCCTCGTCTAGGTTTACGTCGGTCTAATGACATACTATACGTCGGCATTGTGTCAGTAGCCTCCGCCTAGACATTCCGCCTGTAACCGAAAGCTCTGGCTGCGGTTGCGGGGACCTCAGACGGCCAGGAAGATTGAGCCGCAGATGGAAACGGTCATCACTGCGATCGCTACGGCGATCGCCCAAACTTCTTTGCTGCGCCTCTCAGACAACTCGGCGAATCGTGTGTCGACCTTCGCGAACCGAGTGTCGATCGCAGCGAATCGGGTGTCGATCGTCGCGAACTGCTTCTGGATCTCCGCGAACTGCTCAGCGAGTTGTTCGCGGAGCTGCGCGAACTGGAGGTCCATCTTGGCGTTGAACGCGACTAGCGCGGCTCGGTGTTCGACGAATGCGGCCTGGGTCTTGGTCTCGAGGTCTGCGAGGTCGCGTTTGGTGGCAAGCTGTTCCCATCCTCCTGGTGGTTGCTGTGCCATTAGGAACTCCGCTCCCGGCTGTCTGGTCGTGTCGGCGAGGCTGTTGTAGATATCGGTTCTCTGCTGTTCTGTAAGGGTCACTTCGGTACCCCATCCAATCCGTCTGGTCGATTCGGGGGGAAGTGACTTACCGGCGTCACCGTAACACCAAAACCATTCAGAGACGATTGAATCAGACCAATAGCGCCCAAGTCGGCGTGCGGATGATATTGTGCGTGTACTCGCTGCGCGATGGCGACAACTTTCCCTCCACCAGCTACTACAACGAAAGGGAACTTGCCATGGCGGTAGGCGAGCAGGAGCGTTTTGAGCTCCTCAACGGTTTGATCGAAGCGCTCGGAGAGGATGTGGCCCACAAACTCATGGACTCGCTACCTCCAGTATCTTGGGATCAGGTCGCAACTAAAGACGACCTAAACACGCTGGCCACAGCGATCACCGCGAAATTCGACCAAGTCGACGCACAATTCAAGTCCGTCAACGCACAATTCGAGTCGGTCAACGCGAAGTTCGAGATGGTGGCTGCGGAGTTTGTGAGTCTGCGCGGAGAGATCGCCAAAGAGATCGCGGGCATATCCAAGAAAATCACCGACCAGACTCGGATCATGGTGACAATGATCGGCGGGTTCTCGCTAGCCGTCTGCGCAGCCATGGCCGGCGGGATCCTCTTCGCCTGACACCCGAACCAAGACTGGGGAGTGCTGAAGGCCCCAGACTTCGGGATCGAGACCCGCTTGGGTCGCGTAGATTCGCCAGCCGAGAGAATGGTCCGAGGGACCTGTAACCGTCGGACACGTCGCGAAACGTTGGTGCACGGCCAGCAGGAAAGCGTTGAGTGCCATCTCAGCGGGTTCATGGCGAACGCCTACGCGGTGCTCACTGGGATGGAGGCGCCGGTCGAGGAGCACATGTTCGAAGATGTTGAGGGTGACCCCAACGCTGACGACATTGCACGAATCAGCCCGAACGGTCTTGAGATCACGACGGGCACCTCGGCTACGACGTATTCGCCGGGTGACCCTGTGCTTCGCGGGCACATGGCTCTGTTCTTGACACGCTTGTACAAGGCGGCGACGGGTGAGGACGCTCCGGCGGGCGACACTCCGTTCACCGACATCGGCGACCGTCCCGACGCGGAGCAGGCCGCGATCGGTTCGCTGTTCGAGTTGGAGGTCACGCGGGGTACTTCGGCTACGACGTATTCGCCGCACAGCAATGTGACACGCGAGCAGATGGCTTCGTTTGTTGCTCGTATGTATCGGGCGATTGATGAGATGCCTGATCCAACTGAGGCACCGGGAGCTCCGACCGGTGTCATGGCTGCGGTCAGCGGCGACGATGGTGACGCGCTTGATGTGTCTTGGATGGCTCCTGAGGACAGCGGCACTTCGGATGTGACTGGTTATGTCGTTCAGTGGAAGTCCGGCGATGATGACTACTCTGAGGACAATCAGCGTTCAGTGGACGGCATGATGTCGATGTTCGATGGTCTCACCAAGGGCATGACGTACATGTTCCGTGTCGCCGCAATGAGCGACGACGGCCAAAGCGACTGGTCCGACGAAGCCTCCGGCACACCAGCGACGGTGCCAGGCGCGGTGAGCAACCTCAAGGTAACTGCTGGCAACAAGACGCTTTCGGTCACCTGGGATGCCCCCGATGACGGCGGCAGCACGGTTACCGGTTACACCGTTGAGTGGCGTTCTGGCCGTGAGGGCGGAGAAATGGCTGAAGCTGAAGGCGATGCCTTGGGTTACACCATCACGTTGAAGAAGAACGAAGGTCAATACTTGGTCACAGTCACACCAATGAACGCAGTTGGTGCTGGTGATCCAGCTTCGGTGAACCCTGGAGCAAACACAACACCCACCACCGGGAAATCGACTGCACCGAGCGGCCTCAAGCTGGCTCAGATGGTCGCGGCGGATGGTGCTGTAAGTGTGACAGCTAGCTGGTCCGAACCATCCGATACCGGCGGTCGTGACATTGAGAACTACGAGATCCGCCACAGGTTCAAAGACCGCGAGACTGGCAGTGCCGGTGATTGGGTTCCTACTGGCGATACGTGGACTAATGTGATTTTGCCAGATCCGCTTACAGCAGTGATTTCATCGTCACCTATACCAGTGCCGGCAGCGAATTACGGCGACACCCTCGAGGTAGAGGTTCGAGCCGACAACTTGGCATCTAACACCTCGTCCGACACCGGCTTGAGCGATGCAGCCAAAGCTTCAATTGTTCCGAGTACCGTCCCCGACAAGCCAGCTACGCCAATGATAGGTGTGGCCAATAACTCGCTACAGGTCTCGTGGACCGCATCGAGCAAGGCCAACGACGGAGGCAGCGCTGTCACGGGTTATAAGGTGAGCTACAGCTCTGGTGGGCCTTCAACCACGGTCTCAGTTGGTGCTGATACCACGACTCGCACATTGACTGGTCTAGACAAGCGTTTCACGTACAGCGTTACGGTCAAAGCAGTCAACGCGAACGGTGACAGCCCGGCTTCGGACGCGGCATCGGGTTCGCCCGCTCAGGTTCCTGCTGCTCCAACCAATTTGCGTGTGGTTGTACCTCCAGCATTTGAGGCCGACGGGACCACTCCAAACGCTGACCGAGCTACGAGCCTTGATGTCTCGTGGAGCGCTCCTCCGAACAATGGCACCTCGGCAGTCACGGGCTATAGGGTGCAGCAGCGGACATCGTTTATACCCGGCATGAACGGTGCCGCGGATACACCTGCTGGTGACTGGGCTTCTGCTACGACGGAACCTGCAGCGAGTCCGATCACTGCGAGCACAACGAAAGTGACAATCACCGGTTTACCCAAAGGCGTACCACACGACGTACGGGTTCAAGCGGTGAACGATTCTGACCCGGATACGGATGGGGTACAGCTTGATCCTGGTGGACCATATGCGACGGTTAGCGCTACTCCTGCGACTGTTCCGTCCGCAGTGGCAACGATCAACCTTGCTACCGGTTACAGATCTCTGACCGTGAACTGGAGCCCTGCGGAGAACAACGGGTCAAAGGTAACCCACTATCTCCTGCGGTACGCAGATGCCACGACTAACCAAGGGCGTTGGAGTTCAGACATCCGTGTCGATGCTTCCAAGTCGCCTCTCGTGCATGTCTTGACGGGCCTTAGAGCAGACACGAACTATGTTGTGCAGGTTCGTGCCGTGAACGGAATTGGTACCGGTCCGTACCATGACGCCGATGGCTCCGCAGAGGGCATTCAGGATCCAAGTGCCGCCACCGGTGGCGTTCCGTCCGCACCTTCAAATGTGACGGCCGTGTCCAAGAAGGACGGTGATGGATCAGCTCTGACCGTCACTTGGTCGAGGGTCACTGCCAGCAACGGTGGTGGACCACTGATGGTTTATGTTGCGGAGACATCATCAGACGGATTCACATGGGGTGCCGCCACTCTCAACTGCGACTTAGCTACCACCGAAGCGACCGAGACTTGCTCCAACAATGTCACGAAGGGCGAAATCAGTGATTTGACGGCAGGCTCCGATTACTACGTGCGAGTTGCCGCTATGGCAAACGTCGTTGGTAGTTACGGGTATTCGGCTAAGGTGACAGCCACTGCTGTTCCGGCTTCGCCCTCCGGGCTCGAAGTTGCCTACGACGCAACCGCTAAGGGACTGAAGGTCACTTGGACTGCACTGTCGGGTGACGCTGCTAAGGCGTTGACCGGCGGCTACAGGCTCCATTGGTTCCCGAGTGTGGCCGGAGCGCCAGGTGATACAGGCGTGGCAACTATCCCCGATGGAACGTCCGGTTCGTACGTAATCACTGGTATCTCGTTTACGCCGGGGAATATATACTCAGTGCGCTTGCATGCACTGAACTCTGTCGGTGCGAGCGGGGGAATTGTGGCCACGGCCGAAGCGATCCCAGCCTCGTAAGGAAAATACCAAGATGTAGTCGGCTGGTTCCTGGGCTCTCCGCCGGGCCCAGCGAGCCGCCGGCTACTTAGCTGCAATTGCAACTAAGCATTAGTTCAGAGCCCGAGGTCTTGGCCTCGGGCTCTAACTATTTTTCCTGACCCCCTCAACCAGAAAGCACCATGGTGGCGCACACGGCCACCGAGAAGCCCGCCAACATCAGTATCAAGGTTCGGGTCTGTTCGGGGGTCCTTTCGAAGAAGCTGCTGTCGAGTTCACCGATCTTGGTCGATAGCCCTGCGATCTCTTTGGTGAGGTTGCCCTCGACTTTGGCGAATTCTCCGCGCTCGCTCACGAGCTCTGCCGCCACCGCGGTGAACTGGACGGCGACTTGGTCGAACTTCGCAGTGATCGACGTGGGGAATTGGATGCGCCGCGATGTCGCCGAACGTGCTGGTGGGTTGAGCACCGATGAGCGCGCTGAGTTGGTGCGGTTGCGGGAGAACGAGACTTTGCCGATGGAGCGTGATGTGCACAAACGATCCGTGGTTCTTTGGGGCGTCGAGGCAACGCGGTGCCCGCGGAGCATATCGCCTCTCAAAGAACCGCAAGCCGGTGTTGGTCAGGCGAAGAGGATGCCGCCGGCCATGGCTGCGCACGGATAACGAGAACCCGGCGATCATCGTCACCATGATTCGAGTCTGGTCGGTGATCTTCTTGGATATCCCCGCAACCTCTTTGGCGATCTCTCCGCGCAGGTTCACGAACCCCGCCGCAACCATCTCGAACTGTGCGTTGACCGACTCGAACTGTGCGTTGACGGACTTGAATTGTGCGTCGACTTGGTCGAACTTCGCGGTGATCGCTGTGGCCAGGGCGTTGAGGTCGTCTTTAGTTGCGACCTGATCCCAAGATACTGGAGGTAGGGCATCCATGAGTTTGTGGGCCGCATCCTCTCCGAGCGCTTCGATCAAACTGTTGAGGAGCCCGAATCGCTCCTGCTCGCCTGCCGTCATGGCAAGGTTCCCTTCGTTGTAGCTGCTTGTGGAGGGAAGTTGTCGCCATTGCGCAGCGAGTACCCCCGTACCGTATCATCCGTACGGTGCGTTGAGCGCTGTTGGTCTGATTCGGTTGTCTCTGAATGGCTTTGGTGTTACGGTGGCCCCCGTTAGCCACTTCCCCCAGAATCAACCAGACGGATTGGATGGGGGACCGAAGTGGCCCTGACAGAACAGCAGCGAACCGACATCTACAGCAGCCTTGCCGACACGATCGGGCAGCCGGAAGCGGAATTCCTAATGGCACAGCAACCACCAGGAGGATGGGAACAGTTCGCCACCAAACGCGACCTCGCAGACCTCGAGACCAAGACCCAGGCTGGATTCGTCGCACTCAACGCCAAGATGGATGTCCAGTTCGCGCAGCTCCGCGAACAACTCGCAGAGCAGTTCGCGGAGATCCAGAAGCAGTTCGCGGCGATCGACACCCGATTCGCGGCGATCGACACCCGATTCGCGAAGGTCGACACGCGATTCGCCGAATTGTCCGAAAGACGCAGCAGAGAGGTTTGGGGGTTCGCCGTGGCAATCGCGGTGATGACCGTCTCCATCTGCGGCTCGATCTTCCTAGCCGTCTGAGGCTTCGTCTCCCCGCACCGAAGAGCCCCATTTCCTCGGCTGGCGCATCTACGCCACCCAAGAGGGGCCCTGATCCCGATGTCTGGGACCATTAGCAGTCCACTGGCCTCCGGTCGGGTATCAGGCGAAGAGGATGCCGCCGGCCATGGCTGCGCACACGGACAACGAGAACCCGGCGATCATCGTCACCATGATTCGAGTCTGATCGGTGATCTTCTTGGAGAAGCTGCTGTCGAGTTCACCGATCTTGGTCGAGAGCCCTGCGATCTCTTTGGCGAGGTTGCCCTCGACCTTGGCGATCTCTCCGCGCAGGTTCACGAACTCCGCCGCAACCATCTCGAACTGTGCGTTGACCATCTCGAACTGTGCGTTGACCGACTCGAACTGTGCGTTGACGGACTTGAATTGTGCGTCGACTTGGTCGAACTTCGCGGTGATCGACGTGGCTAGGGCGTTGAGGTCGTCTTTGGTTGCGACCTGGTCCCAGGAGAATGGGGGTAGGACATCCATGAATTTGTGGGCCGCTTCCTCTCCGAGCGCTTCGATGAAACTGTTGAGGAGCCCGAATCGCTCCTGCTCGCCTGCCGTCATGGCAAGGTTCCCTTCGTTGTAGCTGCTTGTGGAGGGAAGTTGTCGCCATTGCGCAGCGAGTACCCCGTACCGTATCACCAAGAAAGTGTGTTGGCAGCTGTAATTTGATTCGGGGGCCTCTGAATGGCTTTGGTGTCACGGTGATGCCTGTAATCCACTTTCCCCTGAATCGACCAGACGGATTGGATGGGCAGTCCCCGGCCCTCCGGTCGGGTGTCAGGCGAAGAGGATGCCGCCGGCCATGGCTGCGCACACGGATAACGAGAACCCGGCGATCATCGTCACCATGATTCGGGTCTGGTCGGTGATCTTCTTGGAGAAGCTGCTGTCGAGCACGCCGATCTTGGTCGATAGACCTGCGACCTCTTTGGCGATCTCTCCGCGCAGGTTCACGAACTCCGCCGCAACCATCTCGAACTGTGCGTTGACGGACTTGAATTGTGCGTCGACTTGGTCGAACTTCGCGGTGATCGCTGTGGCCAGTGTGTTGAGGTCTTCTTTGGTAGCGACCTGGTCCCAGGAGAATGGGGGTAGTGAGTTCATGAGTTTGTAGGCCACATCCTCCCCGAGCGCTTCGATCAAACTGTTGAGGAGCTCAAAACGCTCCTGCTCGCCTGCCGCCATGGCAAGTTCCCTTCGTTGTCGCTGCTTGTGAAGGGAAGTTGTCGCCATTGCCCAGCGAGTGCCTCCACCGTACCACCCCAGACGGCGCGTCGGCTGCTCTTATTTGATTCGAGTGCCTCTGAATAGTTTTGGTGCTACGGTGAGGCTCGTACACCACTTGCCCCCTGAATCGACCAGGTGGATTGGACGGGGGAACCAACCTGGTCCTGACAGAACAGCAGCGAACCGATATCCACAGCAGCCTCACCGACACGATCGGACAGCCTGGAGCGCTCAAGGAGCTGTGCGCGGAGAACTTGTCGTGGCTGGCCCCGTCGAACTCGGGTGAGGGGCAGCGGGCGGGGTCTTCCTTGCCGTCGAGCCGACGATCGAACCTGACCGCACTTTCTGTTGCCAAACCAGCATCCGCTTCGCTGAGTTGGAAGTCTGCGCTTGCCGGTGGGTTCTTGTGGCCTGCCGGGTCGGTCTCCAATACATGGTGGAGGGTTGGAGCGTGGGAAAAATAGTTAGAGCCCGAGGCCAAGACCTCGGGCTCTGAACTAATGCTTAGTTGCAATTGCAGCTAAGTAGCCAGCGGCTCTCTGGGCCCGGCGGAGAGCCCAGGAGCCAGCCGACTACATCTTGGTATTACTTATGACGACGGGTAGGTGCCCATGCCTTGGGCACCTGCACCGATCTTGTTGACTGCTGCGACAGTCACCCGGATTGGCTGGCCGATAGCGGTGAGCCCGGTTATGTCGTAGCTCATCGGCATCCCGCTTCCGGCATTGGCCGGCGCCGCAACCGTTGCAGTACCGCGGTTACCGGGAACCGTTGGTTCGGTTGGTCCCCAAGACACCTTGTAACCGGTGACCCCTTGGGTCCGGGAATCCATTGCGTTGAGCGAAGTCCAGTTGACTCGCAGCGTTGTTGTTCCAGCAATATTTACAACACTCACACTTGGTGCTGTCGATGGCGCGCTTTCGGTTCTAGCCGCCGCCGAGAATCCCCATCGACCTTGCGGCGTTGCTGCTCGCACCCGCACCACATAGGTGGCGTCATATGCCAAACCGGTGATGACGGCAGTGGTCGTCCTGGGCACGATCATCACGCCATCAGATGACCAATTGTCGTCGGCGGGATTACCAGGGACTGGTGGAGTAGCATTACTAAGCACCGGCAGGAATTGGACGGTGTAGCCAGTAGCTCGTGAGACCGCGTTCCAACTGACGTTGATCTGCGCGTTGCTACCAATCGTGCCGTCAGCGTTCACAACGGGCACCACCGTCGCCTTTACCGAGGACGGAGCTGCGAGGCTACCGCCTCCGCCCTCAGGCGTGCCTGTTGTTTTCGCCGGTTGCTGTGAAGAACCATTTGCGTTGCGTGACGTAATAAGGATCTCGTATTCGACACCGTTCGTCAGTCCCGTGATGGTCTTGGTCGGCAACAATGACGCAGGCACGCTAACGGTGTTCGGCGGGTTGTAACCTTCACCTGCGTTACGGCGGTACACCAGCGAGTAGCTGGTGACATCCGAACCGTTACCGTCGGCGGGAGTCCACGCCAGAGTCAACGAGCCGTCGTTTCCGGTCACCGCAACGTTGGTGGCTGCTGCGGGCAAACCTGTGGCTGCTCCTGAAGCAACGGCGCTCCAAGGACCGGTCGCATCGAGGGTACTTCCAGGCGAGTCCGGATTAGGCCTGGTGCCTGTGGCCCGGACCCGGAAGTCGTAGGACGTACCTGCGGTGAGCCCTGCAACTTCAACCATGGCCGATGTTGGCATCAATTCCCCACCCGGTGGCGTGGTCGAGGTGTCTGCCCAACCACCGGCGGCGGCTCTCGCGGTGGCTGAGATACGCCACTGCAAGGTGTAGCCGGTCACTGTTGCGAGGCTGTTAGCCGCTGGAGCGTTCCAGGCGACCTTCAACGTTGTGCCCCGTGTCGTGCCTTGCGTGACACGCACGTTGGTCGGCGCGCCTTGCGCGGCCCCGGGGATCCCCATGGCAGCCTGCGCGGTGACATCGTTCGAAGCGCCAGCGCCCTTGGGGTTAAGAGCGACGACGTTAGCGGTGTATGTCCAACCGTTGGTCAGGCCCGTGAACATGTGTGATTCGGTGATAGCACTGACAGTTACGGAAGCCACGGGCACTGGGAACGGCGAGAACAAGGTAACCCTGTATCCGCTGATCGAACCACCGGTACCCTGGCTCGTGGCGGGTACGAGGGTCCAGTTGACCTGCATGGTCCGGTTACCTGCGATAACGCCTACACCCTCTGGGGCCGCTGGAACCACATCGACCCCTGGAGCGGGTGCCGCTGTGGAGGCCGCTGGTGTGGCTTTGCCTTCAACCCACACACCTACGTTCGGCTCGCCGGAATCCTGGCGATCATTGCCGTTTGTATTAGTGTAGACGTTGGCTCGGACTCGGTAGGTGCACTCAACCCCGTTGATCAGCGTGCCCGATCCGACTGGTCCGCCGAGCAAGGCATGGTCTACAGGGAGTACCTGGTTGGCAGCGGTGGTGACAGCATCCTGCATGACAATACGAGAAACGTCATTGGGGATGATTGCGTCTGGCCACAGTTGGCTTCCGCACTTGCGTTGGATTGTGTAGTTGTCCAGACCCTGACCGGCTTTGGCTGTCACGGTTGGCCAACTCATCGACGCGAAGCGCTTTCCGGCGTCGTTGCCGCTGGTTGGGTTGACCTTGACGGTTCCGCTTGGAACGTTCCCGGTCGGGGTGGCTGAGGCGGCAGCGGAGGCTTCGCCGTCGCCAGCACCGTTGACTGCTTTGACCCACACGTAGTAGAGCCCCGCGCTGTTCAGTCCACTGAGGGTGTAACTGGTAGCGCCTGGATTGCTGATCGTCATGGACTGCTGCTCGTTGTTGCCTTGAGCCCACAGAATCATGTATCCGGTAAGCGGAGTGCCACCATCGTCCGCGGGTGCGGTCCACATGACATTGATAGTCCCGGGACTCGCACCAGGTTCTGCCCTGAGATCGGAGACCATCCCTGGCGTGGTGCCCGGCGTGCCGGTAGCCATCGCCCACTCGCCCTGGCCGTCGTCGCTCACCGCCGCTACACGGACGCTGTAGTCCATGCCCTTGGTGAGGCCGAAGATCGCGGCTGAGGTTTCCGAGGTGGTCTGCTGGCTGTTGTAGTCGGCACCCCACTGCACGACATAACCAGTGACATCACTGGTGCCCGAGTCTTCGGGGGCGGACCAAGTGACCTCGAGCGCTGTACCTGCGGTGCCGTGCGGTGTTGCCATGACACCGGTCGGAGCTCCCGGTGCCTCAGTTGGATCAGGCATCTCATCAATCGCCCGATACATACGAGCAACAAACGAAGCCATCTGCTCGCGTGTCACATTGCTGTGCGGCGAATACGTCGTAGTCGAAGTGCCCCGCGTGACCTCCAACTCGAACAGCGAACCGATCGCGGCCTGCTCCGAGTCGGGACGGTCGCCGATGTCGGTGAACGGAGTGTCGCCCGCCGGAGCGTCCTCACCCGTCACCGCCTTGTACAGACGTGTCAAGAACAGAGCCATGTGCCCGCGAAGCACAGGGTCACCCGGCGAATACGTCGTAGCCGACGTGCCCGTCGTGATCTCAAGCCCGTTCGGGCTGATACGAGCAATGTCATCAGCGTTGGGGTCACCCTCAACATCTTCGAACATGTGCTCCTCGACCGGTGCCTCCATCCCAGTGAGCGCCGCGTAGGCGTTCGCCATGAACGCTGCTTTAGGTATTGGTGTTGATTACCGGATACCTCCCAGAAGGAGCACAATATGGTAGCAAAACAATGGACAGATATTGAGAATCTGCCAAATGGAAGGCATGCCTTCAGTGAAGGCCAGCGACCCCCATCGGGCGCAATGACGGAGCGCGATACGGCCCCAACCGACAATCAAGAAGTCCCTGAGTCCGCTCCTGAGTCAGGCACCTTCGGATCGTGGGCGACTCACACCCTCGCCGTCAAGGTATGTGCCGAGAAGACGCGGACAGAATGGGAAGTAAGGATGCGGACCTATGCCGGAACGTTGTGGTCAATGCCCATCGAGACCATAACGCTGGGTCACGTCCTCGATGCCCTCGCGGCCTCGAAAAACGGTGGAATCAGCGTTCCGAAGAAGATTCTGTCGAACATTAGAGAAGTCCTCGATGAAGCAATGCTCGCAGGAGCCATAGAAGCCAATCCTGCTGCCGGCTCTGCTGTGATGCGCGGCATGAAGAGACGAGACTTGATCTACAGGCCCACTCATCATCCCTATACACCCTGGCCCGAGGCCCGAGAGGTTGCTGAACAACTCTCGGCACGTCTGCGAGACAAAGGAGGGTCAGGGCGAGCCCTGCTGTTCATTCTCCTGACTGCCACCAGGGCGAAAGAAGCCAGCGGAGCGCGTTGGGAGGAGATCGATCGCGAAGAGAGGACCTGGACCGTACCCGCAGAGCGCACGAAGACGAGAACAGAGCACAGAGTACCGCTGAGCAACCAAGCCATGGAACTTCTCTACGGGAAGGGACACGGGACAAGCGGGGCCAGGTTCCATGCGTCGCTCGGAGACTCTGAGTTTGTGTTCCCTGCTTCACGCAACCCTCATCAGGCAATCAACAGCGACTCGTTGAGGACAGTCCGCAAGCAGATACTCGGCGAAGGCACCACCCATGGTCTCAGATCGACATTCCGCACCTACTGCGCAGACCAAGGCCTCGAACGTGACCTCGCAGAAGCGTGTCTGGGTCACGTCGTCGGCAACAGCACCGAGAGAAGCTACCAACGCTCAGACCTGATCGAGCGCAGGCGCGAAGTGATGCAGCGATGGGCAGACTTCGTACTCCCTCCTTCCTAATCGCTGTTGGTCTGATTCGATAGTCTCTGAATGGTTTTGGTGTTACGGTGGCGCACGTAAGTCACCGATCGGTCAGCAGGGAGCGGCTCGCCACAGCCTGAACCGGTGCATCCCGTCGGACAACCCAGAATCGAGGGCATCAAGCGCCCATAGTTCTGAATGTTGAGCGCATAAGCGGTAGATTCGACAACAGTCGGCGAAACGCGAGAAGCCGACACCGGAACGGAGCAGCGATGAGATCAGCAGCCAGCGACAGGACACCGCGAGCACCGATGTCAAAACGCACGACTCGGGCAAACCTGCAACGGCTCATGCGAGCAGCGGTCGCCCCCATCATGCTCGCCGGTTCGCTCGGGCTGGCCACAACCACAGCCACCGCGCAAACCACCGACAACTCCTCCGACGACAGCGGCGAGATCACCTGCCCATCCGACGAAGGCACGCTGGAATTCGCCGACGTCGACCCCAACAGCTTCGCCTACGAAGACATCCGCTGCCTCGTCGAGCTCGGCATCACCAATCCGTCGAGTAACCGCTATCGGCCCAAAGAAGAAGTAACCCGCGAAGAAATGGCTGCCTTCATGGCCCGCACCTATCGGGCAGTCACCGGCGCAGAAGCAGAAATAGTCGAGACACCCTTCACCGACATACCAGAAGACTCCTTCGCCGTCGACGACATAGCCCGCATCTACGGACTCAAGATCACCACCGGCACCACCACCACCACATACTCGCCAAAGGACCCGGTGCTGCGATCCCACATGGCCCTGTTCCTAGTGCGCCTCTACAAAGCGATCAGAGGCTTCGAACCTCCGGTCGTCAGCACCAACTTCATCGACATCGGACGGCGCTCATCCGAACAGCGCAAAGCAATCGCCCAGATCTACGGCCTAGAAGTCACCACCGGAACCACACCGACAACCTTCGCCCCGAGAGCCGGAGTGACACGCGAACAAATGGGATCGTTCGTCGCCCGCCTCTACCGCGCACTGGTCAACACCAAAGCCCAAGCCCCGACAGACGTCGCAGCCCAACCGACTGGAGACGGCACCGAACTGACCGTGACCTGGACCCCGCCCGCCATCAGCGGAGGAACCGCGGTGACGAGTTACGTCGTACAGTGGAAATCAGGCGACCAAGACTACGCCACAACCCGACAACAGAGCACCACAACCGCAACAACCACAATCACCGGCCTCA
Organism: Candidatus Aldehydirespiratoraceae bacterium; assembly: GCA_965214565.1. GTDB lineage: Bacteria > Actinomycetota > Acidimicrobiia > Acidimicrobiales > Aldehydirespiratoraceae > VXYK01. The sequence continues at coordinate 1,316,387 of OZ243951.1, read as the reverse complement.
CCAAAGGCACCGAATACACGCTCAGAGTCGCCTCCATAAACGCCACAGGCACCGGACCATGGTCGGCAGACACGACAGGCACCCCGTCAACCACACCAGGACTGGTCGGCAACTTCAACGCCCAACCCGGCAACACCGAACTGACCCTCACCTGGGAAGCACCCACCGACGACGGCGGCAGCGACATCACCGGATACCTCGTCCAATGGACCGCCGACCGCCGAGTCGAGCCGTCCCAACACGAAATCGCAGACCCGGCCGCGCGCACCCACACCATCACCGGACTGCGCAACACCACCACCGCCAACCCCTCGGCGTACTACGTATGGATCACCGCCATCAACGCCGCCGGCGCAGGCCCCCGTACCCCCGCGCCCAACGGCGACCCGATCAGCCCCGACACGGTCGCCCCCGGACTGCCCACGAACCTCGCAGTCACCGTCTCAGAAACCTCAGGCACAGAACTCGTCGTCAAATGGGGAGCCCCGCAAGACGACGGCGGCGAACCCGTCGAAAGCTACAGAGTCGAACGCAACTGCACCACCAGCAGCGGCAGCACCGGCTGGGTCACCAGCGGAATCCCCGGCAACCCGGCCGGCCGAGTCGATGTCCCCAACGTCCCGACCGAGACCTACACGATCACCATCACCGGACTCGAGAACGGACAGCCCTGCGAGGTGAGAGTCCGCTCAGTCAATATCAAGACCAGCCCCACGGCCCCCTGGCTCTGGGCCTCGGCCACCGCCACCCCCGTACAGCCACCGGGACCCCCGACCCTGGACGCAAACGGAGTCGTGTCCGCCCATCAAGCCCTGCAAGTCACCTGGGCCCCACCCACCAGCACCGGCGGAAGCACAATCGCCGGTTACGAAATCACCTACGCATCAGGCGGAGCACCCGAACAGATCAACGTCGCCGGCACAGTCACCTCAACAACCATCACCGGGCTCACCAACGGCTTCGGCTACACCGTGTCGGTCAAAGCAGTATCCGCCTCCGGCAAGAGCCAACCCTCAGCCGAAGTGACCGCGATACCCAAGGCCGTGCCCGACGCCCCGCGCAACCTCACCGCAGGCCCGCCCCCAGCAGTCGAAACCGGCGACACGTCAGCAGTCGTCGACCCCGAATCGCTGCTCGTCACCTGGGACCCGCCCGCCGCCAACGGCACCAGCCCAGTGCTCGGCTACGTCCTCGAATACCGAGAGTCCTTCGTGCCCCGAACCTCACTGGACACCAACGACGAAATACGCGCAGGGGACTGGACCGAAGTCACCCTCGCAGCCAACGACATCGCCACCCGAAGCTTCACCATCACCGGGCTCAAAGACCGTCGCAGCGGCTCCGCAACCGGACGAGGCGTCTCCTTCGACATACGAGTCCGAGCAACCAACGACCACGACGGCGACGCCGCCACGGCCGACCCGAGCCCGAACGAAGGCGGACCCTGGGCCCAGACCTCGGCAACCCCGGCCACACAACCCGCCAGCATCGGTGCCGACGAAACCGAATCCAAAACCAACATCGACATCGAGACGGGATTCCGGCTGCTGACCGTGACCTGGAACCCGCCAGACGACGGCGGCACACCCATCACCCACTACCTGCTCAGATACGCAGAAGGTGACAGCGGCCAGTTCGGATCCGAGATCCGGATCGACGCACCCGCCAACCGCCACACCATCACCGGACTCAAAGACGGCATCAACTACTTCGTGATAATCCGCGCGGTCAACGCCGTCGGCAGCAGCGGGTACAGCCACGAGATCAGCGGATTCACCTCGTCGGTGCCGCCCGCGCCGGCAACGGTCACCGCCGCCGCCGCGACCGTCAACAGCGACGGAACACCCGGAGACGGCACACAACTCACGGTCAGCTGGTCCGCCGTCACCCAAACCAACGGTGGACCCCCGATCACCGGATACGAAGTGCAGTACCGTCGCCTCGCCGACCCCGACAGACCAGTACCCGACGTCCGCTACCCTGCACACGTCTGGCAGACCGTCGACGGCGACAGCGAAACAGCAGGAACCGACTTCCCGCTCGGCGCGCTGACCGCACAGATCCAGGACCTCGAAGTCGGCGCGAGCTACGAAGTGAGGGTCAGGGCCGTGACACGCTCGGGGTCCGTGGGCACCTCCGGGTATGCCGCCATCCTCAAGACGGCAGGCATCCCGACCAACGTGTCGATCGTCGCCGTGCGGATCAACGACGCAACCGCCAGCGAACCCGACAACACCAAAGTCATCACCTGGGAAGCCGGCGGACAGGGGCTCGACGGCGTCACCACCTACAAGGTGCGGTGGTTCCCCTCCCAAGCCGGGGCTCGAGGCTCCAGCGGCGAGACGACAGTCGCGATCGGCACCCAGACCTACACCGTCACCGGCCTAGCCCCGGGCACCTATGTCGCCAAGGTCAGCGCCTGCAACTCCATCGGCTGCACCGGCGAAGTGCTCTCCACCTACGACACCAACACCCAATCCGGCGACCAGGTAACCGTCCCGTAGCCCCCGCCGACTGCAGCGCTCGGCGGCGCTCTGGCGGTACGGCGCAACCGGGCAGTACAGTAGCCCTACGCCGAGCCCGAGGAAGAGGACGCCAGTCATGAAGCTCCGACTGCTTGGTTTGTGCGGGTTGGTGCTGAGCCTGGCAGCTGCCTCGTTGATGGTCTCGGGCTCGCCGGCGGCTGGTGTGGCCGGGTACGGCGATGTGGGCGAAGACACCTACTACACGAATGCGGTCCAGTGGTCCGTGGACCAAGGGATCACAGGCCTCGACGGTGCATGCTTCTCGCCGGACGCGCCGGTGTCACGGGGCGAGACCGCACAGATCCTCTGGAACATGCAGGCCCAGCCCTCAGCTGAGCCCCATTCGTTCACCGACGTGACCGTCGAGCCCCAGAACCCCGCTGTCTCGTGGATGCTCGAGGCCGGTATCACGACCGGCACCTCAGCCACGAAGTTCTCTCCCGAGAAGACGCTCAACCGCGCCGAACTGGCGGCCTTCCTTTACCGCCTGGCAGGCGAACCCGAAGCAGGCCCACATCAGTTCACCGACGTGGTCAGAGACTGGCGGCAGGCACCCGTCTCGTGGATGTTCGCAAACGGGATCACAAACGGGACCTCAGCCACAACGTTCTCGCCCGACACCACCCTGACTCGTTCGCACCTGATCACCTTCCTGTACCGCTACCAGGGCGAACCGGAGGTGACGATCGACCCCCAAACCCCGACATGTCACCCCACCCTCGACGACACCCCGACAACCGAGATCTACTCGTTCAAATCAGTCGCGGCCGGCACACACCACGCGTGCGGGATACTCACCGATGACACCCTCACCTGCTGGGGCCACAACAACGTTCTGCAAGCAGAACCACCGACGGGTACCTTCCAGGGCATCACCGCTGGCGGGAGCCACATGTGTGGACTCCGCACCGACAATTCGGTCACCTGCTGGGGCGGCAACTGGCACTGGCAAGCCACCTCACCCACCGGTAGATTCGATGCGGTCGATGCCGGTCTCGATCACAACTGCGGACTGCGCACCGACGGCACGATCAAGTGTTGGGGCAACAACTCACGCGGGCAGACCACCTCACCCACCGGTAGATTCGAAGCGGTGTCGGCCGGTGGCGGATACTACGGTGGCAACGGAAACCACTCGTGCGGATTGCGCATAGATGGCACCGTCACCTGTTGGGGCAGCAACGAACACGGCCAGATCGATGCGCCGCCGGGTTCGTTCCAAGCGGTCTCCGCCGGTGGACTGCATTCGTGCGGCCTGCGCACCGATGACACCGTCACCTGCTGGGGCAACAATGCCGTCGGGCAATCCTCCGCGCCGCCGGGTTCGTTCAAGGCCGTCGCTGCCGGCTCGGGCTGGGGCCACTCGTGCGGGTTGCGCATAGATGGCACCGTCACCTGTTGGGGCAGCAACGAACACGGCCAGATCAATGCGCCGCCGGGTTCGTTCCAAGCGGTCTCCGCCGGAGCAAACCAAACGTGCGGGGTACGGACCGATGGCACCGTCACCTGCTGGGGTTACGGTTTCACCAGAACAACTGATGCACCCGCAGGCTCGTTCAAAACGCTTGCCGCAGATGCACACCATACGTGCGCGATACGCACAGACGACACCGTCACCTGCTGGGGCAATAGCGACTACGGGCGGACAACCGCCCCCACGGGCTCGTTCAAATCCGCGAGTGTTAACGACCGACACTCCTGCGGGGTCCGCGTCGACAACAGCATCACCTGTTGGGGCGGCAACGGGTTCGGCCAGGGTGATGCTCCTGCGGGCTCGTTCCATAGCGTCTCCACCGGAGCGAACTTTTCGTGTGGGCTGCGCATAGACGGCATCGTCATCTGTTGGGGCGAACACATCAGCAACCAGACCAATGCGCCAGCTTTCTTGTTCCATTCCATCACCACCGGCCGGAACCACACCTGTGGGATACGAACCGATGGAACGCTCAGCTGTTGGGGAGCCTCCCCGAACGGCCAAACTAACGCTCGCGGGGGCGCGTACCAGGCTGTTGATGCCGGCCTGGCTCATTCGTGTGGACTGCGAACGAACGGGGTGATCAGCTGCTGGGGTTCCAACAACAACGGGCAGAGTGACGACCCCAGAGGACTCTTCAAAGCCGTGACCGCTGGTCATGACCATTCGTGCGGCCTGCGTCTCAACGGCACGGTCCACTGTTGGGGCTCCAACTGGAACGGACAGACCAGCGCACCCACCGGCACGTTCAGAGCGATCGCCGCAGGCGGGCACCACACCTGCGCCATCCGCGACGACGCCACCATCATCTGCTGGGGCAACAACTACTCCCGAGAACGCGACATATCGCCCGTCGAATTCCGAGCCGTCGCTGCCGGATACGGCAACACCTGCGCGATTCGCAGCGACAGCACGATCACCTGCTGGGGTAACAACGAATCAGGGCAGAGCGATGCGCCTGAAGGCTCGTTCCAAACGGTTGCCACCGGCGATTTTTTTTCGTGCGGCTTGCGCACCGATGGCACAATCACCTGCTGGGGCTCTGACTTCAACGGCGAGACGAACGCACCGGCAGGCACATTTCAAGCCGTCGTCACTGGTGCGGCCCATTCCTGCGGGCTGCGCACGGACGGTACCGTTTTCTGCTGGGGCAGCGACGATTTCGGTGAGACCCGGCACCCGCCCGATCTGTTCACCGCCGTCGCCGCCGGTCTGGTTCATTCGTGCGGGCTTCGCACCGATAGCACAATCACCTGTTGGGGAGGCAACGACGTGCTCGCCGATGTCATGGACGCTGAGGTGAACGATGCGCCGGAGGGCTCGTTCCAAGCCGTCGCCGTCGGCGACTTTTTTTCGTGTGGGTTGCGCACCGATGGCACAATCACCTGCTGGGGAGTCAACGACTATTTCGATATTGGCAGGTGGATGGTCGCTGCGCCGGAAGGTTCGTTCCAAGCTGTCTCGGCCGGTTCGGCTTATTGGTGCGGCTTGCGCACCGATGGCACAATCACCTGCTGGGGATGGAATTCCGATGGCCAGATCAACGCACCCAGCGGTTTGTTCCAAGCTGTCACCTCTGGTGATGAACATTCGTGCGGACTGCGCCTCGACAACAGGGTCGTCTGCTGGGGTTCAAACGCAGACGGTGCAATCAACGTGCCATTCGACGTACCAGTCGACTTGCTAGTCGACCCCGCCGTCGACGAAACGCCGACGGACGAGCTCCACTCGTTCAAATCAGTCGCTGCCGGCTCGGACCATACCTGCGGGTTGCGTGCTGACGGCACCGTTGTCTGCTGGGGCTGATGCACAACGGCGTTCATGTTACGCGTGAACCCTGAGGACGGATAAGCGCACTCGCCTGTGGCGTAGCCCAGAAATCGCTCAGGACGCCTTGGACAGACTCTCCAACTAGTCTTTGATCGAAGACATACGAGGAGGGCCGGGTGAAGGTTGACGCGTTTGAAACGTTTGTGGTCGCAAACCCGCCGCCCTCGTTCGGTGGCCGGTACTTCATCTTCGTGAAACTTGTCGCCGACGACGGAACCATCGGCTACGGAGAGGTCTACACCGCCACCTTCCATCCGCATGTCGTAGCCGCCATGATCGAAGACGTCTGCGAACGCCATCTCATCGGCCACGACCCCTTCCATATCGAGGCCCTGTGGCGCAACGTCTACGGACGGGGCTACACGGCCCGGCCCGACATCTCGCTCATCGGCGTCCTCAGCGGTATCGAGATCGCCTGCTGGGACCTCATCGGCAAAGCAGTCGACAAACCCGTCTACGAACTGCTCGGCGGCCAGGTCCACCAGAGGCTCCGCAGCTACACGTACCTCTACCCCTCCGCGTCCGACGGCACCGACCCCTACACCGAGAACCGCGTCTACAACGACCCCGAACTCGCGGCCCAACGAGCCTCAGAAGAAGTCGGACGAGGGTTCACCGCAGTTAAATTCGACCCCGCCGGGCCCTACACCGTCTACGACGGCCACATGCCCAGCCTCGAAGACATCGAACGCAGCCGAGCCTTCGTCGCCGCGATCCGAGAAGCGGTAGGGAGCAGAGCCGACCTGCTCTTCGGCACCCACGGCCAGTTCACAGCAGCAGGAGCCATCCGCCTCGCCCAAGCCCTCGAACCCTACGACCCGATGTGGTTCGAAGAACCCGTACCGCCAGACAACATCGAAGAGATGGCCAGAGTCGCCCGCCAAACCTCGATCCCGATCGCCACCGGCGAACGCCTCACCACCAAATACGAATTCGCTCGAGTGGTCGAAGCCCAAGCCGCCGCCATCCTCCAACCCGCCCTCGGCCGGTCCGGGGGGATCCTGGAGACCAAGAAGATCGCAGCGATAGCCGAAACCCATCATGTGCAGATCGCCCCGCACCTCTACTGCGGCCCGATCGAAGCACTCGCCAACATCGCGCTGGCCACCTGCACCCCCAACTTCCTGATCCTCGAATCGATCCAAACCTTCGACAACTTTTACGCCGACCTCCTCACCACACCCATCAACTGGCAGGACGGCTACGTCATCCCGCCAACCGGTGCAGGCCTCGGCGCCAGCCTCAACGAAGACCTGGCCCGCGCCAACCCTTACGAAGACCCCCACCTGCACCTGGAACCCCAAACCCACCCCTCCCAGTAGCGGCTTTAGTGCACATGCTATGTACTATTTGAAATCGGTACCACAAACTTTGAAAATTATACATAAAGTACATAACTTAGTGATCGAATCTCGGCGGCTCAGGGTGTCAGGAGTGCTTCGGGCGTGCTGTGTATCTGGCTGTACGCCGTTCCCCGGTCATCACGAGTTCGCCTCGGTCGCGTAACCGGCGCAAGAGATGTCCAGCCTGGAGTGGAGCTATCTGGCACAACTCAGCGGCTTCGGCTCGGCTGATGGAACCGTGCTGTCCAACAAAGGTGAGCACCATCTCCCGCTGTTGAATCTGATCGAATCCCTTCGTGCGAACATACTGTGCCAGCTCGCCGAGTTGCCGATACAAGGCCGCGGACATGTGATAGGTACGTGCTCTGCTCTCACCGCGGGACTCGAGCAACCCCCGTTCAACCAGTGCATTGAGTTCGGCCCGAGCTGAAGACGTATCGATTTGGAACAACTCGGCGGCCCGAGCGGTGGTGATTCTGCGTTCAGCCCGAACCTCGTGCAGTGTGAGCAGATCCCGCAGGTTCAACTCCTCTCCCGAGCGGCGGAATTGGGCGATATAGCCTGCGAGATCAGAATCAGCGGGTCCAGATCGAACGCGAACAATCACCGAGTCGGTCGTACTGCCGCTGTAGTCCGGTGGTGGTCTGCCGAGTGCCAACTGTTGCTCGAAGACCCGACTGATCCCGCGTCCGATCCGGTCGACGAGACCGGCCCGTTTGAAGGCGTCGGCCAGAGCGGGGTTGCGAGGGCGAGGCATTACCGACATCAAGTTGCTCGTGTTGACCCCAGGTGGGAACCCTCCCGGGTTTGAGATCGTCAGCGAATCCCCGTTCATTTGAACCAGTGTCAGCCCCATCTTGGTGTAGTCGCGGTGCACCAGAGAATTAGCGATCAACTCCCGAATCGTGGACTCCGCATATTGGGGCAGGGGAATACGGAACAGCCCGATCTCGACATCTTCCTCTGTGTTTCGAGCCTCCACTCGCTCGACCAACTGAGTCATCGCGCGCAGCAAAGGGTTGCGGTTGATTTCATTTGCTCGGATCTCAGTGCCGTTAAGTTCTTGAAATCCCATCTCGTAGGCTGGTATGAACCGGTTGATGGATTCGGCAGTCCCGAACAGTAGAACGGCACCGACCGTCAGCCGGTCGTCAACATCAACCAGGTTGAGTGCTCGCAAGAGTTCGGTGTCCGACAATGAACTGAGTGCGCTGTCACCATCACCTTGACGGGCGAGTTCGCGCATTCGGGTCAGCTCGTTCCCGTCGAGGTCCTGGAACGAAAGCCGATCGAGCACGCGCCGAGAAAAATCCGTCTCGCCTGCTGCCGACGCCAACACTTCATGCGGACGCATTGGTAGGCATTGCGGTCTGCCCTTGACATCGAGAACTCGGCGAACGTAACGGCCTTTGACCGTGGCGTGAACCGAATCTGATGCGGGCACCTCAATGACGGCAACCAGCTTGTTCTCGACCATGACGATCTCAACAGCTACCACGATCGGTGGCTCTGTACGGGTTGATATCGTTGCGGAGAGCCGCTGAGGATCGGCGCAATCCTCCTTGTCTGGGTTGACCCCCTTGATCGTACCCCTGTCGGTCACGCCGAGCAGCAATAGCCCTCCTTCGGCGTTGGCCAGGCACGCAACGGCTTCAGCGAGATCGTCTTGGCCGATCCCGCCTCCCTTGAACTCGACGGTGAGTGTTTCGCCAGCGCTAGCAAGTTCGGCTACTTCGTCAGGATCCACCCACGAATTATATACATAGATTATGTACTATTTGAAATCAGGACTACAAACTTTGAAAATTATACATAAAGTACATTACTGAGGGGTTCGCCGAACTGACGACCCCATGTAATTACAGTGTCTTCAATGTGGAGCTGGGCTACGGACGGTTGTAGCGGACGAAGACGGGGCGGTCGGCGTCGGAGCGGTCGGGATCGTATTCGTAACCGTCCTCGGCGAACTCCATCAGAGCCCTCGGTGCCCGAACCCGATTGCGGATGATCCAGCCGGCCATCGACCCACGGGCCCGCTTGGCGAAGAAACTCACGATCCTCGGCTCAGCACCGTTCTTGGAGTCCAAAAACACCGGGCTCACCAACCGCGCCTCGAGTCGGCCGGGGTTGACCGCACCGAAATACTCGTTCGAGGCCAGATTGATCAGCGCACTCGCACCGGGACTCGCCTCGATATCGGCATTCAGCAGATCAGTGATCGAATCGCCCCAGAACCCGTACAGGTCCCTGCCACGAGCAGTAGCCACCCGGCTCCCCATCTCCAACCGGTACGGCTGCATCAGATCCAGCGGCCGAAGCACACCATAAAGACCCGACAGGATCCTCAACGTCTTCTGCGCATGCGTGAAGTCCCGCTCGCTGAACGTCTGCGGTTCCATCCCCATGTAGACGTCGCCGTTGAAGGCCAACACCGCTGGCCGAGCATTCTCGGGAGTGAACGGGATCTGGAAATCCCCGAAACGCTCATGGTTGAGCTCGGCCAGCGCCGGCGAGATCGACATCAACTCACTGAGCTCTGACGGCGACTTCTGCGCCATCACCTCGACCAGCTCACGGCTGTGGTCCAGAAGCCGCGGCTCACTGCATTTCTTCGTGGCCAACTTCGACTCGTAATCCAGCGACTTCGCCGGGGAAACAACGATCAACACACCATTGTTTCTACCCCAAAACCCCCCCGATTTCCACCGTCGAACCTCAGCTTTGAATTATCGGGCGGCGGGGAGCGCCGAACGGTTCGGGCGATACCAGCACCGAGAATACGGTGCCGTCGATCTCGACCACCAGGCACGTACCGGGAACCGCCGCGGAGGTGGCCACCAGGGCGATACCTATGCCGTGCCCCAGCCGCGGAGACCAGACAGCATTGCGAAGCTCGCCCACGACCCGCCCGTCCAACCGCAGCGTACGGGGATGCTCCAGGGGCAGCACACCGGCCAAACTCGAGCCGTCGACACCGACGAACGAGACGTTGATGAGACTGCGCTCGATCCCGCGCTCAGCCCGCGCGAGCAGAGCCGCCTTACCGACGAAGTCGTGCTCACCGTCAAGGTTCACCCACCTCCCGAGCCCGGCCTCGAACGGATTCGTCCTCGAATCGTTGTCCGACCCGTACGACAGCAGCCCGCTCTCGATCCGCTCAACCGGATTGGGCGCACCCGGCCCGATCCCGAAACGAGCCCCGGCCGCCATCACCCTGTTCCAGAGCTCCACACCCCGAGACCCGTCGGTCAAGAACAGCTCAAAGCCGCCCTGCTTGCTCCATCCGGACCGGCACAGCACCAACTCGATCCCGTCGAGCTCCACCCCGACATGGTGGAAGAACCCCAGCGAACCCACCACATCAGCGCCGAACAGGTCGACGGCAAGCTCTTCAGCGCAGGGCCCCTGAATCGCCAACGGCGAAACGTCCGGCTCGAAAACCCTCACATCGGCACGCCGTTCCGCGGCGACCGCTTTGGCCAGATAGCCCAAGTCGCTGTCGGCGATCGAGAGCCAGAACCGGTCGTCTTCGAGACACAGCGCCACAGGATCGTTGATCAGGTTGCCGTCGTGATCACAGATCGGCGCGTAACGAGCCCGACCAGGTTTCATTCCCCCGAGGTCGCGCGCAGACAGGTACTGGGTGAATGCCGCGGCGTCACTGCCGACAATCTCGATCTGGCGTTGGGCGGCCACGTCCCACAGCGCCACCCGCTCAGTCAGACGGCGATACTCTTCGGCCGGGTCACCGTAAGAGATCGGCATGTACATGTGGTTGTAGACGGTGAAGGCGCTGACACCCGCAGCCACCGTCGCCTCGTAGTACGGGGATTTCCGGACCCGAGGCCCGAACATGATCTCAGGCATCCCGAAGCATAGAAGCAACTGTTGCCCAAGGGCTAAGCGCCGAGCCGTTAGTTTCGGGTGGCCACATGTTTGGCTCAACAACGTGTTTGTCTGGTTACGCGCCACCATGTGGTTTAGGCTCCAACCGCATGGGTCTGATGATCTTGATAGGCGATGATGCCGCCGAGAGCATCATGCTGTGGCTGTTCCTCGTCGGAGCTCTGCTGTTGACGCTCTGGGAATGCCGGGAGCGCGCCTACAACCGGAAGACGACCCTGTGGTGGATGAGCTTCGTGGCGATCACCCATGTGTTCGGATACGTGATCCTGCGTCTGGTGCGCAGGCCCCCCAACTAACCGAGGTGACTGGCCCGTGAGCAACTGGAGCGACAGAATCAAGGGTCGGATGAACTCGCGCAGGCTGCTGTTCGTAGCTGCCGGGCTGTTGGTCGTCGTATTCTTGATGCGCGGATGCTCAGGAGTTGATATAGACCGAGAAGAAGCGGTGTCCAACGCCACAGCCGCATTCGAGGTACACGAAGGCTATTTCGAGCCAGAGAACACCGAAGCCAGAGTGCTGCGCCAGGGGATCCCGACCAGCGCCGTCTGGATCGTCGTGTTCACCGTGCACGACCCGGACGGAGGCCGCAACGATTTCCTCCACCACGCAACCGTGAGGGTAGACGCCAGCACCGGCGACGTCCTCGACATCGAGATCACCGCCCCCGACGGTTAGCCACTTCAGCCACGTACGCCACAAAGGGCAAAAGTGACATTCGACACTTTGCCGCCGGTGTGCTAGTGTCGCCGATGTCCGGCCACAAGGTCGGAATTAGCACGAAGAATTGGGGGTGCGCCTATGGACACATCAGTAGTGTTCACAGAGGCCTATTACTTCTTCACCGTCGCGATCATGTGGTTACTGCACGTAGGTTTCATGACCTACGAAGCTGGCGTAAGCCGACGCAAGAACATCATGTCCACGGCGATGAAGAACATTATGACTATCGCGGTGGTCACACCGACGTTCTACTACCTCGGGTGGTGGGTCTACTTCTGTATGGAGGAAGGTTTCATACCGACGACCACAGCCGACGGGGCAGGGAACGCAGGGGAAGGAGCGTATTTCTGCGGTGACGGCTACGGCGTCCCATGGGACGGCTCAATGGGCCCCAACCTCGGTGACAACATCAGCGGTGTCTTCTGGGCCGCATTCGTACTGTTCTCCTGGACGACCGGTTCGATCATGTCCGGTGCTGTGCTCGAGCGCATCCGCATCTCGGCATACCTGTGGTTGACCGCCCTCATGGGTGGTCTGATCTGGGTGATCGCCGCAGCCTGGGGGTGGAGCTACGGAGGTTGGTTGCCAATCCACTTCGGCTACCACGACTTCGCTGCATCAGGCGTGGTCCACGGCATCGCCGGAATCTTTGCCCTGGGGGTGTTGTTCAACCTGGGTCCGAGAATCGGCAGATACGACCGCAACGGAGGCACCCGAGTGTTCAAGCCCCACAACCTTCATCTCACGTTGATGGGGCTGATGATCATCTTCACCGCGTTCTACGCCTTCTACGCAGCTTGTCTGGCGATCACCGCCGATACCACACCCGGTTGGGCCAACATCTACTTCAACCCGGCAACACTGTCAGCGATCACCTTCACGATCACGATGGGCTTCGCGGGCGGCTTCGCCGGCGGATACATCTTCGCCAAGGGTGACCCGTTCTGGACATTGTCCGGAGGCCTCGCCGGGGTAGTGGCGGTGTCGGCAGGCGCCGACATCTACAACCCGTCGCTGGTCTTGATACTTGCGTTCTTCTCCGCTGGCCTCGCCTACCACGTAGGCAACTGGATTGAGCAGAAAGCCCGGATCGACGACGCAGTCGGAGCGGTCGCAGTCCACGGAGTCATGGGGTTCTGGGGCGTACTGCTGGTTGGCATCGTCGCCGGGGGCTACCCGACCGGCGCCGCAGGAATCGAAACCTCGTTCCTCGGCCAGCTCGTGGGTGTTGCAGCTCTGTTCCCATTGGCATTCCTCTCCGGCTACATCGGATCTGGAATCCTCAAGAAGATGAACCTGCTGCGGGTCCCGCCCGAAGTGGAGATCGAGGGCCTCGACATGGCAGAGTTCGAGACGGACTTCTATCCGGAGTTCGGTCGTGCCACTGAGCCGATCGTCAACGCCGACGGTTCCGAAGAGCCGGCTGAAGCTGTTCTACGAGCGGCCTACGCCGACCTCAAATAGCGAGGGTGTCCGGTTCATGGCTTCAGTTCATCGCAGCAATCGCACTCATGTACCTCGTGGTCGCGTCCGCCGGGTACTGGGGGATGCGCAAGCGCCGACGAAAGAAGCCGGACCGCCCCACCTGAGACAACACGACCTGAACAAACGTTCACTCATTAAGGAGAACTAAATGAACACATTTCCCTACGATAGTTGGGAAGCGGCGCTGGAAGCCGCTGACGGAACAACGGGGTACTTCACATGGGGACCAGGCGGAAACTTCGCCACGGTACTCATCACGCTCATAGCCATCGTCATCTCGGTGTATTCCGGAGTCGCGGTGACCAGGCGCGAGAATGCCCTGCTCAACGAATCCGCCGAGCGTCTCGCTGGCAAGTACAACTCGCAAGACGCGGGCATGGAGGGCTGAACATGGCTGGAAAACAAGTTGAATTCGACGAAATGCAAGGCCACGACAAAGGCGTGGAGAGGGCGGTGGTGATCTTCTCCATCGTCTGCATCATCTTCGCCGTCATTTGCATTCAAGTCGTCGCGGGCGCCTGACGCCCAGCGGGGTAGGGGGTACAGTTCACGTTGATGTGCCCCCTACACTCCCGCCATCAACGCTGAGCCGATCATGAGGCTCACGCGTGCGCATCTGGCTCAGCTCTGCTTGGTTATCGCCGTCGCCTCCCTTCTCCTTCCCTGGGAGACCGGCGATACCGACACGAACGGCTTCGGTGCCAACGACGGCCAAGTGGCCTTCCTCGCACTACTCGTCACCTTCGTGCTGATCCGAGTCAAGTTTCGACCGGCATGGTGCGGCGCGGGATTCGTCGCAGCCGTCGCCGGGCGAGCCATGCTGAACCTCTCCAGCAGCGGTCCCCCCGATCTCGGCATCGGCGTGATCATCGTGACTGTCGCCGCACTGGCGACAGCGGTGCTTCTGCTTTGGGACCTGTTCGCCTCGGTCTCCGCGCCTTCCGAGGCAACCGACGATGAGCATTAGCACGATCAGTATCGACAAAGTGCTGCCGAGGGTGCTCGAACCCGGTCTGTGGCTGCTCGACCCGGGCACCGAACGGTACCGGGTCACCGGAGGCGGCGCCACCGCGTTGGCGCTCGACCCTGGAGACCGCATCGAGATCATCGACCCCGAAGGCCGCCAGCAGTGCGAGCTGAGCGCCTTCGACGCCCAGGGCGTGAGCGACCCGGGACTGCTCGGCGCCACCGCCGCTGATCGAGGCTCAACCAATGCCACCCACACGATCCTGTCCTCTCCGCTCAGCGACGCCCGAAGAGTCCGAGCAGGACTGGAGCGACAGGGCATCGACCTGAGCGGGGCCCGCCCCGCGCTGGTGTTCGAACCGGACTCACCGCCGGGCAGCACGGCCACCTACACTGCGTCAGCGCCGATCGCGGTGATCGTGGCAGCCCCCGGCGGGCCGATGGAACCACAGGACCACAACCCGCCCACCGACCTCATCGTCTACGTCCACCGGGCCGCGCTGCCAGAGCCCGGAGAAGTCCACCTCCCCGCCCCGCTCGCCGACCCTGCCAACGACTTCACAATCCCGGCCGCGACCGCGCAAGCCTACGAAGTCGCCAAGGGCGACTACTTCCAGGTGGTCGACATCGAGGGCCGGGAATGCTCAGACTTCCAGTGCTTCGCCGTCAGCGACCTGGAGCAGGGCAGAGCGAACTGCCTCGACGGCACCATCACCCGGACCCTGATGGGCGCCACCTGCCCCGAGCCCGGGCTGTTTTCCAAGTTCTACAACGCCGAGATGCAGCCGCTCGTCGAAGTCGTGCAGGACACTGTCGGACGGCACGACACCTTCAACACCGCCTGCAACTCCCGCTACTACGAAGAGATGGGATTCCCCGGCCACGCCAACTGCACAGACAATATCAACCGCGTCTGGTCCCCCTACGGAGTGGCCGCCCGCCGCGGCTGGGAGGCCATCAACTTCTTCTACAACACCCACGTCGACGACAAAAACCAGATCTACTTCGACGAACCCTGGTCGAGGCCCGGCGACTATGTGCTGATGCGGGCACTCGAAGACCTCGTGTGCGTATCGACCGCCTGCCCCTGCGACATCGACGCCGCCAACGGCTGGAACCCCACCGACATCCAGGTCCGCGTCTACCCCGCCAACAACATGTTCAAGAAAGGGACCGCATTCCGCATGACAGCCGACTCTGAAGCCGAACTCACCGAAGACACAGGCTTTCACCCCCGCAGCTCCGCCCTCACCCGCAACTTCACCGAATACAACGGTTACTGGCTCGCCAACTCCTACCGTGACCACGGCGTCACCGAGGAGTACTGGGCCTGCCGACAAGCAGCCGCCGCAATAGACCTCTCACCGTTGCGGAAATACGAAGTCGCAGGCCCCGACGCAGAACTGCTGATGCAGACCTGCGTCACCCGCAACATCCGCAAGCTCTCCGACGGCCAGGTCGTCTACACAGCCATGTGCTACGACACCGGCGGAATGGTCGACGACGGCACGGTCTTCCGCCTCAGCCGCGAGAACTTCCGCTGGATCGGAGGTAGCGACGTCAGCGGCCTGTGGATCCGCCAACAGGCAACTGAACGCGGCCTGCGGGCCTGGGTGAAGGACTCCACCGACCAGCTCCACAACCTGCAGGTCCAAGGCCCCAACAGCCGGAGGATCCTCGAACAGATCATCTGGACCCGTCCCGACCAGCCCAACGTCAGCGAGCTCGGATGGTTCCGCTTCGCCATCGCCCGGATCGGTGGCCACAGCGGCGTCCCGTTGATCGTCTCGCGCACCGGCTACACCGGCGAACTCGGATTCGAGATCTTCTGCCACCCGTCGAACGCGCCGGACCTCTGGGACGCGATATTCGAGGCCGGCGCCGAGCACGGGCTGGTGCCGATGGGACTCGAAGCGCTCGACCTCCTCCGCATCGAAGCAGGCCTGATCTTCGCCGGCTACGAGTTCTGCGACCAGACCGACCCCTACGAGGCGGGCATCGGCTTCACCGTCCCCCTCAAGACTAAAGAAGACGACTTCATCGGACGCGAAGCGCTGCTCAAACGCCGAGACAACCCGCAGCGCCGGTTGGTCGGCCTCGAACTGCAGGGCGGAGAACCAGGAGCCCTTGGAGACGGGGTGTACGTCGGCCGGTTTCAGGTGGGAACGGTCACCAGCGGCACCATCTCGCCGACCCTGCGCAAGAACATCGCCCTGTGCCGCATGGCAGTCGAATACGCAGAGACCGGCACCCAAGTCGAAGTCGGCAAGATTGACGGCCACCAGAAACGGATCCCCGCGACCGTCGTTCCCTTCCCCTTCTACGACCCCACGAAGTCCCGAGTCCGCGACGTCCCCGCCCCCTGACTCAGCACTAAGCATCTTGGGGACGACAACAGAGCTCAGAGTGCGCTAAGTTTCCT
Source organism: Candidatus Aldehydirespiratoraceae bacterium (assembly GCA_965214565.1). GTDB lineage: Bacteria > Actinomycetota > Acidimicrobiia > Acidimicrobiales > Aldehydirespiratoraceae > VXYK01. Next base: position 1,299,716 of record OZ243951.1, on the reverse strand, counting down.
CTCGTTAGAGGTACAACCAATCACAGGGGGGATTTGGACCATGACACGCGTCGCCATCATTGGTGCTGGACCATGCGGGCTCGCACAACTACACGCCTTCGCGAGCGACAAGGCAACCGACGGAGCAGAAATGCCCGACCTGGTCTGCTACGAGAAACAAGACGACTGGGGAGGTCTCTGGAACTACACCTGGCGTACCGGCCTCGACGAACACGGCGAGCCGTGCCACGGGAGCATGTACCGCTACCTGTGGTCCAACGGCCCCAAGGAATGCCTGGAATTTGCCGACTACACCTTCGAAGAGCACTTCGGCAGGCCTATCGGCTCGTTCCCGCCACGAGAAGTCCTCTACGACTACATCGTCGGCCGCGCCACGCGCAGCGGAATCCGCAAGTACATCCGTTTCAACCAGGCAGTGCGCAGCGTGAGCCGCTCACCTGAGACGGGCCGGTTCGTCGTGCGGGCACACGACCACGAGAGCGACACGACCAACACCGAGGAGTTCGACTACGTGGTGGTGGCCAGCGGGCACTTCTCCACGCCCAACATGCCGCAATACCCCGGCTACGACACCTTCGGCGGCACACTCCTGCACGCCCACGACTTCCGCGACGCAGTGCAGTTCGCCGGCCAGAACGTGATGATCATCGGATCGAGCTACTCAGCAGAGGACATCGCCTCGCAGTGCTGGAAGTACGGCGCACGCTCAGTCGTATGCTCATCACGCAGCGGACCCATGGGTTTCAACTGGCCCGACGGCATCACCGAGAAGCCGATCCTCAGCCACGTCGACAGCCGCACCGTGCATTTCGTCGACGGCACCTCAACGGAGATCGACGCCATCATCTCCTGCACCGGATATCTGCACCACTTCCCGTACATGGACGACAACCTGCGCCTAGCCACCACCAACCGGTTGGCCTCCTCGATGCTCTACCGCGGTGTGGTCTTCCAGCCCGACAACGGGGTGATGTATTTGGGCATGCAGGACCAGTGGTACACGTTCAACATGTTCGACGTGCAGGCCTGGTACGCCCGCGACGTCATCCTCGGACGTATCGAACTGCCGTCGGCCGACGAGCAGGCCCGCAGCATCGCCGAGGAACAAGCGATCGAGGACGCCGTCGAGGACGACTACGGCCTCATCGACTACCAGGGCGCCTACACCCAGGACCTGCTTGAACAGAGCGACTACCCGGACTTCAACACACCGCTGGTCTCCCAGATGTTCAAAGACTGGAAGGGGCACAAGAAACAGTCGATCATCGGTTACCGCGACAACGGCCACACCTCACCGATGACCGGCACGGTCGCGCCGACACACCACACCGACTGGGTCGAGGCCCTGGACGACTCGCTCGAATCGTTCCTGGCCACCGAAGCCTGACTGGCTCACCGCCAAGCCCATGAGGCCGCCCCCGGCGACAGCAGACATCGTTGTCGTCGGCGCGGGCATCATGGGAGCCAGCATCGCCTACCAGCTCGCGTCCCGATCCGACGCCCGGGTCGTGGTGGTCGACGAACGACCACCAGTAGGGGGGATCTCCGGAAGAACATTCGGCCAGATCCGTCAGCACTACTCCAACGAACTGCTCGTTCAGATGGCACGGCACGGTTTCAACGTGATCCGGAACTGGAACACCGAGGTGGGAGTCGGCGACCCCGGATACGTCCAGCTCGGCTACATGCTGCTGGTCGTGGAGGACCAACTCGACGCCCTGCACCGCAACATCGACCTGGGAAAGTCCTGCGGTGTGGACACCCGCTTCGTGAACGCCGCCGAGATCGCCGCGCTCGAACCCCTGTTGATCACCGACGACCTCGCAGGCGGAGCATACGAGCCGGACGGCGGCTACATCGACGTCACCAAAATGGTGCTGAGCTGGCTCACCGCTGCTCAGGCGCACGGCGCAGAGATCATCAGCGGTGTCAGAGTGACAGCGTTGCGAACCGGCGGCGGTCGGCTCACTGGCGTGACCACCACCGCAGGCGAAATAGACGCCGGTGTGGTCGTGACAGCAACCGGAGCCTGGGCGACCGAACTCCTCGACCCGATCGGTGTTCGCGTACCCGTGCAACGGCGTCGGCTCGAAATGACCATGCTGCAAACCCAACCAGGTCAACCCCAGATGCACTCCTGCGTCACCGACGGGAACTCCAACATCGTGTTGCGGCCCGACATGGGCCGCCGCTTCCTCGCCGCCGCCTACCCCTCGGAGATGCCGCTCGTGGACGACCCGCTGCTGCTGGGCGACGAAGCGGAACAGCAGGACCACATGGAACGAATCGACCGGGCTCTGGGCGACCGCATGCCCGCGCTGAGAGGCGCAACCCCGCTCAGCCACACCAGCGGTGCCTACGACGTCACCCCCGACTACCACCCCCTCATCGGCTGGACTCCCGAGATAGCCGGGCTGTGCCTCGCCCTGGGATTCTCAGGCCACGGACTGAAACTGTCACCCGCCATCGGCGAAGTCGTAGCGGCGATAGTCCTCGGCCACGAACCGCCCTTCGACCCTCACCAATTGCGCCCCACCCGCTACGCCGAGAACGAGCACATGTTCTGCGCCTACGGCCCCGGCGCCCGCGCCTGACCCCGCCGAACGGCTATGTCCAGCCGCCCTCGAATTGGACGCCGCCACCAGAATCGTAGGGATGGTGGGGGAGATCGGAATCGAGGCGGTGGTAGTCGCTCGCCTCGGCCGTGAACAGGGCATGCACAGTGTCAAGACCAGTCGGCGGGTCGAGCGCCCCGGCAGTTATCGAATACCTCCCGGGCTTGGCACTCGAGCGCCAGAACAGGCTGCCCCCGCAGAGAGCGCAGAATCCATAGGACACGGTCGGCTCCTCGTCGGGAGTCCACCACCTCACCGAGTCGACACCCCGCTTGAACGAGAGATCGTCCCGGTGTGTGTTCGTGGCGGCCATGAAATGGCCCGTCCAATGCCGACAGCGCGAACAGTGACAGTTGATCACAGGCCGCAGCGGCCCGTTCAACGTGAACCGCACCGCACCGCACGCACAACTACCAGTGACATTCATCTGCAAGCCATCTCAGCTCCACGGATACGGCGAGTTGCTCACTGGATGCAGATCTCCGGTGGCATAACGGGACCAACAGAACGGAGCCAGCAGATCCTGAGGCTCACCCAACAACTCCCGGGCCACAAGCGCGCCCACACCGATCATCTTGTAGCCGTGGTTCGAATCGGCGATGAAGTACACGTTGTCACAGAACATGTCGAACACCGGAAAGTTGTCCGGCGAGAAACTGCCGATACCACCAGAGGGCTCACGGCTCATCAGATGACCCTTGCCCTCGAAACGCTTCTGACAATGAGCCAGCGCCGCAGACCAGGTGCGATAGAAGTCCTCACCCACCACGAAATCCGGTGACTCCGGCCCGTAGGGATCGACCGCCACCTCCTCGCCGGGCTTGTCCACCACATAGGGCATATACCCGCCCTGCACGCCACCGAAATTGAAATCGGGCTTGTAGTACACACCCCACGGCCCCTCGGTGACCAGGCCGTCTGCGTCATAGAGCGGCGCGTCGGTATCGATATGCACCACCGGCGGCATATTGTTGGCATTGTCGACGAGATAGCCTGGATCGACCTCCAGCGTGCCCTCCTGCAGACACATGTAGGTCCAGGTCGGACGCCGATACACCGCACCGTCGGGCCCGAGCACGTCGGTGACCACCGGAAGGTCGAGCATCGCCCAGATCTTCTGCACCCACGGCCCCACCGCCACCACCACCTGATCACACTCCACGCTTCCCTGATCGGTGACCACGCCGGTCACCGCCCCGGTGGCGTCACGCTCAAAACCCATCACGGACACGCCCCCAACCACCGCCACGCCCTCAGCCTCCGCCTTGCCCAACAGGCCCTTGAGCGAGGCCATATTGTTGGCGTAACCCCCGCGATGCTCCTGAAGAACGCTGGTGATGCCCTGCGCTTGCCAGTCGTCAAAAATACCCAACATGTGGCGGCGGGAATCCTCAGCCCCCTCCACGAAAGTCGACGCGTAACCGATGGCCTGCTGTTGAGCATGAATCGAGGCGACATCTTCATGCATCGCCTCATGGCTGATCTGCAAGTACCCCACCGGATGATACGAGAATGCCTCCGGATCGCTCTCCCAGACATCCACCGAATGCGCCATCAACTCGCGCATCGCGGGCTGGAAATAGTTGTTGCGGATCACGCCACAGGCAATGCCCGAAGCCCCCGCACCGACACCGGCCTTGTCGATGACGATCACGTCGGCGCCGGAGCCGCGGCCCGATGAACGCAGATCACGGGCCAGGTTCCAAGCAGTCGACAAACCGTGGATGCCGGCACCGATGATCACATAACGGGAACTTCGGGGAAGACTCACTACTGCTCCTTGTTTGTTCCTGGCCTGACCCGGGCCTCAATGCGCCTGAGGCGCAGACCAGCCCTCAAGCTCGGTCGGTTTCCAGTTCTCTCCCACAATGCGCGACTCCTCCACCCACGGCCCCAGTTCAACCTGCGGGAACTTGCAGTGGATGTCCTTCAAGGCGATGCCATAGGAGTTCCCGTCCACGAGATGCCTGATCAGAACCTTGCGGGCGATGTCGTCCTCTTGGCCCTCGGGGATGTCGAAATAGATCTTCAGGAACGAGTTCGAGTAACGGTCGAACACCGCCGGCACGCCGTCCTCCTCCAACAGGGTGATGTCTTCGAGCCAGTTGATGTCGGGCCCGGGCGTGTTGGCGAGCAGATCGATGTCGGCCACGAGCGTTATGTCCTCCTGATAGGGGAAACGCTTGCCGGCCAACACCTCTGCGTCGATCGCCACAGTGCGGACTTCCGATGGGCTCTCGCCCGTGCTTGCCGATCCGGCCATCTCAGTTGCCTCCATCGATCACGTGCTTGTCGAACAGTTCGCGTATCTCGGCCAGAGTGTTCTCCTCGGTGACACCGGGAATGTAGGTGGTGCCGGCCAACGGCACCTTGGCCATGGCCGCCGCCTCATAGGTCAGAGCGGCGAGGTCCTCGGGCTCCAGCGAATGAATGTCGGTCTTTCCGCAGGCCCGGGCCAACATCTGCACCTCCATCGTGAGGGTGATCAAGAAGTTGTAGACCCGCAGGGCCGCCTCGTCGACGTCGAGGCGTTTGCGTAGCTCCACATCCTGGGTGGCCACACCCACCGGGCAGCGACCAGTATGGCAGTGGTAGCACTCGCCGGCGGGTACACCGATGGTGCCCTCATAGTCGGTGACACCCGGGATCTCCTTGTTGCAGTTGAGAGCCATCAGGGCCGCGCTGCCGATAGCGATGGCGTCGGCACCCAGCGCCAGGCACTTGGCCACATCGCCGCCGTTGCGAATACCGCCGGCTACCACCAGGTCGATGTCGTCGGCGAGGCCCACGTCCTCGAGCGCTCGACGAGCCTCCGGGATAGCCGCCATCAACGGGATTCCGGTTTCCTCGGTGGCCAGGTGCGGCCCGGCACCGGTACCGCCCTCGGCGCCGTCGAGATAGATCACGTCAGGACCGCACTTGGCGGCCATGCGCACATCGTCATAGACCCGGGCCGACCCCAGCTTCAGCTGGATCGGGATCTGGTAGTCGGTGGCCTCACGTACCTCCTGGATCTTCAACGAGAGATCGTCGGGACCGAGCCAGTCGGGATGCCGAGCCGGTGAACGCTGATCGATACCCGCGGGCAGCGACCGCATCTCAGCCACCTGCTCGGTGACTTTCTGGCCCATCAGGTGGCCGCCGAGGCCGACCTTGCATCCCTGGCCGATGAAGAACTCCACCGCGTCGGCCAACATCAGGTGATGAGGGTTGAAACCGTAGCGGCTCTGAATGATCTGGTAGTACCACTTGGTCGACAGGTCCCGTTCGGGCGGGATCATGCCGCCCTCGCCCGAGCAGGTGGCGGTCCCGGCCATTGAGGCGCCCTTCGCCAGCGCCATTTTGGCCTCCAGCGACAGAGCACCGAAGCTCATGCCGGTGATGTAGACCGGAATGTCGAGTTCCAGCGGCTTGGCCGCGAAACGCGACCCGAGCACGGTCTTCGTCTCGCACTTCTCGCGGTAACCCTCGATCACGAATCGGGTGAGGGTTCCCGGCAGGAACACCAGCTCGTCCCAGTGCGGGATCTTCTTGAAGATCGAGAAGCCTCGCATCCGGTAACGGCCCAGTTCGGACTTCACGTGGATGTCGTTGATCACCTCGCGGGTGAATATCCGGCTCTGCCCCAACACATCTGTACTCTTGTTCACTTCGCTCATCGTCGTCTCCTTATGTTCTCTCGCTGTCTTCTCTCGGTGTTGTGTCCGGGTTCAGATCACGAGCTTGCGCTCTGACGGTTCGAGTGCGTCGTAGTTGTGCAGCTGCTTGCCGCAGACGAACTTCTCGAACGGCGGCGGGTCTCCCAGCCCGTGGATCCGGAACTTGCGTTCGATCAACTCGGTGTCGGCATCTGTCCATTCACCGGGCACGCAGTCGACTCCCAGGGAACTCACCTTCCCTCCGACGTAGATCTGACCGTCATACATCGAGTCGCCGAGGTTCTCGCCGGCGTTGCCGCAGATGATCTGACGGCCGCGCTGCATCATGAACCCGGTGTTGATCCCGACGTTGCCCATCACGATGATCGTGCCGCCCTTCTGGTCGATGCCGGTGCGAGCGCCCACATCGCCCTTCACGATCAGGTCACCGCCGCGGATCGCGGCTCCGGTGAGCGAGCCTGCGCCGCGCTCGACCACGACCACGCCCGACATCATGTTCTCTGCGAGCGACCAGCCGACCCGACCGTTGATCGTCACCTCGGGCCCGTCGATCAGGCCGCAGGCGAACCAGCCGGGGCTTCCCTCAAAATGGATCCGACAGCGCTTCAAGATCCCAACCGCAAGCGAATGCTTGGAGGACGGGTTGAGCACCGTCACATCGACTATGCCGTCGTTGTAGATCAGTTTCCGAAAGGCCATGTTGATCTGGCGGATGGTCAGGTCGGTGGCGTCGAAGCGCGCCTTGCCGCCGTCGACCTCGATGTTGTCGGGCATCTCGGCCTGGGGTTCGACAAGGCCCCGAGCGTCGTAAGAGACGCCGCTGCGTGAACCTACACTTGCCATACCAACACCTCCCGCTCATACGGGTCGCGGGTCTCGACCTCGCGCTTGACCAGGGTCCGGATCGACACTTCCTCGGTGGCCACCGCCACCAGATCGTCAGACTCGAACAGCACCAGCGGTTTGGCGGCCATCTCATCTTTGGCGATCCCCAACTCGTTGCCCGTGACACAGACGTAGGTGAAAACACCGTCGAGGTCGTCGAGGCTGTCCTTCATGGACGTCTCCAGTGACAACCCGCCCGACATCTTCTCAGCGAGATACACCGCGATGATCTCGGAGTCGCACTCGCTCTGGAACCGATGTCCCGCCTGCTCGAGCCGGCGGCGCCATTGGTGATAGTTGGTCAACTGCCCGTTGTGGACCACTGCCACATCGGCGAACGGGTAGGCCCAGTAGGGATGTGCACTTGCCAGGTCGACCTCGGACTCGGTGGCCATGCGCACATGCCCAACTCCGTGAGTCCCCCTAAACGAGCCCAGGCCGTACTGGTCACTCACGGTGTCGGCGTCTCCCATGTCCTTGATGATCTCCAGCGAATTGCCCAGCGACAGCACCTCACAACCTGGAACATCTTCGAGGTAGTCGGCCAGTGGCTTGAGTTCACCGCTGTAGCGGACCGTAGCCCGGAACGCATATCCGGTGTCGCTGGTGACTGTCGCCACCTTGGCACCGATCTTGGCGAGCCGAGCTTCCACCTCCATCCGGTTGCGAGCCAGTCGTTCCTCCATGCCGAAACCGGTGCTGCGGTTCGGCTCGGCGAGCACGAAGCGGATAACGACAAGATCGTCGGCCGGTCCGTACACCGCGTAGCCGGTGGAATCCGGCCCGCGGTGCTTCATTGCCTGCAGCATGGCTGTCAATTCGGCGCCTATATCGGCCGTGCCGTCGCGGTGGATCACTCCTGCGATGCCGCACATGGTGCTACCTCCCTAATTGTTCTGATGTTGTGAATTGTTGTTGACGTTGAAGCAGCCCAACAGGCGGGCCCGTTGAGCAGTGCGGATCAGGGCAGGACGTCGAGGTACTCCTCAACATCCCAGTCTGAGACGGTGTGCAGGAACCGCTCCCACTCGTCGGTCTTGTAGTGCGTGAACACCTTGTACATCTCGCCGGGAAGCGCCGACTTGACGACCTCGTCGTTGTCGAGCGCCTCGAGCGCCTCGCCCAAGGTGAGCGGGATCTTCTTGACCTGCTTGCCCTCCTTCAGGGCTTCGTAGATGTTGCGCTCCTCGGGCTCGCCCGGGTCGAGACTGCGGTCCAGACCATCGTCCATGGCCTTCAGCAGACCGGCGAACGACAGGGCTGGGTTGACCGCACTGTCCACGGAGCGGTATTCGAAGCGCCCCGGTGCGCTGACCCGCAGCGCAGTGGTGCGGTTCTGGAATCCCCAGTCGGCGAACACAGGCGCCCAGAAGCCGGTGTCCCACAGCCTGCGGTAGGAGTTGACGGTCGGTGACGTCAAGCAGGTGAGCGCACGGACATGCTCGAGGATCCCCCCGATGGCCTTCATGCCGACCGGGCCCGGCAATTGCGGGTTGTCCCCCTCGGGCATGAACTTGTTGTTTCCGTCCGCGTCCCACAGCGAGATGTTGTGGTGGCATCCGTTGGCAGACACGCCCATGAAGGGCTTGGGCATGAAGCACGGAAACGCGCCCAACTCCCGGCCCACCTGCTTGCACACCTGTCGGTAGGTGCTCAGCCGGTCGGCGGTGAGTTCGGCCCGGTCGAAGTTGAAGTTGAGCTCCAGCTGCCCGGGTGCGTCCTCGTGGTCGCCCTGGATCATGTCGAGACCCATCGCCTCGCAGTACTCGACGACCCTGTGGATCAGCGGTTGCAGCTCCGCGAACTGGTCGATGTGGTAGCAGTTGGGCTTGGTCAAGCCCTCGACGGTGGGTTTGCCGTGTTCGTCGGCTCGCAGCCACATCATCTCGGGCTCGCAGCCCGCACGGAGATGCAGCCCGTGCTTGGCCTCGAACTCGGCGTGGATGCGCTTGAGGTTGCCCCGGCAGTCCGAGGTCAGGAAGGCGCCGCCGTCGACTTCCTCTTCACGACCGCGAAACAGCGTGCACCAGACCCGTGCCGTGCGACTGTCCCACGGCAGAGGCATGAAAGTCTCCGGTTCGGCGAGGCCGACCAACTCGCGGGCCTCGGGCCCGTAACCGATGTAGTCACCGTGACGGTCGATGAACAGGTTTGCTGTCGAGCCGTAGACGAGTTGGAAGCCTTTCCGGGCGATCATGCCGAAATGCTTAGCCGGTATGCCTTTGCCCATGATCCGTCCTGTGACGGAAAGGAACTGGCAGTACAAGTACTGGATGTTGTCGGCTTCGATACGGGCTTCCACCTCCCTTACCTGCTCTTCGCGGCCATCGGCCCCTACGAACATCTCAAGATCAGTGGCCATGTCTCCCCCAATTGAAAATGAATGTACGACCTGCGTGGGCGTGGCCGGGGTGCGTTGGCGAGCGCCGCGGTGTCAGCTTCTGCAGGCGTGGGGCGACCGTAGCACTATCAATCAGGGCGCGTCTACTGAGAGTAGCGAATATTTCCTCTCAGTAGCGTGAGCGCTACTGGTATCCGTACGCTCTCCCTGAACGACTAGGAGGCTCAGACCTTGCGGCGAGGGGTGTCGGCGTTCTTTAGGACCTTGCCAGCAGCGTCGAGAATCCCTGCTTTGGAACCCAGAGACAAGGGATTGGCACCGAACAGATCCTCGCGGTTGATCGCAACCCAGCGGTAGCCGTTGATCTTCTTGGCCCGCTTGAAGGCGCCCTTCAGATCCCCTGTCTCAGAGGCCACAATGATGGAACCCTTGATCGAACCCTTGTCGAACACAAGGTCAGCCTCGCCGCTCGGGTCTGGTGTTGCGCCCACGGCGGTACTTACAGCCTCACTGAGAGCATCGTGATTCAATCGAGCCATTTCAGTCGTCCTCCGAAGTCAGGATCAGTTCAACGGCATCGAGAGCGGCTTGCGCATCGGCGCCTTCAGCGGTCACCCGGGCGGTGTCGCCGGTCGTTGCACCGAGGGCAAGCACGCTCATGATGCTCGCTGCATTTGCGGACTTTGCACCAACCTCGACGCTCACTTTCGCGTCGAAGGATTTCATCTGCTCAACAAGAGCAGATGCAGGGCGTGCATGGAGACCCTGCGGATTGGTAATGATGATCTCACGGTCCATTCGGTCCCCCCAGAGGTCAAAGGTTGTCTAGTCGTCGTCGTCAGGGTCAGCGGTGAGGCAGTCGTACAGGAACTGGGCGTCGGTGGTGCGCCAGAGCGTCTCGCACAGGTCCTCGTCCTGGAGGACCTCGGCAAGCTGGGAGAGCACCCGCACATGGTCGTCGCCGACCGCGGCCAGGCCCACAACCAGATGGGCGGTTCCCGCCTGCCAGTCGACCCCGGCAGGGTGCTGAACCACCACGATCCCCGTGGAACGGATGTATTCCTTGCTCTCAAGCACTCCATGAGGCAGAGCGACACCGTTGCCCAGATAGGTCGAAACCTTGGTCTCGCGCTGCTTCATCCCGTCGATGTACTCGTCGGAGATCGACCCTCGCGCCACCAGCAGTCCGCCAGCGTGCTCAATGGCCTCGTTCATCGAATCGGAATGATGACCGAGAACAATGTCATCGGGAGTGAGAACGGCGGAGAGCGAGTCGTCCATCAGTCAACTCACATTGCGGAAACGACTGGCTCGCCCGAGGTCAGGTTCGAGACCAGTGCCTTCACGGCCGGGTCGTTCATGAACAGCGTGAACGGGATGATCGCTGCCCCCGGAACTTTGGCCTTGGCTTGTTTGGCCAGACCCTTGTGGACGACCACCACATCGGCTGCGTCTGTCAACTGGCCCACAGGTGAATGCACGACGTTGATGTCGAGCTTCGCCTTCTTCACCATCTTTTTGAGCTGGTTGGCGCCCATCAAGCTGCTGCCCATACCAGCCTCGCAGGCGTAGACGATGAGTTTGATCTCGTCGGCCTGCTTGGTCACGCGTTCTGTCACGTCGGTCCCTCCAGTGTCTTGTGGTCGTACTCATGTTGTGGGGCGGTCCAGTTTCGGCCGGACCACCCCACAACAAATGTCAGACTTCAGGCCCCGCTATGAGATGCCTGGCACGCCGGCCATGGCGTCGGCCATGTCGTCGCTCTCGTCGTCGGCGTCAGTCATGTCCCTCACGGGGAACAGTCGTAGCAAGATACTGCCCACAAAGAATGCGGCGGCTGCTCCGACTGCGATCCCGGCATATACACCGAATGCCGCAGCCCCGTCAGACGGCGTGAACGTGAAGTAGGCGAAGATACTTCCTGGAGAAGGTGGCCCCGTCAATCCGGCATCGAAGATCGTGAAGATGATGTCGGCGCTGATGCCTCCCGCCCACATTGCCACGATCATCACCGGGTTCATGAGCACGTACGGGAAGTACACCTCATGGATGCCACCGAAGAAGTGGATGATGATCGAGCCGGGTGCGGAGAGCTTGGCAAGCCCCTTGCCAGCGAACCAGTAGGCGAGCAGTAGACCAAGGCCCGGCCCTGGGTTGGACTCAAGCATGTAGTACACCGAACGCCCTGTCTCGCCCACGTCGGTCGTACCGAGCGGCGTCAACACACCGTGGTTGATGGCATTGTTCAAGAACAACACCTTGGCAACCTCGATGGGCAAGTCGACCAGCGGCAGCAGACCGGAATCGTCGATGCTCTCCACCATGTCGCCGAACGCCTCAGCGATGTTGCTCATGATCGGGCCGATGATTCGATATCCCAACATGGCCAAGAAGAGCCCGGAGATGCCTTGTGAGAAGTTGTTGACCAGCATCTCGAATCCCGCTGGAGTGCGAGGTTCGAGCATCTTGTCGACTTCTCGCATCACCCAACCGGCGAGGGGTCCGACCAGCATGGCTCCGAGGAACTGCGGGGGATCACCACCGATCACATCGCCACCGACGGTGATCTCGAAGTTTGCGCCACCGATAACACCCATGACGGCGACAGCTCCGAGCACACCACCCCGGTGCCCATGAATCAACTTGCCGCCCGTATAGGCCACAAGCAGCGGCAACAGATACTTGATCATCGGGCCGACCGTGTTGCCTGTGATGGTATCCCAATCCCAGTCAAGCCCGGTCTTCTCAAGCCACCCGGGTGGAATGAACAGAGCGGTAATCAAGCCCCAAGCAATGAACGCTCCGATGTTCGGAATGACCATGCTGGACAGAAAACCGCCGATACGTTGAATACGTTGCATGCGCGGGTCCTCCCCCTATTTTTCGTAATGCTGACGTAAACATGTCACATGGCCGTCATGCTTCGCTACTGCCAATACGGCAATAGGAGGATATGACAAATCGGCGCTTCTGCCCGCCGATGGCGCGGCTCTGAACTTCTGTGCCGAAGGCCTGCTCGGAGTCGACACTTGAGCTTCCCAGACCTCGGACTGCCTCTATTGGACGAGGTTGGATGTCGCGTGCAAGTCCGGCCATGTCAGATGCGAACAAGAAGAGGGGCTGACCTCAACCTCTGGAGCTTTGGGCTCAGGCAGCCTGTCTGCGCTGATAACAGGCCACACATTGTGACGGAGCGCGATATCGCGGTGTTCCAAGAACACCCCCCGACAACTTCAGGACCGATCGGCCTGACCACTTCAGAACAGTTCGGCGAGAGGTGCGTCTCCGGTGAGGAGGTCGGTGGCGGTGCTGGCGGTGATGTGGTCGGTGAGGGGGAAGCTGTGGGGGCCGGCGTGGACTAGGAATAGGTGGTCTAAGCGGAGGTCGGCCAAGGCGCTGTGCATCGACTTTGAGGCCGCCGGGCGGGTGGTACGCTTGATCTCGAAGCCGAGGATTCGTCCGTCGATCTCCAGGCGCAGGTCGAGTTCGGCGCCTCCGTGAGTCGACCAGTAGGCGGGGTCGGCGGGGGTGAACCTTGTCAGGAGCTGTTCGAGGATCATGCCCTCCCAACTGGCGCCCAGCATCGGTGAGCGTTCCAGGTCGACCATGGAGGCGATGCCCAGCAGCCGGTGCAGCAGACCCGAATCGCGAATGTAGACCCGCGGCGACTTGACCTGACGCTTGGAGATGTTGGCGAACCACGGGGGCAGTTGGCGAACGACCAGAGCGTCGGTGAGGGCGTCGATGTAACGCCTCACAGTGGACTCCGACACGTCGATTGATCGGGCGATTCGGGCGCTGTTCCAGGTCTGCCCGTGGTAGTGGGCCAACATCGTCCAGAACCTCCGCATCGTCGTGGCGGGGAAACGGAAGCCGAGATTGGCCAGGTCGCGCTCGAGGAACGTAGAGATGTAGTCGTCGCGCCAACGGTTCGACACCTCGTTAACCGGAGCCAGGAACGACTCGGGCAGGCCGCCGCGCAACCAGAGATCATCGAGTCGGTGCGCTCCCACATCGGACAGCCGCAACCCCCCCAACTCGACGAAGGAGACTCGACCGGCCAACGACTCCGAACCCAGGCCGATGAGATCGGGCGATGCGCTGCCAAGCACAACGAAGCGGCCTGGGCGACGGTCCTCGTCGACGAGGACCCGAAGCGTCGGAAACAGTTCGGGCATCCGCTGGGCCTCGTCGATCACGATCGTCTCGCCGGTGTCGCGCAGTGCCAGCGTAGGCTCGGCTAAACGAGCGAGGTCGCGATGGTCCTCAAGGTCGAAGAACGCTGCCGCCGACGAGGTGATGGTCTCACGGGCCAGTGTGGACTTCCCTGCTTGGCGAGGGCCAGTCAACAAGGTCACTGGTGCGTGAGCCATCGCCTCGCGCAGGTTCTGGGCGTCGACAGTACGGTCAATCAACTGCATCCGCTTAGTTTATCCTTGAAAATCCACCATGTCATACATTATTTTCAAGGATCAGGTGTGGTCCGACTCAGGCAACTGTCGGATTCGGACAGCAGGGAACTTGACATCTAGGGTTACCCTGATAATAGTAAGTAGAGTTCTAATAACTATACTTATATGAATGGAGCCGGTGAGTGCACATGCCAACGAGACCGGAGAGCCTCTACGACCGCGAGAACGAGTGGGCAGACTTGTCGCGTTTCGTCCTTTCGCCAAGGCCGGGCCTTCGGTTGGGGATCGTGTACGGCCGACGCCGCTATGGTAAGAGCTATCTTCTGCGCCGCCTGGTAGAAGCCACAGGCGGGGTATACCACTTGTCACTGCGGGAGGAGCGCCGGCCTTCTCTGGGCCGGTTCGCCGAGAGCCTCAGTCGGCAGCTTCAATGGGCGCCATCTCAGCCGTTCCGGGACTGGCGTGATGCCATGGCGCAGGCAGTGAGCGTGCTGGGCACGCGGGGAACACAACCGCAGGTATTGGTAATCGATGAATACCCCTACCTCCGGCAGAACAGCCCAGAGTTGGATTCTGCGCTACAGGCCGTAATGGACGAAGCCGGGGCCGGAGGCCTCGATGAGATGTGGACAGCGCCGGTGAGTGTTGTCTTGTGCGGTTCGGCCATGTCGGTGATGGCCCAGATCTTGAGTGGGACATCGCCCCTGCGAGGCCGAGCGACGCTGGATATGCCGCTGACGGCCTTCGACTACCGGCAGGCGCGGGGCTATTGGGGAATCGGAGAACTAGACGCGGCATTTGCGGTAGACACCGTTGTGGGCGGGGTTGCCGGCTACAAAGACCTGACTGCCGACGCTGGGATTCCATCTCGTTGTGAGCACCTGCCGCAATGGCTGGCTGCCACGGTGTTGAACCCGTCGCATGTCTTGTTTCGGGAGGACGACTATCTTCTCCGAGAAGATCCCCGGGTCACCGACGAGGCTGCCTACTACTCCATGCTTCAGGCGGTGGCCCACGGGCGGACATCACCGGCGAAAATTGCCGAGGCGGTGGGCAGGACTTCCAATGAGATCAGCCACCACCTAGGGGTGATGACAACCGCTGGATTCGTCGTCCGCCACGAGGACCTGCTGGCCGACCGGCGACCGGTCTACCGGATCGCCGACCCGATTGTGCGCTTTCATCACCTGATCAACCGACGGCATCGTGCCCGGCTGGAAGACCGCCGTGCCCTTGAGGTGTGGGCCGACGCAGAAGCTACCTACCGCTCCCAGATCGTCGGCCCCCATTTCGAGTCGATGTGTCGCTATTGGGTAGACCACTATGCACAAGAGGAGACCCTGGGCGGCCCCGCCGACACAGCGGCTTCGTTGCAGGTGAACGACCGTCGTCGACGCCAGGCATTCGAGCTGGACGTGGCGGCGCTGCGGCGCGGCCGTATTGAAGGGAAGACCAAGACCGTCCAGCTGATCGGGGAGGCCAAGTCCTACCGGATCGGCGGTGACGCCCTGACCCGCCTGGACCGTCTGGGAGATCTTCTGGCAGGCCGCTCGGGGGTCACCTTGTCTCCCACTGCGAAGCGCTTGCTGTTCTCCGCCGAAGGCTTCACCCCAGAATTGACCGCCGCCGCTGCTGTCCGGCCTGATGTGGAACTCGTCGACCTTCAGCGTCTCTATGAGGGTGCCTGAGGGCCGGCCAGACTGGCATTCGGTATCAACGGGCGCTCCGGGTCGACTATGGTGGCGACCGCTGACGGTGGGTGCAGCATTAGGTATAGCGGGCGACTCGGGCCACGTCTGATGCGGACAGCAGAGGGCTCACAACAACCACGGGAGCGTTGATCTCCGGAAGTGTGATCGTGCTGATTACCAGGTCGAACTGATCGTGACTCAACGCCTCGTAACCCCGTTCTGAGAGCACCTCCACAAGTTCGAGCTCCGGGAACTCCGCTTTGATCCGAGAGACCAGAACCCAGACCGTCGCCATACCGCTCGGGCACACCACCAGAGCCTTGCGACGCGGGCGCAACTGGGCACGCTCCATCGCCCCGGCGAGGTACATGGTGATGAAACAGACCTCATCGTCATTGATCGACACGCCCATCTCCGTTTCGACCAGCGTGGCGATGTCGGCGGCAACCGAATGCACGTCCGGATAGCGGCTTGACACCTCTCCCCGCAACGGGTTGTGAATCGGCAGGCCGTGACGGAGCCGGACGCTCAACCGGCCAAGATGCAGAGCCAGGCTCCGCCTCAGTTCCCGATCCTCACCCAAGGCAACATGCAACCGTTCACCTGCGGTTTCGATCACCTTGTCAAGCAGATGCTTGGTGATCGGCAGCGACTCGGTGGAGACCGCATCGAGGGCGTCGAGACCGAGCAGGTACTCCGTGATGGCCGCGACCTCCTCCGTCGGCAGTTCAAACCCGAGGATCTGCTCAATATCGGGAACCATGCCCAAGACGCTGGATGCCACCGGGTGGTCCATGACCGAACGGTGCAGCCCGGTCTCCATCACAACCCGATGACCGTCCCACAGACGGCTGATCGACACAGCCAGGAACAGGGCAAACACAACATCGCTTCGGCCGGACGTGAGAGTCTTGCCAAGTGTGCTGCGCCGCACGATCGCCGAAGTCTCTGCCAGCGGCAGAACAAACAACCGCTCCCGAAGCCCCACCGGCACACGAAACGAAGACTGCTCACGAGCTTGGAGGTCGTCAGCCATCTGTGCCCGCAGGACGTCCTCAGGGACCGACTCAAGTGTGAACTGCACCATCACCCGGCGAATCCGGCGTTCAGAACCGACCACCGAGATCCCCCTGCCGGCCCGTCGGACAAGCGGCAGGCTGTTGCGCTCGAGCCAGGACTCGCATGCATGCAGATCCCGACGAGCCGAAGTCTTCGACACCTCCAACTCGTCGTGCAACTCCTCGAGAGAAGTCAACCCCGGCGCTGCCCACAGCAAAGCTGCCAACAGCAGCCGAGCCCGCTCCTCGGGGGCATATACCCGAGGGGCCTGCGGACGCGACAACAGATCATCGCGGATCTGTCGGCGCAGGTCTTCGGTCGCCTCGATCGCCAGCCCGAGACCCTGTCGGCGAATCAGCTCGGCACCCTTGTCGCGGAGGTAGTGCTGAACCTGGTCGAGCCGATAACGAACCACCCGCTGGCTCAAGCCGAGTTCAGCAGCGAGATCCGCGGTACTTCTCGGTCGGTCCTGGTCGACGAGCCAGCGTGTGATCCGGATGACCCTCGTGTCGATGTCGACGCTCACGCCACCGAGCTCTCGGAACGAACGACTTCCCGCACCTCCTGCGCACTCGCCGCGGCGAGCACCGGCTGAACCAGACGCTCAGCGGTTGCGGCTTCGAGAGAATCGATGACGGACTTGGTCGGGTTGACGGACCGGGCGCTGACCGACAACTTGTCGATACCCATAGCTGCGAGCACCACCGCACCCGCGGGGTCAGCGGCGGCCAGCCCACAGACAGAAACAGTGATCCCGTTGCGATGAGCGGCGTCGGCAGTCAGCTTGCACAGAGCCAGAACAGCCGGGTGCAGGGGATCCTGGAAGCCGTCGAGAACGCCGTTGGTGCGGTCCGCGGCCATCGTGTACTGAGTGAGGTCGTTGGTGCCGATCGAGAAGAAGTCGACCTCAGCAGCGACCGCATCGGCCACCAGAGCCACCGCAGGCACCTCGACCATCACGCCGATCGGCGGCACCTCGTGGGCGACGCCCTCGTCGGCGAGCTGCTGGGCCACATCGTTGATCTGGGCACGCACGCTGCGAATCTCAGCCACATGGGAGATCATCGGCAGCATCAACGACACGTCACCGTGAACCGCAGCCCGCAGAATCGCCCGCACCTGGGTGTCGAAAAGGTCCGACTCTTGGGAGTAGAGACGGGCGCCGCGCACCCCGAGAAACGGGTTCTCCTCCGGGTCGATGTCGAGATAGGAGGCGGGCTTGTCACCGCCGATGTCGAAGGTCCGAATGACCACGGTGTCCTCGAACCCCTGAGCCGCCAGCGAATAGAACTCGAACTGCTCCTCTTCGCTCGGTGCGGCCGCGCGGTCAAGGAACAGGAACTCGGTGCGCAACAGACCGATGCCGTCGGCACCCTCGGCGATCGCCAACTCGATGTCCTCGCGCGAGCCGACATTGGCCGGAACGGCGACCGGGCGATCCCCCAGACTGACCCGCACCCCCCTGAACCGGGCCGCGGCCTGCCGGGAGGCTGCGAACGCGTCCCTTCGAGCGGTGAAAGCGGCTGTGGTCTCGTCGTTCGGGCGGATCGCCACATCGCCGCTGGTGCCGTCGAGGGCCACCACATCGCCCGAGGTCACCATCTCGACAACACCGGTCGCACCCACCACCGCGGCGACACCCAAGGACCGGGCGATGATCGCCACATGGCTCGTCGGGCCGCCGGCCTCAGTGATGAAACCGAGAACCACCTTCGGGTCGAGCAGAGCGGTCTCAGCCGCGGTGATCGCCGTGGCCACAAGGATCGACGGAACCTCGATAGCACCCAGATCCGTGCTCTCGACCCCGGCAAGGTGACGCCGCACCCGGTCGGTGACCTCCACCACATCGGTCGCCCGGGCCGCGATGTAAGGATCGTCGATAGCGGCGAACATGGCCGCGATCTCCGCAGAAGTGTTGGTCACCGCCTCCTCGAGAGTCGCACCGGCCTCAACGCCCGCCGCGACGGAATCGGCCAACATCGGGTCCTCTGCCATCAACGCCTGAGCGCCGAGTACCTCAGCCGCCTCGCTGCGACCGGCGCTGCGGGCATGCTCCTGCAGTCGCATCAGGTCGGCCTGCACCGCTGCCATCGCGTCGTTGAACGAAGCGACAGGGTCATCAGTGTCAGGGATCTCAACCTCCACGGTGTCGATGACCACAGCGGGGCCGATAGCGACCCCTCCTGCAGCACCGGTACCGACAAGTTTCGCTTCTTGCGGAGAGTTCATCGTCTCCTCCTCGGCTTTCTCGACCTTTTCGGCTTTCTCCTCGCGCCCCATTGCGGCCTCTGCGCCCGCGGCAGCGGGACGAGCAGGTCGTCCAGAGTGTCGTAGAGGCACGCCCAGGCGACCATCGAGATGCTGGCTGTCATCGCCAGAGTGACCAACGTGATCACAACCGTCACCGGATTCACGCCCAAGGCGAGCGGGAACAGTGCCGCGAAATTGAACATGAAGAACAGAACCAGAAGCGCGAACAACGCGATCCGCCGCTTCTCGCCCAAACGGACGCTGGTGCCCAGAGCCCGTAGAGGGCCGTCAACCGCCCTCTCGGCGACGACAAAACCGAAGAACCCGTACAACACCGCGACGAACAAGGCCGGAATGGTCAAGAGATATTGGAATCCCAGAAGGAACGCCGCCCAGAACCAGAATGAGGCCACCAACTGGTCCACGAACCGAGTTCCGTCTCGAAACGGCGCTGCTATATCGATCGGCTCGTTGCGCGCGGTGTTGAGAGCGTAGGAGAACCAGGGGAGCGCCACCATGCTTGCCAAAACCATGCCGGTGATGTTCAAGCCCAGGTAGCGGACTGTGTCCCCGTCGTTGAATGCCAGTGCCGCCGGGATCCCGAACGCCCCATAGACCGCGAGCGTGGCAACCGCGGCCAGTGTCAGGGGAACCACATTCGCGACGTAGCCACGCAAGCCGCGCCGAAACATGGCGGATATCGGAATAGGGAACGGTTTGATCCTCGGTTCGGCCATTCAGGCTGAGTCTCGCGGAAATAGTCCGATGCCGCCACCCGATCCCGCGCCGGCCGGTCGCTGAATCAGGGGTTCAGCCCTATCCGTGACCAACGCTCATCTCCAGGGGCACATCGGTGGTCATCGTCACTGCAGACCGGTCCTCGTCGGTGCACCGAGGGCCGACAGTGTCCGTTGAGCGAACCGCGGCCCGAGCCCACGCCAGAGCATTCTGCAGAGCGGCCGGCCCCTTCGCCCCTCCGGCCAGAAACCCGGCAAGCAGCGCATCGCCGGCTCCGACCGTGTTGCGGATGTCGCCTGCCGGTGAATTGCCGTAACTCATGTCTTCGTCCACGAGCACGGCACCGCTGCCCCCAAGGCTGACCAGAACCGTGCCCCAACCGTGTCGCTGGAGTTCGGTGGCCGCATCCACCACGTCGCCCAGGGTCCACAGCGGCTTCTCAGTCAGGCTTGCCAGTTCCTCGAGGTTCGGTTTCGCCACTGCGCAGGGGGTGTGAGCCATGCGTGCAAGTGCCGTACCGCTGGTGTCGATCACCAGTTTCTTCGACGGGTCCGGCAGCCTCTGGGCCAGCTGAACGTAGAAATCGGCTGGGGCGCCGGGTGGAAGGCTGCCGCTGGCCACCAACCACTGCGAAGCGGCGGCTTGTTCCACGGCGGTGTCGAGGAGGGCATCGACTGCAGCCGCGCTGAGGTGCGGTCCGCTCTCATTGATCTTTGTAGTGGTGCCGTCGTCCTCGATGATGGTGAGGTTGGTGCGAACGGTGCCCTCGATGGCAACCATGTGGGTCTTGGTTCCTGCTTCGTTCAACGGAGCGATCAGATCGGCGAGGCCGTCGGGGTTGCCGGGCATCACCGCTTGAGCCTGGTGGCCGTTGGTTGTCAACACCCGCGCCAGATTGACACCCTTGCCTGCGAATTCGACGCTCGCGGCTGTTGCTCGCAGCACCTCGCCGCGCTCCAACCGACCAATGGCCAAGGTGCGGTCGATACTCGGGTTCGGAGTGAGGGTGGTAATCAAGGCGCTGGAGCGGCTCGGTAGTTCTCGAGCAGGAGATGTTCGGCTTCAGGGGTCCATTCGCCCCGCTCACCCAGCGCCGCCCCAATCTCGGGGAACTGCTCGGCTAGTTCTGCCAGGCCCAACAGGGGCACGCCGCTCACCTGCGGGAAGATCATGACCTTGCCTGCGAAACGGCCCTGCATCACCGCCTCCACGCCGTCGCGGGCCGCCTCGATCCCGCCCACCGCCGCCAGGTTGAGGGCTGGGGAGAGCGAACCGTTCACCGTCTTGTCGAGCACCAGCGCCTGATCGCTGATCGCCGACCCCGAAGTGCCGGTGTACTGGGCGTTGTGGAGATACACGCGGCTCATGTCGAGGGGACCCATCGTGCCGTTGGCGATACCAGCGAAGAACACCAGCATCCCGTCGGGGTTCATGAGCTTCGCTGCGTCGGCCATCACCGCGGCCACCGGCACCGTCACGACCACGTCGTCGGCGCCCCTGGCGCCGGTCAGCCGGTTGACGAAATCCTCGGTGGTCTCACTCGCCGCGCTCGGGTCGAACAGCTCGAGGGTGCGGCCGGCCTTCTCGGCAAGCGGACGCAGCGACGCTTCCAGCACCGCCAGACGGATGCCGTCGGGGTCGACGCCGATGACGGTTGAAGGACCGTTGTCGCTCTCGATCGCCCGCTGAATGTGCATCTGCCCCATCGGGCCGCCCGCCCCGATGAACACCGCGGTGCCGCCACTTCGCAGGTCGCAGCGGTTGCGGGCCTCGCCGTACGCTGCGGTCACGTCGGGCCCCCGGGTCCCGACATAGGCCGTGTAGTCGTAGTGCAACCGACCGAAGTCGATCTCAGCAGGACCGTCGAGGGGATGGGTGCCGACTAGGTTCAAAGTTCCCCGAAAGGCGATCTGGCGGGCTGCCTCGGTCACCTGCACCGCGGAACGCGGGTCGAGCAGGATGATGTCGTCGAAACCCGCTCCTCCGGTCCTCTCTGCAGCCAGCGTCGCGTAGTCGTCGGGGTCGATACCTCCCGCGATGATCACCTCGGTGTCGGGTCCGATCGACTCGAGCACCCGGTTCTGGACCTCAGACGACAGATCGGTCAACACCACCGAAGCCACCTCGGCCAGGCAACGGCCGAACTCGTAGTCGGTCCGGTCATCAGGGCTGCCGATAATCCAAGCCTTGCCGCCGGCGAGGGGATCGAGGCGGCGACGCTGCGTGTAGGCCGCCTCCACACACGCCCACGGTTCAGACAGAGCCGCCGCGGCATAACCGATCTGGTCGGCCACCGGGATCACGTATGCACCATCGTCGGCGTCGAGCACCTCAGAACCAATCACGTGGTACTGGATCAGGCCGCCGGGAATCGTGTAGCCGTAGGCGGTGCTGCGCCCGTCGACATGGATGTCGGGCTGAATCGCCAGACGGTCACCCTTGCTGAACCGGCCTGCGAGCTCCGAACCCACCTCGATCACGGTGACCGCAGCCTCATGGCCGAGACGGGTCGGGTCCACGGCCAGGTCGCGGCCGTACAGCTTCGGATGGTCGTTGCCCAAACGGATGAGCTTCACGTCCGAGAAGCACAGGCCCACCGCGTCGATCCGTATCAACAACTGATCGGGCCCGACGTCTGGAACCTCCATCGGCTCGGGAGAGCCGTCATCGCCCATGCTCTCAAGGCCCGTGCCGTACATGTTCCACCCGAGGTTCGGTTCAGGCAGTCGTGTGTCGCCGAGGCGATAGTCGGCGAACGTCCAGTCGTCAGCGGTCATGAAATGATCTCCTCCCATGTGTGCGCACTGTTATATCCAGATGGTGGACTGTTGCGACAGGAAGGACCGCTCAGCCAGCCCGTGCCACACCGAGATGCTGTCACGGAACTGCCGCCAGGGTTCAAAGACGGCGCGGAACTGCGGATCGTCTGCGGCGAGCCCGTTGAGGACGTTCTCCGTCTCGGCTTTGAACGCCCGCATCAACTCGGGGGAGAACTCGCGAATGATGGCGAACTGCTGGATCTTCTTCAAGTCGATCTGGTTGCGGTAGTCGTAGTGGGCGACCGTGTTGATGTTGGCGGCCATCGCCGCAATCTCGACAACGGACTGGTAGTAGGGCGGCAGCTCGTTCCAGCGCTCGAGCGAGATCTGCACCTCGAGCGTGGTTCCCGGCTCCCACCACCCCGGGTGGTAGTAGTACAGATCGCCGTCGAACTCGTCCAGCCCCAGGATCAGGTCATCGGTCGGGCCGACAAACTCAGCGCTGTCTATCTCGCCTTGTGCAATAGCGTCTCGGATCTCGTTGCCGCCCAGATCGACCTGCACCCCGCCGAGGTTCTCGAGCACCTGTCCGGCGATGCCCGGGATGCGCATCCTCAGCCCGCGCAGGTCGGTCTCGGTCTCGACCTCCTCGGTGAACCAGCCGCCCATCTGACATCCGGTGCTCCCGGCGGGGAAGGTGATGATCCCGTGCTCCTCGGCGTAGAACTCGTTGAGCATCATCAGGCCGTCGGCATGGTAGAGCCAGGCGTTCTGCTGTCGTTGCGTCAGCCCGAACGGGATCGTGGTCCCGAACTGCTGCACCGGGCTGAGGTCCACGTAGTAGTACGAAGCGCTGTGCCCCATGTCGACCTCGAGGTCGCGCACCGCGGGCAGCACGTCGAGCGCCCCGACGGGTTCATCTGCGGGTTGGGGAGTGATCGTGAAAGACCCGCCGGTCAGTTGACTCACCTTGTCGGCGAAGAACTGTGCCGCTCCGTACAGCGTTACCAGCGATTCGGGCCAGCTCGTAGCCATATCCCAGTTGATCTGAGGCCCGGTGAACGAAGTGCCTGCGGTGCCGCCCGCTCCTTGAGTGCCTGCGCTGTCGGTGCCCCCCTCGGCGGGGTTCAGCACCTTGTTGTCAGCACACGCGGCCAATACCGAGGCCGATGCCGCGAACCCGGCCACACCGAGGGAGCCTTTGACGAACCCCCGCCGCCCAGTCCGCGCAAGCGAGTCTGATCCAGCAACGCCGTTCGTCCCCGGTGTTTGTTTCACAGGCTGCTTCTCCCACAACAGATTTTTCACACGACAACATAACTGACCACAGCCACGACCGGGCCGAACTGCTCTATGAGGGTTGTTTCAGGGTCTTGCGGATCGACTTCATCAGAAGTACGAGGTGCAGATCGTCGGTGGGTGATGGTTGTAATTCTGGGATCAGATGACGATAGAACTCTCTGGCATTTGGGTTCTCTGCGTGGACCAGCAAACCCCGACAGCCGATTTCGGCGCCCAGGGCAGCGGTGCGTTGCAACACGTCGAGAAGTAGCGCTGCGCCCAGCCCGCGACCCTCATGATCGATACTGACTCCGAGCCGGGCTAGGAGCGCTACGGGTTGGGGATAGCGACCAGCGCCTCTTTGCAGCCGCGCTGGGGCGTCCGCAATCTGGATTTGTGCCATGCACCACCCGTAGTAGGCGACCACCTTCAACTGGGAAGGCTGAGTGACCACAAGGGTTTTTGTTGCTCCCATCGCCATGGACTGGCGAGCGTGGCGTTGCAACCATTCGGTCTGCTCATTCGAGCGGCACTCGAAATCCTCGATCTCATGATCGGGGGTCAGCGGTGTCGGCGGCAGGTAGTGCGGGCTATTCGTCAACGAAGGGCGATGGTCGGGCCATCAAGGCTCGCAAACCGGCCAGGTCTTGGGCAGGACGGTGGTTGATCTCTTCCCACGCTTGGGCTGCTTCGGGGCTGAGCGTGAATTCGTTGCGGTCGGCCAATACCCGGCGAGCCGCGATCGTCAGATGGGTGACGACGAACTCGGAGAGTTGGGTGCCGTTAGCGTTCACAGCTCGGTCAATGAGAGCACGGTCCGCTGGTGTCAGCCGGAACTCGATCCTTTCGCTGCGCCGGGGACGTGTGTCACTAGCCACCGTTTCCTCCTGTTCAACTGCAGAACAATCGTACGGCAATTGTACGGCAAACCGCAACCCAAGTGGGCTAACCCAAACATCAAATGATGGCTAACCCCCCTTGGAGCGGGTGACGGGAATCGAACCCGCGTTATCAGCTTGGGAAGCTGATGTTCTACCATTGAACTACACCCGCGTGAACGGTTGGTCCGAGGCGAATCGGTCCAGCCGCGTCGGCCCGGTCGCAGTCTAATTGGCGCGAACCTCGGTCAGACCAAGCGGTCTCCAGTGGAAATCGATCGGTCGCTGGGCTTCAATTGCGTCGGTCAGCGGAGCCGTCGCACAGAATCGAGCGTCCATGCCAAACACCGTGAGCGGAACCATCCTGCAGACGCCGGAGCCGGGGATCCTTCAGGTACTTGAAGACCATCTCGTGACGATCGACGACGTTGGAGTCATTGTGTCGGTCGCGCCGCGGCGTGGGATCATTGCAGACCGCAGCCTCGATGCTGACGAAGTGCTGATCCCCGGGATGATCGACACGCATGTGCATGCGCCTCAATGGCCTCAACTCGGCACCGCGCTCGACCTCCCCCTCGAGGTGTGGTTGAACAACCACACCTTCCCACTCGAGGCAAGGTACGCCGACCCCGCCTTCGCAGAGAGCGTGTGGGCATCGATGGTCCCGTCGCTGCTGCGCAACGGCACCACCACGGCGGTCTATTTCGCCTCCATCCATGAACCCGCGACCATCGCGCTGGCCGAGGCCTGCATCGAGTTCGGACAGCGGGCGTTCATCGGTCGGGTGGCAATGGACCATCCCGACGGCACCCCCGAGTGGTATCGAGACCCGAACCCGAGCGAATCCGTGGACGCGTCGTTGCGCTCAATAGAGGCTCTGCAGTCCATGCCGGATCCGCTTCGCTTGGTCCAGCCCATGATCACCCCCCGCTTCATCCCCGCCTGCAGCGACGCCGCGTTGGAGGGGATGGGCGAGCTCGCCGACGCAACCGGGGCACTCGTGCAGACGCACTGTTCGGAAGGTGACTGGGAGCACGACTACGTGCTTGACCGCCACGGTTGTACCGACAGTGAGTCGCTCAACGGTTTCGGACTGATCCGGCAGCACACGGTCCTGGCCCACGGAACACATCTGACCGGCAGCGACCGTGAGCTGCTGATCGACAAAGGCGCAGGGGTGGCCCACTGCCCGTTGTCGAACGCCTACTTCTCGAACGCGGTGTTCTCAGCGCGCGCCAGTCTTGAGCGTGGCATGCGAGTGGGCCTCGGCAGCGATATCGCGGGCGGGTCGTCAGCGTCGCTGCTGGTCCAATGCCAACAGGCCGTGACGTCGTCGCGGATGCTCGAAGACGGCCTGGTCCCCGGGGTCTCGGGAGTTGAGAGTTCGAGGATCGACATCCCCACGGCCTTCTGGACGGCGACCGTCGGAGGAGCTGACCTGCTCGGTATCCCGGCGGGTCTTCTGGAACCAGGGCGAGTGTTCGACGCCGTGGCGCTGTACACAGGCCCTGGTTCGACCGTCGGTGTCTGGGACGGCATCGACGACTGGGATCGAACCTTCGAGAAGCTCGTGCGCAGATCAGATCCGACCAACATCATCGACGTTTGGGTGCAAGGAAAGCATGTGATCAGCCAGGACCGCCGCTAGAGGATTATGGTCGGGGTGATTCGGTGTGATGGTGTGACCCGCTCGGGTAGGGTCGCCTCCGAAGGGCAATCGAGATTGGGACACAAGTGATTCTTTCTGACCGCACGCTTCGTGAGCAGCTCGAAAAAGGGTGGATCGTCATCGACCCGCTCGACCCTTCGGCGTTGCAGCCGTCGTCGGTGGATCTGAGGCTCGACGGGTTGTTTCGGGTCTTCAGGAACCACACGATGGGCCACATCGACGTGAAGGAGGACCTCAGCGAGCTCACTGTGTTGGTGGAGGTCGCGCAGGACGAGTCGTTCGTGCTGCATCCGGGTGAGTTCGTGTTGGGCAGCACCCTCGAACGGGTCGCGGTGCCCGACGATCTCGTGGCGCGACTCGAGGGGAAGTCGAGTCTGGGCCGGTTGGGTCTGCTGATCCATTCGACCGCCGGATTCGTTGATGCCGGGTTCGACGGGCAACTGACTCTGGAGCTCAGCAACGTCGCCAATCTGCCGATCAAGCTCTACCCGGGCATGAAGATCGGACAGATCTCGTTTCAGCAGATGACCACAGCGGCGGAGTATCCGTACGGTTCTGACGAACTCCGGTCGAAGTACAAGAACCAGCGCGGACCCATGCCGAGCCGCTACTGGGAGAACTTCGAAAGCTGAAGGGGGCGGGGTTCAGCGGTACTGGGTTGCGGTGATGATGCCGGCCAGGATCATCCCCAAGCCGAGCAGCAGCACAATGTTCGACGTGTCCCAGAACGATCCGACGTAGTTGACGAGGATGGTCGCGATCCCGACCCCGAGCAGGCCGAACATAAGGATCGGAACCCAAATGGGGCTCGGCGGCATGCTCTGTTGGCCGGTGTGCGACACCGTGTCGGGGGTGTATCCGTCGGGTCTGGTTCCTTTCGGCGTTACCCGGCCACCCGAGACGCGGCGTTTGGTTGGCTTGTCAGGCATGCAGCAACTCTAGAGGCTCGAGACCGCCGGCAGGTCGCCGACGTGTAATCACATGAGTGTGATTATCCACGGATTTACCCACAGGCTGTGGATAGTCAGTCGACCGGAGCGACCAGGTCCATGTCCTCAAGACAGTGCCGGGGAGGTTCCGGGTCCTCGTCAGGAGCGACCGTCATACGCACCTCGGTGCCGCAGATGCTGCAACGGTAGGTGATCTTGACCTTCCGCAGCTCACCCGCAGGCGGCGGTTCCGGCACGGGCCGAGCGAGTCCGCGCAGCATCGCCAACCCGATACGAATGATCAGGAACCCGGCTGCCACCGCGATGAGCACATTCACAATGTTCAATTCAGCCAGAGTGTCCACTGCAGCCAGCCTAAGCGAGGCGACGCCACAGCGTTACCGCTGAACCGGTCGTACCAGCGCTGATCGCAGCGATCCAGTCACCACCGGCCGAGGCCGACACCCCGTCGACAGTCAGCCGGAGTTCCTCCGCGGCGGCGGCGTGGCCCACCCCGAGTGTCCCCCCGTCGGGATTGGCGCTCATCGGGTCTATTCCAAGGCGGTGACAGACCGACAAGAACCCTGCCGCGGTGGTTTCAGTGATCTCCCACCGGGTGACGTCTGACAGGTCAGCACCGGCCTGCGAGAGCGCATGTTCCAGTGCCGCCTCCACACCACCGGTTGCATCGAGCGGGTTTCCCGCGGCGCGTCCTGTACCCACCAACTCGGCGAGTCCCAGCCCGTCAGCGGCGGTGGCTCTACCGGCGGCATCGGCATCGGTGGGATCTCCACCGGCCAAGAGCAGCGCGGCCGCACCGTCAACGGGTGGAGCAAACGAATACGATGTGACGATGCCGTCAGCCGCGAACAGCGGCGGCAATTCAGAGGGATCGTCGATCAGCCCACGATGTTCGTCGCTTGTGACCAGCGTCCCTCGAACTGCATTGAACCGGGCGCCGGGATGGGCCGGCACTGGTACCAGACCTGTCGCTGAGGCGGCTCGGCGTTTCTCAAGGCTGCGGGTTGCAGCGCGATCTTGCCGTGCTCTATCGATCCCAAGCAACCCAGCGGTCGCCTCGGCCGCTCGCGGTGGTGGCAAGAATCCGCCGGACTCGGCGACTCTCGCAGCGGGGCCGTCACCCCACGGCCGTCCGTACACCCGCCCCAACGCCGATGCGCCAGGTGCCACGATAGACGCCACCGACACGCCGACCACAACGGCCGCACCGACCGAACCCGATTCGATCGCGGCGATCGCCGCATGCAGAGCAACCGAGCCGCTCGTTTCGGCCGCTTCGACCACCACTCCACCGATGCGTTCAGGCCATCCGGCGCTTAGCACTGCCGCGCGGGCCAGGTTCGCGCCCTGCGCCCCCACCGGTTCGGCACATCCGACCCAGACCTCGTCAACCGACTCGGCGTCGACCCCTCCCCGTCGGATCACCTCGTTCATCACCGCAGCGCTTAGATCCACGGGGTGCCAACCCGCAAGCGACCCGTCAGTTGCGGCAAATGGGGTGCGGCAAGCAGCCGCGAGCATGACGGTCATTACACGAGTCTTCTACACTGACGCGGTACACGGGTAGCCATCGGGCCTCGACCCGACACCCGTCGATCCGAAACGCAAGGGAACGCAAAGGAGCACCCTGATGCTTGGAGCCGAGAACTACATCGCCGATGTCGACGCCGTCAGCCTCGGAACGCTGATCGTGCGGGTGGCCGTCGGCCTGACCCTCGCCGCGCACGGCTACGGAAAGTTCTTCAGGGGCGGGAAGATCAAGGGCACAGCCGGTTGGTTCGACTCCATGGGAATGCGGCCGGGGAAGTTCCACGCCCTGCTCGCCGCTTCCACCGAGGTCGGCGCCGGGCTCCTCTTTGCTGCGGGGCTGCTCACGCCGCTCGCTGCGCTCGCCTTCGTTGCTCTGATGGTCGTGGCCGGATGGACGGTGCATCGCGACAAAGGCTTCTTCATCGTTGCCGAGGGATGGGAGTACAACTTCGTGTTGGCGGTCATCGCCGTGGGAGTGGCCACAGCCGGACCCGGACAGTACTCCCTCGACTACGAACTCGAGCTGATCGAGAACCTCGACGGCACCACCGGACTGCTGATCAGCGCCGCTGGCGGTGTCGCCGCAGCCATCGCCCAACTGGCCCTGTTCTACCGCCCCCCCGCCAAGGAATAGTCCCGCGACATCGGGTTGTGTAACGGGATAGTGCGTGTGGTATAATTTCCGGTATGAAATCGCACGATAATTCGAACGAGATTGTCGAGGCTCTTGGCGAGAAAGTCATTCAGGCACTTGGGGCCGCGATCCCGAGAACAAGGCTGGATCTCGACAGATACAGGAGGTCCCTCCCAGACATCGTTGCAACGTCGAGTCCGAGAGGTCTAGCCAACTGGTTCCATGACCGTGTATGGCACCACGTCGACGCGAAGTGAGTTTGGGGGAGACGATCGCTACAGGGCGACGTGCTAGAGGCCTGACGCAGGCACAATTGGCTGACCACTTGGGAATAACCCAGGCAGCACTTTCTCGGTATGAGAATGAACTGCGCCAGCCGACTGACGGTGACCTTGAGAAGATCGCTGCGAGTCTTGGAGTAGTGCCAGACCTCCTACGCCGGGCCGACCGGATGGAAGGAGCGCTCGCCGCCGGGGCTCATATGCGACGAAGGGCTACCGCTAAACCAACCGTTTGGCGTCGCCTCGAAGCGCAATTGAATCTTCACCGACTCCACGCCCAGCGGTTGTTCGATGAGCTCGACCTGAAGACTGAATTGACGATTCCCTGGTTTGACCCTTTCGAATACGATCCGGGGACTGCGGCCCGTCTCCTGCGAATGCAATGGCGAATGCCCAGCGGCCCGGTGAGAGGTCTCACGCGATGGATGGAAGCCGCAGGCTGTCTGATCATCGACACGGACTTCGAGACAACCCGTGTCGATGGGCTCTCGCAGTGGAGCGGCGCCCATCCGGTGGTGATGCTCAACGTTGCAGCGCCAACTGACCGCCGTCGCTTGACGCTCGCCCATGAACTGGGGCACCTCTGTCTTCACAGACAAGGCGTCCCCGATGACGTTGAAGCTGATGCCAACGCGTTCGCTGCGGAGTTCCTGATGCCCGCCGAGACAATTCGCCCCCAACTCCGCAACCTGACTGTCGGAAGGTTGCACGACCTCAAACGCCTTTGGGGAGTGTCGATGCAGGCCCTGATCGAACGGGCACACCGACTGGACCTCATTGGTTCCCGAGAACGAACCAACTTCTATAAGCGCTTCAGTGCGCTGGGTTGGCGAACCCGAGAACCGCTGAGCGATGAACTGGCACCGGAACGGCCTCGCCTGGCTGCCGAGATCGGCGAGGCACTGCTTGCCCGCGGTCACTCCCCGACAGAAGCCGCGGAGATCTGCGGCTTCACAGCCGACAACCCTGACAACCCGTTCATCCCGTCAATCGGTGATCATCACCGCCTGCGCTTAGTTTGATGACCCAAACAACGGGCAGGCGGGGCCAAGGGGTCGGTCAGCCGGTGTTGCGGAGGCCGGCGGCCACACCGTTGACCGTCAGCAGCAGAGCACGGCGCAGACGGTTCAGATTGTGGCCGGTCTCGTGGCTGGCGCGCGAACGGGCGAGCAACTCGACCTGCAGCACGTTGATCGGGTCCAGATAGGCATCGCGTACGGCAAGTGTGCGCTTCAGGATCGGCAGGTCCTCAAGAAGGCCGCGGTCGGTGATCCGGGCGATCTCGGCGACGGTCCGGTCGTGTTCAGCCGCGATGGTGTCGAAGAAGTGGTGCAGCTCCGGCGGTACGAGGCGGTCGACGTAATACCGGGTGATCGCGAGGTCCGTCTTGGCGAGGGTCATCTCAACGTTGGAAATGAACGCCGCGAAGAACTGCCAGTCGCCGTACATCGCCTTGAGTTCGGGAGCGTGCCCCGCCGTGCGGGCGGCCTCAAGAGCGGTCCCGACCCCGAACCATCCCGGAATGATCTGGCGGGACTGGGTCCAGCCGAACACCCAGGGGATGGCCCGGAGTCCTTCAAGGCCCGCTCCGGCACTTGTTCGGCGTGCGGGACGCGAGCCGATGTTCATGTCCGCCAGCTCCTCCACAGGCGTCGACTTCTGGAAATAGTCGACGAACCCGGGAGTCTCGAGCAACCCCCGGTAGGACTCGAAAGCTTGTTGCGACATGAGCTCCATGACCGTGTTCCAGCTGTGCGACGTCGACCATTCGTGGCGGGGGGTGCGATGCGCCAGCGAAGCTTCCAGCACTGCCGACAAGGCCAGGTCGAGGTTGCGTTGGGCCAGTTGAGGCAGTCCGTACTTGTCGGCGATGACCTCGCCCTGCTCGGTGATCTTGACCGCACCGTTGACGACTCCGGGAGGCTGGGAGAGGATCGCCGAGTTGGTCGGGCCTCCACCACGGCCGACAGTGCCGCCCCGACCGTGGAACACGGTGACCTTGATGCCCGTCTCAGCAGCCACCTCGGCAATCTGACGCAGCGCCTTGTGGATCTCCCACTGCGAAGTCGTGATACCACCGTCCTTGTTGGAGTCCGAATAGCCGACCATCACCTCCTGCTTGCTGCCCCGCAACTCCAGCAGCCGCCGATACGACGGATTCTCGAACAGCTCACGCAGCACGGGGCCGATGCCTCGCAGGTCGTCGATCGTCTCGAACAACGGTACGAAATCGAGCCGGGCCACGCCCGCCACCAGATCGACGAGACCGACGTCACGGGCCAGCACCGCCGGCGCCAGGATGTCGTCGACGCCTTGAGTCATCGAGACGATGTATGCGCCGATGATCTCGTCACCGGACTGGTTCATTGCGTCGCGCAGAGCAGCCAGCAGCGAGAGTGAGTCACCCCCCGTTCGGCCCGTTGGGGGAGCGAGCGGCCGACGGCTGCCGAGTTCGGCCGTGAGCAGGTCGGCGCGAGCGGTGCGGTCGAGGGCCGAATAGTCGATGTCGAGCGACGAGAAGAGCTGACCCAGGGCGGCGTGGTGAACCTCTGCATGCTCTCGAATGTCGAGCGTGGCCAGATGAAACCCGATCAGGGCCACACAGCGGCGCAGACGAGCGAGGCGTCCCTGCGCCAGCAGCGAACCGCGGTGCGCCCCGAGAGAACGGCCCATGACCGCCAGGTCCGCATCGAACTCCCGAGGAGAGATGTAGGCGTTGGGACCGGGGGGCGTGCTGGCAGTCTCTTGGAGTCGTTGATGGATGACGCCGCAGCGCCGTCGGTACGGTTCGCCGAGGCTGAGCTGGTTGAATCGTGCGGTAACCGCCGGGAAGGCTGCGCTGTCAGCGTCGAGTTGGTCGAGCAGCTCAGCCGACACGTCGGCGACTATGTCGCTTACCGACAGCTCCGCGGAGAGCTGCTCGACTTCGTGGATCAGGATGCGCAGCGCTCGACTCCGTTGGAACTCGAGCACTTCGAGAGTGATCTTGGGGGTGACATTGGGATTTCCGTCGCGGTCGCCGCCGACCCAAGAACCGAAATGAACAGGCGCCTTCTCGTCTAGCGCTCCTCCGATGCTGCGCAGGACCGCGTCGATGTCGTCGAAGAGTTCGGGAACGCCCTCAATTGTGATCTCGTTCAGGAAATAGAGGATTGAGCGTGCTTCGTTGACCGGGTCGGGTTGGGTTCTACGCAGCTCGTCGGTCTGCCAGATGACGTCGATCAACTCGTCGATCCGACGGTCGATGCGCGCCTTGTCGCCTGCACCGCAGCTGGACTCGTTGCGCTCCTCGACGAGAACTGCGATCTCTGCGAGCTTGTCGAGTATCGATCGGCGGGAAGCCTCGGTGGGGTGCGCGGTGAACACCGGTCGCAGGTCGAGGGACCGTGTCGTTTCGACGATCTCGGAGTTTGAGACTCCGCTGGCCTGGAGTTTGGCTACGGTTTCGGCGAAGCGCCTGTTGCTTGTCCTCGGGTTGGCGTTGAGGTGTTCGATACGGTGGACCTGCTCGGCCGTGTTGGCCAGATGGAAGTAGACCGTGAACGCCCGCACCAACAGGATCGCCTCGACGAGGTCGACGTCGGTGAGATGGTCGATGAGGTCGAGGCCCGACTCGCCGTCGCGGTGCAGCCGGCTCGCATGCGTGCGCACCTGCTCGACTTGTTCGAGCAGTTCAGGGCCGTGTTGACGAACCAGCGCGGCCCCGAGTTGGGTACCGAGTCGGCGAATGTCGTTGCGAAGAGCCGTGTCGATCTGCTGAAGATTTGCGTCGGTCACTCCCGACACGTTACTTATTCACAGCCAACCATTCCGTGACTTACTCGCCGGCGCTGCTGCCGCTCGTAGTTGAAGGTGTGAGCAGGGCGTTTGGGTCTATTCCGGCGAAAGGCTTCCGGGCGCCGCCGACAACTGTCCCTTCCTGGTTTCCAGTGCTGCATCGCAGGGGAGGCGTCATTCCTTGTCCGCTGCGTGGGTTGCGAGGGAGCGGTCCGTCCTGTTTGCGTGTTGGGGTACTTCGATTGCACTGGCGGCGCCGAGCGGTAACGGTGGGTTTTGTGATGTGGGGCGTATGGTCACACAGATGCAACTGGTGACGCGGGCCGCCGGGACCTGAGATGTTCTTCCTTGCCCTGAGCGTATTCGCGGGGGCGGCAATGGTATTCGCGCTGGGCGACGGAGCGGCCAGCGCATCGAACCGGCGCTTGGCCTTCGTGTGGATTGCCGGCGTGGTGGCCCTGCACTCGTTCGCGACGATGGTCGTGCTGGTAGCTGACAGGGACTGGGACGACCCGGATTCACTGAATCTCCTGGGTCCGTACGGAGATCAGATGGTGGGAGTGGCCACGATCGGGCTGTCGCTGGCTCTGGCGTTCGCCCTGCGTCGAAGGGCTGTCCTGTATCTGACATTGGCGGCTCTGCCTCTCCTGGCATTCTACTGGGCACCAGCGTTCCTCTAGGGGGGCGGATGGGGTGGGGTTCGGTCGTTGAGCCGCAGCTATTCGTCGGTGCGGAAGGTTGTTCCGTTGCCGTTGGAGTTGAGCAGGGTCAGTCTCGGGCCGTCGAT
This sequence comes from Candidatus Aldehydirespiratoraceae bacterium, assembly GCA_965214565.1. Classification (GTDB taxonomy): domain Bacteria; phylum Actinomycetota; class Acidimicrobiia; order Acidimicrobiales; family Aldehydirespiratoraceae; genus VXYK01. Next base: position 1,265,520 of record OZ243951.1, on the reverse strand, counting down.
GGAGAATACGGCCTCGTCGGTCTCGAACAGGGCGGCGAAGGCCTCGCTGTAGCGGGAAGGCTCAACACAGACGTCTGAGCTGATCGCACCGAACTGGATCTCGCCGTCGCCCTTGACGGGCCCGCCGATGCTGCCGTCGCTGACTTCGGCGGGTGCACTGAAATCGACGCAACCATCGAACCCGGTCAGCTGCGAGTCCTCGCTGAACTCGATCCAGCCTTCCTAGGCAGGATCGATGTTCATGGATACGTGAACCTCGCCCTGAATGAATCCTGTGACGACCCAGCGGGTGCCGATAATCGGACGATCCGGGTCGGCGACCTCGGTGTCGAGAAACTCGATTCGGACGGTGTCGGTGGCGAGCACCAGCAAGTCGCCGCTGAGCGTCAGCCGGGGTTGCGCGATGAGTGCCGCCGCTACGAAATCGTCCTGTGCGTGACGCTTTGGGTCACAACCGATCTCAGTTGTTGCCATCTCTGAGACGGTCAACTGCCGGTTGTCGTCGATCCGGTAGGACCCGCCCATCGAGTTGCATCCGGCTGACGCTCCGATGTTGCCGTTGTTGAACCGCAGCGAGATGCGTGTGCCGTCCACCAGCGGCCTTTCAGCATCGTTCTCAAGCACAGAAACCGACCAGAACTGCCGCCCGTCGAGCGACTCCCCGCTCGAATCGTCCGACTCTGCGGGGCCTCCCACCACCGTCGTGTCATCGCCACAGGCTCCAAGCACAAGCGACAACGCCAGCAGCGCAACCAGCGTTCTTGACCGGGTAGGGGGACCGACTCTCATCTGTTGACCCTTAACCTCGGCGCGACAGGTCATCGCAACCGCTGACATACCAGCGCCACGGAAGATCTGCGCCGGCGCTGAGGCCGATGCGGGTGGAACAACCGGGGTCTAGCGGGGGTAAGGTCCCGTCGTCGAGCAATTCGATCCCAGCGTCTGCGGCAACCAGGTCCGCACCGTTGTGGGTGCCGTCGATACCGAAAGCCGAGGTGAACTTGGCCGGCCCGCTGCACAGGTCGCGGTCGCGTCGAGCCGCCTGTCTCCGTTCCCTCATCTCGGCCAGACCTGCCAGCGGGGTCACGGCCCGCAACAGCACGGCGCTGCACTCACCGTCCCGGCCGCATACCACGTTCGCGCACCAGTGCATCCCGTAGGTGAAGTAGACGTAGAGCCGACCTGGGGGTCCGAACATAACCTCGGTTCGCGGAGTCATCCCGCGATGACCGTGGCTGCCAGGGTCGTCGGCTCCGCGGTATGCCTCAACTTCGACTATCCGGCCAAGGCAGCTTCCGAACACGATCACCTTGTTCAACAACTCCGGAGCCACTTCCAGTGAGTTCCGAACGTAGAAGTCCCGTTGCAGCCTGGTCGTCGTCACAGTCTCCGCCCCGTGGTCGTCAGGTCTCAAGCATCAGGGTCACCGGGCCGTCGTTGATCAATTCCACATCCATCATTGCCCCGAAGGATCCGGTGGCTACCGTGGCGCCCAGCCGCCGGAGCTCTGCTGCGAGTTCGTCGATCAAACCGGCGGCTTGATCCGGTTCAGCGGCCGCGACGAACGACGGGCGGCGGCCCTTGCGAGTGTCGCCGTAGAGGGTGAACTGGCTGACCACCAGCACCTCGGTGCTGGTATCGGCCACCGACAGGTTCATGTGCCCGTTCTCGTCGGCGAATATTCGGAGGTGCCAGAGTTTGCGGGCCAGCTTTGTTGCGCTTTCGTGGTCGTCGCTGTGGGTCACGCCAATCAGACAGCACAACCCGACACCGATCTCCCCGATGACCTCACCGGCAACTCGGACCCGCGCCTCAGACACCCGCTGCACCAGTGCTCTCACCCCCCCAACCTAATGCCTCGCCGCATCCCGCTGGCGTATTTGGTGGTGGGTGGGGGTGGGTCCTTCATACTGAGTTTGGAACGGCATACTGAGCTTGGAACGGCATGGTGATTGCCGACGTCCCGACCCGTACTGAGGATCCATGTACCCCGGCCACTATGCAACCACTACACCCGACAAACCGGCGGTCATCATGGCCGGGTCCGGTCAGTCGGTCAGCTACCGCCAACTTGACGAAGCCTCGAACCGGCTGGCCCACTGGCTTCGGGCCCAAGGGCTGCGGGCCGGCGACCACATCGCGCTTCTGGCCGAGAACCACCCGTGCTACTTCGAGGTGTACTGGGCAGCGTTGCGCTCCGGTCTCTACATCACCGCCATCAACCGGTTCCTCTCGCCCGAAGAAGCGGCCTACATCGTCAACGACAGCGGGTCGAGTGTGCTTGTCACGACCGCGGCGATGGCCGAAACCGCCGTCGAGATGGCCGAATTGATCCCGCAATGCCCCAAACGCCTGATGATGGACGAGACCGCACCCGGGTTCGAGTCCTACGAAGCGGCCGTTGCGTCGATGCCGATCGAACCACTCGACAACCAACCGGCCGGCGACGTGATGCTCTACTCGTCTGGGACGACCGGTCGGCCCAAGGGCATCCGGCGGGAACTGAGCGGCCTGCAGATCAACGATCCGCAGCGTTCGAGCCTGACCATGCTCATGCGCTATCTCCTGGAGATGGACGAGAACTCGCTCTACCTCTCTCCAGCTCCGCTGTACCACTCGGCTCCGCTGCAGTGGTGTGGAGGAATGCATGAACTCGGCGGCACAGTCGTCGTGATGGAGAAGTTCGATGCGGCTGAGTTCCTCGAGTGCATCGAACGCTATTCGATCACCGAAACACAGGTTGTGCCGACCATGTTCGTGCGCATGCTCAAGCTCCCCGAGGACGTGCGCACGGCGTATGACCTGTCGTCGCTGAAAATGTGCATCCACGCAGCCGCACCCTGTCCGATCCCGGTGAAGGAGCAGATGATCGAGTGGTGGGGCCCGATCATCAAGGAGTACTACGCGGGCACTGAAGCCAACGGATTCTGTTTCATCACCAGCGAGGAATGGCTTCAACACAAAGGGTCGGTCGGCAAAGCTGTGCTTGGCATCCCCCACATCTGTGATGACGAGGGCAACGAGTTGCCCGTAGGGGAGGCCGGGCTGGTCTACTTCGAACAGGAGACGGCCGCGTTCGAGTACCATAAAGACCCCGACAAGACCGCCGAGTCACGGCACTCGGAGCACCCGAACTGGTCGAAACTCGGCGACATCGGATACCTCGACGACGACGGCTACCTGTATCTGACAGATCGCTCAGCGTTCATGATCATCAGCGGTGGCGTCAACATCTACCCGCAGGAGATCGAGGCGTGCTTCGCGCTGCATCCCAAGGTCGCCGACGTTGCCGTGTTCGGTCTGCCCGACCCGGAGATGGGGGAGTACGTTCATACCGTGGTCCAACCCGAGGCGGGAGTGGAACCGTCCGATGAACTCGCCGAAGAACTGCGTGCTTTCGCGCGGGCTGAGATCGCGCACTACAAGGTTCCCCGGGTGATCGATTTCCGGGCCGAACTCCCACGGCTGCCGACCGGCAAGCTCTACAAGAAACCCCTGCGCCAGGAGTACCTCGACCGCCTCACCGGGGATTGACACTTCGCCGCGCCGGGCAGTACCAACGAGATCAGCGTGCTCGGCCCTAACGGTGGCGGTAGGCCTCGCGGCGGTGTGCGACGCGAGCAACGAGGACCACTAGTTCATTGTCGAGCAGTTCGTAGACCACCCTGTAGTCGCCGACGCGTAATGTCAAACGATCCCAATGACAACAGACGCGACCACGTCCAGGGGGCAGGGGTCGCGCTCAGGAGTCGATCAGGCCGTCTTGGGGGTGTGTCCAGGGCAGGTCGTAGACGGGCGCGAACTGTGGTGCGCGCGGGATCGGCATGTCCTTGAACGGCACGTCGATGATCACGGGTGAGTCGTGCTCAAGCGCCGCGGGAAGCAGCGTCTCCAACTCCATCGGATCGCCCGCCCGCATGCCGACTGCGCCGAACGACTCGGCGAACTTGACGAAGTCGGGGTTGTGGAGGTCGGTTCCGTAGGTGCCGCCGAACTCCATGTCGAGGTCGCGTGCGACGTTGCCGAAGGAGTCGTTGCGGAACACGACAGCTGTCACGTTGATGCCGTGCTGCACGGCGGTGGCGAGTTCGGATGCGTTGTAGAGGAAACCGCCGTCCCCGACCATGCACGCCACGCCTCGGTCGGGTTGGGCGACCTTCACCCCCAGCGCCGTAGGGAACGAGTAGCCGACATTGAACTGGTAGCCCGAGTCGATGTAGGTCTTCGGGTGGTTCACCTTGTAGTGGGTACGGGCGTAGTAGCCGAACTGTGTGACGTCCCAAACGATGAATGCGTCCTCGGGGATGCTGGCCTGGATCGTCTCGAGTACCGGGTACTGCGGTTCGTGCAGTCTGATGTCGTAGTAGGCGATCAGGTTGCGTGCCGCCTCGACGGCGCTGGCGGGTGAGGGACGTTCGCCTGCTCGGGCGTCGTCGAGGTAGGGAAGCATCGCTTCGATGGTCGCCTTAGCGTCGCCGTGCAGGGGGATCGTGTTGGACTGGATCCGCATCAACTCGCTGTCGTCCACGTTGATGTTCACCAGCGTGGAGGCGTTGCCCGCAGGGTTCCCGAGTGAGAAGCGCGCACCGATGCCGATCACGACGTCAGCGGACTGCATCACTTCGAACAGCTGGTTCATCTCCTGGCGCTCGCCGCGGGGACTGAAGCAGGAGCCGTAGGAGAGCGGATGTCTGTCCGGGATCGTCCCCTTGCCCCCGCTCGACGTGACAACAGGGATGTTCGTCGCTTCGGCCAGCCTGACGAGGGCATCCTCCGCATCAGATCGAGCCACCCCACCGCCCGCATAGATGACGGGTGTACGTGCTTCGGCGATGACCTGCGACGCTTTGCGCAGCTGGTCCGGGCTAGGCACGATCGGCGAGACGGGCGCCGGATCCCAGAGATCCATTTCCTCGCTCTCCACGCCTACCTCGGGCGGTGCCTCGAGCAGAACGGGTCGGGGGCGCCCGCTGCGCATCTGCCGGAAGGCCTCGGTTACGGCTGCTGGAATCTCACGCGGTTGCATCACCGAATGCCGCCACTTCGTCACGGAGCGCACTGTGTCGGCCTGGTCGATCACCTCATGCACGGCTCCGACATCCTTGCCGATCGCGGCGCGGGGCACCTGACCGGCGATGACCAGCACCGGCGAGGAGCGTGCGTATGCCGTTGCCAGGCCGGAGGCGGCGTTGTAGAGCCCTACACCAGGCACGACCAGCGCTACGCCGGGCTTTCCGGAAGCTCGGGCGTAGCCGTCGGCCATGTATGTCACGGCCTGCTCGTGGCGGGTTGAGATCAGGCGGATTCCCGGTTCGTCCCGCAGGCCCGCGACGATCCCATATATCTGGATGCCCGGGATTCCGAAGACGACCTCGACGCCCTCGGCGACGAGCGACTTGGCCAGAGCCTCACCGCCGCTGAGCTTGACCATGGCCCTCCCATCCGGGTGCTAGGCGAATCAAGGCGCACCCATCGCTAATTTACATGAACAAACCGGATCGCGAAATATGACCGGACGACGAAGTATGGACGTGGAGCTGGCGGGAATCGAACCCGCGACCTCCTGCTTGCAAAGCAGGCGCTCTAGCCAACTGAGCTACAGCCCCGTGCGGGAGAGGATACCGGCTCGGCCCGCCACCACGGTCTCCTGTTCGCACTGGACGTGGCAACGTCGGCCACACGGTGGCAGGATCAAACGATGGAATCACGGGCGCTCAAGACCAACTCGATGGACGACTTCGATCTGCGGATGTCCGAGGATTCCCGCCCCTTCTTCGAAGCGGTTGTCGATTTCCTCGAGACAGTCGTCGAGCCCATGCAGGCAGAGTTCTTTGAAGCTGGCGAAGGACGAGCCGACCGTTGGAGCTACACCGAACGTCAACTCGAACTGTTGGAGGGTGCCAAAGACCAGGCCAAGGCGAAGGGCCTGTGGAACTTCTTCCTGCCCGACACAGGCCAGGGTCTGTCAAACCTCGACTACGCCTATCTGGCTGTTGAACTGGGGAAATACCCACTCGGATCGGAATCGCTCAACTGCTCGGCCCCCGACACAGGCAACATGGAAGTGCTCGAACGTGTCGGCACCCCCGAACAGAAACAGCGGTGGCTCGAACCCCTCCTGAACGGGGAGATCCGCTCCTGTTTCGGAATGACCGAACCGGGCGTCGCCTCCTCCGATGCCAAGAACGTACGTTGCCAAGCGGTGCGCGACGGCGACGAATACCTGATCAACGGCGAGAAGTACTACATCTCCGGTGCCGGAGACCCACGCTGCAAGATCATGATCCTGATGTGCCAGACGAGCCCCGACGGGCCGCCGCACCGCCGCCAGTCGCAGATCCTTGTGCCGATGGACGCACCCGGCCTCGAGATTCTCGGACCGATGCACGTCTTCGGCCAGGACGACGCCCCCCATGGGCACATGCACCTGCGCCTCACCGATGTGCGGGTGCCCGCCGCCAACATGCTGTGGGGAGAGGGCCGAGGATTCGAGATCTCGCAACTCCGGTTGGGCCCCGGGCGCATCCACCACTGCATGCGAGGCATCGGAGCTGCCGAGAAGGCCCTCGATTTGATGTGTCGCCGCGGACTCACCCGCGAAGCGTTCGGGAAGCCGCTCGCCCGGCTCGGGGGCAACACTGAGATCATTGCCCGAGCCCGCACCGAGATCGAGGCGATGCGGATGATGGTGCTGCGTGCCGCCAAAGCAATGGACACCCTCGGCAACGCCGAGGCACGGGTGTGGATCAGCGCGGTCAAGGCGATGGTCCCCGAGAGGGTCTGCAACATCATCGACCAGGCCATTCAGATGCACGGGGCGACCGGCGTGTCGCAATGGACTCCACTGGCCAGCATGTATCAGAGCCAACGGACGCTGCGACTCGCCGACGGCCCCGATGAGGTTCACTGGATGGTCGTGGGACGCTCCGAACTCGGCAGCTACGAAGGCCTCGAAGTGCCTGCCTCCCCCACGTCCGCGGCTGTGCGCGAATCGGGCTAGGGGGCCAGAGGGCGACCGAAAGGCAGCTCATCCTGCCAGGTCGACATATAGGACTCGGCTGCACGGCACGCGGCTAGGAACGGCCCGTCGGAATCAGCTGCGAACTCGCTGCTGAGGAGACCGACGGTTTCCCCCACCGCGTCGAGGATCTCAGCCTCGGAACGGGTCGGATCCCCCCAGAGGGCGAGGGCTGAGCCCGCGAGAGCCACGAAATCCGCGGGTACCGCCACACCGCCGCGTCGCAACACGGCAAGAGCCCGAGCGGTGAGCGGCAGACGCCCACAAGCAACCACCGCGGTCGAACCCTGGATCTGCGCGGCGATCTCGTGGTTGAGCACACCCATCTTCGAACCGACGAAGAACACGTCGGCCCCTGCGGAGAACACCTCCCCGGGACCACCGACCTCGCCGAGTTCGTTCACCATCGCGGCCCCGTGTGCAGCCCACGCATCGGCCAGGGCCTGCGTATCGAAACCAGAACCGGAACTGACAGTGCCGGCACTTGTAGCGACAGCGGTGACAGAGGCGCCCCGCTCGACAACAGCCGCGGCCAACTCCGGCCCGTTGGCGTTGAACCCCTCGATCGCGACCGACCGGCCCGAAAGATCACCTACGCTGTGGTGGGCACACGCCGCCGCGGACAGGCCATCGCACCGGTCCACAAAGGTTGAACCGTCGCCGGACAGGCGCGTCGTGTCACGGGGGTCGTCGTCGCGAAGCGGTGCGAGATCGGCTTCGCTAACGCCCTTGGCAGCGTCGGGCAGATAGGTTCCGTACTCGACCAACTCGGCCGCTTCAGCCACGAACGCGCTGACCGCCTCGCTGCGCTCCGGGCCAGGCGCGCTGATCCCCGCCGACGCTCCACCGTGACGCATGTTGAGAACCGCATAGGTATAGGTCTGGGATCGTGCCAGATCCTTGGCGCCCCCCTGGAGAATTCTGCGAGCCCAACGGGCCGGACCCGACGAAGTCTCCGCTTCAACGAGGTCGATAGCCACGAAGGCGTCGACGGAAGTGAACTTGTGGATACGCACGTTTGCAGCGTACGCGATCAACCTCATTGGAGTGAACGCCGGGAAGTGAACGCCGGCAGCGACCGTCAGTCGTCGGCGACCTCGATCGCGAACTCGGGGCAGTTGTCGACTGCCAGCATCGCCTTCTCCTCGAGGTCTTTCGGGATCTCCCCGTCGATCCGCAGAATGGCATAGCCCTCGTCGTCCGTGTCGAACAGTTCCGGTGCGAGCGTGTAGCAGCGATTGTGGCCCTGACACGCATCGCTGTCCAAGTTGATTCTCATTCCAGCACCCTAGATCAGCCCTCGGCGATTAGTCTCGTCAAGGTCAACTCGGGCTGGTCCGCCTCTAGTCGTTGCAGCCAATACGGGCTCTCGAACAGGGCCAGCATCTCGCCGTCCGAACGGTTCGCCACTGTCACGCCGCTCATTTGGCGAAGCTTGAGAGCGGACGGTTCATCGGTGATGCGTGCGGTGGTCCAAGAGCAGGGATTCAACTCAACCGGTGCACCAAACTCGTTCTCGAGGCGATGAGTCGCGACTTCGAACTGCAACGGTCCAACCGCGGCGAGGATAGGCGCCTGATCGCCAACTTCGGGTTCTCGCAGGACTTGAACTACGCCCTCCTCGTCGAGTTGGCTGATGCCTCGGCGGAATTGTTTGGTTTTGGAAGTGTCGAGCGTGCGTGCCACCCGGAAATGCGACGGCGCGAATGCCGGCATGTCAGGCCAGCGAACCGGAGATTCGACGTAGACCGCATCGCCGACCCTGAACTCGTTGGCGTTGACTAGGCCGACCACGTCACCCGGGTATGCCTCCTCGACCGTCTCGCGGTCACGCCCAGTGACCGACTGGGCGTACTTTGTGGCGAAAGGCTTGCCGGTCGGCCCATGTGTGACAACCATGCCCCGTTCGAATCTCCCTGAACAGACCCGCAGGAAAGCCATTCGGTCGCGATGGTTGCGATCAGTGTTGGCCTGCACTTTGAACACGATTGCTGAGAACGGATCAGCAAGGGCACGAGGTTCACCGGCCTTGTCGTGGCGCGGAGTGGGCGACGGAACCAGATCGACCATCGCGTCAAGCAGCAGCCTTACCCCGAAGTTGGTGAGCGCCGACCCGAAGAAGACGGGCGACAACTCCCCCGACTCGAACAGCTTCGACTCGAATTCGCGGCCAACGGTGTCGAGAAGTTCGACACCGTCGCGCGCCTCAGTCCAGAGAACCCCTTCCTCCTGCGCTGCCCGGTCAGAATCGACGATTTCTTCTGGAGCTTCGGTAGCGCCCCTGGCCGTGCGAGTGAAACGCAGAAAGCTGCCGCCGCGACGTTCGATCAAACCCCTGAACCGGTCGCCGTCGCCGACCGGCCAGGTGATCGGTACCGGTTCGAGGATCAACTGCTCCTCGATCTCATCGAGCAGCCCCAACGGGTCGCGACTCGGGCGGTCCCACTTGTTGATGAATGTGACGATCGGGATCTCCCGGTCACGGCAGACCTCGAACAGTTTGCGGGTCTGATTTTCGATGCCCTTGGAACCATCGAGCACCATGATGGCGGCATCGGTGGCGGCCAGCACTCGGTAGGTGTCCTCTGAGAAGTCGCGGTGTCCGGGGGTGTCGAGTAGGTTGAGGACACAGTCCCGGTACGTGAACTGCAACACGGTCGAGCTGATCGAGATGCCGCGCTGTTGCTCGAGCTCCATCCAGTCCGAGGTCGTGGAACGGCCTGTGCCCTTCGCTCTGACCGACCCGGCACCTGAGGTCAGGGCGCCCCCGTACAGCAGGAACTTCTCCGTCAGCGTTGTTTTCCCGGCGTCGGGGTGAGAGATGATGGCGAACGTTCTGCGGCGCTGTGCTTCGGTCTCAAGATCAGCCACCGTTACAGGCTAAGGCCCTCTGCTTGCTTAGCCCTCTGCTTGCTAAGGCCCTCTGCTTGCTTAGCCCTCTGCTTGCTTAGCCCTCTGCTTGCCCAAGACCTCCGCCGGCCTTGCTGCGACCGTGCGGGGCTCTCAGGTGTCGCGGTCGACCACGAAGTCGGCCAGCGCACAAAGGGCCGCGTGGCTGCCGTTGATGTCAGGCAGGTCGTCGATCGCTTCGAGAGAACTGACCAGCAGCTGATCGATCTCAGCTTCCACGGCCGCCACCGCTCCCGTCTCGATCATCACCTCCTGGACAGCGGCGATGTGGTCATCGCTCAGGTCCCCGCCGCCGTCGGCGTGCGCTGTGGTGCCCACCGTGGCGAGCACCGACCGCTGGGTCTCGTCGGCAGCGGAGCGGGCCAACGCCAACAAAACGGTCGGCTTCCCCTCACGCAGATCATCACCGACCGGCTTGCCGGTGCGTTCGGGTTCCCCAAAAACCCCGAGCATGTCGTCACGCAACTGGAAGGCGACACCGAGCGGCAGCCCGTGAGCGGACAACCTTTCATCCAGATCGACTCGGCCAGCCAGCGCCGCGCCGAGTTGGAGGGGCCGAACGATGGTGTAACCGGCAGTCTTGTGGCGCACGATCGTGCGGGCGTCGGCAACCGAGACCCCGCCCGAAGCGGCGCCGACCACGTCGAGGTACTGGCCCATGTTCAGCTCGGTGCGAAGAGCGTCCCAGACTCGACGCACCTCAGGCGTCGTGTCCCCCAGGGTCCGGTCGGCCATGACAATGGCAATGTCGCCCACCAGGACAGCAGCGGCCTCGGCGAACCGTCTGGCCTCGCCCCGCAGCGAACCCTCCCGATGGCGCTGGAGGTAACGGGCCCATACGGTTGGTGAGGATCTGCGTGTTGAAGATCCGTCCATCACATCGTCGTGGATCAGGGCAAAGGCGTGGAGTAGTTCCAGAGCACATCCGCCCGCGACCGCACCGTCGCCGGATGGATCGCCGCCCGCAGTCACCCAACCCCAGTGACAGTAGGCGGGGCGGATCCGTTTCCCGCCGCGCGCCACGAAACCAGCAAGATCGGCCAGGGGCACATCCAATGCTGCGTTGAGATCGGCCCATGTGTCGCGTTCATCCTCGAACAGGTCGCTCAGTGCTGCGTCGACCTTGGCTGCGACGGCCAGGAGTTGCGGCGGCGCGGGTCTCGCCACGGCTAGTCGCCGCCGACTTCCGCTTCGGAATCGGCTTCGAGGTCGTACTCGTCGTCATCGCTGTCGAGGTTGGCGACGACCCGCTCGACCTGCACCCGGGCAGCGCCGATTCGGGTGCGGCACAGTCCGATAAGGAAAGAAGCGCGCTCGACGCGCGACGCCAGCATGTCGACGTCGAGGTCGTCGCCCTCCAGGTCACGCAGGATCTGTTCGAGTTCCGCCATGGCGTCGGCGTAGCCGATCGTCTCTTCGCTGCCCTCCCCAATATCGCCGCCGTCGTGCTCTGCCTGGATGTCGTTCATTTGGTCTCCTCTGAATTCCCGCTCGTATTCCTGTGATCGGTATTCGCAGCGTGTGGTCGGGCAGCGTGTGGATGGGCAGCGTGTGGACGGGCAGCGTGTGGTCGGGCAGGGTGTGGTCGGGCAGCGTGCGTCCGGGCGGTGATGGTACCGGTGAGGACGCCGTCGACCAGTTGCGTGGTCACGGCATCGCCGGGCTCGACAGCGTTTGCTGACCGCACAATCCGGCCATCACCGTCGCGGGTGATCGACCAGCCCCTCGCCAGCGCCGCTGCCGGGTCCAGAGCACGCACCTGCGCCGCCGCGGCATCAACCCGGCGTGCGGCGATGGTCAGTCCGTGCCGCTGTGCCACATCAAGTCGAGCGACCCCTCGTGCGATCTGGCCGAGGGCTCGCCGCTCCACCGAACGCGCTGTCTTCGCGAGTTGTCTGCAGTGCACCGTCAACTGTCGATCGCGGCGGCCCAGAACGTTGCGGGTCGACACAGACACACCGGATCGGACCGTCTCCAAGCGCTGATCAGCACGTTGCACGGCCCGCCGACCGGCAGCCACGAGATGCCTTTCGTGGTCTGACAATCGGTCGAGCCAGTGCTCAACCCGCACAACCACGAATTGGGCAGCTGCGGTGGGAGTGGCGGTGGAAGTGTGCGCGACCTCGTCCGCGACGCTGCGGTCGATGTCATGGCCGATGCCCGTGACCACCGGCACCCGAGCGGAGGTGATCGCCCGTGCCACCCGCTCGTGGTCAAAAACAGCCAGATCGGTCTTGGAACCCCCGCCGCGGGCCACGAGCAGCACATCGACCTCGGCGGAGTCAGCGGCCGAGATCGCCGCAGCGACCGGCACCTCCGCACCCGCCCCCTGCACCGGTGTGTCGACCTGCACGACAGTGAACGCAAATCCAGACTGCTCCAACACGCGGAAAATATCGGCGTGAGCGGCGCTACCGACGGATGTCACCAAGCCGACACGAAGAGGTACCGGAACCCAGCGCCGAGCAGCGTTGGCCCGCAAGACCCCCTCAGCCGACAGAGCAGCCAAGAGAGCATCTCTATGGGCAGTGAGGCGGCCCAACGTGAAAGTCGGGTCGATGGACGACATGCGCAGTTGCACCCGACCCGAAGGCGGGTAGTAGTCAACCCGGCCCTGGATGCGAACCGAGACTCCGTCGCTCATGCGGATCGGGTCGCCGTGCCTCTTGAGCAGCCGGTTGACACGGTCCCGGGTGTCTCGGAAAAGCACCACCGGCACAGTTGCAGCAGCACTCGCCCCCGGGGCCTCCCCGGGCTCGATCAGATCGAAGTACACATGGCCGTTGCGGGCTCGGTGGAGTCCGCTGATCTCGCCCTCCACCCAGACATCGTCGGGCATCGTCTCCTCGATGACCACACGAATGAGGGTGCAGAGCTCACCGACCGTGAGAGTGGACTGATTCACCCTGTGGACCGTACTCCCCCCTAGTGACAGTGGTGCATCGCCGATCAGATGCGAGAGCAAACCACCGATCCGAGCACCACTATGGCTGCGCCGACAGCGAACGCCGGACCGATCCCCGCAACCGAGGCCAGCACCCCGAGGGAGATGCCACTGAGAATCTCGCCGGTCGCATAGGCCTGGCTCATGAACGACAACATCGTCGCCCGAACCTCCGATTCGCTGTGGGCATTGGTGATCATCGTGATGAACGGTTCAGCCGTCATCCGCAACGCCTCCTGCATGACCAGACCCACGAAGACCACCCAACCCACACTGGCACCGGCGACCACCGCTACCGCCGCTCCCGCCCCCAGCATCAACAATGACAGCACCAGAGCTGCCGGGGCTTCGATGAAACGGCGTTCGACCAGACGGACTAGAACGATCCCCACAGCGGCCTGGACCAGGGCGAGCAACCCGTAGAGGACCACCTCGTCGAAGGTGCTGGGAATACCCACCTCCACCAGGCGGGCCAGGTCGAGATGGTCAACGATCCCCGAACCCAGCGCGAAGAACAGCGACGAGATCGCCAGAAGCCGCAACGGCCGAGTGCGAGCCGTCAATTTCGTGCCCAGCACGACAATACGCTTGAACTCTGCAGCGGCTGCCCTGGTAGTCCGCGAGAAACCCGTTTCGGGCATGGTCATCGCCAGCACCAGCCCCCACACCGAGATCAACCCGCCGGCGAACACGATCGCAGTTGTGCGGGTGGTCGCAGCGACAACAACGAGCGCTATCGGCACCCCCAAGGCGTTCGCGGCCAACTGGACCTTGGCCCGCGTGATCAGGAGACGGTCAACACGATCCGCATCACGCAGTTCGTCGGTCAACCAGGCCACATCGGCACCGCTGTGGAGGGTCCAGGCGAGCCCCCAGCCGACCTGGGTCAGAGCGATCAGCCAAATCCCCTCGAATACCCCCGCCAGAGCCATGATCGGACCCATGACCACGAACGAGCAGATTATCGCCAGACGACGACTGATCAGATCCGCGAGCGCACCTGTCGGGATCTCCCCGAGGAGACCGCTCAGTTCAAGCGCGACGCCCAACAAAGCCAACTGGTAGGGCTCAAGTTGAAGGTCGTCGACCAAGCGGGGCATGAACACGATCCACTTTGCGTTGGTACCGGCCGCCAGAACAGCTGCGGTCGCCAGAAACAGTTTCGCCGGGTCCGCGCCCGACAGGCCGCTACCGGCGGGGTCGCCGAAGCGCCGCACCGCTCAGACGAGGCCGTGGTCGCCGTTACCGTTGTTATCGCTGCGATCGGCGGCTTCCACGTCCTCGCGGCGGATGCCTAGAACGAACAGAATGGCGTCGAGATACGGGACGGTAAGCGCTGTGTCGGCGGCTTCAGAAACGATCGGTTTCGCGTTGAAAGCGATTCCGAGACCGGCTTCTCTGAGCATGTCGAGATCGTTGGCGCCGTCGCCGACAGCTACCGCCTGCGATAGCGGAACGTTGTTGGCTTGCGCTATCTCCCTCAACAGGGCCGCCTTGCGCGCACGGTCGACGATCGGCCCGACAAGCCCACCAGTCAATCTCCCGTCGACGATCTCCAGCACGTTGGCGTGGGCATGATGAATGCGAAGGTCCTCTGCTATCCGGTCGGTGAACGCCGTGAAGCCCCCCGAGACGATCGCCAACGTGTACCCCAGACGCTGCAGGGTGCGCACGAAGGTGCGGGTGCCTGGGGTGTAGCGCAGGTTGGCGTGCGCCCGCTCGATAGCGGTTTCTTCGAGCCCGGCCAGCAGAGCCACACGCTGGCGCAACGAAACTTCGAAGTCCAGAACGCCCGCCATTGCTTCAGCGGTGATCTCCTGCACTGCTTCGAGGCATCCAGCCTCGGCGGCAAGCAGGTCGATCACCTCGCCGGCGATCATCGTCGAGTCGACGTCGAGCACGATGAGCCGCTGGGCCCGCCGCCCGATCCCCTCGGGTTGGACTGCGACGTCCATGGTTCGATGTTCCGTGGCGACCCGCATGAGGTTGGAGCAGAGCGTTCCCACGTCGCCGTCGCGCACCAACAGTTCGTAGCTCATCACCGGGAAACGCGATAGGCGTGTGATCCGGTCGATGTTCGCCCCGGCGTCGGCGATGGCGGTCGCCGCAGCGCCGACTTCCGTCGGGTTCAGGTGCGGCCCGAGGAGGGTAACGACCGTTCCGGGAAGCTGTGTCGGGGGGGTGCTGGAAACCAGGTCGAAATCGACCGCCACACCCTGTTCCCATCCATACAACAACACGTCCTTGAGCAGGTCCCGTCCCTGGGGCACCTCCACCGCCAACCCCAGGGTGAGTTGGCCGCAGATCACTGTCTGCTCGATGTCGAACACCTCGGCCCCGGCTTTGGCGAGCACGTTCATCAACCCGGCGGTGATCCCGGGGTGGTCGGGCCCGGTGACCCGCACCAGAACGCTCTCGGACGATCCGCCGGCGGCCGGAGCGCGCTCGCCCGGGGCACGTTCGTCCAGGGCACGTTCGTCCAGAGTGTCGGCGTCCAGGGCACGTTCGTCCAGAGTGTCGGCGTCGACTGCGTGTGCTTCGGTATCCACGGGTGACCAGCCTACGGCTTGGTGCCCTGCACGAGCGGTCTCAGCAGGCACGGAGACAGCGTCAGAGGTGGTCTGCCCGAACCAGACCCTCATACAGTTCGGCATACAGTCCTCCCTGTCGGCGCAGCTCGTCGTGTGTGCCGGTCTCGACCACATGCCCGTTGTCGAGCACCACGATGGTGTCTGCGTCGGTGATGGTCGACAGGCGATGGGCGATCACCAGCGACGTGCGACCGGACAGAGCGTTGGCCAGCGCCTCCTGCACGTAGGCCTCGTTCTCGGTGTCGAGATGGCTCGTCGCCTCGTCGAGCACGACGACGGCCGGGTTCTTGAGCAGCATTCGAGCGATGGCCAGGCGTTGCTTCTCACCGCCGGACAGCCGATAACCGCGTTCGCCCACGATCGTGTCGTACCCGTCGGGCAGCGCCGCGATCACATCGTGGATGCGGGCCGCTCGACAGGCCGCCTCGATCTCAGCTTGGCCGGCGGTGGTATCGGCATAACGCAGATTCATCGCGACGGTGTCGTGGAACAGATGAGGGTCCTGGCTCACAACCCCGATGGCGCGACGCAGAGAGTCCTGGGTCAGTGACCGCACATCGTGACCGTCGACGGTGATCGTCCCGGCGCCCACATCGTAGAGGCGGGGGACAAGCGAGGTGAGTGTGGTCTTGCCGGCGCCGGACGGACCGACGATTGCAACCATCTGGCCCGGTGCCACAGTCAGGTCGATGTCGCTCAGCACATCGTCGACAGAAGCAGTCGACTCTTCGCCGCCGAGTGATGCCGGTGTCCCCTCGGGAGGGTCGGGGTAACTGAAGTAGACGTGATCGAACCGCACCTCCCCTTGCGGATCCACCAACTCCACAGCGTCGGGAGCATCGACGATCGCATTTGGAGCGTCGAGAACCTCGAACACACGCTCAAAGCTCACAAAAGCGGTCATCACATCAACCCGGGCATTGGAAAGGCTGGTGAGAGGCAGATAGATCCGGACCGTGTAGAGCCCCAGCGCGGTGAGCGTGCCGATCGTGATCGAGCCGTCGATGACGAGATGCCCGCCGAGCCAGTAGACGATCGCCGTGCCGACCGCCCCCACCATCGTCAATGCCACTAGGAAGACGCGGCTGTACATGGCGCTGCGTACACCGATGTCGCGAACCCGACCCGCCCGGTCCGAGAAGTCCGTGGCCTCGGCGTCGTGACGTCCGAAGAGCTTGACGAGCAGGGCACCGGCAACATTGAACCGCTCGGTCATGGTGTTGTTCATCGATGCGTTGACGGTCATCGACTCGCGGGTGATGTCCTGCAGGCTGGCCCCGACACGCCGAGCAGGCAGCACGAAGACCGGGAGGATCATGATAGCCAGCAGCGTCAACCGCCATTCCAGGATCAGCATGGCGAGCAACGTGCCGGTCAGTGTGATCGAGTTGCCGACAACAGTTCCCAGAGTGCCGGTGAAGGCTCGCTGCGCGCCGATCACGTCGTTGTTGAGGCGGCTGATCAGGGTACCGGTCTGGGTGCGGGTGAAGAAGGCGAGGGGCATTCGCTGCACATGATCGAAGAGGCGCACACGCAAGTCGAAGATCAGTCCCTCACCGATCCGCGAGCTGAGCCAACGTTCCACCAGCGACAGCAGTGCCTCAGCGGCGGCGGAACCGATCATCACAAAGAAGAGGAGGTTGAGGTAACCCCTGTTGCTGTCGACGATCGCGACATCGAAGATCTCACGGATCAGCAGCGGCGGCAGCAGCCCGAGGAAAGTCGTCGCCACGATGATCGACAGATACACGAAGATGGCACCCCGGTAGGGGCGGGCGAACGCGAGCACACGGAGCCGTGTGTCCCTGTTCAACTGCTTGCCGTCGATCCCGGAACGGTCCGCGGTCATCGAGTGCATCACCTGGAACGGACTCGACGCAGTCATACCGTGAGCCTACGCGGAACCACAACCGCGTGGATCCCGCGGGGATCCGATGCGGTCATCGGCGCGGGCAAGCGCAGATCCAGCGCGGTTCCGATGCGGAAGTCATCGGCGCAAGCACAGCCCGGTAGCGTGATGCGGGATGGAACGTCCGTCAAGTGCGCTGTTCACCGACCACTATGAGCTGACCATGGTGGAGTCTGCCCTCAAGTCAGGGATCGCCTCCCGACGTGCCGTGTTCGAGGTCTTCGCTCGCCGCCTCCCCGAAGGCCGGGCCTACGGTGTGGTCGCAGGCATCGACCGCCTGGTGGACGCAATCGAACGTTTCCGGTTCGATGACGACACGGTCGAGCATCTGCTGGCGAGCGGGGTCGTCCAAGGCGACCTGATGGCCGACTGGCTCCGCAACTACCGTTTCAGTGGAGACATCACCGGCTACGCCGAGGGTGAACTGTTCTTTCCGTACAGTCCGGTACTCACCGTGGTCGGCTCGTTCGCCGAGTGCGTCGTGCTCGAGACAGTCCTGCTGTCGGTGCTGAACCACGACTGCGCGGTGGCTTCCGCAGCCGCACGGGTGGCCGACGCAGCCGGCGGCCGCCTGCTTGTAGAGGGAGGTTCGAGGCGCACCGACCCCGAATCGGCGGTTGCCGCAGCGCGCGCATCGCACGTCGGCGGTTTCGACACGACATCGAACCTTGAAGCCGGACGTCGTCACCGCATCCCGACCGGAGGCACCACAGCCCACGCCTTCGTGCTGGCCCATAACAGCGAATCCGAGGCCTTTAGCGTGCAACGCGAGACCTTGGGAGTCGGTTCCACCTACCTTGTCGACACCTTCGACGTGATGGAAGGGATACGTCGGGCAGTCGACGTCGTCGGACATGACATTGGGGCCGTCCGAATCGACAGCGGTGAATTGCTCGCCGACAGTCGCGCGGCCCGTCATTTGCTCGACGAACTGGGCGCTGTTGACTGCCGTATCGTCGTGTCGAGCGACCTCGACGAGTTTCTGATCGCGGAGTTGGAACTGGAACACGCACCGATCGACGCTTATCTGGTCGGGACGAGCCTGGTCACCGGCTCGGGCCATCCGACGGCCTCGATGGTCTACAAGTTGGTGTCCGTCGCTGACGACGACCAGTCCGGCCCGCTGCGAGCGGTCGGCAAGCACTCGCCCGGGAAACGCACGATCGGTGGTCACAAGTCGGTGCATCGGACCTACGACGCCGAAGGCAAGTACCTCGCTGAGGTTCTCTCGGTTCTTCCGGTGGAGGTGCCCGAAAACTCGATGTGTCCGCAGGTCCCGCTGCTGCGCGACGGTGAGGTTGTCGCCAATCTGACCGACGTGAGCGAGGCTCGGGCCCGTTGCGCGCAGCGGCGTGAGCGTCTGCTCGACGAAGACAGGACTCCCTGGCCTGTGACCACTCCTGCTGTGCCTACAATCTGGGAAGGCGTTGAGGAACCGCTCTCCGCGGTGGTCGTCAACAGCACCGGAGGAGCGAATCGATGAAGGCACTGATTGTTGTCGATGTCCAGAACGACTTCTGCGAGGGCGGCGCTCTGGGTGTGGACGGCGGCGCTGCGGTCGCACGTTCGATCACCGAGTTGGCGGGGCTGGACCGTGCCGGCGGCGCCTATGAACTGGTGGTCGCCACTAAGGACTGGCATGTCGATCCAGGTGAGCATTTCGCCGATCCTGAAGTCGGTCCGAACTTCGTCGACAGCTGGCCGGTCCATTGCCTGGCTGAGAGTCACGGTGCGGCCTTCCACCCCGATCTGGACATTGCGATCGACGAGGTGTTCCTCAAAGGACGAACCACCGCGAGCTACACGGGTTTCGACGGTGGCGCGGCTACAGACGAGTCGGTGCTGCTCGGCGACTGGCTGACTGAACGAGGTGTCACTGAGGTCGATGTAGTCGGCCTGGCGACCGACCATTGCGTGCGTGCGACGGCGATCGACGCCCTGGCGGCCGGTTTCGCCACCACCGTTCTGCTCGAGCACTGCGCCGGCGTAGCGCCCGAAACGACCGATGCTGCGCTGACCGAACTCACCACCGCCGGAGTCACTCTGGGCTAGTGCGGTGTCCACACCGAAGGGTCGTCCGGCGTCGTTCGACGAATGAATCGATTCTGAGCCCCACACAGGACGGGTTCGGGCTGGGATGTGGCGGCACCCGGGATTGTTGACACGTCGGACCTGTTGGGCTCCGACACGATCCAATCGCCGTCGCGCTCTCATCGGGTGAAGGCACCGCCGATCCTGTCAAACACCGGCTCGATTTCACAGGCAACCAGCGCGTCAACCCGGTGCAGCGTCGGTCCCCCAGCAGGACAGCCAACCCCAAGCAGCCGCCTACCTCGCCCGCAAAACCAGCGAAGGCAAAGCCCGACGAGCCCACAAACTCCACCTCGCCAGCCGAGACATCCGCCGAATATGACGCGACGAACAAACCCGACAACAACCCTTCACACACGCCGCTCGACAAGGAAGCGTCCGACAGTCCCCCCGCAACGTTTTAGTCGGACGGGTTGAACGTCGCGTCGAAGTCTGACGTTAGACCGGCCGCGTTGCCCCTGTCGGGTGGCTCCAGGTTGGTCGGGCCGCCTTGGCCCAGCCGCATCTGGTACAGGAACTGTTCGAGGTCCGGTGCACGACCTGCGAGGTACTGGAGAACCTCGTCTTTGCGATCTCTGAAGTGGGGGTCGTCGTCGAGGACTCCAGGGCTCTCGAGAAGGTTGACGATGTTGGCGGCGTCAGTTGATGCGGGGGTGGTGCCGTAGCGGTGCATGTGGAACCGCAGCCCGTCTTCGAGGGTGTATGGTCCGGCTCTGTCCAGGGCCACCAGGTCCATGTAGTCGCGAAGTTTCGGCCGGTACATGATGACGTCGAGTTTGGAGGCCAGCAGGTCTGCCACAGAGGCGACGGGCAACCCGTCGATCCGAGTGGGCTGTGCGAGGGTTTTGACGTGGCCGGGGTTGGCCCCCCGGGACGGCGTCTTGAACACCTGTACATGCACTGTGTCGACTCTGGCGTGCAGTTGGTCGAGGCCGCATTCGTAGACCTCGACCGCGCCCGCAGCCTTCTCGAACTTCCTTGCGAGTTCGTCGCCGGAGAAGCTGTCGGGCGTCATGTAGTCGAGGTCGAACGATACGCGGTGGCGCAGATGGATGGTCAGAGCGGTGCCGCCCATCAGGCAGCCCTCCAGCGGATCGGTGACCTCTTGCAGGATGGGCCAGACGGAGCGCATCTCAGCCGAGAGCACATCGTCCCATGCGTCGATCTCAGCCATCGGTGCGCCTGGCGATTGCCTTGTCGATGCTGGCTGCTATCCCGCCCGTGTTGTAGCCGCGCATGTCACGGCATCTCCGCAGAGCGTCGACGGGGAGGCATCTCAACGCCCAAGAGCGTGCCACCGGGTCGGGGCCGTCGAGCAGGGAGGTGGCCACGAAGAAGGCGTCGTCGGGGAGCCTCAGGTCCTTGGCGCTCGCCCCGTTCCAGAACAGGCCCCAGAACTCAGGCGGAACCCGCTCAGCGCAGGTGTCGCTCACCTGCGGCGGCGGCCGTGGCGGCAGGTAAGCCAACGCCGTGACGCTCTCTTCGCTGAGATCGAGCGACCACAGGACGGTCTTGCGCGAACCGTAGCCCCAGGGCAGGCTGGCCTCTTCGCGCCGCGCGAAGCCCATTTTGACTAGGGCGTTCAAGCATCGCCGCGCATGGTCTTCAGACAGGCGGGCCTCGGCGGCGACCTGGTTTAGCGTCGTGCCCCTGATCCTGCCGCGCAGAATTCCCAGCGCAGTCCGCTGGCCCCTGCTCAGGCCGGCGACAGGGCTGGCATCGGGGTCGAACGTGCAGGGCAGACGGCTCCGGAGTGCCTTTATCGGCTCGCTGGGTTGATGCATCAGCGCATTCAAACGGCCCTCCCCGGGGGGCTGTCCGGTCATCTCCAATGCGTCGGCCATGCGCCGGGCGGCAGGAGCGGACACATCGAGTTCGCGTGCTAACACCGCGGGGCGCAAATCAGAGAGCCAGGCCGCTTTCAGCCACTTTGCGGCATCGACCTTCGAGCGGTGCATGGCCGTTCCCGTCGTGACCGTGAAGTCGTAGAGGCAAGAGTGACACCTCCACGCCGACCGCCCCGCTCTAAACGCCGGCTTGCCGGTCTCGCACCTCGGGCACTTCACGCCGGCGGGCCAGCGGGCCTCGACAAGGCGGTTCCAAGCGGATCTCTCAGCAGGAATCCGCTCGCCGGAGGAAACGCAAGCGGTATCCATACCCGGATTCTACCAGACATTTGGGGTATTATCGTTCAAAACATCGGAAGCCAGAGCGCTGTCAGACCAGTCAAGACGAAACAGGACACCTAATTTTTTCGGCTTTGTGGCGGAAGGTATGGGATTCGAACCCATGGTGACCCGGAGGCCACAACGGCTTTCGAGGCCGCCCCATTCGTCCGCTCTGGCAACCTTCCGCCTCAGAGACTACCGGCGTCGGGGTTGCGCCGCACCGGCGGTGCCGTGCCGGGTCAGTGCGGGATCAGTGCCATCGGGAAGGTGTCGAGCACCTCGGCGCCCCGGCTGCTCACGTACACCTGGTTCTCGAGCTTTATCCCCTCGTGTCCGCCCGGCTCGCCGACGAACACCTCGAGGCACAGGACCACGCCGTCCTCGATGACGCCGTCGTAGCCGTAGGCGTCCCAATCCTGGAGGTAGTGGATCATCGGGTACTCGGTGGACAGGCCCAAGCCGTGGGCGATGTCTGCGTAGCGGTTGGGTAAGAAGCGGTCGGGCAGCTGGTAGCTCCGCTCGGCGAACTCCCTGAAGGTCAGACCGGGTTCGAGGATGGAACGGTTGTGGTCGAGCACCTCGCAGGCGAGCCCGTGCAGCGACTGCTGTTGCGGAGTCGGCTCGCGCCCTGGCGTGACCCAGCCGCGGGACATGTCGACGGCGTATCCGTAGGGGCCGATCAGGTCGGTGTCGAAACTGACCAAGTCACCGGCCTCGATCACCCGGTGGCTGCACTCCGCGAACCACGGGTTGGTCCGCGGCCCGCTCGACAGGAGCCTGGTCTCGACCCACTCACCGCCGCGGGCGATGTTGCCTGCGTGCAGGTGCGACCACAACTGGGCCTCGGTGATTCCGGGCTCAAGCGCTTGCCACATCTCATACGTGGCCTGCTGGGTGCTGTGGACGGCCCGGCGCATGGCCACGATCTCCTCGGGATGCTTGCAGTAGCGGGCCATCTCGGCGAAACGCATGCTCACGACGGGCTCAACGCCTCGGCGCTGCAACGCAGCGACCCCGAGGGTCTCGCACTTGTCGAGCGCGATCCGCCGGTTGCCCCGGCCGTGGAGCCGGACCAGATCGGCGACCTCGTCGGCCCATCGATCAGCAGCCTCCGCCTCCCGGGGACCGTTCTCGAAGAAGAACCAGCCGGTTGCGGGCCTGACCTCGTCAATCAGCGGCAGGTGTTCGACCAGATGCTCACACCGGGCCAAGTCGAACAGGATGACCGGTCCGTCGGTGGCCACGAAGGCGTACCGCACCGCGTTGTGGGTGGACCAAACCTGCATGTTCGTAGCGTCTACCGCGTAGCGGATGTTGAGCGGGTCGAACAACACGATGCCAGCCACATCCTCGGCCTGAAGCTGGATGCGCAACTGCTGAAGCCGCCAGGAGCGAACGACATCCATGTCCGGAGCGCGCAACCCCGCAGCCTCCCACCCCGCGACGGCCGGGTTGGACTGGGCACCGGAATCGATATCAAGCACGGGCGAAGGGACCTCTGTGCCAGACTACCTCGCGTCCTGAGACACCGACCGCGGCCACGGCCCGACCGCAGCGTCAGTACAGACTCGAGGAAGGCCCCGAAGGACCCTCGCCGCGGGCCAGGGCCAGCTCGGCGTTGATGCCCATGCGGGCTGCCAGAAGATCGGTGGTGACGGTGACCATGCGGAAACCCGCGGCGATCCGCTTGGGGGTCAACGCACCGGTCGATTGGATTCCGGCGATGACGTCGTGGGCGGCGCAGCGTTCCAGGATGAAACTGAGCGCCTCATCGAACGCCTGCTCGCCGTCGTTGTTGCCCGGCGGCAGACCGAGAGTGATCGACAGGTCCGCAGGCCCGACATAGATCGCATCGATCCCGGGCACGGCAAGGATCTCATCGAGATTGGAGAGGGCCTCAGTCGTTTCGATCATCGGGATGCAAGCCACGTTGCCGGATTCCCAGTTGAAATAGTCGTGTCGCAGACCGGCCACGGTCGGACCCCAACTGCGGGCCCCGCGTGGCGCGTAGCGGCTCGCGCTCACCGCCTGTTCAGCCTCAGCAACCGTGTTGACCATGGGGATGATCACGCCGTGAGCGCCGGCGTCGAAAGACTTGCCAATGATGCCCGGCTCGTTGCGGGGCACTCGGACGATGGGGCTTGACCCGCCCAACAGGATCGCTTGGATCATCGTCACGGAGTCGGCGTAGTCGAGCGGGCCGTGTTGTGTGTCGACACAGATGTAGTCGAAGCCGCAGCGGGCGGACGTTTCGGCTGTCACCGTGCTGGGAATGGCCAGCCAACACCCGAGGGTTGTTCTGCCTTCCCGCCATTGTTCGCAAATTGTGGTAACCGTCATGGTGATGGGTCTATCAGCCTGAGCGCGGGTTCATACGGGTTCACCCCTATACCGGTGCAATACTGGGCCGGTGAGGAGCGTTGAGGAGCCATGACGATCGTGCGGGGCACCGTGGTCACCATGAATCCTCGACGAGAGATCATCAACGACGGAGCGGTCGTCGTCTCGGGTGACACGATCGCCGCGGTCGGCAGTTTCGCTGAGATACGGGAGGCACATCCCGACGAGACCGTCTCAGGGCAAGCCAGCGACCTGGTACTGCCGGGGTATGTCAACGGCCATCAGCACCTGACCGGAGATCGTTTGATCCAATCGTCGATCCCCGATGACCTGCCCCCCGGGGAGGCGATCTTCTCTTGGGTGGTGCCGGTTCACGGCGAGCACAGCGGCGGCGACGACGAACTCGCAGCGACGCTCACCCTTGCCGAATCGCTGAGCAACGGCATCACCACCACCTTCGAAGCGGGAACTGTCGCTCATCCGGATCGCGTCGTTGCCGCCGCACAGTCCGTGGGAGCTCGGGTGACAGTCGGTACCTGGGGCTGGGATGTTGACGAGGGGCCGTTCGCAGGCTCAGTCGAAGAGGTGATCGACCGACAGCGGGTGGTTCTGGACCTCGCCACCGGACCACGGGTGTCGACTTGGGTGAGCCTTGTTGGCCATGACCTCATGTCCGATGAGCTGGTGGTGGCAGCCGGCGAACTGGCCCGCTCCCGCGGGGTCGGCATGACCTTTCATCTGTCTCCCACGTCAAGCGACGTCGACAGCTACCTGGCCAGAACCGGGAAACGACCCCTGGTGCACCTCTCGGCGCTGGGAGTGCTGGGCCCTCACGTTGCCGTCGCCCACGGCGTGCACCTCGACACGCAGGAAGTGGCAGTGCTGGTCAACAACGGTGCGACAGTCGTGTCGTGCCCCTGGGCATATCTGCGACTGGGTCAGGGACTTACCCGTGAGTTCCGCCACCTGGACCTGTGGCGTGAAGGGGGCCGCCTCGCTTTGGGGTGCGACGCCGAGAACGCCGGCGACATGGTCGACGGGATCCGCACCGCTGCGCTGTTCGCGGGGGTGGCGAAAGACGCCGCTACCGACCCGACGATCTTCGGAGCCCACGACGCCCTCGAGCTGCTCACCATCGCCGGCGCTGAGGCCCTGGGCATGGACGAACAGATCGGTTCGCTCGAAGTCGGCAAGCAAGCCGACATCGTGGTTCACGACCGGTCCCGGATCGAATGGATCCCCCCGAGCCCCGATCCGGTGCTGCAACTTGTCTGGGGCAGCGACGGCAGATCAGTGAGGGACGTATACGTAGCCGGGCAACCCGTGGTCGCTGGCGGCCAAGTCAACACCGTCGATGTTGATGCTCTGGCCGCCGAGGCCGCCGACGCCGGCCGATCCCTGCGAATGCGAAGCGGCGTCGAAGCAGTGTCACGCTGGCCGATTCGCTGAACTCGCTCATCTGGAGACTCTCATCTCTGATGTATTTCGTGGCGAGTCGGGTATCGCTGACCGGGCTTTCCCAGCGGGACCGGTTCTCGATTCAAGTAGGACTGCCGCGCCCGCTCGTAGGCATCGAGTTCGGTCATCAGTTCGCGACGCACTGAATCACGGTAATCGCGGTTTCCCGAAACTGTGCGAGAATTACGGGTTCGGCCTACAGCACGGGCCATTTGGCCTTGTCGGGGAGGCCGGAGCGGGTGGTGATCGCTTCGCCGGCGAGTTGGGATTGGGCGTAGAGGGCCTGCTCGTCGATGGTTGTCATCTGCCCGTTCTCGACGACTTTGTTGCCGTCGACGATGACCGTGTGCACGCCCCGCCCGTCGGCCGACCAGACGAGCTGGTTGGCGACGTTGAGCAGCGGCCGCCACTCGGGCCGGTCGGTGTCGTGCAACACCACATCGGCCAGCTTCCCGACTTCGAGCGAGCCGATCTGATCAGACATCTGCATCAACTCGGCCCCGCCCAGCGTCGCCATCTCATAGGCCTTCTCTGCGGGGAACATCTGCGGGTCCTGGCGCCCGTCCTTGAACAGACCGGCGACCAGATAGGTGGCGCGCATCAAGTCGGAGTAGTTGGAGGCGTTGTTGCCGTCGGTACCGATACCGAGGTTGATCCCGGCCTGCACCATCTCCGGCATCTTGCCGACCTGGGTCACCCCGTAGCTGACCTTGAGCGCAGTGGTCGGGCAATGCGCCACATGCACCCCAGTCTCGGCCATGATCTCGATCTCGTTGTCGTCGACCTGCACGCAGTGGGTCATGGCGACATCAGCACCGAGCACCCCGAGCTGCGCCAGATGCACCATCGGCCGATGCCCGAACTCGGCGACGAAACCCTCCGGGTCGAGCTTTGCGGGCGACATGTGGAAACTCAGCCCGACACTGTGCTCGGTCGCCAGTTCCCGGGCGGCTCGCCAGAGCGGATCAGAGCAGGTGGTGTGTCCCACCAGCAGCGACCAGGCGCTTATCCGGTTCCCGGCTGCCGCAGGATGGTGCTCGAGTTGGCGTTGCAGGTTGGCGATGGCCTGGTCGGTGTCCTGTTTGTAGACGTCGGGTTCCGGTGGCAGGTCCCAGACCCACTGGCCCACCCGCCCCCGGATACCGACCTCTTCGAGCCCGTCGACGACCTCGTCAAGGAAACGGATAGTGCCCGCCTCAAGAAAGGTGGTGGTTCCGGACTTGAGCATCTCTGTTGCCGCCAACTGTGCAGAAAGCCGTTCCTCAGCGGCGTTGTACATGGAGTACAGCGGGCACAGCCACATGAAGACGTTCTCCTCGAAGGGCGTGTCGTCAGGGACATAGCCGCGGGTCAGCGGCTCGCCGGTGATGTGGATGTGGGAGTTGACCATCCCCGGTGTGACCACGAAACGGTCGCCCCCGATGGTCTCGGTTGAGTGATACTGCTGCTCGAGTCGGGCGGCCTTGCCTACCGCCACGATCTCACGCCCGCGGACCGCCACCGCGCCGTCGTGAATGATGTCACGGGTCGGATTCATGGTGACGACGTAGTTGCCCCTGATCAGCAGGTCAATGTTCTCGGTCACGGCTTCCCCTCAGTATGGTAAGACCATCAGTCCACCCGAGAAAGGGTACGTTGCATGACGCCAGGAGCGCATTTTCTGTCGGCGGTTTCGGCAGGCAAACGCCGCCGCGCGAGTCGGGTAGTCGCCGCCGACGGCCGCTGCGTACTCGTGGCGATGGACCATCCTGCCTACATGGGCACGGGCGTTCCCACCGAAGCCGTCGAACCGATCGCCTCAGCACAGCCCGACGCCGTGCTCACAACCTGGCACCTGGCACGCCGGCACCCCGAAGCGTTCGCCCGAAGCGGTCTGGTGCTGCGAGTCGACGGCGGGATCGCGGAGCTGGGCGAACCTGCAACCGGCGACACGTCGACCCTGCTCTACACCGCGGAGCAGGCAATGGTCCTAGGCGCCGACGCGATCATCGTGATGGCCTTCAGCGGCGCTCACGACGAACACGTCTCACTGTCCCGCCTGGCCCACCTGAGTGCAGAGTGCGAGAAGATCGGGATGGTGCTGATCGCCGAGTCGATCCCGGGGGGCTGGGGCCAGGAGGTCCCCTGGACGGTCGAGAACGTCGCCAAGGGCGCCCGGATCGCAACCGAGTTGGGAGCCGACATGATCAAGACCATGTGCCCGGGCCCCACCGACGAGTTCACCGAAGTCGTCGAGGCGTGCGGCGTGCCGGTGCTCGCCCTCGGGGGACCCAGAATGGACCACGAAGACGATGTGGTCGAGATGGCTTCGGGCGTTGTGGCGGCAGGGGCTGCCGGGGTGGCGATCGGCCGCAATGTCTGGGGTTCGCAGGATCCCAAGAACATGGTGACCCGGCTGATGCAGGCCGTACACGGGCCCTAGCAAGGTCGGCTTGTGAGCGTGGAACAACACAGTACTGTCGACGAGGAGCGCTACCGCGAACTCGCCTCGTTCGCCGCTTCACGCAACCTCGACCGCGGGCCCGACGACCCAGCGCTTCGAGATGTCGCCGAACGGGCGCTGTGTCACGAGGCCCGTCTGCTCGACGACAGGCAGTACCGGCAGTGGCTGGGGCGGTTCGCGACCGACGCGTTGTATTGGGTTCCGATCGACCCCGACAGCGACCCGCGTACCGAAGTCTCGTTCATGCTCGACGACCGGCGTCGGCTCGAAGACCGGATCGCGCTGCTCGAAACGGGCTGGACCCACTCCCAGCAGCCAGTGTCGAGCGTCTGCCGCCAGGTCGGCAACGTTGCCGCCTGGCCGCTCGATCCAGACACAACCGAGGTGGCCGTGCGCTGCTCGGTGGTCGCCTGGGAATACCGCCGTGGCGCCGTAACACCGTTCGTGAGCCGCAACGACTACATCCTGCGGGATCTCGAAGGTGACTGGACCATCGCCCGAAAGATCGTCAGCCTCGTCAACAGCCGCGGCGACGTCCGCAAGTTCCCGTTCATCCTGTGACCATGTCGCAGTTGGTCCAAGCCCATCGGGTGCACCGGTCGATCTACACCGAGCCTGAGATCTTCGATCAGGAGATGGCGAAGATCTTTGGGGGAACATGGGTGTACGTGGCCCACGAGAGCCAGATCCCCGAACCGAACGACTTCATCACCACCGCTCTGGGCCGCCGAGAGTTGATCGTCACCCGGGACCGCGACGGACAGTTGCGAGCCCTGTTCAACCGCTGCTCGCATCGGGCATCGACGGTGTGTCAACAGGACCAGGGATCAGCCAGGCACTTCCAGTGCAGCTACCACGGCTGGACCTACTCCAACTCCGGTGAGCTCGTCACGATCCCCGACATGGCGGGCTATCCGGCCGATTTCGACAAGACCGACCACGGCCTGGCCCAGGTGCCGCGCCTGGCCACCTTCCGGGGGTTCGTCTTTGCGACCTTGAACACCGCGGCGATGCCTTTGCTCGACTGGCTCGGCCCGGCCGCAGATCGAATCGAAGAGTTCGTGGACCGTTCACCGACCGGTGAGATTCAACTCCGCAACCGTCAACGGATGATCTACAACGGCAACTGGAAACTCGCCTGGGACAACGCCGCCGACGGCGCGCACCCGACGTTCGCCCATCGCTCGTTCGTGCTGCTCAACGAACGCCGGCACGGCGGGGCCAAGAGCCTCTCGCAGTTCAAGAGCACCCCGGACGAAACCGAGATGTACGGCGAAGACCTCGGCAACGGACACCTGTTCATCGACCAGCGGCCCGGCCTCAACTCATCGTTCTGGCAGGCGCAACGGCCGATTCCGGGTCAGGAGCCCTATCAGGAACGCCTCGTCGAAGAATTCGGGGACACCGCACCGGAACTCCTGGACCTGGCGGCCGGGTCGATGGTCAACCTGTCGATCTTCCCGAACCTGCTGCTGAAAGGGAACCATGTCGAAGTGGTTGACCCGGTTCGGGTCGACCAGACCCGGCTGCACACCTGGATGGTGGCCGCTGTCGGCGTGCCCGAAGAAGTCAATGTCCTGCGAATGCGCATCGCCGAGGACTTCCCGAGCCTCGGCAACCCGGACGACCTGGAGATCTTCGAACGCTGCCAGCAGGGGCTCGGGATCTCAGAGATTGAATGGATCGACATGAGCAAGGGACTCGGGACGCCTTCTGACATCCCCGACTCTGCGGGCGTGCGCCGGGTCCCCGTCACCCATGAAGCACCGATGCGAGGCTATCTGCGGGAGTGGAGCAGGCTGATGGCAGACGACCCGTTGCGCACCGTCGCCGACTCGGACAGTGCCGTGTGGGAGGTCGCCAAGTGACTCGCAAGATTCTTGAGCGGGTGGAGATCCCGCGCTGCGAGGGACGCGCGGTCGAGGTGCTCGCAGGCCGGGCAGTTCGGATCATCGCCACTGAAGGCCCGCAGGTGGCCGACACCGCATTCCTGGCCCTTGACAACCCGCGGGAGGGGTATCACGCCGGGCAGTCGGTGGCGCTCAACATGTTGGCGGGCACCGGCACGATGCGCCGACTCACCCATCTGTATTCGCGACCTCCCTATGAGCGGGTGATGGGAACCGTCATCGACGACCCGGTCGGTGAGCATTTCGCCTGGAACGGAGGCCGCTGCTCTGCGGGGGTGTATTCCGTGCGCGACGACATAAGCGCTGAGGCTCAACATCGGACCTGCCAAGGAAATCTGGAGGAAGCGATCGCTCCCTGGGGTCTCGAGGCTGATCTGGTCCCCGACATCTTCAATATCTTCATGCACACCGATGTGATCGACGAGCAAGAACTGGTTTTCAAGGAGTCGTTGGCGCAGCCCGGCGACTACATCGACATCCGTGCAGAGATCGACCTGCTGGTGGCGGTGTCAGCCTGCCCGAGTGAGACCTCGGCATCGAACGGCTTCAACCCGAAGGCTATGGCGATGGAAGTATGGCTGCCATGAGCTCCGAAAACGGAACAGGCCCGATATACGGAACAGGCCTGAAATACGGGAAAGCAGAGAGTGAGCAACAATGGTTCGGATGATTCGCAAGGCACAGGTCGATTCGAGCGACGGTACGCGGGTGCGCGCCTGGATCGCCTCCTACACCGCCCACCTCGCCGGACGTGTGCCGGAAGGTGGTGCTGTGACCTCCTGGATGGAGGCGTACGGCGCCTACGGAGTGGTGTACTGGATGATCGACGCTCCCGATCTCGGGTCGCTCGACGCCTATCTGGATTCGCTGCCCTCCGAAGAGAGCTACCGTGAGTTGTTGATGGCGGGAAGCGACCTGTTCGTGTCAGGCCAGACCAGCGACCTCCTCTTGAAGTCGGTCTGAGAGATGGCTTCCACCGCCGTACCGCCCGCTGTGCCCACCGGAGATATGCAGGTCGCGGTCGTGACCGGCGTCGGCGAGGTGGAGTTGCGTTCAGAGCCGCTTCCAGTGATAGGAGCACAGGACATCCTGGTGCGGGTGGGGGCCTGCGGACTGTGCACGATGGAACGGCGGTTGTTCTCCGGGGAGAAGCAGATCTACCCTGTCGCCCCTGGTCACGAGGTCGCAGGACGTGTGGTCGAAGTCGGCGAGCAGGTGGCTGTGCTGCCGGGCGCCCCCAGAGTCGGCGATCTCGTTGCGGTAGACCTGTTGACCCGTTGCGGAACCTGCACGACCTGTCGCCGCGGGCGCAGCGCAGTGTGCAAACAGCCGCAGGGCAGCGCCCTGGCCGACGGCACAATCTCGATGGGGGCAGGGCTCGCCGACTTCGTTCGGGTGTCCGCCTCACAGGCGTACGTCACCGGCGACATACCCGTCGCACGGGCTGCCATGGGTGAGCCGTTGGCGTGTGTGGTCCATTCGGTGCGGCTCTCGGGGATGCTCGCCGGTGACCGGGTGGCGGTGTTGGGGGCGGGATACATGGGGCGTCTGCATCACGCTCTGTGCCGAGCCTGGGGTGCCGGTTCTGTGGGGCTCGTCGACGTGTCGAGCAGTCGTCTCGAAGAGGCGGCTGACGGGGGAGCGGACTGGACCGCCACGCTGCAGACCGCCGCCGACATCGGCGGGAAGGCCGACATCGTCTTCGTCACCGCCGCTGCCGCCGGACTGTTCGAACTGGCCGTCGAGATTTGCGACAGCGGCGGCACCATCGTGCTCTACAGCGCCTTCCCCAAGGAACTAACCGGAAGCTTCGGTCTCGACCACTTCCACCACGAGGAGATCACGGTGGTGGGCGTCTACAGCAGCCCCAGGATTGGCGGATCGCTGCGGGTCTGCTGCGGTCCGGTGCGCTCAGCGATGACCTCGACCGGTTGGTGACCGCCCGCTACAGCCTCGAAACGGTGGCCGATGCCCTGCAACAAGCCACCCACACACCCGTGTACCGCGTGCTGGTAGGCGCCGATACTGGTGCCTGAACCGTCGGTTGTCGTTGGTGCCGACCTCGGCAGCAGCGCGGCGCGCGCTGTCGCCTGCGACCGTCAAGGAACAATCCTTGCGACCGCTGCTGTCGGCTATCGCGGCAGCGAATCCTGGCCTGTCGGCCGAGCCGACCCGAACCGCTGGCTCGAGGCGATGCTGCGCGCCATGAACGAACTGGTGCTGGAATGCCCAGCCGCCGCCAGACCAGCAGCCCTTGCCGTGGGCGGCCAGACTCCCACCACAGTGCCGAGCCCCGAAGGCCTGGCCGTCACCGTCAGCCACCCCGCGGTCGCCGACCTGGGGCTTCACGAAGTGCACGCCGCTCAATGCGAGATTCTGCGAGACGAACTTGGGGACGGCTTCGCTCCATGCGAGATCTGGGACTGGGTGCTGCGCCAGCTTGGGGGAGGCCCCTTCCACGGTCTTTGGCCCGGTGATCCGGCGCCGGTCGGGTTCGGCGAACCGATCGCCGCCGGTTCGTCGGTGGGTGTCACCGACGGCAGCCATGGCTTGGCGGAGGGCACTGTGTTGGTGCCTGCGTCTGCCGACGCGTTCATGGGGTTCTGGGCGTGCGGTGCCTATCGCCCGGGAGTCGGACATGACCCCGGCGGGCGCACCGGAGGACTGGGGTTGGCGGTCGCCTCCGAATCGGTTCGTGACGACATGTTCTCGATGCCCAGCGCAGTGCACGGCGTGTCGATCGTCGGTGGGCCGGTGAACGGTCACGGCCGCCTGCTCGAGTGGTGGGCGAGCGTCAGCGGGCTGTCGATCGCCGACGTGATCGCCAAGGCGGCGCAGGTTCCCCCCGGAGCCGGAGGTGTGCTTGTGCTGCCCTACATTGCGGGTGAACGTGATCCCCGCTGGGACAAACGTCTCACAGGCGAGATACACGGACTGTCCCTCGATTCGGGTCCTGAGGAGATTTCTCGGGCAGTGCTGGAGTCGACTGCCTACGGCCTCGCCCATATTGCTGAGAAACTGGCGGACCGAAGTTACGAGTTGCAGACGCTGGCATGCGGTGGATCGCCGGCGCTGAGCCGGCTCTGGTGCGAGATCAAGGCATCGGTGCTGGGCGTCGAGGTTCTGGTACCGGAGAAACCGGATTATTCGGCTGCATACGGCTCGGCTCTTGCTGCCGGCGCCGGAGTCGACTGGTGGCCCAAACCAGGCGCCGCGCACGGCGCATGGCCCATGCCTGCCATGCAGACGATCCTGCCCACCCACGACCCCGCTTACGAACACGGCTACCAGCGCTTCATCGAACTCGGCGACTCTGCGGCAGCCCGCCTCGACGCGAACGGTTTCTAGCGTTCATCCGAGCCGGACTAGCGGCGTGGGATTGCCTCAGTTCAGGGGAACCGCAGTCTTGGGCCGGCTTCAGCCCAGTCCATGTGGTCGCGGATGTACTCGTTGGCACCGTCACGGACAGGGGTGAAGTCCCACGAGTAGTGGCCGTCGATGGTCATGGCGGCGTGAAGCATCCGACGGGTCCGCTGGGAGGCCACGACCCGTTCCCGTATGTTGTCGCTGTCCCAACGCCCGGCGGTCTCAGCGGCGAAGCTTGCGGCCAGTTCGGCGTGAGCGGGGTCATCGGCGAGGTTGTTGCGTTCGAGCGGGTCGGCCTCGACGTCGTAGAGAAGGGCTGGGTCGCTGTCGCAGTGGATGTACTTGTGTCGCCCGCGACGGATCATGAACATCGGCTCAGACGTCATCTCACCGGTGTATTCGGCGATGGTCTCATCTACGGGGTCATGGCCCCCGGTTGCGCTCTCCCACAGGCTCCGCCCGGCCAGCGGTAGGACCGGCTCGATGCGGTCGGTGCCGTCGCCGGCGATGTCAAGCATGGTGGGCAGCAGGTCCATCAGCGAGCAGACGTTGCCGACCGTGCCGTGGGCGACCCCGGGACCGGCCATGATCAACGGCACCCGCAGCGACCGTTCAAAGAAGCTCATCTTGAACCACAGTCCCCGGTCCCCGAGCATGTCGCCGTGATCGCTGGTGGCGATCACGATCGTGTCGTCGAGCTGGCCTGTCTCCTCGAGGGCCTGGATCATGTCTCCCAGCAGGGAGTCGAAGTAGCTGGTGTTGGCGTAGTAGGCGTGGCGTGCGTTGCGGCACTGGTCGTCGGTGTATCCGATGGTGTCGGCCTGGATGCCGTGACGGATCCTCAGCGTGTGGGGATCGGGCGAGTCGAGCGTGTTGTCGGGGAGGTCGATGTCGTCGTGGTCGTAGAGGTCCCACCATTCGGGTCGGGCCACGTACGGGTCGTGGGGGTGGATCATCGCGGTGGCCATGAACCACGGCCGCTCGTCGGGGTCACGGGCGAAGTCGTAGATCTGACGGGTCGTTGAGAACCGGACCTCTTCGTCGTAGTCGATCTGGTAGGTGGCGAGTGCCTGACCGGCGTCGGACAGGCTCTCCATGTTGTGGTACCACTTGTCGATCCTGTCGTCGGCTTCTTCCCAGTTGGGCGTCCAGGCGAAATCGGCGGGGTAGATGTCGGGATTCAGACGCCGGGTGAATCCGTGGAGCTGGTCCGGCCCGATGAAGTGCATCTTCCCGGTCAAGACGGTGCGGTAACCGGCGAGGTTGAGGTAGTGGGCCATCGTCGGCATCTGCGCCGGGAACTCAGCGGCGTTGTCCCAGGCCTCTATGGTGCTGGCCTGTTGGCCCGCCAGCATCGAGAATCGGGAGGGGGCGCAAAGCGGGAAGTTGCAGTACGCCGCGTCGAAGCGCGTCCCCCGTTCGGCAAGGGACTCCATCGCCGGTGTGCGTACCAATCGATGGCCGTAAGCACCAGTGAAATGCGGTGTCAACTGATCAGCCATCACCATCAAAATGTTGGGGTTTCTCATGCCCCGCGACGCTACTACTCAGATTTCTGTGGCGACTGTGCGACGGTCCGGTAGCACAGCCCGTCGTTGGGCGAGTTTGAGGGAGCGAAGATGTCGAGCCGGTCCCGTGTCATCTACGATGACTGACAGTTCTTCAGGGCAAGCTCGTCGAGGTCGTGACTCGCCAAATCGAGCAACCCGGCTGGGATGCACCCCGTCAGTTTGTTGGCCGAGAGGTACAGCAGGGCCAGGTCGGGCAGGTCGAGCAATTCGGCGGGAATTGAGCCGCTCAGTTGATTGTTGTCGAGGCGGAGGTGCTCCAGCGCGGTGAGCTTCGCCAGCGCGACGGGGATCTGTCCGCTCAGCAGGTTGTTGTTGAGCTGCAGTTCCTCGAGATTGGCCAGGTTGCCCAACTCGGGCGGAATCTGTCCGCTCAGCTGGTTGCGGCTCACGCTGAGGAAGGTCAGCTCCAGTAGGCTCCCCAGCTCGGGCGGGATCACCCCGTTCAGCATGTTCTGGTCAAGCCGCAGTTTCTCGAGGTTGGGAAGGCTTCCCAGCTCTGGCGGTATTTCCCCTACGAGGTGGTTTCGATGGAGATACAGGAACTCCAGGTTGGTCAGACCGCCTAGCTCCGCCGGTATTTCTCCGGTCAGGCGGTTGCCGTAGAGGTAGAGCTGCTTGAGCTCCGAGAGGTTTCCCAGCTCAGCCGGGATTTCGCCGGTGAGGTCGTTGTCGTAGAGATACAGCAACTCCAGCCGGGCGAAGCTGCCAAAACCCGCCGGGATTTCGCCGGTGAGGCGGTTGCCGTCTAATCCGAGGACGACCAGGTTGGCGAGGTTGTTCAACTCGACCGGTATCCCGCCGGAGAACTGGTTCTGCCTGAGCCAGAGGAACCTCAGGTTGGTGAGCTTGCCCAGTTCGACGGGGATGGTCCCGGTCAACTGATTCTCATCGACATCGAGGGTCCTGAGGTTGACCAGGTTGCTCAGCTCGGTCGGAAGCGTACCGGTCAGTTCGTTCTGCCACAGCTCCAGATTGGTGAGATTGGTCATGGCGCCGAACTCAGGCGGTATCGGGCCGCTGAGCATGTTGCGGTCCAGCGACAGCACGCGCAGCTCGGTGAGCTTGGCCAGCTCGAGCGGTATCGGGCCGGTCAGTTCGTTGACGTCGAGGTCCAGAACGCTGAGCCTGGTCATGCCGCCCAGCTCGCTCGGGATCTCGCCGCTGAGCTCGTTGTTCACGAGGCTGAGCACGCGCAGGTCGTCCAGTTCGGCCAACTCCGGCGGGATGCTTCCGGTCAGGTCGTTGTTGCCCAGGTGCAGTGAGCGCAACCTTGAGAGCCCGGCCAGGCGGGCGGGGATCTCGCCGGTCAGATCGTTGCCGTCCAGGAACAGCACGAGCACGCAGCCATCGCTGTCGGTGGAGACCCCGAACCATTCGTTCAGGGGAGCGCTCTCGCTGAGC
Source organism: Candidatus Aldehydirespiratoraceae bacterium (assembly GCA_965214565.1). Lineage (GTDB taxonomy): Bacteria > Actinomycetota > Acidimicrobiia > Acidimicrobiales > Aldehydirespiratoraceae > VXYK01. Next base: position 1,229,400 of record OZ243951.1, on the reverse strand, counting down.
CAGTTGACGCCAATCCGCCAGTTGGGGCCGTCGGTGGCGTGGTAGAGAGCCGTGAGCGCGTCGCGGTCACCTGCGCAGGCAGCGGGGCCGCCGGGCAGGGTCACGAGGCCGGACCAGGGCGACCAGCGGGGCTCGTCATAGCGCTGGGCACCGGCGCCGACGATGAACCAGTACGACGCGCCCGGGGCCAGGCCCGAAACGGTGTGCGATGTTTGGCCGCCGTTGGCCACGCTCACCGAGGTGAACGCCGCCAGCCAGTCTTCACCGGCCGCCACGGCGGCGTCGTAGTCTGTCTGGGAGACCCAACCGACCCGGTAGTAGTTCGCGTCCTCGACGGCGTTCCAGTGGACAGATACTTCGCCAGGGAGGGAGCCGATAACCACCCGTGGCTCGTCCTGGGCGGTCGGAGCCGACTGGGCTGCCGCCGTCGTGACGCCGACAGCGAGTACGGCGAACAGGATGGCTGCCACGATTGTGGCAGGGGAGGCGTTGGCGACTTGTCTCCACCCTCCGGTCTCGGTGCGTGTCGGCTGCGATTCCACAATGTTCCTCCCGATACATGGCACATGGCGGACTATAGCGCAAGGTCCGATACGGTTCACGGGCGCCCGGGGCTTCGCGTCAGTGTGAACCTCATGGCTGAATCAAGCCCCGCCCGACCTCAACAACACCGGTCGCCTAGGCCTGGGTCCGGTATCGGCCGCGCCGACCGCGAGCCAGGCCACCAGGGCCCAGCGTCTTCCACTCCGGCGAGCTGGGCGTGGGCTATTGGCTGGCGTGGGACTCGTAGCGGTCAACCAGCCAGGAGTTGAACTGGGCCAGCACGCCCTCCTGCCAGGAGTAACGGCCGCGGGGCGCGAAACGGGACTGCATCCCGCGCTGCACGGCGATGTTGGTCGGCATGTCTTGACGGTTGAAGTTCGCCACACCAGCGATAGCCGCTTCAAGCAACTGGTCGAACAGAGGCAGGTGAACGGTCGACTCTGGAAGCAGATAGGCCATCGACAGCTCGTGAGAGGTGGGCCCGGTCGGGTCGACCACGAACCAGAACGCCGAATCGGACTGAATGCCGATGAGCAGCGAGGGCGGTATCAGCGCAAACACCACTTGCTGTCGTTCATCTTCCGTGGTGCCGGGCAGCACAGGAAACAGCGCCTTGAAGGTCGGGTTGAAACCGCCGTCTGGTTCCAGGGTGCGGTTGAACCCGAACATCGCCCCATCACCGGTCTCGAAGTCGGCGTAAGACGCTCCCGACGAAGGAGCCCAGTCGTGGATGCCCTGGTGGAGCCGACTGTTGTGGTACATCTCCATGAAGTTCTCGATCATGATCTTCCAGTTGAACGGCACGTCGGGGATCACCGCCGGATCGACGGTTATCAACTGGTCGAGCCTGTAGTTCGTCAGGGTTCGTTCAAGTTTCTGGAGTCTCGGAGCAAGAGGCGTCGGGTCAGGGCTCAGGTTCACGAAGATGAAACCATGCCAGATTTCAACCGACAGGCTCGGCAGCCGTATTGAACTGGTGTCGAACCCGGTGGTGCGTGACATTTCCGGCGCGCCGATCAGCTGCCCGTCGAGGTCGTAGACCCAGTAGTGGTAAGGGCAGCGGAAGTTCTTTGTGGAGCCCGAAATGTGCCGTGGAGGATCGAACATGTCGTCGTCACTGCGGTTCGTGTCCGCGGTCAGGCACATGCCGCGGTGTTGACACACCGCCGACATAGCTCGGATCTCCGAGTCAGCGTTGCGCACCACGATGAGTGGTTCGCCCCCTCGTGTCACGGCGAGATAGTCGCCCGCGTCCGGGATCTGCTCACTGCGCCCGACGCACAACCACTCAGAGCCGAAGACCGCATCGAGCTCGAAGCGGTGGAACTCGGCGTCTGAGTACACCGCTGGGGGCAACCCGACTGCGTCGGCGAAAGTACCCCGAGAACGTCGCAGACTCTCTAGCGAAATCGGACTCTCATGCATGATCGGAATTGCTTTCAGTTGCTCAACTCTTCGGGTGGTCAGACCACAACAGCACGGTGTCTTGTCACGATGCAAGCCAATCCGAGCGCGGGGTGTCGACCGAATCGGATTGAACGCTGATCCAAGGACCTGCGAAGTGGTCAGACCATAAGACCACGGCTATTGTCCCTGAGCAACCAGATCAGAGGGGAACCATGACCTATCCGAACATTCTCGTATTTGTTGACTTTCCGTCAGACGATGTCGACGCCGCCAACGCCTTCTACGCCGAGGTATTCAACTGGGAAATCGAGGAACGAATCCCTGGCCTCTTCCACCGCATCGTGCCCGGCCAGAACTTCAAACTAGACGACGGATCGCAAGGCCCGACCGGCAACCTCCATATGGGCCTGTCGAACGCCGCCAACATGCGACCCCACCCCGACAGCGAACCGACCGCACCGACCAACCTGAACCCCGGTGGCCGCGCCATTCGTGCCTGGATAATGGTGAGCGAAGACGATTCCTTCGATCGCATCCTCACCGCCGCGGAACGCCTCGGGGGCACGATCTTGTGGCGGGACCACTTCTGGACCGAGTTCGGTGGTGCCAACGCCTCGTTCATTGATCCGTGGGGAAACCAGCTCATGCTCTGGCAGCATCTGCCCGACGCCGAAACCGACGACGACACCCATCAAGTTGTCGGCGAGTTCACGGTCCCCGACGGCTGGACCGTCGAATAAGACCTCGCCAGTAGTTCAGACCCCGCCGCCGAATGTGTGTTGGGGGCGGGTGGCGACGAAGCACTGCTGAAAGCCGATGGGTTCAATGAGGCGAATCTGCGCGAAGCCGGCGTCTCGCAACCACTCGGAGAACTGTTGATGGGTAAACGTCGAACCCTTCTTTGTGCTGGCCATCATGGTTGTGCCCATGATCACGGCGTGCGGGTTGAACTTGCGCTCGACATCGGTGAAGTAGTCCGCCAGCAACAGTCGTCCCTGCGGTTTCAACGCCTTGAAGGCCCGCTCGATGAGGTGGTGAGCGCCGTCGGCACCCTCAGTCCGGCAGACATGACCGAGAACCACGATGTCGTAAGCCGCGTCCTCGATATCAATGGTGTGGAAGTCACCCGGCCGCAGTTCACAGCGGTCGGCAACCCCATGCTCGGCAGTCTTGGTCTCGGCCACTTCGATGATGCCGGGCAGGTCGTTGATCACCGCGCTGCCCTGTGCGCAGGCCTTGAGAATGGCTATCGACCAGGGCGCACCGCCCGCCCCGAGATCAAGGACACGCGGGCTCTCCAGCGCTGAGTAGCGGATTCTCAAGTCGGCGCGGCCAGCGCAGCGGAACATCGTGGTGAAAGTTCCCTCCACCAGCGGCACGTAGAACGCGGCGGGATCGTCCTCGATCGGGGTGGCGGGTGTCCCGTTGCGGATCGTCTCGGCCAGGCGGCCCCAGTTCTCATGCGGCCCCGGCGCCACGGCCACCAGATCGGCCATCGTCGCCGGGCCGTCGCTCACGAGATACCGCTTGGCCGTGTCGTTCAGTTCGTAGACGTCGACAAACTGGTCGAGCAACCCCAGAGCAACCACACCGTCCAGCAGACTCGCGAGATGACCGACAGGCACATCGAGTGCTTCGGCCAGCGACTCAGCAGTGCTCGGTCCGGTCTCTTGAAGGGTGTCGAACACGTCGAGCTCGAGCGCGGCCAGAAGAATGTAGTAGCGGCCGAGCCCCTCGATCGCAGCCCATACCGGAGCCGCGGGCGGGGGTTTGTAGTCAGTCCAGGGACGGCCCTTGTAGGCCATCGTGTGGGTCTTCTTCAACTCGGGATACGGGGCGTCCCTCGGCTCGCTGGTCATTGGCACCGCTAAGAAATGGGTTCAGGGTCTGAGGATGATCTTGCCGAAGAAATCGCTGGACAGCATCTTGGCCTGCGCGTCGGCAGCATCAGCGAGCGCGAACTCAGAGTCGATCACAACCTCGAAGTCGCCCCGACAGAACGTGTCCCAGACCGGCCCGAACTCTTCTGGACGGTACGGGTCCGAACCGATGATCTTGATACCTGAGTGAAACAGGTAGCCGAGCGACGGGATTGTCGCTTCGTCGCCCGAAGAGTTCCCGCAGTTCACGAGTCGCCCGCCGATACCGATCCCAAACAGGGACTGGCCGAAAAGAGCCGTGCCCACATGATCGAAGACCATGTCGACACCCGCCCCGGCGGTGGCACCCCGGGCGAAGCCGGTCACATCGCCGCTGCGGTTGTTGCACGCACGGTCTGCCCCGAGCTCAAGAGCTCGGTCACACTTCTCGTCGGTTCCCGCGGTAGCCAGCACGGTTGCGCCGGCGTTCTTGGCCAACTGGATCGCGGCGGTGGACACCCCCGAACCGGCGGCGTGGATCATCACAGTTTCGCCCGCTTGCAACTCGCCGACCCCAAACAGGGCGTGGGCCGCGGTGAGATAACAGGTCGGGAAGGTGGCGGCGTGCTCGAGGGGCATCGAATCAGGCACCTGGTAGACATGCGAACTCGGAGCGAGGCACTTCTCGGCATATCCACCGTCGACCGTGCCACCGATGATCCCGAGTTCGCCGTACAGGTCGCCCATCCCTGCGAGCTTCGAAGACTCGGCCACGCCCGCCAACGACGGGTCGATCACCACCCGGTCGCCGATCGCCACGTCGTCGACCTGCGCGCCGATCGCTGAGACCATCCCGGCCACGTCCATGCCGGCAATGTGGGGGTACTGGAAGCCGGGCATGTGGAACCAGCCGTTGCGCTGCACCACGTCGAGTCGGTTGAGCGCGGTCGCGGCCACATCGACCACCACATCCCGGTGCCCCGGCTCAGGGTCGGCGACATCGACATACTGCAGGACCTCGGGCCCGCCCGATTCGTGGTACAGCATTGCTTTCATTTGGTTCTCTCCGTGTTCTGCGGTCTACCTGAGGCCGCGGATGAAGGGACGGGCGAGCGCTGCGGGTGCGCGTACTCGGTGGGCGAAGATGGCCATGCCCGCGATGGTGACAATGAACGGCAGGGCCTGCAACAACTCGCTGTTGATGTCATAGCCGAGTCCTTGAATCGAAAGACGGAACGACAGTGCCCCGGCGAAGATAATGCAACCGGCGAGCGTTCCCCGTAGCGTCCAGCCGCCGAAGATGACCGCTGCTATGGCTATGAAACCGCGACCGCCGACGATCGTGTCCTCGAACCTGCCGATGTGTCCGAAGATCAGGAAAGCGCCCCCGAGTCCGCACGTCAATCCGGCGTAATAGATTGACTGCCGACGACGCTTGTTGACATCGATTCCCGACACATCAGCGGATTGCGGGTTCTCACCGACCGACCGCAGTTCCAGACCCCAGCGGGTTCGATAAACCAGCCACCACGAGAATGGCAACAGGAGATACAGGATGTAGAACGGCCAACGCTGCCCGAACAACGCCTGCCCGACAAGGGGAACGTCGCTGAGCACGGGAATTTCCCAGCGACTGGCCAAGGTTGTTTCGGGTGCGATCTCGTTTTCGAGGAACCCGGTCAGCCCGAAGACCAAAATGTTGAGCGTGAGCCCGACAACGAACTGATCCGCGGCGAGGCGGTGGCTCATTTCGGCCTGCACCCCGGCGATCAACATCCCTCCCAGGAGGCCCGTCAACAACCCCACGGCTATCGAGCCGGTGATGTGATATCCCATAGCAGCTGCGAACGCTCCACCCAATAGCATCCCCTCGACCGAGATGTTGAGAGTTCCTGACCGTTCTGCCACCCATTCACCTGTCGCCGCGAAAGCCAGGAAAGCCGCGAACAGAGCACCGTTGAGGTAGGTCGATTCGCTTGCGAAGATCTCATAGACGGCACCGAGAAGGTCAGTCATGGCTCACACCCTCTCCGTCGCCGCGGCCCGGGCACGACGGCGATCGCGAAGGAACATCACCGCCGCAGGGATCAGCAGGGCCAGCACCAGCAAACCTGAGATGACATCGGTGATTCGACCTTCGACCCCGGTACTGCCGACAAAACTTGATCCCGTACGCAAGCCTGCAAAAACCACGGCCACAGGAATGGCCGCCAGAGGCTTCTCATAAGCCACAAGCGCCACGAGCAGGCCAGTCCAGCCGATGTTGGCAGAAAAACCGGGCACCATCTGGTAGTTCCCGAAAGCGAAACCCCCGCCTGTGAGCATCGCCGCGCCGGCCAGCCCGGCGAATGCGCCGCTGAGCACGAGCGCTGTGGCACCGTACCTGGATTCTGATACCCCTGATCGTTGCGCGGCCCTCGGGTTGCGGCCGAGCATCCGAAGCCGAAAGCCCCATACCGTGCGTGACAACGCGAAAGCCACGATCACCGCGAGAACCACGGAGAGAAACACAGTCAGCGGGAATTCATTGCCAAAAAATTCTGGTCGGGGTAGCCGATTGTCGGTTGCGAGCTGCTCGCTGACCTGGTTTCGGTTGCCGCGGCTCCCCTCGGGAGCCAGCAGCAGCCATTCCCAGCGCAATCCGTAGGCCACGGCTTGGCCGCCGACAGTTACCAACAGCAGCGTCGACAACACCTCAGGAACGCCGCGCCAGTAACGCAGACCCGCAGCGACTCCCGCCCAGAGGCCACCTCCGGCAGCACCGATGATCAGGATCAACACCACGTTGACCGGCCCGGGCCCGCCGATAAGAAACCCGAAATATGCCCCTATAGCGGCGCCGACATAGAGCTGGCCTTCTTGGCCGATGTTGACCAGACCGGCTTTGGAGGAGATGACAGTGCCGAGAGCCACCACGAGCAGTGGAGCCGCGGTGGCAAGCGTTTCACCCCAGCGTCCGGGTCGTCGGACGCTGCCATCGAGCAGCGCGCTGACAACGGGCCGCCAATCGCCTCCGGTCGCTTCGACAAGAATGCCCGACAACACCAGCGCGGCGAGAATACTCATTCCGTACAGCGCGACCCATTCGCTCAGTCGTGCACCGCGCCGCATACTGAGGTGTCGCCCGACAGAGCCGACTTCGGTGTCAGCAGTCTCGACAACGGTCATGCGGCGGCACCACCCATGAGCAGACCGAGAGTCTCGAAGTTCGCATCCATCCGCGCCATCGTTCCTGCGATACGTCCACTGTGCATCACGATGATGCGGTGCGAGAGTTCGAGTATCTCCTCCAGTTCGCTTGAAATGAGCAGAACGGCCACCCCGGACGCTGCAGCTGCTTCAAGTCGATGGCTCATGTACTCGATAGCGCCGACATCAAGCCCCCGGGTTGGTTGCGCTGCCACCAGGATCTTGGGGTCTTGAGACAGTTCCCGTGCAAGCACGACCCGCTGTTGATTTCCACCCGATACCGACCACATCGGAGCGTTCGGTCCTGAGCAGGCGATGTTGAACTGCTCGATCATCTCCACAGCGAAGGCGTTGAGGCGTTTCTGGTCGATCAAGCCGCGGGTCGCGGCACGGGACTGGTCAACGAGCACGAGATTCTCGGCGACGGTCATGTCAAGTACCAGGCCACTGTCGTGGCGGTCTTCTGGGATGACTCCGATTCCTGCTCTGGCCATCGCGCCGGACCTGCCAGTGGGCACCGGTGTGCCGTCCACGGTGACCGTGCCCGACGAGAGGACCAGCAGACTGGAGAGTACGTCACCGAGCGCCCGCTGCCCGTTGCCTTCCACGCCGGCAACTCCAACGATCTCGCCTGGATGCATCTCGAGTGAGAACTCATCGAGGGCGATGACCCCGTCAGCGTCGTGGGCGACTGCGTTGTCGATGCGAAGCACTGGCTGGGTAGTCGGCGCGATTTCGGGCGCGATGCTTGAAGTGTCGCTGTCGGTCGACTCGCCGGTGTCGCCCGTCGCGGTATCAGGTTCGTCGACAGCGGTGTCATCGAGGCTGCGAATACCCAGCGCGGCCCGCTCTGATCGCAGAGACACTTCGCGGCCGACCATCGCCCGGGCCAGAGTCGGGGCGTCCGCGTCGACAGAGCGCCGTTGGTCCACAACTCTGCCTTGGCGCATGATTGTGATGTCGTCGGTGGCGTGCAGCACCTCGTTGAGTTTGTGACTCACCAACACCACAGCCCGGTTCTCGGCGGCAACCACATGACGCAGGGATTCAAACAGCTGTTCGGACTCCTCGGGAGTGAGGACCGATGTCGGTTCGTCGAAGATGACAATGCTCGGGTCACGGCGGAGGCACTTGATAATCTCGACCCGTTGACGAAGCCCGGCAGTGAGGTCACCGACTCTTTTGTCGGGGTCGATGACCAGCCCGTACTGCTCGGCGATCTCGCCGATGCGACCACGGGTTGCGTTCGGATCGAGCCGGCCGGTGTCGCCGAGGGCCACGTTCTCCCAGACCGTGAGCGCGTCAACGAGGCTGAAGTGCTGGTGAACCATGCCGATGCCGAGCGCCGACGCGGTCAGCGGATCATGGATCGACTGGGTCGCACCGTCGATCGAAATAGCTCCGGCATCTGGCAGCACAAGCCCGATGAGCATCTTCATCAGCGTGGACTTGCCGGCTCCGTTCTCTCCGAGGAGGCCATGGATCCGCCCACGCTGAAGCGCCAAGTCGACGCTGTCGCAGGCTACGACAGCGCCGAACCGTTTGGTGATGCCGGATAGCTGAACCGCGGGGACCGACGATCTATTGGGTTCGTCAGTCCCCGCGTCGCCTAGTTCAGTGTTGTTCACCCGCCTGAGTATGCCTCGCCTGAAATACCTCCGAGTGCTCCGAGCAGTTCACCATCGAACGCAGCGATCTTGCCGAAGGCTTCATCAATCAGCGCCTGAGCGTCCGCCGGTGCGTCGCACAACAACGCGCCGTTGAGACCAGGTTCGGTTGGGAACTCGTAGGTCGAGCCCTCCGCAAGGTCGCCTGCGATGATCAGAGGAAGTGCCTCTTGGGCGTAGACGCCGCCGTCAAAGACGATGCTGCCGGTCCAGGCTATGCCGTCGTCCCGCTCGCACACGTCTGCCGGTCCTGCTGCGAACACCGCCACACCTTCATCGGTCGCGAGTTGGCCAACGGCCTCGAGCGCACCACCGAGATAGGCGTAAGCCAGGGTGACGCCGTTGGATATGGCGTTGGTCAGTGCCGCGGTGGCATTGGCGGAGTTGTTGAAGTCGAACTGGTAGTCGCCGGTGCTCACATACTCCATGGTCAAATTGGGATCGACGGACTGAAGTCCGAAGAGCGTCGCGTTGTACGCCTCGCGCTCGAAGTTGATGTCACAACAACCGAGGAACACTGCTTTGTCGCCACCGTGGTCCTGAAGGATGCCCGCCATGGCGACACCCGCCGTGTAGTGGATGGGTGCCCCCCAGTCGGTTGCTTGCGCCAGACCCGGCAACTCCTGGAAACCGGCACCACAGTTGCAGTACCAGAAGATGTCCGGGTACTGCTCGGTCAGGTCGGGTAGCGGCTCGGCAATCTCGGAGGCTCCGACCATCAAGATGTCGACACCCTGTTGCGCCAGGTCGGAGAGGGCCTGGGCGGCCTCTGCTGCGCCGATGTTGTCCGACACGATCGGTGCAGCGAATCCGTTGTCGGCAGAGAACTGCTCGGCGAAGTTCACCAGTGACTGGTAGTAACCATTGTCGTCGCGTGGGCCCGCGGCAGCGACACCGATAGTGACCGTCCCGTCGCCGTCACTGTCAAACGCTGCCACGACGGCGCTCGTCTCGATGGGTTCTTGTTCGGGCATGTCCTCGGGTTCTTCCTCGGGCATGTCTTCAGGTTCTTGTTCGGGCATGTCCTCGGGTTCTTCCGGCATGTCCTCGGGTTCTTCCTCGGGCGCTGCCTCCGTCGTTGGCGTAGCTTCCGACTCGTCGTCGCTGTCGTCGTCTCCGCAAGCGGCGGCGATGAGCGTTAAGGCCAACAACAACGTCAACAGTTGAAGTAGCTTTTTTCGGGTTTTGGTTTGCATTGGGATCCCCTCCTTAATGGGACTTGACGGCCGCTAGGCACTGGTCCTAGGTGTTCGGCCAGGCTTTGCGGTAGCGCTGAACTAACCAGCGGTTGAATTGGATATGGCTTTCTTCTTGCCAGGAGTAACGGCCACGCGGCGCGAACCGGGAACGCAAACCTCGCTGGACCTTGGTGGTGGCGTCCTGGTCCTGAGCAACAAACACTTGTACGCCAGCGTCCGAAAGAGCCATCTTGTGCTCGAAGAGCGGGTCCTGCAGTGCTGAGGGATGGAAGATGTAGCCGATCTCCACGTCGATGGACTCTGCGCCGGTGGGTCGAACCAGAAAGAAGAAGCACTGATCAGGCGCGGTGCCGAAACACAACGTGGGCGGGATCAGGGCAAAGGTCGACCGGGTGCGTTCCTCTTTGGTGAGATCGGGGAAGACGTCCATGATGACGCGATGAGTGGCGTTGAACCCGCCGTCGATATGGGTGTACCCGGCAGTTCTGAAGATGACATTGGAGTCGTCGGACCACGGCACAGGGAAACCCGACATGCTCGACGGGCAGAAGTCCTGCACGAATTGGTGAAGCCTGTTGGCGTGGTAGCCGTCGTTGAAGTTCTCGAACATGACCTTCCAGTTCCAGGGCATGTCTTCGAGGGTGAACGTGCCAGGGCACACCGCGTTGGCGAGATCGTAGTTCTCAAGAAAGGGTTCGTAGCGGCTGAGGGTGGGCCCCAGCGGTTCGGCAGCCGGGTCGAAGTTCACAAAGATGAAACCCAACCATTCCTCCACCTTTAGCTGAGGCAACCCGCACTCGGACTTGTTGAAGTCTTCTGTGCGTTCCATCGCGGGGGCGCCCAACAGGCGTCCGTCGAGGGCGTAGTTCCAGTGGTGGTAGGGGCACTTGAAAGTTGTGCTGTTGCCTTCGCCCTCACACACCTGCATGGCACGATGCTGGCACACCGCCGACATCGCCCGGACCGCCCCCTGTTTGTCGCGGACGATGATCAACGGCTCACCGACGAGGTTGACGGTGAACCAATCGCCCACCTCCGCGATCCGTTCTGCCCGGCCAACGCAGAGCCATTCCTTCATATACAGCGCGTCGGTCTCAAACGAGAGGAACTCCTCTGAGGTGTAGATCTCGGGCGGAAGGGTCACTGCCTGCGCCACGTCGTCGGTCGAGGCGTCGAGCCGTGCAAGCAGGTCGCTGTTCAGCACGCTCATGAGACACCAACTCCTTGTCTCACCGAATCTTCCAACAGGAACTTGCGGACCTTGCCGACGCTGGTGCGGGGGAGCTCGGTTAGCATTGCCACGCCTCGGGGCTGCTTGTGCTTGGAAAGACGGTCGTCACACCATTTGAGCAGGTCCTCGGTCTCGGGGGGATTCTCGGCGTCCGCGGGCACAACAAATGCCATCGGCACTTCGTCACGGATCGGGTCGGGCGCGCCGACGACCGATGCTTCCAGCACGAGCGGGTGCGCGCACAGCACCGACTCGATCTCGACGGTCGACACGTTCTCCCCGGCGACCTTGAGCACATCGGAACGACGACCGTCGAAGAAGAAGCGGCCCGCCGCATCGCGTCGAGCACGGTCACCCGTACGGAACCACTCGCCGCGATAGTTGGCCGCAGTGGTATTCGGATCTTCGAAGTAGCCCCCGAAGATGGTGATACCCGGGGTGCCTTTGACCACGATCTCTCCGACTTCGTCGGCTCTCGCCGGTTCCCCGTCGGCGTCATGGATCTCGACTTCGCAACCGGAGGTGACGAAGCCCATTGAGTCGGACCGTGGGTCGGAGGATTCGTCGGTCAGAACCGCGGGAATCGTCTCTGTCATGCCGTAGAGCTGGCGCGGGCGGCAACCAAACCAGTCACAGACCGTCCGGTACTGGTCATCGGCGAGGTTTTGAGCGAACCAGCAGTGGCGTAGCTGCAATCCCTCAACGGGTCCGCCGCGAGCCAGGATCATGCGCATCGGGGCCGCGAACAAGCTGGCGCAGGTGGCTTGGTGGCGGGCTGCCTGGGGAAGGAAACCGCTGGCTGAGAAGGTGTGCATCAACGCCACCGAGGCACCTGCCCAGATTGCCGAGGCGAACGAGTAGTACTGGGCATTGGCGTGAAACAGCGGCAGCACGACCAACTGGCGGTCCTCGGCTCGCAGTTCGGCAGCCTCCGCCATGGTCTTCCCGGCGAAGGCGTAGTTGGCCTGTGTGACCGACACCCCCTTGGGGCGGCCGGTAGTTCCGCTGGTGAACATCACCGCGGCAAGGTCCATCGGTCTGGGATCAGCCCAGGCAGTGAACTCCGCCGACGGGAACTGCTCAAAGGCGGCGTCGGCTTCATCGATCTCGATGACGGTCATCGCCGAAGGCGGAGTGGAGCCTGCCAGCACCGAAGGCACAGCAGCGGTAGCCGCCGCATTCGCTGCCGCCGAAGCATAAGTCGCTCGCCGGTCTGTTGAACAGAACCCCACAGTCGGGGCGCAGCGTCCGATCTGATCGAGGAACTCCGGCTCCTTCCCCATCGGATCTGCGGGCACGATCCAGGCACCCAACCGGTTGGCGGCAAGCCACACCGCCACGAAGGTCGGACAGTTGGTCAACGCCAGATGAACACAACTGCCGTCACCGACGCCTTCGGCATGGAGCCGCGCCGCAACCCGCTGAACCTGCAGATCGAACTCTTCGTAGGTCCATTGTGTGACCTTACCGAGCGGGTCCTCGAAGATCAGGAACGGCTCGTCTCCCCGGGCGCGCATGACGCGCTCCCAAACGGCTGAGAACGTCGGGACCGCGTCGACATCAATCATTTTCGAGTGCTCCGTAGCCTCCGCCACCGGGAAGTTCGAGTCGAACCACGTCGCTTCCTTCGAGAGTGATCCGGGCCTGTGTCTGGACGGGTTGACCGTTGACCATGAAGCTTCCCGCGGCGCCCGGTTCGCCCCCGAACACACCGAGGGGCGGGTCTGCCAGCCGACTGGTGACAGCGTTCAGTTGCCAGGGCTTCTCGGTGTCGACACTGAACTCGATGGTCTGGCCCAAGCCTCCAGCCTGTGCGCCCTTTCCGCCAGATCCCGGGCGCAACGACTTCTCCGAGAACCTGATGGGAGCCGACGCTTCCACCACTTCGATCGGAACTGCCGAAACCCCGGTCGGGTAGGAACAGGCATTGAGGCCCGGTTTCGTGGCGCGGGCTCCCACGCCACCCGCGTAGGTGAACATCGCAGTGATGAAGGGACTGCCGTCGGGGTGGTTACCGTTGACCTGCATGGTCCAGACCGCGCCCGACCCTTCGGCCATGGCCGCCTCGGGCCGGACCTGTGCGAGCGCCTTGAGCAGGGCGTTGGGCAGGAACATGCCGACCACATGGCGCGCCGTGCCCGGCTGAGGTGTGACCGCGTTGACGATTGATCCCTCCGGAGCCCGGACCTTGATCGGTGCGAGGCTTCCGTGGTTGTTGGGGATGTCGGGGTTGAGAACCGATCTGACGGTGAAGGTGGTATAGGCGTGGGTGTAGTTCATCACCACGTTGATGCCCCACGGCGAAGCCTCTGAACTGCCCTCATAGTCGACCGTGACCTCGCCGGCGGCAGGGTCGACTTCGAGTGAGCAGACAATGTTGATGCGACTGGAATCGGCGAGATCGAGCACCGCATCGGCATTGTAGGTCCCGGCTGGGAGAGCCTCGATGCTCTTGCGGGTTGCTCGTTCGGAGCGGTCGATGATCTCGTCGGCCAACGCTTCGATGTCGTCGAGTCCATGCGTTTCGCAGAGTGTGAACAGCCTCTGCGCCCCCACTTCGCCCGAGGCCATCTGAGCGTGCAGGTCACCTGCCATATGGTCGGGTTGGCGCACGTTGGAGAGGATGAACTTCCACACATCGGGGTTGCGCTGACCGCCCTTCATCAGCTTGCAGATGGGGATCCACAGGCCCTCCTCGAAGACGTCTCGGCCACCTGCGCCGATGCCGTAGCCACCCACATCGGTGTGATGGATGGTCGAGCCGAACAGGGCGATGATGCGCCCGTTGCGCCATGCGGGCACGAGCACCGTCACGTCGAGCAGCTGGCCGGCGGTCTTGTACGGGTCGTTGGTGATCAGCACATCACCCGGTTCGATCTGATCGAGCGGGTACTCCTCGAGCATCTTCGAAGCGCCGATGGCGAGTGAATTGATGTGGCCCGGTGTGCCGGTCACGGCCTGAGCGACCATGCGCCCGCGGCGGTCGAATACCGCGTTGGCCAGGTCTCCCGCTTCCCGGACGATCGGCGAGAACGCCGAGCGTTGCAACGCCCGAGCCTGTTCGTTGACCGTGGAGATCAGCGACTGCCAGAGGATTTCCAACTCGATGGGATCGAAGGTTTCCTGCGGTGTGTCGGTAGTGGTCATGGCCGCATCCTTGTTGCCATCAGGCTTCCGTCTGCGGCGACCTCAACAGCCCAACCAGGGCGGATGACCGAGGTGGTCTCACGTTCCTCGACCACCGCGGGGCCGTTGAACCTGGCCCCGACTGCTAGTTCGCTGCGGTCGTACACAGGTGTGTCGATCGCCGGGTCTCCCCGCCCGAACACGATCGGCCGGCTACGGTTCGGTACCGGCGCGGGGGTTGTTGAGACGGTTCGGGTTGCGCCCGGCGGAGGCAACGTGGGCGGGGCGGAGACCGACAACCGCCAGGTGATGGCCTCCACCTCTACATCGGGAATGGTCATCCCGTAGATCCGGCGGTATTCGGCTTCGAAGGCTTCGACGACCTGGGCTTGATCGGCGGGCCAGGAGTCGCCTTCACCAACCCAGATGGTTATTTCGTTACCCTGCCCCTCATAACGGGCATCGACCCCGTAGCGGTACACGATCGCGTCGTCGGGCACCCCTGCGGCTCGAAGCACACGCCGTCCTTCGTCACGCAACTCAGCAAGCAGCTCGTCGCGCTCGGCATGGTCGACCGAGTTGATCAGCCGGGGCATCGAGCGGGCCAGGTCGATTCGAACGGGCGAGACAAGCGTTCCGAAAGCAGACAGGACGCTGGCGTTGACCGGGAAGATCACTTCGTCAGACTCGAGCAGCTCAGCCACGCCGCAGGCATGAACCGGGCCGGCGCCGCCGAAAGCGATGAGCGGGATTCCGCGAAGGTCCATGCCCATCTCAACGCCGTGCATCGACCCTGCTGCGGCCATGTTCTGGTTCACCACATCGTGTATCCCGGCCGCGGTGTCGACCAGGCTGAGTCGCAGCGCGTCTGCCACAGACTTTGTGGCAGTGTCGGCGAGCGATGCATCGAGCGGCATGTCCCCGCCGAGGAAGGCGTCGGGGTCGAGAAGGCCGAGAATCACATCCGCGTCGGTGACCGCCGGTGTGGTTCCGCCGAGAGCGTAGCTGGCCGGGCCCGGGTCAGCGCCGGCCGAGGAAGGACCGACCTTGAGCAGGCCGAACTGATCGACCCGAGCCAAGCTCCCGCCTCCCGCCCCGATCTCGACGAGGTCGACCGAGGGCACCGACACGGGATAGCCCGACCCCTTCTTGAACCGGTAGGAGCGGGCGACTTCGAAGGTATTGGTCAGTTCAGGCTCGCCGTGTTCGATCAGACAGGCCTTGGCAGTCGTGCCGCCCATGTCGAAGCACAGCAGGCGCTTGATGTCCAGCCGCTTCGCGAACCAGCTTCCGGCGAGCGCACCGGCCGCGGGGCCCGATTCGACCAGTCGGATCGGGCCGCGGGCAGCGTCGGCGGCCGAAACGACCCCGCCGTTGGACAGCATCATCAGCACCGAACCGCCGAAGCCCTCCGCCGACAGCCACTCTTGGAGTTCATCGAGGTATGGACCGATGACGGGCATGGTGGCTGCGTTGCAGGCAGTTGTGGTCATCCGCGGGTACTCGCGGATCTGCGGTGAGATCTCCGCGGATATGCAGACGGGAACTCCCAGGGTCTGGCGCAGGTGGGCGGCAACTGTCTGTTCGTTGGTCGCGTTGACGTAGGAGTTGAGCAGACAGACGGCAACCGACTCGACCTCGGCGTCGAGGAGCTGTCGGGTCAACTCTTCGAGGTCCGCTTCGCTCGGCTCGGTGTCGACGGTGCCGTCGGCGATGGTCCGCTCATCGAGCTCGAACGTCAGATCCCGAGGAATCGGCGGTGCCGGAAACTCGATCTGCAGGTCGTACATGTCGTAACGGTGCTCGTCGCGGATCAGCAGCGTGTCGCCGAACCCTTGCGTTGTGACCAATGCGGCCCGTCCGGTCTTTCCCTCGATCAGGGCGTTGGTGATGAGCGTGGTGGCGTGAACGATCGGTGCGGTGATGTCTTGGGGTTTGACGCCCGCGCGGTTGAGCAGCTGCGTCAACCCGGTGCGCACCCCGTCAAGTGGTGCCGCCGGTGTGGTGAGGGTCTTGTCGACGACGATCCGGCCGGAGTGGGCGTCGAGCAGCACAACGTCGGTGAACGTCCCACCGATGTCGACCGCGAGCCTCCAATCCGGCATCAGCCGGCCACCAAGTCGTCGCGTGGAGGGCTGAACACGTCGAGGATCCAGCATTCGTCGTATTCGTCGTCGCCCACGAAGATACTGTCACCGTGCCAAACGCCCGGTGTGGCCAGATATACCTGGTTGGCGGTCAGCACTTCGCGCTTCGACGAATCGTCGGTCTTGTCACCGTCGAAGATTCGAAAGTCCAGCGAACCCCGGACGATGATCCCGAGTTGTTCGTTGTCGTCGTGCTTGTGCAGAAACGACCCGGTGGCCCCTCCTTTGATGCGCCAGAAGCAGAGCTGCAGGTTCTCGCCTGTGATCACCCGTCGCCTGAATCCCGGTCTGTCGGTCTCGCTGAACTCGTCCTCGTCGAAGAAGTGGCAGTAGTGGTTGGAGAGGCTCACGCTTTCTCTTTCGTGGAGTTGGGAGCGGGGTCGGCCGCCGAGTCGGCGAAGCGTTCCATGTCTGCGGCGATGTCGAGGGGTCGGATTATCGCTTCGTGTTCCTCTTCTCCCCATCGATCGGCGGGAGCGAGCCACATGACTTCGAACTCGAGTCCGTCGGGATCTTTGCAGTAGAGGCTCTTGTTGACGCCGTGGTCTGAAGCGCCGATGAGGACACCTGCGGCTCGCAACCGCTGTTCCATTTCAGCCAGTTCGGCAAGGGTCGCCACTTCCCAGGCGATGTGGTACATGCCCACGGTCTGGCGTCCGGCCTGGGATGCGCTTGAGCCCTCACCGATGGCGAAGAAGGCGATGTCATGATGGTTCTCGGAACTGGGCGCGCGCATGAAAACGTATTGACCGGGCTCGTTGATGACGGTGCTGAACCCGAGCACGTCTTCGTAGAAGGTTCGGTGCCGTTCGGAGTTGCGCACATACAGCACTGCGTGGTTCATGCCTCGGATCATCGTCGGGTCCTGTCTCTAATTCTCATGACGCTGGTGAATCAGCCAGTTCGATGAACTCGGCAAAGCGGCGACGCCACTCGACCGACGGTTTGTCGGACTGCACATTGACCACGCCTGTGCGGGTGAGCGGCAGGGTGCCTGGCACCTGTTCGAGCATGGCTTTGTCCTCTGCGCCGATGGCGCGGTCGAAGGCGGTGATCTCTTCGGGGTCGACGCTGTGGTCGTCGTTGCGCCAGACGACGAATGTGAAAAGGGACTCGAGGTCGTCGCGGGGTGTGCTGACGAGCAGCAGGATGTGTTCGAGGCCGTCGTCGTATCGGATGGTGCTGCGGACCATGAACGGGAGGGCGAAGCCCGTCGTCATCACTCGGTGCACCGTGTCTTGGTCGCTCCCGCTCACTGCGGTGGCCTCATCGGGATTGGCCGCGTAGACCTCGTAGATGTAGCCGTAGAAGTCTTCGTCGAGCTGCTCCAGGTTGAGTTTGGGGATCAGCGGGTCCTGGCCGAGGCCGAAGGTGCCGGTGTGGACCCAGGGGAAGTGGCTGAAGTCCATGAAGTTGTCGACCAGTCGCGGGGTTGACACCTTCCAGGTTTCGATTCCGGAGTGCAGCCTGCGAAACGCCGGGTCCTCGTCTTGGGGGATTCTCGGGATCGCGACGGCCGGTTCGCCGGGGCAGACCCAGACCAGCCCGTACCGTTCTTGGACTTTGTGACAGTTCAGGTGAGCGGTCGGCGGGATGGGAGCGCCCGGGCCCGATGCCGGCACGAGCATGCACCGTCCCTGGGTTCCGAATGTCCAGCCGTGGTATGCGCAGGTGACCTCGCCCTGGTTGTACGTGCCGATCGAGAGGGGAGCCTGTCGGTGCGGGCACTGGTCGGGCGCTGCGACCAGCTCTCCGTCATGGGAGCGCCAGATGACCAGGTTCTCGCCGAGGAGCCGGGTGGCAAGGGGCTCGTCGGTGACGTCGGTTGATTCTGCTACCGGATACCAGGCGGTTTGTAGTGCCGGCCTGTGGACGAATGTTGTCATTGGACCGCCCTCCCCACGCGGATTGTCCCGTTTGGTCAGACCAACTGACCATTTGCGGCATTCTATAGTGAGGTCTGTGAACGAAGCCAACGAAGCAGCCAACGCAGCCCGGATCGCCCGCTCTTATCTGGAATCCTTCGCCACCGGCAGCCCAGAAGTGATCGCCGACCATGTGTCGGCTGACTTCGTCAACGAGCACACCTCAGCACTCGGGGCCGGTTGCGTCGGGCGCGATGCGTATCGTCAGGCGCTCATCGGTTTCGTCGGCGACATGGTCGATCTGCGCTACGAAGTCGAGCAACTGATCGTGGAGGGCTCGGAGGTGGCAGCGTTCTACACGCTGACCGCCCGCTGGCAGGGCGAACGCCCCATATCTGTACGGGGCGTACAACGCCTAGTGGTCGCAGACGGACTGATCACCCACCGCACTGACTACTGGGACAGCGCCGTGTTCCTCACCCAGACCAGCGACCAAGCCCGCTCAGCCCTGACCCCTTTCGGCATCACTCCCTTGACTCGGACCGGGTGAATCGCTGACTTAAACGCTTGAATCTCAGAGCTCGCCGGAGGCGAGCATGTCGGCGGGGATCTTCATGTCGACCGCGCCGAGGAAACCCCCGGCGTCAATTCTTGAGACGGGTCAACTCAGCCTGTTGCGCCATGGTCTCACCCTATTTCAGCGGGGGATTGAGCGGTAATCACCGTCGAGACGGGACATCGCAGACCGGATCCGTAGCCCGTCGTCTCCGGACCACACGCAAAGCGGTGCAGAAAGGTGTTCGGAAGCCGCTACCGCTTCGGCGCCGAGAGTAGAGAGTTGATGCGCGTCTGCAAGTTCTGCCATGCGGTAGGCAAGGTTGCGAAAAGGTACTACTTCAATATCGGTGGGCAGTTCGAGGAGTTGTCGCCCCAACTCTCGGCGGGCCCTCCGGGGCCACGAACCGGTCAGAGTCCCTCCGGCAGCCGACACAACGCTTCGACACAGCCGCACGAGATAGAGATTCGTTGTGGCCGGTTCGTGATCGACGAGCACCTTCGCCAACCCGTCGCTCAGCTCACCCGAAAGCAGATCACGTAGAAGATGGTCGTCAAGGACCGTCTGCTTCATGTGGTGGCGAGATCTGGGTCGTCGACCAACCCGCGCACGAAGTCGGCATGCTCGTCCCGTCCAAGGAGATCGGCTAGCAGTTGGCGTCCCTCGCCCTTCGGTACTGCTAGTACACCAAACCCGAGGTCAAGCACGTCGACTGGTCCCCCGTCATCAAGGTTCCAGCGATGCCGAACCGGGGCGGGTAGACACATCTGACCCGAAGACGACACCAGATATTCCTGTACGTTGCTCATGACCAACAGCATACTTGGTGAACTGGTGTCTGTCACCAAGTTATCCATGTCTTGAACGCCGCTAGTTCCAGGAGATGTCCAGGGGCAGGTATTCGTGACGGCGGACGAACATGCTGCTCTCCCATTGGGGCGGGTCGTCGTCGACCAGGGAGAAGAAGCTTGTCTCCGCCAGCAGTCGCTTGATGGTGCACTGAGTCTCCATGCGGGCCAGAGAAGCCCCCACGCAGTGGTGGATCCCCCGGCCGAAGGCCAGGTGACTGCGGGGAATGCGGCGGTTCAGCACCACCTCGTCGGGCCGGTCGTGTTCCGCGGGGTCTCGGTTGGCCGAAGCCCACAGCAGCATGGCGGTGGTACCGGCCTTGAGGGTTGTGCCGCCGAGCTCGCAATCACGTTTCACCTGGCGATAGTGGCCCCGGAACGGCGACTCCAGCCGCACGGCCTCCTCGATGAACGGCTCGATGAGGTTGCCGTCAGCCCGGACCTGGTCCTGGAGTTCGGGATCGTCGGCCAACATCCGTGTGGCGTTGCCGATCAGCGAAGCGGTCGACTCACCGCCCGCCCCGAGCAGGACCACGAGGGTTCCGATGGCGTCCTCCAACTTGAGGTCGCCGCTGGCAACCGCCTTGGCGCACACGCCGACGAGGTCGCTGCCTGGAGACTTGCCGGCCTTGGACAACTTCTCGACGAGATACGGCGCGGCATCTCCCATCTCGAGGGCCAGGGCGGCCATTTCCTCGAGATCGCGGATTCCGCCCAGCATCAGACCGCCCTGCAGCGCCCAACGCATCACATCGGGCCAATCCTCATCGGGCAGCCCGATCAGGTGTCCGATCACCCGTGCGGGAATCGGATGGGCAACCGTGTTCGCCCACTCGACCCGCGCCCCCTGGGCTCGGGCGTCGTTTACGTGGTCTGCGACGACGGACTCGATGTAGGGGCGCATCTGCTCCATGCGACGCGCCACCAGTTCGGGGAAAACCACGCTGCGGTGCTTGGTGTGCTCGGGCGGGTCGGCGGTGGCCAGCGTGGTGGTGCCCTCGCCGAGATCGTCTGTGCGGAACAGGGCGGGCGAGCCGTCATCGCCGGTTATCACCAGCACGTTGAGGTGGCTGGAGAAGTCGTCGATCCGTCGGAGGGCGTCCAAGATGTGCTCGTGCGACGCCACGAAGGCCAAGTCGAGCCCGGGCACGAGCCACACCGGGTGCTCCCGGCGGAGCCGCTCGAAGAACGGATAGGGGTTGGCCAACACCCCCCGGTCGATGATCGTGCGCGCTTCCAGAGTCCCGCTGAACGGTTCATCGTGGGCCATGTCAGATATTGGCACAAACCCCGCCGCGCGAACCGGCCTACTTCGGTAACGCTCGGGTATCGGCCGGGTGTTTCAGCGAAACCAGCGGAAGCCCCGCTATTCCGGTTACTTGTTGAAGTCCAGCGGGTAGTCGTCGAACTTTCCCTTAGCTGGAGTTTCGGCCGACGCTGCGTCTGAAGGGGGAGCCGCGTCGGAATCGTCGGAGGGTGGCAGGCCTTGAGAATCGCGGGCGGTGACCGTCCTGTGGATGTTGGTTGGATCGTCCAACTGTTGGACCAGGAAGGATGCGGCGTCTTCTCTGCTGATGTTGGTGGTGCGTTCGGCGAACCCCGGCGCCAACTTGTCGTTGATCACTGGGACCCGAACGATGGTCCAATCGAGAGAACTCTCCTTGACTTCCCTTTCCTGAGGTTCGTGCGCGCCCAACATGTGAGTGCCCCACCTAGCACCCCACAGCCTGACAAATGGGTAGAAGATACGAGCCCACATCGAGATCTCCTTCTCGTCGAGGCCGTCCCCGGTGGTTGTGGCGACGACCAGACGTTTGACATCACGCTGGTTCATTGCCTCCATGATGAGTGACGTGCCCGTGAGCGGGGTGACATGTTCAATCAAGTCGGTCCCGAGGCACACGATCACGGCATCCTGGCCGGACACAGCTCCACGGATCCTCCCCGCATCTATAGCGTCACCCCGTATGGCTCTCAGCGCCGGTTCCTCTTTGAGGAGTTCCTTCGCCCAGCGTCCGAAGACGGTGACTTGATGCCCGTCGTCGAGCGCCTTGCGCCAAATCTGTCGACCGAACCGGCTGGTGCCCCCGAACACAATGACTCTCATGTCGGCCCCTTCCGCTGGTCTGGCTCAAGCAGAAGGGTATACCCGATGCTGGCGCGGTGCGCGAGTCTGGATCTTGAGTGTTCGGCGAGGCGCGAGCGAATTAGAGTGGGGGAGCTATGGAATATCGCAATCTTCTCTACAAGCGTGATGATGCGTGCGTAACGATCACGCTCAACCGGCCTGAGCGGCGTAACTGCCTGTCATCGGAGATGCTGACCGAACTGGAGGACGCCTTCCGTACCACCGGCGCCGACCGCGAAGTCGCTGGCATTGTGCTCGCCGCCAACGGGCCCGTCTTCTCCTCGGGTCATGACCTCGGCGAGATGGCGAAGATGAACGAGGACGAGCTCAAGGGGTTGTTCACGCTGTGCACGTCGGCCATGACCGCGATGACCGAGATCCCGCAGGTGGTCGTTGCCCAGGTGCAGGCCCTGGCAACCGCTGCCGGAGCGCAACTGGCGGCTAGCGCCGATCTGATCGTGGCGAGCGAGGAGGCCGCCTTCGCGACCCCGGGCGGCAAAGGAGGGTTGTTCTGCCACACGCCGATGGTGGCGGTGGCCCGTCCCCTCGGACGGAAACGGGCAGTGGAGTTGGCGCTCACCGGTGACACCATTGACGCCGCTACAGCACTCGACTGGGGCCTCGTCAACCGTGTTGTTCCCGCCGATGAACTTGAGTCCGCCACATTGGATCTGCTGGCCAAGGCGACCCGGGGCAGCCGGTACGCCAAAGGGGTCGGCAAGCAGACGCTCTACGCCCAGATGGACATGTCCACCGAGGATGCCTACAAGTTGGCTGTGGAGGTGATGGCCTACAACGCAGCGCGTGGTGACGGCGCCGAGTGGCCCAAGGCCTTCATCGAGAAACGCCACGCGGTCTGGACCCACGAGGGCTAGTCGTCACAGAGTTGACAAATCGCCGAACGAAGTTCAGGTGAGTCTGTCGATCATGGAGTGTTCGACCTGGTCCAAATGCGATTCTGCGGCTGAGCGCATGGCTGCTGCGTCGCTGGCGACGAAAGCGGCGGAGATTGCTTTGTGACCATCGGAGGAATCAGCGACGATCCGGGCGACTTCGGCCTGGTTCGCCTCCGAACTCAGCAGCGTAAAGAACTCGACGGATCGAAAGAGCCGGTCGAGAACCTTGCCGTACAGTTCGATCAGCAGCGGATTGTCGCAGCTTGCAGCGATCGTGGTGTGAAACTCACGGTCGAGGCGCCGGAAATTGCCTATGTCCAATGAGCCGTTGAAGCGGGCGGCCAGCGCGGCGACGCGTTCTCGGTCTTCGTCACTGGCCCGCACCGCGGCCATCTCGAAGAGCGGTACTTCAAGCACTCGACGGGTCTCAAAGAGCTCGGCCACGAACGATTTGCCGTCGCCGTTGCTGTTGGGCGCGACTACCACCTCGGGCAGATGTTCCGCAACGTAGGACCGGTTGCCCCGCCGTTCGACGACGCCCAGAGAAGCCAGACCCTGCAGCGCTTCGCGCACCGAGGTTCGAGCGACACAGAAGCGTTCACTGAGGTCGCGCTCCGACGGCATCCGGGCCCCCGGGGCCAATTCGCCTGTGGTGATCCGCTCAAGCAGTTGGGTCCGGATCTGCGAACTGACCGTCTGGCGAGAGATCGGTTCGAAGGGATGATCTTCTGGTACCACGCTTGTTGCTCCCAGCGGCCAGACCGGTTCCGGTTCAATGGTCCGACCAAGATACCACATGCGGTTCGGGCGCGACGACAACGCTGTTGGTCTGACCAACTGACCATGGTAGGTTCGGGGCGGGAGGGCTCTCTTGACCGAATCGACTTACCAACTCCACCCGACGGAACCCCGCTGGACTCACATCGCGCTGCGAGTAGCCGACATGGACGCCTCGATCGAATGGTACACCGAGTTCACGCCCCTCGAATTGATCGATCGCCGTGAGGATGACGATGGGTACGGCGCCTGGTTGGGGATGCCCGGCGAGACCAACAACCCGTTCATCCTGGTACTCGCCGAGTTCTTTGAAGGCAAGGATCCCTTTGCCGGCGCACCGCTGGCAACCCTCGCCCCGTTTGCCCATCTCGGCATGGAACTGCCGACGCGAGACGACATCGATGCCATTGCAGCCAGAGGCGAGTCCGCTGGTTGTCTGGCCATGCCGCCGACGATGATGCCGCCACCGATCGGCTACATCACGATGCTGCGCGATCCCGACGGCAACATGGTGGAGTTCTCGTGGGACCAGGGCGTGTACGCCACGCTCCAAAAACGGTGGGGCAAGTAGCAGGCCGAACCCCAGTGATCGGCCGAACGGCGATCAACCCGTGTGGATGCGACGGTTGAACTCGAGCAGTACGGCGTTGCCGCCCCAGTTGTCGATTACCGACACTGAACCCGGGTATACCCACAGTTTCAAGATCATCGAGGGGCGTCCACCGGTGGCCCAGATCACTGCGGATTTTATCGGTGTCGCGTGGGATACGACCAAGATGTTCTCGTCGGCTGCGCGTTCGGTTGCCTCCGCGCAGGCTTCGGTGACGCGGGCGTGCAGCGATGGGAGCGATTCGCCGCCTTCGGGTTTGTAGTTGATGTCTGCTTGCCAACGTGTGCCCAGATCGGGGGCTACCTCTTCGACTTTCCGTCCTTCGAACTCGCCGAAACTGATTTCACGCCAGCGATCGTCCACCTCGAGGTTGTCCGGCGAGAAGCCTGCCAACACGGCGGTTTGGTGACTTCGTTGCAGTGAGGTGGTGATGATCGTGTCAATGTCCCAGCGTCCGCGGATGTAAGCGCCAGCGTGTTCCGCCTGGAGCCTGCCGACCTCATCGAGCGGTATGTCTGAATCGCCTTGAAGGCGAGACTCGGCGTTACTTGCCGTGCGCCCGTGACGCAGCATTATCAACACTCAGTCAGTGTCGCATAGTTCGTCACGGCGGGCGACTGCGCCCGATCGGAAAGCGGTGCCGGTGTGTTCAGGTGCCTGACAGCGCGGCGACGACCTTGGGGAACTGCTCCATTCCCTGCCCCCCGTCCTGCTGCACGACCACGTAATTGAAACCCCAGCGTTCGCGGCGCTCCTGAAGGGTCTCCACGATCTCAGAAACCGAACCCACCAACAGGGCGGGCGCCTGGGCGACGTCATCAACCGAAGTAGCGAACATCTCCGCAAAGAACCCCAAGGCTCCATCGCGATCGTCGGTGATGGTGGTGTTCATGGTGATCGAACTGATCTCCATATCGTCGATTCGATCCCCGGCACACGCACGCAGCCGAGCAATTTTCTGATCGTAGGCGGCTGGCATCGAGTCAGCGATGACATCGAGCCCGACCTCCCCAGAGCGCAGATTGGCGGTGACACCGACAATGTCGGCGTGTTCAGCGGCCACACCCAGCATCCGCGGACCCCCGCCCCCGATAATGATCGGCGGTCCAGATTCAGTCCACGGTTTGGGGTGACCTTCATAACCAGTGATCTTGTAGTGCTCGCCAGCAAAGTCGAACGGCCCCGGTGCCCAACAGCCCCTGATGATCTCCAGGCTCTCAATCAGCCGGTCGATCCGCAGACCGGGCCGGTCGTAGGTCATCCCGGACTGTTCGTAGTCGGTGCGCATCCAACCGGCGCCGAGGCCGAATTCGCAACGACCTTCTGAGATCTGGTCAAGGGTGGCCATCTCCTTGGCCAGCGGCACCGGATGGCGGTAGTCGTTTCCAAACACCAGGGCACCGAGTTTCAGTTCGGTGGTCACCGCAGCCGCTGCGGCCAACGCGCTGACCGGTCCGTACTGATGGTGGAAGTGATCGGGAATGAGAATCGACGAATAACCCTGCTGCTCCGCGTAGCGCGCAGAGTCGAGCCAACTCATCGAGTCGATCGGAGAGTGGAGTTGCAGGCCGAAGCGGAAGGGTTGAGTCATGGACGGAGCGTAGACCTCACGCTCCGTCCACGACTCACCGAAGGGCCATTGCTCACCGGAGGGGCGTGTCAGCCTTTGGCCTCGGTGAAGGCATCGGCGTAGTTGATTTCAAAGTCGCCGGTGTCTTCGATCTCCTCAAGGGACTCGACACCGCCTGCGTAGAGATCAGGATTGCCGATGAAGTCGAGAAGTTCTTGGTCCAGCAGCTCGAAGGCGGCTTCGTTGGGTGTGGCGTAGTAGTTCCAGTTGGTCAGTGCCGCGCCCTGGTCAGCCGACAGCATCCAGTTGATGAAGGTGTGAGCGGTGCAGGGATTCGGTGCGTCGAACGGGATGGCCATGTTGTCGATCCAGCGAGTACCACCCTCCTCGGGGACGAAGTACACATAGTCCTCGGGGTTGTCGGTCTCAAGATATTGGACGAACATGTCACCCGAGTAGCCGTGGGCGATGACGGTCTCACCGCTGGTGAGGAACTCGTCTGCCGAGTCCGTGTTGAACGCCGCGAGACGTGACGCAGTTGCAGAGACCAGGTCCGTTGCCTCTTGAAGCTCGGCATCGCTGGTCGTGTTCAACGAGTATCCGAGGTACTTGAGGGCAGCTCCCATGGTCTCGCGCGGGTCGTTCAGCAGCTGGATCTCACCGTCGAAATCGCCGGATATGGCTGGATCGAAGATCAAGCCCCAGGAGCGGGGGAAGTCTGTGCCGACCACCGCGGTGTTCACGCCGATGCCGGTGGTCCCCCATTGATAGGGCACGGAGAACTCGCCCTCCGGGTCGTAATATATCCCCTCGAAATCGGCGGATATGTTGGTGGCGTTGGGGATGGCGTCGAAGTTGAGCGGTTGAATGCTGCCGGCGTCAATCAGGATCGACACCATGTAGTCCGACGGCACGATGACGTCGTAACCGGACCCGCCAGCCGAGACGATGGGTTGCATTGCCTCGTTCGAGTCGTAGGTGTCGAGCGAGTAGCTGATGCCGTGCTCTGAGGCGAACTCGGCGAGTTGCTCCTCGTCGATGTATTCGGCCCAGTTGTACATGGCGAGGTTGCCGTCGGTCTCGCCGACTTCGCACGAGGCTTGTTCGGCATCGTCGTCGCCACAGGCGGCGGCGATCAGAGTGAATGCCAACAGACCGGCGAGAATTCGCAGCCAAGTCAGGTTCTTCATGGTTTTCTCCTTAAGGGGCGCAGAGGCCCAAATTAGTGATCTTTTTCCTCCGGTGCTGAGGCCTCTCAAAAGCCCCTCCTTTGGTTCGTGCCTACGTTGCGGACGCGTTCGACCAGCAACGAAAGCGCGACCAGGGTCATGGACGCCATCAGCATCACCACCGACACGGCGTTGATGAGCGGTGTGACTCCCCTTCGAATAAGGCCGAATACGTACACCGGCAGGGTCGTCCAGCCCGGTCCGGTAACGAATTGGGTGATGACGACATCGTCAAGCGAGATGGTCATTGCCAGCAACGCTCCGCCGAGGATGCCCGGGAGGATCTGGGGGAACGTAACGTACCTAAACGCCTTCCAACGGCCGGCGTAGAGATCGAGTGCCGCCTCTTCGAGGTGCCTGCTCATGCCCGCTAGGCGCGCCCGCACCACCACTGAGACGAAACTGATGCTGAAGGCGATGTGACTCAGGGCGATCGAACTGAACCCCTTGCGGAGTTCGGTGCCGAAGACAGCGTTGAGCACTTCGAAGAACTCTGCGAAGAACAGGAGCATCATCACAGCCATGGTCACATCGGGAATGATGATCGGGAGATAGAGCAGAGCGTCGAACACCTGCTTGCCGCGGAAGGTGAAACGCTCGAGGGCCAGAGCTGACATTGTTCCCAGTACCACTGAGATCGCGGTGGAAACCGTGGCGATCTTCACCGAGTTCCAGAGCGCGGCCTGGGTCTGTCGGCTGTCGACGAACCCCTCGTACCAGTCGAGAGTGAACCCGCCCCAGACGCCCACGTTACGGCTGTCGCTGAACGAGAAGATCACCAACAGCAGGATCGGGGCGTAGAAGAAGGCGTACACCAACCAGCCGTTGGCCGTGAGCAGACCCTTGGTCCAGCCACGGGGTTCGACTGCGCTGCTCGTTGGACTGCTCATAGGGTGCGTCCTCCCTTGCGGAAGTACACGACTGTGGTCGTGAGCATCACTGCCATCAGAACGAACGACAGTGCCGCGCCGAACGGCCAGTTCCGAGCGGTCAGGAACTGGGTCACGATGTAGCTGCCGAGCAGGGTGGTCTTGGATCCGCCCAGAATGTCGGGGGTGACGTATGCGCCGAGGCTCGGGACGAACACGAGAATCGAGCCGGCGATCACGCCCGGCATAGACAACGGCAGCAGCACCTTGCGGAAAGACTGCCATCCCGAGGCGTAGAGGTCTCGGCTGGCTTCCAACAGGCGCCTGTCGATGCGTTCGATGGCCGCGTAGAGGGGCAGGATCATGAACGGCAGGAAGCTGTAGACGAGGCCGAGGACAACCGCTGTCTTGCTGAACAGCAACTCTCGCTCGCCCAGACCGATGAATTCCGTCACATCGGTGAAAGGGCCATCGTTGCCCAGAATGACTCTCCAAGCGTAGTTGCGGACCAGGAAATTGGTCCAGAACGGGATCATCACGAAGACCAGCATCAAGTTGCGCACGACTGGGGTTCTGGTCGCCAGGTAATAGGCGAACGGGTAGGCGACAACCAGGCAGATCAGGGTGGTCAACAGAGCCAGCCACAGCGAACGGAACAGAATGTCGCGGACGATCGGCTCGCTGAGCCGTGAGTAGCTCGCCAAGTTCCAGCCCGACAGGTCGGTGCCGCCGAAGCGGTTGCGAGTGGCGAACGAGTAGACCACCACGATCACCAGCGGCACCGCGAAGAACAGCACCAGGTATGAGTAGCTGGGCAGGGCCAACAGAAAGCCGCGCCGAGACTCCTGCCGAATTGCTGCGGCCTCGAACTCCGGTGTGGCGACCGCAGCTTCGGCGTCGGAGGGGAGCTTGACCGCGGTCACTAGTCGGCCACCACCGACACTGCGCTCGGGTCCCACGAGACCGAGACCGGCGTCCCAGGCTCGTGCAGAGTCGCACCAGGCCGGTTCTCCTCTCGGACCTCGATCACCATCCAGTCGAATCGGACCCGGTAGACCCGGGCGTTGCCCAGATAGGTGATCGACTCGACTTCACCGTCCACTGTGGCACCGTCCACTGTGGCACCGTCCACCGCGGCCTGGCTTGACTGGGACTCGTCCCGCGGGCCCAGATGAACCCGTTCGGGGCGCAGGCTCACAGCCACCTCAGTCCCGACGGGATGGTCGCTGAACCCGGCCACTCTCGCCCCGTTCGTCAGGCAGACCGTTTCGGCGTCGACGACCCTTCCCTCCAGCAGGTTGGTCTGACCGATGAAATCAGCGACGAAACGGTTGGCGGGGTGTTCGTAGATCTCTTCGGGGCTTCCGACCTGCAGAAGCTTGCCTTCGTTCATCACAGCCATGCGGTCGCTCATGGTGAGCGCCTCCTCCTGGTCGTGGGTGACGAACACGAAACTCACTCCGAGGTTCTGCTGAAGGTTCTTGAGCTCCCCCTGCATCTCTTGGCGCAGTTTGAGATCGAGCGCACCGAGCGGTTCGTCGAGGAGCAGCACCTTGGGTTGGTTCACGAGCGCCCGAGCCAGTGCCACGCGCTGCTGCTGTCCGCCGGAGAGCTCCGAGGGTTTGCGAGCGTCCATACCGGTCAACTGCACCAGATCGATCGTTTCGAGCGCCCTCGAGTAGGCGGTCGACTTGTTGACTCCCTGCATCTTCAGCCCGAAGGCGACATTGTCGAGCGCGTTGAGGTGGGGGAACAGGGCATAGTTCTGAAAGACGGTGTTGACCGGGCGTTTGTTGGGCGGCAGCGTCCCCACTTCGTCACCGAAGATCTTCAGGCTTCCCTGGGTGGGGAACTCGAGTCCCGCGATCATCCGCAGGGTGGTGGTCTTGCCGCACCCGGAGGGGCCGAGCAGCGCGAAGAACTCGCCGTCGGCGATGGTCAGGTCGATGTTGTCGACGGCGACGACATCGCCGAACCGCTTGGTGATCCCGGTGATCTCGACGGCTGCGGTCATGCGGTCCCCCAGTCGTAGTTCTGTTGCACCATGCGCAGGTAGGTCATCACTTCCACGTCGAGCGCCCCGTCGACACGGCGGACCTGGTTGCTCACCTCCAAGAGATGCTCGTTGTCGGTGCAGACCACTTCGGCGAGCACGTCGTAGCGGCCGGCGGTGATGACCGTGTAGTCGACCGATTCGATCTGGCTGATCTTCTCTGCCGTGCTGGCAACCTCAGCGCCGACCTTTATCCCGAGCATGGCCTGCATCGAGTATCCCAACGACATCGGGTCGGTGACAGCAACGATCTGAACGACGTTGCGGGCCTGCAGGCGGTTGACCCGTTGACGGACTGCGGCCTCGGACAGTCCGACGAGCGGAGCGAGCCTGCTGTACGACATGCGCCCGTCGACCTGCAGCTCGCGGATGATCACTTTGTCCGTGTCGTCGAGATCAACCTGCACTGTCACTGTGTTCTCCCTGTCACGGCGTCCTCCGACGAATGTTCTCGAACTCCGCCATGGCCTCGGTGAGGGCCTGACGCAGCACGCTGTTGATGCGCTCGAACTCGGCGGGCCCGGCGATCAACGGAGGCGCCAATTGGATCACCGGGTCACCGCGGCTGTCGGCACGACAGATCAGGCCCAGTTCAGCCATCCGATGGCTCAGGAAGCCGCGCAGCAGCCGGTGTGCCTCCTCATCGCTGAAGGTCTCCTTGGTTGCCTGGTCCTTGACCAGTTCGATGCCGTAGAAGTAGCCCATGCCCCGAACGTCGCCGACGATGGGGAGATCGCTGAGATCATCGAGCGCGGCACGGAAGGCACCTTCGTTGGTGTTGACGTTGCCGAGCAGGTCTTCGGATTCGAAGATGTCGAGGTTGGCGAGCGCCACCGCGCAGCAGACGGGGTGGCCGGCGAAGGTGTAGCCGTGCAGGAACTGTTCATCGGTGTCGACGAACGGTTCGGCGATACGGTCGCTGACGAGCATCGCTCCCAGCGGCGCGTAGCCCGAGGTGAGGCCCTTGGCACTGGTGATGATGTCGGGCACGTAGCCGAGCCGTTCGGAGCCGAACATGGCGCCCAGGCGTCCGTAGGCGCAGATGACTTCGTCGCTGACCAGCAGCACGCCGTGTTCGTCGCAGATCTCCCGCACCCGTGAGAAATAGCCGTCGGGTGGGGTGATGCAACCTCCCGCGTTCTGCACGGGTTCCAAGAAGACCGCAGCGATGGTCTCGGGTCCTTCCCGCAGGATGGCCTGCTCGATCTCCTCGGCGAAGTAGCTGTCGTCGGTGACCCATTCGGGTTTGCGGTAGGCATTGGTATTGGTGACCTTCACAGCACCGGGCACCAGGGGTTCAAAGGGCCCTTTCACTGACGCCAGACCGGTGATCGATAGGGCTCCCATGCTGGTGCCGTGGTAGCTGAGGTCCCGGCTGATCACCTTGGTCCTCAGCGGTTGTCCGATGAGCTTGAAGTACTGTCGGGCCAGTTTCCACGCCGATTCGACCGCTTCTGAACCGCCGCTCGTGAAGAACACACGGTTGAGGTCTCCCGGCGAGATTGAGGCGAGCCGGGCTGCGAGTTCGATGGCCATCGGGTGGGCGTAGGTCCAGATGGGAAAGAAACTGAGTTTCTCGGCTTGGGCTCCGGCGGCTCTGGCTAGCTCCACGCGGCCATATCCGACCTGAGTTGCGTAGAGACCGGCCAGACCGTCAAGGAAGCGCTTGCCATGGTTGTCCCAGATGTAACAGCCCTCGCCGCGTTCGATGATCGGCATGCCGTCGATGCTCCGGCCCAGCGAGGAGAAATGACCCCACAGGTGCCGGTCTGCTTGAAGCGCGAGTTCCACGTTCGCCGATGACGTCATTCGTCAGGCCCTCCCCGATGACATGTTCTCTTGGTGTTGCTAGTTGTACGGATTCAACATCAGATTTCGCCTTGGTGCAACCGGATCAGTTGACTATTTCGCTTGTGGCTTTCGTTTGAGTAGTTCACAATAGTTCCATGCAGCGGCACGCGATTCGCATCGTCGACCTTTCCGGCACCCCCGAGGCGATGGGTTCGGATCACGGGCACAGCTACGCCGAAGAGATCCGGCAGTACACCGCTGAGCGGGTTCGGCTGGTCGCCGAGGGTCTGTGGTCGGGCGGTCCCATGAAACCGAGCGATGTGATCGACCTGGCTGAATCGATGCTTCCGGCGCACGAGCGGCATTCGCCGCGGCTCTATGCCGAGATGGTGGCCATGGCTGATGCTGCGGGGATCTCCGCCGCGGAAGCGGTTGTGGTCGGTGGTTTCACAGACTTCGTGGACACGGTTAGGGCAGTTGTGGACGGAGGCGGGGCACATCCGGAAACGGTCGTCGTCGACGACTGCACCGCGGCAATCGTTCCGGACTGTCGCGCGGGCGGTTCCGGATATATGGCCCAGACCTGGGACATGCATGCCAGCGCCACCGACCATGTGGTACTGCTGCGGATCAAGCCTGATGACGCGCCCGCGGCCCTGGTGTTCACCACCGTGGGCGCGCTGGGCCAGATCGGCATGAACGAACTGGGCGTCTGTGTCGGCATCAACAACCTGACCGCGACCGACGGCAACTCGGGTGTCGTCTGGACACAGGTCGTGCGCGACGCCCTTGAACAGTCCTCGGCCGACGCGGCCCGCGATGCTGTGTTGGACGCAGACCTGGCCGGCGGTCACAACTTTCTGGTCTTCGACGCCGACGGCGTCGGTTACAACATTGAGGCCATGCCCGGCGCTCGACCCGTGACCCCGGTCGCCGGGAATGCCTTAGCCCACACCAACCACACGCTGACCGACTCCGCGGGCGCGCTGCAAGGTCCCCGTCCCAGCGCTCTCGATGAGAACTCGAGGCGTCGCCTCAGCACCGCGCAGCGGCGGTTGGACCGTGACAGTGTCACCGAAGCGGATCTGATGGCACTCACCCGTGACCCCACAGTGTGTCAAGTCGCGACCGACCCCTACCACGTCGAGTCTTCCGGTGCTGTCGTCATGCGCCCGCAAACCAAGGACTTCTGGGCTGTATGGGGGATTCCTTCCATGAACGACTATCAACACGTCGAGTTCCCTTCGTGAGCCGCCCAGTGCATCTCGAAGGCGGCGTGGGGGTGCCGCGATGAGTGACCTCGAATACGTCAACCTCTCGGTGGAGCATGCCGAGGCCCTGGAGGAACTGGAACTGTCGGTGTTTTCGACCATCGATCCCGCTGATCTCTACGACGCAGGCGAGTTGGAGCGGCTGGCCCAGGTGTTCCCGGAAGGCAATTTCGTGGTTCTCGACAACGGTCGGCCGATCGGCATGGGCCTGGGCATTCTCGTCGAGTTCGACTTCGAGGACTTCCAGCATTCCTTGTCTGACATAGAAGGCGAGGATGGTGTTGAGAACCATGACATCAGCCATCCCTGGTACTACGGAACCGACATCTCGGTTTACCCCGAGTACCGCGGGCGGGGGATCGGTCATCGATTGTATGAACTGCGTAAGGACTTTGTTTGTCGGCTCAACAAGCGCGGCATCGTCGCCGGCGGTGTGCTTCCCGGCTACGCCAACCACCTCCACGACATGAGCGCGGACGAGTACATCGACAAGGTCGTTGCCGGCGAGATGCACGACCCGACCCTGAGTTTTCAACTCAACAACGGATTCGTCGCCCTCGGCGCTCTGCCCGGCTATTTGGAGGACCCGACTGTAGGCAACAATTCGGTCCTAATCGTCTGGCACAACCCGGAATATCGGCCTTAGCGCCGCCCCGAAGTCTCAGGCCCGGCGTCTCAGCCCCGGAGCCAGCGTGTCAGCGTCATTGCCAACCGGGCCTCTTCGCCGCGGCGATCCTCGATGTCGTCGGCTCTGGCCATGATCCGACGACTGCCTCGGATACCGAGCCATCTGAGGGGCTCCGGCTCCCAGGATCGGCCCGGTGGGGCCACCCACGGCAGATCGACCCGTTCAGAGCAGGTCTCAGTGATCAGGTCGGCCAGAGTCCGGCCTGCCAGATTGGCGGCTGCCACGCCCTCGCCGACATAGCCGCCGGCGGTGGCGATGCCGTTGGCGCGGTCGTAGTCGACGAACGGCGTCCAGTTCCGTGGAACACCGAAGACCCCGCCCCAATGGTGTGTGATCCTGGTGTCGGCCAGGACCGGGAACAGGTCGACCAGCGCTTCGTGAACCAGGCGGTGCGAGTCTGGGCGGACCTCCATCGAAGGGCTGATCCTCGATCCGTACAGGTAGGGCACGCCCCTGCCACCGAAGGCGATGCGCCCGTCGCGGGTCCGTTGGCCGTAGAT
Source organism: Candidatus Aldehydirespiratoraceae bacterium (assembly GCA_965214565.1). Classification (GTDB taxonomy): domain Bacteria; phylum Actinomycetota; class Acidimicrobiia; order Acidimicrobiales; family Aldehydirespiratoraceae; genus VXYK01. Next base: position 1,195,381 of record OZ243951.1, on the reverse strand, counting down.
GACCATGTACCGGTCGTCGGCGAATGTCGGGCGGTTCATCAAACCGATCTGGTCCAGGACTTCGGTGCTCAACGGTTCGGTGGCGATCATCCGCGAATAGAACGGAGCCAGACGGCGGCGCTGGCCCCGGAGGTCGCGGGTGTACCCCTCTGTCGCCTGCACCACAACTGAGGCGCTGACCGTGCCTCGCTCGGTGACCACTCGCCGCGGTTCGATCGCCTCTGCGGCGGTGCGCTCAACAATCGTGACCCCAGCCTTCTCGCAGGCGTCTGCGAGGCCCAGCACCAAGCGGGCGGGGTCGACCGCGGCGCAGGGCGCAAACATGATCCCGCCGAGGATCCCGGTGGCGTTGATGATCGCCTCGGTCTCCGGCTTGTCGAGCAGACGGATCTCCTCCTCGCCCAGACCGAGTCTGCGGTGGTGGTCGACCTCCTCGATCTGCCGCTTCAGTTGCGGTCGGTTGCGGGCCATGCGGACCACTCCGCCCTTGGCGTAGCCACAGTCGATGGATTCGGCGTCGACTGTCCGCCCGACTTCATCGACCGAGTCGAAGACTGCTCTGGTGAGCCGAAGCGACTCGTCGAGTCCGCAACGCTCGGCGTACTTCTCGATGCCGGCCGCGAGCTCACCGACGACCCAGCCTCCGTTGCGCCCCGAGGCACCGAAACCGACGTGGGTCTTCTCTACCACCAGCACATTCAGCGAGGGGTCGAGCTTCGCCAGGTAATAGGCGGTCCACAGCCCGGTGAACCCGCCACCCACGATTGCGACGTCGACTTCGAGGTCGCCCCGCAGCGCCGGCCGAGCGACCGTGTCGAACTCGAGTTCATCCAGCCAGAGTGACCGTGCTGCGGTAACCACGCCCATACTCTGGCAGGTTCGTCACCAAAACCGACGCGGATTTGCCGGGGGGACTGCCGAGGTCAGTCGTTGGTGGCGCGGCGGTCGGCGAAGAAGTCGCTGAGCAGGGCCGCGCACTCTTCGGCCCGGACTCCGTGGCGTATCTCGAACTCGTGATTGAGACGGGGGTCGGCACCGAGGTTGTAAAGGGAACCGCAGGCACCCGCCTTGAGGTCCGCAGCGCCGTAGACGACCCGGGCGACTCTGGCCTGCTGCAGTGCACCGGCGCACATTGGGCACGGCTCGAGGGTGCAGACGACGGTGGCACCGTCGAGCCGCCAGGAGTCGAGGGCGCGCGCCGTGTCCTGCACGGCCAGCAACTCTGCATGGGCCGTCGGGTCGTTCGTCGCTTCTCTTTCGTTGTGTCGGCGGGCGATGATCCGGCGTTCGACGACCACCAGTGCCCCAACCGGAACGTCTCCGTGGTTGATTGCTTTGCGAGCCTCTTCGATGGCGATCCCCATCAGGGCTTCGTCGGTCGGGTAGTCCGTGGTCTCCACGGGCTCAGAGTCCGGCGTACCAGTCGTAGCCGCGCTCGCCCCAGTAGTCACCGCCGGCTTCGGTCAGGAACTGGATCTCACCTATCCGCTTGAGCTGCTTGATGCCGTACTTGAGCGGGGTGGCCAGTCTTAGCGGCGCTCCGTGGAGCTCGTCGATCGGTTCTCCGAGGTTGTTGTAGGCGAGCAGCGTCTGGTTGTGGAGCATGGTCTCGATGTCGACGCTCACGTAGTAGTGGTCGCGGGTCCTGCGACCGTTGCGCAGGTGGTACTGATCGTCGGGTGTCTGCACGTACACATGGCTGATGTCGTCGGGGAGTTGGTCCGCGTAGAGCCGCATGAAGTCGCTGAACCGTGCGCCGCCCCAGTTGGTGATCTGAGCCCAGCCCTCGATGCACTTATGTTCGATGGTCATCTCGTGGTAGGGGAGGCGTTTGATGTCGTCGAGAACGTGGCGTCCCAACTCGGTGCCGTCGGGTCCCTTGACGGTCATCTGCCAACCGTCGAGGTCGATCTCGGATCGCACACCGATGCGTCCGTTGACCCTCAGGATCGATGCGGCGTCACGGTCGAAGGTGCGTGCCTGGTGGTCGTGCCGGAACAGGCTCTTCCACAGGGACTCGTTGAATTCGTGCCCTTTGCGCAGCACGTTGGGGATGTTGTGGGTCTCGGGCTGGTTCTGAATCCAACGCCAACCGAACAGACCGGCCACCGCGGCAGCGCCTCCGGTCAGCAGCGAGCGGCGCGACCTCTTCCGGTAGGCCTCAACTGAGATCTCTGGTTTTTCAGGCATCAGCTGTCTCCTGTTGCTGGTCCTGCGGTGTTGAAGGCACCAACTCTTCGGACTCCTCAGGCTCCTCGGGTTCGATATCGACCAACTCGTAGCCGGTGACCATGCTGGTGAAGTTGCGCCATCCGGCTCGTGCCACCTGCAGGATGTGGACCACAAAGAACAGTACGAAGGCGATGGTCACCACGAAGTGGATGACTCGGGCCGACGTGTAGCCGCCGAGGATCCAGGTCAGCGGGAACACCTGGGTTGGTTTGAAGATCGCGAAACCGCTGAGAACTGCCAGCGCGCCGAGCCCGATCACCAGCGAATAGGTGAGGCGCTGGGCTTCGTTGTAGCGGCCCCGCTTGGGTGGTTCCTCCTTGCGTATGCGCAGGTCGTGAAGCAGAACGTCGAGCGATCCGCGCAGCGAGCGCCTGTCGGGTGCGAGTTCACGCCACTCGCCGGTGCGCCAGGTGTAGATGACGAAAGCGAGCCCGTTGATGGTGAACAGCCACGCAAAGTTGAAGTGGAACGCTAGACCTCGGGCGAGTTTTCTGTTGAGTTGGAGGGTCTCGTAGAAGCTCTCCGGGAAGAACTTGAACCATTCCCAGTCGAGGAACCCGAAGGCGTAGACGTCTTCCGCCCAGTAGATGCGCAGGCCGCTCCAGACCATGATGACGATCAACGGAAAGTTGATCCAGTGCATCCAGCGGCTGCCCCGCCGATGCTTGAGAATCGCCTTCTGGGTGGCTGGTTGTTCGGTTTCGGTGGGGGTGTGGACTGTCAAGATGGATCTTCGCCCGATGACGGTTCTGCGGCATCGGCGCGATGCCGTAATTCGTAGAGCACAAGCACGATACAGCCGCACACAACGAACATGTCGGCCACGTTGAACACCGCGTACCAGGTGACATCTATGAAGTCGACGACGCTGCCCGAGAGGAAACCGTCGTCGGCCCGCACGACCCGGTCGATGAGGTTGCCGAGCGCCCCTCCCAGGATCGCGGCGAGGATTGCGGCACGGGTGGGCAGCCTCTCGATCCAGATCCGCCAGCCGATGAATCCACACAGGACAATGACCAGCGCGCCCACCAGCGGGCCGTAATCGGCGCCCGCGCCGAAGGAGAAACCACTGTTGTAGGTGAGGTCGAACTCGAGCGTCGGGAGGACATCGATGGTGCGCCCCCGGCTGAGCCGATCGATGGCCCATTCTTTGGAGAGTTGGTCCAGCACCAGGACCGTTGCGATAACGACGCCTGTGGCCTGCCACTTCCGTGATCGCATCAGTTCACGCTAGCGCGGGCCGTTACCTGCCAGATCAGCGTTCGACTCAGACTTCACTGTGTCTGCAGCCGTTCAATCAGGTGGGGTCCGTTGTTGCGGACGTTGTTGACGTCGGTCGACACGGGGTGTATCCGGATCACCTCGGCCGGGCCCGGAACCAGCAGTTCGGTCACTGCTTCGGTGTCGGTGTTGGCGGGGTCAAGCCAGAAGTCCCAGGTTTCTTTCGGCAACAGCACGGGCATGCGGTCGTGGATCTCTGCCATGGTTGTGTTTGCGGCGCAGGTGAGGATCGTGCACGAGTGCAGTTGGAGGGGCTCTCCGTCGGCATCGAGGTTGTCTCGGTCGCGCCACACCGCCCACAGCCCGGCGAAGGCGAAAGGCTCCGCGTCGGGGTGGCTGATGAACATGGGCTGCTTGTGCTTGGAGCCTTCAAGGCGCTGCCACTCGTAGAATCCGTCGGCCGGGATGATGCAGCGCCGTTTGGTGAGCGAGGAGCGGAAAGCGTTCTTGGTGGCGGCAGTCTCGGCGCGGGCGTTGATCATCCGAGCACCGATCCGGGGGTCCTTGGCCCAGAACGGCACCAACCCCCAGCGCAGCGAGTCGAGCCGGCGCACACCACCGGTCTCGCGTGCAGCATGCACCAACTGCGTCGGAGCGATGTTGTAACTGGGATCCAGAGCTGCGCCCGGGTCCGGCGCCTGCGCCCTCAAGAATTGCGCCAGTTCGTCCGGCGGAGTATTGGAAACAAAGCGCCCACACACGCCCCCGAACCTACCCCGCCCGGTGTGACATCGAGGCGTTGCGAATCCGTGGTTCGGTGCTCTCGACCGGTGGCCACAATAATGCAGCACATGAAGTTCTCGCTCATTTATGAAGCTCAGACTGCCGACCCCACGCGGGCGGGCGACCAGCGGGTGTTCGAGGAGACGGTGGAGCAGGTCTTGTTGGCTGAGGAGTGCGGGTTCGATGTCATATGGGCGGTCGAGCACACGGCGCTGACGATGTACGCGCACATGTCGGCGCCCGAGACTTTCCTGGCCTATGTGGCCGGTGCAACCAAGCGCATCGGAATCGGTCACGGTGTGATTTGTCTGCCCCCCAAGATGAACCATCCGGTGAAGGTGGCCGAGCGTTGCGCCACCCTCGACATCTTGTCGGGAGGTCGGCTCCATGTCGGGTTTGGCAAGGGCGGCACCGAGCAGGAGGCGGGCACGTTCGGCTACCGCAAGGCCGACCTCCCACCCATGATCGATGAGGCGATGCGTCTCGTTCCCCGCTTCTGGACCGAGGACATCGTGGAGCACCGCGGGGAGTTCATCGATGTGCCACCCCGGGAGATCCATCCGAAGCCGTTGCAGGTCCCGCATCCGCGGCTGTATCAGGCCTGCACCCACACCGACACGCTCAACGACGCCGGCCGTCGCGGCATCGGCGCGTTGGTCCTCGGTTTCGGTGGCCCCGAGCAGGTGGCGGAGAAGAACCGGGTGTACCGCCAGGCCTTCGCCGGGCGGGACCCGGCCGAGCAGGTGGGCAGCAGGCCCATGGAGCACCTGTCGGCTCTGTGTCCGGCCATCGTGCTTGAGGATGGGGCAGAGGCCCGCCGGTTGGGGATCAGGGGCCAGAGGTTCTTCATGGAGTCGATCGGTCATTGGGGTAGCAACGGTGCGACGCCGCTGCCCGACCCGATGTCGTGGGCTGAAGCGGGCGACACGGTGACCGACGGTTCCGCGGTGGTTGAGGCGTCGATCGGTTCTGAGTCGGTCCGAGTCGACCTGTCAGACCCGGCCATGGCCCTGCGCAACCCCAACCACGGCTATGGCACGGCCGAGGACTGTCTCAGCTACGTGAAACGACTGGTCGAGGCCGGAGCTGACGAGATCATGTTCTTGTGCCAGATGGGTACGGTCCCCCAGCAGGCACAGCTGGAGACGATCCGTAACATCGCCGACCACGTGATCCCGCGCCTGCGCAACGGTGCTTCGATCGAGTAGGCGGTCACTGGGAGGCGATGTTTGTGCGTCTATACACATAGTGGTGTACGATTTTTCCATGACTCGGACGAACATTGACATCGACGACGAACTCGTTGAGCGAGCCATGAAGACGTTCAGATTGCGCACCAAGCGACAAGCGGTCCACCTCGCTCTGGAGCGCCTTGTCGGCGGCGGACCTCTGAGCCTCGACGAGCAGCTCGACATGGAGGGTCTTGGTTGGGACGGAGACCTCGAGGAGATGCGAGCTGACAGGATCGGTGATTGGGTCAGCGGTGCTGATAGCTGACACGTCCGCTTGGGTCGACTTCCTGAGGGGCACGGGATCCCCCGAAGCCGTGCGCCTGCGGCAGGCCATCTCCGAGAGGGAGGTGGTCGTGATCGATCCGATCCTCCTGGAAGTGATGGCTGGCGCAAGCCGTGACACGGTCGTGCGCACGCAGAGGTTGTTGGAGTCGCAGCAACTCGAATCCATGTTCCCCAAGTTGGACTGGCTCGATGCCGCGGCGATCTACCGGGAACTCAGATGGCGGGGTGTCACCGTTCGTTCCCAAGTCGATGCTCTGATCGCAGCGGTAGCCATTCGACTTGATGTCCCCGTCCTGCATCGCGACCGGGACTTTGCTCAGATCGCCCTGCACACACCGCTTCGCATCGTCGCAGCTTGAATCTCGCGGGCACGTGTCGCTGTCCACCAACTCGGCGAACAGCTCAAGCCACCCTTAAACGTGTTACGCTTAAGCGGTGCAGATATTCGAGTCGGCCTACCGGCGCGGGTTGACCGACGAGGACATCCGGCATGCATGGCAACACGCCCGGTCTTACGCACCTACCTCACCGGGGAGTGAACATGAGCAACGAGACTAAGACCGACAGGACCGTGACTAGCGACGAGGTAGAGGCCATCGCCACAGACTTCGAGGGGCGCGAGTTCACACCCGACGAACTCGCCAAGGTCAAGCGGACGCGCCGCCGCTCACCGAGAATCGGAGAGACACGGGCCGAGGTGTACACATTCCGCGCTCCCCACAGCTACAAGAGCCGAATCAAGCAGCGGGCAGCTTCCGACGAGACCACCGTGAGCCAAGTCATCCGAGACGCCCTCGACGCCTACCTCTAGGCCGCAACAACCAACACGGCCCGAGTGATTCACCCTGCGCAAAACCCAAGTTGAATCACCTCACCCTAGACCCAACCCGCGACTACCAACCCCAAGAGCCCACCCTGAAATACCTCAACCCGTGGGTTCACAAGGTTCCGATGTCTCGCGACATCACAATGGCGGAGGGTGTGGGATTTGAACCCACGGAGGCTTGCACCTCACACGCTTTCCAAGCGTGCCCATTCGGCCGCTCTGGCAACCCTCCGGGTACACCCGTGGTGCGGGTATCGGCTCAAAAGGATAGCGTGGAATGACCGTTCCCGTTTCGGGGTGTGGCGGTCGGGTCCTGTGCAACAGGCGTCCGTGAACCGGGTCAGGGCCGGAAGGCAGCAGCTCTCAGCGGAGCCGCCTGTGTGCCGCAGACAGCCTGGCCGTCACTCCCGGAAACGGGAACCTGCGTTTTGAGTGGCGAGGGTCTGGCAGCCGTGTCACGGGCGCACAGTAGGATTGATTCCCACATGGCCTATCAGTCCCTCTATCGCCGCTATCGACCGCAGAAATTCTTGGAGATACGTGGCCAAGCCCATATTGTCTCGGCCTTGCAGAATGCCGTCGCGACGGACCAGGTGGGCCACGCCTACCTGTTCCACGGCCCGCGAGGCACCGGAAAGACCAGTTCAGCCCGGGTGCTCGCCAAAGCGCTCAACTGCGAGAACCTCGGGGAGGACTCTGAACCGTGCGGCACCTGCGAAAGTTGCGTCGCCATTGAGCAGGGTCGTTCCTTCGACCTGCACGAACTCGACGCTGCGAGCAACAACGGAGTCGAGGACATGCGCGACCTGTTGGGCAAAGTCAACCTCGGCAACCCGGGGAGAATGAAAGTCTACATCCTCGACGAGGTTCACATGTTGACCAGGGGGGCAGAGAACTCCCTGTTGAAGACTCTCGAGGAACCGCCCAGTCATGTTGTCTGGGTGCTTGCCACAACCGAGCCGCACAAGGTTGTCGAGACGATTCGCAGCCGTTGCCAGGTGTTTGAACTCGGCCTGCTCGGTGCCGAGGAGATGACCGCCCATGTCCGCTGGGTCATCGAGGACGCCGGGCTCGACGTGGACGACGACGCGGTCGACTATGTGGTGTCGGTCGGCGGCGGATCGGTCCGTGACACACTGAGTGCGCTGGATCGAGTAGTGGCCGCAGGTGGCGTGGTTGAGATCGATCAGTCGACCGACCAACTGCTGCAAGCGCTCGCTGCCAAGAGCACCGCGGGAGCTCTCACCGCGGTGGGCGAGGCGACGGGTCGCGGCCGTGATCCCCGGACCATCGGTGAGATGCTGCTCGCAGGGTTGCGGGACGCGTTCTTGACCCTCATGGGGTCTCCACCGCCGCGGATCACCGCAGCCGAACAGGAACGCGCATCGGGGATCGCCGAACAGATGTCCGCGGTGCAACTCACGCGGGCTCTGGAGACTCTGGGGACCGCGCTCGTGGAGATGCGTCAGGCTCCCGATCCGCGGGTCCACCTAGAAGTGGCGCTGGTGCGGCTCTGCCGACCTGCCGATGACGGGTCGGTCGACTCGCTGCTCGACCGCATCGAACAGCTCGAAGCCCGTCTTTCTTCCGGTGCTGCAGCTGCTCCTGCCGCGGCAGTCCCAGCGCCCGCGCCCTTGCCCGTGGCTGAACGGGAGACGGTTGAGGCTGTTCCGGATGAGGCGACGCCTGCGCCGACCGCTGCGTCGGACGCTGAGCGCGAGACCGCTGCACCTCGACAGGTCCAAGCACCCGAAACAGCCCCTGAACTGCCGCCTCCGCCGCAGTCGTCGGGCTTGGCCAAACCGGCGGGCGAACAGGACATCCGGTTACTGCAACCGAACTCCGCGAGAGAAGTGGTCGCGTTGGCCGGTCAGCATTTGTCGCTGGGTCGCGACCTGGTGGTCGCAAGGGCCAAGAGCGTGCTCGGTCCCAGTGAAACGACGAGATCCAACGAGGAACTGCAGCGACTTTGGCACGTACTCGTCGATGAGTTCGGCCCGGACTCGGTTCCCGATGTCCCTGCTCTCGCCGATGAGGCACCCGAGAACGACTCCGCTGAAATCCCAGCCGTCACCGACCGTTCACCCGTCGAAGCTGCACCGGTCGATCCACCTGCCAGTCCTTCTGATGACGGGATCGACGACCCCGAGCCGAGCCACCGCGCAGCAGACCTCGACGAAGCGGCTCAGGCCGACCCGGTGGACTCCGACGGACTGAACCTCGACGAACTCATTGATGCGTCGTCGCACACGGACCAGGTGGTCGAGCTTCTCAATGAGGCTTTCCCGGGTGCCGAGATCGACACCCCCGCCGAATCCAGGGCGGACCAGTGAGCTACTCCAATTCAGTGCAGGAGTTGATCGACCAGTTGGGTCGGCTACCGGGAATCGGCCCCAAATCGGCGCAGCGAGTTGCGTTCTACCTGCTCAAAGTGCCGCGTGAAGATGCCCTGCTGCTCTCTCAGGCGATCATCGAGGCCAAGGATCGGGTGTCGTTCTGTGAGCGCTGCTTCAACCTCTCTGAATCGGGCGACGAATGCTCGATATGTCGCAATCCGCGTCGCCAGGACGGGCTCCTCTGCGTGGTCGAAGACAGCCAGGACATCGTTGCGATCGAGCGCACGCAGGAGTTTCGCGGCCGATACCACGTATTGGGGGGTGCGTTCAGCCCGATCGACGGTGTCGGCGTGGAGCAGCTGCGGGTCAAGGAGTTGATGAGCCGGGTCGCTGATGAAGACATTTCCGAAGTGATCGTCGCGACCAACCCCAACCTGGAAGGCGAAGCCACCGCGGCCCTGCTTGTGAAGTACCTCAAGCCGATGGGGGTTCGGGTCACCCGGATCGCCATGGGTCTGCCGGTGGGCGGCGATCTCGAATACGCCGACGAGCTCACGCTCGGCCGCGCCCTCGAGGGCCGCAAGATAATTGGCGACGGTGAGACCTCACCGGCAGCGGACACCGCGCAGGCCGGTACTCTCTAACGCGTGCAACTCACAGAAATCGACCACATCGCGATTGCTGTCAAGGACCTCGACGCTGCAGTCGCCTACTACCGCGAGGCTTTCGGAGCCGAGGTCGATCACCGAGAGATCGTCGACTCAGACGGCGTCGAAGAGGCGTTGATCAAGGTCGCCGACAGCTACATCCAGCTCACCGCGGCGACCCGGCCCGACTCCCCGATTGCCAAGTATCTAGAGAAGAGAGGCGAGGGGCTGCACCATGTCGGCTATCGAGTCGACGACTGCGCCGAGGCGCTCGCCCAGATGGTCGCCGCGGGTGCCACCCCCATAGACAAGGCGCCGCGGCCCGGTTCAAGGGGTACGACGGTGGCCTTCGTCCACCCCAAGGGTTCTCTGGGCACGTTGATCGAGTTAGTGCAGGAGTAACCTCGATGGAAGGCTCAGCAGGTGTTCGTCCATCTAGTTGACGGGACCTACGAGCTGTTCCGCTTCCACTACGCCCCGTCCAACCGCGATACCCGTCTCGGTGCGCAGCGTGGTGTGCTCAACACTGTGCTCGACCTCGTGGCAGACGGTGCCACCCACATCGGAATCGCCACCGACCACGTGATCGAGTCGTTTCGCAACGATCTCTATGTGGGCTACAAGGATGGCAGCGGAGTGGAACCGGATCTCTTCGCTCAGTTCGGTGAGGTGGAAGAGCTGCTGGAGCTGGCCGGGTTTGCGGTGTGGCCACAAATTACCCATGAGGCCGACGACGGACTGGCGGCCGGTGCAGCAATGGCAACCGCTGACCCGAGGGTCGAACAGGTCATCATCTGCACGCCCGACAAAGACCTCGCCCAATGCGTGACGGCCGACGGGCGAGTCGTGCAACTCGATCGTCGCCGTGGCATCACCTACGACCGCCAAGGCGTGATCGAGAAGTTCGGTGTGCCGCCAGAGTCGATCCCCGACTATCTCGGAGTGGTCGGAGACTCCGCCGACGGGTTCCCGGGGCTTTCAGGGTGGGGCGCGAAGTCTGCGGCCAAGATCCTGTCGAAGTTCGGGCATATCGACCGGATTCCGTTCGACGTGGCGGAGTGGAACGTCGATGTCCGTGGTGGAGCAAAGTTGGCGCTGACGCTGAGTGAGTACTTCGAGGAAGCGCTGCTGTTCCGGCGAATCGCCACGGTCGAGCGCGACGCTCCGGTGAGCACGTCGGTCGATGAACTGCTCTGGGTCGGTCCGGGCGCTGGATTCGATGAGCGTTGTTCAGCCATCGGCGCCGAACGGATCGCTGAGCGGACCCACCAGTTGTTCGCCGCGTTCAAAGCGTGATCAACCATCGGCGTTCAATACTTCGCTGATACCCATCGGCGCCGCCGTGACGAGCTGGCTGTAGCCGCACGATGCGGCGTCACGGTCCGGCCGCCAGCGAACGAAACGCGTCGTCCCTCGAAACCTGCCATTCAGAACCGCCTCGTATTTCACCTCGGCCACCAATTCACAATCAAGCGGAGTCCAGTCCTGGGAGGGCTTGCCGCTGCTCCATCGGGAGGGGGCGCCCGGCATGAGGCCTCCCTGGTGGGCTTGCGGATCCATCCACTCAGACCAGGGATGGTCCGCGAAATCCTCGATGATGTTGGGAGCCAGAGTGTCTACGAGTTCGGCGCGCAGGCTGGCCTTGAAACTGGAGGCGACGCCCATGTGATGCAGTCGCCGGTCTTCGTCGTGAAGACCGACCAGCAGCGAACCCACACCCTCGCCGTCCTTGTGCATCCGGTATCCGGCGACGACCACGTCGGCGGTGCGAGTGTGTTTGACCTTGTACTGCGCCCGCTTGTTGGGCAGGTACGTACCGTCGCGGGGCTTGGCGATCAGTCCGTCGAGCCCGGCGCCCTCGAAGCGCTGGTACCACTCCTGAGCGACCTTCCGGTCAAGCGTGGAGGGAACCAGATGAATCGGCGGTTCGAAACCCGACGAGATCGCCTCGAGGATCCGGCGGCGATCCCGGAACGGCTCGTCGGTCAATGCCGTGTCGTTCACAGCGAGCACGTCGAAGGCCACGAACTCAGCAGGCGTCTCCAGCGAGAGTCGCTCCACCCGTGACGCCGCCGGGTGGATCCGCTGCTGGAGAGCGTCGAAACCGAGATGGTCGTCGACGGTCACGATGATCTCCCCGTCGACAACACAGCGCGCAGGCAGACACTCACGCAGAGGCTCGAGGAGCTCGGGGAAATAGCGGGTCAGCGGCTTCTCGTTGCGCGAACCCAGATGCAGGTCGTCGCCGTCACGAAAGACGATGCAGCGGAAACCGTCCCATTTGGGTTCGAAGGCGAGGTCACCAACGTCGGGAATCCCGTCGATCGCCTTGGCCAGCATCGGTTTCACCGGCGGCGTCACGGGCAGGTCCATGAGTTCTGAGCCTACGCGGGTTTGCTGTCGGCGGCCGGACCGGCCACGATGCGGAGATGAGCGACGACATCAGGCCCTTCACCATCGACATACCCGACTCGGCAATCGACGATCTGCGCGACCGCCTGGCACGCACCCGCTGGCCTGAAGCGGAGACGGTTGATGACTGGTCACAGGGCATTCCCCTCACCTACACCCAGACGCTGTGCGAATACTGGGCGACCGAGTACGACTGGCGACGCTTCGAGAGTGAGATCAACTCCTATGACAACTGCCTGACCGAGATCGACGGACTCGACATCCATTTCCTTCATGTCCGCTCGCCCCATGACGACGCCACCCCGATGGTCCTAACGCACGGCTGGCCGGGGTCGGTGGCAGAGTTCATGGCCGTCATCAAACCGCTCACCGATCCGACCAACCACGGAGGCACAGCCGCAGACGCATTCCATCTGGTCATCCCGTCGCTTCCCGGCTACGGCTGGAGTACCAAACCGTCGCGGCCCGGGATGGGTGTACCGTGGATCGCCACCGCGTGGAACACCTTGATGGTCCGGCTCGGATACGAGTCCTACGTCGCCCAGGGAGGCGACTGGGGCAGTGCGGTCACGACCACGATCGGATCACAGAATCTGGGCAACGTCCGGGCGATCCACACCAACATGCCGGTAGCGGGACCGACGCCGGAATCGCTGGCCGACCCGACCCCGCAGGAGCAGGCGGCGCTGGAGTCTCTGGGCCATTACGACCGCTGGGATTCGGGCTATTCCAAACAGCAGTCGACCCGACCCCAGAGTCTCGGATACGGACTCGTTGACTCCCCCGCCGGTCAGTGCGGTTGGATCGCCGAGAAGATGTGGGCTTGGACCGACAACGACGGCGACCCCGCCAGCGCGCTGTCCTTCGATCAGATGCTCGACAACATCTCGATCTACTGGTTCACCGCCACCGGTGCCTCGTCGGCCCGCCTGTATTGGGAGAGCTTCGCCCAATTCGGCGATGACGGCGTTGAGGTCCCCACGGGCTGCAGCGTCTTCCCCAAGGAGATCATCCGCGCAAGCAGGCGCTGGGCCGACAAGCGCTACGCAAACATCGGCTACTGGAACGAACTCGAAGTCGGCGGCCATTTCGCCGCATGGGAACAACCGGAGCTGTTCGTCACCGAGATGCGCGCCGCCTTCAGCGTCCTCTAACCCCGGCGCGCTTTTCGCGCCACTCACCGGCTAGGGTCGCCAGCTTGGGTGACCAACGATCTGTTCGGCACCCAGAGACTTCCTCCAATTGAACCAACGCACGAAGCGGGAGGATGAGTTGACTGCTGAGATAGCGATACTGAACCGGAATGGAATCGCGCTCGCTGCGGACAGCGCTGTCTCCATAGGACTGTCGGCCCAGCCGAAGATCTACAACACCGGGAACAAACTGTTTTCTTTATCGAAACGTGCCCCGGTCGGTGCCATGGTCTACGGGAACGTGCTGCTCACCGGCACACCCTGGGAAACTGTCATCAAGTCATTCAGGCAGCAGCTGGGCGCTGAGGTCTTTGAAACCGTACGCGAGTACGCGGAGGCGCTGATCGCCTACATCGAGGATACACCGGCATTATTCTCGGCAAGCCAGGAACGGAGCGAGTTCGGTGCTCACTGCGTTGATTTGTACGTGTATCTGCGGAGACAGATTGAAGATCGCCTCCTCTCGCTGTTTGAGGTCCGTGGCGAGGCCACGGATGACGATGTCGCGGCGGTGGTTGCGGAAGTGCTTCAGTCAGAATTCCGCAACATTGGCGACGAAGGGTCCTTGGAGAACCTACCGGAGGGTTACGGAGAGAAGCTTGTCAACAGGTTTAGCGAGACCGAGGAACTTGTGAAGCGACAGGTTTTTGAACGACTTCCGTTGGACGATGAGGCGACCCGTTTGCTGAGGTCTCTGACGATCGCTTGGATGGTGCGTCCGCTTGAGTCGGCTAAGTCAGGCACCGGATTGGTTGTCGCAGGCTTTGGCGAGTCAGAGTTCGTGCCCGCTCTGTTCGAAGTTCAGGTTCTTGGCGTGATGGGTGGTTTGTTACGCCGTCGAACTCTTGGCGAACATCGCATTTCGGCCGACAACAGCGCAGCCGTGCTGCCTTTCGCTCAGCGCGAGATGGTGGATCTGTTCATGTCCGGTATCGACCCCCAACTGCGGGACGTCGTCGATTCGGCACTTCTTGCGCTAACGACTTCGCTGCCTGACCGGCTTGCGCAGGTGATCCCAGGCACAAGTGACGCCATACTGAGTTCACTGCGCTCGGGCAGCGAAGAACTACTGGCCGAATATCGCTCAGCCCTGATGGAGTACATCAAGCTGAGCCAGATCGAACCGATCCTTGATGCTGTCTCTGCGCTACCGATAGACGAACTTGGGTCGATGGCAGAGACGCTTGTGAATCTCACCTCGTTCAAGCGGCGGGTGACCCTTGATGCGGAGACGGTTGGCGGGCCGATCGACGTCGCGGTGATATCCAAGGGTGATGGGCTAGTCTGGATTCGCCGGAAGCACTATTTTGACCCGACACTGAACCATCACTTCTTCGCCAACTATTTTCGCGAGGGTTGCAGGGAGTAAGTGAACTATGACAACGGACCAAACTCAGGACAGAATCTTTAGCTCGTACGAGCAACTCGAACGTGAACTGATGCCGAAGCGCGCTAAGGAACGGCGTACTGGACGAGTCTACGATGACCTTCGTGAGACGTGGTTGGAGATTACCCGTCGATCAGTCGCCGGTGCCGCGACGGAGCGCTAGTGGTGTGTCGGACATTTGCTTGCGGGGCGCAATGCCTGTTTGCGCAGGTCGAAGGGCTGTATCCCCCAGCAGGGAAACCGGAGACACACCATTAGGCGCGGATCCACTTGGGATCGCTGGGGTTGCTGTGGTTGGCGAGCGCGTCAAGCAGCGCGGCAGGGGTCTGCTCTGCAAGCAGGGTCTGGCGGTTGGACGGCTTGAGGATGGTGCGGTCGACCATCTTGTCGAACTGGTCGAGCAGAGGCGTCCAGAAGCCGTTGACATTGAGCACGCCGACCGGCTTGGCCATGATGCCGAGCTGGTTCCAGGTGAGAGTCTCGGCAAGTTCATCGAGGGTGCCAAAACCGCCCGGAAGGGCGATGAAGGCATCCGACATCTCATACATGAGCGCCTTGCGGGTATGCATTGAATCGACCTTCTCGAGTGCGGTGAGACTCTCGTGGCCGACCTCGTCGTCGAAGAGGTCGGTGGGAATGATGCCGGTGACACGCCCGCCGCCAGACATCACCGTGTCGGCGATCAGACCCATCAGCCCGACCGCACCGCCGCCGTAGACGAGTTCGATGTCGCGCTCAACGAGAAGCTTGCCCAGTTCGATCGTTGCGTCGGTGATCGCGGGGTCAGTGCCCAGAGATGAAGCGCAGAACACGCACACTCGTTGAAACTTGTGCATCGGGCAACCCTACTGCGCTGTGCATGTTGTTGGTCACGGGGCTTGGTTCGTCAATCGGGTGGTGCCGGGCCCGGCAGCGTACTGTTGGGGGCGTGCAGCACGGGATATTTTTGGCGCCGTTCGGGCCGTTCGCGGACCCCCATCGCCTCATGGATCTCGGTCGGGCGGTGGAGGAGTCAGGGTGGGACGGACTCTACGTGTGGGACCATGTGCTGCGTCCCGAGAGCAACGAGATCATCGACACCTGGATCGCTCTGGCGGCTCTGGCAACAGCAACGCGGCGGCTCCGCCTCGGTCCGATGGTCACACCGGTGCCGCGCCGCCGTCCAATCAAGCTGGTGCGGGAGGTGCTGACGGTCGATCTGTTGAGCGAGGGCCGTTTGACGCTCGGCGTCGGATCCGGCACCGATACAGGAGGCGAACTGGCCCGTTTCGATGAGGTGATCGATCCGCGGATCCGCGGCCAGCGTCTCGATGAGGGCCTCGGCATTGTGGCCAGGCTGTTGGAGGGAGAGTTCGTGATCCATTTCGGCGAGCATTTCACCGTGGACGGCGTGTCGGTGGAACCGCCTACCGCGCAGTGGCCCCGCCCGCCTATCTGGTGCGCGGCCAGGGGCACCGCAATGAGACCGGTGCGCCGCGCGGGGCGCTACGAGGGGATGTTCCCGATCGAGGTGAACCACGACAGCTTCTGTCGGGCACTCGACGAGGTCGTCGCAGTGCGCGGCACCCTCGACGGTTTCGACGTCTGTCTGCGGACCGAGTTCGACGGCACACCACCGTCGTTCGCCGATCAGGGAGCAACCTGGCTCCTGCGCTCCTTCCCTGCCGTGACAGACCCCGCAACCGTCTTCGACGCGGTGATCAGCGGCCCGCCGAGTTGAGCGCTCAGACCGGTCGGAACAGCTGATTCTGAGACTCTGCAGCCGCGACGAACCGGGTCGGGTTCGGGCGCGGCTGTTTCGGGCAGATAGATTGCGGCTGTGGTTGATCAGTCAATGAACGCCAAACTCGACGATCTTCGTGAACGCAAGGATCAAGCGGTGCGTGCAGGCTCCGAGCGCTCCGTCTCGCGCCAGCGCGACAAAGGCAAGATGCTGGCCCGGGAGAGAATCGACTACCTGCTCGATGAGGGCTCTTTCAACGAACTCGACATGCTGGCCCGTCACAGGGCGCACGAAGCCGGACTGGCGGAGCGCCCCTACACCGACGGGGTCATCACCGGTTGGGGAACCGTCGATGGGCGCAAGGTGTTCGTGTTCTCACAGGACTTCACGGTTATGGGGGGTGCGCTCGGTGAAGTCTTCGCGGAGAAGCTCCACAAGGTGATGGATCTGGCGCTGGCCACCGGAGCGCCGATGATCGGTCTCAACGACGGTGCCGGCGCCCGTATCCAGGAGGGTGTCGTTTCGCTCGACGGCTACGGCGGGATCTTTTTCCGCAACGTTCAAGCCTCGGGGGTCATCCCGCAGATCTCGGTGATCCTCGGCCCCTGCGCAGGAGGCGCGGTCTACAGCCCCGCCATGACCGACTTCATCTTCATGGTGCGCGAGAAGTCTCACATGTTCATCACCGGTCCCGACGTCGTGAAGACGGTCACCGGTGAAGAGGTGTCGCTCGAGGAACTCGGCGGAGCGGGCAGTCACAGCAGCAAGTCGGGCGTCGCCACGTTCGTCGCCGACTCTGAAGAGCAGGTGCTCGACGAAGTCAAGGACCTGTTGAGCTTCCTACCGTCCAACAATCTCGATCAGACCCCCCGCGTCGAGTCCAGCGACGATCCTGAACGCCTCTGTCCCGAACTCGACGAGATCCTGCCGGACAGCCCCAACGTGCCCTACGACATGAAGCAGGTCATTGCCTCTGTCGTCGACGACGGCGACTTCATGGAGTACCACGCCAGTTGGGGTCGCAGTATCACCTGCGGTTTCGCCCGTGTGGACGGGCGGGCTGTCGGCGTCGTCGGCAACCAGCCGATGATGTTGGCGGGCGTGCTCGACATCGACTCGTCCGAGAAGGCCGCCCGCTTCGTTCGTACCTGCGACGCCTTCAACATCCCGCTGCTGACCTTCGTGGACGTCCCCGGCTTCCTGCCCGGCGTCGACCAGGAATACGGAGGCATCATTCGACATGGGGCGAAACTCCTGTACGCCTACTGCGAGGCGACGGTGCCGCGCATTCAGGTCATAACCCGCAAGGCGTACGGCGGTGCCTATGTGGTGATGGACTCGAAATCGGTGGGTTCAGACCTGTCATTCGCCTGGCCGACCGCCGAACTCGCGGTGATGGGCCCGCAGGGTGCGGTGGAGATTCTCTACCGCCGTGAACTGGCAGACGCAGCCAATGCCGATTCGCGCCGGACCGAGCTGATCGACGATTACACCGACCGTCTGGCGAATCCCTATGTTGCCGCGGAGCGCGGCTATGTGGACGACGTGATCGAGCCGTCGCAGACCCGCCAGAAGATCGTGGCGGGGTTCCAGTTGCTCGAATCGAAACGCGAGGAGTTGCCGGCGCGCAAGCACGGCAACGTGCCCCTTTAGAGCTCTCGGAGTGGACCGTTGCGATGATCGAGTTCTCACCGACACCGTCTGAGGAGGAAGCGGCGGCCATTCTGGCGGCCTATGAGCTTTTGTGGCCCCGTCCGAGCGCCGTCAACCCCCCGCAGCCCGTGTCTCGATGGCGTTTCGCGGGCCGCCGCTGGTCTGCCCGGCCCGGCTACGGCGGTTGGGCATAGCAGTTAAGCTGACCGGGCCCGACTCAGCCGGAGGCCAGCAGTTCCAGAATCGCTGGGCCGAGCACTTCGGCGGCGAACAACTCGGAACGTTCGAAGTCGAGGTGAACGCCGTCGGTTCGGCCGTAGCGGCCGTGATGACCCGAAGCGTCCAACTCGATTGCGGTGTCGACCAGAGCCGCGCCGCCACCTTCCGTGTCGGACTGGAATTCGGCAACCAGGGCACGCACGAGCAAGTTGTAGGCCTCGGCCCGGCGGGGGTCGTGGTCGATTCCCACCTCGTAGTACGAGAGCAGGTACGGAGCAGTCGCGAACACGACTTTGGCGTCGACAGCCTTAGCTTTCGCCAACAACTGTCGGTAGGAGTCTTCGATGTCGGCGGCGAAGTCCCCATCGAGCATCGACGCCCATGAACCGTCGAGGCGTCGGTGTTCGTACTGCGAGTTGACATGGTCGACTACCAGCACCAGATCCGTCCCCGGCTCGATCAGATCATCGCGGCAGGGTTCGTCATGGATCCACCATTTGACCGGGTCGTCCGCCTTTGGATCTATACGGCGCGCCCGCCACGGACGATCCTCGCTGATCAACGGTGAACAGCCGACACGGGTGTGGTCCACGACGGCCATGGAACGGTTGGCGTCGGCCCATCTGCGCAGGCCGTCGGCGAGGTGCAGACCTGAGGAGTCACCGAGCACGGTGATGATCGGCACAGCAGTCTCCGTTGCGGGCGTGGACGTGGTGGTTGTCGGTGACGAGTCGCCCGCAACTGGCTCGGCAGTGGTCGACACCTCGGCTCCCGGCGAAGCGGCGCTCGGCGTCGCGATGGTTGTCGCGGAGTTGTCTGCGTTTGCTGCTTCTGTTGTTGACGGCGTTTGTGGCTGAAGGTCTGAAGTGGACGACGAGGTATCGGCCGCGCTGTCGGCAACCGGATCTTCTTCGCTCTCCAGAGCCCACTCCGGCAGTTCGTCAGCACCCGTAGCACGCTCGCCGACGGCCCGGACTGGTGTGGAGAGCACGGCTGTTGCGGCGGCGATCAGCGTCACCGCAACAGCGGCGCCCGCCAACAGCGGCATCGCCCCTCGTCCGCTGCCCGAACGCACAGGCATCTCCACCAGTCGGTAGGACACCTCCGCGGCGACCAAGGTGGCTGCGACAACCGTGAGCGGGTGCCAATCGGTCAGCTCAATCAGAGGCCAGTGGAACAAATAGATGGCATACGAACGTGTGCCCAACCACCGCAGGACGCCGGTCGACATTATTCGTGATGCAACACCGTCCCGTATCGCCGCGACCACCAAGACCACCCAGCACAGAGCCATCAATTGAGGGCCGCCCCTGAAGACGAGACTGTCCTGCGGACCCAGACGGGCCAGCGCCACAACCGTCACGGCAACGGCCGCAGCCAGGATCACGCCGCTTGCAATTCTCGAAGCAAGCCGGGAATCATCGCTCGGGTCAGGGCTTATGAGGTTTCGAACAGAGTCCGAACGCGCCGCGGCCAGTGCGAGGCCTGCTCCCGCAGCTATCTCCAGCGCGCGCACGGGTGTAGCCACGTAGGCATCGGCCGATCCCCACCACAGAACTATCCCGACCACCCCTGCTGTCGCCATCGCCCACACCACAACAGCGGTGCGCCGGGTCAACGCGACAGCCGCGGGGAACAGCAGATAGAACTGTTCCTCAATCGCCAGAGACCAGAAATGTGCAAACGGTTCAGGCCGGGCTTCGAAGATGGCCGCGTAACCGGCAGTGTCCAACGCAGTGCGCCAGTTGAATACGTTCAGCACGGCCGTCAAAGCGTCAAAGCCGACTTCTCGCATTGCCTGGTCATCCGAAACAGCGGTCAACGCCAACGCCGAGACGATGGTCAGCAACGCGGCCGGCATTAGCCGTCGGACCCGTCTTGCCATGAAACGGCCCAGCCGCAGCCCGCCGGTGGCGGACACCTCGGTGTCGATCAGGCCGACCACCAGGTAACCCGAGAGCGTGAAGAACAGACCGACGCCGAGCCAACCGCCAGGCACCGTATCGGGCCACAGGTGAAACGCGACCACCCATGCCACCGCCAGACCCCGCAACCCGTCGAGCCCAAGATGACGGCGAGCGCCCGTGTTGGAACCTACGCCCCCTCTGCCGGCCCGCAGGTCAGAGGCCGGTTCCATCCAACTCTGGTTCTTGCGGACTCAGTCCGCTGACCGGATCTGCGAGCGCAGGTCGGCGAGCCAACGGTCGGATTCTCCAGGGCTGACACGGTTGTTCTCCTGCTCCTGTGCGGTCCCGTAGGCGGACGGGTAGGAACCAAGGAACTTCACAACGTGTCTCTGCCGGTGGAGGCTTCGGAGAGCGTCGCCGACCACTTCGTTGGCAATGTGGCCTTCGCAGTCGATCAGGAAGCAGTAGTCGCCGAGCGCGCTTCGGGTTGGCCGACTCTCCAGCTTGGTGAGGTTGATGCGGCGTGCAGCGAACTCCTGCAGAATGCTGATCAGCGAGCCTGGTTGATCAGCCCGTTGGAAGACCACGATTGAAGTTTTGTCATGACCGGTAGGTTCGCATATGCCCTCGCTGGTGACGAGCACGAAGCGGGTCTGATTGTCGGGGTGGTCTTCTATGTCCGCCTTCAGCGTTTCGAGTCCGTAGACGTCGGCGGCTCGTTGCGGAGCGATCGCGGCCGTGTCCTGCCGTTTGGACTGCGCGAGTTCACGAGCGGCGTCGGCTGTGGAGTTAGTTGCCTCGATAGTCACCCACGACAGTTTGTTGCGCAGGAACTGACGGCATTGCGCGTAGGCCACCGGGAAGGAACGGACAGTCTTGACGTCCTCCAGGCGAACCCCGGGTTGCACCAGCAGATTGAGGTTTATGTTGATCACCACTTCGCGCTGAATCAGCAGGTCGGCATCGAAGGCGAGTGTGTCGATCGTGGCGTTGACCGATCCTTCGATCATGTTTTCGATCGCAGCGAAGCCGTAGTCGATCCCCCCAGTCTCCACTGCCGTCAGCACTTCAACAATCGAACCGAACCGAAGGTGGTTCATCTCCACGAGATCGGGCTGGGTGTGGAGCGCCTGTTCGGTGAAGGTGCCGCGCGGCCCGAGGTAGCACACGATCGGTTTGTCTAATGGCGATTCGCTCACGTCCTAAAGGATAGGACGACACGAGCGTCAGACCTATCGACCCCTGCGGCTACCGTTGTCTGCATGGATGATCTGGGACCTGCTGATCTGGTCCCGAAGAATCGACCCTGGGTTGGCGGTGCGGGCCGTGTTGCCGGTTTTATCCACCGCCAACGCATGTATCTGTCGTTGGTTCCTCTGGTTTTTCTGATTCAGCTGCCGCTATGGGTGATGTTGCGAGAACCGGCCAACACCATGGAGGAGGGAACGCTGCTCATCGGTGGTGAACTCGTGACTCGGGGTTGGACTCCCCACGGAGACTTCGAGCACCTCTACGGTCCCGCCGATCTGTGGACCCTGGCTGCAGCATTCTCGGTATTCGGCGTGTCGGTCACTGTCGAGCGAATCGTCGGGTTGCTGTACCGGTTCGTATTGGTCGGGTCGATCTATGCGATTGCCAGGCGCTGGGGAACGGGTGTAGCGACCGCCGCGGCCGGTTTGGCCTGGTTGTTGATCGTCCCCTTCGGTTTGATCGCGTATTCCTGGGTTGCGGCACTGGCTTTTGGTGTCGCGAGCCTGGCAGTGGCACTCGATGCTGGGGATAGCTCACGGCGATGGCTGGCAGCGGGGTTGCTGGCGGGCGTTGCCCTGCTCTTTCGTGCCGACTTCATACTTGCGCTGGGGTTGGGTGTCGGGCCGCTGGTCTGGTCGGCAGACCGCGAACAGAAACTTCGGTTCATCATGGGCCTGGGTGGAGGTGCGGTCGGGTACATCGTTCATCTCGCGACGGCAGGACCGGTGGCAGTGATCAAGGGAATGGTCGTCGACCCGGTGTTCAGGCTCCGTTCCGGGCGGCGGCTCCCGATTCCGCCTGACTCGGAGACCGCGGACGAGTTCTTCGCGAGGCTCGACGACTTCATCCGTGGACCCGACAGTCTGCCTGGGTTGGGTCGCCCAGCGCAGATCACAGCACTGTTCTGGGTGACGCTGTTGGCCGCGGTCCTGACGGTCTGGCTGGCGCGACGCGACCGCCGTCTGCTCGCCTTCTCCTTGTTGGCGGCGGGAACCGTTCCCCAACTGCTGCAGCGGCCGACTCCCAATCACATCAAGTTCGTGGGGGTGCTGATCTTTCCCGCTGTGGCGATCGCCCTGGCCCGTCACCTCAGATGGCGTGCTGTCAGTGGACTGGCGGCGGTCTGGGTTTTTGCCTGTCTGGTTACGATTGCGCCGCACTACATGGGTCGCGTCACGTTCGAGCAGTATTTCGAGTCGGAGTTGGGAGTTGAACTGACGGTTGCCGGCCGAGGCTTTACCGTGGATGTGGACGATGCCCCCGACCTCCTGAGCATCCTGTGGGCCCTCGACAACTTCGCGGAGCCGGGGGACAGCGTGTTCGTGGGCCCCGAGACGCTGGCTCGCACCAACTACTCCGAGACGTTCCTTTACCACCTGCTTCCCGACTACGAGCCCGCCTCGTACCACATCCAGATGAACCCTGGGCTGGCGAACAGGGAAGGAGGCCGTCTAGCCGACGACATCGAACAGGCTGACTGGCTAATCTTGACGGACCTGTTCGAGGGCTGGTCCGAACCCAACAGTTCAGTTATCGACGGCGACCTGCGAGCAGATGCGGTGGTCGAATCGTCGTTCTGTGAGGTCGCGTCGTTCGGCCCGCGCACCCTCTACCGGAACTGCTGACCTCTAGGGTCGACAGAGCGGCAGAGGCCCATAGCGCAGCACGGGGGTGGCAGGTAGTATCGAGCCATGGTCGACACGACCACCCACGACCAGCTTGTAGCCGAACTGACCGGCGGGCTGGCGCCCAGCGAAGCTGACCTTCCACCGTTTGTGGGATCGGATCGTTTGAGGCCCGACGGTCGCCCCCGCCCGGAGTTCCGCGCCGAACTCCGTCGCATTCCCAACTTCGCCAACGTCGTTCATGTCCTGGTGGTTCTGGTGTACCCCTTGCTGGTGGTCTGGGGCGCGGTGACTATCAGCCATCCGCTGACTTGGGTGCTGGCATTCTGCGCGATGGGTGTGTGGTACCAGCGGGCGTTGACGCTGCACCACGAATCGGCCCATCGACTGCTGTTCAGCAACCGCACGGCCAACGACTGGGTGGGCGAAAAGCTCCTTGGTCTGCTTGCCTTCGGCGACGGTGGACCGGCGTATCGCATCGTGCATACCCAGCACCACCGTGACGAGTTCGGCGAACGCGAGCCGGATTTCACGCTGTATGCCCGCTATCCGATCCCGGCCGACTCGATGCGGCGCAAACTCTTGCGGGACGCCTTCGGGGTGTCTGGTTACAAACTCCTGAAGCCGGTGTTCGTCGGTCTGTTCGTTGCTGGCCGGAGGGTTCGAGCGGCGCGGTTGTTTGTAGGCCAGCTGTTGGTGTTCGCGGTCTTTGCAGCTTTCGGTCATCCGTGGCTCTACGTGTTGTTGTGGTGGCTTCCGTGGATGACCTTCTGGCGGGTGGCGAACCGCCTTCGAGCTCTGGCGGAGCACGGCGGCATGACTAGGTCCCCGGACCGCCGACGGACCAGCAACAACATTCACCAGGGTTTCCTGGCCCGCTACTTGTTCCTGCCGCACTCGGTCGGATTTCACCTAGCTCACCATGTCGATTCGGGTATCCCCATGGCCAACCTCCCGAAGTACCACCGGGCTCTGGTCGAGGACGGCTACATCACCGAGGCCATCACCTATCCCAGCTACCGCGCCTTCTGGCGAACCCTCGTCCGATGATTTACGGCCCCCGGCGGAGCCTCGGTAGAGTCACCGCATGACTTCTGCGGCTCCGGCCAGGCCCGGAGAAAGCACCGAGCGGTTTTACTTTCGTCAACTGCTGTCGGGTCGCGACTTTGCCACCAACGATCCCATCGCCGCGCAGATGGTCAACTTCGTGTACGCGATCGGTGACCGTCAGAGTGGTGAAGCGGTGCTGGTCGACCCGGCATACGATGTCGAGGGTCTGCTCGGGGTGCTTGCCGCGGACGACATGCGCTGCACCGGTGTACTAGCGACGCACTACCACCCCGACCATGTTGGCGGAGCAATGATGGGCATGCAACTAGAGGGTGTTGCCGAACTGTTGGAGCAGGTGGACGTGCCCATACACGTCCAAGCGCCGGAAGCTGAGTTCGTACGCACGGTCACGGGTCTGACCGACGACGCTCTCGTGCAGCATCAGAGCGGCGACATCGTGCCGGTCGGAGCGGTCGACGTCGAACTGATCTGCACACCTGGCCATACCCCGGGCAGCCAGTGTTTCCTGGTCGACGGCCGGTTGGTAGCAGGCGACACGCTCTTCCTCGACGGCTGTGGACGCATGGACCTCCCCGGGTCAGACCCTGCGCAGATGTATGAGAGCCTGACCCAGAAGCTGGCCAAGGTACCCGACGATGCTGTGCTGTATCCCGGTCACCGTTATTCATTGGAGTCGTCGGCGACCATGGGCGTCACTCGTGAGCGCAACATGGTGTTCCGCCCCAAGACCCGCCAACAGTGGCTCGCAGCCTTCGGAGGATAACGAGGCCGAGCGGGCGCGAGCCTAGGATTGCTGTCTGATGCCCGCTGAATCATCTGAGCCCGCCAGCACAGGCTCAACTGGTTCGGCGTTCGGTGTCGGTCGGCTGGTGGGGCTTGACGGTCTCCGCGCCATTGCAGCCTTCGCCGTCTTCTTCCACCATGTCGGGTTCCACTCGGGCCGTACCTACGACGGGGCGATCGGCCGCTACATCGGCCGTCTCGACATCGGTGTGCCGATCTTCTTCGTGCTTTCCGGGTTCTTGTTGTTCAGGCCGATCGCGGCGGCGGTCATAGACGAACGTCCCCTGCGTCCAACCGCGGAATACCTGTGGCGCAGGTTCATGCGGATCTACCCGGCGTTCTGGGTGGCCCTGCTGTTGATTGTCCTGTTCACCAGCGAGGATCTGGGTCTCGCCGACGGGATCACCACCTCGCTGCTGTCCCACATCTACTGGACCGACCATGTGGTCGGACCGATTCCGCAGGCTTGGAGCTTGGCCACTGAAGCCAGCTTCTATCTGGCTCTGCCTCTGTTCGCCCGGTTCCTGATCCCCTGGTTGGCTGACCGCGGGCGCCCGCGGCGACGGAATGCGCTGTTTGTGTTTGTTGCCGGGTGTTATCTGCTGTCGGTCTTCTATCGGATCTGCATGCTCAATCTGGACAGCCTGTGGAGCGTCGACGCACTGCTCTGGCTTCCCGGAATGTTCGACTATTTCGCGATAGGCATGGCGCTTGCCGTTGCACGAGTGGGGTTCGAGCACGGTTCGGTTCAAGGGGTCCGACTTGAGCGGTTGGCGGCGCCGGCCGGTTGGTGGTGGATCGGTGCGGCGCTGCTCTTCTATGTCGTGTCCCAGCGGATGGGTTTGGCCCTTGGGCTCGACGTTTCCTCATGGCCACGGGAGATTGGGCGCCAGTTCGTGTACGGGGCGATCGGGTTCGCGTTGTTGTTCCCGCTCGTGTTCGGTACCGACCGCCGGTCGTACGTGCGCCTGTTCGTGGCCAGCCGGCCGATGGACTGGCTGGGGAGGATCTCGTATTCGTTTTACCTCTGGCACATGGTCTTCATCGTTCACCCGTGGGGTCCGATGACCGACATTTTCGGCGAGGTGAAGCTGTTCGAGACCGACTATTGGCGCCTCTGCATCGTGGCATTCATGCCGATGTTCGTGGTGGCGGTGGCGAGTTACTATCTGGTCGAACGCCTGGGTCTGCGCATGCAGGGGTTGGTTCGACGGGAGCCGCACGGGCCCACGTCGTTCGAGTCGGCCGTTGAGCGGCTTGCGGCAACTTGGCGGACGGCGACGTTCCGGTTGCAGTTGGCGGTGGTCGCGGCGGTTGGGCTGGCGTTGCGAGTCGTCTACGTGATCGTGGTGAAGCGCGACCATACACTCCAGACACTCGACATTTTCCCGGGTGACCAGTTCTATTACTCCCTTGCTGCCGACGCGCTGGCCGCGGGCAGGGGATTTGTCACTCCGTGGCACGGGCTGTCGGGTGTGGCTGATGGTGTTCAAGCCAGCCATGCGGCGGACCATCCACCGCTGACGGCAATTGTTGCCGCCCCCGCTTCGTGGCTGCCCGGTGGACAGGGTGAACACATTTTCGAACAGCGTTTCATCATGTGTCTCGTCGGTGCGGGTGTGATCGTGATGATCGGGTTGCTCGCCCGGCAGTTGGCAGGACGTGCTGTGGGACTCACCGCGGCCGGTATCGCCGCCGTCTATCCGGCATTGTGGATCAATGACGGGCTGGTCATGGCCGAATCGCTGACAGTGTTCTGCATCGCTGGCGCTGTCTGGGCTGCTCTGCGTTACCGACAGGTTCCCTCGGGTCGTCTGGCATTGGAACTGGGTGCTTGGATCGGGTTTGCCGCGTTGGCTCGGTCCGAGTCGTTGTTGCTGGTGCCGCTGCTGGTTGCGCCCCTGATGGTTCTGGGTCATTCACGCTGGCGCGAACGTGCCAAGGCGGTTGTGCTGAGCGGCGCCGTAACCGCTCTGGTGATCGCCCCCTGGGTGGTCCCCAACCTCCTGCGCTTCAATGAACCGGTGCTGATGTCGACCAACGACGGCGTGACTTTGATCGGCGCAAACTCGCCGCAGACATATTCGGGCGGCGCGATCGGCTTTTGGTCGTTGGAGTATGCCGACACGCTGGCTCCAGGCATACCTGAACTTCAAGGGGCCGATGCCAGCGAGCAGTCCCAGATCTGGCGGGCGGAGGCGTTTACCTACATTGGCGACAATCTCGATGCTCTGCCTCGGGTCATGGCAGCGCGACTAGGCCGGTTGTGGTCGGTTTTTCGACCCTTGCAGATGTCTGATTTCAACACTGGGGAGGGGCGCGAGATCTGGGCCTCGAACCTTGCTTTCGTCGGGTTCTGGGTAGCCGTGCCCCTGGCGTTGATCGGCTGGTGGCGCCTCGGCCGCGATCGACTCACCCGCTGGCCTTTCGCGATCTTGGCAGCCCATGTGTCGCTGGTCGGCGCATTGTTCTACGGGATACCGCGCTTCCGGGCTCCCGCCGAGATCGCAGTGGTGGTGTGCGCGGCGACTGCGATCCACTGGTTGAGTAGCCTTGGGACATGTCAACCTCGGCCCACATCGTCGTCGCCACCGTCATCTTCTTGACGGTCCTGTTCATCTTCCGCTTGGTTCGCCGCCAGGTGCTCAAGAGCAAGTATGCGCTGCTCTGGTCGTTTGTCGGCGTGGCGCTGCTTCCGCTGGCAGCGGTGCCCGACATTCTCGTCCCGATCTCGGATTTCATTGGGATCGAATACGAGCCCGCCACGGTGCTCTTCGCTGCCACAGCGTTCCTGTTCGCCACGACGGTGCATCTGTCCTACGAGATGTCCCGCGTCGAGGCGCGAACCCAGGACCTGGCCGAGGAATTGGCTCTGTTGCGTGTCGAAGTCGAAGCGGTCGGGCCCCGTTCCACGCCCTGAGAGTCGCTCATCGGTGTTCGGGTGAGCGCCGCGCGCGGGAAGGCTTGGCGATGACGATGAGGCCATCGGCGGAGAAGGGGCGGTTCAGCTTGCCGAGCACCCGTTCGAGACCGACGACCATACGAACCGCGGCGGCCTCGAATCGACTCCGGTCGCCGCGCTCGCGTACCGCAGGCACATAGGTCACGGTCTGGTCGTGTTCCCATCCTGATCTACGCAACAGCTCAGTCAGGGTGCGCCAAGTGAACATCACCACATGGTCGGGATGGTTGATCTCGACCCCTCGGAAGATCGACGCGGCCACGTTGATCAGGCCGTAGGCGTTGGGTGTCGTGATGATCAGTGTGCCGTCCGGTTTGCAGAGGTGATGCAGAGCGTCGAGAAGCGGACCCGGGGCGGAGATGTGTTCGATCACCTCGCCGGCCAACACGATGTCGGCGGGCTCCAACGCGAGGGCGGCTACGGCTCCGGCGTCTGTGCAGTCCACCAGGTGGGCCTCGAAGCCGTCCTCGGCGGCGGCGGTGACACCGGCGCGATCGCTGTCGACGCCCACGAGTTCAGCGGCGACGTCATGGAGGCGACCGTGAAGCCAGCTCCCGGCGCGGCCCTGTTCGCGGCGGAATCCGGCGTCTGCGAACCCGACATGGATGACCCGCTTCCCGGCGCACTGATCGGTGAGCCATTCGATGCGATCAACGATCTCTGCATCGGGCAACTTGTGTGCCAAGTCGTCCTGGCTGTATTCGGGAGTCTCGGAGTTCATCGGCCCGACTCCGTTTCGAGTTCGCTGCCCGAATCAGGCGAGAACACCGGTGGTGCAGTCATGGAGGCGGCTACCTCGGCCAGGGTGCGTCGACTGCCCGCCACAAGTTGTTCGACCCGGGCCTTCATCCTGCGCCGGCCCCACCACAACACTCTGCTACCGACACGCCCGACCTCGGGGACGACCCAGCGCGGTTCGTCGGGGTCGAAGTCGTAGGGATGGGCATACAGCCAGGCGTGATCGGGGGCTCTCCTCTTCGCCCAGCCGACTATCGGTCCGGGCGCCACGCGCAGGTATGTCCCGCCCAGAAGCGGGAGCGTGAGCGGCCCGAACCCGAAGACAGGCGATGGAATCTCAATGAGCCCTGAAGGCCAGCGAAATGGAGTTCGGGGAGCTTGGGGCCACCCGAACAGCGGGTTGCGGGCCGGTAGCACGCTGGAGGAGTACTTGAATCCGAGCTCGCCGAGTATCTCAGGCGCCCAGGCCGACTCGGGTACAAGCGAGAAGATCGGCGCCCGAAACCCCTTGATCTCGGCCTGCACAAGCTGGGCGACCCGATCGCAGGCCTCAGCGGTGACCCTGCGGAAGGCGTCGGGTCCGACCTCGGGCAACGGTGTGTGATTCGCTCCGTGCAAGCCGATCTCGTGGCCCCGGGCCGCAACCCGAGCCACCAGGTCGGGGTCTTCGCGCGCCAACTCTCCGACAACAAAGACCGTTCCGGTAACACCCCATTCATCGAGGTCCTGCAACAACTCGTCGGTGACCGCGCCGAAACGGGGCTCAACCGACTCGTTCGGCCGATGATCCTCGAGATCGAGCGTAAAAGCGATGTTGCTCACGACAGGTGCCCTCAACCTACTTCGGCCGAGTCCTCCGCGGGCGTGCCTGAAGGCGTCCGAGGCGAATCGGATCGAACAAACTGCTCGACCAGCCAGGAGACGGCGACAGCGCTGAGGGCCATCATGGCGATGTCTATCGGGACTCGGTAGCGGGTCAGTCCGAAGGTGATCGCCGAAGCCAACATGATCGTCGGCCACATCGCCAGCATCGGCGTGAGCCGGATGCCTCGGCGCCAGAACACCGCCGCGCCGATGATCGTCAACGGAAGGAGTGCATAGTAGAAGCCGAGACCGAAGGTCGACGGTTCCTCCCAACGCCCCTCGACCTGATAGTTCAGGCGCAGAGAGTGGCCAGGTTTGAACAGCTCGAGTGACCGACCCATGCGCGCCACGGCCACAACACCGAACCGCTCCCAGTTGTCGGCCGTGTACTCCAAGGCGTACTTCCGATTGAATGAATCGAGGACGGACTCGTCGTAGACGACCCGGGACTCGCCACGCAGAGTCGAACCCGGCAGTTCCGCTTCCAGTTCGTCCCAGAGCTCGCGGGAATCGAAGCAGACCGCCCAGAACCCCATGGCCTCTCCGCTCCATGCCTCATCGCAGGAACCGGCCATCATCACCGTGCCAGGCACGGCACTCATCGTCACTGGATCCTCGAAACGAAGGTTGTTGTAGATCAACCAGGGCGACAGGACGATCAACCCGGCCAGTCCGCACAACACGATCTGCCGCAGCTTCTCCCGCCGACCGACCCCGCCGAGCCACCAGACCAGCGGAATGACCATGAACCCGAACAGGGCCAGGGCCTCGGCCCGTGTCAGGGTTGCGACAGCGATGACCGCGCCGAGCACGACGACCCGTTTCGCGGTCGGCTTCTCGATCCACGCATACCCGGCCCAGAGCACTGCCACGATCACCGGTTGGTACAGACCCTCGGACAACAGCATCATGTCGTTGATCCACATGAGCGGGTGCACAGCTGCGAGTACTGCGGCGATGATTCCCGCAAGATCTCCGGCCAGCCGTCTTACCAAAAGACCCAACGAAACGATCAGCGCGAATCCCGCCAGAGTGGACACCATGCGATGGTCGTTCACCTCGTCGAGCCCGAGACGCGACCAGAACGCCAGGTAGAGGGCATACAAGGGTGGGTCACCGGCCGAATCGAGGATGTGGCCGTTGGCTATGTACTCGTGCGGGTTGATGAACCAGTGGCCCTTGCTGATCAGGTCGGCTTGGTGATGGTGGTAGTAGGCGTCACCGGCGAGGGTGTAGCAGTCCGCTGCGCGGATGGTGCAGGTGGGGCGGTACCAGCGCACCGCGGCGATCCGCAGGAACCAGCCGGCCAGTCCAACACCGACAATGACCGGGACGCCGCGCCCACCAACGACCTCACGAACCCGCGAGATCATGCTGACACGCCCTCCGGCTCCGCCTGCCTGTCAGCTGATTCCAGATGTCTCGTCGAAGATGCCGAGGGCGGTTTGGAACGATCCAGCAGCGCCCCCAGCGCCACCGCGGCCAACACTGCGAACACCAGATCGGCACCGAGTCGGTAGCGGGTGATCCCGAACGTGATCGCCGCGGTGAGGACCGATGTGCCGGCAACCGCGGCCACCGGCAGCAGAGATGTCCGGCGGCTCATCACCACCGCACCGTAGATCGAAGCAATCATCACCACATAGTGGCTCAGCAGGCCGATGTGGACGTGTGAAGATATCCGTCGCTCGAAGAACACATCAAAATCAGCGGTTTGCAGGGGCCTGAACAGCCCGAGCACCCTCCCGACCCGAGCGGCGATCACCTTCGGTTGTTCGCTGAGGTGATCTCCGATGTATCCGAGGGCCTTGTCGAGTTTGGCCGCGCCGATGACCGATTCGTCGCCGTCGGGCCATGTTGACTGACGGTCCTCGGCGCTCCAGAAACTCAGCGCACCGCGAGAGTCCGTCGCATCACAGTCGCCGCTCCAATATCCGAGCAGCCGCCCGGAGTAGGTCTCGTCGCAGTTGCCGAGTTCGAGTACATAGCCGGGGCCGATTGCGAGAAAGGTAGGTTCGTCGAAGGTGGCCAGATTGCGGCCGACCCACGGTGCCAACAGCAACAAGGCGATCAGTGCCGCGCCCGATGTGCGGACAATCCGGCTACGCCAGTCCAGGGAACGGTGCGTCAGGATTATCGGTGCCAGCAGCAGGAAGAACAACATGAAGGGTTCGCTGCGGGTCAGCGCTCCGAGGGAGAGCGCCACGGTGAGTTCAATGATTCGCCGCCAGGAAGGCTCGTCGAAGACACGGTGGGCGAACCAGAGAGTCCATGCTGCGATCGGGATGTACATAGACTCCGAGAGAATCAACGCGTCGTTCATCCATAGGGGCGGGTGCAGCGCCACTGCGACCATGCCGATGACAGCTGTGCGTTGGTTGAACAGGCGTCGCAGGAGCATCCCCACGGGTATGACCGCAGAAGCAGATACGACGCCGCCGGCGAGGCGATGCCAAGAAACGCTGTCGAGTCCGAGCAACGACCAGATGGACAGGTAGAGCGTGTAACCGGGCGGGTGTCCAGCCGTTGGTTGGAGTTCGCCGAAGATTGCGTACTCGAACGGGTCGGCGAAACCGTGCCCCTCCGCCAACAAGTTGGCGGTCACGTGGTAATAGACGTTGTCGTTTACCTCGCCGATCGGCAGGTATCGGTACCACCGCAGGAACACGAACCAGCGCACGGCCACCGCGAAGAGGAACACTCCCGCCACCAGCCAACCGAAGGCTCCACTGTTCATTGACGTGCGACTTTTCGGTGAAGTGCCACTCTCGAGGGAAGTGCCACGTTTCAATGAAGTGAAGGGCGTGCGCACCCGCCAATCCTAGTTGTGGCTATACCGTGGCGGCCTATGCATGTGACCGTTATCGGCCATAGCTGCCTGCGCATCAAGACTCGTGCGGGCACTGTGTTGATCGACCCGTGGCTGTCGGGTTCGTGCTATTGGCGGTCGTGGTGGCATTTCCCTCCGAGCGCGGAACCCGATGGGCAGATGTTCAGTCCCGATTGGATCTATCTCACCCACCATCACTTCGACCACTTCCACTATCCGTCGATGCGGCGGATGGACCGGTCGGCCAAAGTGATGATCCCCCGCTTCGGGGTGGATGTGATGGTTGATGAGGTGAGGAGCCTGGGCTTCGAGTCGCCTCAGGAGCTGGTGCACGGCCGCGTGGTCGAGCTCGGTGACGGGGTTCGGGTGGCTTCGTACCAGTACGGATTCGACGACACGACCTTCGTGGTCGCCGAAGACGACAATGTTGTGATCGACATCAACGACTGCAAGATCCGCAGGCGTTCGCTCTCCCAGATCAAACGAGATTTCGGCCGGCCGACACTTGCCTGCAAGAGCCATTCGTTCGCGCAGTCATATCCCGTCCTGTACGAGGCGGAAGACCCCGAGCAGCTTCGACTGGTGTCACGCGACACCTACATCGACGACTTCCACGACGTGATGTCGGGACTGCAACCCGAGTTTGCGGTGCCCTTCGGTTCGATGGTCGGTTTCCTGCACCCGGACAGCCGGCCGGTCAACGAACACCTGGTGACCCCCAACATGGTCGTAGACGGCGTGGCTGAACGCGGAGGCATCGAAGGCACAGACGTCGTGACCATGGCACCGGGCGACATCTGGGACAGCGAGACGGGGTTCACCCGCTCCGAAAAGGACTGGTACACCGATCGCAGCCGACATCTTGAAGACCTGCTGAAGGTGCATGCCCCCAAGATCGCTGAGCGTACCGCCCGCGAGGAGGGCGTGGTTGTGGACTGGCCCCACTTCGAGTCCTATCTGACGCGCTTCGTGCAGGACGTCCCGAGGGTGTTCGGCCGTCGGCTGGCGCCGAAGCCCTTCGTCTTCCATGTGCCTTCCGACGAGTCCACACCGTACTGGTGGGTGTCGTTCGGGTCCCGGTCAGTCGGCCGGTCAGTAGAACCTCCCGCTGACCGATCCGGGATAACCACAGTTCCTGAAGCGGTACTCGCTGAGGCGATACACGACACGATCCTGCATCTGGTTCACGGTTCAATGCGCATCCATACCGCGCTTGCACCCGACGGGGTGCAGAGCGACCTCGGTTTCTGGGGCTTGGCGATGATGTGGGAACTCGGATACCTGCCGTTGCGCCGCAGCGCTCGCCGGCTCCGCTTCTGGACCGCGCTGTTGCGCCGTCACCGGGAGCTCATCGAGCAGATCCCGGTTGTGGTGCTGCGCAATCCCGTCGACCACCTGGCCGAACGCTTCGGTGCCGATGTCTAGAGAGGCCGAGCCGGATTGAAGGTAAAAGAACTCCTAGACTTTTGCTGCGGGGGGCGATACGTTCCGTCGTGAGTATCGCGGCCTACTTGCCGGGCGCCATAAATTGACTGATCTATAAGGAAAATCAGTATGGCGCAAACCTTGTTGACGCTGCAGTTCTTTGTTTTCGGCGGACTCATGTTCACGCTCGGATCGTCGCTTTCGGCCTACACCTGTTTGAGGCTGTTCAGACGGCACCTGCGGAGAGCCGCGGGGGAACCCGATAAGAACGGAGTGACGCGCGACGACATCCGGGCGGAGTTGATGTGTGATGTGTTCGCCGTTGAACTCATGTCAAAAGATGAGACCCCGGACGACGTTGCGCGTTACCTCTACATGGAGGCAGAGCGCAGAGCGCGGATGCGCAAGCAGGGGGTCCTCCCCGAAGACGAGAAAGACCTCTTCTCCACACCGCAGAGCAAACCCGAATCGCCCGAAGGCCCCTAATAGGCGTCCATGTCCAAGAACTCGAAGGTGTCGAGGGTGATCGCGTTCTGGTCGACTGTCGGGTCGAGATGCCGGATGATCAGGTTGAGCGGCGACGGTTGAAGCCTTCTTGGAGGACGAACACCACGCACCCGGACTGAACCGTTGAAGCCTGCGTAGACCGCGAAGGCCCCGCGGTGCCAGCGCGTCGCCGAGCGGATGGCACGGGTGGCGTCGACACTGACGTAGCTGATGGTCAGCGGGAAGACTTTCAGGACAACGCAGGCTGGAATCGGACCTGCGGCGGAACGGGCCGTGATCAACGCGACGTCGTCGGCGATGTGCAGGTGATATTGGGTGTGCGGGCACGCCAGACGCCAACGCAGCACCTCCGGCGTGTAGTGGGTCGCCCAACCGCTGACTCTGTGACGGTCGACGGTGTTGGCGAACTCTTCAAACTCGCCCGAATCAAGGAATCCGGCACTGACCTCAATGTGCCGGATACGGCGTGAACCACGGCCCAGCGGGCTGATGACCCGCACCGGCAGCGGTCCTGCCAACCGCCAGCCCATGTACTTGACGACTGCACCAGTCGACTTCTTGTTGGTCACGCCGACGACGAACGACCAGCCCCGATCACTGGCTTCGTCGTAGATCTCGAGACCGATACGACTGAAGTGCCGGGTTCGCTGGTGGTCTCTGTGTACAACTGCGTTCTGTGACCAGGCCCCGTTGCTGCGTTCACCGTCGGGCCCGCGGTACACCCGAGGCATGTTGGCATAGTGGGCAACGAGTCGCGTCTCGCCGCCAGTGACGACGATCTGGTGCCTCTCGATGGCGCGTCCCAGCGGGTTGTCGCGGTATGCCCAACGCAGGTAGTCCGACGATACGAAGCGAGGGTCGGGGAGTTCGGCGTCCAACAGAGCGGTGGCATCGTCGAGGATCTTCTGGTCATACGATCCATCGACTGTCCATCCTTCGACGCCGTCGTGAACGGTGGCTCCGTCGGGTGCTTCCATCGATGCCGTCACGCCCGGAACAGTACTCGCCGCCGGGACCGCTTCGGTGCTGTGGGGTAGCGTGAAGACGTGCCGAATCGACGCTGGACGGAGCACCTGGCATCGCTGGGTCTGCTGGGGACGGAATTCGGCAAGGCCATTGAGGGTGTGGTCGGCGTGCCGGTGACCGCTCACAGTGCTTTCGAGGCAGCGGTCAAGGCCGCGTCGATGACGCTTCAGGGTCGCAGGATCTCCTCGACCGCACACCAGGACAGTTCGGCGACTCTCCAAAGGGTGGTCGAAGTTGTTCCGTCCTTCGCTCTCCCGGTGATTGCCAGTGGCCGCATCGCGGTATGGCAGCGGCTCGGCATCGAACTCACGGACGGTTCCTGGCAGGGTTACGGCTTCGATCGGGCGTTGGTCACCGCGCACGATGTCGGGCTCGATCCCGACAGGCTCGACCGAGTCGAAGTCGGGAGGCTCACTACCGAAGTCGAGACTTCGGTTGCAGAGCTGCAGCGCTGGCTCGAACTCCGAGATCTGGACGCCAAGGTGGAGATTGTCGATGGCGTCTTTGTGATTCGGCCCGGATGGTCGTCCCGGCTCATCTCAAGCGGCGGCGGTCCGGAGCTGCATAATCGACGGGTCTACATGCATGTGGTTTCGGCAGGTCTGTGGGGTCGGACCACAAGCCGGGTGGCTGGTCTTCCCCTTGCACTCTCGTTTCCCGTCGATGAAGCCCCGCCCGAACTCAGTGTCACCGAATTCGTGATCGACGGCGATACGGTCCGGGCCCGACTGTCGACGACCGACCTGGTCATCCCGGTTGATCTGGGCGGGGTGCTGGCGGCTGCGAGCGCTGAAGGAGCAGGGGCTGCTGCGGCGCTGTTGGCGCTGTTGACAAATGCCCGCCCATGAAGATCGGTGTGGTGTTCGACTGTGACGGGGTGCTGGTCAACACGGAGGAGCTCGGGTGGGAGGTGTGGCGGTCGCTAGCGTCGGACTACGGCATTGAGCTGACCCTCAGTGACCTCCGCGCGGTAACCGGATGTTCGGACCGCGAGAGTGTCGCGTACTTCGCGAGGTGGCTGGGACCGGATCAACTGCCCATTCTCGGGTCGCAGTTCGAAGAACTGTTCACAGCCGCGACGCGTGACCGCACTGAGTCGTATCCGGATGCGCGCCAGACCATGGTTGAACTCCGTGAGCGGGCTCTGCCTGTGGCGGTCGCTTCGAACTCGACGACCGCTGCGGTGCGATCGGCGCTCGAGCGGGGTGGGTTGGACGAGCTGGTTGACTTCGTTGCGGGTGTTGATCAGGTGGAGGCACCCAAACCTGCCCCGGACATCTATCGACACGCGGCAGCTCTGTTGGGCTGCGACACGGTGGTCGCTGTTGAGGACTCGCCCGCGGGTATCGCCTCTGCGGTTGCGGCTGGTCTGCCGGTGTTGGCGGTAGACCGTGGCGCCTTCGCGGTCGATCAACTGAGCGAGGCATCTCTGGTGGCTCCGTTTATCAGTTACGGTGCGATTGCCGCGGTTGTTTCGACAGGCGTAGCTGAGTAAGTTATGCGTGCTCAACTGGCAGATGTTTCGGTGCAATCATCCGGCTCGAAAGGAAGAAAGACATGACTGGTGGAGATGCGGTGATGCGCTCGTATGGGGCGCAACAACCAGTGCTGACCTTCGACGACCCGGCGTTCACGAAACCCGACAAGCCCCTTGCCGAAGCCCGGGTTGCGATCGTGACCTCGGCGGCGCTGCACCGGCCCGACCAGGACCGGTTCGCCGCGGTGGACACAGGCTTTCGGGCGCTTGATCGTGCTGACCGCAACATCGTCATGGGCCACTGGAGTCCCAACTTCGACCACACGGGCTTTCAACTCGACCTCAACGTCGTGTACCCGATCGACCGGTTGGAGGACTTGGCCGCGCAGGGCGTCATCGGCGAGGTCGCACCCCGGCATTTCGCCTTCGCCGGCAACCAGCCTGAGACAGTCAGCGAACTGCGTCTCGACACCGGCCCGGCATGTGCCAAGGAGATGTTGGCCGATGCAGTCGATGTGGTGGTGCTGACGCCGGTTTGACCGGAGTGCACGCGTACCGTGAGTGCGCTCGCCCATGTCTTCGAAGCCGCTGGCCTGTCGACCATTGTGCTCGCCTCGATGAAGGAGGTGGCCGAACGGATGATGCCGCCGCGCACGCTCTACTGCGAGTTCCCGCTGGGCCGCCCGCTGGGCCGTCCCGACGATGTGGAGCTGCAGCTTGACGTCTTGAAACACGCCTTAGCACTGCTCGAATCGCACGAACCCACCCTCGAGACCTATCCGCTGGTCATCGAATCCACCGAGACACCGTTGGCGTGCTCGATCCCGCCGCGCTTCGATGCGACGCTTCCGCCGGCAGTCGATGAAGCCCAGGGCCTGAGAGCTGCCTATGACCGGTCATTGGACGCTCGGGGCGTCACCTCGGTCGGCCGCGCCATCGACGCAGACACCGTTGTCGATGCACTCGCGGTGCTGCACCAGTGGGCCGAAGGTTCGTCGTGGAAGGACGTTCCGTTGCCGGGCAAGAACACCGTCGCGGTCTGCCACGACATCAGGGCCTACTACACCGAAGCCGCCCTCGAGTTGG
Source organism: Candidatus Aldehydirespiratoraceae bacterium (assembly GCA_965214565.1). Classification (GTDB taxonomy): domain Bacteria; phylum Actinomycetota; class Acidimicrobiia; order Acidimicrobiales; family Aldehydirespiratoraceae; genus VXYK01. Next base: position 1,157,680 of record OZ243951.1, on the reverse strand, counting down.
CGACAGGACCGGCGGCCGGTGGTCGCGCGGTCGAAGCCTGGTTCCATAACGAGACCGAAGCCGGCAAGACCTTGATGGCGGCGCGCGCACAGCTGAAGGAGCAGGACGCACCTTTCCCCTTCTGGTTCTACATGGCCCCCGCCCACCGCTAGCCTGGCGGCTTGACTGAGCCGAAAATCACAGTTCGACCGGGACATCCTGACTTCTTGGATCTCGCATGGGAACAGTCCGTCGTCGATTGGGACACCCCTCGGCTCGTCACACTGCCGAAGGGGATCTCTCGCCACGAAGTGCGCTTCGTCGCCTACGACCAAGGTCTGTATGCGATCAAGGAACTGCCCCACAAGGCGGCTCGAAACGACTACCAGGTGCTTCGCGAGCTTGAACGGCTGGAGGCGCCGTCGGTCACCGCGGTGGGACTGGTTGAGTACCGTTGGGACGACCCTGGAGCGGAGCGCTCGGCAGCTCTGATCACCAGGTATGTCGACTTCTCGTTCTCATACCGGGAGCTCCTCGAAGGAGCCGGTTTCGGTGAACGGCGCCGACAGATGCTGGCCGCTTTCGCGGGGTTGCTCGTCGAACTGCACCTGGCGGGTTGCTTCTGGGGTGACTGCTCACTGTCGAACGTTCTCTTCACGTACGACGCGATGGCCATCGAGGCTCTGATGGTCGACGCAGAGACCGCTGAACTGCACCCGGAGCTCAGCGACGGTCAACGCCTCCACGACATCGACATCATGACGATCAACGTGGCAGGCGGAATGGCCGACATCGCGGCTTCACGAGGAATTGGTATCGACGACGCGGACACCGACCTCGGAGAGGAAATGGCCAGTTGGTACGAATGGCTGTGGGATGAGACCACGAGCGAGACCGTCATCGGCAGCGACGAGCGTTTTCGCATCACCGAACGGGTGCGGCACCTCAACGACCTCGGATTCACGGTCGACGAAGTCGACCTAACCTCCACCGATGGAGGTACCCGCCTGCGGATGCGGCCGAGCGTCGGCCCCCGGAACCACAACACCCGCCGCTTGCGGGAAATAACTGGGATAGAGGCGTCGGAGTGGCAGGCCCGTCACCTGCTCAGCGACATCTACCATTTCTCCGCGGGCCAACGCATTGAAAGCGGTGATATGGCATTGGCGGCGATCCGCTGGCGCACAGAACGCTGGGAGCCGGCAGTCCGGCGGATTCACGCTCAGTCCAGTGATGACAATGTCCTACAGAAGTACTGCGATTTCCTCCACTATCGATACGAAGCATCTTTTGCAGCCGGGACCGACCTGGGACAGGAGGCGGCCTTGCGGAGTTGGTTCGACACCGGTTGTCCCGGATTTCGTCCCGAACCCGAAGCCTCACCGGTCGAAAATCACGGTTGGCTTCTAGCAACGTCCCAACGGTGGGCACCTCCGGCATGATCGAGAAAAAGATGAAGGCGATCGAGATTCAAGGTGACCGACTGGTCTGGAGCGACAGCCCTCCTCCGTCGCTGGGGGATGGGGAGGTCCGGATCGAAGTCAAGGCCAGCGCCGTGAACCGGGCCGATCTGGCGCAAAGGGCGGGCGCTTATCCGCCGCCGCCAGGTGCGAGTCCGATCCTCGGGCTGGAGTGCTCGGGAGTCGTGTCCGAGATCGCCGCAGGTGTGTCCGGCTTTGAGATCGGCGATGAAGTTTGTGCTCTTCTTGCCGGCGGCGGCTATGCAGAGCAGGTCGTGGTCCCGGCTCCGCAGGTTGTCCTGGTTCCTTCCGGTCTGTCGTTCGTCGAGGCTGCCGCGCTGCCTGAGGTCTTCGCCACCGCTTATCTGAACCTCTACACCGAGGCTGCCCTGGCCCCCGGCGAACGGGTCCTGTTGCATGCCGGAGCGAGTGGCGTGGGCACCGCCGCGGTTCAATTGTGCAGGGCCTTCGGCAACCCCGTTTTCGTGACGGCCGGAGCCGATGAGAAGATCGAGCGGTGCGTCACGCTGGGCGCGGCCGGAGGCAGCAACCGACATTCAGGGAGCTTCGTCGATCACGTTGAGGGCTGGACCGACGGCAACGGCTTCGACGTGATCCTGGATCCCGTGGGTGCGAGCTATCTCAACGACAACATCAGAAGTCTCGCGGTCGACGGTCGGCTGGTGCTGATCGGTTTGATGGGCGGTGCCAGCGCAGAAGTCCTGCTCGGGCTGTTGATGATGAAACGACTGCGGGTGATCGGATCGACGCTGCGAGCCAGGCCGGTGGCTGCGAAGGCTGCGGTCATGTCGGCGCTGCGCGAACGGGTCTGGCCGCTTGTCGAGTCGGGTGACATCCGACCCGTCATCGACGAGGTGATCCCGATCACCGAGGCCGAGCGGGCTCACGAACTGATCGAATCCAACGAGACGTTCGGCAAGGTCGTCCTCAGAGTCGACTGACCAGTCCAAGCACCGTCCCGGTTGTCCGCTTTCAGGATGGGAATATGGCTTCGATGAGGCGGGGACTGGGTTATGAACGGTCGAGTTCGCTGCACAGATCCTCGGCTGTGGTGACCAGTGCGACTCTTCGATCACGCAGCCTCGGAAGTCTTGGCGGTTGACCTCGAAGTCCATGGCCGGACCCTAACAACCGTCCGTAACTATTGCCAGTCTAAAGCGCACTATAATAAATTGCGAGACTGCTACCTTCGGATTCGCACATGACAGACACAGATCAAGCTGAAGCCCTGATCGACGGCCGTTCCGCTCGACGCGAGCGCAACATCAACAATGTGCTCGACGTTTTATTGGAGATGTTCGCCGAGGAGTCGTTGTTTCCCACCATCGAACAGGCCGCGAAACGGTCGGGGCTGTCGTTGCGCTCGCTGTACCGGTACTTCGCCGATCCCGCGGAGTTGCTTGAAGCAGTGATCGAACGCAACCGCGAGCTTGCTGCAGACGACGCGCATCTGCCATCGATCGGCCAGGGACCGCTGCATGATCGAATCGACGATTTCGTCGCTATGCGGATGCGCCTCTACGAGAAGATCGGCCCGGTATACCGCGCAACGGTTGCCAACGCTGCTGTGAACCCGCGCATCCGCGATGAACTTGCGGCGACCCGCAACGACTTTCGTGACCAGTTCGAGCTTCAGTTCGCCCCTGAGCTCAATGATCACGAGGGGGCTGATCGAGCGGCGGTGATGTCTGCGGGAGACGTCATCACTCAACTCGACTCGATTGATTTTCTCTGTAGGCACCGTCAGCTCACCGTCGACGAGACTGGGGAAGCGCTGCGGTCGGCGCTTGTTGCAATCCTCAAATAGTGCTCAGATAGTGCCAGTGAAGACCCGGATCACGGAACTGTTGGGAATCGACATCCCTGTGGTGCAGGCACCGATGGGGTATATCGCCCGAGCACAGTTGGCTTCGGCGGTGTCCAACGCTGGGGGCATGGGCATCATTGAGACTTCCTCGGGTCAACTCGATGAGATCAAGGTCGAGATCGCCAGGATGCGCGATCTTACCGATCGTCCCTGGGGGGTCAATATCGCTCAGATGCTGGTTCCGGACGCCACGGTCATCGACTTCGTGATCGAACACGACGTGCGGTTCGTAACCACTTCGGCAGGCGATCCCCGGCGGTTCACGTCGATGCTCAAGGATGCGGGGATCACCGTTTTCCATGTGGTGCCGACATTGCGCGGCGCGCTCAAAGCGGTCGACGCAGGGGTGGACGGACTGATCGTGGAGGGAGTCGAGGGCGGGGGATTCAAGAACTCCCACGGATCGTCGACGATGGTGTTGACGCCACTGGTACGTGAGGCCTTGGAGGTGCCGGTGATCGCCGCGGGAGGCATCTGTGACGGTGTGTCGATGGCCGCCGCACTGACTCTGGGAGCCGACGGCGTGCAGATGGGCACGCGCATGCTGTCAGCAGCGGAATCGCCGGTACACGACAACTGGAAACAGGCGGTGGTAGCGGCCGCAGAGACCGACACGGTGTTGTTGAACCGATTCGGACGACCCGGCATGCGGGCGCTGCGCACCGAGTTGACCGCCGATCTCGAACACCAGGATCAAGTCCACCTGCCCGGCCTAGACCTGTTGATGGAGCAGTACTTCGGTGGCCGGATGGACGTGGCCGTGCCGTTCGGTGGCCAGGTAATGGGCCGTATCGACGAGGTACGACCGGTGGCCGACATCTTGCGGGAGTCCTGGGATGACTGCCAGGCCCGCCTCCGCTCCTTGGGCGAGGCTGCGAGCTGATTCTCCCAGAGACAACCCCGGGGGCCGACTCGTGAGCATTGCGGGGCCATAGATTTGCTTGTGTGGGGTTTTACCCGAACGATGATCCAGAGCTTGAGGAGCCGCTGAAGCGAACCCGGGGCCCTCATCCGTTGGTTGCTGCCGCGCTTTCGGTGATTTGGCCCGGTCTCGGGCATTTCGGGCACCGGAACCGCCGAGCACTGATCCTTCTTTTGGGCTCGCTCGCTGCCAGTGCGGTGCTGGCCGCCTATGTGGCCACGCGCAGCGAGACGACCCTGCTCACCTGGACCGTCACACGGTCACCGTTGTGGATCACCATCTTGGTGGCGGGCCTGGTCCTGGTGTTCCGCATCTGGGTCGCGGTCGACGCCTACATGGTCGCGCGCAGCTGGCCTCGACCCGAAAGTGGCTCGAGGTGGCTCTATCGAGCGGTAGCGACGCTCACGTTCGTTGTTCTGGCCGGGATCATCGCGGTGCCCCACTTCTTCGTCGTGCGGTACGCGGTAGCTCAATTGGACCTTCTGTACGGCGTTTTCAGTTCAACTGCCGTTGTGACTGCCACCCCGACTCCGCTGGTCGATCCGGACCAGACCGACCAGCTTGCTGCTGATCAGGGGGCGACGGACCCGGAATCCGCTTCGGGGGCTACGACAGTGCCTGAGCAGGCATCGGAGCAGCGGGAGACCTGGGACGGCCAGGAGCGCCTGACCATCGCGCTGCTCGGCGGCGACGGTGGATTCGACCGCAGCGGAGTGCGAACCGACACGATCATCGTGGTTTCGATCGACGTGGCCACGGGTGACGCCGCCGCGTTCAGCATCCCCCGCAATTGGAGGGATCTCACGTTCCCTCAAGGATCGCCCGCGGCCGAACAATGGCCTGAGGGCTATCCCGGTATTGCCAACGAGGTGTATGCCCTCGGTTCGCGGTTCCCTGAGACATTCCCGGGCGTAGACGATCCAAAGGGTCACGCGATCAAGTCCGCACTTGCCCAGCTGACCGGTCTGCCGATCCAGTATTACGTTTTGATCGACATGGCGGGGTTGGTTGACAGCATCGACCTGTTCGGCGGGATCGACGTGCGCGTCACCGAATCGATCAACGACCGGATCAAGCCCATTGTCCGTGGAGGCCCGCCGATCGACATTGTGGTTGAACCCGGGGACTACCACTTCGACGGTCTGACCGCCTTGGCGTACGTGAGGTCGAGAACGGGGACCTCGGACTACCACCGCATGGCCCGGCAGCGCTGCGTGGTTGAGGCCCTGGTCGACCAGGTGTCGATCCCGGACGTGTTGACCAACTTCGTTTCGTTGACCGGGATCATCTCTGCTCATGTCTCCACGGACATTCCCCTCGACCGTCTTGACGAACTCGTCGGGGTTGCCCGCAAGCTGGACACCTCGAGGGTCGTCACAGCCAACTTCGTCCCGCCCGAGTTCCCCCGTGGCAGCGTGCCGACTGCGCTGGTACGGGAGGTGGTCAGCGAAGCTCTGTTGGGTGTCGCCGACGAAGCTAATGCGTCTCTCTCGGAGACCTGTCAAAACCCCGGCTAGAGCGCACCTCGGCGTGATCGTGGTCATGATGGCTGTGGTGCCCGTGGTCGTCGAGCACGATCATGTCGTGGTCGTGTGTGTGGTCGGCGTGGTCACCGAGCAGGCGTTCCCCGAACGCCTGCCTGAGCCGTTTCTCGGTGAGCATCTCTTCAGGGTTGCCGGAGGCAATCAGCCGGTTGGCGAGCAACAGCACTGAATCGCAGTGCCTGGCCTCGTCGAGGTGGTGTGTGGTGAGGAGCACAGTCGCGCCTCGGCGAGAATAGTCCTCGATCATCGTAAGGATTCGAACCTGGCTCGGGATGTCAAGGCCCGTTATCGGCTCGTCCAACAGCAGCAGCTCCGGATCAGAGGCCAGCATCTGGGCGATACGAACCCTCTGCTGCTGTCCGCCGCTGAGCTCACCGAAACTGGATTTCAAGAGGTGGTTGATGTGGAGCTGTTCAGCGGCGGTGTGCATGGCAGCGCGGTCGCTGGCTCTGAGCCAACCGATCAGGCCTCGCTCGCGGTAACGGCCCATCGCCAACACTTCGCTGGCGGTAAGCGGCATCCAAGTAGTCGGAGGGTGCTGGCAGACGTAGGCGAGCCGCTTGCTCACCCCTTCGATCCGACCGGAAACAGGGCGGATCAGTCCGGCGATGGTCTCCAACAATGTGGTCTTGCCCGAGCCGTTGACCCCCATGACCGCTGTGGAAGTACCGGGCTCAAAGGTGTGGGTGATGTCGTCGAGAGCGTTGAAGCCGTCGAATCGGACGGTCAAGTTCTCGACTCGGACAGATGTGTTCACAACGTCAGACCAGGGCGTCGGCACACCGATGAGGTCGGCGGCGTGGAACGGGCTGTCTCACGGGACCGTCCGGGTCCTGACAGATCGGAGCCGTCGCCGTCTGCGGCTTTCATACGGAATCCTCGCATCCTGCACAGCGGCCGTGAAGGTCGAGGCTGTGATGAAGGGGCTTGAAGCTAGCGCGGGTAGCGACCAGGTTGAGGTTCTGATTGAGCAGCTCCTCGACTTCGTCGTCGAGACGCACATCTTCGATAGTGCCGCAGTTGACGCACACGAGGTGGTGGTGGTGTGAGAGCAACGGTTCGGCCAACTCGAAGTGGGCGTGACCGCCGCCGCTGGTTATCCGATTGACAATTCCGCACCGCTCCAGGACTTCAAGGTTGCGATAGACGGAACTGGCGACCAGATCGGGTGCGACTTCGACGATCTCTGGCAGCGTGAGCGGTTGGCTCGATTCGGCTAGGGCATTGACGAGTCGGTGGCGCCCGGTTGTGTAGCGGTGGTTCTCGATCGAGAGCCGCTTGTGCACGAACGCATGGTGTTCGAAGGACTGGTCGCTGGGTGGGGTTTTGGTTGGTTTTTCCATGAGGAGCAATAGTATGAATGAGACTCATTATCAAGATTAAGCCATCATCAACGGTACCAGGGGATCATAGCCATGCGTGTTGGACGACTCTCAGCTGAAACTTCTCGATCGTTTCTGGCGAGTAGGCAACTGCCGCGGGCGATAATTGTGTTCGCGGCGTTGGCGTTGTTAGTTGCTGGATGCGGAGGATCCTCCGATCCAGAACCGTCGGCGGACACCCGGTCCGACGTCCCTAAGATTATGGTGACGACCGGTATCTGGGCCGATGTCGTTGCGCACGTGGCCTGTGGCGGAATTGCCGATGTTGAGACTGTCATTCCGGTCGGTGGCGACCCCCATGGATTCGAACCGTCGCTGCGTGATCGGGAACGTATGGAGAATGCCGACCTTGTGGTTGCCAACGGACTGGGACTGGAAGTTCAACTTGAGGACACGCTCGCGGCGGTTGAGGATTCTGGGACGCCGGTGTTCGAGATTGCGGAACAGATCGAGACGATTTCTTTGTCTTCGGGTCACGCCCGTGAAGACGATCACGACGCGGACGAGGAGCATGCCGATGAACCCGAGGACCACGAGGCGGACGAAGATGATGACGACGATCACGCCGACGATCCCGAGGACCACGAGGCGGACGAAGATGATGACGACGATCACGCCGACGAACCGGAGGACCACGAGGCGGACGAAGATGATGACGACGATCACGCCGACGATCCCGAGGACCACGAGGCGGACGGAGATGATGACGACGATCACGCCGACGAAGATGATGGTCACGGCCACGGCAGCGAAGACCCGCACGTCTGGTTCGATCCAGTGCGCGTGTCGGGCGCACTGAACGACCTGGCCCTGCACTTGACTGACGATGCTGGTGTCGACGGCGATGCCGTCGACGCATGTTTGAGCGACTATCAGGCGGAGTTGGCTGCACTGGACCAAGAACTCGAAGATCTGCTGGAGGAGTTGTCGGCCGATGAACGCAAGCTGGTCACGAACCACGACGCCTTGGCCTATTTCGCTGACCGTTACGGCTTTGAGATCATCGGGACCGCACTCCCATCAACCTCAGCCTTGGCTGAGACGAACCCTTCTCAACTCGAGGAATTGGCGGAGACCATCGAGCACGAAGGGGTCAAGGCCGTGTTCGCTGAGACGGTGCATTCCAGCGACGAAACTGAAGCGCTCGCCTCGCGGGTCGGTGACGTAGAGGTGGTGACGCTCTATACGGGAAGCCTCGGCCCCTCGGGCAGTGGGGCAGAGGACTACGTCGGGTTCATGCGCACCAATGCCCGTCTGATAGTCGACGCGCTCGGATAAAACGTACTGGGTGGAGTTCCTGACCGAACCCCGGGCGTGGTGGATCGACAGACGTAGGCGAGCCGCTCGCTCACCCCTTCGATCCGACCGGAAACAGGGCGGATCAGTCCGGTGATGGTCCCCAACAATGTGGTCTTGCTCGAGACGTTGACCCCATGACCGCGGTCAATGTAGGTTCCACGGACCCAGGGTACGTTCAGTGCTGGTGGCCGAACACGAACTTCCTGCGCCTGCGGTTCGACTCGCGTTGCAGCAGGTGGTCGACGTGGTGGTCTTCGGTGCAACCCGTCACTGACGTCTCCAGTTGGATCGTGGTGTGTGAGATGCCGTGGTCCTCGTTGGCGATCTTGCGCAGCTTCCGCAGTATCTCGTCGAAGTCGCCGTCATGGTCGGGGTCGGCGAGGACATGTGCTGTCAACGAAACGTATCCTGAGGTGACGGTCCATGCGTGAACATCGTGGATCACGGTTACGCCGGGGACCTCCTCCATGTCTGAGCACAGCTTGTAGAGGTCGAGGTGTTCAGGTGTGCCTTCGATCAGCACAGTGAGGACTGATGTCACCAGGTGCCAGGAACTGAGCACTATCAGCAGCGCTATCAGCAGGCTGAGGATCGGGTCGACGACCGTCCATCCAAAGGCGATGACGAGGATCGCCGAGACCACCACAGCGACCGAACCCATAATGTCAGCGATCACATGTTGCAACGCTCCTTCAACGTTGAGGCTGTGCTCCGCGGAAGCGTGCAGCATGTAGGCGGCAGCGATGTTCACGAGCAGGCCGATACCCCCGACGATGAGTACCGTGCCGCCCTCGATATCCACAGGTGACAAGAAGCGTTGGATCGATTCCCAGATGATCCATGCAGCGATGAGCCAAAGCGACAGGGCGTTGGCCGCGGCGGCGAGGATCTCGGCTCGGTTGTAGCCGTAGGTGCGTTCGACCGAGGCGGGCCGTTTGGCGATCCAGATCGCAAACAGCGCGAGTGCTATGGAAGCGCTGTCGGTCAACATGTGCCCCGCGTCTGCGATCAGTGCCAGACTGCCCGAGAGGATTCCGCCGACGACCTCGACGAACATGAAGGTGGTCGTCATCGTCAGCGCGCCAATCAGGCTGCGCCTTGACGCCTCCCTCAGATCGTGGTGATGGTGCCCGTGGTCGTGGTGATGATCGTGCCCGTGCCCGTGATGATCGTGCCCGTGCCCGTGCCCGTGCCCGTGATGATCGTGCCCGTGCCCGTGCCCGTGATGATCGTGATCGTGCGCGCGCTCGGTGTGCGAACGACCTTCAGGAGGCTGGTTGTGATGAGACCCGGTCTCAGGTTCTGGCACTGAAACTCATTTATGAGACCAGGCAGCACTCTTCGGTGTGGCTGTGCTCTTCCTGGTCGCAGTGGTCGGCATGGTCTGCGTGGCTGTGCTCCAGGACATCGCAGTGGCCGCTGTGGTCGTGGTCCTCCTCGCAGTGGTCTGCGTGGCTGTGCTCTTCCTGGTCGCAGTGGTCGGCATGGTCTGCGTGGCTGTGCTCGGGATGGTCGTAGCATTCGGCGGTGTGAGTGTGAGCCATGTTCTTCTCCTTGTTCCTTGCAGAAGCTCGGTTGGTTGTCGGTAGGTTACTTGGTGGGATGTCGAAACTCAATGTGTCCTAAGGTTCCAAGGGTTAGTGGTCGTAGGCGATGAGGGATCGGGCGGGGGCGGGTTCATGCGCACCAATACCTGTCTGATAGTCGACGCGTTCAGATAGAACGTACTGGGTGGAGTTCCTGACCGACCCCCTGGCATGGTGGATCGACCCCTTCACGTCGAACCCGTTCATGCAGAACGCCCTCTATGCGGGCCTGTTGGTCGGATTGACGACTTCAGTGGTCGGCACCTGGGTCGTGTTGAGAGGAATGAGCTTTCTGGGCGACGCGCTGGCGCACGGCCTGTTGCCCGGCGTCGCGATCGCATTCATTCTCGGTGTCAACACGACCATCGGAGCATTCGTCGCAGCGTTGATGATGGTTGGGGGAATCAATCTTATTCGACACCATTCGCCGCTCCCCGACGACACCTCGATCGGCCTGTTGTTCGTGGGGTTCCTGGCTCTGGCGGTGGTGATCATGTCGAGTTCCTCGGGCGCCTACATCGGTGATCTGAGCCGCTTCTTGTTCGGCTCGATCACGGGCGTCGACTCGGGGGATCTCCAGCGCCAGGCGACAGCGGCGGCGGTCACCCTGTGTGGCGTGTTCGTGTTCTACCGTGCTTTCCTCGTGATGACTTTCGATCAGGCCCAGGCCCAGGTTCTGGGCCTTCGACCCCGCCTGGCGCATGCGGTCCTGCTGGTGCTGCTGGTGGTCTCGATCGTCGCCTCCTTTGAGGCTGTTGGGAACCTGTTGGTGTTCGCGTTTCTGATCGCTCCTCCAGCCACGGCAGTGCTGCTGGTGAGGCGGGTGCCGCGCATCATGGCGGCCGCGGCTCTAATCGGCGCGGGATCGACAGTGGTCGGGCTGCTCATCAGCTATCACTACGACACCGCCGCGGGAGCCACAATGGCCCTTGCGACAGTGGTCGTCTTTCTGGCCGTACTGACGTCTAAGTCGCTGTGGGACGCGATCAGCGTGCGCCTCTGACCCGCACGGTCTGGCTGCTGCAGTCTCGATCGAGATTTGAGACTCGAACGAGATTTGGGGGTTTGTTGGTGCTGACCGAGCTGTGCGTGCACCGTATTCCGGTTCACGCGAGCTGGCGTTCGACTAGGCGGCGGAAGGGGCCGTCAACGGCGTTCAGGTCGTCGAAGTTGCCGACTTGGACGACCCGGCCGCGCTGCATCACGTAAATTCGGTCTGCTTGGCGGACCGTGGAGAGTCTGTGAGCGATCACGATGCGGGTCGCGGCGAGTCTCTCGATGCTCTGCATCACCTGCGCTTGGCTGCGTGCGTCGAGCCAACTGGTCGCTTCGTCGAGCCAGACAATACGTGGACTACGGACCAGCGCAGCGGCAATCCGCAGACGCTGTGCCTGTCCGCCCGAGACCGTGGTCGAACCCTCGGTCAAGACTGTGTGGAGCTGCATGGGCATAGCGGCGATCTCGTTGCCGATGTCGGCTTGGCGAACGGCCCTCCAGGCATCCTCGATCGTGAGGTCGTCGCCCATGCCGATGATGTTGTCGAGCACGCTGCCAGGCTGCAGCGTGCCGTCCTGCATGACGACGCCGAGTTGGCGCCGCAGCGCCTGACGGTCGAGTGAGGAGAGGTCGCGCCCGTCGTAGTAGACGCTGCCGGCGGTTGGATCCTCGAGTCCCAGAGCCAGCCGCATCAGCGTGCTCTTGCCCGAGCCAGACTCACCCACGATCGCGACGAACTCGCCCGCCCGCGCCGAGATTGAGACATCGTCGATGAGCGGCATGTCAGCTTCGTAGCGGAAGCTGACATGGTCGAAGCGCACGTCTCCTTGCAACGTGACGTGAGCGCTGCTGCGGGCGTCGGGCTCGGGCAGCTCAACGAGGATGGGCTTGATCTGCTCGTATGCGGGCAGGGTGGCGGCGATCGCCTCGAACGAGCGACCGAGGTTGGCGGCGGCCGCGAAGAACGTCATCGCCACGGCGTAGACGACGAGGAAGTCGCTGATCTGCAATTCCTGCGCGTCGCGGGCAATGACGACAGCGAACAGGGCGGCGCCGATCAGCGCAGGAGTCGCGGCGCTGAGCGAGATCAGATGCTCGTTCAGCCGGGAGACTTGGATCCTGGCCAGCAGTTGCTGACGGTAGTGACGGGCCCAGATGGCGAAGGCCGAGGGCTCCGCGCCGGACGCTCGCAGCTTGCCGATCCCGTTGATGAACTGGAGCAGTTCGCCTGCCAGTCGGCGTTCGGCGGCGAAGCCGCGGCGCTGCGGTTTGAGTTGCCAGAGGCCGATCAACGCCGTGATCAGCACCATCGCCGCGGCCAGTCCGGCACAGACCAGGGCCAGCGGAACGTCGTAGACGAAGAGGATGGCGAGTGTCGGCAATAAGAAGACGAACGAGAGCAGAGCATTCGCGGCCACTCCCGAGATCTGGTCGCGCATGAGCTGGAAGGTGGTCATGCGAATCGCCAAGTCGCCGGAGGTGAAACGTCGAAAGAAGCTCGGTGGCAGCCTCAGCAGACGGTCCCAAGCGGCAGCGCTGACGCGGGTTGTGCCGCGCCCTTCGAGGCGCATCATCGAGGTTCCCTGCAGGATCTCCAACAACATCCCCACCGCGCCGAACAGGGCCAACGCGATCATGGCCTGTACCAGCATGGAGACTGATGCTGAGGCGAGTATCCAGTCTGTCAGGACACCGACCGCGATAGCGGGTGCCTGCGTTAGTAGTGCGGCCAAGAACCCGGCCAGGGCGAACCGCCCGAAGTTGGAGGCGAGTCCGTGTCCGGCGACGCGTGCGAGGTCGAGGGCGCCGACCCCGCGGTCGGTGGCAAGCGCCGGGTAGCAGAGCCAGGCGCGCGGTGAGAGTTGGAGCGCTTTCGCCGAATCGACCCGGGTGACTCGTCCGTCGGTTGGATCGACCATTCGGTAGCGGCCGTTCCAACTCGGAAGCAGCGCCACCGGTCGCCGTTCGTCACCGAGGAACCCGAGCATCGCCCCGTTGTCGCCGAGCCACCAGCGATCCTCGGGCTGTAGGCGCACGCTTCGGGCGCGGACTCCTGAGGCGTGAAACACCTCGTGGGGTGTTGGCTCCTCGACGATCTGTCCCGGTTGTTGCGCCGGTCGCTGGAAGTCAATGCCCTCATGCTTGCCAACCAGCGCAAGTGCGGCCATGAGGACGGAGCCGTCGTGGTCGACGCCGACGCGCTCCCGGGCGAGAATGCGGTTGAGGCCGGATTGGGCCTGCTCGGCATCGCGACGACGGAGCGCCTCGCGCGCGGCTTGTTCGTTGACGACGTCGGCTAACAGCAGCGTTCGGTTGAGGTGCTCGGCGCTCATCGTGAGCTGGTGGAATTCGTCGAGTGCTTGCAGGAGCCGACCATCCTCGGCCAATCGGCGTGAACTGGCGAGCTCGATCGCGGCGTCTTCTGACAGGGTGAGCCAAGTGTCGAAACAGAGCGGCGCGAGTCCTGTTCCGCCGGGTGAGGGTTCTTCTGTGCCGAGGAAGGCGGCTGCGCCCTGTGAAACGCCGACCCAGACGACCGCGCCTGAGCGCGTCGAGAGCACGCTGTTCGCGTCGGCGCTCAGTTGGAGGTTGTCGCCGGGGTCGACGACGAGCGTGGGACGGGGCCGCGGGTCGATTCGCGATGCAACGGCTCCGCCGATCGCGCTGACCCACCGGTCGGCCTGTTCGGCCAGTTCGTCGGCCAGTTCGTTGGCGGTCAACGCAGAACGAGGCAGTTTAGACAGGCGCGCTCCGGGGAGCCCCTTCCCGACCGCAGTCAGTGGCGTGTCGTATGAGCCGATCCCGAAGATGATCTGCCCGGCCTCGGCGCGGAGGATGTGCATCGCAGATGACCTGACAGTGCCGTCCTCCTGCTCGAAGAGGAAGATGTCGATTGTGCCCTCGAGCACCAGATAGGCGACCGACGGGTCGTCTAGGGTGATCGGCTGGTTCGCTGCGCCGGCGGTCGATTCGCCTCGGCTCAGCGCGAGGCGGCCGAGGCGCGACTGCCCGACGGCGTGCCCGGGTCCCATTGCGCTCATTGGGAATGCACCAGTTGGGCGTATATCCCGTGGGGGTCGGTGATCAGCTCCTCGTGGACACCGCGCTGCACCTCGCGGCCACGGTCCAAGACGATGATCTGGTCGCAGTCCCGGATCGTGCTCAGCCGATGGGCGACGATCAAACAGGAGCAGCCGCGCCGGCGTAGGGCGTCGTCGATGCGCTGCTCGGTCACGGCGTCGAGCGTGCTGGTCGCCTCGTCGAGAAACAGCAACGACGGTCGGTTGACCAACGCGCGGGCGATCTCCAGTCGCTGGCGCTGTCCGCCGCTGAAGTTGCGCCCTGCCTCCTGGATGTGGGTGTCGTAGCCCCCCCTGCGAGTGATGATCTCTTCGTGGATCATCGCGTCGCGGGCGGCGGCGACGACATCGGCTTGGGCGACTGAGGAGTTCCACATCGTGAGGTTGTCGCGCACGCTTCCGTCGAAGAGCACGATCCGCTGGTCGACCGTGGCCAGTGACGCGGTCAGGACCGAACGCGGGATGTTGCGGGCGGGTACCCCATCGAACAGGATCTCCCCCTCCCAGGGCGCGTAGTCTCCGCTGACCACGCGCAGCAGCGTCGATTTGCCCGATCCGGTCGGGCCGACGATGGCAACCCGCTGGCCGGGCTCGATCGTCAGGCTGAGGCCGTCGATCAGCGGGTCGGCATCGCGTCGGTAGCCGAAGCTGATGCCGTGGAGTTCGAGTCGGCCTGCCAGCCGCAGGCGACCGTTGAGGCTGGCGACCGCGCCGGACTGTGCGTCGCGTTGGCTTGCCTCGGCAGCGGTGAGCGAGGCGTCCTCCTCAGCGCTGACGACGTCCGCGATCCGTTGGAGGTCGGCTTCGAGCAGTTGGAATGTGTCCGCGAACTGCACGAACCGGCCTATCGGGGCGAGGAAGTTTCCGGCCAGTATGTATATGGCGAACAGCTCGCCGATGGTGAGGTCGCCTTCGATCACACGCCAGCCGCCGAGTCCGAGCACGGTCACGCCGCTCAGGATCAAGAAGAGACGGGGCATCGCGGCGTTCACGTAGCCCAGCTCGGCGAAGCGTTGTCGGGCCGAGAGCTCCCGCGCCTGATAGCCGCTCCAGCGCGCGAAGAAGTCATTCTCAGCGGCGGTGGCGCGCAGCGAGTCGATCTGACGCAGACCAGCGGTCTCGATCCCGAACAGCAGCGCCTGCTCACGGCGCAACTGTCGGTTCTGGTCGAGCCGCCGCTGGCTCAGGAGCCTTGTCACGAGCACATTGCCCAGCGCGACAGCCCCCACGATCACGCCGATGAGCGGGTCGTAGACCACGAGCAGCACGAAGAGCAACGCGCTCACGACCAGCTCCACAACCGCACCCACGAGCCGCTGGGCGACAACCGCGGCGATCTGGTCGACGAGACTGAGCCTTGAGGCGAGGTCTCCTGCGTATCGGCGCTCAAAATACTGTGTCGGCAGTCTGAAGAGTCGCCAGAGCAATCGCTGTGCATGGGTGACCGCAACCCGGACCGAGATCTTGCGCAGCATCAGCTGTTGAAACCAGGTGAGCAGGTAGGTGGTGAGGCCTGCCAGCAGCATCGCAGCGATGATCCAACCGCCCCGGTCGCTCTCGCCGCCGATTAGGACCTCGTCGACGAAGACCCCGAGCAGGATCGGCAGTGCCAGCGCGGGGATGGCCAGCACCATTCCAGCCAGCACCACAGCGCCGACCGCGCTGCGTGATTCACGCAACCAGGGCCAGAGCATCCGCAAGAGTTTGGGCGGTTCTCCGCCCGGTCGGAACGACGGCGTCGTCTCGACCGTGAGCACTATGCCGGTGAATGCCTCATCGAAAATCTCGCGGCTCACGGTGCGTCGGCCATTGGCCGGATCGTTGAGATAGTACCGATCACCCGAGACGCCTTCGAGTACGAGGAAGTGGTTGAGCTCCCAGAACAAGATGACGGGTTTATCGAGTTCGGCGAGCTGCTCAACTTGTTTGCGCCAACCGCGGACGCGGAGCCCGTAGTGTTCGCCTGCGCGGACAATGCCGGCAGCACTTGATCCGTCGCGGCTGACTCCGCAGCCCTCGCGCAACTCTTCGAGTGGAACCCAGCGCCCGAAGTGGGCGAGGATGATCCCTAGCGAAGCGGCCCCGCACTCGGCCGCTTCGAGTTGGGGGATGATGGGTGTGCGCAGCCGACGCCGACCGAACGGTCGCCACTGGGCACCCCAGACAGCGGAAGGCACAGCGCGCTACCCCAGGTTGGCCGGCGAGACGGCAGCAGCGGCGACGATCAGGCGTATCGGCGGCTCTCGGCCGGTGACGATGCGCAGGTTGCAGGCATCGCCCTCGCTCGGCGAGGTCGACGGCGGCTCCGACAGCTGCACGACGACCAGCGATCGGCTGCTGCCTGATCGGTCCCCGGAGTGTGCGACCTCTGAGACCTGGCCGTCCAGCGCTCCGGAAGTGCCCGGGAAGCTGACGCGGGCGGACATCCCGACCGTGACGCGACGAGCGTCCTCTGATGGCAGTCGCGTCGCAGCTTGAATGTCGTCGGCTGCTGAGACGATGGCGCAAGCGGTCGTGAGGCCGCGTTCAACTCTGCCGAAGACGGACCAAGCCAGCAGGCCGATCACCGCGCAACCGAGCAGAGCAAAAAAGAGCCACTCGTGCGGAGCGCTGATCCGCAGCAGACCGTCGATCGGCTCAGTCCGCCCGCGGCGAACAAATGCTTCATCACGGAACAGCCTCCGAGGCTCAGGCATCTGTAACCACCCTCGCGCTGCTAGTGGTTACGAACCGGGCGAGAATCAGGGCAGCGAAAACAAATCCCCATCCGTCGCAGAGCAACTGGACAGCAATGAGCAGACCTCAGTGTTGCTGAGCCTGCGACTCCGGGTTCGTGTCAGTCGATCGTGGCTTGCCACGATTGCTGGCTCGAGTTGAAGGCATTGCGCTTGCCTGAGCCGCTGCCTCCGCTTACTAGGTCCAACTCCTCGGGCGACAGTTCGCTGTCGTTGTCCTGCTCGACGTTGAGCCCCTTGACGCTTGTTTGGTCTTTCATGGTAAGCCTTTCTTCTCGACCGGCGATGCTACCGCGGTGTAACCCACCGGTCAAGCAGTAACCACTAGTGCAGCGACCTAGTCTGGTTGGGCCACCAAGCGGGGAGTCAGACTTGACCTCAACACCTCATCAACAGGATCTGGGACAACAGCTTCTTGAGATAATCCGAACGAAAGGACTTCGTCGGCTCGATGAACCCATCCAGCTCGCCTCGGGCCAAATGTCGTCGGATTTCGTCGACGGCAAGGAGGCGCTAGCCGAGTGGAGCGATCTTCGCATCGCCGCAGAGGCGATTGTCGAGACGGTCTCTGGCGCGGGCCACCAGTTCGACGCTGTGGGCGGCCTGACGCTCGGAGCCGACGCTCTCTCGGTCGGGATCGCCTCGGTGGCGCAGTGCAGGTGGTTCATTGTGCGCAAGGCCCCGAAAGGACGCGGCACCCGCCGTCAGATTGAGGGAGCACGGATCGGTCCTGGCGACAAGGTGTTGTTGGTGGATGACGCGGTGACGACCGGGGGGTCGATCTTCCAGGCGTACGACATCGTCTCCGGGACCGGTGCCGAAATAGTGGCGGCTGTCACGCTCGTGGACCGTGGTGAACAGGCCCGCCCCAAGTTCGAGGCGCTCGGCTGCGCCTATTTCCCCATGACCACCTACAAGTCCCTGGAAATCGACCCCGTCGGCGGATGATCCGGAACGGCTGAGGAGGAAGTATGGATTTGTCCACCATCGACTACAAGGTACGCGACAAGGTAGCGCATGTGCGGTTCACCCAAGGTGAGGCCGCCAATGTCGTCAACCGGGCCTTCGCTACGGATCTCAGGGCGGTGATGCTTGAGGTCGAGTGGGACGACGAGGTGCGTGCCGTGTCGGTGACTGCGGAGGGCAAGCTGTTCAGCGCAGGAGGCGATCTCAAAGAGTTCCATTCCAAGGGCGCTGACCTTCCCAAACACGTCTCCGACCTGCTCGCGGACTTCCACACCGCCATCTACAAGATGAACCGCATACCCAAACCGTTTGTGGCGGGGGTCCGTGGTGGTGTGGGCGGAGCGGGGCTCTCGCTGGTCGGGGCGTTCGACCTGGTCGTTTCCGGCGAGTCGGCCAAGTACACGATGGCCTACACCCGGGCGGGCATGACGCCCGACGGCACTTCCAGCTACTTCATCGCCCGTCACATCGGTGTACGTCGGATGCTGGATCTGACGCTCACCAACCGCACGCTGTCCGCAGCCGAAGCCGAATCCTGGGGCTTGGTGAACCGGGTTGTGCCTGATGATGAGGTCGACGAGGCCACCGAGCAGCTCGCCCGACAGCTGGCGGAGGGTGCTCCGTACGCGATCGGCAACGCCAAGCGCATCATCTACGAGGGCTACGAGCGGTCTCTTGAAGAGGCCGGCGAGATTGAGGGCGTGATGATCACGGGCGCGGCGGCAACCAACGACGGCCGAGAAGGGATAGCGGCGTTCGTGGAGAAGCGCCGTCCCAACTTCAACGGTTCCTAGGCCACGACCTTGACTGAGATGCCGACATCCCCACAGAGCGGGCAAGCCGGCGTTGAGCGCTACATGCACGGGTACCACGAGGTGATCGTGGGCTCCTACAGCAGGCGCACCGCGGAGACCTGCGCGGGCTTTCTGCTGCCTCGCCTCGGACCGGAATCGGTGCTGCTGGATCTTGGATGCGGGCCGGGCACGATCACTGCCGGTCTGGCTCGCCGCGTCGGCCGGGTGGTTGGACTGGACGCATCCGCGGAGATGGTCGATGCTGCGCGGGACCACGCTGTGGACTGCGGGATCGAGAATGCCGATTTCGAGGTCGGTTCGGCCTACGACCTGCCGTTCGCCGGCGACAGCTTCGACGTGGTGTACGCCCATCAGGTGTTCCAGCATCTAGCGGAACCCGTCGCGGCGCTGCGGGAAGTCCGCCGAATCCTGAAACCCGGAGGGGTAGTGGCACTTCGAGACTCCGACTACGAGACGATGGTCCACGCCCCGGTGGCCGAGGCGATCGTTCGTTGGCGGGAGCTCTATCACCTGGTGTCGAGGGCCAACGGTGGCGAACCGAACGCGGGGCGGCATCTGTTGTCGTGGGTGACCGAGGCCGGGTTCGTCGACCCTGAAGCCACCACCGACTCGGTCACGCATGCGACTCCCGAAGCGCGTACGGCGTGGGGTGGGATGTGGACGGTGCGAGTCATCGACAGCGACTTTGCCCGCCACGCTGTCAACCACGGGCTCTCCACCCGAGCAGAACTGCAGGAGATCTCAGACGCTTTCAGCCGCTGGAAGAACGAACCCACCGGTTTCTGGGCCTACATGTGCGGCGAAGTAATCGCCACCTGCCCCTCGACTTGACCAGACTGGAGTTCGAGACGCGATGGCTCCGAAGCTCTAGCATGTGAGGCGGCTGATACGCCTTCGTTGACCGCCGAGACCCGCGGCCAAGACGCAGAACCAGAGACCGGGAGGTCGCATGAACCCTCGAAGAGACATGATCATCGGTGCGACCGCCTGCATCGTCATTTTCTTCTTCTTTGTCAGCATCGATCTGTACGAGACAGTCTCGGACTTCACGGCTGATCACGAGGGCTGGCAACTCGTCGAGATCCTCGCGGCCGTGCCCACGCTCGCCATCGTTACCTCCTGGTTCGCGATTCGGCGCTGGCTGGAGGTGGCCCACCTCAACGACCGCTTGGCGCACACGGTCGGGCAACTCAAAGAAGCGATAGACGAACGCCAAGCCATGGAGGAACAGATCGGTGAGGCCTACAAGATGGCGGCGATGGGCCAACTCTCCGGAGGGCTCATCCGAGAACTCAACAACGTGATGCAGCCGATCGTCACATTGGCGCAACTGGAAGTCGACAAGACCGACCAGAGTGAGTCGCAGCCCGAGAATATGGGTCGCATTCTGTTGGCGGCGGAGCGTGGCTGCAAGATCCTCGAGAGTTCGCTGGCCGACCCGCTCGGCACGTTCGGTGAACCGGAGGAGATCGTTCCGTCGCAACGGTTGAGCAGGGTGATCGGCCAGGCCCAGGAGTCTTTCGGAAACGATGTGACGATAGCGACGAGCTTTGCTGACGATCACGGGGTGATCTCCGTGAACCGGGACGAGTTCGACTCGGTGTTCACGAGTCTGTTGACGAACGCGGCCGAGGCCGTGAAGCGCGGCGGCGAGATCACGGTGGGACTCTCGACAAGAACATTCGATGACGACACCGCGGCATCCGCCCAGGGAGTGTCGACCGGCAGCTACTTCCGTGTCACCGTCACCGACCGGGGGATCGGGATGACCGAAGACGTGTTGGCACAGGTCTTTGATCCGTTCTTCACAACCAAGTCGGCTGAGGGATGCGCTGGGTTGGGTCTCAGCATCGCCTATGACCAGGTTCACGGATGGTCCGGCAGGATTACCGCCGAGTCGACCTACGGTGAGGGTTCGACGTTCGAAGTGCTCATCCCCCGCCGTGAGCTCGCCACGGCCGTGGAGTTCTGAACGATGGCAACTGTACTGGTGGCCGACGACGACCCGGGGGTGCGATACGCGCTGAAGCGGCTGCTGACTGTGGAAGGCGACCTCGAGGTGGTTGAAGCCGACGGCTGCGAAGCTGCGCTGGAGCTCATGGCCTCGGAGAACCCCGATGTGGTTGTGACCGAAGCAGTGATGCCGTCGATGACCGCGATCGACTACATAAAGGCGCTGCGCTGGGCCTGTCCGCGTGCCGGGATCGTGGCATTGTCCGCGGGAGGCATGCACCAGAGCCCAGAGTTCGCCACCGGCCTCGCCAGCACCGCAGGCGCCGACGAAGTCCTGCGCAAACCCGCCCGCAACGACTCCCTGCTCACCGCCGTCAACAATCTCCTCCGCTAGAGCCCCAGCGCTTGGACGTTCTCAGAGTCCGAGGTCGTCGGTGAGTTGCAGGGCGTGGAGGGCCTGTTGGGCGTTGTCGAGATTGGACTCAAGCGTTGGGGTGGAGTTGGAGTCGGGGGGATGTGTGACTTTCAGGGACAGGAAGCGGAGTGGGAGTTCGATCAGCGCGGTGGGCCCATGTGTCACCTCGCCTCGGAACTGCATCGAGTCGCCGGCGTTGAGCACGTACCGCTTGGTGCCGTAGCCGTATTCGACGCAGCCCTCGAGGATGTAGATGAACTCCACGCCAGCGTGTTGGAAGAGCGGGAAAACCTCGTCGGGTTCGGTGATCGTGACGTACAGCGATTCGATCTCGCGGGTCGGACCTCGTAGTGATCCAAGGTCTTGGTACACCCTGCCGGGTCCGGCGCCTTCGTGAATGATCTCCATCCCCTGCCCCGCTGGGACGATCACTGCATCGCGTTCTTCGTCCAGCCCTCGAGCATGTCGGCATCCCCACGATCGCCGCTGTTCCAGAGTTGGTGCGGGCGCTCAAGGAACTCGGTGTGCATCGTGAGGTGAAACTGATCGCCGCTGGGGGGATTCGCTCGGGTGCCGATGTTGCCAAGGCAATAGCGTTGGGGGCCGACGCGGTCTCGCTCGGCCCGGCCGCGCTGATTGCCATCGGAGACAACGATCCCGCTCTCGACGAGCAGTATCGGGACCTGGGCTCAGCGGCCGGTTTCTGGGAGGACTTCCAGGCAGGCAACGACCCGGCGGGGATCACCACGCAGGAACCTGAGTTGGCGAGTCGGCTTGATCCCGAACTCGCTGGTCGTCGCTTGGCCAACTATCTGCAGGTTTTGACCCTCGAGCTTCAGACGTTGGCCCGCGCCAACGGAAAGTCCCACGTCCACAACCTCGAGCCCGAGGACTTGGCCGCGCTCACGGTGGAGGCGGCAGCCATGGCCAGGGTGCCGCTTGGCGGGCACCGATTGGATTCCGGGCAGTTCCTGACCGAGGCGCGCCCATGCGCGTCAGTGTGCTATTGTCGAAGATCAGGCTGAGGACGTTGTACTTCAGTCGAATGTTCAGACATCTTGAGAAGAAACGGGTTTTTCATTGACAATATTAGTAGTGCAAGATTTCGAACGGTAGATTTATTGGAGGGAACCCTAAATGCCATCGAGTTTGCAGACGACACGGCTGCTTTTAGCTGCCACCTTGGTTGTTGGCTTGACACTTCCCATGGTGGGAGAAACTGTCCCTGCTGGTGCTGATTCCTTCCCGGGGGGCAACGGAAAGCAGGCGGACGATCTAGTGCATAGTTATTGTCACGACTCTTCATTTCAAGACACAGGCGTAAGTTGGTACGCTATGTCAACACTTGACGACACTACGAGGATGACTGACTATCTGCACTCCTCGTGCAAAAGCTGGACGGATATAAAGTGGTATGATGGAGACTCCAATGGACTCGCGGGTAGCGTTTCGTGTACGTTGCACGGTAATGGTTATGAATGTGATAGGTGGCGTGTGATTATTGATATTGATTGGATAGAATACTTATTTTCTAACGATTGGTATACACTTCGAATTGCTGCATTACACGAAGTCGGACATACGACGGGCCTAACTCATGATACATCTACGGCTAATGCAATGTACACTCCTTTACAGGATTCCACAGATCTGTCCTACAGACGATATGAATCCCACGATATTGGGCACATTGACACTGACATCAGTTAGCGAGGTGATTATTTTATGAGAGCGTGGACTATGAGTGATCGTATCCGGCTCACCTGCTTGGTCGTAGTTGTGATAGCCGCGATCAATACCGGGTGTTCGTCTGAGTCTGAGTCAACAGAGCAAATCAACGGCACGGAGACCGCTGACGAGTTCGTGTCGGTAATTCGCCGCAACATGGCCGTCCAGTTATTTGAGCTAAGAGATCCAACTACGCTCCTAAATAAGTCGTCGATTGCTGTCAAGGGTTCGATTATTGGGGTTAGACGCGGGCCATCAGTGGTCGTTCCCTCAGACCTACCACCCTGCGCTGTGCAGATCGAACAGGCGATAGTGGAAGGTATTGAGGTTGAGTCCTGTCAGGAACCAACCAAAGACGAAACCCTCTACGCTTTCCTCCGCTTCGACATTATCGTCTCTGATTCATACAAGGCCGGTGACTCGGCTCGCGTCGGAAGGACTCTGACGTTTGATCTACTGGTTCCACCAATTGCTGTCGATGAGGCGCTCAACGCTGCTCCTAATGGCGAGGTAATCGTCCTGCTCGACGAGGACAGTTCGGCTAACCAGCACTTTCCGAACAGTCGAATCGTGTGGCCAGATACAACAGAGCGGAGTTTGGTAGTTCCTCTGCCAGAAGGTGTGTGGTTCCATGGTAGTGGATCACGACCGCTGAATCCCTTTGTAGATGTTGAATTGCTTGGATCCACTTGGAATAGTCCTGAAACACTTAATGACATTGCTGATGTCTTCGAATAGGACTGCCCCGATAGGTCGAAGTGAAGGTGAATTGACCCCGTTACCCATAGCGGCGAGGCTGCATTTTTCATGGCTCTGGCTGACTTCCGTATCGAACCGTTCTCTCACGGAGGCATCGCTCACGACGTGTATCTGGCCGACGACGGTCCCTGCGTTCTGGTGGCTTCGGAAATCCCGGGTATCACTCCTGAAGTGGTTCGATTCGCCGAAGATTTGCGGCCCTGCGCGTATGTGTGGGTTTTGGGGTTGCTGGGTTCGGTTGGTGGGTCATGTTATCAACAGTACGCGGGCTGCGTAGTTGGTGGGGTTGGTGAAGCCGTGGGCGGTTCGTCGTAGGACTTGGAGGAGGTTGTTGGTGCCTTCGATCCGTCCGTTGGATATCTGATGACGTGGAACCGGTCCAGCACATGACGCGCTTGGGGCAGACAGGTCTGTACAGAGTTCTTGTAGGCAGCTGATCCGTCGGGGACGACGACTTTCAGCCGCGGCGCCAACGGTGGGGTTGTGACATCAATAACTGTGTGAGTGCTGCGCTGGAACGATGCTCGACCATCGCCAGGGTGTGCCGGTGTCGCCGTTGATGATCACCGTCACATACCGGTGCCGTTTACGCATCGAGGTCTGACCCACCAACAACACCGAGCACCGTTGTTTGCGGCGATGCTCAGCGATGAGCCCCGAGCAGCGGCGCACCAGCGTGTTGATCACAGCCCAGCTCACACCATGACGGCGCACCACCGCACGGATCGGCATCTGTTTCGCGTCGGTGACCAAGCGATGCGCCAGACGCCTAGCCAGACGCCCGTCGAACTCGTCATGGTCCTCTATGAACCGCTCTGAGCAGTTGCCGCAACTAAACCGGCTCTTCGCGTTTCAGGGTGGAGTGAGGGTGTCGAGTAGTGTCCAGTTGGGTTTGCCGGCGTACAGTAGGGCGCGGATTCGGTAGTTGTTGAAGTTGGTGAACCCGAACGCGACGCGTTTGACGCGTTTGATCAAGTTGTTGGCGGCTTCAGTAGCGGCGTTGGTGACCCGAGCGCGATGCCAGTTCGCGATTTGGACTCTCCAGCGGTGGAGGGTCCGGCCGAGCCGGTTGATCTCTTCGGGTAGCCACGGGTCTTGGAACTCATCAGCGAGCTGTTCGACGGTCTCGACACCAACTTTGGGGTCGCCGATGTCATAGATGCCGCGCAGGGTTTCTTTGGCGTGCCAGGCGTTGCGGACTTCTCCGTGGGGGTCGCCTGCTTCGAGCAGTCCCCGCAGCCGGTTACGGCCGTTGTCGGTGATCTTCTCAGAGCCTGACACCAACAGTTTGCGTGCCCGGTACAGCGGATCGTCTTTACGTCCGCGGTGCCCGAGTGTCTGGTTCTGGACTCTGCGCCGGACCTCGTCGAGCGCGTCGTTGCCCAATCTCACGACGTGAAACGGGTCCGCGACCTGCTTCGCGTGCGGCAGCGCTGTGTCGAACGCGGCCCGGTACGGCCCTGACAGGTCCAACGCCGCCCAAGCAATGTTGTTGCGCCACTGCTAGGGCCGTTCAAGCAGCCATTTCGCGGGTGCTTCAGCGGTTCTGCCTGGGACTATGTCAAGGAGCTGTCCCCGACCGACATCAACAACACCGGTTGCCCAGGCTTTGGTGCGGAACTTCCCGCGGCGCCACATCAGATGCTCGTCAAGACCCAACGCCTCGGTGTCACCGATCCGCTCGACATCGGCTTCGAGCAGTGCTTGGCCCCAACGTTGCACCGACCCGTTCACCGGATGCCAATTGCATCCCAGCTCTGATGCGACTTCTTTGAGCGGGCGGCCACGACCGGCCTGACGCGTGACCCAGCGACCCGCCCGCGTCGTCAGGCGCTCACGCGGCGGCGCAATCGCACAGTCCTGTTCAGTGACCGTACCCGCCGCGCATTCGCTACCCCCGCAGCGCCACCGGCGTTTGTGCCACACCAGCAACACCGCCCGCCCGAACACCGGCAGGTCAACCAACTCCACGGTCCGTTCACCGTTGGACCACAACGGTCCGCCACAGGCCGCACAGTCCGGTCTCTCCGCCCGCCGACGGACATGCACCCGCAACGGCGCGCCCACATCGTCGTCGACGCCGACCACCTCCACGTCGCCCAACCCAACCAACAACTCACACACGCGTGTAGGGTCAACTTCCACAGAGATCCTCCAGTTCCTCGGCTGCAGATACAGCACCGATTCTGGGGGATCTCTCGCGTTCACCCGCGGACCCTCACCCCACCGACTCCACCCTCAAACGCGATGAGCCACTAAACCGGCGGCGCATCCACACCAAAGTCGTTGCCCGCCCCGACACCTCCAAGTCACGCACCTCCCGCGCACGGATGTCATGAACTTTGTGACACTTGAACCCGCAACCCGGGCACCGGACCCGCGTCTGGGTCGACTCGACTCTCACTCTCAACACGAACGGCATGTCCCCAAGCACCTCAACCACACGAACCTGACGCAGATGCAACCGCACCCGGAATAACATCTGAAGCCATCGGGGCCCTCCTGGAACGTAGATAATCACAATCACCGATTCCAGCAGGGCCCCACCCACCACTCAGGGACCCTCAACCACCCCCCACCCCACGATTACGCGCAGGCTCAATTAGCGCGCCTCAGGTGCGACTTAGATTCGCAACTATCGGTCGCCCGGGTGGAGTGACGCCCGGGTGGAGTGAATTGCCCGGAGTCGGGGCTGTCGATCACAAGCACGCCAGCGGTCAGATTCCGATGTCGCCGGCGAGTTGCAGGGCGTGGAGGGCCTGTTGGGCGTTTTCTAGCAGTGCGGCGCCCCTCTTGGCGAAGAACTCGTCGGAGTCGGTGACGGGATCGCCGCCGTAGCGCTGGTGTTCAGTGGCTGAGGCGCGTTCGAGCATCAGCGGGGTGAGCCAGTCGTACTTGACCGCTGATGCGGCCATAGCCAGTTCGATGATTCTCGGATCGCCGTGCCAACCGGCGTCACGGAGGCCGCCAACGTAGGCATCGAGTGTTGCTTCGCGAAGCTGCGGTAGCTGGCCCGGCTCGACGAAGAAGTCGAATGCGGCGTCGGGTACGAGGTTCCCGACGTCCTCGCCGAGCGCTCCGTCACCAATGAAGGCCCAGTCCAGCAGAACAAAGCCGTCATCGGTCTGGATCAGGTTCTTGGTCCAGAAGTCGAGGTGGCAGAGGGTACGCGGGAGTGATTCAAGCACTGAGTAGAGCCGATCACGCTGTGCGTGCAGTTCGTTGGCGGCCGACCTCAGCGCCGGTGGGAAGTTGCGTGCAACGACGGGTTGATCCCATGCGCGATCATCGTCGAGCAACTCCCAGATCGCAGGTTTCTCGGTGCTGTTGGCGCGCAAGAACCCCTGAGACAGCCACTGGGGGTCCGTTATTCCGTCGCCGAGCGCAATTCGTCCTTGCGCTGCTCCCAAACACCGTGCCGCTTCGGCATAGGCGTCAATGTCCCAGTTCTCCGCTGGTGTACCGTCAACGAATTCCATAGCGAGAACCGCATCATCCTCGGAGATGTCAACGCTTACACACAACGGCGCCCGCAGCCCTTCGTCAGCGAAGCATCCGACGACCCCAGACTGGTAGGCGAGGGGTTCACGAAGCCAGTAATTCCATCTTC
Organism: Candidatus Aldehydirespiratoraceae bacterium; assembly: GCA_965214565.1. Classification (GTDB taxonomy): domain Bacteria; phylum Actinomycetota; class Acidimicrobiia; order Acidimicrobiales; family Aldehydirespiratoraceae; genus VXYK01. The sequence continues at coordinate 1,130,563 of OZ243951.1, read as the reverse complement.
GGACCGATTCGCAGTCGTGCGACCAGTGCATCGTGATCGCTGAGGCACCGGCCTCACGGTGGCGAGCGAGTCGCTTCACGACCAGATGGCGACCACCCTTGGTCAATTCCCAGATACCGGCAGTGAGCCAACGATTGTGCGCCGGTTCCGCAACCTGCCAACCGTCCTGCTCCAACCCAACCCGCGCAAGCGTCTCGCTCAACAGTGGATCCACCCCGCAACCCTAGAAGCACCAGCGATCGCAGATGACAGAAAAGGTTGACGAACCGGGCGATCGAAACGACATCACGCGCGCCGCTTTCAGCACGATCAAGTCGTTCGCTGATCTACGAGTCCTGACTGTGTTCAAAACTAGCGGGGAGTGGGGTGGCTCATCAGAGGGTTGGCGCCGGCACTCCGGTGACTTGCTCAGCGAGCCAGAGGTATTCGGCAAGGTTGAGGTATCTCGTCACCTGGCGAGCCGTCTGAGGAGCTCTTGATCGCGTTCAATGAGGCGCTTTGCCCGTTCAGTGAAATCGATGTCGGCTCGGACCCGCTCTATCTCTGTTTCAAGAGACTCCGCCGCTGCGGCGCGTGAACCGCTCAGCGCGGGACGGCTAGGGGGTCGGAGTGGCGGGGGAGTCGGGGGGATGTGTGACTTTCAGGGACAGGAAGCGGAGTGGGAGCTCGATCAGCGCAGTGGGCCCATGTGTCACCTCACCCCGGAACTGCATCGAGTCGCCGGCGTTGAGCACGTACCGCTTGGTGCCGTAGCCGTATTCGACGCAGCCCTCGAGGATGTAGATGAACTCCACACCAGCGTGTTGGAAGAGCGGGAAAACCTCGTCGGGTTCGGTGATCGTGACGTACAGCGATTCGATCTCGCGGGTCGGACCTCGTAGTGATCCAAGGTCTTGGTACACCCTGCCGGGTCCGGCGCCTTCGTGAATGATCTCCATCCCCTGCCCCGCTGGGACGATCACTGCATCGCGTTCTTCGTCCAGCCCCCGAAAAAAGGCGGTGAAGGGAACCTCGGCCGCGTCAGCCAAGCTGATGAGTGTGCTGAAACTTGGTGAGGTCTGTCCATGCTCGACCTTGGAGAGCATCCCGATCGACAGTCCCGCGGCGTCTGCGAACTGCTCCATGGTCAAGCCCATGCCCACCCGGAGTTCGCGCACTCGCCGACCAACGCTCTCGCACACCTCATCGGTTGTCAGTCGGCCTGTCCGACTGTCGTTGACGGTTCGTGGCGTTTCCGGTTCGCTTTTTGCAAGGGACATGTTGGCGCGTCAGTTCTCAGAACAGAGTTAGGTACTGGTCGATCTCAGATTGGGTGACCTGGTGGTGGTGGGCCATGAACTCGGCCCTCTTCGTCCTTACGAAATAGTCCCGATAGGAACCGTCGGGGGTCATCCCGAGTCCTTTCTCAAGCACCTCGCAGGTGGCCAGGTTCTCTGCAGCGTGGAGCAGAGTCGGCGGCAGCGTGACGATCCCTCGGTCTGCGATCTCTTCAGCGGAGAGCTTGAACAGGTTGTCCGTATTCGGTTCACCGGGATCGACGCCCCGGTCAATACCGTCGAGTCCGCAGGCAAGTATCGCCGCGAACATCAGGTATGGGTTCGCCGCCCCATCGGCGAGACGGAGTTCCAACCTGTCCGGCTCGGGTACGCGGATCATCTGGGTGCGGTTGTTGCCCCCATAAGCCGCGTAGGCCGGTGCCCATGTCGCTCCCGATGTCGGTGCGCCAACACCCATTCGCTTGTAGGAGTTGACGATCGGGCAGAGGATCGCGACAAGCGACGGGGCGTGTTCGATCAACCCGGCCGCGAACTGATACGCCAAGTCGCTCAACCCCAAACCTTTGGAGTCGTCGTCGCCTCCAACGAAGAGTGGTTCGTTGTCGAGCGACCAGAGGCTCGAATGAGCATGGAGTCCGTTGCCGGTCTTGTCGGCGAAGGGCTTGGGCATGAACGTCGCATAGCGGCCGTCGCGGGCGGCCATCGTGTGGATCATCAACCGGAAAAGCACCAGCCGATCAGAGGTTGTGAGGGCATCGGCATACTGCCAGTTCTGTTCGAACTGGCCGTTGGCGTCCTCATGGTCGTTGGCATAGTTGCCCCATCCCATGACGTTTAGATTTCGTGAGACTTCGGTGAGGTGGGGCAGCATGCGGGTGAGGCCCTTGGCGTCATAACAGGGCTGTTCGTCCACGTCACGCTCGTCCGCGACCACGATCGACCCGTCGGGGTTCCTGTTGACCAGGGAATACTCGGCTTCGACACCAGCATTGAACACCAGACCGCGCGTGGAGAGATCGTCGAGCGCTCGCCGCAGTATCACCCGTGGTGCGTACGGCCAGAGTTCACCCTCGACGGTGGGGTCGCACTGCAAGGCGGCGACGTTGGGCTGCCAAGGCAACTGTGTGTAGGAGGCGGGATCTGGAATAGCCAGGATGTCGGGGCTCGACGGGTCTTGGCCAATGGGCCCCGCGGCAAAACCAGCGAATCCCGCACCTTCGTTCATCACGGTCTCGAGGGCTTCAATCGGAACCAGCTTGGCGCATGGTTTGCCGTGCATCTCCACGAACATTGTGTAGATGAACTCAACACCGTCGTCTTCGACCCGTGCTTTGATGTCTTCGTAAGCGCCCATCAGCTAACTCCTTCGTCTGGACAGAACCTGCGCGCGTCCTACCTGAGGAAGCTCTACTGTAGGTGAAATCTCTTCACCGTTGTCAAGAGATGCGGCTAGGGTCTACGGACCCGCAGAGGTGGACCGTGGAGGCACACCCCCCGAACAAATCTTGGAGGAGTTGAACTCAAGCATGTGTGGGATTGTCGGCCTGTTTCTCAAATCGGCCACCTACCGCGACGATCTGGGAAGGCTCACCGCGGTCATGCTGCACGAAATGAGGGAGCGGGGACCCGACAGCGCCGGATTTGCCGTATACGACCAGGGTGACGGCGAGCGGACCAGAATCACCGTCCTCGTGAACGACGAATCGATCAACCTTCCCGGTACAGCGGGTGCCTTGGAAACAGAACTTGAAGCCGAGGTGACGGTGCGGGAGATCCACGATCACGCGGTGTTCGAGACGACCGGAGACGGTCGAGCTGCACGCCAATGGTTGATCGACAACGTGAGCGGACTCGATGTGTTGAGCTATGGACAACAGATTGAGCTCTACAAATCGGTTGGAGACCCTGATCTGGTCGCGATCCGCTACGACCTGGCATCGCGCACCGGAACACACGCCATGGCCCACACTCGCATGGCCACCGAGTCCGCCGTCACCACCAACGGGTCGCACCCCTTCGTAACCGGGGCGGACACCTGCCTGGTCCACAACGGTTCACTGTCGAACCACAACCAGCTCCGCGAACGGCTGGTCCAACGCGGCGAGTCCTTCCAGACCGAGAACGACTCCGAAGTCGCGGCTGGCTACCTCTCATGGAAACTGCGCACCGGTGACACCATCGACGGTGCCCTCACCAGCGCTCTGAGCGACCTTGACGGCTTCTACACATTCGCCATCGGTGTCAAGGACGGCTTTGCGATCCTGCGAGACCCGATCGCATGCAAACCGGCGGTAGTGGCTGAAACCGATGACTGGGTGGCGATGTCGTCTGAGTTCCGGGCGATAGCCCAGCTTCCCGACGTGGGCCACGCAGAGATATTCGAACCCGATCCGTCGCGCGTCTACTCGTGGAGCCTGGCCTCATGACAGTGTCGATCGACCTGTCGCAGGTGCCGCTGCGCGACCTCAACATGCGCCTGCACGAACCCGATGAGGGTCACTTCGTTGTGCACAATCCACGCGGTGCCCACGCCCTGGCTGTCGGAATCACCTCGGAAATCACTGTCGATGTTGAAGGATCGGTCGGTTACTTCTGTGCGGGGATGAACATGTTGGGCACGGTGCGCATCGACGGCAACGCCAGCACCGGGCTCGCGGAGAACATTATGTCGGGAACAGTGCGAATAACCGGCAACGCCACGATGTCGGCGGGCGCTACGGGTCATGGCGGTCTGGTCGTCATTGAAGGCAACGCCGGGGCACGCTGCGGCATCTCCATGAAGGGTGTCGACATTGTGGTCGGCGGCGATGTCGGGCACATGAGCGCATTCATGGCTCAGGCCGGCAATCTTGTGGTGCTCGGCGACGCCGATCACGACCTCGGCGACTCGATCTATGAAGCGCAAGTGTTCGTGCGGGGCGAGGTGGCGTCGCTCGGCTCTGACTGCGTCGAGAAAGAAATGACCCCGGAACACCTCAACACGCTCAGCCGTCTGCTCAAGGCCGCAGAAATGTCCGCCGAACCAAGCGACTTCCGGTTCTACGGATCAGCCAGAGAACTCTACAACTTTCATGTCGACGACGTCGACGCGGCCGAGGCTGCGAAAGGGTTGTCATGAATCAACAGATGTGGCACCACCGCGAGTCCTACACGTTCGATCGCAATGTAATCGCAGAGATTCGGAGGGCCGCCAACACCGGGATCTATCGGATTCGAGGATGGGGAGCCAAGCGGGAACTGCCGACGTTCGATGATCTGGTCTTCCTGGGCGCCTCGATGTCGCGTTACCCCTTGGAGGGCTACCGCGAGGCCTGTGCAACCGATCTCGTTATCGGCGAGTCGCGCGCCGAACGACCGGTTCGCCTGGCGATTCCGATCACGATCGCAGGGATGAGCTTCGGCTCGTTGTCGGCGCAGGCCAAGGAGGCCCTCGGTCGGGGCGCCACCGCCGCGGGAACGTCTACCACCACCGGGGACGGGGGTATGACCGCTGAGGAGCGAGGCCACTCCGAGACGCTCGTGTACCAGTACCTGCCGTCGCGCTACGGCATGAACCCGGACGACCTGCGCCGAGCCGACGCCATTGAGGTGGTTGTCGGGCAGGGTGCCAAACCCGGCGGTGGCGGGATGCTGATGGGCCAGAAGATCAACGAGCGGGTGGCGGAGATGCGCACGCTCCCTGAGGGGATTGATCAACGCTCAGCGTGTCGTCATCCGGACTGGACCGGCCCGGACGACCTGATGATCAAGATCATCGAACTGCGTGAGATCGTCGATTGGCAGGTTCCGATCTATGTCAAGGTCGGGGCCGCCCGCCCGTACTACGACACCTGTCTGGCAATAAAGGCGGGTGCCGACGCGATAGTTGTCGACGGCATGCAGGGAGGCACGGCCGCCACACAGGACGTCTTCATCGAGCATGTCGGCATCCCCACGATCGCCGCTGTTCCGGAGTCGGTGCGGGCGCTCAAGGAACTCGGTGTGCATCGTGAAGTGAAACTGATCGCCGCTGGGGGGATTCGCTCGGGTGCCGATGTGGCCAAGGCAATAGCGTTGGGGGCCGACGCAGTCTCGCTCGGCACGGCCGCGCTGATTGCCATCGGAGACAACGATCCCGCTCTCGACGAGGAGTATCGGGACCTGGGCTCAGCGGCCGGTTTCTGGGAGGACTTCCAGGCAGGCAACGACCCGGCGGGGATCACCACGCAGGAACCTGAGTTGGCGAGTCGGCTCGACCCCGAACTCGCTGGTCGTCGCTTGGCCAACTATCTGCAGGTTTTGACCCTCGAGCTTCAGACGTTGGCCCGCGCCAACGGAAAGTCCCACGTCCACAACCTCGAGCCCGAGGACATGGCCGCGCTCACGGTGGAGGCGGCAGCCATGGCCAGGGTGCCGCTAGCGGGCACCGATTGGATTCCCGGCAGTTCCTGACCGAGGATACCTAGGTGGCTCTGGCTGACTTCCGTATCGAGTCGTTCTCACACGGAGGCGTCACTCACGACGTGTATCTGGCTGGCGACGGTCCCTGCGTTCTGGTGGCTTCGGAAATCCCGGGTATCACTCCTGAAGTGGTTCGATTTGCCGAAGATCTGCTGGCAGCAGGGTTCTCGGTGGCTATGCCGTCGATGTTCGGGGTGCCGGGCAAGGAGCCCTCAGCGAGTCGGATTGCCAGGACGGTGGCACGGACCTGCATCAGCACCGAGTTCCATGCCATGGCCACCCGCGACAACTCCAAAGCCACGGAATGGCTCCGCGGGCTCGCCCGCAAGCTTCACGCCGACCAGGGTGGGCCGGGAATCGGATTCGTGGGTATGTGTTTCACGGGTGGGTTCGGACTTGCGATGCTGCTCGATGATGCAGTGATCGCGCCGGTTCTGAGTCAACCGTCCCTGCCGTTCCCAATCGGTGCTAAACGCCGTGCCAACACCGGATTGGACGAAGCACAGCTGACCGCGGTGGCGCAACGGGCGGCCGAGGGTTGTCCGGTACTTGGGCTTCGCTTCACGGCAGACCCGTTGGTCCCTGCCGAGCGTTTCGCCACGCTGCGAGAAGCCCTCGGCGAGAACTTCATCGGGGTCGAGATCCGGAGTCCCGATCCGGACAATGGAATCGGCAAGAACGCCCACAGTGTGCTGACCGAGGAACGCTCCGATACCCCTGGTCATCCCACCAAGGAGTCGTTCGATCAGGTGGTGGCCTTCCTTACGGCGCGTCTCTCCAGTACGTAGTGTTGTTCGTGCGTTAGGGTCGCCGCGATGGACCGTCGCCAATTCTTGCGATCAGGTGTGTTTGCCGCTGGAGGTGCCACAGCCTTCCCCCTCCTTGTCACAGCAAGGGCCGGGGCCCAAGGGTCCGGCGAGAGCGCGTACGGCTCTTTGGAGGGCATCGCGCCCGATGTCAACGGAATGATCCTTCCGTCCGGTTTCACGTCCCGTGTCGTCGCCGTCGCGGGTGAACCGGTTGGTGACTCCGACTTCGAATGGCACATATTCCCGGACGGCGCGGCGACTTTCGACGATGGCAACGGTGGATGGATCCATACTGTCAACAGCGAGGTGTTCCTCGCGGGTGCCGCAGGTGTGAGTGCCATTCACTACGACGCCGACGGCAACATCATCGATGCCTACCCCCTGCTGCGCAACAGCAATTCCAACTGTGGCGGGGGACCCACCCCCTGGGGCACGTTCCTCTCCGGGGAAGAGGTCTTCGCCTCGGGCGGGTATCTGTGGTAGATCGATCCGACTGGTGCAGCCGAGCCCAAAGCGCACGAGGCGATGGGGATCTTCGTGCACGAGGCCGCAGCTGTGGATCCGGTTCGGGAGCAGGTGTACCAGACCGAGGACATGCTCGACGGGCGCCTCTACCGCTACAACCCCGACAACTATCCTGACCTGAGCAGCGGGCTGCTCGAGGTCGCCTCGATCGCCGACGACGGATCGGTGTCATGGATCGAGGTGCCCGATCCGTCGGGCGCAGAGATGCCCCCGCGTCACCAGGTCCCGGAATCGACAGCCTTCCTCGGTGGTGAGGGCATCTGGTACCACGACGACTGGATCTTCTTCTCGACGAAGTTCGACAACAAGATCCACGGGATCAACGTCGCCGACTCAACTCACACCCTGCTCTATGATCCGGACCCCGAGGAGGTTGCCGCAGGCACCGCGGTGTTGTCGGGGGTTGACAACCTCACGGTCGATGCCGGGACCGGCGACATCTTCGTAGCCGAGGACCGCGGCAACATGGAGGTGGTGATCATCACCCCCGACGGGGTCGTCGCACCGTTCGCCCGCTTGGTCGACCAGGACAACTCTGAGATCACCGGCCCGGTGTTCAACCCGCGTCGCGACCGTCTCTACTTCTCCAGTCAGCGAGGACCGTCGCCGAAGACGATCGGCGAGATCAACCCGATGGTGGTCACTGAGGACCGCTTCGGAGGGATCACCTATGAGGTCTCCGGGCCGTTCCGGGGGATCGTGGAGGAGGTCGTTGAGGAACCTGAGGTTACGACGACCACCGCAGCAGCAGCGACCACAAGCACTGAGGCGCCCGCTACAACACAAGCACCGACGACCACCGCCGCGCCGACCACAACGGTGCCGTCTCCCACCACGACGATCGCCTCGATCTCAGAGGAATCAGGCGACGGCGGCGGGTCCGGCGCGGGCATCGCGATAGGTATCGGCGCTGCCGCGGTGGTCGCCGTGGGTGCGGGCGTGGTCGGCCTTCGGCGCCGCGCCCGTTAACCGACGTGGAGAGCCGGTTTGGGCCTTTGCGCGTCGACGGCGTGGTGCGCGTCGAGGGCGTGGTGCGCGTCGAGGGATCGTTGTGCACTCTGCGGTCCCGCCGAGTCGCCTCTATAGCCACCGCCGCCTGAGTAGCGAAGGCCGCCTATTCTTTGAGTAGATAGTCGGGGAAGGTTACGATCGGGGCGATGGACGTTGTCGTGGGACTGCATGTGGCTGCAGCGCTGCTCTTGATCGTTGCGGGCATCGCCAAGATAGTTCGGCCAGTGCCAACGACGGATGTACTCGCTTCGTTCGGGTTGCCGGCGCTGCCCGCGGCAGTAGTTGTTCTCGGGGTTTTCGAATCGGTTGTCGGTGTCTTGGCGCTGCTTGTCGGAGGGCCACTTTTGGCAGCGGCCACGGGGGCGCTCTACTTGGGGTTTCTCGCGGTGGTCTGGCGAGCGCTAGTCACCGGTGCCACAACCTGTGGCTGTTTCGGTCGGGTCGACTCGCCGCCATCGTGGCTCCATGTGGTCGGCAATGCTGGGTTTGCTGCGGTGTCGTTTGTGGCGGTCGCTGGGCAGACGCCGGCGCAGGTCATGGCTGATCAGCCTGCGAGCGGAATCGGTTTCGTGCTCGGGTCCGGAGTAATTGCAGGTTTGGCGCTGGTTGTGTTCACCGCGGTGCCTGAAGCACTCGCGGCACGCGGCGGTACCCGGTCGACTGGATTCCAGATCACCAGCGAACCCGGCAGTCGATGAGCCGGGCAGTCGTCAGCGCGTTGAGTCGTGTGGTCGCCCATCGGACGTCGCGGCGCGGCCTGCTCGCACGGTCCGCTCTCGGAGCGACTGCTCTGGTGGTGGCTCCAGTGGCTTTCGCGACCCGCCCGATCTCTGCTCACCACGCGATCTGTTCTTGCGGTGGTTCCAGTTGTGATTGCGGTGACCTCTGTTGTGACGGATTCACCGACTTCTGCTGCAAACTGACTGGTGAGAACCTCTGCCCACCCGACACTGTGGTTGCAGGCTGGTGGAAGGCCGACGGTACCGGATTCTGTGACATCGGTGACAAAGCCCGCCCTCGGTACTACCTGGACTGCAATCATGTCTGTAGCGACGGTTGTGGTTGCGGTTGGTCTGGAATCTGCGCGTCTTCGTGTACTTCCGCTGATTGTCGGTGTCTGGAGGGGTGCGGCTCCCGTTCGGTGGACTGCACTCGATTCCGGTACGGCCAGTGCAATCAGGACATTGAATGTGTGGGACCGATCGCCTGCCGGATCGTCACCTGTGTGCCGCCATGGCAGTGGGACGAGTCTTGCGACGACACCCCTGCAACCGATAATTCCACCGGTTTCCATGATCGTCCCTGCCTGCACGACGGTTTCACGGATCTGGCGCCGAACGCCTACTATCTCGAAGCGATTGCTTGGGCGTTCGAGTCGGGGGTCGCCTCCGGTTATAGCAGTGACATCTTCGGGCCTCACGAGCCGGTGCTCCGTTGGCACATGGCGGCTTTCCTGTGGCGTTGTCAGGGTGGGCCTGAACCGTCGGGGTCATCGTATTTCTCCGATATGGAGGGGCTCTGGTTTTCCGATGCGGTGAACTGGATGGCTGAGGCTGAGATCACCTCCGGAACCGAGGGCGGGGCGTTCGACCCTGAGGCTCCCGTCACGCGCGGTCAGGCTGTCACCTTCCTGTGGCGGATGGATGGTCGTCCCGCCCCCAAGGCCGGTCCCCCTCCGTTCGGAGGGACCACGTACCCGTTCGACGACGTGGACGACAATGCGTACTACCGTGAAGCAGCCCATTGGGCGGTCCAGTCCGGGATCACCGACGGTGTCGGTGAGCGTGCTTTCGGTGGTGACCGTGTGATTGATCGGGCCCAAGCCTTGACGTTCCTGCACCGCTACCACCTGCTGAGAAATCCGCATGACCCTGAAGAGGAACCTGAAGAGGAACCCGAGGCCGTTGACGGCACCGACGGCGACGAGGCTGACGATCCGGGAAGCGACGAATCTGAGGACACTTCGGGGATTGAGCACGACTCGGACGACGGGGACACCTCGGGAACCGGGGGCGCGGAGCAGGGTGCCCTTCCACGGTCCGAAGCGGAGGTACCGGTGTGACCGTACTGTTGGTCATTGCGCTGATTGCGATCGCGGTGCTGACACTCATCGTCTTCGGGTTGTTGCGAACCCATGCCGACATTCTTCGAGCACTTCACCGCGCCGGTATTTCGTTGGACGAAGGCGCGGCTGCTTCAACGGTCGGTCCTGTCCCGGTGGGTGGACCGACACGCAAGGAGACCGCGGTCGACATTGTGGGAACAGTCCCGGGAGGCGGACCGGTCTCGGTGAGTGTCGGCGGCGCCCACCACACGCTGCTGGCATTCCTGTCCTCCGGATGCAGGACTTGTGGGGCCTTCTGGTCGGAGTTCAGATCGCCTGTTCTCGAACTCGGCGGTGAGGCGACACGGCTGGTGATCGTGGCTCAAGACCCGGCCCACGACTCCGAGACCCGACTTGTTGAGTTGGCCCCGAAAGGTGTCCGGACGGTCTGTTCCACCGACTCTTGGGAAGCATACGGGGTGCCGGGCTCCCCATATTTTGTGCTGATCGACGGATCCGACCGGAGAGTCGTCGGCTCAGGCACAGCGACGAACTGGCCTCAGGTCCGTCGGCTGCTCGCCTCGGCCGTCGGTGACGCCAAATCAAGCGGTGCCGGCTCAGACCGTGCCCATTCAAACGATGCCCATTCAAACAGTGCCCATTCAACCAGTGGTGTCGACGCGGAATTGGCTGCGTTCGGTATCGGTCCCGGGCATCCGTCGTTGTATCCGCCCGAGGTTGGCTCACCCACATCGCCGGAGGATGACAGGTGAGCCTGTTGTTTCTGGCGCTTGTTGTTGCGTTGTTTGCGGGCGTTCGCGCCGCATGGTCGCCTTGAGGAACTTCGATGCTCACCAGCATCACCCCGCTCGGGGAGCGGGGCAGGGGGAATCGATGGAGGAACACATCCGCGTGGCTGATCTTCGGCCATGTCGTGGGTGGGGCGGCCCTCGGGCTGGTGCTGATGGGGGCGGGGGCGTTGGTTGTGTTGTTGGGATTCGGCCTGGCTCCGGTGACCTCGACTGTGATTGTCGGCGTGGTCGTGCTCGGCTGTGCGGCTTTCGACCTGAGCGGTCGTCGAATCCCCGGCCGTCGCCAGGTCGATGAGCGCTGGTTGAGCAGGTATCGGGGTTGGGTTTACGGGTTGGGGTTCGGGGTCCAGTTGGGTTTCGGGTTTGTCACCGTGCTCAACACGGCGCTGTTCGTTGCTGTCTGTGTCGCCGGAGTGCTGCTCGGTGCGTCCGAGGCGTTGCTTCTAGGTGTCGTCTACGGCACGACGCGGGGTCTTGCCGCCACGGTAAACGGCAGGATTCGCGACACGGCCTCCTTGAGACGGATGCACCGGCGTCTTGACGGGCTTGAACGTCCGGTTCGCTGGGGAACAGCGGTGGTTCTGGCGACGCTGGCTCTCGCAACGATGGCCGTCGGCTCGATCGTCGCGTGAGTAGTACCTCGCTCACGGCCAATGGCATCACCGTCGCGGTGCTCGACGGTTGGGATGTCGAGATGAGCGAACTGTCCGGCACGCCGTCACGTTCCCTTGTTCATCTGGGCAACTTCGCGTTGCCCGTCGAGAGGGGTGACTACGGTTCGGGCGCGGTCGAGATCATGGGGTCAGCGGGAATTTTCATGGCGTTGATGGAGTTCGATGCGTCCGCCGCCTCGACCGCTCTGTTCTCTGGCGGCGTTATGCCCACCAGCCTCGCGGTCACCGACTTCTCTGCTGAGTCCCTGCAGAGACGGCTGCCCAACCAACTCGGAACGCAGCTATTCTTCGTGGTTTCCGGTCGACCGTTCGTGCTCTACGCAGTCCTCGGTTCGACTCTCGCCGCTGCATGGCTTGTCTCAGAAGCGAACCGCACGTTGGCCAGCATCACGATTGGAACGTCAGCGCTGTGAACCGACCGCCCCCACGTTTACGCGCAGGCTCAAGAACTTGCGGAGCTTATCCCCGATTAGCTCAACATCCGGTCGGTATAGAACCAACGTGACCAAAATGTAGATTCCAGGAAACTCAAAATGCGGGGTCCAGCGCCAAATGAGCTGGTGCATCACGAAAAGGGTCAAAGGTACCGCCCACCAACTCGACCGGTACCGCTGCCAGATTGTGCGTTGCTGAGCAGCCTCGGATGGTAGGCGGTCCTCGGCGGTAGCGCCGGTGGACACCGCCTCGGGTTGTGGTGTCGTCGTCATAGCGTACATGGTACCCATGACAACCCTCGGCGGTCAACGGTCGCCAGACGGTGCACCGGGCATCTCCTGGGCGCTCTGTGGCTGTCCTGTGTTTGTCGCTCGCAAGTTGTCATTTTGGACAAACCGCACATCCAGTCCCCCTTGCGCGTCGAGAACAGCACCTGCGTACACGCCTTCGGGATGCTCCCTTTCTTCGTGTACGGGAAGCGACGAACCTCAGACGTTTTCGGATCCCAATCCCCAGGATGTTCCTGCTCGTTCGGCTTGTCCGGTGCCACCGTCGTGGTAGTGGTGGTAGTGGTGGTAGTGGTCGTTGTTGTGGCCGGGGTTTTGTCGGCGGTGTCTGAGTCGTCATCGGTGTCTGGTCTGAGTTTGTGGGCTCTTCGCGTTTCAGGTCGGGGTGAGGGTGTTGAGTAGCGCCCAGTTGGGTTTGCCGGCTCTTCGCGTTTCAGGTCGGGGTGAGGGTGTTGAGGGCTCTTCGCGTTTGAGGTCGGAGTGGGACTGTCAGGAATTTTGTGTATCGGGTGTGATCTGAGGGTCCGCGGCTGAACGCGAGAGATCCCCCAGAATCGGTGTTTGTACACATCCGAGAAACTGGAGGATCCCTGTGGAAGTTGACCCTACACGCGTATGTGAGTTGTTGGTCGGGTTGGGCGATGTGGAGGTGGTCGGCGTCGACGACGAACCTGCCGGGCCGTTGCGGGTGCATGTGCGGCGGCGGGCACCTCGACAGGACTGTGCGGGTTGTGGCGGGCCGTTGTGGTCTGACGGTGAACGGGCCGTGGAGTTGGTTGACCTGCCGGTGTTCGGGCGGGCGGTGTCGCTGGTGTGGCACAAACGCCGGTGGCGCTGCGGGGGTAGCGAATGCGCGGCGGGTACGGTCACCGAACAGGACTGTGCGATCGCGCCGCCGCGTGAGCGCCTGACGACGCGGGCGGGTCGTTGGGTGACACGCCAGGCGGGTCGTGGCCGCCCGCTCAAAGAAGTCGTATCAGAGCTGGGATGCAGTTGGCATCCGGTCAACGGGTCGGTGCAGCGTTGGGGCCAAGCACTGCTCGAAGCCGATGTCGAGCGGATCGGTGACACCGAGGCGTTGGGTCTTGACGAGCATTTGATGTGGCGCCGCGGGAAGTTCCGCACCAAAGCGGCTCATCGCGTTTGAGGGTGGAGTCGGTGGGGTGAGGGTCCGCGGGTGAACGCGAGAGATCCCCCAGAATCGGTGCTGTATCTGCAGCCGAGGAACTGGAGGATCTCTGTGGAAGTTGACCCTACACGCGTGTGTGAGTTGTTGGTTGGGTTGGGCGACGTGGAGGTGGTCGGCGTCGACGACGATGTGGGCGCGCCGTTGCGGGTGCATGTCCGTCGGCGGGCGGAGAGACCGGACTGTGCGGCCTGTGGCGGACCGTTGTGGTCCAACGGTGAACGGACCGTGGAGTTGGTTGACCTGCCGGTGTTCGGGCGGGCGGTGTTGCTGGTGTGGCACAAACGCCGGTGGCGCTGCGGGGGTAGCGAATGCGCGGCGGGTACGGTCACTGAACAGGACTGTCAGATTGCGCCGCCGCGTGAGCGCCTGACGACGCGGGCGGGTCGCTGGGTCACGCGTCAGGCCGGTCGTGGCCGCCCGCTCAAAGAAGTCGCATCAGAGCTGGGATGCAATTGGCATCCGGTGAACGGGTCGGTGCAACGTTGGGGCCAAGCACTGCTCGAAGCCGATGTCGAGCGGATCGGTGACACCGAGGCGTTGGGTCTTGACGAGCATCTGATGTGGCGCCGCGGGAAGTTCCGCACCAAAGCCTGGGCAACCGGTGTTGTTGATGTCGGTCGGGGACAGCTCCTTGACATAGTCCCAGGCAGAACCGCTGAAGCACCCGCGAAATGGCTGCTTGAACGGCCCCAGCAGTGGCGCAACAACATTGCTTGGGCGGCGTTGGACCTGTCAGGGCCGTACCGGGCCGCGTTCGACACAGCGCTGCCGCACGCGAAGCAGGTCGCGGACCCGTTTCACGTCGTGAGATTGGGCAACGACGCGCTCGACGAGGTCCGGCGCAGAGTCCAGAACCAGACACTCGGGCACCGCGGACGTAAAGACGATCCGCTGTACCGGGCACGCAAACTGTTGGTGTCAGGCTCTGAGAAGATCACCGACAACGGCCGTAACCGGCTGCGGGGACTGCTCGAAGCAGGCGACCCCCACGGAGAAGTCCGCAACGCCTGGCACGCCAAAGAAACCCTGCGCGGCATCTATGACATCGGCGACCCCAAAGTTGGTGTCGAGACCGTCGAACAGCTCGCTGATGAGTTCCAAGACCCGTGGCTACCCGAAGAGATCAACCGGCTCGGCCGGACCCTCCACCGCTGGAGAGTCCAAATCGCGAACTGGCATCGCGCTCGGGTCACCAACGCCGCTACTGAAGCCGCCAACAACTTGATCAAACGCGTCAAACGCGTCGCGTTCGGGTTCACCAAGTTCAACAACTACCGAATCCGCGCCCTACTGTACGCCGGCAAACCCAACTGGACACTACTCGACACCCTCACTCCACCCTGAAACGCGAAGAGCCACCAAAGCCTGGGCAACCGGTGTTGTTGATGTCGGTCGGGGCCAGTTGTTGGACATAGTGCCACACAGAACCGCGCAAGCACCCGCACGGTGGTTGTTGGATCAACCACAGGAGTGGCGTAACAACATTGCTTGGGCGACCCTGGACCTGTCAGGGCCGTACCGGGCTGCGTTCGACACAGCGCTGCCAGATGCCGAACAGGTCGCTGACCCGTTCGGTGTCGTGCGGCTCGGCAACGACGCGCTCGACGAGGTTCGTCGCCGGGTCCAAAACCAAACGCTCGGTCACCGCGGACGCAAACACGACCCCCTCTACAAAGCCCGCAAACTGTTGGTGTCGGGCTCTGAGAAGATCACCGACAACGGCTGGACCAAACTGACCGGACTGCTCCAAGCAGGAGACCCCCACGGCGAGGTCCGCAACGCCTGGCACGCCAAAGAGGTTCTCCGCTCGATCTATGACATCGGCGACCCCAAAGTTGGTGTCGAGACCGTCGAACAGCTCGCCGATGAGTTCCAAGACCCGTGGCTACCCGACGAGATCAACCGGCTCGGCCGCACCCTCCACCGCTGGAGAGTCCAAATCGCGAACTGGCACCACGCCAGGGTCACAAACGCCGCTACTGAAGCAGCCAACAATCTGATCAAACGCGTCAAACGCGTCGCCTACGGGTTCACCAACTTCAACAACTACCGAATACGAACACTCCTCTACGCCGGCAAACCCAACTGGACACTACTCGACACCCTCACCCCGACCTGAAACGCGAAGAGCCCGATACGCCCTCCTCATAAACAAACTCTTCCCAAGCCTTGAAAAACCACCACGCGTACGTTACACCAACAATTGACATAATAATTGGAGGCACCCCAAGAACATATTTACATACCGAACCCAGCATAAAAAGAATTGCTATTAGAAGCCAAAGCCTGTAGCTACGAGCAAAAATAAACCGAACGGCACTCTTCTTGAAGCTTGCTTGACTGTCTTCTATCTCAACAGAGTCTGGGTCAGTCTCCATTATGTTGCCTCCTCCTTACAGTCACCGCACACGGGCGAGGTCGCTGGTGTGCTGGTTGATGTCTTTAGCGGTCATCGTGTCCGGGGACACTATCGTAACACAGTGAAAGTTCGAGCCTGCGCGTAAATGTGGGGGGCGGCGGCCGTCTCGATCTCGTGGGGCACCAGGGCTCCGGGCGACGGCTCCGGCTCCGGCTCGAGGAGCAGCCCGGCTCCAGGGCGACGGGCTCCGGGCTGGAGGGCACCGGCGGGCACGTCCAGGGCACCGCGGGCGACGGCTCCGGGCACGAGATCCTGGCCACCCGCGGCGACGGCTCCAGCGTCCCTCGATCACGGGCAGCGGTCTCGATCTCGTGGGCACCAGGTCCACCAGGTCACGACCAGGGAGGCGCTGAGCGGCACCGTCCTCGATCCGGGGGCAACAGGTCTCACTTATTTCCTATGTGGGCAGCTATACGCGATCCGGGGCGCTCTCGGCGGTCGTTCCCAGATGGCAACAGCTACACACCCAGGCTCTCTCCGAAGCCACCAATCCGCGTAGTTCCAGTGTCGCACAACAGGCAAGCATTTGCTCCCGAACAGTCTCTGACCCGTCGGGCAAGTCGGCGCGGCAGTGTCGGTGTCGTCGTCAGTGTCGTCGGTCTCGTCGTCGGTCTCGTCCTTCTTCGGGTCCAGTGTCGTGGTGGTGGTTGTGGTGGTGGTTGTTGTGGTGGTTGTGGTGGGCGGGGTACCGGTGCCGTCGGCCTTGTCGTCGTCCGGTGGCTCCGTTAGATCAGGTAAATCATTATCTCCAGGCTTCACACCAAAACTGCAAAGCAGCAACTCAACGCCAACAGCCGCAACCCCAGCCACCCCAGCAGCGACCTTCCAACGTTCAGCCAAGCTCGCAATACGCTTACCAAGAGCAACTATCTGATCCTTATATTGTTTTATTTGCTGATAAGCCTTTGGGCTCACCAAAGATAATTCAAACAACCACTCGCTCAACCACTCATAGATCAATTCTATCGCCGCACCGAAAACGCATATACCTTTATAAAACACCGCGTACACTTTAGGTTGAGCCTCTTGCAACGATTTCGTTGCCGAAACTGTCGCCGACTCAAGTTTGTCCTTGACCGGACCTACAACAATATCCCAAAACGACTTTGGCTTTTCTTTGGGGGGTGCCAACGGACGATGACAACCAGTGTGAGAATCTACCAGTTCCCACTCTTCGACAACAACGGAATTTCGGTTGGTCGGCTCCGTTAAAGTGAACCTGTAGCTCGGCGTTGCCGACCTTCCCGAAGCCTCGTTGTGAACCCACATTTTCGGTAGCGGTGCCATGTATCGCCCGGGTGGGCAGGTGTGCTCTGAGGCGTCGTGTTTGGTGACTGTGTCCGTAGGATGCGTGTAGGTCACCTTCCGCACGATGTCTGGCTGCGGCACCCGTTTGTACTTGATCACCGTCTTGTAGTCGGTCACCCACTTGTACTTGATCACCGTCTCGTACTTGGGCACCCGTTTGTACTTGATCACCGTCTTGTAGTCGGTCACCCACTTGTACTTGGTCACCGTCTCGTACACGGGCCTGGTACCGGTCTGGACCTGGACCCGTTGCCACTCCCACTTCACAACCTGGACGGGCGGGCCGGGTTCGTAGCCCGTTACATACCGCTCGCGTCTGTAGCACGGACGGTCAGGCGGAGGACACGGGTACTGAACCCTCCGATACCCGTACACCGGAACCTCAGACGAAACATAGGTGACGACCTTCACAAGCTCCGTCTTGTAGCTGTACACAGGCTCGGTGCCGACCTGGACCTGTTCGGTACCGTCTGGGACCTGGTACGGCGCCCCGTCTGGGACCCGTTCGGTACCGTCTGGGACCCGTTCGGTACCGTCCTCAACCTGTTCGGTACCGTCTGGGACCTGATACGGCGCCCCGTCTGGGACCCGTTCGGTACCGTCAGGAACCAGCTTGTCGGGTTGGGGTATACGCTCCTCACGAGTCTCGGTGTACGGAACCTCCTCACCAGGATGCGCCGACAAGGAGACAGGCACCAACACAGACCCACACAACGCCAGCGCCACGACCACAAGCACACTCGGCTTGAGCGGCCTCCCGGGCTTCAGTAGGGTCAACCAACGGGACTTGAAATGTGTACGGCTCTCCATGGCCGCCAAGTCCTAATACCCCCCCCCCCCCCCCCCGCGTCAAGTCAAACATAAAGAATTTTCTGGCGGACGGTAGCTGTGGAAGCTCATCGAACCCACAAAACCATCATCTACCAGGCGTGACACCAGGCAGGCGGTTCTTGTTGGCGATGACCCGCAATCCGAACGGAGTTGGGTTCAGGCTTGGCTCAGGGCCGGGGTTGGAAGCGGCGGGCGATGGTTCGGTGGGTGGTCAGCATCTCTTCGAGGCGGGGTGAGGCGAGTTCGCCATTGTAGACGACGGACTCGCCGTTGACGATCGTGTGGTGGGCACCCACCGGACCGCAGCGGAGCCAGCCCTCGACCAGGTCATCGAGCACGCCGGCGAAGGCAGGGCCGTCGAGGCGCCACACGGCAATGTCGGCCACCGCGCCGAGCGACAACTCTCCGAGCTCTCCCGAACGGCCGAGACAGGCAGCCCCGCCCCGGGTGGCTATTTCCAGCGCCGCGCGGGCGGGCATCGAATCGGCACCGTTGCGGAGTTTCCCCAACAGCATCGCCTGACGCGCCTCCTGCCACAGCGAGGCACTGTCAGCCGAGGAGGAACCGTCACACCCCAGACCGACCGGCGAACCGGCGGCTCGGAACTCAGCAACCGGAGCGATCCCGGAGCTGAGAATCAGATTGGAACTCGGGCAGTGGGCGATCCCCACACCAGCGGTGCCGAGCTTGACGACCTCGTCAGGATTCGGACGGACGCAATGCGCCACCCAGGAGCGGTCGCTGAGCCAGCCGCAATGCTCGAAATGCTCAACGCAGCGCATCCCGTAGGTCGCCATCGAGAAGTCGTCGTCCTCGACGTTCTCGGCCAGATGCGTGTGCAGGCGGACGTCGAGTCTCTCGGCCAGCGCCGCACTCTGCTGCATCAAGGCAGTCGTGACTGTGAACGGAGAGCAAGGAGCCAACGCGACCCGGGTCATGGCCCCGTGGCTGCGGTCGTGGTGCCGAGCGACGGCACGCTCACTCTCGGCGAGAATGAACTCCTCATCGCGCACCGCATCGTCGGGAGGAAGGCCCCCATCCTTGACCGAGAGGCTCATCGAGCCGTAGGTGGGGTGGAAGCGCATGCCGATGTCACGCGCTGCTGCGACCTGTGCGCTGAGGAGATCGCCCGCACCCTGCGGATGCAGGTAGTGGTGGTCCGTCGATGTGGTACAGCCGCTCAAGGCCAGTTCAGCCAGGCCGACCCAGGTGGACACATGGGCGGCTTGTTCGTCCAAAGCCGCGGTCCACAGCGGATACAACGTCTGCAGCCAGCCGAACAGGGGCGCGGAAGTCATCGGCGTGTAGGCACGCGTCAGATTCTGGAACAGGTGATGGTGGGTGTTGATGAGACCGGGCGTGACCAGACACCCGTCCGCAGAGATCGTTCGTTGAGCAGCGGGAGGGGGCTCGCCCGGTGTCCCGACTGCTGAGATCCTGCCGTCCGTGCAGGCGACCCAGCCCCCGGGAATCTCCCGACGCTGCTCATCAACCGTGGCCACCAGCGCAGCGTTGACGACAAGCAGGTCTACGGGCATGCTCTAACGCTCCTCGCGGCGGAACGGCAGCCCCAGCGCGGCGGGAGCCGCGGGCGGACGGTTCCGCAGCACCAGCGCGCCGGCGATCATCACCGCAATGGTAAGGACGTACGGAAGCATCGACCACAGAATAGGGTCCCAGGGCAGGTCGAAGCTCTCGGTGCGGTTCGGCAGTGCCATCGCAAGACCGAACAAGAATGCCCCCAGAGCCACCCGCCGCACCTTCCAAGCACCGAAGATCACCAACGCAACCGCGATCCAACCCCTGCCGGCCACGACCCCGACGGTCCAACCGGGGCTGATCGAGAGAGACAGATAGGCGCCGCCGATCCCCGCGAACGCACCGCCGATCGCCACCGCGAACAAACGCAGACCTAGCACCGAATGCCCGGCCGCGTCAGCGGATGCGGCAGACTCGCCGGCAGCCCGCAACGCCAGGCCCCCGCGTGTACGGTTCAACACGAACCATGTGACGAAACCCCCCAAGACGGCCAGATACGCCAGCGGAGACTGTTGGAACAAGATCCGACCGATCCAGGAAATGTCACTGAGCGGACCCCAGTCAACGTCCACAAACTGGATTTCTGGACGGACGCCCTCGTAGTCGGTGCCCCAGAAGTTGGCGAGACCGACCCCGAAAATCGTGAGCGCCAACCCGCTCACAACCTGGTTGGCGCCGAGCACCACCGCGAAGAGTCCATGAATCATCGCCACCAAAGCACCGATGACGGCAGCGGCGAGCAGCCCCAGCCAGGGATTGCCGGTCTCGAACGCAAACACGAAACCGCCGACCGCGCCCATGGCCATCATGCCCTCGACGCCGAGGTTGAGCACGCCGGCCCGTTCCGCGATCATCTCGCCCAGGCTCGCCAGATAGATCATCGCGCCGAATTGAATGGCGGCGAAGAGCAGGCCGATCACCGCGGTCTCTGGAAAGGTGAGGCCAAGAATCATGTGCTGCGCACCTTCGGTTCGGCCATCTCGATGCGGTACACGATCAGCACCCCGGCGGCGATCACGCCGAAGAGGATCAGCGCTTGCAGAACGGTCGATACCGCGTCGGACACGCCGATCGCCTTGATTGACTGTCCACCGACCTGCACGGCGCCGAACAGCACCGCCACCGCCGCCACTCCACTCGGACGCATCAACGCGAGGGCTGCCACGATGATCCCCGCGAAGCCGTAGCCGTTGGAGACTGTCTCGGTCAGTCGGGTTGCGTTCCCGGTCAGCTCGATTCCGCCGGCGAGTCCCGCAACCGCCCCCGACAGCACCAGCACCGTCAGAATCTTGCGCTTGAGCGAGATGCCTGCGTAGGTGGCGGTCGCTCCTGAAGACCCGGCGACCCGAAGCTCATAGCCCCACGAACTGTGCGACACCATCAGACCGACCACCGCCAACACTGCAACGGCGATCAGCAGCCCCATGTGGGCACGTTGAAACAAGTCTGGAAGGAACGACTGTTCGGGGAGCGCCGGGGCCTGCACGAAACCGTAGCCTTCGGGGTCTTTCCATGGGCCGTTGATCAGATAGCGGATCAGACGAACAGCGATCTCGTTGAGCATCAACGTGGTGATTATCTCGTTCACGCCGATGTAAGCCTTTGCCGCAGCAGGTCCGAGTGCCCACAGCGCGCCGCCAATGGACCCTCCGACGATCATCGCCAAGATGAGTACCGGGCCCGACCAACCCTCGCCGATCTGTGCTATCCCCGCGGCGGTGGTCGCGCCGAACAGGATCTGTCCCTCGGCCCCGATGTTCCAGAGGCCCATGGTTGCGGCTATCGCCACAGCAAGACCGGCGAGTGCCAGTGGAACCGCCCGGTTGAGGGTGACAGAAAAAGCCTCCAGGTCACCGAACGACGCCGACAACATCCGTCTGTAGACCTCTGTGGGGCTGTCGCCTGCGACCAATAGAAGAACTGCGCCGAGCACCAGCGCCACGAGCAGGCCCACCGCGAATGCCAGCGGCTGACCACCCCGAACCGGTGCCTCCCTTCGCACCAACACCGGGCGTATCATGCTGACTCACCTGCCATGGCCAAGCCGATCGCGCTGCGGTTCGCGTCCGCTCCCCTGAATTCGGCGGCGATCCGACCGTCGTGCATCACGATGATCCGGTCGGAGATCGCTAGGAGTTCGTCCAGGTCCTCGGAGATCATCAACACCCCCAGACCGTCGTTTCGGGCGTCGATGATCAGTTCCTGGATTGCCTTCACCCCCTGCACGTCTAGCCCGCGTGTCGGCTGGGACGCGACGATCACCGACGGCTTGGCGGTCAACTCACGTCCCACGAGCAGTCTCTGAAGATTGCCACCCGAGAGCCCTGCAATCCGCTGATCCAACGACCCGGTGCGCACCTTGAAGGACTCGACAACGCCTCGGCAGAAGGCCTTTGCCCGATCACCCGCGATCAGCGGACCGCGGGTGTGTTGCCGGTAGGAACGCAGGATCGCATTGTCGGTGACGCTGAGCTGGGGAGCGAGCCCCACTCCGACGCGGTCCTCGGGGATATAGGACAACCCCGAACGAAACCGATGACGCGGCGAAGCGCGGGTGATGTCGCGGCCGAACAGCGTCACGGTCCCCGATGTGGATTCGCGGAGTCCGGCGATGACATCGGAGAGTTCGCGTTGACCGTTGCCTGCCACGCCGGCAATTCCCACGATCTCGCGTGCATGAACCGACAGGGAGATGTTGCTGAGCGCTTCGAGGTTCCGATTGTTGAGTGCGCACAGATTGTGCACGGCGAGCAGTTGGTCGCCCGCTTCTCTCGGCTCGGGTCGTAGCGCCGCCTCGGTGGCCTCACCGACCATCAGTTCGGCGAGTTGTTGAGGCGTCAGGTCGGCAACCGCCAGAGACGCCGCCACAGTCTTGCCGCCCCGCAGCACTGTGGCCTCGTCGCAGTACTGCTTGACTTCGTGCAGTTTGTGGCTGATGAAGATCACCGATCGACCGTCGTTGGCCATCCGTCGGATCACCAGCCCGAGTTCGTCCGCCTCGTTCGGCGTCAGAACCGCGGTGGGTTCATCGAGAATCAGAATCTCGGCGTCACGCCACAGCGCCTTGAGGATCTCGACCCGCTGACGTTCCCCCATCGACAACTGCCAGATGTGACGCTGCGGGTCGACGTCCAGCGAGAACTGCTCGGCGAGGTCCGCGACTCGACGTTCGACGGCGCCCATGTTCAAGACGCGTTCCGAGGCACCCAACACCACGTTCTCGGCCACCGTGAAGGTGGGCACGAGTCGGAACTCCTGATGGACCATCCCCACCCCCGCCGCCAGTGCATCGGCGGGATTGGCGAACACCTTGCGTTCACCGAAGAGACGAACTTCGCCCTCCTCAGGGCGATAGACGCCGGCAAGGACGTTCATCAACGTCGACTTGCCGGCGCCGTTCTCGCCAAGGACAGCGTGAATGCTGCCCCGCTTGACTCTGAGTTCAGTACCGGCATTGGCGACAACGCCGGGGAACCGTTTGGTGATTCCTGTGAGTTCTACAGCAAGCGGGGCAGCGTCCACTGGTGTGTTAATGGTCGATAAGGAGCTACTGGTTGAGATTAATTGGTTGAGGTTGTGGTCTCAGCCGATGTCGCCGACAACGCCCTGGACGAAGAACGCTTCGCCCAACAGTGTTCCTGGATCCATCACTTCGCCTTCAGCCAGCAGTTGTGTGCCGTCCTGGGCGAACAGCGGACCTGAGAACACAGCGAAGGTGCCGTCAATCATCTGTTGGCGGATCTCCTCCACCTGGGCGACGATGTCAGCGTCGACATCGGCGGCGATGGAACCGATGTCAACGATTCCGTCGTCGTACCCGCCCCAGTAGAACCCGGGCGTGTAGCTGCCGTCGGCGGCAGAGGAGATGATCTCCGCGTACCGCGGGCCCCAGTTCCAGATTGCCGAGGCGAGGTAGGCGTCTGGTGCGAACTCGCTCATGTCGGAGTTGTAGGACACCCAGCGAGCTCCGGCTGCCTCAGCTGCGAGTCCCGCTGAGGTGGTGTCCTGGTGCATGGCAATGACGTCTGCTCCACCCTCGAGGAGTGCGTCGGCCGCATCGCCCTCGATCGCTGGGTCGAACCAGGTGCTGGTCCATTGGACGACGACTTCAACATCGGGGTTGACGTGCTGGGCACCGAGCGTGAAGGCGTTGATCCCGCGGGCAACCTCAGGAATCGGGAACGCTGCAACATAGCCGATCTGGTTGGTCTCGGTGGCAGCCCCGGCGATCATGCCCGTGAGGTATCGGGGCTGGTAGATCTTGCCGAACGTGTTCCCGAAGTTGGTGTCGTTGGCCTTGTATCCCGAGACGTGTTCAAAGACGACGTCGGGGAACTCCGCGGCCATTGCCTCCATGGTGTCCATGTAGCCGAAGGAGGTACCGATGATCACATCGTGCCCGTCGGCGACGAGCGTGCGTATCGCAGCTTCGGTGTCAGCCGCTGATGTGTCATCAATGCTGTCGACGAAGAAAGTCGGGATTCCGGTGGTCTCCTCGGCGTACAGACGGCCTTGGTCGTGAGCCCAGGTCCAACCGGCTTCACCGATGGGACTGATATAGAGGAACGCCGCAGAGAAGTCGTCGTCGCCCATGTCGCCCTCGCCCATGTCGCCGTCGTCGTCGCCCATGTCGCCCTCGTCGGTGTCGCCTTCTTCGTGCGCGGCACCGTCGTCGTCCATGTCGTTACCGGAGTCGTCGCTCACGGCTGAGCCGCCGTCGTCTGTTCCTGCGTCGTCGTCGCCGTCATCGTCGCCGCAAGCCGCGGCGATCATGACGAAAGCCATGAGCAGAGCCAGCAGACGCCACAGCGCCTTCGTACCTTTTGTTGGTTTCACGTTCCCTCCAAGGGTTTGATCCGTGAAGGTCCGTTGGACCCTCTCGAACAGGGTTCTTCCTGACACCGTAAACTCGGTGCGTCGCGCGGAGAATCTCGACGACTCTCTTCAGCGTCACGACATTAGCGCTCTCGGCGCGCGTTGTCATGAGCGCGTTGCATGAGCGAACAACCGCTGTCGTAACCTAATCTGACGATCCGGCACCTCGGAGGTTTCGTCCAGCGTGCATGATGTCCAACTCCCGCCAGTCCGACCAGGCACCTACACCGCGCCCTCAACGGTGAGCGAAGCTCTGGCGATGCTCACCGACGGCGCTCGGGTGGTCGCGGGAGGCACCGATCTCATGATCGAAATGGATCGACGGATCAGTGGAGACGTCGAGCAGTTGATCGACATCACCCGTATCGCCGGGTTGGACGAGATTTCGGTGGTTGACGACCGGGTGCATCTGGGACCGCTGGTCACGCACAACCAGTGCATTGAAAGCCCGGTCGTGCGCGAGCACGGCTTGGCGTTGGCGCAGGCCTGCTTGGAAGTGGGGGCTCCTGCTCTGCGAAACCGTGCGACGGTGGCCGGGAACGTGGTGACGGCGAGCCCCGCGAACGACACGATCAGTGCATTGAGGGCCCTTGAGGCGGACATAACGCTCACATCGGCGACAGCCGCGTCAACACAGCAGAGCCGCACGGTGGATCTGGCCGACTTCTTCGTGGGGGTGCGGAACACGATCCTCGAACCGAATGAGCTCGTTACCGATCTTTCGTTTCCGATCCGTAGCGGCGACAGCCGTTCGATGTTCTTGAAGCTGGGACTGCGGGGTGCTCAGGCGATCTCGGTTGTGCATCTGGCGATCCGCTGCGACTTCGACGATCACGGGACGGTTTCTGACATCGTGATCGCTCTGGGCAGTGTGGCCCCGGTCATCGTGCGCGCAACCGAGGCCGAAGGGCTGCTGATCGGTGGATTCCTGGATGAAGACAGCATTGAAGCAGCAGGCATGCTCGCCGGTTCCAGTGTAGCGCCGATCGACGACCTGCGAGCCCCTGCCGACTACCGAAGTCGCCTTGTGGCGGTGATGGTGCGCCGATGTCTCGAGGCGATCGCTGCGAGTGATCACCGAGCCGCATGGCCGGAGTCGGTGCCCACGCTGGGAGGCCCTTGCGTTGCTGCGGATGCCGTTTTTGTGAATGCCGTCGCTGCTGAGTTCGGTCCGGGTGACATGATCTCCACAACCATCAACGACGCCACCGTCGAGGCCCCCTGGACGGGGGTGTCGCTGCTCGACTGGATCCGTGCCCAAAGCGGTCTGACCGGCACCAAGGAGGGGTGCGCCGAAGGGGAGTGCGGTGCCTGCACGCTCCACCTCGACGGCACGGCCGTGCTGAGTTGTCTGGTTCCGGCGCCCAGAGCGCACCGAGCGAAGGTCACGACGATCGAGGGACTCGCCCTTGCGGACAAGCTCCACCCGCTTCAACAGAGCTTCATCGACTGTGCGGCAGTGCAGTGCGGCTACTGCATCCCCGGTTTCTTGATGGCGGGGGCAGCATTGCAGGCCGACCTTCCCGACGCCGACGAGCAGGCGGTCAAGCACGGTCTCTCCGGCAACCTCTGCCGCTGCACCGGCTACTACTCGATCGAGGCCGCGTTCGACCCGCCTGACCTTGGCCTTTACGGCGCGGACCCGGTCGGAGCTGGCTCGTGAGTCTCGGAGAAGCGGTCGCAAAGCCCGACGCTCACGGGAAGGTCACCGGAGGGGCGCTGTACGCGGGTGACATTTCTGATGCTGAGATGTTGCACGCCAAGGTGGTGTTCACTGACGAGGTCCATGCGCGCATCACGTCGCTCGACACCAGCGCTGCCACTGCGCTCAAAGGCGTGCATCTGGTCTTGACGGCGGCTGACGTGCCGGTGAACGAATACGGGTTGACCAAGTTCGATCAACCGGTCCTGGTGGGGCCGCAGAGCACGGGCCGAGCCGCGGTGGCGGCCGACGTCTCCCGCTGGGAAGCAGACCATCTGGCGGTGGTTGTGGCTGAAACTGCCGAGATCGCTCTGGCTGCCGCGCAGTTGATCGTCGCTGAGTGGGAGCCCCTCGATGTGGTTCCCGATCTGGACACCGCACTGCTACCGGACGCGGCGCTGGTGCATCCCGAGGACGGCGGTAGTTCCAATGTCTACACGCACCTGAAGATCCGCAAGGGTAACGTGGCGGCAGCTTTCGCTGAGGCCGCTCATGTTGTCGAAGGCACCTATACGTTCCCCTACCAGGAACATGCCTACCTCCAGACCGAGGCTGCCGTGTCCTACATCGACGGCGAGGGCAGGGTCACTGTCGAGACCGCCGGCCAGTGGACCCACGAGGATCTCCAACAGGTGGCCCACGCGCTTGATCTGCCTGCCGAGCAGGTGCGCATCGTCTACAGGGCGATCGGTGGGGCGTTCGGCGGGAAGGAGGACATGAGCCTGCAGGTGGTGATGGCGTTGGCTGCGTTGCGGCTTGGGGAGGCCGGGGTTGCTCGGCCCGTTCGCTGCGAGTGGAGCAGGGAGGAGTCGATCGTCGGGCATCACAAGCGCCATCGGGGCCGGGTCCACACCCGCTGGGCCGCCGATGCCGACGGCCGAGTCCTGGGAGTGGAAGCGGACGGACTGCTCGATGCCGGTGCCTACAACTACACCTCCAACAAGGTGCTCGGGAACCTGCATCTGACCGTGTCGGGGGCGTATCTGATCCCGAACGCCCGCGTCGATTCTCGGGCGGTCTACACGAACGCGCCTCCCGGCGGAGCATTTCGGGGTTTCGGCGGACCGCAGGGCGCGTTCGTGGCAGAGATGCAGATGAACAAGCTGGCTGTGCTCACCGGTCTCGATCCGGTCGAGATCCGTCGTCGAAACGTCCTGACCGAGGGGTCGGTGGGAATCACCGGCACGGAGATGCCCGCCGGGGTGAGCCTCGGAGAGGTCGTCGAGGCGTGCGCGCTCCAGGCCTGCTGGTCGGAGCCGCTGCCGGAACCTGGTGCCGCTTCGGTGTTCGCGTCGCTTGCGCCTTCGACGAGGGCCCGCAGACGCGGCCGCGGCTTCGCCTGCGCATTCAAGAACATCGGCTTCTCGTTCGGGTTTCCTGAACGAAGCGAGGCTGCGATCGTCCTGCGTCCGAACGACGAATCCCCCGATGATTCGCCCGCGTCCGCGGAACTGTTCCTAGCGGGTGCCGACGTGGGCCAGGGAGCCCACACCGCGTTCCTGCAGATGGCCGCGGAGGCGACTGGCGTGCGGATCGATGCGATCGAGGCGAGCTTCTCAGACACCGCTACCAGTGGGGACTCGGGTTCGGCTTCGGCTTCCCGGCTCACCTGGATGACCGGCAACGCCATCCTGGGCGCCGCGGAGGAGGCAGCGAAATCTTGGCTCAACGGAGACCGGCCCGCGATCGGGGAGTTTCGTTACGTTCCCCCTCCCACCGAGCCGCTCGATCCGCAGGGTCTGGCACCCACCACGCCCAACTTCGCGTACGGCTATGTGGCCGAGGCGGTGGACCTGTCGGTCGACGTTGAGACCGGGCACATAGTGGTTCACGACGTCGTGTGCGCGATCGATGTGGGCCGGGTTGTGAACCGTGCCCTTGTTGTGGGGCAGGTCGAGGGCGCGATAGTCCAGGCTCACGGCTACGCATTGTCGGAGAATCTGCACGTGGTGGACGGACGGATACTCAACCCCCGCTTCAGCGGCTACCTGATTCCCGGGATTTCAGACATCCCCGAGCGGGTTCGGCCTGTGTTGCTCGAGATACCCGATCCGCGGGGACCGTTCGGTCTGCGCGGCATGGCCGAGATGCCCTTTCTCCCCTACAGTCCTGCGATTGCCTCAGCACTGTACGATGCCACCGGTGTGTGGTTTGATTCTTTCCCGCTTACGCCCGACCGCGTCCTGGAGGGTCTGACTTCCGGCAGCAACGCCGCGAACGGTTTATGATCTGATGTTTGTGTCCGCCCAGTCTTCGTCCGCCCCGAATGGTCGTCGTTAGATGATGAACCTTCTCCACCGGTTCAGCGGGAGCCTCATCCCACTGGCGGCTGCGTTGGCTGCGCTCGCTATCGGCGCGGTCGTGATCGTGGTGTTGGGGGCCAATCCGCTCGTCGGGTACGGGGAACTCGTCAAGGGCGCGTTCGGGAGCGGCGACGCTCTGGCTGATACGGCCGTTCGGGCCATGCCGTTGCTGTTGGTCGGTACCGGGATCTGTATCGCCTTTCGAGCCAGTGTCATCAACATCGGCGGTGAGGGTCAGATAGTTGCCGGTGCACTGCTTTCAACGATCACTGCTCTGGCTGTACCCGACCTGCCGGCGGTTGTTCTGATTCCGGTTGTCATGTTGGCGGGAATCATCGGCGGCGGGATCTGGGGGGCGATCCCCGGCGCGCTGAAGGCCTATCTAGGCGTCAACGAGATCCTCTCCACCATCATGTTGAACATCGTCGCCATCCAGGTGATGAACTACCTCTTGCGCGACCCCTTGATCGACCCGCTCGAGATTGAGCGGGGGACGCGCATCCCGCAGACTGAGCGCTTGTCGGAGAATGCTGATCTGCCGATACTCATCGAGGGCACTCGTCTTCATCTCGGCGTTGTGATCGCCCTGGGGGCCTCGGTGGTGGCGTGGGTGTTTCTGTGGCGCACCACGACAGGGTTTAAGACTCGTGCGGTGGGGCACAACTCCGCGGCGGCGAACTATGCGGGCATGCCCTTCAAACGCATGACCATGTTGGCGCTCACATATTCGGGGGCGATGTGTGGTCTGGCGGGTGCGGTGCTCGTGTTCGGGAGCCAGTCGCATCGCTTGATCACCGATGGATCGTCACTGGGTTTCACGGGATCGTCGGGCTTCAACGGGATCGTCGCGGCGCTGTTCGGCGGTCTTCACCCGCTGTGGACGATCCCGTCGTCGTTCCTGTTCGGAGGTCTGCTTGTTGGCGCGAATGCCATGCAACGCGCCATCCAGATCGACTCGTCTCTAGTTATCGGTCTCAACGGGTTGATCGTGGTGTTTGTGGTCAGCAGCACTAGCGTGCGGGACCGTCTCCGCCAGGCGCTGGAGATCTCCCGCATGCGAACCCACCACACCACCACGGCGCTGGCCACCAATTCGTACCCTGTCCCTGACGGTGATGCCGGTTCTGCGGCTCCGTCTGACCCCGATCCTCCTGTCCCTGACGGTGATGCGGGTTCTGCGGCTCCGTCCGCAGCGCCAACAGAGCGGCGGCCCGATGAGTGAGTTCTTCACACTGTCGGTGCTGGTGGCGACGTTCGCTTCGGCGATGCGTCTGGCGACGCCCTATCTTCTCGCCGCGCTCGGCGAGACCGTGGGGCAACGCAGCGGCGTGTTGAACCTCGGCGTCGACGGCGTGATGCTGTTGGGAGCCTTCTTCGCCTACTGGACAGTCTTGGAGACCGACTCGCGTCTACTGGGCGTGGCCGTCGGCCTCGGGGTAGGTCTGATAATGGGAGTCGTATACGCGACGGTGACTCTGGTGTTCAAGGCCGAGCAGGGGATCAGCGGCATCGGCATCTACCTGTTCGGCTTGGGAATGAGCGAGCTGCTGTTCCTCAAGCAGGTCGGCACGCCGCGGGGCATCCCGTCCTTCGACGACATCAAGATTCCGCTTCTGGGTGACATCCCTCACATCGGCGACATGTTCTTCAATCACAGCCTGCTCGTCTATCTGGCGGTCGTGTTGGTTCCCACGTTGACGCTCATGGTCAACCGCACAACGTTGGGGCTCAACATACGTGCAGTCGGCGAGAGTCCCGAAGCGGCCGATTCTCTCGGTGTCAGCGTCTACCGGACCAGGGCTGTCGCCATGCTGATCGGGAACGCACTGGCCGGGCTGGCGGGAGCTGCGCTGACCATCGAACTCGGCACGTTCCAGAACAACCTCACCAACGGGATCGGCTTCATTGCCGTGGCGCTCGTCTACTTCGGGGCTTGGCGTCCGGTCGGGGTGCTGGCCGGGTCCCTGCTCTACGGGTTGATCACCGCGACCGTGACACAGTGGAAAACACTGGGTATTGTCACGGGGGCAACAGCGAGTCTCACCACCATGGCACCCGCTGTCCTTACGGTGATCGCGCTAGCGATCATTGCACGCCGGGCCGCTGATCAACCCGCAGCGCTCACAGTTCCATTCAGTCGCGACGGGTGAATCCGATTCGTCACGAGTACCCAGGAGGGGAAAAAATGAAAAAAACAATGTTGTTTCTGGTAACGCTGCTGGCCGCGTTCAGTCTTGTAGCCGTGTCGTGTGGAGACGATGACGATCCGGCCGCAATCGCTGAACGCGACTGCGACGCTGGAACCGAAGGCGAGGGGATCCGCGTTGCCATCGTCGCACCGAGCGGTGAGAACGACTTGGCCTTTACGCAGAGCATCGTCGACGGCGTCGACTGTCTCGAGGGAGTGTCTGAGGTGGCGATCACGCCAGGAACCTTCATCGTTGAAGATGCCGGTGTGGCGTTGCGTCAGTACGCCGAGGACGGTTATGACCTCGTGGTCGGCCACGGCTCGCAGTACGGCGGCCTGATCCAGGAGATCGCTGGCGACTTCCCAGAAACCGCTTTCGCCTGGGGTACTGCGGTCGACACGTTCGGCTTGCCGAATGTGTCCGCCTATACGGCCGCCTCGAATGAAGGTGGATACGTGCTGGGCAGGGCCGCTGCGGAACTCGGTAGCAACGTCGGCATTGTCGGACCGATCGAGGTCGGTGACGCGAAGCTGTATGTCGACGGATTCCGCCTCGGAGCAGAGGCCGGTGGCGCGGAGGTGAACGTCGTCTACATCGAGTCGTTCGCCGACGTGCAGCTTGCCTCGGAGACAGCGACAGGATTCGTTTCCAATGGCGCGGACATTCTGACCGGCACGGCTCAGATGACGGTCGGCGCTATCAGTGTCGCCGAGAATGAAGGCATCCTCTGGTTCGGCACGCAGTCGAACCAGACAGGCGCCGCGGCAGACGGAGTTGTGGCAGCCAACCAGGTCTATCGCTGGGAAGTTGCTCTGCAGCAGCTTATTGACGACATCAATGACGGAGATCTCGGCGGCTCGAGCTACGAGATCAACCTGGAGAACGGTGGTCTCGGAATCGAGTACGGGAACTGGGATGTGCCCGGCGACATCACCGACTTGGTTAACTCCACCGTGGAAGAGGTCATCGCGGGTGACGTAACCACAACGGTCGGCTGAGCCGATTGATCACTTCGGGGGCGCGCCGCTGTCGGCGCGCCCCCGACAACTTTCTGCTGCCAGAGGTGGTTGGGGTAGGCCATGACTGACTCGATGCTTGAGATGAGGGGGATCACCAAGAGGTTCCCCGGGGTGCTTGCGAACGACAGCGTTGATTTCGATGTACGCGCAGGCGAGGTGCACACGCTGCTCGGCGAGAACGGGGCGGGCAAGAGCACCTTGATGAAGATCCTGTTCGGCCTCTACGCCGCCGATGAGGGGACCATCACCTTCGAGGGGTCGCCGCTTGAGATCGACTCTCCCGCAGCGGCGATCGAAGCCGGTATCGGCATGATCCACCAGCACTTCATGCTGGTCAACACTTTCACAGTCACCGAGAATGTTGCTTTGGGGCTCGCCACTTCGGATATGGGCGCGGTGCGTGAACGTCTCATGGAGCTGGTTGAGACCTACGGCCTCGATGTCGACCCGGACGCTTTGGTCTGGCAGCTCGCGGTTGGTGAGCGTCAACGGGTTGAGATCCTCAAGGCGCTGTACCGCGATGCTCATCTGCTGGTCCTCGACGAGCCGACCGCGGTCTTGACGCCCCAGGAGGTCAACGACTTCTTCGTGACCCTGCGCCAGATTGCCGACGACGGTCGCGGCCTCATCTTCATTTCGCACAAACTCCATGAGGTGATGGCGCTGTCGGACCGGATCACGGTGCTGCGTGACGGCAGGGTGACCGGATCTACGACTCCTCAGGAGACGTCGCGCCAGCAGCTCGCACAGATGATGGTCGGCCGTCCCGTGAAGCTTGCTCCCGACAAGCCGCCGGTGTCGGTTGGCGTGCCGCGGCTTGAAATCGAGGGTCTGAGTGTCATGGGTGACCGCGACGCGCTTGCGGTGCATGCTGCCGACCTGTCGGT
The DNA here is from genome assembly GCA_965214565.1 of Candidatus Aldehydirespiratoraceae bacterium. GTDB lineage: Bacteria > Actinomycetota > Acidimicrobiia > Acidimicrobiales > Aldehydirespiratoraceae > VXYK01. Next base: position 1,097,988 of record OZ243951.1, on the reverse strand, counting down.
CTGTGGTGGTGAGATCGTCGGTGTCGCGGGGGTTTCGGGCAATGGACAGCGCGAACTCTGTGAGGCCGTAGCGGGGCTGCGTTCTGCTGTTGCCGGTTCAGTGCGCCTCGACGGCTGCGACATCACGGCTGCCTCGCCGAGACAGTGCCGCGACGCGGGGCTCGCGTTTGTTCCCGAGGAGCGGATGCTCCACGGCGCTGTGGCTGAGTTCAGCGTCAACGAGAACATGATGCTGCTGAACCATGACTCGCAGGAGTTCTCCCGTTTGGGGTTTTTGAAGCTGCCGGCGCTGCGGGAGCGAGCCAGCCGTCTGGTCAAGCATTACGACGTCAAGACCCCGTCGATCGACACTGCAACCAGTGCACTGTCGGGAGGAAATATCCAGAAGTTGATCATGGCCAGAGAGCTGTCTTCTGAACCTGCTGTGTTGTTGGCGGCTCAGCCGACTCGCGGGGTTGACATCGGTGCTGCGGAGTACATCCACGAGCGCCTGATTGCACAGCGTGAGCAGGGGACGGCGGTGCTGGTTGTTTCGGAGGACCTTGACGAGGTGATGGCACTCGCCGATCGGGTGGCGGTGATGTTCGAGGGTTGGATCGTCGCGGTGATCGACCGTTCCGAATGCACCGTAGAGGACCTGGGCCTGTTGATGGCAGGCGCCAAGCCCTGACCGCTGCGATGGCCCGCTTTCCCTAGAGAATTGGCTATTTTGGTGTAAGAATGCGGGATTATGGACGAGCTTAGGATCAACGTCGACCGGCTCATGGGTCGGATCGACGAACTCGCCCAGATCGGTGCGATCGAAAACACTGACGGCTGTGCACGTCTGGCGCTGACCGACGAGGACAAGGCGGGCCGGGATCTCGTGGTCACCTGGATGCGCGACCTCGGGATGGAAATCACCATCGACGGAATCGGCAACGTCACCGCCGTATGGGCGGGCCCGGACACCGACGCCTCGCTCGATCCGGTCATGACAGGATCACATATCGATACTGTTCGCACCGGCGGACGATACGACGGCAACCTCGGAGTGCTGGCTGGCCTCGAAGTGGTTGAGACGATCGCCGAGGCCGGGCTGTCTACCCGTCGTCCGATTGCGGTGGGATTCTTCACCGACGAGGAGGGCTCCAGGTTCCCGCCGGACATGCTGGGCAGCCTCGTCTATGTGGGCGGAATGAGCCTCGAGGAGGGTCTCGACACCGTCGGCATCGACGGGGCGGTGCTCGGCGAGGAACTCGACCGGATCGGCTACCGGGGCGGTGCTCCGTGCCCGTCAACCGCGCCCCACGCGTTCGTGGAACTGCACATCGAACAGGGACCGGTGCTGGAAACCGAAGGAGTCACAATCGGGGCTGTGGAGAGCGTCCAAGGCATCAGCTGGACCGAGATCACCATCAAGGGCCAATCGAACCATGCGGGCACGACACCCATGAACCTGAGGCGCGATCCCGGATATGTGGCGGCGCGAATCGCCACGTATGTGCGTGAACTGGCTCTGGAACTGGGGGGTCGCCAGGTGGCGACGGTCGGGCAGATCAAGCTGCACCCCAACCTGGTGAACGTGGTGGCCGCGAACGCCACACTCACGGTGGATCTTCGCAATACTGACGAGATGACGCTGCAGCAGGCGGAAAAACTGCTCGCCGAGTTCTGTGATGAGCTGGCCGAGAGTGAGAAGGTCACGATCACCTCCAGGTCGCTGGCTCGTTTCGAGCCGGTTGTCTTCGACCCTGAAATTGTCGACCGGGTTGCCTGCACCGCCGAAGCGCTCGGGCATTCGGTCAAGCGCATGCCTTCGGGTGCCGGGCACGACGCGCAGATGCTTGCCCGGGTCTGCCCAACCGCCATGATCTTCACCCCGAGCTGGATGGGCCTGTCGCACAACCCCTTCGAGTTCACCGAACCGGGCGACATTGCGGCCGGAACCAACGTATTGTTGCATGTACTGCGAGGCTTAGCCGACGAGGAAAGCTGACCCCAACCGCCGAGACGACCCCAACCGCCGAGACGACCCCAACCGCCGAGACGAGTAGCGCTATGACCACATTTGAATTGAACGGGACCCCGGTCACGATCCGGGGCAACCATCCGCACCTGCTGAGCGCCCTGCGCGAGGAACTGGATGTCACCTCACCCAAGGACGGCTGTTCCCCCACCGGACAATGCGGTTGCTGCACGGTGCTGATCGACGGCAAGGCCCGAGTTGCGTGCCAGGTCAGCCTTGAAAAGGCCGCGGGAAGTTCCATCACCACCCTTGAGGGCATGGACCCCGACGAGGTCGACCGCATGGCACGCGCCTTCGCGGCCTGCGGCGCGCTGCAGTGCGGCTTCTGCACCCCTGGAATCGCGGTCCGGGCCAAGGCACTGATCGATCGCAAGGGGTCGGCGCTGACCCGCGAGGAGGCGTCGCGTCACCTCGGCGGGCACCTGTGCCGCTGCACGGGGTACATCAAAGTGCTCGATGCTGTGGAGGCGCTGGCCTCGGGCAACATTCCCGAGCCGGTGGTCCCTGGTGGCATCGGCAGCAGCGGCGTCAAGTACGAGGGACTCGAACTGGCGGTCGGTCTGCGCCCATTCATCGACGACATGCGGCCTCAGGGTCTGCTGCACGGCGCGTTCAAGCTCGCGGATCATGCCCGTGCCGACATCGTCGCCATCGACACCAGTCGGGCCGAAGCGGTCGAGGGAGTCGAGCGGGTATTGACCGCAGCCGATGTTCCGGGCGTGCTCCATGTCGGGTTGATCCACAAGGACTGGCCGATCTTCATCCCTGTCGGTGGTCGGACCAGCTATCGCGGAGACGTCTTGGCGATGGTGGTCGCCGGTGACCGGGAGACGGCCCGGGCCGCGGCGGAGCTTGTGGACATCACCTACGACATCCTGATGCCGATAGTCGAGCCCGCGGCAGCGGTCGCATCCGATGAGGATGCCGTTTGGGGGCTCCACGGCAATGTCCTGTCGCGGTCGGTGTATCGGCGTGGCGACGCCGAATCTGCGCTGTCGAGCGCTGCCCATGTCGTGCGGGAGACCTTCCAGACTCAGCGCATCGACCATGCTTTCGTGGAACCTGAATCGACACTGGCATTGCCCGATGACAACGGCGGCTTGATGGTCTACAGCGGGGGGCAGGGGATTTGGGACGACCGCAACGACATAGCCGCCATCCTCGATATCGACCCCGAGCGGATCACCGTCGAACTGGTATCCAACGGCGGCGCTTTCGGGGGCAAGGAGGACATGTCGAACCAGGGCCAGACGGCACTTGCGGCATGGCTGCTGCAACGTCCCGTCAAGACCACCTTCTCACGTGAGGAATCGCTGCTCGTCCACACCAAGCGTCATCCGATCCGCATGGAGTATCAGGCCGGTTGCGACGCCGACGGCAAGCTCGTGGCCCTTCATGCGCGGATGCTCGGTGACTCCGGGCCGTACGCGTCGGTGGGGATGAAGGTACTTGAGCGGGCGGCGGGCCATGCCAGCGGCCCCTATGTTGTTCCCAACATCGACGTCGAAGCGATAGCGGCCCGTACCAACAACTCGGTGGGTGGTGCGTTCCGTGGTTTCGGGGCGAACCAGGCACAGTTCGCCATGGAGGGGGTCATGGACCGGCTCGCCAACGCGGTCGGAATCAGTGCTTGGGAGATGCGACAGCGCAATGTTGTCGAACCCGGCGCGGTCTGGGGCCCCGGTCAGATCATGGACGACGGCTGTTTGGGCGCACAGGCCTGCTTGGACGCGATCAAGCCTGCTTTCGACGAGGCGGTCGCCGCGGGCAAGCCTGTAGGGCTGGGTCTGGGCCTGAAGAACTCCGGCCTCGGCAACGGGTTCAAGGAGATCGCCAAGGCGGTGGTTCATTTCCGTGAGGACGGTCAGGTGGAGGTTCGGCACTGTTGGACCGAGATGGGCCAGGGGGTTCACACAGTTGCGTTGCAGGTGGCGGTGGAGGAACTGGGCATCGACCCGGACCGGATCGAGGTGATCGTCGACACCACCCGTGAGCTGGGAGCGGGCCAGACAACCGGGTCACGGGGCACCTTGATGGGTGCAGGCTCGGTGCAGGACGCTTGCCGTGCCGCTTTGGCGGACGGTTGCAAGGTAGGTGTCGACTACGAGGGTGAGTACCGGGTGGATTGGACCAACTCATTGTCGGACGGGCTTGAGAACCCGATCATCCACTCCACTTTCGGTTACGCGGCGCAGCTCGTCGTGCTCGATCCCGACACCGGTTCAGTGGAGCGTGTTGTTGCTGCACACGATGTGGGGCGAGCTGTCAACCCAATTCTGTGCGAGGGCCAGATCGAAGGTTCTGTCCATATGGGTCTGGGTTATGCCCTCACTGAAGGGTTCCCCTGCGACGAGGTTGGTATGCCCGACAATATGACTCTGCGAAGCCTGGGGATCATCCGCCCCAAGGACATGCCGCCAGTTGATGTGATCCTTGTTGAGTCAGCCGAGCCCAACTCCCCCTACGGGATCAAGGGCGTCGGCGAGATCGGCTTGGTTCCGACCGCGGGAGCGGTCGCCGCAGCTCTTCGCAACCACGATGGAGAATGGCGGACCGAACTGCCGATGGCGGCTGACTCCAACCGCGAACGCGCACTGGCGTGGCAGTAACAGCACGGCTTGCGGCCAACCAGACCCACGGGATGGTTTGCGCGCACCATCACCTGTATTCGGCCCTTGCCCGCGGCATGCCGGCGCCGCCGCGTACACCGGGATCGTTCCTCGACATTCTGGAACTGGTCTGGTGGCGCCTTGATCGAGCGCTCGACCTCGACACCATCGAGTGGTCGGCCAAACTCGGAGCCCTGGAGGCTCTGGAGCGGGGTACGACCTGCATCATCGACCACCACGAGTCGCCTGCGGCTATCGAAGGCTCACTCGAAGTGATCGCGGCGGGCTGCGCCGAAGTCGGTGTGCGGGTCAATACCTGTTATGGAGTCACCGACCGCCACCCGGGCGCCAATGACTCGAGTGGCTGGGACTCGGCGGTCTTCGACCCGGCTGGTCCAATGACCGAGGGCGCACGGAGGGGTCTGGCAGAGAACCGCCGTCACCTTGAGAGCGGGGCGGCAGGGATGGTCGGTGTGCATGCAGCCTTCACCTGCACCGACGAGACGCTTGCTGCTGCAGCGGAACTGGCCGCAGAGTTCGGCGTTGGCGTGCATGTCCATGTCGCCGAGGGCGCCGCCGACCGGGGAGCGGCGGCTCGGCTCGCCCCGCTTGCGACCGACAAATGGCTGATCATCCACGGAGTGCACCTTTCAGACGACCACGGTCTGTCCGGCACTCTGATCCACAACCCCCGCTCCAACATGAACAACGCAGTCGGGTATGCCCGGCCTGTGCGTTTCGCCAATCCGACTGGACTCGGAACCGACGGGATCGGCGCCGACATGATCGATGAGTTCCGGGTCGCGTATGTGCGGATGCGGGAGGACGATGTGACCGCCGGCCCCGACGCTGCCTGGCACATGTTGGAGGTCAACCGTGACCTTTTCGCTGAGAGTCGCAACGATGTAGTGACCTGGAACTACGACGACATGGATCCGTGGCGCCTGGCCTTCACCACGGGCGTGACCCCGCGCCATATCACCGTCGACGGTGAAACGGTGATGGCCGACGGTCGTTTGACTAATGTCGATCCGGTTGAGATTCGGGCCAAAGCCGCCGAAGCCGCTCAACGCCTTTTCAAGAAACTGGAGAACCTGCCATGACCCAGCCCGTTGCCCTCTACATGCAGGATGCGCGCAGCATCCGTGATGCCATGTCCCATGTCCAGTATGCCGAGGAGCGGGGGTTCGACGCCGTCTGGCAGGCCGATTCACGTCTGGTCCGGGAGGTGTGCGTGCCGATGGCCGCGTTCGCGTCGACGACCGACACGATCAAGATCGGCAGCGGAGTGGTCGACTGCTGGACTCGCAACCCTGCCCGGCTGGCTTCGACCTTCTCGACCCTCGACGATCTCGCCCCCGGCCGCATCATCCTGGGTTTGGGGGCCTGGTGGGACCCGCTCGCAGCCAAGGTGGGGATCGACCGGGCTCGTCCGCTGAGGGTGATGCGTGAGGTGGTCGAGTCGTGCCGTGCCCTGCTGGCCTGCGACGGGCCGGTCGACTACGACGGCTACTTCGTGCAGCTCGACGGCGTCGAGCTCGACTACGTCCACCAGGAGCGCCGCGCCAAGGAAGTGCCGATCTATATCGGTGCGACCGGCATGAAGATGATGGAGCTGGCCGGCAAGATCGCCGACGGTGTCGTGCTGAACTACATGGTCGATCCCGCCTACAACGACAGGGCGATGGCTGCACTGGAGGCGGGTGCGGCCGTGGCGGGCCGTGACCTCGACGACATCGATCGGCCGCAACTGATCGTCTGTTCCGTCGATGATGACCGGCAGGTCGCTCTGGACGGTGCCCGTCTGCTGTTGACCCAGTATTTGGGGCAGCAGCCGCACATCATGGCTGCCAGCGGCGTGTCTGATGACCTCCTCAACGACATCCACAAGGTCCTCACCTGGCCCGCCACGCACGAACAGGTGGTTGCGGCCTCGAAGCTCGTGCCCGACGACGTGGTTCAACGCTGCACGGCCTCCGGTACCCCGGAAGAAGCCGTTGCCAAGGTCTCTGAGTACATGGACAGGGGTTGCACCACCCCGATCCTCTACCCCCTCGGCCCCGACGTCCCCCTGATGATCGACACCTTCGCCGACTGGTCCCGCTAGCCGTGTTGTGGGCCGACGGCTAGCGGCGGACGCCGGTGATGAGCACGGTGGTACGGTCGGTGGGGGCGATGGTGCCTTGCCGGATTGCTGCGAGCAGGCCTGCGTATCCGGCGCTGCCGGTGTGGTCTGCGTTGTAGCCGGCGGCGCGGACTCCTTGGTTGCCGGATTCGATGTCGTCTTCTGAGGCCAGCACGGATGAGCCGCCGGTCAGCAGCAGGGCACGGGCCACGCCGAGCCAGTCGTAGGTGACGTCGTCGAGGATGCCGCTAGCGGCCGACGACGGATCGGGCCAGGGGGTCATCAACTTCTCGGCTTGCTGCTCGGCGAGACCTAGGCGCTCGTCCACGCTGGTTGCGGGAGGTATCTGCGACCAAGCCCTCTCGAAAGGCGCGCACTGCTCCGCTTGCACCGCCCAAACGCGGGGCGCACGCCCGAGCGGCCCGAGGGCGGCACCCTCGAGCAGGCCGATAGCGCAGCTCGTCAGCAAGGCGCCGCCGCCGACCTGGATGAGCACATGGTCCGCTCCCTCGGCTCCGAGTTGATCGGCCAGCTCCCAACCGATGGTGCGGCCGCCGTCGAGCGTCCACAGGTTCTCGGTGGCTTGAACACCGAAAGGCAGCGCACCGCCTTGTACAGCTTCCTGGAAGCGCAGCATGCAAGGGTCGCCGGACTCGCCGGTTCGACGTTCACAGACGTGGATCGTGGCTTCGAGACTGTCAAGGACCGACACGACTTTGGGATCGGCCCAGGTCGGGATGAAGACGTCGATCGGGCGGCCCGCGGCGCGGGCCACGGTGGCAGCACCGAGTGCAGCGTTGCCGCATGAGGAGATGGCGAGTCGAACATCGTTGGCGACGGCATCGACTGCCAGATGCAGCAGCAGGCCCATGAGGTGGCGGGCTTTATGGGAGCCGCCGACGTTGCCCGTCTCGTCCTTGGCGAAGACCGGCGTTTGCGAGCCTGTGCCGAGCGAATTGACCCAGCGGGCTGGAGTAGTAACGAAACCGGTCCCGGCCACCTGGCTGACCGAGTCGTCGAGGGCGCGGGTCACCGCGACGAAGTCGTCATCGCTCAGACCGGCGCCGATCCAGCGATGCCACGACCACAACAGTCGCCGGTAATGCACGAACGGGTTCGTCTCGTCGCCCTCAGCGGTCGGCCAGACGGCGCCCTGCGGTGTTTCCAGCCACGAGGCCGTCATTGGGTCAAATACCGAGCGGGTTGACTCCGCGACCGGCCCCTGCCAAGCGAGGGTCGTGCTCTGTGTCTCTCAGGCCGCGGCCTCTTCGAGCGCATGGTTAAGATCATGTCGGATCGCCGCTTGCGTTCGGCCTATTGGACGGACACGCCGGTGGCGGCGTTGAACTCGTCGATCATCGCGTCCCAGCCGGGGGCCATGGTGTGGAGATGGTTCCAGAAGCCCTGGTCACGACGTACGTCGAAGTCCTCAACGCTCACACCCTGCTGTTCGACCCAGGTGTAGTAGCCGAGGTTGAAGATGCGGTTGCGGCCCACCGAGTCGAGTTCTTCGAGATGCTCGGTGTCGGCCCCGGCCAGGTGCTGGGCCACGATCTCCGCGGCGTGGATCTCGCCGAATCCATCAGGGTACGAATTCGCCAGGAGATGCTCTTTCTCGCTGACGTAGAGTTCCGAGCCGTCGGTGGCGACCGAGATCACCACGTCGTCGTGCCCCAGGCCGAGTTGCTTGGCGGTCTTGATCGCCGCCAACATGTTGCAGATCGAGGAGAAGCCGAAGTGGCGCAGTTGGTCCACGATCCCCGCGTCAACGCCGAGCCGCTCAACGAGGTAGCGCTTGCCGGCCTCGGTGGTGAACACCAGGTTGAGCCCGTCGGTCGCTTCGTCGCTGATGCCCGCCGCGATGTCGGTGTTCATGACGTTGTGGATCAGCGGGATGTGCTTGTCGCCGATCCCCTGGATGTTGTGCTCGCCGTAACCGTTGTAGAGCATGGTCGGGCATTCGAGCGCCTCGACCGCCACGATCTTTGTGCCGAAGTCGTCCTTGAGCCGGTCGCCGGTTGCCAGCGTGCCCGCAGAGCCGGAAGCCACCGTCACCGCGGCCAGCCGAAGCTGGGGATCATCGGCCGACATCGACCTGAAGACATGTCCGAGGGCCTGCCCGGTCACCGTGTAGTGGCCGATGTGGTTGGCGAACTCCGAGAACTGGTTGAGGATGAAATTGCCGGGGTCCTTCTCGAGTTCGTTGCAGGCGTCGTAGATCTCCTTGACGTTGCTCTCGGACCCGGGCGTGCGTATGACGTCTTCAGGATTCGGGACCCAAGCGTCGAGCCAGTCGAAGCGTTCCTGCGACATGTTCTCGGGCAGCACCGCCACGCCTCGGCTCTGCATCAGCCGGGAGATGGCGATCCCGCCCCGCGCGTAGTTGCCGGTGGACGGCCAGATGGCGCGATGCCGGGTCGGGTCGAACTGGCCGCTCACCACCCGAGGCACCAGACACGAATAGGCGGCGAGTACCTTGTGGGCCCCGATCATGGGGAACCGGTTGCCGAACACGAGCACGATCCGGGCGTCGACCCCGGTCAACTCGCTCGGCAGCACCACATGCTCGGGAACCTCGACCTGATCTGCGCTGTCCCAACCGTTGTACCAGTGGACTCGGAACAGGTTCAGCGGATGCGCCTCGTTGCGGCCCACTCCGTTGAGCGCGTTGCGTATCTCGGCGGGGATTGTGGAGGGATCGGCGAGCTGCGCGAAGGTCGGAAGCAGAATATTGGCCTCCCGAAACCGTTGGACCGACCGCTTGTAGCTGTCGTGGTCAACAACGGACTGCAGGAGCCCGTACCGGGCGGAATCAATCGTGAGAACCATGGCCTGACACTATCGCCTGCACACCGCATGGGCGTCAGCTGTCGAGTCGCCAGCCGACTAACGGTTGATTCAACTGAATTTTTTCACTACACAGCATCAAAATAGACAATTAGACAAGCAGGATCTTGCCGGCCAACGAGCGGCTCTGGATTAGGCGGTGGGCCTCTGGAGCGTCGGCCAGGCCAAGACGGGCAGCGATGCGCACATCCAGTTCGCCTGAGGAGATCCAGCCGAACAACTCGGCTGCGCGAGCCTCCAGTTCGCTTCGCTCGCTGATGAAGGACCACAGCGTCGGTCGGGTCAGCCACAGCGACTTGCCCATCAGGTGCAGCGGCGGCTTGGGCTCGACGGGCCCCGAGGCGTTGCCGAAGGTCACCATCGCCCCTCGGGGACGCAACAGTTGGAGGCTGTCGTCATAGACAGCGGCCCCCACCCCGTCGTAGACCACATCGATCGCGTCAGGCCCCACCGCAGCTTCGACACCTGTCACAAGGTCGGTGGTGGTGTAGTTCACCACATGGTCTGCGCCGGCCGAACGGGCCAGCGCAACCTTGTCGTCGCTGCCGACGGTGGCGATCACCTCAGCCCCGCGCAGCTTGGCCATCTGCACCAGCAACCGTCCGGTCCCGCCTGCTGCGGCATGGATGAGGCAGCGGTCACCGGGCTGAAGACGGGGGCAGTCGCTGGCCAGGTAGTGAGCGGTCATCCCCTGCAGCGGAACCGCGGCCGCGACCTCGATGCCGATGTCGTCGGGGACCCGGATCGCTACCGCCGCACGCACCACGGTTCGCTCTGCGTAGGAGCCGCCAGAACCGCACCAAGCGACACGATCACCGACTGCGAAGCCCTCGGTTCTGTCGCCGGTCGCGATCACGGTCCCGGCTCCTTCTTGACCCAGCACCGCCGGTAACGGCAGGGGATAGAGCCCGCTGCGGTGGTAGGTGTCAATAAAGTTCACCCCGGCCGCGGCCACCTCCACGAGCAGTTCACCCGGCCCGGGTTCCGGATCGGCCCGTTGCACGAGCCCCATCACCTCGGGACCCCCGGTGCGTTCAATCTGGACGGCAGAACTCATCGTCTCGGTCATTGAACGCCGAGTCTCCCACGAAATCCGCGCGCTGAGCCACACATGTTGTGGCTGAACGCGCAGATTTAGGTCAGGCGTTGCGGGTCAGGCGTTGCGGGTCAGGCCCTGGGCGGGTCAGGCGTTGCGGGTCAGGCGTCGGGGGCGATCCAGCTCCTGCATTCTCAGCAGGATGTCCACACCCAACTGATCCCAGACATGGAGCAGGTCAACCAGCACCCAGTTCTCGCGGATCGACCTTCGACCGGTGGCCGGGTCGGTTTCCAGCCGCCAGAAGTCGAGGCTGCGCATCGTAATTTCCCTGCCTGCGGGTGCGATGCCGAGCCAACCGTCACCGCTGAGCGTCATCGCCATCCCCGGCCAGGCGGTGACACCCACATAGTCGCTGTCGCCGAAGAAGTGGCTGACCGTCCCGAAATTGACCCTGCGATCAGGCATTGCAGCCAGAAACGGGATCTGATGCCAGTTGCGGAAACCGTCGACGCCGCGGCCGGTGCCGATACCCGCGGGACCGTACCAACTGAACTTCGGGTGCCACCAGTGGTCCAGACGCATAGCCTCCTCGGACTCGGCGGGATGGCGGCCCATGTCGTCGAGCATCCCCAGCACCCAGTCGACACTGTCCGTAGAGACGGCATCATCATGCGGGCCTTCGCTGCACCCGTCAACCGTTGCAGGGCCGGGAGCATGCCAGAAACGGCCGAGGCTGGGACCCATTGGCCAGACCCCGGACTGCATCATCAACTCGGGCAGGTCCCACAGGGCCTGCATCTCCACGACCCGACCGTCAACGACATGGAAGAACTCGTGGAATCGCATCGCGGCCTGCTGTCCGCTCGCCGGAATCCCCAACAATGGCCTCAACCAGGTGCCTGTGTAGTGGCCGCAGCATCCGACCCAGCTCTCGCCCTGACCGTCGGGACCGGCCATGACGATGTAGTCACGGCGCTCGATGTCGGGCATCGCCGCCGACAGTGCACTCAGTGCCTGGTCCCACAGACCTTCGGGCCCGTCGAGATCCTCGAAAGGGAACGCCAGACGTACCGCGGCGTCAGCAGCGAAGACTTCCGCCAGCGCTGACCGTACCGAGTCGTCGGTCCAGTGGTACATCGAATTGGTGAGCTTCCTGCAAAGGCGTTTGTTTTCGTCATGAACAGTCATCGGGCCCTCCTTGACACGATCAGGCTCACACCCGGCTCACCAGAGCCGTTGGGAGACCAGGGCGGCACCTTCGACCAGCGACGCCAACTTGGCATAGGCGATCTCGGGATCCACTCCCGCATAACCGGCGAAGGTCGAGAAGCCGCAGTCCGTGCTCGCCATCACCCGCTCACGACCGACGATCGCGGTGAAGCGCCCGATCCGCTGAGCGATCAACTCCGGGTGCTCGACGAAGTGTGTGGTCGTGTCGATGACACCGGGCACCAGCACCTTGTCGTCGGGCAGGTCCGCCTCGGCGAATACGGCCCATTCGTGGGCGTGGCGCGGGTTGGCCGACTCGAACAGCAGAGCCTGCGGCTTGGCTTTCAAGGCGATGGGCAAGACCTGCGACATGGGCGCATCGTGGGTGTGGGGGCCCTCGTAGTTCCCCCAGCAGATGTGAAGTCGCATGCGGTCAGCGGCGATGTTGCGTACGGCGTGGTTGAGTGCCTCGACGTGGATGTTGGCCAACCGCTCATATTCTGAGTCCGGCCGTCCCTTGAACATCATGTGACGGCCCAGACCTAAGTCGGGGGAGTCGAGTTGCAGCGCGAAACCTGCTGCGACGATGGCCTCATACTCGACCCGCATGGCCTCGGCAAGCGCGTAGAGGTAGGCCTCGTGGTCGCCGTAGTAGTCGTCGGGTTGAAACAGCGCGATAACCCCTGGTGAAGCAGCGTTCATGAATGCCTCAACCGGTTGGCTGGCATCGGCGGCCGCCCGCAGATTGGCGATGTCCGCCTTGCACGGCTCGGAGTCCATGACCTCGACCGGGCCGACACACATGGGTCGCTTGTAGGTCGGAGTGCCTCCCGTCTTGGCTTGACGCTCCAGGAAGGACGGATGCTCCTCGAGGTCGGCGGGTGCGCGCCGGGGGCTGTCACCCTCGAAACCGGTGACGCGATGTTTGATGTAGGTGGCGTAGCTGAGCTTGCTCATCTCGCCGTCGCTCACCACGTCTATGCCGACGGCCACCTGGCGGGCGACGACCTCGGCGACCGCTGCGGAGACCACCCTGTGATGCTCATCGAGGTCGATGTCTTCCTCGTTGTCGATGGCGAAGACCCCGCGCGTCACAGCCTCAGAACGCGGCAGGCTGCCGCCATGGGTGGTCAGGATGCGGTCGGTGCTGGTCTTCAAGATCTGATCGCCTCGTGGGTCGCTGGGTCGAAGAAGTGCAGGTGCTCAGTGTCTACATTGATCTCGATGTGGTCGCCCACCCGAGCACGGGTAGCAGCACTGAATCGTGCGGTGCAGCGACCGGTGTCCTCCTCTCCTAGTTCATCGAGAGCGTCGGGGTCTCCGCTGTCGACCGTTGGCGCAGCGATGCTGAAATGCATCAGCGTCTCCGCACCGAGGGCCTCCCGCACTTCGATCTTGGCGGAGATGCGTTGATCGGCGGGGTGGTCGGGCGCAACCGCTGCATCCTCGAGATCCTCGGGGCGGATCCCGACCACGAGCGGCTGGTCGACGTATCGGGCCAGAGCAGGACGAGTATCCATCAACGAAGGTGACACGGCCAGTCGATGGTCTCCGAGTTGCAGGAGGTGCCCGCCGCCGTCTGCCGCGGAGAGCTTCGCCTCGTAGAGGTTCATCGACGGCGACCCGATGAAAGCGGCCACGAACACGTTATCGGGATGGGCATACAGCTCTTCGGGGGGCGCCACCTGCTGGAGCACTCCGTCCTTGATGACAGCCACCCTTTCGCCCATGGTCATCGCCTCGACCTGGTCGTGGGTGACATAGAACGTGGTCACCCCCAAGTCGCTCTGGATGGCGGCGATATCGGCCCGCATCTGCACCCGCAGCTTGGCGTCGAGGTTCGACAACGGTTCGTCCATCAGGAACAGGGCGGGTTTGCGCACGATCGCGCGCCCCATGGCGACCCGTTGTCGCTGGCCCCCCGACAGCATCGAGGGCTTGCTCTCGAGCTGCTCGGTGAGTTCGAGGATCTGGGCTGCCTGCTGCACCTGCTGCGAACGGTCCTTCTTGGCGACCTTGCGGAGCTTCAGCGGGAACCCGATGTTCTCAGCGACGGTCATCTGCGGGTAGAGCGCATAGCTCTGGAACACCATGGCGATGTCTCGGTCCTTGGGCGGGACGTCGTTGAGCCGCCTGGAACCCACGTACAGGTCTCCGCTGCTGATGTCCTCCAGTCCAGCGATCATTCGCAGCGCCGTGGACTTGCCGCAGCCCGACGGACCCACCAACACCAGGAACTCGCCCTCTGAGAGTGTCAAGCTCAAATCGGTGATGGCCTGGAACCCGTTTGGGTAGACCTTGGTGAGTTTGTCAAGCGTTACTGTAGACATCTTCTCTCTCCCCACTTTCTCTCTAGCCGTTGGGGGTCGGCCCGCCCGGCCGCTCCCAATCGGACTCGTGAATGCTCTCGGCGCGGAACTCTTCTACCCCCAGCAGCTGACGCATTCGGGCCAGGGCATCGAGCCCCTGCATGTTGAGCCAGTTCAACATGTCGATGAACACCCAGTTCTCCGCGAGCTTGTCGCCGTCACGGCGGTAGACGTCGACCACTCGCATGTCGGCGGGAACGTCTGATCCGGGCAGGCCGCAGAAGCCGCCCTGCGCGGTGACGGTCAGGTTCGGCCAGCCGAAGAAACAGGCGTAGTTGCCCTCAGCGAACCGTGCCACATGCCCGTTGAAGGTCTTGTCGAACAGGTTCGTCCGGAACGGGTGCTGGTGCTGCTGCTGATAGCGGTCGATTGTGTAGGTGGCCCCGATGCCTTCGGGACCGGCCCAGATCATGTCCTCGTGCCAGCACCTGGCCAGCAGCGAGCGGGGCATGATGTTCTGCCCCGTCTCGTTGCCCACCTCGTTGCCGTGCAGCAGGTCGGCGATCATCTCGTCCACCAGAGCCATGGTGGCTGTGCCCTCGCCGGGGTCGCAGGCGTCGAACAGCAGACCGTCGTGGGTTCGGGGGCCGGGGTAGATGTGCGACGAGCCGGTCTGCGGGGGCAGCGGATAGCAGCCCGCCTGGCGCATCACGCTGATGATGTCGGTGAAGAAGGCGGTCTCGGCAATTCTGTCGCCGTTGACTCGGTGGAACTCGGCATAGCGGATGAAACACATCTTCCTCGTCGGCGGGATGTCCATCCAGGCACGGTCGAACAGGCCGAGGAGGTTCCCCATCTGGCACACCCAGACCTCGCTTCCAGCTCCCTCGCCTGCTCGTTGGGCAGCGGTGTTGAGACCGGCGAGGAAGATGTCGGGCCTGCGCTGCAACGGAGCGAACGACGCGCGCAACGGCATGTGGAACCGTTCAGCCACTTCGTCGGCGCTGCTGATCTCGTTGAAGGGGTGCATGCCGCGCCACCGGTAGTCCTCTGCGGTGTGCTGGGCCAACACAGCCGGAATCTCGCCATGCTGCGCGCTGTCGAGAGCCTCGTAATAGTCGAGGACCACACGTTTGGCAGTTTGCAGTTTCTCAGTGTGCAGATTCTCAGACATCAACCCTTCACGGCACCAGCGCCGAGTCCTTTCACAAGATGCTTCTGGAACAAGATGATGACCACGACTATGGGCAGCGTGATCGAGACCGATGCCGCGGCGGCCTCGGTTATGGTTCTGGAACTCTCGCCGCCGGTCAGCGAGACGATTGCCACGGGCAGGGTCCATTCGGTCGGGGCCAGGACCCGTACGAACAGGTACTCGTTGTAGGCCAGCAGCATGGTGAACAGCCCGGTGGCGATGATCGCCGGCCACATCATGGGGATGATCACCTTGCGGAACGCCTGGAGCCGGGTGGCGCCGTCCATCATTGCTGCCTCCTCGATCTCCTTGGGAACCTCCATGAAGAAGCTGCGGAACATCCAGATCGTGAACGGCTGGTTCACCGCCACCAGTGCCAGCACGATGGCCAGACGAGTGTCGAGGATCTGCAGGGTGTCGATGCCAGGGAAGTCGATCAGCGGGAAGTTCCACGAACCCACGCCGGTCCTCGTCAACCAGTCGTCGATCTCCTTGGCGCCGAAGAAGTAGGGGAGCACGAACGCGGTGCGCGGCAGGGCCCTGAAGCCGAGGGCGATGATCAGGATCACCGCCCCTGAAATGCCGGTGTAGCGGGCGAGTCCATAGCCCGCGAGGAGTCCGATCGACAACGAGATGAGCATTGTGAGCACCGTGACGACGATGCTGTTGATCAAGAAGTCGTATTCGTCGTTGGCCTCCCAGATCTTTGGGAAACGCCACAGTGCGGCGAAGATCACGACAGCGACGCCTCCGAACCACGGCCAGCCGTGGCGCACACGCCGGCCGATCTGGCCCAGCACGGTGCAGATTGCCGCAACCGCCAGAATGTAGACTAGGACGCTCCACATGTTGACGTCGTCGGCATCGAGCCAGAACGCCTTGTAGGCGTTGGCGGTGGTCTCGTAGCCCCAGAGGACCGGTTTCTTGGCTGCTACGTCGCGGGTGAACTTGATCGAAGTCTGGAAGGTCCAGACGAAGGGGAGCACGCTCCAGACCACCAGCGCAACCAGCGTGGCGTGGAGTCCGAAACGGGATAGGGGTGTTGTTTTCTTCATCTGCTCACACCCTCTCCTCGATCTGGTCCTTGTAGCTGCGCCACAGGAACGGAATGAGCACCACGAAGATGCCGATCACGGTCAGGACCGCCATGGCGTTGCCCTTCCCGAGCCGACCGATGTCGAAGGCAGTGGCGATCCGCACGTTGTACACCTGCAGGGTGTGGGCATCGGTGAACCTGTTGCCGGTCCACACGAAGACCTGGTCGTAGACCCGGTAGGCGTCCATGATCGAGATGAGCCCCACGAAGAGTATGAGCACCCTCAGATGGGGCAGGATCACATGCCAGAGGTTCCGCCAGAAATTCGCTCCGTCGATGGCCGCGGCCTCCACCCGCTCCCCGGGGAGTGTCTGCAGGCCGGCGAAGAAGGTGATCATCGCGAACGGCATGATGTTCCAGATCGCCTGGATGATGATCAGCCACTTGACGTTTCCAGAGTTGACCGCGAACGGGTCGTCGGTGATCACCTCCCACAACCAGGCCAGCAGCCCGCCCCGCTCGAACAGGTCCTTATAGACGAGTGATCCGACCACGGGCGTCACGATGAACGGCAACAGCAAGGCGGCCAGGTAGATGCTTCGCCCCCGACCGACCCGGTCAAGGAGCAGCGCCGTGCACAGCCCGAGGATCATCGTGGCGGGCACGACGACGGCGACGAACACCATCGTGAACCGGAAGGCTGCCCAGAACTCGGGGTCGGACAGCAGGTCTCTGTAGTTGTCGAACCCGATCCACTCCGGGTTGTTCAGGTCGCGCAGCAGCAGCTTGTGGAAACCCAGCCAGATGGTCGTCAGCAGCGGGAAGACCATCAACAGCAGCATCACGGCCACGCTGGGTACCGTGAACCCCCAGAAGGTGCGTCTGTTCATCTTCTCCCTGCTTCAAACCTGCGCTCCTCTTGCGGGGCGGTGCCACTGTGACACCGCCCCGCTCAGAGGAATGGCTACTGAACTGTCCTCCAGACCCTAGAGCAGACCCTGCTCTGAGGCCTCGGAGAGGTATGCCTCTTCGGCTGCCGCGAGGGCGTCGGCGACCGAAGTGCCGTCGAGGATCGTGACGAGCGCCTCGCCCAGTTTGGCTCGGGCGATGCCCGCGGCCGGGTGAGTGAGGTCGGCGCCCCGACCGTTGACGAGGCTGGCCTCGGCTGCGGCGGCGTCGCGTGGGCCTTCGGGGTGGCTCACGCCCGACCGAGTTACCAGGCCGAACTGTGCGGCTGCCTCCTGGCTCTCGAGGTCCGTCGCGGCGAGCATGGCCAGGAAGATCTTCTCAACCATGTCCTCGGGTGTGTTGGCCGGGATCATCCAACCGTCGATGTAGGCCGGAGCAGCCAGGGTGCCGGTACCGGGGCTGAGTGCCGGGGCGAACTGGATCTCGCCCACCACAGTCGATGCTTCAGGATCGTCCATCGCGCCGGCTCGTGATGCCCAGGTGTGGCCCAGGATGGCCTCACCGGTCTGGAAGGCCGCTTGGACGTCGTCGGTGCTGTAGGAGCCCGAAGCGTTGGGAGCGCACTCCTGCCACATGCGCTGGAGCAGTGTGGCGGCCTCGATGCCTTCGGGGCTGTTGAAGTTCGGTTCGGCGGTCGCCGGGTCGATCGGTGTCGTACCGAGGGCTCCGATGACGCTGTCGAACTCGATCTGCCAGGCCCAACCGGCCGAGAGCATGTAGAGGAAGCCGATGTCGTATCCGGCGTCCTGGATCGCGGCGCAGGCCTCGAACGCTTCATCGAACGTTGAGGGCACATCGATCCCGAGTTCAGCGAGGGCGGGTTCGTTGTAGAACACGTGCATGGTGTTGGACACCATCGGGATCGCGTAGATGTTCCCGTCGAGCGACGCCATGTCCCAGAATGCCTGGTCGATCTGGTCGAGGTCGTACTCGTCGCGGTACTTGTCCACCAGGTCGTTCAGAGGCATGACGAAGCCCTGGTTGGCCAGTTCGCTGACGAAGGCGTTCGATCCCTGGTAGAGCTCGAAGCTCGGCGATCCGGATGCCGCGTCCTGAGTCATGGCGTTGCGGGCTTCGACAGAGTCGAGGAACTGGTAGTTGAACGAATAGTTGCCTTCCTCGCAGTCTTCCAGTTCCTCCTCGTACTGGCTGACTATGGGGAACTCCCAACCCATGATGTCGATCTCGACGTTGTCGCTCGGGTTTGGGATGTGGCACTCGTCGGAGATGTGGGCCATCTCCTCGGCCATGTCGCCGTCATCGCCGTCGTCTTCGGCCATGTCGTCGTCTTCGGCCATGTCGCCGTCGTCGCCGTCGTCTTCGGCCATGTCGTCTCCAGAGTCGTTTCCGGAATCGGCTGGCTGGGTCGTCGACGTTTCGCTGTCGTCGTCATCGTCACCGCAAGCGGCGGCGATGAGGGTGAACGCAAAGATGACGGCGAGAAATCGCCACCACTTATACTTGGTTGTATTCATGGTCAGTGCCTTTCATGGGTTGGTTGGTATTGCACAGATTCAGCCACTCGGTGAGGAGGCTGGTCAGCTCCTCGGGCTGATCGATCGTGGACAGGTGCCCGGTTCGGTCAACTATGGACAGCTGAGCGTGAGGTGTCCGACTGGCGAGGTCGCGGTGCATCGCGGGCGGGCAGAGTGAATCTTCGCGGCCACAGGCGATGAGAACCGGGTAACTCAACGAGGCCAGGTCGTTGCGGCGGTCCCGGCGATGCAGCAGAGCCTCGTTCTGACGAAGGAAGGCTTCGGGCCCTACGCGGCGAGCCATTTCGACGATGGCCTGGCCGTGAGTCTTCGGATCGACGGTCAGGTGACCGACGACGCTGATGAGCGCCTCGAATCCTCCGGCGCGTACCACTTCAGGCCAGCCCCGGCGATTCTCGAGTTGGGCCTCGTCGGCAAAGCCTAAGTTGGTGTCGAGCAGTGCCACGCCGGCTACACGGTCCGGCGCTTGCGCGGCGACCTCTGCCGCCACGATCCCACCGAGCGACAACCCTGCCACCGCGAACATGGGCGGAGCGTGATGAAGGACATCGGCCGCCATCGCCTCGATGGTCGAGGACCTGGTCAGGTCACCGACCGAGGCGGCCGAACCGAGCGACTCGAGTTGGCCGGCGAACAGGGCGGCATCGCACATTGAACCGGGCAGCAGAACCACGGGAAGGGTCATAGCGCTGGCCTCCCGATCAGTTCGACAGGAGCGATATAGCCGCCTGCGTCACGGCTCCAACCCGCCTGCAGAGCGTTGTCGACAATGTCGGGGTCCCACTCGATAGCCGACCGCTGGTCAGACGCACAGACAACGACAGCATGAGCGTCGTTGTCACCTACGTTTGACAGGTTGCGCCAGGCCCCGGAGTTGATCGAGACGACCGATCCCTGCGCGAGGCGGGAGTGCAACGCGTGCTCTCCGCGGTTCACCGCAATGTCCCAGGAGCCGTCGATCACGATCACGACCTGGTTCTGGTCGTGCCGGTGCAGGCCCGTGCTGGAACCGGCAGGCAGCCTCAACCATTCAAGGCTGAACCCGTGCGCCGCGGTGATCGGCGACTGATGGTGGCGATCCTCGGTCATGCCGTGTCCGATGACCGGGGCCATGGCGCTCAGATGCCCTACGACAGCGCCCGACAGAAGCGACTGCTCAGACCATTGCAGGTCCTCTCGGTGAACGGCCCGAGCGGCAAGCTCGGAGTCGGTGTAGCTGTCTACCGAAGCCAGTTGGGCAGGCTCGAGGGGCTGAACGACATCGTTTGCGGACAACCCGTTGAGACCGTCGATCACGGTGTAGTCCGAACGCAGGTGCAGTCCGGTCTCCGCAGCCGCCCTCAACACCTCTGGTGCCCAGATGATCCCGCCGGTGTCATCCCCGCCGAGCACCGTGTACATCCATCCCTCATCGTCTCCGATGTTCTCGAATCCCCGAAATACCCAGGTAGGAATCGAGAAGACAGCTCCAGGGCCGATCTCGAGCGACTGCTCGCGGTGCTCCCCGATCGTGAACCGCCAGCGGCCCCGCGTGCAGATGAAGACCTCAGCGGTGAAGTGGAGGTGCTGATTGTTGACGACACCGCCGGCCATGCTGGCAGCCCCGATGTTGAATCCGTGGGGAACATCGAGGTTCACGGTCTGGTCCTGGTTCTGCGACACGCCGGGCCCGATGAAGGAGTAGCTGGCCTTGCCGGCGGAACGTTCCAGACGGACGTCGATGAAGGCAGCGGTGTCGGCCACAAAGTCACCGGGCTCGATGATCCGCCGGGCGAAGTCGTCGGGGTCGACGACCACCTCCGACGATGACTGACGGAGGGAGGCAGTCATCGTCGGTTCCCGCCGGAGCAGAAGATGGTGGTCGACGAGGTTTGGTGAGAGAGGGGGGATAACGCAGGGCGGTGGTGGAACGGATTCAGCATCGGTCATGACGTCCCGAGAGGCCGACCGCCGTCGACGTTGACTATCGACCCGGTGGTGAACGGCAGATCGTTGACGACTGCGCTTACCGCCGCGGCGACATCTCCCGCAATTGCAAGTCGACCGAGAGGCGTCTGCGCGCATTGGGAGTCGAGAACGTTTTGAGGCACACGCATGGCGTACTCGCCCATCACCCACCCGGGAGAGACCGAGACGACTCGGATTCTCGGGGCCAGAGCGCGGCCCAGCGAGCGGGTCATGCTGTCGAGGGCCGCCTTTGACGCGCAGTAGGCGACGTTGGATCCCTGTCCGGTGACCCCGGCCACCGAGGAGATGTTGACGACGACCGGACTATCCCCCTTGTCCAGCAACGGGCGGAGCGCCCTCACAGCGGCGAACGACCCGCGCCAGTTCGTGGCGAAGATCTCATCGATCAGGTCGTCGTCGAGGCCGTCGAGATCATCGTGGGGTACGGGTCGGCTCATCCCCGCACAGTTCACCAGGACGTCGAGGTGGCCGAAGCTGCCAGCCACTGTCTCGCTCAGAGCATCGAGCGAGTCTGCTTCGAGGACCGCGATGCGCTGGGCAGAGTGGTGGTCACCGGGAAGCTCAGACACCAGAGTCTCAGCCGTGTCGGCCGAGCGGTTGTATCCGGCCACGACCGCGAATCCGTCGTCGGCTAAGCGGCGGGTGATCGCCGAGCCGATACCTCCGCTCGCTCCGGTCACGACTGCGGTCTTCATGGGGTGATCCCGCCGTAGCGCTTGACGCGGATGTCGGCCTGGGCCTGGTGGCCGGCGAAGTTCTCGATTGCACAGAGCCGACTGCAGTACTCGCCGATCATGGCGCTCGATGCCGGATCGGTGACCCGCTGATACGTGACGGTCTTGATGAACTTGCCGACCCAGAGACCGCCCGTATAGCGGGCCGCGCCCTGCGTCGGCAGCGTGTGGTTGGTGCCGATCACCTTGTCGCCGTAGGAGACGTTGGTCATCGGACCCAGGAAGAGTGCGCCGTAGTTGACCATGTTGGCCAGGAAGAAGTCGTCGTCGTCGGTCATCACCTGCACGTGTTCGAAGGCAAGTTCGTTGGCCATCCCCAGCATCTCGTTGTTGTCCTCTACGACGATCACCCGCCCGTAGTCAGCCCAGGCCTTCGAGGCGATGTCCGCTGTGGGCAGAGTCTCGAGTTGGCGTTCGACTTCGGCGATGGTGTCGAGGCCCAACTGCCTTGAGGTTGTGATCAGAACCGCTGGTGAGGTTGGTCCGTGTTCGGCTTGTCCCAGGAGGTCTGTGGCGCAGATCTCTCCGTCGACGGTGTCGTCTGCCAGCAGCAGCGTCTCGGTGGGGCCAGCGGGAAGGTCTATGCCGACGCGCCCGTAGAGCTGGCGCTTGGCCTCAGCTACAAAGGCGTTGCCCGGACCTACCAGCACGTTGACCGGTTCGAGGAATTCGGTGCCCAGGGCCATTGATGCCACGGCTTGAACACCGCCGAGAAGGTAGATCTCGTCGGCACCGGCGAGGTGCATCGCTGCGACTGTCTCAGCGGGGATCACCCCGCCGATCGGCGGGGTGCAGGCGGCGACGCGGGCGACTCCGGCGACCTTGGCTGTCAGCACACTCATGTGTGCCGAGGCGACCATCGGGTAACGCCCGCCGGGAACGTAGGCGCCGACTGCGCTGACCGGAAGGTTCTTGTGACCGAGGGTGACTCCGGGGAGTGTCTCCACCTCGACGTCGTGGAGCGAGTCGAGTTGGGCCTGGGCGAAGTTGCGAATCTGTGACTGCGCGAATTCGATGTCGCTAACGGTGCGCGGATCGACGCGATCGAGCGTCTCCTGGATCTGGGCTTCTGTGAGCCGAAACTGTTCGGGTTCCCAGGAATCGAATTTCTTCGACATCTCCCGAACGGCAGCCTCACCGCGGACCTCGATATCGGCGATGAGAGACCGAACGCGTTCGGTCAGTTTCAGGTCGGCACCGTGGCCGCCCTTCGTGCTCGCGTCTTTGAGGATTTCAGCCATGGCTGGAAGCGGTCGTCTTTCCGTATCTGATTGTTCCGGGCACGACCACCGAAACGGGATCGCTGTCGGCTGGTCGGTCCGAGGCGAGAAGAATCTCGATGGCCCGAGCCACCAGCACGTCGGTGGCCTGCACCAGGGTGGTCAGGTCGAACCCGGCCCATGCGGACTGCGAGAGTCCGTCGAAACCGGTGAGGAGCAGATCGGCGGGCACGTCGACCCCCGCTGCCCTTAGACCGTCGTGGACGCCGAATGCCACTTCGTCGGCGCTGACCATCACCGCATCGGGGAGGGGGTGGTGCTCGACGATGCGCGAAGCGGTCTTGTAGCCCGCATCGTAGGTGAAAGCGCCGGCTTCAAGGTAGGTGCATGCAATTCCTTGGTTGCCCAGAGTCTGGGATGCGCCCCGATAGCGGCTCTGGTCGGTGGAGGTGCTCGAGACGCCCCCGATGTAGAGAACGTCGCGGCAACCGGCTTCGACCAGGTGGGCTGCCAGTTGCGCCATCCCGGCTTCGTTGTCGACCGAGACCGACGGCACCATCCCGACCGCGGCTGGGTGGTTGAAGGCCACGACCGGCCGGTCCGACTCGCTCATCTGGATCAGTTGGGTCTGGCCGATGTTGGCGGATGCTAGAACCAGTCCGTCCAGCCGGTACTGCGCGACTGAGGCGAGCACACCGTCGACGTCGCCGGGTTCAGCGAAGCTGAACAGCAGCAACTGGCGGTCCTGATTGGCTAGCTGACGGGAGAACTCGGTGAGGACGCTCTGCCAGTATTCGCCGAACGCCGGCACTACCGCGCCGATGATGTTGGTCCGCTGAGACTTGAGGCTGCGGGCGATCACGTTGGGCACGTATCCGAGTCGGGTCGCGGCGCCGTGGACCTTGTCGCGGGTCGCGGGCGAGACTTTCTCAGGCGACGAGAAGACCCTGCCGACCGTCGCCTGGGACACTCCCGCTGCTGCGGCGACATCCACCGAGGTCACCCCTTTGCGGGTTGAACGAGGTGAATCAGGCTGCGATTTTGACGACATCTGAGACCCCCTCCCATATCGTCGTATCAATGTGCCGCTGAGCGCGCCGGAATTGAATGCTTACGTAAGCATCGAACATATGCTTACGTAAGCATTCTGTCAAGGCCACAGCCAAGGAATCTCCCGATAAATCCGGCGCGGCTCTGGTTACGCCCGGCGAAGCGCGGCTCCGGTTACGCCCGGCGAAAGCAGAGCATCAGCCCGTGTGCAGCAGGATCTGCTTGTGGACGGCCACTTCGTCGAAGAGCACGAACTCGCGGTGCAGCCCGCGCGGCCCGAACTCTGCATGGCTGATGCCCATCACATGCACGGGAGCCCCGGTCGGCGAACCGAACGCGCCAGGACCGCTGTGGGTGCCGGTCAGCGACCAGCGAAGCGCAGCACGGCGAGCCATGTTGGCGTCGGCTCTGCCGATCTGGTGGTGAACCTCGAATACCGCATCGGGCAGCGCACTGACAAGATCTGCCCAGAATCGGCTCGTCTCGTCCCAGCCGTGAAGTGTCTGGCCGCCAGGTGCCTCCATCTGGGCAGCACGGTCATAGCGTTGCTCCACGGCACCGGCCTGCCCTGACAGAACCTCGCTGAGTGTCGCGGCATAGACCGCACCGATCTCGTGGGTGTTGCCCGAACCCAGGTACACGGGTGCCACATCGTTCTGCGGGGTCAGAGGTCGCTTTGCAAGTTCAGGCCCGCCTTCGGCTTCGATCTGGTCGGCGGCGAAGGTTCGAGGATCGACGCCCATCTGCCGTACGATGGCGCCGAGGTCGCGCACCAGCCACTCGTCGTAGATCTGATTGTTGACCGCGGCACAGTCGGCGATGATCCGATAGTGCAGCTTGGTGCCCGAGGCCGGCCCGAAGACTCCGTCCCCGGCATGGGTCGCGGTCGACATGATCCGATGGGACGACAGGAACCCGTCGGTGTCGTTACCGCTCCAGATTACGTCCTCGCCGAACAGTTGACGGTCTGGAAACTCCGTCAGAGTGGCCCAAGTAGCGGCGATCACCGCCTGGTTGCCGATCACCACACCGTCAGGGGATCGGACCGGGATGTTCGGCGTGTAGTAGTGGTTGAGCGTCTCAACACCGCGTTCCTCCCAGATCTCCTTGGTGATCCCGATGATGAAATCAGGCAGATCCCGGAACTTCGGATCGAACCCCTGCATGTCGTCTCCCGTCTCGGCTGGCGCCGGGAAGTATAGGCACACATGTGGATCCCACTGTCAACCGCCGCGAAGAGCCGGTTGCTGTGTCCAAATCCGCGAATGTTGTCGTACTCAAATCCGCCAATGACGATGTGCTGCGGGGCGGCTCCAAGCATGGCGGGTCGCATCACCACTTCTGGTGATCGCACCTGTGTTCAGCCCCCACCCGGACACCACGGAAGGCGATTGGCGCTGATCTGGGTCAGGCGGCAGCCAGCGCGGTGTCGATCAACGAATCGAGGGAAGCGCGGTTGTTGGCGATCCACTCGTCTGCTGCTGCGTTGATGTCTTCCTGGGAGTCGGATCCGGCGTCGATGGCGACGGCGACCACTGCGACATCGACCGGGTTCATGACGAACCCTTCGAGCAGTACTCTCGCCGCGGGGTTGGCATCGAGCCAATCATTGTTGGCCGAGACGACAATGTCAGACGGAGTGAACATGGTCGTGCAGGGGTCTGCGGTGCAGGTGTCGCCGACAATGGACACGCCGTCCTGACCTTCCAGAGTGCTGCCGGGATCCACTGCGAGCCACAAGACGTCTCGACCGGGTACGAGCTTGCCGATGAACGCTGTCGGGGTCCAGACGTACTGCAGAACGGGGCCTCCAACATCGAAGCTGGCCTGAGACTCGGCGAACAGAGCCGAGTGCGTAGCCGAGATCTGCTCGATGCGATCATCCCAGCCGTTCATGGCAATGGTGTCGTTCATGACCTTCTGGCAACCCCAGCCGTCGTCACATCCGTTGAGGTCGGCACGTCCGTTGCCGTCGGTGTCGAAGTGAGCGACCGCATCCGGATTGTCGAGCAGTTCGTTGAGCGTGGTGAATCCGAACTGCTCAACGCTGGCGATGTCGACGAGCACTCCCTGAAGGGCGCCTGAACTCATCATCGTGCCCACATGACTGATGTGGTCCGCGATGATGCCGCCTCCCGGGAGTTCGCCCTCGGTGAGAGGATCATGGTTGAGAGGCCATGTCGAGGCCCACAGATCGAAGTCGCCCTGTGCCAGCGCCGGGAAGTATGTCGCTGGTGTGATCTCTTCTGGTGTCGGCACGTCGTAGCCGAGTTCGATCAAAAGCTTCTGGAGCACGGTGTTCTGGAAGTTGGTCTCAGCCCAGTTGCCCCGTGCCATCTGCACGGTGACGCCTTCTCCGGGGAGGCTCATTTCTTCTTCGGGTTCAGGTGCATCGTCTCCCGTATCGTGGCCGGCGGGTTCGGTGACGGTTTCGTCGTCGCCGCAGGCCGCAGCAAGCAGCGTGAAAGCGAGGAACACGGTGACGAACAGTCGCCATTTGCTGGTTTTCATTGTTGTTCCTTCAGTCGGTGGGTGGTTGTTTGGGAAGGTGAGTTGAGGTGGTGGGTTGAGGTGATGCAGCGTTAGCTCAGTCCAGGGACAACGATCGCCAACCTCGGGCGGCTAGGACCAGACCCCCACAGGCTGTGAGGAAGGCACTGGCGCCCGGTGAGACCTGCAAAGTGTCGAGGCGGACCAGGCTTGCAATCCAGGCAACGGCGACCACGGTGATGCCACAGCCGATGGCGTAGGAGCAACCCGCAGCGAACCGTTGTGCCTTGGCGTTTTGAACTGCCCGCGCAGACAGGGCGGTAGCTGCCCCGAGCACTGTCAGAGCGATGATGATGTAGCCGATCTGGGGACCATCGGGATCAAGCCCCTGCACAGTCACTCGTCGTGTGTTGGCCATGGCTTCTGCCAAGATCTCTGCCGCGACGCCTCCCTGGTCGGCACCGCCCGATTCTGCTGCGAGCTCCCTGGCGATCTGAGCTGAGTCGCTGCGCTGATCGAGAATCCACGATCCCGAGGCTCCCGCGAAGATGAGGAAAGCGCTGAGTACCGCGACTCCGAGCACATCGCGCCAGCCGATACGGGCAGGTTTGTCATCAACCTCGCTGCCCAGGGCGGCCCACAGCGCCAACACAGTGATCGCTGCACCAGCGGCCAGTGCCAGCCAGACGCCGATGCCGTTGGAGTAGGCATTGCTCTGAACCATGATGGTCAGGTACGCAACAGCCAGTGACACGATTCCCAGACCGAATGCCAAGAAGGTGGGAACGGCGACGAAGGCCGATCTCCGCGCGCCGCTCCACAGCAAAGCAGCGAGGCCGGATGCGGCCACGCTGATCCCGATGATCGCGACCAACACGCCAAAATACGATCCGCCGGTGGCGTCGAGACCTGTGTGGGAACCGGGCAGGAGCAGATCGTCGAAGCGGACGTGGCTGGAGATCCGGCCTGAGCCCTCACCCCACGTCAGCAATGTGGACACTGCCGCCACCAGGCCGGCGACAAACGAGACGCCGGCTGTCAATCGGTGCGCCGCTGTCAACGTGAGGGGCGCTTCGCTAGTCGTCACGAAACCGGAGTCGGAAACCGGACCGGGCATGGGCGGAACCACGGGATCCGAACGCGTGCTCCAAGCACCTCGCATCCGCGAGAACAGGTTTAACCGCTTGTCTGTCGCCTCAGGTTGAGAGATCCGATCCAGGAGCACGCCGACGAAATAGAGAGCGGCTCCTGCGGAAGCTCCGAGAGGAATATCGGCGGTGGCGAGGGCGGTCAGAATGGGTTTGCCCAGTCCTCCTCCGGCGATGATGGCGACAATCCCGACCATCGACAGCGACAGCAGCAGAGTCTGGTTGAGCCCCGCCATGATCGCTGGCCGGGCCAGTGGCAACTGGATCTCGCGAAGCACCCGCGACTCGCTGGCCCCGAAGGCTCGGGCGGCTTCAACAACGTCTGCGGGGACTTGCCGCAGACCGAGGTTGGTCAAGCGAACAATCGGCGGAAGCGCGAACACCAACGTCGCCAGAACCCCCGGAGTTCGGCGGACACCGAACAAGAAGATGATCGGCAACAGGTAGACGAACGGGTGTATCACCTGCATCCCGTCGAGAATGGGCCGGAGCCGGTTCCAGAACGCATCGACCCGGGCTGCGAGAACGCCCAGAGGGATGCCGAAGACAGCACAGATGACTACCGCCACGATGATCATGCCGACTGTTTCCATCGTCAGGTCCCAGAATTCGTTGCCGAGCAGTCCACAGGCCAACAGCGCGACGGCGCTGCCGAGACCGACTTTGAAGTTCCTGGTCGACGCCCCCAACAACAGGAACATCAGCAGTACGACAGGCCATGGCAGCCAGTCTTGGAGCAGATCGTCGATAACCAGCTTGAGCATCTGGTCTACCGGCCATTTGATGGCGTCGAGCAACCCGCCGATATTCGTGGTCAGCCAGAAGACGATCTCCTCGATCCAGAGGCCGAAGGGGATCTCCCATTTGCTGAGGTTCGTGTTGTCCCAGAAGTTCTCGGCGAGGAGGTTCATGACCATCGACCAGGTCGTCGTCCATTATTGTCAGACAGACTAACTTCGGCGGTGGGTAGGCTGACGAGTCCATCGCTACGGAGAGCAACCCGAAGGCCATATGACCTGGATAGACGAGACGCTCGAGCGGGCACGGTCGCCGATTTTCATCAACGACTCGAAGACCCCGAGCGGAGTAGCACATGTCGGCTCGCTTCGAGGGGTGTTGACCCATGACGCCCTGCTGCGGGTGGCGCGGCGCAATGCTGCACAAGCGTGCTTCACATACGGCTGCGACGACATGGATCCGGTCGATGAGATCCCCCATGGAACGGGGGAGTACTTCCGGGAGCACCTCGGGAAGCCGCTCTACGCCGCGCCGCCACCCCCCGGGCTGGCGGGCGAAAACATGGCTCAGGCTTACTTCGATGAGTTCACCTCCACCTTCGCGCCGCTGGGGGTGGAGGCCGAGTTCTACTGCATGAGCGACGTCTACGCCTCGGGTCGCCTTGACGAGACGATCGACGTGTTTCTTCGGCGGGCCGCGAAGGTCCGTGAGATCTATCTGCGTGAGACCGGTTCTGTGCGGGCAGACGACTGGCTGCCCTTCCAGCCGATATGTGAGCGGTGCGGTCGGGTCGGCACGACCTTCGCGTCGGCCTACGACGGTGAGACGGTCGCCTACGAATGCCGCCCCGACCTTGTCGCTTGGGCGCAGGGCTGTGGTGCGTCGGGACGTGTCTCCCCGTTCGGGGGTGCCGGCAAGCTGCCCTGGAAGCTCGAGTGGGTGGCCAAGTGGAAGGTCTTGCCGGTCACTGTGGAAGGCGCCGGCAAGGACCACATGGGTGCGGGCGGGTCGCACAAGGTTGCCGCAGCGCTGGCCCGCGAGGTTCTCGAGTGTCCGGTGCCGACTTCGTTCTCCTATGAGTTCTTCACGCTCGGAGGGGCCAAGATGAGCTCTTCTCGTGGGATCGGCCTCAGCGCCTCGGAACTTGTGGCCTGCCTGCCGCCCCAGTTGCTCCGATACCTCGTTCTCAAAGTCCAGGTAAGGCGTGCTCTCGACTTCGACCTGGATCTTGCGACGCTCAACGGTGCCTTCGCGGAGTATGAGCGTCTCTGGAACGCCGTCTACGAAGGCGATGCGAACAGCGGCCAACAACAGCTGTATGCGATCTCACAGCGTGACAGCAAAATCGAGGTGGCCGCGCCACCCGCCTACAGCCCACCTTTTGATTCGGTAGTGAGCGTTGTTCAGCAGCCTCATATCGACCTTTCGGTGCACTTCGGCTCCCTCGGGGTTGGGCCGTTGAGTGACGCCGACCTCCACTGGATCGACGTCAAGCGGTCAGCCGCGCAGTCTTGGTCTCAACGCTTCTCAGAGAGTGCATCGAGATTGATGGTCACCGATGCGTTGCCTGACGCAACCATGGAATTGGCCAATCAGCAGCGCGCGTTCCTCGCGGTGAGCGAAAGGCTGTTGAGCGAAGTCGAAGCGTGGCGCGCGGCCGACATCCAGGCAGTGCTGTTCGACGCGGCCCGCATCGTGGGCATCAAACCGGCCGATGCTTTTGTGTCCCTCTACACTGCTTTCTTCGGTTGGCCAGAGGGCCCTCGCGCCGGTTCGTTCCTGGAGTTCTTGGGGCGCGGCGCGGTGAGTGAACGGCTCGGCGAGGTGAGCTTCTCCTACTCCGAGTTGGTTGCTTCAACCGCTGTCGATCTTGACGATTGGAACAGCGCTCTGAGCGCTGCCGCGGCCGAACAGAACGAATTCTCGATCCTGCCCAACTGGATCTCCGACAGAGGCGATCCGGACGAACTCGCAAACGCGGGCGTGCTCGAGCTTTTCGTTGCCGACGCCAAGGGTCGAACGTCTGCTCAGCGAGCGGTTTTCGACAGCACGGAGACGGCCTTGGCGCAGGCGGCCAGAAGCCATGTGGCGCGGCTGTTGGGCATCGCCGAAGCTGAGGTTCCAATCAGGCCCGACAACCCCTTCGGAGACGGCTAGGCCTGGTTAGGTGAGATTGTCGGGTCCGAAGGCTTCGGGGATCAGCGCGCCCAACAGCAGAGGCTCGGGGTCCCAGTCGATGATCAGGTCGCCGCCGCCGTGCTCGAACAGCAGTTGGCGGCAACGGCCACAGGGAGCGACCGGCGTCTCGTCTTCTTGCACGGTCGAGACTGCGAGTAGGCGACCGCCGCCGGTGCGAACGAGGTCTGAGATCATTGAACACTCCGCGCAGAGGGTGAGTCCGTAGGAGGCGTTCTCGACGTTGGTTCCGACAACCGTGCGACCATCGTCGGCGATTCCCGCGGCCCCGACGGGAAAGTTGCTGTAGGGGGAGTACGACAGAGCGAGTTGTGCGATCGCCAGTTTCCGGAGTTCGGCCAGGTCAATCTCAGTCATGGGTTGGTTCGCTTTGCTGAAGGCGGGGGACTCACAGGTTAGTAGCCGAGGTCGAGGTCTATCGGGCCGAGAAGTTCCTCGCCCTCGGTGTAGCGGCGTGTGTTATCGGTGACTCGTTCGGCGAGCAGGTCGAGCCCCATGAGCGGGGTGTTGCCTACATGGGGCGTGATGATGCAGTTGTCGAAAGACCACAGGGGGTGTCCCTCTGGGAGCGGTTCGGGTTCGGTCACGTCCAGGCAGGCACCGCCGATACTGCCCGAACGCAGCGCCGCGACGAGGGCTTCGGTATCGACGTGCACGCCCCGAGCCAGGTTCACCAGCCAACTCTCTGTTCCCATGATCTCTAGTTCTTCAGCACCGATCACCCCAACGGTCTCGGAGGTCACGGCCAGGGCGGCCACGACCACGTCAGCCAACGGGAGTTCGTCGTGGAGGTCATCGAGGGTGCCCACAGATGCGGCACCGTCAAGGTGGGTCGGCACTCTCCGCAGCACCACGTTGTGGGTGTTAAACGGTGCCAGCAGTGCCAACAGATGCTCGGTGATGCCTCCGCCTCCGAGGATCAGCACGCGGCAGCCGTGCAGGTTCCGGCCCACCGGACCGGTCCATTCGGTCGCCGCCGAATAGGGACCGAGATTGTGGAACGCGGCCAGTATCAGAGCCAGGATGTGCTCGGCGACTGGCCGGGAGTAGACGCCTTTGCCGCATGTCCAGAGCCGCCGGCGGTCAAGCATGTGAATGAACGGTTCGACCCCTGCGTAGGGAAGCTGCACCCAGTCGATGTTGTCGTGGAGATATTCGTTGAGCAGCTCAGGTGCCTGGGGGTCGGCCCACACCAGCGCGGTGGCATCGCGGAACTCGACAACACGTCCGCCGCCTGCTTCAACCGCCTTCGCAAGTTTTTCTTGACGCCAACCCGGAGGCTCCACGGCAATACGAACACTGTCGACCTGTGATCTCATCGAACCAGGATCGTACAGTTGCAGACGATTGAGGGAAACGCAGGACCGGGTCAGCGGGGGCGGTGTTGGGTGTCGAGACCGGCGGTGATGAACAGGGCAGTGGCGTGCTCGGCCACATCCGCGGTGTGCCAGACGCCGGGGGCGTTGATCGCGTACTCACCGATGCTGAGGGTGGCGGACTGTTGCGTACCGTCGGGCAGTTCTTGGTGCAGGGTCATCTCGCCCGCGGTGCACACCACCACTTCGGAACCGAGCGGGTGCATCTCCCATACTTCCCACGGTTCGGTGAACGAGTGCATGGCGACCAGCCGGCCCTCCACGCCATCGCTGGCATGGCGCTGGGCGTAGTCGCCATACCAGCTCATCTCGCCAGTGAAGCGCGGCTCGACCTCTGCGGTAGCCCCCAATCCGAGGTGGATCAGGTTGGTGTCAAGAGCGAACACGGGACCTTCTGGATTAGTCATACGCCCATTGTTGCCCAGGGCGGCCAAGTACGCCCATCCAACGCAATTCGCGGGACGGCTCCCCTTCGGTGGTCGGTTTGAGACTGCCCACGGTCAGTCGGTCAGTCGGTAGCGGGCTCCCCTCCCGGCGCCGACCTTGGTGAGCAGCCCATCGTGGGCCAGACCGCGCAGCAAAGTCAGCGCCGGGGAACGCGACATGCCGAATCGGGATTGGACGAGCGAGTTGGTGACAGGTTCCTTGTCGGCCCAGGCCAGGATCTCCGCCCGCATCTCGTTGCGGCTCAACGGCCGCCCATAGGGTGCGGGAACCGCGGACGAGAGTCGATAGCGGGCGGCTCCGCCGCTACCGTCACAGTCCAGGTAGCCCGAGTCGCACAACCGTCGGAGTGTGTTGCGGGCCGGCGAGACCCCGACGTCAAGCAAGGCGCGAACTGTTGCGTTGGTGAGGTTAACGCCCCGGAGCGCTTCGACAAGGACGCGGCGGTCGCCAGGCAGCAACTCCGCCTCCCCCAGGACCTCTTGCGTCCACGCCAGCTCTTCTGGCGTGACCGGCCCGTCGGTCGACAACACGGCCCTCACCCAACCGGTGGGAGCCTCCTCGAACGTAGGCTCGAAACGTAACGATGCGGCCATCTCGCGGCGAATGAGATCGATACCTCGGCCTGCGTCCTCGGCAAGGCCGAACGCGCGCAGGGTATTGATCACAGCCTTGTTGCGCGCGAAGTGCGCTTCGCCAAGGTTTTCGCCGGTCACGCCGCCCGCAAAGCCACCAGGCGAGATCACGGTGACCTCATTGGGCCTCAGATGCACTTCGACAGCAGATCCAGAGAGTTGATAGTCGCGGTGGGCCACTGCGTTGGCGAGCGCCTCGCGCAGGGCATCGACAGGCAGGCGGGGAAGCTCGTGTCGGGTCGTGCGCAGGACCACGAGCTCAAACCCAATTTCCGCGATGATCCAATCCACAGCGGCCTGGACCTGCTGGTTCGGAGTGCCGTCGAACACCTCCCGTCGGTCATACTCTGGGCCGTCCCCGAAGCGCAATACCTCGACATGCGACTTGCCGAATGCCGCGGGCGCCTCAGCAACCAGGAACAGTGCACCCGCGTTGGTCAGGGCACGCGTCGTATCGCCGCGAACTGCCAGACCCCGCTGGGCGAGAGCGTCGGCGAGATTGACGGGATCTTGGTCGGACTCAATCCCCAAGGCACGACAGAGCTGGATCAGCAACTCGTTATCGACGTCGCCGAGCACCCAACGCGATGGGGCCATTTCGAAGTCTCCCGGCAGTCGACTTGTGACCAGTTGCCGCAGCTCGCGTCCTAGCAAGGGCAGATTCTGCTTGCCCCGGCGAATCAGCGGACGCCCATTCGAAGTCTGGGCAACGCCGTCGCGCCGTGGACCGACCGCAACCGCCGTGATCTCCGCCCGGCCCACTCGCATGCTTCTGACATGGACTGGGCCGGGCGACTCTATTTGGCCGATGATCTCCCAGAGGTTCTTCTCCACGCCCTCGTCCAGCGGACAACCGACCACCGCGCCCCGATCGTCGATCCCGATCATGACAACCCCGCCGTCGGCATTGGAGAACGCGACGATCGCTTCTTGAATGGGGCGGCGGCCAGTGCCGGCCTTCCATTCCACATATTGGCCCTCGCTCGGGAAGGACGCGCCGAACTCCTTCGGGGTCATGTGCTCTGGAAAATCGGCACTAGACGGCGGAAAAGGCGAAATGCGGATAAATGCACGTTCCGTCATTTCAGCAGCCTATGGGTTCGATCACCCACAAAGCGTGCATTTCTGTGCGATTCAGTTCGGACTAATTCTCGTCTGTGAACAGACCAGCCAAGCCCGCCCGTCCAAGTTGTTGGACCGGCGGATCACGAAGTTGTGTCGTTGAGGATCATCACTGTTTTGACTTCGCTGTGGAAGTCGAGCGCGTGGTCGCCGCCCTCTCGGCCGATGCCGGAGATGCCGCATCCTCCGAACGGTGCGGTGAGATCACGCACAAGGAAAGTGTTGACCCAAACCAGACCGGCGCGGACCGCCGCGGCGACCCGTTCGGCCCGTTGCTGTGAGCCGGTATAGGCAATCGCCGACAAGCCGTAGCGAGTCGAGTTGGCGAGCCGGACCGCTTCAGCCTCGTCGTCGAAGGTCTGCAACGTGAGCACCGGACCGAAGATCTCGCTCTGCACGGCCTCACTGTCGTTGGAGGCGGGTTCTATCAGTGTTGGTTCGTAGTGGAGCGAGCCCTCCACCGGTCTTCCGCCGCGCATGATGGTGTCGCCTGCGGCGCGTGCCCGTTCAACGAACCCGTGGACCCGCTGGCGGTGGTCGGGATGGGCCAGCGGTGCGATATCGGTGTTCGGGTCGCGGGAGTCGCCGAGAACCAGTTGATCGGCATGGTGGTGGAAGCGTTTCAGGAAGGGTTCGCGGATTGAGCGTTCCACGAGCAGTCTGGTGCCCGCCAGGCAGACCTGGCCTGAATCGTCGAACTGCCAGGCGGCTCTGTGGGCCGCGGCGTCCAGGTCGGCGTCGGCGAAGACGATCAGCGGACCCTTTCCGCCCAACTCCGCGGTGAACGGCACGATGTTCTCAGCGGCCGCCTTGCCGATCTCCCGCCCGGTGGCGGGTGATCCCGTGAAGCTGATCCTACGTACCCTCGGATCAGCGACCAGAGCTGCACCCACCTCGGTTCCGATCCCCTGCACTAGGTTGTAGGCACCAGGCGGGAAGCCCGCTTCAACAGCGAGTTCGGCGAGCAGGGCAGCGCTCAACGGAGACCACTCGGCCGGTTTGTGGATGACCGAGTTCCCGGCCGCTAGGGCCGGGGCCAGCTTCCATGTGGCGAGCATGAACGGCGCGTTCCAAGGGGTGATCACCACAGCCGGTCCAGCGGGCATGCGCTGCACCGTGTTGTCCATGCCCTTCGCGTCCCAACACCTGTCCTTGTGGGCGACGATCAGATCGGCGTAGGTGCGGAAGTTGAGTGCTCCCCGGGCCACGAGTCTCAGCTTCATCGACTCCTCGAGAAACCCCATGTCGAGACATTCGACGCGGGCGATCTCATCGGTGTTGTCGTCGATCAGGTCCGCCAACCGGTGCAGCGTCTCGGCGCGCTGCGCTGCGGTCGTACTTCCCCACATTTCGAAACCGGCGACCGC
Source organism: Candidatus Aldehydirespiratoraceae bacterium (assembly GCA_965214565.1). Taxonomy (GTDB): domain Bacteria; phylum Actinomycetota; class Acidimicrobiia; order Acidimicrobiales; family Aldehydirespiratoraceae; genus VXYK01. The sequence goes on along the minus strand of OZ243951.1, from coordinate 1,062,658 downwards.
AGCGGCGACCGCGGCCTTGGCGACCGCTGAATCGCCACGGGCGATGTCTGCCAGATGGAGTCCGTCCCAGTCCAGTGGCGAACGAGTCTCGAACGTGGAGCCCGAACCGACCCAGTCCCCGCCGATCAGGTGCCCGGTCGGAACCGAGACTCCGTCGATGTCAGCGCGGGGCGGTCCAGTCATCTCTCTATGCTTCGGTCGCTGCGGCCCCGGTCGCGGCGGTTTCGCCTTTTCCACCTCCGGTTTCGGCGGTTGTGGTTTCGGTTGTCGCGGCTCCGGCTGTGCCCGGCGGAATCACAGCGCTTTCGTAATGTCTCGCTCCCGGGCCGAGCGGCGCGCGGATTCCTCGATGCTCCCAGTCGCCTCCCAATGCGGTGGAGCGGACCTCCTCAGAGTCGCTGGGTTGGGCTCCCACGTCATCACGAATCGGTGTTGGACCGGACACGATCGTGTTGGTCAACTCACCCAGACCCTCAACTGCCACCGAAACCACATCGCCGGGGTAGACCGTACGCGAATTTGCAGGGGTGCCTGACAACAGGATGTCACCGGGCACCAGCGTGATCGTGCGGGCGATGTCGGCGACGATGTAGTGCATGTCCCATTCCATCTCGTCGGTGGTGGCGTCTTGGCGTACCTCACCGTTGACGAGGGTCTGGATCTGTTTGCCTCGGAAGTCCCAGTCGGTGACCAGACCCGGGCCGACCGGGCAGAGAGTGTCGCTCCCCTTCACACGCAGCATGGAACCGGCGTCGGTGTCGCGGAAGTCATGCAACCCGTAGTCGTTGGCGACCGAGTAGCCGGCGATGTAGTCACCAGCCTGTGCGGGTGAGACGTTACGACAGGTGCGGCCGATCACGATGGCTATCTCGCCTTCGTAGTTGAGCCACTGGCAGCCCTCAGGCCGAACCACGTCGGCGCCGTGACCGCACAGAGCCGTGATCGGCTTGTGGAAGTAGGTGGGTGCCGCTGGAAGCTTGGTCATGAACTCGTCGACGCGGCTGCGGTAGTTGAGATGGATGCAGATGATCTTGGTTGGTTCGACGGGTGCAAGGTGCACGGCGTCGGCGACCGCGACCCGGCGACCGTCGCCCGCGATCAACTCGTCACCCTGTCGTCGGGTGAGGGTCGGGTAGCCATCGACAAGAACACGGCGGTACTCGGTCATGACTTGCGACGATAGCCAACCATCAGATCTTTTGGTACCAAACGATCTGGGTATTTGGGATCTTCTCCTATGGTTGGTGCCCGGAGGGCCGGGAACTTGACTGACATCGTGGAGTCGAAAGACCGAGAGGACTTCTTGGCCGCGGAGCGCGACATCAGGCAGAAGCTCGGTGACCGGGAACTCGATTTCGATTCGTTGCACGCCATATCCAACATCTATCGGGCCGCGACCGCGGTACGGCGTCGGGCGGAACGGGAGGTCTTGGCACAGCACAGTCTGTCGTGGGGCGGTTTCACGATCCTGTGGGTTCTGTGGGTCTGGGGTCAGATGGACACCGCACGGCTGGCGTCTGAGTGCGGGCTGGCCAAAGGGACCCTCACTGGAATGCTGTCGACGCTTGAACGGCAACAGCTGGTTGAACGTGAGAGGGTGGAGTCCGACCGCCGCAGGGTGGCCGTTGCGCTCACCCCCGACGGTCTGGTACTGATCGAAGATCTCTTTCCGCGCTTCAATGCCTTCGAGACGGCAATGTCTGAGGGACTCTCCATGGAGCAGAAGCGGCAAATGGCCCACCTGCTCCGCAAGATAATCAGCAACGCGTCGTAATATTCGGGCGTAGCCGGAGCTGCGGTGGCGCTGGGGGGTTCGGGGGTCGGTTATTGGGAGTCTTGGGCGGGTCGGGTGAAACCGTCGCGGGTCTGGGGGAGCCTCATCTCCAATACTCGGGAGGCCACGACGGTGCGCAGGATCTGGGCTGTTCCGCCGCCGATGGTGAACATGCGCACATCGCGGTACATGCGTTCCAGAGGATTGTTCCGTGAGTATCCGGCCGCGCCGAACAACTGCAGGGCATCGCTGACCACAGCGATGGAAGTCTCGGCGGTGAAGAGTTTCGCCTGGGCGGCGAGCGTCGGATCGGGAAAGCTGCTGTTGTTGGGACCACGCGACGCGGCAGCCCGGTAGGTGAGGCTCCGAGCCGCTTCGAGTCGTGTCGACATGTCTGCGATCATCCACTGCAGGCCCTGGAACTCAGCGATTGGCCGTCCGAACTGTCGGCGTTGTTTCACAAAGGCGACACCGAGTTCGCAGGCTCCGGCGGCCAACCCCAGAGCCACCGTTCCCGCCCCGACGCGCTGGCTGTTGTAGGCGTTCATCAGGTCAGCGAAACCGCGCCGGAACCCCGAAGGCGGCAACAGCACCATGTCGTCGCGGATCTCCATGTCCTCGAAGATCACCTCACGTTCAGGAATCCCCCGTAGCCCCATGGTCGGTTCGCGCTTGCCGATCAACAGGCCGGGAGTCTCGTCGCGGATGGCCAGAAACCCGCCGATGCCCTGCTCGGTGCCGTCCTCATCGAAGACCCGAGCGAAGATCAGGTGCAGTTTCGACACTCCTGCTCCGGTGATCCAGTGCTTCTTGCCGTTGACGATGTAGCGGTCGCCGCGCCGGTCGGCACGAGTTGTCATCTCCGAGGCCGCGCTGCCGGCGTCTGGTTCGGTGATGCAGATCGCCGGCTTGTCGCCGGCCAGCACCAACTCGGCAGCCAGTTTGCGCTGGTCGTTGGTGCCGTAGGCCATCACAGCAGAGATCGCCCCCATGTTGCACTCGACAGCGATTCGGCCTGTGACCCCGCAAACTTTTGCCATCTCCTCCACGACCAGCACGGCATCGAACAGTGATCTCCCCGGGCCGCCGAACTGCGCTGGAATTGTCATGCCCACGAGACCGGCGTCAGTGAGCGCTGCCACGTTGCCCCACGGATACTCCTCTGTCTGGTCGACCTCAGCGGCGCGTGGAGCGATGACTTCGTTCGCCAGTTCCCGAGCACGGTTCTGCAATGCGGACTGTTCTTCGGTGAGCATCTGGTTCATGTTGTTGCTGCCTTCAAGGTGACCCGTTCGGCGGATGCGTTTCGGGTGAGGGTGATCAGGTCGCGTTGGGCGTTGCTGCCGCCTATGCGGTGCGTCTCGGATGCCAGATCGTCGAGTTCGGCTACCGCTGCGTCGTGATCGCCTTCAGCATGGGACCTCACCGCAGCGACCAGTGGGCGAACGACCTCGCTGAAGGTGCGGGCGTTCTCCGACACGGGGTAGCGATGGGAGGCTTCGAGACCCGCAAAGAAAGGTGTCGCGCCCCGATGGGACGACTCACGAAGAAACACCAGCGAGGCGTGCAGGTCGATGAACCCGCAGGTGTGACGTTCGGCAATATCGGCCCAGCGGTCAGCCAGTGCCGACCAGCGGTCGGCCACGTCGACTCCGGCGAGTTCGAGCCGCCACAGCAGCGAGGTCAGGTCGCACAAACGGAACGCCGTGGTGGCAACGGCCAGTTCCTGTTCGTGGATCGACAGGACCCGCTGATACTCGCCTGCCGAAATAAGCCTGAGCGCCAGATGCCACCAGACATGGGTCGACAGCGCGTCCTGCTCGTGCCACACAGCATCGGGCCCATCGAGGAGATCCAGAGCGCCCTGCTGGTCGTTGGTGGTCTCGTAGACATGGGCTAGGGCATGGCGGGCCCACAGGTCCTGCGGGTCGAGAGCGAGCGCGGCTCTGCCGACTCTTTCTGCCTGTTCGACTTGGCCGGCCTCCTCGAGTGCGAACGCGAGCTGTCCCTGGACGAAGCTGTAACCGTGGTCGTTGCTCTGCCAGCGATCAGCGGCCGCCAGCGAGGACCGCAGGCGTCGGTCCGCGTCCCCAACGTGAAGATAGATGTCGTGCGCGATCCGAACCGCCGCGAAATCGTTGGCTCGCGCGGCGATCTCGTCCCACGCCTCCGCGGCTCTGGTGTAGTCGCCTGCCAGGAGGTGTCTCAAGGCTCTGACGTGGGACTGGTCCCGCTCACCGGCGGCATCGGTCCGCTGATCGATCCGTTCGACTTCTGTTGTCAATTGGGGAGCGTCGGGGGGCGTGCCGGCGAGAACGTAGTAGGCAGCGTTGTAGACCGAACCCAGCACGAACTCAGGATCGTGCAGGTTCGCCTCTTCGAGTTCGGTCATCGGGTCGCCCCGAAAGTGCAGCATCGTGGCCCAGGCCCGGTCCCAGCAGGCAACACTGGTTGCGGACCCGCTGACCGGTTCGCCCCAGGCGTCAACGTTCATCGGATTCGAACCTCGACATGCTCGATCCCGTTCACGAAGTTCGAGCGGACGAACTCGGGCTCGCCGACGACCTCGATTCGCAGGTCCCGCTCGGCGATCTCGTCGAGCAGGATGGCCACCTCCAGGCGGGCCAGCGGCGCTCCCAGACAGAAGTGCGCGCCACCACCGCCGAATGCGACGTTCGCGGGCGGAACCGCGCGTCCGAGATCGAAGCGGTGCGGATCGACGAAGACCGTCTCATCGAAGTTCGCGGCCGCGTACCACATGACGACCTTGTCTCCTTCCTTCAGCGGAGTGCCGGACAGTTCGACGTCGCGGGTGACGGTCCGGCGGAAATAAAGGATCGGCGACGAATGCCGGATCACTTCCTCTGCTCCCGACTCGATCAGCGAGCGGTCCTGTTGAAGGCGGATGAACTCGTCACTGAAGCGGTCGAACTGAAGGGCCAGGTGTGCAATGGCGGAGCGGGTGGTCTCGTTGCCGGCAAAGATCATCAGCCGGAAGAAGTTGGTGAACTCGTTGTCGCTGAGCCGCTCGCCGTCGACTTCAGCGTTGATCAGCTTTGTGATCAGATCATCAGCAGGTCGCTTGCGTCGCTGTTCGCCCAGCTCACGGGCGTATTCATTGATGCCGTGGGCGGCGGGGCTGTTGAACGGCAGCAGGCGGAGTTCGGTGGTGTTGCCGTAAGCGTCGGGTTCGAGCGGCTCGTTGGAGGTTCCCGCGACGAGGTAGTCCGAGAGTTCGATCATGTAGTCGTGATCGGTTTCGGGCACTCCCATCAGGTCACAGATGACCGAGATCGGGATCGGCTTGGCGACGGTGGAAACCCAGTCGCCTCCTCCGTCGGCGGTGATGTCGTCAAGACAACGACAGACCCTCTCTCGGATCATCTGCTGGTAGTCGAGCACGTGACGCGGTGTGAAGGCTGAACTCACCAACCGTCGCAGTCGGGTATGCACCGGGGGGTCCATGTCGATCATCGAGGCTCGAGACTCGAGCGCGTCGTCGTCGATGTCGTAGATCTGGATGTGGCCGACTGCGGAGGAGTAGGTGGCGGTGTCACGCGACACCTCCACCACATCGGCATGCCGGGTGACGGCCCAGAATCCGTCTTCGAGGGCACTGTCTGCGTCTGAACCGGTGGTGTCGGTGATCGTGTTCCAGCAGAGACCGGGCGTGGCTCGAACCGCGGCGAACACGTCGTGGGGGATCCCCTGCGAATACAAGTCGACATCGGCGAGGTCGACAGGGGTTCGGGCCACGGTCGCCACTGTTCAGCCGATCACGAACGGGTGGCGGGTCCTGCCGCTCAACTCGACCCAGGTCAGCTTGATGTCCAGGCCGTTCGAATTGGTCATGGTCGCTGGTCGTCCTTCGGTGTCATCGTGGATGGAGTGTCCTCGTGGATGGAGTGTCATCGCGGATGGAGATGGCACTGCTCGGGCATTTGTCGACGACGGTCTCGGCTCGTCGTCGCGGCAACCGCCCGTCTCCGATCAGTGTGGAGATGCCTTCGTCGTCGTCGAGGAGAAAGACGTCGCTCTCAAGCAGTTCGCACTGGCCCACGCCCACGCAGACGTCAGTGTCCAGGTCGACGGTAACGAGGTCGTCGTGGGAGTCGCGCGGATCAGCTTCAGTCACGGGCCGCTCCCAGTTCCACCGACAGCACCCCGTGCACGAAGTTCGAAGGAGCATGCACCGCCTCACCACGGCGCTCGAGCACCATCGAACGCTTGCGCATCTCGGTGAGCAGCACAGTTATCTCCATACGGGCCAGGAACGCGCCGAGGCAGAAGTGCGGACCCCCGCCGCCGAAAGCGAAATGCGGATTGTCGATCCGGCCGACGTCGAAGACGAAGGGGTCCTCAAAGACCGACTCGTCACGGTTGGCAGACACATACCACATCACGACCTTGTCGCCCGCCGATATCGAAGTGCCCGACAGTTCGGTGTCGACCGCGGCGGTCCGGCGCATGTGCAGCACGGGCGTGGCCCAGCGGAGCACCTCCTCGGTGGCGGGAGTGAGCAGAGACTCGTCGGCAAGGATCCGTTCCCACTGGTCGGGATGGTCGGCGAGTGCCATGGCGCCGTGGGTGATGGCCGTGCGGGTGGTCTCGTTCCCGGCGAACACCAGAACGTGGAAGAAGTTGCGGTACTCGTCGTGAGACAGGCGGTCACCGTCCTCTGAGGCCTGCACGAGCATCGTGACCATGTCGTCGCGCGGGTCCTCGCGTCGTTTCGCGCCGAGGTTCTCGCCGTATTCGTACAGTGCGTGGCTTGCCGGGCTCGCAAACGGCAGGAGCCGTACCTCGGTGGTGTTGCCGTATGCGTCGGGTGGCAGGGAAGGCTGGTCGCCCGTGCCTTCTACCAGGTAGTTCGAGAGTTCGACCAGAAAGTCGGCGTCTTCGACGGGCACCCCCAGGATTGCCAGGATCACCCGGATCGGCAGGGGGGCGGCGACCATCTCCACCCAGTCGCCACCGCCCGACGCCAGGTACTCGTCGAGCAGTTCCTCGGTGATCTCGCGGGTGAGCCCCTCCCAGCGTCGGATGTTGCGTGGAGTGAAGGCCTTGCTAACCAGGCGGCGCAGTCTGGTGTGGTCGGGGGGGTCGGTGTCGATGATTGATCGACGCGCCTCCAGGGCGTCGGGTTCCAGATCCCAGAGATTGGTGTGCCCCAACCCCGATGAGAACTCCTTGGCCCGCTTCGATGCTTCCTTCACGTCGGCGTGGCGGGTCACCGCCCAGAACCCGGAAGACTCGTAGGGATGCCAGGTGAGTCCGGGGTGGGCCCGCATCTCCGTGAACCGCTCGTGGGGCGCGCCGCGCAGGTACAGCGACGGGGTGGTGACGTCAGGCCCTCCGGCGGGTTCAGTGGTCATGGCTGGCTGGTCGTCTCGGCTAGCAATGCTCGATGAAGCGGTCTCGGTCCCATTGGCTCACGTGATCCGGGTCGTCGGACTCTGCGTTGGCGGCCGCGAGGTCGACCTCGGCAGCGGCGATGCTCACATAACTGCGTGAGAACATGTCTCCCAGTTGCTGCGCGATCGGGCTTGATTGGTAGGCCGCAATCGCCCCCGAGAGGTCGGTGGGCAGTGGCGGGCAGTCACCGGGGTTGCCGTACATGTCGCCGTGGCTCATGGATGGTGGAACGAGCCCCCGCTCTACGCCGTCGGCACCGGCAGCCAGCACACCGGCGATGATCAGGTAGGGGTTGGCATCTGCACCAGCTGGGCGGAACTCCACGCGATTGGCCGAAGAGCCTGCTTCGGTGATGCATCGGGCCAGGACAGTGCGGTTGTCGAGCCCCCAGTGAACGTGAGTCGGAGCAAAGGTGTAGGGCCGGATCCGCTTTCCCCCATTTGACGTCGGAGCGCCTAGCAGCGTCATGGAAAGAGTGTGTTCCAGAATGCCGGCGAGCCACTTCGCCATCAGTTCGTTCGGTTGCTCGTCGGAGTCGGCGAAAGCGTTGGCGCCATCGACGGTGAGGCTCGTGTGCACATGCATTCCCGAACCCGAATGTTCGGTCCAAGGCTTCGGCATGAAGGTGGCGCGCAGACCGTGCTGCACGGCCACCTGCTTGATGATGCTCTTGTACAGAACCGTGTTGTCAGCCGCCGTCATGGCATCGACGGGTCCGGTGTTGAGTTCGATCTGGCCGGGTCCGTATTCGGCGTTGGAGGACTCCACTTCGATGCCCGCCCCGGCGATGGCGTCACGCATGTCGCGCAGCGTGTCCTCCAATTCGAGCGCGTCGGTCAACGAGCTGTACTGGATGTGGCTCTGTACGGGCTCCCAGTCGGGTGTGCAGAGATAGAACTCCATCTCGGTGGCCACGAGGGGGTCGAGCCCCTGCTGTTGGCAGCGTTCGATCTGATTTGCCAGAACCGACCGGGGCGCCATCGGGTGAGGATTGTGATCGGGGTCGTACGCATCCGCGAAGACCAGCGCGTACCCGGGGCGATGCGTCAGGATACGCATCGACGACAGATCCGGTAACAAGCGACAGTCGAGAAAGCCGGTGTCCATGTTGATGAACTCGTTGTCGGGCAGATCATCCTGCATGTCGAAGACGAACATGGCGTCGGCAATGCTCACTCCGCTCTCTGCGACGCTTGCGAAGAAGCGGTCGACGGGTACACGTTTGCCGCGTAGCCGGCCCTGGGTGTCGGGAGCGCCGACCTCGACTGTGTGGATGTCATGCTCGGCAACCTTCTGTCTGAGTGCGCTGATCATGTGAAGTCCCTTTCACTGATTGGGTGCTGTGGGGGTTGGTTGTCGGGTTCGGATACGACCAGGACCAACCGGCCGCGGACGTCTCCGGCGCGGAGCCTGTCGTGGGCTGTCTGGGCTTCCGCTAAAGGAAGGGTCTGCACCGGTTGGACGATCGTCGGCTCGCGACGGGCAAGATCCAGCAGTTCGTCGAGTTGGCTGCGGCTGCCCCAGACGCTCGAGAGGAAGCGGGCCTCGTGGGGCACAGCACCGAAGCCGAAGGGGATTCGGCCTCCCCGCAGGCCGACGACGGCGACCATTCCGCGCCGCGCCACTGCTGAGGCGGCCGTGGCGAGGGTGGTTTCCGCTCCGACGAAGTCGATCACAACGTCTGCGGGGGCGAGTTCATCGCCCGGCGACGCAGCAGCATGCGCTCCTATCTCCACGGCGGTTGCGCGCTTGTGGTCCGACGGGTCGAGCGCGGTCACGTGTGCGTCGCTGAGCAGACGCAGATAGCGGATGGCGAACTGGCCCAGCCCGCCTGCTCCGATGACGAGCGCCCGGCTGGCGGCTCCGCGGTCGCGCAGGATTTCGAGTCCGTGGTTGACCGCTCGATAGGCGGTCAGGCCACCGCAGGCCAACGGCGCGGAGGCCACCGGGTCCAGATCACCGAGCGGGGCCAGATAACGGCGGTGCTTCACCCACATGCGTTCGCAGTAGCCGCCGTCGACCAGCAGCCCGGCTTCTGTGCTGTCGGCGCAGATCATCTCCAACTCAGCGTTGCATTCGGTGCAGGAACCGCATCCCCAGGGCGCGTAGACCATCACCGCACCGAGTTCAGGGTGCTGCCCGGTGACTTCATGGCCCAGAACGATCGGGTAGGGGCTCGGAAAGTCCCCGTCGACCACATGGAGATCTGAGTGGCACACTCCGCAGGCGGTGACCTCGATTGTTTCGCCGTCCTGCTTGCCGGCGCCCGGCTCGGGGTGATGTTCGTCTAGCACCAGGGTTCGACCCGGCGCGGGGAGGACAATCGCACGCATCAGTAGCTCTTGGGGAGGCCGAGGCACTTCTGGGCAACGAAGGCCAGGACGAGATTGTTGTTGACGGGTGCCACCTGGTAGAGCCGGGTCTCGCGGAGTTTGCGCTCGATGTCGTATTCGGTTGCGAAACCGAATCCGCCGTGGGTGTTGAGCGCTGCGTTGCCTGCTTCCCACGAGGCTTCGGAGGCGAGCATCTTTGCCATGTTGGCTTCGGCACCGCACGGTTTGTCGGCATCGAACAGGTTGGCGGCCTTCCAGCGCATGAGGTCTGCGGCCGCGAGGTTGGCGTAGGCCTTGGCAAGAGGGAACTGCACACCTTGGTTCATGCCGATGGGGCGGCCGAAGACCTCCCGTTCACGGGCGTACGCGCTGCCCCGCTCCAAGAAGAAGCGACCGTCGCCGATGCACTCGGCAGCTATCAGGATCCGCTCCGCGTTCATTCCGGTGAGGATGTGCCGAAAGCCGTTGCCTTGGGTGCCTACCAGGGCGTTTGCGGGAATGACTACATCGTCGAAGAACACTTCAGTGGTGTTGTGGTTCATCCAGGTCGCTATCGGGTTGATGGTGAGACCATCGATGAGCTCTCCGTCGTCATTGCGCAACTCGAGGATGAACACCGACAGACCGTCGAGTCGTCCTTCGGCTTCGTCGGCGGGCGTGGTCCGGGCCAGAAGGATCATCAGGTCTGAGTACAGTGCCCGAGACGTCCATATCTTCTGGCCGTTTATGCACCAGGTGTCGCCGCGGCGCTCCGCTCTGGTGCGTATCGCGGTGGTGTCTGAACCGGCGATGGGCTCGGTGACACCGAAGGCCTGCAGGCGTTTGCGACCATCCGCGATCTGCGGGAGGTAGTGCTGTTTCTGTTCTTCAGAGCCGTGGCGCAGCAGCGTGCCCATCACATACATCTGGGCGTGGCAGACGGCGGGGTTGCCGCCACTGGCCGCGATCTCTTCGAGGATCACGGATGCGCCGGCGAGGCTGAGGCCACCGCCTCCGTACTCCTCGGGGATGAGGGACCCGAGCCATCCCTGGGTGGTCAGCTCCTTGACGAAGTCCTCTGGGTAGCGGTCGGGTTCGAGCCCCCGCCAGTATTCGTTCCCGTACTTGTCGCAGAGGCGGCGCACCTCGGTGCGGATCATCTCGAAGTCCTCGGGAACCTGGGAGACCTCTGCGGTGGGTGTTGTCGTGTCGGCGGCTGTCATGGGCTGCTCACTCCTCCACGTCGCTCCAGAATCCCTGGCGTCGCAGCGCCTCTGTGGCGGCCACACCGCTTTCGTGCAGGTGGGTCTCCATGGCCTCTCGGGCACGCTGCGCGTCGCGTTCAACCACCGCGTCGAGGATCTTGCGATGGTGTTCGACGGCCTTGCCGTCCCAACCGTCGGCGAACTCGTAGTAGTCGGCCGGAACTGATCGCACCAGCAGACGCAGCAGCCAACGGGTTCGGCGGGGTGCGGCGGCATTGATGATGCGGTGGAACTCGTCGTTGAGGGCGGAGAGGTCTTCGTGGGAATCGGCGACGAAACGTTTCTGGATGGCTTCGAGCTCGGCGATCTGTTCGTCCTTGAGGGTGTCGGCGGCCATTGCGGAGGCTCGGCCCGAGACCACGCCGTACAGTTCGTAGTGGTCGATGATGTCGTCGGGAGTCAAGCGGGCGACGAAGAAACCGCGTCGTGGCGCCGCGTCGAGGAGACCTTCCTGCCCGAGCACGATGAGCGCTTCACGGATCGGGCTGCGACTGACGTCGAGTGCACTGGCTATGGCGTCCTGATCGACTTTGACTCCCGGTTTCAACGCACCGGTGAGGATCAGGTCCCGTACATAGCTGGCGACCTCGTCAGCGAGTCCACCGCGGCGCCGATTCTGTGGTTCGACCCGGGTGTAGGGGCTGTCTTGGGGCCCGTTGTCGGGCATCGTGTCGGGCATCGTGTCGTCCATGTCAGGTCGCTCCCTCAGTTCCGAGGTAAGCGACTCGCACCAGTGGGTCCGCCTGAACCTCTTCGGCTGACCCGTGTGCGATCACCTCACCGTGGTCGAATGCGTAGATCCGATCGGAGATACCGGTGATGAAGTTCAGGTCGTGGTCGATGACGACAACCCCTGCACCGACAGTCGCAGCCATGTGGCGGACCTGCTCGATCATCTCGGTGGATTCAACGTCGCTCATACCGCTGGTTGGTTCGTCGAGCAGCAGAAAACAAGGTGCGAGAGCCGTAGCCCTGGCCAGTTCCAGGCGCCGAGAGTTGCCGTAGTCGAGTTCGGCGGCCCGCCGATCACGGTGTTCCCACAGCCCGGCCTCGGCGATCACCGAGTCGACGTCTAGGAGTGGTCGGCCCTGTCGATGACTCGCCGCGATCAGTGCTGAGACCTCCACATTCTCGCGCACGGTCAGGGCCGAGAAGAGCCGCAGGTTCTGGAATGTGCGCACGATCCCGTGCCGTGCGAGCCGATGGGTCGAGATCGACGTCAGGTCTTCGCCGTCGAGCGAGAAACGTCCCGAGGACGGCTCGACCAGCCCGGTGATGACGTTGACCAGTGTGGTCTTGCCGGCTCCGTTGGGGCCGATGATTCCAATCACCTCACCGCTCTGGGCGACGAGGCTGATGTCACTGAGGGCTTTGAATCCGCCGAAGGAGACGGCGATCCCGTGTGCTTCAAGCACTGACGACTCGGCTGCCCCGAGTTCAGGGAGCCTGCCCGGTTTGGTTTCTGCGTCCCCAGTGGCGGCCTTGCGCTCGAATCGGAGACGCCTGTATCGGGAACGGAGCCATTCGTCGAACTCCCAGTCGCCGAGCAGTCCCGAAGGCCGAAGAAGCATGAACCCCAGCATCGAGACGCCGAGAAAGACCGTTTGAAGGTTCTCACGGAAGACCCAGTCGAGCGGTGCGCTGTCGAGGCCGATCCCGAACACTTCGAACCCGTCCTGCCCGAGTCGGCGGGCGAGTTCACGACCGGCGGTCATCACTGCGACGCCGACGAGTGCGCCGGTCACGCTGTTGCGTCCGCCCACGATCAGCATCACCAACGTGAGGAGTGTGTAGTTGAAGAAGAAGTTCTCGGGTAGCAGCGAACCGTCCTCATAGACGCGCAGGCTGGCCCCGACGCTGACAACCGCTACCGAGATCAGCAGGGCGACCATCTGTTGAACCAGGGGGTTCACGCCCATGGCTCGGGCTGCGAGGTTGTCCTCGCGTGCTGCAACGGCGAGGCGACCGCTGCGACTCTGTCCGTAGAGCCGAGCCACGAGCAGAGCCACGAACAGCGCTGCATAGATCGGCATTCGGGTGTCCAGTTTTCCGCCGATCGGGAAGAACAGGCCGGCTCGTTCGCCTCCGGTCAGCTCGACCCAGTTGCGAGCGACTTCGTGGGTGACGAACAGCAGGGCCAAGGTGATGACGGTGGCCGAGACCGCCCCCGACTGCGCACCGGAGCGTGCGAGTCCGACGCCGATGATGAAGGCGACCCCTACCGTCAGCAGCACGGCCACCAGAATCGCTGTGGCAGAGCCCACTTCGACTTCGGCGAGGCCGAACGGCGCGTCCGGTATCCGTTTGGCTTTTTCTGACGGGGCAATGGCAAAGACTGCGAACGTGTATCCCGCGATGGCGCCGAACCCGATATGGCCGAAGGACAGCACGCCCGTGTTGCCGACGTAGATCTGGATGCCGAGCACGATCACAGCGTCGATCAGCATGACCGTCATGAGCCTCTCCGCAGCTCCTCCCAGCCAGTTTTGGTAGATCAGCGCACCCGCCACAAAGACGCTGAACAGCAGAATCGAGCCGATGACCGGGAAGGTGACGTCCCGCTGGAGGTTCGGGAACATCACACACGCTCCGCATGGGCGACGGTTATGAGGCCCTGAGGCCTGAAGATGAACAGCAGGGCGATCAGAACGAAGACCACGCCCTCGGTGAGGCTCGCGACAGAGTCCGGGAGGCGGCTGCGCAACAGCACCTCGGCCAGTCCCAGCGCAAATCCTCCGAGCACCGCCCCGCGTAGACTGCCGAGCCCCCCGATGAGGGCTGCCAGTACGCCTTTGAGCATCGGGTCGATGCCGGCGCTCGGCGTCGTGCTGCCCGAGCGCATCAGCCAGAAGACGCCGGCGATGCCCGCCAACAGCCCGGACAGGGCGAAGGCACCGCGGATGACCGAGTCGGACTTGACGCCCATCAGTCGAGCCGTGTCGAAGTCTGCAGACGCGGCGCGCAGGGCTAGGCCGAACATGGTGCGCTGCAACAGCACCGTGGTTCCGATCAGCGTGATGATCGTCACCGCAATGACCACAGTGTCGAACACCTCGATGTTGAGCGGCCCGATCGAGTAGGTGTTGGTCACCCATCCGGGACGCGAATAGGTCTTCACCGAAGCGGAGACGTACAGAAGAAAGAACGCAGACACCACGAAGTGCACGCCGAACGAGGTGAGCAGCAGTGTGAAGTCGGATTCTCCGCGCACTCGGCTGAAGGCGACCCGTTCGATCACCAGCGAGGCGACCACCGCGCAGACGATGATCAGCGGTGTGATCACATACCATGACCAGCCCTGTTGGCCCGCGGCGTAGGCTGCATACCCGCTGATCGTGATCAGTTCACCGTGCGCAAAGTTGAGCAGGTGCATCACCCCGAACACCACGGCTACACCCAGGGCCAACAGCGCGTAGATGCTGCCTCTGCCGAGTCCGTCGATGAGATTCTGCAGTAGTTCGACCATTTCTCAACCGCTGATGAAGGTACTGAACAGGTCGTCGTGTTCGCTGAGTTCGCTGCCGGTACCCTGCGCCACGATCTCTCCGCTTCGCAGGACGTAGGCCCGGTCGGCGACTTCGAGCATCCGGGTGGCGTTCTGTTCGACGACGAGGAGCGTTCGTCCCTGCTGTCGAAGGGACTCGATGAGTTCGAACACGGCGTCGACGAGGATGGGCGCCAGGCCCAGCGAGGGCTCGTCCATCATCAATAGCCGGGGCCTTGACATCAGGGCTCGGGCGATCGCCAGTTGTTGCGCTTCACCTCCGGATAGAAAACCTGCTGCCGTGTTCCATTTCGAACGTAGCACCGTGAAGAGTTCCGCCATCTCGTTCAGGTCCTGTTCCCGGTTTGTGCCGCTTTGGGTGATCCCGCCGATCTTGAGGTTCTCCTCCACTGTCATGTCGGTGAAGATGCGACGGTGTTCGGGCACCAGGGCGAGCCCTGAACGCAGCAGCCGTTCAGCGGGGTGCCCGGTGACGTCTCTGCCTTCGAACGCCACGGTGCCCACCGACGGTTTCAGGAGGCCTGCGACTGTGTTCAGCAGCGTCGTCTTGCCCGCACCGTTGGGTCCGATGAGGCCCACCACCTCACCGGATCCAACGGTCAGCGTTGCATCTCGAAGTGCCGATATCGCACCGTATCTGGTTGTCAACCCCGTGACTTCGAGCACGGTTTCGGTCAGCTTCGGGTGTCGACTAGGACATCCTCGCCGTTGACGATCCGGTTGATCGGGACGGCCTTGGGCGGAATGCCGTTGGTGCCCGCGTAGGTGATCTCGCCGGACAGTCCTTGGAAGCCGGAGAGTGCCTGAACGGCCCCACCGATCTGGGCAGGTTCGTCACAGCCGCAGTCGAGCATTGCCTGAATGCCGACGAACATCGAGTCGACGTAGAGGGCCATGAAGCCGCGGCTCTCGAGCGCCTCCCCGTTGACTGCCTCGTAGTGGGCGAGGAGCGAGTCGATCGGGTCGCCTGCTGAGATGCTGGTGTGCGGCGTGTGGGCGATGCCCTCGTTGTTGTCCTCGAACTGGATTCCGGTCGCGTCGAGTGCATCGGTACCTATGTAGGTGAGTCCGTCCAGTCCTTGACCTTCCAACTGTCCCCGCAGTGCGGTGACCTGGAAGCCGAGAGCGGCGGAGAACACGACTTCGGTGTTGTCGGAGATCCCGGCGATCTCGTTGACCTGGGCGGAGAAGTCGGTGTCGGCGGCCCACACATAGTTCTGTGTGCTGACGACCTCGCCGCCTCCGGCGATGAACGCCGCAGCGAAGGCGTCGGGGTTGACGCCGGTGTAGGGGACTCCTTCACCTTCGGTGAACAGGATGGCTCGGGTTATTCCCTCGTCGAGCGCCCAGTTGGCTGCCGCGGACGCCATCTGGTTGTCGTCGAAGGTCACGAGGTAGGAGTTGATCGAGGCGTCCGCCAGTGTCGGTTCGGTGGACGCTGCCACAAACAGCGGCACCTGGCCTTCGGTCGTCTGCAGGATCGGCAGCGCGAAATCGGCGAACGGAGGTCCGATCAGGAAGTGTGCGCCCCAGTCGAGGAGTTCGGCCGTCGCCAGGGCGGCATCGGCACCGACTTCTGCAACTCGGACTTCCACAGGACGGTCGTTTATACCGCCTGCACAGTTGGCGAGGTCGGCTACGAAAGGTACGAGTTTGGAGCCCGGGATGTCGACGAATCCGACGACATCACTGAAGTCCATCGCCATTCCGACCCTAATCGGATCGCCGCTCGGAGCGTCGGCACAGTTGTCGAGGTCGGTGCCGAGGATCCCGGCGATGTCGACGTCGGTGTCCATGTGCGGCTCTTCGGCCATGTCGTCGCCGTCTTCGGCCATGTCGTCGTCGCCGTCACCGGCGCCGTCTTCGGCCATGTCGTCGCCATCGTCAGCCGCGACGGGCGTGGCGTCGTCGTCGCCGTCGTCGTCGCCGCAGGCTGCGGTGAGCAGTGTGAAGATCGCAAAAAGAGCGATCACTGTCTTGAGTTTCATTGGGTTCCCCCTCCTAGGACAGACAATTGTTTTGGATCATGGCACAGAGTTCGTTCGGTAGCAAACTAATTCTTGTATACAATACACAATATCTGTCGTAGTTGACTGGGCATTCCGAGAAGCGGTGCGCCGCAGCGCTCCGGAACCTTAAACGCTCGGGAAGCCGTGCAACCTTGGCTGGCGTGGGGTTGGGTTGACTCGTCGTTCTTGAATCATTTGGTACCGAACGGTTAGGGTCTCGACTATGGCTGAACTCAGGGGGTTCATGTACCCGCGCACTCCGGCGGGTGTGGCCGGGATACTTCCGGGACCCCCGTGGCACTACTCGGGCGAGATGCTCACGATCGAGTTCCGAACCGACCCGGCCAACGTGGCCGAACTCCTGCCGGCTCCGTTGGAACCAGCCGTCGACGACCCCGGCGCTGTCGCCTTGATCTGGGCGGACTGGCAGAGTTGCAGCGACAGTTTCGAAGAACTGCTCGACCCTGCTCGAGCCCAATATAAAGAGGTCTTCCTGGTCGTGCGCTGCCAGTACCAGGGCCAGACCTACAGCCGGGCCGCATACATCTGGGTCGACAAGGACTTCGCGATGGCCCGTGGCGTGGTTCAGGGCTACCCGAAGAAACTCAGCGAGATCTGGATGACGCGTCCGGTGAGTGTCGGAAGGGCCGGTCCGCGCCTCGAGCCGGGTGGACGTTTCGGTGCGACGGTGAGCACCTGGGGAAGGCGCATCGCTGACGCGGCCTTCACGATCACCGGCACAGCCGAGCAGCCGGGTTTCGTCAACGCCCATCCCATGCTGCACAGCCGGCAGATGCCCGCGATCGAGATGGACGGACGCGACTCGCTGGACGAGCTGGTCACCATGCGCGGTTTCGATGCCGACCTGGGGCCGGTGTACGCAGGCGACGCCGAACTGCTGATCCACGACAATCCGACCGAGGAGCTCGACCGTCTCAAACCCTTCGAGATCATCGGCGGCTACTACCGCCAAGTGGGCAACTCCATGGCCGCAGGAACCACCGTGTGGGCCGCCCAGAACCCGATGGCCGACTGATCGCGACATCGCCGGAGGGGTAAGTTGCCTGCGTAGGGATGGCCCGCCCTTCGAGGTTGAATCATTTGGTACCTAACGATTATGGTTTCGGCCATGGTCGAACTCGTTGGACGATTCGCGGTGCCATGACCTTCGTCGACGACTACCTCACAGACATGGGCCCCGACGACGCCGACATCACCAGCCACGACACCTACACGAACGGTGTTCCACACGCGACGTTCAATCGGCTCCGTGCATCAGACCCGGTCTACTGGACCGACGAGACCGACGGGTCGGGATTCTGGTCGATCCTGCGCTACGACGACGCCCTGGCCGTGAGCCGCGACTACAGCACCTTCACATCCACTAAGGGGATCCGGCTCGAGGAGATGGACGAGGAGCAACTCCTCGCCCGCCGCACAATGATGGAACTGGACCCGCCCGAACACACCCGTTACCGGCGGCTCGTCAACAAGGGGTTCACCAGGCGCACAGTCGACACGTTCGAAGACGTCATCCGCCAACTCGCCGCCGAAGTCGTGGAGGCGGCGCTGCCCAAGGGCGAGTTCGACTTCGTCGCCGAAGTCTCAGAGCAGTTGCCGATGCGGATGCTGGGACGACTACTCGGCACCAGCGACGAACACGGCCATCGACTGGTGGCCTGGGGGGACGCTCTGCTCGGCAACACCGACCCCGAGTTCACCGACTTTCCAGTCGACCTGACCGACACCGAGGCATACCGAATGGTCCCCTTCCGCAGCCCGGCGGCCCTGGAGATCTTCCAGTTCGCCCAACAGCAGGCTGCAGAGCGACGCATCTGCCCCCGTGACGACATCATCACAAAGCTGCTCGAACCAACACGCGACGGCGAGCCGCTCAGCGACCTCGAGTTCAACAACTTCTTCACGCTGCTGGTCGCCGCGGGCAACGACACCACCCGCTACACCATGACCCACGGCGTATGGAACATGATGAACCATCCGCAGCTCTGGCACACGCTGCGCGAACGCCCGGAGTTGATGTCGTGCGGCGTGGAGGAGGTGCTGCGGACCAGTTCGGTGACCATGCACTTCCGCCGAACCGCCACCCGCGACGTCGAGATGCGCGGAAGCAGGATCAAGACTGGTGACAAGGTCGTGATCTGGTTCAACTCCGCCAACCACGACCCGGACGGATTCGCGATGCCCTTCCGTTTCGACCTCGCCCGCGACCCCAACGACCACATGGCCTTCGGACGCAACGGCCCGCACTTCTGCCTTGGCGCCTGGTTGGCGCGGATGGAGGTCCGGCTCGTCTTTGAAGAACTCATGAAACGAATCGACCATCTCGAACCCGCCGGGCCGATCGAGAGGCTGCGTTCCAATTTCATCTCGGGAATCAAGCGACTCCCGGTGAAAGTCATATGACCATGCAACGACATCCACAAGTGAGGACAAGAACATGGGAGAGATAGTCGGCGCCGCCCTGGTGTCGCATGTGCCAACGCTGGTGTTGCCTGAAGTCCTGCGGCGAGTCCTCAACGACGGTGAAGACACGACGCTGTTCCCCGGTTTGCATCAACTCGCCGCCGAGAAGCTGCACCCCTCGAAACCGGACACTGTCGTGGTGATCGATACGCACTGGTTCACCACTCTCGAACATGTCGTCAGCTCCCACACTGGAAGGCAGGGGTTGTACACCTCTGAAGAACTGCCCCGCGGCATGGTGCAGATGCCCTACGACATCAAGGGCGACCCCGAGTTGGCCGAGGCGTGGGCAGCGTGCGCCCACGGCCGCGATGACACCTGGATCACCGCCATCGACGACCCGTACCTGCCGATCCACTATCCCACAGTCAACCTGCTGGGATTTCTGCAGACAGATGAAAGCTGGGTCTCAGCGAGTGTCTGCCAGACCGCCGACACCCAGGATTTCCTGTTGTTCGGCGAGTTGCTGGCCGCTGCCGTCGAGAAGATCGACCGTAGGGTCGTGGTTCTGGCCAGTGGGGGGCTCAGCCACCGTTTCTGGCCTCTGCGAGAGTTCCGTTCGCACGAGTCTGCCGACCCTGACCTGCACATCCGAACCCCGCAGGCCGCGGCCGCTGACCGTCAGGTCATCGAATGGCTCAAGGCTGGAGACCACGCCGCGGTGCTCGACTTCGTTCCCGAGTATCGCAGTCACGCTCCCGAAGGCTATTTCGGGCACTATCTGACGATGGTCGGAGCGCTCGGTGCAGCGGACTGCAAAGCTCGCGGGACCCAGTTCGGCGAGTACGAGGCGGTAGCCGGAACCGGCCAGACCCACATATGGTTTGACTTGTGAATCACCCCCCGCGAGCGCTCATCATCGTTCACGAACCGGACGGCGTTGGCTGTCAGGTCGAAGTGAGGCTCATCGAACTCGGCTGGGAGGTTCACAACCATGTCGTCACCTCCGACTACGAACGCCCCAACGACGCCGCGCCCTGGCCCGACTTCTCCGACTACGACATCATCGTGCCGATGGGGTCGATCCGTTCGCTCACCAGTAAGGACGAGGTCTCGAACTGGATCTACGCTGAACTTGAGATGTTGAGGACCGCCCACGAGCGCGGCACCCCGATCCTCGGGGTGTGCTTCGGGGGGCAACTGCTGGCCGAAGCGCTTGGTGGGTCTGTGGAGAAGTCGCCGGTGACTGAGATCGGCTGGTACGAGATCGCGGCGTCGAACGGTGTTGAGAACCCGGTCGGCCCGGGGCCCTGGTTCGAATGGCATCACGACCGGTTCACGCCGCCTCCCGACGCTGAGGTTCTGGCCGTCAACGAGAACGCGGTCCAACTCTTCCGTATCGGCCGCTCCGTGGGCACCCAGTTTCACCCCGAGGTCGATCCGGGCCATGTGGCGGGCTTCCTGGCCGGTTCAGCCGAAGAGTATCTCGCCTCGTTGAACCTCGACCGCGCTCAGATGATGGATGAGATGCACCACCACGAGACCCGCAACACCAAGCAGTGCCACGCTCTCGTCGACTGGTTCCTCAACCAGTCGCAGCGCTGAGAGGCCGGGCCGCGGTCGGGTTCGATCAGCTGGTCAGGACATGAACAGCGAGCGGACCTCGGAACTCGAAGCCTCGGAGTTCAACTTCTTGGTCCGGGTCGAGCTGCAGCCCGGGGAACCGCTTCAGGAGCCGTTGGACGCCGACTCGCACCACCTGACGGCCGAGCCACTCTCCGAGGCAACGATGAGTGCCCAGCGCGAAAGCTGCGTGCTCGCCCTCGCGTCGGTCAAGATCGATCTCCGTCGGGTTGGACCAGTGCGTCTCACACAGATTGATGGAACGAAGGACCCCGCTCACCAGATCGCCGGCCTTGATGGCGACACCTGCCAACTCCAGATCCCGGGTCGCTTGACGGGTGATCGTGCCGACCGGACTGTAGACCCTGAAGACCTCTTCGATGAGCCGACGCATACGGGCCGGGTCGGATTCGACGATCGCTCGCAGATCAGGCTGCGACAGCAGCACCCATCCAACGAGGCCTATACCGTCGCGGGGCTCGTTGATGCCCCCTGAGATCATGAGCCGGACGTTGTTGACTATCTCGTCGTGCGTGGCACCCTGGCGGGCGAAATAGCTGATCGCGCTGCCATCGTCACCGGCGGTGGCGATGCGTCGCGTGATGGCTTCACCCAACTCGGCTTTGGTGCGTCTGCCTAGTTCGGTCAGCTCGGGATCGTTCTCGAAGTTGGCGATGTCGGCGCACAGTCCTTCACACCAGCGCCACATTGTGTCGAAGTCCGCTTCTTCGGAGTCGTGCTCGCTGAGGCCCAACACGATCGACAGCGAAGCGGCGGACAAAGGCTGGGCGTAGCTCGTCATCAGATCGAAACCGGCCGGATCGACCCGTTCGAGGAGCCGGTCAGCGAGGGGTACAAGCTCGGTCTTGACGAACTCGCCGCTCCGACCCCCGGAGCGAAAGGGAGGCTGCATCATCGCCTGGACGCGGGTGTGGTCGGGCGGGTCGGTGGTCAACATGTTGGGCCCGAGGGCCCGCGCCAGGAATGAGGGGTCTGTGGCTGCAGAGAACAGTTCCGGGTGCGCTTCCATCTCCGCTACGTCGTCCCAGCGGGTAACCAGCCACATCTCCAAAGGATCGGACCAGCTGACTGGTTCGGACCGGCGCAGCCGGGCGAGGATCGGATCTGGATCCTTCTCGAGGTCTGCCAAGGTAATTTGTGGGTTGTGTGACAAGTTCGGCTCTTGGCTCGTTGGGAGCGAGGCGGTTTTGTCTATGGTAGTTCGCAGCGATGTCGTTAACGTTTGGTGCCAACGAATCATGGAGTGCATGACATGACCGCCCGTCCGTTGATCGGGATACCGGGACGTGTCAAGACCGGAAGCGATATTGCTGGGATTCCCGTGAATTTCAGTGGTGCGCAGGTGGACATGTACCTGTCAGCGTATGCGCAGGGTGTGATAG
Source organism: Candidatus Aldehydirespiratoraceae bacterium (assembly GCA_965214565.1). GTDB lineage: Bacteria > Actinomycetota > Acidimicrobiia > Acidimicrobiales > Aldehydirespiratoraceae > VXYK01. The sequence goes on along the minus strand of OZ243951.1, from coordinate 1,040,928 downwards.
CTGCCGGTGGGCTCCCGGTACATCTGCCGATCGATGTTGACCCGCTGCTGATTGCCGAACGTCTCGACGGGCTGCTCCTCCCGGGAGGCACCGACATCGAACCGAGCCTCTACGGAGCTGATTCGGAGACCGACGTCTACCCGCCGGAGCCCGAGCGCGACGACCTCGAACTCGGCCTCTACAAGGAGGCCGTGGACCGCCGACTGCCGGTTCTCGGGATCTGTCGCGGCCAACAGGTCGTCAACGTCGGCGCGGGCGGGACTCTGCACCAGGACGTGCCACCCCATTCGGCTTTCGATCTGCCGGCCGAGACCGAGTTTCACGAAGTCAGATTCGAGGCCGGCTCGACTCTGAGAGAACTGTACGGCCCGACCGCGTGGGTCAACTCGCTGCATCATCAAGCGGTCGACGCCGTGGGGGAGGGCCTTCGCGTAACTGCGTGGGCCGATGATGGTATGGCTGAGGGGCTGGAACACACGAGCCTGCCAATTGTCTGTGTTCAGTGGCACCCCGAGATGATGCCCACCCGCGACACCGACCCAGTGTTCCGTTGGCTCGTTGATGCGGCCGGCCGTGGCTAGACCGCTTGACGGGGTTGTTGTCGTTGCGCTCGAGCAGGCTGTGGCGGCACCCTTCGCGACCCGTCAACTGGCCGATCTTGGCGCGACCGTGCTCAAGGTCGAGCGACCGGGGGAAGGCGACTTCGCTCGTGACTACGACTCAGCAATGGGCGGAACGTCGGCGTTCTTCGTCTGGTCCAATCGCGGAAAGCAGAGCATTGAACTGGATCTGAAGGATCCCGAGCAGCGTGCCACGTTCGACCAGCTGGTCGCCGGCGCGGACGTGTTCATTCAGAATCTCTCGCCCGCGGCGGCCGGGCGGGCGGGGGTTCTCGCCGACCAGTTGAGGGCAAAGCATCCGCACCTGATCGCTTGTGACGTCTCCGGTTACGGGCTCGGCGGCCCTCGAACCGACGACAAGGCATACGATCTGGCCGTCCAGGCCGAAGCGGGTGCGGTCGCCCTCACTGGCACCGCTGATCAGGCATGTAAAGTCGGTTTCTCAGTGGCGGACATTTCGGCGGCCATGTATGCGTTCTCGTCGATACTTGCTGCCCTGTACCGTAAGCAGGCGACCGGAGAGGGAGCGACGGTTGAGGTGTCGATGCTGGAGAGCCTCGCGGAATGGACTTCCGCGCCGACCTTCGCTGCGGTCGGCACCGGCGTGGTACCTCCGCGGGCGGGTCATCGCCACACGATGATCGCACCCTACGGGATGTACCAGATGAGCAACGGCGACTACATCATGATCGGAGTTCAGAGCAACCGGGACTGGGTGTCGTTCGCCGAGCACGTGCTCTGTGACCAGAGCCTCTGCGAGGACCCGCGGTTCTTGAACAACGTCGACCGTGTCGCCAACATCGACGACCTCGAACGGTTGATCGCCAACGTTTTCGCGACAGTCTCGCCCGAGGAACTCCTTGAAAGGCTCGAGCGCGGCCGGGTGACGCACAGCTCGGTGCGCGATCCCCACTCGCTGTGGCAACACGAACAGCTCCGAGCTCGCGACAGGTTCATGTCCGTGACCACCCCGACCGGTTCAACGGAGGTTTATCGCTCCCCGTTCAACATCAGCGACATAAGCGAACCGGATGCCTCAGTCCCCGACCTCGGTGCCCACGACCCCGCCCTCGTCGACCACCTCCTTACCCGCGCCCGCTCGGAACTGGGTGAGGGTCTGTGACGGGGCAAACCGGCTCTTCGCGTTTGCGGTCGGAGTCGGGGTGGTGAGGGTCCGCGGCTGAACGCGAGAGATCCCCCAGAATCGGTGTTTGTACACAGCCGAGAAACTGGAGGATCCCTGTGGAAGTTGACCCTACACGCGTGTGTGAGTTGTTGGTGAGTTTCTTGGAGACACGGCAGCGATGGTTGGCCACCTGCCGGGAGTGATCGGCTTGGCCTATCGGGCTGGGCTCACCCACGGGCTCTTTTTGAGCCTGCGCGTAAACGTGGGGTGAATCAGTCTCCGCGGTTGTGCTGCTTGTGGTTTGGTTAGTCGGTGATGGTGCCGATGCCGGTGCTGTCGGCGATTGCTGCGCCTACGGGGTAGGCGAGGATGAGCTCGAATCGTTCTGAGCCTTCGGTTCGGTTGTCGTCGGCGAGCCAGACTTGGATTGTTTGGGTGCGCGGTCCGCCCGGCGAGAACTTGACGGTGCCTTCGGCGTGGTAGAAGTCGCGGTCGCGGCCGGTTTCTTTCGCGGAGACCGGTGCGGTTTGTTGGGTTTGGTACCAGGCGAGCACTCGTTCGCCGGGTTGCAGCTCCCGGTTGAGGGTGACGGTGAAGTTCATGCATGACACGTAGCCGCCGACGCAGTTGCGGCTGCGTTCGCTTCGTGTCGCGTCGCTGACCGACAGTGTCGCCATTCCGGGGGTGGGTTCGTTGTCGGCGACGCCTATCGACACAGCGTCGTTGGGTGCTTCGGCGACTTGGTAGCCGATGCCGGGCTGCACTGCGACATAGACGGTGCCATCAGGCCAGTCGTTGGAGTCGTCGAGGGTGGCGATGTCGAGTCGGGCGGTTCCGCTGGTGTCGATGGTGACGAGGCGGGTGAGGGTCTCGTCGTCGGCGATTCTGATGTTGAAGTTCTTCACCCGCACCGCGACGGTGATGTTGCTGGTCGGCTTCGGGGTGGCGGTGAGCGTGAACCTTGCGGTGTCGCCTTCGGTGATGGCGTCGCCGCCGGTGACGCTGATCGTCGGCGCGTCCGGTGTCGAGGCCGACATGCATTCCAGCGCTGCGATGACTTCGTCGAGCCGGTTGAGCGACCAGCCGTACCACTGGCGGCGGTCGTGGACCTCTCGCACCTCCGAGATCGTGATCGCGTTCGCCGACTCGGTCAGCGCGTTCTTGATCCGCACCCAGCGGTCCGTCACAGCAGAACCGATACGAGCATCGACATGGCTCAGAAGCTGCGCAGACACGCACGGGTTCGGCTCGACTGGGCCGTCAGTGACAGGACCCACAGGGGGCGTGAAGACTGATCGTGTGACGTCCAGGTCGTCTGTGTAATCGAGCTGTGCGCGCAGTTCCTTGCCCACGTCGCCGGCACGGACAACGTATGAGGTGACCCCAGTCAGCGCGGTGGTGCCGTCCGAAGTAATAACATGGGACCATTCCCCGCCGGGGTCTCTCTTGTACCAGAGTCGATTAGCGACGCTTCCGTTGCCGTCAGGGTCGTCGGCAACCTGGGTGATGGTCAGAGTCTCGCCCACCCACGGGTCGCCGGCCAACTCGAACGACGCAAAGCCTCCGTCCTCGACCAGCGTGTAGGTCCTCTCGAGGGGACTCCCCAAGCCGTAGCCGGTCCCGGCGACGATCGTGATGATGACGGTCTCGTCGCTGTCCTGGACGTTGTCCGCGGTGGGCATGATTGTGAGGACGGCGACGGTCGACCAGGCAGGTGTTCCCGACGGGATGACGAAGGTGCCGGTCCCATCAGAGTAGTTCGGCGTCCCTCCGTGGACGGTGCTGATGGTGTAGTCCGTGCCGGCAGTGGCCGTGCCGGCCATCGAGTAGTTCACCGTCAGATCAGCAGTCACGGGCTTGGTAGGCGACGCGTGGATGGTGCCGATAGGGCCAGTATCGGATTCTGCGATGGTAATGTCGCTGCCACTGCTTAGGTAGACGTTCGGGGCAGGCGTCTGTGCCGCGGCCTGACCCGGCAGCACACCGAGCAGCACCGCAAGGGCGACGAGCAGAAGCGCCCGGTGCCTGAGCCGAGCCCGCCCTATTCGGCTGTGGGGATCAGCGCGATTCTGGGGGGGGGGGGGGGGGGTCTGCGAAACTGCCGCCGCGAACCCGTCGCGGCGCTACCTGGGCGATGCGACTCAACGCGCCGCCCGTGTGGTGATCATGCTTGCCCATCGCGACTACCTCCACTCGTTGGAACCCGCAATAATACCATGAGAAGGAGACGCATCGCACGCACGTAGTTGGCCGTCTCGTTGATGTCAGACATCAGACCGGATCCAGGCTTAATCGGTGGTGTCGTCGGCGAGGATGTTGATGAACTGCGAGTAGCGATAGACACGGTTGCGCCGATGGCCAGTGATTTCTGCGACTATCTCCAATTGAGTCATCTGGTCGAACAGTCCACCGATGGTCGTGGAGGTCGCGCCCAGTTCCGCTGTCGCACGTTTGATTGTCATGATCGGCTGTTCGGCCAGCAGGTTCAGCAGCGGCCACCCGTACTTGCCAAAATCGTGCGAGGTTGCGAGTTGGCGGTGATTGTCGGTCAGTGCCAATAACTCACCTGCGACCCGCACGGCATCGCTAGCCGTCGAGGTGACCCCCCTGAGGAAGAACTTGAGCCAGCCCTCCCAGTCCCCGTGGGTTCTGATCGCGTTGAGTCGATCGTAGTATTCGGGCCGGTTCTGCTTAAGAAAGAGGCTCAGGTACAGCAGTGGGCGAGCAAGCGCGCCACGTTCCACGAGCAACAAGGTGATGAGCAACCGGCCGACGCGGCCATTGCCGTCGAGGAAGGGGTGGATTGTCTCGAACTGGGCGTGGGCAAGCCCTGCCAGTACAAGCGGCGGATCGTCGCTGTCGTTCAGGTAGATTTCCAGGTCATGAATGGCTTTCCCAAGGTCGTCAGGTGACGGCGGAACGAATGCCGCAGTTTCGAGCGTGCAACCAGCGGGACCAATCCAGTTCTGTGACTTGCGAAACTCTCCTGGGGTGCGTTCCTGGCCCCGTGTCCCGGCCATCAACTCTTCGTGAACCCTGCGGATCAGTCGACCCGACAGTGGCAACTCGTCGAGAAGTTGAAGCCCCAGACGCATCGCACGCACGTAGTTGACCGTCTCGTGTATGTCGGCCATCAGACCGGTCCGTTTCACCTCCACCTCGTGGGCGAACAAGTCGTCGAGGCTGGACTGGGTACCTTCGATCTGTGAGCTGAGCACCGCTTCTCGCCGTACATACGAGGCGACGAACATGTCGGGATCGGGCAAGGTCGTTGCCATTCCGTCCAAGCGCCCCAAGGCTGTGTTGGCTTCGGAGAGTAGCCTGAGCAGTTCGGCGTCCCATTGAAGTTGCGGATCGGGGGGCAGCGGGTTCGGCATGAACGCTTCGTATCCGGTTAGCTGTCGGCGGAACTTGCCAGCTCGATCTCTCGTCATCTCGCTCCTTATTCCAGTTATCGGAGATTGTAGTGAATGGAGCGGCTCTTATTCCATTTTTTGAGAGATTCTGGAATAAAAGGGTTCTGGTCTGTCGTCAGTTGGTGGTGCTTCCTTATTCCAGTTATTGGAGATTGTGGTGACTGCAGCCGCTCTTATTCCATTCTGAGAGAAATTCTGGAATAACACATCTCGGGCAGGAACGTGCTTGGGGGCCTTATCCTTGGGGGTTCGCGACTAGATCAGAAAGCGGCGAAGCATGAACACAGAGCAGTTCAACAAGGTCAAGCACGACGACGGTTTTATTGCCGCTCTCGACCAGAGCGGCGGGAGCACGCCCAAGGCGCTGAAGCTCTACGGAGTCGCCGAGGACGCTTATGAGGGCGACGCCGAGATGTTCGACCTCGTGCATGAGATGCGCAGCCGTATCGTCACCAGTCCCAGCTTCGGCGGTGACCGCATCCTCGGGGCGATCCTCTTTGAGATGACGATGGACCGCGACATCGCAGGCCGGCCGAGCGCCTCCTACCTTTGGAACGAGAAGCGGGTCGTTCCCTTCCTCAAGGTCGACAAGGGGCTCGATACAGAATCCAACGGCACACAGGTGATGAAACCGATACCGGAGCTTGGCGAACTGCTCGAGCGAGCCAGCGACATGGGCATATTCGGCACCAAGATGCGTTCGGTCATCAACGAGGCGGACCAGGCCGGTGTCGATGCGGTCGTCGACCAGCAGTTCGAGGTCGGCAAGCAGATTCTCGAAGCTGGCCTGATGCCGATCATCGAGCCTGAAGTCAACATCCACAGCTCAACCAAGACTGAAGCCGAAACGATGCTCAAAGCGGCGATCCTCAGCCGTCTAGACCAACTCGGCGAAGACCAGTCGGTGATGCTGAAGCTCACCCTTCCCTCCACTGACGGGTTCTACAGCGACGTCATCGCCCATCCGCGGGTGCTGAGAGTGGTGGCCCTGTCGGGCGGCTACTCCCGTGAAGCGTCCAACGATCGGCTCTCTCGCCAGCTTGGCATGGTCGCCAGTTTCTCGCGGGCCCTCACCGAGGGACTGAGCGCCCAGCAGAGCGAAGCAGAGTTCGATTCGATGCTGGACTCCTCCATCGGCAGCATCTTCGAGGCGTCCTGCACATGACCTCGACAACCGCGAAAGGCATCATGGGCCAACTCGACGGACGGATTGCTGTGATCACGGGGGCGGGCGACGGCATCGGAGCCGCGATCGCCCAGCGCTTCGTCGATGAGGGAGCCCGAGGCGTGGTGATCGCCGAGCTCAACGAACGCACCGGCCAGGCGATGGCCGACAAGCTTGGCGATGCCGGGCTCTTCGTGCGCACCGATGCAGGCAGACGCGCTGATGTGGAAGCGATGATCGACGCGGCGGTCGACCGCTGGGGTGGTCTAGACATCCTGGTCAACAACGCCTGGGGCGGCGGGGTGATCAGCCGTGTCGAGCACAAGTCCGCCGAAGGCATGGCCAGAGGCATCGACGTCGGCTTCCTGGGGCCGTTCTGGGCCATGAACGCGGCCCACACGGTCATGAAACCCCGCGGTTATGGGCGAATAATCAACCTGTGTTCGCTCAACGGCGTGAATGCCCATATGGGAACCGTCGAATACAACTCTTCGAAGGAGGCGCTGCGGGCAGCGACCCGCACCGCGGCGCGGGAATGGGCCGGCACCGGGATCGTCGCCAATGTGATCTGCCCGGCTGCCAAGTCCGCCTCGTTCCATGCTGTGATGTCACAGCACCCCGAACTGCTCTCAGCCGCGGACGCCGGCAACCCGATGGGCCGAATCGGTGACTGCTATGACGACATCGCCCCGGTCGCGGTGTTTCTGGCGAGCGAAGGCTGTCGCTACATGACCGGCAACACCCTGTTCGTCGACGGCGGCGGCCACATAAACGGTTCGTCCTGGGCCCCTGACCTCGGAGACTGAATCGACCATGGCCACAGATCCAGAACGTCAATTCGACCCTGAGAAGCTGACAGAGGATCTATGGAGAATGATCCCTTTCGCGCGGCGCACCGGCATGCGCGTCGAGCACGCGGAACCCGGCTTTGTGCGGTTGCTGATGCCGTTCGAACCCAACATCAACCATGTGCGGATGATGTACGCGGGAGCGCTGTTCACTCTGGCGGAGGTTCCGGGAGGAACCATGTTCACCACGACGTTCGACTACGAGCGGTTCTATCCCATCGTCAAGGAGATGAAGATCCGCTTCCGACGCCCGGCGCTGACCGACATCACAGTCGACGTGAGACTGTCAACAGCAGAAGCAGCCCGGATCACAGAAGAGGCAGAGGCCAACGGCAAGGCCGACTACGAGTGGGAATGCGAACTCAAAGACACCGACGGTGAAGTTGTTGCGATCTCACACAACGTCTACCAGCTGCGCCTGATTGGAAGTTGATCGAGCGTCCGCGGCTAGGCGGCTAGTTGAGGCCTCTACCGACTATGCGCGAGCGAGCGGCGAAAACGACACGGGCGACCGCCCGAGGTGGACGGTCGCCCATGCCGTTTGCAAGCTGCGGTTATGTTCAGCCGAGACTAGGGGAAGATGTCGATGAGGTCGGTCACCGGCACGGCTGCGCCGTCACCTTCGGTGTGGTCGAACGCACCCAAGCGGAAGAGGTCTCGGGCCCCGAGCTTGGTGGCGCTGAGTGAAGATGCTCCACCGGGAAGGGTGAAGTCGCTGAGGCTCTCGGCCGCTGCTCTGAAGGAGTCATGGGTGAGGTTCACTCCGGCTGCGGTTGCGATCTCCACAAACAGCGCGAGATGGCGGCAGGCACGACGAGTCGAGTTGAACCAGTTCTCTTCCTCGGTCTGGTAATCGGTCGGTTGACGAAGGTCGGCGTCGGGTAGCGCCGCGGCGATCACATCGTTGCAGGCCGACTGGTAGAGCGGGTCTGCATAGATCTCGTTGTCGGTGGGTCCGAGAGCGGTAAGAACGCCGTCGGCAATCGACTTGTCGGTGATGGTCTCTCCGAGGTTGTTGAGCCCACCGGCGTTGTTGGTCCACACCGGGATGGTGCCGTTGAGCCCGGCCAGGCCGATGCCGCGGATCGTGGCCGCGGGATTGCCTGGGATCATGATCGCTTCAGCCCCGGACTCTTGGAACCGCTCCAGGATCACTTCGAGCTGTTGGTTCTGGGCAAGCGTTTCGCCGTCGTTGGCTTCGATGATGGACCTGCCTACGACCTCCGCGCCTCGTGCTTCGAGGGCCTCGATCACTCCGTCGACCGTGGCTTCGGCAGCGCGTCCGGCGATGACGTAGACGGGCATACCTTCGGTCAGGCGGCCGGTCTCGACCAACAGTCCGAGCAGGTTATCGGTTGAAGCTTCAACGGTGGGCTCAGTGTGATACCAGGGAGCACTCGTCTGCGCGAGTTCAGCAGCGTTGATTTCTCCACCGATGAGGATGGTGTCGTTGAGACCGGCGACACAGGGATCTGCCGTTCCGGCGAGGGGTCCCACGAAACCGCCGAGCACGGCGAACGTCTCGTTGTCTTCGGTGAGGGCTGTACACACACGCTCGGCATCTACCGGGTCGATCGGGCTGTAGAACTCGTACACCGCTTCAACGGTTCGGCCGTTGATTCCACCGTTGGCGTTGAGATTGGCGACCAGAGCCTCCCAGATGCCTTGCTGGTCGCCCCAACCTGCTGGTGACAGGTTGATGTCCACAAGAAGCTTAAAGTTGAGCATCGACACACCGACGGTGATCGTGTCTTCTGTGACACCCCTCCATGAGGCTGTACGCGGCTCGGGCTCCGGCTCGGGCTCGTCATCTTCGGCCATGTCTCCGTCGTCGCCGCCATCTTCGGCCATGTCTCCGTCGTCGCCGTCGTCTTCGGCCATGTCTCCGTCGTCGTCGCCGTCGTCGCCGCCGCTACCGTTGGTTTCGGACATGTCGTCGCCGTCGTCGCCAGCTACCGGCTCGTCGTCTCCGTCGTCACCACCGCAAGCTGCGGCCAGTAGCAGAAAGCTCAGCAGCAGTGCCAGCAGGCGAAGGATTGTTCTGGGTTGTTTGCGAGTCATTAGTCCCCCCAAGGCGTCATTGGAACTCAACTCGGCAGTATACACATATGTCCCGTTGGAACCCTGTCAGCCGGGCCCTGCCAGCAGCGCTACGCCGCGCACGGTCGTCTCGAAATCGGGGGCGGGGTGAACCTCCAACCCGGTCGTCTGCCGTATCGCCTGGAGCAGAACTTGTGACTGGCTCAGACCGCCGTCGACGAGAAGCGGACCGGTGACGCCCATGTGCGCTGTCAACTCGGCTACCCGAGCGGCGATCCCTGTGAGCGCGCCGAGCACAATATCGGCCGCTGTCGTCTCCAGTCCGATCCCGCGCACCGCACCCCGAGCCTGAGGGTCCTGGTGCGGTGAACCGAGTCCGGCCAACGACGGCACGAATTCCACACCCGGCGTACCGGACGCGGCTACCTCGTCGAGCTGTTCGACTCGGTCTAACAGACCGGCCCTGACCAGCCATTCGATTACCGAACCTGCCGTCAGGATCGAGCCTTCCACCAAGAACTCGTCAACAAGGACTCCGTCAACGGTGCGGCGCCACAGCGGCAGGGCGTAGCAACCGGCGGGAGCTTCCGCCACCGACGAGCCGGTGCCGACATCAAGCATGCCTGAAGTACCGAGAGTCAGTTTGGCGGTGCCGTCAACCATGCTGTGGGCCACGCATGCCGCCATTTGGTCTCCACAGCGGGCCGCTAGCGGGATGGCAGCGCCGACAAGCGCCGGATCGCAATGACCGACGGTCTCATCGGATGCCACGACTGCGGCCATCGACTCACGGGGCACACCGAACAGTGCCAGCACATCGTCGGACCAATCACCGCCGTACAGGTCGTAACAGCCGGTTGCCCCTGCATTCGATGGATCCGTCACGTGGACAGCGCCTCCGCTCAACACCCAAGTCAGCCAGGTATCGACGGTCCCGAAACGAAGGGTGCCTCTCGAATGGGCTTCGCCGACAGCGTCGTCGTTGGCCATGAGCCACTCGAGTTTGGTACACGACGCTGAGGTGTTGAGCGGGATTCCGGCTGACACGAACTCTGCTACCCGCTCTGCGGTGCGGGTGTCCTGCCAGCCGATCAGCGGGCGCAGCGCCCGACCGGTGTCGCCGTCCCATGCGAGCACGCTCGACCGCTGGTTTGTGATGCCCAACGCGTCAACATCGGCTGCTTGGACACCGGCTTGTTGCAGGCTTCGCCCGAAGACGTCGAGGGCGGTGCTGACGATCTCATCAGGATCCTGCTCGACTGCACCGGTAAACGGATGCTGAGAACGCAGCGTGGAACGCGCAATGCTGAGCCGTTCCCCTTCGGCATCGAACACAGCCGCACGAACGGTTGTGGTCCCGATGTCGATCGCGGCGATCAAGCTCATCGCGTCAAGTCTGCAAGTTGAGCGATAGTCATGCCAGCCCTACTGCCGGACTTCGGGTCATTGTGGTTTCGTTTGCAAACAGAGTTGTGTTCTCCGGCACGGTTATGGGTTCATGTTCGCGGCGTGACTTCGGCTGTGACGGGAACAGCGGTGATCAAGGCTCCGATACTACGAAGGGGATGGTCACGCCGACGAAGGTGCTGTCATCGATGGGCGGATACGCACCGACCAGCAGACGGTATTCGCCTGGTTCAAGGTCATCGATTGTGAACTCGAAGGTTCCCCAAGCCTCAAGCCAATCGGTTGCAGTCAGGCCCCAACTGCTGCCGGTACCAGGGTTGAACGTCTGCGGTCCGGTGACCGTGGCCGTAGCGGCTGTTCCGTCGGCGTGCTGGATCTCGACGATACCCGCCGATTCGAACCAACGAGAATAGCCGCGCACCGCCAGGGGTAGTTCGACCTTGGTGGGGTTCCGCTCGTCGAGTTGGTCGGGCCAAACCACGAAGCTGCTCGAACTGGCGTGGAGTTGCGGGGTGGGCGGCGAGCCGTTGCCGTCGTCAGCAGCGGGAATGACATCAACCAGCAGGCGGGCGGGATCGCTCAACTTCTGGGCTGCGAACAGGGACGGCTCAGGCGCATACACGTCGATTACGACTGCGCCGTCGACTGGCCGCGCCGCGATGGAAGTGAGGTTCCAGTTCTGATCGGAGGCGGCGTCGAGACGTGCTGCGTCAAGTCCTGCAACGCTGATCCGTGCCCAGGTGCCGAAGGCCTCTACGGTCAGGTCTTCTGGGACGTCCGCGGCCGGCGGCCCACCGCTGTCGTAGTCCCATGCGGTGCCGAAAGCGATGTGCAGACGGTCGCATCCCGGCCCGAGCAGGTGCCACATCTGTGCCACATGGTCGACCTGTGCCTCGTTGCCGCTGACTCCGGCCGCCCCGCTGATCGGCGCTGGGCCCTCGGCGGCACCGACAGTTGCGCAGGGGTCGTCGAAGTAGGATGTCTGAGCGGCGAAATTGATCTCTGTGCGTTCCACCTCCACCCAGCCGGTGCGTTCGAGTCCCAGGAGCAGTTCGCGCCAGTTGATCCCTCGATCATCGGTTCGTACCGCGCCAGTGCCCTCGATCACCAGCCTCGGCACCGTAATCATCGCGGCTTCGTCGTAGTCGATGCCCGGGCCCGAGCGAAGAGTCGCTCGCAAGGGATCGCCGCCGTCTCCGGCGTACCATTCACTGTCGGCCACGAGGAGATCGAACAACAGCGGAGCTTCTTCGTGCCGTTCCGGCTCGGTGGTGGGTGGCTCGACGGTGGTCGTGGTGGGTGGCTCAGTGGTCGTTGTCGTGGTATCTGGATCCGGGGTGGTCGTGTCCGACGCTGACGGAGCGGTGTCATCGGCGCTGTCGTCAGAGTCGCCCCCGCAGCCGGACATCAGCAGAACCACCGCCAACAGCCGAGCGCCGCTGGTCCAAATCGATCGTGGCGCGACTGCAAGGCTCATGGCAACAGGACTCCAGGGTTCATCAAGCCCCGGGGATCGATCGCCGCTTTGACCGAACGTAACAACGACAGACCGCCGGTTCCGAGCTCGACGGGCATCCAATCGCGGCGAACCCGCCCGACACCATGGTGATGAGACAGGCCTGCGCCGATACTCGCCGTTGCGCTCATGGCTGCCGACCAGAGGGCATCGTAGGTGGACGCGTAGTCCTCAGGTGATGCGGGTGTTGCGGCCACCGTGAAGTAGAGGTTCGCTCCGGAGCGGTAGGCATGCGAGCTGTGAGCGCTGGCCGCGACCACCCCCTCAACCGCTTCGAGGGACTCGACGACTGCGCGGTAGAGCTTGGGAAGCCGCGTCCAGTCCGCTGCGACCTCTATGGTGTCGGCGACGATCCCCTGAGCCAGCAGCTCGTCCCAGGTAGGCACGGTGTTGCGGTGCTCGAACCAACCGTCGACCACGTCATGGGGCGCGGCGACACCTCCCTCGGACTCACAGATACTCGATACCGCGGCGGCCTCAACAGAGGTCGATGCCGCCGGCCCCGCATGGGCCAGGATGAGCATCGCGTTGCCCTTTGGCAGACGCTCACGGAAGTGTCGCCAGGATTCGCGGCCGTCATAGAGACGTACCACTGTGGGACGCCATTCAGCCCGCATCAGCTTTCGCACCGCTTCGAGTCCCCTGTCGAATTCGTTGAAATGAAACGCTTGGCGCAGCTCTGATTCGGGTTGTTGGCGCAGCGAGAAAGTGACCTCGGTAACCACCCCGAGGGTGCCCTCGCTGCCCATCAGAAGGTGGCGCAAGTCCGGCCCCGCGCTGGCGCGTGGTGTGTCGCGGCTTCGATAGATCGACCCGTCGGCAAGCACTGCCTCCAGGGAGTACACCATGTCTTCGATGTTGCCGTATGAAGTCGAGTACTGCCCCGAGGCCCGTGTCGCCACCCATCCGCCGACCGTCGACAACTCGATCGACTGCGGCCAATGGCCGATGCTGAGACCCTCGGCTTGCATCCGCTGCTCTGCTTCGAGTCCGTTGGTTCCAGCACCGAAAGCGGCGAGCAGGTCCACCGACGAGAAGGTTTGCAACCCCGTCATCCGTTCCGTGCTCAACACGACCGAATCGGCGCTCGCCAACACTCCACCGACCACGCCGGAGCCGCCGCCTCGGGGAACCATCGCCGTGTCGTGTGCGATGCAGATGCGCACCACTTCAGCCAGATCCTCGCTGCTGCTCGGGGCGCACACGGCGAGCGGCGCAACCAGCGGAGATCCCGCGGAGACCGGGATCTGCGATCGCATCCAGGTGTCACGAGCTCGGGAGCTGCGTTCGGTAGCGGTCTGCAGCAACCCTTCCCCCAGGATTGCGGCCAGGTCAGCGATGAGCCTCTTCATGCGGATACTCCAGACATCCCGGACGCTTCAGGCAGAAACGAGAGTTCGTCGTCGAAGCAACTATGCACGCCGGCGAGTTCGGCGTCGAGCTGTTGCGGTGACCAGCCGAGCAGGGATGCCATCCGCTTAGCGGCCGCGGCCGACAGCTCCATACGGTGATGGGGAACGAACCAGGCCACCCGCAATCGACGGTAGATCACATCGACGAGGGTGGTGGCCGCCTCGACCTGCACGGCCCAGTCGACTTCGCCGGCGACCACCGGCGCACCTTCGACCAGACGCTCGGGACCGAGGGAACGTACCTGTGGAGCCTCGCTCCCGTAGAGCCGCCACAGCCGCAGAGCCTCTCGGTCGGTCGAGTCGACAGCAGTCGGGGCGCCTCCGGGGATCGGGTCCGTTCCCGGGCCCGCAGGCAGGTCCCTGCCGAGTTGCTCGGCGACGACTTCGACGACGTCGGATGCCATGCGGCGAAAGCCGGTGAGTTTGCCACCCGCAATGGAGATCATTCGGCCATCGCCGACTGTCACCTCGTCCTTGCGTGACATCTCTTGGGGGGCTTTGCCCGCTGTGGCGATGAGCGGGCGCACACCGGCCCAAGCTGCCACGACATCGTTCGGTGAGAGCGGCTCAACGTCGAAGTAGCGGGGCAGCGGTTCCAGCAGGTACTCGACGTCGTGCAGATCTATCTCGGGCCAGAGTGGGTGGTCCCCCTGGTAGCTCGTGTCGGTGGTACCGATGTAAACGACGTCACCGCGAGGGATCACGAAGATCGATCGCCGGTCCGTGGTGTTGCAGATCACGAGATGATTGACCCCGAAACGCTCGCGGGGCACGACCACATGGATCCCCTTTGAGAGGTGCAGCAGCGATGCGGGCGGGTCTTGTTCCATTCGAGCGATCTTGTCCACCCACGGTCCTGCGGCGTTGACGACAATGTCGGCACGCACATGCACCTCGCGCCCGGTTGTGGCGCATCTTGCGACGACCCCGCGGATCCGGTCACCGCGGTGGATGAGGCTGGCCACAGCGAGACGGGATGCCACGGTGGCCCCCAGACCGACCGCAGACCTCAACACCCCGAGCACGAGCCGCGCGTCGTCGGTCAGATACTCGCGGTAGGCGACGGCATAGTTGTAAGTGTCTGTGCGGAGGTGTGGTTCGTTGGCTCGAATCTCGTCTCGATGCCAGAGCTGGTGTCGATCTTCGTCGCCCACCGCGCCGAGGCGTTCATAGGTTGTGATACCGGCACGGAATTTCGTAGCGGTCACGCGGTTGCGAGCGGGTACGACCATCCAGGCCGGTTCGGCGAGGTGTGGTGCCATTGCGTGGACTGCGGTGCGTTCGGTGACGGTCTTGCGAACCAGATCGACCTCGCCTGCGGCCAGGTACCGCAGGCCGCCGTGGATCAGTTTGGAGGATCGTCCAGATGTGCCCTCGGCGAAGTCGTTGGCCTCGACCAGAGCCACTCGTAAGCCTCTTCCCGCGGCTTCGCGGGCGATCCCCGCGCCCGTGATTCCCCCACCGACGACCACCAAGTCGTAGCTGTCTGCCCCTAGTTCGTCGAGCAGATCCCCCCAGTCCGAGGGAGTCAAGCAGGGATTGTCCACGCCCTGTTTCTAGCCCAGGTCATCGGCGCTAGTGTCGTCGGATGACATCGACAAGACAACTCGATTCACCGGTAGGCCGCCTGCGTCTGGTTGCGACGGATCGGGGTTTGAGTCGTCTGCTGTTCGATCAGCAGGCGGGTGAAGACTTGGAGTCGGGGAACGGCCATGCAGAATCCGACGACCATCCCGTCCTTGTAGCGGTGACAGTGCAGCTTGGGGAGTACTTCGCTGGTGGTCGCCGAGAGTTCGATATTCCCCTCGACCTCACGGGGACCGAGTTTCAGCGTGCTGCCTGGTCTGCTCTGGCCGCCGTCCCCTTCGGCGAGACCAGGTCCTACCGTCAGCAGGCTGAGGCGATAGGCCGTCCGAAAGCCGTCAGGGCGATTGGTGCGGCCAACGGCCGGAACCCGGTTCCGATCGTGTTGCCGTGCCATCGCATCGTTGGTTCAGACGGATCGCTCACCGGCTACGGCGGTGGTCTGCCGATCAAGGAGTACCTCCTGAACCACGAGCAGGCACAGTCTCAATAGCACTGGCCTCAATGGCACTGGCTTCAGCCGAGGTGGCCGAGCCGCGGGCTTTCGTGAGGCGGCGGTGGTGGCGCAGGATCCGCTCGGTGTAGCCGTTGGGTTCGTTGCGGCCCTCCAGGACGAGCGACAGGGCGGCTTGAAATGGGATGGAGCTGTCGGGATCCGGTGCCATCGGCTGGTAGGCCGGATCGTCAGAGTTCTGTTTGTCGACCTGGGCGGCCATGCGGGTCATCGACTCGCGTACCTGGGTTCGTGTGAGAAGCTCGTGGTGCAGCCAGTTGGCGACGTGTTGGCTGGAGATCCGCAATGTGGCGAGGTCTTCCATCAAGCCCACATCGTGGATGTTGGGCACGGTTGAGCAGCCGACACCCATACCGACCCAACGCACGATGTAGCCGAGGATGCTCTGGGCGTTGTTGTCGAGTTCGAGCTGTATTTCTTGAGCGCTCAGTTCACGGTTCAGCAGAGGGATGGCTGTCAGGTCTTCGACGCTGCGCAACGGACGGCTCGACAGTTCTGATTGGCGGGCGGCGACATCGACCTCGAAGTAGTGGGTGGCATGCAGTGTCGCGGCGGTCGGCGACGGCACCCAGGAGCAGCTTGCTCCGGCTTGGGGATGGCCGATCTTCTCAGCGAGCATCTCGGCCATGTTCGACGGTTGCGCCCACATCCCCTTGCCGATCTGCGCTCGGCTCGCCATGCCGCAAGCCAGTCCCGTATCGACGTTGCTGTCTTCATAGGCCAGTAGCCAGCGGGCACCCTTCATCTCGGTTTTAGGCAGCACGGGTCCGGCTTCCATGTCGGTGTGGATCTCGTCGCCGGTGCGGTCGAGAAACCCGGTGTTAATGAACACCACCCGTTCCTGCGCCTGCTCGATGGCCGCAGCGAGGTTGAGGGAGGTGCGCCGCTCCTCGTCCATGATTCCCATCTTGAGGGTGTGTCGTTCGAGCTTGAGCGCGTCTTCGACACGGCTGAACAGTTCACAGGCCAGCGCTGCTTCGTCAGCTCCGTGAAGCTTGGGCTTGACGATGTAGATCGATCCGGTGCGACTGTTCCGGTGGGCGCCGTCGCGGTGGGCGCCGTTGTGTGCGAGGTCGTGTTTGGCGGCCAGAGCGGTCACGATGGCGTCGAGGAACGTCTCAAAGATCGGTTCACCCTCGTGAGTCACCGCATCAGTGCGGAGATGGTGTCCCACGTTGCGCACGAGCATCAGAGCACGACCCGGCAGCGTCAGCGAGGATCCGTCTGGCGCAGTGAAGACTCGGTCATTGTTGAGCCGACGGTTGATCGTCTGGTCTCCCTTTCTGAATGTCCTGGTGAGGGTTCCTTTCATCAACCCCAGCCAGTTGCGGTAGACGACCACCTTGTCTTCGGCGTCAACAGCAGACACGGAGTCTTCGCAGTCCATGATGGTTGTGACTGCTGCTTCGAGGGTGATGTCGTTGATGCCAGCCGGATCATCACGGCCGATGCTGGCGGTCCGGTCGATCTCTATCGACATATGCAGGCCGTGTTTTTTCAGCAACACCGAGCAAGGCGCGTCGGGTTCACCGGTATACCCCACGAACTGTGACGGATCAGCCAGTGGGGTGGACCTCTGCCTGAGAGCGACTGTCAGTTCTCCGTCGGTGATCGTGTAGGCGGTGGCGTCGGCGTGGCTGCCGGTTGCCAGGGGCGCATGGCGGTCGAGGAACGCACGCGCATGTGCAATGACCTTCTTCCCCCGGACCGGGTTGTAGCTACGGCTGGCCTCGGCACCGCCCTCGTCACTGATGGCGTCGGTGCCGTATAGGGCGTCGTAGAAGCTTCCCCAGCGGGCGTTCGCCGCGTTCAGGGCGTAACGGGAGTTGTCGAGGGGCACGACGAGCTGAGGTCCGGCGATCGAGGTGATCTCAGGATCGACACCAGTCGTGGTGATCGAGAATTCGGTCGGGGCTTCATGGAGGTAGCCGATCTCGCGCAGGAACTCGATGTAGGCGCTGGAGTCGTGGTTCTGGCGGTTGGCGATGTGCCACGAGTCGATCTTCGCTTGAAGCTCGTCGCGCCGGGCCAGTAGCGCGGTGTTGCGCGGCCCCAGGTCGGCGATTATCGCTTCAAGGGCGCCCCAGAACTCCGCAGCGGTCACCCCGGAACAGGGTGTGAGTTCGTCCTCGACGAACTCGGCGAGCACAAGATCCACCTCTAGCCGACCGAACTTTTTCATGCGCTGAAAGGTAACGCCTGATTGTTCGGGTCGAGCCATCGGGCCCCGACGGCATCCGCTCGGGGCAGTCCGAGCAGCAATTCGACGGCCGTCGGAGTCGACGACGATCAACGTGCGTTGCGTTCAGCGCGGACTGCGTCAACGGCCGATTCTTTCACGGAGATGTGTTCGAAGGCTGCGACCAGTTCGACCAGTTCGCGCCTTGTCGGACGTTGCATTGCGCGGCGCAATTCGCTCAGCGCGTATTCCGATAGTGACTGGCCCTCGATGGCGGCACGGGCCTTGAGTTGGCGGTGGAGTTCGTCAGGCACGTTTCGGATCTACAGCGAGGTCATGTAATCAGCATAAAAGCATGAAATCTGCATATCAACGCGAGGAAAGGGTTGCAAAAATTATAGTCATCTGTGTAATTTCAAGGTATGGGTTCCGAACTGCTTCCCCGGGCCGCCGCGCATGTCCTTGTGGACGCCCTCCGGCGGAACCCGGTTGTGGCGCTCATCGGGGCTCGGCAGTGCGGCAAGACGACGCTCGCGCGCCAGTTCGTCGAAGCCCACTCGCCGAACTACTTCGATCTCGAGGACCCCCTCAGCCTGGCCCGCCTGGATCAGCCCATGACAGCGCTCGGACCGCTCTCGGGCCTTGTCGTCATAGACGAAGTGCAACGTCGCCCTGACCTGTTCCCGATACTGCGGGTTCTTGCCGATCGCGACGACAGTCCGGCGACGTTCTTGGTGCTGGGCAGCGCTGGTCCCGAACTGCTGCGCCAGAGCGCAGAATCGCTGGCCGGACGTATCGAGTACTTGGAGCTCACGGGCATCCAGGCAGCGGAACTCGGTGCCGAACACATGACGATGCTGTGGTTGCGCGGCGGGTTTCCCCGTTCGCTGCTCGCCAACAGCGACGAAGACAGCCTGATCTGGAGGCAGTCCTACGTGCGGACGTTCGTCGAGCGCGACCTTCCGCAGTTCGGAGCGGGACTCACAGCCCCGACGATCCATCGCCTGTTGCTCATGCTGGCCCACTACCACGGCCAGATCGTCAACGTTCGGGCGCTCGCGACCGCGTTGGGTATCAGCGAGACCACCGTCCGGCGCTATTTGGACCTTCTGGAACAGATCTTTCTGATCCGCCAGCTTCGCCCATGGCACGAGAACCTCCGCAAACGACAGGTCAAGCGTCCGAAGCTCTACTTCCGGGATTCGGGTCTGTTCCATCATCTGATAGGGGCCGACGTGATGGACAAACTGCTCACCGACCCCAGGCTCGGCGCGTCCTGGGAGGGCTTCATCCTGGAGAAGACCCTCACAGAGGCGCGCCCGGACCAGGCGTACTTCTGGGGAACCCATGCGGGCGCGGAACTGGACCTGCTGCTGTTCGTGAAGGGCCGCAGGATCGGCGTGGAGATCAAGAGGGTAGACGCGCCGCGCCGTACGCCTTCCATGACGGCAGCGCTGCGGGATCTGTCGCTCGACGCGCTCTGCGTCGTCTATCCCGGCGACCTGCGCTATCAGATCGGAGAGCGGATGGAGGCGGTCCCCGCTGCGGAATTCTTCTCCGCCGACGTGGCATGACTCTCCATATAGAGTATGTCTCCTCGAAAAGGGGGGGAACCCTCATCAACGGATGACCCCTATGTGGGGGTGTTTGCGAACTCCGTGGTGGCGTCGTGGATTGCGTCGTAGAGGTATTGGCCGAAGGAGCGGTCGGCGAGGATCAGGTACGAGGGTTCGCCGTCCACATCGTCGCGGATCAAGTCAGAGCTGACCTTGGCGACCGATGCAGAGCCCGTTGCAGCGTCGGGGAACATCATGTCGTCGAAGTCGAGACTGCAGACCTTCTCGAGCGCGGACGCGCTGCGCACGCCGCTCAAGCGCAGGCACAGACGGCTGTGGGTGATGTCGATCCGGTTGACGGATCCATCGAACTCGGTTCCCGCGAGCAAGGTCTCCACGTCTGCGCCGGTGCCCAACAACAACCATTCGTCGGGACGGATTCCAGCGATGAGCACACCTTCGCGCCGGTCTGTTCTGGTGAAGTCGACGCCGAGCGGTGATGCGCCGACCTGCGTCCTGACACTCACCTTGGTGAGTGAGGACTCGTCGGTCAGCGCTGGTGCGCCTGCGGGTGTGGCGGCAGGGTTCGTGACAGAGCTTCGGAACTGGGGTTGGTCAACCACGGAGGCGCACCCCCTCAGGATCGAAGTGGGCGTGGTGTTGCATCACCGTTGCGGTGGTGTCGGAACCGTCGCACAAACGCACTGTGAGTTCTGTACCGGCCGAAGCGAACTCAGGAGTCACCTGCCCCAGACAGACCGAGCGGCCGAGCGTGGGGGAGAAACGTGAACTGGTGATCCGTCCGACGATCTCTGAGGTGCCCTTGCGCAGAATCTGGCAGGCCTCGTCGGGCACCAGTTGAGGGTCTGTCGGCCTTATGGCCACGAGCACGGGCAGTTCGGGTGCTTCTGCACGGAGCGACCATTCAAGCTCAGGTTTTCCTGCGAAGTCGGCCTTGTCGAGTTTGACGAGTGGTGTCAGTCCGGTGGTCGGTGCCTTGGTCAACCCGTCGGTGTCCTGTCCCACGATAAAATGCCCCTTCTCGAGACGCATGACCCGCTGTGCCTCGAGCCCGAACGGCCCAACCCCGAGATCGGCGCCCCTCTCGATCAGTTGCTCCCAGACATGCAGGCCGAACCCTGCGGGCACGTGGATCTCGAAGCTGAGTTCTCCGGTGAAGCCGATGCGCCACATGAAGCAGTCCGGGACTCCTGCGATCGTGCCGGTGCGGACGTTCATGTATTCGAAGGCTTCGGGACTGAGGTCCACGTCGTCGACCAAACGGGTCAGCAGGTCGCGCGATCTGGGTCCTGCGATGTTGATGCTCGTGTATCCGGTGGTGACCGGTGTGACATGGACCTGCCAGTCCGGGTGTTCTGTCTGGAGCCACATTTCGGCCCACTGCCAGATCTGACCGGCGCCGGAACTGGTGGTGGTCATCAGGTAGTGGTCTTCACCCAGTCTGCCGGTCACCCCGTCGTCGAGCACGACCCCGTCCTCGGCGCACATCATGCCGTAGCGGACCCGGCCGATCGGCAGCTTCGACCACTTGTTGGTGTACAGCAGGTTGAGCAGCTGCGGCACGTCCGGTCCCCGCAGATCCAGCTTGCCCAGGGGAGTCACATCAATGATTCCGACGTTGGTTCGCACGTTGGTGACTTCGGCGGCGGGGTCGCCGTAGTGGTCGGGCCGGATCCATTGGCCCGCGAGGATCGGAGTCATGTTGTTCGCGGTGTGCCACTCGTGCAGCGATGAGACCCGTACCGGTTCGAACACCCTTCCTGCCAGTGCTCCGAGGCTGATGGGAGCGTAGGGCGGGCGCCAAACGGTGGTTCCGACCTCCTCGATGGACTCGCCGCGTGCTTCGCCGAGAACGGCGACGGTGTTGACGGTCTCGAGCTTTCCTTGCGAGGGGCCCATAGTCGCGGTGGTGAAACGCTTGAGAAGCTCGACTGAGTCGAATCCCTCAGCGGCTGCGCTCATCAGGTCTTTGGAACTGACGTCTTCGGAGAAGTCGACCATGCCGTGAGTGTCGGAGCGGTACAGCTCCGGGTGGGGGGCTTTGGAGAGGCCGACACGGTGGTCCTCTGGCATTGGGGGTTCTGGATCCTGGGGAGTTTGGGCGCGGGTGACCGTTGAGCGCAGTCTGTGCTTGACGGCTGCCGCACGTCGGGCCGCAAGCTCGCCGCTGCTAGTGCCGTGGGCGATCAGTTCGTCGAGGCTCCCGTCGCCGACGATGCCGCCTGTGGCGATCACGTTGTCGGGCAGTGCCGTGGAGAAGAATCGTGCCGCTCTCGGGCTGTAGGAGGGACGGTCGCCGGCCATGTTCAGCAGTGATGTGGGGGCGGTCCAACCCACGGCGGTGACGAGCAGGTCGGCTTTGACCGTGGAGCCGTCGAGAAGGGTCACAGAGTTGAGGTGCTTTGAACTGCCTGTGGCTTTGGAGATGGTTTCGCCTGCACGGGCGTCGAGCGTCGCGACGATTTCGACACCGGCTCGTTCGAGATCGGCGATGGCAGCGTCGCCTTCGGCGTTGGCGGTTAGCACCACCGCACGATTGCCTGGACGTACGGCGTACATGTTGATCAACCGCCGCGCGGCACCTGAGAGCATCACGCCGGGGAGGTCGTTTCCGGCGAACACGTAGGGTCGTTCGATGAGTCCGGGTGCCACGACCAGAATCTTGGCCCGCGCTTTGATGAGCCGTTCGACCACGCCCGGGTGGTTCCTCTGGCCCACGGCGATCCAGTTGTCGTCGTAGCGTCCGGTCACGGTGGAGTCGGCGAGGATCTCTACGCCTGCCATCCGGGCGGTTGCTTCGAGTTCGTCGGCGGTTGCACGGTCCTCGTCGGTTCCCCAGCGAAGATGGCCCCCGAGATGATGGTTGTGTTCCACCAGCATCACGCTCATTCCCGCTTGGGCTGCGCTTATGGCTGCAGCCAGCCCTGCCGGGCCACCGCCTGCGACCACGACATCGGGATGGCAGTAGCGCTTGTCGTGATATCTGTGTGGCGTGTTGAGATCGACCATGCCTCCAGGAGCGAAGCGGGCCAGCACTTTCTCATATGCGGGCCAGAGCCGCTGTGGCTTGATGAAGGTCTTGTAGTAGAAGCCCGCGGTCAGGAAACGGCCGAACAGCCCGTTGGCTGCTTTGATGTCGAAGTCGAGCGACGGCCACGCGTTCTGCGCCGATACCTTCATGCTGGCTTCGAGAAGGCGGTGTGCGCCTCGCACGTTCGGTTCGGTACCGACCTGGACCATCGTGTTGGGGTCCCAGTAGTCGGCGGTGAGCACTCCTCTGCGCCGGTGGTACTTCATTGAGCGGGAGAAGACGCTCTCGTTGTTGGCGAGGAGGGCCGAGACGATGGTGTCGCCCGCATAGCCGACGTGTTTCTTGGAGTTCCAGGTGAACTTCAGTGGGGTCGTGCGGTCAATGACTTCACCGCGCTGGGGTTCGAGACGACGGATCACGGCGCACCTCGGTCCGGGTCGGCACCGCCGCCGGGCCTCGGGGTCTTGGACCCTGGTAGTGGCGGCTCGCGGAACTCAGATGTGATGGTGTGGCGTTCGACGGTGAAGAAGCGTCGGCAGCCGCTGCTGCAATACCAGTTCTCCCGCAACCATCCGGCGGGGTTGTGTTCCATATAGAGGTATTCGCGCCACTCAGTGGGCGTGGTTGAGGATGGGTCGGGGCGGCTTGAGGCCTCTCCCTGATAGGACATGTCGGCCGAGTTGCGTGGACCGCAGTGGGGGCAGGGGACAATCAGCATCAGTGGCCGACCGCAGCTGCGCCTTTTTCGCCTACGAGCATGCCGCTGTCGAATCGTGACAGCGCGAAGGGCGAGATCAGTTCGGGCGTGGCCTGCTCGGCGACGCATTTCGCCATCTGTTCGCCCGAGACCGGTCCGGCCTTGAATCCGTAGGTTCCCCAGCCGACATCGCAGAGGAAGCCTTCGACGGGGGTGAAGCCCATGACCGGTGAGTAGTCGGGGGTGATGTCACACAACCCGGCCCACTGGCGCAGGAGCCGCATCTCAGAGACCGCCGGCATCAACTCGAGCACGTGCCCGGCGAGTTCTTCGGTGAAGTCGAGCGTGCCACCCATGTCGTAGGTGGCGAACGGGTCGACCGATGCTCCAAAGACCAGTTCTCCGCGGTCGGTCTGACTGACATAGACGTGCAGCGAACCGGAGACGACCACCGTCGGCAGGAAGACCTTTACCGGTTCGGTGACCGCGGCCTGGAGCGGATGGGTGGTGATCGGGAGTTTCAGCCCGGCCATGGCGGCGATGAGGCTGGCCCAACCAGCGGTGCAGTTGATGACGACGCGAGCGGAGATGTCGCCTTTCGAGGTGCGCACTCCGGTGACCTTTGCTCCGGGGCCCTTTCCGTCTGGGCCTTCGCCGCCTTCGCATGTGATGTCGATCACCTCGGTCTTCTGGTGCATGTCGACGCCGTAGGCATCGGCACCGCGGGCATAGGCCCAGACCACCGCGTCGTGGCGGATCGTTCCTCCGGGCGGGTGGTACAGAGCGGCGAGGATCGGGTAGCGGGTGTTTGTTGAGGTGTCGAGGCTCGGGGCGATCTTGCCGATCTCGTCGGGGCCGATGACCGAGGAGTCGATGTTCTGGAGCTTGTTCACCTCGGCTCGCCAGCGCATGGTGCGTACCGCCGAGTCCGTGTGGGCGAGTGTCAGGTGTCCGCGCTCGGAGAACATGACGTTGAGGTTCAGGTCGGCCGACATTGTGTTGTAGAGCTCGAGTGAGCGGTCGTAGAACGCCACACCCTCGGGGGTCAGGTAGTTCGAGCGGACGATGGCGGTGTTGCGTCCGGACCCGCCGCTGCCGAGGTAGGCCTTGTCGAGCACGGCCACATCGGTGATGCCGTGGTTGGCTGCCAGGTAGTACGCGGTGGCGAGTCCGTGAACGCCTCCGCCGATCACGACCACGTCGTAGGACTTCTTGAGTGGTGGCTCTCGCCAGACGCGGGGCCAGCTGCTGTTGCGAACACCTCGCCAGAGCAGGCCCGCGCCTGAGTAGCGCGGAGCAAGCCTTCGTTTGGCCACGGCGCGTTTGGTCGCGGAGCGTTGGATCACGGTGGATAGTCTGGCAGATTTTTTGGACAATTCTATTTCTTGCTTCTTTCATATTATGATTCAACGGATGGCGGTTGAGAGGCCTCGGCTGGTTTCTGAACTGCGCCGCTTGGCAATCCCCGTCTATCTTCCATGGTCGCTGCCGATGCTTGGCGGATCGGTGTTGTTGCCGGTGCTGCCCCTGTATCTCATTGAACAGGGAGTCAGCCTCTCGCTCGCGGGTGTGATCATTGGTTCGGTCGGGGTGGGTTCGGTGCTCGGGGGAGTCCCGGCGTCTGTGTTCGGTCGGCGTTTCGGCAACGACACCCTGATGTTCGTGTCTGTTGCGATGCAGGCCGGTGTGGTTCTGGCGTTCGGGTTCACCGAGTTGGCTGTTGCGCTGGTGGTGTTGCGGGTTGCCACAGGTGTCGGAATGTCGGGGACCCGACAGTCTCGACAGGTCTATATCGCCCGCAGTGTGGATGTCGGGGTTCGGGGCCGGGTGATGTCGCTTGTGGGAGGCACCCACCGTTTCACTTTTGTTGTCGGCCCGCTGCTCGGTGGATGGGTGTATGACACTTGGGGTTCGCGGTCGGTCTTCGTGGTGGCCGCGGCGATCACCGCTGTCGGATTGTTGTGGATTGCACTACCGGGGGGCGTTGACTCACATGACAGCCATCATCGCCACGCCGGGGAGCCCAGAGTCGGAGTTGCCCTGCGGCGGCACGGGCGACTTCTGGCGCGGGCGTCTGTGGGCCCGATGCTGATCATGGCAGCCCGCGAGGGACGCTATGTGGTGATCCCACTGTTCGGCGACCGGTTCGGGCTGTCCGCCTCCGCGATCGGCGTGCTGGTAGCGGTCGGCACTGCTGCGGACTTCGTGCTCTTTCCCGTTGCCGGGTACATTATGGACCGCTTCGGGCGGCTCCATTCGATGGTCCCGGCCTTCGGTCTGATGGCTTTGGGTCTGCTGATGCTGGCTGTGGCCGGTTCCACGAGCGGGGTGGTTGTCGCCGGAATCGTGATCGGTGTCGGCAACGGGTTGAGTTCCGGGTCGATGCTGACAATGTCGACCGACCTTGCCCCCAGCGATGCCTATGGGCCGTTCATTGCCGGGTTCAGCATGGTTTCGGGTGTTGGGAGGCTGGTGGGGCCGGCGGTCGTTGGATGGGCGGCGGAGTCGATCGGACTGGGAGCTTCTGCACTCGCGCTTGCGATCACCTTGGGTCTGGGGCTGTCTTGGGTCGTGTTCGTGATCGGAGAGACGGGAAGATCCAGCCATGTCAACTGATGCTGCACCGATTCGGGCCTGCAGGG
Organism: Candidatus Aldehydirespiratoraceae bacterium; assembly: GCA_965214565.1. Classification (GTDB taxonomy): domain Bacteria; phylum Actinomycetota; class Acidimicrobiia; order Acidimicrobiales; family Aldehydirespiratoraceae; genus VXYK01. The sequence continues at coordinate 1,015,154 of OZ243951.1, read as the reverse complement.
CTGTCCAACGATTTTCGTGGCGTTTGAAGGGACTGTAGGGTTGCGCGCCATGGGATCATCGTCTGTGGCAACAGCGGCCAAGCTTGAGGTCCGACCGATTGCGGGGTCGCTCGGGGCGGAAGTCATCGGTCTCGATTTCAACGCGGTCGGTGCTGTCGCTGATGAGTTGATCGAGGCGTTGAACGAGCATCTTGTTCTCTTCATGCCCGGTTTGGACCCGACAGCTGAAGGACTCCGCGACATCGCCGCGACGTTCGGTCCCTTGGAGGTCCACCCCTATCTCGACAAGGTCGATCCGGAGATTCCCGAGGTGATCGTGCTCGACACTTCGACGACTCCCAAGGCCGATGTCTGGCACACCGATTTCACCTGTTCGGACCATCCTCCGGTGGCGGCCCTGCTGCACATGGTCGAGTCTCCGCCGTGGGGTGGCGACACGATGTGGATCAACTGCTACGAGGTCTACGACTCGCTGTCCGCGGCGATGAAGCAGTTCCTCGAAGGACTGACCTGCCTGCATGAGGACACACGCACCGGTGGCGCGCCCGCTGCCGAGCATCCCGTCGTGCGGGTGCATCCCAACACCGGGCGCAAGAGCCTGTACGTCAACAAGCAGTTCAGCCGGCGTATCCCCCAACTCTCACGGCCAGAGTCACAGAACCTCCTGTCGTTCCTGTTCCGTTGGGAGGAGCAGGTGAAGTTCAGTTGTCGCTGGCGCTGGAACGTCGGCGATGTGGTGCTCTGGGATGAACGGGTCACTCTGCATTCGGTGGTTGACGACACTTCGGAGCGTCGGGTTCTGCGACGCTCTACGGTGCTCGGCGACGATCCATGCCCCCCGGACGACGCAAACATCCTGCCCCGTCACCGCACCCCGAAGACCGCCTCGAGCGGTTTCTACGGCATCGGCGGATACGAGTTCTAGGAACGTCGGCTTCATTGGCCGTTTTCGCTGGGGAACAGGTCGTCGATGGTCCACGTGATGGTGGGGCGGTCCCGTTGGAGCACCTCGTAGAATGATGGGGTGTAGCCTGCGGCGGAGACGAACCAGAACGCTGATTGGGGGGCCAGCGCTTCTTGGGCCCAGCCGAGGCCACTGTCGGCGAGTCTTTGCAGTGCAGCAACATGGTCGAGGTAGGTCTTGGCATTGGCTCGGCGGCTACAAAACTTAACCGAGCCGGTCACTACTTCGCCGGTGAGGGTTCGCCCGACCAGGTCGATCTCCAGCTCCTTTCGAGTCCGGTCGGGGCCAGCCCATCTGCCCCATTGAGCGACCGCTGGGAGCCCTTGCTCGGGACCCCAGCGACAACATGCCTGTCGGGCCACGTCTTCGAAGACCTGGCGTCCTACATAGGCAGGAAACAACTCGGGCTCGATCCAGTCTTTCCAAGCGGCCTCCGGGCCCAGGGTGGCCGCCGCGGATTCGGCTTGCAAGCCGAGTCCGTAGTGGAAGCGTGCCGCTGGGTCGGCCAACCGGTACCGCGTTCCCCGCTGGGGCGAAGCACCGAAGTTCACCTCGCGTACCAGGTAGTCCATGTCCTCAAGTTGGTTGATCAGCCGCTTGAGGGAACTGTCGGATTTCTTTCCCATCTTTGCCGCGATCTCACCCGTGGTTCGGTTTCCAAGTCCGATGCCAGCCAAGACCGCTCGGTACAGCGCGGTCTGGCGCAGACCCTCTTCTTGGTCGATTTCTGTCAGCATGCGTGCGCGGACCACACCGTGGGGCGACAACAGCAGTTCGGCGATGTTCTCTCCCAGGTCTCGTGTGTCGTCGACTGCTGCGAGGTTGGCCGGTAGCCCTCCGAACGCGGCGTAGGCGCGCACCCGGTCGGCGAGTGAATAGCGGGCAACCATCTGGCCGGCGTCAAAATAGTCGAACGGCTTGAGCGGGATTTGTGCGCTCAGACGCCCGTAGAGCGGGGAACCTCCCTTGGCCAGCGCCTCCATCGTGCGCACTGCCGATCCGCAGAGCACTACCAGAAGGCCCGCCGCGCGCGACGGTTCCGATTCCCATACCGCATTCAGCTCCGAGGCGATCTCGCGCAATCCGTTTTCTCCTTCGGCAAGATATTGAAACTCGTCCAACACAATGACGATCGGTTGATCGGGGCGGAGGCCGAGCAGAGAACGAAACACCGTGCGCCACGTGGGATGGTCCTGGGGCCGGAGTTCTTCCCCTGACCACCGGGAGGCTTCTTCGATCAGCGCCCGCCTATTCATGGCCGGGGTGGTCGACGAAGCTGAGTAGAATAACACCTGTTCCGGGGGCCAGAGCCGAGACAACAGGAAGGTTTTGCCGACTCTTCGACGCCCGTGGACGAGGGCCAGCGAGGGTTTGCCGCTGTCGAGAAGACTCCTCAACTTTGCAGCTTCTGCCCCTCGATTGATCAGTTGTCTACGCGCCATGGTCACCCTCGAATGTATTAGTTAGCTACTATAGTAGATAACTAACACACCCGTTCGGTGGCACCGAACTGTGTCACGCTCGATGCGAGCGACGTTGGCGGCGGCGTGGTCTGGAGTCAGTCGTTGTCGGCGATATTGACTCTTGGCTCAGCCCTGTTATTGTCGTTGCTTCAGGCCATGGGACCGAACAGAAGGATGAAGACCATGACACTCCTGCATTCACCCCCCCCCCCCCCCCCCCCCCCCCCCCCCCCCCCCCCGCTTGATCGTGTAAGCGCGTTCGGCCCTGCCGGGCGCCGCCGGTGGCTCTCTATCGCTCTCGTCCTGTCGCTCGTGGTAGCGCTTCTGGCATCCACTCACAGCACCGCCGAGGCGGCCGGAATTACCAACACCGTTGGGGACGCGACCAACGTGAGCGGCGCGACCCTCTCGTTGACCGCCACCAGCAATGACGGCGGTTACGCCCATGAAGGCCAGTCCGTGACGGTCACCGTTAGGGTCGAAAGCGGCACGGTGCGCACCAGGATCAGGGTGCCCACCCAAGATTTCGTCAGCAGCCCGACCTCTGGCTACAACATTGACACTTCACCGCAATTCATGACCTTGAACAGCGGCGACACGAGCGCGTCGTTCACTGTGACGGTTCGAAATGACAACGATCATCTGCCGAAAGATCAGCTCAGGCTGGACCTGCCCCGTGTGTGGGCTGGCAGTGGCTGGCTCTATTTTCGGTCAGACACGCAGTACTACGCAAGTTTTGTCATCCTTGACAACGACTTGCCAGCCGCACCTGCACTGAAATTCTCCACATGCGATCGCAAACTACTGGACAGCGCCCCCACTATTGACCTGTACAAAGATGAGCCCGATGGCGGAGAGGTCTGCTACAGGGTGCGACTAGCGTCGAAGCCGACCCGCTCACATGTGTTCTACGCCACCGCTCAACGCTCGCGCGGCGACAGGCCCGCCATCGGCATCTCCGGCAAGAACGTGTACTTGTGGGGCCGTGGCAATGGACGCGAACTCCGCCAACGGTGGGATTACGAATGGAACTGGAGCGACAAGGGTCGGTTCTTGGTCAACAACTACGGGCAGACGCACCACTTCACAGCCGACAACTGGGACGAGTGGGTAACGATCGGAGTTCGCTGCTGCCGAATCGGTCACGAGCACGCTTCTGGGACGTGGATCATCAAGCACTACGTGTACGACAACCAGGATCTTGAAGGCCGAGAGGGCCCTAACGCAAGAATCCTCATCCATAAATTGCACGGGCAGAACTCGCCAGCACAGGAACCGTCCCCGTCCCAGCCGACCGATCCCGTGCATTCCTGCGTCTCCGACGCCGTGCTCGCCGATGTGGAGGGCTATGCAGGCGAGACTTGGCGGGAATCGTCAGACCATGTTGAGCGCTGGAGCCGGGTTCTCGCCGCCTTCGGTGAGAACAACAGTTACAGCAACAATCCGATGACCGCGACCGAAGCGCAGACCCTCGCCGACCGCGGCTTGCCCCGCTGGGTGCCGGTGGCGACTGCGCTCGAATGCCTGGAGACCGCGCCAGAGCAACAGCCTGAAGCGGAACCAGCCCAGGCAGAGGCACCGACCCCGGCACCGCCTCCGCCACCGCCTCCGCCACCGCCTCCGCCACCGCCACCGCCACCTGCGACCAGCTGTGTCTCGGGCTCGCTGCTCGACACAGTGCGCGGCTACTACGACGCCAACAAGGATCGCGCCCCCGGCTACGGCCTGAACTGGAAGCGCGTCCTCATCGCCTTCGGCGATGTGACCGACGCCGATCTGACGGCATTCACCGCCGCTGAGGCGAAAGTGGGAGAGTCCAGATGGTTCGGCTGGAAGCCGGTCCGCCAAGCGCTCGAATGCATCGAGGCCGCCAACTGAGCCCACCCTGAAGCGGCCCGCACCGTTGGGTGGGCTACATGTTCAGATGGGTATTTAGGAACTCTGAGGTGCGCGCCCAGGAAGCGGCGGCGGCGGAGGGGTTCGCGAACATCGGGTTCTTGTCGTTGTCGAAAGCGTGGCCCGCCCCTGCCTGCACCAGAATCTCGACGTTGGACATTCCCTCGGTGGCAGCTCGCAGGCCGTCGACATGCTCATTGGGCAGGAACGGGTCATCGTCGCCGAAGTGGAACAGGATCGGGCAGGTGACCGCGGGAGCCTTGTCGAGGTTCTCGCCGATCATCGAGCCGTAGTACGACACCGCACAGGTCGGCTCATGAGCTGCCGCGGCAAGATAGGTCATCGAGCCGCCGAAGCAGAACCCCATCACAGCAACACCTCCCTGCACTTCGGAATGGCTTCGGAGGTGATCGAGTGCAGCACCGATGTCGGCGACACCGTCTTCGGGTGGATGCTGGCCGGCGATCTCGAAGGCCGGCCCCAAGTCTTCAGGGCCGCGTGCGTCGACACGGAACGGATGCTGGATCCGCCAATACATGTGGGGCGCCAGCACGACGTAGCCCTCGTTGGCCAGACGCTCAGCAACGCTGAGGATGTAGTCGTTGACTCCGAAGATCTCCTGTATCAGCACGACACCTGGGCCGCTGCCCGAGTCGGGGGTGCACAGGACTGCGGGGATGTCGCCGGAGGCGCCCGCTATTGCATGGTCTGTTGTTGTTGGCATGGCTTGGAGTTTATGGGGCGTTAGGGTGCTCACGCAGATTCGCCGATTCACAGGAGCGCTCATGGACGTCAACCGCATCACTTCGCTGTTCGGGCTCGAGGGGCGACGGGCTGTGGTCACGGGCGGCAGTCGAGGTATCGGGCGCATGATCACCGAGGGCCTGCTCGACGCCGGTTGCGAGGTGATCATCACCGCCCGCAAGGTTGAGCAGGTGACTGCGGCAGCCGACGAGATGTCGTCGAGGGGCACCTGCATCGCGGTTCCCAGCGATCTGTCCAGCGACGAGGGCATCGACCATCTTGTGGCCGCCGTCAATGAACGCTGGGACTCGTTGGACATTCTGGTCAACAACGCCGGTGCGTCCTGGGGTCAACCGCTCGACGAGTTCAGCGCGCAGGGGTGGGACAAGGTCATGAACGTGAATGTCCGAGGAGTGTTCTTCCTCACCCAGCGCCTGCTGCCGCTGCTCCGTGCCTCGGCCCAGGAATCCCAACCCGCCCGAGTGATAAACATCGGTTCGGTGAACGGGTTGACCCCACCGGAGATGGACACCTTCTCCTACTCCTCGTCCAAGGCGGCGGTGCATATGTTGACCCGGCACCTCGCCAAGGAACTCGCCAGCGATCACATCACGGTAAATGCCATCGCCCCCGGGCCCTTCGACTCCCAGATGATGGCGTTCGCTCTCAACGATCCCGTGGCCCGCGCCGAGATTGCCCGGGATATTCCGATGGGCAGGATCGGCGAGCCCGACGACATGGCCGGCGTGGCGATCTACCTCGCCTCCGCTGCAGCCTCCTATGTAACCGGTGCCGTCGTCCCCGTCGGAGGTGGCCTGTCCACGGTCGCCAAGTAGCGGCCCGCCAAGCACCGGGCTCGCCTGGGCGCTGCTAGCGGAGCAGGCGCACTGGAAGGTGTTTCAGGGAGTTGTTGAGGTTCGACTGTTGGCGCCTCGGCTCGCCGTTCAACTCGATACGGGACCAGCGTTTGAGCACCTCGTCAAAGAAGACCCGACCCTCCAGACGGGCCAGATGCACCCCCAAGCAGAAATGCGTGCCGAATCCGAATGACAGGTGATGGTTGGGGTCTCGGGTGATGTCGAACGCCTGCGGATTGTCGAAGACAGCCTCGTCGCGGTTGGCCGACGTGTAGATCATCGCAACCTTGTCGCCAGCAGCGATCGACTTGCCGCCGAGTTCGGTGTCGACGAGAGCGGTGCGCCGGAAGTAGTGCAGCGGGTTGGCCCAGCGCAGGATCTCTTCGACAGCCTTGGGCAGCAGAGAGGGATCGTCGCGCAGCATCTGCATCTGGTCGCGATGTTGCAGAAGGGCGAGCAGACCGCCCGACAGCATGGTTCGGGTGGTGTCGTTGCCGGCGGTCACCAACTGCACGAAGAAGCGGCCGAAGTCGATATCGGTCATCAGCTTTCCGTCGAACTCCGTGCCGAGCAGAAGGTCGGTCAGGTCGCCTTGCAGTGGCTGGTTCCGACGTTTGGCGGCGAAGGCCATCCCGTACATCGCCATGTCGATGCTCGATGAGCCGCGGTCCTCCGCGGCGGCGATGTCGGGGTCCTGCCCCCCGCTGTTGCGTTCCGCCATGGCGTGGATAGCCGGCCAGTCCTCGCGTGGCAGCCCCATCAGCTCACCGACGACCTGGCTCGGCAGGTGGGCGCAGACGTCGTGGACGAACTCGACCTCTGGGCCCATCGCCTCGGCACGGTCGAGTATCTCGGTTGTGATGGTGCGGATCCGGTCTTCCATCGCCCCGATCACACGGGCTTTGAACTCCGGCGAGATCGGCCGTCGGTAGGCCGTGTGGCGTGGAGGGTCCATGGCCAGCAGCATGTCTCGCATCTGCGCGAGGCTGGGTGGTTCGAGGTTCTCTATGACCACGCCTCCTTCATGTGCCGAGAAGATTTCGGGGTGTTTGGCCACGTACACCACGTCGGCGTGGCGCAGGACTGCCCAGTAGCCGGGCTCATCGTCCATCTCTTGAAAAACGACGGGCTCCTCGCGGCGCAGACGTGTGAACAGGTCGTGCGGCGGTTGGTCTACGTAGGTCTCCGGTCGATGCAGTGCCAGAGTTTCTGGTGTCGTGTCGGTACTCACGCTCCACAACATAGAAGAAAGCCCCCCTAATTTGCAGATCCGCCACCCGGTGCAAGCAACGTGCCTGGTGCTGGCGAAGGGGTTTCGCGGCTCCGGCTGTGCCCGGCGCAAGCAACGTGTTGGAGAATGGGCGCTAGTGCCCGTACCCTCAACAGTCGGTCACTTCAAGGCGTCTTCGACCGGGAAGGAGCCCGCTATGGCAACCGGACGATCCAGTTTTGCGAAACGGCAGCGCGACATGGCCAAGAAGGCCAAGGCACAGGCGAAACGAGAGAAACGTCTCGAAAGAGGCGAGTTCGACGATGATTCCGATAGCGATGAGGTCGTCGACAACCGTCCGAAGCTGTCGAACGATGATCTGATGGCCCGCATCGAGGATCTTCATCGTCGTTACGACGACGGTCAGATGGACCTCGACACGTTCGATGAACAACGGGCCGAGTTGATGGCTCAGATCTCGGTGGACTGATCTCGATCAGCTGTGCGCTCCGAGAAGTTCGCTGATTCGAGCGCGTAGTTCGGCGATGCCAGTGCCTTTGGTGGCGCTTACCCAGAGAATCTCCGACTTGTCGACCCCGAGCTTCTGAGACAGGTCGACACGGCGCCTGGGGGACTTGGCGGGTCGGACCCTGTCGGCCTTGGTGGCGACGAAGCAGATCTGGCGGTTGAGGTGCTTGAGCCATTCCAAGGTCTGCAGGTCGAGGGACGTGGGCCCGATCTCGGCGTCGATCAGCAACAGAATCGAGACGAGGTTCTCCCGTTCTTCGATGTACTCATTGAGTAGCACTGCCCATCGCTTCTGTTCGGCTTTAGACACTCTGGCGAAGCCGTAGCCGGGAAGGTCCATCAGCCACCGCCCTGAATCGCCCACGCCGACCTCGAACGCGTTCAACAGCCTGGTCGCACCCGGAGACTTGGATGTCTTGGCTAGAGACTTTCGTTGAGCCAGGGCATTGATCAGCGACGACTTGCCGACGTTGCTGCGCCCCACCAGGGCGATTTCTGCGTGCACATGCGGCAGGTCGGACACTCGCGTGAACGAGCGCAGGAAACGCATGGGAAGTGGGCCTGCCATCCCGCAAGGCTACGCCCCGCACGGCATCCTCGAAATCTGTGCGCTCAGTGGCCGATGTCGTTGGCGAAAGCGTTCTCGAGGATCAGAGCGGCATCCGCGGGACGGAGGAAGCCTTCGGTGACGGACTGCTCGACCGAGGTGGTCATTGCCTCGAAATAGGTGGCCTTGTCCGGATACAGCCCGGCCAGTTTCGCCGCGTCGAACAGCGCCGTTGAGCCGAACAAGCCACAGAACCCCTCCCCTCCGGGTGGCTCACCGGTCAGGGTGGCCACAGGCACGTCCACCCAGGCGGTGCGGATCCCTCCGAGTGTGTTGCCGTGCTCGTCGACCACGAATTCACCGCCGTCGGTCTCCAACAGGGGAGCGCTCCGCGGTTGCTGCCCGCTGCTGACCCAGACGTTGAGAGCGTGGATCGCAGCGTTCATGACCCAGTGCTGCGGTCCGCTGTTGATCGGTGCGCCGCATTCGAGGATTCCCGGAATCGGCGCGCTCAGCTCCACCACCTCGGCGATCTCGGGGTTGTCGCCGAGGTCTTGTGGGCCCACCGACAGCGCGATGTTGTAGACGTCGCCGTGTGCTGTGCCTGCCACCTCCCACAGCGCGATGTTGTGCGCGTCGGGTTGTCGGGAGTTGATGGATCCGAGGCGGAAGATGTCGGTCTCGGTCTGGAAGGTCAACACGGGGACTCGCGCATCGCTGCGGATCAAGACCTGCTCGGGGGTGTCGATCTCGGCCTGTGGCGACTGCGAGAGCGGTGCACTCCCGTCGGCGCGGCTGTGGATCAAGAAACCGTCGAAGATCTGCGCGAGCGCGTCGATGCCGTTGACGTAGGTGACCAGCCTGAACGCCGATTGAGAGTCACCGACCGCGATCAAGCGCTCCGGAGACAGGCCCGGCAGCATCTCGATGTTGGCGGGACCGACCAGGGCCTGCGCGGCTTGGCTGAAGATGTCGTAGGAGAACGAGTCGCCGGGGTGGTTCAGCGACCCGTAGCGTTCGGGATTGTTGCCTTTCAGGTGGAGCGGGAAACCGACATCAACCCCCGCCCGTCCACCTTCAACGCCCCGTGCCTGGGCAGATACTCCGACCCAGGCGTAGCCTTCGCGAATCTGCTCGACATGGGACATGGTCCAGTTGGGCGCAGCGTCGAGGCCGCCGCTGACGTTGTACCACTCGACCATGACGGTTCCGTTGAATGCACTCGGATCGCTCGGCCGTATCACGGTGACCCGCGTGGTGTAGTCGGCTTCGTCGGCGAACTCGACTGCCCAACGTCCGTCGGGGGTCAATTCTGTATCGCCGGCGGGCATGAACGATCGGGCAGCGCCCGAGATGAAGTACTCCTGCTGTTCGTAACCGACCAGAGCCGGATCGAAGCTGGTGCCCGAGGAGAACGGACTGCCGACGTCTGGCGGGTACATCACGGTCGGCAGCGGCGTGGGCACGGGTTCGCCGATCGCGAGCGGGTCGACTGTCGTCGTGGTCGTGGGTGCTTCTGTGGTGGTGGTGGTCGTCGCCGTCGCCGTCGTCGTGGTCGTGGGGGCTTCTGTGGTGGTCGTGGTCTCGGGAACTTCGTCGTCTTCGTCGTCGTCGCCGCAGCTTGACAGCGCGATCCCGAGCGCAGCGGTCAACAGGACAACCGGCAGGAAACGCAAGGCTCGACGAGTTCGCATGTGGAGAGTCTGCGCCGAGTAGCAGCCTTCGTCCAGTCGTAGGGCTCGTTACGTCGAACACCGGCCGCCGCTTAGGCTATGGTAAGGCACCGCGTGGAGCCGGAGATGGGGAGCGACCAATGGCCGAAGTGGTTCTGGAGAAGGTGACCAAGGTTTACGAGAATGGATTTCAAGCCGTCACGGATCTTGACCTGAGTATCCGAGACGGTGAGTTCTTGGTGTTGGTCGGTCCGTCCGGCTGCGGCAAGTCGACGGCTCTGCGCATGATCGCAGGGCTCGAAGCGATCTCCGGTGGCGAGATGCGGATCGGTGACCGTGTCGTCAACGATGTGGAGTCCAAGGACCGAGACATCGCCATGGTGTTCCAGAATTACGCGCTGTATCCCCACATGTCGGTCTACGACAACATCGGTTTCGCCCTCAAGCTTGCCAAGACGCCGAAGGCCGAACTGGACCAACGCGTGCGAGAGGCCGCGAAGATCCTGGAACTGGACGACTATCTCGATCGGAAACCGGGTCAGCTCTCGGGTGGGCAGCGTCAGCGGGTGGCGATGGGACGGGCCATCGTGCGCCAACCCGCCGCCTTCCTGATGGACGAGCCGCTCTCCAACCTGGACGCCAAGCTGCGTGTTCAGATGCGCGCCGAGATCGCCAAACTGCAACGAGAACTCGGGGTGACGACGTTCTATGTGACCCATGACCAGGTCGAAGCAATGACCATGGGCGATCGGGTGGCGGTGATCAAGGACGGCTTCCTTCAACAGGTGGACACACCACAGAACCTGTACGACCACCCAGACAACATTTTTGTTGCCGCTTTCATCGGTTCGCCTTCGATGAACCTCTACGAGGCGACGGTGACCGGCTCGACGATGCAACTCGGCAGTCACAGCATCGAGCTGTGGGAGGTTCCCGCTGGGGTTGCCGCACGTGACGGCCAGACGGTGGTGGTAGGTGTCCGCCCCGAAGACATGGATGACGCGAACCTTGTGGACGGAGACACGACCGGCCACATCATCACCGCCACTGCGTCGCTGGTCGAGTCGCTCGGTTCGGAGATCATGGTCCACTTCGAGATCGATGCACGGGCGGTCGACGCGGGTGACCCCGACGTGCTCGAGGAGTTGTCCGATGAGGAGGTCGCGGATGCTGTCGCCCGCTTCAACCCGCGTAGCCAGGCTCGTGCCGGTGAGCCGATCTCCGCGGTGATCGACATCGAGCGCCTGCACTTCTTTGATCTGGAAACCGGTCTGGCACTGCGCTGAGGCACTGCGCCGAAACCCTGCGCCGACACCCTGCGCTGGAGGTGAAGCGCTAGCCCTTCACTGAGCCTGCCAGGATCCCGCGCACGAAGAACCGTTGCAGGCCGAAGAACACGACCAACGGGAAGAATGCCTGAACGAACGCGGCCGCGGGCAACAGGTGTTCGTTGCGCCCGAAGTCGCCGGCGAGGTTGGCGATGCGGATTGTTGTGGCGATCGCGTCGGGGTTGGTGCCGGCCATCGTGTTGGCGATCAGGAAGTCGTTCCAGGTCCACAGGAACTGGAAGATCGCGAACGCGGCGAGCACGGGGATCGACAGCGGCAGCACCAGACGCCAGAAGATCGTGAAATGGTCGGCGCCGTCGATGCGTGCAGCCTCGAACAGGTCGCTGGGAAGTTCGGAGATGTAGTTGTGCAGCAGGAAGATGGCGAACGGAAGGGCGAATCCGGTGTGGGTGAGCCAGACCGCGGTCGTGGTGTTCACCAGGTCGAAATCAGGTATCAGGGTGACGGTCTTGTCAAGGAAGGGGATCGTCCAGTGCGAGCCGAAGTTGTAGAGCCTCAACAGCGGGATCAGTGCGACCTGAAGAGGTATCGCCAACAGCGACACGGTGGCGATGAATAGCCATTTTCGGCCTTTGAAGTCGATCCATGCGAAGGCGTAGGCAGCAAAGGCGGCGATGGCGATCGGAATGACCGTGGCCGGGATGGCGATGGCGAAGGAGTTGAGCAACGATTCCTTGAGTCCGGCAGTGGCGCTCGCGGAGAAGACGACGTCGTAGTTCTCCAGAGTCAGTCCGCCGTCGTTCCAGACGTTCCACCAGCCGCCTCCCCGTTGGTTGTCGCGGGTGCGGAACGAGTTGATTGCCAACCCGAGTGTAGGAAGGCTCCATACCACCACGATCAGCCACAGCATGCCGGTCGGGATGCGGCGCAGGAAAGCGTAGATTGCGGTGTCGATACTGGGGCGGTCACCGGACATATCAGGCCTCTCGCTGCATGCGACGGATGTTCAGGACCATTACTGGCAGAACTGAGAAGAAAAGGATCGCGGCCAAGGCGGCGCCCACGCCGGTGTTGGAGAACAGGAAGGCCTCCTCGAACATGTCGTTGGCGAGGACCTGCGATCCGAAGTTGCCGTTGGTCACCACCTTGACGATGTCGTACACCTTCATGACCAGGACGATGAGCGTCGTGACGACGACACCGATGGTCGTGCGGATCTGGGGCAGTGTCACCCGCCAGAACACCTGTGACTCTGTGGCGCCGTCGACCTTCGCCGCTTCGATGAGTTCTGTGGGGACGGCTTTGATCGCGGCGGACATGATCACCATCGCGAACCCGGTCTGGATCCAGATGAGGATCACCATCAACCAGACGTTGTTGAAGGGCTGGTCCTGAACGAAGAAGATGGTGTCGGGCACGGTCTCCCCGGCGCTGTTGGTCCGGAACCCGCCGATTCCGTCGAACGTGAACCGGTACGCGATCCAGAGCAGGACGATTGTCGCCAATACCCGCAGCGGGATCTTGTCGAAGTCTCGCGAGGCGAGGGAACGGCCGATCGACGCTGCTCCCAAGGCGACCAGCACCCAGACGAGGACCGTGCCGAGCACGGTGGGGATCCCGCTTCCGGTGCTCCAACGCCCGAGTTCGACCCAGACCGCGTTCATCAGACCTGTCTGAGACTTGCTGGTGTCGCGGGCGACGTAAACGAGACGCCAGATGATCGAGGCTCCGACCAACGAGATGGCCATCGGCATGAAAATAATCGACTTGGCGACGGACTCGAGTTTGGCCCGGTCAGCGAGCACCGCGATCGCCAGACCCAGTCCGGTGGAGAAGACGGTCACCGTGAAGACCCACCAGAGGTTGTTCATGATCGTGCCGCGCAGCACCGACAGCACTCCGAACACGATCATGACCATGGCGATCATCAATGGCGCGAAGGCAGGACCGCCTGCTGCGAAACCGTCACCGGTACGTTTGCGCAGCACCAGCCCGATGGCAAGGCCAGCGAGGCCGATCAGTGCACCGAGGATGAACAATGAACTGGTGAAGATGCTGGTCCAGTTACCGACATCGAACGAGTTGATGTCGGTGAACACCGATCCGTAGTTCTCGAACCAGACGAAGTCGACTGAGTCCTCGTCCTTGAGGGAGAGCCAGATCGTTATCAGTGTCGGTGCGATGAGAGCGACCGTGACGAAGAAGAGTGCGGGAAGCAGAAATATCCAGCCTCTGGACTTTGCGTCGATCCGGGCTCTGCCGACGACATCGGCGTTGGCGCTGAGTCCGATGCATGTGCCTATCGCCAGTCCCGGGACTGCTGCGGCCAAGGCGGATTCCAGAGCGGAGCCGTCGCCCAGTTCGGGCATTCCGAAGCCGCCGATCAACCATCCCAGAGCACCTCCGATGAGAGCTGCGCGCATCGGGTTGGTCCCGCGGAGTAGTGCGATTCCTGCGCCGATGCCGCCGAAGATGATTGTCGAGAGCAGCAGCGGCAGTATTTCAAGCTCGGGACGGGCCTGTTCGGCAATGCGGATACCGATGAAACCCCCGAGTACCAGGCCCGAGCCTGAGGCGATCCAGAGGCGCTGGGTTTTGTCGTCGTTGTTTGCGAGGATCACCGCCAACGCCGAGAATATGAAACCGCCGAGAATTGGTGTCCACAGCAGTTCACCGAGCCGTGTGATCGAGTCGCTGTCTGGACCGTGCGGTTTGAGGAGCCGGTTCCCTTGGAGAAGCAGGAGGAGCAGGAAACCGACCGCGTAGCCAGCAAGGGCATTGAACCGGATCCAATTGGAACGGACCTGGTTGAACAGGACGTTGGCGCCGATCCACAGAGCCGCGCTGGCCCCCACGGCCACCACGATCAGGATCAGGGTGCTGAGGATCTTGGAGAGGTCTTCCCCTGTGAGAATCGCTCCTTGCACCACTGTGCCTTTCGTGCGTCCGGTGTTCGCATGCAACCTAGCGGATCTGGACGCGGTCCGCAGAAACAGTAGTGGGGGTGGCTCCAGAGCCACCCCCACTACATGGGTTCTTCAATTGTGAGTGAGTCTCAGCGATGAGACCCGGGAACTACTGCGGCCAGCTGGCCTCGATGCGGTCGGCTGCCTCGGCGACGGTGATGTCACCGTTGACCGCCGATGTGCCCTCGGACCAGAAGGTGCCTGCGCCCACGTCTGCGGGCATCAGGTCCGAACCGTCGAAGCGCACGATGGCTGCCGTCTCAAGCACGTTGAGGAACGACTGCTCGAGGGGCTGATAGACGCTCGGGTCCTGGCCCAGAGCGGCCGACAGGAAGCCGGATAGCGCAACGACGTCGCTACCCTCACTCTTGCGGGTCGCCTGGGAGACCTGACGCGCCTCGGCGTAGTCCGGGGTCGACAGGTAGGCGAGCAGCGCCATGGTTGCATCGTTGTCGTTGAACCCTGCGGCGAGGGTGCCTGCACCCAGGACTGGGCGGTCACCGTTGATGTCGGGGAAGTAGAAGACGTTCACTTCGCCCTCTCCGTCGCCGAAGGTCGTGCCTTCAGGCATGAATGCGCTGAAGAAGCTGGCCTGGCGATGCATGAAGCAGTCGCCGTCGACGAGGGGCTGTCCGTTGTCCTGGAAGGCGGTCGCTGCGATCGAGCCGGAGGAGGCGAAGACATTGTCCTCGGTCCACAGGTCGAGCACGGTCTGCATCGACGACACGATCCGGTCATCGTTGAACGGGATGTCGTGTGCCACCCACTGGTCGTATACGTCGGGTCCGTGCTGGCGCAGGACCATGTCCTCGACCCAGTCGGTGAAGGGCCAGCCGGTTGCCTGACCTGACTCGATGCCTACGCACAGCGGCCTGTTGCCGTCTGCGGCGATCTGGCTGACCAGTGCGGTGAACTCGTCGTAGGTTTCAGGGACCTCGTAGCCGTTCGCCGCGAAGCGGGCCGGCTGGTACCAGACGAGCGACTTCAGGTCGGCCTTGACGGGAACGCCGTACTGGGTGCCGTCGACGTTGCCGAACACGGTCCAAGCCTCGGACCAGTTCTCAGCTGTTGCTGCGGCGGCAGCGTCGTTCAGCGGGACAACGTGGCCGTCGCGTGCGAAGTCGGCAAGCTTGCCGGGCTGCGGGAAGATCGAGATGTCGGGAGGATTGCCGCCCTCGACTTGGACGTTGATCTCGGCCTCCCAGTCGGCTGAACCGAGATAGATGACCTCGACACCGTGCTCATCGCCCCAGGCGCCGAGAACTTCTTGGATTGCTCCAGCCTCGCTCTCATCACGTTCGGGTCCGGTCACGGTGATCGTTATGTCGTCGCCCATGTCGTCGGACATGTCGCCGTCGTCGTCAGACATGTCGTCGGACATGTCGCCGTCGTCGTCGTCAGACATGTCGTCGGACACGTCGTCGTCGGTGGTCGTGTCTTCGTCGTCATCACCGCATGCTGCGGCAATGAGCGTGAACGCGAACAACAGCGCGAGTAGTTTCAGAAGCTTGGATTTCATATTGGACTCTTCTCTCTCCAGGGGGTCGATCCCTGAGGTTCGACCAGTTACGAAGCGCGCATTCTAGCGGATTGTCGCCGGATCGCCACCGCTGTACCGCTAGTCGGTTTGGCGCGCAGCCACGGTTTCAGCGCCTTCAATGTGGATTGATCGCACTGATTGCGCCGGTGGTCCCGTGCCGCTGCGGTAGACCACCGACCACACCCCGCCGGGAGCGAAGTCGGTCGCCTCTTCGTTCGTGTTGAGTGCGAAGACATGGTCTCCCCGTTGAAAGGCCACGACTCCGTCGGGAGCTTCCAGCCAGGTCACGTCCGGGTCCAGATCGCGCAGTTCTCGGCGGAACCGCAACAGCGAACGCATCTTGTGAACATGCGCGTCGGGGTTCTGCCGTTGCACCTCCACAGAGTCCTCAGTGCTGTGTCCCAACGGAAGCCAGGTCTCATCGGCGGTGGAGAAACCGAGATTGCGGCCCGGTTCCCAGGGCATCGGGGTTCGACAGACGTCCCGTCCCACCGCTCCGGGATTGCGGGTGGCGATCGGGTCGGAGCGCAGTTCTGGCGGGACGTCGCCGTCTTCGAGCCCGAGTTCCTCGCCCTGGTAGATGAACGGCACGCCGGGCAGCCCGAACAGCATCGCGGCGAACGCGAGCGAACGGCTCCTCCCCAGATCTCCGCCCCCGAAGCGTGTCGCCGGCCGACTTTCGTCGTGGCTCGACTGCACCCAGCCGACCCTGTCGGAGAGCAGCTCGGAGGTCTCGCGCAGCGTCTTGGTGATGTCGGGCGCTGTCCATGGCATCTGCATCGCGGCGAACCAGAACCCGAGGTGCAAGCCGTCGCCCGGCACCAGGTTCGCCAGACCGGCAGGTTCGAGCACGTAGGTCTCCCCGATCAGTGCGGTGTCGTAGCGCGCCGCGATTCGGCGCCAGTCACGGAAGATCTCCAGGCTCTCGGGCTGTTCGAGATCGTATCGATGCTCGAAGCAGCGGAACTGGTCGCGGGGGTGCGTGATCCCGGCGGGATCAGCAGTCTGGGGGTTGTCGCGGAACTCGCTGTCCTTGATGAGTGCGTGGGCCACGTCGATGCGGAAGCCGTCGATGCCCCGCTCGAACCAGAACTCTAGTGTCTGCTCGAATTCTGCTCGCAGAGCGGGGTTGCGCCAGTTGAGATCGGGTTGTTCGGGCAGGAACAGATGGCAGTAGTACTGGCCGCTTGCTTCGTCGAGGGTCCATGCCGGGCCGCCGAAGTGGGCGACCCAGTTGTTGGGCGGCCCGCCGTCTGGTGCCGGGTCACGCCACAGGTAGTAGTCGCGGTAGGGACCGGTCGGATCTTCAACCGCTGAGCGGAACCAGCGGTGCTGGTTGCTGGAGTGGTTCGGAACGATGTCGAGGACAACCCTCAGACCGAGTTCATGTGCCCGATCGATCAGCGCCTGCATTGCTTGGAGGTCACCGAAGATGGGTTCTATGTCGACATAGTCGGCGACGTCGTAGCCGTGGTCGGCCATCGGCGACGGGTAGCAGGGAGTGATCCAGACGATGTCGATGCCGAGCCAGGCGAGGTACTCCAGGCGTTGGGTTATCCCGGTCAGGTCGCCGATCCCGTTGCCGGTGCTGTCGGCGAACGAGCGGATGTAGACCTCGTAGCCGACGGCATTGTGCAGCCAGGACAGCTTCCTTGTTTCTGCGGGTGCTGTGTCAGACATTGGACTCGCTTCCGACCGACGCCAGCCACGAGACCATGGCCGCAGCCAACGGTTCGCCGACGTCGTCTTGGATGAAATGGTTGCCGGGGTCGAAGAACTGATGGGGTTGACCTTTGGTCCCGGGGATCAACTCCAAGAAGTCAGCGTCGAGATGACCGAGCACCGGGTCTGTCCGTCCCCAGAGCAGGAGCACCGGTTTCGACCACCCGGAAAGAACTCTCCGTGCAGCGGAGTTCTCGGCCACCGATTCGTGTTCGGGGGTGATCGGCACCAGGCAGGGGAACTCGCGCACGCCCGCCATGTAGTCCTCGTCGGGGAAGGGTGCGTTGTAGGCGGCCTGCTCTTCGGGGCTCAGTGTTCTGGAGCTGACGGCGTTGTCGATCAGCCGTCCGCAGTCGAACGGGTGGAGTGTTTGTGAAAGTTCGAGCCAGAAATCGAAGCCCCCGCCGAGACTCTCCCCATGGGGCAGACCGGTGTTGGCGAGCACGAGGCGGCCGAAGCGCTCGGGTTGCTCTGCCGCCAGGCGCAGCGTGATCAGCCCGCCCCAGTCCTGGCAGAACGCATCCCAGGCCTCGACTTCGCTGAAGTGGTCGAGGAACTCGCGCATCCATGCCACATGGCCGCTGTAGGTGTAGGCCGAGCGCTGTGTGGGCTTGTCGGAACGGCCGAAACCGATGAGGTCGGGGACGATCACGCGGTGTCCTGCTTCGGTGAGGGTCGGGATCATCCGGCGGTACAGGTAGCCCCACGTCGGTTCGCCATGAGGCAGCAGAATCGTGCCGGCAGTTCCCGGTCCTTCATCGACATAAGCCATTCGCAGGCCGTCGACGGTCACGTAGTGGGGTTCGTAGGCGAAGTCTGGCAGGTCCGAGAAACGGTCCTCGGGGGTGCGGAGAAAAGGGACCCCTGCGGCGGTCTGGTTCGTAGTCATGGATGTGAAACCTACGGCTTGTAAAGCACTTTGCACTACCCGGTTGGCGACAGCGCCGGTGGATATTCGGGAGCATATGGTTTACCATATGTGCATGGCTCGTCGGGAGGTTCTGGTTCAACTCGATGATGATCTCGTCGAGCGCTTGGCCCAGATTGCCGAGGCACTGGGCACGAGTCGGTCTGAGTTGCTTCGACGGGGGGCTCGGGCGGTTATTGATGCCGAGGAAATGGTCGCTGCTGATGCGGAGTTGGCTGAGGCGTACCGGCGCATGCCTCAGGACCCTGCGCTGGTTCAGTCGGCGATTCGGCTCGCGTCTCGGACCGTGCCCTCGTGGTAGCGCGTAACGAGATCTACTGGACGGATCTTGGACCGCCCGCAGGCCGACGGCCCGTGTGCGTCTTGACGAGAGATGCCGCCGCGGCTGTGCTCACAGCGGTTACATGTGCGCCGATCACGCGCACTGTCCGAGGTATCCGCTCGGAAGTTGAGATCGGTACCGAAGAAGGTCTCCCCGAGGCCTGCGTAATCAGTTGCGACAACGTAATCACGGTGCCGATCTCGGCTCTCGATCCAGAGCCGGTTGGACGGATCGGTGGCGCCCGGCGAGCCGAACTCGACCAGGCGCTGCGGTTTGCGCTCGACATTGTCTATTGAGGCGTTGTCTATTGAGGCCGTCGGATCCCGAGTTTGCATTGAGGATCGGGCTCACATGACGGTGCTGAGGGGGCGATGGAACCTCTCGAGGAGGTCGGTGACAGCTCCGGGGTGGTCGCTGTTGCCCGACAGCACTGCGCAGATCGCCTCGCCGAGAGATGCGACGTCGGCGTCGTCGTAGCCGAGGATCGTCGGCACGGTCGAGCTCAGGCGGATGCCGGAAGTCTCCCAGGGGGGTTTCGAGTCGTTCGGCACCTGGTTTCGGTTGACGAGTATCCGCGCGGCCCGAAGGCGATCTTCGGCCACTCGACCGCTCTCAGCCCAGCCCGAGACGTCGAACAGCAGCAGGTGGCTGTCGGTGCCGCCGTACTGAGGCTCGCCGAGCAGGCCGGTCATCTGCTCCGCGAGCAGTTGGGCGACATCGATCATCCGTCTGGCGTACTGCTCGAGGGCATCGTGGGTCCAGGCGGTCATGCAAGCCGCTTTGGCGAACAGGCCGAGCTGGCTCGGGGAGCCCTGAAGGATCGGGAATATGGCTTCGCGCATGGCGTCTTCATCCCGGTTGCGGAAGACCAGGATGCCGCCGCCGGCACCGCGCAGGTTCTTGCTCGGGTCGATGGCGGCAGAATCGACGTGCCCGAACGCCGGTGGGTGCAGGCCGGTGGCCACGAACGGGGCGCAGTGCGCGAGATCGGCGTGCAGGTGGGCGCCGACCTGGTCTGCGATCGCTTTGAGCGCGGCGAAGTCGATTGCACGGCTGTAGGCGGAGCCCCCCGCGACGATGATCGTCGGTCTGGTTCGGCATACCGCGTCGGACACTTCGTCGTAGTCCAGGCCCGCTTCAGAGATCGGCAGAGGCACGAACTCGTGGGGTGGAGGCACGCCCGCGCTGTGCGAGTAGTGCCCGCCGTCCCGGGGGCTCAGCGCCGCGACTCTGCCTGCCGCGGAGCCCAGGATGCTCCGAAAGACGGCATGGTTCGCCTGGGTCGCGGAGTGTGGTTGGGCGCTGATCTGGTATTCGTTACCGATCGAGAAGATCCGTCGAGTCTCCGCTTCGACAATGCTCTCGGCCTCGTCGACCGGTTCGGAGGCCGGGAAGTAGCGCTGGCGTAGATGTCCCTCGACCCGCACCGCGGATCCGGGAAGCGAGGCCATGGCGCAAACCTCAGGCAGCGGCAGAGTGGCGCTTCCAACCAGCGGGATGTAGTCGGTGAGGTGACTGTTGAGGCTGTCGATGATCGCGTCGAGGCGTTCGAAGCGCGGCTCATTGAATCGGCGCAGGCTGTACATGGCTAGCGGCACATCATATTGACAGCGTGTGCGTTTGTTGATCGACAGCCGATGGGCAGGATCGGCACCGCCGAGGAGATTGCCGCTCTGGTCGTCTACCTGGCGTCTGATGAGAGCGCTTTCGTTACCGGTCAGACCCATACGATCGACGGCGGTTGGTCCAGTTGAAGTAGCATCTGCTGCTATGGGGCTGTCGCTCGATCGCTATCCGGATATCACCTATGACGCTGAGCAGCCAGTGGTAACCGACCTTGAGGAACTGCGTCTGCTGCGCAAGTGGGAGGTGGCCATCGGCTACCGAATCTTCGGCGCTATGCGCTGGGGGCAGATGGGCGACGGCCACATCAGCGCCCGCGATCCGGAGCTGACCGACCACTTCTGGGTGCTTGGCTACGGTATCCGTTTCGCGGACGCCACCATGGACAACCTCACCCTGGTCGGCCCGGACGGTCAGGGCGTGGCCGGCCCGACGGACAACGGAGTGAACTTCGCGGCCCACCACATTCACTGGCCCGTCTTGGACGCTCGTCCAGATTTGGTCTCAGCAGTTCATGTCCACACGCCTTTCGGCACGCCGTGGTCGGCGAATGTTGAGCCGTTCCGGGCGATAAGCCAAGAGTCGTGCGCCCTGGTGTTCGACCAGTCCATGTACCACGGCGAGGATCTTGAAGTGACCAGCACCGCGGGGGGCGAGGCCATAGCCCGGGCGATGGGCGACACGAGAGTCTGCATCCTGCGCAACCACGGGCTTCTCACCGGGGGCCGTTCCCCTGGCGACGCTGTCGGCTTGTTCGTTGCCGCAGAGCGCGTGGCTGAAGTGCACCTGAAGGCACCCGGGGCTCGGCCGATCAGCGACGAAGCCGCCAAAGAGGTGAGATCTTCGCTGTATTACGCCGATGTGGGTTGGCGAACCTTCCAGTGGCTGGCCCGAGACGTGGTTCCGGACCCGTCCGTCGTCTTGGGTTTGACCTCGCCGGCCACCGGTTGACGGAGTGGGGCAGGCGAGGCTGGTCCCTGAGCGGTTCGCCGGGCCCGAGGGCGTTGACTCAGCGCTGTGGAGAGGCAGTTCGACCCACAGGGTAAGAGGTCGGTAATGAGCGTAGTATGACGTGAACGGGTGTGAAGGTGGGCAATGGGTGAAGGTAGGCGATGGGTGAGATGGTGCTCAGAGTTCTACAGGCGAGGATTACCCGGACGCAGAGGGAGTCAGCCCCGCCGGAATCGTGGTCCGATCCCCGCCGGGACCATTACTTTTCTGTTCACCGACGTAGAGGGGTCTAGTCGCCTCTGGGAGGCAGACGCAGCCGCGACGGCCCAGAGCGTGGAAGTTCACGACACGTTGATCCGCCGTGTCGTCGAAACTTCTGGCGGACACATCTTCGGGTGGGCCGGTGATCATTTTCGCGCGGCTTTCCAAGACGCCCAAGTGGCCGTTGACGCTGCTGTTTGCATTCAGAACGAACTCGCCCGCACAGACTGGCGGACAGGACCCTCCTTGCGTGTGCGCATGGGACTCCATCGGGGCAACGCCACGCTTCGTGGCAACGATTATTTCGGAACCGTCCCCAATAGAACGGGTCGGCTCGAAGCCTGCGCCGCCGGAGGCCAGATTCTCCTTTCGAGCGAGGTGGCCGAGGTGGTTGACCAGGAGATGCTCTCGTTGGGCCACCATTACTTGCGGGACCTGCCCGAACCGATTCTGATCTACCAGATCGGCACCGACGCGTTCCCTTCGATCCGTCGTTCCGGCCAGTAGCGGATCGTTGCGTCTGAACATCTGGTTGCAAATCCACAAATAATGATGTTTCATATCATTCAATGAACTCTGAAGATGTAATCATCATGGATCGCCCAGGGGCGTACTTCCTGTGGACAGTCATGTCGGCGACAACCGAAGAGTTGATGTGGGACCGTGTCACAATCGGTGGCCTCATCGATCAGGCCAACCTGATCCTTGGGGGGTCCAGCAGCGATCCGTCGTTGTCCCTGCGACGAGCCCACGACGGGCTCGACCGGTTGGCAGTGGACTTGAAGTCCCGGCTGGACCAGATCGACTCGCTCTGGGCCGATATCGAGCGGATCAACGAGTTGTCGCGTGGTGTCTCCGAATGGAAGGTCACCGACAGCGCTGCTCAGCTTGACTTTCTGGTGCGTAACCGGCGTGAGCGGATCAGTGCTTTTCTTGACGGCGACGAGGCAGCGACGCAGATGGTCATCGAGTTGCTTGACGGTGGGCTCGACTTCGCCAACGCCGTCGGCATTGCCGAGCAGCGTGTGTTCGACCTGCGTGTCGCTGAGGTGGTTGCCGAGAACGGAGGGTCGCTTGCCGAGGCTGAAGAGTACGTCCACGACCTCGACTATCAGTTGGCGGTGTTGAGGGCCAACGGATTCGTCGGCGAGGAGGCGGTGGTCGGAGTGACCCTGGCGATGAGTCTCGGTATCGACATTGAAGACGTGGTAGAGGCCGTGGTTGATCACGATGTGGACCTGGTGGACGCTGTCGGCTGGATCGCGAGCAGTCGTGCCCTGGGGGTGTCTGTGTCGGAACTGCTGGCGCTGCGCGGCTTTCGTGAGAGTTTGGGTGAACTCGACAATCCATCGGGTGGCAGGGCCGACGGCAAGGTCAGTGCCGGTGATCTCCGCTACGTGGTCGAGCACCCGTGGAAGTTCGCCGCCCCGACGGTGGTTGCCGCCCAGGCGCTTCTCGACAACCCTGATCTGTGGAACCGGCTCGACACTGCCGCAGGCAACGAGCAACTCCTTTCTGGTGATGTGTTCGGCAGCCGAGTTCCCGGCGACGGAGTGGTGTCTCTCGACGACCTTGAGATGTTCATGGCGAAGAGCCAGATCCATTCGGTCCTCAAGGAGTATCGAGATGAGATAGATGTTGCTGCGGACGGTGCCGGGGAGGTAGACGGTTTCTACTCGCGTGCTGATTTCCGGCGTTTCATCGAGGACAACCCGCACCTACCCGATGAAGTGCTCGTGGCGGCCGACGCGGCGCTCGAAGCGGGTTGGTTCGACCGGACCTGGTTCGAGGAGCACCGTGACGAGTTGGCCATCGGAGCGGCAGTCTTGGCGGGAGGCGCGGTGATCGTCCTGAGTGCCGGCACGGCTACGCCCCTGGTGTTGGCTGCCGGTGCTGCGGCGGGAGCGGCAGCTGCGGGAGGCACCGCGTTGACAATCAACCTTACGGGTGACGCCCACGACGCTTTCGACGGTGTGGTCCGCAACGTCCGCAACGGAGCGGTGGTCGGATTCACTGTTGCGGGAATGCCGACAGTGATCCAGTCTGTAGGCGCCACGAGCGGCGCGGCGAGGCTGAAGGCTGTGTCTGCCGCCGCTACAGATGTGGCGTCGATCGCTGCTTGCGGAGCCTTGGACATCGTGCTCCCCGAAGAATGGGAGGGCGACGTCCGCGCCACCGCGGGCTTGGCCGTCTCAGCGTCGACGGCATGGTCGATCGGCGGCGACGTCACGGGCAGCGACCCGGCGCCGCAGTCCTATAGTTCGATCGAGGGTGGGCTCGACGCGGCGGCCAACCTGATCGGCTGCGGAGAACCCGACGATGCCGGCGAGACTCCGGAGTGGGTCCGGAACGCGGAGTCGCATCTGCGGCGGTCGAGAGACTTCCGATCTGTGTTTGATGCAGTGCAGACGGGTATCGATGACGACACCGGACAGTCCGTTCAGATCAATTGATTTGACGTTCCTGGTCGGCCCAGTAGGGGGCTCGCAGCTTGAACTTCTGCAGCTTGCCGGTAGCGGTGCGGGCCAGTTCGTCACGCAGCTCGACGCTGGTGGGGCATTTGTAGTGGGCGATCCGCTCCCGGCAATGGTCGATCAGGTCCTGGTCGGTGACGGTGGAGTCGGGGGCCAGCACCACGAGGGCCTTCACCGTCTCGCCCCATTTGTCGTGGGGTACCCCGATGACCGCTACTTCGGTTACGTCGGGGTGCGAGAAGAGGCAGTCCTCGACCTCGATGGACGACACGTTCTCGCCGCCCGAGATGATCACGTCCTTCTTGCGGTCCTGGAGCGTCACGTAGTTGTCTTCGTCGATGACACCCCCGTCGCCGGTGTGGAACCAGCCGTCGACCAGCGCATCCGCGGTGGCCTCGGGATTGTCCCAGTACGACTTGAGGATGACGTTGCCACGCGCCAGCACCTCGCCGTCGTCGGCCAGCGCCATGGTGACACCGAGAGCGGCATTGCCCTGCCGTGAGAGTTTCGATGCCCGCTCGGCCGGGGTGAGGTCGTCCCATTCGGCCCGATTGCGGTTGATGGTCAGCAGAGGCGCCGTCTCGGTGAGGCCGTAGATCTGGATGAACTCCCAGCCCAGTTCGGTCTCGACCCGTTCGATGGTCTTGGTGGGAGGGGGGGCGCCCGCTACGACGATGCGGACCTGTCCCCGGCCGGGGATCTCGCCGTCCCATTCGGCGGCGGCGTCGAGGATCGCGGCGACCACCGCGGGGGCGCCGCACATGATGGTGACGCCGTGCTGCTCGACCCGCCGCAGTATCTCCGCTCCGTCGACCTTGCGCAGCACCACATGGGGCACCCCCATGGCGGTCATGACGTAGGGCATCCCCCAGCCGTTGCAGTGGAACATCGGCAGCGTGTGCAGGTAGACGTCACGGTCGCTGACCCCTGTGTGCCAGCCGAAGGTGGCTGCGTTGATCCACAGGTTTCGGTGGGTCATCTCCACGCCCTTGGGTCGAGCGGTTGTGCCGCTGGTGTAGTTGATCGACGCGGTGGCCGACTCGTCGGGGGTCCAGGCGACCGGCTCGCTGCCGACCCGGTACAGCGAATCGCTTTCCTCTCCAGCGATGAAGCGGTGCTTGACGGGGATGTCTCCGAGGGTCGACTCGAGTTCCGGGTCGATGATCAGGACCTCGGCCCCGCAGTGCTCAACGATGTAGGCGACCTCGGCCCGACTCAAACGGAAGTTGATGGGCACCGCGACCCGACCGAATGCGCTGGTGCCGAAGAGGTGAACGAGCACTCGGGCGGCGTTGTGCGAGACCATCGCGACCCGGGCACCGAGACCGACCCCGAGATGGTCGAGGCCCGCAGCCAGCCCGGAGGCGAGCTGCTCGAAGCGCCGGTATGTCAACTCGCCGAGCGATGGCGCCACCTGGTCTGGTTCGTCGATGACCCCGATCCGGTCTCCGTAGACGAGCGACGCCCGGCGCAGATGGTCTGCGATTGTGAGCGGTACTTCCATGAATCCTCCTGACGAGGCCAAGCGATCAGCCAAAGATACCCCCGTACCAGTCGGTTCGGGAAGCGGGACAAGAGCGGGCCGCAGTGCGTCAGCCTGTGAACAGGAGGGTGTCGGTGTGGAACTGGCTCCAGGCGAACCAGAAGGCTTGATGTGCGGCCAGGGGGTCGCCGGAACTCTCTGATATGGCGGTGAAACCGGCACCGTCGCTGGTGACGGTAACTCCGCCGAGAGTGATCGAGGCGCCGTCGACGGTCAGGGGCTCGATGACAGCCACTGGGAACGCGACCGGTGTGCCGTCATCGGCGACGACGCCGACCACTGGTTCCTGCACTTCGAGCCTCGGGTCGACGTCCCCGATCGGGAAGATCGGCCCGTCGTCGTCGCGGCCTCGCAGCGGATCGTTCGGATAGGGGCGTCCGATGCCGCCGTCTTCGGCGATGATGCGGGTGCCGGGGTGGGCTGCCTTCCAGTCTCCCCAGGTGCTGGTGCGCACGCTGGTCTGAGGCAGAACGACGCCGGCTTCTCGCAGCGGTCCGCTGGCCGCTTCACCGGTGAAGGTGTCGATGACCGACATCGTGTGCAACTCGAACATCACCTTGTTGGACCTGCTCAGCAGTCCCGAAGTCCGCAGCTCGTAGGTGTCGTAGCCGTCGAGTTCGATCCCGGGTGCCACGTCATCGGTGAAGTAGGCCTGGGCCGACCCGCAGAGCGTGCAGTAGGGGATTCCCAAGCGTCGCCCGCCGATGGTGATGTTGACCATCTCGTGGATCTCCATCATGTTCTTCGGGAACGCAACCGCCTCGTCGCCGACGACCACACCGAACACGATCGAGTTGTCCGGATACCAGGAACCTTCGGCCGCGGAGGTGAGCGGCGGGTCGTTGAGTGCGGGGATGCAACCCTGGGGACAGCCGAAGTCGGTCTGGCCGATCGGCCGGTCGTCGAGAAAGACCCCTCCCCACGAGACCCAACGCCAGTCGACGGTGGCGTCAGGGTCGTCGAAGAATGGCGCCCAACGAGGGTCGACAAACTCGAAGAGTTGACGTTTCCAGTTGATGTAGCCCGGTGGTGCGGGCACGTCCCAGGCGATCATGTGGTTGGTGGTGAAGCCCCACAGCGATTCGTCGGCTGGGACCGTCACGCCGGTGAGCGACTCCCAAGCGCTGCCTGTCCGATCAAGCACATCCCCGATGCGGACGAAGCGGACCAGGTCGGTGAGCAGCCAGGCTGCTCGGGCGTCACCAGACTCGCCGATCCGATCAATAGCGTCGAGGTCCGGTCTCGGCATCGAATCGAACAGCGTCGTGAGGTCCGCTTCCAGGGCGGGGTCGAGAGGCCCATCGGGCGAGTCCGGGGCACCGCCGAACGGGCTGTCGACAGTATCGGGTGCCGCTGTGGTCGTCGCGTCCTGGCCGGGAGACGGCCCGGTCTCGCCGGAGTCGCCGGTATCAGCCGGCTCGGCGGTCGTGGTGGTGACGCCACTGGCCTGCTTTGGCGAAGCTTCGGGCAGGGGGTCATCAGAACGCCCACAGGAAGCAGCGCCCAGCGCCACAACAATCAGGGCCACGGCAATCGGCGCCACGGCAAACAGCCCTGGAACATTCGACAGACTGAACGCACGGCTCCGGCTCATCGAGGCTCTGCTCCTCCAGGTTCTGCCCATGTGATTCGTCTCATGTGGTTGGACCTCGCGATGTCGATGGTCCCTCGATCTCCAGTCGTGGAACTATCCGGTCGAGCCAAGATGGCATCCACCAGTTCCTCGACCCCAGCAGCTCCATGGTGGCAGGCACCAGCAACATCCGGACCAGAGTTGCGTCCACCACGATGGCCGAGGCGAGACCCAAGCCGAACACTGCGGCCACGCGCAGGTCCTCCAGCATGAAGCTGCCGAAGACGAACGCCATGATCGCAGCTGCCGCGGTGATGACCCGTGCCGTAGCCGCCAAGCCGTCGCTGACCGAGGTGACAGGGTCGCCGGTGCGTAGATACTCCTCGCGTATCCGGCTCAGCAGGAACACTTCGTAGTCCATCGACAGACCGAAGACGATGGCGAACATCATCATCGGAATGAACGGCTCGATCGGCCCGGGATCGGCTCTGGTGATGTCGCTCAACCAGCCCCATTGGAACACGGCCACGACAATCCCGTAGGCGGCGCCAATCGACAGCAGATTCATGACCACAGCCTTTATCGGCACCAACAGTGAGCGGAAGACGGCCATCAGCAGGATGAACGAAAAAAACAGCACAGCCGCGAAGAAGATCGGCATTCGGCCGCTGAGATAATCCGAGAAGTCGATCCCCGCGGCAGTCTCTCCGGTTAGGGCCACCTCCAGCGTGGTGCCTTCCACAACATTTGGAATGACCACGTCTCGGAGGCGCTCGACTAGGTGGTCGGTCGCCTGGTCTTGAGGTGCGGTGTGCGGAATTGCGCGAATCAGGACCGCGTCGGGGCTCTCGGGGTTGTTTGGAACCACCTGAGGCACCGCTGCGATACCGGGGTCGCTGCGTATTGCCGAGACGAGGTCATCGATGCTTCGGGTGTCGTCTTCGCTGTTGATGACCGCGGTGATCAGGAACGGTCCGTTGAAACCGGGGCCGAAACCGTCCGCGAGCAGGTCGTAGGCGCGTCGTGTGGTGGTCTGCTCGCTGAAGTTGCTCTCGTCGGAGAAACCGAGGCGAATGTCCAGCAGCGGTGCGGAGATGAGCAGCAGTACTGCGGTGCCCGCCACGGCGATGGTCCGTGGGCGGGACTGCACGAAACGGCTCCAGCGGTATGACATGGTCTCTCGAAGTGGCTTGACTGTGCGCTGCTTGAGGGGTCGGCGGAGTGCAGGAACGAAGAAACCGGCGATCAACACGACGATCGCCAACGGGATGCAGAATATCAACGGGTCGATTCCGAAACCGATACCGAAGAGGGCCACGGCGACGAGACCGGCCGCGATGATCCCCCGTCTCCGGGTCACCTCGAGGCGGTCCCCCGCGAAGCCGACCAGAGCGGGCATCAGGGTCAGCGACGAGATGAGCGTAACCAGAACCGTGACTGACGTGGCGACGCCTATCCCAGTGACGAACGGAAGCCCGATAGCGATCAGACCCAGTAACGACACCACCACGGTGATCCCCGCGAACAGCACAGCACGCCCCGCCGTGCTCATCGCTCGCACTGCGGCTTCGGTCGGGTCAACTCCTTCTCGCAGCAGTTCCCGGTATCGGGTCACCAGGAAGAGGGTGTAGTCGATCCCGACTCCAAGCCCGATCATGGTGGCGAGGATGGTGGAGAACTCCGGGCCTCCCGAGAGGTTGGAGGTGAGCACCGTCGCGGACAGCCCGCCCCCAACGCCGAACAGTGCCACCCCGATGGGCAGTCCCATGCCCAGCACCGAACCTGTGGCCAGGATGAGGATGAAGATGGCGAAGGCGACACCGATCAGTTCAGACTGCGGGGGTTCGACACCCGCCAGAACGGCACCGCCAATCTCGACTTGAAGGCCGTCCAAGGCGGGGATCAGGTCTCCGATCTCTTCGCCGATACCGCCGGCGCTCTCCTGATCGACCTCGCTGCCGAGTTGGATGCCTGCGTAGGCGATCTTTTGGTCGGGTGAGATTCCTCCACCGCCGAAGCGGCCCGACTCGTAGGGCGAGCGGACCTGGACACCGTCGATTGTGTCGGCCTCGTTGAACATGCGCTCCATGGCCGCGACCACTTTGGGGTCGTCTACACCCTGTTCGGCGGCGAACACGATGGTTCCGGTGAGTCCGCTTCCTGCCCCGCCGAAGCTCTCGAAGTGTTCGTCGAGCGCATCGTATCCGGCTTCGGTCTCGGAGCCCGGCAGGGTCTGTTCGGCGGTGAAGCCCCCGCCGATCGTTATCGCTGCGGCGAACAGTCCGGCCAGCCCCACTATCCACAGCCCGAGAACCTTCCGGCGGTTATGGAAGCACCAACGTCCGAGTCGAGACAACATCTCGACGAGTCTGCCCGAAATCGGACGATTCCCACCCGTGCGTACGGTTGCTCCTTCGGGGGCTGGGTATCTGGAGTCGGCGGGCCTCTGCTCAGGGGGTTTCGTGCGGGAGCAGGACGCGGGTGGCGCGCAGGTAGCCGTAGGGTGTCTCGGCGCGGAAGTTGGAGACACGGCTGGTGTAGACGTCGGCGTGCTTCTCGACTTGGCGGGCGAAGAGGCTCTTGTCGACCCCCGCTCTCATCAGCGGACCCCAATGCTTGTTCCCCTGCTCGCTCGTTGCTCTTGCCAACGGCGCGATCCGTTCGTCGAGCGCGGCCAACTCGGCAGTAGTCCGGCCAATCGCGGCGTTGATCTCGCCTGTGGGCTGTTCGTCGACCGCGAGGTGGCGTCGTTGCATCCGCAGGCGGGACTGCGTTAGCTCCAACTCACCCTTCTGGTCCATCAACTCGGAGAGCTCGAAGCTCGTGTCGGCTGCGGTGGTGCTCGTTGAGATCTCGTCCTCGAGTTCACGCACGATCAGCGCGGTGCGCCACCGCAGCACGTCTTTGGTGACGTAGACGTCGCCGAAGAGATGGTCGCCGACGTAGAGGAACTGTGAGCCCTCATGGCCCAGGGCGTCCTCGACGAGTCGAGCGTTGCCGCCGTGATAGACAGCACCGGACTTGATCTCGCCGCGGTATGGTTCGAGGAGCCCACGTTCGGGATCGACCACCTCATATATGGGCCCGACGTCGGAGAAGAAGCGGGGTTTGTTCGCGGCCACGATTATCAGGTCGAACAGATCTCGCCAGGTCTGGCCGTCCGGCATGAAGCGGTCGAAGCACCAGTTCATCATCTGCTGGCTGTACGTCCAGTCGGAGTTGGTGATGAGGATCAACTCCTTGCCGGCGAGGCGTTGGTCCATGAGCGTTGGCACAGTCTCGGGGTCGAGGTCGACGAAGCGCTTCGGGTCAGAGACGATGGCCGCTTTGAGCGACCCGTTGTTGTGTGCGTCGACCAGGGCGGCGTCGATCGTCCGGTAGAGCTGGCGGTAGGTCTTGATCCCGGGTAGAGGTGAGCGGTCGTGGCGGTCGACCAGCTGGCACCAAAGCGAGGCTCTACTCAATTCGAAGAGCGTGTTCATGAACTTGAACCGTTGGTCTGAGAGGTCGATGACCGTCGCTGCGTAGGTTCGTCGCAACTCATTGAACGGCAGCATCGATTTGCCGTGCTGGGCGCGCACCACGTAGCCGAAGCGGGTCGCCTTGACGATGTTGCCGAGTTCGAGGTCGAAGGTGAGGCCGAGCGTGAATGCTGCGGGGTCGAACTCCAGGTCGTCGACAGGCCAGCCGAGCCCTTCGAGGTACGCGCGGCCGTGATCGAAAGCGGCCCGCTCCCACTCGTGTACGAAGTAGTGGATGAGGGTGTAGTCCATGTCGTAGCCGATCGCTCGCACGCCGCGGAGGTTGAGGGTGCGGTTGCAGAACACGCCGCGGTTCGGCTGACGCTCGGGGAGGGGCTGGATCACCGGGTCATTGTCCCACGCGTGGGGGCTGCGATGCTTCTGATTGTTCGGATACGTCCAATTCGGGAGCCTTGGGTGAATCGAGGGCGGTGGGGCGAACCAGGGCAGCAACCTCGGGTTCGTGGTCGAGCAGCGATGCTCGGGCTACGGCCTTTTTGCCCCAGCGCGACCGGATGCTGTCGATCATGGCGTCGAGTTCATCGGTGGGTCTGCCGGCGTCCGCGAACGGGAGCGCCATTTGGATCGCGTCGGGTGAACCGAGCGACGAGTAGGTCACGCCGATGAGTGTGCAACCGACACGACCGAGTCTGCTGCCCGGACCGTGGGGACCGTCGAGCAGGTCGAGCAGAAGTTCGTCGGCGACCGCGGTCAGTATGTCGGTCTGCTGGGTGGCTTCGGCGAGGGTGCGGGAGCGGGTCTCGTGGCGCATTTCTGATGTCCGGTAGCGCACGGTGACGGTGCGGGTGACGCGCTGCGCTTTCCGCAGGCGTGCAGCCACCTTCTCGGCGAGGGCCAGCATTTCCCGCCGCAGTTCCTCACGGTGGCGGACCTTCTGGCCCAGTGCCCGTTGGGCGCCCATCGATCGGTCGCGGCGGTCGGTGTCGATGGCCCGCGGGTCCTGGTTGTTGGCGAGTGCCAGGAGGTGGCCGCTGGTGTGGTTGCCGAGGTAGCTCTTGAGTTCCTCGCGGCCCGACGAGGCAAGGTCTCCGACCGTGTCTATGCCGTGGTCGTGGAGTTTGGTGGCGTGACCCGTCCGACTCCCCAGAGCACCTCGATGGGCAGCGGGTGCAGGAAAGCGAGTTCTGTGCCTGCTTCGACCACGATGATTCCGTTGGGTTTTGCCTGAGCGCTGGCGACTTTGGCGAGAAATTTGGTTCCAGCGACTCCGACCGAGAGTGTGAGTCCGACTTTGTCGAGCACCCGAGCTTTCAGTTTCTGGGCGATTTGCGCGGCGGGTCCGAAAATATGTTCTGCACCTGCGACCTCCAGGAAGGCTTCGTCGACCGACAGCGGTTCGACGAACGGCGTGAACTCGTGGAACTGGTCGAAGACGGCTGTGGAGGCTTCGGCGTAGGCGCTCATGCGGGCTGGAACGGTGATTGCCTGGGGACACAGAGAGCGTGCTGTGCCCCCACCCATGCCGGAGCGGACTCCGCAGCGCTTGGCTTCGTAGCTGCAGGCCAACACCACGCCTTCGCCGACGATTACGGGTTGGTTTCGCAGTTTGGGGTCGTCACGCTGTTCAACTGATGCGTAGAAGGCATCAAGATCCGCATGAAGGATCGTGGCTCGGTCGCTCACGACCCTACTCTACTACCAAACACATGTTCGGTCACAGCGGCCGAATCTGCTGGCCCGGACCTCACACCCGATGCGCTGCTCGCTGCGGTCGACGCCACCGGTGAGTTGCGTCTGCCGGGAATGATTGCGGGTTCGCTGGGACCGTGAAAGTACTCGGTTGGAGATGTTGTCCGGTACTAGACCTACGACATCGACAACGCGCTCATGGTGCCCGATCGTGACCCGATCGTGGCGACCCGCTAGTTGTCGTCGTTTCCGGCCACGATGGCGAGGATGTCTTCGCCGTATCTTTCGAGTTTGACGGGGCCTATTCCGCTGATCGACAGCAGGTCGTCGTCGTTTTCGGGGCGTCGAGCCGCGATTTCGTAGAGCGCGGCGTCGTTGAACACCACATATGCGGGCACCCCGGCTGTTCTGGCTGCGGCCGAGCGCCAGGTCTTCAACTGCTCACGCAGGCGCACTTCGTCGAGGGTGGACGCTTCGGGCGGGTCGATCGGACCGCGGCGCCGTGGCGGTGTGCGGGCAGGTTCGGTGTTGTTGTTCGCATCCGGGGTTTGGTGCCGTGGCGGTCTGTGGGTTGGTTCGGTCTTGCTTGACGCGGGAGCCGGGCGTTCGGGCGCGGGCTGTGCGGGGTTGCGGGTCGCAACCGGGCCGTGACGCAGTGGTTGTCTGTGGGTTGGTTCGGTGTTCAGGTTCTCACCGGCGGCCGGGCGGACGGGCGCGGGCTGAGCCGGTGTACGCATCTCGGCAACGAACCTCGACGGCGGGCGACCTGCGGATATTGCCACGGTCTCGCTCGCACGGGTGATCGCCACATGGAACACCCGTCGTTCCTCTTCGATGTCGGCCGAGAGCCGGTGCGGCATCAATCCCTCGCCGGCGTCGTGGACGATCACATGAGGCCACTCGCGACCCTTCACCCGGTGGATCGTGCTCAGCGTTATGCGGGGTAGCCCTGCGCTGATCGACCGGGCCTGGTCGGTGTTGGTTGACCGGGTCGCCCCCGTGTTGGTTGACCGGGCATGTTCGGAGATGGTTGGGCTGAGCCGCTGCGCCAGCCAGGTGGAGAACTCGGCGGGATCAGTGCAGCGCTCGGCGACCGCCAGCAGGGCGGCCAGGTCGTCGCCGTGGGTCGAGCGGTCGACGGACCGTCGGCTGGCGTCGAGACGATTGTCGAGCGCTCGACCGAGCCCGATATCGTCGCGGATCGCTTCGAGGAGCCTCACCGTGTCGGCGTTGCGGTCGGCGAGGCGACGAAGCGCTTTGAGTTGGGCTGCGAACTCAGCAATCTTGATCTGGTCGCGTTCCTGGTTGAGCCGCTCCGCCAGTGCCAGGAGGCGGCTCGGGCTTCGCTGTTCGCCGACCCAACCTGCCAGGCGCCGACTCAACCCTCTCGGTGGTCTGCGCACGGCGGTCTCGAGTGCGTCGCCTGGAAGGGAGTTCTCGGGGGCAACCGCGAGGCGCAACCAGGACAGCGCTCCCGCGACCCCGGTTCTTTCCATGAAACCGGTCCCGACCGGGCGGTTGGTGGGGATTCCGTCCTCTTCGAGAAGGATCATCGGGCCCAGCAGAGTCGCGTTCACCCGTGCCAGCACTGCGATGTCGGTTGGTGGCACGTTGTTGCCGAGCAGTTCCGACACACGGTTGATGGTTGCTTCCAGCGGGTCGTCGCTGACCAAGACCTCGATCTCGTTATCGAGCGCGGCTCTCCCGGGGCGTGCTCTGATGGTCTTGTCGACACGACGTCGGTTGTGCGTGAGCAGCGTGGCTGCGGCTTCGACCAGGCTCGGCCCGCAGCGATAGTTGACTTGCAGGTCATGTGTTGCCGCGCCCGGAAACAGGTCGGAGAAGTCGATCAGCCAGGAGGGCGAGGCCCCGGCGTAGCCGTAGATGGTCTGGTCGTCGTCACCCACTCCAAAGACGTTCGCGGCCGGACCGGCAAGCAGGCGGATCAGCAGGATGTGGGCAGGTGTCAGATCTTGGAACTCGTCCACGAGCAGCACCCCGCAGGCGCGTCTAGCGGCCGCCCTCGCTTCGGGATCAGTGCACAACACCTCAATTGCTCCCAGGATCTGCTCGTCGAAGTCAACGGCCCCGGCCTCCTCGAGGCGAGCGCGGTACTCAGGCACCGCATCCGCGAAGCCGCGGACATCGCCTCCGAACTCCTGTTCAACCGCAGTCGGTGAACGCAGCCCCAAGCGTGTGGCGGTGAGAGCCTCGATCCAGACGGCAAACGGGTCGGCCATGGCCACACGTCGCCCGGTAACGAAACTGTTGAGCATCTGCCGCACTTCGTGTTCGTCGATCACCCGGGTTCCATTGCGGTCGACCGGCGTGCGGAACGGACCTGATCCGCGCAGAATCGCCAGAGCCAGGCTGTTGAGAGTGCGGATTTCCAGGCCCACCAGGTCTCGGGTGCGCTCCTGCATTTCCTCGCGGGCACGCACGTTGTAGGCAACGAGGCAGACGCTTGCCGGGTCTATGCCGCGGTCCCGTACCAGGTGTCGGGCCCGTTCTGTGAGCACCCGGGTCTTTCCCGATCCTGCGGGAGCGATGATTCTGGCACCTCCACCTCCGTGCGCGACCGCGCGGAGCTGGTCGTCGGCGAGGTCGGCACTCGGCGCGATGTTGCGGATGGTTGCCACCGAACCGACGTCGAGATGAACTGCCGGTATCACCGGCGCTCCGAGGTCGCTGTCGTCGAACCATTCCAACGGCCCTCCGTCGCACCAGGCCGGCCCTTGGTTGGTTTCGACGTCTCCCGGGCCTTGGGTCAGAGGTTTGGCCCCTGTGCTGACTGCTAGCGAAACCGCACGGATCGTCGGCTGATCGGGTACCCGGGCATCGACTGCGTGGTCGAACACCAGATGCTGCAATGCTTCGCCTTCCAGTTCGGTGTTGGGTGACAGGTGCCAGTAGGAGACATCGAGCACAGGTGGTTCGTCACCGACGTCGATTTCCAACTCGATCACTGCTCGGGTTCGTGCCCTGCGGAGCTCTCGAAGACGGCTGAGAGCGCTCGGTTGCCCGTCTACAACGATGCGCTCACACTCCGCCCATGGTTCGGGAGCGTCCTGCCCCGGATTGACCACCAGGTTGCGTCCCAGAGCCTCGGGCCCCGCCAAGCGCTGCCAGTCTGGATCCAGCACCACCGAACGACACCCGTTCGGAGTCTCCGGCCGGCCCGCGGAGAAGTTCGGAGATTTTGGCCGGTCCGCGGAGAAGTTCGGAGTCTCCGGCCGGTCCGCGGATAGTTCGGTCAGTCTCGGTGGAGCCGATCCTGAGTCAGTGTCGATGGGCTCGTTTTCGAGCGAGCAGGTCCGCACCTCTTTGACGGTTGCATGCCTTCCGCCACAGTGTCCGCAGGCAATCATCGCCGGGCTCCAAGCATCGGTTGCACGTTACGCCGGTATTCGTTCACTTCTCTCCTACCTGGTCAGGATTTGGCGATCCTGTCGGCCCGACTCGGGTTCACCATAGGGTCAGCGTGTGACAGCCAACCGATCGACGATTACCCGTCAACACAAAGGTGGTTGCGACCAACCAGCGATGCGCGAGTTGGGCAGCTATCGCTCCGGGCGCCACGTTTGGCCTGGTGCGTGGTGGGTTGCCTGGTTTATCGGGTTCGGTCTGCGTCTCGGTGTTGTGAAGTGGCGCTTCCCCCCGTTGGCTGGTCAGGTGGACAAGGCGGGGGTGGTTCCCGAGGTGGGGAGGCCGCCGAGGCACCAGTCGGCCCGGGACCTGTGGCCTGGTGGTTTGTGTTCATGGTCCGTTGGGTGGGTTGTTGGGGTTGATGATTTGGTATCCGGTTTTGGTTTTGGTGACGATGTAGCCGCGGTCGTGGATGTTGTGGTGACACAGCGGGCAGGCCAAGCACATTTTGTCGATGTCTGTGCGTCCGCCTTGTTCCCAGGGCTTGATGTGATGTATTTCGCAGCGTTCGGGTCCTGCGGTGCAGCCTTTGCCTCGGCAGTGCCGGTCTCGGGCGATGATGGCTTTGATTTGGGCTTCGGTGGCGTGGCGGTGGGTGCGTCCCACCCACAGCGGTTGGCCTTCACCGTCGAAGACGACCCCTGTAATGGCGGCGGTGCACATGAGCCGTTCCAGCACGGTCTGCGGCAAGGCTTCGCCACCGACTATCTCAGCCACACCTTTGGGGTCATCGCCGCGTAGGCGTTCAACATCGGCCACCGCGATGAGTTGGTGCCTAGTGCTGCCAGGCCCGCGGCGGGTCGTGTCGGTCAGCAGCGCCACGAACGCATCAGCCATGCGCTGTTGAGGTGTACGTACATCATCAGGGGAGCCGTCGCGGCCTCCGTCGCCGCGCCACAGGCGGTCATATTCGACATCGATTGCTTTGCGCACCTGCTGATAGCTGACCGGATCCAGCTCAGCGAGCAGCACCCCCATGCCCTCTTCGTTGACCCAGTGCTTGAACGACCGGTTGTTGCGCTGCTGTTCGTACAGTTCGGCGCCGTCGTCGGGTTGGTTGCGGTTCACCCAACGCCGCGACAGCTCAGCGAACGCATCAACAGAAGACTCCTCAGCAAGACCCGACAGTTGATCCTCGACTTGTTGAGGCGAAGTCTTCGCCGCCGCCCCCACAGCCACCTCAGCATGCTCAGCAGTGATCGCGCCGCTGGCCAACGACTCCGCGAGCTTGGGCATCTCCACAAGCCCAGCAGCAGTCTTGGCGACCTTGTTGGCCGAACGGGTCGACATGCGCCCCGCCTCACGCAACACCACCTTGGAACTCACCCCGCCATCATCGAGCCCCTCAATTTCAGTCGCGCACCGTGTCTGCAACGCGTTCATCGCCGCCACAACCCGCCCGGCACCCGCCACCAGCCCTTCCAACTCGCCACGCGAGAGCCCAGGAACAGCCACTGTTCGGGCCTGTTGGATCATCGAATCGAACATGACCACAACCTAACAACAGGGTATGACACTACATGAAACACTCACCTGAGTGTTGGCGTGGCAACCGCACAGTAGTCGCCGGTCACCGCCCTAAGAGCAGTTCCGGGAGTGACGAACCACCGTCGGCTTGCTCCAATTCGTGGACGATCCGCCTGTTGCCGGTGTGTGGTTCCCGTTCGGATAGAAAGTCGTGCCAGTCGTTGATGTAGTCGCGCACTTGGAATAGCAAGTCCTCTTGGACCTCTTCCATCTCCTCTCCGGCTGCGACGAGACCGATTTCTTCTAGACAGACGACGAATACGCCGTCGCTTAGCTCGATGGTCGCGAGGCCGGGCGCCTCGGTGCTGTAGCGAGGGAAAACCTCTCGCAAGAGTTCCAGGTCGGAAATGTTGCGATCAAAATGCTCGAGTGCGAGTCGGAAGTTGCCGGTCGACAACACATCCGAAATCGAAATACGGGAGTCGCGGTCGTCGGCGACTTGCAGACGTGTCTTCAACCAGAGCGCCGGTTCGCCTCCGCGGCCCTGGATCAGGTCGGCAATCGCTGCAAGCATGCAGAGCGTGCGGAAGCGACGACTGTCGGGTGATGCCTGTCCCTTCCGCCACTTGGTCACGGCTTGACGACTGGTTCCAGACACCTTCGCGATCTCCTTCCACTCAATATCGAAGTGTGAGTTCAAGCATTCAAGAAGGTCTGCCAGCGTGCGCCGTTGGTACGCTTGCGTAAGTTCGCCCAATTGGGAAAGGGCTTGGGAGGACATCGTTACACCCTGACTGCTCAGCAAATCGACGGGTCGCCCTACCCTAGGTCAAGGGGTTGACGGCGGTTTGGTTCGGTGTGCTTTTCTGCGGCGGTGTTGGTGGCGAGCTGAGCGGCTAGGCGTGGCCGCGGTTGCGGAGGGATGCGGCGATGGGGACAGAGATTGCGCTGACGATCACCAGCAGGAGCATCGAAGCCCGAAGGCCGTCGACCGGGTC
The DNA here is from genome assembly GCA_965214565.1 of Candidatus Aldehydirespiratoraceae bacterium. GTDB lineage: Bacteria > Actinomycetota > Acidimicrobiia > Acidimicrobiales > Aldehydirespiratoraceae > VXYK01. The sequence goes on along the minus strand of OZ243951.1, from coordinate 977,018 downwards.
GTCAAAGCGCACGAAAAGGGCGATCACGACGGCGATGCTGATGGTCCCGCCGATCTCCATGAAGATCCGGTTCATGGCACCGCCGATTCCCAGTCGATCCTCGCTGACCGTGGACAGCGCAGCAGCTTGACAGGCTGCGTGCCCGAGGCCGACGCCGATTCCGTAAACCACAACCACCGGAACCCAAAGAGACCAGATTTGCGACTGCGAGCCTGCAGCGAACCACATCCAGAGCCCGCCGGTCGCCATCAGCAGCGACCCCGGCAGGATCACCGTTCGATGCCCGAAGCGGTCGGCGAGGCGACCGGCGACCACAGACATGGGCCCGCCTACAGCCGGGATCAGACCGACGGCCAGTCCCGCTTTGAACAGCGACAGGCCCCAGCCTTCGTGCAGGAACGTCACGAACGCGAGGAACGACCCCATGAAGTTGCCGGCCAGGAAGAACGACAGGGCGCTACCCACACGGAAGTCGTGGTTGGCGAACAGCGGCACATACAGGATCGGCTCGGGGTGGACACGGGATCGCATCACCAGGCCCGCCAACAGGAGCACAGCTGCGATCAGGGCAGCGACGGTCCGCGTGTCACCGAACCCCCAGTCGTCGCTCTGGACGATTCCCAGAGCCAGAGAACCGACACCGAACATCAACAACGCCACCCCGAACAGGTCGGGGGCCTTGCGCGCCAGATGCACGCGGTTGGCGGGCAGGCGCGGTCCGACCAGTGCCATAACCACAATGCCGACGGGCACGTTGCAGAAGAACGCCCAACGCCAGCCCAGCGTCTCGACCAGGGCTCCACCCACAAGGGGTCCCAATGCTGCGGCGACCCCTCCGGCGGCACCCATGGCACCGACCGCGGTTGAACGCATCCGTTTGGGGAAGGCATCGAGCACCAGCGCGAACGAGGCGGGCGCCTCGATGGCCAACCCCACCGCCTGCAGGACCCGGGCCGCGATCAGAATCTCGACCGTGGGCGCGACCGCCACCCCTGCACTCCCTGCGAGGAACAACGCGAAACCGATCAGGAAGATCCGGGTTCTGCCGAATCGGTCGGCGAGCCACCCGCCCGGCACCATGACTGCGGCGGTGGTGATGGCGAATCCGGTGAGGGCCCAGGAGATGGTGCTGTCGCTGGCGTCGAACGACTCGGAAATCTCGCCGAAGGCGACGAAGATCATCGAGAAGTTGAGTGTCGCCAACGCCACCGACCCCGCCACCAGACCGAAAATCCGCCACGGGGATCGGATGGTCGTGTCAGCGCTCACCAAAGAGGAATACACCCTCAGGCACCCTCGCAACTAATCGAAGCGTTGGTGATCGGATTTTCGGCGGGATGGTCTCCGCCTGTCACACCCGTTCCCTACTATGACTGTCATGGATGTGGCCTACGATGCCGACAAGTTCACCGAGATGGTTGTTCATGTCGCGGGTCGGCTCAAGGATGATCGCGCCGGCGGAGCCACAAAGCTCAACAAAGTGCTGTTCTTCTCTGAGTTCACCCATTTGCGTCGACACCATCGGGTCATCTCGGGTTGCGAGTTCCAGAAACTGCCCCATGGCCCCGCGCCTCGTCAGCTACTACCGGTGCGCAAGAAGTTGATCGACTCTGGAGCGGCCGAACTGATGGAGGAGGACTTCTTGGGCCGGCCCCAGCAACGGCTTATCCCCTCGCGCACCGCAAACCTTGATGTGTTCAGCGACGACGAGTTGCAGACCATCGAGGACGTGCTCGACCAGTTGGCCGGTATGACTGGCAACCAAGTCAGCGAACTGTCCCATCAGGAGCCGGGTTGGCGGCTATCAGAGGTCGGCGAGACTATTCCGTTCTCTGCGGCGTTCCTTGATTTTCCACAGGTTGAGACGCGGACCAGTAAGCGAATGTCGGAATCGGTGGGGGAGCGTTACGGACTCGCGGCCTCGCGGTGATCTCCGAGGTCAGGGTCAGCGAATTCGCTGCCAGGAAGATCGAAGCGGAGTACGGTCCCGAGCGGAGTGCTTCAGGTAAACCGTCGGAGTGGGACTTCTGGTCGGGTCCACTGGCCGCCGCGCTCCTTGGGTTCCGGGACTTTGAGAATCTCCTGTGGCACCCGCGTCCCGAGATTCGCTCGCTACACATCGTCGACCCGTTCTTTGGTGCCTTGGTGTTCGTGGGTGTCCTCGTTGGTCCCGACACGATCGAGATCGCGGACTTCGCCGTAGACCCGGACTACTGGTCGACCGTCGAGAACGACCCCAGCGATTGACACGACGTGCGGTCTCATCAACTCTGAATGCATAGCTGGCGCTGCTCAGCGACATATTCAATCTGCTCATTAGATCAAGCCTTCCACTGCCCGTAGGCGACTCCTCTGACCCGCGGTTCGCGAGCAAGTAACTCCCCGAGGCGGGTAATTTCCTCGATGTCCCAGCCGAGCGCGTCGCAGACCGCAGCGTCCCACCGGCGTCGGATGTCGGTGTACCCGTCACGGAGCTGTGGGACGGTCTCAGCGCGGGTGTCCCTCCAGCACTCAGCGAGCATCGTGATGGAAGTGTCGTCGTTGATGTCAGGTATGGGTAGAGCGTTGACTGATGACGTGTTGTAGCGCGGGTAGTGGAGAAACTGTCCGCCTAGCCGCATCAGCACCAATCTTCCTATGGTCGAATTGATGAACACTGCCAGTGCTTGTGCTTGTTTTGGGGTTGCTCCGGTGACCGGACGCCAACCCCGACCGACATATGCCTCCGTGGTGGCCAGTGCCGTCAGGCGTGAGGCCGACATGTACTGCCCAGTTGTGAGGAACAGGTGACCAGCCTTGGACAGAATCGGCGCGGGGTCGCGCCCTTCCCAGATCCAGTGCTCGTCGGGTGCCCCCTCTATTGTCTGCTGGATGTCGACGCCTTTGCTGTCCAGTATCGGGAAGGCTCTGGGTGTGCCGACAGTTGAGCAGGCGTAGCCGTTGCTCAACTGTTGGCCTGTCGAGTGCCCCAACAGGCCAACAGAACTCAGGCGTCGCAAGACCGCGTCGTTAGAATAAATCGCGCTGCTGTCGGCGAGTGTCGGTGACCGCCACATGGCAGAGGTCCAGTCGCCTGCAGTGATCCTCTCGGGGGGCCAGTGTGATGCTTCGCCCCAGCCGTCGGGGAGTGTTTCGACGTCGCTTTTGTTGAGGTTCTTGAACAGTTGATCGGCTTCGGCGTCGTCCGCGGGCAAGCGGTCGAGGGAGATGATCCGAGTGGGGGGGGGGGGGGGGGGGCAGCAGCGGGCCGCTTCAGTACGACGATACTCTCGCTGATTTCACTGTGTTGGCTCAGTCCCACATCACGAGCTTGGTGGCAGGTGAGGATTGTGTGGATATGGAAACGTTTGGCGAGCTCTAAGCGCTCGGGGAGGCCTGAAGTGTTGGTGAGCGCGGTTGTGGGGATCACTGTTGCGAACACACCCTCTTCACGGTTCAAACAGAGGTCTGCTAGGGCCGCGAACCGCGGCCTTAGCGAGTTTTTGTCCAAGAACTCGCTAAGGCGAGGGTCGCCGCGTTCCAGGAACCCCTCCAGGGTGTCCAGCCTGGAGCGCAACGCTTTCTGCGTTGTGGTGTCGAACTTCTCTCCCATTTTGGTGCGGTTTGTGAACGGCGGGTTCATGATGACGATGCGGGCATCCTTTGCGTCTGCAACGGCGTCGTCCATCTCGGGGCCTTCGAGAACACCGTGAGGCTCAGCGCCCGTCTTGATTCTTGTGGACGCGGCGGCGTCGTCGAACAGGCGGCCTCCGAACACGATGTCCTGACGCCCGAACAGTTCTGGTGTGCCGGCCGCAACGGTCCCGTCGGGTTGGGGGCCGTACGGCATCAGATGAAGCCCCATCCTGCGGTATTTTACGTCGCTGTTGCCTGACATGAGTTGTGTCGCGGCCAACTGCAACGACACGGGATTTATGTCGAGTCCTTTGATGGTTTCTTCAACCGCGACTTTCTGCAGCGCCGCCATGTGTGCGGGTTCAGCGCCCTGGTCGGCTGCGCGACGTTTCATTTCGGTCATGGCCGCGGTTAGCAAAGTCCCTGAGCCACATGCGAGGTCGACGGTCTTGTGGTGCCGCCATGTGTCGGGGCCGGTCCAGTCCAGCGCATTGTCGGGGTCTACGGCGTCGAGCGCGAGCCTCGCAGTCATTGTCGCGGCGACCGGGCGGGTAAAGAACGCGCCGTCGGACGACTGGTCGCCCATCACCTTGTTGAACAGCGCCCCGGCGTGGTCGGTGCCCATATTCGCGTATGTTTCGGCGATCTGTTCGGCTTCGGCGGCGAGGTGCCGCAGAGCGCGTCGCAACCCTCCGAACCGCTGCGTTCCGGTCGCGGCGTCGAGAGCTTCCATCGCCGGGTCGATCACAGGACGGAAATCCTGGCGGGTGATGGCGTTCCATGAGCGGGCGAACATTCGCTCCGGGTCAGTCGATGACCTGATGTTCGCAAGTGGGTCTATGCCTGTGCGTCCAAACCAGCCGCCTGCTTGTATGCGTTGATGCAGCATCGCCGCGTTCATCCACAACAACGCGGCGATGGTCGCTCCGTCCGCGCGGGGCTTGCCCTGCTTGGGCGCAGACAACTGGTCAAGCCCGAAGTAGGTGTCCAGTTCAGCGGCGAGACCGGCTTCGGCGTGGATGTAGCGGGCGGCTTCGTTAACGGCGTCTCGGAGCAGGTTCAGGTCGCGCTGCACCTTGTTGCCTGTCAAACCGGACTTCTCCAGCAGGTTCATGGCGATTTCCCCGCCCAACGCTTCGGACAGGTCCAACAGCACACTTTGGACATGACCTTCGAACACGGCTTGCCGCTCCGCATCAAGTGCAGCACGTCGCCTTGCTCGTTCGGAGGGGCCGGGCAACACCCGGCCACGTTCACCGCTCGCGACCCTGACCGCTCGCCGTTTGGTCCGCTGCTCATTGACCGGAGCCTCGTCTGCTGACTGGTTCGGTTTCGGTCTGTGGCGAACCACGGAGTCTTCTCGTGTCTCGGTGCTGCCGTCTGGCCGTTCGACGTGAACGATCAGCGACGTCGGTTCGTATTGGAGTTCCTGCCAGTTGGCTTCGTCGAACGGTTCGGTGTTGTCGTAGTCCAAGAGAGGCTGATCGTCTTTCACCGCGGCGCGGGCGGTGTCCTCGGCACGCTCCCGACTTCCGGTCACCACCGCGTACTCCAGGTTTGTCTTGTCGGGTCGACCGACCGCGACAGCGGTTTTGTGCTGCATTTCCAGTTGGGGTTCAGGTGGCAACTGGATGGTCAGCATCTCCGGCAGGGCGTCCTCGATGCGTTGGTCGTGGGCGCGCAACGCCTGAAGGATCTCGCCGAGTTCGCGCCATCCCTCATGCTTGTCGCTCACCGCGAGGTGGCGTTCGGCGTCGACCCCCGCTGGTATGACGACCGGCACGACTATGTAGCCGAGCTGTTTCCCCTCGGCCCGTCGCATCGCTCGACCAACGGCTTGCACCACGTCTATCGGTGATCGTCGAGGTTCCAAGAATGCGACCGCCGAGAGCGACGGCGAGTCGGTTCCCTCCCCGAAGATCCCCACGTTGAGCACACTGTGCGGCGTGTCGTCGAGCGCGCTGGCGAGCCTGCGTTTGGCTTCGTCGCGTGCGGCGACCGGCGAAGACGCGTCAAGGTGCTCGAGCCGGTAACGCGGCGCAGGAGCCGGTACTTGTTTCGCGACCCACTGGCGCACCGCGTCTGATTGCAGCACCTCCGTCATTGTTCTGCTGCGTGCGATGGTGTTCAAGAACCCGATACAGGAGCGCAGAGGCACACGCCCCCCTACAGATGTTCGGGCACCACCGCCCATCGTCAAAGCAAAAGCCATGCCCTTGAGATAGTCGCCGGTGGTCGGCAACTGGTCACCCCGCCGTTTCGGAGCCTTGGTTCTCTCCCCGCGTTCCGCAGCAGCGGCAGCTTCATACGCAGCATCGTCATCGGCTTCGCGGACCAGCGCGTTGGCGATGTCAGTGGCCTCTCGACCCCCCACAGCCATAGCGATGATCCTGTAGTCCGACAACCAGCCGTTGCCGACAGCCTCGGCGTAGGACCTGCGGTACAGCTCGACCCCGAACACTGCCTGGTCGTCCATCTGACGAACCACGAAATCGGATCGGTCGACACGTCCCGCAGCCTGCGCTACAGCGTTGTCACCGTAAATCCGCGGAGTCGCGGTCTGGTAGACCCGGTACGTCGCGGGGAACGCGTCGCGGTCGTGGCACAACGTGAACTCGCCGAGCCGATCCTCTGCCGCTGTGCTGCGTTTGGTGCGGCGAACCCCAGCAGTGCGGTGCGCCTCGTCGCAGATCAGCACCTTGAACCCGTCCCCGGCCTCAGCCTTTCGGATGCCTTCGCAGACACGCCGCGCCGACTGGTACGTCCCGAAGATCACACTCACGCTGTCCGCGGCGTCACCGTCGCGGCGGGCGCGTATCCAGTCGGCTATCTCGTCGGGGTCGGTCGTGACCAGACAACCCTTGATCTCCTCAGTGGTCGACAACCCGCGGTCAACGGTGGTGTCGTCGCTGTTAACGACCTTCTCCTCATCAACGGCCACCCCCTGGTCAGAACACACCGCCATGACCCTCAATGACCTGCTGGCGTTCTGGAGGAACTCACGACGTATCTGGGCGACCAACGCAATCGACGGGCACAGCACCACCGATAGTTCCCCCGGGTAGGTCAACTGCTCGGTGATTCGCAGAGCGATGCGGGTCTTGCCCGCACCGCAGGGCAGCACAATGCGACCTCGGGCCTCGCCACGCGGGATGCCGTCCTCATCGGCGTCTTCATTGGCACGCAGCCGCGCCACAGCCGTCTCGACCGCTTCTCGCTGCATACACGAACGCGTCTGCGCAGGCGGCTCGCCGCCGCCGGGATCATCGCCGAAGGCTTCGCAGTGCGGGCACGGACCGTCTTCGGTGTTCGCGGCCAGCACAGAACGTTGCGCTTGAACAGCTTGAGCGACGTTCACCACCCTCAACGGAAGACCCGAAGCCTTGACCTTGGCAGGGGAGTGCCCACCGAGCGAGACCGCGCCGTTGACCACCATCCAACGCTCAGCCCATACGTTGACGTTCGATGCCATAGCCAGGAACTTGTCCACCTCAGCCGAAGGGACCTGGCTGCCTTCACCGCGTTCGTCGAGCTTGCGGGACTTGACTTGAATCGCAATCCATCCCCCGTCCCGGCGGCGAGCCACGAGGTCGATCCCGTCATCCATGGGAGAAGACCCCGGCATCACCTCCTCGCGTTCAGGCCAGTCAGGCCAGCGCCAACAACCTTCCACGTTCCAATCACGAAGATGCACCGCAACGTCCCGAGTCAGGTACTCCAACCAGACGCCAACGGTCTGCTGACGAGCGTTTGCTTCGAGTTGGGCAAGTGCATCATCAAGGACTGTTTCGCTGGAAATTGCGGGCGCGACATCTTTAGACATGAGACTCCTGGTTCCCTGCTTGCACAACGGCTAGGGCGAACAATAGTCATGGAAGCTGCTCCAATGGGCCAATCGTCAGCATCTGGCCACTGTGGCGACAGATGACTACACTGTCGCCATGACTGTGGTATCGATCCGGTTTTCTGATGATCCGTTGCACAAGCGGCTCAAAGCTTGTGCGGAGCAGCGAAAGGTTGCCATCTCCACTCTGGCTGAGAGGTTGATCGATGAGGGTCTCAGGATGGAGGCCCATCCTGCGGTCGTGTTCCGAAACGGCCCGGCCGGTCGCCGCCCTGTACTGGTCGGTGGACCCGAGGTCGCTGACGTGATCTCGTCGATGATCTCCGGGGATGTCCCTACCGACGACCGGCGCGCCAGAACTGCTGATCTGATGAACCTGAGCACCGCCGTGGTTGACGCGGCGCTTGCCTACTACGCCGACTACACAGAAGAGATCGACTCCGAGATTGAGGCCAGAGAGCGACAAGCCCTTGAAGCCGAAACCGCCTGGAAGCGCCAGCGAACGTTGCTCAACAAGTGAGGCTGCTGCTCGACGAGATGCACACCCCAGCTGTAGCCGAAGCGCTCATCGCGCAGGGGTGGGATGTGGTCGCAGTTGCTGCGGAACCGTCACTGAGAGGATCAAGCGACGCCGAGTTGTTCGAATATGCGGGTGGCTCGGGTCAGATCCTGGTGACAGAGAATATCGGTGACTTCTCGGTTCTGCATTCCGACTGGCTGCTTGGCGACCGGCCCTGTCCGGCTCTGGTCTTCACGAACCCCAGGAGGTTCAACAGGGCGTCGTTGGCCTACCCCGGCGACCTGATCGCCGCGCTCAACACATTTCTCAGTAACCCACCGGTACGAGGGACGTCATGGATCTGGTGGCTTTGAAGGCTTGGGGCGGGTGCTGGGACGGGAGGCAAACAGTCAACGCGCTTGATACCCGCCGCCTCTTCGCGTCAGTGCTGCGGCGTGAAGTTGGTCTGCGTGTGTTACGGCCAATCGCGCAGAGCATGCTCATTGAGGAATTGTCGTCCCCACAGTCGATTTCTGTCTGCCTCGGGCATCTGGGCGAGATCGCATACTTCACTCCAGTCGTCACGGATCACTGCAATCTGATGGCCGGCGATGTCGGTCGCCTCGGTGGGGTCCAGGTGGTACACGGCCGCATGAGCGAGGCATTTCGCTAGTTGGCTGTCGCGTTCGCCGTTCGGCCCGTATGCCATTGCCTGCTGTGCTTCGTTTCCGCTTCGCAGCTGTGGACAGACGTCGTACGCGGGGGTGAGGCGGAGGGTCTCACCATTCCAGAAGGCTGCATGATTCTTGGCGTGATCATCGGTGTTGCCGACAAGCACATTGAAGGTGATTCTCCCGAAGAGCTCTCGCAGCGTCTTGTCGGGCTCAGTGAACCTCCGGCGTATCTGATCAGCGAGGTCTGCATATGTCGCGTACCGGCCAGCGATGCCCCACGCATCATGAAGATTCAGAATGGACAGAGCCGACACCATCATCTTGCGTTCGCCGTTCGGCTCCCGGTCGAACCTCTCAACAAGCAGTGCGTCGCGTCCGGCGGCAGACACGAGTTCTACAGATGCGACGTCGACACCCGCCCGTCGGGCGAGTTCCATTGCCACGAACTCACCCTTCACGACAGCGAGAGTGTCTGTGGATGAGGAGAACTTGGCTATCACGCCTCTTCCACTGTCATCGAGTATGGCCTTGGGGCGTGCTCCGCCGATGGAAGTTCCGTGAACCAGTGCCATGCCGAGTTCTTCAGGAAGCGGCTCGCCGTCCTCAAGGAGCCCCGCTGCTTCGGCGAGATCGTCGAGGGAGGCAGAGCCGTTTGTTCGTGGGAGGTAGTCGACGGGGGATGCTTGGAAGTCGAGCGCCCCGATGCGGTCCGACCCGGACAGTAGGAGGTATGCGATGTCTGACAGGTCGGTGTCGTTCGCATTGTGGCGACGCTCGATCACACGTCGCCCCCATGCGTCGGGGGAGGCATCCGCTATGCAACCGGCCATGGTTCCTGAAAGCGGTGCCTGCTCTCCGTGTTGCAGGGGCAGATCAGGCAGGAACAGCGGCAGAGCATCCGGATTGTTGAGATAGCTGCGACCGTATGTGAAGGTGATGACTGATTCACGGTCGCGCTGATCGAGACGACCGGCGACCACGGGCTTCTGCGCTCCTGGGAGCCACACCCACACGTAGGCTTGAGACGGGTTCATGGCGTTGTCAGAAGTCGTCATCGGGTGCTCGGCTCCGCACTCGTTTCGGCAGAACCGCCAGACGTGCATCCAATAGTTCAGATTCGCGTGCCAGTGTTTTGTTGTCGTCGTCGAAGAGCACCACTCCGGTCAGTGCAGCGGCCTCGAACGCTGTGCCGAGTTCGACGGTCGGATCTCCACGTTCGATTTTGCGTATGGTGGTCTCGGAGGCTCCGACGCGCTCAGCGAGGTCCGCAAGCGTCCAACGGCGTTCTCTGCGCCCCAGCGCCACGCGGGTGCCGAGCAGGTGGGCTGCTTGCAGCGTGACCGGTCCAAGAGTTCGGTTCTTGCTCATGTCGTAGAATACTACAGTTTAGATATGGCAAACTCTAGTAGAAGTATGCGATCTTCCGTTGAAGATGTTGACCTTCTCGAAAGGCTCGGACAATCAGGGCTAATAGAAGTCATCGGGTAGCTGATGTGGCGGGAATCGGCGATACTCGCGCCATGACAGAACGGATAGCAGTGATGGGAGCAGGGGTCATGGGTTCGGGCATTGCCCAAGTCATGGCTATCGCTGGGCATGAAGTCGTCTGCCGGGATCTGAACGTCCAGGTGGTCAACGTTGCCCGAACCGCTGTGGACAGTGGCCGCTTCGGGATCCGCGGCGCGGTGGAGCGAGGCAAGCTCACCACCGAACAGGCCGATGCGGCGCTCAACCGCATCACGTTCACGACCGATCTTGAGACGGCTGCCGACGTGGACGTCATCATCGAGGCGATTCCTGAAGACCTCGCCTTGAAGATTCACTTCTGGCGCGAACTCGATTCGTTGGCCCCCGACCACACGATCTTCGCCAGCAACTCCTCGGGGTTCTCGATTGCTGCGTTGGGCGCGGCCACCGACAGACCGGATCGTATGGTTGGTTGGCATTGGGCTTCTCCGGCGCCTGTGATGAAGCTCGCGGAGATTGTCAGCGGCCCGTTGACCTCGACGCACACTGTCGACACCGTGGTGCGACTGGCCGCGGCTGCGGGGAAGAACCCCGTGGTCGTGAACGACACGGACTCCTCCTGGGGGTATGTCACCAACCGGGTGTATTTCGCCATGATTCGTGAAGCTAACCGGGTGGTCAGCGAAGGGATCGCAGACCGAGGTCAGGTCGATCAGCTGATGATGGACTGTTTCCGCTGGCCGGCAGGTCCCTTCGGGATGGTCGCTGGAGCCGGTTCCGGTTGGTCACAGTGACCGTCTTGCGTGTCGACACTGCAAGATCCTGGTACCTGGCTGAACGCGGTCGTCTTGGCCTTAGCTGAACGTCGCTGCTTGCGGCGTTCGAGTCTGCGTTGCATGGGGCGGTCGGCGAGGATTGAGAGGCAGACGAGCACGACCGCGCCGATGACGTCGAGCCACCAGTGGTTGGCAGTGATCACCACCGCCAGGGTCATGGCGATCGGATGGCCGTAACCGAGCCAACGCCAACGGCTCTTGGTTGAGGTGGTGATCGCCCAACCCGCGATGAGTGCCCAGCCGACGTGCAGCGACGGCATGGCCGCGATCTGGTTGGCGGTGTTGGCGATGGCCTCGCTGTCGTAGATCTTCGGTCCGTAGAGCTGGAGGGTGTCGGCGAAGCCGTGCTGAGGGAACCAGCGAGGCGGCGCCAGCGGGAAACTGACATGGATGACCAAAGCGGCCATCGTCGAGGTGATGAGCACCCGGCGGACTCGCCCGTAGTAGTCGTATTGGGCGATATACAGCCAGGTCAGCAGCATCGCCATGCCCAGAAAGTGGCCGAGAAAGTAGTATCGGTTCAAGACCCAGATCAGAGCGTCGTTACCCAGAACCAGGGACTGCAATCCGACTTCGTTGAAGATGCCCAGGGCACGTTCCCAGTCGACGATACGCTGCGAGTTGAGCAGCGCCGTGTCGATCTCGTCCATCGCCACCAGTCGGACGAGTCGGTAGAGCAACAGCCCGACTGCGATTATTGTGATCTCGCGGGCGAGCGGCCAGCCCCACCGTGAGCGCGGGCCAGCGCCGGTCTGCACCGCGTCGGTCTGGTCGTCGTCCAGGTCCTGGTCGGTCTGGGCGGATCGTTGAGATTCGATTGCCGTCAGCGTCATCTTCACTCCAACGAAGCAGGTTACCGACTGGCGCGCAAGCGGCCTATTGATTCACAGTCTATTGAGCGGGAGTGGTCTGCGTGGAGTCCACCGTCCCGAAGAGGGCGGTGTTGCGTCCCTCGAGAAGGGAGAGGAGCACTCGATCGCTGGCGGTGGGGATCGCGAAAGTGGCCTTCGCACGGGTGATCGCTTCTTCGGTGATGGGGCCGAGCAGGCCGTCCACGTCGTTGTCGGGGTCGAGGAAGCCCTCCACCCCGAGCAGCCATTGAAGAGTGCTGACCTCGTCGGACGTCAACGGTGCTTCGAAGGTCTCGAGCGACTCGCCGATTCGCTGGCTGAGACCGTCTTCGTCGGGGCTGCGGGCGATTATCGCTCCTTCATCCCCGAGGGCTTCGTCGACGACGGGCGCGGCGAGTCTCACCGCGCCCCACAACGCTGCAGCGAGGAGGATCAGTAGTGCTACTCCTCGGATGTGGGTGTCCATGCGTTCGGTCCGGTACTCGGCAGACGGTCAGTTGGACTTTCGGGCGTCGAGTTCGGCCTTGATCTCGGCGCAGGTCTTGCAGATCGGGTATTTTTCCGGGTCACGACTGGGTACCCAGACCTTCCCGCAGATTGCGACGACGGGTGTGCCTTCGACGGTGGCGCGGGTGACGTCCTGCTTGCGGGCATAGTGCGAGAACCGGTCGTGGTCACCGTCGTTGGTCACCGGCCGGGTGACGGTCTCCTCGGTCGGGGTGATCGTCGGGGTGATCGTCGGAGTCGAACAAGTGTCTGCCATGTGTCAAGTGTGCCTCAATCGCGGCGCTTCAGCGCGATCGAACGCCGCGCCGACGTAGCGTGTGTCGGTGAATCGGGGTGTGCTGCTCGGTGTCCTGGCCTATCTGCTCTGGGGTCTGTCGCCGATCTACTGGCGGATCGAGGGCGACATACCGCTGTTCGACGTGATTCTGTGGCGCGCCGCGGCTGCAGCTGCGATCTTGGTCGGCTGGCAGTTGATCGGGGGTTCGCTGTCCAGGCTCCGGACCCTGGTCGCCGCGCCGCAGGACCTGCTCAAGTACGGGCTAACCGCGTCTCTGCTCGCTACCAACTGGATCGCCTTCATCTGGGTCGTGACGACCGACCGGGTCTTGGAGGCGAGCCTCGGCTACTTCATCAATCCGCTGATGAGCGTGGTGCTCGGTGTGGTCGTGCTTCGGGAACGGTTGCGCCTCGTACCCATGACGACGGTGCTGATCGCCGCACTCGGTGTGCTGGTCCTCGCCCTCGACGTCGGGACGGTTCCGTGGATCGCCCTTTACCTTGCCGCCTCGTTCGCCCTCTACGGGCTGTTCCGCAAGACTTCGCCGGCAGGAACCTGGGACGGGCTGACCATCGAGATGCTGTTGATGCTGCCCTTCGTGCTGTGCCTGTTGGTCGTTCGGGCGCTCAGCGGCGACGCTGTGTTCGGCGTGTCCGACATCGCCCTCGACATCTGGCTGCTGGGAGCGGGCGCCATGACGATCGCCCCGCTGCTGCTGTTCTCCGCGTCGGCGCGGCGCATCGAACTCTGGATCGTCGGGATGCTCCAGTTCCTGGCGCCGACGATCCAGTTCTGCTTGGGTGTCCTGTGGTGGAACGAATCCTGGGGCGGGGGGCAGGCTCTGGGATTCGTGTTGATCTGGTTAGCTCTGGTCGTGTTCGTCGTCGACACCGGAGTCGAGATCCGTCGTGTCCGCCGATTCGCGAGCCCCGCCTTCCGCAGACCGTCAGCCTGATCGCGGGTTGTCGAGCAGCTGTCGGGCCTTGTCCCGGGCTGTGTCGAGCGTTTCCATGACTTGTTCGGCGGGGACGCGCCGAAGCACGTTGAGCGACTCCAGCGTCGCCGCGGGCGCGCCGCTGAGTCCGGTCACGACGCAGTCCGTGCCGCTGGTCGCAGCCGTGTCGACCAACTGTTCGATCACCAGCGCGGCGCTGTCGTCGATGTGGTCGGTCTCGGAGAAGTCGAGGATCACGACCTCGTGGCCGACGATGTCGTCGCCGATGATTCGCATCAGCTTGCTCGAGGAAGCTACCGTGTAACTGCCGCGCAGCTTGACGAGCCCCACCCGAGCTGAATATGGGCTGATGCCATGCTCGTCAGGGTCCTCGTCGTCAAGAAATACCTGGTCGAGCAGGGGAACTGAGATGATGTTGTCGAGCTGCAGCCGTTCGAACTGCCGCGCCCCGATCATCCCCGACACGATCAGACCTACCGCGATGGCGGTGATCAGGTCCACGAACAGGGTGATGCCCAGCGTGGTGACCATGATCAACAGGTGTTCGCGCTGAACGCGGTGTATCCGCACCAGGAACCGCCAATCGATCATCTCCCAGCCGATGACGAACAGCACCCCGGCGAGCGCGGCATGCGGGACGAACTCGAGATAGTGCCCGAGGCCGAGCACCATCAGGAACAGGACCACCGCCCGGGTCACTGTTGAGACCTGCGTCCTTCCGCCCATGCGCATGTTGAGCATCGTCGTCGCGAAAGTCATGTGACCGGGCAGGCCACCGACGAGACCGGCGGCCACGTTGCCGGCACCCATGCTCAGCAGGCCCCGGTCCGGGTCCTCCCGGGTGCGCGTCTGGGAATCGACCGCCAGCGACGACACGAGACCGCGCAGCGAACTGAGCAGGGCAATCGTGAGGGCCGGGACCACAGCAGAAGCCAGGAAGCTGAGCGATGTGCTCGGCAACTGCAGTTCCGGAAGGCCCGTCGGAACCTTGTCGATCGTTGCCACATCAGACAGGTAGACGACGCTGAGCAGGGTGCCGGTGACCAGACCGGCGACCATCGCGGGCACGGTTTGACGCAGTCTGCGCGGCCAGAGGAACGTGACCGCGAGCGTGACGACCGCGATGACTGCGCTTGGCGTGTCGGCGTTGCTGAACACGTCGGGCCAGGCACGGATCGTGGTGACCGGTTTGGAGATCTTGATCGTTCCGCCAAGGAACGCCTGAACCTGCGAGAGCACGAGCATCGCCCCGATGCCCGACGTGAAACCGGCGATCACCGAGTAGGGCGTGTAGGAGATGTAGCTGCCTATCTTCGCCGCGCCGAAGAGCACCTGAAGCAGACCTGCAAGGATCACGATGGTGAACGCCTCCGCGGCTGTGTCTGCAGTCGTGGCCAGGACAGTGACCATGGCCACGGCCATGACACTGCTTGTTGACGCCACCTGGGGGCGTTCGCGCCCGGACAGGCCTACTAACAAACCGACCGCGATGGCACCGTAGATCCCGCTGACAGCGCCCAGCCCGGAGACCACCCCGAAGGTCGCGGCGGGCGTGATCGAAATGACCGCGGCCATAGCACCGCTGGTGACATCGCCCCGAAATGTTTGCAGGTCGTAGCGCATGGCCTCCGGCGCTTGCTTGAGCGGGTTCTAGCGGTTCGGAGTCGGCGACATTCTCGCGGAGACGAGCGTGCCCTTCTCGGCGGCCTGGGCGCGTTCGATGTTGGCGACTATGGCGTCGCACAGTTCCTGCCAACGAGGCAGGGGCAGATCATGGCCCATATCGGGCAGCATCAACAGGCGCGAACTGGGGATCGCCCGAGCTGTGGCGATACCTCCGCTGGGCTTGACGAGCGGGTCCTTCATGCCGTGGATCACCAGCGTAGGGACGGAGGTCTTGGCGAGTCTGCGGGTACGGTCGGGGCTCGCGCCGATGGCTGCGGTCTGGCGGGCGGTGCCGGAGGGCGTGAAGCTCCTCTGTACCGAGGCCGTTGTGTTCAAACGGTGGCGTTCGGCGTCGAAGTGGTCACCGGAAATGGCTCGGAACATCCTCACCGACTCGCCCGCTGCGTTCTCGATGGTCAGTTCGGGGCGTTTGCGGAACTGCCGGATGAGCGAAAGGGCTATGCCGCCCGACCTGCGATCCCCAGGGTTGCTGGCGATGGAGCAGAGGCTGCGCACCTTGTTCGGGTGGTTGACGGTCATGGCTTGGGCGATCATGCCTCCCATCGAGATGCCGACGACGTGCGCGGAGTCGATGTTGAGCGCGCCCAGCAGTTGGGCAGCGTCAACGGCCATGTCCTCAACGGTGTAACCCACATCCCGCAGCGGCCTTCTACTCAGCATCGACATCATCGACCTGCGGGACGACGGTGGTTCCCAGTCGGTTTGCGAGGACAGGCCCGAGTCGCGGTTGTCGAATCGGATCACCTGGTAGCCGCGGGCGACGAACAGGTCGATGAACTCCTCGGACCAGTCGATGAGCTGGCCGCCGAGTCCCATCACGAACAGGACCGGCTCGCCCTCCCCCCGGACGTCGTACTCGATGGTAATTCCGTTGGAGATTTCAACGCTGGCCATACGACGACTTTAGTCGCCCCAGTTCAAGTCGAACGAGGCGATGTGAGTGCAGGGTGATCGCGGAACTCGTCGAGGGCCTCCGGGTTCGCCAACGCTTCGGTGTTGGCGACATCGTCGCCTTCGACGGTGGCCTTGACGGCCAACTCGACGATCTTGCCGCTGCGGGTGCGGGGAATCTCGCTCACCTGACCGATCACCGCTGGCACATGGCGTGGAGTCGCTCCTGTTCGCACGGTTGTCTTGATCCGGTCGCTGAGCTCCTCATCGAGTGAGCACCCGTCGGTCAGCACGACGAAACAGACGATGCGGGTGTCGCCCTCGTGGCTCTGGCCGATGACGACGCTCTCGGCCACTTCGGGGACTTTGTCGATCTGTCGGTAGATCTCAGCTGTGCCGATGCGGACGCCGCCGGGATTGAGGGTTGCGTCGGAGCGGCCATGGATGACGAACCCGTCGTGCTCGGTCCGTTCGGCGAAGTCGCCCTGGTGCCAGACACCGGCAATGCGCTGATAGTAGGCGGCTTGGTAGCGGCCGTCGTCTGGGTCGTCGTGAAAGCCGAGCGGCATCGACGGGAAGGCATTGCGGCATACCAGTTCGCCCCTGCGCTTTGTCCCCAGCGTGTTGCCGAGTTCGTCGACCACGTCGATATCAAGGCCCAACGAGGCGCGCTGGATCTCTCCGGCGTAAACCGGGCTGGTCGGATCACCCGCCACGAGGCAACCGCACAGGTCGGTACCGCCCGAGATCGAGGCCAGATGAACGCCGGCCTTGACCCGCTCATAGACGGTACGGAACCCCTCCGGTGCCAGCGTCGAACCAGTGGAGGTTATTGTGCGCAGGCTCGTGAGGTCATGCGTGTCGACGGGTCGCAGACCGGACTTGCCGAGCGCCTCGATGAACTTTGCGGAAGTTCCGAAAAGCGTTGTCTCCGCGGTGTCGGCCAGGTCGAAGAGCCGGTTGCCGTCGGGGAACATCGGAGCGCCGTCGTAGAGGACCAGGGTCGCCCCCGACGCCAGGCTGGAGACCTGCCAGTTCCACATCATCCATCCGGCGGTGGTGTAGTAGAAGACGCGGTCACCGTGTTTGACATCGCAGTGCAGTTGGTGTTCGACCAGGTGCTTCAACAGGACCCCGCCCGCGCGATGGACGATGCACTTGGGTCTGCCGGTGGTGCCCGACGAGAACAGCACATACCACGGATGATCGAACCCGAAACGTGTGAAGGTGGGCTCGGTCGGCTCGATCTTGTCGATGAACCCCTCGAGCGTGACCGCCTTGGCGACTCCGCCGGTTCCGTCGACGCCGAGGTGGGGGACAACGACGATCTGCTGCACTGACGGCAGGGCCGCGTTGATCTCGCCGAGCATGCAGAGCCGGTCGTGGACCTTGCCGCCGTAGCTGTAGGCGTCGCACACGAACAGGAGTTTCGGCTTGACCTGGCCGAACCGGTCGATGACCCCGTCTACGCCGAAGTCGGGGGAGGTCGATGAGAACACCGCCCCGATCGAGGCAGTCGCCAACATGACCGCGACGGTCTCGATGATGTGCGGCAGCCATGCTGCGACGCAGTCGCCGGGGCCCACTCCCGCTCTGCGCATCGCAACTTGGAGCTGTCCCACCAGCAGCCGCAGATCACGACCGCTGATCTCGGTGCACAACGACGGGTCCTCTGCGAACGAGATCACCGCAGGCTGGTCGTCCGCGACGGAACCCAGCAGGTTCTCGGCGACGTTGAGCGAGGCGTCGGGAAAGAAGCGGGTCTTCCAGAATTGCTTGGACGGTTCGATGACTCGGTCGCCCCCGTCACCGATCACGCCCAACTCGTCCCACGCTGAAGCCCAGAATGCAGTCGGTTCAGCGACTGACCAGGAATGCAACTCCTGGTAGGTCGAGAACCCGTGACGATCACAGAACTCAGCGAGGTTGGTGTTTTCGACCCGCTGCGGCGACGGCACCCACGACGGTGATCCGGAGGCGTTCACGGCGGCATGATACCGCGGGGGTTTCGGCGGGGGTGGCCGGAGCCCCGGTCTTCGGGTGCTTTCGCCGAGGTTGCTGTCAGTCGTTGTCGGTGATGGTGCCTGTGGCGTAGAGGAACCCGTCGCGGATGACGATCCCGCTGGTGGCGTACACGTAGATGCGTAGCGTTTCGTTGTTTTCTGTGGTGTTGTCGTCGATGACCGGCACGACGATGTTGACTTCGGTTTCGCCCGCAGCAAGTATGTGCACCGCGTTGTATTCGATCTGGAAGTCCTGCCACATCGTCGCGGTGCGTCCGTATCCGCCGTAACGGAACGTGATCGGCTCAGGATTGGGTTTCGACAGTGTCACCACGAACGTCAAGTCCTGGCCTTCAACAGCGGTCGCATCAGCCACGGTCACCGTCGGCGGCCCTGCCGACGGCAGGTCATCATCAGCAACGTTCACCGTCGCCGCGTTCTGTGTGGTTGACACGGTGTAGCCGGTTCCAGTGGTCAGTGTCACCGTCAGCGACCCGTCGGCTTCGTCGGTGCTGTCGTTGGTTGTGGCGACAGTAAACGTGTAGCTGCCGCCGGTGGGGATGGTCACGGTGCGTGTCCCGGTGGCGGCGCCGTAGTTGCCGTTTTGTGTGATCGTGACGTTGACGGTCAATCCAGCCGCAGGTGTCGGGTTGGCTGTGAGCGTGAACGACGCCGCGGTCCCCTCGGTGACATCGCTGCTTGCGGTGATGCTGATCTCCGGGTCAACCGGCGGGGGTGGTGGAGGGTCGTCGTCGTCGGTCACCGCGACGGTCGCGGAACCGGCCGTGGTTGACACGGTGTAGCCGGTGCCGGTGTCGATCGACACTGTGACTGACCCGTCGGCCTCATCAGCAGTGTCACCGGTCGTGGCGACGGTCAGCGTGTAGCTGCCAGTTGTGGGGATCGTCACGGTGCGTGTTCCGGCTGTGACACCGAAATCACCTGTTTGTGACACCGTCACGTCGACCGTCAAAGCAGCCGTCGGTGCCGGTGAAGCGGTGAGCGTGAACGACGCTGCGGTCCCCTCAGTGACGCCGCTGCCCGCGGCGACGCTGATCTGCGGATCCGTCGGCGGTGTGGCTGTTTCGATGCATTCCAGTGCTTCGCGGAACGGTCGCCATCCGAACCATCGCTGTTCACCCTCGAGTGCTTCAGCTGCGGTGAACGCAGTCAACTGATCATCAACCACATCACCGAACGCGATCAACACACGACGCCAGTTACGGCCAAAGCCAGGCGCGCGATGTTGGTGCAACTCGTAATAATCCCGCGCCGACTCCAACACCTCATCAGAAACACAATCCGCAGGAGGTGGTGGTGGTGGAGGCGGGTCGTCGTCATCAGACACCACGACAGTGGCGCTGCTATTGCTCGACGACACTGTGTAACCCGTGCCGCTGCTCACGGTGACGGTGATTGATCCGTCGGTTTCGTCGGTGCTGTCACCAGTCGTGGCGACAGTCAACGTGTAGCTGCCGGCCGTGGGGATCGTCACCGTCCGCGGCCCGGTTGCGGCACCGAAATCGCCGCTTTGGGCGACGGTCACCGTTACATCCAGGTTCGCCTCCGGGTTGGGAGACGCGGTGACGGTAAACGACGCCGCAGACCCCTCAGTGACGGCGCTGCCCGCGGTGATGCTGATCTCCGGGTCAACCGGTGGGGGTGGTGGCGGGTCGTCGTCATCAGACACCGCGACGGTCGCGGAACCGGACGTGCTTGACACGGTGTAGCCGGTGCCGGTGTCGATCGACACTGTGACCGACCCGTCAACCTCATCAGCAGTGTCACCGGTCGTGGCGACGGTCAGCGTGTAGCTGCCGTTGGTGGGGATCGTCACGGTGCGTGTTCCGGTTGTGACACCGAAATCACCGGTTTGGGCGACGGTCACCGTTACATCCAGGTTCGCTGTCGGGTTGGGTGACGCGGTGACGGTAAACGACGCCGCAGACCCCTCAGTCACGGCGCTGCCCGCGGTGATACTGATCTCCGGCACGGCGAGCGGCGTGGCTGTTTCGATGCATTCCAGTGCTTCGCGGAACGGTCGCCATCCAAACCATCGCTGTTCACCCTCGAGTGCTTCAGCTGCGGTGAACGCAGTCAACTGATCATCGACCACGTCACCGAACGCGATCAACACACGACGCCAGTTACGGCCAAAACCCGGCGCGCGATGTTGGTGCAACTCGTAATAATCCCGCGCCGACTCCAACACCTCATCAGAAACACAATCCGCAGGAGGTGGTGGTGGAGGTGGTGGTGGCGGCGGGTCGTCGTCATCAGACACCGCGACAGTCGCGGAGCCGGCCGAGGTTGACACGGTGTAACCAGTGCCGGTGTCGATCGACACAGTGACTGACCCATCCGTTTCGTCGGTTGTGTCACCAGCGGTGGCGACGGTCAACGTGTAGCTGCCGGCGGTGGGGATCGTCACCGTCCGCGGTCCGGTCGTGACACCGAAATCACCTGTTTGTGACACCGTCACGTCGACCGTCAACACAGCCGTCGGCACCGGTGAAGCGGTGACGGTAAACGACGCCGCGGTCCCCTCAGTTACGCCGCTGCCCGCAGTGATACTGATCTCCGGCAGCGCAGGGGGCGGCGGCTGAGCAGCCAAGCCGTCAACGCTCAGTGTGAAAGCACCTGGAGTCGACTTATTGAACGTTGTCGCCTCAACCGTGTAACCCCCCGCAGCCAACGACTCGGCGATTCGCGAGTCGTAGCCGTCGCCGTAGTCGTCGTTGCGATACAGCTCCTCGCCGTCGCGGCCAAGCCCGCTGCGCAAAAACAGATACGTGTCCTCAGACGATTCCAAATCGATGGTCACTGTCGCCTGGCTCTCCAAGCTGAAAGTGAAAAAACGTGCGTAACGGTCCTCGCGGCCCACCGAATCGCACGAATCCGTCCACTGCCCCGCAACGCTTCCATCACCGGTCAACGCCGCCACACACGCATCGACCACAGGTGCCGGATCGTCATCAGACACCGCCACCGACGCCGAACCAGCCGACGACGACACCGTGTATCCCGTCCCCGTGCTCACCGTCGCGATGACCGAACCGTCAGCCTCATCGTCGCTGTCATCGGTCGTGGGAACCCTCAACGTGACACTACCTGATGTCGGAATCGTCACCGTCCGCGGCCCGGTGGCTGCACCGAAGTCGCCGCTCTGAGAAACAGCCACAGTTACGTCCAGAGCCGACGCGGGCGTCGGGGCGGCACTGATCGTGAACACCGCATCACCGCCCTCAACAACGCCAGAACCCGCAACGACACTCACCTCAGGCTCGTTCTTCGAAGGAGGCTTGGTGCCTCCAGACTCAACGATGGTGAGTCTCACCGGCGATCCGACAAGCGTCACCTCGTTGCGCAGCCCTGCAGGACGCGCAACGACAACGGAGAGAGTCTCCGGCGACTCCTTTCCAACCCAGTTGTCGTCCTCGGAGGTCTCCAGCTTGTAGGTTAATGATGTCGTTCCGGCAGGGATTCTGATGGACGTGACCGGATAGTCGTCCAGTGACAACGGGTAGAAGTCGACGGCCGACCCCGCCCCAGTGGCGGTTGCAGTCCCCGGGCCGTAACTGACAGGCAGAACGATGTCTTTGTTCCACGCGCCGCCGCTGAGAGTGACTGTGATCTCCGCAGCCTCACCCTCGACGACTGTCGGAGACGTGGCCGCCAAGGTGACGGTCCGTGGGGGCGCAGCAGGAGCGAGATTGCCGCGGATGGTCACCTCGACAGGGTCTCCGAGAAGCAGAACCGACTGAGGCGCGCTGGCGCCATGCGGATTCGGCCAACGCACCGAGAGCGTCTCGTCGTACTCGCTGATGTTGTCGGCGGCGATGTTGAAGGTCGCGGAGCCCGAACTCTGTCCCGCCGGGATCCGTATCGACAGACCGGTCTTGGAATAGTCGGCGTTCGCGTTGCCTGGCGCTGTTGCTGTCCCCGGCTCGATCTCGACGGGGATCACGACGTCTTGTGACACCGTGCCGCCGCTCAGCGAGGCCGTCACCCGCACAGTGCTTCCTTCGTTGACAGCGGTCTCGATGCCGTTGACGTTGTTGACGCGCAGCCGAGCGCGTGGCGCAGTGTCGGTGGAAGAGCCCGCATGGCCCAAGAACCTCGCCTGCCACGAGTACAGCGTGGTGGTCCCGTAGCTGTCGCCCGCGGCGGTGAGCGGGTCGGTGACCTTCAGCGTCCAGGTCCCGTCGGGATCCTCGCCCAAGAACTCGCTGCTTGTGAGCTTGACGACCTGGCCATTGATCCAACAGAGGTTGCCGGTGTAGTCAAAACCCGTGTGGCGTCCATTCGGGCATTGATCTCTTGAGGCGATCGCGTCGATAAGAGTCGATGTCGTGCCGCTGGGCGACACCAGTTCAATGCGGAGGTCGCGCCCCTGCGGACTGTAGAGATAGAGCGAAACTCCGACATCCTCCAAGAAGTCGATGTCCGACGGCCCGGCCAGCGTCAACTCAGTGGTCTCGCCGTTGCTGAGAATACGAGCATCCCAGCTGTCGGGCCCATTCCCCGAACGGTCGCTGCCGTATTCCGGTCCTCCGGACTTGACGGTCCTGCTCACCGCGGCGGGCACACGCTTCCAGTTCAGCGCTGCATTCACCGCAGCCGACGCATCGACCACGCCGAATCCGTAAACCGGGCTGAAGCTGTAACGGCGACTTGATGAGCGGTACTGGAGTGCGCCGTTGGACCAGCTGGCATGGGTGGGGTCATTCTTTTGTGCTGTCTGCGCCAGGATCAGCTTGACATCACGCCACGTCAGATACGGGTTGACGCTTCGGATAAGCGCCACCACGCCAGACACCTCAGCGGTAGCGGCACTGGTGAGACCGAAGCCGCTGTACTGGTTGTCGCCGAACGTCGCTAGAACTCTGTTGCCGATCGTGTTGTGGGGCTCCCCGTTGTGCCCGTTCACCGGCGCGCAAACCCACAGCGCCACACCAGTATTGGAATACCCGGTCTCTCTGCCGTCGTTGTCGACGGCGCAGGCACTGATTACACCCGGATGCGCGTGGTAGCCGATGGTGTTTACGTCACGACCGGGAATGGTTGCCCGCTCGTTGCCGGCTGCGAACACATATGAGGTGCCCAGACCACCGAACCCGTGTTCCAGTCCGTAGTCCACCGCCTCCCACCATAGATCGTCGGTGAGCATGAACCGTGGTCTAGTCGCACCGAGGCCGTAGCTGTTGTTCGACACTGCGACGATGGACGCGTTGCGTTTCATCGCATCGGCCTGATTCGTCCAACCCGAGCTTTCCACCAAGTTGTAGTTGAACAGCGTGGCGCGCGGCGCGATCCCTCTGCTCCCGAGGTCGTTGTCACGCGCGGCGATGACCCCTGCCGCCTTGGTGGCATGCGCAGCGGGCGACTCCGTCGGCGGGTTCAGCCACCACGCATAGTTGTGGCTGCGGCTGAGATCCACGTTGTCCACCAGGTCGTGATGGTTCGGGTTCCAAGTGTCGTCCACGACGGCGACGTTGACGTTCCCGCCCTTGGTGATCGACCAGACGTTGCTGATGTTGATGTCGCTGCCGACGGGCCTCCCGCCGAGCTGACCGTCGAACGACCGCCGCCTGTCCAGGTGCCACAGACACCCCGACAATTCATCGGACAGCCACGCGTTGTAGCCGAAGCAGTCCGTCTCGCGGGTGAACTTGCTATCGGTCAACTCAATCGTCGACGCTGCCTCTGCCCTGGAGGTCTCAGGCAGCGACGGCACCGGGGCGGCTGATGACGATCGGGCGGATTCTGACCCGGTCGATACCGGATCAGCAGGCCCGTGCTCAACTGCTGTTGCGCCAGCCGAACTCTGCTGCGACGGTGTCGATTCGGCTGTGGCTGTGCCGAGGGTTGAAGCCAACACCATGGTGCTGGCCAGCATTGCTACTGTCGAGAGCGCCGCCACCGCACGCTTCAGGGCGCTGCGTGGCAAGGGATCCCCCCCCCCCCCCCCTTTGTGAGCGTGAATCTTGATCATGCTAGGTGACTCCCGTCTCGGATGACTCTCGGAGGTGGTGACTCGGTATCACAATACAGCGGTTGTCGCAGTATTCGTCAGCATTCTAGGGGTTGGTTAGTCGTTGTCGGTGATAGTGCCGGTGGCGTAGAGGAACCCGTCGCGGATGACGATTCCGCTGGTGGCGTACACGTAGATGCGTAACGTTTCAGTGTTTTCTGGGGTGTTGTCGTCGATGACCGGCACAACGATGTTGACTTCAGTGTCGCCCGCAGCAAGCGTGTGCACCGCGTTGTATTCGATCTGGAAGTCCTGCCACATCATCGCGGAGCGTCCGTACCCGCCGTAACGGAACGTGATCGGCTCAGGATTGGGTTTCGACAGTGTCACCACGAACGTCAAGTCCTGGCCCTCAACAGCGGTCGCATCAGCCACGGTTACTGTCGGCGGGCCTGGCGACGGCAGGTCATCATCAGCAACGTTCACTGTCGCCGCGTTCTGTGTGGTTGACACGGTGTAGCCGGTTCCAGTGGTCAGTGTCACGGTCAGCGACCCGTCAGCTTCGTCGGTTGTGTCGTCTCTGGTGCCGAGGCTCAGGGTGTGGGTGCCCGATGTTGCGATCTCGATGGTTGCCGGGCCGGGCGACAGATAGAAGTTGCCGCTTTGGGAGACGGTCAGGCTGACCGTCAGGGGCGCGGTCGGTGCGGGGCTGGCTGTGATCGTGTAGTTCGCATTGGCGCCTTCTGTCACCGCCGAACCCGCGACGACGCTGATGACCGGCGTGTTCGACGGAGCCGGGTCGTCATCATCAGACACCGCCACCGTCGCCGCACCCTGCGTGGATGACACCGTGTAACCCGTGCCTGTGTCGATCGTCGCGGTGACAGACCCGTCTGTTTCGTCGGTGGTGTCGTCGCTGGTGGTGACGGTGAACGTCGCGGTGCCAGTCGCCGGGATCGTGACTGTCCGCGCACCGGTGGCCGCACCGTAGTCGCCGCTCTGGGTGATCGTGACGCTGACATCAAGACCCGCCGCAGGTACCGGGTTGGCTGTGAGCGTGAACGACGCTACAGCGCCTTCTGTGACACCGTTGCCCGCAGAGACGCTGACCTGCGGCACATCATCATCAGCCACCGCAACGGTGGCGCTGCTGTTGCTCGACGACACTGCGTAACCAGTGCCGTTGTCGATCGTGGCGGTGACAGACCCGTCGGTTTCATCGACGCCGTCGCCGGTGGTGGCAACAGTCAGTGTGTAGCTGCCCGTTGTGGGGATAATCACGGTGCGTGCCCCGGTCGTGACACCAAAATCACCTGTTTGGGTGACAGTGACGCTGACTGTCAGCGCAACCGCCGGCACGGGGTTGGCTGTGATCGTGAACGACGCCGCGGTCCCCTCAGTCACACTAATGCCCGCGGTGACGCTGATCTCAGGATCAGCCGGAGGTGGCGGTGGTGGCGGTGGCGGCGGGTCGTCGTCGTCGGCTACAGCAACCGTGGCGCTGCTATCGCTCGACGACACGATGTAGCCGGTGCCGCCGTCGATCGACACTGTTACCGACCCGTCGGTTTCGTCAGCAGTGTCACCGGTCGTCGCGACAGTCAGCGTGTAACTGCCCGTTGTGGGGATCGTGACTGTCCGTGCCCCGGTCGCCGCACCGAAATCACCTGTTTGTGACACCGTCACATCGACGGTCAAAGCAGCAGTCGGTGCCGGTGACGCGGTGAGCGTAAACGACGCCGCGGTCCCCTCAGTGACGGCGCTGCCCGCGGTGATACTGACCTCGGGGTCCGTCGGCTGCTGGGCTGCCTCGATGCATTCCAACGCCTCGCGGAACGGCCGCCATCCGAACCATCGCTGCTCACCCTCAAGAGCCTCAGCCGCGGTCATCGCAGTCAACTGTTCATCGGTCACGTCACCAAACGCCACCAACACACGACGCCAGTTACGACCAAAGCCAGGCGCGCGATGTTGGTGCAACTCGTAATAATCCCGCGCCGACTCCAACACCTCATCAGAAACACAATCCGCAGGCACAGGCGGCGGTGGAGGCGGGTCGTCGTCATCAGACACAGCCACGGTTGCGCTGCTGTTGCTCGACGACACGGTGTAACCCGTGCCGCTGTTCACGGTAGCGGTGACTGACCCGTCTGCTTCGTCTGTGTTGTCGTTTGTGGTGGCAACAGTCAACGTGTAGCTACCGCCGGTCGGGATCGTGACTGTTCGCACACCGGTGGTAGCCCCGTAGTTTCCGCTTTGGGCGACGGTCACGCTGACCGTCAGCGCTGACACCGGTGTGGGGTTGGCTGTGAACGTGAACGACGCCGCAGCCCCCTCAGTCACGGCGCTGCCCGCAGCGATACTGACCTCCGGAACAATCAGAGGCGGGTCATCATCATCAGACACAGCAACCGACGCCGAACCAGCCGACGATGACGCTGTGTAACCCGTGCCAGTGTCGACCGACACTGTCACCGACCCGTCAGCCTCATCGACGCTGTCACCAACAGTAGAGACAGTCAAGGTGTAACTGCCGCTGGTGGGGATCGTCACGGTCCGTGCCCCGGTCGTGACACCGTAATCGCCGCTTTGGGCGACGGTCACCGTTACATCCAGGTTCGCCGCCGGGTTGGGTGACGCGGTGACGGTGAACGACGCTGCGGTCCCCTCAGTGACGCCGCTGCCCGCGGTGATACTGATCTCGGGGTCCGTCGGCTGCTGGGCTGCTTCGATGCATTCCAATGCTTCGCGGAACGGCCGCCATCCGAACCAGCGCTGCTCACCCTCGAGCGCTTCGGCTGCGGTCATCGCAGTCAACTGTTCATCGGTCACGTCACCGAACGCCACCAACACACGACGCCAGTTACGGCCATAACCCGGCGCGCGATGTTGGTGCAACTCGTAATAATCCCGCGCCGACTCCAACACCTCATCAGAAACACAATCCGCGGGAGGCGGAGGTGGTGGGTCGTCGTCATCAGACACCGCGACCGTGGCGCTGCTGTTGCTCGACGACACGGTGTAACCCGTGCCGCTGTTCACGGTGGCGGTGACCGACCCGTCGGTTTCGTCTGTGTTGTCGTTTGTGGTGGCAACGGTCAACGTAAAGCTGCCAGTCGTCGGGATCGTGACTGTTCGCACACCGGTGGTAGCCCCGTAGTTTCCGCTTTGGGCGACGGTCACGCTGACCGACAGCGCTGACACCGGTGTGGGGTTGGCTGTGACCGTGAACGACGCCGCAACCCCCTCAGTCACGGCGCTACCCGCAGCAATACTGACCTCCGGAACAATCAGAGGCGGGTCATCATCATCAGACACAGCAACCGACACCGAACCAGCCGAAGACGACACCGTGTAACCAGTGCCGCCGCTCACCGACACTGTCACCGACCCGTCAGCCTCATCGACGCTGTCACCAACAGTAGAGACAGCCAACGTGTAACTGCCGCTGGTGGGGATCGTCACAGTCCGTGTTCCGGTCGACACACCGAAATCTCCGCTCTGGGCAACTGTCACATCAACAGACAACGCCGCATACGGCGTCGGGGCCGCGGTCACCGTGAACGACGCGTCCCCACCCTCAGTCACGCCGCTGCCTGCCGTGACACTGACCTCAGGCACATCATTATCCGCGACCGCCACCACCGCCGAACCAGCCGAAGACGACACTGTGTAACCAGTACCGGCATCGACCGACACGGTTACTGACCCGTCAGCCTCATCGACGCTGTCACCAGTCGTGGTGACAGTCAACGTGTAACTGCCGCTGGTGGGGATCGTCACAGTGCGTGTTCCGGTCGTCACACCGAAATCACCTGTTTGGGCGACGGTCACGTCAATGGTCAAAGCAGCAGTCGGTGCCGGTGACGCGGTGAGCGTAAACGACGCCGCAGCCCCCTCGGTCACGGCGCTGCCCGCGGTGATACTGATCTCAGGATCTTCGGGCTGCTGGGCTGCCTCGATGCATTCCAACGCCTCACGGAACGGCTTCCACCCGAACCAGACCTGCTCACCCTCAAGGGCTTCAGCGGCTGTGAACGCAGTCAACTGATCATCAACCACATCACCAAACGCCACCAACACACGACGCCAGTTACGACCAAAACTCGGCGCGCGATGTTGGTTCAGGTCGAAATAATCACGCGCCAACCCCAACACCTCATCAGAAACACAACCCGCAGGCACAGGCGGAGGCGGCGGCGGGTCGTCATCATCAGACACACCCACCGACGCGGCGCTCTGCGTGGACGACACCGTGTAACCCGAACCGGTGGACAGCGTCACGGTCAGCGAACCGTCGGGTTCGTCTATGCTGTCGTTGCTGGTGCCGAGGCTCAGCGTGTGGGTACCCGACGTCGCGATCTGAACAGTCGTCGGACCAGTCCCAACGTAGAAATCGCCGCTCTGAGACACCGTCAGATTCACCGTCAAAGGCGCCGCCGGTGCGGGACTGGCCGTGAGCGTATAGATCGCATTGGCGCCCTCAGTCACCGCAGAACCACCGACAATACTAACAACCGGCAACGGATCGTCATCATCAGACACCGACACCGTCGCCGCGCTCTTCGTCGCCGACACCGTGTAGCCCGTGCCGCTGCCCACCGTCGCGGTCACCGAACCATCCGCATCATCGACCGAATCGTCCGCCGTAGCGACAGTAAACGTCTCCGAACCAGACACCGGAATCGTGACCGTCCTCGAACCCGTCGTCGCACCGAAATCCCCGCTCTGAGAAACTGTGACCGTCACGGCCAGATCAGCCGCAGGCGTCGGCGACGCAGTCACCGTAAAGCTCGCAGCAGCACCCTCCGTCACACCGCCCCCACCAGCAATGCTGATCTCGGGGACGTCGTTGTCGGCCACAGCCACCGTGGCGCTCCCGCTGCCCGACGAGACCGTGTAGCCCGTTCCGCTGCTCACCGTCGCGGTGACCGAGCCGTCTGCCTCGTCGACCGAATCGTTCGTCGTCGCGACAGTGAACGTCTCCGAACCCGACGCCGGAATCGTCACCGTCCTCGAACCCGTCGTCGCGCCGTAGTCACCGGACTGCGACACACTGATCGTCACGTCCAGATCAGCCGCAGGTTTGGGTGTCGCGGTAACCGTGAAACTCGCAGCCGTCCCCTCCGTCACACCACCTCCAGCCGCAATGCTGATCTCGGGTTCAGCTGGCTGCGACGCCAAGCCGCTGATGGTCAGCGAAAAGTCGCGGGTGATGCGACTCGCGTAGGTGGTCGCCTCGATGGTGTACCAGCCTGCCGCGAGCGTCCGGCTGATGCGGGAGTCGAAGTTTCCTTGGCCGACATCGTCGTTCTCAACGATGACCGCACCGCTCTGGTTGTTGTTTCCTGAGCGCAGGAACATGAAGGTATCGGCCGATGACTCGAGGTCGATGGTGACCTTGCTCGATTGCTCCAGCTCGAAGATGTAGTACCGAGCGTTTCTGTTCGCACGCCGTTGGGAACTGCAGTTATCGGTATCGGCCCACGTCCCCGAGACAGTGCCGTCGGCGGTCAGCGCTTCGGTGCAGTTTCCTTCGTCATCGTCGGCGACGTTGACTGTCGCGATGCCGGCGCCGGTGCGCTTGTCTACCGAGATTGTCGAGGACACGGCGTAACCGTTGCCGTTCCTGATCGCCGCAGTGATGGAACCATCGGACTCCGCGACACTGTCGTCGTCTGTGGAAACAGTCAAGGTTGCGCTGCCCGAGGCGGGAATCGTGACCGTCTGCGAGCCGGTCGTGGCGAAATCTCCTTCCTGCGTGACCGCAACAGTGACATCGAGGTCGGCCGCAGGCGCGGGGGAGGCGGTGAGGGTGAAGCTGGCGTCTTCACCTTCGGTGATGTCGTCGCCGTCGGCGATGCTGATCACCGGAACCGATGTCTGCGGGCTCAAGCCCCGGATCTGCATCTTGAAAGAGCCGGTGTCCTCGTGATCGAGCGATGATGCCTCGATCGTGTACCAGCCGGCGCTGAGAGCCTCGCTGATGCGGGCGTTCCAGATGAGGGCCGTGCCGGGCGGGTTCTGTGATTCTCCCGCGTTGTCATTGAAATGCAAGGGCGTGCCCGTCCGCGCGTCTTTGCCTTGACGCAACATGAGATAGGGATTCAGTTCCGTCGACTCCATCTCGATGACAACGCCGCTGCCTTGGGCAATCTCGAACGAGTAGAAACGGGCGTACCGCTTGTTGTTTTCTGAATAGAAGCTCTGCTTGCAGTTCGTGACCAACGTTCCGTTGATGGAGCCGTCGCCGGTCACGATGTCATGGCAGCTGAAGTTGTCGTCGTCGTTCACGCCGACAGTGGCTACCGACTCACTCGACGACACGTAGTAGCCCGCGCCTTTGACGAGCGTCGCGGTGATGGCGCCGTTCGCCTCGGCGACTTTGTCGTTGGCGGTGGGCAAAACGAATTCGGAGATGCCGGTGCCGCTCGAAATCTTGGTCGTGAGTGTGCTGGGTGTCACCCCGTAGTCGCCCGTCGTGGTGAACTGCACCTTGACCGGCAGCGGTGAGCTCGGTATCGGGCTGGCAGTCAAGGTGAAGCGGACGTTGGAACCCTCGGTGACATCCGCGCCGCCGCTGAGACTGACCTCCGGCACTACGGGCAGACCGCCGACAGAAAGCGAGAACGCACCGGTCTGCGCGTCGGCGGTCGTGGTCGCTTCGATCGTGTAGCTGCCTGCTGCGAGCGTGGCGCTGATCCGGGCGTTGTTGCCGGTGCCGCTGTTGTCATCGCTGTGCAGCGCAGCACCTCGCTGGGCGTTGTAGCCGTTGCGCAAGTTGAGATACGAATCGACGCTCGACGACAGGTCGACCGTCACCGTCGATTCCTGCAAAACCCTGATGTTGTAGTAACGGCTGCGCTTGGCGGAGTCGACGGCCGACACGCAGTCATTGGTCCAGGTGCCCGATGTGGTTCCCGAACCGTAGAGATCTTCAACACAACTCGGTGAGGGCAGCTGCGCGAAGCCGTGCCCCCAGGTGCTGTTCGGCACAATCTGGCCGTTCGGCTTGGCGTGCGCCTTGAGGTAACCCGTGACCTCTGTCGGGGCGAAGCCGGGATTCTGCTGAACAACGAGCGCGGCCAAGCCGCCGACATGCGGCGCTGCTGCGCTGGTCCCCCAGAATGTGCCGCGCGAGGCGGTCTGCATTCCGGCCGCGCCGACGATGTCGGGTTTTATGCGGCCGTCGGGAGTGGGTCCGCGGCTGCTGTAGTTGTGAACGGTTGTCGGGCTGCCGGCCCCGACAGCCAGCATGCCGGGATGCGGGCTGTCCGCAGGAGACATAACGCTGTAGCCGTCCGATTGCGTTCCCAGCACGCCGTCCCAGGTGACGAGCTGAATCCACTTGGGCTTGGACCCGTCCATCGACTTGACTCTCAAAGCGACAGTGGCAGATCGCGATCCGTTGTTCTCGACGGTGACCCTCTCGAAGGGCTCGTGATGGGCGCCTCCCGACTGCGTGTCGTTCGCCGTCGCAAGGACAGCCTCATCAGCAGAGCCGGGCTTGGTCACGACCATCAGGGCAAGGTCGTCGTCGGCGCCCTCCCACGTGTCGTCCCAGCGCATGAACACACGCGCGCTCTTGCCCGGTCCCAAAGTCAGGTACTGATTTTCGGTGCCGGGCTTCCACTCGTGAATGTTGTCTTTGTCGGCATCGGTGAAGGGGCCGTACCAAGTGTCTAGATGCCGGTTGCCGGCTGCGTTCACCCAGACGATGCCGTTGTCAGCCGCCCACTTCACCGTGTTCAGCGCGCCATAGATGTAGGGGCTGGTGCCATCGGGCGGGCCATGGAACTCCCAAGTGACGGAGTAGACGATGACCTGGACACCCTCGCCGTGCATCCACGCGGCCGTGCGGCGGACATCGCCCGACGAGACCGGGTTGGCGATGTACAGGCTGGCCTCGGGTGCCACGTCCATCACCGTCTCGGCCACGATGGTGCCGTGGTTGTTGCCGCCTGCGGCAGAACAATCAGCAATGTTGCTCGTGTGTTTGCCCAGACCGGTGTAACACCGAACGGTGACCGCACTCGGCAGATCGGTACCCAACAATGCGGGCGCTCCGGTGAAACCATCCCTAGTCGTGCGCCCGCTTGGCAAGTCGATCACACCGATCTTGACACCCTGACCCTTGATCCCGGCGTCGTGCCAAGCGCCGGCGAGGTGCTGCGCGACACCACCGCTGGTGACCCTTCCCCTAGCCTGCATGGGCCGCGCCAGCTCTCGCGCCCAACTCACCCCGGGCGTGCGCGCCAACCGGGCCAGCGCCGACGGCGGCACATAAGCCTCGATGTAGCTGCCAAGCACGTTGCGGACATCGCCGCCGCTGGCATTGATCACATCGACAACGTGTCCGACATCGCCGTCGACGATGATCGAGAGCGCCAGCATCGAAGCGGTGTGGGTCCCGCTGTCGCCCGGCTGCAACGGCGACGCAGCGACGCCGTTGTCCGAGCCGCCGCCGCCCGAGCCGCCGCCCCAGAGGAAATCGGCGCCGTACTGCGCGCTAAAAGGATCGTCGGCGAGATCGCTGAGGGCCGAGCCGAGATTCGGATAGGTGAGCCCGCCCTGACCAGGCAGCTCCGGCGGCGCAAGACCCTCACCAAGATCGAAACCATTGCCGTCTTGAGCGAGTGCTCCAGTCGTGAGCGTCGCCACCAGACCAAAACAAACCAGCAACGTGACAAACAACCAACCCAGACTTCCGGTTACACGGACCACAACGTGGCTTGCAGCCATTCTTTTCTCCATGATGCATCCGTTTGGTGTTATAGGCAGTATGCGCACGTACGCACAACCCCAAAATTATAGCAACTCTTGATTGATCACGAAAACGGTTGATTGTCCTCCGCGGACTCGCCGGCTGCTTCGAGTTGCTCGGCGGCCTCGGTCCAGTCGTGCATCAGGGCGGCGGCCTGGGCGGTGGCCTCGTCGTAGAGCTCGGCCAGTCTCTGGAGTTCCTCGGGGTACTCGCAGATCTCCGGGTCGGCAAGACGCGCCTCCAGGTCAGCGACGACGGTATCGGCCTTCGCGAGGTTGCGTTCCAGCCGGGCCACCTGTTTGCGCAGTTCAGCGGTGGCCTGGCGGGCTTGGGCCGTGTCGCGTCGGCGCTGCGTGCGGGGATTCGACGGCTTGTCCGGTGCCAGTCCGGCCGGTCCGACGATTCCGACGTTGCCGGGGTCAGCGGGCGTCAGCACCTCGTCGGGCACACCGGAGTGCAGCGCGGCCCTCCCGTCGCGCACCTCGATCACCGCGTCGGCGACGTTGCGTATCAGGTGACGGTCGTGGGTCACCAGCAGGACAGTGCCGGGGTAGGCCGTCAGAGCGTCTTCTAGAACATCGCAACTCGGCAGGTCGAGATGGTTGGTGGGTTCATCGAGGACCAGCAGATTGACAGGCTCGATCATGGTGCGGGCAAGCGCCAGCCGGGTGCGCTCACCCCCGGACAGGTCCCTCACGTAGCGGTCAGCGGCATCCCCGGGGAAACCGAACGAGCCGAGCACGGTCCGCAGGTTGCGTTTGCCCGGGTCAATCCCGCCGGAGAACAGTTCGATGACGGTCTTGGTGGTGTCGAGTTCATCGGCCTGGTGCTGGCCGAACGCGGCGACGCTGACGTTGTTGCCGAGTCGAGCGGTTCCCTCGGTGGGTTCGAGTTGCCCCAGAATGAGTTTCAGGAGCGTGGTCTTCCCGCCGCCGTTCGGTCCGACCAAGGCGACCGTCTCGCCTCGTTCAACGGTCAGCGACACATCAGAGACGACCGGCATGTCGCCGTAGCCGACGGTGGCGTCGTGAAACTCTGCGACAACCCGCGACGACCGGGGAGGCTCAGGAAAAGCGAAACGGGCCACCAGCTCGCGGCGGTCCGGGACTTTGATCATCTCCAGTTTCTGGAGCGTCTTGACACGGCTCTGTACTTGGCGTGCCTTGGAGGCCTTGTAGCGGAACCGGTTGATGAACCGCTCCACCTTGGCCACCTCCCGAGCCTGGCCCGCGGCGGCGGCCTCGAACCGCGCCAAACGCTCCTCGCGGGCAACCACGAACTCGGCGAACCCGCCCACGTACTCCAACGCTGTGCCCTCTGCCAGTTCCACGACCCGGTCGGCGACGGCGTCTATGAAGTCTCGGTCGTGGCTCACGAACAGCAGCGCACCGGGCCACGCCGCCAGCTGCTGCTCAAGCCATGCGACAGAATCGACGTCGAGATGGTTGGTCGGCTCGTCGAGGATCAACACGTCGGGCTTGGCCAACAGCAGGCGGGCCAACGCGACGCGCATCCGCCAACCCCCCGAGAGTTCGCCCACGCTGCGGTCGGCGTCGCCCTCGGCGAAGCCCAGTCCGGCGAGCACCTTCCGAGCCTCCGCTTCCAGCGCGTAACCGCCCAACGACTCGAAACGGCTCTGCGTCTCCCCGTAATCCTCCAGAATCCTGTCCTGGTCCCGGTCGGGGTCGCCCAGCATGGTCTCGAGTTCACTGAGGCGTCCGGCGAG
The DNA here is from genome assembly GCA_965214565.1 of Candidatus Aldehydirespiratoraceae bacterium. Lineage (GTDB taxonomy): Bacteria > Actinomycetota > Acidimicrobiia > Acidimicrobiales > Aldehydirespiratoraceae > VXYK01. The sequence goes on along the minus strand of OZ243951.1, from coordinate 942,449 downwards.
GACAGCCAACTCGCCCGCACCGCTGACCACCTCGGCGATCACCGTTCGGTTCGAGGCGCCGACGAGATCCTGCGGCAGGTAACCCAGCGTCATGTCACGGGGTTTGGTGACCGAGCCGGCATCGGGCCGGTTGGTGCCCATGAGGATCTCGATCAGGGTGGTCTTGCCGGTGCCGTTGCCGCCCACCAGAGCGACCCGTCGACCCGCCGAGAGCAGGATCGTTACGTCACCGAAGAGTTCACGGGGGCCGTACGACTTGGCCAGACCGGACGCCGTGAGCATCGGAGTTCAGCTGAAGAAGGCATCGAGTGCTGATTCGGCACCGGATGCGACACCGGGTTCGGGGGTCTCCCCCTCGAGCCGGTTCAGCCAGGTCACCGAGGCGTAACCGGCCATCACCGCGCCGGTGTCGTCCTCGGTCGGAGTGTCGATCGGATCACCCCAGGACATGTCGACGGTGAAGGTTCCGTCGTGGCCCGGTTTGGAGACGAGCGACGCCGAGGCGATCGAGCGTGGCGGAGCGGAACAGACCCTCGTGCGTTTCCAACCCGCCATCTCCGCTGCGGGACGGTTGGGAACATTGATGTTGACGACAACCGGGTCGGTCGGCAGGTCGGCGACCAGCTGCTTGACCACGAGCGCGGCGACATCGGCCGCTCCCTGCCAGTGCTGATCGGCGAGCATGGCCTCCCAGCCCTGACCCTCGACCCCCCAGCTGTCGATCGACTGGCTAACAGCGACCGCGTTTATCCCACCGTTGCGGGCCGTGAGACAGGCCCCGACCGTCCCGGAGTGGTAGACGCTACGGCCGACGTTGGCCCCCGGGTTGATGCCGGAGACAACGAGGTCGATCTCGCCGAAAGCGCCGAGCCGCCCGAACATGGCGCACAGTGCCGGTGCTGCAGTGACGGACCACGCCTCGTCGATACCCTCGATCTGCGTACGATGCACCTCGGGTTCCATGTGCCATATCGACCCGATCGCGGCACCGTAACCAGAGTATTCGGAGTCTGGTGCGGCGATCACCACATCACCGAAGGGCCGCATGGTCCGGGCCAGTACATGCAGCCCAATCGAGTCGATCCCGTCGTCGTTCGTCACCAGAATTCGCACCGCCCGACCCTATCGGCCCCCACGATGCAATAACCGTGTCGTGTTGCTGCCCTGGACCGATCCATTGGGGAAGAGCTGCCCTGGACTGATCCATTGGGGAAGAGCTCGGTGAGAGGTTGGCGTATGCTCGCGACTGTGGAACCGGTGCCGTATCTGACTGAACGCCTCCAGGGGTTCGGGACCACGATCTTCACGGCGATGTCTGCGCTGGCGGTCGAAACCCAGTCGGTGAACCTCGGGCAGGGCTTTCCCGACACCGATGGTCCCGTCGCCGTGTCGCAAACGGCGATAGACGCCATCAAGGCTGGTCACAATCAGTATCCGCCGTTGCCGGGGATCGAGCCGCTGCGCACCGCTGTAGCAGAGCATCGTCTCCGTTTCCGTGGTCAGAGGTTCGATCCTGCCAGCGAAGTACTGGTCACCGCCGGGGCCACCGAGGCTCTGGCTGCGGCGTTGCTGTCGTTGACGGGACCAGGTGACGAAGTGGTCACCTTCGAGCCCTATTACGACTCCTACGCTGCCGGGATCGCCATGAGCGGTGCGCAGCGCAGGGTTGTTACTTTGCGGGGTCGTGGCTTCGCGTTCGACCCCGACGAACTTGAAGCCGCGTTCACGCCCAACACGAAGCTGATGCTGCTCAACTCGCCACACAACCCGACCGGCAAGGTCTTCACTCGCTCAGAGCTAGAGGTCATCGCGCGGGCCTGCATCGACAATGATGTCATCGCGGTGACCGACGAGGTATACGAACATCTTGTGTTCGACAACGCCGAACACATACCCCTGGCCACGTTGCCGGGTATGGCGGAGAGGACCATCACGGTCTCGTCTGCGGGAAAGATCTTCTCGTTCACCGGCTGGAAGATCGGCTGGGCGTGCGGCCCGGCGGAGTTGATCAACGCGGTGCGTACAGCCAAACAGTTCCTCACGTTCGTGAGCGGCGCACCGTTGCAACCGGCGGTAGCGGTCGGGCTTCGCCTCGGTGACGACTTCTTCTACGGTTACACCGCTGAGATGCAGTCGAAACGGGACCGGCTCGTAGCCGGACTCGCTGCGGCCGGATTCGATGTGATCGTCCCTCAAGGCACCTACTTCGTCACCGCCGACATCACCCCGCTTGGCGAGACCGACGGGATCGACTTCTGCATGTCGCTTCCGAAGCGTTGCGGTGTTGTGGCGGTCCCCACGCAGGTCTTCTACGACAATCCCGAGACCGGCCGCCGGTTCGTGCGCTTCGCCTTCTGCAAACGCGATGAGGTGCTCGACGAAGCGTGCCGACGACTCCAACAACTCAGTCGAAGTGCCGCGGGAGCAGTCTGATGATGGTCGCGGCGATTCAGCACGACATCGAGTGGGAGGCTCCCCAACGCAACTTTGAGCGTCTGCGTCCGCAGATTGAATCAGCGGTTGCACAAGGTGCGTCGCTGGTGGTGTTGAGCGAAATGTGGTCAACAGGGTTCTCGATGAACTCGGCCGACATAGCCGAAACCCCGGATGGCCCCACGGCCACGTTCATGCACGAGACAGCGGCTGCCACCGGCGCTTGGATCACGGGATCGTTCCCAGAGCACACCGAGGGCTACGACCTGCCGACCAACCGTCTGCTGCTCGCCGGGCCCGATGGTGAGGACCACCGCTACGCCAAGATCCACCCGTTCACATATGCCAACGAAGACCAGTACTACGCAGCTGGACGCGGCACCGTCACAGTCGAGATTGAGGGGGTGAGGGTGACCCCGCTGATCTGCTACGACCTGCGTTTCACTGACTTGTTCTGGGACAACGCAGCCACCACCGACTGTTTCGTCGTGCCGGCCAACTGGCCCAAGACCCGCCGCCTGCACTGGATGACGCTGTTGAGGGCCCGCGCAATCGAGAACCAGGTTTACGTAGTGGGAGTGAACAGGGTCGGATCTGCCGGGCGCCTCGACTACTCGGGCGACAGCCGCATAATCGATCCCCTGGGGGAGATGCTCGAAGCAACCCCCGAGGTGGAAACGACCATCTGTGCTGAAGTCTCGGCAGCGGTCGTGGCCCAAGTCCGCAGAGAATTCCCCTTCATGCAGGACCGCTAATCAGGAGTCGTAGCAGCACTCACCGACGACTGCTCTGGACGCTAGAGGGTGGCGAGGAGTTGTTCGCGCAGTTGGCGTTTCACGAACTTTCCGTTGGCGTTCTGTGGGAGTGGCTCGTCGACGAACCAGACGTGATCGGGCTGCTTGAACTTGGCAATCAAGGGTGCCAGGTGGGCGGCCAACTCGGATTCGTCGAGTTCGGTGCCGTCTGCCAGATAGATCGCCGCGCCGACAGTCTCGCCGAGACGGTCGTCGGGGACCGCGAACACCGCGGCCTCGGCCACGTCGGGGTGCTCGTAGATTGCAGCCTCGACCTCGGCGCAGTAGACGTTCTCCCCGCCCCGCAGCACCATGTCCTTGGCTCGGTCGACGATGTGGATGAACTCGTCTGAATCGACATAGACGATGTCGCCGGTGTGGAACCAGCCGTCGACGATTGCCTCGGCGGTCGCTTCCGGACGGTTGATGTAGCCCTTGACGACCGCAGGCCCCCTGACGCACAGCTCCCCCCGTTCGCCGGTTGGCACCTCGTTGTCGTCAGCGTCGACAACCTTGTACTCGAAGGTCGGCATGACAAGACCGGCTGAGGTCGGCCGAGACGAGAAGAACTCGTTGCTCACCGCGGTTATGACACCGCTGGTTTCGGTGAGTCCATAGCCAGTCGCCGGCCTCACCCCTCCGTCTGCCCTGTCGATCTTCTCGACGAGGTCCGGTTGTATGGCCGCACCCCCGCCGCCCAACGCAGCCAAGCTGGATGTGTTACGGATGTGCCAATCGGGGTGTGCCAACATTTCGCGGGCCATGGTCGGCACGCCGGTGAACATGTTGACACCCTCGCGTTCGATCAACTCCAGTGCCCGAGCGGCGTCCCAGCGGTACATCATCACCATCTTCCCGCCTGAAATGGTTGCGGGATGGAGCACACAGTTGTTGGCGGTGACGTGGAACAAGGGCGTAGGCACCATGATCACCGCCTGAGGGGGCTGCTCGCTGCTTTCGCCGGGCACGTTGCTTTCGCCGGGCACGTTGCTTTCGCCGGGCGTAGGCGGAGCCGCGGAACTGGTGCCACCGTTGGCCGCCTCGATTTTGGCGGTTGCCATCGCGGCGGCGGTGTTGGCGAAAGCCAGGTTCAAGACGTTGTGCACACAACCGCGGTGGGTCAGTTGCGCCCCCTTGGGAAACCCGGTCGTTCCCGAGGTGTAGAAGATGCAGATGTCGTCGTCTGGATGGATCTCGGCCGGTGGAAGCTCATCGGGCGCGCCCGACACGACCACGCGGTCCGTCCAGCGCGAAGCATCGTCAGGCAGTTCACGTTCGCTGCGCACCGAAATGATGTGCAGTGGAGCTTCGGCCCGAACCGACGGGAGAACCTCCAGTGCCCGTTTAAGGCGTTCGTCATCGGCGATCAGCACCTTCGGGCGAGAATCGTTCAGGGCGTACTCGAGTTCGGCAGGGGTCCACCAGGCGTTGACGCCCACCGCGGAGGCGCCGATCACCACCGCCGCCCAATAGGCGATCGCCCACTCCGGGTAGTTGCGCATGGCGATCGCCACCCGGTCGCCCGCACCAACACCGTGCTCGTTGACCAGGGAGTGCGCCAATGACCGAACCATCGCGTGCGCCTCGCCGTAGGTGACGGTCTCGTCCTCGAAGACCATGTAGGGCCGATCAGCGAATTGGGCTGACAACTCCCAGACGAAACGCATATCGGGAGGGGCGGTATCGAAGACTCGCATCGGGATGCCCCGAACCTCTTGAGTCGACCATGCGAAGGGAGAACCCTCTGCGGTCAGTTCCTCCCACGTTTGCTTGAGTATGTCAATCACGGGGACATTGATAGCGCACTCAGGCAGTGCCTGCCCACCTGCAATGCAGACCCGATTCAGGCCATAGGCTCTCGCTATGGCCGGGGGCGCACAGTTCTTTCGAGTTGGTGACGAAGTAGCAGCGGCCCTGGCGGGGCATCGGCGGGTCGTGGCTCTCGAGTCGACCATCTTCAGCGGCTTGGGTCTGCCGTCGCCAGCCAATCGGGAGTGCTTCGACCGCTGCGCAGCCGAGGTTCGTGACGGGGGCGCGGTCCCGGCACTGACCGCGGTGATCGACGGCCTGGCTGTCGTCGGTGTCGAAGCAGGCGATCTTGACCGTGTGCTGGCCGGCAAGCACAAGGTTGCAGGGCGTGACTTGGCTCGTGCGGTGTCGGGTGGACTCGATGTCGGGGTCACGACCGTGAGCGCCTCGCTGACATTGGCGGCGCGTGCGGGGATCGAGGTCTTCGCCACAGGCGGGATCGGCGGGGTGCACCGCTCCTCTGAAGTCACTGGCGACGTGAGCCACGACCTTGTTGCTCTGTCCCGCCACCCGGTGGTGACGGTGTCCTCAGGGGCCAAGGCCTTCCTGGATTTGGCGGGCACGCTCGAATATCTGGAGACGCTCGGCGTGCCGGTGGCCGGTTGGCGCACAGATCGCTTTCCGGCGTTCTATGTGCGCGACAGCGGGCTTGAGGTGTCGACCGTGGTCGATAGCGGCGATGAGGTCGCCGCCATGCTGCGAGCCGCTGCGGCCGTTGGGCATCCGGGCGGCGTTCTCGTGGCCAACCCGATACCGGTGGGCGCAGAGCTCGACCCCGAGCCGATCAACCGCGCTCTCGACTCGGCTCTGGCCATCGTCGAGCAGCAGCGTCTGCGCGGTCCGGAGGTCACTCCAGTGCTTCTAGACGCGATCGCCGCGGCGACCGACGGTCTGAGTGTCGAGGCCAACCTGGCATTGGCCCAGGACAACGCCCGCGTCGCCGCAGAGATCGCCGCGGCCCTCGCGAAATAGCGGGCACCCTGTGCGATAACGGCCACGCTGTGCGGTAACGGCGACCCTGTGCAATAGCGGGCACCTGCCGCGATAACAGCACGTGCGCGATAAGTCGGTAACGTTCGGGCGGTGACTCCTGACGACATATTGCTGACGTTGATGGTTGATCCATCCGCGATCGCTGATCCGTACCCGCTGTACCGGGAGCTTCGCGAGACCGCACCGCTGTTTCGCACGCAGGCAAGCGGCACCTGGGTCATATCGGAGTTCGAGAACGCCAGGAACCTGCTGCGGGACCCCCGCTGCGGCAGCCCCCCGGACGAGGAGTCCGTCGGGCCGGTGTCGATCGACGGCAGCCCCCGAAGGGAGTTCGACCGCGACAACGTCTCGATGCTTTTTTTGAACCCACCGGACCACACCCGGATCCGGGGGCTTGTCAGTCGGGCCTTCACACCGCGCAGAGTCGAGCGGTTGCGTCCCGAAGTGACTGCCATGACCGACGGTCTGCTCGATGACCTCGGTGGCAGCGGCGACTTCGTCGACAGTGTGGCGTTTCCGCTGCCTGCGAACGTGATCAGCGCGTTGGTCGGCGTGCCGCAGACCGACCGTGACTGGCTCCGGCCCCGGATCGCTGATCTATCGGCCTCGCTGGAACCGGTTTCGACCCCCGAAGAGATCGACCGTGCAGAGGCAGCAGCGTTGCAGGCCAGGGCGTACTTCTCCGATCTGATCCAGACCCGGAGATCCGACCCTCAGGACGACCTGCTCACCGGTCTGATCCAGGCCAGCGACGGAGAGGACCGCCTGAGCGAGAACGAAGTGATCTCGAATGTGTTGTTGATCTACGCGGCGGGTTTTGAGACGACCACCCAGCTGTTGAGCAACATGGTTAGGGCCCTGGTCGCCCACCCCGACCAGTTGCAGCTGCTGCGAGACGACCCCTCGCTCATAGGTGCGGCGGTGGAAGAGGTGTTGCGCTACGACCCGCCCGTCCAGGTCGACGGGCGCTACCTGTTCGCCGACGTCGAAGTCGGCGACGTCACAATCCCGGCGGGTTCGACGACGCTGATGCTGCTGGCCGCAGCGAACCGTGACCCGTCCGTCTGCTCAGACCCCGACCGTTTCGACATCACCCGCGGCGACACCCAACTGCTGTCATTCGGATCCGGGATCCACTACTGCCTTGGTGCGGCGCTGGCCCGCCTCGAGGGCCAGGTCGTGCTTGAACGCCTGCTGGGCCGTTATCAGAGTTGGTCGATCAGCGAGGAGGCATGGCGGCCGCGTATCACCATCCGCGGTGTTGAGCGTCTGATCGTGGAGTTTCAGTAGCCCTTCCAATTCGGTGGTCGCCGCTCTCGGAAACTGGCGACTCCCTCTTCAGAATCGGCGGTGTAGGTGTTGAGTTCCACTGCCAGCGCTTCGTTCTGGGCCATCGTGGCCCTGTCGCTGTCGAGGCTCTGATTGACCAGCCATTTGGTCAGAGCGAATGATCGGGTCGGGCCGGCCGCGAGCCGTTCGGCCCATTCGCTTGCCGCTGACTCCAACTCCTCGGGGCTGACCACCTTGTTGACGAGCCCCCACTCGAGTGCCTTGTCGGGGAGCAGGTCCTCGGCGAAGAGCATCAGTTCCATGGTGCGGCGTACCCCGATGATACGCGGCAGCAACCACGGCCCTAGAGCATCGGGTACGAGCCCGCGGCGGGCGAAGACCTCCACGAACTTGGCTCGCCGCGAGCAGATCACCAGGTCGCAGGCGAGGGCTAGATGCGCGCCCATCCCGGCGGCCGTACCGTTGACCGCGGCGATCACCGGAACATCGCAGTCCAAGATGGCCGGGAACAGGGTGTACTGCCCGTCGAGCATCATTCGACGCGGGTCGCCTGTCACCCGCTCGGGGATATCGTCTGCGCGGTCGGTCTGATAATTGTAGCTGAGGTCCGCGCCGGGGCAGAAGAGCTTGTCGCCCGCGGCGGTCAACACGACCGCCCGCGCCCGATGGTTGGTGTTGAACGCCTTGAAGATGTCGCGGAGCCGGTCGCGGCACGGGGGGCTGAGCGCGTTGCCGACCTCGGGCCGGTCAATGGTCACCCACGCCACCTTCCGTCGGTACTCCAGGCGGATCTGTTCTTCTAGCGGGCGGTCGTCGGCCATGGATTTCACAGTAGCTACAACACCAGGAGTCCCACCGCATTAGCCGTCCATCAGTTGCCGATTGGCGCGATGGCATCTCGAGCAGGATCATTTGCACCATGGCCAACACCGACATCACCGGATTCTGGAAGATCGCCGAAGCCGATCCCGACCATCTTGCTCTCGTCGATCCGGATCACAACCAGATGACCTACGGCGAGTTGTATGAACTCACCAACAAGGTTGTGCATGGCTTGAGGGCCGCTGGATTGCAGAAGGGCGATCAGGTCACGACCGTGCTGCCCAACAGCTTCGAGCAGGTGGCAGTGTGCCTAGCGGCTTTCCAAGCAGGTTTCTTTGTGACGACGATCAACTGGCATCTCGTCGGGCCCGAGATCAGCTACATCGTCAACGATGCCGAGACGAAGGCCCTGATCGTGTCGAGCCGGTTCGAAGCTGAGGTCGAGCGGGTGCTCGGTGACTGTGTCACGCCCGCATCCAACCGCTTCTCGGTCGGTCCGGTGGAGGGGTTCCGGCCCTTCAGTGATCTGATAGACGGACAGTCGGGCGAACGCCCCGACGACCTCCATCCCGGCTCCTACATGTTCTACACCTCGGGTACGACCGGGCGTCCCAAGGGGGTGCGGCGCGCCCTCGCCGACGGGGACGTCGACGAGATATCCGCGGGCTCCGGAGGCCTGTTCATGCTCTTCGGCACCATGCCGCACGACGACAACGTGCAGATCACCCAGGCGCCCACCTACCACACCGCTGTCAACAACTGGACCACCATGTCGCTGCACATGGGGCACACCGTGATCCTCATGGACCGCTGGACCCCTGAGGGCCTGCTGGAACGGATCGAGCGCTATCAGGTAACCCATTCACACATGGTTCCGACCATGTTCAACCGGCTGTTGCAGCTCCCCGACGAGGTTCGAGAGTCCTATGACGTGTCGTCGCTGCGCCGCATGGTCCACGCCGCAGCACCATGCCCGATCGAGACGAAGCGCAGGATGATCGAATGGTGGGACGACTCCATCTGGGAGTACTACGCCGCTACCGAAGGGGGCGGCACGATCGTCGGCCCCGAGGAATGGCTCGCCAAACCCGGAACGGTCGGCAAGCCTTGGCCCGGTGCCGAGGTGATCGTCGTAGACGAAGGGGGGGACGAACTACCACCTTTCGAGTCGGGCACCGTCTACATGAAGATGCCGGGCAACGTCTTCGAATACAAGGGTGACGAGGAGAAGACTGAGAAGAGCCGTCTCCGGGGCTTCTTCACGGTCGGCGATATCGGTTATATCGACGATGACGGGTTCCTGTTCCTCAACGACCGGGCCAACGACATGATCATCGTCGGCGGGGTCAACATCTATCCCGCGGAGATCGAGGGTGCGCTGGTGCAGCACGAAGCTGTCGGTGATGTGGCTGTGTTCGGGATCCCCAATCCCGACACGGGCGAGGAGATCAAGGCGACAGTCGAGCTGGTCGCCGGTTGGGAACCCAACGACGAGACCACTGGGGCCATCCTGGGTTGGCTCAGCGGTCAGATCGCCAAACAGAAACTGCCTCGGTCCATCGACTACACGACCGAGATGCCCCGGGACCCCAACGGCAAGCTCTACAAGCGCCGACTAAGAGACCCCTACTGGGCAGGTCGCACCGGCAGCATCGTCTAGCTGCCGCTGCCCGTTGCTGCCCAGACTGTCCATCGGACGCCATCCGTTGGTGCCGGTTGATTCGAGCAGCGCGGGGCTCGGGGTGAACTCGACGGGAATCTGGGCGGTGCTGTCGACGAAGTTGGTGCGCAGCCGTTGGACTTCCCCGCTCAGGCGAATGTCGGGTGTCCGCTTGGCCAGCTCCTCGAAGACGATCTTGATCTCGAGCTTTGCCAAGTTCGCGCCGAGGCAGAAGTGCGCGCCACCGGCCCCGAAGGCGATGTGGTGGTTGGGGGTGCGCCCTATATCGAAGGAATCTGCCGTCGGCCCGAACACGGATTCATCGCGGTTTCCGGATGGATACCACAACAGAACCTTCTCGCCTGCAGCGATGTGTTGACCACCGAGTTCGGTGTCTGCTGTTGCGGTTCGCCGGAAAAAGTTGACTGGGCTGCTGTAGCGCAGCACCTCGTCGACCATCGTGTCGGACAGTTCGGGGTGCGCCAGCCAGCGCTGCCACTGATCAGGGTGGTCGAAGAAGGCGAGCATCCCCTTGGAGATACTGTTCCGGGTGGTCTCGTTGCCGGCGACGATCAACAGAATGAAGAAGAGGTCCCGTTCAGTCTCGGTCAGCTCCACCTTCGAGCCGTCCTCCATGGTCACCACAGCTTCGGTCAGCTTGGTCCACAGGTCGTCGGCTGGTTCTTGGCGTTTGCGCTCGGTCAGACCGTGCGCGTAGATCCCCATCTCGAGCAGGGCGGCGTAAGCATCGTCCATGTCGTCGGAACCACCGACCGCCCGGTTGCTCCAGTCGAACAAGCGGCTGCGATCCTCCTGGGGTACACCGACGATGTCAGCGATGGCAATGAGAGGAAGCTCCGCGGCGATCCGGGTGACGAAGTCACACGAGCCGACCGGAGTTATCTGATCGAGGATTGCGGTGGTGCGCAACCGGAACGCATCCGTAAGACGGTGTACCACCCGCGGCGTGAACCCCCTGTTGACGAGTTTGCGGTAGCGAGTGTGCTTGGGCGGGTCGGTCATCACCATCTGCAAGCCGGGACCCTGTATCGGATCCTGGTCGTTCAGGGTGATGCCGCCGGCACCGTTGCGACCGGGGCCGGTCTGGTGGCTGTAGAGCGTGCCGGATCTGTGTACCTGTTGGATGTGTTCATATGAGGTCACGCACCAGAAGGGCTCATTGTCTGATCTCTCATTGGCAGGGTGCTTCCAGACGGGGGCGTTCTCACGCAGGAACCTGAACCAGTCATGCGGGCAGTGCTGTTCGAACACCTTGACGTCAGTGAAATCGATGTCCTCGAATCGAACGTCGGTTGTTTCTTCGGTAATGGTGGCCATGAGCTAGGTGTACCTTCCTACGAACCTTTCTGGGAAGTATTATGCCTTCCTGGGAAGTAATGTCAACACTCTTCTCAGGAAGATATTTTCGATTCTCGATGTAGGAGTCGCCTTTCGGGGCGGGGCTGTGGCCTTGGGCCGCGGTAGAGGAACCGGGCTAACCTGCAGACGTGCCCGAAGAAGCAGCAGATGAGCTGAGCCCCGAACTGCTGGACCCGCTGCGCGCGCTCCGGCGCGAGCGAAAGGGCCGGACGGTTGCCGAAAGCTGGAGCAGCGCACTGGAATCTCTGGCTCCCATGGTGGGGGACGGACACCGCGCAACCTTCGTCGTCCTGCTATGGGCATTCAGGACGGGCCGTCAACTTGAGGCCCTGCTGTCAGACATCCTGCTGGACGAGGGTCTCGACACTTCAGAGTTCACCCTTTTGAGCGCACTTCGCATAGAGGGACCGCCCCACCGTCTCGCTGCTGGCGAACTCGCCGACCGGCTGGTGCAGACGACGGGAGGCACTACCAAGACCATTCGTCGTCTTGAGGGCCGCGGGTCGATCCGACGTGTCGCTGATCCCGAAGACAGGCGCCGGGTCCTCATTGAGCTGACCAGTGCGGGCTCGGAACTCGCCCGCTCGTCTTTGGAGCTCGTGCTCGACGCGTTCGATCTCGACATTGGAGAACTAGATGTGGCAGAGCGCGCCGAACTGGGGGTTCGCTTAGCCCGACTCTCAGAGGAACTGAGTGAGCGGGTTCGCCGCCGCTAGACGCACCAGCAGCAAGCGGCTGATCTAGCCGTATCCCTACAGATCCGGGTCCGGTTCGCCGGAGCCTGACAGTTCGGCGAGTTCGTGGGTTCGTTGCTGAACCTCGGCGACGGCGCTCCGCAGGTCGGGAAGATCCCGTTCGGTCGCACCGTCCGGCCCGAGGAAAACAAAAACCATCCGTTCGACAGGCAGCTCGGTGGCGGCTTCGATGGCGGCGACGTAGCTGGCGCCTTGAAGCCGGTAACGCTCCAGCTTGACGGCGACGTCGTCGTCACCGTCGACATGGTCCGTCTTCCAGTCGACGACGACCAAACCGGAGCCGTGTCGGTAGAGGAGGTCTATGTAGCCCTCCACCAGGCAGTCTCCGACGGTCGCGGCAACCCAGACCTCCCGCCAGTGCTCGCCGGCCGCGGCCTGTCGGGCTACTTGGGTGTCGAGGGCGCTTCGAGCCACTTGTTCGACCGTCGATCGCCGGTTGTTGACTCCTTCGGCTGCAGCCTGGGCGGCCGCGGCCTCGTGCAGACCCTCACCGGTGGCCAGATCGATGACTTGCATCACACCGTGGACCGCGCGGCCGAAATCGGTGCCGAAGCGTCCCTTGAGCCACGGGGGTAGATCAAGGTTGCGGGCATTCTTGTTGAGCCCCGGATCAGTCGCTTCCGCAACCTGTTGCGCCAGGGTGGTAGCGGACACCACAGTGCGCCGCCGCGCTGCCGCGGTTGCCTCGGACCGTCTCTCGAGCCACTGGTCCTTGTCGAGCAACGGCGTTCGGCTCGCCAAGGAGAGCGGTTTCAACCCGGTGCGTGTCGGAACGAACGGGGTAGCCGACGAGGACTTCAAAGCGTGCTTTGCGAGCACTGTTGCACTCGTCGTCGATTTTCGGCCGAATTCGGGTCGATGCAGGCAGACGATCAGATGGTCGCGAGCGCGGGTGGCGGCCACGTAGAGCATCCGCAGCCGCTCATGACGGTCCATCGTGTCGTTGAAAGGTTTCCATTCGGCGTAGCGTTCCGATGCGACCCTGCTCGAGACCCTCAACAGGGCGGGTTCCCCCGGCGGGAAGTGTAGGGCGGGTCCGCGCGGAGGACTGGTGAACTGCGTCGTCATACCGGCCATCACAGTGATTGGAAACTCCAGCCCCTTGGACCCGTGGACAGTCATGATCCGGACGCTGTCGTCGTCGGTCTCGGGAAGGACTGTCTCTGAGACTCGGGCGTTGTCGACCCCCTGCCGGCGTGCCCATTCGAGATAGGAGCGGAGGTCGGTGCCGCCCGCATCGGTCCATGCCCTGGCCTGGTCGACCACGAATCGGAGGCGACGCCAGACGTCTCGGGGGGCTCCGGTGGCGACTGCGCTCTCCAACACCGCCCGCTCCCGGATCAGGCGTTCGAGCAGTCCCGCTGGAGTGAACCAGTGCCGGTCCTCGTGGAGTTCCGCGAGGTGGGACAACGCATCGGCTACCGGGTGGCCGTGCTGGTGGCCGGGGGGCCGACGGTGCAAGGAGAAGCGCCCCTTGTGCTCGAGACGCCATGTGGCCAAGTCGTCGTCACCGCAGCCGTACACGAATGAACGCAACGCGGCGACCGTGGCCAACTCGTCGGTCGGGTCAGAGAGCGCCCGCAGCGTCAACATGAGCTCGCGGACCTCCCGTGTTGCGTAGACCAGGCTCGAGGTCTCAGCCCGGTAGGGGATCTGGCTGGCGTCGAGGGCGCGTTCCACCGAGGCCAGGCTGATCCTGGTCGGCAGCAGAATGCAGATGTCGCTGGGCCGGGCCGGCCGCCACCCTTCTTCAGGGTCCTCCACGTTCCATGGAGGCGAACCTGAGAGGATCTCCGCGACCGTCGCGGCGACATCGTCAGACTCCGCTCGGCGCAATTCGGCGGCGGTCATAGCCTCTGGGATGGGTTCGGCGCCCAGGATCGCCACGGCAGGACCGCTGCTGTCGCGACCGAGACGATGCGAAGACAGCGGCACGAACTCGGGTTGGCTCTGTTCGTCCGCGGTGATCAACTCGGAGAACACGTCGTTGATCCAGTCGATGATCGGTTCGGTGGTGCGGAAGTTGACCGTCAGAGAGGCATGGTCTCTGAAGCGGGCGCGGGCCTTCAGGTAAAGACCGATATCGGCTCTTCGAAAGCGGTAGATCGACTGTTTCGGGTCGCCGACGAAGAACAGCCGTCCGGGTTCGACCTCGATATCTGCCCAATCAAGGTCGTCCACGCGCTCTGCGCTGGTGGCGATCAGTACTGCGATCTCGATCTGGATCGGATCGGTGTCCTGGAACTCGTCGAGCAGGATGTGAGTGTATTTCTGGTGGAGCGAAGCCCGAACCTCAGCGCCCAACTCCTTGTGGCGCAGCAGTTGACGTGCCCTGACCAACAGGTCGTGAAATTGCAGACGCCCGCTCAAGCGGCGCTTTTCCACCGTTTCGAGAACGAAGCGGCCGATGCGTGCGCCCACGAAAGCGAGCGCAGCGGTGGTCACCTCGCTGACGGCTTCGTCGCAACGGTCCGCCAATCCCCTGATCTCCGAACGGACTGTGTCGACGGGGATCGTCCAGTTCTCGGCCTTCCCGGTGTTCCCTGGCTTGACCGCTCTGCCGGCACCGGGTTTAGCGGCACCCATGTCGGCAGCGAGTGCCAGCACCTCGATGTGGTCAGAATTGTCAGAGGCGGTCGCCAGCGCATCCCGGTTCTTCGCGACCCGGCTGAGCTGCCACCACAGTTTGTCATTCCTGTTCTTGCACAAGTCTTGATTCTCGAGTGCCTCGTCGAAGTCTCGGAGCAGGCCGGCAGTGTTGATCGGCTCAATTTGCGGTGGGTCGAGATCAAGACGCGCCTCCACCAGGTCCCAGTTGTCGGACATCTGCAGGGCGAGGGACCGGAGGTGCTCGAGTCTCACCCCGGCGACTTCCAGCGAGAGCAGGGACGGGCCCACTGACTCGTCCTCCAGGAAATCATCGAGGAACTCCTGCCACTGGTGCTCGAACTCGACCTGCGAACCGATTTCGTCGAGGACTTCGATGCCGGGAGGAAGCCCCGCCTCGACCGGATGCTCCGCGAGGATGCGTTGGGCGAACGAGTGGAGCGTACCGACGGCGGCCCCGTCGAGTTGCTTGACTGCCGCTGACGCGAGCGGGTCCTCCGACTTCTCGAATTGTTGACGGATGCGGTCGCGCAACTCGGTCGCGGCTTTTTCGGTGAAGGTGATCACGGCGATCGTCTCCATGGGGACCCCGTCTTGAAGCACCAGTCTCTCGACCCGGTCAACGAGGGCCCGCGTCTTCCCGGTCCCTGCGCCCGCCTCCACAAAAAGGTTCACCGAGTGTTCCGTGCGTATCCGGTGTCGCTGGGCTTCGTCGGCCGGAGAGCGTGCGTCGTCGGCGGACAGATGTGCCGCGCTGTCTGCCGAGTGGACCGTTGCGGAGGCTCCCGGCGCGTCAGTCATTGTCGCCACCGTTGATTCTGAGGTAGCTCAGCAGGTTTGGGTCGCCGCCCATCCGTTTCCAGTCCGAGTACTGGTGGGAGAGCCCGAGCCCGTCGGGTTCGCAGTACACGCAGTCGACCCAGGGACGGAACTGCGGTGCCGCGGGATGAGCGGGGAACATCCCGGACTCGATGCACTCGACGATGTCGGCGATTGTGCCCAACCCCTCGGCCTCCAGCTGCGGCGTTATTTGATAGCCGTGAGGCTCGAACCGGCCTTTGCGCGTGACGAACCAGTACGAGCCCGACATCGGGGTGTCGGGCTGGTTCAGCATCTGCCGAGCGGCCAGGCCGTAGAGCAGGAGTTGCAGACTGGTGCCGTTCGCCAGGGGGTCCTCATGGAGGTTCTTGTGCTTTCTGGCGGAACCGGTCTTGTAGTCGATCACCAGCAGATCTCCGTCGGCGGTTTCATCGACCCGATCAATGGCGCCGCGCAGTTTGACCGATCGTCCGCCGGGCAGGGCGATGGTGACCGGACCGTGGTCGCTGTTGGGCAGACCGAACTGCAACTCAGAGGCGATCGGGCTGGATCCGAGGGATCTGCGTTGGTCAGAATCAAACCGGCTGAACTCCCGCAGATCGTCGAGCAGGACCTGCCTGTCACGCTGCCAGTAGACCACTCGCCCGACCAGCCCGCGGTGCTCGAGACACTCGGCCTCCTCACCCCCGATCTCGACGAGGCGCTCAACCTCGGAATCGCTCCAGGGCCTTTCCGGCGACGGGAGAGCGTCTTCGGCTTGTGCCTCCTCGATCCAGCGCTCAATCGTCGAATGGACCAGCGTTCCCAGGTCGAGGGGACTGATCCGATACTGCTCCTCAGGGTCCTCGACTGGGTTGATCCCGAGCACATGACGCACGAAGTAGGCGTGCGGGCACTTCGCCCAGAGTTCTAGCCTGCTCGCCGAAGTCACTTCCCCTTTGGCTTTCAACTCCCTGCGTGCGGCAGCGCCGAGCACGCGGACGAGGTTGCCGTCGAAGCGTGTGAAGCGGTCCGTGCAACGGCCGGATATCAACTCGACGGCTCGGCGCAGTTCTCGGCGCTGGGCTACCGGCGGTGCTTTGAAGATGTCTCTGCCGTCCTCGGCCCAGTCGAGGAGCGCGCGCATGTCGTACTCCTGGTTGTGCGCGGGGAAGGAGAGGGCGCGCAGACCGGCGACGAAGGAGGGCACCTCGACGAGCCAGTCGCCGGTGCTGCGGGCGAGGCCTTCTGCGGTCGGCCGCACCCCGTCGTGGGCCTCGCAGCTGTCGAGCAGCCAGCGGCTGGGGGCGCGTTGGGCATTCTTGCGAAGATCTCCACGGGGGAACATGAACAGGGTGTGCTGTGTCGCTGCCATCACTGCCAGCAACGCTTGGTGGGTGTCGTTCGTGTGGTCCACGCGGGTTGGAAGGCTGGGCCCGGCGGCCTCTCGCACGCGATCGGGGATCAGGGGATCGTCTCGTCGCCGTGCAGGCATCGTCCCCTCGGCAAGCCCCAGCACGATCACCTGCTCGAGTTCCAGCCCGACAGCCAGGTTCACCGGCCCGACGAGCACGCCCTGACCGAAGGTCCCATGCAGGCCCAGGTCATCTTCCAACTGGAGTTCCAAGGCGCTGCGGAAGGCCGTCACGCCGGGATTGGGGTCGACCCCGTCAAGGTCGCCGATTCGGGTAATCGCCGCGTCGATACTCTCAGCAGCGCGTCTCTCGTGAGCCGGCCAGTCGTTGCGCGACCCTTCACTGCCCAGGTAGGTGTGCATCAGTTTCCGACACCAGCGGGCGATTTCAGACCATTTCTTGGCGTTGTTGCCGGCCTGGAGATCCGCTGCCAGTCCAGCGACGAATGCAGCGAGCTCCGATGCATCGGCGGCCTCTCTGTTCAAGCGATCAACGCGCCATTCCTGCTCCTCGGCGAGCGCGAATCGTTCTGCGTCGGCCTTGAGGTCGTCGGCCAGGCGGGCCAGTCGTTTGCTCCACTGGTCGACCCCGGACACCACGCCCGCAGCCCGCGAGGCCCTCTCCCAAGCGGCCACCGGGATCGGCTTGTTGCCGGCTCGGCGAACCGGAGCGCTTGCCAGCCAGGCGCACACGTCGTGCCGCGAGTAGTCGTGGTCGCCCAGCTTGAGCATCCCGAGCAGTGCCCGGCCCAGCAGCGACGACTCGGTGGTGCGCACCGACTGGCCGAACCATTCGATGCCGGCCGCGTCGAGGGCGTCGCCGACGATGCGGGCGTACGGTTCGTGACTGCCGTAGAGCACAGCGCAGCGGTTGAAGGGGATGCCTTCAAGTGACGCATCCACGATATTGCGCACCGCGTGGCGGACCTCGTCGTCTGCGTCTGAGACGCTGAGGGCACGGTCGGCGACGGGTGCTTCGATGTGGGAGGGCGGCGACCACTCGACCCCCAGTTGCTCGACCGCGAGCCGTACCGGTTCGTCGGCTTCGGAGACGCCCGATGCGGCGGCGATGATCTGCATTTCGTGATGGCGACCGAGGGCCTTGAGCAGTCGTATGTGGTTCGGGTTCATCCGCTGGGGGAGGAAGAGGATCGCCGGCCCGAGATCAGCCGCAGTTGATGCCCCCGTTGAGATCGCTCTGACCGCTTCGTCCACCAGGTCGCGTTCGTTGGAGTACCTGGATTCGATCTCGCGGTTGACCGCATGAAAGATGCGGACCACATCAGCGGTCCGGGTCGGCCCGGCTGAAAGCAGCTTGAGCGTGTCGGCCGGGAGCTCTGAGAGGGCGCGATGGGCCTTGACGAGTGACCGCTCGGTCGCCGGGTGCGTGTGGACCCCCTCGAAACGCCCCGGTTCACGACTCAGCACCGCCCGCATGGCACCCGCCAGGATCGGCGTGGAAACCGGCCGCTTGCCGTTAGCGGCCACCGCGGCCGATCCCAGAAGCTCGGCAAGTCGGTAGGGAGTGAGGAACGTAACCGCCGCTACACCTCGGCGCTGCCCGAGTGCGCGCCGAGCAGCGATGCCCATGTAGTTGGACGCCACGATGACACTGACGGGTCGAAGCGGATCGGCCGCCTTGTGCTGCCTGACCGCCCCTGCGAGGGCGCTGTGCGCCGCGTCCCCGTAGCCCGTGATCTCGAGAGTTGTCGCCATCAGGTGTCGATCGTACGCACCTCGTGTGACACCGTCGCGGAATCCGGGAACTATGCCGAGCCCTCGCCCGCGACCAATCGCGGGAGTAAGGACTCAGGGAGTAGATACTCCTATAATCAGGGCTCCACCCGACGACCCCGAGCGAGATGCGCTGTGAACTACCGAGTAGAGGAGCTGGCTGAAGCTGCCGAGGTCGGTGTCGACACCATCCGCTACTACCAGCGCCGCAAACTGCTCGCGCCCCCCACCCGACGGGGTCGCATCGCGGTGTACAACGACTCCCACCTCAGTCGTCTGCGTCAGATCCAGGCCCTCTCCGAGCGCGGGTTCACGCTGGCCCAGATCAAGGAGCTGTCAACCGGGGACGCCTCGGGACTGCTTGCCGATCTGGCTGATCGCAACGCGCCCGACCCGGACCTCGACCGGGCAGAACTCGCACGGCGAGCGGAGATCCCCGAGTTCATGATCGACATCGTGGTCGGCGCCGGTTTGATCACCCCGATCGGTGAGGGTGCAGCGCAGCGCTTCGGACCCGACGCCGTCGAGATGCTCGTCGCAGCCCGCACGCTGATCGCGACAGGCGTGAGTTTCGAAGAGCTGACCGCACTGGCGATGCGCCACGCGACCCATGTGGAGGACGTCGTCGACGACTCGATCGAGCTGTTCAAACAACACTCGGACCGTCAAGGCGGTGACCGGGAGGAACTGGTGGCTCTGCTTGCACGCCTGGTACCGGTCGTCTCCGGCCTTGTGGCGCGGCACTTCGAGCAGACTCTCGTGAGCCGCGCCCTCGCACGCCTCGGCGACGATCCTGCTGTGGGTGGCGGCACCGTCGTCGTGGGCAGGCGGCTCAGCGAACGGCTCGACCCGGTCGCAGTGTTCGCGGCGTCCGATGAGAGGCACAGGACACTGTGGATGCGCCCGGAGTCGGGTCTCTCCATAGTCGGACTCGGCGCAGTCGAGACCATCGCCCCCGCCGGCGACGGGCGATTCTCGGCAACATCCGCGGCACGGGCGGCCCTCGCGGCGCGCACCCAACGGATAGGCCCGACGAACGCGCCCGCTCCGGTGATTCTCGGGGGTTTCTCATTCTCGTGTGCAGACCAGGCCCCCAAACGCCCTGCAGCCGCGGACTCGCCTGGAGGCGCGGAGTTGCCTGGAAGTGAAGGTGCGTTCCTGGACTGGACCGGGTTTCCCGATGCGCACTGGGTGCTTCCAGAACTCACGGTCGTCGACCGGGCCGACGGCACATGGCTGCTGGCGGCCGCCACAGTGGGCGACGGTCAGGACGAGGCGGCAGCAACCGCGGCCCTTGACGAACGCCTCGACGCCTTCGCTGCGGACCTGCCAACGCCTCTGACAGGCCCCTTCGAGGCAGAACCGGGCGAGATCGAAGCCGATGACAGGAGCTATCTGAGCCTCGTCTACGAGGCCCTCTGCGCGATCGCCGACAATGAGTTTCGCAAGGTGGTGCTGGCGCGGGTCCACGAGAGGGGCGATGTCGATCCCATCGATGTGCTGCATCGGCTCAGGCATCGCTACAGGAACTGCGCAATATTCTCGGTTGCCGTCGGCGACCGGCAGTTCCTGGGTGCGAGTCCGGAGCAGCTCGTCGCTCTGGACGGTCCGGAGGTGCGCACCGAAGCGGTGGCCGGCACGGCTCGGATCGGTTCAACAGAGGCGACCGATGAGGATCTGGCCGCTGAGATGATGGCCTCACCCAAGACCCGCGCCGAGCACCAGTTCGTGGTCGACGACATCATCGGACGCCTCGAAGTGCTCGGGTTGCAGGGCAGTTGCAGACCCGATCCGGGGGTCATGCGCCTGGCCAGGATTCAACACCTTCGCACCCCGATAACCGCACAGGTTCAGCGAAGAACCGGTGGTGTCAGTGACATGGACGTGATGCGTGTCGCCAGTGTTCTGCATCCCACACCTGCGGTCGCGGGGACCCCGACTGAGGAAGCGGTCGACTGGATCCTCGAGCGGGAGGGGTTCGACAGGGGTTGGTACGCGGCACCGGTCGGCTGGTGCGACCTCGACGGCAACGGCGAGCTGTGTGTTGCGCTGCGGTCCGCTCTGGTGGGCGAACTGGGGGCTGTGCTGTTCTCGGGTGCGGGCGTGGTGGCCGAGTCGATACCAGCCGAAGAGTCGGCTGAGACCGGTGTGAAACTCCGCGCCCTGCTTGATGTGATGGAGGCCCGGAATGCCCGCTGAGCCAGTGTCGGCGGCTGATCCTGTCTACGACACCGTGGCTTCGTTTGCTACGGGGTTGATGGAGCACGGTGTGACCGATGTGGTGATCAGCCCGGGTTCACGGTCGACCGCTCTGGCTCTCACGTTGCATGCCCAACCCAAGCTCCGTACTTGGATCCAGCTCGACGAACGGTCAGCAGGCTTCTTCGCTCTGGGCCAGGCTCGCCGCACAGGCCGGCCTTCGGTGCTGGTGTGCACTTCGGGCACGGCGGCGGCGAACTACCTGCCGGCGGTCATTGAGGCGCATCACGCGGGCGTGCCGATGATCGTCTGCACTGCCGATCGCCCTCCCGAACTGCGGGGCTGGGGTTCGGCCCAGACCATCGATCAAGTCAAGATCTACGGTGCAACGACCCGCTGGGCCGCTGATCTGGCCGTCGCGGGTGATTTGACTCCGACGCAGGGCCGCGCGATCGCGCACCGTGCTGTGGCCTCTGCCACCGGAATCGACCCGGGTCCGGTCCACCTCAACTGGCCCCTGCGCGAACCCTTGGAGCCGCTCAGTGTCGTTCCCGTCGTCGAGGCTCCAAACCCCGATACTCCCGCCGCACCCGGCGAGACAGGGCGTCCGGTTTCCGCGGCTCCGGCTGTGCCCGGCGAGGGCAGTGTTCTCGGCGAGACAGGGCGTCCGGTTTCCGCGGCTCCGGCTGTGCCCGGCGAGACAGAGCGCGCGTTGGCAGACCTGAAGTCTTACGAGCGGGGGGTGATCATCGTGGGGCCGGACGCGGCGGCTGGTATCGAAGCGCAGAACCACGTGGTTGCGGTGGCGTTGGACTTGAGCGCAGCAACGGCTTGGCCCGTCGTCGGCGAACCGATCTCAGGCACGCGCCGTTCCCGCGGTCCCTCGGCGGCGACCGTGATCGCCAACGCCGATCATATCCTTCGCCACGCCGACATCGCCGAGGAACTTCGCCCTGATGTGGTGGTTCGCGTCGGAGGCGTCCCGACGACGAAACCCCTGCGGTTGTGGCTCGAAGCGCATCGGCCCACCCATGTGGTCCTGATGGATCCGGCGAACCGCTGGAACGACCCCTCATTTATTGTCACGCAACACGCAGCCGCAGACCAGGTGGCGGTGCTGACCGAAGCAGCGGGTGTCGTTCGCCGAGAATCGGCGTGGTGCGAGCGATGGAAGGAATTGGACCTGACCGTCGGCCGGGTCATAGCCGACGAGATCCAGCGAGGCCCATTGCTGAGCGCGCTGGTCACATCGGTGTTGGCCGAGGCGGTGCCCGATGGGACTCTGGTGATGGCCTCGAACTCAATGCCGGTGCGTGAACTCGACTCGTTCGTGCCGACCGAGGGCCCCCGTATCGATTTCGTCGGCAACCGCGGGGCGAGCGGTATCGACGGGATCACCTCGACCGCGTTGGGTCTGGCATCGCAACACGAAGGTCCCGTGGTGCTGTTCATCGGTGACATCGCGCTGTTGCACGATCTCGGCGCTCTGTTCGGTGCGGCTCGCTGCGGCCTGCACCTGACCGTCGTTTGTGTCGACAACAATGGCGGGGGGATCTTCTCGTCTCTCCCGATCGCCTCCCGCGGCGATGAGGTCGACTTCGAGACGCTCTTTCGAACGCCCCACGGCCTCGATCTGGCCGGTTTCGGCGGTGTTGGCGGCGTACGCGTCAGCGAGGTGTCATCAGTGTCGGATTTCGCCGAGGTACTGCGCTCAGCCTGTGAGAGCGACACGCCCGGCGTTGATGTCGTACTCGTTGCGGTGGATCCCGATGCGGATCTCGCCCAACACCGAGCCATCGCCGGCGCGGTGAAGGACGCCGTCTCGTGAGAACGATCAGCCCGTGAACCTGGTGACGGTGGCGCCAGGGGTGGCCCTCCATGTTGAGCGACGGAGTGTTGAGCGACGGAGTGTTGAGCGGCGGCATCGACCGTGCGTGATGCTGCTGCACGGTTTCACGGGTGACGGCAGCACGATGCACTGCCTTGCCGAGCGGTTGGAGACCGGCGCTGAGGTGGTGATTCCCGACCTGGTAGGGCACGGTCGCAGCAGTGTCCCTGGCGATGAAGGGGACTATTCGATCGATTCGATGGCCGCGCACATTGCGGCAGTCGGCGAGGGCTGTGAGAGCGGTTCGATGGCTGCCAATGCCGCTTCGGTCGGCGAGGGTGGTGCGAGCGACCCCTTCCATCTCGTCGGATATTCGATGGGGGGCAGGGTGGCGTTGACGCTGGCTTGTCGGCGTCCTGAACTGTTGCGCTCGCTCACAGTCATCGGAGCATCAGCGGGCCTGTCGACCGAGGTTGAACGTGCCGAGCGGCGCGAGTCCGACCAGAAGTTGGCCGAGAGCATCGAGCGCGACGGTTTGGAGATGTTCGTCGACCGTTGGATGGCGAATCCGTTGTTCGCTGCACAGGCGCGTCTCGGGGAGGGCTTCTTGGCGGCGTCACGGGCACAACGGTTGCGAAACTCGGCGGCGGGGTTGGCCCGGAGCCTGAGCGCCGCGGGTACCGGCGTGATGACGCCGTTGCACGCGGACCTCGAGTCGTGTCCGGTTCCGACCGTGTTCGTGGCAGGTGCGCAAGACCCGAAGTTCACCTGGATAGCGGTCGAACTTGCTGCCCGGATGCCGAAAGCCGAGATCGCCGTTGTCGACGACGCAGGCCACGCGGCACACCTTGAGCAGCCCGATGCGGTCGCGGCCCTCATCCGCAGCCAGATGGGCTTGGGTTGACCGTGGCCCTGGTCACCGAACTACGGGACTACCGACTTGGGCTGGTGTCGCCCCTGGTCACCGCCCACGGTGTTGTGGAGCACCGGGAGGGCGTACTGTTGTCGATCAGCGACGGGACGCACGTCGGCTGGGGAGAGGCAGCCCCGATGCCGGGTTGGTCACGAGAATCTCTCGATGACTGCAAGACCGTGTTGGCGTCCATTTCGCCCAGGCTGGCCGAGATGGACAGCATCGATGATCCTCGCTTCGGCGCGGTTCTCACAGAACTCGAGGCTCAACCTCATGCCCGTGCGGCCGTAGCTGGAGCGGCTTTTGATCTGCTTGCCCGCAGCCACGAGGTGAGTATCGCGTCGCTGCTCGAGGTGTATCGTGGACTCGGACCGACTTCTGCCGTCTCGCCGAACTCGGAACCAGAAGTGCCGCATTCGCTCCTGGTCAGCGGCCTGATCTCTGAGCGTCGACCCGAAGCACCGCGTTCGGTGTCGGTCAACGGGTTGATTTCAGACGCTCATCCCGAAGAAGTAGCTGCAAAGGCAGCGGTGTTGGCAATCGAAGGCATCACAGCGGTCAAGTTGAAGGTCGCCACTGCAGATCCGCGTATCGACCTGGCGAGGGTCGCGGCCGCGCGGGAAGCGATGGGCGACGAGATCGAACTCCGCCTCGACGCGAACGGTGGCTGGGACGTCGACACCGCCATCGCCACGTTGCGCGCGATGGCCAGATACAACGTGGCCTTCTGCGAAGAACCCGCAGCGGGTATTGACAGCATTGCCGCAGTCGGAGCGCAGAGTCCGGTGCCGGTGGCGGTTGATGAGTCGGCTGCCGCGGTCGACGACATTGCTATTGCCTTGAGAAGCAGCACGATCTCATGCGTGGTCATCAAGCCACAGGCCCTCGGCGGGCCCGACTTGGCGATCGCCGCAGTGGCCCTGGTCGAAGGGTCGGGCGCTGATGCCGTGGTCACCACCATGATCGACAGCGCCATCGGTGTAGCGCACGCTGCCCACGTCGCCGCGGCGCTACTGCCGCAACAGGCTCACGGCCTGGCCACCTCAGCGCTCCTAACCCACGACACAGCCCCCCGCCCAAAGGTAGAAGACGGCAGACTGCACCTCCCCCGACCCCCCGGGTTAGGGGTCTCTCCAACCCGCTGAACTCCGAGCTACATAGGTGATCACTCCAAGTAATGGGTCTATGGTGCGGGGATGGAGATTCTTGAGCGTCCGGAGCCGTTTGTCGGGGGAATCGACTTTGGGGAGGGGCCGCGCTGGCACGACGGGCGCTTGTGGTTCTCGGACTTCTACCAACATGCGGTGAAGGCAGCGTCATTGGACGGAACCGTGGAGGTCGTGCTCGAGTTCCCCGGGCAGCCTTCGGGTCTGGGTTGGCTTCCCGACGGCGACCTGCTGCTTGTGTCGATGCTGGACCAGAAACTGCTCCGTTACGACGGCACCGAACTGCACGAACACGCTGATCTGTCCGAAGTGGCCACATTCCACTGCAACGACATGGTTGTAGACGCCGAAGGCCGGGCCTATGTGGGCAATTTCGGTGCCGACCTGCATGAAGGCGACCCCATCGTCCCGGCAACGCTGGCGTTGGTGCAGCCCGACGGCACTGTGGAGGGCTCGGCAGGCGACCTGATGTTCCCCAACGGGACTGTGATTACCCCCGACGGGAGCACCCTCATCGTGGGTGAGAGCTTCGGCGGGGAGTTCAAGGCGTTCGACATCGGCGAGGCTGGCCGGCTCTCGAACCGGAGGGTGTGGGCGGCAGTTCCAGGCACCGCCCCCGACGGTTGCTGCTACGACGCCGAGGGCGGGATCTGGTTCGCCGACGCCATCGGCAAAGCCGCCCTGCGGGTTCTCGAGGGCGGCGAGATCACCCATCGGGTCGAAACGGAGATGAGCTGCTTCGCCTGCATGTTGGGCGGGGAAGACAGACGCACGCTGTTCCTGGTGACCGCGCCTGACTCCCATCCCGACCGGGTGGGCGGCACAGGCGCAGGACGCATCGACACAGTGCGTGTGGAGGTTCCCGGGGCCGGGTTGCCGTAGCCTGGTTTTCGCCGACCGGGTGTCGCACCCTATGGTTGTCGGTCGTGGACTTGATCATCGTTAGGCACGCCCGGCCCATCCGTCACGATGTCGACGGTGAGAATGAGACGGCGGATCCTCCGCTGTCTGAGCTGGGCCAACAACAGGCCAAGCGCACCGCCGAGTATCTGTTGAACGAGGGAATCGACCATATCGTGGCCTCGACGATGAGGCGTGCGCACGAAACGGCGCTGCCGTTGGCGGAACTGCTCGGCCTGGATATCGAATTGATCGATGATCTCAAAGAGTCGGACCACAAGAGCAAGACGTATGTGCCGACCGAGGAGATGGACCCCGAAGACCCCGCGGTCGCCAAAATGCTGGAAGGCGATATCCACGCCAACCTCTTCAGTGACGGGTTGGAAGCCTTCGAGGAACGTGTCGTGGGCGCCTTCGATTATGTGATCGAGTCCAACCGGTCCCGCACGGTCGTGGCGTTCTGCCACGGCATGACCACGATGGTGTACCTGCGGTCCATAATGAAGTTCCCCGACCCGCTGGCGATGATCGTCGACTACTGCGGCATCACCCGGGTGCGTGCGGCGTTCCTCGGTATCCGCTCGGTTCGTTCCATCAACGAAACGCACCATGTGCGGGATCTGATCGATTGGTGAACGGGGTGCTCGTTGCCCGCCCAACGATGACCGTGGTCCGATGAGAGTGATTCGGGTCATCGACGGGGAACCGACGCTGACTGATGCGCCGATGCCCGCTGACCCGGACCAGTTCCGGGTCAAGGTGGCCGCGGTGGGCATTTGCGGTTCAGACCTTCACATGATCGACAACGGAATGGCTGAGGGGCGGGTGCTGGGCCACGAGATCTCCGGGCATCTCGACGACGGCACGCCTGTGGCTGTCGAACCGCTCCGTTCGTGCGGGCACTGCGGGAACTGCAGGGACGGCGAACGGCATCGCTGTGACGCCGGAGCAGACATCATCGGTGTGTTCAGCGACGGGGGCATGGGCGAGTACCTGTTGGCGCCCGCGGAAGCGCTGGTGCGCCTGGCGAGCGGTATCAAGGTGACTGACGCCTCGCTGGTCGAGAATCTGGCTGTGGCGGTCCACGCGGTGAACCGGGCCCGGATGCAGTCAGGGGAACGGGTCGGGATCATCGGGGCCGGCCCCATTGGTCTGGCCACGGCAGCTGCTCTGCTCCGAGCAGGCTTCGATGTCGACATCAGCGCTCGCCACGATCATCAGGCAGACGCAGCCCACATGCTGGGAGCCAACGCTGAGGTGGGTGACGGTTACGACGTGGTCTTCGATGCTGTGGGTTCCACGTCCTCGCTGCTCGAGTCGGTGAGGCGATGCCGGTACGGGGGTCGGGTCTGCGTGGTCGGTTCGTTCTGGGATCCGGTGGAGTTGGACATGACGATCCTGATGCAGGAGGTGACCCTCGTCCCCGCGATGATGTACAGCGGGACCGCGGCGGGACGCGAGATCGAAAGCGCGGCGGCACTGCTGGCAGACATGGGTCAACTCGGAGACGCCCTGATCTCGCACCGGTTTCCGCTCGATGCCGCGCCCGAGGCGTTCGCCGCAGCGCGCGACCGTTCCTCGGGCGCCATCAAGGTCGTCTTCGAACCTCACGCTTGAGCGTGTGCCAGAACCGGCGGCCTCCACCCGCTGTAACTGACAGCTGTCGGTGTACAGTAATGGTTCGTTCAGCTGTCAGTGTACAGTAATGGTTCGTTGTAGTTCGGAAGCATTGATGGGAAATCGGCCGGTAATGGCCAAGCGGGTCTGGGCTGTCTTTTCTGTTGCAGTGATGCTGTTGGCGGGGGCTTGTAATCGCAGTGAAGAGGTGTCGGTGGCCAACGAGCGGCCTGACACCATCGCTCTCGGCGGTTTGTGGATCTATCATTTTGCGAGCCTTGAGGAGATGACGGCCACTGCCGACCTTGTGGTATCGGGCGAGGTGACCTCGATTGTGCGTGGCCGCACGCTGAATGCCGATGATCCACGGTCCACTACGATAACGGTACGCGACGTCACCATCACCATCTCCGAGACGTTCAAGGGAACAGCACCTGGAGCGACCGTCACAATCGAAGAGTCGGGCTACCGCGACGATGGTACCTCGTACGAATTCGCGGAGATGCCATGGAGTCGTTTAGGCGACAGAGGCGTGTTCTTTTTGGTTCAAGCCTCGAATCAGCCAGTTGACCGCTACGTCCAGATAGTCCCTGAAGGACGAATCTTGACTCATTACAATGTCGACGGCGAGTTCCAAGCCTACGACACAGCGGAGGTGTTCGCGCATTCGACTCTTGGCACCGCTTTGGACGAACTTGCTCCAGACAGCGTCGCTGGCCGTATCCGACAGTCTGTCACGACTGTAGTAGACGAGAATATTGAACCGCAAGAACCAGACTATAGCGTTCTGGCGGAACTCGAAGTCCAGGAGAACCGCGGCGATATCGGCAATACTGGTGCTGGCAGTGACGGAACCGGCCCGGCCACATCTGAAGGTACTACCTTTGACACCACCGGTAATCCTGCAACAACCGGTCAGGAGACACCACAATGAACCGGATAATGAGACAGTTTCGAATCGCACTTCGTGCAGCGGCAATTTCGTCGGCCATTTCACTTCTTGTGACTAGTACAGCGATCGCTCACCATGACGATGGGCCCAGGCTGCGTACCCGTGACAACAACACTCAAGAATATGAGCACGTTAACCTAACCTCAGCGGGCGAGATAGCTTGCGACTGGGGTGCCACCCAACTTGGGCGATCCGAAATCATCATGAGTCAAGGAGACAACGACATCCACTGTCACGACATGAATTCTGCGGATAGCGCGCGCGCGTGGGTCGAATGCACATCGACCGTTTGGTGGAACCGACGCTGTGATCACTATCGAATCGAGTTCAATCTGAGAGGAATGGACACGACACCTGACTCCAACTCGGAGCGCAATTTCTGGCGTGCCGTTGGCTGCCACGAGTTAGGTCACACCGGTAGTATCGGGCACGTCGACTCGAATCAGACATGCATGAGAAGTTGGGTTGTTCTCGGTCTAGTCAACCCCTTGACGCTTACTAGCGACGACTTAGATCACATCAACGATGCCCTTTAACGAATCTGTCCCCTGGTCCAATCTCCCGTGTTGAGAGTGTCTCTGATTGCGGTCGTGCTAGTTTTGCTGGTGGCTTGCGTCAACACCGCCGCGACTGATAGCGAGTTCTGCAAGCAAGCGCAGTTTTTTGCGTCAAGGAGCATTCGAGACACTGATGCCAGTGAGGACAGATCCGAGGCTGGATATCTTGTCGCGTTGACGAATCTGCGTGACCTGGCACCAGCGAACCTGCACGCCGACCTTGACTTGTTGGTTGCATACGAGCAGAATTTCGACCCGAACACTAAGGGCGAAACCGACAATGCCGCAGTTGCGTTGGCTGGAGTTCGTGTCGGCGCGGCCATTGAACTGAGTTGCCGCCTAGATCTGCCGAGTGTTGGGGATGGTGGCGGTTGAACGCGCCGTCGATTGTCTTCGAGCCGTACCAATGAACGCGAATCTCAATCGGAGCAACCTATGATCTCACGGTGTCGGGCATGGTCTCTTGCGAGTGATGGTGGCAGGTCTCGACTCGCGGTTCGGTGTCCTCAAGTCGAGGTGGTGAAGCCCAGACGCCGACGGTGCTGGTCGACGGGGGCTCCGGTCCGCCGTCGTTCCCCGCGGTGGATGAGGCGGAACGCAAGACCATCGTCTTTGATGGGGCTGGAAGACAGCAGCAGCGCTTCCACCACCGTCTCGACCACCGCGCAGGGAGAACAATCTCAACCTCTACTACCCCTCCGATGGCAATACCAAGGTCGTGTTCACGGGGGGATCGTCGGTGGGCAGGCTGTCCGACACCGAGGTGAAGCTGACCTGGGGCCAGATGTTCGGAGAGCGGCTCTACTAGGTGCAGCTCATGACCGAAGGCGGC
Organism: Candidatus Aldehydirespiratoraceae bacterium; assembly: GCA_965214565.1. GTDB lineage: Bacteria > Actinomycetota > Acidimicrobiia > Acidimicrobiales > Aldehydirespiratoraceae > VXYK01. The sequence continues at coordinate 912,996 of OZ243951.1, read as the reverse complement.
GGTGCTCACAGCGAGCAGGCCGGTGCGCCGGTGCATGTCACAGACGGCCTCGAACCCGAGGCCGAGCACACGGTGCAGGTGCTCTACATGCAGGAGGGCGAGATTCTGCCCGGCTCGGGCAGTTCGGAGTTGACGTTCACCACGCTGAGCCCCGGTGTCGACCCGGTCACGCTGACGAACCCGATAGCCGACGTGTCGGCGGCAGTGACGTCGATCACCGAGGGCGAGGCCGCCGAGTTCACGTTGACCGTCAACCCGCCGCCAACCGAGCCGCTGCTGGTGGAGGTCGACGTCGGCTACGGCGGCACTACTTCGGCAGCCTCGCTGGGAGTCGCCGGACAGCTCGGCTGGCGCACCGTTGTCGTGCCTGTCTCCGGCAGCGCCCAGAATTCGACCGCCACTACCGACAACGACGGCACCGACAACGACGGCTTTCTCAGCGTGGAGATCGTCGTCGCCGCCAGCTACCAGAAGCAGCAGTTCGGTGGGGTCGCGCAGATGGTCGTGCTCAACGACGCTCTCCTACTCCTCGTCGGGGGACGGTGTGGAGACGCCGAATCTCGGCGAGATCCGTTTCAAGTGGCAGCCGGTGGATCCCGTTGAGAGTGACCGCTGCCAGTGGGTCACCAGCCCGACCGATCGGGGAAGCGTGGCGATAGCTGACCACCACGACGCTCAGCCTGTCGTGGTGGTGCCCGATCCCGGTCGTGGGTATCACCGCGGGCGGCGGGGTCACCGAGGGCGGCACTGCGACCTTCACGGTGACCGCCGATCCGGCGCCGTCGAACCCGTTGACGGTCAACGTGACGGTCGGCCAGACCGGCGAGTGGGGTGCCGCCACAGGTCGCGTACGGTAACCATCCCCGTCAGCGGCGCAGCGACGTTCAGTGTGGCCACCATCGATAACAGCGTCGACGAACCGGCCGGTTCGGTCAGCGCAGTGCTCGCGGCGGGCGGCGGCTACGCGGTGTCGTCCGACCAGGCATCGGCCACAAGTCGCCGTCGAGGACGACGACGCTGCTCCGCCGCCACCGCCAGTGGTGGACGGCCCGTTGACTGTGTCGGTGGCCAACGCCAGCGCAACCGAGGGCGGCTACCTGGAGTTCGTCATCACGCTGAGCCGCGTGTCGGACAAGGCCGTGACCGTCGCCTACATCACCGTCGGCGGCTGGCAGTCGACAGCGGGCAGCGACTTCGAGTTCGCGAGCGAGCTGGTCACGTTCGAGCCGGGCGAGACCCACAAGTGGGTGAGCGTCGCCGCCATCAACGACAACGAGGTCGAAGACGACGAGAGTATGACCTTGCGGCTCGTGTGGGTGGACGGTGCCGACTAGGGGCAGAGTTACGCCTTCGGCACTATTATCGGCAACGACTAGAAGGTACCGGTTGACATGGTCTCTTTAGTGGTGATGGCGGCGGGCCTCGGCTCGCGGTTCGGCGGTACCAAGCAGCTTGAGATCGTCGGGGCCGACGGCGAGGCCTTCGTCGACTTCGCGATCCGCGACGCAGTTGATGCCGGTGTCGGCAGGGTCGTGCTGATCGTCCGCAGCGACATCGAAGACGACGTGCGACGCCATATCGGTGGCCGCTACGGAGACCTTGAGATCAGCTTTGTTTGCCAGGACGAGTACGGACCGGACCGGGCCAAACCGTGGGGGACTGCCCACGCGGTGCTGGCGGCGGCCTCGGAGGTGAACGGCCCGTTCGTCGTCTGCAACGCGGACGACTACTACGGCCGCTCAACATATGAATCGGTGGTCGCCCGGGCCAGCGGCCTGACCGCCGGGCGTGCCCTGCTCGGGGGGTTCAACCTGGAGTTGACCCTGCCCGAGTCCGGCAAGGTCAGCCGGGGCGTCTGCACGGCCGAGGGAAACAGACTCGTTTCGCTGGTCGAGACCCACGGCATCGAGCGCCGTGGAGACGGATCCATATTCGCGACCGAACCGCCAGGCCCTCTCGCCCCCGATGAGGTTGTTTCGATGAACTTCTGGGCGTTCTCAGAGCAGATCTTCGACGATCTCGAAGCCGGTTTCAGGGCGTTCCTGCGTCTGCACCGTAACGACGCCAAGGCGGAGTTTCTGCTTCCTGTGCTGGTCGATGAACTGATGTATGCCTCCGAGTTGACCGTCGAGGTGATTCCAACCGCCGAGGCGTGGGTCGGCGTGACCAACCCCGACGACCTTGAGGTCGCCCGCCACCGCATCGCCGAACTCCGCTCCGACGAATAGGTGAAGTCGAGATCGGCCACCCATCACATCGAAAACCAGGGTCCTCATCCACCGTGTTTTGGTACGCTAAGATAATTACCGTACCAAAACTACGAGTTTTGGTACGGTAAGGGAGGTACCGATGGGGAAACTGGTCGCTCAACACTGGCACGGTAACGTCGCCGCGTTGCGTCCTCGTGACCGACGCGCGGGAGACTTCGCAGCGTACATCCCTCACCGGGTGTCTGGCTGGCAGCCTTTGCTGAGCGCGGACGTCGCAGCGTTCATCGCAGAAGCCGAACACGAGTTGCGGTCCACGGCATCTGAGTTGACCGCGCTGGGGACCAGCGACGGGGTGTTCTTCTGGGCTGAGTCGCTTGGTTCGTCTCGGATCGAGGGCGTGTCGCCCGCAACTCGCAGAGTGGTCCACGCGCTGCTCCGCAGACAGCATTTCCCGGATCGGGAGTTCCATGACTCTGTCTTTGAGGTTGTGGGCAACATCGACGCGAACAACAAGGCGCTGGCGATGCTCGCCAACCGTTCAGAACTAGAGATGCAGTCGTTGCTCGAAGCGCATCGTGTGCTGATGAAACCGTCGCCGACGCCGTACCTCGGTGGGGTGGTTCGTGCCGATCAGAACTGGATCGGAGGCAACGACTGGCATCCCCTTGAAGGCGGTTTTGTGCCTCCGCCTCCCGAGCATTGCTCTGAACTGCTTGAGGACCTGCTGGAGTATGTCCGCAGCGACGGTCACAGCCCGTTGCTGCAAGCAGCGATAGCTCACGCCCAGTTCGAGACGATCCATCCGTTCGGTGACGGCAACGGTCGAGCCGGCAGGGGTTTGCTGTACGGGGTGCTCAAGCAGCGTTGCGCGTCGGATGCGGTGATGCCGCCGGTGAGTTTGGCGTTGTCGCGCAACAAAGACCGATACATGGACTCGCTCGCGCGGGTTCAGCGGTTCGTTGGTGAACCAGACGACCCGACCCGGACCGAAGCAATCGTTCCGTGGTTGGAGGTGCTCGCAACATCGGTGCATCAGAGTTGTGTTGCGGTGCGTAACTATCACAGCGCCGTGCAGGGATTGCAGCAGAGATGGCGTGCGGTCGCGGGTGGTAGGCAACGCCGGTCCGTCTTGGCAGCAGCGATCAGCCGTCTTCCGTTGCATCCGTCGATGACGCCCGGCTATCTGTCGTCGTTGACTGGGCATTCCGAGAAGCGTTGCGCCGCGGCGTTGCGGAGACTCGAAACGGTCGGGATCGTCAAGAGCCGCCGAGCCGACACGAAGCTGCGGGTCTACGACGCGGACCGGGTGTTCGACGCGTACGAGATCATGGCCTCGACTATCAGCGACCCGGCAGCGTCTGTCAACGATTACGACGAGGTCTTGTCGCAGCCGTTCATCGAGACATCTCACAACGATGAACACCTCGAAGCACCCGCTGGATGGGCACAGTGCCCGAGACAGGTCACGTCGACCCAGAAACCGTGCAGCCTGCGGCGCGGTCACCACGGGGCATGCCGACACCTCGCACACCGCAAACACCCTCCGCGATAAAACCCGGAGCGAATTGCCCAGCGATTCACGCCGCGAAGGCTGGGGTATCGAATGCTGGGGTAGAGAGCGTCAACGGGTAGGGTCTGATGCGCATTGTCATATCTGAGCGAGGCTGTTAGAGCCACAGGAGAGCGCATGCGTGGCATCATCGCCGCCGGGGTCCACGTTCCACATCACCGTCTCGACCGGCGGGAGATCGCGGCGCTGTTCGGCAAGGGCGGTGGACGGGGCACCCGCTCGGTGGCGTCCTATGACGAGGACACCACGACCATGGGCGCAGAGGCGGCCCGCAATGCGCTGCGCAACGCCGACGACGTCGCGGTGGACTCGCTGTGGTTCGCCACATCCACGCCTGCGTATCTGGAGAAGACCAACGCCACCGCGATCCACGCGGCGCTCCGTCTGGCCCCGTCGGTGGGCGCGCTCGACATGGGAGGCGCGCTCCGCTCCGGTATCGGCACGCTGCGCACGGCCCTGACCGGGTTGGGCACGACCCTTGTCGTGGCGTCCGACATTCGCGACGGCATGGCCACCTCGAGCGACGAGGGGTCCGGCGGCGACGGCGCCGCGGCGCTGCTGGTCGGCGACGACACCGCTGGCACGGTGATCGCCGAATATCTCGGTTCCGGCGTTGCCACCGATGAACTTCTTGAACGTTGGCGGATTCCCGGCGCGGCGCGTTCGCGGGTTTGGGAGGAACGGTTCGGCGAGGTCGCCTATGCGCCCCTGCTGCAGGGTGCGTTCGCTGCGGCTCTGGCCGATGCGGGGATCAGCAGCGACGACGTTGACCGCCTGGCCCTGACGGGGATGCACAGCCGGGCGGTCACCCGCAACCGGGCGCGGCTGGGAGTTGCGCCCGAGAAGCTGGTCGACGACCTGGCCGGCACGGTCGGCAACACCGGCACCGCCCACGGCGCGCTGATGCTCGCGTCAGCGCTCGAGTCGGCAGGCCCCGACGAGATCATCGTGTTGGTCGTGCTCGCTGACGGTGTGGAGGCCGTGGTGCTGCGGACCACCGAAGCAATCCTCGACCATCATGTGTCCTCGCCGGTCTCCGCCCAGATAGCCGCGGGAGGGTCGGTGAGCTACGGCAAGTACCTGTCGTGGCGTCAGATGGTGACTGTCGAGCCTCCGAACCGGCCTGCACCCAATCGTCCATCGGCCAGCGCTGCGCACCGTCGTGAAGCGTGGAAGTTCGGGTTCGTCGGCAGCCGCGACCGGTCGAGCCGGATGGTGCACCTCCCGCCTGCGAGGGTGTCGGAGAAGGGCGGTGCTGTGGACGACATGGAACCGATCCCGATGGCCGACACGGAGGGCACGATCGCCAGTTTCACCGTCGACAAGCTGGTGTACTCGCCGAGCCCGCCGGTGGTGTTCGCGGTGGTCGACTTCGACGGGGGAGGGCGGGCCCCGCTCGAACTCACAGACGTGGCCGCCGATGAAGTGGAGGTGGGCGGCCGGGTCGAGCCGACCTTCAGGCGCCTCTTCACCAGCGACGAGATCCACAACTACTTCTGGAAGGTGCGGCCCGTCCGCAGCGTCGGCACGCACGGGGAGAGCTGATGGGGTCACACGGAATCAAGGACCAGGTGGCGATCATCGGGGTGGGCTGCACGCCCTTCGCCGAGCACTGGGACAAATCGCTCGACGACCTGATCATCGACGGCGCCCAGGCCACCTACGCCTCGGCCGGCGTGGCCCAGGAAGACATCGACGCCTTCTGGTTCGGGACGTCGCAGTCGGCAGCCTCGGGCCTGGCCATGGGCGGGCCTCTGAAGATTCAGGGCAAGCCGATCACCCGTGTCGAGAACTATTGCGCCACCGGTTCTGAGGCTATGCGTCAGGCCGCCTACGCGGTGGCCTCAGGAGCGTACGACTTGGTGATGACCCTAGGGGCGGAGAAGGTGAAGGACGGCGGCTACCAGGGCCTCAACGCCTTCCCGATCCCGACCGACGGAACCCAGCGGACTCTCACCGCGGCGGCCATGTTCAGCCTGATCCTTCCCGCCTACGCGGCGAAGTACTCGATCGATGAGGACGATCTGCGCTATGCGGTGGCCAAGATTGCCGAGAAGAACCACTACAACGGTGCCCGCAACCCGTTGGCGCAGTTCCGGCGTGAGATGTCGGCGGAGCAGATCTGCCAGATGGCCGCGGTCGCAGGACGGTTGTCGGTATTCGACTGTGCGGGCGTGGCCGACGGGGCTGCAGGTGCGATCCTGTGCCGTGCCTCCGACGCCCACAAGTACTGTGACGATCCGCTGTACATCAAGGCGCTCTCGTGTGTGGCCGGGACCGGGGCCGGGTCGCTGGACCCCGACTATGACTACACGACCCTCAACGAGTCGAAATGGGCGGCCGACGACGCCTACACACAGGCTGGAGTCACCGACCCCGCGACCGAGATCGCCATGGCCGAGGTGCATGACTGCTTCACGCCGACCGAACTCGTGTTGATGGAGGACCTCGGCTTCTCGGCTCTGGGCGGGGCCTACCGTGACGTGCTTGACGGTGCCTTCGCACTCGACGGCCGTCTGCCGGTCAATACTGACGGGGGTCTCAAGTCCTTCGGCCATCCGGTGGGGGCGTCGGGCCTGCGAATGCTCTATGAGGTGTGGTTGCAACTGCGGGGTACCGCCCCCGATGATCGCAGCATCCGCGCTGGTGACCGGACGCTCGGGCTTACGCACAACCTGGGTGGTTATCCCGGCGAGATGGTCAGCTTCGTCGGCATCTACGGGACCGAACTCGGTTGATCCGCGGTTGACCCCCCGAATACGGGCAATACCGCAGTCCAGTGTCTTGTTGTCATAGTCATTTGAGCGAGGTGGTTGCGTTGGCACCGTCGGCCTGATACGTTGCGCCGAGCAGTTTTGCTAACTGGAATCAAAGGAAGATCCTTATGAGAATCCGTTTAGCTACTGCTGGACTGTTGGCGTTGGCCGTCTTGGCCTCAGTGTTGTCGGTGGATGTTGCCGACCCGGAGCCTGCGAGCGCTCACGTCAAGACAACACAAGATTGCACTTGGGTGACGTCGACCAATTACACGATCATTCGGTATGACTACGACCCCGACTATGTCGAATGGGTGGAGCCTGAACCGGGCTACGGATACTACGTATATGGGCGTTTGGTGCCCGTGTGGGGCTACGAACAATACCAGAGTTGCGGTCCAGTGACCTACGTGCCCCACAGCCACCGGCTCTGGATCCCAGCTTTTGTTTGTCCGTTGGCTGGTGCAGGCGCGGGGATTCTAGCTCTACCAACTGCTCCGGTCACCGCTGGGGCAGGACCGATTGCCGCTGGCGGCGTCGTAGCTGCGGCATGTGGTGGGTATTTCGTCTACTACCAGACTTCAGGTCACTAATCTCCGGCGAGCGATCCAAGAGGCAATTGCCACACCAGAAAGGAACGTTGCTTCCACGATCCATACAGCGCTGTACCTTGGATAGAAGAGATACGCACATATCCAGGTGCCCAACGCTACTCCGGTTGCGATCCGGTATAGGTGTGGCGAAATCAAGATCCGCTTGATTTGAGACTGAATGCTTGTGTCGGTTCGTGTGCCGGTTCGTTTCATCGCCTGTCACGATACCCGCGAACAGGCATCTGCAACAAATTCGTGGTGGCGGGGATTTGCCACAACAGGAGTGCGGCAGGGCCGGGTTAGCCGATTAGCAAAACTGCTTTCGGCCCTGCCGCACGACCCATCAACAACATAGAACAAGTTGGAAGGAGACAAAAATGTCCACGCAGGTTCGATTGTGGAGAAGAATGGCAGGCGTTGCAATCTGCGGAATTGTGCTGTCCGGGTGCGGCGACGACAATTCTGTGGCCTGCGAGGACGCCGCGGCGTCGCAGGCACGGGCCGAGAGTGACTGGAGTGATGCGCTGCAATCGCACAATGTCGCTCACGCCGAATCGATCGAGCATGACGCGCATGTCGAACTGACCGCGCTGCGAGTCGACCTGATCATCGCTGAGGCTGAAGTTCGCAGTTCTTGTGGATAGATCGTTGAGCTCTGGTGCCACGGCGTCCCTTGATGCGTGGCTCGATTGGCTGGGTTGCCACTCCAACGATGGGACACTGCGCAACGCACTCGGTCCCTAGCTGTCCCTACCCGGTCGCTGCCAAGGCTGTGGCGGGCACGGCTGGGTATGCGTGCCAACAGCCCTGTCGCGCCCTTGAGCACCCATATGGAATCGCCCGAGGCGAACACCCGGTACAGGAATCGGCTGTAGGCGAACTGGCGGCGAAGCTCTGCGATGCGCAGGGCGTCGGAGCGTGCAGTGCTCGCGATTCGCGCTGTGAGTGCTTGGCGGAACGCTTCGGGCGTAGCGTGAGGGATAGAGAGTTGGTCGCCGTCGCGGTCGGGTTCAGTCATCGATACCGACGCTCGCATGGTCGCCGCTTTGCAGGAGGAGGGATTCGATCTCGTCGGGGTCTGCGCTCAGTCGCTCGCACAGCTTCACCATGGTGATGGCACCTGCGTTGAGCGCGTCGCTGAGGAAACGGCCGATGTGTCCGCCGTCGACCCGGTCGCTCATGAGGTCGGCGGCGGTCCGGCTCACCGTCGTCACCGCGAATCCGTCCTTGAGTTCCCAGTCGTCACGCTCAAGCCCCCTCGATCGGCGGCGGACGCTTATGCCGCGGCCGGGTTGAACGCGGCTGCGCGAGACGAACGTGTAAGGTCCACCGGCGAATACTCCGAAGCCATGAACTCTCGCAGCCGACTGAAGGGCGACCCATACCCTGGGATCGGCGGCCCGTTGGCGCGGTGTCCGCTCCGGGTCGAGACGGAGCGCCGCGATGCGCAGTTCCGCGAGGGGGTCGTTGCCGGCGCCGACGACCCGGTACACGCCGTGCCCGACGCGTTCGATCAGGCCGCGTCCCACAGACCTTGTCAGATCGAAGTCCGGGATCCCGGCCGCTGAGGCTTGCGCGCGTGTGAAATAACCGTGCTGAGCTGTGGGGATATCCCCCAGCTGCTTAGTGACGTTACCGGCCATGCAAGCCCTCCTATCCAACGTCTCGCCGTGATTCTTTGTGCCAATATCCTAGCTAGATACTGAGAACATTGCATTATATGCAAGATTCTCAGTATATTGAACCGGTGGCGTGTCTCGATACTTGGAGGTCGGCAGGTATGCCAGCACCGACTACACTCCCGAACCTCTCCGCGGCGCTCGCGGAGATGCGAGCCGATGGGTGGTCCTGAACCACGCTGGTTTCGAAGGTCAATGGCTTGCGCCGCTACGATCAGCGCGAAGTTACAAAGGGGGAAACGTGGTCCTTCGTCCACTAGCCGGGATTCGAGTAGTCGACCTCACCGTCGAGCGGGGTGAGCTGTGCGGCCGCGTGCTGAGCGACCTGGGGGCCGACGTCATCCGGATCGAGCCGCCCGGCGGTTCTCCTTCACGGCGGATGGCACCGATCGACGGCGACCATTCGCTGTTCTGGACCTTCCGGAACTGCGGAAAGCGCAGTGCGGTGGTCGACCTGACAAGCGCAGGCGACCGTGAACGGCTCCACAGACTGATCGCGGCGAGCGACATAGTGATCGACTCGGCAGAGCCCGGAACGCACGCAGACGCCGGACTAGATGCCGAGGCACTCCTCGCTCGCCATCCCCAACTGATCGTGGCCTCCATCACCGCCTACGGCCGGACCGGACCATGGGCTGGACGCGACGTGCCCAACGCGGTTGTCGAAGCAACCGGCGGCATGGCCTTCAAGGCGGGCACTCATGAGGGGGGCCCGATCCTTCCGCCCGGCAACATCGCCGACGACGCAGCCTCGTTCACCACCGCGTTCGGGATCCTCTGTGCGCTGTGGCAGCGTGAGAACACGGGTGCAGGTCAGGTGATCGATGCCTCGGCCAACGAGTGTGTTGCACAGATTACGGACTGGTCCCTGTCGAACTGGAGCCGCTCTGCGGACGCCGGGGAACCCTCCTCGGAACGCCGTGCCGGACCGGGAGTTGTCTACACGATCATTCCCTGCGCTGACGGTTTCGTCCGCTTGATCGTGCTCAGCCCCCGCCAGTGGCACGCGATCCGTGCCTGGATGGGAGAACCCGACTACCTCCAGGACCCCGAACTCGACGGGTTCATCGGCCGCCTGATGATCGCCGATGCGGTGCTCAACCCCCTCTACGCCGAACTCTTCGCGTCGATGACCATGGCCGAGGTGTCCGAACAGGCCCAGGAGCGGGGGATCGTCTGCACTCCGTTCCTGAAACCCGACGATGTGCTGGTCAACCCGCACTTCGAGAGCCGCGGAACCTTCGACCACGTCACGATTGAGGACGGGCTCACCATGATGCTGCCCTCGGGCTGGTTCGAAGTGGACGGCGAGCGCTGCGGTCCGACCGGCCGCCCTCCCCATGTCGGAGAGCACACCGAGGAGGTGTTCGCCTCCATCCCCGAAGCGCTCCCTGAGCCGGATTCTACCGCGGAACAGGCGCCTCCCGAGAAGGCGCAGCCGCTCAAGGGCCTGCGGGTCATGGACTTCGGACATGGCGGGGTCGGCGTGGAGTGCGGTCGCATGTTCGGCGAGTACGGTGCCGATGTCGTCAAGATCGAGAGCCGCAGCTACATCGACTTCATCCGTGCGGTGCTCGGCGGGGAGATGTCACCTTCGTTCGCCTCTTCGAGCCGCTCCAAACGCAGTTTTGGTGTCAACGCCAAGACCGAACGAGGGCTGGAACTGTTGCGGAGCATGGCCCGTGACGCCGACCTGATCATCGAGAACAATTCAACCGGCACGATGGAAGGCATGGGACTCGGCTACGAGGTGATGACCGCGGAGAACCCGGATGTGGTGATGGTCTCGAGTCAGCTCATGGGATCGCGGGGCCTCTGGGCCGACTGGTTCGGTTACGGCCCGAACACCCAGGTGACCGGAGGTTTGGCCCACCTCTGGAACTACGAGGACCACCCCGAGCCTGCGGGCAACCAGTCGATCTACCCCGATCATCTGGCGGGCCGCGTTTGCGCGGTGGCTGCACTGGCCAACCTCTTGGGGCGACAACGGCTCGGCACCGGTGGTGCCCACCTGGAGGTCTGCCAGGTCGAACAGGCCGTGTCGACGATCGGTGACCTGCTGGCCAAGGAGTCTCTGGTCCCCGGTTCGGTACAGCCGCGGGGCAACCACTCCGACCACGGATCGCCCTGGGGGTTGTACCCCTGTGTTGGCGACGACGACTGGGTGGCGATCTGCGTGCGCAACGATACGGAATGGGAAGCGCTGGTCGCGCTGATGGGATCACCGGCCTGGGCGACACGCCCCGATCTCGCCGACGAGCAGGGACGTCGCGCCGACGAGACCGCTGTTGACGACAAGATCGCCGAGTGGACCCGCACCATGCCCAATACGGAGGTGGCAGACAGCTGCCTGGCGGCCGGAGTCCCCGCGGGAGTCATGAACACCGCCAGCTCACAGTCGACAGATCCGCACCTCGAGGCGCGCGGCTACCTGCACTGGATGAATCAACCGCCTATCGGCAACATGATCTTCGAGGGCGCCGCCTTCCATGCAAGTGCCATGGAGGCCCCCGACATCTTTCCGGCGCCGGGACTCGGCGAGCACACCAGAGAGGTCGCCTCGCAGTGGCTCGGCCTCGACGACACCGAAATCGAGAGCCTGATCGCGGCGGGAGTTCTAGAGATCGACCTCACCGCGACCTGAGGTGGTCGACTCCGGGTTGGTCAGCCGGCCTCGGAATGGGTAACGGCGGGTTCACCCATCCACTCGCGCAGAGTGTTCTTCAGCTTGGTCTGCTGGATGAACAGGTCCTGTTCGGCCGGAACATCGCCTGCGGCCTGCGGCGCCTTGAGATAGAAGCTCAACCACTCCTGCACGCCGCACTCGCCGGCGCGTGCCGCCAGATCCATGAACAGCGCCAGGTCCAACACGATCGGGGCGGCGAGGATCGAGTCGCGGCACAGGAAGTCGATCTTGATCTGCATCGGGTAGCCCATCCACCCGAAGATGTCGATCGCGTCCCAGCCTTCCTTGTTGTCGCCGCGCGGCGGGTAGTAGTTGATCCGCACCACATGGTCGACGTTGCCGTAGAGCTCGGGGTAGGTTTCGGGCTGCAGGATCGTGTGCAGCACCCCCAGCTTCGACTCCTCCTTGGTCTTGAAGTTCTCGGGAGCGTCGAGCACCTCGCCGTCCCGGTTGCCCAAGATGTTGGTGGAGTACCAGCCGCGGAGCCCCAGCATTCGAGCCTTCAGGCCGGGTGCGATCAGGGTCTTCATTAGCGTCTGGCCGGTCTTGAAGTCCTTGCCCGCGATCGGCACGCGGTTGCGGTGCGACAGTTCGATCATGCACGGCAGGTCCGTCGACAGGTTGGGGGCGCCGTTGGCGAAAGGCACACCCGACTGCAATGCGGCGTAGACGTAGATCTGGCTCGGGGAGATGTTGTCGTCGTTGTTCTTCAGGCCGGTCTCGAACGACTCGATGGTGGCGTGGACTTCGCTGGGTTCCTGGAAGGCCTCGGTCGAACCGCACCACACCATGACCAGACGCTCGCAGTCGTTCTCGATCCGGAAGTTCTCAATGTCGGACATGAGGGCCATCGCCTGATCCCACATGTCGGTCTCGGTCTTGACCCGCGCCCCGCTCAGGCGGCTGACCCAGCGCTGGTCGAACACCGCGTCCATGGCGACGATGCCCTCCATCTCCGCTGAGATCGGGGCCAGGTCGCGTTCCTCGAGGACCCCGCAGGTACGGGCGGCTTCAAGGGCGTTGGCCGAGATCGGATCCCATCCCCCGAACACGATGTCGTCGAGACGGGCCAGTGGCACGAAATCACGGATCAGCGGATTGCGGTTCTCATCGCGGGTCCCGAGACGGATGTGGGCGATCTGGCTGACAGAACCGAGCGGTGCCTCGCCGCTCTGGCGGGCGGCGAGCACACCTGCGGTGAAGGTGGAGGCAACGGCACCCATCCCTGGGGTGAGCACACCGAGCTTTCCGGTGGGAGGTGCAATGTCACGAGCAGTCATCTGTTGAGCATATGAGCATGAGCGGTGCTCGAAGTGTTGTGGGGCGCGGGTTGGTTCTAGAGTCGAGATTGAGGGAGCCTCCAGACCCGCACTGGTCGCCGAATGGATCGGTCGGATTGTATTCGATAGCTGATTTCTGGAACCCTTGGCCGCTACGCCACAACTACCCCGGGAGTAGGAATGAACGATCACCCCATCAGAGTCGGTTCCATGCTGTTCACGATGGTCGACCCCGAGAAGGGCTACGAAGTCGAATACAACCGCTGGTATGAACGCGACCATTTCTACGCGGGCTGCATGATCGGCCCGAAGCTCTTCGCAGGGAAGCGCTGGGTCGCCACCAAGGAACTCAAGGATCTGCGCTTCCCGCGTGGCGACACGCCGGTGGCCAGTCCAGTCGAGGCCGGCTCGTATCTGGCGATCTACTACGTGCTCGAAGGCGGCCACGAAGAACATTTCGCCTGGGGTGCGGACCAGGTCGTGTGGCTCTACCAGAACAACCGGGGATTCCAGAATCGGGTTCATGCACACACCGTGCTGTTGGAGCGCCCCGGCTACCACTACCGCGACGCCGACCCCGTCCCGGTCGAGTTGGCGCTGGACCATCCCTACAAGGGGCTCGGCGTGGTGGCGGTCGATCCGGCGGACGGGGTGAGCGAGGAGCAGTTGGTGGCTCACCTCAACGATCAAGCGCTACCGGCACTGATGGCCGGCTCGCCGATCGCCAGCATGATCTCGTGGCACTACCAGGACTCATCAAGCGGCGACACCGACCATGCCCCGATGGATCTGGGCATGCCGCCCGGGCCCACCGACCGCCAGTTGCAGTGCTTCTTCTTGGAGGACGAACCGACCGCGGTCTGGGACAGGTTCCGTGCCTACGCCGACGGTCTAGCGGCGAGCGGGCTCGGCGAAGTCGTCTATGCCGCACCCTTCCGGCCGACGATCGTCGGAACCGACGCCTACACAGACCAACTCTGGTAAGGAGCTGAGCAATGATTCTCGAGAACTCGACAGTGATGGTGGTGGGGGTCGGGCCGGGGCTCGGCAGATCGTGTGCCGCCGCCGCGCTGCGTGACGGCGCCAACGTGGTCGCGGTCGCCCGCAATCTGGAACGCCTCACCGCTGCATCCGCCGAACTCGACCCCTCAGGGAAACGGATCCTCGTTGCCGGCGCCGACATGATGGACCGGGCATCGCTTGAAGCCGCAGTGGGTGCCGGTGTGGAGCGCTTCGGCGGGCTCGATGCGGTGATCAACGTTGCCGCCATGGACGCAACCGTCGGGTCCTTCGCCGACCTCGACGATGACGAACTGCGGAGGGTGCTCAACGTCAACGCGCTGGGCGCGGTCAATGTGGTCCGTTCGGTTGTGCCGACTTTGGCTGCCAATGAGCGGGGTGGCTCGGTCGTGCTGATCGGTTCGCAAGCGTCGCTCAAACCGGTGGAAGCGATCCCGCAATTCGCTTATTCGGCCGCCAAGTCTGCCCTGCTCGCCATGGCACGGAACATGGCCGCGGAACTCGGTCCTCAAGGGATCAGGGTGAACACCGTTTTGCCCACCTGGATGTGGGGCCCGAACGTGAAGATGTTCTGTGAGTGGCAGGCAGCTGAGCGGGGCATCACCGCTGAGGAGGTGCGGGACGAGATCGCTCAGGGCATGTCCCTGCGCGAGATGCCCACCGACGCGGATGTGGCCGAAGCGGCGGTGTTCTTCGCCTCGGACCGTGCCCGGATGGTCACCGGTCAGCGCCTGCTGGTCAATGCCGGAGAGTTCTACGACACCTAGGACCCGGGGCCAAGCCGAACCGCCGAATTGTGACAGCCATCGAAACGCGAGCGACGCATTCTCGATGGCTTCACACCCGGGTTTTGGTGAGAATTCAATCTGTTTCAATACAATTGGGTTCGGGTTTTCCCCAGTTCTTTACTTTTTCATTGCGGTTTCTTTGCTTAAATGTTGAACACTGTCAGATTCATGCACTACAGTTGTGTGTGGGTTCGAGGTCATCTGGGCGCAGGGCCGGATGCTTCAGACTCGGGAACTTCATTCCCGTCCCCCTCCAGGGAAAACAGGGTCCGGTTGGCGATTTCGCTAGCCGGACCCAAGTCCCTTTTGGCTGATTTCTGCTGAAATGGCGTTGACAGCCGCGGCAGTGCGAGTCTTGTAGTCGTGAACACCACCGACCTCTTCGAACGCTTCGATGTCATCGACGTCGACACCCATGTGACCGAACCACCCGACGTCTGGACCGCCCGTACCCCGGCGTCAATGCACGACAGAGTCCCGCATGTTGAACGCATCGACGGCCAGGACGTGTGGATCTGCGACGGCAACCGCCTGGGACAACCCGGCTTCTACTCGATGGCAGGCTTCGACGGCCTCATGCCCCTGAAGGTTCCCAACACCTTCGACGAGATCCACCCGTCGATGTACGACAGTGGTGAACGACTCAAGTTCATGGACGATCAGGGCATTCGCGCCCAGGTGCTCTACCCCAACATCGGCGGCTTCGGCAACGCTTACTTCATGAAGATGGGCGAACCCGAAGTGGTCAAGCAATGCGTCCGTGCCTTCAACGACTGGGTGTCTGATTGGACCGCCGCTGACCGGAGTCGCCTCGTCGGCGTGACCGCCGTGCCCTTCTGGGACGTTGACTTCGCGGTCGCGGAGATCACCCGCTGCGTGGAGGCAGGACACCGCGCCATCAACTTCTGCAACCAACCCCAGGACCACGGCATGCCCCCGTTGGGATCAAGACACTGGGACCCGGTCTGGGCCGTTGCCCAGGAGGCGGGCGTGTCGGTGAGCTTCCACGTAGGCGGAGGATCGATGGGCACACAGCTCGAGGACGCTGCTGAAATGGGCTGGATGACCAACTTCGCCAAGGTGTCGTCGCTGATCTTCCTCGACAACATGCGCTGCATCGCAGACCTGATCTTCGGTGGTGTGTGCCACCGCTTCCCGGACCTGACGCTCGTCTCAGTGGAGAGCGGCACAGGTTGGATCCCCGGAGCGCTCGAATCGTTCGACTGGCAGTGGCGCAACGGTGGAGTGGTGATAGAGCATCCCGAGTACGACCTGCTGCCGAGCGAGTACTTCATGCGGCAGATCTACGGTTGCTTCTGGTTCGAGCAGGCCTCGGCCAGGTTCGCTATCGAGCTCTACCCCGACAACATCCTCTACGAGACCGACTACCCGCATCCGACCTGCCAGTTCCCGGGTCCGGCCACGCCCGCGCAGTACCCCCGCGACTACGCCACAGGCGCCCTGTCCTCGCTCGACGATGCCACCCTGCAGAAGATCCTCCACGACAACGCCGCCCGGATCTACGGCTTGTAGCAGCCAGCCGTCAATCTGAGTACTGTTCGGAGGTACGCATAGGCGGGCCAACGGGAGCCGCGCGGTGGTACCCCGTACGGGATTCGAACCCGTGTTACCGGCGTGAAAGGCCGGCGTCCTAGGCCGCTGGACGAACGGGGCCCGACCAGAGAACCGGCCGAACGACAGCATACGCCGTCTGGTCCCTGAGCGTGCGCGCATTTGTGGGCAAGCAGTACGGTAATGCCTGTGGTGAAAGGGTCCATTCGTACCCGACGCAGGACAGTGCGCCTCCTGGCCGTGGCGAGCGGCGGTTATCTGCTCGGCATGATCCCTTCGGCTGATATTGCGGCCCGTCTTGCGAAGCGGCCCGATCTGCGCACATCTGGAACGGGGAACCCCGGTGCACTGAACGCCGGTCATGTGCTCGGCAAGTCTTGGGGAGCCGCTGTGAGTGTGGCAGACATCGCCAAGGGTGTTGCTGCGGCCCGGCTCGGCCGAGCGCTAGCAGGCCCAGCAGGCGCGAACCTCGCTTCGACCGCCGCGGTCGGGGGCCATTGCTTCCCCGTCGGCCGCACCGGCGGAAAGGGAGTGGCGACCAGCATCGGGCAGGTCATCGGCACGTTCCCCGTCTATCTGCCGTTGGACGCGGCCGTAGCGCTGGCAACGTCGGCATTGCCGCTCAAGCGGCGGACGCGGACAGCCACGACCGTGGCCAGTACCACCTGGGTGCTGACAGCGGCGCACTGGTGGTGGCACGGCTATCGCAACCCGGGCGGGGTCACGCCCACCGTTTCCCTACCGCTAGCGGCAGCGGCCAGTTCAGCCATCATCGCGCTGCGGTTCGCCGCCGGTGCCGAAACGGTTGACACCTTCAATGAGCGGCGCAGCGGACAGTGATAGCGCTCGTCACCGACTCGGCCTCCCAGCTACCACCGGAACTCGCTGCGGAGTTCGGAATCCAGGTTGCTCCGATCACCGTCAATATCGACGGTGTCGATTATCGCGAGGGAATCGACCTGACCGCCGATGCCTTCTGGTCGCGGTTCAGCAACGGAGGAGTTCCAGAGATCACAACTTCACAGCCGAGCCCGGGTACGTTCAGCGAGATCTATCGGTCCGCCGTCGAACAGGGTGCGACCGACATCGTCTCGGTTCACATCGGCGCCGAACACTCCGGAACCATCAACAGCGCACGCATCGCGGCCGAATTGGTCGACGCTGATGTACATGTCGTTGACTCCGGCACCGCCTCGTTCGGCGTTTCGTGCTGTGTCTGGGAGGCCGCCTCGGCCATCGCCATTGACGCATCGGTCACCGAGGTGGTCGCTCGGGCCCAACGGATACGCAAGGGGATAGGCACGGCGTTCATCCTCGGCGCACGGGACTTTGCTCGCCGGGGCGGTCGCTTCAGCGCGGAACTACTCAACGACGGTGAACCGAGCGAACATGAAGGGGTCGCAGTCCTCTCGGGATACGGAAGCGATCTCGAGGTTGTGGCACAGGGACACAGCGTTGATGAGATGTGCGATCAGATCGTTGCGTGCTTCTTGGCGCAGAGCCGACCGATACGGGCCGGGGTGTGCCTCGCCGATCCGGCCACATTGGTATTCACCGAGGGAATCGAGCAGAGGTTGCGGGCTGCCCCTGTCGAGGTGGAGCTGGTTCGCTACCGCGTCGGCCCGTCGATCGCCGCGCACACCGGACCCGGCACAGCCGGTGGTTTCTGGTACTGCACAGGAGACTGACAGCGGACTCGGCCGCACGGCAGAGATCCAGCCGATGCGCTAAAGGTCGTGTGCCTGACTGGCGGCGTCGATGAGCTGTTCGAGGAGCCAGCCGATCCATTCATACAGCGCGGCCGAGGCGGTGTCGGGAATCTTGTGATTGACGAGATCGACACCAGCGAGGGTGAGCTGCTCACCGAGCACCAATCGCAGGCTGTTGAGGCTCTGCATCCAGGCCGCGGCGCCTGCAGCGTCGAGTTCAGCCCCCTCAAGTGTCGACTCGACCAGTTCGATCGCTTCAAGACGGCTGCGCAGGAGGTCGTCGTCGACCAGTTCTCGATACGAAGTCTCGGCCTCGGAGCTGTCCAGATGTGCGGGAGGTTTGAGCCGCCTCAAAGTGCTGTCCTGGCCCTTGATCAGCAGGTCGCGCAGATCCGACAGCACCTGGGACAGCACCTCGAGCTCCCCGGAAGGCAGATCCACGACGACGACGCGACCCTCAGGACGAAAGCGGTTCATTCGTCTTTCTCCATGGTAGCCCAGAGTCCGTGCTCGTGAAGTCGAAAGACATCGAACTCGGCCTTCTCCCTAGTCCCCGACGACACCACGGCCTTGCCGTCAATGTGGACCTCCATCATCAACCGCTGAGCCTTCTCCTTGGAGTAGCCGAACAGTTTCTGGAAAACGAACGCCACATACGACATCAGATTTATGGGGTCGTCCCAGACGATCACCTTCCAGGGCCGGGCGTAGTCGAAGGATTCGGCGACCTCCGTCTCGGGGGCCATAACCGGTGCGGTCATGGCACCGGCTCCGGCGACCTGGGCCGACTGGCCGAGACTGCGGTGTCGACAGCCGTCGACAGGTGCAACCGGACGATGGCAATCCAGCTCAAAGAGGCCCCAAGGATATGGACCCCGACCAGCAGCACCGGCACACCCGCGAAGTACTGCCAGTAGCCGATGCCACCCTGGGCGACGAGTAGACCTGCAGCGACCAGCCCGTGCTTGCGAACCTCGGGCTGCTGCTGTCGGTGGGCCGAGCGAACCAGCCACAGAATCCCCCCTAATAGCACCAGCGCGATGATGCTGTGGACGCGGGTCACCTCACGCACGAGGAAGGGCAGACGCTGCGCGACCTCCGCTTCGTCGCTTCCGCTGTGGGGCCCGGCCCCCGTGACGATTGTGCCGCTGACCAGCAGAATCGCACCTACTGCTGAGATCGCACGCGCCGCAGGGGTGAACACCCCCGGAGATCGGCGAGCGGTAGCATCGTCTCGTCCCGCAAGGTCCATGAGCACCACCGCGTTGGCCAACAGCACCATGCTCAACAGGAAGTGCCCCATCGTGAACCTGGGATCGAGTTCGGTCTTGACGAGGACCGCGCCCAGCACGACCTGAGCTGCCACTCCGGCCACGAGCCCCCACGACCAGCCCAGCAGGTCTGCCCGCCGCGGGGAGCGCCGCAGCGAACCGAGCACGGCCATGATCACCGCCACCGCCACCACGCCGGTAAAGAGGCGGTTCGCGAACTCGATCAAGGCGTGGTACTCCAAGTCGGCCACGAACTGGTCCTCCTCGCAGTTCGGCCAGTCCGAGCAGCCCAGCCCTGATCCGGTCAGGCGCACGGCTCCGCCCGACACCACGATCACGGTCAGCGACCACAGCGCGCCACGAGTCCAACGCACGTAGCGGGCGGGGCTGACCGGCCCGAGCAAAGCCGCTCGAAGCGACGCCGAAAATGAGGACACAGTCAAAGGGTACGGCGTTGCGAGCGGCTCTCGTTCGTGTCTTTCCGCTCCGCAGCGGGCTTTGAGGAGCGTCGGCTGCGTGGTCTTGGTCCGGGGGCCGTAGCCTGACCGACGTGAGTGAAGTGACGGGGGTCCGATCCAGGTCTAGAACCGCCGCGTTCGTGGCTTTGACCAAGCCGCGGATCATCGAGCTTCTGCTTATCACCACGGTGCCCACCATGGTCGTCGCCGATGGAGGGATCCCCTCGGTCTGGTTGATCGTGGCGACCGTGGGAGGCGGTGCGCTGGCCGCGGGTGGGGCCAACACCTTCAACATGTACATCGACCGCGACATCGACCGGCTGATGGAACGCACCAAGGGCCGCCCGCTCGTCACGGGGGAAGTCTCCCCAGCCCAGGCCCTGGTGTTCGCTTTCGTGCTCGAAACCGTCGCATTCGCGTGGCTCTGGGGTTTCGTCAACCTGCTTTCGGCCCTTCTCGCCGTCTCAGCAACCCTGTTCTACGTCTTCGTCTACTCGCTGTGGCTGAAACGCACCTCCAAGAGCAACATCGTCATCGGGGGGGCCGCCGGGGCAGTACCGGTCCTTGTCGGCTGGTCGGCAGTGACCAACCAGCTCGACTGGCCGCCCCTGGTGCTGTTCGCGATCATCTTCGTTTGGACGCCGCCCCACTTCTGGGCGTTGGCGATCCGCTACAAGGAGGACTACGCGGCCGCGGACGTGCCGATGCTGCCCGTGGTCGCGAGCCTCAAGACGACGGCCGCGAGGATCGTGCTTTACACGCTGCTGCTCTGGGCGCTCACCTTGGTGTTCGCCCCGGTCGCCAGTATGGGTTGGCTCTATCTCGGCGCCGCGGTACTGCTCGGAGGGATCTTTTCGGGGCTGGCTGTCGGAGTTCTCCGGAAGCCGGAGCCGCAGCGGGCCATGCGCCTTTTCGGATGGTCGATCACTTATGTCACGTTGCTGTTCGCGGCGATGGCCGTCGACGAGGTGGTACGCAATGGGGTCTGAGAAAGACCTTCCGCCGGGTTTCTATTCTAGTGCCCGCGTCCCTGTAGGCTCATCGGCTGGTAACGCAACTCGACCATCTGCGATCAGACGTGCGCGGCGGGCTTCGCCGGGTGCGCTCGGAGGACATTTGCCAACATGACGATGACCGATTCACCACCAGTTGCGGACACCGCGCTGGCGGCAGCCTCGCCCCGAGTTGTCGGCCTCTTCGACGCACTCACCACAACCGACCACAAGCGCATCGGTCGCCTGTGGCTCCGGTCCGGTGTGCTGGCACTTCTGGCTGCGACCATCGTCGGTGCAATTCTCAGTATCGAGAACAGCAATTCGTCAGCCGACGACCTGTTCGGTGGGGTGAACAACTACTTCCAGTTTTTCAGCCTCTACCGCTTCGGTCTGGTGCTGCTGGTGGTCGGCCCGCTGTTCGTGGGACTCGCCACGGTGGTGGTGCCGATGCAGGTGGGCGCAACGAACATAGCGTTCCCACGGGCGGCCCACAGCGCTGTCTGGCTGTTCATGATCGGTGCGGGAATCACCGTTGTCTCGGTTGTGGCCGGTGGCGGTTGGGGTGCGCTCGACGGCGTTTCGAGCGGTGAGCGCGACGCCATCGCCCTGACCCTGGTCGGCACCGCCTTGGTGATCGTCTCTCTGCTGGCGGCTTCGATCTGTATTGCCACGACGGTCGTTTCGCTGCGGACGGCGGGTATGAACCTGCTGAGAGTTCCGCTGTTCGCCTGGTCGATGCTGGTCGCGACGAGCGTCTGGTTGTTGACCCTGCCGATTGCGCTTGCGAACCTCGCCCTCATCTATTTCGACCTCCGCGGCGGGCCCGGGACGACGTACGGCGTAGCCGAGGGGACCAGCGCCGTCTACACGCAGCTCGGTTGGCTGGTCGAACAGCCGCAGGTCTACGCCTTCGCTATCCCGGTGCTGGGGGTGCTGGGACAGATCGCGCCGGTGGTGGCGGGGCGCCGCCACGCGCAGCACATGGTCGCGGTCATCCTGATCGGCCTGTTCGGTCTGTTGTCAGTGGGAGGATGGAGCCAGCCCGCTTTCCAGGGCGGCAACTACGACGAGAAGTTCATCTTCATAGTCTTCGGACTCTTTGCAGTGTTGCCGGTGTTGGGCTCGATCGGCGCGGCAACCGACACGATCGTCAAGCGCCCAGACGACGGCGACGGAGCCGGGCTCTCTCGACTCCTGTCGGTGCATGGTCTCGGCGCGATCGGAGCGGCTCTGCTGCTGCTCGCGGGCACGGTGGCGGGGCTCGCCCGAGTCATACAGCCCTGGGATCTCGGTGGCCGGACGACGACCACCGCGGTGATGAACCTCGTGCTCTTCGCAGCGGTGGTTGCTGCGATTGCTGGTGTCTGGTTCTGGGCCCCAAAGATCAGCGGCCGTCATCTCCCGGTCATGATGGGCCGCCTGGTCCTGTTCGACCTTGTGGTCGGTGCGGTTCTGCTCGGCGCTGCCGACTTTGTCAGCGGTTTCCTCGAAGCCCCGGTTTTTGGGTATCAAGTGGCCGACAGTGTGGAGCCGCTGATGGCTGTGCCCTCGGACCAGAACCTCGTTGAGGTCATGAATGTGATCGTCGCGGTGGGTGCGGTGCTCATCGTGCTGGGTGTTCTCGGTGTGGTGGCGGCGCTCGCCCAAGCCGCGAGGTCCAATGAGCCCGTCGATGACAATCCCTATGGCGGCCAAACCTTGGAATGGACCACCTCGTCGCCCCCGCCATCCGGTAACTTCTCAGAACCGCCGGAGCGTGTCATGTCTGAAGCTCCGTTACTGGACACCGTTGCCGAGAATGGAGAGGAGGCCTGATGGTTGCCACCACCGGGCTTCCAGCCCCGGAGATCACCCGGCCCCGCAGCCTGATGGTGGGCACCATGTTCGCCTGCGCGGCTGCGTTGATGTTCTTCTTTGCAGTGACCGGGATCTATGTTCTCGAACGTGCTGAAGCCCGTGACGCTGGATCCGAGTGGTTCCCGGAGGGGGTCGTCGAACTCGGGCCTTCGGGGTTCATCTTCTGGACGCTGATCCTGTCGATCTTCACGATCCAGTGGGCGGTGCAGGCGATCAATGCCGATGATCGCATCAACGCCTACGTCGCACTGGCGCTCACAGGGCTGTTCGGAGCAGCGATCTTCAACCAGCTCTGGTTCATCATCAACGACACTGGGTTCGCCCTGGCTGCGAACGATGCCCAGTTCCTGTTCTTCATCGTCAACGGAACTTTCATCGTCTTCCTGATCGCTGCGGTGGTGTTCGTGGCGTTCACATTCATACGTGCAATGGCCGGCCAGTTCGGTCCCCGCAGAGCAGAAGCGGTCTCGTCAGCGGCCCTGTTCTGGAACACCGTCGTGTTCATGTGGGCGATCGTCTACTACCTCATCTACATCACGAAGTAGGTCGGCGATGTTCACCACGGGTTTCAAGTTCTTCTTCGGTCTCGGAATGGCACTGGCGGGTGCCGCGGTCTTCTACGGCTACACCACCGGCGGCAACCATATGGGTCCGCTCTCGATGGGTTGGAAGGGCGGTATCGGTGAGCACCTCGGCTATTCGTTGCTGTTGGGACTCGGCGTGACGGCCATGACGGTGGCGTTGTTCCTGGTCTTCTTCAGAGATGCCGATCCTGCCGCGCAGGCCCACTACATGGGCGTTGAACAGATCCCGACCAACAGTCTGGTCACTGCGAGCTTCTGGCCGGTGGTCGGAGCGTTCGGTGTCGGTGCCATGGCGATCGGGCTGGTATTGCACACTGCCGTGTTCGTCACGGGTCTGGTGGTCTGCGGGGTGGTGGCGATCGAATGGCTGATGGACAGTTGGGCGGACCGCGCCACTGGCGACCCCGAGGCCAACCGGGTTCTGCGCAACCGGGTGATGGCTCCCATTGAGATCCCGGCGCTGGGTGCGGCGATGGCGGCCCTCGGTGTGTTGGCCACCAGTCGGATCCTGTTGGCGACCTCGAAACTCGGGTCGGTGGTCGTTGCCGGTGTCGTGTCTGTGTTGATTCTCGCCATTGCTGTGCTGTTCGTCAGCAAACGGCGGATCAATAGGAACATCCTGGCCGGTCTGGTTCTGGTCTCGGCCGTGGCGGTGCTCGCCGGCGGAGTCGTGGCCACGGTCACCGGTGAACGGGACTTCCACCACCACGAGGTGGACGACGAACATGACGGTGCCGAGTCTGAGGAGGGACACTGAGGTGAGTGGCCCCGTTCGTTCGCTGAGTTCATGGGCCGCGAGGCTCTGTCGACGGCCGCTGGGTTTGATTCTGGGGCTCGGGTTCGTGTTGGCCGGATGCGCCAAAGACGCAGAACTCGACACGTTCCAGGACCGCAGCGAGACCGCCCGCCAGATCAACGATCTGGTGTATCCGGTGTTCATCGTCGCCGGGGTCGTGCTGGTGCTCGTGTGCGGTGCCCTTCTCTGGATGTCGATCAAGAACCGTGTTCCGGCCGACAAGGATTACGAGGGCGAGTTCCCCACGCAGGTCTCGCACAACAACCGCCTGGAGATCGGCTGGACCATCGGCCCGGCGGTGATCATGACCGTCATCGCTGTAGCCACGCTGATCACCCATCTGGCGATCAACAGCACTGAAGCCAACGCCATCGAGGTCCAGGTCGAGGGCCAGACCGAGATTTGGGAGCCGAGGGTGGTTGTGGTCGGCCAGCAATGGTGGTGGGAGTACCGCTACTACCTGACCCAGGACATCACCACTCAAGACCTCGGCGACCCCTGGAACCTGCCTGAGGCCGACATTGTCACTGCGGGCCAGATGGTGATCCCCACAGGCCAGGAGGTCGAGTTGATCATCACCTCGCGAGACGTCATCCACTCACACTGGATCCCCGCGCTCAACGGCAAGAAGGACGCGGTGCCCGGGATGTACACGCCGTGGAAGCTGGAAGCCGACGAACCGGGCGTCTATTTCGGGCAGTGCACCGAGTTCTGCGGTCTGTCGCACAGCCGGATGAGGATGCAGGCGGTCGCCGTCACGCCCGGTGATTTCCAGGACTGGATCAATGACCAGATGGCCCAGGCGACGATGCCTACCGACGAAGACTCCGCGGAGTACCGGGGCATGGAAGTGTTCACGAACTTCTGTGCCAGTTGCCATCTGGTGAGGGGCCTAAACGATGAGGACTACAACGGGGCCGAGACCGTCTCAGGAACTGCACCGGACCTCACCCACTTCGCCGGCCGCACCACGTTCGCGGGCGGCCTGTTCAACGTCTACAACCCGGACGGTTCGCTCAACGACGATGATCTCGCCGCCTGGATCCGCGACCCCAACGACGTGAAGGAGAACTACGCGGACGACCTCCCGGAGGGTTCGCTTCCGCGGGGCATGCCCGACATGGGCCTCTCCGAACGACAGATTTCTGATGTGGTCGCCCTGCTGGCCACGCTCGGCCCGAGGCCGACCGACGCCCAGATCCTGGCGACTGAGGTGGAGTGAGATGACCATCACCGAGAAACCCGTGCCCGAGGGGCCCCTGGAGCTTGAATCCGGTAGCGAGGCCATAGCGGAGCGACCTCTCGGCGTGCTCACCCGACCGCAGGGCGGCAGGGGCTGGCGGGACTGGTTGAGTACCGTCGACCACAAGAAGATCGGGATCATGTACGGCGTTTCCGCCATGGTCTTCTTCGTAGTGGGTGGTGTCGAGGCCCTGTTGATCCGCCTGCAGTTGGCGGTTCCCAACGGTGGCGTGCTTTCGGCCGATGTCTACAACCAGGTGTTCACCATGCACGGCGTCACCATGGTGTTCCTGTTCATCATGCCATTGGCGGCGGCCTTCGCGAACTACTTGATACCGCTTCAGATCGGTGCCCGAGACGTGGCGTTCCCGCGCCTCAATGCGCTGTCCTATTGGATCTGGCTGTCGGGAGCGATCTTCTTGAACAGCTCCTGGATCGTCGGCGGCGGCGGTGCCGACTGCGGCTGGTTCTGTTACTCGCCCAACAGCGGCGTGACCTTCTCGCCGAGCCATGGTGTGGACTTCTATGCGATCGGTCTGCTGATAGCCGGGATCGCCTCACTGGTCTCGGCGATCAACCTGATCGTCACCTGTCTCAATATGCGGGCGCCGGGAATGGACCTTTTCCGCATGCCGGTGTTGACTTGGATGCTGCTGATCACACAGTTCCTGCTGTTGTTCGCGTTGCCGGTCATCACGGTCGCTCTTTTCCTGTTGATGTTCGACCGGCTGTTCGACGCCAGTTTCTTCAATCCGGACATGGGTGGCGATCCGTTGTTGTGGCAGCACCTGTTCTGGATATTCGGGCACCCGGAGGTGTACATCATCATTCTGCCTGCGTTCGGCGTCGTGTCTGAAGTGATCCCGACGTTCAGCCGCAAACCGATTTTCGGTTACACGTTCATGGTGTTCTCGGGGATCGCGATCGGATTCATGGGATGGGGGGTGTGGGCTCACCACATGTTCGTGTCAGGTATCGGTCCGATCTCGGTGGCGGCCTTCTCGTTGTCGACGATGTTCATCGCGGTACCGACTGGTGTGAAGGTGTTGAACTGGATGGCGACCATGTGGGGCGGACAGATCCGCTTCACGACGGCGATGCTCTTCGCGGTGGGAACCGTGGCCATGTTCACGATCGGTGGTCTGTCGGGCGTGACCCACGCGATTGCCCCGGCCGACACTCAACAGACTGACACCTACTACATCGTGGCCCACTTCCACTATGTGATCTTCGGTGGTGGTGTGCTCGGGTTGATGGGCGGCCTCTACTTCTGGTGGCCGAAGATCTTCGGCCACATGCTCAACGAGCGCCGCGGCAAGATCAATTTCTGGTTGATGCTCATCGGTTTCAATTTGACGTTCGGGCCCATGCATGTCCTCGGGCTGCAGGGGATGAGCCGTCGTATCGACACCTACTCGGCCGGGTTCGGCTTCGAGTTCTGGAACTTGGTGGCGACCATCGGCTCGTTCATCATCGCCGTCTCGGTCCTGTCGTTCTTCCACAATATCTGGAAATCGAAACGAGAGGCCGCCGACCTGCCGCCTCCGGGCCCCGATCCTTGGGATGCACGTAGCATCGAGTGGATGGTGCCCTCTCCGACCCCGGAGCACAACTTCGACGAAGTCCCCACCGTGGACGGACTTGACGAGTGGTGGCACCGCAAGTACGCCTTCGATGACAACGGCAAGGTTGTGCAGATCGCTACGGCCGAGGAGGCAGCCCAGGACGGAACGGCCAAGGGTGTGCACCTTCCGGCGCCGTCGTTCTGGCCGCTGGTGCTGGCCGTGGGTCTGCCGTTGATCGGCTACGGGTTGATCTTCAACCTCTGGCTCTGCGTTCCGGGTGGGCTGTTGGTCGGTATGGGCATCTTCGCCTGGGCCCTCGAGCCAGTCGATGACCCCGACGCTTCCCACGACCACCACGACGATGACGACCACGACGACGATGGTGACGGTACTCACGACGACGGTGACTCTGTTGGCGATGGCGACGACGATGTTGGCGGTGGCTCCGACGAACTTGCTATTGCTGCCACGGCTCCGGTTGCGCCCGGCGACAACAGAGCGCCCGGCGAAATTCAGGGAGGTGCCTGATCATGCCTGCAGCAACCGCGGCTCCGGCTGCGCCCGGCGAAAGCACCGCCCACGACGATCACGGACCCTCCACTGGAATCTCCAACACCAAGTTGGCGATGTGGCTGTTCCTCGGTTCTGAATGCCTGCTCTTCGGTGGCTTGATCTCGACGTACCTGCTCTACAAGACGCGGCGCGGCCCCGACAACCGGGCGATCCCAACCGACGTCTTCGACATTCCGTTCACCTCGATCAGTTCATTCGTGCTGTTGATGAGTTCGCTGACGATGGTGTTGGCCCTCTCTGCGCTCACTCGAGGCGACAACCACGGGACGCGGGTCTGGCTACTGGCGACGAGCATGCTCGGCGGTGTTTTCATCGGTGGGCAGGTGTACGAGTTCACCAGCTTCCTGCGTGAGGGAGTCGGCTTCACCAACAATCCGGCCAGCTCCGCATTCTACGCGTTGACAGGATTCCACGGGGTCCACGTCAGTCTCGGGATCGTGATGCTGATGTCGCTGTTCGTTGCTTCTTGGCAGGGCAAGCTGAAGCCAAAACACGCTGAGACCGTCGAGATCGTAGGTCTTTATTGGCACTTTGTTGACGTTGTGTGGATCTTCATCTTCACTGTCATCTATCTGGTTCCGGCCTAGAGGGTTTGGAGTAGCCCATGAGCACGACCACATCGGGACACGAAGGCACCACCGACACGGTGCCGGAAACCAGCGCGGAATCAGACGACGAGCACGCAGACGACGAGCACTCAGAACATGACCACCCTTCAGATTGGGCGTACGTCAAGATTGCTTTGATCCTCGGGGTCATCACTGCGGTCGAAGTGTTCACCTACTTCGAGTCGGTGTTCGACTGGGGAAGTTTTCTGATCCCGTCGCTGCTGATAATGATGGTCGTCAAGTTCTGGCTCGTGGCGACCTGGTTCATGCATCTGAAGTTCGACAATCCGATCTTCTCCAAGATGTTCGTCGGGGGATTGCTGCTGGCTGTCGGCGTGTATGTAGCGGCGCTTACGGCCTTCGAGTTCTGGGCGTGATCTGAATGGGCGGGCCTTGGGAGTTCGAGGCCCATCCCGCCGTCTGGCTGCTGATCGCGGGGATCGTCGCGCTCGGCTACTACGCAGTACGCCACATCGGTCCGCTGGTGGTGCCGGATGGGCAGACCGTCGTCACGAAACGACAGAAACGCTGTTTTGCGCTGGCCGTGTTACTGCTATGGGTCGCGGCGGACTGGCCGATGCACGACATTGCCGAGGAGTACCTCTACTCGGTCCACATGGCTCAACATCTGCTTATCGCCTTCATCGTTCCGCCCCTCTTCCTGCTGGCGATGCCGGAGTGGTTGGCGCGGCTGATTGTGGTCGACGGCGGTGCTGTCTCGCGAGTATTGCGAGTCCTCACCCGGCCTGTTCTCGCCGCAGTCGTCTTCAATGCGCTGCAGATCCTCTCGCACTGGGGCGCGGTCGTGAACCTTTCGGTCGAGAACGGCGTGTTCCACTACACGATCCATCTTGCGGTGTTCTTCTCGGCTCTGTTGATGTGGTTCTGTGTGGTGGGCCCGCTCCCGGAGCTTCAGATAAGCGAACCCGCCAAGATGGTGTATCTGTTCGCCAGTTCGATAGTGCCGACGGTGCCCGCTGGTTGGTTGACGTTCGCTGAGGGTGTCGTCTACTCCGCATACGACCATGCCGATCCGCTGTGGGGAATCTCTCCCACCGACGATCAGCAGGCCGCCGGTGCGGTGATGAAAGTCGTCGGAGGCTTCTACCTCTGGGCCTTGATCACGATCCGGTACTTCCGTTTCACCTCCGGACGCCGCGAAGCCGATCTTGCGGGGCGGCGGACGCGCAAACAACCCCCTCCAAAACCGGAGCGTGTTGGTGCGGTTGCTACCACCGGCGACCTCACGTTCAGCGACGTGCAACGGGCTTTCGATGAGAACCCCGAGCCCCCACGCGAAGCCCCCACTTGATGCACACCGTTGTTGGTGACGGAACGACGCTGATGGGGCGCTACCGTCAACGGCCATGCTCGACATCAAGCTGATTCGTTCGGACCCCGAAGCTGTCAAGTCGGCTGTCGCACGCCGCGGAGAACCGTCCTCGTCGATCGACGAGATCGTTGAGTTGGACGCGCATCTGCGCGATGCCTCCACCGAACGAGACGAGATACGCGCCGAGATACGGCAGACCTCCAAGCAGGTTGGTGCTCTGCACGCGCAGGGCAAGGCCGACGAGGCACAGGGCCTGGCCGACCACAGCCGGTCGCTGGGGAGCAGCGAGAGAGCTCTTGATGAGCGCTGCGAACAGCTGGCAGCCGAGCTCCGAATGCTCCTGCTCAACGTCAGCAACATGCCGTCACCCGACGCCCCCGACGGGTTCACCGAGAACGACAATGTCGAAGTCCGAAACTCAGGCTTGGACCGGGACGCTTTCGGTGACCACCAGAAGGTTCCCCACTGGGAGATCGGCGAACAGCTGCAGATACTCGACGTCGACCGCGCGGTGCGTCTCTCCGGCTCGATGTTCGCGATGTACCGCGGCGACGGCGCGCGACTGTTGCGAGCACTGATCGCCTACGGCCTCGAACGCAACCGTGACGCCTTCGAAGAGGTGCGGCCGCCGACCCTGGTGAAATCCGACACGATGATCGGCAGCGGTCACCTTCCGAAGTTCGCCGATGACGCCTACCACATCGAACGCGATGACCTGTGGGCCATTCCGACCTCTGAAGTCTCGCTGACCTCGATGTTCAGCGGAGAGGTCCTTAACGAGGACGAACTGCCGATGCGGTTGATGGCCCACACGTCGTGTTACCGGCGCGAGGCCGGCGCTGCGGGACGCGACACCCGTGGCCTGTTGCGGGTCCATGAGTTCGACAAGGTCGAGATGTATGCGTTCTGCACCCCCGAGCAGGGCCATGACGTTCACATGGAGATCCTCGACCGGGCCGAGAGCGCCATCCGCGACCTGGGCCTGGTTCATCGGGTGCTTGACCTTGCCTGCGGAGATATCAGCGGCGCCGGTGCCCGTACATTCGACATCGAGGTGTTCGCGCCGGGAGCGGACCGCTGGCTAGAGGTCTCCTCGGTCTCGTGGTGCACCGACTATCAGAGTAGGCGCGCCAACATCCGCTATCGGTCCGAGGGCACCAAGGGCACCCGGTTCGTGCACAGCCTCAACGGTTCGGCCTTAGCCGTCCCACGAGTCTGGGCCGCGATCGTGGAGACCTACCGCCAACCCGACGGTTCGATCGAGCTACCCGAAGCCCTGCACCCCCACCTGGGCGGCCTCACCAAAATAGAGCCACGCAGTTGATCGGTTCGTTGCCCTCGGGAACAGCCGTTCTGGACCGTCACGCCGGTGGCTTGGATCGAGCTGACCTGTGCCAGATTTGGCAAGGGATGTGACCGCTCGTGTGGGACGAGTTGCGGCGGAAACTGGGGGATGAGTTCGCGTATGGCCCCGCGTGCTGGTTCTGTGTACCGCACGATTCAGTGTTAACGCCTGAGGGCAGACGATTCTCGGAGCGTACGGGCGGAACCGGACGACGTGTTGTTCTCGCCAGTGGTCACGGGCCGAACTCGATAGTGTTCGCCCGATCGGCCTCGCGCAATACGGCTTTCAGCCATCCTGCGCACGTTCACGATGGTGAGCTTGGCACCTGTGCACTGGATAAGGACGGTTGGATCGCCTACAAGTCACGCGTGGTTGTGTCTGCCGCACAGTTCTGCGACGAGACCTACTCCTGCCGCGAACCGGACGAGGAGTGGCTTCTGTCTGAACTGAGGAGGGCACGGGCACGATGAGCTATCCGGAGTTGCTTGACGAGTGCGAACGAGACGGCATCGGCCCGCGGTTCTGGACGTTGCTCCTTGAGGTCGCGAGCCGCATTGCTCGTCGCTACCCACCGGAAGTCTACAACGAAGCGGAGCTGTGGTCCGAGGAAGCCGTCCGTGACCTTGCACAGGACGTCGCCCTCGAACGTCTGATTGGCGAGAACCAGCTTGAGTACGTGCTCAACCTGGCGACAGATGAGGATTCGCTCAGCCGTCTCTTGGCGTTCCAAGTTCGGCGCGTCTTGTCACACCGGCGTGTAATCACGGTAGTCGATCGCCTTGTGACCCGTATTCGCGAGCTTGCTAGAGGGTCCGAGTTCCAGTTGGTAGATTTGGGCGAGGACAGCTTCATCACGTTCCCCGATGGAGGCCGCGAACCACGCAACCTGACAGCCGCCCAGCTTCGTCGTGGGTCCCTCCTCATCGACTCCATCCCGAGGCTGGTGTCGAGTCCAACCGCTGAACGCGAGTCAAAGGTTTACAGCGGAGAGAACCTCAGCGAGCTGCTGCGATTGCTCATAGACGCTTTCGAGGGGATCTCGATTCACGATGTCCGACGGATTCTCGAGATCACGTTGACAGCATGGCTCCCAACGATCCTTCGTGACTATGAGGAGGATCATGTCGATGAAACCGACCCTGAACTTGAGGTGGAACGCTCCGAGATGTCCAATCTGGTTGGGAACTTCGTCGCAAACGTTGGCCAACCTCACCGTGTCGTCCTGCTCGGCAAGGCCAATGGGTTGTCCGACGGTGAGCTTGCGCGGAGACTTGATCGCTCGCGGCCGTGGATTGCGGACCGTAAGCAAGAAGTGCTGGAAATGGTTGAGACAACTGTGATCTCGCGGATCCCCTCTGAACTTCACGGCGAGGCGGCTCGACTATTGCTCGAGGAGTTGGCGGAGTTGGAGTCTCAGGATGGTTGATGTACCGAATGCGCTGAAGTTGGCCCTGGCCGAGCGACGGACTGAGGATGCTGCCTCACCGGCCGTTCTGACAGCACCCGACAGAGTCGTGGTGGGGGATCTCCGGATTGCCGCTTCGTTGCCTCATCGGCCGGCCGATTCGAGGATCGTGCTTGTCCTGAACGTAGATGGACCCGATGACTTTGCCGATGTGATGCTTGTCCACTCCGCAACGGAGTTCGCCACCGATCGCGATGTAATCGTACTCGCTGACAACTCGGAGGCTGCGTATGACCTAGTCGTTCAAACTGACCTGAGAACTGTGGTATGGACATTTCAGATTGGATCTAGGGTTGGGCGTCTCAGCGAGGAGTGCGTTGGTGCAATCAAGGCTTGGGCCAACGACCACAGCGACGGTGAACTTCGCGCTCGCCACAGTGAGGTTGCAGGTATTGACACCGGGACCCGGCTCGCTGGCCTCCTTGACCGGCGGTGGGCGTTCAAGGAGTCTGAAGGAAACACAATGCGGCAACTTGCTAGCGACTGCGTCGAAGCGCTCCTCGACCATGGCCTCGTGTGGCGAATACATCCGGGTCTCCTGCAACCCGATCTGTTGGACCTCGCTGATGATCGTGAAGCGCTTCTAGGCGAACTCGTTCATTGGGCTGCAACGCGGACGCTTTCGCTCACCGACGATGATGTAGAGTTCTTGTTGATGGCGGGGGCGCTTGATGTCGATTCGTGGGCCCAGCTCGGCGACCTCGGGACCGACCTATTGATGGGTCTTCAGGATGTCGTGCTTGGTGGGGCAACCGGCGTACGCGCCGGAACGGAGTCCGAGCCGCACGGTTTGGTGGCGGCTACGCATCTCGACCCGGTTGACCGTGCCGACCTGTCTGACCCAGTTCAGTATCTTGGAGCAATGGAACCGGCAACGTTATGACCAAGAAGATGAGACACCCGTACCAGCTGAGACGGGTCGAGTTGCGCGACTTCAAGTCCGTCGCAGACGCAGCCATCGACCTGCGGCCTCTGACGGTTGTTGTCGGGGCGAATAGCTCGGGCAAGAGCACTCTGCTGCAGTCGATTCTGGCTGCCACTCAAGCCGTCCGGTCCCGCGTAGGGGGCGCAGAGTTCCCGCTGAACGGTGAGTTCGTCAGGCTAGGAACGTTCGACGAGACCCGCAACTTCCTGGCAACTAAACCGAACGGTACGATGGAAATCGCATTCTGGCTCGCAGACGAGCGTCGCTACGGGAATCAGCGGGTCCGCGGCGGTATCGAGACAGACGGGAGGTCGGCTACGAGAGACCGCTCGATGATCGAATTCGGTTGGCATGCCTACCTAGTCGACTCGCAGGATGAAGTCGGAACCCGTGGCGGCTTCGCCAGGATCGAATCGTTGCAAATCGAGGTTGACGCTGTGGAATCGGACGAGCGAACGACCCTCCTGACATGCGACGTGAGCGACATTGCGGCTGACGCCGAACTTGTCGATGTGATGGACTACCTCGGACGAAGGGGGCGGTTCCCAGTGAGGGGAGCCGCGATTGGGGCTAGCGGTCGCGTCCAAGATTGGATGTCAGGGACGTCGGCGGCAGTTGATGCCGTCGTCATGTCAGGGGGTGTGCCCCAAGCCTTGATGAAATCGGTTCGGAGGCTTGATCACATTGCGGAGCTGTGGTGGAACACAGCAGAGACGATCCTCGAGGGCGAGATCGATGATGCGAAGCAGCTTGCAGCGGAGACGGCCGAATCGGATGTGAAGCCGAGATTGAATCGGGCTGCCGTGAATCGGGCGCAGTCAGACATCAAGGAGCTTGGCCTGTCGAGCGACGGCGATCCAGGTGCCGCAGAATTGCCGATCGAGCGAGGCACGGAAGCGCTCGACGATCTGGTGGATCGACAGTGGTATCGCAACCTTGGCCAGTTCTCTCGGAAGCAGCGCGTTTCCATCGCAAAGAGTATGGTCCAGCTGGGGGAAGCCCGATTCCGCGAGAAACTCCGCAAGAGGTTCTCGGGTGAAGCATGGCTTGACGAAACCGTCCTAGTCGAGCACTCTGGTGCGGCTGGTGAGGCCCTTTGGCGTCTGGGGAATGTCAGCCAACGCTTCTTCAGCGAGAGGGTCCGCTACTTGGGACCGCTTCGTGAGGCACCGCACGTTCTCTACGATCCCGGCCCGTCGAAGCTCGATCTGGGAGTGAGGGGGGAGTACTCGGCGGCGGTGCTCCATGCTCAGGCGCGCACTCGGGTGGTGATGCCGACGGAGGGTGACGGTGTGCGTCGTCAACTGAGCGAAGCGCTCGACTACTGGCTCAGGGAGTTCGAGCTTGCGGACGGTGCCCGGTCTGAGGATCGCGGACGGATGGGAATCGGTCTCAGCGTGAGGCCACCGGGACTCGGCCGTGAGGTAGACCTCACGGCCGTCGGCGTGGGTGTCAGTCAGATCCTCCCGGTGGTCCTGCTTTGCTTGCTCGCAGCGCCAGGGACATTGGTGGTTCTCGAGCAGCCAGAACTTCATCTGCACCCTCGGCTCGAGCAGAAGCTTGCAGACTTCTTGCTGGCGTGTGCGCGGTCGGGCCGGCAGCTAGTTGTTGAGACCCATAGCGAGCACCTTGTGAATCGTTTGCGGTACCGGGTCGCAAGCGATCCGACGGATGCCACCCACGAGTTGATAAAGCTTGTCTTCGCCGAGACTAGTGACGGTGTAACGTCATACCGGGAGCCGGAGATCAACCAGTACGGCGGTATCGGTGATGACTGGCCGGCAGGGTTCCTTGACCTAGGGGCACGCGAGGCGCAGGATCTGGTTCGCGAGAGCCTTATGAAGCGCAAACGCGCTAGGACTTCTGAGAGTGGTTGACAGTTTGGTCCACATGGATCCTTCGATCTGTTGAAGGTTGATGCGAAACAGAAAGGGCGCAGTGGCGAACAGCGAGACGAGCCTGGAATCGATGCTGTGGGAAGCGGCGAACATTCTCCGCGGCCCGGTCGACGCGTCGGACTTCAAGGCCTACGTGTTTCCCCTGCTGTTCCTCAAGCGGATCAGTGACGTCTACGACGAGGAGCGCGCTGAGGCTCTCGCTGAGTCGGACGGCGACGAGGAATACGCCGAACTGCCGGAGCAGCATCGGTTCCAGATCCCGAGCGGGAGTCACTGGGCAGATCTCCGGACGCGCGCCACCAATGTCGGACAGGCGATCCAGCGGGCAATGCGTGAGATCGAGAAGGCAAACCCGAGCACGCTCTACGGCATCTTCGGGGACGTGCAGTGGACCAACAAGGACCGCTTGTCTGACGAGCTGCTGGTCGATCTGATTGACCACTTCAGCCAGCTCGACCTGCGCAACTCCGTGGTACCCAATGACGTGCTCGGCGATGCCTACGAATACCTCATCAAGAAGTTCGCTGACCTTACCAACCGTAAGGCCGGTGAATTCTATACACCGCGCGCCGTTGTCGAGCTCATGGTGCGGATGCTCGGCCCGGAGGCTGGCGACACGGTCTACGACCCGGCCTGCGGAACTGGCGGCATGCTCCTCGAGACCCTTCAGCAAGTAAGGGAATCAGGCGGTGACGAGCGACTCATGCTCGGCCACCTTTTTGGCCAGGAGCGCAACCTCACGACAGCGGCTATCGCTCGCATGAACCTGTTCCTCCATGGTGCTGAAGATTTCCAGATCGTCCGTGGCGACACACTTCGCCAGCCGGCTTTCCTCACTGGCGACAAGCTCGCCAGCTTCGACTTGGTCATCGCGAATCCACCATTCTCCCTCAAGGCATGGGGAGAGGACACATGGCCGAATGATCCTTGGGGGCGCAATTTCGCCGGGACTCCACCGAAGAAATACGGCGACTGGGCGTGGGTGCAGCACATGATCGCCTCGATGGCGCCGGCGACGGGCAGGATGGCGGTCGTGCTGCCTCACGGAGCGTTGTTTCGCATGGGCTCCGAAGGCAAGATCCGTTCGAAGGTCCTTGACCTTGATCTCATCGAGGCCGTCATCGGCCTAGGAAGCAATCTGTTCTATGGAACCGGTCTCGCTGCCTGCATTCTGGTGGCCCGCCGACGAAAGCCCGAAGCACGCCGGTCCAAGGTGCTGCTCGTCGATGCTTCAGACCTCTTCCGCAAAGGCCGCAACCAGAACACACTCGAACAGGAGCACCTCACAAAGATCATCGAGGCCTACGAGAAATTTGGGGATGAGGAAGGCTGCTGCCACGTAGCGACACTTGACGAGATCCGCGAGCAGGGCGGCAACCTCAACCTTGCCGGTTACATATCGAAGCCCGACGACGTGGACATTCCGTCAGTTGACGAAGCTACGAAGGTGCTTAGAGAAGCCTTGGATGCCGCCTGGGCCGCCGAGGATCGCCTGAATCGGCTCCTCGCTGAACGGGGTATCGCGTGAGTGCCCGCATCAGCCAGTCGCAGCTCGAGTCCTACCTCTGGGGCGCGGCAACGCTCCTCCGGGGGACCATTGACGCTGGCGAATACAAGTCGTTCATCTTCCCTCTGCTGTTTCTGAAGCGCCTCAGTGACGTATTTGATGAGGAGTATCAGGCTGCGCTCCAGGAGTCAGACGGTGATGAGGGTTACGCCTCTCTCCCCGAACAGCATCGCTTCCAGATCCCGCCTGGAGCACACTGGTCTGACCTCCGACAATCGGCCAATGATGTCGGCCGCACGATCTCCAAGGCGATGCGCGAGATCGAGCGGGCGAACCCTCGACTAGAAGGCGTCTTCGGCGATGCCTCTTGGACAAACAAGGAACGGCTTCCCGACGCAACGCTCAAGGAGTTGATCGAGCACTACTCACAGGTGACGCTGAGCTTGATCAACGTCCCAGAGGATGAGCTCGGCGTCGCCTATGAATTCCTGATCAAGAAGTTCGCCGATGACTCTGGCCACACCGCCGCGGAGTTCTACACGAACCGCACGCTGGTCCACCTCATGACACAGCTCCTCGAGATTGAGCCGGGCGACAGCGTCTACGACCCGACGTGCGGCTCGGGCGGCATGCTGCTCTCGGCAGCAGAGGAGCTCCGACGCCAAGGCACGGAGCACCGGACACTTCGATTGTTCGGCCAGGAACGGAACCTCACGACATCTGCGATCGCCCGCATGAACCTGTTTCTCCATGGCATCGAAGACTTCGATGTCGTTCGTGGAGACACGCTCGCCAATCCAGCGTTCACTGACGGCGACCAACTTAGACGCTTCGATGTCGTACTCGCCAACCCTCCCTACTCGATCAAAGCCTGGGACCGAGACGCGTGGTCGTCCGATCCCTGGGGCCGAAACCAGTACGGCACACCGCCGCAAGGAAGGGCCGACTTCGCCTTCTGGCAGCACATCCTTGCCTCAATGAACTCGAAGACTGGCCGATGCGCCATCCTCTTTCCTCACGGCGTCCTCTTTCGAGACGAAGAACTCGACATGCGCCGTCGCATCGTGGCCGACGATCTCGTCGAGGCCGTGATCGGCCTCGGACCGAATCTCTTCTACAACTCGCCGATGGAATCGTGCATTGTGATCTGCCGCGCAAGTAAGGCAGCGGAACGGGTCGGCAGAGTGCTGTTCGTCGATGCAGTCAATGAAGTCACCCGTCAGCGGGCCCAGAGTTTCCTGACCGACGACCACATAAACCGGATCGTGCGGACGTTCCGAGCGCTCGAATCGGAGGAGGGCTTCGCTGCGGTCGAGACCCTGGATGCCATCTTTGAGCAGAACAGCAACCTCTCGATCCCGCTGTACGTCACGCGCGAAAACGATCGAACCGACCGCGATCTTGAGCGCTCGATCACTGATTGGCGGCAGTCGGCGGTCGAAATACGGTCTGCCGCAGTGGATCTGTTCGAATGTCTCGATGTCGGAGCTTCGTCATGACGGAGAATGGAGTGCTTCCAGACGGCTGGAGGTGGATCCGGTTCGGTGATGTCGTCCGTCAAGTCAAAGAGACGACGAAGGATCCCGAGGTTGACGGTTTGTCGCGTGTCGTGGGTCTCGAGCACCTCGACTCAGAGTCGCTGCCGCTCCGACGCTGGCACGAACTCGACGATCTCCCCGACGGAACGAGCTTTACTAGGACCTTTCAGGCTGGCCAGGTGCTTTTTGGCAAGAGGCGCGCTTATCAGCGGAAAGTAGCGGTGCCTGCCTTCGATGGCGTGTGCTCTGGCGACATCCTCGTGTTCGAACCGATGACCGACGAGTTGTTGTCGGAGTTCATGCCGTACATCGTTCAATCCGACGGTTTTTTCGATCATGCGCTCGGCACTTCGGCGGGGTCGCTCTCGCCGCGGACGAAGTGGCAAGAGCTTGCCAGGTACGAGTTCGGGCTCCCGCCATTGGATGTGCAGCAGGAGGTCTCAACAGTGTTGGATGGGTTCGAGAACTACATCAACGCGCTTGCCCACGCCATCGAATCGGTTCGGACGCTTGAGGGAGCGATTGCGAACGAAGTGAACCGTGACGGGTCTCCATCCACGCTCAGCGAGTTGGCCTCGAATGGTGGAATTCAGATTGGGCCGTTCGGCAGCCAACTGCATGCGCACGAGTACGTAGATGAAGGTGTTCCAGTAGTAATGCCCGCTGACCTCACAGCGGACGGGCTGCAGTACGACCGTCTGCGAAGAATCACTGAAGAGACGGCCGAGCGACTCTCTAAACACCGAGTCTGCACAGGAGACATCCTGCTTCCCCGCCGCGGTGATCTGAACAAGCGAGCTCTCATCAACGAACATGAATCAGGGTGGCTGTGTGGGACGGGTTCCGTCCGTGTTCGCCTTGATGATCCTAGCGATGCGCCACTCGTCGCTTGCCTCCTGCGTAGCACCAGCGTTGTGCGGTGGCTTGAGATGAACGCAGTTGGGACGACCATGCCCAACTTGAATGCAGACATCGTCTCGCGAATCCCCGTAACGATGCCTGAGGCGGACAAGCGTCCTGCGTACGCAGGCTTATTTGGTTCTGCTTCTGCGTTGAGCGCAGCACTTGACGCTGCGCTCAGGTCTGCACGCCGTGCACGCATGACCACTCTGAACGAATTACTGGAGACCCCAAGTGGCCTTTGATGAAGCGAACACCGTTGAGGCTCTGGTCCTCGATCGCATGTCCAAGCTCGGCTGGGTGCACGTCCATGGTCCTTCGCTTGAACGAACTGCGTCGGATGTCTTGCTTGAGCCCGTACTTGCCAGTGCACTCGTCCGGTTGAATCCCGACATCGCTATCAAACCCGAACGCGCCGACGAGGTGATCGACAAGCTTCGGGCCGTCATTAGCGGTGTCCTCGGTGGAGGGCTCGTTGGAGCAAACGAGGAGTTCATATCCTGGGTTCGGGGAGAGCACACCATGCCGTTCGGTCCGAACAACGAACACGTGACGATCAAGTTGATTGACTTCGACCCAACCGAGCTTGAGACGAACACCTTCATCGTGTCCAACCAGGTCACATTCGCGGCCAGGTCCGAGAAGCGGTTCGATGTCGTCGGTTTCGTCAACGGACTTCCACTCGTACTAGGGGAGGCGAAGTCACCGGTACGCAGAGCGGTGACATGGGTTGACGGGGCTGCTCAAGTCCACGACGACTACGAAATTCACGCCCCCGCCTTCTTTGTCCCAAACGTGTTCTCGTTCGCGACTGAGGGCAAGGAGTTTCGGTTCGGCTCCACCCGACTCCCCGTTCACGAGTGGGCACCATGGAGGCTCGAAGAGGAAGCCGGGCAGGGCCTTCAGGAAGTAGATCGTGCCGTTTCGTCGATGTTGCGACCCGAAGTGGTGCTCGACATTGCCCAGAACTTCTCGGTGTTCGCAACCGATCGCAACCATCGCAAGATCAAGATCATCTGCCGCTTCCAGCAATACGAAGCGGCGAACAAGATTGTGCGGCGCGTCGTCGAGGGCAAGATCCGCAAGGGACTGATCTGGCACTTCCAGGGCTCGGGCAAGAGCCTCCTGATGATCTTCACCGCCAACAAGCTCCGGCAACATGAACAACTCGGCAACCCGGCGGTGGTGATAGTCGTCGATAGGATCGACCTCAACACGCAAATCACCGCGACGTTCAATGCTGCTGATGTCGCCAACATGATCACGGCCGGTAGCAGGCAGCAGCTGCATAGCCTGCTCGCGCGCGACGCCCGCAAGGTCATTATCACCACCATCCACAAGTTCGCCGAGGCCGACGGCGTGCTGAACGAGCGAGACAACATCATAGTTCTCGTCGATGAGGCGCATCGAACACAGGAAGGTGACCTTGGCCTGCGGATGAGAAGCGCCTTGCCGAACGCGTTCCTCTTCGGCCTGACCGGCACGCCGATCAACACGCGAGACCGAAACACATTCGTCGCATTCGGGGCGGTCAAGGACCCGGGTGGGTATCTCGATCGCTACAGCTTCGAGGAGTCGGTTCGTGACGACGCCACCTTGCCGCTTCGCTTCCAAACGCGCTCAGTCGATCTCAGGATCGATCGTGCCACGCTCGATCAGGAGTTCGATGATCTGACTCGCGACCTGAGCGACGAGGATCGGGCCGAGGTATCCAAACGAGCGGGCCGATTCGCCTTGCTGGTCAAGGCGCCGGCTCGGGTCGAGGCAGTGGTTGCCGACATTCGTGCGCACTTCCTTGAGCGGATCGCTCCGGAAGGCTTTGGGGCGATGATCGTCACGGTCGATCAGGAGGCATGCGTCCTCTACAAAGATGCGCTAGATGCGCTTGCCGACGGCGAGTTGCCTGCTGGGGCCAGCGATGTGGTCATGAACATGAGCCAAGGGGCGCCGCAGGCTTGGCGAGGCCGCTTCGGGCGGTCAAAGGAGGAGGAAGCCGCGCTGCTGGACCGTTTCCGCGATCCGGCCGATCCCCTGAAGATCCTGATCGTCACCGCCAAACTCCTGACCGGTTTCGACGCCCCGAACTTGCAGTGCATCTACCTCGACCGCTCGCTACGGGATCACAACCTTCTGCAAGCGATCTGCCGAACAAATCGGGTGGCTCCAGGAAAGTCCCATGGGCTGATCGTCGA
Source organism: Candidatus Aldehydirespiratoraceae bacterium (assembly GCA_965214565.1). Classification (GTDB taxonomy): domain Bacteria; phylum Actinomycetota; class Acidimicrobiia; order Acidimicrobiales; family Aldehydirespiratoraceae; genus VXYK01. The sequence continues at coordinate 872,081 of OZ243951.1, read as the reverse complement.
CTACCTCGGACTGTTCGACGACGTTGCGCAGGCGCTCGACTTCGACGAGGCATCGATCGACAAGGTCATCTCGAACATCGATGAGCTCAAGGACGAGCTCGATCCAGCGATGGCGAGGTGCTTGCGGTGGTTCGAAGGCGTCGACCGCAATGACTTCAGCTGGGAAGGCTTGCTGGCTGCCCAAGAGTGCTTGCCTGACACGAATCGACGGGACCAGTTCGCCGAGGACTTCAGCGCGTTGTCCCAACTCTGGGAAGCGCTGTCGCCGGATCCGATACTGGTTCCGATTGAGAACGACTACCGCTGGTTGGCCCAGGTCTACGACTCCCTCAGGCCCCCGTCGGGCAACGGCAGACTGCTCTGGCACTCACTCGGAGCGAAGACAATCGAGCTGATCCACAGGAACGTCTCGGTGCAGACCGTCCGGGACGACCTCGACACACTGGTAATGGACGCTGAGGTTCTCGAACAGCTCCTCGACGACCCAGAGCGGAACACCGTCGAAGTGGAGATCAAGATCGCCACCCGCCTTCGACGTCATAGTGACAATCCCAAGTTCGTGGCGCTGTCGGAGCGGCTCGAGGGCCTCCGGTTGAAGCACGAGCAAGGACTGCTCGCCTCCGTCGAGTTCTTGAAGCAGTTGATCGACCTCGCCAAGGACGTGGTCCAGGCGGAGCGCGAAGAACCAGAAGAACTCCAGGAGGACCAGGGGAGGGCCGCTCTCACGGAGCTGTTCGAAGAAGTGAAGAACTCCGACACCCCGCTGATCGTCGACCGGGTTGTCGCCGACATCGACAACATCGTGCGTCAGGTTCGATTCCCAGGATGGCAGCGGACCGAAGCCGGCGAGCGTGAGGTGAAGAAAGCGCTCCGAAGAAGCCTGCTCAAGTACAAGCTCCACACCGATCAAGACCTCTTCGACCGGGCCTACGCCTACATCGGGAAGTACTACTGATGGCCAAATTGACCCTTCTCGACCAGATCGAGCGCGACGTGCTGACATCACAGCCACTCGCAGACACCCTGCGGAGGTGTGTCATGCTAGGCGGAAAAGCTGGTTCGATCGAGTTGAGCGACTGGGCCACGCGAGAGCTTCGTGGCTATGACTCGAAGGACGATGCCCCCGACTATCGCACTGTCGGCGCCCCGATCCTTGCCGATGCCTTTACCGGGAACATGTTCGTGAAAGGTCAACGGGTTGGCGTGTCCTCCCTACCAGATTTTGCTCGGGAGAAGATCTCTAACCGGTTCACTCTGTTGCAGGGAATCGGACAACTTGAGGCTATGGCCGCGTCTGCAGATAGCTCGGAGGACGGCACCCTCAGCTTGTGGCTTCCGGTTGCCAGCGAAATCGGCTCGCTAATGGACAAGAACAGTGGCAATCCGTTTCAGCAGACCACAGCGCTCTACTGGTCGATCAGCGGCGTGGCCATCCATGGAGTCCTCGACCAGGTACGCACAACCCTCGCGGAACTAGTGGCCGAGATGCGAGCGGACACACCTTCATCGTCGGCTATGCCGACGGCTGGTGCGGTGGATCAGGCCGTCAACGTTGCAGTCCACGGGGAGGGTGCCCGGGTTGCCGTTCAGTCAGTTCATGCGTCCGAAGGGTCCTCGGCCAACCTTCGGGTTGATGATGACCGTGACGACTCGCCTTTCTGGACAAAGAGTCGGCAAACAGTGGCGTTCGTCGCAGGCTTGGTGACCATCGGTTTCGTGGTCGTGCAGGTACTCGGCTGGATCTGATCAGTGACCCGACAGCTCGATCGAGCGAAGACGTTGTGAATCAGTGACGGGTTACTTGCGATACCACCCGGTCGTGAGGGACGTGGATCACGAGGTCAGCTCCGTGCGGCCTCATCGGATGCTGGTAGTTGGTGAGCGCGTCCCGGACTCGGTTTCCATCGCCACCTCGGCGCGTAGGCGTGACGCCGATGGGGTCCTGCTACCGATGGGCATCTACGTGTTCGACGACGGAGCACAGGTCGAAGTGTTGTTCGTAATCGAAGGCGGTACCCCGGCCACGCCCGCCCGGATCGATTGGACGGTGGAGTCTCACCCGCTCCTCTCCGCCTACGACTGGATGGGCGCGTGGTGGGACGACGCAGACGACATCGCCGTGCCGCGCTTTGAGGTCAACGCACCCGCCTTCACGCGGGGATCCGGACAAGAGGCGTTCGTGCGCAGCCGCGTCTACGAACGTGGCCAGTGGTGGTACCGCATCCGCGTGGACGGACGCACCGTCAACGTCCCTGAACGCAATCTTCAGCCACCAGAACTCGACGACGATCCCTACGAGTGGATTGCTCGCCCACCGGCCCATGCCGACCGCTTTGCGGCCTCGCTCACTCGTGCGAAACTCCGAGAGCAACTCACGGACACCGTCTACTCCTTTCGCGCCACCAAGACGATCTTCCGCGCGTACCAGTTCCGCCCTGTCATCAGGCTTCTCGAGACAGGCCAGCTCCGCCTCCTGATTGCTGACGAGGTCGGGCTCGGGAAGACCATCGAAGCCGGACTCGTCTGGACAGAGTTCGATGCCCGGCGACAGGCCGATCGCGTCCTCGTCGTCTGTCCTTCGATGCTCGTTCCAAAGTGGCGCGCGGAGATGCGTGAGCGCTTCGACTATGAGCTTGAGGATCTCGACCGGCCTCGACTCGATGAGATGCTGGAACGAATCGACGAGGACCGTATGCCGTCTCGGTTTGCCGGCGTCTGCAGCCTTGAGCGGCTGCGAGTGTGGTCCGGCCTCGAGGATCTCGCTAAGCTCGCTCCGCGATTCGATCTGGTCATCGTCGACGAGGCGCATGCGTTCCGCAACTCAGAAACCAGGAGCCATGCGCTCGGATCGCTGCTGTCCGACTGGGCTGACGCGCTGATCTTCCTGTCGGCAACTCCGCTGAACCTGGGGAATGAAGACCTCTTCAGCCTGCTCCAACTCCTAGCTCCCGGCGAGTTCGACGACCGGTTCGTCCTAGAAAAGCGGCTGAAGCCGAACGCTGCCCTCCACGCTCTCAGCGCCAGCTTCTTCGACGTTGACGTGACCAACCCCGAACGCCTCCGGCGTTTGAAGACCATCGAGTCACTGGACTTCGGCTCCGCCGTTTCTGCCCGACCGGAATACCGCGAACTGGTGACACTTCTTCAGAGCGAAACGTTGCCGGCACCGCAGATCGCGCAAGCCAAGCGGCTTATCGGTCAGCTCCACGCGCTCTCCGCTGTCGTCACGCGCACGCGCAAAGTCGAGGTGGAAGAGCGAAAAGCGGTGAGAGAAGCAATTTCGATCCCCGTCGAGTGGACCGAACCGGAGGCCGAGTTCTACGCCGAGTTCGAGCGGTGGCAGACCGATCGGGCCCGAGCATTGGATCTGCCGGTCGGTTTCGTGACCCAGATGCCTCTTCGCCTCGCGAGCACCTGCCTTCCAGCAGCCCGGGACTGGGTCTTGAACTGGCGAGATGGACTCGGCGACGAAGACCTCGATGGAACAGGCGACGACGTTTCCTGGGACATCACGAATCCACCTGCCAAGGTCCTTGAGCTCGCGCACAACCTCGGCGATGTCGACACCAAATTCGATGCCTTCCTCGAGAATCTTCGACCGATCGTCGAAGGTGGCCGACGAGTGCTTGTGTTCACATTCTCACGGCGCGCGCTTGCGTACCTCAGTGAACGTCTGAGTGCAGACTTCCGCATTGCAGTCATGCACGGCGGGGTCGGCCGCGAGGCCCGACATGAGATCATGCGAAGATTCCGCGATCACGACTTCGACGTTCTCCTTGCGAGCCGAGTCGCCAGCGAAGGTCTCGATTTCGAGTTCTGCTCGGCCGTCGTCAACTACGACCTCCCCTGGAATCCAATGGAGGTTGAGCAACGGATCGGTCGGGTCGACCGGTTTGGTCAGACCGAGGAGAAGATCCTCGTTCTCAACTTCCACACGCCTGGAACCATCGAGTCCGACATCATCGAACGAGTGCATGAGCGGATCGGTGTTTTTACGGACTCCATCGGTGAGCTCGAGCCGATCCTCCAGTCGCGGATGGGAGATCTGCGCCGCGCAATGTTCGACTTCACACTGACAGAAGCCGAACGTGCACGGCGGCTCAACGAAACGCTGGCGGCAATCGCGGAACAGCGGCTCGCGGTCGACGATGTCGAAGCCGCAGCCTCGTACCTGTCATCGACCGATGCTGCAGAGATCGACGGCCTGGAGAATGATCTCCTCGAATCCGGCCGATACATCGGCCAGCCCGAGTTGGTTCACCTGCTTCGCGATTGGGCCGCGGGCGCACCTGGCGCACGCTGCGAGGTGGACCGCAGCGGCACATTCCTCACGCTCCGAGGCAACGCCGCGATGGAGCAACACCTTCGAGGCGTGCAATCTGCGGGCGAGAGATCACGAGCCGAGGTCGACGAACTGGCCAAGGCGATGCTCGACGAACGAGATGTGGTGCTCTGTCTCGATCCGGAGCACGCTCGCAAGACGGCCCAGCACCTCCTCTCTGCTACCAATCCGCTGGTGCGAGCAGCGCTCCGGGTCCCCGGATCATCCCAGGCTCGCTTCGGCCACGTTCGAATCAAGAGCGGTTCTGTCACTCCTGGCACGTACTTCGTCTTGGTGTCTTTGGCCAGGTGGGTCGGGCTCCAGCCGTCGGCTGAGTTCTGGACAGCGGCGGTCGACCTCGACGCGGGAGTCTTGACGAGCGAGCCCGTGGGGTCGACGGTTTTGGCTGCGCTCGCGGAGTCTCAGCTTGAAGAGTACGAGGCGGGGATTGGCATGGGCCTTGACGCTCATCTCAGAGAGGCCGAGCGTTCACTTCGGAAGCGATACGAGGAAGAGGTCCATGGGCGTCAGGCGAAGAACGCCGCGCTCGTCGAGTCCCGGCGCATCAGCCTGCGGGAGACCCACGCCCGGAAAGTCGCTCAGATCGAGCGCAGCATCGAGACCCTGAGAGAGAGAGGAAGTACCGGGGTGATTCACCTCCAGGAAGCGCAGCGGTCGAATCAGGACCGTCTGCTAAGAGAAGCCGAGGAACGGCTCGAACAGAGCCTCGATTGCCAGATGGACATCGAGGCGATAGCTGTCTGCGTCGCAGAGGTGACACCCGAATGACCGATAGGACACACGACCAAGGCCGCCGTGCCGTCCTGGCCGCCGAGCGTGCAGTCAACGAGCAGTACTTGCGCGAGATGGAGTGCCGGCTCACCGAGCAGACCCGCAGATACAAGCAAATCGCTGTCACTCGGAGCCAACGGTTCACCTCCTCCACGCCCCTTCAACCGGGCAGTAACCGCGGGCGAATTGCTGCGGTCATAGGCCGGGTCGCTCTCACGGACGACCACCCCTACAGCGACGAGATGGGTCAGACCTTCTATATCGCCGGCTCACGTCTCGTGAAGGACGGGTTCGAGACCGTCAACTGGGCTGCACCGATCTCAAGCCTGTATTTTGAGGGCCGCTCATCAGGCCACGAGATTGCATCGTCGGTAACCGGGCGGCGAACGTTCGTACTTCGACTCAATGACCTCGTCGGTTACTCCGACGAGCTTGAGGCCGGCGTCGCGGCGGACCCATTCGAGGGCCAGGCGCGTGCGCTTGAGATCCCGGAAGCCCCGATACGGCGCCAGGGGACGGTTCGGCCGACTGAGGAGAAGAAACCCCGGCAGGAACCAGAGGCTGCCGAATTCGACGAACTGCAGACAATCGAGCAGTCTGAGACATTCGCCACTGAAACCGTTGGCGAAGTCGAGACTCGCTGGGGAGGCCTGCGTGCGGCTGACGCGGTCGACAAGGTCATGCGGATGCCGAAGCAGGGCCGCATGGGCGCGCTTCTGTCAACGATGCAGTCCGACCAGTACCGCTTGGTGGCCGCCGCCGGCGACCGAGGGTTGGTGGTGCAGGGACAACCAGGCACAGGCAAGACCGTTGTCGCTGCCCACAGAGCCGTCTATCTCACGAGCGACGAGCGGAAGTCTGAACGGATCGCCCGCGTTGCGATCGTCGGACCGTCCAATAACTACGTTGAGCATGTGGCGCCGATCATTTCTGAATTGAAGGAGCCGGAGGCCGAGATCCAGGTTCTCAGCCTTCCTGACCTGCTGCACAGAGTCGCTGGACTACGGTCCTTTCCGAAGCCCGGATTAATCGAACGGATCGAATCGTCATGGGAGCTCGGCAGGGCGATCAGCGGCTTCGTGAGGTCGATGTCTGATGTCCCCATGTCGGGCAGTATTGAGCAGCGTGTTCGTCGCGTTGTCGAGGTCTTGAAGCGCGCCGACGTTTCCGAGATCGGTGACCCGGAGATCCTGGCTTGGCTTCGAGGTCTCCCGAACTGGAACGAGATCTCTGGGCGTGTCCGCTATCTCCCGATGCTTGCCACGGTCGCGCTGTCGCTCGACCCTGGAGCTATTGATGAGCGGTTCGGGCACCTGATCGTTGACGAAGCGCAGGATGTTCGCCCCCTGGAGTGGCGTATTCTCACTCATTCCCTGCTCAAGCGCGGCGGCTCGCTCTCATTGTTCGGCGACATGAACCAGCGGCGATCCGACTGGACTGCGGCCGATTGGCAGACACTCGCAGAGGATCTCGAAATGACTGACGACAGCGGGCACTGCAAGATCGAAGTGCTCCAGGCGGGCTACCGGTCGACGCGGCAGATCCTCCGATTCGCAAACCAGTTGCTGCCTCGCGGTGAACGAGGAGAGCAGGCGCTTCGAGACGGGCCGCACCCCACCGTTACGAAGGTGCCCGCTGACGAATGCACATCTACGGCCGTGGACGCGGCAATCGATCTCACCAACCGACACACGGGGATGGTGGCGGTTATCTCCACCGAGCCGAGGCCGTTATCGGCCGAACTCCGAACGCGCGGCTGGGTTCGCGGTCACTATCAGCACAGCTGGTCGCGGGATGAGACGACTTTCGTCATCCTTCACCCCGACGAGGCGCGCGGGCTTGAATTCGACGCTGCGGTCGTCGTAGAACCCGGGGACTTTCCCGAGAATGTCGGCAGGCAGGGTGTTCTCTATACGAGCCTGACCCGCGCTAACAAGGAACTTACCATCGTCCATGCGCGACCCTTTCCCCGCGGTCTCCGCCCACCCCGCCTATAGCCTCTACGATGCGGTCCTTCGAGGGCATGCCGAAGCTAATCAAGGCCACGCGCGGCAAAGAGTTCACCTTCGCCACGCTTGATCGGCTTGTGGGGAACACCGCGCCGCAGCATTATCGGACCTAGGTGGGAAGGCGGAGGTGGGCGTGGGTCAGCGGGACTCGACTCGACTTGACCGCGAGCCGTTACACGGTGCTGGTCGGGTTCGTCTCCGGGTGATCCGGGTTCAGGCGGAGAGCTTCCACTGGCTGTCGCGTGACCTCTGCGATCAACTCGAAGTCTTTGTCGACGTGGAGAACGGTGAGTCGAGACATTTCGGCTGTCGCCGCGATCAGCAGGTCGGGGATCGACGGCGCTCGGTGATGCCCCCTGTTCGCCAAGGCCAACTGCACATCGAGCGCTCGGGCCTCGATCTTGGGCGTCAGGTACTCAACGGGCATGAGCGCGACCGGCGACTCGGCGAGCGTGGCACGATAATCGGCCGCCGATCGTGTGGAGAATCCGATCTCAAGAAGAGTCACGGTGGTAACGCGCACGCGACCACGCTGAATGTTCAAAGCCCATCTCTCGGCGTCCGGGCTCAGGGCCAGTCGTGCCAGAGCAGACTTGTCGGCAAGCCATGTGGTCACGTCCAAGCACCGGCCATCACCTCCGGCCGCCCCAGGTCGCTGCACATCTCCGCGATTCGCGCCAAGGATTCGACGGTTACCTCGCTTGATGAGTCGGCTTGTTCGCGCAACAGCACTCGTCGCAGGTATTCGGCCCGTGAGAGCCCCGCAGTCGCCGCCTTGACATCAATTTTGGCCACCACGTCCTCAGGAACGTCTCTGATCAAGAGATCGGTCACGATCTGATGATATCTATAGATATCAGAGTAATCAACTGCTTGTGGTGCCTTGTCTAGGCGAGGTCAGGGAGATGGCGAGCCAGTATCTCGGTGGACCAGGATGCGATCGTTGCGGAGGGTGTTTGGTGATGAACCCATATCGGTCACCGTTTGTGCATGCGCTATGGGCCGAGGGTCGTGATGGGGATGACCGAAACGCCGTCGGGTGTTGGTATGCGTATCCGCCAGTGGCGGTCACCACGGCGAGGGCCGCGAGCCTGCGGCGGACGGTATCGTCGACTCGTCCTGCGAGCTTGGTGAGCGACGCCGCCGCATGCTCGATGGCTCGCTCGCCCCCCAGTTTCACTTCGAACGCTGCCCAGGCACCGTCGCCGAGTTCGACGATGGCGTCTGCTTCTAGGCCGGTCTCGTCCCGATAGTGCCCGACCCAGCCGCGCAGCGGTCCCGCGTACACCCGCAGATCGCGCAGCACGAGCGATTCGAAGAGCAGGCCGAACGACTCGAGATCGTTGAGCAGCCGTTCGGGTCCGGTCCTGAGCATCGCGCACGCCAGTGCGGGGTCGACCAGTTGCCGCGCGGGTGCGGAACGCAGCGCGACCTTCGATCTCATGCGAGGCGACCACGCCGGCACGTCGTCCGCGACGAACACTCGCTCGAGGGCAGAGAGGTAGCTCGTGACGGTCTTCGGGTCGAGGTTGCCGCCGTCCGCGTCTTGGGCCAGGGTTCGGAGCGTGGCTCGGGTGGAAATGTTGCGGGCCAATGACCGGAGCAGCCGACGGACGCGAACCGGGTCACGAGCGATCCCATCGACGCGGGCGATGTCGACGCGGCAATGGACGATATAGGAACGATTTGATGGATGTTTCGAGAACGACCTGATGCGCGAATTTCGACAAGCCGGGCTTGAGGTCGAATTCGTCGGTGGCCTGAGTGAAGCTTCAATTGCGCATCAGGTGCCAATCGGCGCACCCATGGCCTGTCAGCGCTCCCTTGTCGGCAGCAGACTGGAGTCGTCGCTCACTATCAGAGGCATCACCTGATAGAAGCGGAACCTGATTCAGCGAGAAGGCTAGGTCAGGGAGATGGCGAGCCAGGCGGCGGCTACGCCTGCGATGAGGGTGAGTGATCCGTAGCCCAGGGTGCGGCTGCGGGAGCGGGGCCACATCTCGATGAGTTCTCCGGCCAGCGCCGAGAACGTCGTGAACGCACCGAGCCCGCCGATACCGACGATGACCACCTCGTCGGGGCCGGCCGCGTGCAACAGGCCGAAAGCGAACGACCCCAATACGTTGGCGACCAAGGTTCCCTGCGGTGATCTGAGGCGCGCACCGAGTTGCCAACGGGCCAGTGTGCCGATCAGAGCGGCGGCGCCGAATGCCATCGCGGTCATGCGCGTCTGCTCTCCAACTGGGTGCCCAATCGGCTGCCGGTGATGACCGCGATCAGTCCGGCGCCAACGGTGACCGCCGTGAAGCCCGCCGCATTCACCAACTGACCGTGGTCGATGCGCTCGGCTATCTCAGCCGCCAGTGTGGAGAAGGTGGTGAGCGAACCGCAGAAACCGACACCGAGGCAGAGCCGGATTGATGAATGCACCGCATGGGTGCGCAGCAACATCCCCAGAATGAACGCACCGGCGCTGTTGACGAGCAGCAGGGTCGCCAACGGGTCGTCGATGATCTCGGTAGCGGCCCATCGCAACGACGCACCGGCAATTCCCGCCGCTGCCAAGCCTGCGATTGCGAATAGACGACTAGCGCTCACCCCGCAAACAGTAGGCTCCGGCAATGGACATGGCCGCGATGCGTGAAGAGTTCGGGCGTATTGGGCTTGATGTCTCAGACGTTGCCGACGACCCCATGATGCAGTTCAGCGCTTGGTTCGACCTCTGGACAGAAGTCAACCCCTACATTGCCGACACCATGGTGTTGTCGACGGTAGACGCCGACGGTTGGCCCGATGCCCGAGCGGTGTTGTTGAAGGGAGTCGACAGCCGCGGATTCGTGTTTTTCACCAACCGCCTGTCGGCCAAGGGCCGCCAGCTTGAAGCCAGCGGCCGCGCCGCCTTGACGATGGTGTGGCGCGAGATCGAGCGGCAAGTCCGCGTCGTGGGAGAGGTCAGCCATGTCCCCGAATCGGAATCTGACGCGTATTTTGCTAGCCGGCCCCGCGGCGCGCAGATCGGCGCCTGCGCCAGCGAGCAGTCAGAAGTCCTCTCCTCCCGGATCGAACTCGAAGCGCGCGTCGCTGAACTTGAACAGCAGTACCCCGATGAGGTCCCGAGACCTGCCCACTGGGGTGGGTACCTGATCACACCGCATCGAGTCGAGTTCTGGCAGGGCCGCCCGGACCGTCTCCACGACCGGGTCCGCTACCGTCGAGAGGCCGACGCCTGGACAACCGAGCGTCTCGCTCCTTGACCGCGATCAAACGCCCTCGACCTGTGCGGTGCGGAGACGGCCCGCGATTCGTCGCCACACGACCCAGACCACCAGCGTGGTGATCAGGACCTCGATCGGCACCCCGAAACGCAGCGGATCGCTGAACCAGTTGACTGTCCGCAACGGCCACCCACCGACGAAGCGCACCAGCGGTAAGAAGATGAACTCGCCACCGTTGAACAGGAACTCGATGATCAGGTAGCTGCAGGCGTACCCCGAGGTGACGCTGAGCCGCTTGATTCGGTCGGGCTCGAGGTCGCGCCAGCCGACGATCAGTGCACCGATGACCCCGAGCACGCTGATGACTGCTATACGTTCCGGCGTGGTGTCCTGAATCCAGTTGTTGACTGCTGCCTGGAACTCCAAGAAACGGTCGACCCGCGGACTCGAATAGGCATCACCGGACAACACTCGGATCTCGAAATAGCCGTAGTCGATCAGATATAGGCCAGCGGCCAACAGCACGAAACCCGACACTCGGCTCACGTAGGGAAGCACCCGTCGCATCCCGGCGACCACATCGGTCTTGGCGAGTGCCAGACTCATGGTCAAGAAAGTGATCAAGGCGCCCATCCCCAGCGCGTAGGCGAGGAAGTTTCCGAATCCCTCCAACCACCCGTCGGTGGTGAACGAGTTGGTGACTGACGACAGGAACAACCCGATGGTGCACGACAGCGAAACGACCGCGTAACTCACACCGAAGAGGAACACCGACGAGAGGTCCCGGCTACCGGTTCCCACGTTCAGTTTCGGAAGTCGCAGCACGAAGTCCTTCCCCAGCGCCATGAAGACGCCCAGCGGAAGCATCAACACGCCGATGGCGATCGTCACGTATCCCGTGTACTCGAACACGGTGCCCTGATTGATCACAGTCTCGAATGCCACTCCGCAGAGCCCGAACACCGCGATGAATCCTGCGGTCATGACCAGGCCGACGACGAGACCGCGCACAATGGTGGCCAGACGGCTGGCCTTGTCGTCACCGTCAACACCCAGGAAATAAGACAGGTAGACGGGCAGCAGGGCGAAGCCACAGGGGTTGAACGCCGCGACCAGTCCAAGCGCGAACGGGAAGGCGTAGACGCCCATCAGAGCAGGTGCTCCGTGATCAGGTCGCGCAGCCCCTGAGCAGTGAGCACTCCGCTCCACTGCTCGGCGACCACTCCATCGCGGTCGACCATCAGCGTGCTGGGCATGCCGAGCAGACCCAGTTCGGGGAACAGCGACCCGTCGACGTCCCAACCCGACGGATAGGTCACGCCCGTCTCGGCCAACAGTTCGAGTGACGCGTCGGCGGAGTCGTCGCGGCTGATGCCGATGAAGTTCACCTCGCCGGAGAGCTCCTGGTAGACGCTCTCAAACTCGGGCAGTTCGGCACGGCACGGACTGCACCAGGCGGCGAAAAAGTTGACCACCAGCGGCTTGTCGAGATGGTTCGCGAATGTGTCTGACTCACCACCGGACAGAGAGGCGAACCCGAGATCGCGGATGGAGCCCTCAACGGCCGGGGTCCGGCCGGTACTGCCCTCGGGACTGAGGGCTCCGTCAGTGAGCGCGATCCTGTTGGCCTCGCCGAACTCGCTGCCGGAGTCCCCCGCGCAAGCGGCGACGAACACCACGGTCAACAAGACCGCGGCGATGCGCCAGAACGCGGTGAATCTACAGAGCGAGGACATGAGGATTTGGACAGAACGCTACCCCGCAGAACGGCCCGGCTGCGCCCGGCGATAGCAACGCGGCGGCTCCGGCTGCGCCCGGCGATAGCAACGCGGCGGCTCCGGCTGCGCCCGGCGTTAGCAACGCGGCCGCTCCGGCGCTGATCGACCAAGTACCGGGGCTCGCTTTAGCCGTTGCCCGGGTTCTTGGGGGAGTGGTCGATCAGCGCCGTTAAGCGGTCCGCCGCTCTGCCCGTTCCCGAAGATGTATCGGCACCGGAACGACCGGCATCAGATCCTCGGGACGAGCCACCTTGGGAGGACGGCCCCTGCGGCGTTTGACGGACAACATCTCACCGTTCACGAAGAGCTGCCCACCCCAGACTCCCCACTGCTCCTGGTTGTCGAGAGCAGTTTCGAGGCAGGGGGCAATCACCGGGCACTCGGCACAGACGCGCTTCGCAGCCGAGATCTCTCCGATGTCGTCGGAGAAGAACAGGTCGTAGGCATTGTCGACCGCTTTGCAGGCCGCGTGGGTCTCCCACGTGGTGTTGTCGGCTTGGAGTTGTTCAGTGATGTCGACGAGGGTTGACATGTCCCCGTCTCCTTCCGTGTTTGGGTTTTGTGTCGGTGTTGGTGGGCTGTTCTTGTGCGGCGGGTGTTGGCCGGGTAACGCAGAAAGGCCGCTGGGTCTACCAGCGGCCTTTCTGCGTACTTCCCGTTTGTTGGGTCGAGTTACCCGGAGGGAGCGCCGAAGGGCCGCGGGGGGTGATACGGCTTCGTGGTAAACCAAGAAGCTGGCATGACCGTCTGCACATTTACGCGCGCGGCGATGTCAGCTTGATGCTGATATTCGGTGCGGTGAATGTTGCTCATGTCGGTCCTGTCCTGCGGCCGGAAACTCCGGCTAAAACCAGATTGGCGAGTCTCAGCATACCTGTCAACCGAATTATTCGTACCTGCCGATCGGACCGGTGGATCTTCACCGGGTGTTCACTGTTCGTTCACTCATCCGGCGGTGCGATTTAGCAATGCCCGCGTAGCTTTGCGCTCGAAGCGGATTCGCACCGAGCGGGTCCAAGACCCGGGAAGGAACCCGAATGCGTCAATCTAGGAATGTTGTTTGGTTGCTGGCGATTCTCTTGAGTCTGGCACTCGTAGCGTCGGCGTGCGGAGGCGACGACTCAGACTCCTCCGATATGGACGACTCCTCCGATATGGACGACTCCTCCGATATGGACCTTTCGGGTGAGATCTTCATCTCCGGTTCCTCCACCGTTGAACCGATCTCGCTGCGCGTCCAGGAGTTGTTCAACGACATCCATCCGAATGTCTTGATCGCTGTTGACGGACCGGGAACGGGCGACGGGTTCGCGCTGTTCTGCAGCGGTGAGACCGACATCTCTGACGCCTCGCGGGCAATCAAAGACAGCGAAGCAGAGGAATGTGCCGCCAACGGCATCAACTATGTCGAGTTGCAGGTCGGGATTGACGGGCTTGGGGTCATGACGAACGCCTCCAACGATGCCGTCGAGTGCGTCTCATTCTCGGACCTGTACGCCTTGACCGGTCCCGAGGCCACTGGAATCGGATCGTGGGCTGACGCCAACGCCGTTTCCGCCGAACTCGGCGGCGCAGGGAACCTGCCTGACATCCCACTCGACATCTTCGGTCCCGGAGAGGAGTCCGGGACCTTCGACACCTACGTCGAACTGGTTATCGAACACCCCGCGGAGGAACGCGGTCAAGACCCGACCACACGCCCCGACTACAGCCCATCGGGCGATGACAACGTGATCCTTCAGGGCATCACGGGATCTGACACCTCGCTGGGATGGGTCGGTTTCGCCTTCGCTAACAATGCACAGGGAGTGAAGCTTCTAGACGTTGACGACGGCGAGAGCGGTTGTGTAGGAGCAACACCGAGCACGATCGCCACGGGGGAGTACCCGCTCAGCCGTCCGCTGTTTATCTACGTGAACTCCGACGCAGCCGCTGCGAACCCGGGACTCGACGCCTACGTCGACTACTACATGGGCGAAGGCCTTGATCGGGCCGTCGCTGAAGTCGGATACGTCGAGCTGACCGAGGCAGCAAAGTCCGAAGTCCGCGCCGCATGGGCGGGATGAGTCGATCGGCAGGTCCAGCACTTAGAATTGAGCCCTGATGCCTGAGACCCGAGATCCACTCGTTCGACCGTGAACGATCGATTGTGAACACGGTCATCTAGTGAACGAGGTTGGATCTGCTGAACTGAGCATTGAGGCGCTCTCCGGTTCACCGCGCCGGGTGCGAAGGGAACGGATCATCAGCCGTGCGATGTTCTGCACAGCGTTCGTCTCGGTGGTCGTCTCGGCGCTGATCATCTACGCACTGTTCGCGGAAGCCTGGATTTTCATGCGTGATGTCGACTGGTCGGCCACGTGGGGCCAGATCGGGTGGTTTCCGCGCCGCGGGATCTACGACATGCCGACCCTGCTGGTAGCAAGCCTCTGGACCACAGCTATCGCCATGGTGGTGGCCGCGCCTCTGGGAATGGGCGCGGCCATCTACCTGTCCGAGTACGCAAGGCCGTCGCACCGGGCCTTGTTCAAACCCATTCTGGAGATCCTCGCCGGAATCCCCAGTGTGGTGCTCGGCTTCTTCGCGCTGCTGTGGCTGGCCCCCAATGTGGTCGCCCACATAGGTGGGGAAGGTGGCCGCGGCTCGATGCTGGCTGCGGGGATCGGTGTCGGGATTCTGACGATCCCTCTGGTGGCGTCGATCTCAGAGGACGCGATGGCAGCAGTCCCGAAATCACTGCGGGAGGCGTCAGCGGGATTGGGGGCGCGCCGAGCGGTCACGACGGTACGGGTCGTGCTCCCCGCCGCGGTCTCGGGACTTGTCGCCTCGTTGATCGTGGCGGTGTCGCGGGCGCTCGGGGAGACGATGGTGGTGTTCATGGCCGGCGGCGCGGCCGACGCTGCCATCAAGACCTACTCACCATATGAAGGCAGCCTCACCATGCCCGCAGCGATGGCATCACTCGCTTCGGGCACCGATCAAGTCGTCGGGGAGGGTCTGACCTTCCAGAGCCTGTTCTTCGTCGGTCTGGTGCTGTTCATGCTGACTCTGGGACTCAACTTGATCGGCGACCGGTTCGTAGCCCGCGTCCGTGAGCAGTATTGAGCAGCGGTCATGGCACTCACCACGATAGGAACCGCCGCAAGACAGGGAGCGACCGCTTTCACCCGGCAGCGACGCGACTACGCAGGCGGGCTGTTCAAGGCGGTGATCCTGCTCTCCCTGATCGTTTCGCTGGCGGTCCTTGCAGTGTTGATCGTCGACACCGTCGCAGACGGTTGGGCCCAACTTTCCACCCGCGCCTGGGACTTTCTGAACGGGTCGCTCCGGTCCCGCTCCATAGACGACAAACTCGGAGTGAAGCAGGGACTCTACGGCTCATTGTGGATCGGGATAATCGTGACGGTCACCGCGTTCCCCGTGGGGGTCGGCGCCGCTTTGTACCTCGAGGAGTATGCACCGAAGTCCCGCTGGAGTTCGATCATCGAACTGGTTATCAGGAACCTCGCGGGGGTGCCGTCGGTGGTGTACGGACTGCTGGGCCTGTTCCTGTTCGTCGAGCGGAGCACGATCTTCGGGTTCCTCGGACTCGGCTGGTTGGCAGACGCCACCGGCGGCCGGTCCGTGCTATCCGCGGGCCTGACCCTGGCCGTGCTGGTACTGCCGATCGTGATCATCACCGCGCAGGAGGCGGTCCGGGCGGTCCCGACCGGGCTGAAGGAAGGGGCCTACGGACTCGGGGCGACCAAGTCGGAGATGGTTCGGACCCAGATCCTCCCGTATGCAGCGCCGGGGATCCTGACCGGCACGCTCCTGGCCATGTCACGGGCGATCGGCGAGGCCGCACCGCTGATCCTCGTCGGCGCGATCTCGGGGGGACTCACCCGAAATCCAGACGTTTGGGACACGTCAGGGCTGCGGGAGAAGTTCACGGCGCTGCCGATCATCATCGTGGAATGGGTGAGTGAACGAGGTCGCGACCCGGGATTCGGAACCGCCGCGGCAGCCGCCATCGTCGTGCTGCTGGTGCTCGTGCTGTTGATGAACATGACCGCGATCCTGCTGCGAAATCGATTCGAGAAGAGGCGAGGCTGACCAAATGACGATCGGACATGACACTAGGCTTGATTCGTTCAACGACACAGGGCTTGATCCGTTCAACACGAAAGGCGTCCGCCCCGAGGATCCC
The DNA here is from genome assembly GCA_965214565.1 of Candidatus Aldehydirespiratoraceae bacterium. GTDB lineage: Bacteria > Actinomycetota > Acidimicrobiia > Acidimicrobiales > Aldehydirespiratoraceae > VXYK01. The sequence continues at coordinate 855,777 of OZ243951.1, read as the reverse complement.
GATATGACGGCGACCGACCAACGAGCTGAGGAACCCGGTCTGGACCCGGCGGCACAGGAAGGTGTCGAACCCCCGACGGAGAGAACCGTGATCTTCGATGTGGAGGAGCTCAACGTCTACTACGGGGACTTCCGGGCAGTCCGCGACGCCAGTCTGAAGGTTCACGAGAACGAGATCACCGCGTTCATCGGGCCCTCCGGTTGCGGCAAGACCACGCTGCTGCGTTGCTTCAACCGCATGAACGACCTGATCGAGACGGCCCGTGTGACCGGCTCGCTTCGATATCACGGAGTCGACCTGTACCACCCCAAAGTCGACTCAGTCGAGGTGCGTCGGCAGATCGGGATGGTCTTCCAGAAACCCAACCCGTTCCCGAAGTCGATCTGGGCCAACGTCGCCTACGGCCCGCGGGTGGCCGGGTTGGCCAAGAAGGGTCCGGCGATGGACGACATCGTTGAGAACTCGTTGCGCAAGGCCGCCCTGTGGGACGAGGTGAAGGACCGGCTCGACGAGAATGCGCTGGGCCTGTCCGGGGGGCAGCAACAACGGCTGTGCATCGCCCGGGCCATAGCCACCGACCCCGACGTGCTGTTGATGGACGAGCCGTGCTCGGCGTTGGACCCGATCGCCACCACCCGGATCGAGGAGCTGATGCACGGCCTCAAGGACGACTACTCGATTGTGATAGTGACCCACAACATGCAGCAGGCGGCCCGGGTCAGTGACCGCACTGCATTCTTCTCCGTGGAGGTCAACCCGGAGTCCGATACTCGTACCGGCATCCTGGTGGAATACGATTCGACGCAGAAGATGTTCTCGAACCCCTCTGACGAGCGAACCGAAAACTATGTGACGGGCCGCTTCGGTTGAGATGAGATGAGAAGAGTGCACGGTGTCTGAGGAACTCCGCAAGACCTACCACGAAGAGCTCGAGTCGATCCGTGAGACCATCGTTCGTATGGCGGGGGTTGTGGGTGAGACGATCCCACGCGGAACAGAAGCGTTCCTGTCGGGTGACTTGGCCGATGCGCAACGGATCATCGAGGACGACGACGTGATCGACGCAATGTCGGTCGAGCTCGAGGAACGCTGCTACCAGCTACTGGCTCTGCAGCAACCGATGGCATCAGACCTGCGAGCTATCACGACCGCGTTGTGGATGAACGCCGAGATCGAACGCTCCGGTGACCTGATGGCCAACATCGCCCAGGCGACCCGCCGCGTCTACGGCAGTTCCTTCGGTCCCCGGATCCGGGGTCTGATCGCCCAGATGAGCGAGGAGGCGGCGCGTCTGGTGCGGCTGGCGATCGACAGTTACGCAGAGGGCAACAGCGGCTTGGCGGTCGCCCTCGACGATATCGACGACCGACTCGATGAGCTTCATCTCGATGCCATCGCGGCGATCTTCGAGAGCAATCGCGAAAATGCGTTTGATCTGCAGGTGGGAGTGCAGTTAGCACTCGTCTGCCGGTTCTACGAACGAATCGGCGACCACGCAGTGAACATGGGTGAACGCGTCCGTTACATGGTCGACGGTTGGCTGCCCGAGCACTCCGGTGCACTGCGGGCGCAGGCTCGACTGGCCGAATTCGGTGTCGTTTCCGACGAGACTTCATAGGAGCGGTTCGGCATGACAGCGCTGGTGGTCGCTCTGGCAGTCTTAGCGGCCGGTGCGGCTGTGCTGCTCGTGGTGGGATTTCGGCAGCGGGGTCTTGTCAACCAGCATCTCGACCGCATCTCCAACCGTGTCTCCGGTGCTGTTGCGCCGGCCTCTCGAACACCGGTGGCCGCGGTGGAGCGCCTCGAGGCGGTGCTCGAGGCCCGTGAGGCGGAGCGCCAGTTGCGGGGAACCGAGCGCCGCTATGAGGCCGCACTTGAGGCGATCGACATGGGTGTTGTCGTCGTCGATGAAGACGAATCGGTCGTCTATTGCAACAGCGCTACCAGTTGGTACCGAGAGGGCAGGCACAGCGAAGCCGTGATCGCTCAGAAGATAGACGACTTGATCCACGAGGCGACCCATGGCGAGAGGGTCGCCGAGACGGTCACACTGTTCGGGCCGCCCCGGCGAGTGCTGTTCGTCTCCGCGCTGCCGATCATCGACAACGACGAACTGTCCGGTGCGATCGCGCTGATTCACGATGTCACAGCGGTGGAGCACAGCAACGCGATCCGGCGTGACTTCGTGTCCAACATCAGCCATGAACTCCGCACGCCGATCGCTGCGGTGTCCCTGCTCGCCGAAACGCTGATCGGTGAGCACGACCCCGAAGTGATCGACTCACTGGCTGATCGACTGCGTGTCGAGGCGGAACGGCTCGCCGACACGGTCCACGACCTGCTCGAACTCAGCAGAATTGAACACGGCGACGACACCGTATTCACTGAAGTACTCGTCGGTGACGTCGTAGGCGGTGCCCATGATCGGGTTCGGGCGGCCGCGGCACAGCGCGATGTCACGATTGAAGTCGAGTTGCCGGACCGGGATCTTCTGGTGCGCGGCGACCGTCGTCAACTCACCTCCGCGGTCTTCAATCTGTTGGACAACGCGATCAAGTTCTCCAACGCAGATGGCGGGAACGTCTCGGTGGCCGTCACACAAGCCCACGGACACGTTCAAGTCGAGGTCCGCGACGGCGGAATCGGTATCCCACGCCATGATCTGGACCGCATTTTCGAGCGTTTCTACAGAGTCGACCGAGGACGCAGCCGCACCAGCGGCGGAACAGGCCTCGGCCTGTCGATGGTTCGCCACATTGCCGCCAATCACGCGGGCCGGGTCTCGGTGACGTCGACCGAGGGCGAGGGTGCAACCTTCGCCATGGAGCTCCCGCTGATACCAGACCCCGCTGAAAGCGCGCCCGACGCTCCCAGCGACCAGTTGGCTTCAACGGCTCCACCCACACCCGGCGAAGGCACAGCATGAACCGCAGAGTTGCGCGCATTCTTGTTGTGGACGATGAGGAGTCGTTCGTGGAGGCCCTCCGGGTCGGGCTGCAGCGGGAAGGGTTCGAGGTCGATGTCGCGCGCGACGGCCCCCAAGCCTTGGCCCAATTCAAGAAGATAACTCCTGACCTGGTGCTTCTCGATGTGATGTTGCCGGGAATATCGGGTATCGACGTCTGCCGCGAGATCCGCTCCGAGTCTGGCGTACCGATCATCATGGTGACCGCCAAGAGTGAAGAGATCGACGCGGTGGTTGGGCTCGAGGTGGGTGCCGACGACTATGTTTCTAAGCCGTACCGGCTGCGGGAACTGGTTGCCCGAATCAGGGCACTGTTGCGTCGTGTTGCGATCAACGGAACCTCGTCTGTTCTCGGTTCTGACTCCGGCGACCCGGTGCTGCAGGTCGGTGGACTGCACCTCGACAGCGAACGCCATGAGGTCGCAGTCGACGGGGTGCAGGTCAAGCTCCCGTTGAAAGAGTTCCAGATCCTGGCGTTGCTGATGCGCAATCCGGGGCGGGTCGTCACCCGCGACACTTTCATCGACCGGGTGTGGGGCTACGACTACGTCGGCGACACCAAGACCCTCGACGTCCACATCAAGCGGTTGAGAGCCAAGATCGAACCGAACCCGAATCAACCCGAGCGGATCGTCACGGTCCGCGGCATCGGCTACAAGCTCACAACCTGAGCGTGACGCGAAGAGGTTGTCTATTCGCTGGGGCTGAAGGACGAGCGACCCGTGGGTCGATCTAAATCGGGAGTTCTCAGTCTCTTAGGGGTTTGGGTCCGGAGCCGCGCTCCGGTGTGTTGAGGGCGTGGCGGATGCGGTGGCGGGTGACCCAGAGGCGCAGCAGTACCAGAGTGGCCAGCAAGGTGGCGGTGACGCCGTAGACGACAACCGGTCCAGCTTCGACGAGGACGCCGAAGAGGCCCCAGAAGATTCCCTCGAGTGCCACCAGCGTCCACGACAGCGGGGAGACTCCCACCGGTGTATGCGTCCTCCACGCCACCACCACAGACGGCCCGAGGTAGAGCCCGTTTGACAGACCGAGCACAGTCCCCAGAACCGTCCAACCGGCCACCAACTGCACGATCACGCACACCCCTAGGACCAGAGCGGACAACATCACTCCGGCCCGAATCCTCGCATTATTTCGGTAGAGCAAAAGCAGAACTATGCCGTAGCTGGCGGCTCCCGCGATGACCGCAGGAATGGTCACCCACAGTTCCTCGGCCACCACGTAGGCGATCCAGCTGGCGTTGACGGTGGTACCGATTGCCGCCCAGGCCGGCGAGATGCCCTCGGTGCGCCCTATCCGCAGCAGCCGCGTGATCTGAGGCAGAATCTGTACGAATGTAACGACCGTGGCTATGACACCTACGACAAAGGCGAGTTGAGCCTGGCTCACCGGCCCAATCTACAAGCCGATAGAGGGCCGACACCGATTTGTCGATGCACGGTTGGATGATCGACCCGGTGCGATGACGGTCGTCGTGTCACCCCACACGGGTAGGGTGAGCCGATGCCCGAAACATCGCCTCTTTTGGAGGGTTTGAACCCGTCACAATACGACGCGGTGCTGCACTCGGGAGGCCCTCTGTTGGTCGTCGCGGGGGCCGGTTCGGGTAAGACGCGAGTGCTCACGCACCGGATCGGCCACATGATCGACGAGGGCATGTCGCCGTTCGAGATCCTCGCCATCACGTTCACCAACAAGGCGGCAGGGGAGATGAAGGAGCGCGTGGCCACCCTGGTCGGCCCGGTGGCCGAGAGGATGTGGGTCTCGACGTTCCATTCCGCCTGTGTGCGGATCCTGCGCTCAGATGCCGACCGGCTCGGATACCCGGGTCGCTTCTCCATCTACGACCAGGCAGACGCCCGACGGTTGACCGGCTATGTGATCCGCGACCTCAACATCGACCCGAAACGGTTCACGCCGCGGTCGGTCCACGCTGCGATCTCCACCGCCAAGAACGACAACATCTCGGCGAGCACTTACGCAGACGCAGCGGAGGACTTCTTCGCAAAGCGTGTGGCAGACATATACCTGGAATATCAACGACGGCTCGTAGCGGCCGCGGCGATGGACTTCGACGACCTGTTGATGCGCGCCGTCGAGTTGTTCCGGACCCATCCCGACGTGTTGGCGCGTTGGCGGGAACGCTTCGCCCATGTCCTCGTCGACGAGTACCAGGACACCAACTCGGTCCAGAACGAACTTGTGCTGATGCTCTCCCAACAGCACCGGGGAGTCTCCGTGGTCGGCGATGGAGACCAGTCCATCTACGCCTTCCGGGGCGCCGACCTGCGCAACATCCTGGAGTTCGAGAAGGCGTTCCCGGACGCCACCACGATCGTGCTCGAACAGAACTATCGCTCGACACAGTCCATCCTCGACGCCGCCAATGCGGTGATCGCCCAGAACATGGGGCGTGTCCCCAAGGACCTCTGGACCGATCGTGGACAGGGCGAGAAGATCGTGCGCTACCACGCCGGCGACGAGCATGACGAGGCTCGTTACGTGGCCCACGAACTGGCCCGCCTGCAGGCGCATGAGGGCATGCGCTGGGATGAGATGGCGGTGTTCTACCGCACCAACAGCCAGTCGCGGGTGCTTGAGGAACACCTGGTGCGGGTCGGTATTCCGTACCAGTTGGTGGGTGGTGCCCGCTTCTATGACCGGCGCGAGATCAAGGATGCGGTGGCGTACCTGCGGGCCATCGTCAATCCGACGGACGAAGTCAGCGTCAAGCGTGTCCTCAATGTGCCCAGACGCGGTGTGGGCGACTCGTCGATCGCCAAGCTCGATGCCTGGGCGACCGCTCACGGAATGTCGTTCTCCCAAGCGCTGCAGAATTATCGGAGTGCCGGTGTCAGCGGCCCCGCGACCGTCGGGATCGGAAAGTTCCTGACACTCACAACTGAGATCGGAGAGCTCGACGCGGGGCCCGCGACAATCATCGAAGAGGCTCTTGAGCGCTCCGGTTATCTCGAGGAACTGCAGGCGGAGCATGGCATTGAAGCTGAGGGCCGGTTCGAGAACATCATGGAACTGCTGGGAGTGGCCCGCGAATTCGAGACGGTCGACGAGTTCCTGGAACAGATCAGCCTGGTCACCGACACCGACGCCATGGACGACAGCGAATCGCTGGTGACGCTGATGACCCTCCATTCAGCCAAGGGTCTCGAGTTCCCCGTCGTCTTCCTGACGGGTATGGAGGACGGCGTCCTCCCGCACATTCGAACCTTGGGCGAACCGCGGGAACTCGAGGAGGAGCGACGTCTGGCGTATGTGGGAGTTACCAGGGCGATGCAGTCGCTTCATCTGACCTGGGCCCAGAGCCGCATGCTCAACGGCATGACCCAGTACAACCCGCCCAGCCGGTTCTTCTCTGAGATCCCCCCGGAACTGATCAACGAGATCGGCGGGGAGCGCCGGAGCAACCGCTTCGACCGTTCATTCCCCAGCGGCCGGCGCACCTTCGGCCAAGGCGGCGGCCGAAGTGATCGGCGGAGCGGGGGTTCGAGGCTCGATGAGCACCGTGAACGTGTCGTCGACCGAGCGTTGCAGGGCGACAGTCCCGCTGCGAAGTCGCCCTTCGCGCCCAAGGGCGCCGAATCACTCGGACTCAAGATCGGTGATGATGTCCGTCACTCCTCCTGGGGCGAGGGAGTGATCGTCGACATGGGTGGAAGCCGCGACAGCCCCGAGGCCACCGTGAACTTTCCCGCCGTCGGACAGAAGACCCTGCTGCTGTCCCTGGCCCCTCTGGAGAAGCTCTAGCGGAGTGGATCCAGTCCCAGTCGTCTCTGCTCACTCGCGGTTGTTGTTGAGCAGGACGTGGATGTTGCCGTCCCGAACCTCGACCTCGTACTGCAACAGTCCCGTACCGGCAGCATCGACTGTGACCTCGTCACAAGCGGTGCTGCTCCCCTCAGCGGTGGTGAGGAAGAACGCCTGTGCGTCGCCGTCCCAAGCAAAGAAGCAGTCCCGTGGATCGTCTGCCCGCCGAGCTGCGAAAGCCAGCCAACCCTGCTCGGGGTCTGCACCGAGGTGGGTGACGATGATGTCCCGCGAACCGCTGCTGCCCACATCGGAGTAGAGGATCGGACCTCTGGCGGCGATCTCGCGGCTGATCGCCCCTGTCTTGCCTGCGTCGAAGTCTCGGTCGCCGAGCACGATCTCGGTGTCCCCTTGGGAGGTGGCCAACCAGACCATGCCGAACAGCAGGCCCGCGATGACCACTGCTGTGAATCCGATGAGCAGCGCATTGCGGGCGGTGATCTGCGGACCTCGGGCGACGGGCATAGCTCCTCGGGTCTGTTTGCGGCGGACTGTGTCACAGCATTGGGACCGGCCTAGTATCGCCTGGGTTCAGGCGAACTCTGCCTGGTCCGTGAAAATTTGTCTGAGTCCGTATTGATTTGGAGGTGCGGTGGATCTTCTTGAGCATCAGGGAAAAGAGTTCTTTGCAGGTTACGGACTGCCGGTCTCTCCCGGAGAGGCAGCTTTCACCGTTTCGGAAGCGGTGGCAGCAGCGCAGCGACTCGGTACGCCGGTCATGGTCAAAGCCCAGGTCCATACCGGCGGGCGGGGCAAGGCAGGAGGCGTCAAGTACGCCGCCGACCCCGACGCGGTGCGTGAACACGCAGACAACGTCCTGGGGCTCGATATCAAAGGCCACATCGTGCGGCGGGTCTGGATCGAGAAGGCATCAGACATCGCCGAGGAGTACTACGCCAGCTTCACACTCGACCGTTCCGCCAAGAAGCACCTCGGGATGCTCTCGGCCGAAGGCGGTGTCGAGATCGAGACTGTAGCCGAAACGAATCCGGAGGCTATCGCCAAGGTTTGGATCGATCCGCTGGACGGGCTCACTGAGGCGGTCTGCCGGGACTGGGTGGCAGCAGCGAACCTGCCGGCGGCGGCGGTTGAGGGGACCGTCGAGATCCTGATGAAGCTCTACGACGCCTACACCCGAGGGGACGCCGACCTCGTTGAGATAAACCCGCTCATCCTGACTCCCGAGGGGTCTGTGCATGTGCTCGATGCGAAGGTGACCCTCGACGGCAACAGTGAGTTCCGCCATCCCGACTACCACCAGTACGACGCCACCCAGACTCGTGATGAACGTGAGGAGGCAGCGCATGCCAAGGGGCTTCAGTACGTCGGGTTGGGCGGCTCGGTCGGGGTGATCGCAAACGGTGCGGGTCTGGCGATGAGCACAGTTGACGTGGTCAATCAGGTCGGTGGGAGTCCCGCCAATTTCCTCGACATCGGCGGTGGCGCGAATGCTGATGTCATGGCGGGGGCGCTGGAGGTCATCAACAACGATCCCGCTGTGAAAGCCATATTCATCAACATTTTCGGGGGGATCACCCGCGGCGAGGAGATCGCCGCCGGCATCCTCGAAGCAATGCAACGTGTCGAGATCGACTCCCCGATCGTGATCCGGCTCGACGGCACCAACGCCACCGAGGGCCGAGCGATGCTGGAACCCCACCTGACCGACAACTTGATGATGCAACCGACGATGCTCGACGCGGCGCGCCGCGTGGTCGAGCTTGCCGGCTGAGTCAGCGACGAAGAAAGGAAGCAGACCATGAGCATCTTCGTCGATGAGAACACGAAGGTCGTCTACCAGGGCCTAACCGGGTCACAGGGCAGCTACTACGGCTTGTTGAACCGGGACTACGGCACACAGGTGGTCGCAGGCACGCATCCGACCAAGGCAGGCACCGATGTCGACGGGGTGCCGATCTACGCCAACGTGACCGAGGCGGTGCAGGAGACCGGCGCAACGGCAAGTTGTATCTTCATTCCCGCTCCGGGCGTGCGGGGCGCGGTGCTGGAGGCCGCTGAGGGTGGAGTCAAGTTCATTGTCGCCATCACCGAAGGGGTGCCCGCACACGACGAGGTCTACTTCTACAACGCCCTGAAGCGGGACTTCCCCGATGTTCTGCTGCTCGGCCCGAACTGCCCGGGAATAATCAGCCCCGGAAAGTGCAACATCGGTATCACCGCAGGTCACATAGCCAAAGCCGGAGGTCCTGTCGGAATCGTCAGCCGTTCCGGGACTCTGACCTACCAGGCTCTCTACGAACTGAAACAGAAGAATGTCGGGGTGACGACGTGTGTGGGGATCGGTGGCGACCCCGTTCCGGGCACCTCGTTCATCGACTGCCTGCGGGCCTTTGAAGCCGACCCGGAGACTCTGGCTGTGATGATGATCGGTGAGATCGGCGGAACAGCGGAGGAGGAGGCGGCCGAGTTCATCAAGAACCACATGACCAAACCCGTCGCCGGTTATGTCGCCGGGGTCACCGCGCCCCCCGGCAAGAAGATGGGCCACGCCGGAGCCATCGTCTCAGGTGGACGCGGTACCGCTGCCGCCAAGATCGAGGCGCTGACAGATGCCGGTGTCCGTGTTGGGCAGAACCCGACTGAGGCGGGTGAACTCATGGCCGACATTGTCGCCGGCCTGTGACTCGACAGACTTGCGCCTTGCTAGGTTCGGGCGATGACTAGTGTTCCGCCTCGGCGTCGTGCGCTTCTGTCCGTCTTCGACAAGTCGGGGGTCGTTGAATTCGCCCGTGGACTGGTCGACCTCGGCTGGGAACTGATCTCGAGCGGCGGCACCGCGGCAGCAATATCAGCCGCGGGTGTTCCCGTCACGGACGTTGCGGACTACACCGGATCGCCGATCATGTTGGGACATCGTGTGGCGACGCTCCATCCCCGGCTTCACGGGGGCATCCTGGCGGATCGGGAGAACCCCGAGCATCAGGCTGATCTCGAGGCTCACAACATTGAAGTGATCGACCTCGTAGTCGGCAACCTTTATCCGTTCCGCTCCGAGCCCGGAATCGAGATGATCGACATCGGAGGGCCGACGTTGCTGCGATCCGCCGCCAAGAACCACGCTTACGTTGGTGTTGCCACGAACCCCGCCGACTACGAGCCGATCCTGGCTGAACTGCGGGCCAACGACCGCGGCGCCGGTTTGTCGGACGCCACCCGCCGACGCTTGGCCAGAGCCGCGTTTGCTCACACCGCCGCCTATGACGCCGCGATCGTCGATTGGTTCGACAGCAGCGAACCGGAACCGACACCGCTTCCCCCCACGATCCACCTCGCCCTCGAACGCGCCGATTCCCTGCGCTATGGAGAGAACCCGCATCAGAGCGGGGCGCGCTACCGCCCGATGGGCGAGCCCAACATGTGGGATCAGATAGAACAGTACTCGGGCGTTCCGCTGAGCTACCTCAATATCTTCGACGCCGACGCGGCGTGGCAGTTGAGCCACGAACTCGGAGCGCTCGCAGACAGCTGTGCGGCAGCGATCATCAAACACGCAAACCCCTGCGGAGCGGCCGTTGCCACAAACCTGGCCGATGCATACCTGCGTGCGTTCGAGTGCGACCCTCGCAGCGCGTTCGGGGGAATCGTGGCAGTGAATCGAATTGTCGACAAAGCCACGGTCGAAGCAATGGAGTCGGCTGCTCAGGCTGATGTGATCATTGCACCGGGTTTTGCAGACGGGGCCGTCGAGCGTCTGATTGCCAAGCGCCGCAACACCCGTATTCTGCGCGCTGAAACTCCGCGGTCGTCATCTGCAGCGGGTGTCAGCCTGCGTCAGATCACCGACGGTTTCTTGGTACAACAGAACCAGTGTTTCGCATCGTCGCCCGCTGGTTGGAAAGTGGTCACTGAGCGCGAACCGACCGCGGCTGAGCTCGCCGACGCGGCCTTCGCCTGGAGGGTCTGCGGTCATGTCAAGTCGAACGCAGTGGTTCTGGCGCGCCACGGTGTCGCCTGGGGGATCGGAGCGGGTCAACAGAACCGGGTCGAGGCTGCGGAGATCGCGGCAAACAAGGCGGACGGCCGAGCGCAAGGCGGTGCCTGCGCCAGCGATGCCTTCTACCCCTTCCCCGACGGTATCCATGCTGCCGCAGACGCGGGAGCAGCAATAATCGTGCAACCCGGGGGCTCAGTCAACGACTCCGAGACGATCGCCGCTGCCGATGAACGTGGTGTCTGTATGGTCTTCACCGCCGAACGACAGTTTCTCCACTAGAGCGGTCCGTACGATGAGCGAGCCTGCTGAGGGCCGAGCCAACAGAACCCGCAGAGAAGCCAAGAGCATGGAATGGGCCCTGGAGGTCGGCCTCCAGCGTCGCTCGAAGGCGTTCTACTACACGATCCGGTTTCTCATCCGAACCTTGCTGTGGCGTTGGCTCCGGCTGCAGTCCCGGGGTGGGGAGAATATTCCTGCGACCGGTCCCGTGATAATCGCCCCCGTTCACCGTTCAAACCTCGACGCCCCGCTTCTCTCGGGTTGCACCAGACGCCGGCTGCGGGCTCTGGGCAAGGAATCGCTGTTTGTACATCCGGTCGGTGCATGGGTCTGCGCGGCACTCGGTTCGATACCTCTGCGACGAGGTGAAGCGGACCGGGAAGCCATGCGTTCGGCGCGGGCGATGCTCGATTCGGGCGCGATGGTGTTGGTCTTCCCCGAGGGCACCCGCCAGAGCGGTTGTCAAGTCACCGGTGTCTTCGACGGGATGTCGTATCTGGCGTCCAAGACGGGTGCCCCGATAGTCCCCGTGGGGATCGCGGGAACCGAGGCTGCGTTGCCCGCGGGTGCGAAGTTCCCCTCCAGAGTCAGAGTAGCGATCGTTGTCGGAGAGCCGATCTGGGCCCCTGAGGGCCGAATGAGTCGTCCTGAGCTGGCAGCACTCAGCGCTGAAGTCGGAACACGTCTCCAAGAAGCATTCGACGAGGCACAGGCTTTCACGGCCTGAGTCCCGGCTTGAGGCCGGAGAGAAACCGACCGCCGGGCGCGGCTCTCTAGTGCGTGGCCCCGACATCGCAATCCGCACGAGCAGCGTCGTTCCGACCCGAAATCGACCTCGGCGGCAAGACGACCAGGGTGCTCGTCGAGCAGATCGGCGCCGTTGACGCCTCCCGGTTGGGAGACTTGGCGGGCCACCTCACGCCAGAAGAAGTCTGGGGTGTTGACGAGGCCCTCCTCACTGTTCTCGGACTCCGCTGAGAATTGATGGCACCTGCGGCTCGGCGGGTACAGTCAAAGCCATGGCAGACAAGATCTCGATGCAGTCAGACGGCACGTTGGCCGTACCGGACAACCCCATCATCCCGTTCATCGAGGGTGACGGAACGGGAATCGACATCTGGCCGGCAGCAAAGCTGGTACTCGACGCGGCCGCCTCAAAATACGGCCGCACCATCGAGTGGCGCGAGGTCCTCGCCGGAGAGAAGGCCTTCAACGAGACCGGCGACTGGCTCCCCCAAGAGACGATCGACAGCTTCAGCGAGCACCTGATCGGTATCAAGGGTCCGCTCACGACGCCCATCGGAGGGGGTTTCCGCAGCCTCAACGTTGCCATCCGTCAGATCATGGACCTGTATGTGTGTCTACGCCCGGTTCGCTGGTTCACCGGCGTACCGTCGCCCGTAAGGGAACCGCAGTTGGTCGACATGGTGATCTTCCGGGAGAACACCGAAGACATCTACGCCGGCTTGGAAGTCGAGTCGGGCACTCCCGAAGCCCGCAAGATGATGGAACTGCTCCACGACGCTTTCGGTTGGGAGATCCGACAGGACAGCGGAATAGGCGTGAAACCGATCTCCAAGACCGGTTCGCAGCGGTTGCAGCGCGCCGCGCTCGAGTATGCGGTGCGCCGGAACCGCAACCGGGTCCATTGGGTCCACAAGGGCAACATCATGAAGTTCACCGAGGGAGCCTTCCAGAAGTGGGGCTACGAACTCGTCCGGGAAGAGTTCTCCGAAGTGGCCGTCGGCTGGGACGATTGCGGCGGAGACCCTGGAGACAAGATTCTGGTGCAGGACGCCATCGCCGATATTGCGCTGCAACAGGTGCTCACCCGCCCGGCCGAGTTCGAGGTCATCGCCACGATGAACCTCAACGGCGACTATCTCTCCGACGCTCTGGCAGCGCAGGTTGGCGGTATCGGAATCGCTCCGGGAGCCAACATCAACTATGTGACTGGTCACGGAGTGTTCGAGGCCACCCACGGGACCGCCCCGAAGTATGCAGGTCAAGACAAGGTCAACCCGTCATCGGTGTTGTTGTCAGGTGTGATGATGTTTGAACACCTCGGCTGGCAGGACTGCGCGGACGACATCGTCGCTGCGGTGGAGGGCACGATCGCCGACAAGGTCGTCACCTATGATTTTGCCCGGCTGATGGACGGAGCTACTGAAGTGAAATGCTCAGAGTTCGCATCGGCGATTGTCGACCGGCTCTGAGACCGCGTCAACTGCCAGAGTTACCGCAGCGGCGAGGGTGAGTGCCGCGTGAGCAGAGCCCCGTTCGTTGAGGATCACATCTGGCGCCGCGGTGGACGCCTGATCGCACGGTCGTTGCGCGCCCATCCTGGACCTCACGCCATCGCCATGTTCGGAGCGATGGTGTTCGTGTTCGCGGCGGTCGGCGGTGCGTGGGTGTTCCGCGGGGTCACCGACGAGTTGATCGTTCCGGCGTTCGAGAGCGGCGAGCTCACAGGTACCAGCGGCGACAGAGGTGTTTCAGCGAGCACGGTCTGGTGGGCGGTAGCGGCGTTGGTCGGCCTGTCGGTGATACGGGGAATCAGCGTCGTCACCCGCCGGTTCTTCCTGTCGATGGCCGAGTTCCGGACCCAGCGGGACTGGCGGCGCTCGCTGCTGTGGCACTACCTCGACGTACCGTTGCGATTCCATCGCTCGAAACCCACCGGAGAACTGCTCGCCCACGCCGACATCGACGTGCAGATGGCCACGATGGTCCTGAAGCCTCTGGCGTTCTCTGTGAGCGTCGTGCTGCTGGTCGTCGTCTCGGTCGTCAGCATCTTCCTGGTCCATCCGCTGCTGGCCCTGATCGCGGCGGTCCTGTTCCCCGCGTTGGTAGTCATCAGCCGGAAGTACACGTCATTGGTGGAAGAACCGGCGGCCCTCGCCCAGCAGCGTGTCGGCGACGTGTCGGCGATCGCCCATGAGAGTTTCGATGGTGCGGTGGTCGTCAAGACGCTCGGCCGGGAGGCCGCTGAAGTTGAGCGCATGCTCAAAGCCTCAGACCGCTTGCGGCAGTGGCGGGTGCGTGTCGGCCGTCTTCGGGCCAACTTTGAACCGTTGATCGACGCTCTCCCCAACATCGGCGTCATTCTGCTGATCCTGGTCGGAGCCTCGCTGGTGTCGAGCGGTGACGCCAGCGAGGGCGACCTGGTGTTGGCGGTCACGTTGTTCGGCCTGCTGACGACACCGTTGCGGGTGTTGGGTTTTTTTCTTGAAGAACTGCCTCGCTCGGTGGTCTCGTTGGAGCGGGTCGATCGGGTGATGGCCTATCCCGTCGACGACCGCAGAGGCACCGTTCGGCTGCCTGCCGGGCCGCTCAGCGTCGTGGTCGACAACCTTACGGTCAGCTACAGCGGAAACCGGGCCGTCTCGGAAGCATCGTTCGCTGTTGATCCGGGAGAGACGCTGGCGCTGGTGGGTCCTACCGGGTCGGGAAAGTCCACACTGGTCGAGACCATCGCGGGGTTGCTCGAACCGTCCGGTGGAAGGGTCAGTATCGGTGGAGTGCCGGTTGATCAACTCGCTGCTGAGGAGTTGTCACGCGGGGCGGCCCTGGCGTTTCAGGAAGCTTTCCTGTTCGCCTCGTCGATTTCAGAGAACGTCGCCATGGGAAGGGCCGGCGTGGATGTTGCGGGTTCGCTGCGGCTTGCTGAGGCGGAAGAGTTTGTTTCTGCGTTGCCTTCAGGTTCAGCGACTGTGGTGGGGGAGCGTGGTCAGACTCTCTCCGGAGGGCAGCGCCAGCGTGTGGCCTTGGCCCGGGCTCTGGCCCGCTCGCCGCAGTTGTTGTTGCTCGACGATGCCACGAGCGCGGTCGACCCCGTGGTGGAGGCCCGCATTCTCGACAACTTGGGCGACCATCTTGATACCACGGTCATTGTGGTGGCCCATCGCATCTCCACAATCTTGTTGGCAGATCGGGTCGCTTACATCGATGCCGGCAGGATCGTGGCGGTGGGTCGACACGATGCCCTCCTGGAACGCGAGGATTACCGCTCGCTGGTGATGTCGTACGAACAGGCCGACCTGAAATGAGCACGGTGCCTTCGCCCGGCGACAACACAGTCAAATCGGGGGTGGAGGAGGCAATTGCACTGCTCGATGGTGAGGCAGCGCCTGACGTCGGAGCTTTGACCGTGCTGCGACGGGGGTTGGCGATCAGCCCGGAGCTCAAGACAGGCCTTCGTGTCACCCTGGCCATGGCCTTCACTGCTGCGGCCGGTCGCCTCATCGTTCCCATCCTCGTTCAGCAGGTGGTGGACAAGGGTCTGTTGGGTGAGGGTGGCTACCAACCCCGATTCGTGCTCCTAGCTTCGGTTCTGGCGTTCGGAATTGCGCTGGTGGTGTTGGCCGCGGCCCGGATCACCCATATCCGTCTGGTGACAACCGCCGAGGCGCTGCTGCTGGGCTTGCGGGTTCGCGCCTTCGAGCACATCCACAAACTCTCCATGGCCGATCACACCGGCAGCAGGCGTGGAGTGCTGGTCAGCAGGGTCACCTCCGACGTGGAGTCGCTGGCTCAGTTCACCCAGTGGGGAGCGTTGAGTTGGATAATCAACAGTTCCATCGTCACCGGCGCCTTGACGGTCATGGTGATCTACAACTGGAAGTTGACGCTGTTGGTTCTGGTCTGCCATCTCCCGCTGATTCCGTTCCTGCGTTGGGTACAGGTCCGTCAGTTCGCGGCTTATGGTCTGGTCCGCACCAGGGTGGCTGAGACGCTCGGTGAGACTTCGGAGGCGGTCTCTGGCGCTCCGGTCATTCGGGCGTATGGTTACGACGCGGCGCTGCGTGACCGTCTCGACGGTGTGGTCGACCGTCAGTACGGCGCGCAACTTCGCTCGAGTATCTGGTTCGCGGGGATGCTCCCCGTGGTCGATTTCTTCTCGTCGCTGTCTCTGGCGGCCACGGTGGGCGTGGGTGTCTGGTGGAGCGGCGCTGTCGACGTAGGCGTCGGTGAGTTGGTGGCGTTCCTGTTCCTGGTCAACATGTTGTCGCACCCGATCGCCGAGGTGGGCGAGGTGATGGATCAGACCCAGACCGCCTTGGCGGGTTGGTGGAAGATCCTCTCGGTTCTCGACGTGCCGATCGAAGTGTCCGAGCCCGAAGAAGGTGTGGACCTGCCGACGGGTCCGCTCTCGGTGGCCGCCTGTGGTGTCAGTTTCCGTTACCGCAACGCCGAGCCGGTGCTCCACGGCGTGGACCTGTCCATCGCTGCTGAGAGCAACGTTGCGGTGGTGGGCGAAACCGGTAGCGGCAAAACAACCTTGGCGCGCCTGTTGACACGGCTCGCCGACCCCACCGAGGGCAGGATCCTGGTCGGTGGTGTTGATCTGGCCACCGTCGATCCCGTGGCGCGGCGGCGCACGATCCGGATGGTTCCCCAGGACGGTTTCCTGTTTGACACGTCGATAGGGGAGAACATCTGTTTCGGTCGCCCCGATGCAACCCGGGCCGATGCAGTCGCGGCTGTTGAGGCACTCGGCCTCACTGGTTGGCTGGCCGGTGTTCCAGGCGGCCTTGACGCAGTTGTCGGTGAGAGGGGCGGTCGCCTCTCGGTTGGCGAACGACAACTCGTCGCGTTGGCCCGTGCACAAGTTGCCGACCCCGGCCTGCTGCTGCTCGACGAGGCGACTTCAGCGGTCGACCCCGAAACCGAGGAGGCATTGGCCGCCGCGCTGAGTCGTTTGGCGGTCGGCCGCACCATGATCTCGATCGCCCATCGCCTGTCGACCGCCGAGCGCGCGGACCTGGTGGTGGTGTTCGACGCGGGCCGGATCGTCCAGCAGGGAACTCATGAGGAACTGGTCGCCGTCGACGGCACCTACAGCGCCATGTACGACTCCTGGATCGGCAACACCCGCACGGTTGTCGACCTCACACGAACCGACCACCATCCCTGATCGTCCACGAGAATTCGTGAGCGGGTCGGGCATGTGTTTCTTGTGTGGTTTGGTGTCGGCTCACGGGACGCGCACCCCCGACCCCCACACCTTCATGAACGATCAGGGCTGGGGTGCGGACCATCCGCAGTTGGGGCGGTCGATGCCGAGCGCGTCCAAGTGGGCGGAGTATCGGACCAGGAGTTCGTTGTCAGACAGGAAGATCGTGTCGATCAGGCGGTAGGTGCGGTCGATTTCGGTGAATGATACCTCGGAATGGTAGTTGTAGTCGGAGTCGAACGTGTCGTAACGGATGGTGTCTGCGAGTTCGGGGATGCGCTGCGCGGATTCTTCGGGTGTTTGGGCCCATAGTTTGGTGCATATCGGTGAGGTGATGCTGTAGATGTACCGCTCGCCGGGGAGGGCTGGGCGTCCGTACTGGATGATGAGCTCCCCGTCGATCTGTTGGGGCAGGATGATCCTCTTGCTGTGGCCTGCCTCGTCATATTCGAGTTCTATGTTGGTGGATCCGGTGCTGAACGACCCGCTGACCTGGTTGAGAAGCTCCGGAGGCGCAGGCACCGCTTCGAACGTGATGTCAATTCCGAGTTCTTCTCGGAGTTCTTGTTCCGCCGAGCGGGGGTCACTGACCACATCAACGATCTCCAGCTGGATCCTGTGCTCCAGCTGGATGATCTTGAACGGGTGGGCTGCCACCGGCCGCGGCCGAATTTCGGCCAGCACGAAAGCGGCGATCGCGACCACAGCGACAGTCGCTAGTGCCCCGATCAGGATCGGGTACAGACGTCTGGCTGGGGTTCTTGTGTCGCGAGCTTCGATGCGGCGATAGGCCGCGGCTCGCAGTTCCGCGCCGAGTTGTTCTTCGAAGTCGGAGAGGTCGTGGGTCATGGCTGGTCCTCGACATGTGCGGGATCGTCGAATTCGGTCCTGAGGCGCCGTAGCCCTCTGTAAACCAGGTCGCGGGCCGACTTGGGTTTGCATCCCAGTTGTTGGCCTATTTCGTTGTAGTCGAGTTGTTCCATGACTCGGAGTCGCACTGCTTCACGGGTCCTAGCCGGCAACCGGTCCAGCGCCTCGGCCATCCGGGCAGCGTCAATCCGGTCTTCTGCTGCTTCGATCTCTTCCCAACCGGTGTTTGCCGTTGGAGGCGTCTGGATTCCCAGGCGGCGCCGCGCATTCGCGGAGACCCGTTTGCTGCGCCAGAACCGCTTGAGTTGGTTGTTGGCGATCCCATACAACCACTGCCGCGGGTTGCCCTTCGCCGGGTCGTAGCGCTCAACGCTCTCGAGCGTGACTGTGAAAGTCTCAGAGATCAGATCCAAGGTGACTTCGCGGTCTCGTGTCCGATGCCAGAAGTAGGCGGTCATGGACCGGACATTCCGTCGATAGAACTCATAGAACGCCTCGGGGTCCCGGCGGGTGTCAACCAGAAGTTCCGCGTCGCTGCGATGATCTCGATTCCAACTCTCGGAGCCCGCCCTCCATGTCGCCACGGCGCGAGGCTACCTGCAATCCCGGGTGATCGAGCGAGCGTGTGCATTCTGGCGATGCCCATGGCAAGCCCCTCTCGATCCATAGCCCAGGGACAGCCCCCGGGACTCACCAAGTACTTGCCGCCTGAACCCCTCCCGTCGCGCAGAAATCCAAAATAAATTGAGAAATTTGAGAAATTCGCGCGGCGCGAGCACTCCAGCAGGCAAGTACCTAGTGGTGAACAGACAGAGACCGGCATCTGTGCCGATCGAAGACCGGCCCATGCCCAGTTCTGTTGTTCGCATTTTCACCTACACAACATGTCTAAGGATGCAAATGGCCAGATTTCAAAATAACGTGACGATTCGGAATCGGCTCGCCAGACGCGAGCGGCTTTGTGGTCGCGATGGTTGTGGCTCTCCTCGCGGTGGGAGCGTCTCCAGCGGTTTCCGCGAGTAGGAGGGCAAGCTCTGATGGCTTTCTCAACATGGAGGATATCGCGAGGTGGGAATCGGATTGGGTCATGGTTAGTGTCGGCGCTGATCATTCTGCTGGGTTTGATCGGCTCTGCTTGCAGTGATGAGTCTGATGACAGCAGTCAGGAGTTCGGAGCGCTGCTCCGATCGACGAGTCCAGAGCAGGCAGAGTTGCTCGCGGATGGTGAATTGACTCTCGCTGAATATGAAAAGGCATTTTTTTCGTTCGTCGCGTGTTTGGAGGATCGGGGGATTCGCGTTTTCGATACGGAGTTCGATGGTGGTTTCAACTACTCGACAATGAACCCCGATACACCAGAGGGTCAGGCCAAGTTCAATCTTGACCATGGCGAATGCCGGTCGCAGCACTTCGATGAGATTGAACTGGCATGGGCTGATGTCAATGCTGATCCAGATGCCGACGCAGCGTTCTACGAAGCGGTCGCCAACTGTGTTCGTGGCGAAGGTGTAGAAGTCAGCGGAACTTCGCCCGCAGAGCTTAGCGATGCCATTCGGAGGGCACCCGCCATCTACCATCAATGTATCGACAACGTTGTTCTTGAATCTCACCCTCAAACGCGAAGAGCCCCTTAACCGGCTCATCGCGTTTGAGGGTGGAGTCGGTGGGGTGAGGGTCCGCGGGTGAACGCGAGAGATCCCCCAGAATCGGTGCTGTATCTGCAGCCGAGGAACTGGAGGATCTCTGTGGAAGTTGACCCTACACGCGTGTGTGAGTTGTTGGTTGGGTTGGGCGACGTGGAGGTGGTCGGCGTCGACGACGATGTGGGCGCGCCGTTGCGGGTGCATGTCCGTCGGCGGGCGGAGAGACCGGACTGTGCGGCCTGTGGCGGACCGTTGTGGTCCAACGGTGAACGGACCGTGGAGTTGGTTGACCTGCCGGTGTTCGGGCGGGCGGTGTTGCTGGTGTGGCACAAACGCCGGTGGCGCTGCGGGGGTAGCGAATGCGCGGCGGGTACGGTCACTGAACAGGACTGTGCGATTGCGCCGCCGCGTGAGCGCCTGACGACGCGGGCGGGTCGCTGGGTCACGCGTCAGGCCGGTCGTGGCCGCCCGCTCAAAGAAGTCGCATCAGAGCTGGGATGCAATTGGCATCCGGTGAACGGGTCGGTGCAACGTTGGGGCCAAGCACTGCTCGAAGCCGATGTCGAGCGGATCGGTGACACCGAGGCGTTGGGTCTTGACGAGCATCTGATGTGGCGCCGCGGGAAGTTCCGCACCAAAGCCTGGGCAACCGGTGTTGTTGATGTCGGTCGGGGACAGCTCCTTGACATAGTCCCAGGCAGAACCGCTGAAGCACCCGCGAAATGGCTGCTTGAACGGCCCTAGCAGTGGCGCAACAACATTGCTTGGGCGGCGTTGGACCTGTCAGGGCCGTACCGGGCCGCGTTCGACACAGCGCTGCCGCACGCGAAGCAGGTCGCGGACCCGTTTCACGTCGTGAGATTGGGCAACGACGCGCTCGACGAGGTCCGGCGCAGAGTCCAGAACCAGACACTCGGGCACCGCGGACGTAAAGACGATCCGCTGTACCGGGCACGCAAACTGTTGGTGTCAGGCTCTGAGAAGATCACCGACAACGGCCGTAACCGGCTGCGGGGACTGCTCGAAGCAGGCGACCCCCACGGAGAAGTCCGCAACGCCTGGCACGCCAAAGAAACCCTGCGCGGCATCTATGACATCGGCGACCCCAAAGTTGGTGTCGAGACCGTCGAACAGCTCGCTGATGAGTTCCAAGACCCGTGGCTACCCGAAGAGATCAACCGGCTCGGCCGGACCCTCCACCGCTGGAGAGTCCAAATCGCGAACTGGCATCGCGCTCGGGTCACCAACGCCGCTACTGAAGCCGCCAACAACTTGATCAAACGCGTCAAACGCGTCGCGTTCGGGTTCACCAACTTCAACAACTACCGAATCCGCGCCCTACTGTACGCCGGCAAACCCAACTGGACACTACTCGACACCCTCACTCCACCCTGAAACGCGAAGAGCCCCTTAACCCGAAACCGCTAATTGCCACAAAGGAGTGATATGAGACGATCTCCGAAGCCGCCTTCCCTCGTCTCAGTTTTCTTTACGTTGCTCTTCGGTTTGGTGGCTCTTCGCGTTTGCGGTCGGAGTGGCTGCATCCGGCTCGCTGCGCACGATGGCTCCCGCTGAGGTATCGGCTCTACCGAGGGTCGGGTTTCAACGCGCCGCTGTTTCGCCGGGCCTACTTGCAGTACTCGAGGATGAACTGATCGCGGACCGAAGTCTCGCCGCTGATGCGCGACATGGCGCGGTGTACGTGGGTGCCGCCACCGCCAGAGAGTTGGGCCTGGCTACGGGGAGCATCGTGTCGATCGACGGAGAAAGCGATACCTCACGTGTCGTCGGCGTCCTCAATGGTCCACGATCTGAACGCTTCAGCCGTTGGATCCTCTACGAGACCGCGCCAGTTGGTTCGATGGGCGAGTGCTGGATCGAGTTTGAGCCGAACGCGTCCAGGGAGGGGAATGCTCTGGCCTCCGCTCTGCTTCCAGGCTCCGGTCCGCTCGTGTCGGCCCGGATGTTGGACTGGGGGGCGTTGACCACCTATCCGCACGAGGAACTGGAGCTTCGTTGGGAGCGACTCATTTGGCTGCCGGTGGGCATTGTCGTCGGCCTGCTGTTCGGTCTCACTCTCTGGTTTCGCCGTACGGATGTGGCGCTGGTGCGCGCGCTTGGTTTCACTAGAATCGAGACGGCCCTGATGTTCTCAGTTGAAGTCGCCCTGTCGGTTTGCGTCGCGACTTTTGCAGGGGTTGTGATAACCGCAGCACTGGCCGGATGGTCGGACTTGACCGTTTCATCGGAGTCGTTGCTCATTGCCCTGCGTTCTGTGATTGCGGCGACCGGGATCGTGCTTGCGAATGTGATGGTGACTGGCTGCCTCTTGGCGGGCCGCTCTTTGGCCGACGGCCTCAAAGACCGGTGAGGAGATGACTCGAATCCCGTGCCGGGACTTGCGTTCGCTCATGAGTGCCTCCTCACTTTCGTCTTGAGCTTCAGAACAGTTCTTCGATGGCATCGCCGGGGCTGACCGCCCTGATTGGAGAGCGTTCGTAGTCTTTGATGTTCCTAGTGACTATGTGTCGAGCGCCGCAGGCACGCGCGGCAGCGACCTGCAACGCGTCCTCGAAGTCGGCCATCGGAAGCTCGGCCGCGTAACGGACGGCCTCTGTATCGGTGGAAGCCACTGCCACGAAGCGGGTCAACTCGAGGATGAAGTCACGAGTGCTGACACCGCCGCGCGCCGGGGCTACCAGGTAATAGAGGTTCGACACGGAATGCCAGGCGATGCAGGCGTTCTCTGCGCCATGCTCGATCCGGTCCAGCAGTTCCACGGCCGGCGCGGAGTGTGGATGTCGGTCGAGTGCGATGTCGATGAGCACGTCAGTGTCCAGGAGGATCATTCGAGGTATTTTCTGGCCAGCGCATCGTAGCGAGGGTCGTTCTCGCGGTGGGCCGCATGGAACTCTCCGCGCCACCGAGAGGCGAAGGACGGAGCGTGCTCTCCCGCAACTTCTCGTAGAGACTGTTCGATGACTGACGACAATGACACCCCTCGGGAGCGGGCATACCGCTTCGCCAACGGGAGGAGGTCAGCGTCGACAGTGATGGTGAGTTTCTGTTTCATCGGTGGCTTTTGTATACGGCTATTTCACGCAAGTATACGTATGACGGGCCGAGATTCAAGGGTTAGATCGGGAAAGACGCACTGGTGCGAGAGGCCGAGCCGTTCGGCGAGGGAATTTGGCACTATTCGCAATGCCCGGTGGTCTCGCTGCTAGCGTTCAGCGCGGTGCGCCAATTCTCCGCATTTTGGATACCCCACGTTGCTCATGAATGAGGATGCCAATGAATGATCCTGTTCGCGTTGCTGTAAGCGGAGCCGCCGGTCAGATCGGATACAGCCTCCTGTTCCGAATCGCCAGCGGTTCCATGCTGGGGCCGGACCAGCCGGTAGTCCTGCAACTGCTTGAAATCCCGCCCGCGATGAACGCGCTCGAGGGGGTGGCGATGGAACTCGATGACGGAGCTTTTCCACTGCTCGCCGGTATCACCCAGTCAGACAATCCGAACATCGCATTCGAAGGGGCCAACATTGCACTGCTGGTGGGTTCCCGGCCGCGCTCCAAAGGCATGGAACGCAAGGACCTGCTCGAAGCCAACGGGGCGATCTTCACGGTGCAGGGCAAGGCGATCAACAACAATGCAGCTGACGACGTGAGAGTGCTGGTCGTCGGCAACCCGGCCAACACCAACGCGCTCATCGCGATGAACAACGCGCCGGACGTTCCCGACGATCGGTTCACCGCCATGACCCGCTTGGACCACAACCGGGCGATGGCTCAGTTGGCGAACAGGCTCGATGCGTCGGTGAACGACATCAAGAGGATGACGATCTGGGGCAACCACTCTGCGACCCAGTATCCCGACGTGTTCCACTGCACGGTCAACGGGTCCAATGCGGCCTCGGCGATCGGGGATCAGGCCTGGCTGGCAGACACTTTCATTCCCACCGTGCAACAGCGCGGGGCGGCCATCATCGAGGCGCGCGGGTTGTCTTCGGCGGCTTCGGCGGCTTCGGCCGCGGTGGACCATGTCCACGACTGGATTCTGGGAATTGCCGACGGGGACTGGGTCTCGATGGCGATCGCCTCCGACGGCTCCTACGGCGTTGCAGAGGGTTTGATGTCGTCGTTCCCCGTTACCTGTGCAGGCGGTGAGTATTCGGTGGTCGCTGGACTGGAAATCAACGAGTTCTCGCGGAGCCGTATCGATGCGTCGGTCGCTGAGCTGGCCGAGGAACGTGAAACAGTGCGCGAGCTCGGGCTGATCTGAGGCGAAACTGAACCTGATCCGGGACCGGCGGGCTCTGGACCGTCGCGGCCGCCTATGGCAGACTTGATCGCCAATGACCTGGTTCGTGGCTGTGCTGGCCCAGTCCGACAGCGCCGCGCTGCTGGACGACCCCCTGACCGGCGGGGACTGGATCAGGGCAGCAGCGGTGCTCGTCGGCTCGGTGTTGTTGGCTGTGGTCGTCTCCAGAGTGCTGCGCAGAGTCGTTTCGCGCGGCCTCGGGCCTGGTTTCGCGGCGATCATCACCGGGCGGCTCTCGGCCTATGCGGTGTTTCTTGTCGGGTTGTCGTATGCGCTGACGAGCCTCGGGGTGCGGGTGGGTCCGCTGCTCGGCGCTCTGGGGCTCGGAGGTCTGGTTCTGGCGCTGGCGCTCCAGGGTGTGGTCGGCAACTTCGTGTCGTCGCTGCTGTTGCAGACCCGCAGGCCCTACACGGTGGGCGACACCGTAGAGCTCGACGGCTACATCGGGACCGTGGAGGACATCGACTCGCTCACCACCCAAGTCAAGACTCGCGACGGGAGACACATCCGGGTTCCGAACGCCAATGTCGCCAATGCCACCATCGTCAACCTGACCCGGGATCCGGTGCGGCGCAGCGAGTTGGCCGTGGGCGTGGCATACGACACCGACCTTCAGCACGCCACCGGTGTGATCTACGATGCGCTGGAGAGGGTTCCTCGTGTGCTGCTGGATCCGGAGCCGGAGGTGTTCTTGGAGGGTTTCGGTGATTCCAGCATCGGTTTCATCGTTCTGTACTGGCATGGGAGCGACGTTCCTTCGGAGCGTGCTGCCCGCCATGATCTCGTGCTTGCGATCCATCAAGCTTTCGCGGCGGAGTCGATCACGATCGCCTTCCCGCAGAGGGTTGTTTGGAGCGGAGCGGCTGAGTCCGGTGAGCTGTACGAGGGCCAGGTTGACGTCGTGAACATGTCTCGTCCGGGGCTGGATGAGCCCGAAGCCGATCCGGAACGCCGCGTTGCGCATTGGCGGCTTCCTGGTCTGCGTCGAAGCGATCAGCAGTCGGGTTCCTAGAGGGCCTGGGGATTGGTATATGCCGGAGTTGCCCGAGATCGTGGCTCATGCCGAGCGCCTCGCCCGCGAGTTTGCGGGTGCGGAACTGAGCGCTTTCGTTCCGCTTCACATGAGTGCGCTCAAGACCTATGCACCGTCTCCCCGAGAGGTCTACGGCCATGAATTGACCGCCACGGCGAGCCGTGGCAAGTACCTGTTCCTGCACTTCGGCGATTTCACTTTCGTGCTCCACCTGATGCAGGGGGGCCGCCTCCGACCTGACCCGAGACAGGCACGGAATCCGCGTTCGGGAATGGCCCGTTGGGTCTTCGTCGACGGTCGGGCCATGCTGATGACCGAAGCCGGTACCGAGCACAAAGCGGGCGTCTGGCTGGTGACAGGGGACCCGACCATCCAGGAGCCGGTCGGTTATCTCGGAGTTGAGGCACGGGACGTCAGCCGCGCGGACTTCGTTTCGGCCCTCGCATCCGACAACACCCGAGTCCACGGATTCTTGCGGGATCAGCGACGGATCGCAGGCGTAGGACGTCTGCTCTCCAACGAGATTCTGCATGCCGCGAGACTCTCGCCGTTCGCCATGACCACAAAGTTGAGCGACGACGAGGTCGACCGGTTCCACCGGGAGACTGTCTCGGTGATCGACCGGCACCTTGCCTTCGAGCGGACGCTCGACGACATCGGCCGTTCGGCGGATCGACCCAGTGAGGTCCACCATCGGGTCGGGTCGCCGTGCAGCACCTGTGACGACCTGGTGCGCTCTGTCGAGTATCGGCGCTACACGGTGGCCTACTGTCCGACGTGCCAGACAGGCGGCAAGATCCTCGCCGACAACACAACCAGCAGATTCCTCAAATAGGTGCCGTCAGCAGTGCGGCCAACCTCTCCAGTTGGATGTGGCTGTCGAGCAGCGCGGTGATATCGCCGCCGACTTTCAGTTCACCGTCTAGAAACGCCCGCTGCGCAGACTGCCTGCCGTTGCGGATTGCCTCGGTCGTGGATTGAGAGGCGGTCAGGGTCAGGGTGGGGTTCGGGTGTGGACCGCTGCGAAAGGTCACCTGGCCTGCGTCGATCTCCACATGCCAGACATCTTCGAGATCGCCGGTTATCCGCTGCTCGATCGTCAGTGTCAACTCGGCACTGAACTCGTGTTCGGCAACCTTGCGTTGGCGTTGCGCGATCCACTGTGCAGACGCGACCGTGCTCATGTCACCCGGATCCGAACCTCGTGTTCATCAGAGCCAGGATAGGGCGTGGCAGAACCCAGCGTGCTGGGATCAACTGTGCCGCGATCAATTGTGTTCCCTCGCAGCAAGGGTTTCACTTGCCTTCGCCAAGCCGATCACCACGGCGAAGGCCAACACCGCAAGGATCAGCGGTGTCAGCAGATCGTCCGATGCGGGCCAAGCCAACCCCGTGCCGTCGATGACGTCGGCATGTCGCTGCGAGATCACGCCCACCCCGTTGGGCCAGGGCCACAACACTCTCAACGAACCGAGCATCAGCCCGATCATGGCTGCGGTGAGCGGGTCGCCGTGCCTGTCCATGACCCAGCCGAGTGCCGACGAGAACAGGGCAAGGCCGATCGCGGCACCCAACCCGACGAAGACGATGTCAGCGAAAATACGGTCACTGACCGCGCCGATGACGGCGCTGTACATGCCGATCATCAACAGAATGAACGAACCGGAGATGCCCGGGAGGATCATGGCGCATATGGCAAGCGCGCCCGAGCCGACCAGGATGATCGGAGCGGGGTCGGACACCGGCCCGGACTGATAGCCGAGCACCACGAACAGGACTGCCCCGACTGTGGCCATCATCCCGTAATGGACTGCGGTTGGTCGGCTGATGAGTCTTAGTGAAACGACAATCGAGGCGGCGATCAGTCCGAAGAAGAGCCCCGCCATTTCTTCAGGGTTGTCGTGAAGCTGCGTCTCGATCACGCTGGCCAACGATCCGACGGCCACAACGATGCCGATTCCCAGTGGGACGAGAAAGCCGAAATCGAGTGATCGAAAGCTGGCCGAAGCTCGCCTCAGGTCGCCCTTTGTGACGATAAAGAGGGTCTTTGCGGCGTTGCGGACGGCATGGATCAGGCGCTGGTAGATCCCCAGCACCAGAGCGATGGTCCCCCCGGAAACGCCGGGGACGATATCGGCAGCGCCCATCAACAGCCCGCATCCGAGGAACCTTCCGTATCGGCGGACCGCGCCACCCGGGGACTCTGCCTTGTCGGCTGTCATGTCGCAGTCACTGCAGGCACGTCGGCAAAGCTACCCGCGGGCGGGCGCTCTGCCAGGCTGGGAGATAAAACTACAGGTGGGGTGTCCCGTCAGGGACACCCCACCTGTTCGAGAGAGGTCCTCGTCACGTTGCTGCGGCCTTTGGGATCTTCTCTCTAAGCGCTTCTCCGGTCGCCTCTTGGGCGCATCGGGCGCGAGAAGCTTGTGGGAGCGGTCCCGTCCACGGTGCAACGTGGGTTCGTATGGCAAGAAGAGTGCAGGGGTATCGGCCATTTTCGAATTCCTGTCCGAATACCTGCTTTCGTCGTGCGCTTCCTCCCTTCCGTCACAGGCAGAGCAGTTGAGGGGTTGAGGCGTTCGCCTCAACCGAGCGGAATCAACCTATCTACCGAGGTGTGACACTGGTCACTGTTCCACAGATGGACAGACACGTCAAGCAATACCGACAGCGACGCGGCCGCGCTGCACCAGAGCGTGGATCGGCGAACCGGAGCTATTGACTGGCGAGACTGCGGTTCTTGCTCTTCGACTTGATGTAGTCGCGGTTCATGAAGGCAATGAAGTCGAGGGGGATCTCTTTGGGGCATGCCTCATGGCACTCACCGTGGTTGGTGCAGGAACCGAAGTAGTCCTCCATCGTCTCGACCATCGCCTCGGTGCGCTTCCATCGCTCGGGTTGGCCCTGCGGCAGCACGTTGAGGTGGGCGAGTTTGGCCGCGGTGAACAGTTGGGCCGCAGAGTTGGGACAAGCAGCCACGCAGGCACCGCAACCGATGCAGGCTGCGGCGTCCATCGCTGTGTCAGCAACCTCTTTTGGGACCGGCATCTCGTTGGCGTCCTGTGGCGTGCCGGTGGGGGCGGAGATGTACCCGCCCGCTTCGATGATCCGGTCGAAGACCCGGCGGTCGACCATGAGGTCCTTCAGCACCGGGAAGGCGGCGGCGCGCCACGGCTCGATCACGATCTGGTCGCCGTCGCTGAACTTGCGCATGTGCAGCTGGCAGGTGGCGGTGGCCTTCTCTGGTCCGTGGGCTTGACCGTTGATCATCACGCCACAGGTTCCGCAGATCCCCTCCCGGCAGTCGTGAGGGAAGGTGATGGGCTCGACGTCGTCCTCGATCAACCGCTCGTTGACCATGTCGAGCATCTCCAGGAACGAGGCGTCGGTGGGGATCTGGTCGGCGTCAACGTCGAGGAACGACCCTTCGGCGTGCGGTCCGTCCTGGCGCCAGATCCTCAGCTTGAGGTTCAGCATCCTGGTCTCGGAGGTACTGCTGATTTCCTGCGTGCTCATCTCTTTGCCCCTACTTGTAGCTGCGCTGGGTCAGTTGGACGTTCTCGAAGGCGAGATGCTCCTTGTGCAACGCCGGATCGGCATCGGGCCCCTGCCATTCCCAGGCAGCGACGTAGGCGAAGTTCTCGTCGTCGCGTAACGCTTCGCCTTCGGGGGTCTGCGACTCCTCGCGGAAGTGGCCGCCGCAGCTCTCGGCGCGGTGCAACGCATCACGGGCCTTGAGTTCTGCGAACTCCATGAAGTCGTCGACCCGGTTGACCTTCTCAAGCTGCTGGTTCACCCCGTCGGGACTGCCCAGCACCTTGACGTTGCGGCGAAACTCCTCGCGCAGCGCCGGAATCTCAGACAGCGCCTTGGTCAGGCCAGTCTTGTTGCGGGCCATCCCGCAGTACTCCCAGACGATCTTGCCGAGCTCACGGTGGTAGTGCTCAACGGAACGGGTGCCTTTGACCTGGGTCCAGCCCCTGGTTCGATCGTCCACCTCGGTGAGTGCCTCGGCGAAGACAGGGTCTGTCGTGGGAACCGGGGCGTCACCGAGCTGGGGGGCGAGATGGTCGCCGATCGTGTACGGCAGCACGAAATAGCCGTCTGCGAGTCCCTGCATCAGCGCTGAGGCGCCCAGCCGGTTGGCACCGTGGTCAGAGAAGTTCGCCTCGCCGAGGCAGTAGAGCCCCGGCACGGTGGTCATCAGGTTGTAGTCCACCCAGAGTCCGCCCATCGTGTAGTGGGTGGCCGGGTAGATGCGCATGGGCAGGCTGTAGGGGTCCTCGCCGGTGATGCGCTCGTACATGTCGAAGAGGTTGCCGTAGCGTTCCCGCACCGCTTCGACCCCGTCACGACCGATCGCTGCAGCGAAGTCGAGGTAGACCCCGTTCTTGAGGGGGCCGACCCCGCGGCCCTCATCGACCACAGTCTTGGCGTTGCGGCTCGCCACGTCGCGGGGCACGAGGTTGCCGAACGACGGATACTTCTCTTCGAGGTAGTAGTAGCGCTCTGCCTCGGGGATGTCCGCAGCGGACCGGGTGTCGTCGAGGAGGCGCGGCACCCAGATCCGCCCGTCGTTGCGCAACGACTCCGACATCAGGGTGAGCTTCGACTGGAACTCGTCGCTGGCAGGGATGCAGGTCGGGTGGATCTGCGTGTAGCAGGGGTTGGCGAACAGCGCTCCCTTGCGGTGCGCCCGCCACGCCGCGGTCACGTTGCAGGCCATGGCATTGGTCGACAGGTAGTAGACGTTGCCGTAGCCGCCGGTAGCCAGAACAACCGCGTGGGCGCTGTGTGCCTGGACTTCGCCGGTGAGCATGTCGCGGGTGATGATTCCGCATGCTTGGCCGTCTTTGACGACGACGTCGAGCATGTCGGAGCGGTTGTACAGCGTGACCTTCCCGGCCTTGATCTGAGCTGCCAGCGCCTGGTAGGCGCCGAGCAGCAGTTGCTGACCGGTCTGTCCCCGGGCGTAGAAGGTGCGGCTGACTTGAGCGCCTCCGAAAGACCGGTTGGCGAGCAGGCCTCCGTACTCGCGGGCGAAGGGCACTCCTTGGGCGGCGCACTGGTCGATGATGTCGACCGACACCTGCGCCAGGCGGTAGACGTTGGCCTCCCGCGAGCGGTAGTCGCCGCCCTTCACGGTGTCATAGAAGAGGCGGTACACCGAGTCGCCGTCGTTGCGGTAGTTCTTGGCGGCGTTGATGCCGCCTTGAGCGGCGATCGAGTGGGCCCGGCGCGGCGAGTCGTGGAAGGTGAACGCTTTGACGTTGTAGCCGAGTTCGGCGAGCGAGGCCGCCGCGGACGCCCCGGCAAGTCCGGTGCCAACGACGATGATGTCGAATTTGCGTTTGTTGGCGGGGTTGACCAGCTTCACCGAGAACTTGTGGTTGTCCCACTTCTCGGCGATCGGCCCGTCGGGGATCTTTGCGTCAAGTACGACCATCAGGACCCCTCGTTGGTGTGTGAATCGGGGTTGAACTCTCCGACTGGGACGGAGCGGTTGTCTTCGTTGAGCAGGCCCGCTTGAACGGCGATCGGGAAGCTCAGGTTCCCGATCAGGATCACCGCGGCGAGGGTTCCGGCGATGCCGCGGCGCAGATCGTTGAACTTGGGGTTGTTGATCCCCAGGGTCTGGAACATCGACCATGTGCCGTGGAAGATGTGGACTGCCAGCGCAACGTTGGCGACGATATAGATGATCGCGACTGGCAGAGAACTCATCGATTCGACCACATTGTGGTAGATGTCGCCGCGCACGTAATCGTCGCCGAGCCACCAGCCCCAGGTGAGGTCGGCGAGGTGGAACAGCAGGTAGAGCAGCACGATCGGGCCGGTCCAGCGCATCGTGCGGCTGGCGAAATTCGCAGCGGTGTAGTTGCGCTTGCCGGAGTATGAATCGTCGGCTTTCAGGCTCATGCGGCTGAGTGAGTAGGCGCTGTGGATGTGGATCGCGAACATGGCGATGAGTCCGAGGCGCATCACCCACAACAGGAAGGTGCGGGGGGCCAGGTGTCCGCCGAGATCACGAAGGGCCTCACCGTACTCGTGTACCTGCACCGGGCCCTCGTAGAGGTGCAGGTTGCCGATCATGTGGACGACGACGAAACCGAGCAGACCGATCCCCGAGATCGCCATCGCGTACTTCTTGCCGATCGCGGACTGGTAGAGGTTCAGAGGCCAAGGAAGCTGCTTCGGTCGTCGATGGACGGGCGCGACCTCGTGTTGGCTCTGGGTTTGCCGCGTGGAGGTCTGCGCCATGAATGTTGCTTTCGGGTCGCTTCGCTTGCGTGGAACGGTATCTGTCTATCGGGTCCCTAGCTAACTGGGATCGACCATCAAGCAACGGGAAGCGAGAAGAGCCAGACCTGTTACCGTTGCCGCTTGTGATAGTCGCCCGCTCTCGGAGGTAGCTCGATGTTGAAGGTTCGTGGTGGCTTTCCGGTTCTGGTTCTGACGTTGTTGGCGGCTTCGGCGTTGTTGGCTTCGGCTACACCTGCGGGAGCGGTTGCGGGATACGGAGATGTGCCCGACGGCTCGTGGTACACCGAAGCGGTGCAGTGGTCGACCGACGGAGGGATCGCTGATATCGCTGGTACTTGTTTCATGCCTGAGGCACCGGTGTCCCGTGGCGAGGCCGCGGTCTGGATCTACAACATGGTGGGCACACCGGTTGTCGCAGACCCTCATTCGTTCACCGATGTGGTGGACACGTCCCAAAACGATGCGGTTTCGTGGATGGCCCACCTTGGCATCACCAAAGGCACTTCTGCTACCACGTTCTCTCCTGATGATTCGTTGACCCGTGCTCAGATGGCGGTGTTCCTGCATCGCCTCTTCGGGGAGCCTGCGGCGCCTCCGCACAGGTTTGTGGATGTTGTGGCGGCTTGGCAGCAAGACGGTGTGTCGTGGGCGGCAGACGCCGGCATCACGACCGGTACATCGGTTTCGACGTTCGCTCCTGACAATCCGTTGACTCGAGCCCAGATGATCACGTTTCTGTACCGCTCCCAGAACAGGCCCGACGTTACCGTCGACGTCTCGAGTCCAGACTGCGGCCCCGCGACTGAGAGAGTCGAGGACACGCAGACGACTTTCAAAGCTGTCAGCGCCGCTGACTGGCACAGTTGTGCGATACGAGCCGACGACACCATCACCTGCTGGGGCTACAACGACGCTGGGCAGACCAACGCACCTGACGGGGCTTTCAAGGCTGTCAGCGCTGGCGGCGCCCAAAGTTGCGGGGTGCGAGTCGATGACTCGGTCATCTGCTGGGGACGGCATCGGCTGGGCGGGGATGGAGCGCTGTCCGGGGACTACAAGGCTGTCAGCACTGCCGCGAACCATACTTGTCTGATACGCGCCGATGACGCGGTCGTCTGCCGGGGTATCAACGACTCCGGTCTGGCGGAAGCGCCTGTCGGGGCTTTCAAAGCTGTCAGCTCGAGCCTCTTTCACAACTGCGGGGTCCGGGTCGACGGCACGGTCGCCTGTTGGGGCGACAACGAGACTGGCCAGACTGATGCGCCGACCGGCGCGTTCCAAACGGTCAGTTCCAGCTGGTATCACAACTGCGGGGTCCGGGTCGACGGCACGGTCGCCTGCTGGGGAAAGAACAACTCCGGGCAGACCGACGCGCCGGCCGGCATGTTCAAAGCCGTCACGACCGGTTTCGAACATAGTTGCGGACTGCGCACCGACGGTACGGTCACCTGCTGGGGCAACGACAACTTTTCCGGACAGATGCACCCGCCGACCGGCGAGTTCAAAGCCGTGAGCACCGGCTGGGGCCACAGCTGCGGGGTT
Source organism: Candidatus Aldehydirespiratoraceae bacterium (assembly GCA_965214565.1). Classification (GTDB taxonomy): domain Bacteria; phylum Actinomycetota; class Acidimicrobiia; order Acidimicrobiales; family Aldehydirespiratoraceae; genus VXYK01. The sequence continues at coordinate 823,122 of OZ243951.1, read as the reverse complement.
CGCGCCGACGATACGATCGCCTGCTGGGGTTCCCACGACTGGGGCAGGCGACTGGACACCCCAGAACCCGACAGTGCGCCACCTGGGAATTTCGAGGCTGTCAGCGCCGCTGACAGGCACAGTTGTGCGATACGCGCCGACGACACAATCACCTGCTGGGGTCTCAACGATCGTGGCCAGACTGACGCGCCTGAGGGAGCTTTCAAGGCGGTCAGCGCGGGCGGTGCCCAAAGTTGCGGGATTCGAGTCGATGATTCGGTCGTCTGCTGGGGCAACCACTGGCTGGGCGGGGATGGAGCGCTGTCCGGGAGCTACAAGGCTGTCAGCACTGCCTGGAACCATACTTGTCTGATACGCGCCGATGACGCGGTCGTCTGCCGGGGTACCAACAGCTTCGGTCAGACGGAAGCGCCGACTGGAACGTTCAGAGCCCTCACGAACGGCTTCAACTACAGCTGCGGGATCCGGGTAGACGGCTCGATCATCTGCTGGGGTCTCAGCGATCGTGGCCAGACTGACGCGCCTGAGGGGGCTTTCAAGGCGGTCAGCGCTGGTGTGAGGCACAGCTGCGGGGTCCGCGCCGACGACACGATCGCTTGCTGGGGCGCCGACAGCTTCGGCCAGTCCGACGCGCCTGCGGGAACGTTCAAAGCCGTTGATGCCGGAAATCTGCACAGTTGCGGGGTTCGTACCGATGGTGCAGCCATCTGCTGGGGTTACAACAACTGGGCCCAGACGGACACTCCGGTCGGACGCTTCGAGGCCGTCAGTTCCGGCTGGTCCCACAACTGCGGGATCCGTGCCGACGGCACGGTCACCTGCTGGGGCAACAACAACTGGAAGCAGTGAAATCGGTCAGACTCCACCAATGACGTGATCGAAGGCCCCGCCGAACCAGGTTGTGGGTTGCGTAGCGACGGTACGCCGGAAAACCCAACTGGGCGCTACTCGACACCCTCACCCCACCCTGAAACGCGAAGAGCCAATTATGGGTTAGAATCAGTTGAGTTTGATCGACTTAGAGAATCCGTAGAGTTAGTCGCTGCTGATCAACAAGAGGATATCGTACCGCAATGATATGCTTACAACAACATATGTATAAAATCGTAACGGGTGCTTCATTATTCCTATTGTTATCATTTGGCGGTGCGGTATTTGCAGCACCGATAACGATCCCTTTGTTAACTTATTCGACGATACGAAGTTCGCTCTCCGGATGGTGGAGAATCCTTAATGGTGTGGCGCTAGTCCTGACTATCACACAGGCCACCTGGGCGGTTGCCTATTTCACCTTAGATGAATCTGCTCCCGCTATTTGGATAATCCCGAGTATTGTTACTTTGCTTGCGGTAGTCGGTTTGCTCATACACGCGCTTCGATTTGAAAATGAGCCTGCGCGTAAATGTGGGGGCTAACCGATTCGACGACCGAACCGATAATTCATACGGCCAGGTTGTGGACTGGAGTGCGGTATTCGTTGGTGACGGTCAGTTGTTCCGCGGTCAATTTGAGATTGACGACAAGTTCGTTTGCTGGTCCCGGCACGGCGGCCTTGACTCTGCCGATCAGCGAGCATGCGTCTTGGGGGATCGTTCCGCTCCAAGTCTGTTCTGAGATGGTCGCTGATCCGCCGCCGGTGATGTTGGCCCGTACCGTTGCCCGCACTTGAGCATCGGGAATGGGGGTGCGCTCGTCGGACACGACGTGTACGGCCAGGTCGATTCCGTCACCGGGGGCGAGCACGGCACCCATAGGATCTGCGACCACGATGACGGGACGGCAGGCATCGGCCAGTGTCTGCCAGCCCGGCTTGGGGCTGCGGCTGCGGTTGAGCACCCCGAACCCTCCGGCGTGTGCGGCGTCAGCGAGGTAGAACAGTGAGAACCCGCCAGTTGGCTGGTATTTCAGTCGACGCAGCAACTCAATCGAGGTCTTGATGACCTCGGCTTGGGCGAAACCGGTGCGCTTGGCCCAGTCGGCTGCATCTGTCGCATGTTCGGGTGCAACGAGGTGCACCAGTGACTCGGCGGGAGCGCCGATCGACTCGGCGATCTGTTCCCAGTCCAGCGCCGGCCACACAGAGTCCCGCAGATGCGGGTTGTCGGGTTCAACAGTGGCGGCTCCGAAGGCGGTGACGAAGCGGGCCATCCGCGGGATCCGGGCTACGGCCGCGGCTAGGTCGGCGGCCCTGCCGTGATGCCATCCGAACCAGAGATGGCTGGTGGTGCCGTCGAAGTCGGGAAAGGCGGGTGGCACAGCGGTGTGCGCCACGACCGGGCGGGAACCGTCGGTGCGGCCGAGCACACGGCGAACTGAACGGTCCAGAACGGTGCGGTTCCATGAGGGGGTCTGCTGGCCGAGCAGCGGCGGCGTCGGGGAGGGCGTGTCTGGCTTGTTGAACGGTTCGTCGTGGGCGCACCAGACTGCAACCGACGGATGATGACCCAACAGGTCGACCGCCTCCCGGGCCTGCCGCGTCGCCTGGTTCCGGACCCCGCGTGCCATCTGTCCCCGCAGCGGCAGGTCCTGCCACAACAGCATGCCGGTCTCGTCGGCGGTCTCGTAGACCTCGGGCCGGGCGATGTGGGTTATCACCCGGATCATGTCCAGACCGGCCTGTTTCGCCGCGAGCACGTCGGCCGCTACCTCGCCGGCGCTGGCGTCGCCGGGCCGGGCCGAGGTCGGAAGCATGCCGATGCCCTTGACGAAGAGGCGCTCCCCGTTGACATGCAGGATCCAGTTGCGCATCCGCACCGAACGGAAACCGACTCGAGTCTCGAACGAGTCGGAGACACAGCCGTCGACCACCACCTCGCAGCGCAGGTCGTGCAGCGGCTGTTCGCCGAGTGAATGAGGCCACCACAGATCCGGTTCGGGCACCTCGACTGTCCACTCGACCCGGTTCTCGCCTGCGGCCGCGGGATGGGAGAGTTCATGGTCGTGGCCCGCCACCCGGGTTCGCAACACCACCGGCCCAGCAACCGGGGTGTCGAACACACACCGCATTGCGAGAGTCGCTCGGTCCGCGTCGGCATTGAGGCAGACCGTGCGCCAGTACCGCACTGCGGTGGTGCCGGTCTCCCGAATGCGGACCGGCCGCCAGATTCCACCGGGGTTCTCGTTCGCGGCCCCGGACAGTTCCGGGTCGACGAGCGCACCCAACAACGATTTGCGTGCAGCGTCGGGGTTGTCGGGAGCACAGGTCACGTCCACGGCCAGCAGGTGGTCGCTGCGATCCCCAAGGTGTTGGGTGATGTCGAATCCGTGGGGGATGAAGTAGCCGTCGGTGGTGCCGACGTAGCGGCCGTTGAGCCAGACGTCGCCCTGTTGACAGACGCCGTCGAGCCACAGCCAGCAGCGGCGTTCAAAATCTGGTGTCTCAAGCTCGAACCGGGTCCGGTGCAGCACCGCATGGGCCTGCGCGAACTCCGGATGGCTGGACCAGTGCCCCGGAACTTCGATCTCCGACCAGTTGCGATCGTCGAGTTCGGGCTGGTTGAACGTCCGGCGCATCTCGTCGTTGGCGGTAGTGGCACGCCACTGGCCGGTCAGTTCCATCCCGTGGAGCGTACCTGTGGGTCGTTGTGGCGGTGCGGGGCGCCGGTTTCCGACTGATGGCACCGCCAGAACGCCGGTGTAGGGTTCGGGCATGGCAAGATCCGAGACTGTGAGACCAGAGACGCTGGGGGCGCTTCGTGCCAGTGGATGGGAGTCGGTTCCCGTCCACCAGGAACTGCGCAACAACACCATTGAGCGCATCCGCGGTTCCGAGCCGCTGTTCAGTGGAGTGCTGGGTTATGACAACACCGTCAACCCGCAGCTCGAGAACGCCCTGATCGCGGGTCATGACATCATCTTCCTGGGTGAACGGGGGCAGGCCAAGACACGCATGATCCGCAGCCTCACCAGCCTGCTCGACGAGTGGATGCCGATTGTTGCGGGATCCGAGATCAACGACGACCCGTACAACCCGATCTCACGCTACGCCCGTGATCTGATCGCAGAACACGGCGACGAAACCGCGATCTCATGGGTTCATCGTGATGATCGGCTGGGGGAGAAACTTGCCACACCGGACACCTCCATCGCCGACCTGATCGGTGAGGTCGATCCGATCCGCGTGGCAGAGGGTCGTTATCTCTCCGATGAGCTGACGATCCACTACGGCCTGGTGCCGCGTACCAACCGCGGCATCTTCGCGATGAATGAACTCCCCGACCTGGCGGAGCGCATCCAGGTCGGTCTGCTCAACGTGTTGGAGGAACGTGACGTGCAGATTCGGGGCCACAAGGTGAGGCTGCCGCTCGACGTGGTGCTGGTGGCGTCGGCGAACCCGGAGGACTACACCAACCGCGGCCGGATCATCACCCCGCTCAAGGACCGGTTCGGATCCCAGATTCGCACCCATTACCCCCTCGACGTCGACACTGAGATGGCGATCGTCGAACAGGAGGCCGACGTCGCATTCACTGGCGACGTCGAGGTGTCGGTGCCGTCGTTCATGAGCGGGATCGTGGCGACGTTGACCCACGCGGCACGGGCCAGCCAGCACATCTCGCAACGTTCGGGCGTGTCGGTACGGCTGTCGATCGCCAACGAGGAGGTCATGGTCGCCAACGCGGTGCGACGCACCCTGCGGGCCGGTGGCAGCCATGTGGTGCCGCGCATCGTCGACCTTGAGGCGCTACCGGCCTCCACCGCGGGGAAGGTCGAGATGGAGACTCTCGATGAGGGGCGTGACGGGGAGATCCTCAACAACCTGGTGCGTGCCGCGGTTCTTGCAGTGTTCAAGCAGCGGGTGCCGCCCGACACCCATCTCGGGGTGGTCGAGGCGTTTGAGGGTGACCTCGTGGTCGATACCGGCGAGGACGTGACCGACGAGGCGTATGCAGCGATGCTTGAGCAGGTCCCGGCGTTCGTTGCACCGGTTCAGGCTCTGTTGGCAGACGAGAGCCAAGCCGAATCGCCGGCTCTGGTCGCCAGCGCCACGGAGTTGATTCTTGAGGGCCTCCATCTCATGAAGCGTCTGAACAAGGACGGAGGGGGCACCAAGTCCCAGTTCCGCGGCCGCGGCTGAGAGTTTCGCGGTGAGTGCTGCTGAGGGTGACGAGGGACCGCCGGCGGGTTTGGCGCAGCGGGAGGATGGACCACTGGCTTGCTGGTGGGGTGAAGGACACGACGACTACGCGGCGTATCACGACCGGGAATGGGGCGTGCCGGTCTTCGATGATGTTCGGCTCTACGAGAAGATGTGTCTGGAGGGTTTCCAATCGGGCCTCTCCTGGTTGACGATCCTCCGCAAGCGGACCCACTTCCGAGCCGCCTTCAGTGGCTTCGACTTCGAGCAGGTGGCCAGTTTCGGTGCGGGTGATGTGGATCGACTGCTCGGCGATGCGGGAATCGTTCGGCACCGGGGCAAGATCGAAGCGACGATCAACAACGCCCGCGCGGCTATCGACACGGTGGAGGCGCATGGGAGCCTGGCCGCGTTCTTCTGGAGTTTCGAGCCCGAACCCGCGGCCCGGCCGGCGCAGATCGATCACGCTGCGGTGGCAGACATGGCGACCACGGCCGAGTCGACGGCGATGAGCAGGGCGCTCAAGAAACTGGGCTGGCGCTTCGTCGGACCGACCACCTGCTACGCCCTGATGCAGGCAGCCGGCATCGTCAACGACCATCTCGACGGCTGTCACCGCCGCCGGGAGATCGAAGAGATGCGTTCGCTAGTCGAGCGTGGCAACTTGGTCTAAAGCCACTACTTGGGACTCCGCCGTGGGAACCGGGGCGTTGGAGCGGAACCAGCGCAGGCTCAGCGATCCCTTTGGATGCCCAGCGGTGTCAAGCCAGTTGGGGACATCGGGATCTTCGTGTGCGACTACGACACGCACCGATCCGTCTTCGCGTCGCGCTGCGGTCTCGTGGTTGATGACCGTCGGGCGGGTCAGCCAGTCGACGGTCTCTCCCCAGTGGGTGATCAGCACGACTCCCCAGTAGTCGGCGCCGGCTGAAGGGTCGAAGTCGATCACCAGTGCTTCGTCGGGACCAAGCCGCCAGTCGCCTGAGAAGTAGCGCACATTCTCGGGCGTGTGCATGTCGCCGTCGTCCGGTAGGGGGGCGAAGGTGTTGACGGGCGCGAATTGATGCCCCTGAGATGCGAACTGCCCCCACCACCGGAACGATCCGACGGCATGCAGCGCGGCCAGTTCCAGTTTCTGCTTCAGGTGCTCGGGGGTGAGCATTGGTGCGGGCTCGGGCGCCGCAACGGCTTCAATCGTCGGTAGGGGGTGCGCCAGCCGGACCTGTGGGTCGGTGAAGTACGTTCGGATCAGCACCGAGGAGGAATCGGGGTCCAGTCGCAGTTGATTGGGGTCACCGCGGTCCGGGTCGGGGGTCAACAGCAGTTCGTATGTGCCGTCGGCGTTGAGTTGCAGGGCGGTGTCCTCCACCGCGCTGACCAGCCGTCTGCCCTCGCTGTTGGAGCCGAAATCCCCGGCGTACACGCCGATCTCAACTGCCACTGTGTCCGCTGCGGAAGCTCTGATGCGATAGGAGCGGTCGCCGCTTACCACGGCAGAAAAATAGGTCTGATCAGGGTTGTCGCCCATGTACTTTCGAATCGGGGTCTGTACATCCACGAAAGCAGGTCGGGTCGGGTCACCCCGTTCCAGGCACCGTTCCAATGCGAACGTGAGATATCGGCTCAGTGTTCGAATTCCCTCGGCCCGGACGTTGCGATGTTCGGGTACGCCGGGCGCGAGCACCATTTCTCCGGCGTCGGCCATGACCTCACAGAATTCCCGCCATGCGGTCACCGACAGATCTGCATCGGTCATTTCACACTTCTGAGCTCGGCGTCGAATGTCGTCGAGGTTGGCCTGTTCGGTGGCGTCGCCGATCTCGTCGATGCCTTGCAGGTGACTGTCCACGGTTGTGTCAGCGGGTGGTGAAGATGCCGGCGTCGAAGACGACGCGGTCGCCGACACGGGTCTGGAACAGGGTGCGGCCGTTCACGTCCCACATGTGGACGTCGAGACGCTCGCCGGGTATGACCGGAGACTTGAAGCGCCCGCCCATCGACCCGAACCGGCTGGTGTCGCCCCCGCAGCGTCCGTGCAGCAACGCCCTCCCGGTGAAACCGAAGGTGCAGAGGCCGTGCAGGATCGGCTTGTCGAACCCCGCCATTGCCGCGAAGGACGGATCGCTGTGAAGCGGGTTGCGGTCGCCGTTGAGGCGGTACAGCAGGGCTTGGTCGGTGCGGGTGTCGTAACCGAGGACCGTGTCTGCATCGCGTTCGGGAAGCGCCCAGTCGTTTGCCGGCCCGCGGTCGCCGCCCCATCCGCCCTCACCGGAGATGAACAGCCCCGATCGGCTGGTCCACAGTGGCGCCCCGGAGGTGTCGGTGACGGTGGTTTCGAGGCGAACGAGAGCGGCCTTGCTCTTGTCGTAGATGGCCGCCACCTTGCCGATGCCGATGGCTGAGCCCTCCGCCGGCAGGGTCTGGTGCAGTTCGATCTCCTGTTCACCATGCAGCAGTGCCGCAAGGTTGTAGTCGCCGAACTTCGGCATCTTGCCGGCGCCCATGACCACGACCTGGGTGGGCAGAGCTAGTTGTTGTACGTCCTTGGTGTTCTCTGTTGTGAACTCCAACTCGAAGCCGGTTGGGTCGGTCATTCCAGCGCCGACCCCGAGGGCGTAGAGCAGGCTGTCGCTTGAGGACCAGGTGAATTCGGTCGGGTCGCTGGTGTTGCCGACGGCGTCGGGGTCGATTGGCATTGTAGTTTCTCCTGTCGGTGGGATTATTCAACGTTAACAAGATCACGGCAGGTAGCGAACAAGCAGCGGCTGGGTGTGGAGGTATCGCGACGGGTTAGGGTTTCGCCATGGTCTTCCGTCGGCGACGCCGCCGAAATCGTCGCAAGCCACCGCATTTCCGCTACTCGGCGTGGGACGGCACACAGAGCGCCTTCGAACTCGACGCGGATCGCCTATTCGACGAGTTGGCCGACGACCTGCTGTATCACGGCGACGTCAACAGCGCCCTGCGCCGGATCATGCAGGGTGGAATGACAGACCGCGATGGACGCAACCTCAAAGGGATCCGCGAGATGCTCGACCAACTGCGCGAGCGGCGCCGCGAGATCCTCGATCAGCACGACCTCGGCGGCGTCTTCGATGAGATCTCCGACGCGCTCGACGAAGTGGTCGAAACCGAGCGCAGTGCTCTGGGCGACATGGTCGAGCAGGCGGACGCGTCGGGTGACGAACGGCGTTCGGAACTCGCCGGCGACTCGGCGACGATGAAGAACATGGAACTCGACATGCTTCCGCCGGACCTGGCAGGCAAGGTCAGGGGCCTGCAGAGCTACGAGTTCGAGAGTCAACAGGCACAACAGCAGTTCGAGGAACTCATGGACCGGCTGCGTGAACAGCTCATGCAGCAACAGCTCGACCAGATGGCCGAGGGCGTCAACGACATGTCAACCCAGGACATGGATCGCCTCAAGGACATGCTGGCCGAGCTCAACGGCATGCTCGAACAGCGGGCCAACGGCGAGGTGCCCGACTTCGAAGGCTTCATGGAGCGTTTCGGCGACTTCTTCCCGGAGAATCCGAGATCACTCGATGAGCTGCTCGAGGTGATGGCGCAGCGGATGGCTCAGGCTCAACAGATGATGAACTCGATGACACCAGAGCAGCGCGCGCAGCTTCAAGCACTCAGCGACCAGCTGATGGAGGACATGGATCTGCGCTGGCAGATGGACCAGCTCGCCGGCAATCTGCGTGACCAGTTCCCGCAGATGGGATGGAACCAGTCCTACGATTTCGAGGGCGCCGACCCGCTCGACATGTCCTCTGCCATGGAGATGATGGGGGAGCTCGGCGACATCGATCAGCTCGACAATCTCCTGCGTGGTGCCAACAACCCCGGGGCCTTGGCGGAGGTCGACATTGACCGTGCGCGGGACCTGCTCGGCGAGGAGTCAGCCGAGAGCCTCGAACGGATGGCGGAGTTGGCACGCCTGTTGGAGGAGGCTGGGCTCATCGAGAATTCGGAGGGCCGCTACGAACTCACACCGCGGGCCATTCGCAAGATCGGCCATGGTGCGCTGGAGGAGATCTTCAAGCGCATGTCCGAAGACATGATGGGTCAGCATTCGCTGTCGGAGGTTGGTCTGGGTCACGAACGTGAGTATGAGACGAAGCCCTACGAGTACGGCGACGCCTTCAATCTTGATATCCCGCAGACGTTGCGCAATTCGATCTCCCGCACCGGCGGCGGTGTCCCGGTGCGCCTCCACCCCGACGACTTCGAGGTCGAACGGACCGAGCAGCAGGTTCGGTCAGCGACGGTGTTGATGCTCGACGTGTCGATGTCGATGGCGATGCGCGACAACTTCCTGCCGGCCAAGAAGGTGACGATGGCGCTGCACTCGTTGATCGCGGGCCAGTACCCCCGTGACTTCCTCGGCATGGTGTCGTTCTCGGAGGTGGCCCGAGAGTTCAATGCGAGCACTCTGCCGCAGCTCTCGTGGGACTACGTCTACGGCACCAACATGCAGCACAGCTTTCAGATCGCCCGCAAGATGCTCGCCCGACAAACCGGGACCAAGCAGATCATCATGATCACCGACGGTGAGCCGACGGCGCATATCACCAGTTCAGGCCAGCCGTACTTCAACTATCCGCCGTCGCGGGCCACGGTCGATCTGACGTTGGCGGAAGTGGTGAAATGTACTCGTGAGGACATCCGCATCAATACGTTTGTGTTGGATGTGACTCCGTATCTGCGCGGTTTCGTGTCTGAGATCTCCAGATTGAACGGTGGTCGCGCCTTCTTCACGACCAACCAGGATCTGGGGAGCTACGTCCTCCACGATTTTGTCGACAATCGGCGCAGCATCGTCCGCGCACGACGTTGAACGGCGGGCCGGCGACCGGTGGAGGTAGCCGAGTTTCGTGGCGAGGGGCCGCGGCTGTGGATTAGGGTTGGGTCGGGCGGGACTGAAGGGTCCGGTTATTGCGACTCGGAGGGCTCGTCGAAGTCGGAAGCTTGACGACGGGAGGTGGTTCGATGCGGTCGGTGGGGCGTGTTGGTCTGCTGGTGTGTGTGGCGTGTCTGGCGGCTTTGCTCGTGCCTGCTGTCGCTGGCGCGACGACGCTTGGGCCCTGCGACGACGGCTGGGTTGCACCGACGCCGACGGATGTGGCAGTCACTTCGGTGCCGATCACGGTGTCGTCGACGGAAGACGACTACTTCGTGCTGTATGTGAAGCATGGCCGCGGGTCTGACACGGTGCTGGACGTTCCGGTGTTGATCAAGCGGGGAGAGTCGGGTACCACCTCGCTGTCGGACAGTCTGTCTCCGCTCAGCGCGGACAAGTACCGGGTGGAGAAGTATCTCATATCGAACCCGGCTGATGTGGACGGCGACTGTGCCGACGACATCACCGAACTCGACAATTTCGGTTACCGGAACCCGACGAACCCTGCCCTACCTGTCGCGGCGCAACACGGGTCTGTTGGGTTTGAAGACCACGCGGCGTTCGAGAAACTGTCATATCAGGGCCAAGAGAACCTTATTGATGTTTGGCTCAAAGACTTGGAGTACGTCAAGTTCACCATCCTCAACGTCTATTCGGACAGCCCGAAACTCTGGTTCCAGGATACCGATCGCTATCGGAGGCACTGGACCTTTGATTATAAGTTTCGCAGTGTAGGACTCGGAAAAGTCGTTGACTGCTGTTGGGGAGGCATGGCCAGGGGAGTTTTGATCTACCATCCTAATGTTGTTGCGTCGGACGGTTCTTTGGGAGTTTACCGTTGGGAGTTTCAGCCGTACGATTCCTTTGATTTCCGCGAGGTATCGCTGGTGCAGGAGACTCTGGCTGCTGCGATGCCGTTTCTCAAGGACAATCTTGCCTATTACCCCTTCATCAGCTCTAAGGCTGAGAATAAGTACGAGCAGGAGAAGTCGCTGTATGACGCTTCGAGGGTAAGGATTCTTAAGGACAGTGACATTCGTCCTGATATTGACTATGTGGCGTATAACGAGGCTGAGGGTTACGGAATATTGGGGGTATTCGAGCCGGGCGAGTCGCCGGGTCCTCGTGATGTAGCGATCTTGTCGGTGTTGCCGAACGATCTGCCGCGGGCGGCGGGGGTTATCACGACGGTGCCGCAGACGCCGTTGTCGCATGTTAATCTGCGGGCGATCCAGAACGGGGCGCCGAACGCGTTCATCCGCGACGCGCTCACCGACAAGGCGGTGACTGACCTGGAGGACAGTTATGTGTATTACCGCACGACCGCGACCGGTTTCACTTTGCGGGCGGCGACCAAGGCGGAGGTGGACGCGTATCACGCTGCGTCGCGGCCTGCGAGCGTGCAGGTCCCCCAGCGGGATTTGAGCGTCCAGGCGATCACGTCGCTGGACGACATCGAATTCGGGGACTGGACTGCGTTCGGGGTGAAAGCAGCGAACGTGGCCGAGTTGAGCGGGCTCACGACGCTGGCTGCGGGGGTCGCGCCGGACGGGTTCGCGGTGCCGTTCTATTTCTACGACGAGTTCATGAAACAGGCCACCCTCGGCAAGGAAACGGTCCTGGGGAAGAAGAAGGCGCCGGCTGAGGAGAAGATCACGCTGCCGGCCGGAACGACATTGGCGTCAGCCGTAACTCAGATGCTGGCGCACCCGAAGTTCGGGACCGACCTTGACATCCAGGAGGAGATGCTGGACGACTTGCGCAAGGCGATCAAAAATGCCGCCTCTCCGACCTGGATCATCACCGCGCTGACAACGATGCACGACTCGTTCCCTGCGGGCACGTCGCTGCGCTACCGGTCGAGCACCAACAACGAGGACCTTCCCGACTTCAACGGCGCCGGTTTGTACGACTCCAAGACTCAGGATCCCGACGAGACCGTCGATGACGGCATCGACAAATCGATCAAGGCGGTGTGGGCAAGCCTATGGAATCACCGTGCGTTCCTGGAACGTGACTTTCATCGAGTAGACCATACGACAGCAGCGATGGGTGTCTTGGTCCATCCCAGCTACTCCGACGAGAAAGTCAACGGCGTGGCGGTCAGCTTCGACCCCGTCACCGGCCTCGACGGCCACTACTACGTGAACACCCAACTCGGCGAGGACCTCGTCACCAACCCCGAGGCGAACTCGCTGCCCGAGGAGCTCCTGTTGGACTCCGCGGGAGCGGCCACTGTCCTGGCCCGCTCGAACCTCGCCCCGGCCAACAAGCTGTTCATGACCGACGCGCAGATGATCCAGTTGCGCAACAGCCTCAAGGCCATCCACGATCATTTCGAGACGCTCTACAGCCCCGCCGACGGCGACGACTTCGCCATGGAAATCGAGTTCAAGATCACCTCAGCCAACAAGCTCGCCATCAAACAGGCCCGCCCCTGGGTGTTCAGCCAACCCCTTACAGAATGCGTGCCCCAACTCCCGACAGACGCCGTCACGGTCGAAGAAGTCCGAGGCTGGCGCGACGCCCAAAGCCATCCCGACCATGTCAAGCGCTGGAACCGCGTGCTCGCCGCGCTCGGCATCGACTCCGGCGAGACCAAGATGATGACCGCGGCGGAATCGAAAACGCTAGAGGCCAAGTACATCAACAGCCGCTGGGAGCGCACCACCCGCACCCTGTTGGCAATCGAAGACTGCGGCACCAGCCCCGCAGAACCCGAGATCAGCATTGCTGCGGGCAGCGGGGTCGGCGAGGGTGGCGACACGAGCTTCACGTTGACGGCCAGTCCTGTGCCTGGGGCTGATCTGGATGTTGAGGTGTCGGTCTCCCAGAGCGGCGACTACGGCGTCACGACCGGGCTGCGCACCGTCACCATCCCCACCAGCGGCAGCTACACCCTGGCTGTTGCGACCGGCGACGACACTGTTGATGAGGCCGATGGCTCGGTTACTGCGACGGTGAACACCGGTACGGGCTATACGGTTTCGTCGTCGGCGGGTTCAGCGACGGTTGCGGTGTCTGATGATGATGTGCCCGAGATCAGCGTCGCTGCTGGTGGTGCTGCCACTGAGGGCGGCGATGCGGCGTTCACCGTGACCGCCGATCCGACTCCGCATGCGGCCCTTTCCGTTGACGTGGCGGTTGCGCAGAGCGGCGATTTCGGCGTCTCGACTGGGGTGCGGACGGTTACGGTCCCGACCACGGGCAGCAAGGCGTTCACGGTTCCCACGACGGATGACGGTGTCGACGAGCCCGATGGTTCGGTTACGGCTACGGTGAACAGCGGCACGGGTTACACGGTTTCGTCGTCGGCGGGTTCGGCGTCGGTGGCGGTGTCCGATGATGATGATTCTGGGTGCAGCGTGGCGTTGCCTGATGATGCGGTGACGGTGCCGGAGATCACCGCTTGGCGGGATGCGCTGTCTGCTGCTGCCGCCGCGGGGATCAAGCGTTTCGATCGTGTGCTTGCTGCGTTTGGTGTTGACACTGGTGAGACTCCGATGACCGCCGAGCAGGCGCAGGGTGTCGCCGATTGGCTCGGGAACACGCGTTGGGACCGTATTTCGCGCACCTTGGCCGCGGTGGAGCAGGCTCAGTGCGACGCTGAGCCTGAGGTGAGCATCGCCGCGGGAAGCAATGTCACTGAGGGTGGTGACGCGTCGTTCACGGTGACTGCGACGCCGAAGCCGGCAGCTGATCTGGATGTGACGGTGACTGTCGCGCAGAGCGGCGATTTCGGTGTGGCGACCGGGTCGCGGACGATCACAGTCCCGGCGGCTGGTTCCAAGACGTTCACTGTCTCAACGGTGAACGATGCGGTTGATGAGGCGGATGGTTCGGTGACGGCGACGGTAAGCACGGGCACTGGTTATTCGGTGTCTTCGTCGGCTGGTTCGACGACGGTCGCCGTGTCTGATGATGACGACCCGCCGCCGCCGCCTCCACCTGTGCCTGCGGGTTGTGTTTCTGATGAGGTGTTGGGGTTGGCGCGTGACTATTTCGACCTGAACCGTGATCACGCGCCGAGTTATGGCCGTAACTGGCGTCGTGTGTTGGTGGCGTTTGGTGATGTGGTCGATGATCAGTTGACTGCGTTCACAGCCGCTGAGGCGCTTGAGGGTGAGCAGATCTGGTTCGGGTGGAAGCCGTTCCGCGAGGCGTTGGAATGCATCGAGGCAGCCCAGCAACCCGAAGACCCGGAGATCAGCATCACCGCAGGCAGCGCCGTGACTGAGGGGGTTGCGGCGTCGTTCACGTTCACAGCCAACCCCACGCCGGCGGTTGCGCTGTCGGTCAGCGTGACCGTCGCCCAAAGCGGCAACTACGGTGCTAGCACCGGTGTGCGAACAGTCACGGTCCCGACGACTGGCAGCTTTACGTTGACCGTTGCCACCAGCAACGACTCAACAGACGAAGCAGACGGCTCGGTAACCGCCACCGTGAACAGCGGCACGGGTTACACCGTGTCGTCCACGCAGAGCGCGGCGACTGTCGCGGTGTCTGATGACGACGACCCGCCACCGCCGCCTCCACCGCCGCCTGTGCCTGCGGGTTGTGTTTCTGATGAGGTGTTGGAGTCGGCGCGGGATTATTACGACCTGAATCGTGATCGTGCGCCGGGTTTTGGTCGTAACTGGCGTCGTGTGTTGGTGGCGTTTGGTGATGTGGTCGATGATCAGTTGACTGCGTTCACGGCGGCTGAGGCTCTTGAGGGTGAGCAGCTGTGGTTCGGATGGCGGCCGTTCCGCGAGGCGTTGGAGTGCATCGAAGCAGCCCAGCAGCCGACGGATCCAGAGATCAGTATCACCGCGGGCAGCGGCGTCACTGAGGGGGCCGCGGCGGCGTTCACTGTCACAGCGTCACCGGCACCGGCGGCGAACCTGGATGTAACGGTGACCGTCTCCCAGAGCGGCGATTTCGGTGTCACGACCGGGGCACGCACCGTGACGATCCCCACAACGGGCAGCTACACGCTGACTGTCGCGACGACCGATGACACTGCTGACGAAACCGACGGGTCGGTAACAGTGTCGATCGACGGCGGCACCGGTTACACAGTGTCGTCGAGCAACAGCAGCGCCACGGTTGCTGTAGCCGACGACGACGCGCCACCGCCGCCACCGCCGCCACCGCCGCCTCCGGCTGAACCGCAGGTCAGTATTGCTGCGGGCAACGCGGTCACAGAGGGCGGCGCCGCGTCGTTCACGATCACTGCCAGCCCTGCGCCGGCGGCTGCGCTGTCGGTCAGCGTCACTGTCACCCAAACAGGTGAGTTTGGTGTCACGACCGGTGCACGCACGGTGCTCATCCCGACCGCTGCTAGCTACACGTTGACTGTTGCCACCACCGGCGACAGCGTCGATGAAACCGACGGGTCTGTCACCGCCACCGTGAACACAGACAACGGCTACACAGTGTCATCGAGCAACAGCAGCGCCACCGTTACGGTGGCCGATGATGACGTGCCGCAGATCAGCATCTCTGCGGGCAGCAATGTCACAGAAGGCACCGCGGCGTCGTTCACGCTCACAGCCAACCCGACACCTGCGGCTGGATTGACCGTCAACGTCACGATCACCCAAAACGGCGACTACGGTGCGGCCACCGGTGCGCGGACAGTCACGATCCCGACCACAGGCACCGCGACGTTCACCGTCACAACCACCAACGACACCACAGACGAAACCGACGGGTCTGTCACCGCCACGATCGACACAGGCACGGGTTACACCGTGTCGACCACACAAAACCCGGCCACAGTAAACGTGTACGACAACGACCTGCCTTCCACAGGCCCGCCGACGGTGACCGTGGCAGACGCCACCGCCGCTGAAGACGCGCAACACCTGACGTTCGTTGTGACACTCTCGAAACCGAACCCCAAGCCGATCACGTTCCGTTACGGCGGATACGGCCGCACCGCGACGCTGTGGCAGGACTGGTGCATCGACTTCAGAAAGACGTTCACGCTCGACGCAGGCGAAACCGAAGTCAACATCGTCGTGCCGGTCATCGACGACAACACCCCAGAAGACACCGAAACATTCCGCATCTACGTGTACGCCACCAGCGGAATCGTCATCCGCGACGGGTTCCTCTATGCCACCGGCACTATCACCGACAACGACTAATCGGGACTCACACACGCCGCCGGGGGTGCCCGCTGAGCCACCGCTCAGAGTCACCGGCATCAAGCAAGCCTTCCCGTGGCAGCACCCGGGCACTGCGAGAAGCGCCTTGCGCGTCGTTGTTGAACGTCGGGTGCGCCCTCGCGCTACTGTTTCGGCTATGAATCGGGGTCATCGGCGCGGCGGCTGGAGGGCGGCTTGCGCGCCACAGTCCGTGTGACCAGAAGTCTGGGTCGGTTGTTTGTCACGTTGCTGGTTTGTTTTGGTCTGGTGGCGACGCTCACGACTGGGGCGCTCGCTCAAGACGGCGATGGTTTCGATCTTGGTGAGGGTCTTGCGCCACCTGCGCTGCCTGGTCAGGGCGGCTTGACCTTTCCCAATCTTGGTTCGGCTCTCAGCGGCCTCGCGGATGACCCGTTTGGTTTGCAATACGGTGCCGATTTCCTCTGGGGCGGCGGCTCGGTCGGTGGTGGCTCGGTCGGCGGTGTCGCTGCGTCGCCGTTGCAGCCGGGCGACACCGGGAGTCACACCGCTTCGATGCTGGCGCTGTCGATCATCGTCGACGGCGACGTCGGGCGCGTCGTCGATGTGATCAACGCCAGCGGCGGCGATGTCCGCAACGTGCTTGGCGACTACATCGAGGCTTATGTGCCGCCAACCGCGCTGGCCCGGTTGGCGCGCACGCCCGGGGTGAGCTGGGCGCGAGAGATGCCGCGGCCGATGAGCGCGAGGGGCGCGGTCACCAGCGGCGGTGTCGCGCAGCACCTCGCCGGTGCTTGGCACGACGCCGGGATCAAGGGTCAGGGTGTCAAGATCGGTGTGATCGACGCGTCCAACGGGTACACGGCCAAAGATGGTTTCACTGGAGCGCCCGCATTGTTGGGTACCGATCTGCCGAGTGCTGTCACCGTTCGGTGCTTCACCGATGTGGGCAAACACACGAGCAACATTGCTGATTGTTCTGCCGCAGGCGGCATCAATCACGGCACCGTCGTGGCCGAGACGGTGATGGACGTGGCCCCCGAGGCCAGCCTGTACATCGCCAACCCGGTCTCGTGGGCCGATGTCCGCAGCACGGTCGAGTGGATGCACCGCGAGGGTGTCGGGGTCATCGTCTACTCCAACATATGGTCGTTCCACGGTCCGCCCGATGGCACCAGCCCCCACATCTATGGCCCGTTGAACACGGTGAAGTGGGCGGCTAACAACGGCATCGTCTGGGTCAACGCAGCCGGGAACGAGCATCGGAACACTTGGTACGGCCCGTTCACCGATGCCGACAAAGACAACATTCACGAGTGGAAGCCCGGCACCGAAAATCAGTACCTCACTTTGGGGCCGCGCGAGAGCGCTTTTGTGTTCATGCGCTGGGACGACTCGTGGCGCGGTGCCGACGACGACCTTGCCCTGATGGTCGTGGGCGAGCCCGGCTCGCCCGATGAATCAGTCCTTGCGATGTCGAACGACCCGCAAACCGGAGACACCCGTCACAAGCCTTTCGAGAAGGTCAACATCTTCAACGGAAGATCGCAAACCGCCACCGTCACTTTGAGGGTCAAGTCGATGGACGGGTCCAAGCCCAAGTGGATTCAGCTCGTCAGTTGGGGCGGCGTGCTGGGAACGCAATCGGACGGTTACAGCGTTATGTCTCCTGCGGACAGCCCGCATCCCGGCATGCTGGCCGTCGGCGCCGGCAACCCGACGGCGGTGTACAACTACAGCAGCCGCGGGCCGACTCCCGACGGCCGCATAAAACCCGACATCGTCGGCGCGGCCGGAATGACGACCGCCACGCGCGGCGATCGCTACTTCCACGGCACCAGCGCAGCAGCGCCGCATGTCGGCGGCTTGGCCGCGCTCGTTGTCCAGCAGAACCCCACCTTCGTCCCGACAGAGGTCACGGGTTACCTCAAGGCGCACGCCAAGCCGAACGGCAATATCGTGCCGAACAGCACCTGGGGGCACGGCTTCGCGCAGCTGCCCTCGCCCAGCTGTGTTGAGGATCTCAATGGTTCGGGAACCACATCGGGCAGTTGGACGAACGACTGCGCCTCGGCCGTCGACTCCGCCAAGCGCGGCCGTTACTACAACATCAGGGTTTCGCAGGAATCGACGGTGACGATCGACCTCTCGTCAAGCGTCGACGCCTACCTCAACCTGCGCCGCGGCTACAACGCCCAGCGAGGTACTGGGCTGCACCAAGACGACAACAGCGGTACCGGCAACAACGCCCGGATCAGCGCCACGCTCACAGCGGGCACCTACACGATCGAAGCGACCACGGCCGCCGACTCGCAGACCGGGGCGTTCTCGCTCGCCGTCAGCGGCCTGACGGCAGTGCCTAAAGTCAGTCTCAGCGGCGGCGCGGATATCACCGAGGGTTCCAACGTCCGCTTCACCCTGACCGCCAACCCGATACCGAGCTCGCCGCTGCCGGTCAAAGTGCAGGTGACGACGACGGGCGACTACGGGGTGGCACCCAGCACGCGCACGATCAACATCCCCACCAGCACCGGCAGCGCCGACCTCGTGTTGTCCACCGCGAACGACAATGTTGCTGAGGTGAACGGCGCCATCACCGCAACGCTTGTCAAAGGCGCGGGCTATGACGTGTCGTCGAGTGAGTCGGTAGCCACCGTCGGCGTGAACGACAACGACAACTACAGCTGCCATGACATCGTGACCGGCGACGGCTCCATCAACGGCACGTTGGTCACGAACTGCAAGTCAAGCAGTTACTCAGAAAACAGCAAGCGATACGCCCGCTTCTACTCGTTCGAGATTACCCAGCAGAGCGGCGTCGTCATCAACCTCGAATCGTCTGCTCTGAACTCCTACCTCATTCTGCGTCGAGGCAAGGATGCACGGGCTGGGACTGTCCTGCATTCGAACAACACCGCGGGAGAATCCCAGAACCCGCCCGGCACGCGCCTCCACCTGCACGCACGCATCAGCGAAGCTCTCAGCGCCGGCTGGTACACGATCGAGGCGTCATCGCTCGAACTCGAGGAGACTGGCACCTTCAAGCTGAAGATCCGGGGCTTGAGCCCGCAGACATCGGTGCCGGTGATCAGCATCACCGACAGCGGCGACATCACCGAAGGCGAAGACGCCAGCTTCACCCTCACCGCCGTTCCCGCGCCTGCGACCGACCTCGACGTCACTGTTGCGGTCACACAGGTGGGGGATTTCGCCACGACCGGCTCGCAGACGGTGACGATTCCCACCACGGGCAGCGCCACCTTGACTGTTTCCACAGACAACGACGAGGTTCCCGAGTCCGACGGTTCCATCACCGCGGCGATCAGGAACGGCAACGGTTACGCCGTGTCCTCGACAATCTCGGTATCCGAACGCACCGGCGCCGGGATCGCGACGGTCAACGTCGCCGACGACGACGAAGGAGCCTGCACCGAAGCGCTGACCGCCGACGGCACCGTCTCAGGGACGTGGGCCGATAACTGCAGATCCCAACAGCGTAAGGGCCGCAACGCTCGGTACTACATCTTCGAGCTGGAGCAATCGAGCAAGGTCACCATCGACCTCGAGTCATCGGCCGATACCTATATGTACCTGCGCTCAGGAAACAACACCCAGAGCAATGCGGTCATCCATCAGAACGACGACGTCGGCGGAGGAAACCTGAACTCCCGCATCAGCGAGACGCTCAAGCCAGGCTGGTACACCATCGAGGCGACCACCTTCGTGGCCGGCAGAACGGGCGACTTTTCGCTGACCATCACCGGCTTGGCGTCACAATCGACTGTACCCGAGATCAGCATTGCGGCTGGTAGCGGTGTGACCGAAGGCGATGCTGCGAGTTTCACGGTGACTGCGTCGCCGAAGCCGGCAGCTGATCTGGATGTGACGGTGACTGTCGCGCAGAGCGGCGATTACGGCGCGACGACGGGATCGAGGACAGTCACGATTCCGGCGTCTGGTTCCAAAACCTTCACAGTCGCCACCACGAACGATTCGGCCGACGAAACAGACGGGTCAGTCACCGCGACGGTAGCCAGCGGCACGGGTTATACGGTTTCGTCCACGAAGCGCGCGGCGACTGTGGCGGTGTCTGATGATGACGACCCGCCTCCGCCGCCGCCTGTGCCTGCGGGTTGTGTTTCTGATGAGGTGTTGGGGTTGGCGCGTGATTATTTCGACCTGAACCGTGATCGCGCGCCGAGTTATGGCCGTAACTGGCGTCGTGTGTTGGTGGCGTTTGGTGATGTGGTTGATGATCAGTTGACTGCGTTCACAGCCGCTGAAGCCCTTGAGGGTGAGCAGGTCTGGTTCGGGTGGAAGCCGTTCCGCGAGGCGTTGGAGTGCATCGAGGCAGCCCAGCAGCCCGAAGATCCTGAGATCAGCATCACCGCGGGCAGCGCCGTGACTGAGGGGGCCGCGGCGTCGTTCACTGTGACTGCGTCGCCGGCGCCGACGGCCGTGTTGACAGTTGATGTGACCGTCGCCCAAACAGGTGATTTCGGTGTGTCGACCGGAACACGGACTGTGACGATCCCCACCAGCGGCAGTTACACGTTGACTGTCTCCACGACTGGTGACAGCGTCGATGAGGCTGACGGGTCGGTGACAGTGTCGGTGAGCGGTGGCACTGGTTACACGGTGTCGTCTTCGGCTGGTTCGGCGACCGTCACAGTGTCTGATGATGATGACCCGCCTCTGATTGTTCCGGAGGTCAGTATTGCTGCGGGTAGCGCCGTGACTGAGGGGGTTGCGGCGTCGTTCACGTTCACAGCCAACCCCACGCCGGCGGTTGCGCTGTCGGTCAGCGTGACCGTCGCCCAAAGCGGCAACTACGGTGCTAGCACCGGTGTGCGAACAGTCACGGTCCCGACGACTGGCAGCTTTACGTTGACCGTTGCCACCAGCAACGACTCAACAGACGAAGCAGACGGCTCGGTAACCGCCACCGTGAACAGCGGCACGGGTTACACCGTGTCGTCCACGCAGAGCGCGGCGACTGTCGCGGTGTCTGATGACGACGACCCGCCACCGCCGCCTCCACCGCCGCCTGTGCCTGCGGGTTGTGTTTCTGATGAGGTGTTGGAGTCGGCGCGGGATTATTACGACCTGAATCGTGATCGTGCGCCGGGTTTTGGTCGTAACTGGCGTCGTGTGTTGGTGGCGTTTGGTGATGTGGTCGATGATCAGTTGACTGCGTTCACGGCGGCTGAGGCTCTTGAGGGTGAGCAGCTGTGGTTCGGATGGCGGCCGTTCCGCGAGGCGTTGGAGTGCATCGAAGCAGCCCAGCAGCCGACGGATCCAGAGATCAGTATCACCGCGGGCAGCGGCGTCACTGAGGGGGCCGCGGCGGCGTTCACTGTCACAGCGTCACCGGCACCGGCGGCGAACCTGGATGTAACGGTGACCGTCTCCCAGAGCGGCGATTTCGGTGTCACGACCGGGGCACGCACCGTGACGATCCCCACAACGGGCAGCTACACGCTGACTGTCGCGACGACCGATGACACTGCTGACGAAACCGACGGGTCGGTAACAGTGTCGATCGACGGCGGCACCGGTTACACAGTGTCGTCGAGCAACAGCAGCGCCACGGTTGCTGTAGCCGACGACGACGCGCCACCGCCGCCACCGCCGCCACCGCCGCCTCCGGCTGAACCGCAGGTCAGTATTGCTGCGGGCAACGCGGTCACAGAGGGCGGCGCCGCGTCGTTCACGATCACTGCCAGCCCTGCGCCGGCGGCTGCGCTGTCGGTCAGCGTCACTGTCACCCAAACAGGTGAGTTTGGTGTCACGACCGGTGCACGCACGGTGATCATCCCGACCGCTGGTAGCTACACGTTGACTGTTGCCACCACCGGCGACAGCGTCGATGAAACCGACGGGTCTGTCACCGCCACAATCGACAACGGCACGGGTTACACGGTGTCGTCGAGCAACAGCAGCGCCACCGTTACGGTAGCCGACGACGACCCGCCTCCGCCGGTAGTTCCGACGGTCAGCATCAGAGCCGGCAGCGGTGTCACCGAGGGTGATGGTGCCGTGTTCACCGTCACGGCCAGCCCGCAGCCGAGCACTGCTTTGACTGTGCAGGTCACAGTGTCCCAAAACGGCAACTACGGCGCCGCCACCGGGACGCGCACCGTGACCATCCCCACCGGCGGCAGCTACACGTTTACTGTCGCCACAACCAACGACAGCACCGACGAAGCTGACGGGTCGCTGACGGTGACACTGACCACTGGAACCGGTTACACCGTGTCAACCACACAGAACGCGGCGACGGTGAACGTTGCTGATGATGACCTGCCGTCGGCAGGGCCGCCGACGGTGACCGTGGCCGACGCGACTGCTGTTGAGGGCCAGGACTTGACGTTCGTGGTGACATTGTCGAAACCCAATCCTGAGCCGATCACGTTCCGTTACGGCGGATACGGACGCACCGCGACGATGTGGCAGGACTTCCAGATCGAATACAACGCGGTGCACACGCTTGCTGCGGGCGACACCGAAGTCAACATCGTTGTGCCGGTCATCGACGACAACACCACAGAAAACACTGAAACGTTACGCATCTACGTGTACGCCACCAGCGGGATCGTCATCCGCGACGGGTTCCTCTACGCCACCGGCACTATCACCGACAACGACTAATCGGGAATCACACACGCCGCCGGGGGTGCCCGTTGAGCCACCGCTCAGAGTCACCGGCATCAAGCAAGCCTTCCCGTTGCAGCACCCGAGCACTCCGGCGTCGGGGATCGGTACCTCAGCGCGCTCTCGCGTCGGGAGTCCTGCGAGATGTGCTAAAGCAACATTGAATACCGTGCTCGCACGTCGTTGCCAAGCGTCGAGTGCGCCCTCGCGCTACCGTTTCGGCTATGAATCAGGGTCATCGACGCGGCAGCCGGAGGGCGGCTTGCGCGCAGCCTCGCTCGAAGCTGCTTTCGATACGGCGTGGACGCGCAGCAGCCTCCTTGGTGGTGCTGGCAACGGCAATGATGGCAATGATCGGGGGGGGGGGGGGGGGCGAACCCGCGGCGTCTGAGTCGACTCGACAGCCCACTTCAACGGCGGCTATTGAGCTGAACGGGAGCCTGTCGAACCACGAGTATGCGGTGCGGAAATGCGGCACGCTGCGCAACCCGCTATGGAGTGATGCGCTGTCGGGCTGTCAGGAGTACTTGCGTGAGTCACAGCCGGGAAGTCTCGGTGCGAATGTTGAGGCTGCTTGGGAAGTCACTCGGGGGGCGGGAATCACCGTCATGGTGGTTGACACGCCGGTTGACTATCGCCACGAGGACCTCGCCGCCAATTTCGACCTGGACCGAAGCCCTGGATTGGCCGAGATCAACTTTGGCACGAGCACTCACGGCACATCGATGGCGAGCCACATAGCGGCCCGCGACAACGAAGTCGGCATGCGCGGCGTTGCGCCGCGGGCAACGCTCACCTGGTACCACTTTCTCAACTTTTCGAGCCACGGACGCGGGAATAGCCAAGGGTGGAGAGACACGGCCATGCAGGCCGCGGTGATCAACCACAGCTACGGCGAGACTGAAATCTCGAAGCCGATTACCGACTCTTCCAACTTCTATTTGGTGTGGGACCGATTGAGCGAACATGGCTTCGGCGGGCTCGGCGCAGTCAATGTGATGTCCGGAGGAAAGAGGCATTTTGTTCCGGAGATCGAATACCAGACGATAACTGAGAGCTTCAATCATCCGGCACTCGTCGTCGCTTGCTCTACGTCCGCGGACGGTACTCGAACGCAAGCAAATTTCAATACGAGCCTCAGGGGTCCGGGTCTGTGGGTCTGCTCGATGCCCGTTGCCATCAAGGCGACGCTCCACAACGAATACGCAGTGGCCACTGGCGTGCCTTCAAGTCCGTCGGCGGCGATGGTGTCAGGCGTGGCGGCTTTGGTGCGGGCTGCGAATCCGGGTTTGACATGGCGTGATGTCAAGTTGATCTTGGCCGAATCAGCTCAGCACAACGACCCCGACAGTGCCGGCTGGCAGCAGGCGGGCGCTAAGCGAAGCAATGCCGATGAGCGCTACCGGCACCATCACAGTTACGGGTTCGGGGTGATCGATGCGGGTGCAGCGGTGGAGCTCGCTCTCGACTGGGTGACCCTGCCGGAGTACCTCAAAGAGAAGTACACAACGTCGATGGAATCAACGGCGATTCCTGATGACGGCTCAGAGGTGTCAGACACGATCAACGCGACCTCGGGAATCGACTTCATTGAGTACGTCGAAGCAGAGCTCGACCTCGACGCCCCGAACTTTCGGGATCTGCAGGTCGAGCTGGTCTCCCCGTCGGGCACCGTTTCGGTCCTGTCCGAACCCGCGCGCAAACTTACTGGTCCAGCCGATGCTTGGTGGCTCGCGGCGTATGACTGTGACCGTGAGGGCAACTGCCCGATCTCCGGCAAGTTCCGGTTCGGCAGCGCTGTGCATTTGGGCGAAACAGCGTCGGGTGCCTGGAAGTTGCGGATCTCAGACAAGAAAGAGAACGGCCATCTCAACACGCTGAAGTCTTGGCGCCTGAAACTGTATGGGCACAACACGCAAACCTCGACCGAGCACGACGGGCCTACGCCGACGGTCACCGTTACCGGCGGGGAAGCCGCAACTGAGGGCGACGCAGTGTCGTTCACCTTCACAGCGTCGCCAACGCCGACGGTGCCGCTGACGGTGAGTCTTGAGGTCTCGTCGGACGGTGCCTACGGCGCGTGGACCGGTAACCGCATCGTCACGGTCCCGACCAGCGGCGCGGTGACGTTGGCGATGCCCACTACCGATGACAGTGACACTGAGCCCGACGGTTCGGTCACCGTAACGGTGGGTGCCGGGACGGGTTACGCGGTGTCGTCCACGCAGGGGTCGGTGTCGGTGGTGGTGTCTGATGATGATGATGTGCCTGAGATCAGTGTCGCTGCGGGCGGCGCTGTCACTGAGGGCGGTGACGCGACGTTCACGGTGGCTGCGTCTCCGAAGCCTGCGGTTGATCTGGATGTGACGATCGCTGTTTCCCAAGACGGTGATTTCGGTGTCACGACTGGTTCGCGGACAGTAACGATCCCGGCGAGCGGTTCTAAGACGTTCACCGTTGCAACCACGGACGACGCCACTGACGAGGCGGACGGTTCGGTCGCCGTAACGGTGGGTTCCGGTTCGGGTTACACGGTCTCGTCGGGCAGTGGGAGCGCGACGGTGGCGGTGTCTGATGATGATGTGCCCGAGATCAGTATCGCGGCTGGTAGCGGCGTTGCTGAGGGTACGGCTGCGAGTTTCACGGTGACTGCGACGCCGACGCCTGCGGTTGATCTGGATGTGACGATCAGTGTGTCGCAGGGCGGTGATTTCGGTGTCACGACTGGTTCGCGGACGGTCACGATTCCGGCGTCTGGTTCCAAGACGTTCACAGTCTCAACGGTGAACGACACTGTTGATGAGGCGGACGGTTCGGTCGCCGTAACGGTGGGTGCCGGTTCGGGTTATACGGTTTCGTCCACGCAGCGCGCGGCGTCGGTGGTGGTGTCTGATGATGACGATCCTCCGCCTGTGCCTGCGGGTTGTGTTTCTGATGAGGTGTTGGGGTTGGCGCGTGACTATTTCGACCTGAATCGTGATCGCGCGCCGAGTTATGGCCGTAACTGGCGGCGGGTGTTGGTGGCGTTTGGTGATGTGGTTGATGATCAGTTGACTGCGTTCACAGCCGCTGAGGCGCTTGAGGGTGAGCAGGTCTGGTTTGGGTGGAAGCCGTTCCGTGAGGCGTTGGAGTGCATCGAGGCAGCCCAGCAGCCCGACGATCCGGAGATCAGCGTCGCTGCGGGGAGCGCCGTGACTGAGGGGGGCGCGGCGTCGTTCACGGTGACTGCGTCGCCGGCGCCGTCTGCTGTGTTGTCGGTTGATTTGTCGGTGTCACAAACAGGTGATTTCGGTGTGTCGACCGGAACACGGACTGTGACGATCCCGATCACAGGCAGTTACACGTTGACTGTCTCCACGACTGGTGACAGCGTCGATGAGGCCGACGGGTCAGTAACCGTGTCGGTGAGCGGCGGCACTGGTTACACAGTGTCGTCTGCCAACAGCAGCGCCACGGTCGCGGTGTCTGATGATGATGACCCGCCGCCTGTTTCGGAGATCAGTATTGCTGCGGGTAGCGCTGTCACAGAAGGCGCCGCGGCGTCGTTCACGTTCACAGCCAACCCCACACCGGTGTCAGCGCTGTCGGTCAGCGTGACCGTCGCCCAAAGCGGCAACTACGGTGCTAGCACCGGTGTGCGAACAGTCACGATCCCGACGACTGGCAGCTTTACGTTGACTGTTGCCACCAGCAACGACTCAACCGACGAAGCAGACGGCTCGGTCACTGCCAGTGTCGGCACGGGTACCGGCTACACAGTGTCGTCGAGCAACAGCAGCGCCACGGTCGTGGTGTCTGATGACGACGACCCGCCACCGCCGCCTCCACCGCCGCCTGTGCCTGCGGGTTGTGTTTCTGATGAGGTGTTGGAGTCGGCGCGGGATTATTACGAGTTGCACCAACATCGCGCGCCGGGTTTTGGCCGTAACTGGCGTCGTGTGTTGGTGGCGTTCGGTGACGTGGTCGATGATCAGTTGACTGCGTTCACCGCAGCTGAAGCACTCGAGGGTGAACAGCGATGGTTCGGATGGCGACCGTTCCGCGAAGCGTTGGAGTGCATCGAGGCAGCCCAGCAGCCGACGGATCCAGAGATCAGCATCGCCGCGGGCAGCGGCGTCACTGAGGGCTCGGCGGCGTCGTTCACGCTCACCGCGTCACCGGCACCGACAGCGAACCTGGATGTAACGGTGACCGTCGCCCAAACAGGTGATTTCGGTGTCACAACCGGAACACGCACCGTGACGATCCCCACCAACGGCAGCTACACACTTACCGTCGCCACCACCGGTGACACAACCGACGAAACCGACGGGTCGATCACCGTCACAATCAGCACAGGCAACGGTTACACCGTGTCAACCACGTCCGGTTCCGCGACCGTCGCGGTGTCCGATGACGACGACCCGCCACCACCCCCACCGGTTGACCCGGAGATCAGCATCACCGCAAGCAGCGCCGTCACTGAGGGGTCTGCGGCGTCGTTTACCGTCACCGCGTCTCCCAACCCGGAGGCGAACTTGGATGTAACGGTGACCGTCGCCCAGAGCGGCGATTTCGGTGTGACGACCGGACCGCGGACGGTGACGATCCCCACGGCCGGCAGCTACACGTTGACTGTCGCCACGACTGGTGACAGCACCGACGAAACCGACGGGTCAGTCACCGTCACAATCAGCACGGGCAACGGTTACACAGTGTCGTCGAGCAACAGCAGCGCCACTGTCGTGGTGTCTGATGACGACGACCCGCCGCCACCACCACCTCCACCGCCTCCGCCTCCTGCGGGTTGTGTTTCTGATGAGGTGTTGGAGTCGGCGCGGGATTATTACGAGTTGCACCAACATCGTGCGCCGGGTTTTGGCCGTAATTGGCGTCGTGTGTTGGTGGCGTTTGGTGATGTGGTTGATGATCAGTTGACTGCGTTCACCGCGGCTGAGGCTCTTGAGGGTGAGCAGCGATGGTTTGGATGGCGACCGTTCCGCGAAGCACTGGAATGCATCGAAACAGCCACACCGCTCGCCGTGCCGGAGATCAGCGTCGCTGCGGGCAGCGGTGTCACTGAGGGGACCGCAGCGTCGTTCACGCTCACCGCGTCACCGGTACCGACGGCTGCTTTGACGGTCGACGTGACGGTGTCACAAACAGGTGATTTCGGTGTCACGACCGGAACACGCACCGTGACGATCCCCACCAACGGCAGCTACACCCTGACCGTGGCCACCACTGGTGACACAACCGACGAAACCGACGGGTCAGTCACAGTGTCGATCGACACCGGCACCGGTTACACAGTGTCAACCTCGACCGGCACTGCGACAGTTGCGGTGTCCGATGACGACGACCCGCCGCCACCCCCGCCGGTTGACCCGGAGATCAGCATCACCGCAAGCAGCGATGTCACCGAGGGGACCGCGGCGTTGTTCACGCTCACAGCCAACCCGGCACCTGCGGTTGGATTGACCGTCAACGTCACGATCACACAAAACGGCAACTACGGCGCCGCCACCGGTCAGCGGACAGTCACGATCCCCACCAGCGGCAGCTACACGCTGACCGTGGCCACCACCGGTGACACCACAGACGAAACCGACGGGTCGATCACCGCCACAATCGGCAACGGCACGGGTTACACGGTGTCGTCGAGCAACAGCAGCGCCACCGTCGCGGTAGCCGACGACGACCCGCCTCCGCCGGTAGTTCCGACGGTCAGCATCAGAGCCGGCAGCGGTGTCACCGAGGGGACCGCGGCGTCGTTCACGCTCACGGCCAGCCCGCAGCCAGCCACTGCTTTGACTGTGCAGGTCACAGTGTCCCAAAACGGCAACTACGGCGCCGCCACCGGGACGCGCACCGTGACCATCCCCACCGGCGGCAGCTACACGTTTACTGTCGCCACAACCAACGACAGCACCGACGAAGCTGACGGGTCGCTGACGGTGACACTGACCACTGGAACCGGTTACACCGTGTCAACCACACAAAACGCGGCGACGGTGAACGTTGCTGATAATGACCTGCCGTCGCCAGGCCCGCCGACGGTGACCGTAACCGACGCGACCGCTGTTGAAGGCCAGGACTTGACGTTCGTGGTGACACTGTCGAAACCCAATCCTGAGCCGATCACGTTCCGTTACGGCGGATACGGACGCACCGCGACGATGTGGCAGGACTTCCAGATCGAATACAACGCGGTGCACACGCTTGCTGCGGGCGACACCGAAGTCAACATCGTTGTGCCGGTCATCGACGACAACACCACAGAAAACACTGAAACGTTACGCATCTACGTGTACGCCACCAGCGGGATCGTCATCCGCGACGGGTTCCTCTACGCCACAGGCACCATCACCGACAACGACTGACGAAGGATCCTGGCAACCCAGGCAGGACACCGACGAAGAAGCCGGCATCTCGCTGCCGAACAGGTTTCGGTGCCGAAAGTACGAATTTCTGCGCGTACACGAGAAATTCTCATGGAAATTTGCGCCGCGGACTTTACAATCGGGAATCACAGTGTTGTAATTCCAGTGGTGCTACAAGAGGGAAAAAAGCTACCACAGGTCCAGGTGCTGCGGAGGGACCCATGCCCGTTTTCGAGATAGAACCCGAAGAGTTGGTCTGGCAGAACTACGCCAACTGCCTCGGAGTCGACCCCGACCTGTTCTTTCCCGAGCGCGGCGCCTCGACGCGGGAGGCCAAAGAGGTGTGCCGGGGATGCGTCGTCCAAGACGAATGCCTCGAGTTCGCGCTCCGCAATGGAGAGAAGTTCGGCATCTGGGGCGGGAAGAGCGAACGTGAGCGACGGCGGGTGCGCCGTCAGCGGGCCTTGGCCCGGACCGCTGCTGCTGAGCAGGTCTAGCGCAGACACGGAAATGGCCGTGGCTTGGACGCGGTCACCTCACACCTAGCGAAGCCGAACGGACTCAGCTAGGCTGGCCCGCATGTACGGTTTGATTTCCACCCCGTCCGCGTCTGAACTGATCATCGTTCTGCTTATCATCCTGCTGGTATTCGGCGGAGCCAAGCTGCCGAAGCTCGCTCGCTCGCTCGGCCAGGCACAAAAAGAGTTCAAGTCAGGGTTGACGGAGGACGCAGAGGACGAGGAGTCGCCCTCCACGAAGTGATGAAGTGATCGCGGGTAGAGCGGTCCGATTGCTCCGATAAACTCGATCCAGCGTGGGTTTGCCGCGCATGCTCGATAACCAGAGCACGGATCGATGTCCTAGGAGCAGTGATGACCGACACCGCAGAGACCGAATTTGACGAGTCGCCAGTAGGTCAAGCGACGATCGTGTATCTCGGGCCCACCGCTCCGCATTGGGACATCCGTGCCGTCTTCGGAGAACGCGAACTGATGGACGGGTTCCGGGACCGCGTGAATGCCAGACTGCTGCTGCTTCCACCCCACGACCCGCAGTTCCGACGAAATCGCGAGAGGGTCAACCGTGACGGAGAACGCGAGCGCATCGTCGTTGTATGGGACCTCGGCTACCCCGAAGACGAGGTGGCGAGGGCGTGAACCGGGCACAGGTCTCAGGAGCGCGGTAGATGGCGTCGATCGGCATAGATCTTGGAGGCACCAAGATCTTGGCCGTGCTCGCCGAGAACGGCGAGGTGCTGGGCAAGCACAAGCTGTCCACACCGACCGCGGGAGGGCCCCGAGCCATCCTTGAAGCCATGAGCGTCGCCGCTCATGAGGTAGACCCGGCAGGCACCGCTGTCGGCATAGGTGTGGGCGTGCCCGGTCCGGTGGTGCCCGGCAGCGGCGTGCTTCCGCTGGCCTGCAATCTGAGCGACTGGACATCCCCCGTCGACGTGGCCGGTGAACTGTCGGATCGCTGCGACCGGCGACCGGTGTTCGTCGACAACGACTGCAATGTGGCGACGCTCGCTGAACATCAGTTGGGGGCGGGTCGAGGGGTGGACAACCTCGTCGGCGTGTTCCTAGGCACCGGTGTTGGAGCGGGGCTGGTCCTTGACGGTCGACTGCGTCGGGGCCCGCACGGCATGGCGGGGGAGATCGGCCACACCTTCGTTGACTTCTGGGCGAAAGCCAAAGGTGAGCACCAGGGTGAGCTGGAGGACTACACGGGTCGTTCAGCGCTTGAACGCCGGGCGCGGGACCTTCACTCCCAAGGTGAGACCTCCCTGTTGATCTCTGACGCCGGGGAAGGTCCCATCAAATCCAAGCTCTGGAAGAAAGCCCTCGACAAGGGTGATCAACCGGCGATCCGCTTGATCGACCAGGCTTCAGAAGCGTTGGCTGCAGCGCTCGCGACAGTGGTCAACCTGCTTGACATCGAGATTGTCGTTCTCGGTGGCGGGATGGCTGGGAGGCTCGGCCCGGCGTTTCGAGACGATGTGGCCAAACGGCTCGCGAGCCGCACCTTCGCAGGTCGGGTGGTGCCGATCCGCACCGCTGAGACCGGCGACACCAGCGGGGCGCTGGGCGCTGCCCTCCTCGTTGAGGAGGCCCGCACGTGAGCGTCCGGGTCGGCGGCTGGGATGTCAACGACACGACGGTATTCAACCGCGAGTTGAGTTGGCTGGCCTTCAACGGCAGGGTCCTCGAACTTGCAGCCGACATGAGGGTTCCGCTGCTTGAGCGGGTCCGCTACCTGTCGATCTTCGCCAGCAACCTCGACGAGTTCTTTCAGGTGCGGGTGTCGGGGCTTCATGACCAGATCGCCGCGGGGATATCGACGGTGGGTCCCGATGGCCGTACTCCTCGCAAACAGATTGAAGACATCCGCTCGGTGGTGCTTGAACTCGGTGCACGTCAAGAGAAGATCTTCGCCACACAGGTTCTTCCTGCGCTCAACGAGATGGATATTGAGCTGCTCGAGTTTGATGATCTGACGGCTGACGAGCGGGAGATGATCGCCGAGAGGTTCCGGAGCCGCATCTTCCCGATACTCACACCGTTGGCGGTCGATCCCGGTCACCCGTTCCCCTACATCTCGGATCTTTCGCTCAATCTTGCGGTGGTCGTCCGCAACCCGGCAGACCGCGAGAAGCGGTTTGCGCGGGTGAAAGTCCCCAACACCCTTGAACGGTGGATCTCGCTGGGTGACAGTGCGCGGTTCGTCTCCCTCGAATCGGTCCTCGCTGCGCACCTCGACCAGTTGTTCCCCGGAATGGACATTGTGGAATCGGTGCCGTTCCGGGTCACCCGCAACGCCGACCTGACCCTCGGGGAGGAGGCTGAAGACCTGCTCGCCGCCGTTGAGATCGAGTTGCGGCGGCGGCGCTTCGGACGCGCGGTCCGTCTTGAGGTTGCGTCCTCGGTATCGCGGCAGACCCTTGAGTTGCTGGAGCGGGAGCTTGATCTCGATCCGGGCGACGTCTACACGAGCTCGGTTCCTCTGGACGCGACCTCGCTGAACGCGGTGGCCGACATAGACATGGGACTCCAGAAATGGCCGCATTGGCGCGGCATCGCCGAACCGGGGCTGACCTCGGAGGACGACCAGATCAACCTGTTCGACGTGATCGCTGACCGTGACGTCCTGTTGCATCACCCCTATTCGTCGTTCAGCAGATCGGTGGTGCAGTTCGTTCGCCAAGCCGGCCGTGACAGGTCGGTCCGGGCCATCAAGCTCACTCTGTACCGCACCGCGGGGGAGAGCCCGATCATCGACGCGCTGATCGATGCCGCCGAACGAGGGATACAGGTGGCGGTGCTGATCGAAGTCAAGGCGCGCTTCGACGAGGAGGCCAATATCGGTTGGGCTCGACGGCTCGAACAGGCGGGCGTTCATGTGGCCTACGGCATTGTCGGGCTGAAGATCCACTCCAAGATCGCCATGGTGGTGCGCGAGGAGGCTGACGGGATCCGTCGCTACTGCCATGTCGGCACCGGCAACTACAACCATCGCACCGCCCGGCTCTACGAGGACATCGGGCTGCTGACCGCTGATCCTGTGGTGGGAGACGACCTGGCTGACCTGTTCAACTATCTGACCGGATACAGCCGGGCGCGTGACTATGAGCGAATTCTGGTGGCGCCGGAGATGTTGCGTTCACGCCTCTATCAGTTGATCGACGCCGAGATCGCCAGCGGTTCGGGCCGGATGATTCTCAAGTTGAACAGCCTCGTCGACACAGAGGTGATCAACAAGCTCTACGAAGCATCCAATGCCGGTGTTGAGATCGATCTGATCGTGCGCGGTGTGTGCTGTCTGCGTCCTGGTGTTGAGGGTCTGTCGGAGAACATTCGGGTCCGTTCGATCGTCGGCCGGTACCTCGAGCATTCGCGGATCTTTCATTTCGCCAATGGTGGACGTGCTAACGGTGGAGGTGCTAATGGTGGAGGTGCCAATGGGGAAGGTCGCCGGAGCCGCACCTACATCGGCAGCGCCGACCTGATGCGTCGGAACCTGGATCGGAGGGTCGAAGTTCTGCTCGAGATGAGCAATCCGGACCTGGAGGATCGGCTCCTGGAGGTGCTCGACGCGAATCTCAGAGATGATCGCCTGGCGTGGTTCCTTGACGGGTCCGGCGTCTGGACACGCCAGGACGGTACTGTCGGGGTTGATGTCCACGAAACGCTCCAAGAACTCGCGAGGGTCCGGGCCCGTGGGTGATCTCTACGACCGACTGTCGCGAAAATACCCCAAGGTTGAGGTTTGGGCTGCAGGCGGACTGGTGCTTCGCGAGCACCGCGGTGTCACCGAAGTGCTGCTGGTACATCGGCCTACTCACCGTGACTGGTCCTTCCCGAAAGGCAAGCTCGATCCCGGTGAGACTCTGGGCAAGGCTGCCTGGCGCGAGGTGTTCGAGGAGACCGGGCTTCGGTGCAAGCGCCTAGAGAGATTGCCGCTGGTTCGGTATCGGGATGGCAGCGGCCGTCGCAAGGCCGTCGTGTATTGGACGATGCAGGTTCTCGACGGGCAATTCGAGCCGAATGCCGAGGTTGATGCCATGGGTTGGTTCGATTTGTTGTCGGCGCGGCAGGTCTTGACTTACGAACACGATGTTTTGCTGCTTGATTCCGTGACAGGGACCTTTCCTTCACTCAGAATGCTTGCGTGACCACTGACGACAAGCGACCGTTCGCTCCTTTCGGGTCGTGGTCGCGCTCCTCGGGAGGGCGCGCTCCAGGGGGCGGGACCGTTACTCCGTTCATGCGATTGGCTCGTCTGCATGCGATGAGTGCTGCTGCCGACGGTGCCATCGCCGCGGCCCTGGCAGGCTCGATCTTCTTTGCGATCAGCCCCGAGGAGTCGCGGGGGCGGGTCGCCCTGGCGTTGTTGTTGACCATGGCACCGTTCGCTGTGGTCACACCACTGGTCGGCCCTGCTATCGACCGTATTCGTGGTGGTCGGCGGATGATGATCATCGTTACTACGGTTGGCCGGGCGGTGCTGGCACTGCTGATAGTCCAGCATGTCGACACGTTGTTCCTGTTCCCAGAGATCTTTGGTGTGCTGGTGCTGCAGAAGGGTTATTCGGTTGCCAAGAGCGCTGTCGTTCCCCGTTTGGTCGACTCGGATGAGGATCTGGTCGGGGCCAACAGTCGATTGGCGCTGATCAGTGCGATCTCGGGTCCGATTGGTGCAGGGATGGCCGGGTTGTGCAGCATTGTGGGTGGCCCTGCCGCGTCCGCGGCGGTCGGGTTGGTGGGGTTTGTGCTGGCGACTGCGTTCGCCCTGCGAATTCCGTCGGTTGTTGTTGCTGCGGTGCCGGCGGAGCAGTCGGAGCGGGCCGAGCTGAGGGACCGGAAGATACTCCTGGCCGCGACGTCGATGATGATCGTCAGGGGCATCGTCGGATTCGTGACGATGCTGATGATGTTCGACCTGCGCGGCGGCAAGGACGGTCTTGATGTGAGCACCGAAGGTGCCGCGTTCGGTGGTGCCGCCGCGACGGTGCGCGACATTGACATCACCGGAGATCCCACCGCACCGGTCTGGCACTTCGCGGTCGTGGGGGTGTTCGCTGTTGTCGGGACGCTCGGGGGTGTGCGTTTCGCGCCGACGTTTCGCCGCCGCTTGAGCGAGGAACAGATACTGCTCGGCGCGATCACAGTGCTCGTGTCTGGGGCTTTGTTCGCGGCACTGTCCGGAGGCCTGTTTGGCACGGTGATCTTTGCGGGAACGGTCACGGCTGCGGCCGGTACGGGAAAGCTCGCTTTTGACTCCCTGGTCCAGCGAGACGCGGTCGTCACCAACTACGGACGTTCTTTTGCACGGTTCGAAGCGCGTTTCCAACTCGCGTTCGCGGCCGGGGCGATGTTGCCGGTGGTGATCCGCTTGAGTATTCCGGTTGGTGCGGGCCTGGTCGGGGTGGTCGGCGGGATTGCCCTGCTCGTCTACGTTTTCGGCAATCCCGGTCGCTTGTTCAGATTGCCGCTCGTCTCGAGGGCCAAGCCTTCGTCGTCTGGCAGACCAGCCGCCCGGTCACACGGCGTGTCGACGGACGGGGATCTGGATTTCGGCGGGGATCTGCGGCCGTCGCAACCCGCGCCACCGGCGGGGACGAGCGACCACTCCCGTCCGATCCGATGGGAAGAGAGCGCGCCCTACGTCTCCTCGGTTGATGGAGTGGAGGTTGACCCAGCTCCTCCATCGCATCCCCGTCCGGATCCAGACGAGACATCGCCGCGCTAGTCACGTCGAAGGTTGTCCGTTCGACAGCGGACCGACGGCGCGAACCTGGTTGGTGGCGTTCCCGGTTGTCCGTGGTTGGTTCGGATCAGTTGAACGGCAGGTCGATTCGAGCCAACCACAGTCCCGGCGCGTCTACTTCAGACGGTGTCGGCAGATGGGCGGGGTCGTCGAACAGACGATCCAGTCCCTCAGTGCCGGCCCGCTCGATCACACCCTCAACGAACGCGGTGCCGCGATCGAACTGGTTCTGGTCGAGTTCGAGGCCCAAGAGGCGCTCGACGAGCCGATCGGAAGCACCGGATTGGGTCCGACGCCGACGGAGTGCTTCGGTGACCCGGTCATAGGATCCGATGATGCTTCCACCTGTCTGATCCATCACGTGGTCGACGTATCCTGTGATGGCCGCCACCAGCGCGGTGATCTCAGGCTCCAGAGCTGCTTGTGCTGGTGAACGGACCGCACCGAAGATCATCTCCGGGTCGCCGAAGGTCTTGTTCAGTTCTGCGAGGGCTTCTGGACCTGCGCTCAGGTCGAAGGGATTCAGGTCGGAGGCGCTCAGCTGTTCGTTCAGTGTCTCAGGGTCACGCTCAAAGGCGCTGGCGTGACGTTGCAGCAAATCGCTCAGACGTTCGCTCACATGCGGGACCCCGAGCACGGCACGGTGCGCCGCTTCGTGGAGGCAGACCCAGAGCCGCAGATCGTCGGGGTCGAGTGACCACTGCTGGCCGAATTGATCAACGTTGGGAAGCAGTACCAACAGTTGAGCATCTGCGGGACGCGGCAGCGGCAGGTGAAAGCCTCCGAAGGCGACCCGGGCGAGCTCACCGACCATCGACCCGGTGGTCATCGTGAGCAGCATCGACTCGAGCATCTGTTGCAGCCCCGCCATCATCTGACTCATCGGGTCGTTCTCTGAGAGCTCGTCCGGTGTTGGCAGGCTCGTAGATATTGACGTGGCGATGGTTCCCAGCAACGGTCGATAATGCTCGATTGTGCTGTCGACCCATTGCGAACGATTGACAACCTCGACCCGCAGAGTTCCGCTGCGAGCGACCACGAGTTGAGTGGCTGACTGGACCTGCAACTCCGCGACTCGGACCAGTTCTTCAATCTTGATCCGGTCCTTAGGGTCGATATTGGGTTCGGACTCGCCCCCGGTGGCGACCGAGCGGGCGAGATCACGCGCCGAGTTGGCCGAGGGGCTACCTGCGCCCGACAGCATCTTCATGATTTCGCCGAGAAACGCGCCGAGTGATTCGCCGTCGGGTGGCAGATCGTCGCTCATGCGGGCATCGTAGATGAGTGAAGGTGTCGATCCTCTTTTCGTGGCGTTGCCGCTGATGATGAACAGAGTCGTTGTGACTGGGGCCGCGGCGGACCTTGGAGCGCGGGTCGTGACGGCACTTGCGGTGGCGCAGCCGTGTGTTGATCTGGTGGCTGTTGACCGAACGGCGATTTCCTGGTTGCCGCCGCAGGTTGAGACCCGGCGGCTCGACCTGGAGTCTGCAGATCTCAAGTCCCTGTTCAGCGGTGTCGACACAGTCGTCCATCTGAGCTCTCGGGGCGCGCCCGGCGAAACGGATCCTGGCGCAGAAGAGGCGGACCTGCGGATAGTCGGACGGGTGCTGGACGCCGCGGCGGAATGCAGGGTTGGCCACCTCGTGCTGTTGTCGACGGCGCTGGTGTACGGCGCACGCACCGCAAATCCCCTTCCGCTCAGCGAGGAAGCCCCCGTAAGGCCCAATCCAGATTTCTCGTGGGCTGTCGTACGGGCGGACATCGAGAAGTTGGCAACTGAATGGAAGAAGTTCAATCGGTCCGCAACAGTTGCGGTCCTCCGTCCCACGGCGGTCGTCACCGAAGACGATCTGGGACAGCTCGCCCGTGTGCTTCACACCGCTCGGCTCGGGATTGTCGCCGACGGTGACCCGCCGGTGCAATACCTCCACATTGATGATCTCGCCAGTGCCGTCGTGACCGCGGCCCGAAGCCGTGCCGACGGCCCGCTGAACGTGGCACCCGACGGCTGGATCCCGCCTGATGCGCTACGCGAGCTTGAAGGGCCCAAACCGAGGTTGCGGGTGCCGTTGTGGCTGGCCCGCGCCCTTGCCGCGGTCCGCCTGCAGGCAGGAGTCGCGCCCATTCCGCCGGGTGTCGTACCCTACACTTCGCATTCTTGGGTTATTGCCAGTGACCGTCTTCGAGCACTCGGTTGGGAACCCGGCTATTCCAATGAGGAAGCGTGGGTGGTCTCACACAATCCGAGCCCGCTCGACCGGGTCCCGGCGCGTCGGCGCCAGGAGTTGGCCCTGGCGATAGCGGCTCTGGGAGTGGTGACCGGAGTCGGGATTATCGTGTGGTTGTTGCGTCGGGTGGGCGGGGTTCGGCGCGCCGGCGCGTGACGGACTGATCGCTAGCGCCGTACGATTAGGGGATGCCCGTCGCGCCGACCGAATCCGACACTTGGCTGGGACTGACCGATGAGGAACTTCCGGTAGGTCAGGCCGCCGATTGGGCGGTGCTGCCCCGCTGCGGCGCGGTTGTCCTGTTCAGCGGAACGGCCAGAGACCATGCCGAAGGACGCGACGGCGTTGAGCGGCTCGAATACGAGGCTTATGATCGCTACGTTGTGCCGAGACTGGAGGAGATCGCGGAGCAGATGCGTCAGCGCTGGCCGGCACTCGGGAGGATCGTGCTTCTGCATCGGGTTGGTGTGGTTGAGTTGGGTGAGTCGTCGGTGGTGGTGGTGGCTTCGGCGCCGCACCGACCGGAGGCCTTCGCCGCGGCCCGCTACGGAATCGATGCGCTCAAGGCGACCGTGCCCATCTGGAAGCGCGAGACTTGGGCTGATGGTGAGTCCTGGGCGCTCGAAGCGCAACATCTGGTAAAGCTCGACCAATGAGCAGCGCGGTCGGATTCCTTGTTGTGGCAGTTGGGGTAGCGATCCTCGGCTCGCTCATCCTGTGGTTGTGGCATCGCGCCCGGACTACGCGACCGCCCACCTTCAACGAGCACTTGCAGGCGCTGGCGCCGCTAAAGCGACCACCGGTGGTTGAGCAACCAACCGGGATCGTTACCCTTGAACCCGACTCTGGCGAGGAGTTGAGTTCTGGCACGTGACCTGGCGATCGACTTGGGCACCGCCAACACACTGGTGTATGCCCGGGGGGAAGGCATCGTATTGAACGAGCCCTCCGTCATCGCGGTCAACAGCCGCTCCAAGAAGGTGCTCGCCACCGGCCGCGAGGCCTGGCAGATGATCGGCCGAACACCGAGCCATATCGTCGCAGTGCGTCCTCTTCGCCAGGGCGCGATCACCGATTTCGACGTGACGCAACGAATGATCCGCCTGCTTCTGCAGAGGGTGGGGGTCAGCCGGCTCAATCGCCCTCGCGTGGTGATCTGCGTGCCTTCTGCAATCACCGCTGTGG
The DNA here is from genome assembly GCA_965214565.1 of Candidatus Aldehydirespiratoraceae bacterium. Lineage (GTDB taxonomy): Bacteria > Actinomycetota > Acidimicrobiia > Acidimicrobiales > Aldehydirespiratoraceae > VXYK01. The sequence continues at coordinate 784,330 of OZ243951.1, read as the reverse complement.
AACGGCGAGCGGTGACTGATGCTGCCAGGGGGGCGGGAGCCGCCGATGCGCAGCTCATCGAACAACCGGTTGCCGCCGCGATCGGTGCCGACCTCCCGATCAACGAGCCGATCGGAAACATGGTCGTTGATATTGGCGGCGGAACCACAGAGTCTGCGCTGCTCTCGCTTGGCGGGGTGGTGGCGCTTGAGGCGGTTCGGGTCGGCTCCTTCGACATCGACAGCGCGGTGCAGGCCTATGTTCGTCGTCAATACGGAATTGCGATCGGGGAGCGGACCGCCGAGGACATCAAGATTGTCTTGGGTTCCGCTGCTCCTACCGCCAATGAGGTCAATGCGGAGGTACGCGGTCGCGAGATGATGAGCGGGTTGCCAAAGACAATCGTCTTGACACCGCTGGAGGTTCGCAGGGCGATCGAGGAGCCGGTTGCCGCGATGGTTGACTCGGTGTTGTCGTGCTTGGCTCAAGCCCCCCCTGAAATGGCTCAGGATCTCATCACGCAGGGCATTCACCTAGTCGGCGGAGGTGGAATGTTGAGGGGTATGGACGAGAGGCTGTCGCGTGAGACGAAGGTCCGGGTTCAGTTGGTGGACTCGCCTCTGGAAGCCGTCGCCTACGGAGCGGGTCGGGTGATTGAGCACTACGAGTCGGTGCAGGTGATGTTCATGAAATCAGGCAGCGGCTCACGGGATCGCTGAGTCCCGCAGTTCGTCGGTCGCTCTAGCTTGCTCTTCCGCTAGGCCCTGGTCTGGGACGACGGGTCCGAGCAGTTCGTCGACTGCGTCGCGGACTTGACGGTCGCGGTCTCGGCGCGCCCGCTGGTAGGCGTCGGAGACCTCGACTCCCTCGAACGCGGCCAGCGCGATGATGGCCCGGCGTCGTACTGCGACCTTGTCGTGGGTGGCGTCAAGGATCGCCCGAAGGCCTCGTTCATCGCCGATTGCCCCGAGCGCCGCGACGGCACTCTCGCGGGCGAGGGGATCTGGATGATCGCGAGCGACCTGAGACAGGCGATCGATGATCTCGTCGCTGGTGGTGTCACGTTCTCCGAGTGCCCAGGCGGCGGACTCGACGACCATTGGGTCTTGGTCGTCGAGTAGCCGCTCAAGCCCGGGAAACGAGTGGTTGGCAGCGATTTCGAGGGCGGCGATACGAACTGCCGGATCGGCATCGTCAAGGGCTCGATTGAGTTGGTGCTCGCTGATCACGCCCAGCTTCGCCAGAGAGCGGAGCGCGGCGATCCGTACTTTGGGGTCGGGGTCTGTTTGTGCTGCTTCGGCTGTATCCGGGTCGCCTTGATGGCCGGCCAACGCGACCGCCCGTCGTCGTTGTGCGTCCTCGGATGCAGCCATGACCCTCAAGAGATCGCGTTCTCCAAGAAGAAGGCGAGTCCCAGAACAATGACACCGACGACCACCGCCACGACGATGCCCAGACCGACGACAATCGCGACCAGAACTAGGAACGAACGCAGACGTTGCCAGAGTCGAACGTACGCCTTGGGCCCGACGACTGGACGTTGGACCGGTTGACGCAGGACCCCGACCGCTCGCAGTGCCCGCACGAGCACTTCGGATGCTTGATTGGATTGTTCGTACCTTTTGGGCGCTGTCATAGTTGGCCTTGGCTCTGGCAGGCTGAAGTGTCCAGCTTGGCCGCGCAGCGCGACCAACAAGATTCCCCGTCGCTAGGACGAACACACAAGATGACTGAAGTGAACACGTCCGTTCCAACGTTACCGTACGACCTGGACGGCTCGGCGGCGGGCGAGGACTTCGAGCTGCCCCCACCTCCGCCGCTGAAGCGACCTCCCCGGCGGCGCTCCTGGTGGAAGGGGGGCCTTTGTGGACTGGTGCTGGCGGTCGGGCTCGGTGGAGCGAGTCTGGTGGTTCCAGCCGAGACGCTGGGCCAGATCATTCCAGGTCAGGCACTGATCGACCGGGGAGGGGCGGTCACGAGGCCGGGCTCGGCACGGTCCATCGGCGACCGGGTGGAGATCAGCGGGCGCCCCAGTTACCCGCCGCAAGGCGAGTTTCTGTTTACCACCGTTGCCGTCGACCTCGATGTCTCGGTGTTCGAGTGGATTGAAGCCGAGTTCAATGATGATTTCGAGTTGCAACCGCGCGAACGCATTCTGGGTGACCTGACTCGGCAGGAGAATCGCACCCGCAACCTCGAAATGATGAACCGTTCCAAAGACGATGCAGTCACCGCTGCGTTGGAGTATCTCGGCGTGCCTGTCGAGGAGACGGGAGTGGGGTTCAACGTCGTTGTCGGTGGTGGCCCGGTTGACGGCCTGCTGACGGTCGACGATGTGATCATTGCCGTTGACGGCGTGGAGATCGGCTCGCTTCAGTCTCTGCGCGACCAGCTGATTCGAAAGACCCCTGGAGAGTCTGGCGTTGTGACCGTGGAGAACGGCGACACGCTCGAAGTTCGAGACGTCTCGATCGTCTGGGGTGAGCACCCCTCGGGGTTTGAGGGGGGCGCCTACATCGGTATCGGGGAGATCGTTCCGCGAATCGACGATTTGTCGCAGGGGATTGATGTTGAGATTGATACCGGTTCAACCGGTGGACCCTCGGCTGGACTTGCGTTCTCTCTAGCCGTCATCGATTGGTTGACGGAGGGTGAGCTCACCGGAAACCAACCGATAGCTGTGACGGGACAGATCTTTGTCGGTGGCGTTGTCGGAAACGTCGGCGGTGTCGGCCAGAAGGCGGTAGCGGCGCGTTCCGCCGGCGCGGTCGCCTTCATTGTCCCAGTGGCTCTGCTTGAAGAAGCGAAGGCCAAGGCTGGCGATATGAGAGTCTTCGGGGTGTCGACTCTCCAAGAGGCGATCGAGGTGCTCGCTGAGCTTGGAGGTGACACCGGCGACCTCCGAATCAACCCGTAGTGCAAGACCGCCGAGGTTGATCTAGGGCCGCGCTTCAGGCACCGTGACGTCCTGACCGTTGATCGTTGGGGTATTCCCCATCGGCGCTGGTCAGGGCTCTACCATGTTGGGCGTGACGGAGACGCCGGACGTCGACTTTGTGAACGCGCCACAATTTGGCGGATCGCTCAACGATCAGGGGGTCGACGCGGCTGATATCGAGTCGATCGACTTCCCGGTCGTGAGACGCGGTTTCGACCCCTCAGAGGTGCGTGCCCGGCTCCAAGTGGCGGCATCGGAGATCCGTCGGTTGCAGAGACTCTGCGACGAATTGGCCGGGAGGATGAACGAACTCTCCCAAGCCGATCGTGGCGAATCCGATGCTAGTCGGGTGACCGAGATGCTTGGAGTCGAGGTCCGTGGGGTGCTTGAAGCGGCTCACGAAGCGGCGACGAGCACGATCCAGAAAGCGGAGGGCGAAGCCGAGGCGATGAGCCGGGAGGCACAGGCGGCCGCTGAAGCGGTGCTCGCAGATGCAACCGCCCAGTCCTCTGAACTGGTCGAGGCCGCGCGCCTCGAAGCCGACGAGATCGTCGAGGAGAGCCGAAGTCATGGTCGTGAGATGGTCCATGAGGCGCAGACGGTAAGGGAGCGGATACTGCGTGACCTTGCCCGAAAGCGACAGACCGGGCGTAGCCAGATTGAGCAGCTTCGAGCCGGTCGGGATCGGCTGCTTGAAGCTCTCTCCACGGTTCAAGCAAATCTTGACGCAGCTGTCGAAGATCTCGTGACCTCTGTGCCCGAGGCGCGGTCGGCGGCCAATCGTGCAGGCCTGCGGGTTTCTTCAGAACCGTCGCCGACTGTTGATGACCTTGAAGCCGAGATCGAAGCCGGGAGGCTTGTGGACCATCCTTTGGTCTCTGATTCACCGATCCCCGGCCCGATTGGCGACACTTTCACAACCGGTGAAATGGAGGCCTTGGACCACCTGGATGCACTCAGTTCCGGTGCCGGCGAGACCGAAGCCGATGAAACCCAGGAGTCGGAGTCAGTTGAGACCGAACCGGAACCCGAAGCAGAGCCTGACGAACTTGGGGAGCCTGAGGACCCTGACCCCAGCTCAGAGATTGAATCCGAAACGGAGGCTGAAGCAGAGCCTGAAGTTGTCGCTGAGGCCGGTAGTGACGAACCTACCGGCAGAGCCCGCGATGTGTTCGCTCGTCTGCGCCGGTCGCGCTCGTCAGCGGAACCGAAGCTCGAACCCCGGCCGCAGGTCTCTCAAGAGGCCGCGTCCGTCACAGAGCCTCCCGAGGAGATGCAAGCGCAGGAGATCCAGGAAGGGGAGCCCGACGTTCTCGATGCTTCAGCAGCGGCCGGTGATTCGGTGTCGGTGGCCGATTCACTGGACGGCGATTCACTGGACGGCGATTCACTGGACGGCGATCCCCCGGCCGATCCAGCCGATGACGTTCGCGAACGTGCCGCTGCTGCTGCTGCCAAGGCGATGAAGAGGGTACTCGTTGAGGAACAGGGGTCTCTGCTTGATGGGATACGTCGCTCCGGAGCGGCTGCGGTAGCCAGTCTCGACGAAAAGCAGAGTCACAACTCCTGCTACGACAAGGCGGCGACACCAGCGCTTCGAGAGCAGTGCATCACGCTCGGCGGCACTTCAGACCTCGATCTGGCTCCGGCGTTGGCCAACATCCATGAGATCGCGCTCGAACCAGTGCGTCGGCGGCTCGCGGACATTGCCGAGCGGTTCGACAGCGAGGAGGAACTCTCGAACGCGGTGCGAGGACTGTACCGCGAGGCTCGCTCGAGGAATTTGAACGAAGCAGCGTCGGCGGCTTCTGTCGCTGTCGAGGGCCTCGTCAAGATCGACAGAGCCAACAACGACAAGGCGAACCGGACAGTGCGCTGGGTGCTCGACCCCGGTGGCTCCTGCGGGGCCGACTGTGCTGACAATGCGCTGGCCGGTGAGGTGGCGGCGGGCGAGAAGTTCCCGACGGGCGATCGGTACCCCCCTGCGCATCCCGGGTGCAGATGCCGCATAGAGGTGACCTAGCCTGGACCTACCGGGCCGGTGTGTGTCTGGGCGGTCTTGGTCGAAATCTGCGGGTTCCACCGCGCATAGTGTGGTTGATCTCGCAGATTTGGCTGTGACCACCGAGAGGATCGGTGGGTGCAGGCTCGCGTCAGGCCCTGTGACCGCTAGCCTTCCCTTTGATGGCTGAGGTTGAGGACATTCTTAATCCACGACGTGGACGGTTCCGTCGAAACGGACGGATGATCGCCCTTGTAGTTGTAGCCGCTCTGATCATCGGTCTGTTGTCGCTGCGCGGAGTAGCCAGCTTCTACACCGACTACCTGTGGTTCGAAGCGCTGAACCGTGCCTCGGTCTGGCGCCAGGTGCTCGGTGCCAAGATCATCCTGACGTTGATATTCGGCGCGTTCTTCTTCGTGCTGATGTGGTTGAACCTCTTCATCTCTGATCGCAGCGCTCCCACGCACAGACCTCCCGGTCCCGAAGAGGAGTTGATTTCCCGCTACCACGCCACCGTCGGGGGGCGCTACTTCCTGTTGCGCACGGTCATTTCGTTCGTCTTTGCGCTGCTCGCCGCGGCGGGGGTGCCCAGCCAGTGGGAGGAATGGCTGCTCTTCGTCAACCGCAAGGAGTTCGGGATCTCCGATCCCCAGTTCGGTGCCGACATCGGGTTCTACGTCTTCCAACTGCCGTTCTTGAGCTATGTGGTCGGCTGGGCCTTTGCGGCTTTTGTAATCATGTTGATCGTCACCGCGATCTCGCACTACCTCAACGGATCGGTCCGTGTCAGCGTGATCGGGGGCGAACGGGCCAAGCCGATCGTGAAAGTGCATCTCTCGGCGATTCTGGCGGTTCTGGCCGTCATCAAGGCGCTGGACTACTGGTTGGCCCGATACGAGTTGACGACTTCCACCCGCGGTGTACTCGACGGGGCGTTCTACACCGATGTCAATGCCCAGCTTCCAGCGTTGTATCTGCTGATAGCCATCTCGTTGTGTGCAGTCGTGTTGTTGGTCGTCAACCTGTGGCGAAGGGGCTGGACCCTTCCGGTACTTGCTGTCGGGCTCTGGGCGTTCGTGGCGATTGTGGTGGGTGGCATCTACCCGGCTTTCGTGCAGCGGTTTCAGGTCGACCCCAATGAGACCACCCGCGAACAGGATTTCGCGGAACGCAACATCGAAGCCACCCGTCACGCGTTCGGTCTCGACGGCATGGCCGTCACCCCGTTCGAGTATTCCGAGAACCTCACGGCGGAGCAGATCCGCGACAACGCGGTGACTGTCCAGAATGCCCGGGTCCTTGATCCGGTCACGGTTCATCCGACCTTTGAACGCTTTCAGGCCGAACGCGGCTTCTATCGGTTCCTCGGGCAGGATGCGATCCCGGAGTCGGGAGCGCTCGAGCCGACGCTCGACACAGACCGGTACGTGGTCGACGGTGAACTGCGCCAGGTGATCCTGGGTGCGCGCGAGCTCAAGGGTGAGGACTCAGCCAACTGGGAGAGGCAGCATGTCCGTGTCACGCACGGTTACGGTCTGGCCCTCGCCAGTGCCAACGCAACGACCGACGAGGGGCGTCCGGACTTCCTGGTGTCCACAATCACCAACGAGGTCGACGACTCGATCGACCTCGATTTTGGGGTGCCGCAGATCTACCACGGCGAGGAAATGGGCGGATACTCCCTGGTGGGTACGACCGTTGACGAGGTCGACTTCGTCGCCAACGACGGCGGCGACGTCCTCGGCAACTACGACGGCTCGGCTGGGGTCGGGATCGGTGGGATCGTGCGTCAGCTGGCGTTCGCGCTGCGCTTCGGCCAGATCGAGCCGCTGATATCCAACTTCATCCAGAGCGAAACCCGCGTGATCTATGTGCGTGACGTGCGTGAGCGGGTGGAGAAGCTTGCGCCGTTCCTCGAGTACGACAGCGACGTGTACCCGGTGATCCTCGACGGACGTATCCATTATGTGATCGACGCCTACACCACGACCGACAAGTACCCGTACTCGCAGCGGTCTGAGAACGACAGGCTGCGGAGCGGTGGTTTGGCCGGTCCCCGCTTCAACTATGTGCGCAACTCGGTGAAGGCCGTGGTCGACTCCTACGACGGTGATGTGGCGTTCTACGTGATGCCGGTTGAGGACCCGATAATCGAGGCCTGGCGATCAGCCTTCCCGAGCCTGTTCAGCGACTTCTCGGAAATGCCCGATGAGTTGAAGGAGCATCTGCGTTACCCCCAAGACCTGTTCCGGGTTCAGACCAACATGTATTCGACCTACCAGATCGAGAATCCTGTGAGCCTGCTCGTCGGTACCGAACGCTGGGCAGTGGCCCAGGATCCGGGCCGATCGGTCTCGGCTGGCGGGACTATCGAGTCGTCGACTGACGAGCAGGGGATCGTCAGCTTCCGTGAACAGCGGGTCAGTCCCTACTACACCCTGTTGCAGTTGCCGGGCGAGGACGATCCGTCGTTCGTCACGCTCCGATCGTTCGTCCCGTTCGACGAGAACGACGACCGCAAGGAACTTGAAGCATTCATGGTGGGTGAGACGCGTGCTGACGGATCGTCTCGACTGGTCACCTACGAGCTGACGAACTCGAACGCGCCGGGCCCGGTCCTGGTGGCTTCAGGCATCGCCCAGACCCAGGAGATCACCACCCAGCTCACCCTGTTGGATCAGGCCGGCTCCCAAGTTGATTTCAGCGATCTCGTAATGCTGCCGATCGACGACTCGATTCTGTGGGTTCGTTCGTTGTACGTCTCGGCGGAAGGCACGAGCGTTCCGAATCTGGAGTTCGTGATCGCCGCGATCGTCGGTGAGACTCAGCAGATCGGCATTGGCCGAAACCTCAACGAGGCCTTGCAGCAGCTGTTCCCAGGGGAGGACTTCTCCGATGTCGTCGGAGTTGCCCTGGGCGACGTTAACGGTGTAGGTCCAGATGTTGGCGCCGAGGATGGCGACGATGTTGTTGACCGTCCCGCAACACCTGACCCTGACGACACGTCAGGCCCTGACCAGGCCTCCGACCCCGACGATCCGCCTGTCGCGGGTGATGAACTTCCCGACAACCTCGTGGACTTGCTCACCGAACTGGATCGTCAGTTCCGCCTGTCGCAGGAGGCGTTGGCCGCCGACCCGCCGCAACGCAGTGCCTGGGCTGGCGCCCAAGACCGCATCGACGAGTTGCTGGCGCAGTTCCGCGCCCTCAGCCAGTGACACTTGCTTGTGCTTGATTTCGGATGGGCCGCGCCGGTCAGGTAGGCGCGCTCACCAGGATTCGGGCCGAGGCGAACCCACCGACGACGACGGGGGTTCCGTCAATGATGACTGTGGAAGTGCCGTCAGGGGATTTCTCGCTGAGTCGACCCGTTGAGCCGGGCACGATCGAGGACTCCTCGAGGAAGTCGAGCATTCCTTCGGTGAACTCGAGTTCCTCGGTGATACGACGGATGGTGAGGTTCTCACCGACCTCGATGGTGTTGAGCGTCACGAGGTCGGGTGTTTCGTAGTCCGAGCCCGGAATGGGGTTGCCGTGCGGGCAGGTGGTCGGTTCGTCGAGCAGGTCCATCATCGCCTTCTCGACGGTGGGTGAGATGATGTGTTCCCATTTTCCTGCTTCCTGATGGGCCTGTGCCCAGCTCAGGTTGAGAACGTCTGTCAGGAATCGCTCGGCGAGACGATGACGACGCACAACAGTCTCGGCAAGGTGCATGCCATGGGGAGTGAGGGTGATCTTCTCGCCGATGTCGATCAAGCCTTCAGCCTCCATCCGCTTGACCATCTCCGACACCGAGGGACGCGACACCTCTAACCGGTCCGCGATCCTCGCTTGGATCACGTCGAGGTCGTCTTCTTCAAGCTCGTAGATCGTCTCGCAGTATTCCTCGAAAGCGGGGTGCCACTCCGGAGACTCATAGTCCTCCATGCCCGCAGTCTAGAGCAGGAGTGCACTGCAGTTTCTAAAATACCTACGTGCGCTGCTTGAACGTTGTGGGTGTGCCGGGACCTGTTGCGCTCCCTGGAGATCTCCAAAGTCGACGGCGCCGTCGTGCGTGAGACGCCCTGGGCCGCTCGACTCGAGTCCGCCGGTTTCACTCCCAGCTACCGAGGTCTGACCTTCCGTCCCTGACCCTGGACGTATTGCCGCTCCATTCACCGATCAGCCCCGTCCCGCCCCTAGTGGTACGTCGGCAAGTTGCGTAGGGTCGACGGGAACTCGTTACCGCAGGTCAGAGAGCTGCGAACCGCCTGAAACAATACAGCGACACACCACTAACCCTGATCGTTCACGAGGGGGTCTGGGGACTGTCAGGAATTTTGTGTATCGGGTGTGATCTGAGGGTCCGCGGCTTGATGGGTTGCCTCCGGCGGTTCTTTGGTTGTCCCGCGTTGCTCGGGTTGGGTGGGCTGCTGCGCTTGCTGCCCGATCTGAGTGGGTCGGGTCTTGTTCGGTTCGAGTGGTCGGCTCGGTTCGGTTCGGCCCTGCCCGGATTGAGTCGGTCGCGTCCCGTTTGGTCGGGTCTTGTTCGGTTCGAGTGGCCTGGCTGGAGGTTGCCGACTTGACTGCGCCTACTGCCCGGTTGCCACGTCGCTTCTTGTTGTTCGGTTTGGCTGTCTCGGCTGCGTTGGTCGGTTTGATCTCCCGGTTTGGTTGTGCCCGCGGCGTTGGTCGGGTGGTGTCGGGTTCTTTGGTCGCAGTCGCGCCTTTGGCCGTGTTGGTTGGGTTGGGGGGTTTGAGCTGGTATTTGCCGGTGTCGGGGTGTTTGTGGACTTGCCAGCCGTGGTCGTGGATCTTGTGGTGGCAGTCGTCGCACACCAGTGCGAGGTTGTCGAGGTTGGTCGGTCCGTTCTTTGACCACCAGGTGATGTGATGGGCTCGGCACCACAGCGGGTTGGCGCCACAGCCGATGCAGTGCTGGTCTCTTGCGATCAACGCGACCCGTTGAGCTTCAGAAGCGGTTCGTAGCCGCCGTCCGAGCCACATGTTTTGGGTTTTGGTGTCGAAGATCGACGGCAACAAGTTCGCCTCCAAGGCCAGACGGTGCAGCTCAACGATCGGTATGGGTGACCCGTCGGCGAGTCGGGGGTTGTCGAGTTGTTGTTTCAACACATCGAAATCGGCGATCACCAACAGATCAGTACCCGCAGGCTTGCCGTCACCAGTGGGTTGACAGATCAGTTCTGCCAACGCGTCAGCCATCCGCTGCTGCGGCGTGGCCCGCTTGTCGGGGTTTTCGCGGTGCCACAGTTGTCGTTCCTTGGCAGTCAACGCCGTGGCGATACGGGCTCCGGTGACCTGATCGAACTCGCCGGTCAGCACAAACATGCCCGACTCTGATGATTCGAAGATGCGGGCTTTGCGCTTGGAGCGTTGACGATCCAACAACGCTTGCCCGTCATCATCAGCTATGTCCTGTTGATGACGTTTCACAGTCCGGGCGAACTCATCGAAAGGCTCGCTGCCCGCGGCTTGCACCAGCATCTCTTCGTCGATAGGGCTCTCACCAGACACCCGAGCGATCAGGCGGGCGTGACCCACAGGAACCTCACCGGACTCCAACGCCTCGCTCGTCGCGGGCAGCTCCGCCAGCCGAGCCGCGGTCTCGACATCGCGTTTGGCTTCACGATTCGACGCCTGCAACTCGTCACGAACCAACCTCTGCGCGTCGCCTCTGCTGTGACGGCGGCTCAACTCAGCGAGCACACGGGCTTTCATCGCAGCCAACCGACACTCCGCCCGGCCCAACACCTTCAAATGCGACCGCAGCCCGTCGTCAGACAACCCGGCCTCGTCAACACGCCCGACACACACCGACCCAGCAGCACCGCAACGACCGGCACCTACAGCGGGGTCCAACACACCGGACAAAGAAGCTGATTCCATGAACACACCTTAAACACAGGGTGTGACAGCGACCCATGTAAACTAATGAGAAATTAAAAAAATAATAAAAAGCAGCCAAAGAACCCGAATCCATCCGCACCAAGAAGGCAACGGGCGCACCGGGCCCCCCCGACTCCGACAGTTCACGAGTTTTGGTTGGTGGGTCTCGCGTCAGCGAAAAGCCCCTTCGCTGTGGGGCACTGCCGGGACGATGCGTGTTGCGTCAAACTCATCGGCTCCAACAGAAGGGACATCTCCGAGATGCGGGCCGGTTGTGTACGCAAAGTGAAGATTCTGGAATTGCGAGGCATGGCGGTCGCAGAACGCACGGCTAGCCGGTGAGTGACGCGAGCATGCGGAAGTTCGCGGAGCGTTGCATTCGGCGGCCGACGTAGCCCCACGCGTCGGTAACGCTTTGACTTGTTTTCGTGGAGTAAGGTGTGCGGTCGTGAAGGGTAATCCGGTGGCGCAACCAGACTTTCTGGGAGGTAGACCATGAGTCACGGTGAGGCAGCGAGACTGATCCCGGTCGCGGGAATCCGAGGCAGCCAGGAGGCGGAAGACCGGGCTACCTCAGCGTTGCTGGCGGTGATTACTGTTGTGCGACCGTACGCTGCTGCGTTGTTGGGGATGTTCGGCGTGAGGGTAGGGAAGCGTGCCCAGATCGAGGCCTACATCCAACCGACTTGCGAAGCCTCCGACGGAGCCTCGTTGAGGCCCGACGGCCTGATACGTGTATTGCAGGCAAACAAAGTTGTGTTTGAGGCGTACGTTGAAGTGAAGACCGGGACGGCCGCGCTGAACGCAGATCAACTGAGCGCCTACATGGACGCGGCGAAAATCAACGGCATAGACGCTGTGATCTCCATTTCCAACGAAATAGCACCGTCGCCCGGGGTGCATCCGACTGAAGGTGTCCGGATGCGAGGCAGAACCGGCCCTGACCTGCATCATGTCTCGTGGGCGAAAATCGTCTCCAATGCGATCAAGGAACATCATCATCGAGGTGTCGAAGACCCAGAACAAGCGTGGATTCTCGGAGAGTTGATCCGCTACCTGACCCATCCGAACTCGGGTGTGGTCGAGTTCTCCGACATGGGAACGGGCTGGGTGTCTGTCCGGGAGGGAGCGTTTGAGGATCGGCTGTCAAAACGTGACCCCGATGTTGCCGATGTGTGCCAACGCTGGGATCAACTGCTTAGTGTCGCGGCGATGAGGCTGAGCGTCGACACCGGCGCCGATGTGATCGAAGTCATCCCCAGAGCGCATCGGCAAGACCCGCGTCTTCGTAGCAAAGACTTCATCGACTCGCTTTGTGAAACAGGGATTCTGAGAGGTGAACTGCGTGTCCCGGACACCATCGGCGACATTGAGCTTGCGGTCAACCTGAGAGCGGCGAGGATCACCCTGAGCACACGGTTCAAAGCTCCCGACGAACGTACCCCGCGAGCGCGTGTGGTCTGGCTTGTCAAGCAGTTGAAACGTGCTCCAGAGGCCCTGTTGATTGATGCCTACCCGAAAGCGACCAGCAATCCTGTCACGGCGTCGTTGGCCGAGCTTCGCGAGAACCCTCTGGCGTGTATCGGCCCAGACAAAAAGCCCCCAACACGCTTTGTGTTGAGGCTCCATTCGCAGATGGGAACGGGCCGAGTCAGCAAACGCAAACCAGGGTTCATCGACTCGGTGTTGGAAGCCACCGTCGCGTACTATTCCGAAGTGGTACAAGACCTCCAGGCATTCGTGCCTAAAGCTCCGCCAATAGCCGCACACAAGTCGTCACGATCAGATAGCGAGTCAGAGGCCACGATGGCAAGTGACGACATACGCAACGAATAGCTCTGGCGACGCTTGCTGGTTTCGCGAGTGGGGTTCGGGAGGGTGACCCGTGAGTTCAAGCGATGAGGGCTCCAAGGAGGTCGGGTGACCCTCGGGTTCGACGATCTGGCCGCGGGGATGCGACTGGAGGGAGTGGTCGCTGACGGGCATGTGACGGTGGTGGCCGTGGAGATGCACGGGCCGAGTTCTGCGACCCTCACCTACCGCACCGGCGATGGACGGTTGGGCGACCGGATCATCGCAGCGACCGACCTTGGGAGCTTCAGCGAACCCGAGCAGCGGAGATGGAGCTTCGACGCCGATGGTGACATGTTCAAGCTCGCGGCGGAGGCGCAGCGGTTGCAGCAGGCTCATCTCGCCGACCCGTTCGCCGCCGTCGACACATCCAACATCGAGCCCTACCCGCACCAGATCGATGCGGTCTACAACCGGATGCTCGAGTTGCGGCCGTTGCGGTTCGTGCTCGCAGACGATCCGGGTGCCGGCAAGACCATCATGTCGGGCCTGCTGATCCGCGAGTTGATGTTGCGCGGCGATGTGGTCCGCTGCCTGATCGTGGCGCCGGGAAGCCTGGTGGAGCAATGGCAGGACGAGCTGTGGGAGAAGTTCGGACTGTCGTTCGAGTTGATGTCGCGTGGGGCTGTCGAGGATTCCCGCACCGGCAACCCGTTCGTGGAGAAGAATCTCCTGATCGCCCGGCTGGACCAGCTCTCCCGCTCCGACGACATGGCAGAGCGGGTCAAGGGTTCGCAGTGGGATCTGGTGATTGTTGACGAGGCCCACAAGATGTCTGCGAGCCGTTACGGGGCGGAGTTGAAGAAGACGAAACGGTTCATCCTCGGTGAGGCACTGCGTGAGCGCACTCGGCATCTGCTGTTGCTGACCGCGACTCCGCACAACGGCAAGGACGACGACTTCTTGGCCTTCATGACTCTGGTTGACCCAGACATGTTCGAGGGCCGGTTGCGAAGGAGCAGCAACACTGACGAACAGGCCGAAATACCCGACACGTCACAGGTGATGCGCCGGATCGTGAAGGAGAACCTGCGCACTTTCGAGGGTCGTCGCTTATTCCCTCAGCGGTATGCGCACAGCTTGAACTTCAAGCTCTCGAAGCCGGAGGCCGAGTTGTATGAGGCGGTCACGGACTATGTGCGGACCGGAATGAACCGGGCTCTGCGTATGCAGGAAGGCGGCGACCGCCGTGGGATCATGGTCGGGTTTGCGCTCGCGGGTCTTCAGCGTCGGTTGGCGTCCTCCCCTGCGGCGATCTACCACTCGTTGCGCCGCCGCCGGGAACGATTGGCCGAGCAGGAGTCGGAACTGCGTCGCCTGGCCTCATCTGGTGATCCGGTCCCTGTCGTTGATCTGCCCCGCGGTGTGCGCATCGGCGATCTGGAGAGCCTCGACTTCGACGACTACAGCGACGATGAGATCGAGCAGTTGGAGAGCATCGTGATCGACGCTGCCACCGCAGCGGGAACCGCAGACGAGCTTGCGGCGGAGGTCGCGGAGTTGGAAGCGTTGGTCGAACTGGCCGACGGAGTTCGCCAGAGTCGTGAGGACACCAAATGGGTGCAGCTTCGAGATCTGCTGCGCTCAGACCGCTTTGAGGTCGGGGCCGACTTCAGCGGTGACGGCGGAGACTCTGGTGGGGATGCTCCTGTCCCCAAGTTGATCGTGTTCTCCGAGCACAAGGACACGCTCACCTATTTGGAGGAACGGATCACCGCTGAGTTGGGGCGCCCCGAGGCGGTCGTCGTCATCCACGGCGGGATCAAGCGCCATGACCGAAGGACGATTCAGGACCGTTTCCGGGTGGACCCGACGGTACGGGTCATGGTGGCCACCGATGCGGCTGGTGAGGGTGTCAACTTGCAGGTCGCCAACTTGATGGTCAACTACGACTTGCCCTGGAACCCGAACCGCATTGAGCAGCGGTTCGGGCGGATCCATCGAATCGGCCAGGATCGGCCCTGCCACATGTGGAACCTCGTCGCTCATGAGACTCGGGAGGGGCAGGTGTTCCAGCGCCTGTTCGAGAAGATCGAACAGCAGCGGGGCGTGTTCGGTGATCAGGTGTATGACGTGCTTGGCGATTCGCGGATCAATGTCTCGCTGCGGGAACTGTTGATGCGGGCCATTCGCTCTGACGTCGACCCAGCGCACGCGGCCTGGATGGAGGAGGTGATCGACGGCGACATCGGAATCCAGCTCAACGGTGTGTTGGCGCAGCGGGCCTTGGTGTCGGGTCTTGCCGACGCGGCGGTCAACGATGAGATCCGCAGGACGATGGCGCAGGCCCAGGCCCGCAAGCTGCTGCCGTGGTTCGTGCAGACGTTCTTCTCGACGGCGCTGGACCGCTACGGCGGAAGGATCACGGGCCGTGAGCATGGCCGTTTCGAGATCACCCGTGTGCCGGTGGCGGTGCGTGCCGCGGCTGACCCTGCGCTTGGGCCGGTGCATGACCGTTACCACCGGGTGACTTTCGACAAGGCCCACATCGCGCCTGGTCGGCGTCCTTCTGGCTCTGGTCGGCCTAGTGCTGCTCCAGGGGTTGGAGGCGGAGGCCAGGCCGAATTCGTGTCGCCTGGGAGTCCGCTGCTCACGGCCGTGCTTCGCAGGGTTTCCGCCGACCACGGCGGGACTCTCCAGCGCGGGGCGATCCTGGTCGACCCCGATGATTCGTCTTTGGAGACACGGTTGCTGGTGTTTCTCGACCATTCCATCACCGATGGGCGCCTCGTTCACGGAAGTCGTCAGGTGGTGTCTCGACGGGTTCAGTATGTGGAGATCGACCGGCACGGAGACGTTCGTGACCCGGGTGCTCAGCCCTACCTCAACTATGCGCCCCTGGGCGAGGCGCAAGCGGATCTGCTCGATGGGAATCTTGATCTCGACTGGGCTGGTCACGCAGCCGAGGTCGGAGCGCGCGACTGGGCGATCGAGCAGATGGCGAGCCCGCACTTCGAAGAGGTTCGGGCGGTCGTCACCAACCGGGTTGCTCGTGTCGCAGATGCGGTACGGGAGCGTCTGGAAGCTGAGATCCGCTACTGGGACCTGCGAGCCGAGGAGATCAAGGCCCAGGAACTCGCTGGTGGCAAGCCCCGTTTGAACTCGGGTAGGGCGCGGGCTCGGGCTGAGGACCTGGAGGCTCGTCTGGCGCAGCGTCGTGCCGAACTCGCTCTGGAGGAGAATCTCCACAACGGCCCACCGACAGTGGTCGGGGCCGCGCTCGTAGTCCCGCAAGGCCTGCTCGACCAACTGCAGGGGAGCCCGCGTGTTCCTGATGCCACCGCCGACAAGATGGAGACCGACCGCCGTGCCGTGGCCGCGGTGATGAAGGCTGAGAGGGCGCTGGGCCGCAGACCTGAGCAACAGGAGCACAGCAACCCCGGTTTCGACGTGTTGTCTTATGATCCTCGCACTCACATGTACTACCTGATCGAGGTCAAGGGTCATTTACCGGGCACCGAGCAGATCAGCGTCAGCAAGACCCAGGTAGGGCAGGCCCATTGCAGTCCCGACGTGTGGCGCCTGGCGGTTGTGGCAGTCCCCGACGAACCCGACGCCGAACCCGAGGTCCGTTACCTGGTCCGCCCCTTCGAGGACGTGTCGCTGCACGAAGCCCAACCCAACGTCCCCCTGAACGTCTCAGATCTCCTAGCCAATTCACAGCCCCCCCACTGACCCGGAGGCGGTCAAGGGCGTTACCAGAGTTTGGTTGGCTCCATTTCGTGACTCCATCCCAGAAGAATCAACATATCTTCTATGTAATATTGTTGTGATGTACAACGCCGTGAAGGATGCCCTGGATCTGATCAATGTCGTGACCAGCGACACGAAGCTGCGCCGGTCCGTTCGTCAAGAAGCCAAAGGGCTGGTACCGCTAACGGCTTCCCAGCCTGAATTGGTTGAGGTTCGGCTCGAAAGCCTTCGTCGGAGGGTGGTCGCAGGGTTGCCGCTGTGGCCGCCGGACCGCGACTACGCGCGCTGCGTCTCGGTTGATGTGTTCTGGCGATTTCACCTCGCGGCCCACCACCGGGAGTTCTTTCGGCAACCCGGACAATACCTGAAGTTTCTCGAATCCCAAGCTGATCCCTCGGCTGTTGCACTCCGTCAACTGGCTGGTGGTGTCCTGGTTCCAGCGCCGCACTCATGGCTCATTCCTGAGACGAGGATCACGGGTCTCAACGGTCCACAGACCAGATCCAGGCTGCAAATCAAGCAGAAACCTCCTTATCTTGTAATGATCTTCCCCATGGCCCTGATGAAAGCAGCGGGAGTAGACGTGCGAGAGCCGCGAGGGCTTGACGCTGTTCCCGGTCGGTTCGTGCGATGGTCGCCATGCGGGGTGTCCGGGGAGCGCATCGATAACGACATTCCGATGGCGGCGTTGGGAGGCATGGAATGGCGGCCATGACTCAGCCGTCGCCCGGTTTGTACGCTGCTGCCCTCCAAGCGCTGAGGAGCACCGATCCTTGGACGCAGTCGCTGTCGTCGGCGATGTCTGGATTTGTCGCGCATCTCACCGCAGAAGAAGCCGAATCGTTGCCAGCGGCGATCTCGGGAGTGCTGCCTATGCTGCGGCAGGATCGTGAACGGTTGCGTTTCGCGGCGGAGATCGCTGCTCGACTGGATTTCTTTGAAGCAGCGGGCGCTTTGTGTGACTTGGCGTTAGGGCTAGGGGACCGTGGTCTGCTGTTGGAGGCCGCATCGCTATGCGGCAATCCAGCGGTGGGTCCCGAGGTTCGAGCGAGGGTATCGGAGGCAGTTGGAGACGACCGGGCGGGTCGAATCAGACTCGATTCTACGACGATCCCTGCCACAGCCGAGGAAGCACGTCTCTATCGGCAATGTTGGCCGGGCGCGGGCGAGCGAGACGACCAGCATGCGGTTATGGCGATGGTCGTGCTCGACACGTCACTCGACGCGGCCGCTCTGTTGCGGCTCGCTGTCCGTCTCGACGAAGCGGGTTCATCGCTCCGACGACTCGTATCGACCGCTGAGATCGTGCCGTGGTTCGGCTCGCACACCGTTCTTGTTTGCGGACATCCCACCCGGTCCCGGGTATTGAGCAGGTACCCGAGGTTCTCTGAATTTCAGATCATCGTCGAAGACTTTCCGGCCGACGACCGCGGAGTCGTCCAGCTTCTCACCAGGATCAACACACTGTTGCCCGGGACTCACAAACTCAGTCTTGACAGCGCCAGTTCCGATGTGCAGACAGTTGTTTGGGACCCCAGCGTATTTTCTGCTGGTGCCTACGTTACGAAGGAGGCGGCTTTCCTCGCGGGGACAACTTCGTCCTCGTTGAACTACTTGCGTAAACTCGGCCTGTTGACACCGCGTAGGTCTGCTGGCTGCTACTGGACTTTCCGAGACGTTGTAGCGGTGCGGACGTGGACCTATCTGAAGTCGGTCTCGCCTCGCCGAGTCTCAAGCCAAGTGGTGACTTCGCTGGCACGTTTTGCTGGTGATTCGTCGGCTGCTCAACTCGGCGTTACTTCAAGCGGCAATGTCTTGGTAGACCAAGGCAACGGATGGGTTGATGTTGAGTCGGGCGAACTCCCGCTGGGATTTGATATTGCGAATGTGGACGATGTCTTTCGACCGTTCAGCTATGGCGGCCGAGAGACACTTGATCTGTTGCGGGCGAGCGCTAATACGAGGCTGGACCCGACGGTATTGCATGGGACGCCTCACCTCGATGGCTATCGGATTGGCGCCAAAGCACTGGCCAGGGTCAACCTCCACGGCGAACGTCGTGTGATTGAGGCGGCTTATCCCGAATTGGAGGGGAAGCCGTTCGAAGACACAGCGCTTGTGGGCGTCCAACTGCTGAGTGCTGTTTGATCATGTGGTTGCTCTGCGATGCCGTGTTCACCAACAGCCTGGTTGACGAGGCGCAGTCTTTGGATCTCCAACGTTGGAACGGAGCAGCTGTCACGGACGAAGAGCTTGTCCGTTTTGTTTCTGATCAAGGAGGTCGCGGCGTGTTGTTCCTCGCCCGTGGCTCACTTGAACAGCCCGACCTTCGATGCCTTGCCAGTGCTTTGGGAGTTGCCCTGATCGCGGTGGCGACGGACGATCCGATCGAGGCGAAGCGGTGGATCATCAAGAATCAAAATGCACTTCGCCGCTTGTTGGACAGTCAGGACTGCTTGCTAATCCTCTCCAACGAGGTTCGCCCGGTGCCCGAGGTGAGTTCGCCTGCCATCCGGGATGGTGTTTGACCGGAGGGGGTCGCGACAGGGGATTTTGATGCGTCCACGGTTGGTCGGCATTGCAAACCACTCTGAAAATCCGGCTCTTCGCGTTTCAGGTCGGGGTGAGGGTGTTGAGTAGTGTCCAGTTGGGTTTGCCGGCGTAGAGGAGTGTTCGTATTCGGTAGTTGTTGAAGTTGGTGAACCCGTAGGCGACGCGTTTGACGCGTTTGATCAGATTGTTGGCTGCTTCAGTAGCGGCGTTTGTGACCCTGGCGTGGTGCCAGTTCGAGATTTGGGTGCGCCAACGCCATAGGGTGCGGCCGAGCCGGTTGATCTCGTCTGGCAGCCACGGGTCTTGGAACTCATCAGCGAGCTGGGTCACGGTCTCAGCACCGGTTTCGGGGTCGCCGATGTCATAGATCGAGCGGAGAACCTCTTTGGCGTGCCAGGCGTTGCGGACCTCGCCGTGGGGGTCGCCTGCTTGGAGCAGTCCCCGCAGCCTGACCTGTCCGTTGTCACCGATCTTCTCAGAGCCTGACACCAACAGTTTGCGTGCTTTGTACAGCGGATCGTGTTTGCGTCCGCGGTGACCGAGCGTTTGGTTTTGGACCCGGCGACGAACCTCGTCGAGCGCGTCGTTGCCGAGTCTCACGACGTGAAACGGGTCAGCGACCTGCTTGGCGTGTGGCAGCGCAGTGTCGAACGCAGCCCGGTACGGCCCTGACAGGTCCAGGGTCGCCCAAGCAATGTTGTCACGCCACTCCTGTGGTTGACCCAACAACCACCGTGCGGGTGCTTGCGCCGTTCTGTGTGGCACTATGTCCAACAACTGGCCCCGACCGACATCAACAACACCGGTTGCCCAGGCTTTGGTCCGGAACTTCCCGCGGCGCCACATCAAATGCTCGTCAAGACCCAACGCCTCAGTGTCACCGATCCGCTCGACATCGGCTTCGAGCAGTGCTTGGCCCCAACGCTGCACCGACCCGTTCACCGGATGCCAATTGCATCCCAGCTCTGATGCGACTTCTTTGAGCGGGCGGCCACGACCGGCCTGACGCGTGACCCAGCGACCCGCCCGCGTCGTCAGGCGCTCACGCGGCGGCGCAATCTGACAGTCCTGTTCAGTGACCGTACCCGCCGCGCATTCGCTACCCCCGCAGCGCCACCGGCGTTTGTGCCACACCAGCAACACCGCCCGCCCGAACACCGGCAGGTCAACCAACTCCACGGCCCGTTCACCGTTGGACCACAACGGTCCGCCACAGGCCGCACAGTCCGGTCGAGGTGCCCGCCGCCGCACATGCAAACGCAACGGCCCGGCAGCTTCGTCGTCGACGCCGACCACCTCCACATCGCCCAACCCGACCAACAACTCACACACGCGTGTAGGGTCAACTTCCACAGAGATCCTCCAGTTTCTCGGTTGTCTCAAAGCTCCGATTCTGGGGGATCTCTCGCGTTCAGCCGCGGACCCTCACCCCACCGACTCCGACCTGAAACGCGAAGAGCCGAAAATCCGTGCTCGAACTGAGACGGGCTAGACGACGCCACCCGCCGCAGGGTCTCTGAGAACCCACCAATCGGGGCCCGTCGGGATGTGGCGCGAATGTGCCTGGGGGTCAGGTCGGCGCGAACTGCCAGGCTGCCATGAAGACCGAGACGCAGACGGAGACGGTCATCACGGTGACTGCTGCGACGAAACCCCAGATGTCTTTGCTGCGTCTGTCCGCCAACTCGGCGAACTGCTCTTTGACTTCGGCGAACCGTGTGTCGACTTCGGCGAACCGTGTGTCGACTCTTGCGAAGCGGGTGCTGAACTCGGCGGTGAGTTCAGCGATTTGTTGGCGTAGTTCCGCAAAGCCGACATCCATCTTGGCGCTGAGTTCGACGAACGCGGCGTGCAGGTCTTGTTTGGTGGCGAACTGTTCCCATCCTCCGGGTGGTTGCTGTGCCATGAGGAACTCTGCTTCCTGTTGTCCGACCGTGTCTGCGAGACTGTTGTAGATCGTAGTGCGCTGCTGTTCCGTGAGTGCCACTTCGGGCTCCTGTCATGCTGACTGAGTTCTGGGGGAAGTGGCTTGCGGACAATATTGTACTATAAAAAATATTCAAAAGCAATGTTAATCAGAGCCGGTTCGCTGGTTCTCGGTCGGGTTATGCTGCTTGTCGATGGACGGGAGTGGGGTGCGGCCGAAGTTGATTGAGGTGGCGTTGCCGTTGGCGGTGATCAACGCGGCGGCGGCTCGGGAAAAGTCGATTCGTCATGGGCATCCCTCGACTCTGCATTTGTGGTGGGCTCGTCGGCCGTTGGCGGCGACTCGGGCGGTGATCTGGGCGTCGTTGGTGGATGACCCGTCAGGCGACGAGTCGCTGACGCCGGAGCAACAGGAAACAGAGCGACTGCGGTTGTTCGGGATCCTTGAGCGGTTGGTGGTGTGGGAGAACTCCAATGATCCTGTCGTGTTGGCTGAGGCCAGAGCTGAGATCGACCGGTGCTTCCCGGACGGGCCACCGCCGATCCTGGACCCGTTCGCTGGTGGTGGGGCGATTCCGTTGGAAGCGCAACGGCTCGGTCTCACCGCGTTGGCGGGGGATTTGAATCCGGTGGCGGTGTTGATCAACAAGGCGATGATCGAGATCCCGCCGAGGTTCGCTGGTATGGAACCGGTTCATCCGAGCATTGAGAAGACTCTGAACACTTGGGAGCGGGCTCAGGGACTCGCTGCTGATGTGGAGGCCTACGGACAGCGGATGCGTGATGAGACCGAGCGTCGGATCGGGCATCTCTATCCCGACGCGACAGGACCAGACGGTGAGAAGCTCACGCCGATCGCCTGGATCTGGGCGCGGACAGTCGAGTCGCCCGACCCGTCGTGGTCGGGTCATGTGCCACTCGTGGCGTCATGGACGCTGGCCAAGCGACCCGGCAAACCCAAAGTCTGGGTCGAACCGATCATCAACCGAGACACTCAGACGATCACATACGAGATCCGTGAAGGCGGTGAACCCACGGTCGAACGAACCGTTACCCGAGGCAACGGAACATGCCTCGCGACCGGCTCAGCGATCCCAGGTGACTACATCAAGTCCGAGAGCCGCGCTGGACGCATGGGGGAGCAGTTGATCGCGGTTGTCGCCGAAGGAGAATCCGGGCGGCGGTACTGCGCGCCGGAACCTCAGGACACTGACGCAGCAGATGTCGCGCGGGCTGCTTGGATGCCCGAAGCCGCACTACCAGCCAAGGGTCTCGGATTTCGCGTTCAAGCGTATGGAGTCGATGAGTGGTGGAAGTTGTTCACATCGCGGCAGCTTGTGGCGCTGACTACGTTTTCGGACCTTCTTGTGGAGGTGAAAGAACAGATACTGGCAGACGCACAAACGGCCTGGCTCGCAAGTGACGGGTCACCGACACGTCACGGCGACAGAGACGCAGACGAGGACACGGCCACCGCAGCAACTGGGTTGGTAAGCGACAGCGGCCGAGACGCAGACGGGGATTCGGGCATCGCAACGGCTGGGTTGGCAAGCGATGGGGAACGGTTGCGCGACGGTGGGTGTGGTGCTGTCGCGTACGCGGATGCTGTCGTGACCTATCTGGCGTTCGCAATCGATCGTCTTGTAGATCGAAATTGCACGATCTGCTCTTGGGATTCTTCCCGCCAACATGCCCGAAATGTGTTCGCACGCCAAGCGATTCCCATGTCTTGGGACTTCACCGAGAACAATCCGATTGGCCCGTCATCGGGGAGTTGGAAAAATTGCATTTCTGGCATTGCGAGATCGATTGAACACTTCCCTGCTTCGATCCAGGGCGAGGCTGTTCAGCGGGATGCGCGGGCGCGGGTGGTGGAGTGTTCGGGTGCTGTGGTGTCGTGTGACCCGCCGTATTACGACAATGTCGGGTACGCAGACATTTCTGACTTCTTCTATGTGTGGTTGCGGCGCAACCTCAGTGATGTGTGGCCCGTAGAATGTTCGACGCTGTTGTCCCCGAAAGCAGATGAGATAATCGCGGATCCGGGTCGCCACGGAGGTCCCGATGGAGCGAGGTGTCACTTTGAGTCCGGAATGGCCGAGTTTATGGACCAAGTCGCTCGGCACCAGCCGGTCGCCGTGCCAGCAACGATCTACTACGCGTACAAGGCGACCGAGAACAGAGACGGGGAGATTCACACGACTGGTTGGGACACTTTCCTCAAAGCGGTGTTGGACGCGGGTCTGCAGGTCAACGCGACTTGGCCGATACGAACCGAGTTGGGCAATCGATTGCGGGCATCCAAGAGCAACGCGTTGGCGTCGTCGATCGTTTTGGCGTGTCGTCCGCGGGCGGTGTCGGCTTCGTTGGCAACACGCGCCGAGTTCATTGCGGCGCTTCGCAACGAACTGCCAGAGGCGGTGCGGTTGTTGCAGTCGGGCAATATCGCGCCGGTGGATATGGCCCAGTCCACTATCGGGCCCGGTATCAAGGTGTTCTCCCGGTACGCCCGGGTGGTGGAGGCCGACGGGTCGTCTATGTCGGTGTCAGTGGCGTTGCGGATCATCAACGATGTGCTCGGGGAGATACTCGACGGCGGAGAAGCAGAACTCGACACCGACACACGGTTCGCGCTCAGTTGGTTCGCACAGCACGGCTACAACCCCGGCCCTTCAGGCGACGCGGACAGCGTCGCTCGGGCCAAGAACACGTCGCTGGAGGGGATCGAACAGTCCGGTATCGGCGAGGCCCGCGAAGGCAGGTTCCGCCTCTTCGAACGCAGCGATCTGGCTGAAGACTGGTCGCCTGTAGACGATGACCGTCTCACCGTCTGGGAGGTGTTGCAATACCTCGTTGCTGCGCTGGAGAGATCCGAGTCGGAAGCCGCGGAGTTGCTGCGTCAACTCGGCGGCAACGCCGACAGAGCCCGTCAACTCGCCTACGTGCTGTACGCCAAAGCCAACGATGCAGGCTGGACCACAGAAGCCGGCGCCTACAACACCCTCATCACCGCATGGCCCACCCTCCAAGTAAGCGCAGCCGCCGCAGCAACACCAGTCCAGTCGCAGATGTTCTCACCATGAGCAGTCACACGGCCGAGGGCTCTGGGCAGTTTTGTAACTAGTTTGTAGGCGAAAATGTAATTTCCATTAGGACAGTCTCGCGATCCGTGCGGAAGGTTCCACGCTGATGTCATACGGTCGGGGTAGCTTGTCTGCATGATTCTTGCGGGTCTTTCGCCGTCGTTCCGTCGTGGTTTTGGTTCCACCGGACGGCCCCATGCGGTATGAGCATGTCGGATCGGCGTAAGGGGGGAACGTCCACGTCCAACTTTGGAGTCGGGCGGCGCGAAGGACATGACGCGTCGGCGTTCTATGCCCGGTTCCCGGCACCGGAGATCAGCGGTGAAGACGATGTTGTCTCCGCCTCATGCGTAGACACACTCTGGGAGGGCGACGCGCGTGACATGGACGCCCACGGAGACATCGCTGACGGCTCGGTAGCGCTCGTGGTCACGTCGCCTCCCTACTTCGCAGGCAAGGAATACGAAGAAGCGGTGGGATGTGGACATGTGCCTGCCGACTACATCGCCTATTTGGAGATGTTGGAGTCGGTGTTCGCCGAATGCGTGCGAAAGTTGGAACCCGGTGGTCGTATCGCTGTGAACGTCGCCAACCTGGGGCGCCGCCCGTATCGATCATTGTCGGCCGATGTGGTGCAGATACTCCAGGACCGTCTGCGACTGCTGTTGCGCGGCGAAGTGATCTGGCTGAAGGCGCGGGGCGCGGCGGGAAATTGCGCATGGGGCAGCTTCCAACAGCCGGCCAATCCGGTTCTGCGAGATCTGACCGAACGGGTTGTGATCGCCTCAAAAGGGCGCCTCGACCGGGCGCGGCCGGCCGCGCTGCGCGCTGACGAGGGGCTGCCCTCAGTGAGCACTGCGCATGTCGACGAGTTCATGGAAGCCACAACCGACGTGTGGGAGATCCCCCCCGCTTCGGCCACGCGAGTGGGTCACCCCGCGCCGTTCCCGGTGGAGTTGCCGCAGCGTCTGATCGAGCTCTACACCTATAAAGGCGACCTGGTGCTCGACCCGTTCATAGGGTCTGGAACCACCGCCGTGGCCGCCGTGCGCTCAGAACGCCGCTATGTCGGCTTCGATACTGACGGCGACTACCTCGCCTTGGCCGAGCAGCGCATCGCCGCAGAACGGCAGAAACCCCTCAAACAGTCGGTCACGGCTCCTCGCCCAAGGGGTCGCAATGGTCAACTGAGTTTCGCTGAAGAAGTGCGCGGGGCCTCCGCATCGCAGAACGGAAGCCCGGTAGTGGCTCATCCCAGCACATCCGGTGAGAACAAAGACTCTGTCAACGAAGACTTCCAGGCTCGGGCTGGGAAGGAGGGCCGAAAAGCCCAGGAGATGGCACTCGCGGTCCTAGTCCAGTGTGGTTTCAGAGATATCCAGACAAAAGTTTCCGAGGGCTGTGGCGTGGAGGTCAACTTCAAGGCTCTCGACCAGAAGGGCCAGTCATGGCATTTCGATGTGTCGGGAGCGTTCAGTGTGACTCAACGCCCGGGCCTTCGCCGCACCGACACCCTCTGGAAGGCGCTCGGCAAAGCATCCGTGCTGCATTCGAAGAACCCCGAGACCCGGCTGGTCCTCCTCACCACCGACAGCCCCACTCCCAACAGTGCAGGGGACCGTGCGCTCAAGGAGCTCACCGGGTCCGGCAAAGCAGTTCGGGCCGTGATCGAGATGGACTCTCGCGAGGACCTTGATCGGCTTGCTGGCTTTGCGGGCGGTGAAACAGGGGACCAATGAGCAGTTCAAGCTGACACCGATTCTCGCCAGTCCGGTCAGCTGACTGTTTGTCATAGGTTCATGGCATTGTATGGGGCGTGAACACAACGGTTCCTGCTGACGAACGGAGACGCCCATGGTGATGGCCAACACCGAACGCATCGCCAGGGCGCTCGACCTGCTGCGCGACGGGCTGCGGCCGAAGTGCGAAGAGACGTGGCAGGGGTTCTACGGCGACGACTGGCTCCAGACTGTCAACCAGAGGCTCCACAACCCCCTGCGCGAACCGTCCACCGACGATGCCGCGTTCCTGCTCACGGGTATCAAACTCACCTGGAACGAAGTGTTCGGCCACGGCTTTCCCGCCGGGGTGCGCTCGATGGTGTTCGAAGTGTCCGACGCGCGCAACCGCTGGGCGCATCAACAGTCGATGTCGACCGACGACACTGTTCGGGCGCTCGACTCCATGGAACGAGTGCTCGAGTCGTTCGGCAACGCAACCGAACGACACCAGATCCGCGGCCTGCGACAGGACCTCATGCGCCAGATGGTCGACGAGCAGTCCCGCTCCGAGCGCCGTCGTACCGCAGCCAAGCCCGCAGAGGGTCGGCCCGAGACCGGGCTGACGCCGTGGCGGGAGATCATCGCGCCACACCGTGACGTCGCGTCCGGGCGTTTCGAGCAGGCCGAGTTTGCCGCAGACCTGTACGAAGTGTTGAGCGGCAACGCCGAATCGGAATACCAGGATCCCCGCGCCTTCTACGCCCGGACGTTCATCACCCAGGGGTTGCACGAAATGCTCGCAGGAGCGGCACGCCGACTCTCGGGCGAGGGCGGCGACCCCGTGATCGAACTGCAGACCAACTTCGGCGGCGGCAAGACCCACTCCATGATCGCGCTGTACCACCTGGCCTCAGGCGAACCAGCCGCGGAAATGCCCGGTGTCGGCGACGTGCTTTCGGCCGAGGGACTGTCGCTTCCAGCACAGATCAACCGGGCCGTTCTCGTCGGCCAGATGATCTCGCCGTCGAAGCCCGAGGCCGTGGAACCCGATGTGAGCCTCCACACCCTGTGGGGCCACCTCGCTTACCAACTCGGCGGGCGGGAAGCCTACGAACTGATACGGGTCGACGACGAGGCTGCCACCAACCCCGGTGCTGCGCTGCGAACACTGTTCCAGCAGTTCGGCCCCGCCGTCGTGCTGATCGACGAGTGGGTCGCGTACGCCCGCCAACTCAACGACAGCTCCGACGAGAACCTGAAGCGGATGGCAGGAGGCGACTTCGACACACAGTTCACGTTCGCCCAAGCGCTGACCGAAGCCGCGGCGGCGGTGCCCAATGTGGTGGTGCTGATCGCCATCCCGGCATCAGACATCGAGACGGGCGGCCCCAAGGGGCGCACGGCACTCGAGCGGCTCAAGAACGTCGTGGCCCGCAAGGCGGCGCAATGGCAGCCGGCCTCACCCGACGAATCCTTCGAGATCGTGCGCCGTCGACTGTTCGACCCGATCACCGCCGAGCAGGCCAAGGTCCGAGACGGGGTGATCCGAGCGTTCAGCGAGATGTACCGCAAGCACGCCAAAGAGTTCCCTCCCAGGGTCGGGGAAGGCGAGTATCGGCGTCGTATGGAGCTCTCCTATCCGATACATCCGGAACTGTTCGACCGGCTGTTCGGTGACTGGTCGGCACTTGAGAAGTTTCAGCGAACCAGGGGAGTGCTGAGGTTGATGGCTCTGGTGATATCGCAGCTGTGGCAGCGCGACGACCGATCGCTCATGATCATGCCTGCCAGCCTCCCGATGGACTCCGGTCCGTTGGTGAGCGAGATGAAGAAGTACCTCGACGAGGGCTGGGACCCAGTGATCAAATCCGACGTAGACGGTGAGAACGCTCTTCCGCTGCACATCGACAGCGAGTATCCCCACTTCGGACGGATCGCGGCCACCCGTCGGGCCGCGCGCACCGTATACATGAGCTCTGCGCCGCGCCCCGACGGCAAACGCGGCGTCGACGTCAAGTCGGTCGTACTCGGTTGCGCGCAACCCGGCGAGTCTCTCGGGCAGTTCTCCGACGCACTACGACGCCTCTCGGACCGGGCGACGCACCTGTACGTCGACGGCTCCCAATACTGGTACTCGCTCGTCGCCAACGTCACCCGAATCGCCGAGGACCGAGCCTCCAACTACGACGAACGCGACGCCGAGGACCTGGCGCGGAGGATGGTGGCTGAGCAGCGCGACCGCGGAGACTTCCACGCGGTGCAAGTGTTCGCTGAAGGCCCGGGCGACGTTCCCGACAACGACGACGGTGTGCGGCTCGTCGTGCTGGCGCCCAAGTTCACTCATTCCGTAGGCGACGACAAGTCCAAGGCGATCGAGATGGCGGAGAAGATCCTCGCAAAACGCGACGCGGGGCCGCGGCTCAACCCCAATCTGCTGGTGTTCGTCGCACCGGGCACCAACCGTGTCGGCGAACTGCTCGATGCGGCTCGTACCCACCTCGCCTGGCGCTCAATCGTCGACGGCAGCGACGACCTGCAACTGACAGCGCATCAACTCCGTCAGGCAGAGACCAAGCGCGACGACTCGCGCCAGCAGGTCGAGTCGTTCATTGCCGAGACCTTCAACCTGATCCTCACCCCGGAAAAACTGCCGGGTCATTCTGAGGTCGTGTGGCAGACCAGCCGCGCCGCGGGAGAGGACACGATTGCAGTGCGTGCCAGTCGCAAGCTGCGAAGCGAAGAGAAGCTCATCTCCAAGTACAGCGGTGTGCGTGTGCGCATGGACATCGACCGCAACGGGTTGTGGTCCGACCGCGGAGACTTGGCGGTCGGAGAGCTCTGGTCGACATACGCCCGCTTCTGTCACATGCCGAGGCTGGCGTCATTTGAGGTGATGGCCGACGCCCTTTCGGGCGGGGTGGCGCTCCTTGACTGGGAGCAGACAACCTTCGCCTATGCCGACGTGCATGACGGTGAACGCTGGCTCGGTATCCGCACAGCCCAACATGTGGCCCCGACACACAGCGGCCTGTTGATCCGCCCGGAGAGCCTGCCCCCGCCCGCAGCCCCTGAACCCGACGCGGATGCTCCGGCTGAACACGGCGTTAGAGGTGCTGCCGGTAGCGAGCCCAGCGGCGGCGGGCCTGACGCTCCGACCGCAGCCGGTGCCACCAGCGGGCCGACCGAGTTCTACGCCCAGTTCGAATTGGACCCGGTTCGCTGCATCAAACAACTGGGCGAGATCGCCGAACATGTGACCGCCCGACTCGGCCCGGATGTGGAAATTACCCTGGAAGTCCGCGCCCGCAACGACGACGGGTTCGACGACGCCACCCGACGCACCGTCTCAGAGAACGCGACCAACCTCGGCTCCCGGTCCTCCGAGTTCGAATAACCGCCGATCGGCAATGACAGTTGCTGCGGAGCGCGTGACCGCGAGTCCGCACCGTTGTGCATTCACCGTGGCTCAGTCGGCGTTGAGGGACTCTCGTGCGATTTGGGCGGGGTCGGCGGGGCGGGCGTCTGGAACGGAAACGTCAACGTAGCTGATCGTCCCGTTCCAGGGGAAGGGAGGCTCGTAGTCGTCGCAGACCGGGAAACCGGTGTCGTAGCCGATGATCAGACCGGTGCCACCGTTCTGCCACGAGTTGGGCAGCGTCCGGTCGAGCTCAAGCGAGCCTGCGACTGCGCCGTCGACCAGCAGGGTCACCGCACTCGAATCCGCCGACACCGGCTCATAGCGGCACGCCACCGATGTGGCGGCAGCGTCGATCACGGCATCGGTAGACACTTGGAATTGATCGCCCGACAGGCAGAGGGCCAGCACCAGACGGCCGTCGAAGCAGTACAGGGCGATGCCGCTGGTCCAGTCTCCCATCGCCCAGAGGATCCCGTTGGCGCCGCCGGATCCGACGGTGCACTCGGTGGTGACCGTGAAACCCCGCATCATCACCGGCAGCGCCTCATCCGCGATCCGTCCGGCGCCCGGCCGATAGCGCACCGCGGAAGGCACGGGATAAGCCGGTGGACTGACAGCGGGCATTCGGCCTGCGTATCCGTCATCGAGTGGCAGCACGTCGTAGCGCTCGGCCGCCTCCCACCAGGCGGCTTCGAACTCGGCCAACTTCTCGGGTTGCTCAGCTGAGAGGTCGTGAGCCTCGGAGAAGTCGTGCTCCAAGTCGAACAGGGCCCAGGAGTCGTCGCTGAACGAGCGGCTGCCCAACAACAGGGCGAGTTCGTCACCATGGGCCGCGCCGACATGGTCGGTTGTGGCCTTCCAACCGCCGAGGTACATGGCCCGCGACCCCTGCACCTCGAAATACTGCGAGTCCCGCGGCGGCGGAGCCTCGGGATCATCGAAGGTCGCCGCGATGCTGGCACCGTCGATCGGTTGCTGCGCCACGCCGTCCACAGAATCGGGGGCTTCGACGCCACAGAGATCGAGCACCGTGGGCATCAGGTCGATTGCGTGGCAGAACTGCTGCCGCACTTCGCCGCCGGAGGCGATCCCGCCCGGCCAGTGGACGATCAGCGGGGTGCGAGTACCACCCAGCCAGGCGTAGCGCTTCCAGAGCCGGAACGGGGTGTTGCCCGCCCAGGCCCACCCCCAGGCATAGTGGTTGTAAGTGCGCGGCCCGCCGAGCTGGTCGATCCACTCCAGGTTGGCTGCCACCGATTCGGGCAGCCCTTTGGTGAAGCGGTGCTCGTTGACCGAGCCGACATGGCCGCCCTCGGCACTGGCCCCGTTGTCCGAACAGAGCATGACGATGGTGTTGTCCAGTTCGCCGATGGCCTCCAGGCAGTCGATCACCCGGCCGATCTGGGCGTCGGTGTGGCTGACGAACCCGGCGTACACCTCGTGCATTCGGGCGAACAGGCGCTGGGAGTCGGCATCGAGAGTGTCCCAGGGCTGCACCCAGGAGGGCCGTTCGGTCAGCACCGTGCCCTCGGGTACGATCCCGGAGTCCAGTTGCCGGGCGAAAGTCCGTTCCCGCATCCGCTCCCAGCCGTCGTCGAAAGCTCCCCGGTATGGCTCGACCCACTGCGGAGCAACGTGATGGGGAGCATGGGTCGCCGCCTCTGCGTAGTAGCAGAAGAACGGCTTGTTGGGAGCGGCATGCTTCTGGTCGATGATCTGCCGGATGACCTGGTCGGCCAGATCGGCCGAAAGGTGGTAGCCGTCCTCGGGACTTGCCGGTGCGTCGATGTAATGCTGGTCGCGCACCAGATTTGGGGTCCAACAGTTCGCGCCACCGTGCAGAATGCCGTAGTAGCGCTCGAACCCGACCCCGGTGGGCCACAGCCCGAACGGCCCTGCGGCGGTGCGTTCACTGCGGGGAGCGAGGTGCCATTTTCCGACTGCCATGGTGGACCAGCCGGAGTCGCGCAGGATTCGCGGGAGCATCGCCGCTGAGCGTGGGATCCTGGCTGTGTAACCGGGGAATCCCATCCCCATGTCGGACAGGAAACCCATGCCGACGGCGTGGGCGTTGCGCCCGGTCAGCAGCGCAGCACGGGTCGGCGAGCACAGGGCCGTGACGTGGAATCGGTTGTAGGACAGACCGCCGGTCGCCAGACGGTCGGCGTTTGGTGTGTCGATGTCAGCGCCGAAGCACCCCAGTTGGGCGAAACCTGTGTCGTCGAGCAGGATTACGAGCACGTTCGGGGCCCCGGCCGGAGCGCGGGGCAGAACTGGATGCTCAGGCGTCGAATCAGCAACAGTGAGACCTCGCCCGCCCCTTGGTTGCTTGCCAGTTCCCTGTTTGTCCATTCGTTCTCACCTGCCGCTGACAGGACGACTCTCAGTTGAATCCGCAACCGCAATGCGCGGCCGCCGCGCAGAAACTACCCTCTTGCAAGGCGCGTCCCCTAGTTCCGGGCGATTGTCTGAGGAGTCACCATGTCGATCAGAGCTGAAGACTTGATCCTTATCAGCGTGGACGATCACATCATCGAGCCACCCGACCTGTTCGACGCCCATCTGCCCGAACGCTACAAAGCCGAGGCCCCCCGAATCGTTCGCCGCGCCGACGGCGCCGACGTCTGGCGGTTCGGTAAAGTCGAAGTTCCCAACGTGGCGCTCAACGCAGTGGCCGGTCGCCCCAAAGAGGAGTACGGCGTGGAGCCGCAGTCCCTCGAAGAGATCCGTCCGGGCTGCTTCCTGGTGGATGAACGGGTCAAGGACATGAACGCGGGCGGGGTTCTGTCGTCGATGAACTTCCCCTCGTTCCCCGGGTTCGCGGCCCGACTCTTCGCGGTCGACGACGAAGGCTTCGGCTTGGCCCTGGTCCGGGCGTACAACGACTGGCACATTGACGAGTGGTGCGGGGCCCACCCGGGCCGGTTCATTCCGATGGCACTGCCAGTGATCTGGGACGCAGAGAAGTGCGCTGCCGAGGTGCGCCGCGTGGCCGAGAAGGGTTGCCACTCGCTCACCTTCACCGAGAACCCGGCGGCGCTCGGGTATCCGAGCTTCCACGACGCCTACTGGGACCCGCTCTGGACCGCGGTGTGCGACACCGACACCGTGCTGTCGATCCATCTCGGATCATCGGGCGAACTCTGTTTCCCGGCCCCGGACTCTCCCGCGGACGTGATGATCACGCTTCAGCCGATGAACATTCAATCAGCGGCCGCCGACCTGTTGTGGTCACGTGTGCTCAAGGAGTTTCCGGCCATCCGCATCGCCCTGTCCGAGGGCGGCACCGGCTGGGTCCCCTACTTCCTTGAACGGGTTGACCGCACCTACGACATGCACCGCCTCTGGACAGGTCAGGACTTCGGCGATCGGTTGCCGAGCGATGTGTTCCGGCAGCACTTCTTGACCTGCTTCATCTCCGACCACACAGGAGTTCAGTTGCGCCACGAGATCGGCGTCGACAACATCAGCTGGGAGTGCGACTACCCCCACAGCGACTCAGCCTGGCCCGGCGCCCCCGAGGAACTGGCCCAGGTTATGACCGAGGCCGCGGTGACGCCCGATGAGGTCGCCAAGATCACCCACGCCAACGCCATGCGCTGGTACTCCTTCGACCCGTTCACCCATGTGGCCCGAGACCAGGCCACAGTCGGCGCGCTGCGTGCCGCGGCTGCGGGACATGACATCAGCATCAAGGCGATGAGCGACCGCGAGAAGTTGACACCGCAGCAGGTGCAAGCCCGCTGGGCGAAGATGGGAGATGCCTCGGCGGGTTCGGGCGCCGAGAAGGCCAGCGTCTAACGGCCGGGAACCGCCGTGAACTCGAACGGCTCCGGCGGCTTTCCCGCCAACTGCACGAAGCACTGGCCGACAAGGTCAGATCCGAGAACGGTCATAGCTCCGGCGGCCACCTCGTCGGCCTCCATCACTTCGATCCCGGCGGCCTCCAGACGGGCTCGATGGCCGCCGACGAAACCAGTGTCCACCGTCGCCGGGCAGATGGCGTTGATGTGGACACCGCGGCTCTTGAGGTCGTCGGCGACACTGCGCACCAGTCCGGCCACAGCGTGTTTCGACATGACATAGCCCAAGTCTTGGGCCAGGGGTCCCAGCGATGCCCTCGACGCGGTGACCAGGATGTGGCCGCCCCCCGTCCGTTCGAGAAGCCCCACGGTCGCTCGGATCCCGTAGAACACTCCGTGCTGATTGATTCCGATGATCCGCTGGTAGGCATCGTCGTCGAGTTCGGTGATGTCGCCGATCCCCTGTCGAATTCCGGCGTTGAGGTGCACCACATCGAGCCGACCCGGGTCGGTTTCGAGTTCTTCGGCCAGCAGCGCCCACTCCGCCGGGTCTGCCACATCCAGGGTGCGGTAGCGGATGCCGGTTTCTGCGGCGAGGCGCTTGCCTGCGACATCGTCGACATCTGTCGCAATTACCGTGGCGCCGTGAGCGCTATAGCGGGCTGCGCAGGCCGCACCGATTCCCGATGCGGCCCCGGTGACGAGCACCACGCGGCGTGAGAGCTCAACGTCAACCATAGGGTCAGGGTTCGGTTCTGCGGGCGAAGGCATTGTCGGTATCGACATCGTGGAGTCCCTGAAGAAATTGAAGGGGCGGTTTCTTGGCGAACTCCCGCTGGGCCCGGGTAGCCATGATTCCCTCCCGATGGCGCAGCTCCCACATCGACTCGCAGAAGCCCGAGTATTCGTCAGGTTGCTGGACCATCCAGAGGATTCCCTCGGCGGGAACGCTGGTGGGTTCCCAGTCTGAAAGGTCGACGTCTCCCATATTGGCCAGCGTGCCTTCCGACGCCACCGGGATGTCGATGCGGAAACAGTTGACCGCGATACGGTCGCGGACCAGTTGGCGGGCCATATCGGTGGTCATCCGCTCAAGGGCCAGTTTCGACATGCCGTAGGACATGAGTCCGGGCACCGGGCGCAGCGCGGCCTGCGATGAGAGGTTGACGATCCGGCCGCGGCCGGTCGCACGCATATGCGGCAGCGCGGCTCGCACGCAGAGCAGCGGTGCCGTAACGTTGATGGCCATCACCAGATCGTGGCGCTTCATTTCGATGTCGACGTCGCCGACGAAGGTGACCGCGGCGTTGTTGACGAGCACATCGAGGCGACCCCAGCGGTCGACTGTGGTGGAGATCATGCGGGCGATGTCGGCCGGCGAGGTGAGATCGGCTGGAATGGCCAGCGCCTCGCCCCCGGCTTCGGTGATTGCCGCGACCGTCTGATCGATGGTGCCGGGAATCCGTTTCGGTGCGGCGTCCGTTGAACGGGCCACGCAGGCCACACGGGCGCCCTGGGCTGCGGAGGCCAGCGCGGTTGCTGCGCCGACGCCTCGACTGGCCCCCGTGATCAACATCACTCTGCCGTCGAGACTGAAGGGTTCGTCGAGGTTGGAGGGTTCGTCGAGGTTGGAGGGTTCGTCGAGGTTGGAGGGTTCGTCGCGGCTGGAGAGTTCGCTCATCGTGCGTGCTCGCGTCTGCTCGCAGTGACCATCAGGCGAACGGCTCGTCGCCCACGATGGTGGTGCGGTGCATGAGCCGCCCGGAGTCTGCGGCATAGGGGAGCGCCCGGTGCATCGTGCCCCGATTGTCCCACAGCACCAAGTCGCCAGTCTCCCAGCTGTGCTGGTAGCGGAAGCGCTCATCGGTGGTCCAGTCCTCAAGGTGCGCGATGAGCTCGGTGCTCTCATCGGGGTCCATGTCGATCACATGCGAGGCCGTCGCGCCGAGCACCAGCGAGGTACGGCCGGAGCGATGAGTCCAGGCCAGTGGTTGAACCTTTGCTGGTCGCTGCTCCCAGAACTCGACCTGGTCTTCGCTGGGATCGGGGTAGACGCGCCGTTGCGCGGTCGCGAAGCTGTGGAGCACCCTCAAGTCCGCGCAGCGGGTCTTCTGATCCTCAGGCAGTGCCTCCCATGCTGCGTAGGTGTTGCAGAACTGTGTCTCGCCGCCGGTGGCCGACACCTCGAGGGCGTTGAGCATGGTGGCCTTGTTGGGGATGTCGTCGGTGGCACCGTCGATGTGCCAGTGGAACGTGCCCTTGAGGTACTCGGCGCTGAGGGCCTTGCCGGGGTCTAGGGAGACCGTGAAGATCTCCCGATGTTCGAGCCCGGGAACGGGCAGGATCTCAACCTCGCCGAGATGTCGGCTAAAAGCGACCTGCTGCTCGTCGGAGATGAACAGGCCCTTGAACGCCAGCACGCCGAACCGCTCCAGTGCGTCCAGAAGAACTCCGGCGACCTCGGCCTCAGTCAGATCATCGGGCGAAACGTCGCTGACCGATGCCCCGATTGTGTCGTCGAGTGGTTCGATTCGCAAGTCTCCCCCTTGAGGTCGGGCCTCGGAATCCAAACGTACCCCAGCGGTGCCCGACCGCCAAAGCTGCGCGGGGCCGGGGCTGCAAGTTACGTGCGTGACAGGCAGAGCCGGACTTCGGTGCCCTGCCCGGGGGAGCTGATGATCTCACAGTCTCCGCCGACGCGCTGCAGTCTGCCCCGGATCGAGTCGCGGATTCCGTGGCGGTCGTCGCCGACAGTCTCCGGGTCGAAACCGACGCCGCGGTCACGGACGAAGACCTCCACCCAGTCGTCGGTCGCCTCAACATAGACACCGATGTCGGACCGGCCGGACCATCGCGCGGCGTTGGTCATGGCCTCACCTGTCGCAGCCACCAGAGACTCCGTCGCCGCATCGAGGGTGGCATCGCCGACGACAACCACATCAATCATCGACCCGTGACGATCTTCGACGACACCGGCGAGATTTTCCACAGCAACCTTCAGCGTGGCCTGCTGTGGGCCGGGGCCGTACTTCTCGCCAATCCGCTCGCCGTAGAGCCAGCCCCGCAGCTCCCGTTCCTGGCGCCGCGCCAGAGCCGACATGTGGGCCGGATCGTCTGAACGCTGGACCAGAGCCAGAGTCTGCAGGACCGAGTCATGCAGGTGCGCAGCTACTTCGGCTCGCGCGTCGGCGCGGATCCGCTGCTGGCGCTCAGCGCGTCGGTCGCGCACCAGCACGGCCACCCAGGGTCCGAGGATCAAGGCCAACCCTCCCATTACCAACACCGTCGACAACAGCCCGTCGAGCACCACCCCCAGCGAAAGGTTGGCCGCTACCAGAACACCGATCCCGAAGGCAACCAGGATCGTCCCGCCGGCCATCCGAACGGCGAACGCCCTGCCGACCGCCGCAATCGGCTGAACCCTCCACACCACCACGCCGACTCCGAGAGCAGCGCAGAGGGCGGGCCAGATGTATGCGTCAGGCAGTGTGACCCGCAGATGGCGTGCCAACAAAACCGTGCCCAACACAGCCAACACCAACCCCAGAGCGCGCCTCGTCACAGTCGACGCGGGCACGGCCGCTGCCGGAGGCCCGCCCGGGGCGGCCCCAGGCAAAACGATCCAAGCCAGCAGATAGATGGGGACACCGACCCACGCAAGCGTGAGAACGACGAAAGCCACCCGGATGATCGTCACGTCAATGCCGAGACGCTCGCTGATACCTCCGCACACGCCTGCAATGATCCGGTTCCGGTCAGACCGTGCAGGCAAGGTCCGTGTGTGCCGGTTCATGGTCTTGATGATGGCACGAAGCGCCCGCCGTGCACATGGGGGACAACCCCGAATCCTCGGGGCCGACTCAGGGAAAGTTCAGGGTCATCCCCCATTTGTGGAGGCGTCAGAATGCTTCACAATGGTCTCATGGCCAAAGACCCTCCCGCCGACCCAGAGGAGTCCCCCTTCACCGACGCAGCGGAGACCGAGGAGGCTGCCGAAGAACACTCCAGAGAAAAGCGCGAGTTTCGTTGGCCCGCTCTGCGCCGCAGCAAAGACGATCGTCTGGTCGCCGGTATAGCAGGCGGACTCGGAGACTTCTTCGGCATAGACCCGGTGATCGTCCGTGTCGCATTCATTGTTCTGACCCTCTTCGGCGGAGTAGGACTGGTTCTCTACCTCGTGAGCTGGCTGATCGTGCCGCTCGGCGATTCTGGCAGCATCCTCGCCAACGCCCTGCGCAGCGGTGCGCCCCGCCGGCTCCGAAACCTCGCGGGCATCGTTCTGATCGCCGCGGGACTGCTCATCACCGCGATCTTGAGTCGCAACGTTCTCGAAGTGTTCGCGAAAGCGTCGAGCACAGCGCCGTACCTGGCGCTCGCTTTAATTGTCGCCGGTGTCGGGCTGGTCTTCTGGCCCCGCCGATCGGCGCCCCCCCTGGACACTCCGGCCGAGCCGCTTGCGGCACCCACTGAAAATGTGGTGCCGCCTCCTCCCTCGGCGGCCGGCCCGGAGTGGCCGGGGGCGAACTCGGGAGACGAACCGCCTGACCCGTCTGACCCCAGGCCGAATTGGCGTGACCGTAGAGCCGAACGACGCTCCCAACGCCGTGGACAGTCGACGGTCACCTTCCTGACTCTCGCCGCCCTGCTCGTGCTGACAGGCGGCGCGATCCTGCTGGATCGACTCGACATCGAACGCATTCTCCTAGGCGAGTTCTTTGCCGTTGCCCTGCTGGTCGTTGCTGTTGGCCTGCTGGTTTCGGTCTTCGTCGGCAGGAACTGGGCGCTCATCGTGCTCGGCGTGCTGCTGCTCCCCCCACTGGTCGTGTTCTCGGGCAGCGACGCCTCATGGTGGTCGGGGTTCGGCGACGTCGAGACAGCCCCCAAGGACCTCATGTCCTTGGACCGCACTGCCGAGCATGGGATCGGCAGCCTGATCGTGGATTTGAGGTCGCTGGACCGAGACTCGCTGCGGTCGGCCCGACTAGTGGCCGACAACCGCGACATTCGTCTCACCGCCGGCGAAGTCACGATCATGGTTCCAGCGGATCTGAGGGTCAGGACCAACGCCATCATCGGTGCGGGCACCATGCGCAGCGGTGAGTATGTGACCGTCAAACAGGTGATGGAGCCGAGAATCGAAGACGGCAGCCTGTACTGCGTCAGCGCCCGGTACGACTACGGAGTCGACGAGCCGATACCGGACTTCAGAGCAGAGAGGGCGCTGTGCGGATCCGATCCGCACGCGGGCCGCGGTTCGGGCCTGATCAACTACGACCGGCTTGAAAGGGGAGTGGGGCTCGAAGTGGCGCACAGCACCCACCCGAAGCACGACCTCGAACTGAATGTCGAGATCGGTGTGGGGGAACTCCGAGTTGTGCGCTATCCGACACAGCAGCGCTGAGGAGGCACGATCATGGACGAAGATTCGACGGTGAAGAGTTCCCGACAGCCCAGGTCGGTGGCGTTCGATGCGGTTTCTTTGGTGGCGGCGCTGATATTCGCGGCGGCGGGAACCGTTGCGCTGGCCGGTGAGTCGTTGTCAGACATCGACCCCGTCGTTCTGGCCGGTGCCGCCCTGATAGCGGTCGGTGCGGCGCGGTTCGTGGCGGTTCCCGTCCGTTCCCTGGCCCGTCGCCGGGCTGCGGCCGGACCCGCTCAACAACACGACGAGCAGGATCAAACCCAGGATCAGGATCAGAGCACGGGGTCTTGACGGAGTTCCCGCCTCACGGGTCGCGGTGCTCAGCGAACACCTCTTTCATCGAACCCTTGGATGATTGGTGCTCCGGGGCAGGATCAACTCATACCGGTCGTCGGGCCCGTAGACGGTTAGCTCACCTCGTCGTAACACATCAAGGCCGATCAAGAGTTCCGCACCCAACACTTCTGGCGCGGCGGAGGCGAAGACTGGGATTGGTGCGGGCAGTTGGTCAAGTGTCAAGCCGAATTGCAGACTGAGATGGTAGACAGCACTCTCGACTGGGCCGGATGCCGTCGCCAGGGTTGTTTGCTCCACCGGCTCGAGTAACAGACCTCTTGCGGTGCTGGTACGAATGCAAGTCTTTTGTGCAGCGGTATCGATGATGCCGGTTGTTCGAAGGGGCAATGGCTCGATGCGGTTATCAATGCGGTACCGCTCGAGTTCGCTCGCGTGAAGCCGGATCTCCACCTCGACAGTCGGGCCTCTGGCTCCGACGGGTCCGGCGATCCGTGAGTAGTCGCTCTCATCAGAGTTGATCGGCCAGCACCACCCACGGGACGCTGATGACCCGATCATTCTCTCTTACTTCTTTGATCAGGAAGCGTCTACCGATGGTGCTGCGGTAGCCAACCTCGCAAGCTTGATGTTCGTCATCGAAACAACCGACGAACTCGGGGCTGCGGCGCCTGTCACGAGGCTGCACGAACAGCGCCCAACGACCGGCGTTCGTCTCCAACAAACCGGCCCGCTGCTTTGAGAAGGCCGATTCGAGCCGGTCGAGGACAGGATCGAGAGCCATCCCGCATTATGTCACGAACCGAACGTTCCTCAACGGGCAACCCACCGAGACTTTGCTGCTGACGTCGACAGCCTACGATTTGACGGTAATGGACTTGATCTCTCGGCTGATCAGGTGGCATGGCATGGCAGGGCGCGGCGAGGTGCAGGTACATGGCGGTATCGGATTCACCTGGGAATCCGATGTCCACCTCCTGTCTCAAGCGTGCTCAACTCGACCAGACAGCGTTCGGCGATGCTCGTCATCACCGTGAGCGCCTCGCGGCGATGTTGACTCAGCAACTCGAAAGTGGCGGATCGGTGCTGACTTGAGGCACGATTGGGGCGTTAGTACCAACCCATTGAGAAGAAGCGCCCCAAGAAGGTTGCCATGTCGATTGATAACCGCTCCCGACTCCAGAAAGACGTTCGTGACCTCGAACGCGACGAAGTGTTCGATTCGCTGCTGCCCCAAGCAATCTCTCAACACGGCGCGCTGGCCAGCCGGGGCGTGACCTACAAGGAACTCCCGCCGGTAAGCCTCCGGGTTGACGGCCGTGCAGTCACAATGCGTGCCAACGGCGACACGCTGATACTCGCAGCAGGCGACGAACCCACGGGCGTGACCGCCGAGATGCCCGCCGATGCCCTGTCGGACCTCATCCAGGACCACCAGTCGACGATGGGTCTGGCGATGACCTCGCGAGTGAAGCTCACCAGCGGCAACATCAACGAATGGATCGGTTGGGAGCCTGCGTTTCGAGCCCTGCTCGACGGGCGCAGGGTCCACGAAACCGGCGATGTGACATTCCAGGATCTCAACGGCGACGAGCTTGACCTGGACCGGACTTTCAAGATTGACGACGACCGTGAGGAGATGGCCCATTTCCTGAGCGAGGCCGGGTTCCTGCACCTGACCGGCATCTTTGACCCAGACGAGATGGACACGATCGGTGCCGACATTGACGAGTGGATTGCCAAGGCCACCCCCGACGACGGAGAGTCCTGGTGGGCCAAGGACGCCGACGGGGTCGACCAGGCCGTGCGGGTACTGTTCTTCTTGGAGAAGTCATCCGCGTTGCGCGAGGTCGTGGAAGACGAGCGTTACCAGTGGCTCACCGAATTGACCGGTGACGGTCATCGACACAACGGCGGTGCTGAGGGTCTGGTCAAGCCGATCGGGATAGTGCAGGGGCTGTCGGATCTTCCCTGGCACAAGGATTGCGGCCAGGGTCGCCACTCCTACATGTGCAACGGAATGACCACTGGCATCAGCGTCACCGGAGCTGACCGGGTTAGCGGCGCGCTCGGTGTCATCCCCGGGTCGCATCGGGCCAACACCATGGCCACCGGGCGCGACCCGAGACTCGACCTTCGGCCGAGGATGTTGGAGACGAACAAAGGCGACGTCACGATCCATTGCAGCGACACCCTGCATCGGGCACACCCGCCGATCGAGCGGCCCCGCAAGGTCGTGTACTCCTCTTTCGGGTTGCCGCCCCTGCCCGGTGACGTGGTCAAGCCGAACCCGCGCTACAGCCGTGAGGCACGCGCCGAATTGACCAACGTGACCGATCGCATCGCGGCCGCCGACAACGAGAACGACCCCAAACGTTACCGCGCCAGCCTGTAGCGGGCAGTTGAGTATGGCCGCGTGCCTCGGTGGAGCCCTAGGTGCGGTCGAGGGTTGCACCGAGTTCTTGGCCCGCCCGTCGCGCGAATTCCGGAGTCCCCCCGGCGCCGCCGCAGCAGATGAGCCGCAGCGAGGCGACCCGCTCGCCGGCGAAGGTCGGGTCGTCCATCAAATCGATGAAGAAAGCCGGCGGACCGACCATCCAAGTCACCTGCTCAGACTGGATGTGGCGCAGTGCGACGGCGGGGTTCCACTGCTCCATGAGCACCGTCTTGGCGCCCAACGCTGCGGGCACCAGCACACCGTGGAGCAACCCTGGGACATGCGCCGGCGGAGCGGGCATGAGCACACAATCGTCGCTGGTCAACCCATGCATCTCGGCGATCTGGCGGGTCTTGACGACCAGGCCTGCGTGAGTGTGGATCACCCCTTTGGGGCTGCCGGTCGACCCGGAGGTGAACATCACCAGCGCATCGTCTGAGCCGCGGCACTCGACGGCGGGCGCCTCACCCCCGGTGAGATCGTCAACTCCCACTGCTGCGGGCAGTTCGCCCAGCGCCGAACCCGGATCGCCGACGAGCAGGCTCGGGTGCGACTGATCGATCATGTCGTCAATCTGCGCGGCGCCGGCACTTGGATGCACCGGCACAACGACTGCGCCGATACGCCAACAAGCCCGGTACAGCGCTATCGCATCGATCCTCGTGGGCATCTGAAACGCGATGTGGTCGCCGTGGCCGATCCCCCGCGCGTTGAACGCTGCCGCCAAACCCTGCGCCCGTTCGACGACCGCCGTACTCGAGACCCGCTGGCCTCCCCAGACGATCAGATCGTCCCGCTCGGGTGCCGCGGCAAAGAGGTCGGTCAACACCAACGAACGCCTCCCCGGCTCGCAGCCGTCAGCGCATCTGTCGAACAGCAAGTCACTGGTGGCGCATGATTTCTTCTAGCAACTCATTGAACCGAGGCATTCTGGGTGGTCCTGCGTCGAGCACCACGCGTACCAGCGGCTCAAGGCGAGACGGTGGCGCATAGGCGTCGTCCACCGGGAACGGTGTGCTGTAACCCACCGTCAGCCAACTGCCGTTGGTGCTGATGACTCGGGGCAGCGGCGCGGCGACAGTGCCCCGGCCGATTTCTGACCCGTCAGCCGACAGCGTGACTTCAGTCGAGCCCGAAGCGCTATCGCCGAGCACGACTCCGAGCACCGTGGCCCCGGTGGGACGAGCCGCGCTGATCCGGTGTCTCCCCTGGCCGGGAGAAGCGATGAACACAGCGATCTCGTCTTCGAGCACGACCCAGGACCAGCCTGTGATCCAGTTCCCCTGTTCGATGATCACTCCCGCAGCGTTGCCCAGGGGGCTGTCGAGTTCGGCCGCGGCTGTGATCCCGCCATACAGCAGCGGCCCGGAGTAGACCGCCACCCGCTCGCCGACGTTGAGTTCGTAACGTGTGCGGTATCCGGCATAGGGCACGAACATGTGGACGAAGCGCGCCGTTGCCGAGTCGTCGATCGGCAGCACCTGGTTGCGCTCGGCTTCCGTCGACCACAAACCGACCAACTCCTCAAGTTTCTCGGGGTGCTCCGAGGCCAAGTCGCGGCTCTCGGAGAAGTCGACGCGGGTGTCGTACAGGGCCCAGTCGTCCTCATGGAAGTCTGCGCTGCCCTCGATCATCCCGCGTTCGTAGGGGTTCAGCTGGTTGACATGGTCGGTGACTGCCTTCCAGCCCTCGTGGTACATGGCCCGATGCCCCCAGCATTCGTAGTACTGGCTGGTTCGCACCTCGGGTGCGTCGGCATCGGTGATCGGTTCTCGCAGCGAAACGCCGTCGACGCTCATCTGGGCGACGCCGCGCACCTCATCGGGTTGTGCCACGCCGAGCAGGTCGAGCACCGTGGGCCACAGGTCGATCACATGGCAGTACTGATCGCGGATCCCGCCCGGGTCGTCGACAGCGGCGGGCCAGTGCAGGATCAGCGGGTCGCGCACTCCGCCCTCGAACGTGTAGCGCTTCCATCGTTTCAAAGGGGTGTTGCCCGCATGGGCCCAACCCCACGGGTAGTGGTTGTACCCCTGATGGCCGCCGGCAGTGTCGATCTCCTCAAGCAGCCGGGAAACATCCTCGTAGTTGTCGTTGAGTTGGGCCATGTGGTTGGTCGAGCCGTGGGGGCCGCCCTCGCCGGAAGCTCCGTTGTCGGAGATCAACAGGACCATGGTGTTGTCGAGTTCGCCAGTGGCCTCGAGTTCGTCGAGGATGCGGCCGACCTGCGCGTCGGCGTGGGTCAAGAACGCGGCGAACACCTCCTGAAGCCGTGCATAGAGCCGTTGCTCGGGCGCGGGCAGCGAGTCCCATTCGGCCACCCAGTCCGGTCGGGCGGGCAACTCCACATCGTCGGGGACTATCCCGAGTTCCTTCTGGCGCTCCAGGGTCCGTTCGGCGAGCACGTCCCAGCCCTCATCGAATCGGCCTGCGTACGCGTCGATCCACTCGGTCGGCACCTGATGGGGTGAGTGCGGAGCGCCGGTCGCCCAATACAGCATGAACGGACGGTCGGGTTGATGGATCCGCAGTTGACGAATGTTGGCGATGGCCTCGTCGGCGATGTCTTCGGAGAAGTGATAGCCCTCCTCGGGAGTGCGGGGTGGATCCACATAAGACTGGTCACGCACCAGGTCTGGGGTCCACTGGCTGTCCTCACCACCGAGGAATCCGTAGTAGCGGTCAAAACCGACTCCGGTCGGCCAGGTATGGAACGGCCCGGCGGGCCCACGATGGTCCCGAGGGCTGAGATGCCATTTGCCGATCGCCCAGGTGATCCAGCCCTCTTCGCGAAGCACCGCGGGCAGGGTGGCTGCCGTCGGGGGCATAACGCCGGTGTAGGCGGGGAACGGCAGCGGCATGTCTGGCAGCATCCCCATGCCGACACGATGATGATTGCGCCCTGTCAAGGCACTGGCCCGGGTGGGTGAGCAGACCGCGGTGGTGTGGAAGTTGGTGAAGCGCAGGCCCCGCTCGGCGAGGCGGTCGATGTTGGGTGTGTCGATCAGTGACCCGTAGCAGCCAAGCTGACCGAAACCGCAGTCGTCGAGCACCATCATGATGACGTTGGGTGCACCACGACGGTACGGGTCAGCCGGAGGCGGCATCCTCGATTCGTTCAGCGTCAATCCGATGTGTGTGTCTGAGTCGCTCATGATCGGTTCCGGAGGGACGCCTCTCGGCGGTCACCCGATTGCGTGGCGTTCGCGGAGTTTTCGGGCGATCACCATCTTCTGAATCTCGCTGGTGCCTTCTCCGATGATCATCAGCGGTGTGTCGCGGAAGTACCTCTCGACGTCGTACTCCTGGGTGTATCCGTTGCCGCCGTGTATTCGCAGAGCCTCGGTGCTGATCTCGAAGGCAGCCTCGGAGGCGAACAGCTTCGCCATGCCCGCCTCTAGGTCAATT
Organism: Candidatus Aldehydirespiratoraceae bacterium; assembly: GCA_965214565.1. Taxonomy (GTDB): domain Bacteria; phylum Actinomycetota; class Acidimicrobiia; order Acidimicrobiales; family Aldehydirespiratoraceae; genus VXYK01. Next base: position 739,916 of record OZ243951.1, on the reverse strand, counting down.
CGCTGTCCCGAGTCGTACTTCTCTGCAGCGTCGTAGGTCATCAGACGTGCCGCCTGGAGTTTCGTGGCCATCTCGGCGAGCTTGAACTGGATCGCCTGGTGCTCGAAGATCGGCCTGCCGAAAGTCTCACGCTCCTGGCTGTATTTCATGGCTGCGTCGAAGGCGGCCCGGCCGACCCCTACTGAACGTGCAGCGATGTTGATCCGTCCGAGCTCCAGAGCCGACAGCGCATAGCGAAGCCCGTTGCCCAAACCTTCGGGGCCGCCGAGCAGGTTGGCATCGGGCACTCGATGGTCGACATAGCTCATCTCGACCGTCTCAAGACCCTTGTAACCGAGCTTGCGTATGTGTTTCGAGGTCCGGATCCCCTCGAATTCGCTGCCTGGCTCCTTCTCGACGATGAAGCAGGTCACCCGGTCGTCGGGAGTGCGAGCGAGCAGCATCACCAGCGATGCCCGCTCGCCGTTGGTCACCCACATCTTGGTGCCGTTGATGATCCATTCGTCGCCGTCCCGGGCGGCTCTGCAACGGAGCGCGCCCGCGTCGCTGCCGCTGTCGGGCTCCGAGAGGGAGAAGGCAGCCCGACAGTGGCCGTCGACCATTCTCGGGAGGTGCTTCGAGCGCTGGTCTTCGGTCCCGTACCGTCCAATCATGACGCAGGCGATCTTGTGAGTGTTGAGGATTCCCGAAAGGCTCATCCAGCCCCGGCTGAGTTCTTCTATCAGGCGGGCGTAGGTTTTGGCGCTGAGACCGAGACCACCGTATTCGGCGGGAATCGTCGCTCCGAAGAGGCCGAACTCGCACATCTGGTCGAACATCTCCTGGGGAAACTCATCTGCGTGTTCGAGTTCGCTCGCGCGGGGAATCACTTCACGATCGACCCAAGTGGCGACCACCGAGACGAGCTCGTCGGCGATCTCTTGATCGGCACTGTCTGGGCGGCTCATACGGGGTTGCCTCCTAGCGGAATCTGCACATCACCAAACTAGAACAGTTCGCAGTGCACGAGCGCCCCTTGGGAGGACTCGATCGAGTCCTCCCAAGGAGATCGGCGAACCAACTCAGCCCGACGGGAGCTCGAGCACCCAGCCGATCAGGATCAGGTCCGGGTTGGTGAGACTCCGTCCGTCGGCTTGGGCCCTGCCCATGTTCAGATCGAAGATCTCCCTGTAGCGGTGACCGGAACCCAGATGGGTCTTGGCGAGCCCCCACAGAGTGTCGCCGCTAGCGACGGTGACCGTGGTCGGCTCCGGCTCCGGCTCCGGCTCGGGTTCGGGCATCGGCTCAGGCTCGGGAGTCACCGTTGTGATGCGGCCTTCACCGTCGACCGGGTAATCGGCAGCAGTGATCTCTCCGCCCAGGTCGGTGGAGATGTAGTCGACGAGGGCCTGCTGGTAGCTGACACCCATCTTGGTGAACTCCAAGTCCGCGAGCGGGTAGCAGTCTCCTCCGCCGGCGAGGAAGTCGATGGTGGCCAGTGCCACCGGATCACCCGGTACGACGGCCCCGTCCTCAATGATGACGGTGCCGTCATCGAGAACCACGTTGCGCACCCTCGATCCCGGGTCGCCGATGAGCGAACAGTCGCCGTCGCGGTCGGTCTCACGGGCCGCAGCAGTCGGGTCGTAGGACAAGGTGAACCCTGAGACCTGAGCGAACTGGCCTCCAGCACCCGGGATCCGGTCGACAGCCTGCTCGAGCAGCACATGGAACGTCTCACGCGGCACTTCAAGCACAACCACGAAGTTTCGGAACGGGGCGATGTCCCAGGTGTCGCCGGTGGTGATGTCACCTGCTGGGATCACCGCATCGTTGCGGATGCCGCCGCCGTTCTGGATGGCGACATCCGGCGCTGCGATCCCGAAGGAGGCAGCGAGGTTGGTGGCGGTGGCCCGCAGAGCATCCGCATGGAGGTTGCCCTGGTTGGTGGACGTGGTGCGCACCATGGCGCGGCGACCGTCGAGGTCGACCTCGCTGGTGCCGATCACGTCGGCGTCGACTTCGGCGACCGCTTCTGCAAGTGGCTCGATCACGTTGGCCTGCACGTCCGGATCAGGTGTCACGTCGAAGCTGACACCGACGGAGCGGCCGCTGCTGTTGACGATGTTGCCGTCACCATCGAAGGTCACGCTGAGTTCGCCGATACAGCGGTAACCCCCGGGCGCGGTGATCACCGGCACCTCAACATCATCTGCGTCGGTCACCAGGGTCGGGTACGGCCCGGCCGGTTCGTCATCGGGCATACAGGTGTCGCCGTCGTTGCGCAGCAGGTCGTCGCCTCCGCCGGCGATGACCACATCCACGTCGGTCAACGAGGCCACGAGCGCGACCTCCTCGTCCACATCCTGGAGGTGGCTGACCAGGATGATCTTGTTGACCCCCCGCTCAGTCAGCGACTCAGCCTCGGCTGATACCGCGGCCAGCACATTTGAGATCACAACGTTGCGGGGCGAGGAGATGTTGGTGAGCTGTGGTGTTACCGCCCCGATCACTCCGACCTTCTGGCCGCCGGTCTCGATGATCGCGCTTGCCGCGAGCCTGCCGTCCTCGACCAGTGCCTCGAGCACGGGCTCGCCCGAGAAGTCGGCGTTGGCGGACAGGAACGGTATCGACGGCGTGAACCCCTCGATGAATCGGGCTGTCACCTCGGGGCCCAGGTCGAAGTCGTGGTTGCCCAGCGCCATAGCGTCGTAGAGTCCGCTGAGAGCGATCGAATCGTAGAGGGCGCCCTCTCTGGCCAGGGAGACGCCGAGTTCCTGCGAAGCCAGGAAGTTGTCGCCGGAAGTCAGCGTGATGACGCCGTTGCTGGTGGCCCGCGCCGCGGTCTGCATCAACTTCATCTGAGCGGCGAAGCGGGCAACGCCGGGAAACCCGGCATCCTCGTCAACCAGGAGCTTCGACTCACCGTCGTTGTTGTGCAGGATCGTGAGCGTGAAGGTCTCAGCGCTGATCGGCACGGGGGCCTGTGTTGAAACGGGGGCCTGTGTTGCAACGGGGCTCTGTGCTCCCGCAGAAAGGGTCAACGATGCGAACATCGCCGAGACCAGGGCCAGCACGGCTAGAACCGTGATCGGTTTCTTGGGTCGGATACGGGCCATCTTCGGTGCCTCCCGGGTCAGGATCGAGTGAATCGAGCGCATGGTAACGGTCGGTCGAGCGTACCGGCCTGTCGAGCCGGATTGCCAAGACAGAGCGCCCGGAGAGCTCCAGATCAACGAGATTCTCGGCGGATTCAGCTGCCGAAACGCTCGGCGAGCAGCTGACCCAGCTCTGTCAGGTCTATCTTGCCGCTGTCCAACCAGGGGAGCTCGCTCGGCGAGTCGACCACCGCGATGTGACGGGGAACCTTGAAGCTCGACAGCTCAGCCTTGACACGCGCCTGCAACTCACCCGGCTCACAGGACACACCGGGTCGCAACACGACGGCGGCGGCCACGTCCTGGCCGCGTTGCGCGCTGGGCACGCCCATCACGTAGGCGTCCATGACCTCGTCCTGCTCCTCAAGGACGATCTCCACCTCGCGCGGCGTGATGTTCATCCCCGAAGACTTGATCTGGTCGCCCATGCGGCCCTTGAAATAGAGGTGGCCGTCTGAATCGAGGAACCCGGCGTCCCCGGTCGGGAACCAGCCGTCGGCTGTGAACACGTCCTCTGGGTCGGTCTTCAACAAACCGAGCATCAGGGAGTAACCCTTGATGTGAATCTCGCCCATCTCTCCCAGCGGCTGCTCGGCGCCGGACGCCGGATCGACGATGCGATGCGCAACGCCGGGCACCGAACGACCGAACGAACCCCGCTTCTCCGGAGGCAGTTCGCCGCCCATCATCTCGATGGAGTGCGGACCCAGCGACTCGGTCATCCCCAAAGCGTTGGGCCGCAGTTCAGGATCATCGATGCGGATGTGGCTGGGCAGGAACTCCTCGATGCTGCCCGAGCGCACCGAGGAGAGGTCCCTCTCCTTGGCGGTGGGGTGCTCTACGAGCGCCTTGGCCATGTGGGGCCAGCCGACGACATGGTTTACTCGATGGCGTTCGATCAACTCCAGCGTTGCGGCGGGATCGAAGTGGTGCTCGAAGATGATCGTCGTACCCGCGTGCATGCTGGCGATCAGAACGTAGGTCATTCCGCCGACCCAGAACAGCGGCATCGGCGTGTACACCACCTCACCAGGTTGGCGATCAAGGAACTGCAGCAGGTTGTAGGGGTGACCGATAACCCCCGCATGCGAATGGACCACACCCTTCGGATCGCCCGTGCTGCCGGAACTGTACATCACGATCATCGGGTCTTCGGGCGACACCGCAGCTTCGGCGGAGGCCAGTTCAACGTCGCTGGTCTCTGTGGCTGCAGCTAGCAGGCCGCTGACATGCCCGGCCCACGACGGGACCTCGTCTCCCCACATCCAGACACTGCGCAGCGCCGGGTGCGAGCCGACCGCGATGCAGTCTGCTGTCGCCTCGCCCAGACCCTCCACCACCGATTCGAGCCGTTCTACGTAGCTGTTGCTGAGATGCTCGTCAACGCTCAGCAGCACCTCGATGTCGCTGTGCTCAAGCACCCAACGGAGTTCGCGGGGTTTGTAATAAGTGTTGAGCAACACAACGAGTGCGCCGATTCGGGTCGCGGCGAGCCAGGCAACGATCCAGTCGCCTCCGTTGGGAGCCAGCAACCCGACGCGGGTGCCGGACCGCACCCCCGAAGCCAACAGGGCCTTGGCCAGTTCCGCCGACCGTGCCTCGGCTTGGTTGAAGGTCAGCGTCTCCTGCTCGATCACGCAGAGGTTGCGGTCACCCCAATCATCGGCGACATGTCTGATGAACTCGCCTGCGGTAAGGCGATAACCGGGCTCTTGGAAGCGGTGTTCGCCGAGTCTCACGTTCAGCGGTCGAACATCTTGTAGCGGACAGGCAGATGCTTGGGTCCGACCACGAAGCTCGATGACACGTACTCCGCCGGTCCCGCATGCTCCATTGATTCGATCCGCGACGCCATCTGCGCCAGCAGTGCCTTGATGCTGGCCCGCGCCAGATGCGCGCCCAGACAATAGTGCTCGGCCCAACCGAACCCGAGATGCCGGTTGGGGCTGCGACCGATGTCGAAGCGGTGCGGGTCATCGAAGACGGTCTCGTCACGGCTGCCTGATGCGTAGAAGAGCGCAAGGATCTGGCCCTCCTTTATGTTCTGCCCGTCGTAGACGACATCGCGGGTTGCAGTTCGTTTCATGTAGTTGACGGGTGCCGTGTAACGGACCACCTCTTCGACCGCGGTCTTGAGCAGGCTTGGGTCTTCGCGCAGGCGTCTCAACTCGTCGGGATGGTCGAGGAACGCCTGGAACGCTCCGGTCAATGAATGGCGGGTGGTGTCGTGTCCGGCGTTGAAGATGATCAGGTAGTAGCCGAGCGTCTCGATGTCACCCAGAGGCTCGCCGTTCTCGAAGGTGGCGTTGGCCAGCATGCTGGCGAGGTCGTCGCGGGGGTTGGCCCGGCGGTCTTGAATGATGTCGTTGAACATGTTGAAGAAGTCCATCATCAAGTCGAAGCTGGCTTCGTGACGGTCCTCGCCCTGGCGTCGCAGCTCAGGGTCGTCGCTGGCGAGCAGCTGGCTGGTCAGCTCCAGCAACTGCTCCTCTTGGTGCGGCTCGATCCCCAGGATCGTCGCCAAGACCCGCAAAGGGTGCTTCTGGGCGACGTTCTCGACGAAGTCGGCTTCGCCCTCGGGGCCGAGGCCGTCGATGACGCCTCGGGCGCTGGTCTCCACGATCTCGTCAAGCCGTTCAATCCCGCGGGGCGTGAAATAGCCGCTGGCCACTTTGCGGAACACTCGATGGTCGGGCGGGTCCATCTCGATGATCGTCTTCATCTGGACCGGATAGCCCTTGGCGCGCCTCTCCGCCTGTTCGTTGCTCAACACCACGATGCCGTTGCTGTTGCTGAAGTCCTCGGGACGACTTGAGATCTCCATGATGTCGGCGTGCCTGGTCACGGCCCAGAAAGACTCACGATCCTCGGTCTCGAAATACTGCAGCGGTTCTTTGCGAAGCTGCTCCCATTGCGCGTGGGGCTGGCCCGACTCGCCGTAACGAAGCGGGGAGATGAGGTCAAGTCCGTCTATCGCCATGGTCGAGACGATAGATCAGGCGTTGCCCCGGCCGCATATTCTCCCCTCGTTCTCGCTCGTTGCGGGCTGCGACTAACGTCGTTGTGGCTGAAGGTCGGATGACCCCGAGGGTGCAGGATGATTCGTACAAGATGATTCGGACAGGGCTGGGGTTGGCAGCCGTGCTGGCTTTGACGGTCTCCTGCGCAACCAGCCCCCGCACAGACGACTCAGACCGCACAGACAACTCAGAGGCAGCCGAACTCCTGGACCTGGAGATGTCGGTGCGTACGATCATCGACCCGGCCGGCCTTCCCGCGGCGGTGCTGGTCGTGGACAATGCTTCGGGGATGATCGTCGAGTCGGTGCTGGTCGGCGAGGCGGATAGACCGCCCTTGGATGGTGGTGCGAGACCGGCGGGTTCGGTGATGAAGGTTCTGGTGCTCGCCGCGGCTGTCGAATGGGGAACGGAACCCGACGACGTCCTCGATGTGCCCACCTGCATACAGCTGCCGGAACGTCTGGCCTGCGCCCCCGCACCGGGCGACTACACCGTCGCGGAGGCGACGACAGCGTCGATCAACCCTGCGTTCGTCCTGCTGTGGGACCGGGTGCCGGTGGGCACGGTGGTGGAGCACGGTTCCCGCTTCGAGATGGTTCTGGAGGAGACGCCTGAGACGGCTCTGGGGATCCATCCGGTTTCGATGGAGTCGCTCGCGGCGTGGTTCGTTGCGATCTCCGGCGACGGTCGCACGCGGGCGATCCGCGATCGTGACGGTTCAGTCGTGATCCCTGCCAGCGGCAGATACGTGTCGGAGAGCACCGCTGAGAAGGTTCGCTCGCTGCTGCGTTCGGTGGTGACCGAGGGAACTGGTGTGGCCGCCGACGGCGCCGACACCCCGTACGGCAAGACGGGAACTGCGCTCGGCCCGACCGACGCTTGGTTCGTGGGGAGCACAGCAACCCACACCATCATCGTCTGGGTCGGCTCACCCGACGGCGAAACGCCGATCGGCCCCCCCCACTATCCGTGGACCCTCTCAGGCGGCGGATTGCCCGCGCAGATCTTCAGAGCTGTGGCAGACGGCCTGCAGCCTGTGGCGCCGCCGTGAATCGCTGTGAACAGAACTGCTGACACCGGGGCCGTGCAAACCTCCACCAGGGTTCCTGCTCGGTCCGGGGTTGGACGGAACTCCTGAGGCAATGGTCCGTCGCAGCTTGCAATCGGGGGGGGGGGGGGGGGCATGATTGCTCTTCGTCTTGCAGGGGCGTGGCACCGTAGATACCTGAGGCACTGCGGAGACGATATTCAATCACGAGAAGGTTGGTGTTATGGAAGATCATTGCGTATCGGACAGTGAGATGGTTCGTGTACGGAGTTTCCAAGAGTGGTTCGCCCAGGAGCGGCGCACCGTGGGTGTGTTGGCGATATTGGTGTTGACTGCCTCGTTGGTGGTGGGGATATCGACAGCACAAGCAGACGACCTCCCAGAGATGGTGACCTATCATGGCAAGGTCGTGGCAGCGGACGGCGGTGCCGCGTTGAGCGGGATCAAAGTCAGCGCTTTCTGTGTTGGGGGCTGTCCTGACTGGCCCGAGACAGACCTTGGGGCCGACCCGGCTCGGCCGTGGCCCAGCAACCAGTACTGGGCTGGTTACGGCGACGACGGTCAGGTTCGTTTCGGTGCTGAGACGACAACTGACTCGTCAGGCGAATGGTCGCTGAGTACCGCGGAGGAAACCGTTTTGTTCATATTCTGGGACCCTGACGGTGACTATGGACTGGAGCTAGTAGAGAGTTACGGTTACTCCAACTCCGACTTCGTAGAGGGCGGTGAACTTGAACTGGAACAAGGCGGCCGGTTGTCGGGGCGGATCACCGGCGATGCGGGGGTGCTCCCTCAAGTCGAATTCTCCTTGTTCCAACTAGGCAGCTACGACAGTTGGGGCCTTGCATTGAGAATGACTGTCGGAGCCGACGGGAGTTACACGACTCCTGCTCTGCGGGACGGAGACTACGGCATCGGCTATCCCGCTGATATTGCGAAGCCCTACATCCCCGCGTCCATCTACGCGCTGGGGTCGGTCTCTGGCGGTGAGGACAGCGAGTCAGACCATCATCTGGTCGAATACACGAGTCTGTCTGGGAGGGTCACCGACGGTGCGGGAAACGGCCTCGGTGGGATTCGGGTCTCGTCCAACGACTCCATAGTCGCCACTGCTGTGGGGCGTGAGAACGTGAGCTTTCGAGCCAGTTTCTATGAACGCCGCTTTGCCTCGCCGGTCGGGAGATCAGGCGGCTTCCAGACGTTCACCGACAGCGACGGCCACTACAGTTTCGACTCGGCGATCCCGGGAACCTACTTCGGAGTCGAGTTTGTTTCGCCGAGTGGGGAGTACGCCACCGAATACTATGACGACAGTACGCACGCGGAGGCCGAGTCAGGCACGGCTGATCTTGTTGTGATCCCGAGGCGCGGCGACGTGTCGGGCATCGACGCCCAGTTGGGGCCGGGTGGCACCCTCTCGGGTTCTGTCCTCACCGTCGACGGGCTGGGGATCGGCTGGGTGTCGGCGCGTTTGTGCATGGGCGACAGTCTCTGCATACGCACCGTAGGGTGGGACTCGTTCCTGTTTCACGGAGTGCCTGCGGGAACCTACACGCTTGAGATGGACTTCCGGCTTGATGGGCTAGGGCAGCAAGAGTACGAGACGACTGTTGAAGTGCCGGAGGGCAGCGAGCGATTCCTCGCGTTTGCTTGGGATGGAGACGATTTCGATATTTCCGAGCCCGAACTGCCGTACTGGGCCGAACCTGCGCAATGGATAGAAAGCGAAGGGATCGCCTATACCCGCGGTGGTCTGCAGTGTTTCAATCCCAACATGCTCGCGACCCGCGGTGAGACCGCGTTGTACCTGTGGCGAATGGAGGTAACGGACCGGTGGAATTGGCTATACTCCGACATCGCCCCGGAGCACCCCTTCGTCGACATCGTCGACGATGAACAGGGACATGCGGTGGCTTGGATGGTCGCCAACAAGATCACCACCGGCACCAGCGCCACGACCTTCGGACCCGACGAGCAGTTGACCAGAGCCCAGGTGGCGGCTTTCCTGCATCGCCTTGCCGGCAGCCCGGACGCCTCGGGCCATCCGTTCACCGACGTGACAACCGGATGGCAGCAGGCACCGGTGGCTTGGATGGTCGCCAACAAGATTACCACCGGCACCAGCGCCACGACCTTCGCGCCCGACGAGCGCGTCACCCGCGGCCAACTGGAAACGTTTCTGTACCGCTACCAGAACAGCCCAAACGTGTCAGTAACGTTCTCCCCCGACACGCCATGCAATATCCTCACTTCGGTCAACGCCGGTGGTTTGTTCACCGGCCGGGAGTCTCGTGGGCATAGTTGCGGGCTGCGTCTCGACGGTACCGCCGTCTGCTGGGGCGACAACCGCGATGGGCAGACTGATGCGCCGTCGGGTGTGTTCACTTCGGTCAGCGCCGGTGATGCCCATAGTTGCGGGCTGCGTCTCGATGGTACCGTCGTCTGCTGGGGTGCTATCGCTGATGCGCCGTCGGGTGTGTTCACTTCGGTCAGCGCCGGTGGTGCCCATAGTTGCGGGCTGCGTCTCGATGGCACTGCCGACTGCTGGGGCACCTACGACATCCCTGGGTCTGCTGGTGCGCCTGAAACGCCGTCGGGTGTGTTCACTTCGGTCAGCGCCGGTGGTTTGCATGATTGCGGGCTGCGTCTCGATGGTAGCGCCGTCTGCTGGGGTGCCGACTTTCTAGGTTTTGGTCCTGCTGATGCGCCGGCGGGTGAGTTCGCCTCGGTCAGCGCGGGCGAGGCCCATAGTTGCGGACTGCGTCTCGATGGCACCGTCGACTGCTGGCCCGGTAACGACATCGTCGAGATTAATCCTAGTTTTGATGGTGGACTGATTGATGCGCCGTCGGGTGTGTTCGCCTCGGTCAGCGCCGGTGGTGAACATAATTGCGGGCTGCGGCTCGATGGTAGCGTCGACTGCTGGGGTGGTTGGGTTTCCCCGCCGTGGGGTGTGTTCGCCTCGGTCAGCGCCGGTGGTGGCCATAGTTGTGGCCTGCGGCTCGATGGTACCGTTGCATTCGTCGAATGTTGGGGCGATAACCGCTATGGGCAAGCAGACGCACCCTGATAAGGCATAGTTCAACGTCGCCAAGCAACCGACCGCTGCGCTGCCTCACTCGCTTCCTGTCCGGTGCAGATCTTCAGGGCTGTAGCTGACAGCATCGGAACTACAGTTGCGCCGTGAGCAACGCTGCGCCCACCAGCCGTACGCCTACCAGCCATCCGCCTGCCAACCATGTGCGCATGCCACCGGTTGCTTCGGTCGGCCTCGGGCTGGTCGTGGCCGGCAGTGCAGTCGTGTTCGACCCCTGGGGATACAACGGATACCTCGCAAGTAAGGTGCTCGTCGCGGGCCTCGGCCTGCTGTTGATGGTCGTGTCGCTTGCTCGACGGTCGGCCCTGCTCGTCCCCAGAGGGGTCGGTTTGGTGGTCGGATCCGGGCTGGTGGGGCTGTCTGTTATCGCCAGCACCCAGAGCGACTCGGTATGGAGATCGGTTCTCGGCGCTCACCTGCGTCAAGACGGATTGTTGACTTCGCTGGGATTCGTCGTGGCATTTGTCGTGGGGCTGTCGCTGCGCCGACGCTACGGAGACGGGGTCGCGGAAACGCTGGTCAAGGTGACGGTCCTAGCGGTGACCGCGGTGACGGCGCTGGGAGTTCTCGAGACAGCAGGGCTTGAGATCGACCCCGACTTGATCGAGTTTCACGGACGCACCCGCTCTACTCTGGGCAACCCCGCAATCCTGGCAGGTTTCTTGATTCTCACAGGTCCCGTCGCCGCCGTTGCGATTGCCAGACGTGACCCGTGGCGGTGGGCCGGATGGGCAGCGGCTGTCGGCACGGTGATCAATATTGCGGGAGCCCAGACGCGTTCAGTCTGGCTTGCGGGAGCCGCTCTGGGCATCGGGGCGGGTCTGGTCCGGCTGCGCGGTCGTTCGCGAGCACTGCTGACAGCAGCGCTGCCGACCGCCCTGCTGGCAACCCTGTTGACCGGTCGCTGGGACCAGGTCGTCGGTGATCTCGGCGAGCGGGTGTCGATCTGGCAGGTGGCGGTGTCAACAGTCGCCGACAACCCCCTGTTCGGAGTCGGGCCGGAAATGTTCATTGTCGCTTTTGAGGAGCATGTGAGTGACACGACGTCGCGAGAGATCGGCGGTGGTGTGGTGCTGGACCGGGCCCACAACGGGGTGCTGGACTTCGCGGTGTCCAACGGCGCGCTCGCCGGTGTGCTGTATGTGCTGGTCCTGACGTTCGTAGGCCTGCTGGCGGTTAGAGCTGTCTCTGGCGGCGACTGGTTCCGTGCGGCGCTGGGGTTCGGGGCCGCCGCATACTTGCTGGCGCAACAGTCCCTGTTCGCGCACCCGACCTCGGACCTGGTGTGCTGGTTGTCGGTCGGTATTCTCGCCGCGGACTCGGGTCTTGCGGTGCGCAGGCTCCCGCGCCTCGCCAGCATCGTCGTGGCAGCCGCGGTAGCAGCATCGATAGTCAACGCCGGTTCGGTCGTGCACAACGACCGCCTCTATCGCACGGCGCTGCGTGCCCCGTCGTTCATCGAGGCATACCAGCCGCTCGAACAGGCCGCGTCGAACCGCCCGGCTGACGACCAGAGCTACATTCTTATGGGGGCGCTGTTGGCTGATACCCCCGACTACCCATTAGTCCGACGCGGGCTTCAGCAGATCAGAGAAGGATCCGAGCGCAACCCCGGCAACGGACTGGTCGTGAGGGCTCTTACCGACACGTTGCTGCACGCCCACAACTTGACCGGGGACCGGTTCTTCGCCACGGAGTCGGCTGCCAGACTCTCCGCGCTGATCGAGACCCAACCGGCGAACGGTGACTCCTACCTGAGACGCGGGACCGCCTGGTACTACCTCGGAGACTTCGATGCGGCACGGTCCGACTGGGAACGCGCCGCCTTTCTGATGCCCGATCGGCTCGAGCCCAGGGAGAACCTAGCGGCCATCAGCGGCATGGAATAACACCGGCACGCAGACAGCGGCACCGCACGGCTCCCGCCCGGGAGCTCTCAACGGGTTTGGCACTCGCGTGGATTCGAACGGGCAGGACGACTCACCCGCTGGGCCGGGAGTGGCACACGCTGCGAACCGCTTCTTGAGCGCTCAGCGAGCGCGATGATGCGCGGACGCGGCGTTCAGGTTGGCGCGAGTTGCCACACGGACAGAAACACAGACCCGCAGATGGACACGGTCATCACTGCGATCGTCGCGATGAACGCCCAGACGTCTCGGCTGCGCCTGTCAGAGAAATCCGCGAACCGCGTATCGATCGCCGCGAACTGCTCTTTCACTTCGGCGAACTGTTCTCTGACTTCGGCGAACTGTTCTTTCACTTCGGCGAACTGTTCTTTCACTTCGGCGAACTGCATCTTCACCTCGGCGAAGCCATTGTCCACCTTGGCGTGGACCTCGGCGAACTGTTCTTTGGTCTCGGCGAAGCCCTTGTCCATTTTGGCGTGGACCTCGGCGATGCTCGTCCTTGTTCTGAGGTCGAGGTCTGCAAGGTCGCGTTTGGTGGCAAGCTCTTCCCATCCTCCGGGTGGTTGCTGTGCCATGAGGAACTCCGCTTGTTGTGGGCCTACCGTGTTGGCGAGGTTGCTGTAGATTTCGGACAGTTGTTGCTGTGTGAGGGCCACTGTGGGGGTCTCCGGTCTATTTCGTGCGCCGTCGATTTCAGAGGGGGAAGTGGCTTGCCGGTCAGAGTATCACCAATAACAACCAGAGACACTGAATCCACCAGAAATGCTTCTGTCGCCCCGAGGCCGGCGCCTACAGATCAAGCGATTTCCAATACGGCTGACGGCGAGCCTCTTGAGGACAACCGGCGCGGACAGACCGCGCCGCCGACACCGCGGTTGCCCTAGAGTCGTCCTCTGCGGCTGATGGCGAGGCTTTCGAGGATCGAGTCCTCAAAGGCCCAGTCCACAACCTGCGTGTCGGCCAATCCGGAGTCGCAGTACCAGCCGAACGTGTGGTCGACCATCGACTCGAAGGTGTGTTGAGGTTCCCAGCCGATGTCGTTGCGGAGCCGGTCGATCGAGAACGCGGTGCTGGAGTTCCAGTGGTGGATGTTGGGCGCGAGGTGTTGCACGAGTTGCGCCAGCTGGAACCGTTGCGCACCGCGGGACACTCTGCTGCTCTTAGACACTGTGCCGCTCCCAGACACTGTGGCGGTGTCGGACGCTTTGACTGTCGACCGAGTCTGCAGTCCGACGCCCGTGCTCGCGGCGACATCGAGGATCTGCTCGCCGCTCCACAGTGCGTCCATGATCGGATGCGGGATATTGCGCACATCGGCGGTGGAGCCGATGGCGGCCGAGATGGTATCGACATAGTGGTTGCGGGTGATGGCCGTGTTGCCGGTGAGGTTGTAGCGGCGACCGAAAGTCCCGCTACGACCCATCATCTGCTCGAGCGCGGTCGCCTGGTCGTCGACGTGACCGAGTTGCAGGAGGGTCTGCCCGTCGCCTGGTATCAACACGGGCCTGCCGTCGAGAATGCGGCGGAACATTCTCTGCTCGCGGGCCGGGATCATGTTGTGCGGCCCGAAGACCATCGAGAACGCAACGCTGGTAGCAGGAAAGCCGTGCTCACCATGCGCCTTCCACAGGAGGTCCTCGCACAACAGTTTGTGCAGTCCGTATTCGTTCTGGCGGACGCTGCGGTCGTCGGGGTGGCTCTCGGTGATCGGCAGCACATCGGCCTGGGTATAGGTGACTGTCGAAGAGGCGAAGATGTAGTGGCCGACTCGACCGGAGAACAACTCGACCATCAGCTCAACGTCTTGGGGGTGGTATGCGGTTATGTCTTGGATCACGTCCCATTCGGTTCCGGTCAGAACAGCGCGCACAGTCTCGGGTTCGCTGCGGTCGGCGACGAGACGGCTGACCGAATCCGGTATCGCAGTGGTGCTTCGGCCGCGGTTCAACACGGTCACGTCATGACCCTGGCGCACAAGTTCATGCACCAGCGCCAAGCCGTTGAAGTTTGTCCCACCCATCACCAGAACTTTCACGCCGACAGCGTAGGCACTTGTTGCGCATCCACTCCACCCGGGCCCGCGCTGGATCGTGGGATCCGGGAGTGTTTTGATGCTCGACAATTTGGTCTGCCTTGTTTCGTGGGCGTAAATAGGGATCACGCAAGCCAGCCGAGGAGATGCGCAACGTGGAGTATCTGATCGATCAGCGAAAGAACTGGGCGATGGCCGAACAGCGGTTGGCAACCGAGACAGACCCGCGGCGTCGCCAACTGCTCGGCACGATCATTGAACATGCCAAAGCCGAGGCCCTGCCCGACTATGAGCGTCTGATGGCGACGGTTTCCCCGCACGCCCACTATCGCTTCTTCGGAGACGAGGTCACCGATGTGGCGGGTAAGGACGGAGTCGGAGCGTTCTACGCGGACCTGGTTGAGAGCGGCCGCAACAACGTCGAACATGCAGTCGATCGCATGGTGGTGGACCAGGATGCCGTCACCACGGAGGGACCGATGCGCATGGCATTCCCGGGGGCTTTCTTGGCCGACGCCGGGATCGATGTCGCAGACCCCGACGGCCTGTACATGTTCCAGACCCGGATGATGATCGTCTGGGGCTTCGACGAGGACGGCCTGGTGCAGTGTGAGGACTCCTACACCGCTGGTGACGGCTGGGCCGGCATTGCGAGCCGACCGGTGGAGCCCGCGCAGATTCGCCCCGTTACTCTGGCCGACCTGTGAGTTCCTACGGCGAGATGACCGAACTGTCCGACGACCTCTTCCTGCCGGACCCCCCACCCGCGGAGGTGCGCTACACGGTTGTGTCCGTAGACGACCACGTCGTCGAACCGCCCCACCTCTTTGAGACCTACATGCAGCCGGGGCTCCGTGATCGCGGACCTCAACTGATCGAGACCGACGAGGGGCACCAGGTTTGGGAATTCGACAGTGCACGGTACGTGCAGATGGGCATGAATGCGGTGGCCGGCCGGCGAGCCGAGACCGTCAGGATCGAACCCTTCCGTTTCGAGCAGATGCGACCTGGGTGCTACGACATCGAGGCGCGGGTGCGTGACATGGACCTCGGCGGTATCTGGGCGATGCTCAACTTCCCGAGCCAGATCACCGGGTTCTGCGGCTCGGTCTTCGCCGGGGCAAGTGACCCGGAGGTCGGCATTGATGCGGTAAGAGCCTGGAACGACTGGCTCTTCACCGAATGGTATGAGCCCTATCCCGAGCGGGTCATTCCTGGCGGGATCACCTACCTCGGCTCGTCGGAGGGTGCGGTGGAGGAGATTCACCGCAACGCGGCCCGCGGGTTCGTCTCGGTAACAATGCCCGAGCGTCCCCATGCCATCGGCCTTCCCAGTCTCTGGGAACGGGATTTCTGGGATCCGGTCATTCAAGCCTGCGTCGACACTGAAACCGTGATTTCTCTGCATGTCGGCAGCTCCGGCATGTACCCGATGCCGCAAGGGTCGCCGGGTCTGCAACTCGGCGCCACCATGTTCGGTCAGCTCTCGCTCGGGTCGTGTGCTGAATGGCTATGGTCGGAGTACCCGCTGCGTCAACCGCGATTGAAGATAGCGATGAGCGAGGGCGGTATCGGCTGGGTGCCGATGCTGATCGACCGGCTCGACAACCTCGTCGACCGTTCCGGTTACGGCAGGGGCTGGGCTGAGCGTCCCGCCGACGTGCTGCGCCGAAACTTCTGGTTCTGCACGATCGACGACCCCTCGACGATCCGCTGCCGCGAAGTGATCGGAGTCGAGAACATCTGCCTCGAGACCGACTATCCCCACGGTGACTCGACCTGGCCCGACACCCAGCAGGTGATCGCAGACCTGTGGGGTGAGGTGCCCGCGGCCGAACTTCGCATGATGTGCAGCCAGAACGCCGCCGCCCTCTACCGACACCCTCTTCCGACCCCCGTGCTGCCCCTCGGCTGAAGCACCACAGACTGGACTGAGCAATGGAAACCAAAGGGATCATCTTCACAGCGCTGGACACCGACCACGACAACATCGAGAGTTGGAACCGCTGGTACGACCTGGAGCATCTGCCGCCCAACATCGCCATGCCCGAGATCGCCGCGGGCCGCCGTTATGTCGCACCACCGGAACTTCACGACATCCGGCTGCCCGACGAGCCTCATCGGGGTTTCGAGAACGGCAAGGGTGTCAACGTCACGATCTATCTCACGGCGGTAGATCCTGCCGAGGCGATAGCGGCGATGACGGTCTTCCGCGAGCTTCTGGAAGCCGCGGGTCGAATGGAGGGGGCAGGCCGCCGGACGGTCAGGACCGGTGACGCAATGGACCTCTCCTGGGTTGTCGGCGATCCAACCTTGAACCTCGATGACCGTGACATTCCCTACCTCGGCCACACCGGCATCCGGGTCGTGCTGCGGCGTGGCGGTGAGGCACGAACCGTAGCCGAGCGGGCAGTCGGCGTCGACGGCGTGCACGGCGTGATGTCGTTCACCAGCCGCTTCTTCGACGGACTCGAAGCCGACATCTACCTGATCTCAGGCGTCACAGCCGATACCACCCAGGCAACCCGCGAGGCCGCGGGCTATGGCGAGGCCGAGATAGTCCTCGACGCCCCTTTCGACGCGATCACACCGCTCGACTATTCGTTCGCTCAACGGCTCCGGGCCAGTTCGCTGCCCCCCAAGCTCGACACCGATCAAGTCATGTGATCGCTGGGAGGACCGGAATCCTCCGCGCTGTCAGCGGCCCGCGGTCCTCAGCCGTTAGGCAACAGGACGGTGCGGGCCTCAGTGCCGGTCTTGATGGCATCGAAGGCACCTTGGAGCCCGTCGAGACCGGCGGTGTTGCTGATCAGTTGATCGAGTTTCAATTGGCCCTTCAGGTAGAGGTTGGCCAGCATCGGGAAGTCCTTGCGGGGACGCGCGCCACCCGCACGGATGCCCAACAGGTTCTTGTTCTGGTGCAGAGCCTGGAACGGGTAGGTGACCTCGGCGGTGAGGTCCGGCACACCCACCGCGCAGATGTTGCCGCCCGGCCGGGTCATCGCCAGACAGTCGGTGAGGAGCTTCGTGGAACCCACCACCTCGAAAGCGTGATCAACGCCGGTACCGGTCATCTTCTTGACCTCGCTGATCACGTCGACACCCTCGTCGGCCAGAATAAAGTCGGTCGCTCCGAAGTCGATGGCGAAGGCCTCCTTCTCGGGGACCCGGTCCACAGCGATGATCTGGCTGGCCCCACAGAGCTTGGCTGCCTGGATGACATTGAGGCCGACACCGCCGGCACCGATGACCACACAGGTGTCGCCGAGCTGCAGCCGTGCCCGGTTGAACACCGCGCCGGTGCCTGTGATGACACCACAGCCGATAAGCGCCGCAGCGGTGAGGGGCATCTCCGCGGGGATCGGGATGCACTGGTTCTCACCCACGATCGTCTCCTGCACGAAGGCGCCGATCCCGGCAAAGTTGTAGAGCGGCTGGTCGCGCTCACAGTAGGGCTGGGTGAGGTTCCCCATCGACACGCTGCAGTTCCCGGGATCACCTCCCTCGCAGTCCGCGCAGTGGCCGCAATTGCTGAAGGTCGAGAGAATGACGTGGTCGCCAACTTGGCAGTACGTGACCGCGGAGCCCGTCTCCACAACCACACCGGCGGCCTCATGGCCCGGCACGAGCGGCGTCGGCATGTAGTACTTGCCGTGCACGCAACTCAGATCGGATCCGCACACGCCGGCGGCCTTGATCTCGACGCGTACCTGGCGGGGGGCCAGGTCGCGCTGCGCGAACTCGACATCGGTCGACAGACGCACGGAGTCTTCGGTCGTTCCTTCAAGAATCAGTCCCTGCATCCCGCCAGTGTCGCGCACGCGGCGCGCCGTTGAACAATGCTGGGAGACGAGATCCCGATTCCGGCTACACCCTCAACATCTGCGGGCACTAGACAAGGCGGATGGACAGCGACCTGAAAGCCGCATGGGATCGGCTCTGCGACACCCTCAAGGAATCGGCCGAATACGTGTTCGATCCATCGCTAGACATCGATGCCTCCGAACAGGCTGAAGGGCTGCGTCATCATCTGCGGATGCTGTGCGCGGCAACCGACCGCCTGTTGGAGAACTGCGACCCGGACCACCCCGAGCTGGGCTGGACGTATCCGGCCAAGATGGGCCAGGACAACCCCGACGGCTTATACATGTCCGCGCCGATGGACCTGCACCGCAGTTACCGGCTGACGGGACGCATCGACACGCCCCGCTATCTCGGGTTCTCACTGATGGACTTCCGTTTCGGAAGGGGCAAAGTCACACAGATCCTCAACATCGGCACGCCCGAGTTGATCGACGTCGGTGACGGACGCATGGACGTCGTGTTCAGCCCGGCCCCCGACCCCGGTGACCATCGGGGCAACTGGTACCAGCTCGAGCCCCAACAGTGCCGCCTGCTGGTGCGCCAGTTCTTCTCTGACTGGTCCGGTGAGGACCTCGCGGACCTGCACCTCGATTGCCTCGACTCGGTTGAGCCGCCACAGCGGTTGAACGCGGTGGACGCGGTTGCGGGCCTGGACGAGTTGGCCGCCGAGATGAGCATCGTCCCGAAGTTCTGGACCGACTATGTGGTCAGCCAACGTGAACGGGGAGAGGTCAACTCCTTCGAGCACATGACCGGCCGCAAGGTCAGCGGGGTCGGATACGGCGGCAGCGACCAACAGGCCTACGGGCAGTGCTGGTTCGAGGTGGGTGAGGACGAGGCGCTGCTCCTCGAGGTGACCCCGCCGAAGTGCCTGTACTGGAACATCCAGGTGGGCGACACCTGGTTCCAGAGCCTCGACTACGTGAACCTGCCCACGACCCTCAACGATTCGCAGGCGCATATCGACCCCGACGGGGTGTTGCGGGCAGTGGTGTCGCACCGCGATCCCGGAATCGAGAACTGGATCGCTCTCGGCGGATGTCCCCAGGGCGGCATCACCTACCGTTGGAACAACGCCGAAACAACACCGGTTCCCACACTGCGCCTGATGTCGATGTCTGAAGTCGCGCAGCATCTCCACCCAGACACGCCACGGCTGGATTCCCGAGCCCGCCGTGAACACCAGGCTGAACGCCGCCGTCACGCTCTGCGTCGTTTCAACCGATGAGGTGACGAAACGCTGAACCTGTGGCGGGCAACCGCCGCGTGGCACCCGGAGCATGAACGGACCTGCTAATCTTCGATGCTTGTGCGGCTGAGACTGTTGCGTGAGTCAGCACCGAGGGAGAACCGAGTCGCTCTTGTTCCCGATGGTGTCGCCGCGTTGGTGCGGCAGGGTTGCGACGTGTCCGTGGAGTGCAGCGCAGGCTCGGGCTCGGGCTTCGACGACGACGCCTATCTGCGTGCCGGGGCGACCATCGTCGATCGGCTTGCTCTGGACGCGGGCGTCGCCGATGTTGTTGTCTCGGTGCGGGACGCTCCGATGGGTTCCTCGTCGGTCAACCCGGCCGCGGTGCCCGCGACAGTGTTCGTGGGCGTCTTCGACCCGCTGTGGGCGCCCCACAGGGCACAGCGCCATGCGACGAACGGTGTCTCGGCATTCTCTTTGGATCTGGTACCGCGCGTCACCCGCGCCCAGACGATGGACGTGCTGTCGTCGATGGCGACGATCGCCGGGTACGAGGCCGTGCTGCTCGCCGCGAGCAGCCTGCCCCAGATGTTCCCGTTGATGATGACCGCTGCGGGCACGCTGGCTCCGGCCAGAGTGCTGGTCCTCGGCGCAGGCGTGGCCGGCCTGCAGGCCATCGGCACCGCTAGGCGGCTCGGTGGTGTCGTGGACGCCTACGACGTGCGCCCCGAGGCAGTCGAGCAGATTCGTTCGATAGGCGCCCGTGCGTTGGAATTCGAGGTTTCGCCGGACGCTGTTGGATCCAAGGCCGTCACGAGCATCAACGGCTACGCGGTCACCCAGAGTGATGACGTTGCGCAGATCCAGCGCGAGATGCTGACCCCGTATGTGGCCGGAGCCGATGTTGTGATCACTGCCGCATCCGTGCCGGGTCGACCATCCCCCCTGCTCGTCACCGCGGAGATGGTCGACGCAATGGAGGCCGGATCGGTGCTGGTCGATTTGGCGGCCGAGCGCGGCGGCAACTGCGAGGTGACCGAAGCCGACGGGAAGGTTGAGTGCAACGGTGTAACGGTTCTCGGACCGACCGATCTGGTTTCAAAATGTGCCCGTCACGCCAGCGAAATGTTCTCCCGCAACCTTGTGGCGTTCCTGACCTATCTCGCCCCCGACGGTGAGGTGGAGCTGCGCAGTGACGACGAGATTCTCTCGGCCATGCTGGTCACCCACGACGGTGCGGTCGTCCATGACGAAGTCCTGGCCGCGCTCGGGGAGGGCTGAGAAGGTGGAACTGCTGATCGCCGTCACCCTGCTGGTGCTGGCCGTATTCCTCGGGGTGGAGTTGATCACCAAGGTGCCCCCGACACTGCACACCCCGCTGATGTCGGGTTCCAACGCGATCTCGGGCATCACGATCGTGGGGGCGTTGTTGGCCGCCGGTTCAGACCACTCGACGTTCACAGCGGTCCTGGGATTCGTTGCGGTCACCATGGCGATGATCAATGTGGTGGGAGGCTTTCTCGTGACCCATCGAATGCTGCACATGTTCGGTCCGAAGCGGCGTCGTGCTCCCGTGGATCAGCCGGACACCGACGGAGACGGTTCGTGACCAACGACTGGGCCGCGCTCGGTTACCTCGCGGCGGCAATCCTGTTCATCTTCGGTCTGAAGCGGCTCAGTCGCCCCCGCACCGCGGTGCGGGGCAACCAGTACGGGGCGGCGGGTATGCTCGTCGCCGTTCTGGTCACGCTCACCGACAACTCCATCATCGGCTTCGGATGGATCATCGGAGGGGTGATTCTGGGAGCGGGTGTGGGAGTTCTGCTGGCCGTGCGCGTGCAGATGACCGCGATGCCCGAACTGGTTGCGTTGTTCAACGGCTTCGGCGGGGGTGCGTCGGTTCTGGTTGCGGCTGCGTCATACACTCAGGCTGTTGACCTGGCCAGCGACACCTCGCGGTTGTCGTCGTCAGCGGCGCTGGCATCGATGATCGGGGCGGTGACGTTCACAGGGAGTCTCGTCGCCTTCGCAAAGCTCCGCGAAGCTCTGCGTTGGTCGGGGTTCACCGGCATCTCGGTGCTCAGCGCCCTTGGAGCGGTGGCAGCGGTGGTTCTCGGCGTGCTGATGGTTGTCGACGCACAGAATGCTCTGTGGTTGTGGCTGCTGGTCGGGGTCGGAGCGCTTCTCGGACTGTTGGTGGTACTGCCGATCGGCGGAGCCGACATGCCGGTGGTGATCGCCCTGTTGAACTCATTGTCCGGCATGGCTGCGGTGGCAGCTGGTTTCGTACTCGACAACTCGCTGTTGATCATCGCCGGTTCACTGGTAGGAGCAAGCGGCCTGATCCTCACCCAGATTATGTGCGTCGCCATGAACCGCACACTGCTGGCGGTGATGTTCAGCCCCGCGCCGTCGGGAGCGGGCGGCAGCGATGTCGACGACGTCTATGCAGGCAAGGTCCGATCAACCTCTCCCGACGATGTGGCGATGCTGCTCGAGTCGGCCGAGCGTGTGGCGATCGTCCCCGGCTACGGGCTTGCAGTCGCTCAAGCGCAGCACGCTGTGCGGGACCTCATGAGGCGTTTGCAGGAGCGTGGTGTGGAGGTGGTGTTCGGCATCCACCCGGTCGCGGGACGGATGCCCGGCCACATGAACGTGCTGCTCGCCGAAGCAGAGGTCAGCTACGAGCGCCTCGTGGAGATGGACGACATCAACCCGACCTTCGAGCAGACCGACGTGACCATCGTCATCGGCGCCAACGACGTTGTGAACCCCGTGGCTCGCACCGACCCGTCGAGTCCGATAGCGGGAATGCCGATCCTCGACGTCGACAAGAGCGACGTTGTGGTGGTTATCAAGCGAAGCCTCAGCCCGGGTTTCGCGAAGATCGCCAATCCCCTTTTTGCGGCCGACAACGCCCTGATGCTCTTCGGCGACGGACGCGAGGCCGTAGTAGAGATCACCAAGTCCCTCCAGTCCCTCTGAATCTCGCGAATCGAAACTTTCGGGCGGGTTTGGCTACGGTCTTGGGGTGGCTGAACTCGCTGTGGCTGAACTTGTTTACAATCCGTTCGGGTTTGCGCATCACGACGATCCGTACGTCACGTACAAACGGCTACGTGACGAAGCTCCCGCCTATTGGAACCCCGATCTCGAGTTCTGGGCTTTTAGCCGCTTCGAGGATGTCCTGGAGGGCTTTCGCGACACAGAGCTGTTGTCGTCCGCCGGCGGAATAGCACTGGAGAATCGTCGGCCCATCGGCCACAGCACCGGCTTCGATCAGATGATCGAGGCCGACCCGCCGGAACACACCGTGCTGCGCAAGTTGGTGAGCCGGGTGTTCACGACCCGCACGGTCGCCAAGATGGAAGCCGAGATCCGCGGGATCTTCACCGGCTACCTCGATGAGGTCATCGAGTCGGGCCGAGCTGAGGTGGTGGGCGACCTCACGAGCCCCTTCCCGATGGATGTGATCTCGGCCATATTGGGTGTGCCGGAACAGGATCGCCCGGCTTTGCGGGCCAACAGCGACAAGGTGATGATCCGTGAGGACGGGGTGTTCGCGATCCCTCGTGAGGCGGCCGAGGGGATGGCAGGCCTCATCACCTATTTCATGGAAGACCTGCCGAAACGCAAGGCCGGTGATGGATCAGGGCTCATCAATGATCTTGTCGGGTTCGAGGTTGACGGGCGGGCGCTCACCGACGAGGAACTCCTCGGATTCTGCATCCTGTTCATCATCGCCGGCCACGAAACGACCACCAAGATGGTGGCCAACGCCATGGATCTGCTGTCGCGGCACCCGGACCAGAAGGCCGCAGTGGTCGCGGATCCTGCGCTGATCCCGGACATGATTGAGGAAGTCCTGCGTTACCACAACTCGACCCAGTACATGCATCGCACCCTCACCCGGGACTTCGAAGCACACGGGCAGCGGATGCACCAGGGCGACTCGGTCCTGCTGCTCATCGGGGCGGCCAACCACGACGAGCGGGAGTTCGGACCCACGGCCGAGGAGTTCAACATCTTTCGACGGCCGGAGAGACACCTGGGATTCGGATACGGCGCGCACTTCTGTCTGGGCGCCGCTCTGGCTCGCATGGAGGGGAAGGTGGCAGTTGAGGAGATCCTGCGCCGAATGCCTGACTACGAGGTCGACCACGACGCCAAAGTGCGGTTCCACTCTTCCAACGTCACCGGCTGGCGCTCGCTGCCCGTCACGTTCACTCCCGGCCCCAAAGAAGGCACGCCGGGCAGAAGAGAAGACCCAGCCGGACCCGCAGAAGGTTGACGCGTTACTCGTTCGTAGGGAAACCCAGGTTGACCGCGCTGCCAGCGGGGTCGGGCCAGCGGGTGGTGAGCACCTTGGGCCGGGTGTAGAAGCGGATGCCCTCGGGACCGTACATGGTCGTGTCACCGAACGCTGAGTCCTTCCAACCTCCGAACGAGTGGTAGCCGACGGGAACGGGAATCGGCACGTTGATGCCCACCATGCCGGCGTCCGCGTCCTGCTGGAACTGGCGCGCCGCGCCGCCGTCGCGAGTGAAGATCGCCGCGCCGTTGCCCCAGGGATTGCTGGAGATCAACTCGGCGGCCTCCCGATAGGTGTCTACCCGCACCACGCTCAGCACCGGGCCGAAGATCTCGTCGGTGTAGACGGTCATGTCCTGTGTCACATGGTCGAGAAGGGTGACGCCCAGAAAGAAGCCGTCGTTGTCGAATGCGGCCTCGCGTCCGTCCACGACCACCGATGCGCCCGATGCCTCGCCCGCGGCCACGTAACCAGCGACTCTGTCGCGGTGGTCACGGGTGATCAACGGCCCCATCTCGGAGGCGGGGTCGGTGCCGTCGCCGATGGTCAGCTTCTCCATGCGGACCTTGATGGCGTCGACCAGCGGATCGGCGACGTCGCCGACCGCGACGGCCACCGAGACCGCCATGCAACGCTCTCCCGCCGAACCGTAGGCCGCCGACACTGCGGAGTCCGCCGCTAGGTCGATGTCCGCGTCGGGAAGCACGAGCATGTGGTTCTTGGCGCCGCCGAGGGACTGAACGCGCTTGTGGTTGGCGCTGGCGGTCTCGTAGACGTACTGGGCGATCGGTGTGGAACCGACGAAGCTCAGCGCTTTGACGTCGGGGTGGGTGAGCAGCCGGTCGACAGCGACCTTGTCGCCCTGCACCACGTTGAGAACGCCCGGGGGGAAACCGGCTTCGCAGAACAGTTCGGCCATGAACAACGGAGCGGACGGGTCGCGCTCGGAGGGCTTCAACACGAATGTGTTGCCGCACGCCACGGCATTGGGAACCATCCACATCGGGACCATTGCCGGGAAGTTGAACGGTGTGATCCCGGCGACCACACCGAGAGGACGCCGCACCGTGTAGACGTCGACCCCTGTTGACGCCATTTCGCTGTGGCTGCCCTTGAGATGCTCGGCGATACCGCAGGCGAACTCGATATTCTCGATGGCCCGTGCAACCTCGCCCGCGGCGTCCGAGGTGACCTTGCCGTGCTCTGCTGTGAGCCGGGCCGCGACCTCAGCGGCGTTGTCCACGACAAGGTTGCGAAAGGCGAACATCAGCTTGGTTCGTCGGGCGATGCTCACCTCGCTCCACTCGGCGAACGCCGCTTCGGCTGAGGCGACTGCGGCATCGACCTCTTCGCTGGAGGCCAGAGCCACCTCGGCTGTCTGTTGGCCGGTCGCCGGGTTGAAGACCGCAGCGGATCGTCCGGACATGCCGGGAACGGAATCGTTGTCGATGAGGTGAGTGATCTGTTTCATGACCTTTGTCCTGTCTGTGGGTGCGCGGCGGCGCCTAGTCGATCTCGTCGATGGTCTCGAGGATGGCTGCGATCCCCTCGTCCAACTCGTCAGCGGTGACATCGAGCATCGGGGTGATGCGGATGGCGTTGCCGTAGAGTCCGCCCTTGCCGACGAGGAGACCTCGCCGCTTGCAACCCTCCAACACCGCGCCGGCCCGCGCAGCGTCGGGTTCGAGCGAACCCGGATGAACGGTCTCGATCGCCTGCATAAGGCCCTTGCCCCGCAACTCGGCAATCCACGGCGTCGAGGCTGCTACCGGCGCCACTGCGGCAGTGAGTCTCTGCCCCATTCGCAGGGCATTGCCCTGCAGGTCGTTGTCGAGCACGTAACGCAACGTGGCCAGACCGGCCGCAGACGAGAGCGGATTGCCACCGAAGGTGCTGAACGAGAGCACACTGATGGTGTCCATGATCTCTGCACGGGCGACTATCCCTGCCAGCGTGGCGCCGTTGCCGACACCCTTGGCGAAGGTGAGCATGTCGGGTTCCACGTCGTGGGCCTGATACCCCCAGAAGTGCTCGCCGGTCCGCCCCCATCCGGTCTGCACCTCATCCACGACGAGCAGGATCTGATGGTTGGCGAGCACCTTGTTGAGTTCACCAAAAAAACCGTCCGGTGGCGTGGCGAAACCGCCGACTCCCTGAATCGGCTCGGCTATCAGGCAGGCGACATCACCGGCAGTCATCATGTCGATCACCGCCACGAGATCGTCGACGCAGGCGTTGGTGAAGTCTTCGTCGTTCATGTGGCCGAAGGGACTGCGCAGCCGGTAGCCGCCCTGTACGAAGTTGACCGACAAGCCCGAGAGGCTGGTCGAGGACCATGAGGAGTGGGAGGTGATCGCCTGAGCGGTGAACGAACGACCGTGGTAGCTGTTGCGCATCGCCAGCACCTGGTTGGACTTGCGATAGCTGGTAGCCAACAGGATGGCGGTGTCGTTGGCTTCGCTGCCCGAGGTGGTGAAGAACACTCTGGCGTCGGGGATTCCCGATATGGCAGCGATCTGTTCAGCCAACTCGATCATCGGCTCGCAGAGGTACAGAGTCGAAGTGTGCATGACCCTGGCGGCCTGGTCCTGCACCGCGGCCACCACATCGGGATTGCTGTGGCCGACCATGGTGGTGAGCACTCCACCGAAGAAGTCGAGGTAGCGGTTGCCCTCCACGTCCCATACGTATCCTCCCTCGCCCTGTTCAATGGAGATCGGCTCGGCGTAGAGCGGATTCACGTACGAGGGCAGGACCGCTCGGTAACGTTCAAGCAATTGGGCATTGGTGGTCATCGTGCTGAAGATTACTGTTTGCCGCGAACAGTCGCGCCGAATCCTGCCTTTAGAACCGAACCGACATTCAGAACCAGAGGAGCCGCAATGAGCTATCCGTCAGACCCGCAAGCAGTCGATTTGATGATCGGGTTTCCGTTCGCCGACAAGAACGCCGTCTACAAGCACCTGAGAGCAGGATTCAAGGATGCCGAATCATCCGAGGGCGGCGACCTGGTGATGCCGGCGGGATACATGTTCACCGACACGCCGGCGGAGGCCGCCCCCGACGAGGATCCGATAGAGACGACCTTCGCCAAGATGGATCGCTGCGGTGTGCGCGCCGGGCTGTTCGGCCTCAACGAGGTGTCGATCGAGGCCCGTCGGCGCCACCCCGGGCGGGTCTACTTCTCGACGGAAATAGACCCCAACGACATTGCCGGCACCGTGCGGAAGATCCGCGAGAGACACAGCGAACACGGACTCAGCGCGGTGACGACCTTCCCGGCCGGTTGCATCCCCCAGGTCCCGGTCAGCGATCGTCGCTACTACCCGATCTACATGACCTGCATCGACCTCGACCTGCCGATCATCTCCAACGCGGGCGTTCCCGGGCCCCGTGTGCCTGCGGACTGCCAGCATGTTCGGCATTTCGACGACGTGTGCTACGACTTCCCCGAACTGCGGATCGTGATGCGCCACGGAGCCGAGCCCTGGGAGGCCCTGGCCGTGAAGCTGATGCTGAAATGGCCGGGTTTGTACTACATGACCTCGGCTTTCGCGCCGAAGTACTACCCCAAGGCCATCATCGACTATGCCAACACCCGCGGGTCCGACAAGGTGATGTACGCGGGCTACTACCCGGCGGGTCTCGATCTGGAGCGGATCTTCGCTGAACTTCCCGATGTGGGTTTGCGACCCCACGTCTGGCCCAAGTTCCTGCACGAGAACGCCGAGCGGGTCTTCAAGATCCCGGGGTCTGGCGGCTGATGGGGTCGGTGTCGGCACCCCGGTTGGGTCTGTACTTCGATTTTCGCAACCCTGAGCCCTGGCGACGTGACCCGGCGGCCTACCATGGCTGGCACCTTGATCTGATCTCCGAGGCCGACCGCCGCGGTATCGGATCGATCTGGGTGAGTGAACACCACTTTGTGGACGACGGCTATATGCCAGTGCCGCTGACCGCGCTCGCGGCTGTAGCGGCGCGAACAAAACGGGCGCGGCTCGGTACGGCGGTGGTTGTGGCACCGCTGCAACACCCGATGGCTATAGCGGAACAGGCGGCCGTGGTTGACGCGATCAGCGGCGGCCGTCTTGAGTTGGGGCTCGGCGCGGGCTACGTCGCCCCGGAATTCGAAGCGTTCGGTGTTGAGCTCGCCAGCCGTTACCACGCGACCGACCACGCACTCGGCGAGATCGGTCGGATCTTTGCTGAAGGCGGCTGCAGTCCCGGACCGGTGCAGCAACCCGTGCCGTTGTGGGCCGGGTACCTCGGTCCTCGGGGCGCGGCGAGGGCAGGTCGGCTCGGCGTCGGCTTGTTGACCCACAACCGCGACAGTTTCGGCATCTACCGCGACGCGCTGGCGGAGTCCGGCCATGGTGTCGAAGCGGCCCGAATGGCAGGGGTGGTCGACTTCCTAGTCGCCGATGACCCTGATCAGGCATGGGAGAGGATCGTTCCGCACCGCACTCACCAGCTCAACAGCTACCGGCAACAGGCGGCTCTGGGCACGGGCCGCACTCCTCGTTGGCTGACCACCGACGAGGTTCGTGAAGGCCGCGGCTCAGGCGCCCTCGGCGCACTGCAGATCCTGACTGCAGATGAGGCGGTTGCTCGAATCGCCGGAATATGTGACGGGCTGCCCGTCGAGCACCTGTATCTGTGGGCCTCGATCGGCGGCATGCCCGAAGACCTCGTTGAGCGACAGATGGAGTTGATCGTCGATCAGGTGCAACCGGCCCTGTCGGCGGGGTGAGGCGGGGTGAGCGTCAACCGGTGTCGGCTGCTGCGATGACCTCTTCGCCGTAGCGCTCCAGGGCGTCGACGGCGCGGTTGATCGAATCTCCCGGCACGGTCACCGATGCCCAGGTGACGCCCAACGCGCTCAGCGAGGCCAGTCCCTCGATATGGGCGCCCGCGTCGAAGGTGTCGTCGGCCGGAGATCCGCCGGCATCAGAACCGAAGCAGACATCGATCTCTGAACGGTCACGGCCCTGATCGTCGACCTGCCGCCAGAGGTAGTCGAGCATCTCGGCGAGGTCCTCAGGAGTTTCCAGTGGCGGAGTCTTGGTCGTGGCAGCCAGGCCCCGCGGCGCGGGGAACGGGACCCAGCCGTCGGCTACAGCCGCGACCCGTCTGCGTGAGAGTCTGCTGTTGCCGCCGATCCAGATCGGAACCCTGCCGGGCTTCGGGTTGGCGGTCTGCCCGTAGGCCAGGAAGTTGCGGCCTTCGTAGGCGAAATCATCGGTGCCCCAGATGCCGCGCAGAACCTCGATCGCCTCGTCGAACAGTTCGTTGCGTTCATCGAAGTCGACTCCCAACGCCTTGTACTCGCCTTTCAGATAGCCGGTGCCGGTCGCCAGAACGAACCTCTGGTCGCTCAAGGCGGCGATCGTTGCGATCGACTTCGCCACCACGAAGGGGTTTCGGTAGGGGAGAACCACGATGTTGGGAATCAACAGCATGCGGTCGGTCACCGCGGCCACGAATGCGAGCGCCGAGAACGGGTCGAGCGCGTCGTGGCCCCCGGCGCTGAGCCAACGGTGGGTGGGTGCTGGATGGTCGGTGAACCCCATCGCGTCGAAACCGGCGTTCTCGGCGGTCTGAGCGAACCGGATCAAGCTCTGTTTGGTAAGAAGTTCAGGGTTGTAGGGGTGGTGGACGAGCGGATACGTGACAGAGAACTTCATCGTTCGACCAGTCTCAGACCTTCAGCAGCGACTTGAGGTTGCCGCCCATGATCTTGGCGACATCGTCACGGTTCAGATCAGCGGGCAGGTCGTCGACGAACTCAATCGGATTGCCGAGTCCCTCAGGATGCGGGTAGTCCGAACCGAACAGCAGACGGTCCGGGGTCATGATCTCGAGCAGCCCCTCGAGGGCGTCCTCCCAGAACGGATTGACATAGACGTTGCGCTTGAAAGCGTCGACAGGATGCTCGCTGAACTCCTGAGGCATCTTCTTGTAGACCTCCTTGAGGCTCTTGACGAAGGGCGCCACCCAGGTGCCGCCGTTCTCGATCGTGCCGATACGCAGGTCCGGGAAGCGGGTGAAGGCACCGTGACACACCATGGCGCTCATCATGTCGGTGATCGGCCGGTTGGACATGAGCAGGTGGCGCAACGGATTGGGCTTGAACGGCAGCATTTCCGTGCTGCCCTCCCAAATCGAGACCAGATCGGCGTAGCCCGAATCAGAACTGTGCATGCCGACCATCACACCGGCTTCCTGCACCCTCGCCCAGAACGGATCAAACTCCGGCAATCCGGGCGAACGAGGACCCCGCAACCCCCAGGCAGGAGCGGGACGGATGAGGATGCAGCGGGCCCCCCGGTCAAGACACCACTCCAGTTCCTCGATGGCCTTCTCGACGATCGGCAGGGCGATCACCGGAGTGGCGAAGATCCGTCCCTCGTAGTCGAAACGCCACTCGTCATAGATCCACTGGTTCAGCGAATGGACCGCGGCGTGGCAGAGGTCGGGATCGTCGCGCATCCGCTCTTCGAGCAGGCTGGCCAACGTCGGGAACATCAGCGAGCCGTCAAGCCCCAGTTCGTCGAGATGCGGTAGTCTCGCCTCGGCATTGCGGGCCCACTGCGGACACTTGATCGGTTCGCCGAAGATCTCCCGAAGCGACTTCCCCTCGGGATTGCCGGAACGGTAGAACTCCTCCTGGGCGCCGGGAGCGGCCACAACCTCGAACGTGGGGTTGGGGATGAACTCGGAGATCTTGTCGTTGATCGCGATCTTGGTTCGGCCCTTGACCTGCACGTACTTGATGGCATTGGCGTATTTCGACGGCAGATAGCGGGTGAACGCATCCTCCGTCTCATACATGTGGTTGTCGGCGTCGAACACCGGGAAGTCAATCGTTCGCTTCGTCATAGCGGTCGCCTCGTCGTCGAGTG
Organism: Candidatus Aldehydirespiratoraceae bacterium; assembly: GCA_965214565.1. GTDB lineage: Bacteria > Actinomycetota > Acidimicrobiia > Acidimicrobiales > Aldehydirespiratoraceae > VXYK01. The sequence continues at coordinate 709,408 of OZ243951.1, read as the reverse complement.
GGATGCTGTGAGTGGATCTGTGAGTCAGATGTTGCTGCCAAGTATGGCCCAGGGTGCATACTGTCGCCTAGCCAACATCGCAGAGCCCCCACTGAACATCTGAAAGCAGGGCCATGACACACGCGAGTGAACTATTCGACCTGACGGGGCGCACAGCCATCGTCACTGGCGGAAGTCGCGGCCTGGGGCGGGAGATGGTTCTGGCCTTCGCCGAGCACGGCGCCAACGTCGTAATCGCCAGCCGCAAGCTCGATAACTGCGAGTCTGTGGCCGCAGAGGCCCGCGCCCTCGGCGTGGAGGCTATGGCGTACGCGTGCCATGTTGGGTACTGGGAGCAGGTTGAGGGTCTCGCTGATGCGGCCTATGAGCAGTTCGGCGACATCGACATCCTGGTCAACAACGCCGGAATGTCCCCCCTCTACCCCTCGATCACAGAGATCAGCGAAGCGCTGTACGACAAAGTGATGGACGTCAACCTCAAGGGAACGTTCCGGCTCACAGCGATAGTCGCCGAGCGCATGAAGAGGCGCGGTTCAGGGTCGGTCGTCTTCGTCAGTTCGAGTGCGGCTGTCAAACCGACGGCGGGCGAAGTCGTCTACGGGATGGCCAAGGCGAGCCTCCACAACCTCACTGAGAGCATGTCCAAGGCCTATGGACCCGAAGTACGCGTGAACTGCATCCAACCAGGCCCGTTCCTGACCGACATCTCCAAAGCATGGTCAGCCGAAATGATCGCAGGCCTCGGCAACCAGATCTCCTTGGGGCGCGCCGGCCAACCTGCAGAGGTCGTCGGCGCGGCGCTCTACTTCGTCGGCGACGCCGGGATCTACACCACCGGCGCCATCCTGCGTCTCGATGGAGGCCTGAATTGATTGTCAGCGAGCCTGACGGGTTCGTTCCGTATCCTGGCAACCTGCTGATGACGGGCGTCGTCGCTGTGCCGGTTACATTCACGCCAGGTGAGCGTCGCGGTGTTCCGCGCCGTTCGCTGATTGACCAGACCCGATACCCAAGGAGCGTTCTGCTGTGGCTTTCATGATGATGCGGCTCAACTTCGTGCACCCGGACCCGACCGACCCCAACCACATGAGCGACCGCTACCGTGCCGGTTTCGACCTCGCCGAATACGTTGACAAGAACGGTTTCGCGATGGTGAGCCTTGAGGAGCACCAAGCCACAGAAATCGGTTGGAGCCCCACGCCCCTTCTCAACGCGGCGATGATTCTCAACCGAACCCAGAATCTGTCGGTGGTGATCACCGCTCTGCTCGTCCCGCTGCATGATCCGGTGCGCCTGGCACAGGAGTTGGCGGTGATCGACCTTATGAGCAAGGGCCGGATCTCGATCACCACAGGGCTCGGATACCGCCCCGCGGAGTACGCGGCTGTTCAAAAGGACTGGAGTCGACGCGGCAAGATCCTCGACCACGCCCTCGAAACCATGCAGAAGGTCTGGTCGGGTGAGGAGTTCGAATACAACGGCGCGACGATCAAGGTCGGCCCCATGCCCTACACCCGCCCGCATCCCATGGTGATGATCGGTGGTTCGGGCCCGGCCGCCGCAAAACGTGCGGCCCGCCTGGGTCTGCCGCTTCAGCTTCCCGCTCCCAACCCTGAGGTCGAGGCACTGTATTACGCCGAATGCGAGAGGCAGGGTACGCAGGGGTTCTGCATCTCACCCGAGCAGGTGGCGATGATCCATGTGGTCGAGGATCCTGATGAGGCTTGGGCCAAGCTCGGGAAACACTTCTGGCTCGAAGCGTCCGTCTACGACTCTTGGCAACCCCCGGGGCAGACCTCCGCGGTCCATACCCATGCCAACAACCAGCGGGAACTGCGTGAGGAGGGGATCTATCAGTTCCTGACCCCAGATCAGGCGGTGAAACGGGCCCGCGAGACGGGAGCCCTCTCGCTTCACCCGTTGGTCGGCGGCATGCCGATCGATTCGGCCTGGGAGTCCGTTGAGCTAACGGTCGATCGCGTGATCCCAGCGCTCCAAGACGACTGATCAGGTTGTTTTGTCGCCGGGCTACGCCCGGCGCAAGCAACGCGCGTACGGTTGAATACATGAAGAACGAATTGTCACAACGGTTCGGTATCGAGTTTCCGATCTATGCGTTCACACACTGCCGTGATGTGGTGGTCGCGGTGAGCAGGGCCGGTGGACTGGGAGTCTTGGGCGCGGTCGGGTTCAGTGTGGAACAACTGAGAATCGAGCTCGAATGGATTGACGAGCACATCGGCGACAAGCCCTATGGCGTGGACATCGTCCTGCCTGCCAAATACGACGGCGCGGGGGAGATGGACCTCGGCAAGTTGACCGGACAACTCCAGTCGATGATCCCAGACGAGCACCGCCAGTTTGTTAGGGAGATGCTCGAGAAGCACGACGTCCCCGAGTTGCCTCCCGACGAGGAACTCGGCAGCGGACTGATGGGCTGGAACGCTGCAACCGCGGTTCCCCAGGTCGAGGAGATCCTGCGACACGACAACGTGGTAATGGTTGCCAACGCTCTGGGGACTCCGCCGCCGGACCTCGTCGAAGCGATCCAGGCGAGCGGTCGTGCGGTCGGGGCGCTCTGCGGTACCCCGGCACAAGCGGGCCGCCACGCCGCGGCGGGCCTTGATTTTGTGATCGCCCAGGGCTACGAGGGAGGCGGCCACACCGGAGACATCGGTTCGATGGTGTTGTGGCCCCAGGTCATCGATGCGATCTCGCCCGTACCGATGCTCGCGGCGGGGGGAATCGGGTCGGGTCGCCAGATGGCGGCTGCGCTGGCCATGGGAGCTGCGGGAGTATGGACCGGTTCTCTGTGGCTCGCTGTCGAGGAAGCGGCGGGATCTCCCGCCCAGATCCAGTCCTATCTGGATGCGACGAGCAAGGACACGGTGCGCTCGCGCTCATACACGGGAAAGCCCTGTCGGATGCTCCGCAACGACTGGACAAAGGCATGGGAACGGCCAGACACCCCCGACACGTTGGGCATGCCGCTGCAGATGATGGCCGTTCGCGAGGCGATGGTCAGAAGCGGCCGCTATCCCGACAAGGCCCAACAGGTCGCCTTCAACCCGGTCGGCCAGATCGTCGGTTCCATGAACAGGGTGAAGCGCAGCGCCGATGTCATCTTTGAGCTGGTGGAGGAGTGCGTCGATTCGCTGGAACGCACCCAGGCGCTGCTCGCCGCGGACTGACAGCGGGCCACACCCGATACACAAAATTCCTGACTGTCCCTATCGGGATGATACTTTCTGCGGGGAGTCTGAACGATGTGGGCATCGACGACGGATAGCGACGCACAGGCAGCGGCCGGTTCACGGTCGACGGCTCGACGGCGTTGGTTCGGCCTCTTGGCGCTGTTTGCCGCGTTGTCTGTTGCGGGGTGCGCCGGCGACGACGATCAGAGCCGAGAACTGTCTGAGCCCCAGGCGTCACCATCAGCACCGGTGTCGACGACCACGACGCTGAGCGTCACCACGTCGGATCCGACCTCCACCACCACCACCACCACCACAGCCGCGCCCCCCACGACGACAACGACGACGACCGAGGCTCCCCAGTCCCTGCCGACGACCCTCGACGGACTCCTCGCACTCGACCGCCCCCTGGTGATCGCCCATGCGGGCGGCGACCAGGACTATCCGCATTCAACGATCTACGCGTATACCCAGGCAGCCGCAGTCGGCGCTGACATCCTCGAGCTCGACGTGCAGTTGACCGCCGACGGTGTCCTCATCGTGCAGCACGACGACACCGTCGACCGCACCACCGAAACAACCGGTCGAGTGGCTGAACTGACACTGGCGGAGATCAAGGCGCTGGACAACGCATACTGGTTCCTGCCCGGTCAGTGGGGAGACCAGACCCAGCCTGACGAGGAGTACGTCTTTCGCGGGGTGCGCACCGGGGCAGTTGAACCGCCCGAGGGATTCGAACCCGACGATTTCTCGGTGGCGACGTTCAAGGAGGTGGCCCAGCGGTTCCCGAATCGCGTGCTCGACGTCGAGATCAAGATCCAGAACACCCCCGACGGTGAGCCCGATCCCAGCACCGGCATCGCCGCGGCGGAGGTGCTCGCGGCGGAGATCACCGAACTGGGCCGCGAGCAGTCAGTGATCGTCAGTTCGTTCAACGACGAGACGCTGGCCGCGCTCAACGAACTTGCCCCGGACGTGGCCACCAGCCCCGGGCTCGATGCGATGCTCGCCTGGTTCCTGTCGGGAGTGCCCCTCGATCCCCGGTATGAAGTGCTGCAGGTCCCGTTGACCTTCGAGGGAGTGGAGGTCGTCACCCCGGAACTGGCCGAGAGGATCCACAACGAGGGTCGATACGTGTGGGTGTGGCTGAGCGGAACCGATGTGGTCGAGACCCGCGAGTTCTACTCCGATCTCCTCGCCAGAGGGGTTGACGGCCTGATAGCGGGCCGCCCAGCCGAAGCGGTCGCCGCAACATCTCGATAGCACACGCCCAGGCTCGGCGAACTGCCTAATTTCCGGTGGTCGACCAGTGCCAAGGTTCGCTGGGCAGATTCAGGAGCCCGTAGTCCGGCGCGATCCGGGCCAAGGCTCGGAACACATCGGTGTTCTGGCTCCTGATCAGCCTGCCGTTGAGTGTGAAGTCCACTGCCAGACCGACTTCGTGCATCGAGAATCCGGGTCGTGCAGTGGGCGGACTGCATTGCGATGACGGCATCTGATAGACGGCGTAGTCAGAAGTCCCACAATGCGCCATGCGAAGTTCGATCTGCCTGGAGTTGGTGCGGTAACCGCTGCCGAACAGGTCGAATCCCTCGGCCCTCATTGCGTCCAGGAGCCCGTCGAGTTCCTCGGCGATGAGGACATTGACGGTAATCCCCTGCACGGTCGTCAAGTCAAAGTCCGCGTTCGGTGGGCGGGTGATGGTCTGTGCCCGCCTGAGTGCCTCGGCACGCGCGATTGCTGATGCGAGTTGTTGTTCACCAGACCGGATCTCTGCGGCGAGTTGTGCATCCAAGTGTTCGATGGCGGCTGCTTCTGCGAGACGACGGTCCAGTCGTTGGTTGATCTGCTCGAGGGCGGCGTCCTCGCGGGCGACTGCCCTGTTGAAATTGTCTTCTCGCTCAAGTGCTTCGTTGCGTAGTTGTTCCAGTTCGTTGACGTAACGGCCTGATTCCTCCCGCAGCGCTTCGAGTTCAGCTGCCCGGCCTCGAAACTCGTCGAGGATGTCCTCGGTGCTGCGGTTCGCGAAGCTGCGCAGGGACTGGTTGCGTGCGTGTTGCCAAGGGTCCTCGCTCAACGCCGTCTGCTCGCTGTTTGGTCCTTGAAACGAAGTGAAGGCGTTGACGGCTGATTGTTGCAACAACAGTTCGGTCTCGGCGATCTCGTCCTCAAGCTCGGCGATCCTCGCCTCTGTCGTAGCCTGCTCCGCAAGCGCTTCCTCCAGTTGCCTGATGGCTGCATCGACGGCTTCCTGGGCGCTGTCGCGGGCTGCTTCGAGGGTCTGGAAGGCACTCACCAACTCGTCGATGTCCTGGTTCAGCACATCGATCTCGCCCTGGTTCTCCGCCGCATCCTCCTTCGCCTGCCTTTGCTTGGCCTTGTCTTCTTCAATCTGATTGCGTATTTCGTCTTGTGTCTGTGCAAGCGCCATGGGTCCAGCGGATGTGAGCGAAACGAAAACCATGGCCGCGCCGACGACGCGAATCCACCGGTTGCGGCGATTTCGGGGGGGAGTTGCGGGTGATCGCGACATGCCGGAAATTTGTCACTCAAATGCGATGAACAGGATTCACAGTATCAAAGCGCAGACCGCGAACGTACGCGCTTCAGTCGTTCTTCATGGTCTGGCTGCCATCGACCGCGATCCTCGAATGCCTACTCGGGTCGGGTTGAGGTCGAGCCGCTCCCGAGTATTAGCGTACGGCCCCACACGATCTCTCACCGACTGTCATGACAACCCCGGCCGACCTCGCAGAACGACTGCTAGACCTTGTCAAAGCAGTACTGGGCGACCTTGAGTCCGCGCACGCTCCCGGTCTGAACCTTCCACGAGTGCACGGCGGTTATCTAGTCGGCCCGGACGCTCGATCCGATCTGGCATTCACACTCTCTCTGCTGCACGAAGCTGGTGTAGAGAAGGTTGCGGGACTGTCGTGTGCCGATGTCGCGCTCGAAATCGTTCGACAACTCGATGGCGCTGCGACGCACAGTTTCTACAGTTATCGCGCAGCTGAGACTCTGTTGCGCTTGGGTGGGCTCGACGACAACGCGGCGCTCCGAAGCTGGAACGAGACAGACCTGGCCAACGTTGCTTTGGCCATCGACTCCTCCTCGATGCTAGAAGCGCTCGCCGCCGGGGAGCTCCCCAACAACTATGCGGTGGTACTCGCCCGCTGTGAGTTTGATCGATCCCGCCTCGGCCGACTCCCAGACGAGGATGTACTCGACACTCTGATCAACAAGGTCTCCGGTTTGTTCACCCGACTCCAGACGGGTTGGATCGACGATTTCGGTGGCGCCAACTTCGACATCTACACACCAGACGTGTACCTGTTCGCCGAACCGTTCGCAGAGCGTCTTGGAAGCTCCTGGTCGAGCGGATTCCGCAAGGTTCTCAGCGACATTGCCGACTTGGCCACACCCGAGGGAGCGATTGTCTGGGGACGATCAACGGGAGCGCTCGGCGTGGTGATGAACATCGAACTCGGCGCGATCGCCGTGTCACGGGGGTTGACAGATGACCCCAGCGGTTGGCTCGGCAGAGCTGAACTTTCAGCACACCGCATCAGCGACTGGTTCGAGGACGGTCTCGTCAACGCCCACCAGCACCGTTCAACGATGTTCTACCGGGGTCCGCAGCGGCGCCTGCAGATGACTCTCGATCTGCTCGGGAAACTGGTGCAGGCATCGCTCGAATTGAGGGAATCAGAAGCGCTCGATGCCGCTGCTCCAGCCGTGAGTTTCGAGGCCGTCGACCGCTTGGTTGTCCTGGACCCGCAAAGCAATGCCTCGGTCTGGGCCCACCGCGGCAGAGGTGTTGAATTCGTGCTGCCCTTCGTCGGAGGATTCTGGGTTGATTACACGCTGGCGTTGCGCTGGCCCGGTACCTTCGAAGTACCCGTCAACAACAACCAACTAGCCTCGATGCTTCCCGCGGTTCACGCCGACGGCACCGTGTGGACCACCTTCGGGACACCAGACTTGATCCAGCACAGTGACGGCCGACTTGACGTCAGTTTCAACCAGTTCACGCCGTTGGGAACCCCCTCGGCCGAAACTGCAGGCTCGGATTCGCAGGATCCGTCTGTCGCCGGATCTCGCAGTGCCAGCTACAGAGTTGACCAGCGCAGTGTCGTTGTGTCCGAGACGCTGAGATTTGAACGCTCCCCCGAAACCATCGACGCGATATCGCTGCAGATCCCCGAGACTTCCCAGCGAAAGCTCCTAGTCGAGTTCGAGACACCTCACCGATGCACGACCAGAGTGATCGACACCTCTGGGATGTTGGCACACCGCTCGTTCTGGAACGAGCACGTCCGCGTGCACGAGATCGACCTTGAACCGTCCGAAGAGATCAACTTCACCTGGAAGGTCACGCCCCAGTTGCGGGTTGCGGCTACAGCTAAAGGACACTGGTACAACCGCAGCCTCTATGACCCGCTCGGCGATCGGGTGGCAGACGAGGAGGCGATGTGGCTGTTGGACGACCCCGCTGCGCTCTACGGATTCGACCTGTTCCACCTGCACTGGCCGGAATGGTCGGTAGGAACCGATCCGGCCCGAACCCGAGACGTGATCGCCAATCTTCGCGCCGCGGGCCTGCCGATCCTGTGGACTCAACACAACCGCAAACCGCACTACGCCTCCGGGGCGCGTGAGATCTACGAGATCTGGTGCTCGGAGGCCGACGGCGTCGTCCATCACAGCAGCTATGGCCGAGCGGTGATGGAAGCCGACTACGGCTACGGTGCCCACACCCGCCACCTGGTCGCTCCCCATGGGCATTGGGGGCAGCGTTTGGAGCCGTTGCGGCCCCCCGGAGGCCGCTTTGATGCCGAGGAGAGCCTCGGTCTGCCGCCCGCAGGCCTGCGCTTGGGTGTCATCGGCGCACCCCGCCAAGAGAAGGACGTGCAACTGGTGATCGACGCGGTCCATCGGTGCGGTCGCGACGATGTGCAACTCTGTGTCTGGTCCCTGGGAGACGAGCAGGTTCCAGACGATGACCGGATCGTTGTGGCGGAACGGTACGAACTGGTCGACCTGGAAGTCTACGCTCGCCGACTCTTCTCGCTGGACGCCCTGGTTCTGCCGTTCAGCGAAGGAATGCTGACCACCGGCGTGGTCGCCGATGCCATCGGAACCGGGCTGCCGAGTCTGGCCTCCGATTGGGGATACCTCCACGAGGCCCTCGGAGGAGCCGGGATCTACTACGGATCGACAGTCACCGACCTTGCTGCCTGCATCGACGCGTTGAGCGATGACGATCTGGCAGCCGCCACCGCCGCGGCAACCGCGAGGCAGGCCGATACCAATTGGTCAGACATCGCCGAGACGACCTACAACTTCATTGAGACTTTGGTTGCGGAGCATTGATCCGCCAAGATCAAGCGTCTATTCAACTGGGAAGGAAACCGTGATGGAACTGGGACTCATATGGGGCTACTGGGGTCGCACAATGCCCGAAGACTTCGTGGAACTGAGCGTAGAAGCAGAGAAGGCGGGGTTCGATGCAGTCTGGTCCGCTGAGTCGTGGGGTTCTGATGCTTTCAGCCCGCTCGTGCTGATCGCAGCGCACACGGAACGGGTCAAGCTCGGAACCGGAGTTGTGCAGCTCTCGGCTCGCACACCGACCGCTACTGCCATGCACGCCATCACCCTCGATCACATTTCCAACGGACGCACGATTCTGGGGCTCGGTGTGTCCGGGCCTCAGGTCGTCGAGGGCTGGTACGGAATGCCCTCGCGCAAGCCTCTGGCCCGCACCCGCGAATACGTCGAGATCCTGCGCCGGGCCTTCCGCCGTGAGGGGCCCATGGAGTTCCAGGGGGACCATTTTCAGATGCCCTATCACGGTGTGGGTTCGGAGGGTCTGGGAAAGCCGTTGAAGGTGATGACCCATCCGCTGCGTGAGATACCCATTTGGATCGGCGCTGAAGGACCGAAGAACATTGCTCAGACCGTGGAGATAGCCGACGGCTGGATCCCGCTGTACTACTCGCCGTTCAGGCCTGAGGTCTATGCCGAAGAGTTGGCCATGGCGAGACCGGGGTTCGAGATCGCGGTCAACGTCTCGGTGCGTGTCCACGACGATGTGGAGCAGGCGCTGTATCCCACCAAGGCCTCGCTCGGATTCTACATCGGCGGCATGGGCGCCAAGGGGCAGAACTACCACACCAAGTTGATGGCGCGGATGGGATATGAGCAGGAGGCCTACAAGATCCAGGACCTGTTCTTCGAGGGGAGGCGCGATGAGGCGATCGCCATGGTTCCCACCGAGTTCGCAGACGAGATCTCGCTGGTCGGTTCCGTCGACCGGATCCGTGACCGGCTTCAAGCCTGGCAGGAGAGTCCGGTCACAATGCTCAACGTGGCGGCCCGCACCCCCGAGGAACTGCGTCTCATCGCGGATCTGGTGAAGGGATGAGAACCTCCCGGCAAGCTGCGCTGTCCTTCCCGCCTTCCCGCTCTTGTTCGTAGCGTCGTCCCACCTGTTCGCTCGGCTTCTAGGGGCTCCGAGGCTTTCGGCGGAGACGCCACTGATGTCGCTCGTCGTCGGCCAACTCGTCGAGTGTGGGTACTCCGTGACGGCCGCCGAGATGCGCGGCGACTGCACGTTTCGCGTGGGGTTCGATATTGACGATGTCGACGGTCAGGCCCGCGGCCACTGCGTCGTCGACGAGTTCAGCGAGGGTCGCGGCACCCCCGTAGTCGACCCGCCCGACGTTGGCGAAGTCGATGCGCAGGTTCTGGAGTTGGGGATGCTCGGCCCGAGCTGCGATGAAGCGTGCTTCGAGATGTGGGGCGGTCACGAACCAGATCACGCCGCGGGGCCTCAGCACCAGGGTGTCGTGGTCGACCTCGTGGGTATGGTCGACACGGAGTTCGCGGATCAGATGGACAGTGACGGCGAGGGCCACCCCCGTGATCACGCCGCGTTCGACGTTGGGCGCGAACAGCAGGGTTGCCGCGAAGGTCCCGAAGACGACGAGCCCCTGCAGCCGCGAGCCACGGGCGATCGTGACCATGGCCCCGACGTCGACGAGACGGTAGGCCGCTGTCAGCACGATCGCCCCAAGGACCGCGGTCGGAAGGGACTTCAGTGTGGCCGACAACGGGATCGCGGCCAGGACGAACGCCCCGGTGATCGCGCCCGACCACTGCGTCTGCGCTCCGGCGAAGCGATTCAGCGAACTGCGGGAGAAGGATCCGCCCACGGGGAATCCACCGGAGATGCCTGAGGCGATGTTGGCGACGCCTTGACCGAGGAACTCGCGGTTCGCGGACCAGCGCATGCGATCCTGGGTTGCGAAGGTCCGGGCGATGGATGCGGGTTCGGCGAACCCCACCAGTGCGATGACGATCCCTGCGACTGTCAGCGACGGGATCTGACTGTAGGGAAGGTCGAGGCTCAGGCTGATGAAGCCTCCGGGAAGATCGCCGACGACGGTCCCGTCGTAGTCGGTGGTTTCGCTCCACAGCACGGCCGCGACGACCGCCAGCAGCACGCCGGGGAACAGCCGGTGAACTCGCCGTGCGCCCAACACCACCGCCACGGTCGCCACGCTCAGCACAATGGCGGTCACGTCCCAGTGGCCGGGTCGTGCCAGTACCCACAGCGCCCCGGCGAGGACCCCCTCGGCGTCGGGTTCCACGTCGAACATTGAAGGAACCTGCGAGGCCACGATGAGAATCGCGGCACTGGCCGTGAAACCGGTCAGCACCGGCTGCGACATGAGGTAGGCGACGATGCCGAGCCGCGCAAGGCCGAGTATGACGCGAACGACTCCTACGATCAGCGCCAACAGTGCAGCAAGCTCGATGTAGGAAGCGGTGCCCGTGCTCTCCAGCCCCGAGAGCGCACCGAAGGTCAGCAGCGCAGTCAGTGCTACCGGACCTGTCTGGAGGTAGGGCGACGACACGAAGGGGGCGGCCAGCAGAGGAGGCAGAGCCGCGGCGAACAGCCCCACATGTGGTGGTACGCCGGCGATCTCCGCGTACGCCAGTGATTGGGGCAGCAACACCAGCGCTACCGAGATCCCCGCGATCAGATCACCTGTCGTCGGTGCCGGGAATCGGCTCGTTGGTGATGCACTCACGACTTTGAGCTAATCATGCAAAACGTTGAGCGCGGCAGTTTTCGGCAAAGTCGGGCACCGGCGGGTTCACGGAGCCTGTTGGCGGGCAGCCGCGATGAGGTCTCGTGCCCGGTAGAGCAATGCGGTCGTCTGCCCGCGGCGGCGGGCCAGATGTATTCCACTGCGCGGTGTGGTGTGCCTGGTAGTTAGCTGTTTTGTCGTTCGGTTGGCTAAGACGGGTTCCCTGCCTGCCGAAAAAATTTTGGGGTTCGGCTTGACAGGGGGGGGGGGGGGGGGGGGTATTAGGACTTGACGGCCATGGAGCGCCGTTCACATTTCAAGTCCAGTTGGTTGGGTCTATCGAAGCTTCCGAGGAGTCCCAAGCCGAGTGTGCTTGTGGTCGTGTTGGTCGCGTTGTGTGCGTCGGTGTTGGTGCCGCTCGCGGGTGATCCGCCGTTGCTGGATGCTGACCCCGCGGCGGCGCATCATTGTGATCAGTATGAGGGTGACTGGGCTGCGGTCTGTGAGCTTGTTCATGCCTGCACCAACAGCGGAGGGACCGTTACCGGAGGGCGGTGCGTCTACCCCACCACCACCACGACGACGGTGGCTCCGTGGTTGACGTGTAAGCACGGTTATGACTGGGAGCGGTCGGTGTGCAAGTCGGCACCACCGGCCACGACTACGACGACGACGACGGTGGCTCCGTGGTTGACGTGTAAGCACGGTTATGACTGGGAGCGGTCGGTGTGCAAGTCGGCGCCACCGACTACGACGACGACGGTGGCTCCGTGGTTGACGTGTAAGCATGGTTATGACTGGGAGCGGTCGGTGTGCAAGTCGGCGCCACCGACCACCACCACGACGACTACGACTACGTCGGTGGCTCCGTGGTTGACGTGTAAGTACGGTTATGACTGGGAGCGGTCGGTGTGCAAGACATCACCACCGACCACCACGACCACCACGACAACAACGACGACGCCGTCGCGCCCGGTCAAGCCGACGAAGGTCACCTGCGACCCCAAAACCGGAGAGCATCGACACGAAGGGGCTACCTCCGACACTTGCCATCTCGACCACACGACCGCCAACACCTGCGCCCACCTGAAACCACCTGGGCAGCATCTCTTTGGTCACGACTCCTGCCACTCCGGCCACAGCCACACCACCTGCCCAGCCGGCCAGGCCAGGGAACCGTTCCCACCCGCTTGGATCTACAAGTTCGAGCCATTCCCTGTGGTATTCACTCACCCCGGCGATGTGTGGAACTATGAGCAACCGGCGTGGGTCGAAGCCGACGCCCACACGGGCTGCCACAAAGCTACGTTCGCTGTTGGGACGAAGCTCACGATACCTTGGGGCACGATAGGAAACGCGATAAAGGACGCTGTTACGGTAGCGGTTGGCGCTACTGAGTTTGTGGTTTACGAGACAACCTCCAAAGTGGAGAAGGCGTATCCGTGGGAATACAAGGCGTTATATCTTGTGGCGTGCGTAATCGATGACCTCATTGATGCAGGTATCGAGATTCTCTTTACTAGCGGCCTGGTACTTAGTACTGGTACCTATGCCAAGTACAAGAAACAGATCGATGATCTGAAATTGGCGCTCAAAGCAAGTAAAAAGGTAGTCGCGATTGCGGGTATGGTGATCGCCGTTGGGAAGACCGCATTTTGTGCTTGGGGGGTTGATCCGTTCGAGGGCGAGACCACCCCCACCACAGCGGCGACACCAGCGACGACTACCACCGCATCCCCGCCGACTACCTTAAAACCGGACCCGAGAAAGTACGAGCCTCGCTACTTCTCGGAAGAGTCGAAAATCTGGGATGATTGCATGAACGCGGAATACGTCGAGTCCTGGAACCAGTGGCGGGCGTATTGCCCGAAGTACTGAGCGACGAACAGCGCTCACCCCTGAGCTTCGGTGGCCACCATCGGTGGTTGCGACAGGTTGACGGCTTGGATCGTGGTTGCCGCGGCAGACCACCTACGGTCAGGGGCCCGAGATCGCTTGATTCTTGACTGGAGACTGTATACCATGCCTAGAAGTATGACCGGAGAGACACCAACCGCTACCAGTGAGCACACTGAAGAGCCATTGTTCCCGAATTGGCGGAGGCTGAACCCGTTGATTGGGTGGTGGGAAGTAGGTTGGCGGTGGCGATGTTTTTGGGTGGCCACTTATGTGTGGTGGTTAGCCTATAGGGGGTGGCGGGCAGCATCATCGTCGTCTCCTATTGAGTCGTTTGCGCGTTCTTTTCTGTTTGACGCAGTGTTGATTATCGCTGCCAGCTATCTCATTGACATCGCGGTGTATTTTTGGAAACGGTGGACCGGATATCATCGGTGAAGCAACCATCGACAGAGCTTGCCAACGCTCCGGCGGGTTCACGGAGTCTGTTGACGGGCAGCGGCGATTAGGTCTCGGGCTCGGTAGAGGAAGGCGGCCATCTGTCCGCGGGTGACGGGCAGGTTCGGGCAGTAGGTGTTTGTTGCGCAGCCTGTGGTGATTCCGGCTTGTCGGAGGCGGTTGATGTCGTCTTGGAATGTCGAGGTGTTGTCGTCTGTGAAGTAGTCTTGGTCGGTGGCGGGTAGTTGTAGTGCTCGGTTCAAGAAGGCGGCCATTTGGCCGCGGGTGACGGGTAGGTTCGGGCAGTAGGTGTTTGTTGCGCAGCCTGTGGTGATTCCGGCTTGTCGGAGGCGGTTGATGTCGTCTTGGAATGTCGAGGTGTTGTCGTCTGTGAAGTAGTCTTGGTCGGTGGCGGGTAGTTGTAGTGCTCGGTTCAAGAAGGCGGCCATTTGGCCGCGGGTGACGGGCAGGTCTGGGCAGTAGGTGTTTGTTGCGCAGCCTGTGGTGATGCCGGCGTGTCGAAGCCAGTTGATGGCGTCGACGAACGATGTCTCGGCAATATCGGTGAAATACCGCTCGGGGTCGGCCGCAACGATTTGGGCCGGGTCGGCGGCGAGCATCGGGTGGTCGAGGTGCGCATCCCAGTCGACCGCGGCCCGCTGAATCGTCGCCCCGTTCAAGTTGATCGAGTCGGCTGCGATGCTTATGCCGTCGTAGTCGGCGTCGTCGTTGATCGTGTACTCGAACTCGACGGTGCTGACTCCGTCGTTCGTTGACGTGGCAACGTAGGCGGCTGTTCGGATGTTGTTGCCTATCTCAAGGTTCAGCAACGGCGCCCCGTCGTCGGTGTCCACAACGACCGGAGCATCGAATTGGACAGCCACCGTGACTGTCTCGCCCGCTTTGTAAGCATCGGTTGCGGGAGTGGACGTGAAGGCCGGCCGCGAAGAGCGCGGGACGAGCGACGCGGCCGCTTCACGTGCAACGGCTACGGGATGCACACAGTCCGATATCTCTGAGACTGTGTCGGGCTGGATCCCACCTGCCGCGCTGAGGCCGTCCGGTCCGAAGAATCTCAGGCTCGTCACGTTGATAGAGCCCAACTCCGAGCCGTCGGCGGATCTGCCGACGAACGTCGACTGTCCGGTGGACTTTCCGTAAGTCGTCGTACCGAGGACCTTTGCTCGGTTGTTCCCCCGCATGGCCAGCAGGAACAGCTCAGAACCCGAGGCAGAGCCGTCGTTGACGGTGATCACCATCGGGAGCGAAACGGCGTCTGAGGCGATGCCGTCGGAATCAGCGAAGAAGGAGGAGTCCTCTCGAATCGACTGTGTCCGATGATTGAGGTCGCCCGACTTGAGGAACAGGTCAGCGATCTCTGTGGTGACGCTCAGGTATCCGCCGGGGTTGTCGCGGAGGTCTACCACGATGGAATCGACTCCGGCGCTGAGAAGGTTGTTGAGCTGCTCTGCAAACGGTGCAGCAGCTTCTAGGGCGAACGCGTCGAGCCGGATGTATCCGATGTTGCCGTCGACGATGCGGCTCGACACCAGAGGATCGAACACTTCGACAGTCGTCAGGAAGTGTCTGGAATTGGCCCCGTCCCGGCGGACCACCACAACGACGGCCTCACCGAGATAGCCCCGGTTGTCCAGACCTGACAGTTCACCACAGGAGAGACCTGCGAGCACGGCCCCGTACTCGACGATCACATCGCCGACCAACAGACCCGCTGCTTGGGCAGGACTGCCGGAATACACCTCGATGATTGTCGGGAGACAGGTGCCGCTGGGCGTTGAACATGGTTCACCGTCGGTTCCCAACAAAGCGTATTCGATGCCGATTCCAGCCCTGGAGCTACCGGAGCTCAAGAAGTTGAGGAACCTCTGCGTCTGTACGGGCGGAAGATACCGCGTGTTCTCGTCATCGAGGGATGCCAGCATCGCGGTGGTCGCAACAAGCGCCGCCGCGCGTGTGTCTTGAGCCTTGTCGATCTCGGCGCACACCGCTTCGAACTCGGGTGCCGGCAGCGCGCAGGGAGGTGGAGCCGTGGTCCGGGGTTGGAGGTCGGCGCGGATCAGGCCCTGTTCCGCGGCTGCTGCCAAGTCAGCCACGACGACCGCGTCCACGAAATGTTCGACGACAGCCTCGAACGCCAGGCAGAGAATAACAAAGTCGTCAGGTGGGTCGTTGCACTCGACCCGGTTCGCTGGAGCGTCCTTGGCCGAGCCCTCCGGCACCAGGACGAGGGTCGAGGTCAGCGTGAACGACACCCCGAGTAACAGCATCATTGTCGACAGCCGGTGCGACCGCCGGGTGTCGTGGGAGTGAGCCTGCGCCAGAGAGCAGCGATCGCTCCGAGTGCTTTTCACCCGTTGGACCTTATCGTCGAGTTCCGATTCGGTCTCGAGCCCCTGTACTGGGGTCCTCGCGTACCTGTCTTCGGTGGCCGTCGCGAGGCTGTGTTGGCGGGTACGGTGATGGACCGCCTCGGCTTGGAGGCGTTGGTTTGTTGAGGTGGTGCGGCCGCCTGTGTCGGGGTGATTCACCCTGGGTTTTGCGCAGGCTCCAAGGATTGGAGCGAGTATGGAATCTATGGATACACAAGCGGGGGCGGCGGTGAGGTCTCGCCGTTACTAACCGTGGGCTGCGCCGAGCCAATGAGATCTTGCAGCGGGCAGCAAGTTTTTTCGGGGCGGAGCTCGACCGCCGAGGTCGATGACTGTGGCGTTCATAGACGACAACCGTGCTGAGTTCGGGGTCGAGCCCGTCTGTGCAGCGTTGCAGGTGGCCCCTTCCACGTACTGGACTGCCAAGCGCCGTCCGCGGTCGACGCGTGCTGTGCGCGACGCACAGATGATGCCGCTGTTGCTGGTTGAAGTTCCGCTCGCAGATTAGGGGGTAAGCTCGCCTCACCGGCAAGACTAACGACCAAAAAACATTCGGATCACCCCATCAAATGCAACATAAGAATGCATGTTCTGCAATCCGCGATCAACCGAGGTGACCATGAGCAGATGGAGTGACCGCAGCGATGTTCGCAGTGGTGCCGAATACGACAGCAGATGGGCCGCCATGGAAGCGGCCGGTGAGTCCGTCCACGGTGAGGCCGACCTGGTCTCGGCACTGCTGGAGTCGTATGGGTTCGGGCTGGAGGCTTCGGTGCTCGACGCTGGTTGCGGCACCGGTCGCGTCGCCATCGAGCTCGACCGGCGCGCAGTGACTGTCGTCGGGGTGGACCTCGACCCGCGCATGCTCGCCGAAGCAGAATCAAAGGCACCCGGGCTGTGTTGGATCCAAGAGGATCTGTGCGTGCTTGATCTGGGTCGACGATTCGACCTGATCGTGATGGCCGGCAACGTGATGATCTTCGTGGAACCGGGTACCGAAGCGGAAGTCCTAGCCAACATGGCCCGTCATCTTGCACCGGGAGGGCTTCTCCTGGCTGGCTTTCAGCTCGGACGGCTCGTGTTGGGCGACTACGACCGTCACGCCGCTGCCGCAGGACTGAGACTTCAACGGCGTTGGGCGACCTGGGAGCAGGACCAGTACCGCGGCGGCGACTACGCGGTGTCGCTGCACCGACTCGAGGACCCTTCAGACTGGTTCCAGCGGAGTCCTGCAAAGACCTGACTTCCGCACACGCACAAATTGCTGCAAGGATCATCCGATGCACGAATTCAAAGGCAGGACCGCGGTTATCACCGGCGGTGCCAGCGGCATCGGTCACGGGGTGGCGACACGATTGGCTCAAGAGGACATGAACCTGGTCATTGCCGACATCGAAGCCGCCGCGCTCGATGCCGCGGTGGCAGGGTTCGAGGCCGACGGAGTGAGCGTGTTGGGCGTGCGGACCGATGTGGCCGACAATGATTCGGTCAAGGCCCTCGCCGCGGCGGCCAATGAACGCTTCGGCGACGTCCATATCCTGTTCAACAACGCCGGAGTGGCCGGTGGCGGGCCGATCCTCGAGCCGGACGACATCGGGGTCTGGGACTGGGTGATCGGTGTCGACCTGATGGGTGTGATCTATGGAATCAAGGCTTTCGGTCCTCAAATGGTCGCCCACGGAGATCCTTGCGCCATCGTCAACACCGCCTCGATGGCCGGCCTGTTGCCTACCCCGTCGCTGGGCGCCTACACGGTGGCCAAGTACGGCGTTGTTGCGATGAGCGAGGTGCTCTCACTCGAGACCCGTGAGACCACCAGCCTGCGGGTCTCGGTGCTGTGCCCCGGATTCGTGCACACCCGCATCGCGGACTCGGACCGCAACATCCCTGAACACCTGGTGTCGCTGGAAGAACCGACCGCCGAGGGTGATCTGCGGCGCGAGGCGGTGCGGGACATGGTGGCTTCGGGGATGGCGCCCAGCGAGGTCGCACAGAAGGTGTTCGAAGCGATTGTGGCCGAAAGGTTCTATGTCCTTCCGCACCCGCACTTCGGTGATCAGGTAGTCGCTCGCGCTCAACAGATCGCCGCGGGCGGCAGCGTCGCGCCCTGGGAACTCTGAGCGGGCTGAATGGCTGATTCGTCTGACCACGCCCTGGCGTTCCGTGTCGCCTCGCAGACCGGTGAGCTTCTTCAACGAATGCTCGACGAACCGCAACGTGCTAAGCGGGGCTGGATGTCGCTCGAGTACGCGGCCGATCGGGCTGCACATGAATTCATCGTCAAGGAACTGGCCGAGCATCGCCCCGATGATGCGGTGCTCTCCGAAGAGGGGCGCGATCTGGGCTCGCGGCTGTCTGCTGACCGGGTCTGGATAGTCGATCCGCTGGACGGCTCCAATGATTTCGGATGGAGCGCTCACTGGTCGGTTCATGTGGCACTGGTCGAAGCGAGCAGGCCGACCGCGGGGGCCGTGGCGGTACCGGGATGGGACACGACCTGGGCGACTGAACCGACGCCGCAGCCGATCATGTCACGGGTGGGGGACCAGCCGCGGGTTCTGGTCTCCCGCTCGCGTCGTCATGTTGACGGTCGAGTTTTGCAGCGAGCGCTCGACGCCGAGATATTGGCTGTCGGGTCAGCGGGGGTCAAAGCGATGGCAGTCGTGCGCGGCGAAGTCGACGCCTATGTCCATGGTGGCTGGCTGTACGAATGGGATGTGTGTGCGCCCGCGGCGGTGGCGCAGGCCGCGGGGCTGGTGGCTTGCCGGCTCGATGGCAGCGAGCTCTGTTTCAACAAGGCCGATCCGTGGTCGCCGGGTCTCATCATCTGCCAACCGGCACTGCGCGACAGGATTGTGGACGCCATGTCGGTTCGGAGGTATTGAGCCATGAACGCCAAACACGTGTCCCGTTCGCTAGAGAGGCATGTCAAGGCGCCGCGTGAACACGCCTGGAAGGTGTTGAACGACCTGATCGAGCAGACAGCCGGCGGCTACGTGGTCGAGGGGGACCCGTCGCCGCATGGCGAGGGTGCGGTGCTGCACCTTCAATTGCCTGGCCGCCACGAGTCGTCGGGTTCCGGTGAGGTACTGGTGGAAACGGTGCTGTCGTTTGAGCCCCCTTGGAGGCGGGCCTATTCGGTCGCTGGACCCACGGGCCTCGACCTGTACCACGGCACTTTCGTGCTGCGCGACGACCAAGACGAGTGCCACCTGTCCTGGGGAGTGGTCGTCGATCCTGAGCCGTCGCCGGAGGGATCAGCGTTCTTGGACTTCGCAGTCGCAACCATCGACGGTTTCCTCGACTTCGTTGTCGCGGTCGCTGAGCAGCCCGAGCGACCCTGAGGGATTACGGTTGGTTTCGTGGGCGAGATGACCCCGATCGAACGGACAGTGGCGCGAGACGAGATCCGGCAACTGGCGTTCGCATATGCCGATGCGATCGACCGCCGAGACCTTGATCTGCTGACATCGCTCTACCGTCCCGACGCAAGGTTCGGGCAGTACGGTGAGGGTACGCAAGCAGCACGGGCGTTCTTTGCGGAATCGCTCCGCGAGGTGGGTTTAGCGGTGTTGTTGGTGGCCAACCATCTGATCGAGTTCGATCAGACGAGCGCCGGCGACGGGTCTTGGGGCAGCGATGCACCGACCGCGAGAGGCACGGTCTGGGCGCACGGATTCATCGACGACGGTGCCGAGGGTTTCATTCAGCAGTTGATCAAGTACGAGGACCGTTACGTGCGAATCGAAGGGGTCTGGAAGTTCACCCGCAGACGTCATCTGCTGTGGCTCGGCTGGCGACACGATGAACCCGAGCCTCTGGCTCAGGAACCGGCCAACTGGCCGGACAGACAGATCGGTCTGGGTTCGATCCCCTATCAAGACGAACACTGGCTCCAGTTCTGGTCCGAACGGTAGAGAACCGCGCAGCCCCTAGAGCTTCTGCAGCAGGGTTCCTGTTCCGAGACCACCACCGCAGCACATCGTGACTATGCCGTACTCGATGTTGCTGCGCTGCATTTCGTGCACCGCCTTTGTCATCAGGATCGATCCCGTTCCGCCGAGGGGGTGGCCGAGAGCGATGGCGCCGCCGTTGGGATTGACGGTGCTCATGTCGGGCGAGAGTTCGCGTTCCCAGGCCAACACCACTGAAGCGAAAGCCTCGTTGATCTCGACCAGGCCGATGTCGTCGATGGTGAGGTTGTTGTCGGAGAGGAGCTTCTGGGTGGCGTCGATGGGGCCGGTCAGCATCAGCACGGGATCGGTGCCCACCAGGCAGGTGTCGACGATCTTTGCCAAGGGCTCCAACCCGAGTTCGTCGGCCTTCTGTCGGGTCATCATCAGCACCGCACCCGCACCATCTGAGATCTGGCTTGATGAGCCCGCGGTGTGGATCCCGTCGTCGCGGGCAACTGGCTTGAGGTTGGCGAGTGCCTCGATGGTGGTCTCGCGCAGACCGCCGTCTCTGTTCACAGTGTTGTGTTCCCCGCTGGGTTTGCCGTCCTCACCAACGACCGGGACCTCGACGGGAACGATCTGCGACCCGAAGGCGTCTTCGTCCCAGGCTCTGGCTGCCAGTTGCTGGCTCCGCAGACCGAACTCGTCGGCCTCGGTCCGGGTGAGGTCCCACTTGTCAGCGATACGTTCGGCGCCTTCGAACTGCGAGGTCCACTCGTAGTTCTTCCAGTAGCGGGAGTTGACCGGCACGCCTGTGGTATCGGGGTCGGGGATGGTCGAGCCCATCTTGATCCGGCTCATCAGTTCGATCCCGCAACTCAGGGCCGAATCGACAACCCCGGACTTCACCAGCGAGTAGGCGAGGTTGGTTGCCTGCTGGCTAGAACCGCACTGGGCGTCGACCGTGGTGGCAGCGACGGAGAGCGGCAGCCCTGCCGCGAGCCAGGCGTTGCGAGCAGTGTTCATAGTCTGCATTCCAACCTGGCCGACGCATCCGCCCACAACTTGGCCGACCTCGGCCGGGTCCATTCCGGTGCGGTCGAAGACCGCCTTTTGGACATCGCCCAACAGGTCGATGCTGTGCATGGTGGACAGTTCGCCGTTGCGCTTGCCGATCGGGCTGCGCACCGCATCAACGATGACAACTTCTGGTGTGCTCATGCGCGCAGTGTAGCGAGGCATGTGAGCGGCCGCTGACTTGCCGGTATGGTCAACTGAGAAGTCCGACGAAGGATCCAGTGATGCACAACGACGTGACGAGAATGCTTGATCTGGAGTTTCCCATTTTTGCCTTCAGCCACTGCCGTGACGTGGTGGCCGCGGTTTCGAGGGCCGGCGGACTGGGGGTTCTGGGCGCAGTTGCCCACACGCCCGAAGCACTGGAGATCGACCTCGACTGGATCGAGGACGCTGTCGGCGACAAGCCCTACGGCGTTGATCTGATCATCCCGGCCCGCTATGCGGGCGACGATGCCGGCGGCTATACGACGGCGGACCTCGTCAAGATGATCCCTACGGAGCACGCAGAGTTCGTCGACGACATCCTGGCTCGCTACGAGGTGCCGGAGATGCCGCTCGATGAGAGCACGCTCTCCGGGAGCATGGACAGGGCCGGGGCGGCGCCTTTCTCCGCGAATGCGGCAGCTCCGCAGATTGATGTGGTGTTGTCCAAGCGGGCGGCGTTCGTGGCAAACGCTCTGGGGCCGCCGCCCAAAGACATGATCGAGGCTGTCAAGGGGGCTGGTCGCATGGTCGGAGCGTTGGCCGGTCGAGCTTCGCACGCGGAGGCGCATGAGCGCGCCGGCGTTGATCTGATCGTCGCGCAGGGTTCGGAGGCCGGCGGCCACACTGGTGAGATCGGGTCGATGGTGCTGATCCCGGAGATTGTTGATGCGACGTCGCTTCCGGTGCTGGGTGCCGGTGGTATCGGCCGCGGCCGGCAGATGGCTGCAGCGATGGCGCTCGGTGCACAGGGGGTGTGGTGCGGGTCGGTCTGGTTGACCACTGACGAGGCTGAGACGCACCCGGTTGTCAAGGAGAAGTTCCTTGCGGCTACGTCGGCTGACACGATCAGGTCACGGTCGATCACTGGTAAACCGGCGCGGATGTTGAAGTCGGCTTGGACTCAGGAATGGGAGCGTGACGACACCCCGGACCCGCTGGGGATGCCGTTGCAGCCGGTCCTCACCGCGGCTGCTCAGCGGAGGATTGATCGGGCTGCGCACCAGGCGGGGTCCGGTGCGGAGAAGTTGGCCAACTATTTTGTCGGGCAGGTGGTCGGCAACATGAACCAGCGGAAGTCCGCGAGCACAGTCGTGTTGGACATGATCGAAGAGTTCATCGAGGCAGTCGAGACCTTGCAAGGCCAGCTCGACTACTGAGTTCCACAAGATTTTTGCCTGTTCCGGCGATGCGGCCCGGGCGACGAACCAGAAATTCGCTGATTCAACCGAACGACGTCGACTTCTGCCGACTCGGTTTGGCAATCGGATAGACGCGATCGCAGGATGTGACGGTGACCAGTCCTGATCTTGATCTCAGTTTCCCCAGGACCTCACTCTCAGACTGGTCAGATGCAGTCGACGAGGTGCTGCGCGGCAGATCGTTCGATGACGTGCTCGTATCGAGGACCCGCGACGGACTTGACATCCAGCCGCTCTACACGGCAGCGGATTCGGTTCCATCGGCGAAGTTCGTACCCGTAGACCCTCAGCGGCTCGAGCGGGGTTGGGATGTGCGTCAGCAGTTCAGCGCGGACGACCCTGATGCCTGTGGTCGCGCCGTGCTTGAAGAACTCGAGAGGGGGGTCACCTCCGTTGAGATGACACCACCGGAACCGAACTGGACTCTGGATGCTTTGCAGCGGGCCACTGCCGGGGTCCTGTTCGATCTCGCTGCGGTGGTGTTGGCCCCCCATGCCGACATCAACGCCGCACGGGGACTGGCCGCGGTGATCGACCGACGGAGCGACCTGGCCGCCACCGCGAGTTGGCTCGGACTCGACCCAATCGGTGAAGTGACGCGCGGTGGTTTCGCCGACGCGGACGACGTGGTGAAGGTTGCTGCCTCGCTGGTGCCGTCGCTGCGGTCCGGTCGAACCTTGAGCGTCGACACGACTCGCTACGCCGAGGCAGGCGCGACTGAGGCGCAGGAGATCGCTTACAGTATCTCCACCGCTGTCGCCTACCTGCGCCGACTCGAGTCCTGCGGCGTTGTGCCTTCAGAGGGGGCGAACACAATTGGGTTCCGGCTGAGCATCGGTGTCGACCAGTTCGCTGACATCGCCAAGCTTCGTGCTTCCAGACGGATCTGGGCGCGGGTTCTGGAAGCTTGCGGGGTCGACCCCAACGCTGCGCCGCAACTTCAGCAGGCGGTGACCAGCCGGGCTGTCTACAGCCGCCTAGACCCGTGGGTCAACATGCTGCGCTCAACAACAGCAGCTTTTGCGGCCGGGGTGGGCGGCGCCGATGCGGTAACGGTGCTGCCGTTCAATGAGCCGCTCGCAACGCCCGATGAACTCGGCAGGCGTCTCGCCCGCAACACCCAGACGGTGTTGATCGAGGAGTCGCATCTGGCCAGAGTGATCGACCCCAGCTCCGGATCCTGGTTCGTCGAGTCCTTGACCGACCGGCTCGCGGCCCGGGCATGGGAGGAGTTTGTGGCCCTGGAAGCTGCCGGTGGGATCGAAGCGGCGATCGCAGATGGTTCTTTGTACGCAGCCGTCGACCGCTCGTGGCAGCAGAGACTCGAATCCCTCCACAGACGTGACGAGGTCATCACCGGCGTGTCGGAATATCCGGACCTGACAGACCAATCAGATCAACCACCCTCGGGACTGGAACCTCAAGAATCTCGAGAACTCGGCCCGACGCGGGCGGCGGGTCTGTCGGTGCGTCGACTGGCTGAACCTTTCGAAACACTGCGCGACACCGCTGACCGTCATCTGCTGGCCACCGGCGAGCGTCCCCAAGTTCATGTCGTTGCGCTCGGCGATCTGGCGACCCACGCAGCACGAAGCACCTGGGTGTCCAACCTTCTGGCTGTCGGGGGCGTGACCGGCTCGGGAGCGCACGAACCCGGAGCCCACTCGCCGCTGGAGGCCGAGGCTCGTTTCAGCGAGTCCGGTGCCTCGGTTGCCATCGTCTGTTCAACGGATGCGGTCTACGCGCAGCGAGGCACAGCCACGGCACTGGCATTGCGGGACGCGGGAGCGGAACGAGTTATCCTCGCTGGCGAGCCAGGTGACTTGCGCTCAGACCTGGAGGCCGCGGGGGTCGACGAGTTCTGGTATCAGGGCATGGACGTTGTCGAGGCCCTGACCCGTCTTCACGCGGACCTCGGCGTTTAGCCGTTTCGGCTGAGGGCCCCGCGGAGGTGGGGCTCGATCGCAGCCGCGATGGCCGCTGCTCCGTATTCGTTGGTGTGCACGAAATCCCAGTAGACCGAAGACTCGACTGAATCGAGAGCCTCGCTCAAGTCGATAACCTCGGGTCCGAGCCCGGCGCGGACACGCTCTGTCATCGGCAACCACACATCGGTGTCGTACCCCGGCAGCCCGACGAGGGTCTGCTCCGCCGGCGTCAGAGCCGACCTGGTGTACAGGTATGGCTGCCAGAAGAACAAAGTCTCGAAGCCGTAGCCGCGGGCGAGCGCTTGCACCTGATTCACCCCTTGACGATGAATCTTCAGCGCAGCCTCGGCCGCGGCGACGGGGTCGACCGTGTCGATCGGCACGGCGTCTATGTCTGCAACCTGCACGTTCGGTTCGTCGTCGAACAGATCGGCGATGCGGCTCGCGGCGAGTGCCACTGCGCTGTGATCGGCCCACCAGGATCTGAGGGAGTCAGCAAGTGGCTCATCAGCGGCAGGTTCCTCGGCGGGTATTCCGAAGAAGAGATGAGTCGGCTCTTGGTGAACACCGAAATGGGTCTGTAGAACGAGATCGTTGAAACCGTCGTAGAAGACCACTGCATCGGGCGGGGGGCGAATGCCCGCACTCAATTCCTGGGACAGCAGTTGAACCTGCTGCCAGTTGGTGTAAGCGGGATGGCCGAAGTTCACAGCGTTGACCGGCACGCCCGCATCATCGAGCAGCGCAACGACCGCTGAAGGGATTGTGGCCATATCGGACTGACCCGACCCGTACAGCGTCGAACCCCCGAAGAACCAGACCTCGGCACGATCACCATCGATCTTGGAGGTCCGCGTGGCCCTCACGCCGTCGACGATGTTGACCACGGGTGACTCGTAGGTGACTCCAGGACCGAATCGCCAGCCGGTGAACGGGTCGATATTGCCAATACCTGCTTTGGTGAGGTGTGACATGAGTTCCTCAGAGCCTGGTTGAGCAGCGAGCGCTTCCTGCGCCGTCGGCTCGAACCCGAACACAGCGTGACCGTCGGTTGGGGCTGAGCCGTCGCCCTCGAAGCGGTTCAGCAGCGAACCGAGAGCAATATCGGCGATCAACAGCAACACGAGACCGCCCAGCAAGCCCCGGACCCAGCGAAGCGAACCGGGCCGTGCGGCCGTTCCTGTTGACGGGCGTCGGTACCTCTCGTCGGTGTAGGGGCGATTGTGCAGCGGCCGCCTCTGGGGGGAACGCGCAAGCCATTGGCTGGTTTCGTCGTTGTGTGAGGAGACGTCGAGCGGGTCGCTGCGTGTCAAACGGGACCACATCGCCGCCGGAGCGAATATCGCCAGCTGCACGATCCCCAGCAGAATGAAAGTCAGGAACCGGCCCGCCCAATGCCCGACGAGAATCATGATTCGGGCGAGTCTGGTCCTGATCTGCGGCGACGCTGCGCTCGCCACGGTGACCGTCAGAGCGACCGCTGCGACGATGATCGCGAGCGTAAGGTGACCGAGCAGCCACAGCGCGGCGATGAGTACCAGCGGGACCAGCACCGAGGCGGGCCGACGATGCTTCTGGGGTACACCACTCGTCGGCAACGTCGACCATGAGTGGTCAAGAAGTGGTTCGGTCTGGTTCATGGCAGCGGCATCAGAAGACCGTGTAGAGCGTGTAGGGCGCGGCGGCCTGGCCCACCACGATGAAGACCGTGACCACTGCCAGCACGACCATCACCGGGATCAGCCACCACACCCGATTCAGCACCGCAAAGCCGGTCAAGTCTCGGACGAGGCGGGCGAAGTGGCGGAATCGCAGAGCAAGCATCAATCAATCCAGCAGGCTCTCTAATCCAACTTGAAGGCTTGGCGCCAGTCGTCGGTCTCGGGCCACTCGGGTTGTTCGTTCTTTACCAGAATGTGATCCTCCAGAACGAGCACGTCCATTTCGGTTCGCATGAAGCAGCGGTAGGCGTCGTCAGGTGTGCAGACGATTGGTTCTCCCCTGACGTTGAACGACGTGTTGATGACCACGCCACAGCCGGTGCGCGCCTCGAAGGCTTTGAGGATCTCGTACAGGCGGGGGTTGCGTTCGGCGTTGACCGTCTGCACCCGTGCCGAGCCGTCAACATGGGTCACCGCAGGAATCTCGGAGCGTCGCTCGTTCACCCATTCGCGGAGGTCCGACTCGCCCGTGTCCAATCGACGTTTGTATGTTTCTCGTCGGGCCCGCACCGCCGCGTTGTCGAGCCGACTGTCGGCCACCGGCGCTACCAGCAGCATGTAGGGGGATGGCACCGACAGGTCGAACCACTGCTGGGCTTGCTCCTCGAGCACCGCCGGCGCGAACGGCCGGAACGACTCACGATATTTGATCTTGCGGTTCATCGTCGACTGCATCCTGGTGGATCTGGCGTCCCCGAGTATCGAGCGATGGCCCAGTGCACGGGGTCCGAATTCCATCGGTCCGGCGAACAGGCCGACGACGCGACCGGCGTCGATCTCCGCGGCGATGCGCTCGGCTCGGGCGCTTCGGTGCAGAGTCTCGTGTGGAAGGCCCGAGGCATCGAGCCAAGCGCCGATCTCGTCGCTGTCGAACGACGGCCCGAGATAGGCGCCGCGCATCTTGTCGTTCAAATGGTCGGATTCGACGGTTCGCTCCTCGCCCATGATCCGGTGCCAACCGAGATATGCCGCACCGACCGCGCCACCGGCGTCGCCTGCAGCAGGCTGCATCCAGATCCGTTCGAAGATGCCCTCGCGCAGCAACCGGCCGTTGGCGACACAGTTGAGGGCCACGCCACCGGCGAGCACCAGGTTGCGTTCGCCGGTTATTTCCTGAGCTCGTCGTGCGATCGCCAGAACAACCTCCTCGGTGACGACCTGTACCGATGCCGCCAGATCCATCTCCCGCTTGGTGATCTCCGACTCCGGCGAGCGCGGTGGCCCGCCGAACAGGTTGGCGAAGCGGTCGTTGGTCATCTGCAGACCGGTCAAGTAGTCGAAGTAGCTGAGGTCCAAGCTGAACGATCCGTCCGCTCGGAGGTTGAGGAGGTGGTCGCGGATGGTGTCGGCGTAGATCGGTTCGCCGTAGGGAGCCAGCCCCATGAGCTTGTATTCCCCGCTGTTGACTCTGAACCCGCAGAAATAGGTGAACGCTGAGTAGAGCATGCCCAGCGAATGTGGGAAGTCGATCTGTTCGATCAAGGAGATCTCGTTGCCGTGCCCGGCTCCGATTGAACTCGTGGCCCACTCGCCGACTCCGTCGAAGGTGACGATGGCTGCGGAGTTGAAGGGTGACGGAAAGAACGCGCTGGCAGCGTGACTCTCATGATGCTCCGTGAACCAGGTCTGTTTCGGCGGCGTGTAACCGAGCTGCTTCAGGCCTCGTTCGATCTCCAGAGGGATCCACAGTTTCTGGCGCACCCACAGCGGGATCGCCTCGCGGAACGACGAGAAGCCCCTGATCCCGACCTTCAGGTAGGTGCGGATCAACCGTACGAAAGTGGTGAGTGGTTTCTCATAGAACACGACCGCTTCGAGTTCGTCGGGACCCACCCCTGCGTCGTGAAGGCACCAGGCGATGGCGTTTCTGGGGTATCCGGCGTCGTGCTTAGTGCGGGTGAATCGCTCCTCTTGAGCCGCGGCGACCAGTTCGCCGTCGCACAGCAGCGCCGCGGCGCTGTCGTGGTAGAAAGCGCTGATCCCCAGGACGTAGCTCTTCGTCGACGTTGCCGAACTCGGAGCGGCTGGCCGGGACACCATAGATTCAGACATTCTGCAAAGACCGTAGTCCCTGGGTGCGGCGACACGACATTGCCGCCTGCGCTGGTGTGGCCGCTACGGTGAAGCGATGAGCGTGATCCCCGATTTCACGACGGTCGACCTCGATAACGGGGAACTCAGCGGGCTCAGCAGCGAACAGATAGCCGCTGGCCGGGCCCATCTCAGCGCGACGCCGGAGGGAATCGACGTCTGCGCGGTCGCAACTCCCGCAGACACCGCCGAGTTGGATTTCCCTCACTCCCTGCCGGGGTTCGCGCCGTTCCTGCGCGGCCCTTACCCGACGATGTATGTGAACCAGCCATGGACCATCCGGCAGTACGCGGGGTTCTCGACCGCCGAGGAGTCCAACGCGTTCTACCGCCGCAACCTGGCTGCAGGCCAGAAGGGGCTCTCCATCGCTTTCGATCTGGCGACACATCGCGGCTACGACTCCGACAATCCCCGTGTGGCCGGCGATGTCGGAATGGCCGGCGTTGCGATCGACTCGATCCTCGACATGCGGCAACTGTTCGAGGGGATCCCGCTGGACCAGATGAGCGTCTCCATGACGATGAACGGTGCAGTACTCCCGGTACTGGCCCTCTATGTGGTGGCTGCGGAGGAGCAGGGAGTGGAACCGCGCCAACTTACGGGGACGATCCAGAACGACATTCTGAAAGAGTTCATGGTCCGCAACACCTACATCTACCCTCCGGCACCGAGCATGCGGATCATCTCCGACATCTTCGCTTACACGTCGGCGCAGATGCCGAAGTTCAATTCGATCTCGATTTCGGGATACCACATCCAAGAAGCCGGAGCGACCGCCGACCTCGAACTCGCCTACACGCTCGCTGACGGGATCGAGTACGTGCGGGCGGGGATTTCGGCGGGTCTCCCGGTCGACTCGTTCGCGCCCCGTCTCAGCTTCTTTTGGGGTATCGGCATGGACTTCTTCATGGAGGTGGCAAAACTCCGCGCGGCCCGACTGTTGTGGGCCGAGTTGATGTCGCAGTTCGGTCCGAAGAATCCTAAGTCGCTGTCGTTGCGGACGCACTCCCAGACCAGCGGCTGGAGCCTCACCGCCCAGGACGTCTACAACAACGTAGTTCGTACCTGTGTGGAGGCGATGGCGGCCACGCAGGGGCACACCCAGTCGCTGCACACCAATGCTCTCGACGAGGCGCTCGGACTGCCCACCGACTTCTCCGCTCGCATAGCGCGCAACACCCAGTTGTTCCTGCAACAGGAGAGCGGCACGACCCGCACGGTCGACCCATGGGGAGGCAGCTACCATGTCGAGAGACTGACCTGTGACCTCGCCAGAGTCGCCTGGGGTCACATCAGCGAGGTCGAGGGAATCGGTGGGATGGCCGCAGCCATTCAGGCGGGGATACCCAAGATGCGAATCGAGGAGGCGGCCGCACGAACCCAAGCCCGCATCGACTCCGGGACTCAGGCTGTGATCGGGGTCAACAAGTACCGGCTCGATCCGCGGTCGAGTCTCCGCGGGGAGGTAGACGTCCTCAAGATCGACAACGCCGATGTGCGAGCCTCCCAGATCGCCAAGCTCGAGCTGTTGCGAGCCGAGCGCGACCAGTCGAGCGTGGAGTCAGCCCTGGATGCGCTGACCATGGCAGCAGAGAGCGGCGAGGGCAACCTTCTGGCCCTCGCAATAGACGCGGCGCGCGAAAAGGCAACGGTGGGAGAGATCAGCGATGCGCTAGAAAACGTCTACGGTCGTCATGTAGCGCAGATCCGTACGATCGAAGGGGTGTACCGAGCCGAAATGGGTGCCGAAGACGAATCCATCAGCAGGGTCAGGGAACGGGTCGAGGCGTTCGCGCAGGATCGTGGCCGTCGTCCTCGCATCCTGGTGGCGAAGATGGGCCAGGACGGCCATGACCGCGGCCAGAAGGTGATCGCCACAGCTTTCGCAGACCTCGGTTTCGATGTCGACATCGGTCCGCTGTTCCAGACCCCGGCCGAGGTGGCACGTCAAGCAGTTGAAGCCGATGTCCATGTGGTGGGCGCCTCGTCGTTGGCCGCCGGCCATCTGACCATGGTGCCGGAGTTGATCGGTGAGTTGCGACGGCTCGGCCGTCCAGACATCAAAATCACTGTCGGCGGAGTAATTCCCCCAGATGACGTTGAGACCCTGCTGGAGATGGGCGCGTTGGCTGTCTACCCCCCGGGAACGGTCATCGCTGATGCTGCAACAGAACTGCTCGACCTGTTATAGACCGGCACTGTGTAGTCCGGTTGCGGGAGAATCGGCAGAACAGCCCTGCCGAGGGACTCGTCAGACCCATTCCCGGTCGGCGGGAGGCACCATCATCGGCTGCGACGGGCGCCAACCGCTCTGTTTCATCACCTTCATGAGGTGGCTCTCGGAGTACAGGTCTTCTTCATAGGAGAATTTGCCGTCACCGGCATACACGAGGACCGACAGACCCATGTTGTCCTCTCCGGCGCCGGGAATGCGGTTGCTCCAACGCAGGAAGACCCGGTTGCCGTCGATGGCCTCCCAGAAATGCGGGAAATCCCAGTCCTGCAGACCTTTCATGGAGTCGTCGAGAAACTTCACGAGGTTGTCGACACCCTGATGACGGCCCCACATGGAATCGACGAACACAACGTCGTCGGTGAACACTTCTTTGAGTTCGCTCCACGGGATCTCGCCTGCGATAGCGGCCCGCCTCAGTTGCAGGTAACGCTCGATCGTCTTTGAGATCTCGGCACGGTCAAAGACAACGGATTCATCGCTTGTGGCTTCATTGGCGGCGGTCGGGCTGGTGTCGCTGGATGACATGTTCTTTCCTAGTCTTGTTCGGCTAGGACGAAACGGTAACGTCGGCAGGGATGGCAAAGGAAATCTCAGACAACGATCCCGCCTCGGACAGGGGCGATCGCGATCTTGGCGAAGCGGTTATCGCCGGTGATCGGAGTGCGATCGGCCGCGCCATAACCCTTGTTGAGTCGAGGTTGCCCGAGGATCGCCGGAGAGCCGCCACCCTGCTGGAGGTGTTGCTGCCGCGCACAGGCAACGCTGACCGGATCGGGATAACCGGTGTGCCCGGTGTGGGCAAGTCGACGTTCATTGAGGCGTTCGGCTCGAAGCTCACCGCGCAGAATCATCGTGTCGCGGTTGTGGCAGTCGATCCTTCAAGTTCGCTCAGCGGCGGTTCGATCCTTGCGGACAAGACGAGAATGTCGAGACTTTCCGTTGACGACCTGGCCTTCATCAGGCCCGCACCGTCGTCGGGCACCCTCGGGGGGGTGGCGCGCTCGACACGCGAGTCGATGCTGGTACTGGAAGCGGCCGGTTACGACCCGATCATTGTTGAGACGGTCGGTGTGGGGCAGTCCGAGACGGTGGTTCATTCTCTGGTCGACATCTTCATGGTGCTGATGCTCCCTGGAGCGGGTGATGAAATGCAGGGCATCAAGAAAGGGATCTTGGAGTTGGCCGATCTCGTGGCTGTCAACAAGGCCGATGGCGACAACGCCCAACGTGCCGAACTCGCGGCAGCCGACTATCGCCGAGCGATGCATCTGTTGGCACCCCAGAGCCCGAACTGGAGCACACCTGTCGTTACCTGTTCAGCGCTCAGCGGTGAGGGACTCGATGAGATATGGGAGTTGGTGCAGATGCATCGCCGAATGCTTGGAGAGTCGGGTGAACGGGATCAACGCCGAAGAGACCAGATGCTCAATTGGATGCGCGCCATGGTGCGCGAGCGGCTTCTGGAGCGAATCACCGCTGATCCGGGGTTCGCGGCGCGCAACGAAGAGTTGGAAGCCTCGGTTGTGGCTGGAGAGATCAGCCCGAGTGTTGCCGTGGACCGCCTGCTCGACGGTTGAGGTGTCGGCGTTGTTGTTTTGCTCGTATTCGCGGCACCATTGAGTGCGGCGGAATCGATTCGGAGCGTCGCGCAGACTTGTTGAGTTTCGATTGCGTCGGCACGTCGCCAAGAAACTCGCAGACAAGGAGCAACAACCATGGAGATCGCGCCGCCTGGACTGAAGGGCTTAGCGGTGGCAAACACGGTGCTGGGCGCGGTGAGGGGCCAGGAGGGATACTTCCACTATCGACAGTACGACGCCGCGGAACTCGCCCGTACCCGGTCGCTCGAAGATGTCTGGACCTTGCAGATTGACGGTGCGCTTCCGCCTGAAGTGCCGCGTCTCGATCCTGGTCCGTTGCGAGCGCTGCCTGAATCGACCTCGCAGTTTGTTGACGAGAGCGCCCGTTGGGTCGGCGATCCGATGGCAGCTCTT
This sequence comes from Candidatus Aldehydirespiratoraceae bacterium, assembly GCA_965214565.1. Taxonomy (GTDB): domain Bacteria; phylum Actinomycetota; class Acidimicrobiia; order Acidimicrobiales; family Aldehydirespiratoraceae; genus VXYK01. Next base: position 677,045 of record OZ243951.1, on the reverse strand, counting down.
CGGATCGGATTGCTGGCGGTGGGCGACTACGAGTCCCGTGGCCCGATGCTCGACCGCAGCGCGGAGCAGATACACGGTGACGCCGTGCGCCTCGCCGCGATCGTGCCGACGATCCTCGCTCGCCACTATCGACGGCGGCAGGGGTTGACGCCGGTGGATCCTGACCCTTCCCTTAGCCATGCCGCGGACTATTTCCGAATGGTGAGTGACTCGATTCCCAGCGCAGAGTCTGAACGTGTCATTGAGCAGTACCTGGTTGCAACTCTGGATCATGGCTTCAATGCCTCGACTTTCACAGGCCGCGTGGTGGCAAGCACGGGAGCGGACATGGCGGGTTCGCTGGTCGCCTCGGTAGGAGCTCTCACGGGGCCCTTGCATGGTGGAGCACCGAGTCGATGCATGCAGATGATCGACGAGATCGGAGATCCGTCTTCGGCCGCTGACTGGACCCGTGCCCGTCTCGCTGCCGGAGACAAGATCATGGGGTTCGGTCATGCCGTGTATCGGGCTGAGGATCCCCGTGGGGTGGTGCTGCGAGAGGCCGCGGAGCGGCTTGGTGGTGACCTCGTGGAACGTGCTGCGGGAATCGAAGGTGAGATCCTCGCGGTGTTGTCAGAGTGGCGACCCGACCAGCGGATCGTCACCAATGTCGAGTTCTGGGCCGGCGTGGTTCTGGAACTGGTCGGCTTGCCCCGCGAGATGTTCACACCGACTTTCTCGGTCAGCCGATCGGTCGGTTGGTCGGCTCATGTGGTCGAACAGCACGCCGAGGGCAAGATCATGCGTCCCAGCGCGCGCTATGTCGGTCCTGAACCGGCCGCGGCTCCCGTTGTCTGAATTTCTCGTTGGCCGTGTGCCTGATATAAGTTCCTTCGCAGGAAGACAAATTAAACGAGAGCGAAGCGAGGCCCAACATGGCAGTTACTGATGGTGTTGATCTGTGGGACATGGATGCGTTCCAGCGACAGGAACACCACGACATGCTCGAGCGTCTGCGAGAGACCGACCCCGGAATCCACTGGATAGACGAGGGGGACAGGGGTCCTGGATTCTGGGCGATCACTCGGCTTGAGCACCTCAAGGAAATCAACCGCAACGCCGAGGCGTTCTCATCGAACCGCGGCGGCACTCAGATGACCGAGCGGAACCGGGCGGATGCAATCGATGAATTCAGTAGCGACACGATGCTGTCGCTCGATCCTCCCAAACACACCCGCTATCGCCGCATCGTAAGTCGCGGTTTCACGCCGCGGATGATCAACCTTTTGGAGGACTACCTGCTGAATCGCACCGACATGATCATCGACAAGGTGTGCGAGCAGGGCCATGCCGACTTCGTCGAGGATCTGAGCGCCGAGCTTCCGTTACAGGCGATCGCGGAGATGATGGGCATCCCGCTGGAGGACCGCTTGAAGATCTTCGACTGGACCAACGCCATGATCGGCGGCGACGATCCCGACGTGGTGGCTTCACGCGAAGATCTTCTGGCCTCTTCGATGGAGCTGTTCGCCTATTCCAACGCTCTGCAGAACGAGCGGCGCGACAAGCCCGCAGACGACATAATCACCACCCTGCTGTCTGCGAACATCGACGGTGAGAAGCTCACAGAGATGGAGTTCGACATGTTCTTCCTGCTGCTCTGTGTGGCAGGCAACGAGACCACCCGCAACTCGGTCACCAGGGGCATGCACGGTTTCTTCCTGTTCCCCGAACAATGGGAGAAGTACCGTTCAGACCCGGATCGCTACGCCCCGACGATGGCCGACGAGGTGGTGCGCTGGGCCACACCGGTGCTTCATTTCCGTCGTCAGGCCATGCAGGACTACGAGGTGGGCGGAGTCAAGATCAAAGAGGACGACAAGGTCGTGATGTGGCATATCGCCGCCAACCGCGACCCGCGGGCCTTCGACGACCCCTGGAGTTTCGACATTGAGCGCACACCCAACGACCACATCGGTTTCGGAGGCGGCGGACCCCACTTCTGCCTCGGCGCCAACCTTGCCCGGATGGAGATCCGTCTGATGTTCAAGGGCATCGCCCAACGCCTGCCCGATATTCGCTTGGCCGGAGACCTCGACTACCTGCGCTCCAATTTCATCGGCGGTGTGAAGCACATGCCCGTCGAGTTCACCCCGACCCCATCAACGCACACCAAGCCTCTGCAACGCCTCGGCGCTGCCGCAGGAGCCTCGGGCACCGCCGGTTACGGCGGTTCAGTCGACCGTCAGAGTTAACCGCCTTCGGTCAGCGAATGCCACCGTACGAGGCTGCGGCTCGAGACGACAGGCTTGTGGGCTTCGGGGCTAGAAGTCTTCGTCGAAGGAGACTTCGCCCTCGACCCCGACCTGGTAGGCCGACACCGTCCGCTCGAAGAAATTCGACAACTCCTGCACATCCTGCAGTTCCATGAATGCGAACGGGTTGCGGGAACCGAAGCGCCGGGGAAGGTTCAACTGGGTGAGCCGCTGATCCGCCACATACTCGAGGTAACTACGGGTGTCGGCGGTGGACATTCCCGGCACGCCCTCGCCGAGAAGGTCCTGCGCGAACATGAATTCGGCCTCGACGGCATCTTCGAGCATGTCGGTGATGCGCTCTGCTAGCTCCGCGTCGAAGAGGTCCGGTTCTTCGGTACGCACCGTGTTGATCACCTCGAGGGCGAAGTTCATGTGCATCGATTCGTCACGGAACACCCAGTTGGTGCCAGCTGCCAGACCGTTGAGGAGTCCCTTCGATCGCAGGAAGTACACATAGGCGAAGGCAGCGAAGAAGAACAGACCCTCAATACAGGTCGCGAAACAGATCAGGTTCATCAGGAACCGTTTGCGGTCCTCGGCAGTCAACAGGGGGCCGTTGCCCACAGAGTCCATCCACTTGAAGCAGAACTCCGCCTTCGCCCGGATCGAGGGAATGTTGTCGATGGCCGCGAAGGCTGCGGCTCGCTCGTCGGCGTCGGGGATGTAGTTGTCGAGGAGGTTCAGGTAGAACTGGACGTGCAGTGCCTCTTCGTAGAGCTGGCGCGAAAGATACATGCGCGCCTCGGGCGAGTTGATGTGCTCGTAGAGGTTGAGCACAAGGTTGTTGGCGACGATCGAGTCACCTGTGGCAAAGAACGCCACGAGCCGGCTGATGAGGTGCTTCTCGGACGGCATCAGCTTGCGGTCAAGGTCCGTGAGGTCGTCGGAGAAGTCGATCTCCTCGACGGTCCAGGTGTTCTTGATCGCGTCCTTGTACATCTCGAAGAACTGCGGATAGCGCATGGGACGCAGGGTCAGGTTGAAGCCGGGGTCCAAGATGTTGGATTCCGCCCCGGCTGGCGTGGCGTAATGACCGGCATGGCCCTCTCCGGGTCGTGCCGGTTCGGCGGGTAGTACCGGTTCGGCGGGCTGCGTCGGGCCGAAGGCGAAGTCTGGGTCGTTGGCTAGGGCCATCAGTCACATGCCTCGCATGTTTCGGGGTTCTCCAATGAGCAGGCGAGCGCTTCTGAATCGGTGAAGGCCGCCTTGTTGCGGGTGCCGTTGGTCGGGCCACCACCTGAACTGGGACCGGCCGCGTCGGCGGCGGTCTTGTTGATGCGTGTCTTGGGCCGACTACGCAGGTAATAGGTAGTTTTCAGGCCCTTCTCCCAGGCGTGCATATACATGGAGGACAGCTTTCCTATCGTTGGCGCCTCCATGAACAGGTTCAACGACTGGCTCTGATCGATGAAGGCACCACGATCGGCGGCCATCTCGATCAGAGACTTCATGGGGATCTCCCAGGCGGTGCGATAGACGGCCTTGAGGTCGTCGGGAACCCGGTCGATCGATTGGACCGAGCCTTCCGCCTTCTTGACCTCGGCAATCATCTCGGGGTCCCACAGACCTCGCCGTTGAAGTTCTGCAACGAGGTAGCGGTTGATCTGCATGAACTCTCCAGAGAGCGTCTCCCGTTTGAACAGGTTGGACACCTGGGGTTCGATGCATTCGTAGCATCCGGCGATAGAAGCGATCGTCGCGGTGGGGGCGATGGCGATCATCAGAGAGTTTCGCAGCCCGTGCTGTGCGATGCGTTGACGCAGGGACTCCCAGCGCTGCGGATCTGTGGGCTCCACGCCCCACAGGTCGAACTGCAGGTCGCCCCTCGCGGCTCTGGTCTCGGCGAAGGCCGAGTGGGCGCCGTTGCTCTCCGCCAATTCCGTTGAGGCCCATAGGGCGTTGAAGTAGATCTCCTCGCTGATGCGACGGGAGACCTCTCGCGCTTCGGGTGAGTCGAAAGCCAGACCCATCTTGAAGAAGACGTCCTGCAGGCCCATCAATCCGAGACCGACGGGTCGCCAGCGGTGGTTTGAGGTGTCGGCCTCGGGGGTCGGATAGAAGTTGATGTCGATGACCCGGTCGAGGAACGGCACTACCTGCCGCACCACCTGGCCGAGCCGCTGGTAGTCAATTGTCTTGAGATCGCCTGGGTTGTTCGGCATTGCGGCAGTCTCGGTGGGCGTTTCGCCGTTGGCACTGGTCAGAGCGGTGAGCGACGGGGCCTCAGCGGGCACGGCAGTGACAAACTCGCCGAGGTTGACCGAGCCGAGGTTGCACACCGCCGTCTCGGCCTGGCTCGTCACCTCGATGATCTCGGTGCAGAGGTTGGAGAGGTGCACCACTCGGTCGCGGGAGTTGGCTTCACCCGTTGATCCAGGCCCGGTCTGGTTGCACTTGCGGTTGGAGGAGTCCTTGAAGGTCATCCAGCCGTTTCCCGTCTCGGCCAGGGCCCGCATCATGCGTTGATAGAGCTCTCGGGCCTCGACCTGCTTCTCTTCGAGCCCGTCGGCCTCTGCCTGTTCGTATATGGCGCGGAACTCGTCGCCGTAGGTGTCGATCAACTCCGGCACCTTCTTGGGGTCGAAAAGGCTCCACTTCCAGCCGTTCTTGACCCGCTCCATGAACAGGTCGGGAATCCAGTTAGCGAGGTTGATGTTGTGCGTCCGGCGGGTGTGGTCACCGGTGTTGTCGCGCAGTTCGAGGAATTGTGCAATGTCGGCATGCCAGGTTTCGAGGTAGACGCAGGCTGCGCCTTTGCGACGGCCTCCCTGGTTGACTGCCGCGACAGAGGCATCGAGGGTCTTGAGCCAGGGGACGATACCGTTGGAGAGCCCGTTGGTGCCGACGATGAGACTGTCCTTGGAACGGACTCGGTGCCAGGCGACACCGATCCCGCCGGCGAACTTGGAGAGCTGCGCGATGTCGGTGTAGCGCTTGTAGATGCCTTCGAGTGAGTCCTCGGGGGAGTCGAGCAGGTAGCAACTCGACATCTGCGGGTGTCTGGTGCCGGAGTTGAAGAGTGTGGGGCTTGACGGCAGGTAGGCCAGCGACGACATCAGGTCGTAGAAGTAGATGGCCTCCTCGGGGTTGTTGGAGAGTCCACAGGCGACACGCAGGAAGAAGTACTGGGGGGTTTCGATGACCTTGCGGGTTGCGGGGTGGCGCAGCAGATAGCGGTCATAGACCGTGCGGACCCCGAAGAACTCAAAATTGCGGTCCCGTTGGCTGTCGATGGCGGCGTTGAGCTCCGGGGCGTGCTCGCCGACGAACTCGAACACCTCGTCGCTGATCAGTCCGAGCGAGTGGCCGAGTGACACTGACTCGGAGAACCAGGGAGCGTTCTGGTTGCGGACCTCCTTGTCGATGTAGGTCGAGAGCAGGCGAGCAGCAAGTTTCGAGTAGTTGGGTTCTTCAACGATCAGGCCAGCGGCCGTGCGGATCGACAGTTCGTCGAGTTCCTGGGTGGTGGCGCCGTCGGCCAGTGCGGCGATGGTGCGGGTCGACACGATCATGGGGTCGACGCCGTGCAGTCCCTCTGAGGCTCGGGCGACCGCGTTGACGATCTTGTTGACATCTACGGGCTCGAGCGTGCCGTTACGCTTGCGCACTCGCATGCTGGTGTTGACGGTTGAGGCTGCTGGTGTGCTCTGTACGGCGCTGAGCCGATCCTGTTGCATCACCATCGTTTGACCTTCCGTGTCGATTGAGGGGGTTGAAGGGGAGCGGTTCCAGGTTGGCGCCGCCCTCACCGTGACTGCGTTGATAGTCGCGGACCAACAATTACAGCAGTGAAATTACAGACGCGTCAACCCGCGTTCGCGATAATCCTCTGGCCTGCCTATTTGTCTGATCGGCCGTCAGTTTTTTGCAGTCGAAGGGCTAGGTGTGGACACCGTCGAAGTGGTCTGGAGTAAATTCCGGGTATGGAAATCCTCGATGTCGACCTGTTGGCCTTCGAGCAGGGGGACCGCGCGGCGCGGCGAAGCGTCGTAGACGGAGTTATGAAAAGCCTGGTCACGGGGTTCGTCTACGTGGAGCATGACATGAGCGTCGACATGATCGACGAGGTCTACGGCAAGCTCGAAGAGTTCTTCTCCCTGCCCCAGGACCGCAAGGATGAATACATAGTCCCTGGTAGCAACGGACAAACGGGATACACGGGACTGCTTGTGGAGACTGCCGCGATCGCGGATGTGCCCGACTTCAAGGAGATGCTCAACTGGAGTGCTTCACGCCCCGAGGGCCATCCGTTGCGTGCCCAGTACCCGTTCCGCTACGGGCCGCCGACACTGCCCGACAACGACATCGCGGGTGCCGGCGAACTACTCCTCGACTTCCACGACACGGTCGTGTCTCTGCAGATTCGGGTGTCAAGGATCATCGCGGTCGGTCTGGGCCTCCACGAATCGTTCTTCGAGCAGATGCTCGTCGACGGCGCGAACCTGACTAGGGCGATCCACTACCCGGCGATGAACCAGGCTCCCGATGAGACCCATGTGTGGGCTGTCGAGCATGCCGACATCAATCTGATAACGGCGCTGCCCCGCGCCACTGCAGCCGGCTTGCAGGTCCAGGTCGAGGACGGCTGGATCGATGCGGTCCCGCCTGATGACGGAGCGATCATCAACACCGGTCTGATGCTCGAACGGCTGACCAACGGTGCGATCCCGCCGGGTTTCCACCGGGTGGTGTCAGGCACAGGTCAGCAGGGTGACCGCTATTCGGTGGTTCAATTCGCCCATCCCGAACCATGGACCATCCTGGCGCCGGTCCCCACAACGGTGACCCCCGAGAACCCTCTGAGGTACCCGACGATCACCGCGGGTGACGCCCTGTCCAAGGTGATCTGGGAGATCAACCTTGTGGAAGAAGGCCGCCGACTCGGCAGTTAGGCGCTCCGTGTCTGTCGCCTAGGTGGTCGGGGTCGTGCGCAGTGAGAAGCAGAATGGTTCGCCGTCGATCTTGGTCTTGTGGACGCTCAGACCGTCTCGAGAGGCGGCGGTGCTGATGTCGGTGGCCAGCACCTGCTCAGAAACGTAGCCACGATGTTCTTCGAGGGATTCCAGGGCTGTCTTGCAAGCGGTTGTGACGAAGACCTCGATACGGTCGGTGACCACCAGGTCCTCGGCTCGGCGTGCGTTCTGGATCTCACGGACCATGTCACGGGCGAGACCCTCGGCTTCGAGTTCTGCGGTGACGGCGGTGTCGATGCTGACCACCGCATCGTTGGAGCGCAGAGCAGCCGCAACGACGCCTTCGGGGGATTCGAGCACGAGTTCGTACTCGTCGGTGCCCAGTACCTGACCCGCGACGGCAACGGTACCGTCGCCCCGAGCTTCCCATTCGCCCTTGCGGGCTGCGGCGAACACCGCCTGCACCGCAGAACCCAGGCGGGGACCAAGGGCCTTCCCGTCGGGTCGAAGAATCAGCGTGGCGAGGTTCCCGATGTCGTCGGTGACATGTACGGACTTGACGTTGAGTTCATCGGCGAGCAGTTCGCTGAAGGGCTCGAGAGTGGTTGCATCGCGGCCTGCGACGGTGAGCGATGCGAGCGGCAACCGCACCCGCAGACCCTCGTTCTCGCGCAGCCGCAGAGCGGTGGAGGCGACGTCGCGAAGCCGATCCATCGCCGCGACGAGCGCTTCGTCTGTCGGGAGGCTGTCGGTTGAGGGCCAGTCGCAGAGGTGCACTGACGGCGCCAAGCTGTCGTCGCCGCCGGTCAGACCGAGCCAGATCTCTTCGCTCACCATCGGTAGGAAAGGTGCTGCTACCTGCACAAGCGTGACCAGTACGCTGTAGAGGGTGTCGAGACCGCCGACGTCTGCTCCGCTGCCGTCGACACCCCAGAAGCGGTCCCGGGAGCGGCGGATGTACCAATTGTTGAGTGCGTCGATGAATGAGCGGATCTCCATTGCCGCGCCCGACAGGTCATAGGCGTCCATGCGGGCTTCGGTCCGGGCGATCAGGTCGCGGGTCTTGGCGAGGATGTAGCGGTCGAGCAGTTCTGTGCTGTCGGTGCGGAACGTCGCCCGGTACTCCTCGACGTTGGCGTAGAGAGTGAAGAACGAATAGGCGTTCCAGATCGGCAGGATCACCTGGCGAACAACATCGTCGATGGCCGCATCAGAGATGCGTGCATCGCCGCCGCGCACGATGTTGGACGACATGAAGTACCAACGCAGCGCGTCGGACCCCTGCTTGGAGAAGATGTCTTCAGGTTCTGTGTAGTTGCGCAGCTTCTTGGAGAGCTTGGCTCCGTCGTCCGCCAGCAGGATTCCGTGACAGATGACGTTCTGGAAGGCAGGTCGGTCGAACAACGCCGTGGCCAGCACATGCAACGTGTAGAACCAGCCGCGTGACTGGTTGATGTACTCGACGATGAAGTCCGCCGGGAAGTGCTCGTCGAACCACTCCTTGTTCTCGAAGGGGTAGTGGACCTGAGCGAAGGGCATGGCACCGGACTCGAACCAGCAGTCGAGCACCTCGGGAACCCGTCGCATCATCGAGCGGTCGCTGGGGTCGTCGGGGTTGGGGCGCACCAACTCGTCGATGAAGGGACGGTGGAGGTTGTCGGGGCGGACCCCGAAGTCGGCCTCGAGTTCGTCGAGACTGCCGTACACGTCGGTACGCGGATACTCGGGATTGTCGCTGATCCACACTGGGATCGGCGAACCCCAGAACCGGTTGCGTGAGATCGACCAGTCCCTCGCCCCCTCCAACCACATCCCGAAACGCCCGTCGCGGATATGGCTCGGCACCCAGTTGATCTCCTGGTTGGTTTCCAGCAGCCGATCGCGGATGTCGGTGACCTTCACATACCAGCTGGGCATGGCCTTGTAGATGATCGGCGTGTCGGTGCGCCAGCAGTGCGGGTAATTGTGGGTGTAGCTGTCGTGGCGTACGAGCCGGCCCGAGTCGCGCAGCGCCTTGATGATCCCGGCGTTGGCTTCGAGCACGTTGATTCCCGCCCAGTCGGCGACCTCTGCGGTGAAACGGCCCGAGTCGTCGACCGGCACGACCGTGCCGATCCCCGCTTCGGTAACCACCCGCTGGTCGTCCTCGCCGAAACCGGGCGCCATGTGCACGACCCCGGTGCCCTCGGAGGTGTCGATGAAGTCGCCTTGGAGGATGACGAAGGCACGGTCGGTGCCGTGATGGGGCTTTTGGGGATCGACCTCAGCCATGTCGGCGAAGAAATCGAACAGCGGGGTGTAGCTGCGGCCGACGAGTTCGGAGCCGTCGATGGTGCCGACATGGGTGGCGTTGCGGAGTTGGCGCTCATAGGACTCGACCGCGGCCTCGCTCAGCACGTAGCGGCTGCCGTCGGTGTCCTGCATGACCGCGTACCGGAGGTCTGGTCCCACTGCGAGAGCGAGGTTCGACGGCAGTGTCCACGGGGTGGTGGTCCAAGCCAGGATCGATACTCGTCCGCCCTGGCCGGTCTGGGCTCCGTCCGGCCCGTCGGACCACGGGAGTCCGCTGGGGTCGTCGAGTTCGAACGCCACGGTGATGGCCGGGTCCTGGCGGGGACGGGTGGCGTCATCGAGTCGGATCTCGTGGTTCGACAGGGGAGTCTCGGCACCCCAGCTGTAGGGCAGCACCCGGTTCGACTGGTAGATAAGACCCTTGTCCCAGAGCTGTTTGAAGGCCCACATGACCGATTCCATGTAGTCGCGGTCCATGGTCTTGTAGTCGTTGTCGAAGTCGACCCAGCGGGCCTGCCGGGTGACGGTCTTCTCCCACTCCCTGGTGTATTTGAGTACCGAGGTGCGGCAGTACTCGTTGAACTTCTCGATGCCGTACTCGATGATCGATGCCCGACCGGCGACTGGGAGTTCCTTCTCGGCTTCCATCTCGGCGGGGAGGCCGTGGCAGTCCCAGCCGAAACGCCTCTCAACCCGGCGGCCCCTCATCGTGAAGTAGCGGGGGACGACGTCCTTGACGTAGCCGGTCAGCAGGTGCCCGTGGTGGGGGAGTCCGTTGGCGAACGGCGGGCCGTCGTAGAACACGTATTCGGTGTCGGCCGGGCGCTGCTCGACCGACTCTTCGAAGGTGTGGTCAGCCGCCCAGTAGTCGAGGATGCGCCGCTCGATTTCCGGCAGGTCTGCTTTGCCGACATGGGGATAGGGAGCGTTGGCTGCGTCACTCATGGAGCCACAGGCTACCGGCACTCGGCAATGCGTCACTGCGGCTTGCCAGGTCTAGGATCTGCGGATGCGCCGATTCCTGATTGACACCGACACCGCCAGCGATGATGCCGTTGCGTTGGTGATGGCTCTGCGACACGCGGGCGTCGACGTCGAGGCGATCACCGTGGTGTCGGGCAATGTGGGACTTGATCAAGCGGTGCAGAACGCGCTGTACACGGTGGAACTGTGCGGTGCCCAAGTGCCGGTGTATGCGGGTGCGGCCACGCCGTTGATGCGCTCGTTGGAGACCGCGCAGTACGTGCATGGCGAGGACGGGATGGGCGACGCCGGCTATCCGTTGTCGGGCCGGGTGCCCACGGCAGGCCGCGGCGCTCAGGTCATCGTGGACACGATCCTGGCCGCCCCCGGTGAGATCACGCTGGTGGCCTTGGGCCCGTTGACCAATGTGGCCATTGCGGTGCTGCTGGCGCCTGAGATCGCCGACGCGGTCGACCGGGTGGTGGTGATGGGAGGCACTGGTGTCCATGGACCCGGAAACGTGTCGGCGATGGCGGAATACAACTTCTGGGCCGATCCCGAAGCGGCGGCGGTGGTGACCCGCGCCGGGTTCCCCATCGAGTTTGTGGGCTGGGACGTCTCGATCGCTTCGGCGGTGGTCGACGCCGACCGCTACGCGGCTTTGACTGCCCTCGACACGGAGCTGTCGAGATTCGCAGTCGGCATTTCGCAGGTGGTGCGCAGGTTCGCCATGGAGAACGGTCTGGCCGGGGACGACCTCCCCGACCCGATAGCCATGGCCCATGCCATCGACCCGAGCGTGGCGACAACCAACCGTCTGCATGTGGACGTGATGGTCGGCGACGGCCCCCAACGCGGAGTGATGGAGGTCGACCAGCTCGGATTCGGCGGCGGCGAGCCCAATGTCGAAATCGTCACCCACTACCCCAGCGACCACTTCTTCGCCCTGCTCCACGAGGCCCTGCTCTCCTAGCCGACCTGTGGCGCACCGTTTGTTGTGCGCCGCGCTCAGGATTGTTGTCTCCGTAGCGAGCCTCGTTGTAGGCGACCCTCGTCTGTGACACCGGGTCGGTCCCGGGTCGGGAGACCTGTTGCTGGGCGGTTGCGACGACGCTTTCGACTGATGTGCGAAACCTGCACTCTAGGTCTGACCGGGAGGTGTCCGCGCCGACAGCCCTAGGAGCCTCAGTGCTGATGGGGTAGGGTCGGCGGCTATGGATGTGGGCAAGTTACGGACTCTGTTTGATCTCACGGGCCGCACTGCGGTGGTTACTGGCGGGACACGCGGCATAGGTCGTGCGGTTGCTGAAGGGTTCGCGGCGGCGGGTGCGAACGTGGTCGTGGCCAGTCGCAAGGAAACTGCCTGTCAAGCAACGCAGGCCCACCTTGAGTCGATGGGGTCGGGAGCCCTCGGGGTTGCGGTCAACATGGGCGACTCAGACAGCGCTGGGAGGATCGTTGGTGCGGCGGTGGACCGTTTCGGCGGGATCGACATCGTCGTCAACAACGCTGCCAACGCCCTGGCCGCTCCGGTCGGCAGCCAGGATCCGGGCATGTGGCAGAAGTCCTTCGAGGTGAACCTGCGCGGTCCTGCGCTGCTCATCGGCGCTGCCCGTGACCATCTCCGAGACTCGGGCCACGGTGCGGTCATCAACGTGATCTCGGTGGGGGCGTTCCAGTTTGCACGGGGCGTGTCGATGTATGCCTCGATGAAGGCGGCTCTGTTGTCAATCACCCGGTCCTTCGCCGGTGAGCTCGCCGACGACGGCATTCGGGTGAACGCCCTGGCACCCGGACCGGTCAACACCGACATGGTGCGCAATCTTGGTGAGGGGGCGGCTGAGTCGATGGGCGCTCAGACCCTTCTGAATCGTTGTGCCGAGCCCGACGAGATGGTGGGTGCGGCCCTTTTCCTGTCGAGCGACGCCTCGTCCTACATGACCGGACAGGTGCTGGTTGTCGACGGCGGCATGCACCCGAACTAGCCGGTCGCTTCGGCGGGTTGTTGTTGTTGGGGGTGATGTGGTGTAGTCGTGGGTTGAGTCTCAGAAACGACCCAAGGAGTGGTGATGAGCGGTATCAAGATCTCGGTGGCGACCGCGCCCGGACCGCAGACCGAAGATCTGGTGGTCCTGGCCGAGGAGTTGGGTTTTGAGCGGTACTGGCTGTACGACTCGCCGGCGATCTACGAAGACGTGTGGATGACACTGGCTCGCCTAGCCTCGGTCACCGAGCGGATCGGTCTCGGCACCGCAGTGTTGGTGCCTCATTCGCGCCATCCCATGGTGACCGCCTCGGCGATTGCCACCATGGAACGCCTCGCTCCAGGACGTTGTGCCTATGGCTTCGGGACTGGGGCCTCGGCGCGATGGTGCTTTGATCAACCTGCCCTGACCTGGAAGTTCATGGGCACATACCTGACGCAGCTCAAGGCCCTACTCGCCGGTGAGACGGTGGAGATCGACAACAAGCCCTGCCAGATGATGCACCACCCGGACTTGGCCGTCTCCCGACCGATCAACGTGCCGCTGTTATTGAGCGCGTTCGGCCCCAAAGGGATCAGCGTGGCGACCGAGTTGGAGGCTGGCGGGATCATGAACATGTTTCCGCCGGCCGAAGGGTTCGGTGAGCGTGTGCAGATGGTGTCGGGAACTGTGCTCGACGACGGCGAAGTGATCGACGATCCCCGCCCGGCTGCGGCGATCGGGCCGTGGCACATGGTCGCCTACCACGGGATTTATCAGGCAGCGCCCGAAGCGGTGGACACTATGCCCGGAGGTGCCGACTGGCGGGCAGGAATCGAGGCCGAACGTCCGGCCGGCGAGTGTCACCTGGTTGTTTGGGAGGGCCATGTCACCCATCTGGTTGAACGCGACGCGCCGGTGATGGCGGCAAGCGGCGAGGCCATTGCCGGCATGTCCTGGGTGGGGACCGCTGATGAGATTCGTGCGCGGGTGGAGGCGGCCGCGCAGTCCGGTGTCACCGAAGTGATGTACACGCCGGCCGGTCCCGACACAGCGCGGGAACTCCACGCTTTCGCGTCGGCTGCTATGGGCGACTGAGTTGGGCGGTCGCCGCGTCAGCAATTTGTAGTCACGGGCTCAGCCTAACTCGCTGTCGATTCCCGGTTGTCGTCGTCATCGTCGTTGTCGGGTGTCTTGTCTGAGTCCTCTTCGCCGCTGAGGTCGGCCTCGGCCTCTGCCTCGGTTTCCGGCTCGGTTTCCGGTTCGTCCTTGGCCTCTGCCTCGGTTTCCGGCTCGGTTTCTGGTTTGTCCTTGGCTTCGGTTTCGGCGTCTGCCTCGGCTTCTGGTTCCGGCTCGGTTCCGGGTTTGGATTCGTCTTGGGGGTCGGCGGGAGGTTCTTTGCCGTCGCGCAGCGCTTTCCACTTCTCTGCGGCAGCGAGGTAGGCGGCCTCGGCTTCGGTGCGTTCCTTGGACGACCCGCTCTTGGTCAGCTTCTTGACCAGCGCCGCGGCGTCATCTTTGGCCCGTTCGGCCTTCTGCAACCTCTTCTCCCGCTGGGTTCGTTCGCGATCAGCGGCCACGTACTCGTTGAAGAGCGTCAGCGCCGCGGTTGTCTCGTCGTCAAGGTTTGTCTTGGCCATCGGTCTATTCTGTCGTGCGGGAGCCGAACTCACGACTCAGCCGGTCGAGTCGCCTCCCGGTCTCATTCGGTCGTCGGCAGTCCGCGGCGGTTTTCGGTGCGGAGATCGAAGGCGATCTTGACGGCGCCGCGACTTCCGGCTTCGGCGGCGTGCGTCAGGGCGTCGCGGTAACGGTCCAGCGGATAGGTCGCTGACAGCATCTTGTCGAACGGCACCTTTCCGGCGAGTTCAATGGCCAGCTCGAAACTGGTTGCACGGCGTCCGTCGCGCAGCGACTCGCTGCCGTAGGTGTAGGAGCCGACGAGTTCGGTCTCTCGATGCCACACCGGTGCGAGGTCTACATCGACGACTCCGGGCATTCCCAGCAGCACCACACGGCCTCTCGGCCTGCACAAGCCGATTGCCTGGGTGATCGTCTCTGCAGAACCGACCGCGTCGATCACCACATCGGCACCACCGGAGAGTCGTGGACCGACCATGAAAGATCTGGTGGCTCGTCGCACCGCCCGCCCGAGTTCGTCGGGGGAACTCACAACATCAGCCCCGAACTCGGCGGCCAGGTCCCGCTGCGCTGGATACTTGGCACCGATCATGATCGATCCCGGCGCGGTGAAGTTGCGCAGCGCGGCCACGGTCACCAGACCCATCGGGCCGGCACCGATCACCGCCACGGTGTCGCCGTCGGTGACTCTGGCCCGCAGCGCGGCGTGCACGCCTCCGGCTACCGGCTCAACTGTCACCGCGGTCTCGTCGCTCATCTGCTCGGGAACGTCGTGGAGTTGGCTCTCGTGCGCGACGAACTCGGTGGCCCAGCCTCCGCCGGTGCTTTCGCAGAAGCCTGTCTGCAGGCCGGGTTCGAGGTGTCCGCTCCTCAGGTGCCGGTAGTCGTTGCCATCGGCGGGTGCGGCGTCTTTGAAGGGCAGCGGGAAGCCTCTGGCGGCGTGACCGAGGACCGGTTCGATCAGCACTCGACGACCGTCGGCCAACTCCCCGACGATCTCATGTCCGAGCACGAAGGGGAACGAGACGAAGTCCTCGAAGTAGCGCGACGAATGTCCGTCGATGGTTGCCAGATCGCTGCCGCAGATGCCCGAGAGGCGGGGCCAGACGCGGTGCCATCCGTCGCCCGGCAGTTCGGGTGCGTCGTCGGTGACCAGTGACAGCGGCCCGACCCCCGCGCCCGCACCGGGCCGCAACCTCGATGCCGCCATGGCCGCGACGTAGCGGACTTCCTTGCGGCTGAACCTGAGCGCTTTCACGCCCTTGAGGCTACCGCGTCGGCAATCAGCGGCGTTGAAGGCACGTTGGCCGTCGCACCCGTCGCAGGGGTGGGTCCGCTGACAGGGCCCTGTCTCGGCGTTGTCAGTCGGTTGCCCTGTTGGCTGCGCGGACGTCGGTCTGGGTGAAGTCGTCTCCGACAAAGAGCAGTGGTAGGTCCATCAGTGTCAATGGAGACACGAGCGAGGCGGCCTCGTCAGTTGATGTGGTTACATACGAGCAGATAAAGTAACTACATGAACGTGGGCATACGAGAACTCAAGGCAAGACTGTCTGAACATGTTGTAAGGGCTTCCCGAGGAGAACGAATAATCGTTACGGACAGAGGCAGGCCGGTGGCGCAACTCATTGGACTGGAAGAAGAATCGGCGCTTGACCGCGGCATTGAAGAAGGATGGATCACGCCCCCTTCTTCTCTGGGGTCGTTGCCGAGGGCCTCACGGTACGCCTCGCCACTGAGCGTATTAGAGGAATTGGACGAAGACCGTGGCCGGTAGGGTCGAGTCTCGCCGATGACACTGTATGTCGATAGCAGCGCGTTGATGAAGCGCTACCTCTCCGAACAAGGCTCTGAAGTGGCCGAACGTCTCATCGCAGGCGACCCGCGGAGGGTGACGTGCCAGATAACCGAGGTAGAGATTCGCCGAAATCTGGCCCGACTGCTGCAAGGAGAGGACCTGATCGGCGCGCGGCGACAGTTCCAGTCTGATCTCACCTACTTCGCGATCATCAATATCGACTCAGTCACATGCGGCAGGGCCGCGGTTATCGCAGAACAGACGCAATGCCGGTCACTCGATGCGCTGCACGTGGCTTCGGCTCTACTGGTTGGCAAGTCAACGATCTTTCTCACGTTTGATGTCCGCCAAGCCCAGGCGGCACGATCCGCCGGGTTGGAGGTTGTCGGCGCGTGAACCTGTGGGCCGGTTCCCCAGGAGTTAGCGGTGTGCTGGTGTCGTGTCAGTGATGGGGGGTCGTCACTGGCAGGCGCGGTGGGTGTGCCCAGCACATGGTTCTTTTGTGTCGTGACAGGCTCAGGAAACTGAGTCGATGTGGCGGCGGGTTCGGAACAGGTGCAGGGCTGAGGGAATGGTGACCGCAGCGATGACCGCGGCGGTTGTGGCGGCCCATGCGTAACCGTCGGCCAAAGCGTCGACAAGGCCGTCGGGGATGGTCCCGGAGTCGTTGCTGAGCAGTTCGCGCACTGCCTCGACGTTGCCCGTCCGGCGGTCGACCACCGCGAGCGTGATCGCCGCGGCCGCGGCGATGCCGATGGTGAGTGAGATCGTCCTCAGAAACTGGTGGGTGCCGTTGAGGCGTCCCATCTCCGCCAGTTCGGTGCGGTTCTGGAGCAGTGCGGCACCGGTGGAGGTGATCGTCCCGACGCCGACACCGAGCCACACGAACGCCAGGTACACCAACAGCAGAGATGCGTCTGTGTGGATGACCACGGCGACGGCCACCGTGGCCGGGAAGGCGATCAGCGAGCCCACCAGACTAACCGTCTCTCCCCGCCAACGGTCCTGAAGGCGACTCGAGAGCCAGGCTCCGGCGGTCCAGCCGACGGTCATGTACAGCACCGAGAAGGCGGCGACGGTGATGCTCTGCTGACGTACACCACGGACATACAGCGGCAGCAGCGAGTTGACCCCGACCCCTGCTGCGAGGACCGCCATCGAGGTGAGATGGACACTGCGATACCGAGCTGCACTAAGGTGGGGCAACCGCAGGATGGGTTCTGGCGTGTGCTGCGCCCAGAAGCGGTACAGGACAACGCCCACGGGCATGGTCACGGCACCTGCGACCACGACCCAAGTTGTTGTTGCGGTGAGGCTGAGAACGGCCGCGGTGACGATGGTGACGAGGACGAGACCCACTCCGTCGATCTGCTTATTCCCTGCTTTGGTATCGGCGCCGGGACTCTGACGGTCGGGCAGGGCGTTCCAGCCGAAAAGCAAGGCGACGGCGGTTACGGGAATATTGACCAGGAAGGTGGCGCGCCAATCGGCGACTGCTACCAGCAGAGCGGCGACCGCGGGCCCGGCCACGCCCATCACACCCCAGACGGTCGAAATGGCAGCGAATGCTCGGGGTCGGAGCGCTGCCGGCAATGCAACACCGATTCCTGCGGTGGCCACCGTCATGACTCCGCCTGCGAACACTCCCTGGGCGGCTCGGGACACGATCAGAGTGAGCATCGACGGGGCCGCGGCGACGATGATCGAGGTGATCATGAACGCGACCGCGGCGAACCGGAAGGTTCTGCGGACCCCGACGCTGTCGACGATCGGGCCGGCAGCGAGCACTGCAACCGCGGATGTCAGCAACTCGATGGTGATCACCCAGGGCAACAGGTTGATGCGGCCGAGGTCGTCGCCTATGTCGGGGAGGACCGCGGTCGCCGCCAGATTGTTGTAGGAGGCGATGGCGATGATCGAGAGCAGCGCGGTCATCGCCGGGCGATGACGGGGCCCCCACAGAGTGTCCGGTGCAGTCATGGACGCCCGACGGGCAGACCGGTGCCGGGCCGGATGCCGGAGGTTGCAGGTGGCGTCCGCATCAATTGCGCACACTATCGACACGGCCCGTAAGTTATTGAGCGACCAAGTGTCGGAACGCAGGATCGGCGGTAGTGCGGTCTGTGAGAGGAGCAGCGTGTGAGGCGAGCAGAGTGAAACTCGGTCTGGGACTCGACCTTTATCGTGCTGCGCATCTCGAGGTGCCCGTTGAGCGGGTGCAGTTCGTCGAACGGCTCGGCTATCACTCGGTCTGGACCGCTGAGGCGTACGGCTCCGATGCTCTGACTCCGCTCGCTTTTCTGGCCGCCCACACCAGCAGGATCAAGCTGGCGACCGGGGTTGTGCAACTGGCGGCCCGCACCCCGGCGGCCACTGCCATGCAGGCCATGACGATCGACGCCATGGCGGGCGGAGGCCGGGTCATAGTCGGACTGGGGGTTTCGGGCCCACAGATAGTGGAGGGCTGGTACGGCCAGCCGTGGGGGTCGCCGGTCAACAGGCTCCGTGACTATGTGGCGATCATGCGCAAGGTCATCGCCCGCGAGGGGCCGGTGAGCCACGACGGCACCGAGATCTCATTGCCCTATGAGGGGCCGGGCGCGATCGGGCAGGGCAAGGCGCTCAAGTCGATCCTGCACCCAGCGGGAAGCATCGAGATCTGGATCGCCGCGGGTGCGCCGCTCAATACTGCGCTCGCCGCGGAGGTGTGCGACGGATGGCTGCCGATGGGATACGGGTCCGACGGATGGGAGGTCCACGGACCCAATCTTGAGCGGGGTTGGACTCGCCGAGGCGGTCGACCTGATGACTTCGACATCATGGGCGGGTTGACCATCGAGATCACCAGCGATGTGAAAGCCGCAATCGAGGCGAAGAAACCCCTGACGGGTATGTATGTGGGCGGCATGGGCAGTGAGTCCAAGAACTTCCACAAGGAGGCGATGGCCCGGCGGGGGTTCCCCGAGGCTGCCCAACGGATCCAGGATCTGTGGTTGGCGGACCGCAAAGACGAGGCGGTCGCCGCGGTGCCAGACGAGTACATCGATGCCGGTTCGCTGTTCGGGTCGGCGAAGCGGTGCCGGAGCCGCTGGCACGAGGTCGTACCGGCGGGCGTCACTGGCCTGATCGTGCGCAGTGATTCTGATGAGGGCCTCGAAGTTGCCGCCGACATGGCCGGTAGCCGGGACACGGTTGCAGCAGCAGCTAGTGCAACGATTGCGCAGAGTCAGGAGATCTGATGAGTGAGGAGTTGGTGACCGTAGAGCGAGCGGCGACCCATGTTCGCTATGTGACGTTGAACCGTCCGGAGAAGCGCAACGCCATCTCCACACCATTGCGAGCCGAGTTGTTCGCGGCGTTGCAGGAGCACGACCACGATCCCGACGTGCATGTGTCGATTGTCCGTGGTGCCGGTGTCTGTTTCTCGTCGGGCTATGACCTTGCCAGCCCGTTGATGGACGACACGCCGTATCATTCCGCACCCGGTGACGGGGCCTGGAGCCGCCAGGCGACTGACGGCTGGTTCTCGATCTGGGATCTGGCGAAGCCCGTGATCGCCCAGGTGCACGGTTACGCCATGGCCGGAGCGACCGAGCTGGCATCGGCCTGTGACCTGGTCTACGTGGCGGCCGACGCGCAGATCTCCTATCCGGTGGTGCGGGTGGCCTCGCCGCCAGACTGGCAGTATCACGAGCCGCTGCTGGGTCTGCGCCATGCCATGGAGGTGATGCTGACGGGCGATGCGATCGACGGGATGGAAGCTGCCAGGATCGGTTGGGCTAACCGAGCATATGCGGCCGACGAGCTCGAAGCTGCGGTGCTCGCTGTTGCGGAGCGGATCGCCCAGGTCCCCACGGATCTTGCTCAGCTTCACAAGCGCATGGTTCATCGCCAGTTCGACGTGGAGGGCGGCCGTGCCGCTATGCGTGCCGGTCAGGAGTTTCAGGCGCTCGCCGCGCACCAAGCATCGGTGCAAGCCTTCAAGGCGGATCCCCTCGGAGCGGTCAAGCGTGAACTGTCGGGCTGAGCACACGTCTTCTTTACAGCTAATTTAATATTTATTGTAGAATTAGATTGCTTTTCAAGCTGATATCTGCGATCCTCTAGTTCGGCGGACTTCCCCGGTCCAATTTCCCCCTTTTGAACCGAATGACCAAGGAGGACAGACATGGCGGGCGACATGCTGGTAATGAGCAAGTCACAGATGGAACAGTTGGCCGGCAACTTTGCTCGGCAACAGCAGGCAGTGCAGGACGTGATCCGGGCGATTCAATCCGGGCTCGAGGGCACCACCTGGCAGGGCAACCGGGCCGACCGCTTCCATCAACTCTGGAACACGGAGTTCCGGCCGAACCTGATGAACCTGGCGGAGGCGCTCGGCGAGCACTCCTCGTTCATCACTCGAG
Organism: Candidatus Aldehydirespiratoraceae bacterium; assembly: GCA_965214565.1. Classification (GTDB taxonomy): domain Bacteria; phylum Actinomycetota; class Acidimicrobiia; order Acidimicrobiales; family Aldehydirespiratoraceae; genus VXYK01. The sequence continues at coordinate 656,774 of OZ243951.1, read as the reverse complement.
AGCTTCAGGCCGGTGTCAGCGCGCTCGACACAGTCTGAGTCGGAGGAGGGTCTGGTTGGCTCGACTGTCTGCACGGGAGGCTCGATGTGCGAATCGTTCACTGTTCCGAAATCGGCGAACGTGTAGCCGATCTTGAGATCGGCGACCTGAACGCACCGGTTGAAGACCTGCTATCCGCGCTTGGAGTCTCTGGACCTGCGATTCTTGACGGACAACTTCTGAGCCTCGACGCACCATTGTCGTCTGTTGCTCTCTGTGAAGGTTCGGTGTTGCAGACAGCGCCGGACCAGATCTCAGCCACCCCCACCGCCCGGACGCTCGCCATTGTCGGCGGCGTCCGGGCCGGTGTGGCCTACCCGTTGCCTGTATCGGGGATGGTCTTGGTCGGGCGCGGTCCCCGTGCCGAAGTGCAACTTGACGACCCGGCCGTCTCGGGAAGTCACTGCAGCATCTCGGTCAACGAGATCATCGACCACAGATCACGCAACGGCACCTCCGTTGACGGACATGCGGTGCCTCCGGGCATCTGGGCGGCACTTCCCGTCGGCGGGACTGTGCGCGTCGGCGCCACCCGCTTGGCGGTGCGCACCGCCGTAGACGATCGACCAGTGGCGGTCACCTCCGCACTGGGTGCTTCTGGCGGCACGATCCCTTTCAACCGCCCGCCTCGTCAGCTTCCTGATGTGGATCCTCCCGGACTCGACGCGCCTTGTGAAGCGCCCGAGCCGGCTAAGAACGAGGCATTGTCTGTGGCGGGGATCGTGCTGCCGATCATCGCGGGTCTGGTGATCGCACTTTTGTTGAGTCCGATGTTCGCGGTCTTCGCGGCGCTCGGGCCGGTGATCACGATCGGGACCTGGTGGGAGCGTCGACGGCGTAATCGGCGAGATCATCGGCGCGCGCTGGCCGAACTCGACGAGCAGTTGGCGTGCTTGGCGGCGGCGTTGCCGGTGAGTCGGGTCGCGGAGATGGGGCGGCGGCGGGCATTGCATCCTGATCCTGCTGAGGTTGTGAGGCGGGCCGAGGGTCCTTCGGTGCATTGTTGGGAGCGTCGACCAGGCCATGCCGATGCCTTCCGTGTTGCCATCGGTATGGTCGACGAAGCGTTCTCGCCGGCGCTCATCACCGCCGGGGGCGAACCACCGGCCGACAGCGCCTTGGCACTCTTGGCGAGTCTGCCGCCGATGAGCGACGTCGCGGTCGAGGTGGCCCTCTCACCGGGCAGAGTCGTCGGTCTGGTGGGTGAGCGCGGCGCTGCGGTTGCCATCGCGAGGGCTCTTGTGCTGCAGGCAGCGGTGCATCACGGGCCAGCCGACTTGGCGGTGGCGGTCGGTGCCGATGACACGGCTGTCTGGGACTGGTGTCGTTGGCTTCCCCATACTGCTGATCACGTCACGGCCCGGAGGGGTGCGACTGTGGTCTCAACAGTCGAGGTCGGTGCCGCCGATGCCCTGCTGGCGGTGGTTGCTGATCGTGCAATTCTCGCAGTCATCGACGGAGCAGACCCGTTCCAGGGCCGGTCGACGGTCGGTCGTCGGCTTCTCAGCAGCGAGCGGACCGCGGCGATCGTCCTGGTCGACGACGCTCACCGCCTTCCGGCGGGCTGTGATCTGGTGGTGACCGCGGATGGATCGGGTCTCGTGGAGATAGTCGATCCCCGTCGGCATGGCGGTGGGCAACGCGTGCTGGGATGGGGCATTGAGGATTCGGTGGCTCAGCGGGCCGCCCGTCGATTGGCCCGTCTTGACGATCCTGAACTGCCACTGGTCGGTGCCGGGGTTCCGGTAGCGTGCGGTCTGTTGGGGTTGCTCGGTGTGAGTGGCGATGACCACGACGAGATTCTGCGCCACTGGCGACGCAGCAGCGGCACTACCGATCTGGCTGTGCCGATCGGTGCGGATGCGCAAGGTCCGGTGGTGCTGGATCTGATCGCTGACGGTCCTCATGTGCTGGTCGGGGGCACGACCGGTTCGGGAAAGTCGGAGTTGCTCCGGTCGCTTGTCGCGGGCCTCGCGGCTCTGGCCGATCCGGACCACTTGGCGATGGTGCTGGTGGACTACAAGGGCGGCGCAGCGTTCGACTGTTGTGCCGAACTGCCTCATGTGGCCGGGCTGGTAACTGATCTCGACGAGCAGCTCGGTGCCCGCGCTCTGCGCTGTCTGGAAGCTGAGCTGCGTTACCGGGAGCATCGCTTACGCGAGGTTGGGGCTGAGGACATAACCGCATTTCGGTCTCGGAGCGCGGCGTTTCAGGGAGAACGGCCGTCGTGGGAGCCGTTGCCGCGGTTGTTGGTGGTGGTCGATGAGTTTGCTTCGCTGGCAGCGGACCTTCCCGATTTCTTGAACTCGCTCGTCGGCATTGCACAGCGGGGCCGCAGCCTCGGCGTCCACATGGTGCTCGCCACGCAACGGCCGGCGGGTGTGGTGACCGACGACATTCGTGCCAACGCAACTTGCCGGATAGCGCTGCGCGTCAGCGATCCCCGCGAATCGGTTGACATCATTGATGCCACTGACGCGGCTGGAATACCCCGCAGTCGGCCCGGCAGAGCGATTGCCCGATTCGGCCCCGGTGAGGTCATCCCGTTTCAGTCGGCGTTGTCGACCGGGCGTTCGACAAGAGAGGCCAGTGTCTGTGTGCGCGGTGGTGAGGAGGTATTGGACGAACTCGGCGGTCCGACTGACCTGGAACGATTGGTAGAGACTGTCCGTGCTGCGCACGCCCGTGCTGGAGGTGTGGCACCGCGTTCACCATGGCCTCCTGCGCTGCCGAGCGACGTCTGCCGGGCGGAGCTCAGCGACGTGGCCGACGGGTGCGAACCGTCGGGTTGGCTGTTGGTGGACGAGCCCGATCAGCAGCGACAGTCGGTGTCTGGCTGGACCCTCGATGATGGTCATTTGGTGGTGGTTGCCGCTCCGGGTGCGGGCGCTACGACCACGCTCGGGACCGCGGCGTTGGAGGTGACTCGTTGCGCCGGAGACGAAGCTCCCAATGTGTATGTCATTGACCATGATTCTGGCGGACTCAGCCCGCTGGCCGCTCTGGCGCATTGTGGAACCGTTGTTGTTCCCACCGCCAAGGAACTGCGTGTGCGGTTGCTTCGCTGGTTGGACGAAGAGATCGTGCGCCGCCGTGCTGACGAGCAGGTGGCGGGGCGGATTCTGTTGGTGATCGACGATCTGGGTGGCCTGAATCGAGCCCACGACCCGGTTCGGGAGCAGGCGGTACATGAAGCGCTGGAACGTATCTGGGCTGACGGGCCCTCCGTCGGGGTGACGGTGGCCGTTTCGCTTCGCCGTGGGGCCGACCTGCCTCCGGCGATGGCTGCAACTGTCGGCATGGTTCTGATTCACCGGGTGGGGGACCCCTCTGATGCGCTGCGGTTCGGGGTCAAGGAATCGACGGAAGCGTTCCCGAGTGGACGAGTGCTGCGCGCCTGTGATCACACGGTTGCCCAGGTGATTTTGGATGCGCCCAGCCTTTCGGCGTCTGTGCTGGCTCGTAAGGATTGCGCGCCTCCCTCTGTCGCGCCCCATGAGGTTGGAGTGCTCGCTTCGGTGGTTGTCGCGAGCGATGCTGGAGCAGCTGGCGAGGTTGGGGCGGCCACTACTGATCTGCTTGTGGCGGTAGGGGACCGTGACCTCGACTTGAGTCCGTTGCGGCTTCATCGTGGCGAACACGCGTTGATTCTGGGTCCTGCGCGTTCTGGGCGGACCAACGCGCTGGCAGCGATTGCCGCGGTCTGTGGTGAGCGCTGTGTGATTGTCGGCGAGGGGTCACAGTCAGAGAACGAACTCGCTGCTCGTGTGGGGCGCGACCTTCTCGGGCTCGAATCCTTGAGCGAGGTGGTTTCGTCGGGTCCGATGATCGTGTTGATCGATGATTGTCTGAACGTCGCCGACCCCGATGGTCATCTCGCGGCTCTGGTGGCCTCGCCGCCGCCCGGAGTTCACATTGTGGCATCTGCGCGGCCAGACCGATATCGGTCGGCATACGGCCATTGGGCCGCTGAGATCCGTTCGTCAAGGGTCGGGATCTTGTTGAAACCCGACCCGATCGACGGTGACCTCCTCGGTGCTTCCCTCCCCGCGCGGCTCGAACTTCCCAACATTGCAGGCCGAGGCGTAATGATTGCGGATTCTGAGTTCGAAGTGATCCAGGTGGTATACGCCGGAAGTCCTCAGTCGCTCGGGTAGCGGACGCCGAGTTGGGAGCGCACCCCGTCGCAAGCGGCGATCATTGCGCGGCTGGTGGCCCAGGGCATCTGTGGGCTCTGTTGTTCACCGGCGGCGAGGCAACGGTGGACTTCGGCTGTCTGATAGTGCAACGACGGAGGTGTTTCCTTGATCTCCTCACGCTCGTGCCCGCTCTGCACAGTGACGGTGTCGGTGGCGTGTGCCGGTGTCGGGAACTCGACGAATCCGTCCGTCCCCTCAACCCGTGCGGTGAGGGTTCCGGGCACATCGATACCGCATGTCAGAGTCGCTGTGGCTCCATTGTCCCAGCTGCACAACAGTGTCGTCTCCGCGTCGACGCCGCTGTCGGCGACGAGCCCTGCCGCGGTGATCGAGGCGGGTTCGCCGAGGATCCACCAGGCGAACGTGAGCGGGTAGACGCCGAGGTCCAAGAGCGCGCCGCCGCCGGTGTCGAGGTTCCAGAGCCGGTGGGCGGGGTCGTAGGGCATGGCGAACGAGAAGTCGGCGTGGATGCGCCGGACCTCGCCTATGGCGCCGTCTTTGATTCGCTTGACTGCCTCGATGTGCGCGGGGTTGAAACGCATCCACATTGCTTCCATCAAAAAACGGTCGTTTGCCTGTGCGGCTGCGGTCATGCGATCGACCTCAGCGACGTTGAGGGCGATCGGCTTCTCAACAAGCACGTGCTTGCCTGCTTCGAGGAACATGACGGTGTCGTGTACATGGCTCGGTTGCACGCTGGCCACATAGACGACGTCGACTTCGGGGTCCGCTGCAAGGTCGGCGTTGCTGCGGTGTGCGCGGGGGATTTGATGGGTGGCCGCGAACTGCGAGGCATTGTCCTGCGTTCTTGAACCGACGGCCACAAGCCTCCCGCCCTCGGCTCTGCTGAACGCGTCAGCGAACTGGGCGGCGATACTGCCGGTGGATGAGATGCCCCAGCGGACTGTTCCTTGGTGTTGCTCCATGATGTCTCCGTGTGATTGGCGTCTGCATCCGCAAGGATACGCAGGTGAGTTCAACACCGGTAACCGGCCAAGGGTCCTTTCCTCGACGCCATGCGCTGACTCGGGGTTTCACGCTCGGAGCTCCCCGCAACATCCGGGTCTCTTCCGATGGTGAGCGGGTCGTCTTTCTGCGTTCGAGCGGACCGACCGACTCGGTCAATTCACTGTGGATGCTCGATGTGGCGAACGGCACCGAGCGAGTCGTGGTTGACGCTGCTGAGTTCGGCTCGGATCGATCTGATCTCCCCGCCGCGGAACGGGTTCGTCGCGAGCGCGCCCGGGAATCAGCCGAAGGAATCGTTTCCTATGATGCCGACCGCGATCTGACGGTCGCGGTCTTTGCTGTCGGATCGCAGATTGCTCGTGTGGATCTGCTCAGTGGCGAGGTGAGCGTGCTCGACACCGCCGGAGGTGCTTTCGATCCGAGGCTTTCGCCCGACACCACAAAGGTTGCCTATGTAGCGGGTAGTGATCTTCGGATGGTGACCGACACGGGAGACCGTCTGCTGATCGGCGAACCGGATGAGACAGTTTCGTGGGGATCGGCGGAGTTCGTCGCGGCTGAGGAGATGGGCAGAACTCGGGGGTTCTGGTGGGGGCCGGCCAGCGATGCGCTGTTGGTCCAGAGAGTTGACGTGGCACCGGTCGATACCTGGTGGATCAGCGCGCCGGTCAACCCGCAGGAGTCGCCGACACAGGTTCGCTACCCGGCAGCCGGTAGCGCCAACGCCGACGTGGCTCTGGCCATTATCGGTCTCGACAACAGCCGCGTCGACGTGAACTGGAGACCCCGCCAGGCTCAGGTTGTGCCCGGTGATAGCAGTGTGTCGGGTGTTTCCGCGGTTCAGATTGTGCCTGGTGAAGGCAACACACTCTGGGAGTATCTGGCAAGAGCGGATTGGACCGATAGCGGCATCCTGCTGACCGTGCAGAGCCGAGATCAGCGCATTCTCGGCGTGCTGGACGCTGACCCGCTCACCGGGGAGTGCTCCCTGCGCCACCAGGTGGTCGATGAGCATTGGGTTGAGTTGATCGCCGGAACTCCCGTGCTCCACAGCGAGCGGCTCGTCACGGTTGAGGATCGGGCGCCGGCTCGGCGTCTGTGTGTCGACGGCGCGGCGTTGACCGGCGACGGGGTGCAGGTGCGAAGCGTGATCGATGTCGGCGACGAAGGCATCGTGATCACAGCTTGTCGGGAGCCGACTTCCGTTCAGGTTGCGACGGTCGGCTGGAACGGCGAACTTCGCTGGTGGGACAACACACCGGGCATCAAGGGCGCGGTGGTCGGCGGTGCGACCGAGGTGCGGGTGAACCGCGGTCCGGCCCATCATGGTGTAGGGGTCGAGGTTCGTCATCGCGGGCGTGCTGTGTCGCGGATCGCCAGCCGTAGCGAGGCGCCTGATATCGATCTCAATGTTTCATTGCACCGTCTCGGTGAACGTGAACTGGCGGCTGCCCTGCTGTTGCCGAACGAGTGTTCAGAAGCGGAATCGGATACGAAATTGCCGGTGCTGCTCGACCCCTACGGTGGCCCCCACGCGCAGCGGGTGCAGCAGGCTCGGTCGCTGTTCTACGTTTCGCAATGGTTCGCGGATCAGGGCTTCGCCGTGCTTGTGACCGATGGCCGCGGCACGCCGGGTCGGGGACCGACCTTTGAGCGAGAGGTGCGAGGCGATCTGGCGGGCCCGGTGCTCGACGATCAGATCGACGCACTGAAGGCGATGGCCGAGTTGAATCCCCGTCTCGACCTCGACCGCGTGGCGATTCGGGGTTGGTCGTTCGGTGGCTATCTGGCGGCGTTGGCCGTGCTGCGCCGTCCCGATGTGTTCCACGCAGCTGTCGCGGGCGCACCGGTGACTGACTGGCGGCTGTACGACACCCATTACACGGAGCGCTATCTGGGTCAACCCGCGACTGAACCTGAGAACTACGAGTGCAGCAACGTCCTCTTCGACGCCGCACAGGTCAACGATGCGAATGGGGTCCCGCCGCTGCTGCTGATCCACGGCCTGGCCGACGACAATGTGGTCGCCGCCCACACCCTGCGACTGTCCCGCGCCCTGCTGGAAGCCGGTCGCCCCCACACCGTGCTCCCCCTGTCTGGCGTCACCCACATGACCCCCCAGGAAGAAGTAGCCGAGAACCTGATGAACCTCCAACTCGCCTTCCTGCGCAACGCCCTGTCGGAGCGATTCATGCCCGAACGACCTGTTGGGTGGGGCTTGGGTGAGTCTCAGTGATTGCTGGCTTCGAGGACCTCAGCGTTGGTGTCTGGCTCGTTTGTCGCTGAGTTGCTTGGCCGACGCAGGCGGTTCACCGCGGAGTATGCGAGCCAGGGGAGACACCAGAGCACCATTGCGATCAGGAGAGCGGTCTCGCCTCCGGAGGTCAGGCCGGGGGAGTGGAAGGGCTCCACGAAATAGTGCGAGATGAAACCTCCCCGGTAGGGGGTCTCGCCGGCGTGGCGCCAGAAGTACTTCTCCCAGACCGTCAACGGACACGGCATCGACAAGATGTTCACCGCGGCGGTCGGCACCAGCATGGCGAGGTACCAGCGCATCACCAAGGGTTTGCGTGCTGCTACCGGTGCACCGAAGACCAGGAAGACGGCCAGCAGCCCATGCGCCAAGGCCATCGCGATCGCCAGTAACCACGGTCCCACAAACCCACACTACAGCGCTGTCGCGTGGGCGACAGATGTGGCGGAAACGGACGAGCCCCAACTGGCCAGTTCGGGAGAGCGCCCGCAATCAGTCGAGTGATCACAGCTCGAGTTCACCGCTGTTGGCCAAGGTCGTGCCACGAGCAGGGTTCGGGCGGTTTTGTCGCCGTGCCGGTTTCTCCGCGATGCTCTGGCGCAGTGAGACATGAACCATCAGCGGCCGGGGGCAAGAGTGAGTGAGATAGACGATGAGCGCAGAGCAAGATTGCTCGACGGACGGGCGTGGGAGGATTTCTGCGACACGCTGAAGGCTGCAGGCAGGATCGTTGTGAGGGAGACCCCCGATGGCGACCCGCAGGATCGAGTCGAGGGATTTCGATACCTGACCCGGATGATGTTGATGGCCAACGCCCGAGTGATCGAACAAAGGACTCCCGGAACCAGACCGCAACGAATTGGGATCATTCCGCCGCCCATGCAGGGAGGCATGGGCGTGCAGTCACCCAACCAGGACCACATCGTCCAAGCCGTCAACCCTCAGTACCGCTACCGGATAACGGGCACGGCGGGAGATGTCTACACCCATTTGTCGGCATGGAGTCCGCCGGTGCCGGAAGATGTCGGGGCAACGGCCATCGGTCTTGATGCCGAAGACCAACTGGAGGTCTTCAACCCCAACATGGCGCTCACCCCCCACACCGCGTATCTGAGCGACTTCGCCGACGCAGACGGCACCGTCGATTTCGTCTTGTCGGTCGAAGAACCCACGGACGGGTCGGCTTGGATGTCGATGGCACCGACCACCCGTGAACTGATGGGCCGGGTGGTCTACGAGGACCGGACGACCCAGACGCGGCCACGTCTGCAGATCCAATGCCTCGACGAGCACCCCCGACCGCTCACTCCCGAGCCTGAGGACATGGCCGTGCGGCTCGCCGTTGCGGCTCAACTCGTCTTGGGATTGCAATCCGACTACGGCGGATGGACCCGTGACCTGCTCACTCGCGAGAACCAGACCCATTACACCAAGGAGTGGTACGAGCGCATCGGCGGCTCCCCCGACGACCGCATCTTCGAGTTCGGCTATTGGCGAGTCCCGCAGGGGAAGGCTCTCGTCATCGAGTTCGATGAACCGCAGACACAGCATTGGAACTTCCAGTTGTGCAATCACTGGATGGAGAATCTCGCCAACTACGCGACCGGTGAGGGGTACATCGACAAGGAGAACGCAGTGCGCGACGGTTCCATCGTGCGCATTGTCGTCGCCCATTCCGATCCCGGCGTCCCCAACTGGATCGAACCGGTCACCCACGACCACGGTGTGATGGGTGCTCGCTTCGTGAGACCAGCGACTGAACCCGAGGTTTCGTGTCGTCTCGTCGACCTCAATAACCTCGCCTGACATCGGCGCGCGCGATCTCGCTTGACGATGGGGCCATTGTGGCCCAACATGTTGCATCCGTCACACGTCGGTTTGGTCTGCGAGTTCTGGGGCCCACGGGTCCCGTGAGCGCGGGGCGGTGGTGCGCATCCTTTGGGGGAGGAGGTGTGCTCCACCGCCGCCGCAGTCGGAGTGTTGCACCTCGATACTACAGTTCGTTCCGATCGGGTCGGGGTGACCATCCGGCGATGAGTCCGTCGAAAACACGTTCGACGAGGCCTTTCGCATCGAGACCAGGGGTCATGCCGGCAACTGTGGCGACACCGTGCACGGCTGCCCACAGTGCCATCGCGTAGTCGAGCGGTTCGGCAGGTTCCAGATCGCCCTCAGTGATCGCCTGGCGTAGTTGGTCGACCATTGCATCGAACACAGCTGTGGCTCCACTGTGTTCGATGACGCTGCCGACTCCGAGGGAGTCGGGGCTGTAAAGGAACATGAGCTCGAACAGTTGCGGCTCGTCGATCGACATCTGCACATAGGCCAAGCTCGATCGGCGGAGCATCTCAATGGTCCTGCCGGTTGGAACCGCGGCGAACCGGGTGGCGAGTTCGTCGTAGCCGACCTGTGCGCAGGCCCGCAACAGCTCGTCGCGGGAACTGAAATAGGCGTAGAACGCCGGGGCGGTCACACCCATGCGTGCCCCAAGTGTGCGCATTGACAGTGCTTGAAGCCCCGAGGTTCGCACCATTGCGAGCGCCTCACCCACGATTGCGTCAGCGCTCAGCACTGCTTTGGGTGTTTCTACGCTCATTTGCGCACCATCATATTCTTGCCCCAATTTCTTCGGCTCTGCCTGGCGTCGTGGTCGTCTTCTGCCGTGCACCCGTGATCCCAGACGGGAACCTGATCGCTACGACCATCAACAGCAGGCCGTTGAGGGCGAACTGGTAGCTGGAGGCATCGTCGTTGAACTGGTCGAGGGTGACTGTCAACAGCCCGCCCTCGGTGATTGCCCCTGCTACGAGCGCGGCAACCGGCGCGGCGATCCCGCTCAAGTAGGCGATCGCCACGACGACCAGGGAGTCCAGAGCACCGAAAGACGCAGCCGACACGAATTGCTGCTGGTAGGCCAATAGCGTCCCGCCGACACCGGCGAGCAGGGCGGCCACTGCGTTGGCGCTCAGCTTGACTCGTACCGCGGATATGCCGATTGCCTCAGCGGCTCGTTCGTTGGCCCTCACTGCCAGCCATTGGCGTCCCGTTGCGCTGCGCCTGAGGTTGACGACGAGCCACATCGACCCGGCCAGCACCACCAGCGTGAGCACTCCGAATGCGGCCCTCGGGTAGTCCGCGCCGATCGCTTGGATGTTGAAGTCGAGGCCCGCGAGCTGAGCGGGTTCGACGACAGAGCCCCCGAGCCCCCCGGTGAACCAGCGCCATTTGAACACCAGTTCCTCTACCGCGACCGCAGCAGCGAGCGAGGCGATCGCCAGGGTCAGTCCACGTATGCGTATCGCCGGTAGACCGGCAATGGTTCCGAGCGTCACAGCAACCGCCACGCCCAGCAGGGGCGCGACGGGAAACCCGAGGCCGAGTTCGTCCTGTGCGCGTACCATGCTGAAAGCCGCGATTCCCGCCAACGCGAAAGTCGCCAGGGAGATCTGACCGACGAAGCCTGTGAGCACGATAACCGACAGGGTTATCACCGCGGCGATGGCTGAGAGCATGATACCGAGTCGCCACTGCGAGCCGAGCAGGAACAGTGCGACGCCACCGCTCAGCACCACGAGGGCCGTGATCGGCATAGCCAGGCGAGGTTCTGGCGCGGTGGGAGGGGTGATGTTCGATCGCAACTCACCCCGCTGGATCCGGCGGTCACCGCGCATTGTCAGGGTCAGCATCACCAGGACGAAGGGCAAGCCCTGCTGCAAGCCGATCGCCGGCAACCAGTCCCACTCCGACTGTGCGTGAAGCAGTTCGGATTGCAGCATCCCTATCCCGAATCCGGCAGCGGCACTCACACCGATTGATCGGAATCGGCCCAGCAGTGCGGCACCGAGGGCGGCGACGATCAGCAGCGGTGTTGTGGTCGGTTCTATTCTCGTGATCGGCGCGGCAAGAATCATTGCTGCGCCGGCCAGCGTCGTGGCCAACATCCAGTTGACGACACCGATCCGATCAGCGGAGATCCCGACCAGCACAGCCCCGGTCTCGCTCTCGGCGCTCGCTCTGGTCGACAGTCCGAAGTTGCTGAATCGATAGAGCGCCCATACGCCCAACGATGCAAGCACCACGATGACAGACAACCAGTAGCGGTCGGCGATGTTGCGGACGCCTGCGATCTCCACGATGTCGGTCGGCAGCGGACCGTCGAGGTTGAGGGTTGCGGACGACAGGGTTGAGAAGCGCAGCGCCATCATGCCGATCAGGTAGGTCATCAGTCCCAGCGATGCAACGATTCGAGCGAGCGGTGGTGCCAGTCTCAAGGGACGAAATATCAGCAGGTAGCAGAGCGCGCCCACGATTGCGGCCAGCACCATCACTATGGCGAAGGCGCTGGCCACCGTGGGGCGCGCCAGGAGTCCGAACCGCTCGGGCACGAACGGGATCAGCAGCGGTTGTACGATCTCTCCGCTTGCCCGGAACTCGTAGTAGACGAGAGCCAGGTAGGTGCCGAGTGCACCGTGGGCGAAGTTGATCACGTTGCTGGCTCTGTGCGTGACCACCACGCCGACCGCTAACGCAGCGATCACCGCTCCGCTCCCGAGGCCGAGCAACAGGTTGGAGAGGTGTCCGCTCACGCCATCGGGTCTACCAGCCCGCTACGACAGACGCCGGGATCGCCGCGGCTGACAGTCCGACATGTTGGGGTTACGAGCCCGCACCGCTGGCGGCGAACAGTTCGGCTGTGTCGATCCAGCCGCTCACATACTCGACCTCGCCGACGGATTCCATCTCGAACAGGGTCTGTTGCGGGGCGCACAGGGCCGGCAGTCCGGGCACCTGTCGGCCGTCGCAGGTGTAGGGGTGGCCCCAGAAACTCTCGTGGTCGACGGATTGGCGAAGCCTGTCGATGATCGCCTCGCTGTTGATCTGATCGGCACCGAGCTCCACGAGTACGCCGTAGAGGTTCATCATTCCCCTGAACCCGACGGTTCCGGCGGCCTGGGCTGGCCCGGTGTTGTACCGGTTGGTGGCTTCGTCGAACAGCGTGCCCTCAATGTCATCGTCGTCGGGGGGACCCTCGGAGTTGAACACCACGCCGATGTTGGCGCCGTCTGCGGCTTCGATCACATGATCAGCGGCGCATGCTCCGACCAGGTAGAGCTGGGCGTCGATCTCGAGTTCTTTGAAGGTGTCCATGATGCTCACACAGGAGCTGTCTGCGGCGGCGATCACCACTGCGTCGGCTTCGAACTCGATGGCTTGGTTCAGGACCGGCAGGAAGTCTGCGGCGATCACCGGGAACCGCACCAGCTTCACGTCGATCCCGAGGTGTTCGCCAACGACCGCCCCGTAGTCGGCTGCGGCCACCTCGAAGGCGTCGAACTCGCCGTAGGCGATCACGGCCTTCTCAGCGCCGTTGTCAGCCGCATGTTTCATGAACGCGGCGAGACCGCCCGCCGATCCGCCGGAGAAGGTGAAACTGTATGCGCTGCGTTGTTCGGTGAGTCCCGCGGGGATTCCGCCGACGACTCCAATGCCGTTCTGCTCGAGGATCGGGAACGACGCCTGACTCATCACGTTGATCCCGCCAACCAGGGCGACCACCCCTTCCTGCACCATTTCCTGGGCGCAGACCTGGGACTGTTCGGGGCTGAACGGGGTTATGCACCAGTGAAACTCCAGGGGGTGGCCATCGACCCCGCCGAGTTCGGCGTTGATCCAGTTGATGGCAGCTTCGGCCGCGAAGCGCACTTCGGGGAACGAGCCGATGGGCGTATCCTCCTGGTTGATCATGCCGATCTTTATTGGTTCCAGACTCGTGTCGGCGGCGACCGCCGTGGAGGGGATCGTGCCCAGGAACCAGGGTTCGCCCCGGTGTTGCCAGACAATGCTGCCGTCGTCGGGGACCGGGTCAGCTTCGGGTTGGGCACCTTGGGCCGTGGCGGTGTCGTCGTCTGGGCCGGCGTCGGTGTCACTTCCGCTGTCGGTCCCAGCATCGCTCGCGGATTCGCTGTCCGGTGCAGGTGCCAGGTCGCCGTCCGTTGTCGGTGTCGGGTCGGCGTTGCGCTCGGAGTCGGTGTCGTCGGAACCGGAGCTTGCCGAAGTGTTGGGACTGTCGGTGCCGGAGCTGTCGTCCAATGGTTCGCTGCAAGCGGCGAGGAGCAGGGCCATCGCTGTCAAGGCGATCAGTACGCGGATGGGTTGCGACTTCGGCACTCTGGGCACTCTAACAACTCCGTTTCCCGCGAATTTCCTGAGTCACTTAACAGTGTTAACCCAATGGTCTAGGATTGACAAGCCGATTCGAATTGAGGGACAACATGACTATCACCGAAGACGACCGCTCCACTAGCTCCGTCAGCACCGCCGAGGCCGATCCCCGATGGCACCTGAACGGCAACTTCGCGCCGGTCACCGATGAACTGGACATCGGCGACCTGGAGGTCGAGGGGACGATCCCCGAAGAGCTCAACGGTCTGTATCTGCGCAACGGATTCAACCCCGTCAACGGAGAGAGCGACCACTGGTTCTTCGGTCACGGGATGATCCACGCGATCGACCTGGACGAGGGCCGGGCGTCCTACCGCAATCGCTATGTGCGCACACCGTACTTTGAGGCGGGCGGGACGAGCGTGTCGCTGGACCCGGTTGCTTCGCCCGCCAACACCCATGTCGTGGCGCACGCGGGGCGGATCCTGGCGCTCGAGGAAGTCCACTATCCCTGGGAGATCGACACACAGCTCAACACGGTCGGTGTGCAGACGTTTGGTGACCGCCTCGCCGGCGCGTTCACCGCCCACCCGAAGATCTGTCCGACGACCGGTGAGATGTTGGCGTTCGGGTACAACGTTCTGGGACCGGAGTACCTGCGCTACTACCGTTTCTCGGCTGGCGGGGAGTTGGTGCAGAGCGAACCGATCACACTGCCGACCGGTGTGATGATGCACGATTTCAACATCACTGAGAACTATGTCGTGTGGATGGACCTTCCGGTCTGTTTCGATCTGGAACTGGCCATCAAGGGCGAGAGTCCGTTCTATTGGAATCCCGACAACGGTGCTCGCCTCGGAGTGATGCCCCGCACCGGCACCGATGCCGATGTGGTTTGGTTCGACATTGAACCGTGTTATGTGTTCCACCCGGTCAACTCGCATGAAGAGGATGACCGCATCGTGTTGACCGTATGCCGCGCGGAGCGGGCGATGAGGGGTGGCTTCGACGACATCTCGGCTAAGGCGTCGCTGTGGCGTTGGACGATCGATCTGAGCGCGGGCACTGTTTCCGAAGTTGAGATCGACTCACGCAAATCCGACTTCGCCCGTGTCGATGATCGCCGTCTGGGCCTGCCTGCCCGCTACGGCTACACGATGCAACTCGGCAACAACCCCCACAATCCTGAGATGGGCACCGAGATCTACAAGTACGACTTGACGAGCGGTGCAGTCGAGGTGCACGACCTGGGACCTGTGACGGGAGGCGAGGCGCTCTTCGTTCCGCGCGAAGCTGATTCGGCCGAGGACGACGGCTGGGCGATGCTGTTCACCTACGACCCGACCAAGGACCGCAGCGAACTGCGCATCATCGATGCTCAGAACTTCAGCGGACCGCCGGTGGCACGGGTGTTCACGCCACGGCGGGTTCCCTACGGTGCTCACGGCTCCTGGCTTGCACGCTGAGGGCCGATGCCGCCGACGGCACCTGGTAGCGGGCGGCTAGCTCAGATAGCTGGCCTGGATTGCGGACACGTCGGCGCGAAGATCGGCGGCGTCCCCTTCCAGCACGATCGACCCCTTGGCCATGACCACGGCTCGGTCGGCGAGTTGCAGAGCCAGCTGGACATGTTGTTCGACCATGACGATCGCCGTGTTCTCCTCATCGGCGACGCGGCGCACGACGGGCAGTATCTCCTCGACGATCACCGGCGCGAGTCCCAGGCTCAGCTCGTCGAGCAGCAGCAGGCGGGGCCCGCTGACGATCGCTCGGGCCAGGGCCAGCATCTGCTGTTCGCCCCCTGACAGCAGGCCCGTCTGCCGATCCATCAGGGGGGCGAGGGCAGCGAAGATGTCAACCGCGCGTTCGTAGGCGGCGGCGCGGTGTCGGCGACGCAGTCCGGGTGCCAGGCGAAGGTTCTCGCGCACGGTCAACCCCTCGAACAGCGAACGGTCGTCGGCAACGTGGCACACTCCCCGGCGAGGCAGATGATGGGGGCGACGGCTGTCGGTCGGCTCTCCGAGCACCTCTATGGTCCCGCCGAGCAGGGGGAGCAGCCCCGAGACGGTTCGCAGAGTTGTGGTCTTGCCCGCGCCGTTGGGCCCGAGAACCGCGACGATCTCACCGGGCACGACTTCAAGGTTGAGGCCGCGCACCACTGGCACGCCGAAGTATCCGGCGTCTACTCCGGCAAGGCTCAATGCGGGTTTCGGCCGTGCGGCTTCCGCTGGTCGGGTGGTGGTCACGGATGCTGCGCGACGGTGCCGAGGTAGGCCGCCACCACAGCAGGGTCGTCTTGGATCTGCTGGGGCGAGCCGCAGGCGATGATCTTGCCGAAGTCGAGCACGGTGATGACTTCGCAGACGTCGAGTACCAGGCTCATGTCGTGATCGACGAGCAGGACGGTGACTCCCGTCTCGGCGATCGCGTGGATCTGTTGTCCGAGGATGAGGCTCTCGTTCGAGTCGAGTCCCGCGGCCGGCTCGTCGAGCAGCAGTAGTTTCGGGCTGGCAGCGAGCGCGCGCGCCAGGCCGACGAGTCGTCGTTGCCCGTGGCTTAGTTCTGCGGGCAGTCGCCGGCGTTCGTCGCTCAGCCCGACGAGTTCGAGAGACTGGTCGACGACCGGGTTGTCCGGCGTCCGTCCCCCCCGACGCACTGCGTCACCGATGAACTGCCACAAGCCGGTCCGCTCGGCGGCGGCCAGCAGGTTCTGCTCCACGGTCAAGTCTTCAAACAACTCAAGCGTCTGGAAAGTTCTGAGCAGCCCTTTTGCGGCTCGTTGGTGGGGCGCGTCATGGCTGATGTCGGCGCCGCTGAACAACACGTGCCCGCGGCTCTCGACCATGCCGGTCACAGCATCGATGAAAGTGGTCTTGCCTGCGCCGTTGGGCCCGATCAGGCCGGTCAGGGTTCCCGCTTCGAGGTCGAGGTCGACGTTGTCGAGCGCGACCACGCCCCCGAACTCAACCGACAGCCCTCTGGCCTCCAGCAGTGTCACCCCGCCAACGTACTGCCTGCCGGGCTCCTAGTCCCCAACTGCTCGGGCTCCGTCCCCGGCTTGGGATTGGAAGGCGGTCCAGCCGTCATCGACCTGGAGGATGGCGCCGGTCACAAAACTGGAGGCATCGGAGGCCAGAAAGAGCAGAGCGCCGTCTAGTTCGTGGAGTTAGCCGCGGCGGTGCCGGCCAGCGTGTTGTCTGATGTGAGGGTGATGGTGGTGTCGGCGTATTTGGCGTCGTCGGGGTCGTGGGTTACCCAGACGACTGTGCGGTGGTCGGCGTTGGTCAACAGGTCTCGCAGGGCTGTGCGGCTCTGGTCGTCGACGGAGGCCAGCGGCTCGTCGAGCAAAAGGACCTGAGCGGGCGTGGCGAGTGCCCGGGCGATGGAGGCCCGCTGCCGTTGACCGCCCGACAGTTGTGCGGGTCGGGAGACCGCGACTCCGGTGAGGCCGACCGAGGCGAGGTGGCCGGCTGCCAGCTCACGCGCAGCGGCCCGTTTCAGTCCTGCTCGACGCAGGGGATAGGCCACATTGTCGATGATCCGCAGATGACCGAACAACCGGTGGTCTTGGAACGCCACAGCCACGCCTCTCTGATGGGCGGCGATGAATGTCGACGAGCCGTCGTCGACGACCCGCCCGTCGATCTTGAGCTCCCCGGCCTCGAGCCGTTCGAGCCCTGCGATCAGGCGCAGCAGGGTGGTCTTGCCGACGCCGTTGGGGCCTACGACTGCGGTGCGTGCGTGGTCGAACACAGTATCGAGCGACATCGTGAAGTCTTCACGTACCACCATTCCGCGAACCTCGATCTGGACGGGCCCCGGCGAACGAGCTTCGGCGCTCATCGGGTCAGCCACCTGCCGCGCAGGGCTATGAGCACTCCGAGACTGACGGCGAGCAGCAGCACGCTGATCGCCACCGCGGACTCGGGGTCGGATTCGAGGGCCAGAAACGTCTGCAGGGGCAGCGTGCGGGTGCGCCCGCCCAGGCTTCCCGCGAAGGTGATCGTGGCCCCGAACTCGCCGAGCGCGCGGGCCCAGCCGAGCGCCAGACCGGCACCGATCGCACCTCGAATCGACGGTACGGTGACCGTTGTGAAAGCTGTCATCGGCCCTGCGGCGTTGACCGCGGCAGCCTCTTCGAGGTCGCGTCCCTGTGCGACGAGAGCGCTCTCGACAGTTGTGACGAAGAAAGGCAGAGAGACGAAGGTTGCGGCCAGGATCGTGCCGGCCGTCGTGAATGGAAGTGTCACGCCGAACCAGTTGTCGAGCCACTGGCCCACGAGACCACGACGGCCGAGAGCGAACAGCAGGGCCGTTCCAGCCACAACCGGCGGCAGGACCATGGGCAGAAGCACCACGGCCCGCACGAGCCTGGGGAACGGCAAGTCGACTCGGGCCAGAACCCACGCCAGCGGCAGACCCAGAACCAGGCAGAGTCCCGCCGCGCTTAAGCTGACGATGAGCGAGATCCGCACGGCTTCGAGGACCGCTCCGTCGACGAGTCGAGAGCCCAGCGATGACCACGGAGCGCGCTGCAGCAGTCCCACGAGTGGAACGACCAGCAGCGCAACGGCCAGCGTCGCCGGGACCAGCAGCGTTACTGGGGCGCGCCGAAAGCCGATCATCGGCAGTGTCCCAGTTCGAAGCCGCCTCGTTGCAGTGCCTCGGTCGGCAGGTACTGCTCGACTTGTACTTCCGGGCGCCCTTCGTCAAAGTCGGAGGAGGCGTCACCAGCGGAGGCATTGCCGGTGGAGGTGGGGGTGAGCGCGGCGATTCCGTAGTGCGTGACTGCCGGGTTGGAACAGTCGGCGCTGTCGGCGATCCGGGGGTCGGCGATCGTCTGGAGTCCAAGGCTGCGGGCGTCGGTGGCGTAGACGAGTCCGGCGTCGAGTTCCCCGTTGGCGAGTTTGTGTGCCAGGGCGCGGACGTTGGTTTCGGCTGTGTCGGGGCGCATGGTGATACCGAACTCGGTGGCGATCCGCAGCGCGGTGGCGCCGCAGGGGACTTCGGGAGCGCACAGCCCGATCAGGGGTGCGTCCAGGCCCAGGTCGTTGATGCTGGTTATTTCTGCGGGGTTGCCGTCGGCCACCGCCAACACCAGCCGGTTGGTTATCCGCGGTTCATCCACCACGACGTAACCCAGACCGAGGATCTCTGTCAGTTGTGTGTCGTCGGCGGAGAGGATGATGTCGGGTCTTGCTCCGTCGCGGACCTGTGCGATGAGTCGGGAGCTTCCGGCCAGCACCCATTCGGGCGGGTCGTGGTCTTCGGCTTCGAGCGCAGCGTCGATGTCGTTGGTGACCGCGGCCAGCGATGACGCGGCAAAGATCACGGTTTCACCGTTGTCGGATGAACATGCGCAGAGCACCCACACCAGCGCGATCACCGATATCAGCTTCTCGGGGGTCCGGGCCATCAGGCTCGTTCTATTATGACTGCGGTCGACTTGATCGAGGCCACGGCCCTCACTCCGGGTTCGAGGCCGAGATCGTCGGCTGCTTCTGTCGAGATGAGCGACACGACTCGGTGAGGTCCGGCCTGTATCTCAACCTGGGCCATCACGGTGTCGCGAACCACCCGGGTCACCAGCCCGGGGAACCGGTTGCGCGCTGACACGGAGCGGGTTTCATCGTGCGGTGTTTCTGCGAGTTCGAGTGCCAGGCGGGCTAGTTCCGACCCGGCTATTTCTCGTTGTCCGCCCGGCGTGCGTTGGGTCTCGACCCGTCCCTGGTCCGCCCAGCGGCGAACTGTATCGACGCTCACGCCCAACAATTGCGCTGCTTCTCCCATACGAAACTGGTTCATGAAAGGAAATCATATCCAAAACCTATGATTTGCGTGAATCAAGTTGCAACGGGTGTTCTGCTGGTAGATCCACTAAAGGGGCGCACCTCGCGTAGTCTCAGTCCATGACTAATTTGCTGGCACAGACAGAAGGCCTGCTCGATGCTTGCGGCGCTGAGGGTTCCTACATCTGCGAGACGGTCTACGAGTGGACCGATAACGAACTCCTTGCAACTGGCGCCGATTGGCTGCTCGACCGGCCGATCCGAATCCTGCTGATCGTGATTCTTGCATGGATCGCTTCGAAACTGCTTCAGAAGTCGGTGCTGAAGTTTGCCCAGGCCATCGCCAACTCGCCGACGGATCCCCGCATGCAGACTCTTCGTGAGCGCGGGCCGGGCAAGTTGTTGATGGAGGAGAAGGAACTGAAGCGTGCCTCGGCGCGCGCCGAGACTATTGGGCTGGTCCTGCGAAGCATCGGCGTCGCGGCTGTCTGGATGGTGGCTCTGTTCATGATCCTCGGCCAACTAGACATCGACTTGGCCCCCTTGATTGCCGGTGCCGGCATCGGTGGCCTGGCCCTGGGTTTCGGGGCCCAGTCAATCGTCAAAGACTTTCTGTCGGGACTGTTCATGCTCATCGAAGATCAATACGGCGTGGGCGACATCGTTGACGTCGGCAGCGCTTCGGGCACCGTCGAGAAGGTGTCTCTTCGCTCGACGACCATCCGCGACGTCAAGGGAACCGTCTGGCATGTGCCCAACGGCGCGATTTCCAGAGTCGGGAACTCGAGTCAGCTCTGGTCCCGGGCCCTGTTGGATGTGGAGGTAGCCTACGACACTGACCTCGATCTGGCGCGCGAGGTCATCCAGCGTGTCGGCGACGGGTTGTGGGGAGACCCCGAATGGGGCGGCGACGAGTTGATGGAGCGTCCGGAAGTCTGGGGTGTCCAGGAACTTGGTGCTTCGGCAGTGGCGTTACGGCTGGTGGTCAAGACAGAACCGTCCAAACAATGGGCCGTCGAAAGAGAGCTCCGTATGCGGCTCAAGGTTGCGTTCGACGAAGCGGGGATAGAGATCCCCTTCCCGCAGCAGACCGTCTGGCACCGGAATGTGGACGCCGTGGGTCATGAGGCCAAGCAGATCAAAGCGGCGCACAAGGCCGAATCAGCAGACGAACCGGAGTCTGAGAAGCCGGCGTCTGAGAAGAAGGCCCAGGTCGGCCTTGACTCTGAGTCCCAGGACGACGGCTAGACCAACGATGTCGCGGCTCCACAGTGCGTTTGATTGGTTGGGGCGACTCTGCGCATTCTAGGGTTTGGCCATGAGTGACGCCAACATTGACGATTCCAGCCGCGAACTCCATGACGACGTCGTTTCGGGGAAGACCTGGAACGAGTTCTGTGATTCCCTGAAAACCGCAGGCGAGATGATTCTCGAGCGTTCCGAGTCCGATCTCGACAGAGCGGAGGGATTCCGGTTCCTAAGCCGTCTGACCAGGGGCGGTTTGGCCAGCTTCGTGGAGGGTGGCGACATCCGATTCCCGATAATCAAGCCGCTGCCTGATCAGGTCAAGATCGGTTCAGACAATCCGGACGCGGCCTACATGTCGTGTTCGATCGACGGACGGCTCAACTACAAGGTTTCGGGCAATCGGGGCACCGTCCACTACCTGTCCTTCAGTGCTTTCTCCGGGAACTACGGATCTGCTCAGGACCGCCTCGGGGTGATGGGATTCATCGACGGCAGTGATCTGCTGATCGATGAGAACGGCAACTTCGAGCTTTTTGTGGGACCGGCGCCTCACGACCACAACTGGGTCAAGACCGATCCGGAACCTGGGATGCTGGCGATACGCCAATTCTTCCTTGATCGCAGCACTGAGGTGCTGCCGACCCTGCGCATCGAATGCATGGACCATGACGAGCTGCCGGAGCCGTTGAGCCCGGTGCAGTTCGGCAAGCAGCTCCAGGGAGCGATGATGTTCGTGGCGGGTTGCTCAGAGATCTTCACCGACTGGGCCGACGAGTTGATAGCGGAGGTTCCCAACTCGATGCACACCAAGGCCGGTCCCGCCCAGGGTGCGTGGGGCGACCCGAACCAGATCTTCTACCACGGTGCATACGACCTGGCCGACGGTGAGGCGCTGCTGATCGAGTTCGTCCCGCCCGAGTGCTTCTACTGGAACTTTCAGGTGGACAACCGCTGGATGGAGAGCCTCGACTATCGCTGGTTGCCGGTGACGGTCAACAAGCACACCGCACGCTACGAGCCGGACGGCTCCGTGAAGATCGTTGTGTCGGCATCCGATCCCGGGTTCGGCAACTGGATGAGCACCGACGGCCACCCGCGGGGATGCATCGGTTTGCGCTGGAACCAGGCGACAGAAGATGTCGAACCCACCCTCACGGTGATCCGCCCGTTCGACTAGCTCTCAAACCGACTGGTTCTCAGCGGCGACGGATCAGCGTTACGCCGTCGCCGATGGTGAGCAGAACGGTCTCGACCCGTTCGTCAGCGGCCACGTGGTCGTTGAAGTCTCGCAGAGCCACGGTGTCGGGGTCCTGGGCTCCAGAGTCCTCGAGGATCATTCCGTGCCAGAGTGTGTTGTCAACCAGGATGACTCCCTGTGACGACAGGCGCGGCAGGATTTCTTCGTAATACGACATGTAGCCGGTCTTGTCGGCGTCGATGAACGCCAGGTCGATCTTCGGCTCGGGCGGCAGGGATCCCAGGGTCTCTATAGCCGGCGCGATCCGCAGATCGATCCGGTCTGATACACCGGCCATCTCCCAGTGCTCGCGGCCGATGCTGGTCCACTCCTCGCTGACATCACAGCACAGCAGGCGACCGCCGGGCGCAAGGCCCCGGGCTATGCAAAGCGCCGAATATCCCGTGAAGGTTCCGACCTCCACCGCGAACTCGACTTGCAGAACCGTGGTGAGCAGGGTCATGAACGCGCCCTGGTCGGTTCCGATCTGCATTCCGGCGAAGCCCCCAGCCTTTTTGTCGGTGGCTGCTATCAGGGCCTGCTGGACCTCGTCGGGCCGGGTCGAGTGAGCCGCCGCGTAGGCGACGAGGTCTGCGGGCATGGAATTGTTTCGTGACACTCGAATCTCCTCTGTCAATTGAGTCTTGTGACCAGGTCCGGCCCCAGCTCTTCGACGGAGACTGCACCGCACAGTGCCATGGTACGGCGCACGCCGTCGTCGAAGAAGTTGAGCAGCCAGTCGACGCCGAGTTCGCCTGCGGCGCCGAGGGCGTAGAGGTAGGGCCGCCCGGCCATGACCGCGTCCGCGCCGAGGACGCGGGCTTTGACGATGTCTGAGCCTCGCCGCACTCCGCCGTCGGCGATTATCTCGATGCTGTCACCGACGGCGTCTCGGCATGGTGCCACCAAGTCGATCGGTGTCGGGGCTCCGTCGAGTTGGCGGCCGCCGTGGTTCGACAGACACACCGCGTCCACGCCGCGCTCGACGCACAGCAGGGCATCGGCTGTGGTCTGCACGCCTTTCACGATCAGCTTGCCGTCCCATTTGGAGCGGAACCAGTCGATGTCATCCCATGACAGCGCCGGGTCGAACTGTTTTGCCATGTGTTCTGAGAGCACGACTGCGCTGGTACCGTCGGGTTCGTCGGCGCCCCTGCGGCTCGATGTCACGTTGGCGAAGACGATGGGTTCGTTGCGCAGGAACTGCCAGGTCCACGCTGGCCGCAGCATCCCGTCGACTATGGTGCCGAGCCCGAGTTTCGGCGGGAGTTCCATCCCGCGCCTCACGTCACGTTCCCTTCGTCCCAGCATCGGCGCGTCGACGGTCACGACCAGCGCCTCGTAACGGTTCTCGGCGCAGCGGGCGATCATGTCGGCGAGCAGTTCCCGGTCCTTCCAGACGTATACCTGGAACCACAGACGGCGCTCGCCCTCTCCTGCCCAGGCGACGCTGTCGCTGGCCGCGGCGAACTCTTCGATCGATCGGGTGCCCATTGTTGAGAGCGTGCAGGGGATGCCCATGCGGGCCGCGGCTCGTGCCACTGCCATCTCACCTTGCGGATCGGCGATGCGGGTGAATCCGGTGGGGGCGAGCACCAGCGGCAGCGGCGTAGGGCGTCCCAGCAGAGTGGCTGTCGGGTCGACCGTGGATACGTCCCGCAAGACTCGGGGACAGAAGCCGAATGCTTGATAGGCGCCAGTGTTGGCCGCCAGGGCCGCTTCGTCTTCGGCGCCTCCGTCGATGTAGTCGAAGACTCCGGCAGGAAGTCGTTTTTTCGCGAACAGCCGAAGGTCTGCGACGTTGGCGCAAGCGTTGAGCCGCCGCTGTGCACCGTTGAACTCCAGCTTGCGGAACCGCAGAACCGATCGCAACGAATCAAACATGGCGCTTTCTACTACTTCGCATGTCGCTCAACTCTGCCGGCCAAAGGGGGAAGCCCACATGGTGTGACTCCAGAAGAATGCCACCCGTGGTCATCTTGCCGACCCTACTGTGATCTGAATCCGTGACTGTTCAACCATGAAGCTGATGTCGGGATTGCCGTTCTCGCGCAACGACCGCTGGGCTAACGGGATCCCGAGTCCGAAACGCTGAACGTAGGCTCCAGACAACACTGTTGAGGATCCCGGTCGAACGCCAACAGAGCCCCCAAGTGGGTCCGTCCTCCCAAAATAGACGCAACGAGTGCACCTGCTCTTCGAGGGTGCGCTGATTCTGCTCCAGCACGTCGGCAGCTATTGCTTGGGGAAGATATTGGCGTTCTATGTGGTGCAGATCAAGATCGGAGTGCTTGGAACCGCTTGTGGGCCGCAAGTTGAACGGTGCGTCCAGTGCCCGCCGTCGCTCGGCCAGACGCCGCTCGGCAGCCGGGGTTGCCTGGCGCACAGATTCAAGCCCAGACATTATCGCGGCCAATTCGGCGTCGGTGTATCCGTTCGATGTCACCCTTGCAGGGTAGCTGGATCGAGCTGTGGCATCAGGCAGATTCGTCTCAACCCCGCGTCTCTCAACCGGGACTGTCGGCCGCTCTCCCTTGTGATCCTAGAGAGAAGCGCTCGTTGGCAAAGACCTCGTGGTGGGGCACGCACGACAGGTCTGTGGATGTTCGTGATCGCAGGGCGGGGCAGGTGAAACTTCGCGCCGGTCCGACATTGGGAAACACCCGTAGGGCAGTTCTCGGAGACATCCCCGACCTAGCTCCAACCGCGATCCGTCCGCTTTCGAGACATCGCTACAGCCAACCGAAGGGCACCGTTCAAGGCTGTTGAGATGTCAGGGTGGCGGCGGAGTTGGCTCGAAGCGGTGGAGGTCACCATGTTCTGCGTTGCCCGACAGGTTGTTCGTGGGCTTCATTTGCGTGCCATGCGAGGGGTCCTTCGACGGGCGGGTCGCCGTCTCATTTGGTGGGCCGGTTGTCGGTTCGTTTGGGGTGCGGGTCGCTGGTTCGCCTGGCGAGTCTGCCGACAGTTCGTTTGGGGGGTGGGTCGCTGACTGATTTGGTGGGGTGGTTGTCGGTTCGTTTGGGGGGCGCGTCGGGAGTTCACTTGGTGAGACTGCCGACAGTTCGTCTGGCGGTTTGGTGGGGGGTCTGAGTTTGTATCTGCCGGTGTTGGGGTGTTTGTACACTTGCCAGCCGTGGTCGTGGATTTTGTGGTGGCAGTCGTCGCACACCAGCGCGAGGTTGTCGAGGTTGGTGGGTCCGTTCTTTGACCACCAGGTGATGTGGTGTGCTCGGCACCACAGCGGGTTGGCGCCACAGCCGATGCAGTGTTGGTCTCTTGCGATCAACGCGATGCGTTGAGCTTCAGAAGCAGTGCGTATCCGCCGGCCGAGCCACATGTCTTGGGTTTTGGTGTCAAAGATCGACGGCAACAAGTTCGCTTCGAGCGCCAGGCGGTGCAGCTCAACGATCGGTATCGGTGACCCGTCTGCCAACCGGGGATTCTCGAGTTGTTGTGTGAGCACATCGAAATCGGCGATCACCAACAGGTCAGTGCCTGCAGACCTGCCGCTGGCGGGTTCGCAGATCAACTCGGCCAGCGCGTCGGCCATCCGCTGCTGTGGCGTGGCCCGGTTGTCAGGGTTTTCGCGGTGCCACAGTTGTCGTTCCTTGGCGGTCAACGCAGTAGCGATACGGGCTCCGGTGATCTGGTCGAACTCGCCGCTCAGCACGAACATGCCGGACTCGGCTGATTCGAAGATGCGGGCTTTGCGCTTGGAGCGTTGACGATCCAACAACGCTTGCCCGTCATCATCAGCGATGTCTTGTTGATGGCGTTTCACAGTCCGGGCGAACTCATCGAAAGGCTCGCTGTTGGCTGCCTCAACAAGCAGGCCCTCATCTATCGGGCTCTCACCAGACGCTCGGGCTATCAGCCGGGCGTGACCCACAGGAATCTCACCTGACTCGAGTGCGTCGCTGGTCGCAGGCAATTCTGACAGCCGCTCGGCGGTTTCGACGTCGCGTTTGGCTTCACGCTTGGATGCCTGCAACTCACCGCGGACCATACGCTGCGCGTCGCCTTTGCTGTGACGGCGGCTCAACTCCGCCAACGCCCGGGACTTCATTGCCGCCAACCGAGACTCCGCACGCCCCAACAGCTTCAGATGCGAGCGCAGCGCCTGATCCGACAGTTTCGGTTCATCGACTCGCGGCACCTGCAAAGCTCCACCGCTGCCGCCACCGCTGGCTGTGCCCTGCTCAAGAAGCGTCGATCCCGGAAGGAAACTCATGGATCACAACCTACTGACCCCCTGTGACAGTGACCTTGTGAAACACTGACACTACACAAAATAATCCCATACTCTTTATAGCGCAGGGCCTGTAAGCCGCGCGAACCCATGACACACACACGAGGCCCCGCCCCCGCCCGGGCACCGGCCAGGCCTGCTTCCGATAGTTGTCAGGAGCAAGGGACGCGATGTCAACACGCTTGTTGTGCTCTGAGGTGCCGTTTAGCCCGTTGGTCCGTTTGGTACAGCCCCAACGTGCCGTGCCCGGCGTTGCCGGTGTGACCGGACCCCAACAACCCCGGTTCGAGATGGAGAGTCTTGTGGCCCTGCGCGTAAACGTGGGATGTTGGGTTGCTGGTTCGGTTGGGGGGTCATGTTATCAACAGTGCGCGGGCTGCGTAGTTGGTGGGGTTGGTGAAGCCGTGGGCGGTTCGTCGTAGTGAGGTGTATCTGACTCTTCGCGACAAGTTGAGGGTTTTTTCAAGTCGCATCGGTGGGTGTGGGTTGGTGGTTGGTTTGTCATGTTAGTGGTTGGTTTCGGTGGTGGGCGCGTCGTTGCTGGTCGGCTTGGTGGAGTCCGTCTCTGCGTGCTTGGCGGATCTGGTCGCCTTTGCCGGTGTGTTCGTCGTTGGGGGTGACGTATCCGATGCCTTCGTGGAGCCGTACACGGTTGTAGTGGCCGCGGACGCGTTCGAGTTCTCGGGTGAGATCGGCGGGATCGGTGAGCGTTTCGAGGTGGGGGTGTTCGCTTTTGATGTGGCTGAACAGCGGCTCGATCCAGGCTTGGTCTGTTGGTGTGGACCGGCGCCCGAAGTGTTGGGCGATTGAGCAGAGGGCCATGAATCGGGCGGTGTCGCCTGAGCGCATTTCTGGTCCGTTGTCTGACACCGCCAACAGCAGCGGGATCTCGCTGTTGGGCAACTCGACGTGGGGGTCATCAAGACGGGTAGCGGCCTCGTCGGTGAGGAGCCCTTCACTGGACAGTGCTTTGGCAAACAGGACCCGAGCAGCGACGGAGTCCGGCGCAGCCGTGAGATGCGTAGCGATCCATTTGCGAGACACGACATCAACGATCGCGTAGACATGCTTGACGGCTCCGCAGGTGGGGAACTGGGTGCCGTCCCAGCACCACAGTTGGTTGGGTCGCCATTCACACCAGGACGGCCACGGCGTCTTGACTGTGCGGACCGGGCGGGGCGTGCCGGCCAGTGCAAGGCCGTTACCTGCTAGTACGCGGTCCACAGTCGATGGTGACACCCACACGTCGGCCCAGGTAGGAGCCGCGGTGCGCGAGTTTGCGATGAGAGCGGTCAACGTCGCCCCACTCGTCGAACAAACGTATGATCTCGTCGCGTTCCCACCCCAACAGGCTGTGGATCGGACGTCCCCCTGGGCGGGCATCATCGAGGGTTCCCTCAGCTTGGCGTTGGGCCCAGCGCCATGCCCGGCGGCGGTCCAAGCCCAGCACGGTGCAGACCCGGCTGTGCGTCCACCCCGCCGAGGTGGCGTCGTCGATCAACCCCAGCAGCGCTGTCTTGGCGGTCCCGTCGACGCGGGCGGGGACAGGACCGCTCACACCTCAACCCGTTTTTCGGTGCAGCACCGCCAGCTCCACAGCCTGTTCGACCACAGTACGCCCCAGCCGTTCCACCTCGACACGCAACGCCGCCGCCTCGGACGCCTCGGCCTGGGTATGACGCCGCCGGCCCGGCTTGGACGAACCCAAAGCCGCGACCGCCCCATCGCGGGCCACAGCCCGCAACCGGGTGATCACCGACCGGTCCACACCAGCCTCCGCAGCCGCCTGAGCCTGAGTGAGCTGACCGGAGAGCATCCGCACCCACAAATCGTACTTCTGCTCTGCGGTCAACAACTTCTTCGGTTTTCTCTGCACAGAACTCATAGGCTGCAGCCTCCTGTCCTAAGACCGCCAACCCTGCCCGACGCTGCTTGAAAAAACTCAGAACCTGTCGCGCGAAGTCAGATGCAACACAGAGGGTTTGTGAGCAGCCGGTAGATTTCGGGTGCGATGTAGCGTTTGAGGCAGCGGATGATCTCGCGGTCGTTGTTGCTTTCGGCGCGGTGTCGGGCGGCGTAGTCTTTGGTTTGTTGGTCGCAGCGGAGCCGGACCGTCGCGATGCGCCGCAGTGCGTTGTTGGCCTGTCGGTCGCCGCTGCGGTTGAGTCGGTGGCGCACGGTGCGTCCCGAGGATGCCTCGACGGGGCAGGCCCCGCACAGCGCAGCGAACGACGCCTCGCTGCGCAGACGCTGGGGGTTGTCGCCCGCGGCGATGAGCAACGCGGCGGCGGTGTCAGCGCCGACACCGCGCGCGGCTATCAGCGCGGGGTTTGCTTTGGCGCACAGTCGGGCGATCTCGGCGTCGAGTTCGGAGATCTCAGCGCTGAGCGCCCGGTGTCGACGCGCTAAGCAGCGCATCGACATCTTCGCGGCGGCGACGGCCTCGCCGCCGCTGGGCCGCAGCCCACAGCACGCGGTCATCAACGCAGCGGTCCTTGAGCCTCGCAGCGGGGCCGCGACCTGCTCGGGGGCGGTCACCAGCAGTGCTTTGAGTTGGTTGATCGCACAGGTGCGGGCCTTGACCGCGCAGCGGCGAGCGGCACGTAGCATCCGAATCGCCTCCACCGCACCATCGGCTGATTTCGGGAGTCCCGACGCTTCGCCTGAGAGCACAGCACGCGCAGCCGCCTCAGCATCGGCGGGGTCCGACTTGGCGCCGCGACGCGTCTGACGGCGCGGGCGTATCACTTCTTTGACCTCCACACCCTCAGCGCGAAGAAAGCGCGCCAGGCCCGCGCCGTAGCTGCCGGTGCCCTCCACACCCACACAGCCCAGCTCGCCCCAGCCGCGCAGCCATCTCAACAGTCGCCCGTAGCCGAAGTGTGTCGCCGAAAACGACGCCACCGCCAACAGTCGCCCAGCCGTGTCGAGCGCTGCCGCGACATGAGCGTCGCGATGTGTGTCCACCCCGCCGATGACACCCGGTTGATCCTCTGCCACAATACGTCTGCCTTTCCTTGTAATCCAATGGACTGGCCACCACCGGCCGCGATGACCGACAATGCACTCAAGGTGCTAGAACAAACGCTCCTATTAGGCCACGTCCCCGGACCGACTGGTGCGTGCCGTTGGCCGGTGAAGGCCCACAGATCGTTTGCAAGGCACGCAGCCAGCGAAAAACAGAGTCAGACCCGCACCCGCCAACGGACACCCCAACACTATGAGTGCGTCAAACGCGCCGCGTTCGGGTTCACCAACTTCGCCAACTACCGGATCCGGGCCCTGCTCTACGCCGGGAAACCCAACTGGGCGCTACTCGACACCCTCACTCCGACCTGATTCGCGGAGAGCCGCCTATCTGACCGGATGAGAAGCCGCGAATGGGCGCGCAGTCGCGCGCCAGCCTCTAGCGCCCCTCGCTACGTCGCCGGATCCCTCAGCGGAGGTAGCACCCGTACTTGTAATACCGTCTGAGCGGGTGGTCATCAGGGAGAAGCTTCTCCCCGTTGACTGTGACTGAGAACACCCCGCCGTGGGGCTGGCCTTCGCCGCTCATGACAGTACAAGCGACCTTGAACGACTGGGTGCTGAGCAACTCCCAGACGTGTTCGTAGTTCTGGTGGCAGACCTGGTTGGGGTTGTTCAGCACGTCCACCCAGCCGACGATGCCGGCCGCGCCGCTCGAGTTCAGACGATTGATCTCCTTGCAGTTCAAGCCCGCGTCGAACTTGTGCGTGTTGTAGTCGCTCCTCTTGGTGTTCTCAGGATGTTTCCCCGGGCAGACCTGCACTTTGTGCGAATAATCTTCTTCGATATGGTCGGGGGTATTCCAGTGTTTGTCCAGGGTGAGCCACCCCTTTTCGGTGCTGGTGCACGAGAAATACAGCGAGTTACCGTTGTGTTGCGTGGTGATCTCGGTGCCGCTAGGCGTGTCTTTGGGAATGTCAGTCCACAGTTCGCCACGCGGGGTGACCGAGGCGGAGCCAGAGGGTGTGACCACGACCCGGAGCTTGGCATCCGCTAGACGGCCCGCCACCACCGTATAGCTGCCGGCCGTGGCGGAGGTGTAGGTGATGTTCCCAATCTTCGGGTAGGTGAGATCATCCTCCTGGTGGTTGAACATCACCTTCGAGCCGGCGCCCCGCTTGGTTTGCTTACCGTAGGGTATTGTGTGAATCTCGAAAGACCCCAAGTGGTGATTAGCCTCCACGTAGGCGTCATCGACGGTGTTGAATGACACTGGAACGGGGCGCGAGTGGTGCCCGTTTCCTTGGTGCGTCCACGCTGCGATCGACTTTGGAATGTCCGTGTCGGTGGTTCCTGCGCCTATTGCGACTGCGTTCTCGCGCAGCCCAATTATCGCAGGGGCATGCAGCCGGATGCTCACCCCAGCCACCGCTGCATTCGCCGGTGTCAATTGCACGTGCGCCGTGACGTCGTACGTCTTGGTCTTTCCCTCGGCAACCATGTGGGTGAAATTCGCGGCGTAATCCTGATCCGGCGTCTGCGTCACCCAAGCCGTGAAGCTGCTAGGTATCGGGCAGACCTGCACTTTGTGCGAATAATCTTCTTCGATATGGTCGGGGGTATTCCAGTGTTTGTCCAGGGTGAGCCACCCCTTTTCGGTGTTGGTGCACGAGAAATACAGCGAGTTACCGTTGTGTTGCGTGGTGATCTCGGTGCCGCTAGCCGTGTTGGCGGGAATGTCAGTCCACAGTACGCCACGCGGGGTGACCGAGGCGGAGCCAGAGGGTGTGACCACGACCCGGAGCTTGGCATCCGCTTGACGGCCCGCCACCACCACATAGGTGCCCGCCGTGTTGCTGGTGTTGGTGATGTTGCCAATCTTCGGATAGGTGCGGTCGTTCTCCTCGTGGTGGAACGTCACCTTCGAGCCGGCGCCCCGCTTGGTTTGCTTACCGTAGGGTATTGTGTGAATCTCGAAAGACCCCAAATCGTGATTACTCTCCACCACGTCGTCTTCGACGGTGTTGAATGTCACCGGAACGGTGCGCGTATAGTGCCCGCTACCGCGGTGCGTCCACGCTGTGGACGACGCTGGAATGTGCGTGTCGGTAGTCCCCGCACCTATCGAGGTTGCCGTCCCGCTCAGCCCAATGATCGCAGGGGCGTGCAGCCGGACGACCACCCCATCCACCGACGCATCCGCCGGCGTCAACTGCACGTGCACCGTCACGTCGAATGTCGTCTGTTGCCCCTCGGGTACGTCGTAGCGGAACGACGCCGCGTAATCCTGGTCCGGGGTCTGCGTGACCCACGCCGTGTATGACGTGAGGGGGCTCGCCTGCTGTGGCTCTGCCTGCTGTGGTTCCGGTTGCTGTGTCTGCGGCTGTTCTGTCTCGGGCTGGGACGTGCCCTGAACGCCTGGCGTCCAGCCGCAGTCGAGGAGTCGGGCGACCTCGTCGCGGAACTGCTTCCAGCCGCTCCAGCGGCCGACGCGCTCGTCCATGAGGGCCAGCGTCACCGGCTTGACCGGGTCCGTTCCGTTGTATTCGTGGTCAACCCCGAAGAAGAGCAGCACCTGTCGCCAGCTTCTGCCGTATCCGGGCGGCTTGTCGTTCAGCGCCCGGTACCGCTCGGCCTTTGCCAAGAGCTTCTCGTTGGGGGAGCAGGCAGCGGCCGGCGTGGTGTCGGCACCGGGTAAAGACGCCGCTTCCAAAATGCTGGGCGACGCCACTCCATAGGCGACGACAGCCAGTGTCAAGACGGTGATGAATCGGAACATGGTTACCCCCATCTTGGAAGTGTCTTCCTGTTACGCGCAGGCTCCTATTTCTTAGAAAATTGGCATAATTATAAGGCTCCAATGTTCGGCGGTCAAGCAATCCTCGCAAACCAGTGCAGAACCGAAGACGGTCAGGAGGTTCACAGAGTCCGAAAAGGGTGCTTGACGTCGCAACAGCACGTTGACGGATTCCGTGGCTACACCGCGCATCCAGCGGACGCCGCGACCACACCGACATGGTTGCGCCGAAGCACCGTGGGAACAACCGTCGCGATCCTCGCGTATGGCTCGCAAGCCGAGGAATCCGAAGCCGCCCGACCCGCCGCACGAAACGTTCAAAGCCCGAGTCAACCCCAAGAGCTGGACGACACCACCGGAGTCTATGGCGTTTACCGCAACCAAGAACCTTGACGATGCAACCCGGCAGTTGCTCCGACGGCTCGGCGGGCTGCCTCACATTCGCCGCACAAAGGCAGTCGCTACAGACCCGCCGATAACTCGAGCCTACTGGGCTCCTCAACTTGGATCATTGGTCGCTGCGTTCGATGGCGCGGTCGTCGGTGCCGAGGTAGCTCGCTATCACCGCGGGGTCGTTGCGCACGGTCTCGGGTTCCCCGCTGGCGATCACCGCACCGGACTCGAGGCAGTACACCCGGTCGCTGATGCTCATGATGAGGGGCATGTCATGCTCGATGATCAGCATCGCTGCACCGAGCTCTTTGCGGATCTCAACGATCAGGGGACCGAACGCCTCGGTTTCTCGCTGTGCGATCCCCGCGGTTGGTTCGTCGAGGCACAACAGTTCGGCGTCGACGGCCAACAGCCCGGCGATCTCGACGATGCGCCGGGTTCCGGTGGAGAGGTCGGAGATGAAGCTGTCGGCGTACCTCCCGAGGCCCAGGAAGTCGATCAGGTCGTCTGCGTCGCTTCGTTTGCGTCGTTCCGCAGGCCCGTTCAGGAAAAGGGCGCTCTTGATGAAAGACGACCGTTCCCGCGCCTCGAGCGCTACCTGTACGGATTCGCGCACGGTCAGCTCGGGGAAGAGCGTGGCCGCCTGGAAGGTCCGGCCCAGACCTTCACGCGAGCGTCTCGGCGGCGACAGGTCCGAGATGTCTAGGCCGATCAGCTCGACGGTGCCGACCGACGGCACGTATCCGCCGACGGCGTTCATGAATGTGGACTTGCCCGCACCGTTTGTGCCGATCAGGCCGACGATCTCGTCTTGGTAGACGTCGATGTCCACATGGTCGACCGCGATGTTGCCCCCGAAGTTCACGGTGATGTCGTGGGTTCGCAATATCAGTTCTCTGCCGTTGGAGTTGCTCGGCGTGCTCGGCGTGCTCGCCTGATTGACTCTCTCCGCTGAAGCCAGACGCTGTTCGCTGGGGAGCCAGTTGCGTATGAAGAACGGCCACATGAACGGTATGCCCGGAGCTTCAAAGAAGAGCAGCAGCGTGTACAGCGCCTTCTGGCGTCCGGACGCGACGATCTTCGCCGGTGCTGGAGCCAGCAGATACAGCAGGTGTGCGGACCAGAACCCCGAAGCAGCGACTGCCAACAGGAGGACCCCCCAGCCGTAGGTGTCGCCACCGAGCAGCTGCGGTACCGCCAACACGGCGATTGCCAACGATGCCAGCGCCTTGACGATGGCGACCCCGTACCCAACAGAGCGGGTGATCGTCGATGGGGCTGCGGCGATCTCGGCCGGGTCCCGGCGGACACGTTGCTTCAACGCGGCCGGGGGAGCGGTGGTCGATTCAGCAGTCGCCTGCCCATCCCGTCGTTTCTCGACTGCCCCGATGATGCTGTCGCGGGT
This sequence comes from Candidatus Aldehydirespiratoraceae bacterium, assembly GCA_965214565.1. GTDB lineage: Bacteria > Actinomycetota > Acidimicrobiia > Acidimicrobiales > Aldehydirespiratoraceae > VXYK01. Next base: position 623,063 of record OZ243951.1, on the reverse strand, counting down.
CGCATAGGCGATCTGCACGAATCCACCCGGGAAGTACATCAGCACGAACAGGAAGCCGATGCTGGAAGTGACGAGACTCACAACTGGTTGGTCCGGGAAGAACTTGGGGAGTCCCTCGATCCACAGTGCGCCGAGCAGCGGCCCCGTGACAGATCCCAGCCCGCCGATCACGACCATGTTGACAACCTTCAGAGAGTCGCCGATCTGAAACAGCGCCTCGTTGAAACGGATCTGGCGGACGAGGTTGCCCAGCAGCGCGCCGCCGAGCCCGGCGACGCCGCCGGCCACCGCGAATGCCATGAGCTTCATGCGAACCGGTGACACGGTGTAGGCCGAGGCGGTGTCTGCGTTGTCGCGCACCGCGATGACCGTCCGCCCGAACCCGGAACGCCTCAGCCTGCCCAGCACAGTCACCACCACGATCAGGCAGGCGAGACAGAAATAGAAGTAGCTTCGCTGGTCCTTGAGGTACCAGCCGAACAGATAGCCGCGGTCGAACAGCACGCTGCGGTCGCCGTCGCTGAAGAAGGGCCGGCCGTAGAGGTAATTCTGGGCAGCGATCGCGAACGCGAAGGTCGACACGGCCAGCATCAGCCCGCGCACCCGCAGCGCCCCGACGCCGGTGATCGCAGCCACCGCTGCGGTGAAGAACACCGCGGCGACGATCGCCGGGACCGTCGGTATCGCTGGCCATTGGAAGTCGATGAGGCGGGTGTCGCCGTAACCGATGTCGATCTCGATGCCGCGGTTGAAGGCGGCGGCGCTCAATGCACCGATCCCCGCGTACGCCATCTGCGCCAGCGAAAGCTGCCCCGACCAGCCTGTTATGACCGTCAACGAAGCGACACAAATGGCCACAGCGACGATTGACGAGTACAGCAGGAACTGTGATTGCTTGATCTTCTCAGGGGCTTCCCACAGAGTCTGGTTGTCGTTGATCCAACTGAATATCTCGGTGTGCCGCCAGGCAATGAAGACCACGACCAGCAAGCCGATCGCCATCGCGATGCGGTGCATGTTGCGTATCCACCAGATGTCGCGTGCCCACAGCGGCAACGGCCGCACCTTGGGGGCGAAGGCCAGGACCGCTTCGTCGTCGGTGTTTCGGCTCTGCCAGTAGAGGGCGACCACCACCACTACGAACACCAGCAACGTGCCGAGCCCGGGGTCTCGGGTGAAGTTGAAGTTGAAGAGATTCTGGGCGATGCCAATAGCGATCCCGCCGAGCATGGCCCGTGGGAACGAACGCATCCCCGCTATGACGGCCGCAGCGAGGGCGTTGGTCAGAGTGAACGGTCCCAGGTTCTCGATTCCGGTTGCCGCAGACCCGCCGCTCAGCAGGATCATCGAGAGGGTTGCCAGGAAACCGCCGATGGTCCACACGACGGTGGAGACCACATGGGGGTTGACCCCCGACAGGCGGCTCAGTTCGACATTGTCAGCCGATGCGGTGATGGCCTTGCCGAACACCGTTTTGGTGACGAGCAACCCGAGAACCAGAGCCACAAGCGGAACGACTATCAGGATCTGCAGTTCCGCGCCCTTGATGCGCAGTCCGCTGTCGGCGGCCACACCGGGAATCCAGGTTGTGAGCGCGGTGAGCCAGGAGACCGAGTCTTCCCAGATCGTTCCGATCGCCACGGGATATGAGGTTTGGACGCCTTCGATGTCCGGGTATGCCGTGACCACTATGGCTCGCATCAACTCCGCGATCCCGACCGTGGCGATCAGCAGAACCACGCGGGGTCGGTGAAAGAGCCGTTTCACGATGACCACTTCGACGACCGCGCCGATCAGCGCGCCGATCAGCAGGCACGAGATCAGTGCCACCCAGAAAGGGAAGCCCCAGTTGATCATCATCAACGCGAACAGCGCCGCGCCGGGGAGCCCCATGTTGCCGACCGCAAAGTTGATGACACGGGTGCTGCGGTAGATCAACACGATCCCCATGGCCAGAAGCCCGAAAATGAGACCGTTGACGACTCCCCAGAAGATCACCTGGTTGGTGATCCAAACCCCGAGGATCGCGGCTGGCATCAGCCTCCTTCCTTCCCGAGGAACACGGCTCGGGCCAGGTCGTCACGAGCGGCCAGTTCCTCAGCGGAGCCCTCGAAACGGACTTGCCCCTTCTCCAGGAAGATCGCCCGGTCAGAGACGGCCAGAGCCACATTGAGGGACTGTTCAACGATGATCATCGTCTGGCCGGCGGCCCGCAGGGCGTCGATGTGTTCGAGCAGTTCCTGCACGACGGTAGGGGCGAGACCCAAGGAGAGTTCATCGATGATGAGCAGGTCCGGTTCGTGCAGCATGACCCGTGCCAGAGCCAGCATCTGCTGCTGTCCGCCCGAGAGGTCTCCTGCCCGCTCCGACAGCCGGTCCGCCAGCACCGGGAACATTTCGAGCACCCGGTCGGTCCGACGCGCCACATCGGCTGGGTCGGAGCGATAGTTGTACGCCCCGATCGTAAGGTTGTCGCCGATCGACATCGACGGCCAGATCCCCTTGCCGCCCGGCAGCATCTGTATTCCGAGCTTCCCCCGTACTTCGGGACTCGCGAAAGTGGCGGTCCGTCCCTTGTAGCGCACAACTCCCCGTTCGGGGGTCTCGAGTCCGGCGACCACCTTCAGGATTGTCGACTTGCCGGCCCCGTTGGTGCCGAGCAGTGCCAGGGTCTCGCCTTGTGCCACATCGAAGGACACATCGAAGAGAACCTGGACCTTCCCGTAGCTGAAGTCGATGTGGTTGACCTGCATCACCGGGATATCGGTTCCGGCGTCGACGAGGTCGTGGTAGGCCTGTTCCTCGCGGAGTTCCTCGACCACCAGCGACAGGTCGTGTCGGACCCGGTTCGAGCCTCTCATGATGTAGTAGCCGCCGAGGGGCATGAACACGATCGTGAGGAAGGTGATAGCGGCCCGTTCGCCGACGGTGTCCTGCAGGAAAGCGCTGACGAGTCCACCCGCAACACCGCCTCCTGCGAACATGAAGAAGGTGATAATCGCCGTTCCCATACCCCGCAGGCGGTAGGGGACCACGCTCTGGATCGACGGTTGGACCATCGAAAAGGCGGCGCCGAGGAAGGTGCCGTTGAGCGTGGCAAATACAACGAAGAGCCAGACGTTGGGCATCGAATACTGCAGCGGTACCAACACTGCCGCGGGTATTAGCAGCAGCCCCATGATCCGCAGCGCCTTGTCGGGGCTCTCCCTGAACGTCTGGTCGAAGCGCTTACCGATCCAGGGGAGGAAGGCCACGATCAGCACCCCGGTCGGTGCGGTCGCGAAACCACGTCCCAGAGCATCAAGACCGAACTCCTCCTCGAGGAAGAAACTCTGGATTGAAGCACCCGGGAACAGGGCGAAACCGATGGCGACCATAGCCATGGTCATGTAGCGGATCGTGTCGATGCGCCAGATACGGGCGAACGCTGCGCCGATGGAGATGGGGATCTCGGCGAGGTCCTTGCCGAAAGAGTGCCCCAGGACGTCCTTCTTCTCCCATTGGCCCCTTTCGGGTTCGGGGAGGAGGAAGGCCAGCGCGGCCAGCACCGCCACCGGTATTCCCAGGCTCAGGTACGCCCAGCGCCAGCCCTCGTCACCGCCGACCGCAACCGCGATACCGCCGACCAGGATCGGACTGGCCGCGTTGAAGACCCTGCCGACCGCCGCGTTGGTCGCGAAGATGCGGCCCCTGACCGCGATCGGGTACGTGTCGGCCAACAGGGTGGCGTGGACGGTGATCGTGTTGGCTTTGGAGATTCCGGTGAAGAACCGGGTCCAGAACAGCATGAACGCGTTGATGGCGAGCCCGCTGAGCGCCGCGAAACCGGCGAAGGCCATGCTCGCCACGCCGATGATCGGGCCACGCCTGACTCTGTCGGCGAGCCAGCCCATGGGCCCGGCTCCCAGCACGAAGAAGGCGACTGACGCGACTGAGATGAAAGTGATCGTGCCGTCTGACACGTTGAGGGTCTCGGCGATGTCGGGGCCGAGAATGTTGATCGCTGCGCCTTCGAGTTCGTCCATGGAGTTGAGCGCGAGGAGCACGCCGAAGGTGTAGACACCTCCCTTCTTGATCCCGTCCCGAAACTCCATTTCGTCCGTGCCAACGCCGGGCAGAAGTTCGTCGGCGAAGACGACAGCCTCGGAACGTTCGGCCTGGCTGCGCTGACGGGCGGCTTCCTCGTCGAGCATGGTGGCGGTCAGCGAGGCCGCGCTGCGTGTTGGTTCGTTCGCCTCAGCCACCGAGTCCGTCCCTCAACGCGCGTTGGCTCAACGCGTAGCGTCTCAACGCGCGATCACACAACGCATTGGCCCTCAGCGCAGTGCCGTCCATTGCGGCGCTACTGTAGCCCAGCATCATTTTGGGTATCTAGTTGGCTACTGTGAGCGGCGTTCATTCCAAGAGCAACGCAACTCAGACTAAGGAGCCCGAGGTGGCATTCTCAACGACGACTTACGAAGTGATGGCGGGAATCGATCTGAGGGGGCGGGTTGCGGTGGTGACGGGCGCGACTACGGGCCTCGGACTCGAGACGGCTCGAGCGCTCGCCGCTGGTGGAGCTGAGGTGGTGCTCTGCGGACGCACCGCGCAGAAGTGCGAAGCCGCCGCCGCGGCGATCTCCGAGACGGTGGGCGCCGCGAAGCTGTCCTCGGCCGTCTTTGATCTTGCAGATCTTCCGTCGGTCCGTGCGGGAGCGGCGGGCATCGTCGAGGCGCATCCGGCAATCCATCTGTTGGTCAACAACGCAGGGGTGATGTTCACACCCGAGGGACGCACCGCGCAGGGCTTCGAGACCCAGTTCGGCACCAACCATCTCGGGCATTTCGTTCTGACCAACCATCTTGTGGGTGCGCTGCTGGCGGGCGCTCCGTCGCGGGTGGTCAACTTGTCGAGCGCGGGTCATCACAGCGGGCAGATCCGCTGGGACGATCTGCACTTCGAGTCCGAGCCCTACGACAAGTTCGAGGCTTACGGCCAGTCCAAGACCGCCAACATCCTCTTCTCGGTTGAGTTCGACCGCCGTCTGGCCGGTTCGGGTGTGCGGGCCAATGCGGTGCATCCGGGAATGATCGTGACCGATCTGGCCCGCCACATGACGTCTGAGGACATGGCCGAGTTGCAGCGTCGGGCCGCGGCGCGTGCCGCTTCGGGGGCCGGGCCGGGCCTTCCTGATTTCAAGTCCGTTCAGCAGGGTGCCGCTACCAGTGTGTGGGCGGCCGTCTCGCCGGAGATGGCCGATGTGGGCGGCGTCTACTGCGCGGACGCCGAGATCGTCGAGGCCGCCGACTACGCTACCGACTCAGATTTCGCGGCTCGCCTGTGGGTTTTGTCGGAGCAGTTGGTCGGCGAGTCTTTCCCGGCTGACTAGAGGCCGAGCGGAGCGAACAAGAGCGGGAGACAACTGTGTCAGCTGAATTCCTCTTCAACCCGCACAGGTTCTAGAGGGAGGTCTCGGGGAGGTCGAAGACGGTGAGGTCGGCGCCCGCGCCGCTGGGATTGGTACGGGCATAAGACTTGTAGCGACGGCGCGCGAACCACCATCGGCCGTCGTTGCCGCGCTCCAGATGGTCGTGGTAGACGCCGAAGGTGTCGCAGCGTTCGCCTGACTCCACACTCTGACGGGCCTCCTGCATGTACATCCGGGCGGTGGCCCGCCCCGCCTCGGTGTCGATCTTCATCACAGTGTTGAGGACCACGAACTCGAAGAAGTCGAACTGCTCGATCTGGGCGGCGATGAAATCACCGATCGCCGATGGCCCGTCGAAGTTGATCGCCCGATCAACAAGATCGACTGTGATGACGCAATCGGGGCGCATGATCTCGGCCAATTCGGGCCAGGCCCGCCGGGTTACTATGTCGGCATAGCGGTTCTGGAGGCGGCGCAGGGCGATATAAGCGACGGTCTCATCAAGTTCAGTTCCAACTGAGGTCGGCATCGGACGTACGGTAGACGCAATATGCGCATTGGCATCAACTTCTCCAACACCACGATGCTGGATTCGATCGAACCGGTACTCGACAGCGCCCGTCGATGCGATGCCGACGGGTTCGCTCACTGGTGGCTGCCACAGGCCGGATACCTCGATGCCCTCACCGTGTTTGCCGCGGCTGCCCCGCTTGCGCCGCGTATCGAGATGGGCACCGCAGTCATCCCAACCTGGTTGTATCCACCCCACACCCTGGCCGCCAAGGCGCACACCACTACGTCGCTCATCGGCACGCGGTTGACGCTAGGTGTTGGACTGTCACATCAGGCGGTGGTGGAGAAACGGCTGCGCATGACCTGGGAGCGACCCGTCCGGCACGCCGTTGACTATCTGGAGGTGCTCAACTCCATGCTTGACGAGGGCCGGGTCGACTATGACGGCGAGATCTTTGCTGCGAACGGACGATACGCAGTCTTCAGCGAACACCGACCCACGGTTCTTCTGGGAGCACTGGGGCCGCAGATGCTTGCTGTCGCCGGTCGGCTGGCGTCAGGCACCGTCACTTGGCTGACGGGCCCCAAAACGATTCGAGACCATATTCGACCCACCATCCGTGACGCCGCCGAACGCTCTGGGCGACCCGAACCGCGCATCGTCGCCAGCCTGATCGTCACGGTGACCGACGACGAGGACGGTGTGCGGGCTAGGCACGCGGCCAATCTGGCCGGTTACGGGTCGTTGCCCAGCTACAGGGCAATGCTTGAGCGTGAAGGTGCTGAGACACCCGCTGACGTGTGCCTCGTCGGCAATGAGGACTCGGTGTCCGAACAACTCGGGAACCTTGCTTCGGCGGGCGCGACCGACTTCGCGGCGGTCGAAGTCGGCACGAATCCCGAAGAGAAGCAGCGGACCCGCGCCCTGTTGAAGAAAGCCGCGACAAGCGAAAGGAGGATGCAATGACCGAGTCGCAATCTGAAGGTGATGCCACGAACCCCCAGAGTCCGCAGAACGTGCCGCCGATCGATGACTGGAACCGGCTCCTCGAAGGCAAGGTCGCGGTTGTCACCGGTGGAGGTGATGGGATCGGCGGGGCCGTCAGCCGCCTGTTCGCGCAGCACGGAGCCATCGTCGAGATAGCCGAGATCGACCCTGAACGGGCCGAGACCGCAGTGTCTGACATTGAGTCGAGCGGTGGTACCGCACGGGCACATCTCGTGGATGTGCGACGCCCTGAAGATGTGGAGCGCCTGCAAACAGCGGTTCTGTCGGTTCATTCCGCACCCGACGTGGTGGTCAACAACGTCGGCGACTACCGCCCGATCGTCCGCTTCCACGACTCGGGGCTCGAGTCTTGGACGGCAATGTATGAGATCAACTTCCTGCATGCGGTGATGGTCACCCGCGCCTTCTTGGACCCGATGATCAACAACGGGGGAGGGTCGATCGTCAACGTCCATTCTGTAGAGGGCCAGCGCGGCTTTCCCGGCGAACCCGTCTATGGGGCGATGAAAGCAGCTTTGGCCCATTTCACGACATGTCTTGCGGCGGGATATGGGCGCAAGGGAATCCGGGTCAACGGGATCGGCCCGGACCTGACCCAGACTCCGCAGGTCGACTATCTGAAGGGCTACGAGTCGTCGCAGCACCTTTGGGAATCCTGGGCCCCGGTGGGCCGTCTGGGTTGGCCTGAGGACCAGGCCCGGGTAGCGCTCTTCCTGGCGAGCGACCTCTCGTCGTTCGTCACCGGTCACAACATCCCCGTCGACGGAGGAACCAAGACCGGTGGAGGCTGGTTCTTCTCGCCGACTGAGCACCGTTTCGTGAACCGCCCCAAGACCCTCTAGCGCCCCGAAACCCTGTAACGCGGCCCTGTGACGCCCCGAAACCCTGTAGCGATCGCCGAGCAGGGCCCGCCCTCAGACGGGCATGCCGTGGTGGGGTGGAACGTTCAGGTCGCCGATGGCGCTGGCCCGCCGACGCAGCAGATCGACCGTGTCACGCAGATCCATGGTGATGATGAATCGCCGGGCGGCGGTCTCGGCGACCACGAAGTCTCCGAGCGCGTCCAGGTCGGCCTCGGTCACATCACGGCCCGCGGCGGCGAGCATGCCCTTCATTTCTTCGAAGGTCATGCTCTTGCGTCCGGTGGCCTCACCGACCCGTGCCAGGTGTTCAGGCCGGTTGCGGCTCGCGGTGAACAGACCGGTCCGCAACAGTCCCCCCGAGGGATAGAAGACTGACGCCCGAAGCTGGGTGTCCTCGCTGACGAGGTTGTGGTGCAACGCCTCGGTGAAACAGCTCACGGCCGCTTTGGAGGAGGCGTAGACCGAGGCGGTCGGCACGGGAGCGAAACCGCCGTCACCGGAGGAGGTGTTGATGATCTGACCAGGCTCGCCCGACTCGAGCATGCGTGGAACGAACTCACTCACGCATATGGCAACACCGAATACGTTCACGCTGAAACACCACCGCCAGTCGTTGGGCTCCTGCTGCCAGGGTTTGCCGCCCCCGCCGGAAGTCACGCCCGCGTTGTTGTACAACAGGTTGCACTTGCCGTGGGTGCGGTAGACGTAGTCGGCCAGTGCCGCCACCGATGTTTCGTCGCTCACGTCGGTGCGGACTCCGGTCACTGCACCGAGCGTCGTCAACTCTCCTACAGCGGTGTCGATGGCTGCCTGTTCGATGTCGGCGATCACGACGGTGGCACCGCGACGCAACAGTGCCCCGACAATCCCCCTGCCGATTCCGCCTGCACCGCCGGTCACGACCGCCACACACTCCGCAATCTCGATGTCGGCGATGCTGCCGTTGGAACCGGTCATGCGACCTCCTGGACCTGGTTGAGCGGGTTCATGCCGGGGCAGCCCTTGGCGCGTTCGGGGATCTCCGAGTAGTCGATGGGGGTCGCCACGAACTCCTTGGTCGGACAGTACTGCTCGGCGAGGGGCGTGAGCGCGTCGAGGTCGAACTTGTAGACCTTGGCTGCGTTGTTGGTGAGGATCGTGGTCGTCTCTTCGGGTGTCATCTGGGCGAAGGTGAGCCGCAGATGCTCACGGGTGTGCGGGTAGGAGCCCTCGATGTGGGGATAGTCAGAACCCCACATGATGCGGTCGACGCCGATCGACCGGGCGATCCCGGTCTCAGCCGGGCGCAGGAACGATGCGCCTATGTAGCACTGCCGGTTGAAGTACTCCGAGGGGGTCAGCGACATTTTGGCTACGGCTTCCCCACCGAAGATCGACTCGGAGCCGTAGCGCGAGTACTTCATCCGGTGATAGAAGCTCTCGAGTCTGTCCAGCGTGTCGGGCACCCAGGAAGTGCCGGTTTCGGTGATGACGTAGTTCAGTTCCGGGTAGCGCTCGAACACTCCTGAGAACATGAGGTGCCACAGCGCCCGTTGGGTCCACCACTGCACTTCGAGCATGAACATTGCCAACGAGGCGGGGAAATGGCTGCCGAAGTTCGGTGTGGCGCCACCGGCGTGGTGGTTGAGGGGCAGACCGGCTGCCGCGGCGGCAGCCCAGATCGGTTCGTAGGTGTTGGAGTAGAGGGGTTCGAAGGGCGAGTCTGGTGGCGCCCCCGGGACCAGAACCCCGCCTCGGAGTCCCTGCTCGGCGGCCCATTCGATTTCTTTGACCGAGCCCTCGACGTCACCGAGGAAGATCTGGATGATCCCGGCTCTGCGTTCGGGGGCCTCACTGACGAAATCGGCGAGCCAACGGTTGTGCGCTCGAAGCCCCGCCCACCGGTGCTCGAAGTTGTCGGAGTACGGAGGAGCCTCGAACGAGGTTGCTGCGGGGGGAGCGAACGGCGGTTGGGTGTTGGGGAACAGCACCGCGGCGATGACCCCGTCCTCCTGCTGTTCCCGCAGGCGTTCGGCCGACGACGAGTTGCGGTACGAAAACACTTCGGGGTCGCCGTCGACGCCTACTTCGAGTGGCGTCCGTTCCATGTCTTTGAAGAGTTCCTTGCGCGCCTCGTTGTCCCGTTCCATGAACTTGGCCCAGTCGTCGAACTCATCGAGGTACTTGGCGTCGAGGTACTCGCGGTAGCTCCAAAGACCTGCTCCGCAGTGGGTGTCCGCGCTGATGACTATGTGGTGTTCTTTGCTCACCTGTTCAGTTTGGCGCGTGGCGGTCAGTCTTGCGAAACGGGGCTGGCTTTGCGGCGCAACCCGTCGCGGTCGTTGCGGTCGAGGCAGCGGTTCAGGGCGCGGATCTTGTCGCTAGCGGTGGTGGGGAACAGGAACGGCATCAGCGCGTGGGCGAAAGCGGCTAGTCCTGCCACCATGAGTTGTCTGCTTACGCCGACCGCGATCCCGAAGTGCTCGCCGTAGGTCTCGCCGTTGGCGTGGGGATGCGCTGTAAACGGGTTCTGAGCCATGGGAATGAGACTACGGCAATGGTCATCGAAAATCCTGTTGGGTCAATGAGATTGGTAAGCGTCTTTTTTGTTCGGCGACCCAGCGGCTACCCTCGCATGAATCGGAGCGGCGCCGGGCGCTTCGAGGGAAGGAAAGCGTGCCAGCAACCGTTGGCTATATCGGTTTGGGAGACATGGGCGGTGCCATGTCGGAGACCATCGCAGCGTCCTACGACCTGGTCGTCTTCGATCTCAGCGAGGAGGCGATCGCCAAGGTGGTCGACAAAGGTGCCCGGCCGGCAGAGTCCGGTGCTGGCCTGGCGGCTCAGTGCGACCACATCAGCATCTGCGTGCCTGACGACGCGGCTGTGATGGACGTGGTCTCGGGAACCGACGGCATCTTGGATGCGTGTCGAGGAGGTACTTCGATCGCGGTGCATTCGACGGTTCATCCCGACACGATTCGAGACCTTTCTGCATTGGCTGCGGAGCGTGACGTGGTGCTGTTCGATGCGGGGGTTGCAGGAGGGGCGTGGGCCGCGCGCGAGGGGAGTCTGGTGATAATGCTCGGCGTTCCCGAATCCGGGATCGGCGAGTTGGCCCGGGCCGTGATCGACAAGTGCGCCGGGGCGGTGTTCGAGGGCGGCGGAATCGGTGCGGGAATGGCCATGAAAGTTGCCTTCAACGTGATGACCTATCTGCAGCAGGCTGCGTTGAGCGCGTCGCACCAGATCGTTGTTGGAGAGGGCAGCGACCCTGACATGCTGCTTGAGGCGTGGCGTCATGCGGGCCAGCTTGGGACTTTGACCGAGCGTTTCTACCCGTTGGTCTCGATGCCGCCGGAGGTGAAGGGCGGGCCGCTCGGCTCTTATCTTGCGACCACCATCGGGATCGCCGAGAAGGATCTGGACCTTGCGGTCAACCTGGGGTTGGAGAGTGGCCGCAGGATGCCTGTCGTGGAGGCGGTGCGTGACGAGATGCGTCTCGTCTACGGCATGCCGAAGAGTTGAGCCGAAGAAAGCTAGACCAGAACCAGGGAGGAATGAGATGAGCGACGACAGCAACGACGTCGAAGACGAGCGATGGAGGATAGGGGCCGAGAAGATAGCCGACGTCTATCAGGGGATGGTGCCGGCGGTCCCGCCTGGTTTGATGGAGTTCTCCGACATCATGGTCCGAGACCTCTTCGGGGGTATCTGGACCCGAGAACAGCTGGATATTGGGCAGCGGCGGTTGATCGTGATGGGCGCTATCGCCGCTATCGGCGGCCCCAACACTTGGAAGCTGCAATGCAAGTCTGCGTTGAAACGCGGCGAGTTGACCGAGGAGCAGGTTCGCGAAGTGTTGATCCAGGCAACCCCCTATGTCGGTTATCCGAGGGCTGCTGAGCTGGTGGGCGCAACAGAGGAGGCGATCAGCGAGTGTCGTCGAGAGGCCGCCGAAGCTGAGGGCGACGCAGGCGACGAGACGGGCTGATGGCGGCTATCACTGCGCCCGGCGACTGGTCCTTCGGTGTCCAGTTGCCGATTCAGACCCTCACCCGGACATTGGTTGATCCGTGGGAGGACACCGCCACGGTCGATGATCTGGTCGCTGTTGCTCGGCGCTGCGATGAGCGGGGTTACGACTTTGTCGGTGTCTGCGATCACGTGGCCATCCCCGACAACGAATATGCCGCACGGATGACCACGACCTGGTACGACACGGTCGCGACCTTGTCTTTCTTGGCTGCCCACACTCGCAGTGTGCGGCTGCTTTCGGTGGTGTGGATCGCCGCGTACCGGCACCCTCTGCAGACCGCCAAGTCGTTCGGCACGCTCGATCATCTCTCGGGGGGCCGGGCCGTTCTCGGTGTCGGCGCCGGGCATGTCGAGGCCGAGTTCGAAGCGTTGGGCGTCGACTTCTCGACCAGGGGCAAACGGCTCGACGAGACCCTCGATGCGGTGCGCAGCGCCTTCGCGGACACTTATGTGAGCCACCACGGTGAGATGTACTCGTACTCCGATGTCGGAGTAGCGCCCCAGCCAGCGGCCGAACTGCCGATATGGATCGGCGGTATGGGCACCGCCGCTTGGCGGCGCACGGGACGGATCGGTGACGGCTACATACCGATGGGGAACGCCAAAGATCAATATCCGGAGATTCTGGAGACGATAGGGGCGGCTGCCGAGTCTGCGGGCCGCTCCGGAGCCGGTTGCGACGTCGGCTACATGCCACCTTGGACCTATCTGCTAGGGGATGTTCCCGAGGGGGTGATGGCGTTGTCGGGTGGCACCGAAGCATTGGCGCAGGACATCCGCGCGGCACGCGAGGTGGGGGCCAACACTTTCCATCTCAAGTTTCGGGCTCGTGACCTGCCGGAGTATCTCGAACAGATCGACGCCTTCACGGAGCAGGTCGTCCCCATGGTCAACGAGGCTTGAGACCCGCCGCCTGAGAGCGCAGTCGAGCGCTCAGTCCAGGAAGTTGGGGGGCCTGCCCTCGGCGCGGGCCTTGGTTGCCTCCTCGAAGTTCTTGGTCGTGAGCCGCACATACAGCTGAGTGTGGCTCTCCATCTCGATAGCGGCCTGCAGACTGTTGGTTTCCAGACCGGCCCACATGAGGCGTTTGGTGAGAGCCACCCCCTGGGTCGACCAGCCGTTGATCTGGTCGGCGAGGTCGAGCGCTTCCTCGATCAGGCGGTCGTCTGGGACCGTGGTCGACACGAGGCCGATCTCGGCAGCTTCTTCGGCGCTGACGTCACGCCCCGACAGCATGAGTTCGAAGGCCCGAGTAGCGCCGATGGCGCGGGGGAGCAGGAACGAGAGTCCGAGTTCGTTGGCTGTCAGGCCGTTGTTGATGCCGGCTGCCCGGAAATAGGCGGATTCGCCGGCGATTCGGATGTCGGCGCCTAGCGTCAAGCACATTCCTCCGCCGATAGCGGCCCCGTTGATGGCTGCGATCACCGGTTTGTTCATCTTGCGCATGCGGGGAACGAGGTCTGACAGCGTGGACATCGCCTTGGTGGCTATGCGGGTGAGGGTCATGCCTGCAATGTTGGGCGGCGGCATGCTGTCTCGGGTGTCGGCACCTGAGCAGAACCCGGCGCCGGTCCCGGTGAGGATCACACAGGTCGTGTCGTTGTCCTCGTCGACTTGTTCGAACGCTTCGGCGAGCGGGACCATCAACTCGAAGGCCATCGAGTTCATCCGCTCGGGACGGTTCATGCGAATAATGGTCGTGTGAGGCCTCGGAGATTCGATCTCGATCAGTTCGCTTACGGGGTTTTGATTGATGCGGTCGCTCATGGGCCAAGCTTGCCCGACAATGAGGCACCGCACTGAATCGTTGCGCGTCTACGATGCCGCCATGGGTGATGACTTTCAGCCGACCGCGGACGAACTGCTCGCCAACAACGCGGAGTACGCGGAGACTTTCGACTTTCGGGGTCTGGCTGTCTCCCCTTCACGTCGGGCCGCGATCGTGGCTTGCATGGATTCGCGCATGCCGATCTTCGGAATCCTGGGCCTTGCCCGCGGCGAGGCCCACATCATCCGCAACGCCGGCGGGGTGGTCACCGATGATGTGATCCGCTCGCTGTGTCTGTCGCAGCGGGCGTTGGGTACTCGGGAGATCATCTTGATGCACCACACTGATTGCGGCCTGCAGAAGGTGACCGAGGACGGTTTCAAAACCGAACTGGAAGACGAGTTGGGTGTGCGTCCGCATTGGGCGGTCGAAGCCTTCGATGACCCCTACGCCGATGTGCGCCAGTCGATTCAGCGGCTGGTGTTGTCTCCGTACATCCTCGAGAAGAGCTATATCCGTGGCTTCGTATACGACGTCACGACCGGCCTGCTCGAAGAGGTGGACGTCGCCCGCTAACCCATCGCGGCGCGTTCGCGGAGCTGGTATTTAAGAACTTTGCCGCTGGCGTTGAGGGGGAGCGCGTCGACGTACTCGACGTGGCGGGGGACTTTGTAGTTCGCCATCTCGCCGCGGCACCAGGTGATCAGTGCATCGGGGTCGCGGTCAGATCCGACCGCGGGCACCACGAAGGCATGGCCGACCTCGCCTAGCCGTTCATCGGGCACGCCGACCACGGCCACCTGTCCGACTCCGGGATGGTTCATCATCAGGTTCTCGATCTCGGCGGGGTAGGCGTTGAACCCGCCGTTGATGAACATGTCCTTGACCCGGTCGGTGATGTCTATGTTGCCTTCGGCGTCCATCAGGCCGATGTCTCCGGTATGCAGCCAGCCGTCGGCGTCGATTGTCTCTGTGGTCTTGGCCGGGTCGTTGAGGTAACCCTTCATGACGTTGTAGCCGCGCACGACGATCTCGCCCGGCTCGCCTCTCGGTACCTCCCGGCCCTGCGGGTCTACGACTCGCACTTCGACGTCGTCGATCGCCCGGCCACTGGTGTTGGCGATGATCTTGGGATCGTCGTCGTGGCGGCACATCGTGGCGATCCCCGACGATTCGGTGAGTCCGTAGCCGGTGACGATCTTCTCGAAACCGAGCCGTTCGCGCATTGAGATGATCATCTCTACGGGGATGGCAGCGGCACCGGTCACCGCCAGACGCAGCGACGACATGTCCCATTGGTCGAGGTCCTCGCTGTTGAGGATCGTCTGGTAGATGGCCGGCGGTCCTGGGAGCATCGAGATGCGCTCTTCGGGTATGCGTTCCATTACGGAGGGAACGTCGAACACGGGGTGGGGGACAATGGTCGAGCCGGTCATGAGGCAGGCGAGAATGCCCGCGTTGAGCCCGAATGAGTGAAAGAAGGGGTTGATGATCAGGTAGCGGTCCCGGTCGAGCCCGATCACTTGTGACCAGCTCAGGTAGGACCGGCAGACGGCGGAATGGATCAGCATGGCACCCTTGGGGTCGCCGGTGGTGCCGGAGGTGAACATGATGTGGCAGAGGTCGTCGCCGTTGACGGCGGCGCTGCGGGCGGCCCGTTCGGTTTCACTGACGGCCGCGGCACGGGCCATGAAATCGCGGTAGTCGGTGGTGCCAGCCGGGCAGGCTCCTCGCATCACGACGATTTCGGACAGCGTTTCGGGTACCTCGGCTTGCTGCAGCAGTGCCACATAGTCGGTGTCGACGAAGTCGGTGACGCAGAACAGCATCTTGGCCCCGGAGTTCTCCAGCACGTAGGCGGCCTCACGTCCCTTGAAGCGGGTGTTGATCGGCACCACAACCCCGCCTGCTGCGTGCACCCCGAGCGCGGCCACGGCCCACTCACAGATGTTGGGTGCCCACAGCGCCACGCGGTCGCCTGCGGCCACTCCTGAGGCCATCAGCGCACGTGTCGCGACGTGGATCTCCGTGCGGAACTCCGAGAAGTTCCAGCGGATGTTGCCGTCCACCATCGCTTCACGTTCACCGAAGCGAACCGCTGCATCGTCAATAAGTTCCGGGATCGTCTCCCAAACGGCGTTGTTCATAGCCTCCGAGAGTAGCCAGCGTCACTGTTGATTGAGGGGTTCGAAGGTGAGTTCGGGGAGGACGCCTTCCCAGCTGCGGGATCGGGGCGGGGTCAGTTTGCTGGTTCGTCGGTGGGGGTGGTGTTGGAGTCAAGCAACCGGCCGTCGAGAGCGGCCTCCACTTCGGCGGTCGCGTTGAGTGCTGCGATCAGAGCGGTGAGTTTGAGGTTGATCTCGTGAAGTCTCTCGTCCTGGGCTGAGAACCGTTCGTCGATCTGAGTGAACCGTTGGTCGATCTGAGTGAACCGTTCGTCGACCTGAGTGAACCGTTCGTCGATTCTGGCGAAGCCGGTGTCGACTCTGTCTTCGAGGCGGGAGATACGGTCGTTGGTCTGGGTCAAAGCGAAACCCAGTAGGAACACGATGACGGCTCCGAAGATTGCTTGTAGCGGATTGTCGAGGCGTCTGGGTGCCGAGGCGGGCTCGGTGGTAGACGCGACCGCTGTGGCGGTGGTGGACCCCTCGGTGTGTACGGGTGTTGGAGCTTCGCTCGGGTGTGGGCGTTGAGGATCCATGGCGATAGTCGTTTCGGGGGGTGGGAAACGGGCTGGATGAGTCACGACGCCTCGCGGTGGTCGATAGCTGCTTAATGGGCGACCGTTGAGGCTCGGCGGCGAAGCTAGTGTATGACACTAAATCACAATGAACTTCGTGTCAACTTCCTTTATTCTCGGTATGTCCGTGGTGTTGGGCGTACACGGCTCCGGCATCGGCGATGATGTTCTGGCTGCGTTCATCGAGACCAGCGGCTAGAGACTGGGCCTGTTCCCTTCCACAGGCGCTCATCTTCGCGAGGGTCTTGGCCACGATGTCGACCACCTTGGAGTCGTCATCGAGCCGGTCGATCACCGGCCTCAATTCCGTCTCCAGGAACGAGAGGCTCACTGCGTCCTCGAAGGTCTGCACCTCGTGGTCGGAGCCGAGCCCCTTCTTGGCCACGATCTCTGCAGCCCTGGCCGACACCGACTCGTGCACCCCGGCAACGCTGAGGATTGCGACCAGGTCGCGCCCGTGGCGCTCTCTTTGGACCCGCCTCCACCTCAGGTAACCGGCGCGGCCCTCGGGGAAGTCTGAGCGGGGCAGTTCCCATCGACGCAGATGGTGGGCCCGGGCCGCCAACCTCAGCGCGACCGACGCGTCTGGATCGAGACGTGCCACCCACGCCTCGGCCATGCGGCCCTGGACTCGCGCCAGAGGTGCGGTCTCGTGGGTTCTGGGATCGTTGGCGTTGACGGCGTCGATTGCGGCCCGTAGAGCGTCCATTCCGTCCTCCGCCCCAGTGTCGTCCATTCGAGCCTCCGCCCGAGAGTCTATTCGTCGGTGGGGCTGGGGTTCGATGACGGTTCCCAGGATTGCTTGGACCGGGTTCTCGAGGCGTCTAAATTACAATGAACTTCGTGTCAATTCGTCTCGTACTTGGGCAATGGTCGTGCTGCAAGAAGGGGTCACGGCCGGTTCATATGCTGGTCGATGGGTTGTCCCGATGAGCGCAGATAACCTGAACGCTCGACGCATCCGGCCGCTTGCTGCACCCGTCGAAAGGTCCTGCCATCCCTCCGACCGCGACACCCAACCCCGACCCCTCGGTTGGCGATCCGTCCGCTTCTGCCTCTCGGACGGCTCCCGATGATTGCACGGCCCCGGCGGATCCAACAGCTCCGGGAGATCGGGCCGTCCCAGGCGACAATACAGCCCGGCGCTTGCGCAACCTCCCACGAGAGATTGTCGGGATGGCAGCGGTGCTGTTGCCGTGCTCACCGTCGGGAGAGATCGACTGGTCCGGCACGGAAGCACACATAGCCCGCACCCTGGATGCCGGATTGACACCAGCGGTAAACATGGACACCGGCTATGTGCAGATGCTCGATGAACGCTCCAAGCGTCGAGCTCTCGACATTGCTGCGGACGTCACCGCCGGGAACTTCGTAGCAGGTGCTTTTGTTGCCGATGCCGAAGGCGACAGCTTCGATCTCGACGCGTATCTCGAGGCAGCCGCCGCTATCTCTTCCCGGGGAGGGACCCCAGTGATCTTCCCGTCGCATGGGCTCAATGGTGGCAGCGAAGAGGCCTGGGTTGAAGCGCTGAGGTCGATTGGGGCAAACCTGGACCGTTTCCTCGGATTCGAACTCGGACCCATGTTCGTGCCCTACGGGCGCATATTCTCCCTGGATGCCTACCGGGCAATGCTCGATATCGGCACCTGCTTCGGCGCGAAGCATTCGTCGTTGAACCGTGAACTCGAATGGCAGCGGCTGGCCCTGCGCGATGAGGTCCGCCCGGATTTCATGGTCTTGACCGGCAACGACCTCGCCATCGACATGGTGACTTACGGCTCGGACTACTTGCTGGGTCTGGCCACTTTCGCTCCCGACGTGTTCGCCGAGCGGGACCGCCTTTGGGCTATCGGTGACCCAGGGTTCTATGAACTCAATGACACGCTCCAGTACCTCGGACAGTTCGCGTTCCGCCCCCCGGTGCCCGCCTATCGCCACAGTGCGGCGATGTTCCTGCAGCTACGTGGCTGGGCCGAATCCGATATGGTGCCCACGGGTGCCCCACTTCGCCCGGAATCGGACCGCGCGGTCCTGCGCGGCATAGCGGAACGCCTCGGTGTGCTGTAATGCCACGGTTCACGCAGGTCAAAGGACTCACGGACCTCGAGACAGTGCGTGCCTACGTCGAATCCCTCGGCGTTGAGATACCGATTGAAGACAAGGTTGACCCGTCGGGTGCGCTGGCAGCGCCCGTGACGATCACCGACGCTTCAGCCGGGCGCGCGGTTGTCGCCAATCGCTTCGCGGTG
Source organism: Candidatus Aldehydirespiratoraceae bacterium (assembly GCA_965214565.1). Lineage (GTDB taxonomy): Bacteria > Actinomycetota > Acidimicrobiia > Acidimicrobiales > Aldehydirespiratoraceae > VXYK01. Next base: position 604,494 of record OZ243951.1, on the reverse strand, counting down.
CTGCCGATGGAGGGCTGGGACGGGCTGGCTGACGGACGTCCTTCGGAACTGGTGAGACGGCGCTGGCAGCGATTCGGACAGAGCGGTGCTGGTCTGGTGTGGGGTGAGGCGACAGCGGTACGACACGACGGCAAGGCCAACCCCAACCAGCTGGTGCTAAACGAGACGACGGTCGACGACATTGCCGAGTTGCGAACTCTGCTGGACCCGTCACAGGTGACCGTGATGCAACTCACACACTCGGGTCGCTATGCCCGTCCGAGCAGCGACGGACCCGCGCCGCGCACCCTCTATCAGCATCCGTTTCTTGACGACCGCGACGACATGGACAGTTCCAATCTGCTGAGTGACGAGGAAATCGACGAATTGGTTGAGCATTTCATCGCCGCGGCAGTCCTCGCGGAGCAGGCGGGATTTGGTTTTGTCGATGTGAAGGCCTGCCACGGTTACCTCGGCCATGAGTTCCTGAGCGCGCGGACGCGCCGAGGAAGATACGGAGGGGACCTTTCGAGTCGCAGCAACTTCTTGAGTTCAGTGATCGCAGGAATACGCGACGCAGCCCCACGCATCGGCATCGCGGTGCGTCTGTCCTTGTTTGATTTTGTGCCCCATGTCGCAGGCGAAGGTGGGATCGGCCGTCCCGTGACGGCCGCCGACTGTCCCGACAACGACGGTCCCGATGGCTACAGTTACGCCTTCGGCGGCGACGGCACCGGTTTGGGCTATGACCTGACCGAGACCCATGAACTGCTCGACCGTCTGGCGGGTATGGGCGTGGGGATCGTGTGCGCCTCTGCGGGGAGTCCGTACTACGTGCCCCATGTGCAGCGGCCGGCCTATTTTCCGCCGTCGGACGGTTATCAGCCGCCCGAGGACCCGCTGGTCGGGGTGGCCCGGTTGATTGCCGCTACGGCCGAGGTTGCCCGACGTCACCCGGACGTTCGCGTCGTCGGCGCGGGTTTGTCTTATCTGCAGCAGTGGTTGCCCAACGTCGGCCAGGCGATGGTGGCAAGCGGTTGTGCCGATTCGGTGGGGTTGGGCCGAATGATGCTGTCGTATCCTCACATGCCGACCGACGTGTTAGCGGGCCGCCCACTCGACAGGAGACTTCTCTGCCGCACCTTCTCGGATTGCACGACAGCGCCGAGAAACGGCCTTGTGTCTGGTTGCTACCCCCTTGACGACTTCTACAAACAGAGAGAAGAGCGTGTACTGCTGGCGGCCGCGAAGAGACAATCGAGAGATCGTCTCCGGTAAGGTCCGTCGGCAGGCGTCCGACGGACCGCGATCAGCCGGGCTCGTCTGAAGTGGGGCATCGCAGCGAGAACAAATAGAGTCGTGGGTTCATGGATCTCTGCTACACCGAAGACGAGGAGACATTCCGCGACGAACTGCGGACGTGGCTCAAAGGCGTCCTCGGTGACATAGGCCCACCACCGGTGGACCACACGGACCTCGAGGCCCGCCGAGCCTACGACACGGACTGGCAGCGAATCCTCTACGACGCGGGATATGCGGGAATCCACTGGCCCGCCGAATTCGGTGGCAGGGGATCCACGCCCACCGAACACCTGATCTTCCTTGAAGAAACCGAGCGAGCGGGTGCTCCGTACGTGGGGGTCAACTTCGTCGGACAGCTCCACGCCGGTCCGACCCTGATCGCCGAGGCCACACCCGCCCAGCAGGCCACCCACCTAGCCCCGATCCTGCGCGGTGACCACGTCTGGTGCCAGGGATTCTCAGAACCCGGTTCAGGATCAGATCTCGCCTCGCTCACCACACGAGCATTCGACGACGGGGACCACTACGTCGTCACCGGCCAGAAAATCTGGACCTCGTTCGCGCAGGTTGCGGACTACTGCGAACTGTTGGTGCGCACCGACCCGGATGTACCCAAGCACCGGGGCATCACCTGGCTGATAATGCCGATGGACCTCCCGGGCATCGAGATCCGCCCGATCGTGACCGCCCTCGGTTCCAGCGAGTTCGCCGAGATGTTCCTCGACGAGGTGCGAATCCCCAAAGTCAACCGCGTCGGCGATCACAACGACGGCTGGCGGGTGACGATGGTGACCTTCGCCTTCGAGCGCGGAACAGCCTTCATCGGCGAGATCATCGCCTCGCAGCGACTGCTCGCTGACCTTGCAGGGGTCGCCCGGAAAGTCACGAGAGGTTCAGCCCGGGCCTCCGACGATGCGGAGATCCGCCGGGAGCTCGGTCGCCTCGAAGCCGAACTCGACGCCCTGTGGTCCTTGACCAAGCGCAACGTCAGTCAAGCACAACGCACCGGCATGGTCGGTCCCGGCGGCTCCGTGTTCAAGCTGGCCTATGCCGATGCCCGAAAGCGCATGTCGCAGCTGGCCGAACGGATACTGGGCCGGGCGGGCCTGGCGATTGGCGACACGCTGGACCTCAGCGAACTGGACCATGTGGGGGAGCGGATTTACACGCTGACGCTGACGATCGCGGCAGGCACCTCAGAGATACAACGCAACATCGTGGGCGAACGCCTGCTCGGACTCCCTAAGGACCGTTGAGGGACAACCATGGACTTCGAGCTGAATGAGGACCAGGAGGCGCTCGCTGAGGGGGTTGCCGCTCTGTGTGCAGGCCGTTTCGACATTGAGACGGTCCGCTCGATGGCGACCGGCGGACTCGATCTCGAGCGTTGGGCGGAGCTGGCCGAAACGGGCGTGTTCTCGTTGACCAGACCAGAGTCCGACGGTGGTCTGGGTATGGGTTGGGCCGACGCCGTTGTGGTTTTCGAACAGCTCGGTCGTGCTCTGGTCCCCGGCCCGCTGGTAGCCACCACCCTGGTCGCCGCGCTCGTCGGATCGGGCGGCGACGATGGTTCTGAGATTGCCGAAGGCGCGGCTCAGGGCACGATGGTGGTTGGAGCGCAGGAGCGCTCGCCGGGGCGGTGTTACGTTGAGTTCCTGCCGTGGATCGACGCTCTGGTGATCAGCGATGATGAGGGACTGTGGTGTGTCGATGCGGCATCGCTTTTCACCGCTGAGGCCGCACCCGCCGCCCACCCGCTCGATCCGCTGACTCCGGTCACGGCAGTAGCGGAGTTGCCTCAGGGTCGCAGAATCGCCGGCGCCGAAACAGCGGACCAATGGCGACAGTGTGGCGCGCTGCTCACGGCCGCCTTGCAACTCGGTCTTGCTGCGGGCGCCACCGACCTCGCTGTCGAATACGCCAAGCAACGTGAACAGTTCGGCAGACCGATCGGCGCCTTCCAGGCGGTCAAGCACCGCTGCGCCGACATGATCACCCGAGTCGAGGTCCTGCGGGCTGCGGTCTACGCGGCGGGAACAACCCTCGACGGCAACGGAGTGGACGATCCCGCCCATTCGGTGGCAGTGGCCAAGGTCCTTGCCTCCAGCGCGGCCGCCGCGTGCGGCAAAGACTCTGTGCAGGTTCACGGCGGTATGGGCTACACCTGGGAAGTCGACGCCCACCTGTACCTGAAACGGGCTTGGGTCAATGACCACACCTTCGGCGACGGCGACCACTACGCCGAACAACTGGCCGCCGGGCTAATCGGCCGGCATCGATGACCCGGGATCAATGGCAATGTCATCAAGGGTCGACAATCCAGGCTGTGGCATAATCCCGTTCGGCGGCGACCGCCGCTGACCGCACGGTTGCGGAGACAGAGCACTCTGGGGGCTCACATGTTGGATATCGTCATTCGAGGCGGAACCATAGTGGACGGGACCGGGGGCGCGGCCCGACAGGCGGACCTCGGCATTCGTGACGGACGGATCGTCGCGGTCGGATCTGTCGACGAGGAGGCACAGGAGACGGTCGACGCCACAGGCAGGATCGTGTCGCCCGGCTTCGTAGACGTTCACACGCACTACGACGCGCAGGCATTCTGGGACGGGACGCTCTCGCCGTCGCCCTACCACGGCGTGACAAGCGTGGTCGGCGGAAACTGCGGCTTCTCGATTGCTCCGCTCTCCGCGGAGGCGGGCCCCTACCTGATGAAGATGCTCTCGCGTGTCGAGGGGATGCCGCTCGAGAGCCTCGAACAGGGGGTTCCATGGAACTGGCGGTCGTTCGGCGAGTACCTCGATCAACTCGAAGGCACGCTCGCGGTGAACGCTGGCTTCATGGTCGGCCACTCGGCGATTCGGCGCACGGTGATGGGCGAGCGGGCGGTCGGCCACGAGGCGACCAGCGAAGAACTCGCGCAGATGGTGGAGTTGCTCCGAGCGTCGCTGGCTGAGGGCGGCTTCGGCTTCTCGTCCACTATCTCAGCCACGCACAACGACTTCGAGGGCAATCCCGTCCCCTCCCGCCATGCCACCAAGGAAGAGATGCTGACCCTGGCACGACAGGTGCGCGACTTCGAGGGGACGACGGTCGAGTTCCTGCCGGGCGTCGGCTGGGGGGAGGAGGAGGCGCAGTACATGGCCGACCTCTCACTGGCGGCGAACCGGCCCGTCAACTGGAACGTCATGGCGCCGAGTTCCAACAACACCGTCGGCACGCAACGACAGCTCGCAGCAACCGACCTCGCCCGCGCCCGCGGGGCCGAAGTCATCGCCTTGACCGTTCCCCAGCCGATGACGATCCGGATCAACCTCGACTCGGGATTCGTGTTTGACGCGTTCCACAACTGGGCTCCCTTCTTCAGGCTCTCCAAACACGAGAAACTGACCTTCCTGAATGACCCCGCCAAACGCCGGCAGTTCGAGCAGGACGCCCAGAACCCGACCTCGCCGATGCACAGGATGGCGAACTGGAGCAACTTCACGATCGACCAGGTGCAGGACGAGTCGCTCGAGAAGTACCGCGGCCGCACCGTCGGCGACATCGCGCTCCAGGAGGGGAAGGAACCCTTCGACGCGATGATCGACATCGCCGTGGCCGACGATCTGCGGACTTACTTCATGCCGCAGGCGGCGGGCACCGACGATGAGACTTGGCGTATCCGAGGCGAACTCTGGCAAGACGACCGCACCGTCATCGGCGCGTCGGACGCGGGTGCCCACCTCGACATGATCGACACCTTCGCATTCTCGACTGTGGTGCTCGGTGAGGGCGTGCGGGAGCGCGCTCTGATCACGATGGAGGAGGCGATCCGCCAGTTGACGGATGTCCCTGCGCAGCTCTACGGATTCCGTGACCGGGGCCGACTGCAGGAGGGTGCTTACGCCGATGTCGTAGTCTTCGACGCCGAGACCGTGGGACTCGGAGCGACGTACACGAAGTACGACCTCCCGGCGGGTGCGGGCCGTCTCTATGCCGATGCCACAGGGATCGACCACGTGTTCGCGAACGGGGTCGAGATCGTTCGCGACGGCACCGACACCGGCGCGCGGCCCGGCGTCGTGTTGCGCAGCGGTCGCGACACCGCCACCGTCGAGGTGCCCGGAGGGCGCGACCAGCGGGCCTGAAACCCGCTCTGACGGCGAGGTTGTGAGACTCTAAGGTTTCGCGGGTTGTGACTGCGGTGCTTTCAGACCTCGGGTGGTGAGCGCCTGCCAGTAGGCAAGGTCGGTCTCGTCGGGCTCATGCCCCAGGTGGGTGACCGTGTCGACGTCGGCCGCCTCGGCTCGCAGTGCCGCCGCAGTGCACTGTTCGCGGGGTCGCACTGAGAACGGGTCGAACCCGAACTGTTCCATGGCGTTGAGGTGGGTGATCTTGTCGACGATCTCGTCGCTGACCCCGGCGAAGCACGATTCGAGGCTTTCGGGGGCATTGGGCCAGGAACTGTCGCTGTGCGGGAAGTCCGACTCCCAGCAGACATGATCGATGTTGAACTGATCGATCAGCGCCACGCCGACCGGATCCTCGATGAAGCAGCAAAGCATGTGACGATGGAAGATATCGCTGGCCAGATCCATGCCTGCCGGGAATTCGTGTCCGGTCCAGCCCTGATGTCGGCGCTGCACATGGTCGGCCCGTTGCAGCAGGTAGGGGATCCAACCGATGTCTCCTTCGCTCAGAGCGAACTTCAAGCTCGGAAAGCGATGCCAGATGTCGGCCCACAGCAGGTCGCCCATGGTGTACATCGTGCTCAACGGCGACAGAGTGATCGGGACCGGGGGCGGTGCATCGAATGAAGTGTTCATCCCCTTCGACGACGACCCGATATGACAGCAGATGACCACGCCCTCGTCGTTGCAGGCGGCGAACAGCGGATCCCAGAAACCTGAGTGCATCGACGGGACTCCCAACGCCGCTGGATTCTCCGAGAAGGTGATTGCCCGCACGCCTTTGGCGGCCAGGCGGCGAACCTCGACTGCGGCAAGGTCGGCATCCCACAGGGGCACCATCCCGCAGGGAATGAACCGGTCGGGATAGCTGCCGCACCATTCGTCGACATGCCAGTCGTTGTAGGCGCGGATCATCACGAGGTTCACGTCACGGTCTGGACCTTCGCTCAAAACCTGACCAGCGAACCCGGTCCAGTTCGGGAAGTTGAGGCCCGCGAGCTGGCCCCCCGCGGACATGTCACGGACACGCTCGTCAACGTCGTAGCATCCTGGTCGCATTTCATCGAAGCGACTGGGGTTGATGTTGAACATCGACGGCGGTTTGCCAGCCACGGCGTTCAAACCCAGGTTGCGTCCGATCGCCTCTCCGTACCACCACTGCTGATGGCCGTTCTCGTCGGTTTCGACGCGCGGCGCTCGGTCCTTGTAGGCGGCTGGGACATGGGCGTCGAACATGTCGGCGGGTTCGCAGATGTGATCGTCGACGCTTATGAGGATCATGTCCTCGGCTTTCATGACGCCCCCCTCTGTTCTTTCTTGCGGTTCTGGTTCCTGCTGATTTTGCTGGTTTCTCAGGCCGATCTAAGAATCGCACCTTGGGAGTTGAAGAAGAAACCCCCGGGAGTCACCAGTGCAACCTTGGCACCTTCAACCTGGCGTGCGCCAGCCTGACCGCGCAACTGCATCACTGCCTCGCGCAGGTGACCGGTTCCGCGAGTTGCTCCTTCGGACAGAGATCCGCCGTGGGTGTTGAGCGGGATCCGACCCTCTATCTCGATCCGCTGACGTTCATCGTTCCAGTGCTCTGCCAGGTACCGCTCGGCTCCGCCCATTTCGCAGAACCCGCAGGTCTCAAGCCAGCTCAATGCGATGATCGTGAATCCCTCATAGGGATAGAACAGGTCGACATCGCCGATCCAAAGATCGGATCGAGCCTTGAGATGGTCGACCACAACGTGCTGGCCGTGGCGCTTGAGGCTGGGGAGTTGGTCTTCAGTATTCTCGCCGTAAACGCCGGTCGTGGCAGCGTGGATCAGCACCGGAGGTTGGGGGAGCTGCGCGGCGCGCTGCGCGGTGGTGACCACGAAGGCGTCGGCACCGTCGGCGGGGAAGTCCATGTCGAACATGTTGAGAGGGGTGCGGATCATGCGACCGGCGTGGTACTCGTCGAATGACAGGGGTTCGCGCATCGCCGCGAGTCTGTTGGCCGCGGCGTTGCTCCGCGAATTGACGGCGATCCGAGCGAACGGGTCTTTGGACGCGCCGAATTCGTGCATGTAGCGGCCCGCCCAGGCGGCGTAGGCGTTGGCGTTGGCTGAGTCTTCGGGGACGGGGAGGATGCTGCTGCGGGCGCCGCGCCGCCAGGGATCCTGGGCAGCGCGCCGAGAGTTCCACGATGACATCATCACCGGGGTGACGATCAGCACGTGATCGGCAGTTCCTGCGAACACGGCTTGGGCTGCGTCGAGCAGGGAGAACATGATCAGCGGGGCGGGACGGCTGTGGTGTGAAACCTCGGTGAGTCCCAACGAAGAAACCAGGAAGGGTGCGTTCGCCGCGCCGGCTTCTGCGGTGGCTACCACGCCGTCGATGTCTGCGGCGGTGAGGCCCGCATCACGGATCGCCGCGGTGGAAGCCTCGAGAGCCAGTGACAACGGTGAGCGGTCACCGCGACTGAATCCGGTCGAGCCGACGCCGACGATGGCGATCTGGTCTTTCATTGGTGATCTGGCCATCAGTGAGGGCTCCGGTGCTCTCGCCGATCCGTCCGCTGTGGCTCGGTTTTGTCGTGTGGCTCGGTCTGCCTGCTTGGACGGAAGGCCGCTATCGGCGCACCGCCTCTATCGAGGAAGCCAAGTTCGACGGCGTCACCGATGGACGGCTCGTTGGGGCCGAATCCGTGAACGGTCCCGGTCACTCGCAGGTGTTCCTGTTCTTCGAGTTCAACCACGACCACGGGATGGCCACCGTTGTGGTAGTCGACACCCTCAGCCGGAGGCCCCGCATGAAGGTACATGAGCAGGTGGATCGTGCCGCGGCCGCTCACTGGTGTCGGAGCAATGTCGAACGACCAACAGTTCGGACACATCGGCCTCGGGGGCTGGTGATATCGGGCGCAGTCTGTGCAGCGATTGATCAGCAACTGACCATCGAGTCGGCCCCGGTACTGGGCTGCGTTGTCGCGGTGCACGCCATGGCCCGCGAACAGTTCGAGAAGTGCCGCGTCGCTCAAGTCACCACCGGCGGATTTCTCTTCGGTTTGGTTGGAATCGGCCACCACGTGACATTATGCGCGGATGAGCGAGAACCCCACACCACAGGCGAGTGCCGCATTCGACGATCTGATCACAGCCCTGACCGAGATCCGCGACGGGTACATTCTCGATTCCGCTCGATGGGCTGAGCCACTTGAACAGGTTGAGGCGTTTCGTTACGTCGGCCAGATGCTCTCTGCGATGTCGGAGCTGTACTGGGAGGCGCAGCCTGAGCATCCGCGATTTGTTGGAATCGTGGATCCCGGTCGAAAGCTCCAGGGCGACAATCCCGATGCGATCTACCACTACGCCCGAATCGACGGCACCAGAAAGTACCGGGTCAGCGGCCGAATCGGCAAGGAGTGCTACACATCGTTCACGCTGCACGCGCAGGCCGACGACGGCGGTATGGCGGGACCGCTGCGGGGCGATGTCAACGACCGCGACCTGACCGTGGCCGAGGACGGCACCTACAGCCTGACCCTCAGCGCGGATCCAGCCGATGCCGAGGGTGGGGATTGGTTGAAGCTGGAACCTGACACGATTGTGGTGGTAGTGCGCGGCTACTTCCAGTTGCCGGTTTCGGCCCAGAACGACAGCGAGGTCCATGTCGACATCGACATCGAGTGCCTTGATGTGGACTCGCCGCCGCCGCCGCTTAGCGACGAGTTCATTGCCGGTCGGATGAACGATGGGGTCGCCTTTCTGCGTCAGGTGACGGTCGGGCAGGGCTCCTTCGGCGGCAGTTCGGGTGTGCCCTTCGTGTCCGATGTGCCCAACGAGCTTCCCAAACCGTTCAGTTTCAGGGATTCAGGACTGCCGGTGCCGGGTGCGGCCGACATCCATTACGCGATGGCTCGCTGGGAACTTGAACCTGGTCAGGCCCTGGTGATGCGTGGGACGCTGCCCGCGGGGCCTTTCGTCAACGTCATGCTCTGGAACTCTCATATGCAGACTCTGGAATATCGCAACAGGAACTCATCGCTCAACGCCGATCAGATCTCCTTCAACGACGACGGCAGCTTCGAGATCTGGGTGTGCGCAGAGGATCCCAACCACCCCAATTGGCTGGACACCGACTCCCACCGCCGCGGCTCCATCTTCTGGCGCTACCTGCTGCCCGAGTCCGACCCCGAGCATGTCACCACCGAAGTAGTCACCCTCTGAGCCCAGTGCCCTGAGTGGTATTCGTTGCATATGTGGCAGGCGAACTCCTTAGCGGCGAAATTGAAACGAATTGCGGCGAAGCCCTCAGTCGACACCCTGCTGCCGCGCCGCTAGCCGGGTTCGGGGCTCGTGGACTCGTCGGAAGGGGTGGGAGTGCCGATTCTCAAGAAGCCTTCGATGCGCGCGAGCCTCTGCCCGATCCCGGCGATGGCGTCGCGGAGCGTGTCGTGGTCCCGACGCAACTCGCGGATCGCGGTCTGGAACTCTTCGCGGAGGTTGTGGTTCGCGGTGTGGAACTCTTCGCGGAGGTTGCGGATCGCGGTGTGGAACTCTTCGCGGAGTTTGTCGGTGCTGCGTTGTTGGTGCCAGACGATTCCCAGGCCGACCATCAACAGGGTGACGAGTTGTGCGATGGCGTCTGCCTCCATGCTCCTGAGGCTAGTCCCGATCTGTTTTATATGCAATGTAAAATTATGAAATATCTTAACGGTCAGCCTCGAGGCTCGTCGGGGCTGCGTTGTTCAAGGACATCGGCCGCGCTGCGAGATGATCACGCCGCCTGATCCAGTGAGCCTGAACGGCGAAGCAGAAACGCCCATCGAAATACCGCCCAGCGAGACGCACCCCAGAACCAATCGGATGTCACAACTCGTGCATTCAAGGATCGAAGTCAAGAACGCAGGCAAGGAACTGTATGTCGTCGGTGTCGACCTCTCGGGCAGCCCCAACGATATACAACAGCAGATCACGGCCCTCGCCGATCACCTCGAAGAAACCGTGCAAGCAGCGCCCCAACCCACATGACCGGCCCCCCGAATCCAGCGAGCAGTGCCCAGGGCGGGCTAGTCGGGTTCGGCTCCTGTGGATTCGTCTGGGGCGGAGGGAATACCGATCCCCAAGAAGCCTTCGATGCGCGCGAGGCGCTGCCCGATTCCAGCGATGGCGTCGCGGAGCGTGTCGTGGTCCCGACGCAACTCGCGGATCGCAGTGTGGAACTCTTCTCGGAGGTTGTGGATCGCGGTCTGGAACTCGTCGCGGAGTTTGTCGGTGCTGCGTTGTTGGTGCCAGACGATTCCAAGGCCGACCATCAACAGGGTGACGAGTTGAGCGATGGCGTCTGCCTCCATGCATCCTGACGTTAGTCCGAAGCAGATCAATAAGCAATGTAAAATGATGAAATATCTTTAGAGGTCGGCTTCACAGCGCGTCTGGGTGGCGTTGTTCGAGGACATCGGCCCAGGCGGAGCGGCCGGTCGCACGCAGGCGCTCGAGATAGGCGGGCAACCGGCCCCGGCAGTGGTAGGGACCGCCCTCGGACAACACGATCTCCATCGGATCGACCGGGCTGTAGCTGCGCGCCATCTGTTCGTCCGTCCAAGCCGCCAACAACTCCCGCCCCTGCGCCACCACAGAACCGTCCTCACCGCGCGCAACGAGATCGTCGACCTCGTGGGGATCACGAGCAATGTCAAAGAGCATCTCCTCGTTCCAATGAGGGTGGTAGCCGTCGTGGGTGGTCCGCAAATACAAATGATCGGCGAAACGGACCCCGCGCTGCGCCGACCATGCGCCCTGCGACACGACCAGATGGTCACGCCCGGCATCGGTCCCGGCCCGCATTTCGCCGGCAACGCTGCGTCCGTCCCAGTGAAGCGGAACCAAGATGCCCGCCAGCTCGACGATCGTGGCCCCCACGTCGAGGTGGTACAGCAGCCCGTTGAACACCCCGGGTTCGAGCCCCGGCCACGACAGCACCGAGGGGATGTGACAGGTCGCCTCGTCGGCACCCTGGTGGTCTGCGTACACACCGAGCTCACCGAAGGCCTCGCCATGATCCGATGAGACCAGCACGGCAGTGTCGTCGAGCACTCCGAGTCCGGCGAGCTGGTCGAGCAGGCTTCCCACGGCATCGTCGGCGTAGCGGATTCCCACGTCGTAGCCGTCGATGATGCCCTTGATGTTGTCCATCGACGACCCGTCGTCCGGTTGTCGCGGCCCGGGCGGCCCCCACTCGTTGGGCTCGAACCCCCACGGTTCCTGCGCAGAATGAGGCCCCGCCAGACCCCAGTTGTGCTCACGGACCTCCTCGGTGTGCCACCCGGCGATCGGATCTCCGGCGAACGGGTTGCCGTACCCATCGGGAGTGTTGTACGGCGTGTGAGGATCCCAGAGGTGAACATGCAGGAACCAGTCCTCTTTGCGACCGTTCTCGGCGATCCACTTGTGTGCTCCGGGCAGTACCTCGTCAGCCCGTTCGCCGCCCATGCCGCGCATCAGGTTGAGCGCCTCCATGAACCCGTGGTTCCACCAGCCTGCAGAGTGCCGGAAAGGGAAACTGGAGATCGAAGCGGTGTGGTAACCGGCGTAATAGAATTTCGACGCCCACGAATTGGAGGCGAAAGTCCCGATGAAATGCCGTCCGGGACCCTCGGGGCACAACTCGGCGGCGACGCCGCCGTGGTTCACCACCCCGTTGCGGATCCCGAACATGCCCGAGATCAGCGCTGTCCGGCTGGGCAGACAGGGCACGTCGGAGGCGTAGACGTTGCCGAAGCGCACTCCGTTGGCGGCGATCGCGTCGATGTTGGGCGTGGTATTGCGGTGATATCCAGCGCATCCGAGATGGTCGGACCGCAGGGTGTCGATGTCGATATAGAGGATGCGCATGGTTGTATAGTCAGGCTCGTGAATGGCGTGGGCAGGGTTCTCGGCACCGATGATGCTACGCCACTGGAGTTCTGGGTGGCACTCGGTCCCGGACACCACCTGCAGCTCGACGATGTGGTGGCGGTCGATCGGGAACTGCCCAACGGCGACAGGATCAAGCTGTACGGGATAGTCAGCCAGGTTCGTGCCGCCCATGAGGGTGCCCGCTTCGACAGCGATGTGTTCCTGATTGCGGACGGGGTTCTGCCTGCGGAGGTGACGGAAGCGGCGTTGGTGCAGGTCACCCGGGTCGTGCCGGAGACCTTCGTGCCGCCGTTACCGGGAACCGAGGCGCGGCGTGCGGTTGCCGAGGAGCGGGACGCAGCGCTCGATTTCGACGAAGTCGAACGCCGTCTCCCGGCTGGACTCAGCCGTAACCAAGACCCCATCTACCTCGACCTGGACTTCATCGACGGAACCAAGGGCGCGCACATCAACATCAGCGGCATCTCCGGTGTCGCCACCAAGACCAGCTACGCGACGTTCCTGTTGTATTCGCTGTTCAACTCGGGTGTTCTCGGAGCTGCGGCGATGCACACCAAGGGCCTGATATTCAACGTCAAGGGTGAGGACCTGCTGTTCCTCGATCATCTCAACACCCGCCTCGACGACACGCAACGTGCCCGGTACGCGGCGCTCGGCCTGACCGCAGAACCCTTCCGGTCGGTCGGGATCCTCGCACCACCCCGGCCCGGCGACCCCAACGCCACGCCCGCCACCGGAGCCCGCATCACCGGCGTACGACCGTATTTCTGGACGATCGCGGACTTCTGTCGTCAGCGTCTGCTGCCGTTCCTGTTCGCCGATGCCGAGGACGAGCGCCAGCACTACACCATCGTCGTGCAGTCGGTCACCGAACAGTTGGCGCGGTGTGCCCGCGAGTCCGACACCTCGGCCGGCACGGTGCAGGTTCAGGGAACCACGATCCGGACATTCAGGCAGCTGGTCGAAGAGATCGAGTCGATTCTCATTCCCGACGACCCCGAGGAGTCGGCGGACCCGCGCTGGTCGGGCCGCGCAATCGGCAGCGGCACGATCAACGCCTTCGTTCGGCGCTTGAACGCCTCGGTCCGCCATGTCGAGCATCTCATCCGAGCCGACCTCGCTGATGCCCCGGCGCATGCCGTTGATCTCGACTCGCAACAGCTCACGGTCATCGACATCCATCTGCTCCATGACCGGGCCAAACGCTTCGTTGTGGGGGTCGTGCTGCGGCAGGCGTTCGAGGACAAGGAACGCAGCGGGACGTCCGAGCCGTTGCAGTTCATCGTTCTGGACGAGCTCAACAAGTACGCACCGCGGGACAACAGCAGCCCCATCAAGGAGATTCTGCTCGATGTGGCGGAGCGGGGACGCAGCCTCGGGATCATCCTGATCGGAGCGCAGCAGACAGCCAGCGAGGTGGAGCGCAGGGTGGTGGCCAACAGCGCAGTGCGTGTGGTGGGCCGGCTCGACAGCGGCGAGGCCGGCCGTGAGCAATATGGTTTTCTGCCCGCGGTGCAGCGTCAGCGGGCGACGATCCTCAAACCCGGCTCGATGTTCGTAGCCCAGCCGAGGCTTCCCGTGCCATTGTTGGTGGAGTTCCCGTTCCCGGCCTGGGCGACCCGTTCGGCCGAAGCAGACTTGTCGCAGGCCCCGTCGGGCCGGCAGTCATCACAGCCCACCGACCCGTTCGAAGGCCTGTCGTGATCAGGACGGCGAGCCGAATAGGGCCTGGCCATACTCGGGTTCTCAGAGGCGGGGGACACGGCGGGTGAAGCTGCTTCACACCAGCGACTGGCATGTGGGCAAGACCATCCGCGGCCATAGTCGAGCACCAGAACATGCCGAGGTGCTCGGTGAGATCGTTTCGCTTGCTGGTGAGAATTCGGTCGATCTGGTGATCGTGGCCGGCGACCTGTTCGAGACGGCCACTCCGACCGCTGAGGCAGAGTCACTGGTCTATCGGACCCTGTTGCAACTGCTCGACACCGGTGCCCACGTCGCAGTGATCTCAGGCAATCATGACAATGCCCGGCGGTTGCGTGCTGTTTCCCCGGTCTTTCAAGCGCTCGGTCGGATCCATTTGGTGACCGAACCGACCCGGCCCGACGACGGTGGGGTGGTTCGTCTCTCGACGCGCGGAGGCGAAGACGTTTACTTGGCGATGCTGCCGTTCGTCTCCAAGCGTGGCGTGGTTCGGGCCAAGGACCTGATGGAATCCGTCGCCTACGAGAACACCCAGGTCTATGCCGACCGCATACGGTTGTTGGTCGAGACCCTGACCGCCGGATTCAGCACCGACACGGTCAACATCCTGGCAGCGCACGCCTTCGTCTACGGCGGACAGCTGGGAGGCGGCGAACGGCAAGCGCATTTCATCGACGAATACGCCATCAGCGCGCAATCCTTCCCGGTGACGGCGAGCTATGTGGCACTGGGCCATGTGCATCGCCCGCAGAGGATCGCGGGGGCGGCCCCGATCCACTACTGCGGATCACCCCTGCAACTCGATTTTGGGGAGGAGGACCAGCCCAAGCAGGTAAACCTGGTCGAGATCGAACCAGGAGTTCCGCCGGTGGTCACACCCTTGCCTCTCAGCGGCGGTCGAGCGTTGTGTACCCTTCGAGGCACAGTCGCCGAATTGGAGAAATTGGCCGACCGCGGCGATGACGCCTGGTTGCGGGTTGTGGTCAACGAGCCGCGTCGAGCGGGTTTGGCCGACGAAGTGCGGGAACTGTTCGGCGAGCGGGTGGTGGACGTTCGCATGGACGACCCCGCCCCACAACGCAAACAACGGGCGACCCGCAAGGGGCGGGCCCCCACCGAACTGTTCGACGAGTTCCTCGCTGAGCGGAACGTCGAAGACGAGCGGGTCCGCGCCCTGTTCGCGGAACTGCTCGACGCCGAGTTGGAGTCGTCCTCGGAGCCGGTTTCATGAGACCGCTGCGTTTGGAGATGAAGGGCTTCGGTGCGTTCCGCGAGAAGACCGTCGTGGATTTCTGCGATGTGGAACTGGCGGCTTTCGTGGGTCCTACCGGTTCTGGCAAGTCCACCATCATCGACGGCATCACCTTCGCCCTGTTCGGTGTGGTCGCCCGTTACGACGACCGCCGTGCCGTGGCCCCGGCGATCAACCAGATGGCCAACGAGGCTCAGGTGTCACTCGATTTCGAGGTGGACTCCGAGCGCTACACCGCGGTGCGGGTGGTGAGGCGAACCAACACGGGCGCCACGACCAGAGAAGCCCGCCTGGAACGCGACAGTGAAGTCCTTGCGGGCATGGCCAACGAAATGGAACCCGCAGTGGAGCAGATATTGGGGCTCGACTTCGACCGTTTCACCAAGACCGTCGTTCTTCCCCAAGGCCGTTTCGCGGCCTTCCTGCACGACAAGCCCTCAGACCGTCAAGAGCTCTTGCGTCAGCTGCTTGATCTGGGGATCTATGAACGAATGGGTGGACAAGCCCGGCAAAGGGCCAACACCGCCAAAGACCAGTTGGAGGTGCTCGAACCGAGACTCGACGCTGAGGTTCCCAGCGAGGAACAGATCGCGCGGCTGGCTGCAGCACTTGAGGCAGTGACAGCGGCGCAGGCAACTCTGAACGGTTTGTTGAACGACCTCGACCAGAGCTCCGCGGCTGTCGCAAGCGCCCGTGAGGAAGCTGAGAGACTGGCTGTGCTGCTACTCGCGGTGGCCAGCGTGACCGTGCCGCAACAGGTGTTGGTATTCGGCGATGAACTGCAAGCGGCACAGACGGCGGCCGCGGATGCGAAAGAGGCGCTCGAGGAGGCTTCGCGAAAGGCCCGAGCAGCAGAACAAGCTGTACAAGAGGGCCCCAATGTTGAAATGTGCATGATCCTGCTCGGGGAGCATCAACGTCTGGCGGTCTTGGTGGAACAAGTCACCGGCCTCGACGACCAGTGTGAGAGTGCCGATGAGCAGTATCGGATCGCGGCCGAGAAGGCTTCGGAGATTCGGGACCGTCTCGAACTCCTCAAGGCAGCTGTGGAGGAGGCGATCGCTGCGGCTCAAGTTGCGCAGCAAGAACTGACCGATGGCCCCGACTTGGTGCAGTTAGCCCTCTGGCGCGACCAACGCACTGACCTGGTCGGTCTGAGCAGCAAACTTGAAGCGGCAAATCAGGCGTTGGCAGTCGCACGGGAGCAGGAAACGGAGGCCCGTGAGGCTTTCGAGCAGGCCCGCGCGGTCAACCGCGAGACCGGTGACCGACTCGATCAAGCCCGTGCTGCCAACCAAGCGGCGGGCCTGGTTGCCCAGTTGGTCGAAGGTGAGCCGTGCCCGGTGTGTCGCCAACCGGTTCACGACCTACCCGACCACGACCTTGACGCCGAACTGGAGCAGCTTCAGCGAACCCATGCCGAAGCCGAGGACGCCAAGCGCAAGCATGAAAAGGCACTCGACGAGGCCCGCACTACGCTCGCCAATGCTGAAGCTGCGGTCAAGTCCACTACGACTGGACACGGTGAACTCGTCGCCAAACTCGCTGATGCTCCCGGCGACGACGAGATCAATCGTCTCTCCGTGCTGGCCGAAGAACTTGCGGCGGCAGCCACCGAAGCCCAAGGGAAGCTGACCGCGGCTCGACAAGCCGAAGCCGACCTGCATGACAGCGCCGAGACCGCAGTCGCTCGTGACACAGAGGAGACAACCAGAGACGAGCTGAGACGGTTGACCACTGTCCGCGACGAGCGCCGCTCCGAATGCGCTCGACTTGCTGAGCGCTTGACTGACGAACCCGATGAGAAGGCCCTCGAGAAAGACATCGCGTTCGCCGAACAACTGGCCGCGACCAGCCGGGAGGTCCAACACGCCGAGGCCGAGACGCAAGCTGCGGAACAGACCGCGCGCAAGGCGCTTGAAGAACTCGCCGAAGCGGAACTGAGAATGCGCTATGAGTTCGCCGAGATCCGTGACGGCTTCGCCGCTCTGGGACCGCCTTCACCGCAAACATCACTGGTGGAGGACTGGAAGGCGCTGGCCGGCTGGGCGTCGCAGTTGGCAGAGGATCTGATCCCCGAGATCGACAAGTCCGACGAACGCGTCACCAACACCGAGACCCAACGGCGAGAGCACGAGCAAGCGGCCCGTGCTGTGTGCGCAGAGCACTTCGTCCCCACCGATCCGCAGAGTTGGCGCTCCGACATGGCTACGGTGGTGGAACGGGCTCGCTACGACCATCAGTCGGCCTGTGATAAGCGCAGGGAGATGGCAGACCTCGAGGCGGATGTCGAAGGTCTGCGAACCGAGCAACGCGTGGCGGGCGAACTGGGTCGCCTGCTCCGATCCGATGGTTTCGAGCGTTGGTTGCTGGCCGAAGCTGTCGGCGATCTGTTGGATCGAGCCAGCGAACGGTTGCTTGCTCTGTCCAACGGTCAGTACTCGTTCGATGCTGACGGCACCGGGTTCGATGTCTGCGACCACCACAACGCAGACCAGATGCGCCAGGCGAAGACCCTCTCAGGAGGCGAGACGTTCCTGGCCAGCCTGGCCTTGGCCTTGGCGCTCAGCGACAGTCACGCCGAGATGGCCCCGGAAGGCTCCCCCGGTCTGGATTCACTGTTTCTCGACGAGGGGTTCGGCACGCTCGATCCCGAGACCCTCGATGTGACTGCTGCCGCGATCGAGGAACTGGGCGCCTCAGGCCGAATGGTCGCCATCGTCACCCACATCCGCGAACTGGCCGAACGCATGCCCCTCCGTTTCGAAGTAACCAAGACCCCCACAACCTCCACCGTCGCCAGAGTGACCGCCTAACGCGTGAAACCGGTACTGAGCGCGCGTGAAATGGTTATGCGACAGCGCGTGAAATGGTTACTGACCCCCGCGTGGAATGGTTACTCAACCCCGTCGAAATGGGTACTGGGCAGGCTCCAGACGGCTTCGTTACGGCCCAACTGCGTTCCGAAACAACTGTAGAGGTGCAGGAGATCCCGGCTACCACTGACTAGTCTACGGAGGTATACTCCACGGTATGCCTGATTCGACTACTATAAAGGTCTCGGTCCAGAATAGGGATGCCCTGCGCCTGCTCGCCGATCGCGGGGGGCTGACATACGACGCGCAGCTTGAGAAGATGATCCGACGGGAACGTCGTCGCATCATGGGGGCACAGCTCGCAAGCGCCCCACTTGATGCTGACGACCAAGCCGTGCTCGAGGCGTCTGCAAGCGATGTTGCTGATGCAAGCGGGTGACGTTGTCCGCTGCGACTTCGGTACGCCGGCGAGGGGCGAGCCGGGGTTCGTTCGACCGGCGATCATCGTCACCTCCGATGACGTGCTCGAGTTCCGGCAACACGCGATCGTGGTCATACCCTGTACGACCCGAAGCCGAGGATGGTTGAGCGAGGTTGATGTCACGGGGTTCGGGGTCGCCCAGGCTCACCTTCCGACGACCATCAGCGTCGACCGTGTCGTCGAGACGACGGGCACGAACATCGGATCCGTCGCGCTGCAACAGGTCCGTGAACTAATCGCCGACCTGCTCGGACTCTGATTGGCCCCGGCGGCAAACATCCGCAGAATCCCTGGGACCAGGCTCCTAGACAGCTTCGTCACGGCCCAACTAAGGGCGGAGAAAGTCGTAGCGGCACAAAGCCACAAGCTCTACCACCTGCGTACCGAACAGGGACGTCAGGAAGTAGACATCGTTGCGGAGGTTGGAGCCCACCGTGTCGTGGGTATCGAGATCAAGGCGACCAGCGCCCCGAGTCAACGCGACGCATCGCACCTCGAATGGATGCGGGACCGCCTCGGAGATCGCTTCGGAGCCGGGGTGGTCCTCCACACGGGACCTCACACCTACCAACTGTCGGAACGGATCACCGCCGCCCCGATATGCACCCTCTGGTCGTGAACACGGGGGTGCGTGCTATGTCGTCACCAATGTCTTTGGAAGAGATTGATCCTGACAAGGCGTTCTGCGGCGTGTCCCTCGCTGAGATTGACGCCGCTACCGGGCAGGTACAAACCCAGTCGGGTGGAACGCTCCATGAGAGCACCGCTGATTTCTTGAAGTCTCTTGAGCGCCGGGATTGACGAGTTGACCAACCCTTCCGAACAGGGGAGGTCTAGGGGGACGTGCTATGGTCAGCGCCCATGTCCTTGGAAGAGCAGTTGGAGAAGATTCGGTCAGGCCCTGTGCCGCAGAACGAGGAATCGGCCAAGTTCCAGTTGATAGCACCGGTCCTGAGGAGTCTGGGCTGGGACTATACCGATGCCAACGAGGTCGGATTCGAGCACTCGGTCGGAGGGAAGAAGGGCGGAAGAGTCGATATTGCTCTCCGCAGCGGCGGTCGGGTGGTTGCACTGATTGAAGCCAAGGCCCCTACCGAGGATCTGGACAGGCACGTCGAACAGGTGCTGGGGTACGCCTACCACGAAGGCGTAGACATTTGTGTCTTGACCACTGGGCTGGAATGGCGACTGTTCCTACCGCGAGAACGGGGAAAGCCGTTGAGTCGCCAGTTCGCTGTGCTCGACCTCATGAACGATTCGGTGGAACGCCTGACTGAAGACCTGAGCACGTTCCTACACAAGGAAGCGCTCGCGACAGGACAAGCTGAAACAAGGGCCAAGCTGGTGTTGAAAGCCAGCCTGGAGGCAGTTCGACTCGGGAAAGAGATTCCCGAGATCTGGAAGGCAATGCTTGATGAGCCAGACGGAGAGCTGGTGGAACTCATCGGTTCGAGGGTCTATGAGAGGGTGAACCTGAGACCAGAGAAAGCTCAGGTGATCGCTGCACTGCGTGGGCAGCCCGTTCCGACGGTCAGTGCTGCGGTAACCCCTGTGACCCAAACGCTTTCAGACGGCAGCACCAAGCCAGTAGAGAGAAAGACGCGTCGTCCCTCAAAGAGGCCGGTTGCATTCACTCTGTGGGGAGTCCGCTATCCGGTCTCCACGCGCAAGGCGATCTACGCTCAGGTCGTTGATCTTCTTTATGAACGACACGCGACAGATTTTGACACCTTGCTGGAGCCGATCGGACGAGCAAGGCGTCCCATGGCAGCGCTCGACCCCAAGAGTTTTCGTAGTCCACATCGAGTCCATTCGTCGCAGTACTTCGTTGAATCGTTCGGAAACACGCAGACCTTTGACCGGTGGACAATCTTGCTCTTTGAGCATTTCGGTTACGACAAGGCAGATCTTGAAGTCATATACGAGTAGCAGCGCTTATGGGAGCAGGCACTCGAGCGGTTGGTGCGGAGGTCGAGAGCGCGGTCGTTGACCTCGGGGGTGTCCTGCTAGCCGACAGTGCCGAACTGTGTGGCCAGATCAGCAGCGGAGTCACGACCGAACACGATCTCTATCGCGAATTGCTGCACGTGCTCTACGGGTTGTTCTTCGAGGGTCTCGACGCCTCCCGGTTGCGGGAGATGGCCAGCGGCAGGTCATTCGAAGAGACCGCTCGACGGATTCGCAGTGAACTCGACGCGGTACAACTCGGGGCGGTGTATGAGTCGCTGCTGGAACTGAGGTTGAGCGTCGACTCGGACACTTGGGAGGTGGCGCTTGGTCGTGCGGGACAGCACGACCGTAAAGCGAGTGGAAGCTATTACACGCCGCCAGAGTTGGTGGGACGCATACTCGACTGGGCGCTCGACCCTGCGATCAACGAAGCACTGGCCGTCGACGAACCAGAGAACGCGCTGCTCGATCTCAAGATCCTCGACCTGGCCTGCGGATCCGGTCACTTCCTGACCGCGGCAGCCGACCGAGTCGGCTCTTCGCTGGCAATCCTGCGCTGCGCGCAATCCAAGCCGTCCACTGAAGAGATCGAGCGGGCGCGCCGTGATGTCGTGCAGAACTGCATTTTCGGGGTCGACATCGATCCCATCGCCGTGGAGATCTGTAAATTCGCGCTTTCTTCCGGTTCAGGAGAGAGTTGGATCCGCTGCGGTGACTCGCTGCTCGGGCTCACCCCGAAGCTCCTCGGCCAGAGTGACCATGAACTACCGGACACTGGAGAACACAGCGTGTTCCACTGGCAACTGGAGTTCCCCGAGGTGTTCAAGGAGGGCCAAGCCA
The DNA here is from genome assembly GCA_965214565.1 of Candidatus Aldehydirespiratoraceae bacterium. Taxonomy (GTDB): domain Bacteria; phylum Actinomycetota; class Acidimicrobiia; order Acidimicrobiales; family Aldehydirespiratoraceae; genus VXYK01. The sequence goes on along the minus strand of OZ243951.1, from coordinate 583,105 downwards.
ACCCCGAAACGGGTTGGTCCGGAGGCTTCGATGTGATCGTCGGCAACCCGCCGTTCCTCAACCAACTCGAAAGCGCCACAGTCCAGCCCCAAGAACTCGCCGCTTTCCTGAAACGCCGATATCCGGGAGTTGCCAGAGGCTACGCCGATACCGCGGTGGTCTTCGCGGAGCTCGCATCGCAGTTGGCGCGCCCCGACGGCGGACGGATCGGCCTGGTGCAACCGGCCAGCATCCTTGCATCCGCCGACACCAGAGGAGCGCGGCGAACCCTCACATCCCGGGGAACGCTGGAAACACTCTGGGTTGCACGAGAAGGCGTATTCGATGCTTCGGTCCGCACCTGCGCGGTGGTCTTCCGCAATCGGGAGAGCCCGTCAACGACCGAGCTTCGCCGTTTCACAGGTTCCGACTTCCGCGCGCTCCCGTCTCTGCGAACTGACGAAGACGAAATTACGCGCATGGAAACTTGGGCACCGCTGATCGCCGACGGTTTCGGTATCCCCAGAGTCGACCTCGATCAGAGCCGGACCATGAGGGCCGCGCTCAATGCCACCGCCGATTTCAGGGACCAGTACTACGGGCTCGTCGGATTCGTCGAAGAGGCTGACAGTCGAGTTCCGGACGGCGTCAACACAGCAGCGCTGGTCACAACCGGGCTCATCGATCCCACTGAACTTCATTGGGGCAAACGCCCCACCAGGTTCAACAAGACCGACTACAAGGCACCGGTCGTCGATCTCAGCCGTCTGCGGACCGAGAGCGGCCTCGGCGGCTGGGCGGCCAACCGGCTCGTACCCAAACTGCTGCTCGCCACCCAGACACGGGTCATCGAAGTGGTTGTCGACGAGGCGGGTGTACTGCTGCCGTCGGTGCCGGTCATCACCATCACGACCGATCAGATCAGCTTGTGGCACGCCGCTGCGGCGCTGATGTCGCCCCCGATCACCGCATGGGCGGCGGCACGGTATATGGGCGCGGCGATGAGCATCGACGCTCTCAAGCTGAGCGCCTCTCAAGTTCTCAGCCTTCCCTTACCGGAGAAGTCCGCCATCTGGGATACTGCCGCAGCGATGGTCCGCGATGCCAGCAGGGCATCCTTGTCAGAAAAGAGGACACAACTCCTTCAAGAGGCGGGTGCGCTGATGTGCGACGCGTATGGTGTCTCCGATGCCGACCAACTGATGAACTGGTGGCGTGGCCGTCTCAGCCGACCCGGCAAGGAGCGCTCGTCGTGAAGTTCAGTGTGGAGACTTGGGCACCGGAGTACGGACTCGGCCTGGACCCCGAGCAGATGGAGGAATCGACCGGCGAGGTGAACGTCGGCATCGAAGTCGACGCCGATGATTGGTCTCCTCGACAACCAGAGCCGCCCGAGCTGCCCGACAGTCTCCTGTTCGTTGACGGTGTTCGGCGAATCGACGCGAGGATCTGGATCAGCGACGGTGAAGGGGTGCGCACCGGCGTGTGCGCTTCAGTGGCCGCGGGTGCTGTCAAGTGTTCCCAAGGCGGAGCTCATGTCGTTGATGTTGCGGTCCGCAGAGGGGTCTACGCATCGCCGTCCGAGGCCGCCGGGCCGATCCGCACCGCTCACGGCATCTACGAGTTCGTGCCGTGTGCAGGTGACACACCGACCGACGTCTACAACGGCATCCACGAGCAGATGACCCGCCTCGAAACCCAGTTCGGAAGCGACGACGACGCCGACATGGTCGTCTTCGACGGCCCGCTCCGGGGTCGCATGAACACCAACGGGGTCGGATACGTCAAGACCCAGCACGTCCAGTATCTGCCCGAGCCTCAACAGGCGATCCTGCAACAACTCCAGGAGGGGCAGCGGACACCGGTGTTCTTGATCAGCGGCAGGGGCTTCACCCGTTGGTCCTGGTACCTGCGTCTGCCCGGCCCCAAGAGCAGCCCGCACGCGGGAATCGTCCGTTGCGAACTCGTCGGTACCGGAACCGCATCACAAGCGATCGACAGGGCAGACGAAGTGACCGCGGCACTGCAACGCTTCGCCAGCGAGCCGCACAAGGACACGCGTGCCCCGCAGAACCTGTACCCGATAGCCGGCCTCGAGAACAGACTGCGCCACCTCCTCGGAGACCAGCAGATTCTCGAACGAGCCATGCGGGTGGCGGCATCGGCCTGAGATCTCCCGGCGAGACGAGTTCCAGCGACGCGCTTGGCTACGGTATGAATGTGGGTATTCACGCAAAGATGCTCGAATGAGGCTCGGTAGAAGAACCCGGCCAAACGGCGCTCGCCACGACCACAACGATCCGTGCGTGGCTGATCTGGTCAGAGCGCTCGGCTCCGAACGGGTTCGCGCTGACGGGGCAGCTCGGCATCTCGCCAGTGCAGACGCTTCGATGTTCAGCGACGGTGCCGCTGGGCCGGTGTGCTTCCCAGATTCCACCGAGCATGTGCAACAGATCATGCGAATCGCCGCCGGCCACGACAGGCCGGTCCTTCCCCGAGGAGCGGGCTCGGGTCTGAGCGGCGGTGCCGCGCCCATCGGCGACCCCATCGTCGTCTCCACGACGCGCATGAACCGGGTGCTCGAAGTCGATGTGGAGGATCGCGTCGCATGGGTGCAACCAGGTGTCGTCAACCTTGATCTGACCCGCCAGGTGGCGCCGCTGGGCCTGCACTTCGCACCCGACCCGTCATCACAGCAGGTGTGCACAATAGGCGGCAACGTCGCCAACAATTCTGGTGGACCCCACTGTCTTGCCTACGGAGTGACGAGCGCACATGTACTGGCAGTGGAGGTGGTCCTGTCGAGCGGCGAAGCGGTTGTGCTCGGTGGACTCGACGGCGAACCCTCCGGTTACGACTTGCGAGGCGCCTTCGTCGGCTCCGAAGGGATGTTCGGGATCGCCACCAAGATTGCGGTGCGCCTGACGCCTGACCCTGAGAGCATCAAGACGCTTCTGCTGTCGTTCGACACGGTGGCCGATGCGGCGGCCACCGTGGGTGCGGTGATCGCATCGGGCCTGGTCCCCGCTGCCATTGAGATGATGGATCAGCGGTGCGTGGCCGCCGTTGAGGACTTCGTCCATGCGGGTTACCCTCGCGAAGCGGCAGCGGTTCTGTTGATCGAGGTCGACGGCCTGGCGCGAGGCGTTGAGGCGGACACCAGGAAGGTCACCGAGATCGGTCGCTCACATGGCGGCAACGTGCGGGTAGCAGCTGACGAAGAGGAGCGGGCGCTGCTCTGGAAGGGACGGAAGAGTGCGTTCGGGGCGATAGCGCGGGTTGCTCCCGACTACTACCTCCACGACACGGTGGTGCCTCGATCCAAGCTCGTCGAAGTGTTGGAGGCCGTATACGAAATCGTCGATCGCCACGATCTCGTCGCGGTCAACGTCTTCCACGCCGGCGACGGCAACCTGCATCCGCTGCTGGCCTATGACTCGCGGCAACCCGGTGTCAACGAGCGTGTGGCCGCCGCCGGGCGAGAAATCCTCGAAGTGTCTCTGGCGGTTGGTGGAGTCCTTTCTGGTGAGCATGGCATCGGTGTCGAGAAGCGGGACTTCATGGAGTTCCAGTTCACCAGCGCGGACCTCGAGCAGCAGGCACTGTTGCGTCGTTCCTTCGACCCGCACTGCCGGTTGAACCCGGGCAAGGTTCTGCCGTCGGCCCACAGCTGCGCAGACATCGCCTCGTTGTCCGCGTCGAGTCCCAACGGAGTGTGGGGATGATTGCCCCACGGGTGATCGACGACGAGGCTCTGCTTGCCTTCGCCGCTGAGATCGGTCCACGAGATCCGGTTGTGGTCCGCGGCGGGGGCACCCAATGGGATGTCGGTGGCGCACCGAACAGCGATGTCCGTGAAGCCCGGGCTCCGTCCGGCATAGTCGAGCATCGGCCCGATGAGATGACCGTCTGCGTGCGTGCGGGCACCACAGTCGCCGAACTCCACGCCGCGCTCGCCGAACATGGCCAGCGCACCGCACTGCCCGACGGGTCCGGGCCGTCCGGATCGCCGCTGTCGACTGTCGGGGGAGCGATAGCGGTGGGGCGCTCGCCTGTCACCAGGCTCGGTGACGGCCACATCCGCGACGCCGTTCTGCAGTTGCACTACGTGGCCGCCGACGGTCAGCTCGTGACCGCGGGCGGACCCACAGTCAAGAACGTGAGCGGTTTCGACATGTGCCGCATTCTGGTCGGCTCCTTGGGCACGTTGGGGTGCATTGGCGACGCGATTCTGCGCACCCGTCCGAAGCCCGAGCACGAGCAGTGGGCGGCATTCGACGACATCGAGCCGCAGCTCGTTCTCAACACGGCAAGAACGGCAACGGCCGTCCTGTGGGACGGATCGGTGGTGTGGGCTCGACTCTCAGGGCACCGGGTCGATGTTGAAGACGACCTCGCTCGACTGCCGGATGCGACTCAGGCTCCGCCACCGGAACTGCCGCCGTTTCGCTGGTCGCGTCGCCCCAAGGATCTGTACCGCCTTGGAGCCGAGACCGGACGCTTCGTGGCCGAGATCGGTGTCGGCGTTGTCCACTGTGAACGGCCCGATCCCGATCCGCCACCGATTCCACCCGGGGTCGAGGCGTTGAACCGTCGGGTACGCGATCTCTTCGACCCCGACCGGCGCTTCAACCCCGGTCGTTCCGTGGAGCGCCCATGACCGATTCTCTCGGACTGTTGGGGGTCGACCAGGCTGAACTTGACAGTTGCGTAGCGTGCGGGTTGTGCCTTCCGCACTGCCCGACGTATCGCGTGACCGGTGCCGACACCCATTCGCCGCGGGGGCGCATTGCTCTGATGCGGGTTGTGGACGAAGGCATCGCCCCGCTCTCCGATGAGATCGTCGAGTCCTTCGATTCGTGCATCCAGTGCCGAGCTTGCGAGACCGCCTGTCCCGGTGATGTGCCATACGGGCATCTGCTGGAGACCACCAAGGAGTTCGTCGAAACGACCCGGCGCCGGGCGCCGTGGTGGCTGAAGCTGGGCTTGCGGGGCTTGGCCCACCCGAAGTTGCTGCGTATCGGTTCGAGCTGTCTCGCTGTTGCGCAACGGCTGCGGCTCGTTCCGTCGCGCCGCATGGGAATCCCGGAGCGTCTGCCGATCCGTCGCCGGGCGCTGCGCCGTACGGGCGAAGACGTGTGGCTGTTCACGGGGTGTGTGATGGATGTCTGGCAGCGAGACGTCCACCTGGCAACCAAGGAAGTGATCGAGGCGACCGGCACGACAGTGCGCCCCACCGGTGACGCGGCCCCCTGCTGTGGGGCGATGCACACCCACACCGGCCTTGGCGACGACGCCCGCAAGCTTGCTGCCCGAGTGATCTCAGCGCTCGACGGTGACAACGCGATCCTCGTCAACTCTGCTGGTTGCGGTGCAGCCCTGAAGGACTATGGCCGTCTGCTCGACAGCGACGAAGCTCGGGCCTTCTCGGCACGAGTCTTCGACATCCACGAGTGGCTGGTCGACCACATTGATGAGATAGAGATGATCCCGCCTGTGTCGAGGATCGATGGGCGGGTAGCAATTCAGGACCCATGTCACCTGCGCCATGTGCAGGGGGCGCACATGGCTGTTCGCCGGGTTCTTGAACCGTTCGTCGAGGATCTGGTGGAGCTTGACGACGAGGGAATGTGCTGCGGTGCCGGTGGTGCGTACTCTCTGCTCCACCGTCAGTTGGCGCTTGACGTTCGCGCCCGCAAGACCGAAGCGATCAACCGATCAGGTGCCGACTTGGTGGTGAGCGCCAACCCTGGATGTTCCATGCACCTCGAAGCCGCGGGCCTCACCGTCCGCCACCCCGTAGAACTGATCGCCGAAAAGCTCAGGGCGCGCTAGGCGGCACTCCACTCCTGTATGCGAGTTCATGGCCGCTAGGTCTCGGGGTCGACGACGGCGCGGGAACCGCCGCGGGCCCACAGAACGAGACCGATCGCGACAGCGGTGTAGGCGATGTTGCCGACCGCCATTGGTGTGACCGTGTCATCGATCTGTCGATCAATCAGGTTGGCGAGAATCGAGCCCCCACCGATGGTGATAAGGCCGAACATGCCAGAGGCCGCGCCGGCGATTCGCTGCATCGGTTCCATGGCAATCGCGCTCGCGGTCGGAGTGAAGATCGTCGTGAAAGCGCCGAGCAGACCGGTCGCGGCGTACCAGACCCAGAACGACGGGACACCATCTTCGGCTGCCGCCCAGACGGTGAACACCGCAGAGACGACCAGCAGGCCGAGCAGTGCCGTCATCGAGACGCCGTCGGAGCCGTAGCGTCGGATGAACCGTTCGCTGGCCCATACTGCGGCGGCGAGGAACAGGGCGGCGCCTCCGAAGATGAGAGCGAAGTACTCGTCGAGACCGTAGATCTCGTCGATGATGGGAGCGCTGCTTCCCAGGTAGACGAAGAACGCACCGAACGTGAACATCGATGCCAGTGTGTAACCGATTGTCACTCGTGTCAGCAGCACCGTGCGTACGCCGCGGACCGTGGCGCCAAGATCAATGGGACGGCGATTCGACCGCGGCAGCGTCTCACCGAACCGTAGGGTCCAGATCACGGTGAGGGCTGCCAGCGGCGCTGCGGAGAAGCAGACCAGGCGCCAGTCGCCGATCAGCAGAATTCCCTCACCGACCGCGGGTGCGATTGCGGGTCCCAACAAGAAGACGGCCATCACGAAGGAGATGACTCGGGCCATCTGGTCTCCCGAATAGAGATCGCGGGCGATCGCCAACCTTGTGGCGCTCGGAGACGCTGCACCCAACCCCCACACGAATCTCATCGTCAACAACCCGGCCATGTTCGGGGCGAAACCCGCGCCGAGTGCGCCCAGTCCGTACAGCCCCAGTCCCACTATCAGAATCGAACGTCTGCCGAAGCGGTCCGACAGCAGGCCCCACAGCATCTGACCGGCTGCCATCCCCAGCAGATACCAGGTGATGACCAGCGAGACTTCGCCTGATCCGGGCTTCAGTTCAAACTGCTCCCTGATCTCGTCAAAGGCCGGCAGCACCGAGTCGACGCCGAACGCGAGGATGATGCTGAGGAACGCCAGGAACCCGATGACGTGGCGTTCACTGCGCCCGACGCTGCGCCCCGCGCTGTGGCCCACGACAGGCCCCGACGCGACGGGGTCGGGCTCTGTGGCGGTCACCGACTAGTCCGCTTTGAGCCGCAGAGACAGCTCAGCGACCCGCGCCCGCAGTGCATGAAGATCGCCACCGAACTGCTCGAGGGCACTGACGATCTCGTCTTCGAAAGTCCCCCACCCGAACTGCAGGGCGGTGGTGATCGCGACTTCGGCCAACAGTTCGCTGTCGGTGCAGGGCCGACCACTGGCTCTGGATTCAACCGCGACGATCCGCGCGATCAGATCGGTGATGGGCGAACGAGACTCGTCGATCTCGAGCTTGGCGAAAGTGCGGTAGCTGGCCGCTTCGTCGCTGGTGTTGAGCGGCAGCACACCGCTCTCATCCCAGCGCTGCGCCATGGTTTCGGTTGCCTCGGTCACCGCTTGCGCGAAGACGTTGTCCTTGGTTCCGAAGTAGTAGTGGATCAGGCCGTAGTTCACACCGGCGCGCTGCGCGAGTTCCCTCCCTGAAACCTGCCGCGGCGAACGCACGGCCGACAGCGCCTTGGCGGCGTCGATCAGGGCGCTGCGGACCGCCTCGGGCCCGCGAACACCAGTGGTCGGATCGGTCATCCCCACTGTCAGACCCGTTGCCTGCTCAGCTTGTGACTTGGCTCACGTCGCGTACTGCGCCGCGGTCAGCCGAAGTGGTCAGGGCCGCATACGCCTGCAGAGCAGCCGAGACTGTGCGCTGGCGGCTCTGCGGGCGCCAGGCGTTTGTGCCCCTGGACTCCATGGCCCGGCGCCGCGCCTCGAGTTCTTCGTCGCCGATCCGGAGGTTGACGGAGCGGTTGGGGATGTCGATGTCGATGATGTCGCCCGTTTCGATGAGGGCTATGGCACCGCCTTCGGCACCCTCTGGGGAAGCATGGCCGATCGACAGGCCCGACGTGCCGCCCGAGAAACGCCCGTCAGTTATCAGCGCACACTCCTTGCCGAGTCCACGGCTCTTTATGTATGAGGTGGGGTAGAGCATCTCCTGCATTCCCGGCCCGCCCTTGGGACCTTCGTAACGCACGACGACGACGTCTCCGGACTTCACCACCGACTCATCGAGGATTCCGGCACACGCGGTGTCCTGGCTCTCGAAGACGATTGCGGGGCCGCTAAAAGTGAAGATCGACTCATCGACCCCGGCTGTCTTGACGATGCAACCGCGCTCGGCGATGTTGCCGAACAGCACAGCGAGCCCGCCCTCGCGGCTGTAGGGCTCGGCTACTGTGCGGATGCAGCCGTCTTGGCGGTCGAGGTCGAGGGTCGGCCACCGCTCGGACTGGCTGAACGCCACCTGCGTCGGTATCCCGGCGGGACCAGCACGGTAGAAGTCGACCACCTCAGTTGACGGGTCTCGCATCACGTCCCAATGGTTCAGGGCAGCGGCGAGCGTCTCTGAGTGGACGGTCGGCAGGCTTGTGTCAATCAGTCCGCCGCGGTCGAGTTCGCCGAGGATCCCCATGATCCCTCCGGCGCGGTGCACGTCCTCGACGTGGTATTTGTCGGTGCTCGGTGCGACCTTGCAGATATTGGGCGACTTGCGGCTGAGCCTATCGATGTCGGCCATCGTGAAGTCGACTCCGCCCTCCTGTGCTGCGGCGAGGATGTGCAACACGGTGTTGGTCGACCCGCCCATGGCGATGTCGAGTGTCATGGCGTTCTCGAAGGCCGCTTTGTTGCAGATCGAACGGGGCAGCACCGACTCGTCGTCCTTGTCGTAGCGGCGCTTCGCCAGATCGACGATTCGACGGCCCGCCTCCAAGAAGAGTTCTCTGCGGTCCGCGTGTGTGGCCAGCACTGTCCCGTTGCCGGGAAGAGACAGGCCGAGGGCCTCAGTCAGGCAGTTCATCGAGTTGGCGGTGAACATGCCGGAACACGAACCGCAGGTCGGGCACGCCGAACGTTCCATCTCCAGGAGGTCCTCGTCGGAGACTGAAGTGTCGCCTGCCTTTATCATCGGGTCGATCAGGTCGAGTTTCACGCTCACCCCGGCGAGCTTGGTCTTGCCCGCCTCCATCGGCCCACCGCTCACAAAGATCGTGGGAATGTTGAGCCTCATCGTGGCGTTCAGCATTCCGGGGGTGATCTTGTCGCAATTGCTGATGCAGACCAGGGCATCCGCGCAGTGAGCGTTGACCATGTACTCGATCGAGTCAGAGATCAGGTCTCGGCTGGGAAGGCTGTAGAGCATGCCGTCGTGGCCCATTGCGATGCCGTCGTCGACGGCGATCGTGTTGAACTCCTTGGCCACGCCGCCAGCTTCTTCGATTTCACGTGCGACGAGCTGCCCCAGATCTTTGAGATGGACGTGGCCTGGCACGAACTGGGTGAAAGAGTTCGATATCGCGATGATGGGCTTGTCGAAGTCGTCGTCTTTCATGCCGGTGGCGCGCCATAGGGCCCGAGCCCCGGCCATGTTGCGTCCCTGGGTGGATGTGCGCGAGCGGTAGTCAGCCATCTGCTGAGTGTACAGGGCTGGAGTTAGCCGAACGGCTCAGATCCGTAACGTATTGCCGGTCCGGCTCGACCTCGGGATCTTCAAGGGTCCGTTGTTCTGTCGGATGGCTTGGATACAGTCACAGGATGACTCTTGCAGCTGTCGGCGACGTTGGATACAACTTCATCCTGCTCCTGCATGTAGTGGCGATGTTCGTGGCGCTCGCGCCCACCTTCGTCCATCCTTTCATCGCCCGAGACTCCAATGAGGACTACTCGGTCCGCAGACAGATCTACACGGGCATCAGAACTCGTTCGATGCGGATCTACGGAAGTTCCCTCGTCATCGGCGGCCTGCTCGGCTTCGGCGTCGCAGGCCTGTCCGACAGGGTCTACCGGATGAGCGACGGTTGGCTGGTCGTGTCGATCATTATCTGGTTGGCCATGAACGGTGTCCTCCACGCAGTGGTCTTCCCTGCGGAGAAGGCGATTGCCGACGGCGACGAGCCGAACGCCAGAAAGGCCGAGATCGGCAGTCTGATCATTACCGTGCTGTTCCTGCTGTCGCTCTACCTCATGATCTTCAAGCCGGGCGCCTGATCACCGCAGCGCAGTGACCGGCGCCGCGAGAACGCTCGACATAGACGGTGTCGAGGTTCGGATCACCAACGGCGACAAGGTGTTCTTTCCCAAGCGGGGCGAGACGAAACTGGATCTCGCCGAGTACTACCTGGCCCTCAAGGAACCTGTGATGCGCGCGATCGGCGGGCGCCCGCTGCTGATGGAGCGTTACCCCGACGGTGCTGGCGGCAAGTCGTTCTTCCAGAAGCGGGTACCCAAGGGAGCACCCGACTGGTTGCGGACGGTCGTGGTGAGCACACCCAACGGCACGACCTCCAACGCGCTGGTCGCTGCGGACCTCGCCCATATCGTGTGGGGAGTCAACATGGGCTGTCTCGGCTTTCATGTCTGGCCCAACCGTGTATCTGAACCGGTGTACGCAGACGAGATGCGGATCGACCTCGACCCCTCGCCGGGCACCGACTTCGACGATGTCCGTGCGGCCGCCCTCGAAGTCAAGGCAGTGCTCGACGAACTCGGCATCGTGGCCTATCCCAAGACGTCGGGCAGCAAGGGCCTCCATATCTGGGTTCGGCTGATGCCCCGCTGGGACGGTTACGCGGTCCGGTACGCGGCGGTCGCCCTCGCCCGAGAGATGCAGAGACGATGCCCGAACCTCATTACCTGCGAGTGGTGGAAGGAACTGCGAGGGAGTCGGGTCTTCTTCGACTTCAACCAGAACGCCCCGCACAAGACCGTTTTCGGTGCTTACCAGGTCCGTCCCCGGGTCGGGGCGCAGGTGTCGACGCCGATCACCTGGGACGAGGTGGCCACGGTCGATCCTGAATCGTTGACCATCGCCACGGTGCCAGCCCTCGTCGAGCAGCGGGGCGACCCCTGGGCGTCGATCGACGATCAACTCCAGTCGTTGGACGCGTTGCTGGAGTGGCACGCAAGAGACTGGGAGGCAGGGCTCAGCGACGCCCCGTGGCCCCCCGTCTACCCCAAACAACCCAACGAAGCCCCCCGCGTCTCTCCGAGCCGCGCCAAACGAACTGACTAACCTCGCCATGGGGGATTGACATGGTCGGCAACGATGCTCTCGCTACCATGGTTGTTGATGAGAGGGCTGGACACATGAGACCGGGAGGCGTTATCGACGACGAGCGATTTACCCGGCGGCTCTACACTGTTGCCGGAGCGGCGCGCCTAGTGGGCATGAGTCCGTCCACACTGCGCACATGGTCTCAGGGCTATGAGAGGACACTGCTGGGCAACACGCAGCTGAAGCAGGGACCAGTCATCACCGCATTCGATAACTGCTTCGGTGATCGCCGCTCGATTCCCTTCGTTGGGCTGGTCGAAGCAGTAGTAATCCAGGCGTTTCGCAACACGGGTCTTCCCCTTCAGCGCATCCGCAAGGCGCTTGAGATTCTCGCAAACGAGGGTGAACTCGAGCATGCGCTGGCGTCGCGGCAGTTGTTCAGCGATGGTGCCAGCGTCTTGTACGACTACGCGACCCGCAGTCAAGACAAGCAACTCAGGCTGTTGACCGTGGTACACACCGGTCAGCGGGTGTTCCATGAGGTGATAGGCAGTTATTTGGAGCGCATCACTTTCGGTGATACATGGGCCACTGAGCTCATTCTCCCGGTGACCGAACGGCCTCTTCTTCGCGTCATCCCAGAGGTGGCTGGAGGAGATGCGGTTTTTGTTGAGGGGGGCGCAACTCTCTCGGCCGTTTCGTCCCGCGTCAGCGCTGGCGAGCCGTTGGAGTCCATTGCAGACGACTTTGGGACCCCCGTAGACCAAATAGAGGAAGCCCTCGGTGCCATCTGGCCGACGCAGGCAGCGGCCTGACCAGCCGCGACCTGTCTTCTTCTTGGATCGAGGCCTCGGTCGCCGTCTGATTGCCGAAGCGATTCGTGCAAGAGGATTCGAGGCCCTGCCGATGGCCGAAGTGTATCCTGGAGGCGCTGACCAGCGGATTGCCGATCCCGACTGGATGCTTCGGGCAGACCAAGAAGGCTGGGTAGCTTTGACCAAAGACTACTCCCTTGTTCGCGACCATCGCGATGTGCTGGCTGAATCCACGCTGCGAGTATTCGCCTACAACAATGCCAATCTCACAGCACCCGAGATGGTGCACCGCCTAGAGGCCAACTTCAACCGAATCCTACAACGGGCAGCCAAGCCGGGCCCCTTTGTATACGTAATCGGCCGTGACCGATTGGAACTCCGCTGGAGTCCAATTTCAGATCCCCGGCTGTGATAACCACGGAGGGGTCCGCTGCGCGGGTGGATGCGGCACCGAATATGGGAAGAAGCTCAAGGACAACGGTATAGGCGACGGCGGTGTGAAGGGGTCAGGAGGGCACGCCTACCCGCACTGTCAGCGGAATTGGACGACAGACTCACGCTTGAAGTGTCAGGGGTCAGGTCGGTCTCGACGGCGGGCGCGTCGCGCCGGTGGGGTGTAGGGTCCGATATCGCCTTGGAACATCCGTTTGAGCACCTCTTCGATGAGGTTGTCTTTCCACATAGATGCTTGTTGTCCAGCGGGGGTTGGTGGTTGCTCGTCGGGTGCTTGCTGGGTTTTGCGGGCGATATCGTCGATGAACGGTCCTAGCGACTTGAGCTGCAACGAGAGCCCGAGCCAGCGGGATGCGTTGTGGCGGTGGACGCTGGCGGCTCGGTTCTCGACGTTCGCGATGTAAAGCAGAACAGCGACCGGGCCTAGGAAGGGAACGGTCGCCAGGTGCCCCTCAATCCCGCTTGGACCCACCTCGAAGAGTCTCAACACGACGATGAACGCCGCCAATATGGCTGCGATGACGCTGACCCGCCGTGCATTTTGCTCGTGTTGTTTCATGAGGACTGTCTCTGACTCGGCCGAGGTCTCATGGGAACCGCCTAAGACAGCGCCGGTAGTGAATCCGTAACGCTCTTTGAGGTCTTCTAGCAGCGACTCCATCTCGGCTTTGGTTTCGTCTCCCTGCTCGGTCACCCGACTCAGCGCTTCGTCCATCCCCTCCTCGATACCCCCGGCCTTGGCATCGACCCGCTCACGGGTCGTGTTGATCGACTCGATGCTTTGCTCTGCTGTGTCCGCGACTGAACGTTCATTGTCTTTGAGGGTCTTGCGGCTGGTTTGCATGGCACCAGCGAGGGACTTCGCTACTGGATTGAGGTTGACGTTGGCTTTTGCGAGGACAGGGGCGTCGGCATCGACCACCTCATGATTCGTGAATCGCGCCAAGAGTCCATCGTGCCCTTCGGGATAGCAGTCCTTGACTTCCACCAAACAGCTGGCGATTTTCGACCAGTCGCTTGCTCCAAGTAGAGGCAACGCCCCTTGCAGAGCATCTTCGACGAGTGCAAGCAGCACTCTGAGGAGTTCATCGTCGGCATTCGGGTGGGGGTCGTTGCAGGCTTTGCGAAGCCACTCGACATTCCCCAACAAGGCAGGATGATCGTTCACTGCTTGTTGGGCGACAGCGTTGAGATCTGCGGGGTCAACCGGCATCTTGGTGTCTCCGTTTGTCAGTTGTGGTCGACTGCTGCGGTCATCTCCGCGCCTGTTTTGGTGATGATCTTGACTACGACTCTGTTCGGGGCGTCGGGTGGAGGGAACGGCTGCGATACAAGTCCGCACAGGGCTTGTTCGGCGTCGGGGTCGAGATCTCTGCCGAGTGCCTTGACGAGGTTGCGGATGTTCGCGTCGCCGCGTTTGTGAGCAGGGAGGTAAACGAGGCGGGGGAAGAACGCTGTTCCGGTGTGGTCGGTGTCGATCATCCAGCAGTCAACGTCGTTGCCTTGGGAGGGCCGGACTGTGCCTGTTGCTGGGTCGTAGGTGTCGTATCCGGAGAGGGTGACGACGAGTTGCCCGTCGTCGGTGGTGTCACATGATACGTCTGGTTCGCCGAGCAGAGTCAACGCGCCCGCGTCTGGGCCTCCGGCGAGAGCCTCTATCTGGAGATCGCGTGCGGTGACCACTTTGTGGACTGTGACAGTTCCTGCTGCGTGGCCAGCGTTGTTGTCGAACGCTGAGGCGACGACGATCAGGTCGGTGATGTCGCTGCTGCCTCGACGTGCCTCTGCGGCGGCGGCGGCGATCTGGTCGGCGGTGACTGTCACGTCTGGGGAGGCGATCATCACCGCCGCGGTGAGGGTGCTTTGATGACCAGGTGATGTGCAGTCGGCTTCATGGGTGACGAGCTGACCGTTGGACTGGGCGGCGATTTCCGCGACCTCCAGCACGATATGCCCGTCGCTGTTGCAGATCGGGTTGCCGATCAGGGCCTCCAGCAGGCGTTCAGCGTCTTCGCCGGTCGCGGCCCCGAGATCCTGTGGTTTCGGGTTCTCAGAATCGAACGGCAGGTAGGTGAACGGGCTCGCCGATTCGACGGTGAACGGACCGGTGAGGCGTTTGCGTTTCTTGTCCTCCTTGGGGCGGTCCACGAGATAGATGGTGTTCTCAGGGTCATCCACAGTGTCATAGGCGAGCGTCGCTGCTGACACTCGTTGCATGGTCTCAACGTCGAACCCTGCTGAAGGGTCGCTGCCGCTGTCGATTGTTTGAAACCACGGGTGGACTGTGGTGAGCAGATGCCGGCGGGCGATAGCGACTGAGACTCTGCCGACATCTATGGTTATCCACCGCCGTCCCCATCGTTCGGCCATGTGTGCTGTGACCCCGGACCCGCATGTCGGGTCAAGTACCAGGTCGCCGGGGTCGGTGGTCATGAGAATGCACCGCTCGATGACGCCGTTGGCTGTTTGCACCGAGTAACGCTTGCGTCCAGGGAGCATCTGCTGGTGCCATACGTTGTCGATTCTCCGTCCTGGTACTTCGTCCTCGTACCACTTCCAATTCAAGGACCCGCCTTCGCCGGTGCCCTCCAACCGGCCGAGTTCCGCGAGCCGGTCCATGCCCGAAATCTGTGTCTCATCCGAAGCGGGAGGAGACTCTCCAATGGCGCGTGTTCCCGGAGTGGTAGGTAACCGCTTCGTATTCGTAGTCACAGGTCCGACCAGTCTTTGACGCTCCGATAGATGTCAGGTTCATTGTTCGATAGATGCGGGCACCCTCGGGAAGCAACCCATCGGGGTCGGCTTTCTCGGACTTCGTTAGCGGACGGGATGATTCTCCTGAGATTTCGACCCTGGGTGGTGAGAAGGACTTGTCCCACTCAGCTACAACCTCAGCTCGGCTCAGTGGTTCGTACAACTGCCGGTATTTCACCTTTCCGCGTTCTTTGGCGTACCAGAGGAGGTAGCTCGACGACTCGGGCAGCGTCTGCGACGACGACCCACCCGTTGGTCTGTAGGTGATCGTGGCCATCCGGTTCTCGTCGCCGAACACCTCGTCGCAGATAACGGCGAGGCGGTGAACGTTCTCATCGCCGATCTGCACAAACAACGACCCGGTGTCGGCTAGCAGCTCGCGAAACAACGTGAGCCGTTCGTGGATTTCGTCGAGGTAGGAGTGGATGCCGTTTCGGTAGGTGTCTTTGAATGCTCGGATCGGTGCCGTGTCGCCTGCAGGTATGCCAGTCGCGTCGGTGCGTCCAGTCTCGGACATGAAGTTGGATTTGAAGCCGATTCCGTACGGCGGGTCGAAATAGATCATCTGCACTTTGGCGGCGAGACCGTCCCGAGCGATGAGGGATTGCATGACTTGGCTGCTGTCGCCGTGGATCAGCCGGTTCTGCCAGTGCCCGGCGTGCTGGTAGAACTCCCATTTCTGGGCGTTCGGGGGTAACCCGTTGAAATCGTCGAACAGGTTGAGTGGCACACCGGCGTCGGGTTTGCGTAGCTGCTCGATCATGGTGAGCGGGTTAACCTTCTCGCGGGTGTACAACGGTGTGCCCGCGAACTCGACGGACCCGTCTCGTGTTGACGTATGGCCTTGTCGGTCCCAAGCCAGACGGGGCTGAGGCTCATCGGACCGGGTCGTTGTGGCCTGCACAACCGGTGTTAGATCATGGGGGGCGGTCTCAACGGTGAACGCTTTGGGTGCTTTCGTTTCCTCATCCATCAACGACGACGTTTCGATGGTCGGCTGGTTGGGTCGACTTGCTGTCTCGTGCCGGTAAGACGACGGCGGTCGTTTGCTTTGCTTCTTGCTGGCCACTGTCACTGCGCCCCTTGTTGTGCTTGTTTGATGGCAACGTCGAGCTGGTACCGGGTCGATTTCAGGTCGTCGATCACACCGTACGCCCAGCGCCGCAAAGAATCGGGTAGTTCGGTCGTTCCAGCGATGCTCGGTATCCAATGCTGTTCGGTGTACTCGGCGGCCTGGGTGGCTTTATCGTCCCATGCGCCTTTGCATTCCACGATCAGGTTCACGCCATTGTCGAGTACCGCAACAAAGTCGGGTTCATACCGCGCCCACGCCGAGCCGCGCCAGTAAGGGATCGTCCAACCAAGCTGGAAGTTCCGCACCCAGCGCAGCACCCGTTTGTCGCGCTCCAAAGCCTCAGCGGTGACGAGTTCGAGACGGGAATGGCACGCTGCGTGCGACACCTCAGACTTGGTGGTGGGCGCGATGGTCGAGAGGGTCGTCTCGAAATCGACGCGGGCTGTGTCGAGGATCGGCGGCAACGCGAGCCTGGCTCGCCGCGCGGACTCTGCGGTGTGGAAATCGCAGGCGTCAAGGATCGCTTCGATAGCTGTTCTCAACCGGCCGGTATCGGCCAGCAACGCTTTGAGGGTCTGTGCTTTGACCTTGGGGTGCGAAACCCACTCGTCGACGGCTTTGGACGCGGATCGGAACAAAGAGGCCCGTCCTCGTCCGACGGCGGGCCCTTCGGGCGCAACGACCTGTTCGACGAGTTTCGCCGCTACTTCTAGCAACGCGGTGCGGTCACGCATTCCCTCTTGCACCGACGCGATAATCTCGCTTTGCCCAGCAGCGCCTTCGACAACGGTCATCGTCGCGGTATCTGACGGCGGCGGTTCCCAGTTGACGACTCTGGCGGGGTCGAGATCGAAACGGCCCTGAGGTGCTGTGCGGGTGTACTCAAGAGCTTGGGGCCACCCAATCCTGAACTCTTGGCGACCCTCGACGGTGTGAACGCGTGTGCGTGGCTTCGGCGCTCTAGGAGCAGGTTCCGGTTGGTCGAGGTCCGGCATGAACTCAAACGGGATACCCACCACGTCGGCATACTCGGCTTCTAAGAGTTGCCGGCCTTGTTCGTCGGGTTCACGCAACGCGTCATAGGAGGTGCGGCGCAGCGCCCGTCCGGTGACCTGCTCGCAAAGAAGCTGTGTGCTGAACGCCCGAAACCCGACGATGTGGGTGACAGTGCGAGCATCCCAACCTTCTGTCAGCATGCTCACCGACACGACGCACCGCACCTGCCCGCCTGGCCTGTCGGGTTTACCGACCGTGTTGAGCATCTCCCGTACAGCGGTCTCAGCGTCGGTTTTGCTGCCCAGCCCAGAAGCCTGAACGAGCATCTTCTTCAACGGATCAGGAACGGCGTCTACTCCACCGACTTTGCTGTGAACCAGCAGTGTACGCGGTTCGGTGTGCCACTGGCCGTTCTCGTCGATGTTGGACAGCTCACTGAACGCTCCTGAGGTGACTACCCCGTCGTCGTTGACGCTTCCAGCGATGTACTTCCACAACGCGGTCGCGTTTGCGATGTTGTTGACCACGAAAATAATCACCGGGGGTGTCGGCTGCGGCGGAGTGGCCTCGATGCCGTCACCTGGAGAGTGCCCTTGCCAGACACGCAGTTTGCGTTCCCAGTCGTTGACCACTGCCTGCACAGCCCCGTGCAAGTGGTCGGGAAGCCGCCCCGAACCATAAACGGATGAAAGAGACCGTTGCAGGTCCTTTGGATTCGTGTTGTCGTAGAGTTTGCGCCAGATCGTCTCGTCACGGCTGCTGTCGTCATCAATCGGAACTCTCGGAACTTTGACCAGCCCGGATTCGATGGCATCCATCAAACCGAAGTCCGAGGACACCCACTGGAACTGCTCGGGTTCGGATTTGCTGGCAGTACCGATCCACAGCGGCGTTGCTGAGAAGTCATAGACCGGGAACTCCTGACCGAGGTCGGTGACCTTCCCGAGAGCACCCATGTCGCGCATAGCCCGGATCGTGTTGAACCACACCGCGGCACGCTCGTCTTCGGCTTTGTCCTCTCTTGTCCGCCTCGTGGACGGTTGCTGCGGCAGGTAGCAGTGGTGCGCCTCGTCGTTTATAACACAGACACGGCCCGTGCCGTCAACTATGTCCCCGAGCACCCGATGCACAGCAGCGCCGCGGGATTCTCTGTCATCGCCTCTGGCTTTTCCAAGCAGTTTGCGGGCTGCGGAATCGTCGATCAGGTCCTTTTGGGTGAACGCCTGATAGTTCACGATCCTGACTTTGGCGTTGTTCAGCCCTGGGCGAAGGTCATGGGGGACAAGACCCATTTCGTCATAAACGTTGTTGTCGTCGGAAGGGAGCAGCACTTTCAGCCGTTCACGGACGGTGTGTCCCGGAGTGAACACGACGAACCGGTTCGTGTGCTGCAGGTTTCTGGTGCGACGCGACCGACCAGCGTTGAGGGCCTGCCACGCGATGAGCATTCCCATCACAGCCGTCTTTCCGGTGCCAGTAGCCATCTTCGCGCACAACCGGACGATTTCGTCGTTGCGGTTCCGGGCCTCGTCTTCTAGGTGACGGCGATGCGGGTTCGCTCTTGTGACCGCTTCCCGTAACCAGATGAACGTCTCGATAGCTTCCACCTGAGCGAAGAACGGGCGCAGCCGTGTCGCCTGGGGGTCGGTCCAATGCCACAACAGCCGCTTGGTCACATGGGTGGTTCCCTCATAGCCGTTGCCGCGCCATGCCTCAACGGCCTTGCGGATGTCCAAGATCGTTTTGTTCGTTTCCCTGTCGTCCAACCGCATAACCACCTGGTCCGATGCCTTCACATCGGCAGGAACGCTGATCCTCAATGGGTCGCGTCGTCCGTCCGATGGTGGGTGGGTTCTGTCGGCTCTGCCGAACTCGTCGAGTTGCCAATGCCGGTCTGGTGGGTCGTAGGGCGAACACAGGACAGGCTCAACAGCGGGATCGGTCATGCCTCCACGATCCCACAGGGGTGAGACACCACCCTGGTTTCTGACATCAGCTTTGTGGGTCATGGCGATGATTCTCGTTGGTTCTCCGCGTCTGATCCGGTAGCGGCATCAGCGGTCTGCGCTCGTGTTGTCGGGGGTGATGTGGCTGGTGTCCCAGAGTTGGGTGTCGAGTGCGTGTTCGATGCCGGTTGGGGTGACCTCCCGAGAGAGTGCGCGCTTCCTCAAATTAGTACCCACCGAATACCCGGTGCTCAGGCGTCGAGGACGCGGTGGCGGGCGTCCTCGGGGCTCACCACTGGCTTCTCGGTGGACCAGGGGAAGTTGATCCACTGGTCGGTTCGCTTCCACACATAGTCGCACTTGACCAGCGAATGGGACTTCTCGTAGAGCACCGCGGCGCGCACCTCTGCGACGCGCTCGGTGCAGAAGTCGTAGACCAGCTTCAAGGTGTGTCCGGTGTCGGCCACATCGTCGGCGATCAACACCTTGACCCCCTCCATGTCGACGAGGTCCACGTAGGGGGGCAGCATCACCGGAACCGGCAAGCGCTGATCGACACCGGTGTAGTACTCGCAGTTCATGACATAGATGTTCTTGATCGAGAGGGCGTACCCCAAGGAGCTAGCGACGAAGAGGCCGCCACGGGCTATGGCCAGGATCATCTCGGGCCTGTAGCCGTCCTCGGCGACGGTGACCGCGAGTTCCCGAGCGCCACGGCCGTAGGTCTCCCAGTCAAGGACCTCTACCTGTTGCTTCACCTGTTCTACCGATTCTTCGATCACTGAGGCCCCCAGAATGTCCCAGAATTCAGCATGAGTGTCAGCACACTATATGACGTTGACCGACACCTGATGCCAACCCTCAGCACCATCGGGAGCGACAGACTTGGGTCCTCTGGGCTGGACGTCATCGGTGCCGTCGACGGCCCGAACGGTGATCCGGTGCCGCCCGGCCGTGGCGTTCCAAGTCGTGCGCCACTGGACCCAGTTCTCGTCGTTGCCGGGAATCGCCAGATCGCAGGGCGACCAGGGGCCGTCGTCGACGGAGACCTCCACTGCATGGATGCCTCTGGGCGGTGACCATGCCACACCGGCCAGGACCACCTCGCCCACCAGGACTGAGGAGCCGGAGCGTGGAACGTCGATGCGCGACATCGTCTTCATCGGGCCCAGCTTCGACCAGCCCTTGTCGATCCAGTACCCGTCGAAATCATCCCAGCGGGTCATCTCGATCTCGGTCACCCATTTGACCGCAGAGACGTAGCCGTAGATGCCGGCGACGATGAGCCGTGCGGGGAAACCGTGCGAAATTGGCAACGGTTCGCCGTTCATGCCGACCGCCAGCAGCGCGGTGCGTCCGTCGTACAGGCGGTCGGTAGGGAGCCCGGCAGTCCAGTCGTCGATCGACTTGCCGACGAACTGGTCGGCGCCGGGTTGCACCCCGGCCCGCTCCAACAGCGTGACGATGGGAACGCCGAGCCACTTGGCGTTGCCGACCAGTGATCCGCCGACCGGGTTGGACACGCACGAGAGAGTGATCTCGTGCTCCTCCATCGGCATGGCGATCAACTCGTCCCAGGTGAGTGTGAAGGGGTTGTCGACCATGCCCTTGATTTCGAGTGACCAGTCGTTGGGATCGACATGGGGCGGCGACAGGGCAGTGTCGATCCGGTAGAACGAATCGTTCGGCGTGATATATGAGCTGATGCCGTCGATGTCCGTTATCGCTTCAGTCGTCACTGTTGCTTCTGACACGGGTGCGGTGGTCGTTGTTGCCTCGGTGGCCGCTGCCGCCTCAGTGGTCGTCGTCGTGGAAATGTTGCTCAAGACGATGTTCTCACGAGCGGTCTCTGCGGCGGACTTGGGGGCTATCCCCCTGGAGAGCGCGAAACCGCCGGCGGCTACGGCACCGGCGCCTGCTGTCCAGCCCAGGAACGCCCGACGACTCGCAGGAGGGTCGAGGGGATCTGCGAAAGGCCCGGCGGCGGCTGGCTGGTCGGCCCGACCCGTGAGACGGTCCAACAGGAACAGGAGTGTGGCGATTCCCAGAGCGGCTGCCGCCAGCGACCAGAACCAGCTCGCCACCGCCGGCGAGGTCGGATTCCGTGCTGTGGTGAAGCCGCCTAGCAGGCCGAATGCCGTGAACCCCCAGACCCCGATCCTGCGGGAGAAGCGAAGCGAGGCGTTGCCGAGCGCAGCGGCCGCCAGCAGGGCGGCGATGGTGACTCCCGGCAGCAGGGACGCCTTTCCTGTGGACCCGAGATTCTCGATGCTCTCCTCGGCTGCCCACCCGGGGGTGATGTCGAGGATCCATTCGCCCATGCCAAGAACGAGTCCGGGGATGTTCTCGCTCAACGCCTCCACAAGCTGCCCGAACATCAAGGCGACACCCCCAGCGGCGACGCCTGCGAGCGCCCCCTGCCACCAGGGTCGGTCCTCGTCGGAGCTCAAACGCGTTTCGGGGACGTCGACTCCTGTGCCGTCGGTGCTGTCGCCCCTCTCAATGGTGCTGTCGGTTCCATCGTGCTGCGAGGTGTTCACGGGGGTCCTCCGTCGGCGATTGCCTGTGTCTATTTCTAACCTCTCCAGTCGCCGAATCGGTCCAAAATTCGGTCGGAAGTTTCATCCGATTCCTCACGAGATTCAGGTCGCTGTGGATGTTGACGCTGTCCGCGGCGAGAATACGAGGACCTTGACGAACGAACTCGGCCCCTGGGGGTTTGATGCGCGGGCGCCCGCCGGCGCCCGAAGCGACACTTCCAGCCTGGGACGCGTGGTCCGTGTCGACCGAGGCGAATGCGATGTCGTGACCGAGGCAGGGACCGTGCGGGTGCTCTCGGACTCGATCCGTGCCCAGGGCGAGGTGGCGCCGGTGACCGGCGACTGGGTGGAGATCGGTGAGCAGGAGGGGCTCGGCCCGGTGATCTCCACGATCCTCGAACGCACGACCAGTGTCAGCCGACGGGACCCCGCGCAACGCGACCTCGAGCAGGTCCTGGCCACCAACGTCGAGGTCGTCGGTGTCGTGCACGGGCTCGACCGGCCACTTCCGCCGGGTCGTCTCGAGCGCATGCTGGTTGTGGCGATCAACAGCGGGGCGGCACCTCTGGTGATCTTGAGCAAGGCCGACGCCGCAGTGGCCGGCGACGAGAGCGAGGCGATCGTTCTCTCCGTGTGCCTCGACATCCCGGTTGTGACCACCAGCATCATTGACGGCGCCGGACTCGAAGAGCTCCTCGGGCACATAGGGCCGGGTCGTACGCTGGCACTTATCGGTGCCAGCGGGGTCGGCAAATCGGCTCTGGTCAACGCCCTGGTCGGCGAGGAACGCCTCGAGGTCGGCCCGGTCCGCGACGTTGACGCCAAAGGCCGTCACACCACTTCAGCGCGGCAACTGGTGCTGCTGCCCGCAGACGGGGGCCTCGTGCTCGACACGCCCGGAATCCGCTCTGTGGGGCTGTGGGAGGCCGAGCACGCCCTGGATCTCGTATTCGGTGACCTCGAGCAGTTGGCGACCGGCTGCCGCTTCCATGACTGTGTCCATCGGTCCGAGCCCGGTTGCGCTCTCTCTGCCGCGGTGGCCGACGGAGTCCTCGACGCTAACCGAGTCGACCGTTACGTTGCACTGGTCACTGAACTGGAGGCCCAGCGCGAGCGGGAGAAGAGACGCTCGCATCGCCCCCGCCGCTAGTGGTGCGTCGGCAGATTGCGTGGGGATGACGGGAACCCGTTCGCTCAGGTCGCAAGTTGCGAACTGCCTCGGACGACTCCGCGACACCAGTTTGCCGAGACGTTTCAAAGGGTTCTAGAAGCGGGGGTTGTGGGGCCGCCGTTCGAACTCGGTGAGTGCCCGCCGGTCGACCTTGTCGGTGGCGTTGCGCGGTAGGTGGGTCGTGACCCTGATGTCTTCTGGAAGCTTGTACGGAGCCAGGTCGACAGACCCGAACTCTCGCAGGCTCGCGAGCGTGGGTGCTTCATGCCCGTCGGACACGACGATCACCGCCACTCCGATCTCTCCCATCACCTCGTCGGGTCGGCCGACCACTGCGATCTCGGCGATCGCCGGGTGGTTGCCGAGGATTGACTCGACCTCCATCGGATAGACGTTGTAGCCGCCGCGGATGAACATCTCCTTGCGTCGCCCGGCCAGCCGGTAGCAACCGGAGGAGTCGACCCGGGCCAGGTCGCCGGTTCGCAGCCAGCCGTCGACGAGGGTCTCGGCAGTTTCCTGCGGATCGTTCCAGTAACCCGACATGATGCAGTCTGAACGCAGCCAAAGTTCGCCGATCTCGCCCTCGGCGACCGGTTCTCCAGCTTCGGTGCGTATAGCTGCCTCTACACCGGGGCGGGGCCGGCCGATGGTGTTGAGCGCTTCCTCGTCGTCGGCATTGAGGTCGGTACCGAGGCCGATCCCGCCGCTCTCGGTCGACGAATAGCGAATCGAGTAGGGCGCGCCGAACCTTTTTCTGGCCTCGCGCACCAGTGCCGGGGGCGAGGCGGCACCGCCGACGACGATGGCCTGCACCGCGGAGAAGTCGAGTTCGCGGCTTGACCGGTGAGCGAGCATCAGAGCGATCTGCGGCGCTACGCCGGTCACTGCAGGCATCCGATGTTCCGAGATGAGCTGCAGCACCGGCCCCGCAGACCAGCGGTCGAGCAGGTGGGTGGTCCTGCCGCTGGCCAGCAGCCAGGGCAGCTTGGTCATGAAGCCGACATGCGCGAACTGGGTGGAGCTGATTCCGTGCCCCCCGCCCCCCCAAGCTCCGCCGGTGTCGAGTTCAACTATCCGCTCGAGTTGCCGGTTGCTGTACCAGGCGCCTTTCGGAAGACCCGTGGAACCGCTTGTGAAACACACGCATACCGGGCGTTCGGGATCATCGGCCAGCAGTCCGGGAGCACCCGCTGTGGCGATCCTGAACTCCGCCGCGACAGTCTCGGACCTCGAACCCGGTGTGAGCGTCTCGCAGGCGAACCGGTCGCCGTCGACCGTGTCCGACAGACGATCGCCGACAATGACCAGCTCCGGCTCGAACACGTCCAGGCAAGCGTTGATCTCGCGGGCGGTGAGTTTCGGGTTGATGCCGGATGTGACAGCACCCAGGCGGGCCAGGGCTAGGAACAGCACCACGTAGTCGATGGTCGATTCGAGTACCAGGGCCACCGCGTCGCGCTCACCGATACCACCGGCCGCGAGCCCCGCAGCGGCTTCGTCGGCGGCCCGGTCGAGTTCGCCATAGGTGATCCCCCAACCCTGCTGCGTCTGGTATGCCGTGGTGTCGGCGAAGTCCACAGCCACCCGACGTGCGATCCTGGTGAGCACCCCTGAAGCGTAGACCTGTCGGCTCCAGCACCGGCAACGGAGCAAGCCCATGAGTATCGAAGTTGAACCGATCGGAGAGGTCCACGGCGAAGCCGCTCACAGGGTGACGTTGACGTGCGGCGCGCTCAAGGCCGTGTTCTGCGACTACGGGGCGCGTCTGTTGGAGTTCTGGGTGCCGGACCGGGACGGGAACCTCGCCGATGTTGTGCTCGCCAACGGCGACATCGCCGCGATGGAGGCGGACAGCGCATATTTCGGTGCTACCTGTGGCAGGTTCGCGAACCGGATCAAAGGCGGTCGGTTCACCCTCGACGGACAGCAGTACCAGGTCGGCTTGAACGACGGCCCGAACCATCTCCACGGCGGGCCCGTCGGATTCAACAGGCACCCTTGGAGGATCGAGGTTGAACAAACCGACAACTCCGTCCGGTTCTCGACGGTCTCTCCCGACGGTGACCAGGGGTATCCCGGTGAAGTCACAGCCAATGTTGAATACACGCTCAGTCCGGACTCGCTCGGAATCGCCATGACGGCCGAAACAACAGCGCCGACCGTCGTCAACCTTGTCAACCACGCGTACTGGAACTTGGCGGGCCACGACAGCGGCGAAGTGGTTGACCAGCATGTTCAGATCAACGCTGACTCCTACACTCCCGCAGACTCCGAACTGATCCCCACCGGCGAGGTCAGCAGTGTCGCCCGCACGCCGTACGACCTGCGGGTCCCGCGCCGCATCGGCGACGCGATCAGCGAACTCGACGATTCTGAAAGCGGTTTCGACTGCAACTGGGTGCTATGGGGCGAACCGGCCACGATGCGCCGCGCAGCCACGGTGTTCGAGCACCGCACTGGTCGACGGCTCGACGTGTCGACGACCGCGCCGGGAATGCACTTCTACACGGGGGGCTACCTCAACGGAACCGACATCGGCAAGGGCAATGCCGAATACGGCCAGTTCGCGGGCTACTGCTTCGAGACGCAGCACTTCCCGGACTCACCCAACCAACCCCACTTCCCGTCTACGCGGCTCGACCCCGGATCCCTCTACGATCACCGGATGAAGATCGAGTTCTCGGTCGGTTAGCTGGGGGACAGTACTGTGCGAGACCGATGCCGCTGATTCCGATGCCTCTGATTGACGTGGACCGTGTGCCGGTGGCTTGGCGAGAAGCGGGCCAGGGTGAAGTGCTGCTTTTTCTCCACGGTCTGGGACTCACCCGTACCAGTTGGGATCCGCAACTGGGAGATCTGTCGGATCGATGGCGTTGCGTGGCCTGGGACATGCCGGGTTATGGGATGTCGTCAGCCGTCGAGCCGCTGACCTTTGCCGCGATCGCGGATGCAGCTGCGAGCCTGCTCGATGTGCTCGAAGTCCAGCGGGCCCATGTCTGCGGGTTGTCCTTCGGCGGCCAGCAGGCTCTGCACTTGGCGCTTGAGCATCCTGATCGGGTCGCGAGCCTGATCCTGGCCGATACCAGCTCGGCGTTCGGCGCTGACGGCACCGATCCCGACTCGTGGCTCGAAGCCCGCCTAGCCCCGCTGGAGGCAGGGTTGACACCGGCGGATTTCGCGCAGGAGGTTCTGTGTTCGGTGGCGGGCCCGGATTTCGGCGGCGACTCTTTGGCTGCGGCCGTGGCGTCATTCTCCAGGATCACCTCCGCGGGTCTGCGAGCGGCTTGCGAGTGTCTTCTGACCCATGATGTGAGCGGCCGACTCGGCGAGATCGCCGCACCGACTCTGGTGGTCGTCGGAGAACTCGATGAGGAGACCCCGTTGGCTTACAGCAGGTTGTTGGCCGACCGCATTCCCAACGCTGAGCTCGTGGTGATCGGCGGGGTCGGTCATCTCAGCGCATGCGAGGCCCCCGAGGAGTTCAACTCGGCTGTCAGGCGTTTTCTCGATGACTCCGGTACCGTGCGCCCATGACCACGCCGACGCGAACCCAGGACTCAGGCATCAGAACCGGGGCGCGTATCGAGCTTGTCGAGCGGATCGCGGAGCTGGGGCCCGCGTTCGCAAAACGATCGGTCGAATATGACCGCGAGGCGCAGTTCCCTTTCGAGAACTGGGCCGATCTGCGGGCAGCCGGCCTGCTCGGCATCTGCATCCCCACCGCCGACGGAGGGTTGGGCGCCGACTTTGTGGGCTATGCGTTGGCGGCCGAGGAGCTCGGGCGTCACTGTGCGGCCACCGCTCTGACCTTCAATATGCATGTCGCCACGACCCTGCTGGTTGGGCAGATAGCCGATGACATGGACCTGACCACCGAGGAACGCGCCGCCCTCGTGGAGCGCCGCGCGATGCTGCGTCGAGGAATCGTGGTGGACGGCAAGATTCACTCTCAGCCGTTCTCGGAGGGGATAGCCGCGGGAGCCACTGAGGGGTTCGCCACGAGAGCGTTGCCCGTCGACGGTGGCTACAGGGTCACGGGTCGGAAGATATTCGCTTCGTTGAGCGGCGCGGCCGATGTCCACAACATCGTGTGCATGGTCGAGGGCGACCCCCGGGTGCGCTTCCTGGGTGTCGCCGCTGATTCCGACGGGGTGGTGCTCGAGGGCGACTGGGATCCGCTCGGGATGCGGGCGACCGACTCCAGGACTCTGGTGCTCGACGATGTCTTTGTTCCACTGACCCATGAGTGGATCCCGCCCGGAATGTTCGATCAGGCAGCGCGTCGCTGGCCGTATTTCTACATGACTCTGTCGTTCGCCTATCTGGGTCTGATGCGCGCGGTCCTCGACGCGACCGCTGAGTATCTGATAGGCGACGGCGGCCCGACCGCGCGGCGTGACCATCCGTTGAAGCAGCAGGGTTGGGCGGCGATGAACTTGAAGTACGACGAGACCCAGTCCTTGTGTTATCGAGTGCTCGGTGAAGTCGGTGTCGATCCGTCGCCCGCCGCGGTGCGCCGGGCTTGGAGTTCGGTCGTGTCGACGATGGAGGGCGCACCCGATCTGGCCTCGACCGCGATCCGCGTCTGCGGCGGCCGCTCGATGCTGCGTCCGTCGCGGCTCGAACAGTTCTACCGTGACGCCCGTTGCGGCGCGGCGATGCTGCCTTGGAGCGTTGAGGTCTGCCTGGAGCGTCTCGGTCGCGGCGGTCTGTATCCAGAGGAGGGAACGTGAACACGCAATGGCGTTGGGTTGAGCGCTATGCCCAACAGTTCAACGCTTGTGAAGTGGGACAGGACGATGTGGCGGTGGTACTGGCCGAGACCACCAGCAACCCGGTGGTCGCCTCGACTGCCCGCTTGGCGCTTGAAAAGCTCGGCGCAGCCGTGATCGACGTGGTGCTGACCACACCGTCCAACCCTGGTCCCGTGCCGATCCGCTCTACCGGGGCGTCGCAGGCCTTGCAGAACAACCGGTCGGCTGTCGCCGCGTTGAGCGCCGCTGATTTCATCGCCGACTGCACCGTGGAGGGATTGCTGCATGCCCCGGAGTTGGCAGAGGTTCTCGCCGCTGGCGCCCGGGTGTTGATGATCTCCAATGAGCATCCTGAGAATGTCGAACGCTGGCCGCACGACCCGACGCTGGCTGCGCGGGTGAACTCCGGTGTCGAACTGCTCAAGGCGGCCGAGGTGATGAGGGTGACATCTGCGGTGGGTACGGACCTCACGGTGCGGCTCGACGGTGCCTTTGTGGCCGGATCGTTCGGTTGGTGCACCGAACCCGGTTCGATTGCGCACTGGCCCGGCGGGTTGGTTCTGGCCTTTCCGGCATTGCGCAGTGTCGAGGGCAGGGTTGTCCTGGCACCGGGCGACGTGAATCTGACGTTCAAGCAGTATCTGCGCGACACGATCGAATTGACCGTGCAGGAGGACTACGTGACCGGGATTGAGGGTTCTGGTGTGGACGTCGACCTGTTCCGTTCGTACCTGTCGTCGTTCGACGAACCGGAGGCCTACGCAGTGAGCCATGTCGGCTGGGGAATGAACGAGGCTGCTCGTTGGGACGCCATGGCGATGTGGGACAAAGCCGATTTCAACGGCACGGAACTGCGGGCTTTCGCCGGCAACTTCCTCTACTCGACGGGTGCCAACGAGGTGGCAGGCAGATTCTGCCGAGGCCATTTCGACCTGCCGATGAGGTCATGCACCGTCACATTGGACGGTGAGGCTGTGGTTGTCGACGGTGAGCTGTCACCAGGTCTCCGTAGCCGCTAGTGGTAGTTGAGGTACTCGGCGATCTCCCAGTCCGTCGGGTTTTCTGAGGGTTCGCGGCCGCCACCGGCAGCGGCGTAGCGGTCCCATTCGGCGTGTTTGATGAACAGGAAGTTGGCGCACAGGTCGGCTCCGACGGCGTTCACCAGCGCTGAGTCGTCGGCCAAGTCGGCGAGTGCATCGTGAAGGTTGTCGGCACTCGACACGTCTGTGTTGATCTCCTCGAAACCGTCGGTCGTCAACGGGTCGGGGCACTCGAGCTGCCCGTTCACACCGAGCAGCGCAGCCTGCAGCACAGCCGCCGCGGCGAGATGGATGTTGGCGCTGCCGTCCGCGAGTCGACTCTCGATGCGGGTGGCAGGCCCGCGGGCATCAGGTACCCGGTTGGCCGCGAAACGATGCTCGTAACCCCAGTTGGCCCAGTAGCCGGCGAACTCACCGGGGCGCAGCCTCCGGTAGGCATTGACGGTCGGCGCGCACAGCGCGGTCATCGCCCTGTGGTGCGCGCACAGCCCGGCCAGCGCTCCCTTCGCCAGCGCCGACAGACCGTCGGCAGCTCCGTCGTCGACGAAGGCGTTCTGGTCGTCGGGGCCGTCGAGAGAGAAGTTCACATGAAGGCCCGAACCGCTCAGACCATGGAGCGGTTTGCCGAGGAATGTGAGGTCGTGCCCCGACTTGATTGCGATTTCTCGGGCCATCACCCGAAACAGGAAGGCGTCGTCGGCAGCTCTGAGGGCCTCGTCGTGCCGCAGGGTCAACTCGAACTGGGACTCGTCGAATTCGGCGTTGACCGACTCTAGCTTCAGGCCGCAGGCGGCCGAGACCGCCATGACCTCGTCAATGACACCTGCCGGGTCCGCGGTGACGCCGGTTCCATAGACATAGGACCGCGGTGCGGCCTTCAGCCTCAATCCTCCGCTGCCGTCGGGCTCCAGCACATAGGCCTCGAGTTCGAAGCCGA
Organism: Candidatus Aldehydirespiratoraceae bacterium; assembly: GCA_965214565.1. Taxonomy (GTDB): domain Bacteria; phylum Actinomycetota; class Acidimicrobiia; order Acidimicrobiales; family Aldehydirespiratoraceae; genus VXYK01. The sequence goes on along the minus strand of OZ243951.1, from coordinate 553,488 downwards.
TGCGGGGGTTGTATCCCAACTGTTGCCAGTCGGCGATCGCATTCTGCAGTGCGTGGCGTGCCGAGTAGCTGAAAGGCTCGCCCTCTAAGTCGAGGTGGCCGACGGCGACCTCGGTCCGGTCGTCCTCCCAGCCCGGTTTCAGGGTCTGCGGATCGAGTCGGGCCTGCACGTCTTTGAGCCCCTCGAGCATGAAGGACCCGGGCGCGGGTATCACGCTGCGGTCGTAACCCAGCCCGAACACCGAAGCGCAGTGGCCGGTGCCCCGGTGTGCAATGTCGGCGGGCAGGTACTTGCCCCTGGCGAGCCCGAGGTGGTCTGGCCACAACACGCGGACCCGCTGATATTCGCCCATCTGATCTCCTAACGGTCGGCCACTACAGGATAAGAGGCAACGATTCGCAGCGGGCCCCGAATTCGGGGAAGGCGCAGGGCATGGGTACCCTCGCGGGTCATGGATGCTTGGAACGATCCCGCGCTCGACGCTTTCGCTGACGAGGTCCGCACCTGGATTGAAGAGCACTGCGTCGGCGAGTTCGCCGCATACCGGGGCCGGGGTTGGACCGGCCAGGAGGACGTACCCGTCGAGGTCCAGTGGGCCTGGGAGAAGGAGTTGGCGTCCGGCGGCTGGTTGGGGATCGATTTCCCTGCCTGGATCGGCGGACGGGCCTGTTCGCTGGCAGAGCAGGTGGTCTTTCACCGGACTTACGTCGAGTCGCGCGCGCCCGGGCGCCTTCCCAACATGGGTCTGACCCTGCTGGGTCCGACGTTGATGGCGTTCGGCAGCGAGGCCCAGCAGCGGCGCTTCGTGCCCCGCATCCTCTCGGCTGAGGATTATTGGTGTCAGGGATATTCGGAACCGGACGCGGGTTCTGATCTGGCGAATGTCAAGACCCGCGCTGAGCTTGTTGACGGGCGTTGGGTCGTCAACGGTCAGAAAGTCTGGACTTCGCTGGCGCAGTACGCCCAGTGGATCTTCATGGTGGTCCGCACCGGAGCGGGTTCGCAGCGCCATGCGGGGTTGAGTTACCTGTTGGTGCCGATGGACCAGCCCGGTATAGAGATCCGTCCGATTGTGCAGATCACCGGCGGTTCGGAGTTCAACGAGACGTTCTTCTCCGACGCTCACACCGAGGAGTCTCTTGTTGTGGGCGGTGCCGGCAACGGCTGGAAGGTGGCGATGGGGACTCTGGGCTTCGAGCGGGGTGCTTCAACGCTGGGACAGCAGGTCAGTTACCGCCAGGAGTTCGATGATCTTGTTGCCCTGGCCAAGGACAATGGACGGTTGGCTGATCCGGTCGTGCGTCAGGAATTGACCCGTAGCTTCGTCGAGTTGGAGATTCTGCGCTTCAACCAGTTGCGCATGCTCACCGCTATGACGAGCGGCGGGGTGCCGGGTCCCGAAATGTCGATCGGCAAGCTCTATTGGGCGTCGTGGCATCGCCGTATGGGCGAGTTGGCGATGCTGGTCCGTGGGGCGAGCGCCATGGTCGGGTCGTCCGACGCGCACAACGGTCATCCGAGTTTCGGCGGTCATGAGCTTCCCGACTATGAGATCGACCGTGAGCAGCGCACCTTCCTCTACAGCCGTGCGCACACCATTTATGGCGGTTCGAACCAGATTCAGCGCAACGTGATCGGCGAACGTGTACTCGGGCTGCAGCGCGAGCCCCGCTGAGCACTCTGCTCGTTGAACCAACAGAGTCGGCGTTCAGTGTCACCCGGTGTCGCTATGCTTGGAATCAACTGGCAGGACTGAAATAGACCGAGCAGAAGGAGTGGCGATGGGCAGGATTCGCAATACGTTCGAGTTGGCGAAGCTCTCGTGGGGAGTGCTGAAGAAGGACCGGGAACTGCTGGTGATTCCGGTCCTGTCGTTCCTTGCCTCTGCAGCGTTGTTGATTCCGCTCATGTTCGTTGTGTTCGTTACGTCCAGCACCGAATCGGGCGGCGTTGATGAGGCGTCAGCGAACCCGGCAATGGTGCTGGTCGGGATCGTCGCAGCCCTGGGATTGAGCGTGATCAGCGTTTTCTTCAACGGTGCTCTGGTCGCGGGGGCTCATGAACGGCTCGCGGGTGGCGATCCGACGGTCGGTTCGGCGATCCGCAAGGCGTTCAGCCGGATCCCCGGTCTAGTGCCCTGGGCGATCCTGACCGCCACGGTCGGGATGATCCTGCGTGCACTGCGCGACCGGGCGGGTTGGCTCGGTCAGTTCGTGATCAGCATGGTTGGCATGGCCTGGGAGGTTGCGACCTTCCTGGTCGTCCCGGCGATCGTGATCGACGACAAAGGGGCGATTGAGGGTTTGAAGACCTCAGGCTCCCTGCTCAAGTCGACCTGGGGAGAGAATCTTGCAGCCCGAGTCGGGTTCGGAATTCTAGGAGTTGTGGCAGTGCTACCGGCGCTTCTGCCGTTAGTGGTGCTCGGTTCGCTCGGTGGGGTCGGCCTCATTGTGGGTTTCGCCATCGGTATGGTTTGGGTTGCGGTGGTTGTTGTGGTGATGACGGCGCTGAACTCAGTGTTTCAGGCAGCGCTGTACCTCTACGCAACATCGGGAATGGCCCCGAGCGGGTTCGAAGGCTCCAGCCTCGGCGAGAGTTTCAGCCGCCGCTAGTCAACGCCGGAGTCCTCCCCGGACTCTTGGATCGAATCGATCAAACCCCATTTGAGGGCGGTGCTTGCGTCGATCGTGCTGTCTTGAAGCAGCCATGCCAGAGTGCGGTGCCGCCCGATCCGGGCCGGAATACTGACGGTTCCCCCCACCCCGGGCATCAGGCCCATCCGGGTCTCCGGTAGCCGGAACCAGGCGTCGGGGTGTGCCACGACCCGACCGCAGAAAGCCATCATCTCCACGCCTGCACCGACACACGGTCCGTGCACGTGAGCTGTGACCCTCTCCGCGATGCGATGCAGAGAGGGTGCGATTTTGGCTGTGGAGCGCAGCAGATGCGCGGTCAACGGATCGGCTACCGTGCCGAACTCGGCAAGGTCGCCTCCTGCACAGAACGCGGGCCCCGCGCCCAGCAGGCGGATCGGCAGCGGCGCGCCGAGGGCCAGGGTAGAGAAGGCGTTGATCAACTCGTCACGCATTCGGGCATCGATCATGTTGCGCAACCGGGTCCGGTCGAGGATCACTGCGATGTGGTCGTCGTGCTCCTCGATCCGTACCCGTGGGCCGTCGTCGTTGCGAACACGACGCCCCTGGGACGCCAGCCAGGAAGCGAATTCTGCTCCTGACTGCAGAGTCGCGTAGGCGAGTGATTCAACCAGCAGTCCTTCCTCATCGGTCCTGTTGGCTGTGCCCCGCAGAACCTGCGCGGTAGTCACCGCGGCCATCGGGGCCGCGAGCACGCCTGCGATGATCGGGTCGGGGTCATGAACGCGGACGTCCCAGGCCGCATCGGCGCTGTTCCCCACCCCTATTGACACGACGGGTAGCCGGGCTAGGCGTTCGGCGATTTCGGTGCCTCGGTGGTCTTCGAGTTCGACCGCAACCACCGGCACTCCGACTGCGGCACCGACCGTCCGGTCGATGTCCGGTGACGCCGCCTCGGTCTGCGCTTGGCCCCATGACCACCGGACGGCTTGCATCACCAGACCTCAGCCGTCCGGGTCGCCCAGATGACTGTGCTGGGAGCGCAGCACTCTGCGCAGGAGCTTGCCGGTGTCGTTGTATGGAAGTTCGTCGACCATCGCAACATGGGCGGGAACCCGACTCGACCTCAACCGTCGGCGCACCAGTTCCTGGATCTCGCTTTCGTCGACTCCTGCACCGGTCCCAGCCGCTTCGTCGGCGAGCACGATGACGGCCACCACCTTCTCCCCCCATTGTTCATCGGCGACGCCGATTGCGGCAGCCTCCTTGACCGCCGGGTGGGTGAGCAGCACGTCCTCGATCTCCCCCGGCGACATGTTCTCGCCGCCGCGGATGATCACGTCGTCGTTGCGCCCTTGAACGAACAGGTAGCCGGCCTCGTCGATGAAGCCTCCGTCGCGGGTTGGGAACCAGCCGTCGACGAGCGACGAAGCGACTTCAAGGTATTCGCCCGACACCTGTTCACCACGCACGAAGATCTCGCCGGTCTCGCCCACAGGGACTTCCTCGCCGGTCTCGTCGCGGATCGACAACTCCACACCGGGCAGCGGACGACCGGTTGAGGCGAGGCGCTGCTGCTCTGCGGGTTCTTCACTGTATTGAGCCAACCGATGGTCGTCGGGCCCCAGTACCGCGATGGTCGAGGAGGTCTCGGTCAAGCCGTAGGCGTTCACGAATGACGTGATCGGAAACAGTTCGAGCGCTCGGGTGATAACCGGCAGAGGCATTCTCCCTCCACCATATGACAGGGCCCGAAGCCCGAGCATGGGTTCTGAGCCACGGGCGTCCAGCGCCTCAACGATGCGGGCCAGCATGGTGGGCACCACCATGGCATGGGTCACCTGTTCGTTCTCGACGGTGTCGATCCATACGTCGGGGTCGAAAGTGGCGAGTTGTACGATCCGACGTCCGGCGTACACCGACGACAGCATGGCGGCGACCCCGGCCACGTGGTACGGCGGCACGCTCACGATCGTCGCCTCGTCGGGTTCCGCCCCCATGAACTCGACCGACCCCAGGATGTAGGAGGCCAGGTGTCTGTGGCGCAGAACGGCAGCCTTGGGGGCCCCGGTCGTGCCGCTCGTGTACAACAGCACGGCGATCTCTTCAGGGTCCGCAGGCCACTCGGGCACGGCAGGCGCGGCCCCGTCGCAGTCAACGCGGCGAAGATTTTCGAGAAACTGGCGGCGGGTCACAGTCTCGATGCCCTGCGCCCCGGAGAGTCGAATCGCGCCGACGTCGTCAGTGATCGCAACGCCCGGCGCGTTGCGCTGCGCTAGAGCCTGCAGGTCCTCGTCGGGCAGCCGATAGTTGAGAGGCACGTACGGCATGCCTGCGGCGGCCGCGCCGAACAGGGATATCGGCACCGCGGGACTCGACTCGTCGCACAACAGGACCCGTTCGCCGCCCACAGCTCGGAAACATCCCGCCGCTGCATGAGCCTGGTCATAGAGCTCGCGGTAGGTGAGCCCTCCTTCCAGTGAGCCGACTGCGACCCGGTCACCCAACCCCTCCGCCGCCATCTCCAGCAGGTTCATCAGATTCATGGCATCAGACTCATGGAGGGTCCAGGTTGGTCAGTCTGAAGCTGGCAGGGTCTTCGGCTCGGCGACGCTCAAAGGGGTCCCGGAGACAGCGATAGAGCCTTCACCACCCTTGGTGGCCAGCAGTTCGACGGTCGCGTCCGCGTTCGTGTACCGCTTGCCAAGCAGGGTGCCCTCTGCTGCGCCTGAAGCAGGTTCTCCACTGATCTCGGCGGTTCCAGCGGCAACCATCGCGGCTCCACCACAGGTCACCTCGGCATCGCCGTGGCCTTTCACCACGATTACTTGCGTGGTGCAGACCGTGGACTGGAAGCGGGCACCTGGCTTTAGTTCGACCATCGTATGAGCTCCTAGGGCGTTGGCTGGTGCTCCATTGTGCCGCGAAGCCCGCAACAGGCCAAAGCCGCGTTCGTGTTTCGGCACGGTCCCGGCCGGTAGGAGTGGCTATGGTCTGGCGTCATGGAGCGACGGGAGCAAGATCTCGTGGCCTGGGCGTCGAGTGGTGCGATGTGGTTGACGGGCCGGCGTCACGGCCCCCCGTCCGCAGCACCGGCTCATGTGGCCTCCGCGATGGCCACCGCCGCCGATGATCTTGCGCGCCAGAGCGCACGTTGGGGTGCGCCCACCGTTGTTGACGGGCCGTCTCTGCTGGGTGAACGTGCGGCGCTCACCGGAATGAACCGCAACGGCACAACGTCGGTGGGAGGATCGGCTCGTTTCGTTCGAGCAGCTGACGGTTGGATAGTCCTCAACCTTCCCCGGCCATCAGATGTCGAGTCGCTGCCCGCTCTTGTCGGCCGATCGTTGGATGTGGATGACTGGCCGGCGATAACTGCCGGCATCGCTTCGCTGACCGGTGCTGAGATCGTTGAGACGGCGACGCTGCTGGGGATGCCGGCAGCGGTTCCGGGTAGCTGTGCTGAGCCGGTCCTCTCTCCTGGTCAGGAACTGCATCGTGGCGGCAGGCGCAGGTTGGTTGAACGGCCCCTGGTTGCGGACCTTACCTCGTTGTGGGCCGGCCCCCTGGCCGGTGGACTGCTCGCTGATGCCGGCGCCCGGGTCGTCAAAGTAGAGGGCGCGGGCCGCCCGGACGGAGCGCGCAGAGGAACCCCCGAGTTCTTCAACCTGCTCAACCATGCCAAGGCGTGCGTCGAAGTCGACCTTTCGAATTCTGACGACCGGGCGTTTCTGCGCAGATTGCTCAAAGCCGCTGATCTGGTGTTGGAAGGGTCTCGGCCCCGGGTCATGGACCAGTTGGGAATCAACCCCGCGGAACTTGCCGACGCTGGTGTTTGTTGGTTGTCGATCAATGCATACGGCCGGTGTGGCGACGCGGCGTTGCGGGTTGGATTCGGGGATGACACAGCGGTGGCCGGTGGTCTCTGGCTCGGTGGCGATCCTCCCAACTTCGTCGCCGACGCTGTGGCTGACCCGATCGCTGGTCTGGCCGCAGCCGCGTTGGGGGCGCGGTTGTTGGCGTCGGAGCAGGCAGCCGTTGCGGAGGTGCCGCTGGCGCGAGCCGCCTCCTGGGCGAACTCCGGCGCGACGTCCGAATCGTCCGGTCCGGGATTGCACAGTGACGGTGATCATTGGCTTGTGGACCTTGGAGACGAACGCTTGCCGGTTCAGCCGCCCAGGCACAGACCGCTGCGGTCGACAGCGAAGCCTGTTGGTAGTCACAATGCGCTGCTCAAGGCCGAGTTCCCGACACCGCGTTGAGAACGGTCCTGTCTCCAGCTCCCGTTCTTTGCGCTCCGGGGATCACCCCCTGACCCCCAGGACTTTACGCTGCCTCAATCGTGGTCCAGTCGTCAGGGGCCGAGCGCGGTGATGGGAATCACTGTGGTGCCGTCCGGACGTTCGTGGCCGTAGCCGGTCGCTGTGAGTATCACTAGCTTCGATGGCCCACCGGCGCGGGACACGTCGACAGTGTCTGCCAGTTTGAGCAGGGACTTGGCCGCGTGGTCGATAGCCGACGTTCCGCCGAGCTTGATTTCGACGGCGAGCCATGACCCGTCTCGCCGTTCAACGATCGCGTCCACTTCAAGGCCGTTGCTGTCGCGATAATGCGCGAGTTGGCCACCGAAGGTCTGCGCGTAGACGCGCAAGTCGCGAATCGCGAGAGACTCGAAGAGCAGCCCGAAGGTCTCGAGGTCGTTGAGCAAACGCTTCGGATCAGCACCGAGGGCGGCGACTGCGAGGGATGGATCCGCCAAGTGGCGTTTTGGCGCCTGTCGCAGACTCGCCCGTGATCGCAGTGCAGTCGACCAGGCGGGGAGGTCTTCGGTTACGTAGACGCGCTCGAGCGCGTCGAGATAAGCAGCGACGGTCCGGGGATCGAGCGGATCTTCGCCGCCTGCGTCGGTTGCAAGGACGCGTTGGGATACTTCGCCGGCTGTGTTGCGTGCCAGGGAGCGCAGTAGGCGACGGAGGCGGATCGGGTTGCGGGTTGCACCGAGTTGAGGGATATCGGCACGGCAGACCTCATCGAGGTAGGCCCCCGCATATTGTTGCGCCGCTTCGACATCGAGTCCGATGCATCCGGGCCAGCCGCCACGGCAGGTAGCCGCGACAACCTCTGCCAGGTCGGCCTGTGATTGCTCGATGTAACCGACGGATGACTCGAAGATGTCGTGCAGGCCTATATGCCCTGAGGACAGACCCGACTCGAACAACGACATTGGGCGCATCCGAACTCGCTTGACGCGCCCTGCTCCCGTGTGACGGGCGATGTCGTCTGCGGGAGCCGCGGAACCGGTCAGGATGAATCGACCGGGACGACGACCGTCGTCGGCAGCGGCGCGCATGTGGTTCCAGATGGTTGGCGCGAGTTGCCATTCGTCGAGCAGTCGCGGCTCAGGTCCGGTCAGCAGACCTGCTGGGTCCACCTCTGCGGTGGTCCGGGCTGCGGCGTTCCCGGCGAAGAGAACCTCGCTTTGAGTGTGTTCTCGGCCCGTCGAGGTTTTTCCGCAGGCTCGAGGACCGTCGAGCACGACGGCCGGCAGCGCTCGCAACGCTGATTCGATCTCGGCGTCGACCACGCGGCGAACATATCCCTGTGGCTCATTACCGGCTTGAGGTGCTTGCATCCCAACAATGTATCAAACAGAGCGAATCTAATGCATCAAATGGAGCTAATCTGATGCAACAGATAGAGCACATTTTATGCATCAAACGTGACTGGCCTGCTCACGGTCCGAGCGTCGGCACAAGGCAGCAGTCACAGCTGGCGTTTCGGTTCTTCCGCAGCGCCCCTGAAGGATCGGAACACTGAGAGCATCGGTTGTCAGGTCGGTGTAGGCGGAGGCGCATCGGCTGTGGGTTCTTTGTGCGATATCGGAGTTGCTAGGGTCACTTGCGATGGGCGAAGGCCATGATTGGGGTGAAACCCTCGACGACCTGCACCAACGCCGCGAAGATGCATTCGCAATGGGCGGTGCGGAGAAGTTGGCTGCCCGCGCGGCGTCCGGACGCCTCGATGCCCGCAGCCGTGTGGCGGCGCTGCTCGACGACGGCTCGTTCACTGAGATCGGAACTCTGGCCGGCGGCGGCGCCCCGGCCGATGCCCTGGTGGCGGGTGTCGGAAGCATCGAAGGTCGCCCTGTGGCCGTCGGGGCAGAGGATTTCACGACTATGGGTGGTTCGATCGGCGCGGCGGCGTCGCGCAAGCGCTGGCGCATCGCTGACATCGCCGGTCGGGAGCGCATTCCGTTGGTGATGCTGCTCGAAGGTGCCGGCCACCGGCCACCGCGACCCGGTGACCCCGCCGGTGGCGGCCCGGGTGATCTCCAAGCTCAGGGTCGGCTCTCGGGTTACGTGCCGATGGTGTGCGCGGTGATGGGTTCGTCGGCCGGCCACGGTGCCATCACTGCGCCGCTGTGCGACTGGTCGGCGATGACGACCGACGCAGCCATTTTCACTGCCGGTCCACCTGTGGTGAAAGCGTCGCTGGGTGAGGAAGTGTCCAAGGCCGACCTGGGGGGCCCGGGGGTGGCGATAGCCAGCGGTGTGATTCACAATGTGGCGCCTGACGATGCTTCGTTGCTTGCCGATGTGCGTGCTTATCTGGGTTTCTTCGGCTCATCCGCGTGGGAGCAGCCGCCTTGGTGCGATACCGGCGATCTCGGCCCGAGGCTTCTCGATGACATGCTCGAGATCGTTCCTCGGGATGGTTCTGCGGCTTACGACATGCGCTTGGCGGTCAGCCGGGTGGTCGACGGGGGAGGGTTCTTCCAGATTCAGCCCGATTTCGGGCCTTCGATCGTTTGTGCGCTCGCTCGGATCGGTGGCTGCGCGGTCGGGGTGGTGGCCAACCAGCCTGCGGTCATTGCTGGTTCGATTGATGTTGACGCGGCCGACAAAGCGGCGCATTTCATCGAGGTCTGTGACAGTTTCCACTTGCCGTTGGTGTTCTTGACGGACAATCCGGGGGTGTTGGCGGGAACTGACTCGGAGCGTGCTGGGATTCTGCGTGCGGGGGCGCGCATGTTCACCGCGCAGACTCGTGCTTCGACGGTCAAGATCCAGGTCACGATGCGCAAGGCGTACGGTTTCGGTTCTTGTGTGATGGCGATGAACGGCTTCGACAATCAGACGCTCTCCTATGCGTTTCCGGGTGCCACGATGGGAGCGATGGGATCGGAGGGTGCCGGCGACGCGGTCGGTGCCGACGCGGTCACCCGCGAACAGTTGCGCCAGGCCGAGTTGGAGTCGAGTTACCGTTCAGCATCGGGTCTCGGCTTCGACGAGTTGATCGACCCGCGTGACCTGCGCAACGCCATCCTCGCAGGTCTGGAGTTGAGCGCCCGTCGTCGCATGGAGTCACCCCAACCCAAAGCCCGCGTCGGAATCACTCCCTGACCCCCAGGACTCTGCGCTGCCTCAATCATGCTCCAGTTGTCAGGGGCCGAGCGCGGTGATGTCAGTCGCCGCATCGTGGGCTGGCGGGTCGCGTCGAACATGAAAACCCAGATGGTGCTCGACGCGTTGGAAATGGCCCGCTGGAACCGAGGCGCCCGTCTTGAGGGCCTCGTCGCGCACACCGACGCCGGCAGTCACCTCACCAGCATCCGCTAAAGGGGCTAAGCTGCTGCTTCGCGTTCACTTCTGGTTTGTGTATATGTCTCGTTCTCGTTCTCGTTTGGTGGTTGGGTTGGGCCGGGCCGGCTTGGTTGTTGCGTTGACAGCAGCGTTGATGGGATTGCAGGCGCCCGCTGGGGCCGTCGCTGGGTACGGAGACGTGCCTGCGGGCACTTGGTACACCGACGCGGTGCAATGGTCGGCCAACAACTTTGCCACCGGTGTCACCAGCGCCTGTTTCAGGCCCGACACGCCGGTGTCGCGCGGTGAGGCGGCCGTGTGGATCTACAACATGGAGGACCGGCCCGATGCTGGGGAACGCCATCCGTTCACCGACGTGACAAACGACGGTCAACACGATGCGATCTCGTGGATGGCCAACAACGGGATCACCACAGGCGCGTCACCCACCACCTTCGCGCCTGACGAAACGCTCAAGCGTGCCCAAGCCGCGGCGTTTCTGCATCGCCTTGCGGGTGAGCCTTCCGCGCCGCCGCACAGCTTCACCGACGTTGTCGCGGGCTGGCAACAAGACCCTGTGGCGTGGATGGCCCACACCGGCATCACCACCGGCACATCAGCCACCACGTTCGCTCCCGACAGCACCCTGACCCGTGCCCACCTCGTCACCTTCCTGTACCGCTACCAGGATGAACGAGTCGTCGCCGTCAACCCCTCAACCCCGGGCTGCGACCCCGCGACCGACGTGGCGGAGGATGGGTTCAAGGCTGTCAGTGCAGGAAGTGACGACAGTTGCGCCATTCGTTCCGACGACAGCGTCGTCTGCTGGGACACGAGGGGGTGGGGACAGCCCGACGCGCCGACAGGTAGTTTCAAGGCTGTCAGTACGGGAAGCGACCGCAGTTGCGGGATTCGCATCGACGACAGCGTCGTCTGCTGGGGCAACACCAGGTTCGGGCACACCGACCCGCCGACTGGCAGTTTCAAAGCCGTAAGCGTCAATGGTGGCCAGAGTTGCGGAATTCGCACCGACAACACCAACATCTGCTGGGGCTTCGGCGATTCCCTGGGTAGCCCTTACGAGGCTGTCAGCGTAGGGCCAGACTATGTTTGCGGAATAGGCAATCGGTCCGACGACTCGATTGTCTGCGTCGGCAACGCACCAGCCAGCGACCCGACCGGCAGTTTCAAGGCTGTGAGTGCAGGTGGGCACCATGTGAGTGTGGTTCGGAGGGAGAGTCACTTCTGCGGGATTCGTTCCGACGACACCATCGCCTGCTGGGGCAACAACACGTATACGCAACGGGACGCGCCGGAAGGTACTTTTGTAGCCGTCAGTGCAGGCGGCGCCCATAGTTGCGGGTTGCGTACCGACGACACCATCGCCTGCTGGGGCAGCAATGGGAATGGGCAGACCGACGCGCCGACGGGAAGATTCAAAGCCGTCAGCGCGGGCCACGACCACACCTGTGGGATCCGAGCCGACGGCTCGATCGTCTGTTGGGGCCTCATCAAGCTCGGACAGGCCGACGACAGGATGGACGACGAGTCCGACATGGATGAACCCGAGACCAGCGACGTCGTTGCCGCGTTCGACAGCAACGGTGACGGCACGGTGACTATCGGCGTCGCGGCTATGGGTCCGCGTGACGACAACGGCTATTACCAATCGCTGGTGGACTTCGTCGAACAGTTCTCCGCGGACAACGGTTTCGCCCCGCCGATCGTGTCGGACAACATCGGCCGAGCCGAGGCCACTGCGGCCCTGTCGGACTTGGCTCAACAGGGTGTCGACATCTTGATGGTCGGCGCATCCGAGATCGCTGGGCCGCTGCCGGACCTCACCGAGCAGTACCCCGACATCTTCTGGTACTGCAACTGCGGCGTCGGGTTCCAAGAGTTGCCTGGTCTGGCTCAAGCGACCGACTGGGGGGCGCCCATCCATTACACCGCAGGTGTGGCGATGGCGGGTATCCTGGCCGATCACGGTGGCGACAACGCAGTATTCCTCGGTTGCTGTGACATCAACTTCGAGCGCGAGGCGTACAACGCCACGGTGTTCGGACTTCAGTCTGTCGATCCCAACCTGACCATGGATTACGTGAGCACTGGTGACTACGAGTTCGACTTCGACAACTCCGCCAACGCGACCGCTGCACTCACCAACGCCATAGCCGACGGTGTCACACTGGCCTACGCCTATCTCGGCGGCGCGCTGGAGGCCGTCGGACGACTCGCGACCGATGAGGGCGTGGCGGTGTTCGCCGCTGGACCGGCGGACGTCTGCGAGCGAGACGATGGAATCAACTGGACCGGCAGCATCGTCTACGACCGTGGCGTCTACGCCAGAGAAGCGCTTCGGTTGATCATCGCGGGTGACCTTGTTGAAGGGGTCACGTATCAGTTCCCGACCGAACCCGGCCTCAACGGCGCGTTGCTGTGCGAGGGACCAGCCGGTGTCCAGGCTCTACTTGATGGAGCTTTCGCCCAGATCGCAGCGTCCGACGGTGAACTGCTCGGAGCGCTCGCAGGTGTTTCAGACGAGGCATACTCAGGCGGGTGAGCAACACTGAACCAGGCTGCGCCCGGCGACCGCATCGAACTTCCGCGGCTCCGGTTGTGCCCGGCTACGGCACCGCGCTACTGGTAGTCGATGCTGGAGAAACTCGGCGAGTTTGCCGGTCTGGTGGTGGGCTTCGACCTTTCGTACCGTACCTGAACGGGAGCGCATCACCAGCGAATCGGTGTGGCATCCGTAGCTGTCGAAACGCACGCCCCTCATAGGTAGAGGTTGTCAGTCTGGTGGTTGTCTCCTACACCGGTGAGGCCGACATGGTCATCGCCCGTACGGTCGAGGGCGGCGACATCGCGTTCCAGGCTGGTCATGTGCCTTTCATCGGCACGTTGGCGGTGTGGTCCGTGGAGTCTGACAGTCGCCTTCGCCGGGTTTGTGTGGGGGTTTGTTCCGCACGAGACGATGTAACATTCGGCCGATGCACGAGGATTCCATCGAAAGGAACGACCATCCGGTGACCGCGCACAAGGCCACGGGTAGATCTTGGAGAACGCTCATCATGAATTGGTCGCCTGCTGTCGGCGGGACTGTCGGAGTTGGAGCGGTGTCGGCTTGGGAGGCGCGCGACGAGAGTTGGACTTACGTTGTCGGGATAACGGCGGCGACCATGGTCTTCGCCGGGTTTGTTTGCGGGTTCACGGTCATGGCGCTGAGACGCTGGTCACCCAAGGCCGGTGCGAGGGACCGCTGAATCCCCTCTGGAGTCGGCACCCGCTCGGTTCAGTGCGGCATAGTTGCGGCATACGGTTCGATGCCGTAGATGCACGGACACCCTCGATATTCGTGTGCGATCAGCGATGTGCCTGCTCTGGGTCACAGTTCGATGATGTTTACACCGGTTCCTGCTCCGCTTGCGTAGTTCCTCCCAGGTCCCAGCGGTCCATCACCATGTTGTCCCTGTCGGAGGCGATCATGACCACGACTGCGGCACAGTTCGCAACGTCGTTGACGACATCGAGCAGTGCCCGCATGAACGCCATGTCCAGCACGGTGCCGTCAGGGTGGGATACCGCTGCGGTTCGGATGCAGTCAATGATCTCGTCGACGAGGATTAGCACGGGCCGTTCGACGTGCTGAGCGCTTCAGCCACCTTCGCCTTGTTGAGGACGCCCACAGTCATGGCCGCGGTCACTCAACTCGAACGCGACCAGATCGTCGAACACCAGCCTCGGGCCACCAGCGTCGCCACAAACACGCGCTGCCGGACACCAGACCGCCGGCTGAGTAGGCGAGGGTGACAATGGAACTCCAGTTATTCCGTTCAGGGTGCAAGTATCGGACTTAGGATGTCTGCATGGCTCTGAGCATCGAGGCGGGCGGTTTGTCAGCGAGGAGTCGGCGTGATCTTGCCACGTTGTTCGGGGCGGGACAGCGGACGGTCACGGTGGATGCTGCGGCCGCGGCGTTGGGGGTGAGTCGCGAGACCGCTGCGCGTCGGTTGTCAGCGTGGGCATCGCGGGGGTGGCTGAGGCGTGTGCGGCGGGGTTTGTATATCGCAGTGCCGGTGGATGCGCGGGATCCGGCGGCCTGGAACGAGGACCCTTGGTATCTGGCGGACTTGGTGTGGGATCCGTGCTACCTCGCCGGATGGTCGGCAGCGAATCACTGGGCGCTCACCGACCAAGTCTTTCGCTCCACGGTCGTTGCTACCGCACAACGAGTGCGCCGGGTTGATCAGAGGCTCGCCGACGCCAGCTACGTGGTACATCATGTCGGAGCCGACCGCCTCAAGTGGGGGCTCGTGGGGGAGTGGCGGGGTGACCGGAAGGTCAAAGTGTCGGATCGAGAGCGCACCGTTGCCGACATGCTGTCGGACCCAACGCTAGGTGGAGGCATCCGCCACACGATGGAGGTCCTCGACACGCTGCTGTCGGCTGCCAGGCTCGAAGACCTCGTGGATGCTCTCGAACGGCTGGACAACGGTGCGGCGATCAAGCGGCTCGGATATCTCCTGGAGGTGCTGGGCTGCGACACCGCGGCGATTGTTCGGCCCTTGACCTCCGGGTTTCCGCTGCTGGACCCGTCGCTGCCGTCGGGAGGCAAACGGTCGGCGCGGTGGGGACTGCGGATCAACGCAGACGTGTCGGCGTGATCACCAACCGAGAGATCGCCAACTTCGCAGGCGAGTGGCAACTCGCTCACCAGGTGGTCGAGAAGGACTACGTCCTTGGCTGGCTCCTCGCCGCCATCGCGGAGCACCCACAGACGCGGTCCTTACACGACGGTGTCGGAGGCCATCCGCCGACTTGCAGATCAGAAGTGGGGAACGGAAACGGGTTTTTCGGACCAGCAAGGACGTGATGTTATGTAGCACGCGGCTCCGGCTGTGCCCGGCTACGGCACCGCGCTACTGGTAGTCGATGCTGGAGAACTCGGCGAGTTTGCCGGTCTGGTGGTGGGCTTCGACCTTTCGTACCGTACCTGAACGGGAGCGCATCACCAGCGAATCGGTGTGGCATCCGTAGCTGTCGAAACGCACGCCCCGCAACAGTGCTCCGTCGGTGATTCCAGTGGCAGCGAAGTAACAGTTGTTGGTCCGGACGAGGTCGTCGACGGACAGCACCCGAGTAAGGTCGTAGCCGGTCTCGTCAGCGATCCTCCGCTCGCGTTCGTTGCGGGGCCAGAGCCGCCCGAGTTGCTCTCCCCCCATGCATTTCAGCGCGGCTGCGGCGATCACACCCTCTGGAGTGCCGCCGATGCCGAGCAGCATGTCGGCACCGGATTCGGGCCAGGCGGTGGAGATCGCGCCGGCGACGTCGCCGTCAGGAATCAGACGGATCCGGGCGCCCGCAGCGCGCACTTCGTTGATCGTCTCGGCGTGGCGGTCCCGGTCGAGGATCACCACGGTCAGGTCGCGCACCGACTCACCTTTGGCCTCGGCCACCGCCGCGAGATTGTCGGCGATCGAGTTCTCCATGCTGATGCATCCGGCGGCCTCGGGTCCGACGGCGATCTTCTCCATGTAGACGCACGGGCCGGGATCGAACATCGTTCCCCGTGGAGCGGCGGCGATCACCGCGATGGCGTTGGGCCTGCCGAGCGAGGCGAGGGTCGTCCCGTCGATCGGGTCGACCGCGATGTCTGTGTGCGGCGCTGAGCCGTCGCCGACCGATTCGCCGTTGTAGAGCATCGGAGCTTCGTCCTTCTCGCCTTCTCCTATGACCACGATGCCGTCCATCCGCACCGATTGGAGCACGATCCGCATCGCGTCCACGGCGGCGCCGTCGGCGCCCTCCTTGTCACCACGGCCCATCCAGCGGGCCGCGGCCATCGCTGCGGCCTCGGTCACTCTCACCAACTCCAGCGCGAGGTTTCTGTCGGGTGCTTCTCGAGTGCTCATTGGCGCGACGGTAGCAGTTTCGCCTCCGCCATCTCGCAATCGTGCGACTCGTGGCAACATGGCGGTCGTGGCCTTCCGATTCCGCTCCAGACAACAGGACCGACAAAACGACAATGCTGTTTACAGCGACCCCTCTGAACCTCTGGAGGATCCTGTCGATGAGGCAATGTTGGAGGACGACGAGGACGGGGAGTGGTTGGCTATAGAGCTCCACGAGTGGGCGTCGGAAACCCGTTCGATGTTGGCGCAGTTGTTGTTGGCCGATGGAGTCGTGCATTCATGGCAGGGCACCACACTGCTCGCCCATGAGTCGGTTGAAGAGGCTGTCGATGCGCTGATTGAAGAGGTTGAGAAGGCTGAGACCCGCGAATTGGACCCCGACCGGCCGCAGTTGGCTTTCGAGATGACGGGCTGGTCCGGGAGGCTCCAGGCGCAGTTGTCGGAGCGCCTCGGTTCGGCGGGTGTGCCCCACGAGTTCGACTCCGACGGCGATCTGGTGTGTCACGAGGATGATGAGGAGCATGTCGAACTGCTGATCGAGGACATCGTCGCCCGGGAGGGAGACTCCGGACTCGCTGAACTCGACGGTCTCGAGGCCAACAATCTGTTGAGTGCCATGTTCGAGTCGACTGACCGACTGCGCCGTGACGTTCACGACTCCAAGGGAGTCCTTGGTGTGGTCACCCACGGTCAGCGTCTGGCAACGACGGCTACTCCGTTCGGGTTCTCGGCGACAGCATGGAGTTCGTTGCGCGAGTCTGCCGATCAACTGGTCGAATTGATCGAGTCGGAGGACTCCTCGGACATCGAGATCAGGGATCTCGCCATCCGTCTCCGTGACACATTGCAACGTTTGGTGTGAGGGGCCTGGCATGAGCTCGTCTGGTGTGGGCGATGCTGCTGGCTGAGCTTGAAGTCTGCCATTCCCGGCCGATTGCGCCGACCCGTCGGGTTGCGCTCGGCCGCACGTTCCTGCGGTGTGATCCGCCCCCCGGCTTCGGTGGTCTGCTGTTGGGTGGTGTCGTGGCCCGCTTCGCCCAGGACATGGATCCCGAGGACGTCGCAGATCTGCTGGCGCTGATCTTCGACCTGGACGCCGGATGTCGTATCGCTCAGCCGCGGCTGCGTCACCGGTTTCAGGCCGACCGGGTGGGATTGACACGCAGTCCGCACCGTCTCTACAGGGTCGATGACCCCAGCGGCGAACTGCGACTCCAGTTCACGGCTGACAAGGGAGCGCCGTCCCAGCATGTCCTGGGGGCGGTGTACGCCGCCGGTGCGCTGCCACGGGACCAGAGAACGGGCGTGTTCGCGACCATGCGCCGCGCCCTCGCGTGGCGTGGAGAGATCGACGGCGGGTTCCTGGCTTATCTTGCAGCCGGGGCTTCCTCGTCGTTCTTGGGCGCGGCGATGCATGACCCGGCGACGGGCGACCATGTCGGCTGGGCGATACGTGTCCTCGGTCTTTCTGCTGTTGGGGATCATCTTGACAGGAGCCTGATCCAACAGGGTTACCGCGACGCTCTGCTGACTGTTCATCCGGACCACGGCGGTGAGGTTGACCGCGCCGCTGAACGTATCGCTGACATTGCCGAGGCCCGTCGAATCCTACTGGCCCAACAATGACCGCGGCCGAGCAATGACCGGTCCCTCAGCGCTGCTGTTGACGCCCGGCGCGGGCGGCGATTCGTCGCACCGCTTGCTGGTGGCGCTCGACGAGCAGTTGGAGCTACCGGTCTGGCGCATGGACTTCCCGTACCGCAAGGAGGGGCGCAGGTTTCCAGACCGCGCCCCGAAACTGATCGAAGCCCTGCTCGCCGAGGTGGAGATCGCTTCCGACACGCTCGGTGTGGATCCCGAGTCGATGGCATTCGGGGGGCGTTCGATGGGTGGACGGATCTGTTCAATGGCAATGGCGCAGGGGATGGCGGCGGTCGGTCTGGTGGCGTTGAGCTACCCCCTGCATCCGGTCGGCAAGCCGGACCGTCTTCGTGTCGAGCACTTCAGAGATCTGGCTGTGCCCACGTTGTTTGTGAGCGGTGATCGTGACCCGTTCGGCACGCCCGATGAGTTCGCGGCCCACGTCGGTGCCATCGCGGGCCCGGTCCGGCAGTATTGGCTGGAGGGCCAGGGCCACAACCCAAAACCTGAGTGCGACCGCGACATAGTCAACGTCGTCGCTGAGTTCCTATCCTCGCTAAAACCGGGAACTGCGGCTTAGCCTCAAACCAATGTGGGAACGCGTCGAACGCCTCCAACAAGAGCTTCGTGACGTTGAGGTCCGTCTCGGTGATCCGGCGGTGCAGTCTGACGCGTCGCAGCTCGCAGACCTCGGTCGGCGCTTCAAACAGCTCGAGGAGATCGTCTCAGCGGGCTTGCGTTGGCGTGCCGTGAGCGAGGACCTCGAGGTCGCCAATGAGATGCTGCGGGACTCCCAGGGGACCGAGCGCACCGAGATGCGCGCAGAGGTCGCGGCACTAGAGACGCTGGTTGTGCAGCACATGGAGCATCTCCGTATGCTCATGCTGCCGACAGACCCCAACGACGGGCGCAATGTCATTGTCGAGGTTCGGGGTGCGGCTGGGGGTGAGGAGGCCAACTTGTTCGCCCGTGACCTGCTGGTCATGTACGAGGCGTTCGCGAAGCGGATGGGATGGCGGATGGAGCTGTTGAGTTCGTCGCCGACTGAACTCGGAGGGGTCTCGGAGGTGACCGCGCTGCTCACGGGTGATTCGGTGTGGACCAGGATGAAGCACGAAGCTGGGACTCACCGGGTTCAGCGGGTGCCGGTGACTGAATCGCAGGGTCGGGTCCACACTTCGTCTGCCACGGTGATGGTGTTGCCCGAGCCCAAGGAGGTGGAAGTCCACATTGACGACAACGACCTGCGGATCGACACCTACAGGGCGTCGGGCCACGGCGGCCAGTCGGTCAACACCATGGACTCTGCGGTGAGGATCGTCCATGAGCCCACAGGTGTCGTGGTCACCATGCAGGACGAGAAGAGCCAGCTCAAGAACAAGATCAAGGCGATGCGGGTGTTGCGGGCCCGGCTCCGTCAACTTGAACAGGAACGAGCTGACTCCGAAGCGTCGGATCTGCGCAAGGGACAGGTCTCGATGGGCGACCGCTCCGAGAAGATCCGCACCTACAACTTCAAGGAGAACCGCCTGACCGACCACCGGATCGGACTCACAATCCACAAGCTCGACCGGGTCCTGGCAGGGGACCTCGACGAGATCAGCGACGCCCTGGTGGCTGAGGAACGCCAACGCCAGCTCCAAGACGGTGTCTGAGCGCACCTCCGGCGACGTCGCCAATACTGGCGCAGACACCGGCGCGCAAACTGATGCGGATTCGGGTTCTGATACCGGCACGGTCAGGTGGTCGGACCTGCTCGCCGAAGCGGCCGGTCGATTCGAGCGTGCAGGTATCGAGACCGCCCCCCTCGATGCCCGTCGGGTGGTCGAAGAGATAAGCGGCGTGTCGGCATTGGGAGTGCACCGGGTTCTCGACGATTGCGTCTCGACCAAGGCGATGGCGCGTTTCGACGAGCTGGTGGCACGCCGAGAGCAGGGCGAGCCGTTGCAGTATGTGCTGGGACGTTGGGGATTCCGCACGCTCGACCTGATGGTCGATCAGCGGGTCCTGATACCTCGCCCCGAGACGGAGACGGTCGCCGGTCTCGCCATCGACGCGGTCAACGAACTGCGTCAGCAGAAGAGCCCGAAGAGCCGCGGTGCCGGTCGTGGCGAGCGCCCGGTCGTGGTGGCCGACCTCGGAACCGGGTCGGGGGCGATTGCCCTGTCTGTAGCGGTCGAATGCAGAAGCTGCCGGGTGTACGCGACCGACGTGTCTGAACAGGCCCTGGCGGTGGCGAGAGCGAACCTGGCGGGGATAGGTGCGGCGGCTACTGCGGTCAGCCTGCACCAGGGACACTGGTTCGAGGCACTGCCCGACCACCTGCGGGGTGCCCTCGACGTGGTGGTCTCGAACCCTCCCTATGTCGCCGACAGCGAAGTGCTGCCAGCGGTGATCACAGACTGGGAGCCGGCAACAGCGCTGTGGTCCGGCTCGCAGGGTTTCGCTGATCTTCGCACCATCGTGGATCAGGCACCAGGGTGGTTGGCGCCCCATGCCGTGATCGTGCTCGAGATGTCGCCCCCACAGACCGAGACCGTGCAGCAATGGTGTGCCGACCTCGGCTGGCAGGCGACGATCCACGGCGACCTCAACGGCCGCCCGCGAGCTGTAGTGGCACGCAGATGAGCGATCTCGGGGCTGTCGTCGCTGCGCTGCGCAGCGGACGGGTGGTGCTGCTGCCGACCGATACGGTCTACGGCTTGGCGGTGATGGCCACAGACGGCGATGCCCTCGCCGCACTCTTTGCTCTCAAACAGCGACCGGTCGACACTTCAGTGGCGGTGCTGGTTGCCGACACAGCCCAGGCTGCACGTTATGTGGACCTCGGTGCAACAGGCCGGGCTCTGGCCGGGCAGTTCTGGCCGGGCGCTCTCACCATCGTCGCCGACCGGACAGACGACGGAGCGGTCGCAGCGGGGACCGAATCGTCCCTCGGAGTTCGCTGCCCTGACGACGACTTCGTCCGTTCGGTTGCCGCGGAGGTGGGGCCGGTGGCAGCCAGCAGCGCCAACCTCCACGGTGAGCCGACCCCGGTCTCGTGCGCCGACGCGGCCGAGATCTTCGACACCGTTGAGATTGTGATTGACGGAGGCGTCCGCCTGGGTTCGGCCAGCACGGTCGTCTCGGTGATCGACGGCACGGTCGAGATCCTGCGCGAGGGCCCGGTGAAGAAGGCGGACATCGCCGCGGCGGTCGCCGCCAGAACCTAGGCTGAGGCCCATGCGAATCGCGGTCGGCTCGGATCACGCTGGCTTTGCCATGAAGGAGTCTTTGGCTCAGCGTCTACGGGATCTGGGCCACGAAGTGGTCGACTGCGGCGCCTACTCGCCCGAGCGGGTCGACTATCCCGATTTCGGGGCGGCTGTCGGCAGGGCGGTGGCTAGCGGCGGTGCCGAGGGCGGGATGTGCGTCTGCGGAAGCGGGATCGGCATCGCAATGGCGGCCAACAAGATCGCGGGAGTGCGCGCGGCAACGGTGTGGGACGAGACTTCAGCACGGTTGGCGCGTGAGCACAACGATGCCAATGTGATCTGCATTGGTGAGCGCCTCGTCGGCCCCGAGGTGGCCGCTGCCGCTCTGGCGGCGTGGCTCGACGCTGACTTCGAGGGTGGCCGCCACGAGGCGCGGGTGGCGAAGATAGACGACCTCGGCGGCGGATCAGTCTGAGCGCCGGTTGACAGGCGCTACGATTCCGCTGTTCGGCCCCTCAAGACGATTCCCGGACATCGACCAGACTAGGAGATGAAATGCCTTGGCCCAGCGTTGCCGACGATCCAGTTCTGGAGATGATCGTCTCAGAGGAGGTTCGCCAGAACACGACCCTCCAATTGATTGCCTCAGAGAACTTCGCCTCCCCGGCAGTGATGGCCGCGACCGGGTCTGTTCTGACCAACAAGTACTCCGAGGGCTACCCGTACAGGCGCTACTACGGGGGCAACATGGTCATCGACGAGATCGAGGACGAGGCTCGACGCAGGGTGTGTGCTCTGTTCGGTGCCGACCACGCCAACGTGCAGCCTCACGCCGGAGCGATCGCCAACATGGCGGTCTACCAGGCAGTACTTGAACCGGGTGACACCGTGCTGGGCATGAGCCTCGATCACGGCGGGCATCTGACCCATGGTTCGCCCGTCAACTTCTCGGGGCGGCAGTACCGCTTCGTCTCCTATGGGGTGACCGCCAGCGACGAGCGCATCGACTTCGAGGACATGGCCGCCAAGGCCCACGCCGAGAATCCGAGACTGATCGTCGCCGGGGCCACCGCGTACCCGCGCATCATCGATCCGGGCCCGCTGCGCGAGATCGCCGACGAGGTCGGGGCGTTGTTGATGTTCGACGCAGCCCACATTGCGGGCCTGATAGCCGGTGGCGTCCACCCGAACCCGGTCGGCATTGCCGACATCGTCACCTTCACGACCCACAAGACCCTGCGCGGCCCTCGTGGCGGGTGCGTTCTGAGTTCCGAACAGTACGCCGCAGCCATCGACAAGGCGATGTTCCCCGGAATCCAGGGCGGACCGCTCGAGAACGCGATCGGGGCCAAGGCGATCGCCTTCGGGGAAGCGTCGACCCCGGAGTTCAGGGACTACGCGGCCTCGATCGTCAGCAACGCCGCGGCCCTGGCGAAAGCACTCGCGGGGCACGGTTTCAGGCTCGTCAGCGGCGGTACCGACAACCATCTGCTGTTGATCGACCTGCGGACTTTCGATCCCGACCTGACGGGCAAACAAGCTCAGGCCGTGCTTGACTCCGCTGGGATCAGCCTCAACAAGAACACGATCCCCGACGACCCGCGCTCACCTTTCGTCACCTCGGGGATACGGGTCGGCACACCTTCTGTGTCCACACAGGGGATGGGACCCGATGAGATGGGTGAGATCGCCGAGTTGATTGCACGGACGCTGCGCGGTCGTGGCGATACCGGCGTCGTCGATTCGGTCAGAGCCGACGTCGGGGACCTCTGTTCAAGGTTCTGCCCCTACCCTGGTCTCGGGGTATGAGCGGCGGGCTGGGGTAACGGAGATGCCGGCGCCATCGCTGTCGGCGTACCTCCTTGTGGCCGCGGTGGCGGCTGTGATCACGTTTCTGGCGACGCCTGTGGTGCGGCGTCTGTCGATACGTCTCGGAGCGGTTGCGGCACCTGATGAACGCCACGTCCACACCGAACCGACCCCGCGCGGCGGTGGCGCGGCGATGCTCGTGGGTCTCATCGGAGCATTCTGCGCGGCTGCGCTCATGGATGACTTCGCCGATGTCATGTCTGCCCGCACGGAGATGCTCGGGGTGGTCGTCGCCGCGGCGGTGATCTGGAGTGTCGGGTTCGTCGACGACGTGCGGGAGATCTCCGCACCGGCGAAAGTTGCTGGAATGGTGCTGGCGGGAGGGATCCTGTCGATGACGGGTGTGTCGATCCTGGTGTTCCGGGTGCCCTTCTTCGATCTGTTGTTCCTGTCGGCCGACTGGTCGGCGCTGGTCACCGTCCTGTGGGTCCTGGGCATGGCCACCGCGGTCAATTTGATCGACGGTCTCGACGGTCTGGCGGGAGGCACCGTCGCGATCGCCGCAGGTACCTTCCTGCTCTACGCGCTCCGTCTCAGCGAGGCCGACGTGATCAGTGCGAACAACCCCGGAGCGTTGTGGGCCTGCATCGCTCTGGGCGTTTGTGTTGGGTTTCTGCCCCACAATGTCCACCCCGCGAGGATCTTCATGGGCGACGGGGGAGCGCTGCTTCTGGGACTCTTGATGGCGGTCTCGACGATGTCTGTGGGTGGCCGGGCCACCGGCGAGTTCTCCGGTCAGGCGTTCTTCTTCTTCGCTCCTATCTTCATACCGCTGGTGATCCTCGGCGTGCCGATCCTCGACACCCTCTTCGCTGTCGTCAGGCGGGCGGCGCGCGGCGGTGCCGTCCACGCGGCGGACAAGGAGCACCTTCACCACCGCCTCATGCGGATCGGTCACGGCCACGGGCGGGCCGTGCTGATCCTGTGGATGTGGACCGCTCTACTGTCGGCCTTCGTGCTGTATCCGACATACACGGGGGAGGGCGACGCGGTCGTGCCGATCGGCATCGCCGCATTCGCGCTGGCCCTCTATACGGTGCTGCACCCCCGTCTGGGGCCCGGCGTCACCGAAGTCGACGAGACCGAGCTCGAAGCCCTGAAGGCATCCAGCCGCGGTCACCTCAAATCCTCCCGCCGCCGCTGACCGCCGATCTCAAACAACAGGTGAGTTCCAGGGGTTGAGGATCTTGAGACGGGTGAAGCGTTCAAAGTCGTGAACGTTGCGGGTGACAGCCACCATCTTGTTGACGATGGCGGTCGCTGCGATCAGGGCATCGGCGATGGGGGCCGGGTCGGGCACATGCAGCGTCGCGGCCAACCGGGCCACTTTGGTGTCGACGGGAAGGATCCGTTGCTCGAACTCGTGGCAGACATCGTTCTCGAACCAACTCCGAAGAGCGGCTGCGGTGTGGGGGTCGCGGCGTTCGGCCAACAGCACGCCGTGTTCAAGTTCCTGGATCGTGATTGCCGAAATATAGGTCTGGTTGGCATCGACAACGCAGGCCCAATCCGCCACGTTCGCATCGGCTCTCTCGGAGTCGATCTTGCGGATCTCGGAGACCACGTTGGTATCGAGCAAGTACATCAGTCGAACATAGCCTGACAGCAGTGGGAGTGGTCGCCGATCAGGCGTGCAGCGTCGAAGGTGACGTGTTTGTCAGCCGAAGGCGGCGGGTCGGGCAGGTGAGCCGCGGTCGGGGAGATCGAGGTCTATGTCTCCCGCCCCGGGTGTGTTGCACAACACGTCGGCGAGGCTCTGGTTGTTCGTTATGAGCTGCCGGTATTGTTCGTAGCTCAGCAGTACATGGGAGGGCTTGCCCCGGTCCGTGACATAGACAGGTCCATCGAGAGCCGCTACCTTCGCGGCGCCGGTTCCTTGGTTGAACTCACGGCTGCTCATGCTGCGGACCGATGGATTCATCGACGGCTCCCTTCAAGTAGCAACGTTACTATACCATCGGAACTGGTTGCTCGGCTAGGCGTCTTCGGGGTTGATCTCCTCGAGTTCCAGTCCGGCCGTTTCCGGGAAGCGGGTGAGTATCAGCCAGGCGACGATCAATGGACCGACCGTGAGAATGGCGATGGCAGGCCCGACGGCAGACATGCGATCTGAGAGCTCTCCGACGAAGAACAGCCCCAGGGCGCTCCCGGCCACGCCCAGCGTCACGATGGCCCCGTTGGTCCGCCCGCGGTTGTGGGTGCCGAACAACTCCGGCCCGTACACAGCCAGCGCCGGGATGGCGAGTGCTCCGAGAACGCCTCCCAGCAGCGTGGCCGACCAGAGTGCGAACCCGTCGAAGAAGTACGAAGCGCTGGTCAGAGTGGTGCCTGCCACGATTCCCAAGGCTCCGACGCGGCGACGACCGTGCCGCTCGGCGAGGTATCCGCCCAACAGGAGTCCGATCCCGATCGGGGTCGCAGTGGTGACCGTGAACAGGGTGATGTCGACTCCGGAGAACCCCTGCTCGTCTTTGAGGAAGTCGTTGCGGAACCCTGAAGCAGGCGCCAGGTATATGGCGAGCAGGAATGCTGAGGTCGCGAGCAGCGTGAAGCGGCCTCGGCGCCGCGCCAGGAAGCTCTCGGTGGGGCTAGCGATGGGGGTGGCCTCGATGAATCGTCTGCTTTCGGGCAACCGTCGGCCCAGCAGCGCCACGACCGCTACTCCGAAGATGGCCGCAAGGTAGATCGCCCGCCACCCCCGTTCGCTGAGATCAGCGACGGGCAGGAACCATACGGCCATGCCCGAGCCGAGTCCGGCACTGAGGGTCAAGACCGACGCGGCCCAGGCCCTCGACCGGTAGGGCATCTCCTCGACGGCCACGATCACTATCAGAATCCCGAGCGCGGTCGACAGGCCCCTCGCCACCAGCTGGGAGCCCCCCAGAACCCACAGGTTGGGCGACAGCCCGCCGAGCACGGTGAAGGCGCAGCCGGTGATCCCGGCGCCGATCAGCAACGAGCGCCTGCCCCGCCTGTCGGCCAGCGCCGCGGTCGCCAGCGCGATCAACACACCCACCCGAACCACTCCGAGCACCCAACCCTGGGCCCGGTTGCCGTGGCCGAACTCGTCGACCGAGAAGGTGATCGTCTGGCTCAGAACCGAGCCGAGGTACCCGTCGACGATCTGTATCCCGACCAGCAGAGCGAGCACGGTCGCAGCCCGCTGATCGAGCCGGTCAGGCGGTGCCCACCAGTATCCGTAGCGTTCTCGCCGGTACTTCAGGGCACCGCGCACCGGGAAGTGAAACAGCCAGGCCCATATCGAAACAGCCAGCTTGTATGTGGTGGTCTCGGTGACCTGGTAGCGGCCGTCGCCGACTGGTTGTGCTTCCAGGGTGCGTTGGTATTGGCGGAACGGACCCTCAAGACAGATCCACTGGTCGGTGCCGCTCACCGCCTCGGCGACGATATCGCTTCGGGCTTGTCGAAGCTGTTGCAACTCGGCACTGTCACATACCGAGGTAGTCGAGATGGTCGTCATAGGGGGCCGAACGGGGAGTCTACCGCTGTTCACAGAGACGAACTAGAGCGTCTATTCTGGGGTTGTGCCTGCATCTGACCCCGTTGGAGACGGACAGCTCTCGTCCTCGGCGGTCCGGTTGCTCCGTCGCCCCCGGCCGCGCTACCGCGGCTGCCTGCACCGCTGGGCGGCGTTGGCCTCGATTCCGCTCGGTGTGACCCTGACCGTGTTCGCAGAGGGGACGCGGGCACAGTTCTCGATGCTTCTCTATTCGCTGGGAATCACCGCGATGCTCGGGGTGAGCGCGGTGGTCCACGGTCGGGACTGGTCGGCGCGCAGAGTGGAACTGCTGGTACGCATCGACCATTCGGTGATCTTTCTGATGTTCGGAACGTGTGCCACGCCCATTGCCCTACTCGGTTTGGACCCGCCGGTCTCGGGGCTGCTGATCGCCGTCGCCTGGACGGGGGCGCTGCTGGGGATCGCCGCGGAATGGCTGCCTTTGCATCCCCGCGCAGGGGTCATGAACGGTGCCTACCTGGGTTTCGGCTGGTCGATGGTCGTCTTCGCCCCCTGGCTCATCATGTCGTTGTCGATTCTGGAGTCGATCCTGTTGTTCGGTGGGGGAGCGGCTTACACCGTGGGAGCGGTCGTGGTCGGCGCTCGTCGTCCCGACCCTTGGCCTGACACGTTCGGCTACCACGAGATATGGCATGTGCATGTGGTCGTGGCCGTCGCCTGCCACACGCTCCTGGTGGTTTCGCTCGCCTATTAGTGCTGGCGCGGCCGTATAGTCGCCGGTTATGAAGTTCGGGATCTTCTATGAACATCAGCTGCCTCGACCGTGGGATGAGCGCAGTGAGGCCGACCTGCTGCGTGATGCTCTCGAGCAGGTTGAACTGGCAGATTCGCTTGGTTTCGAATACCTCTGGGAGGTTGAGCACCACTTCTTGGAGGAGTACTCGCACTCGTCTGCGCCCGAGCTGTTCTTGGCAGCGTGTTCTCAGCGCACCCGTAACATCCGTCTGGGACATGGTATCTGTCTGACCGCGCCTGCGTTCAACCATCCCGCGCGGGTGGCCGAACGGATCGCGACGCTTGACCTGTTGTCGGGTGGGCGGGTGGAGTTCGGTTCGGGGGAGTCCTCTTCGGAGGCCGAGCTCGGCGGTTTCGGCATTCCTTACGAACGCAAACGCGACGCCTGGCTTGAAGGCCTCGAAGTGTCGCTTCGTTGCCTGACCGAGACGCCCTTCGGCGGTCACGAGGGCGAGTTCGTGTCGATGCCGGCCCGCAATGTCGTGCCGAAGCCTGTGCAGTCGCCCCATCCACCGCTGTGGGTTGCCTGTTCGCGCCATGAGACCATCAAGCTCGCGGCCCAGAAGGGCATCGGCGCGCTCACTTTTGCTTTCATCGACCCTGAGGACGCGAAGGGGTGGGTCGACGACTATCGCCGGGTCATGGCCGTGGAGTGCGTTCCGGTCGGCCGGGCAGTCAATCCGAACCTTGCCTGCGTCACGCCCATGATGTGTCACCCCGACGAATCGGTGGCGATGCGGATGGGGCTTGAGGGTGGCAATTTCTTCGGCTACTCGCTGGCTCACTATTACCTGTTCGGTGAGCACCGGCCGGGCGTGACCGACGTGTGGCAGGAGTTCCAGGAGAAACGGGCCGAGCATGGCTATGATCCCGACGCGGCCCTAGCCCAACATGGTGCTCTTGCCGCCAAGACCGCGGTGGGCGACCGTCAGGGACTCCGCGGGGCGGTGGGCACACCGGACCAGATCCGTGAGTTCTGTCGCCGCTACGAGGAGGTTGGTGTGGACCAGTTGATATTCGTGATGCAGGCGGGCAGGAACCGCCACGAGGACATCATGGAGTCGCTGCACCGTTTCGGGACGGAGATCCTGCCCGAGTTCAAGGAACGGGACGTGGCTAACGCGCCTGCGTTGGCAGCTTCATGGGAACCGATCGTCGAGGCGGCTCTGGCCCGACGCGGCCCCGATCCCGAACCGGTGGCTGACGACTATCGGATCAGGGCCATTCCCAAACAGGTCGTGGATGCCGGACTCGGCGACACTTTCGGAGTCACCCAAGAGATGCTTGACGAGGCGGCGCGCTCCCAAGCTCTCGGAGAACCTCGCGGCCAAGGCGGGATTCTGGGCTGATTCCCAAACCGCTGCTCGGCAGTGTCACGAACCCTCGGCGCCTAGAACTCCATGGAGAAGGTCTCGGGCCAGGCGTCGGCTCGCAGCAGGGCGTCGGTGCCGCCGTCGACGAAGATCACCGACCCGCAGGCGAAACGGGCTGAGGGGGAGAGCAGGAAGACGATCCAGTCGGCGAGCATCTCAGCCGTCGCCGGCTCGCCGGCGGGGACTGGGAAGCCCTCTAGCAGCGGGCCGAAGTCGTCATCGTCCTTGCCCATCTGAAACAACGGCGTCTGTACAGGGCCGGGAGCGATCACGTTGAGCGTTGTCCCCTGGCCGATCCAGTCGTTGCCGACCGCGGCGCGGCGGCACCAGCGTGAGACGGCGAGCTTTGCGGCGCCGTAGGCGATTGCGCTGTCGAACGGCCTCGGCGTGAGGTTCACGAGACGGACTGATTCCTCCTCATCGCCGTTCAAGTACGCCTCGACGAGTTCGGCGGGCAGGTTCGGCGATGTGGTCGAAGAGTTGGAACCGATCTGCACTGCCTGGGCCTTGTCGGCCTGTGCCAGCGCCGGTCGCAGACCTTCGAGCAGTGCCACGGATCCGAAGTAGTTGACCCGGGCGATCAACTCTCCGCGAACCGGCGGCCCGAGACCGGCCGCTGTCACGAGACCGTCGAGCGTCCCGTCGCACAGCTGGACGGTCTCGCTGACCGCGCTGGACCTGCCTTCAGTGGTGGACAGGTCAGCGACGACTTCGGCGTCCCGCAGATCGATTCCGATCACCCTGTGGCCGTCGTTTTCGAGTTTCTTGCGGGTCGCCGCGCCCATGCCGGATGCGGACCCGCTGATCGCGTATGTGCTCACGGCGCACGATGATCGTTCAATCACGCCACACTATGCAAATGGACCCTATGCAAATGGACTCTTCGCATTCTTCTGCCCCGGTGTCGCCGATGGACCCCTCATACCGGATCGCTCGCCTCGCCGAGGACGGGCAGAGGTTGATAGACGTGGCTTCGAGCGATCTCGGCGCCTTGGTTCCGGCGTGCCCGGGATGGTCCAACGAGGGTCTGCTCTCCCACATGGGTGTCGTCTGGGGTGCGGTCGCCGCGCAGGTCGAGCAGACCGCCACAGCACCGATTGGATGGAAGGAACTTCCCAAGCAGTCGCCTCAAGAAGCGTTGACTCAGGTGGTGACGGTGCTGAGCGAAGCCGATCCGAAGACGCAACTGTGGACTTGGGGAGCCGACCAGACCGTCGGGTTCTTCATCCGCAGGGCTCACCTCGAAACGGCCATCCACCGTGTCGACGCCGAGCAGGCCGTCGAGGACCCGACGCCGGTCCCCGCCGCCGACGGCGTCGACGGCGTCGACGAGCTCTTCATTGAGGTGCTTGCAGGCAGGGAGCGGACACTGCCGTCGGGCTCGTTGCATCTTCATCAGACCGACGGCGACGGGGAGTTCATGTTACGAGCAGTCGACGGATCGATCTCGGTGACCCGTGAGCACGCCAAGGGAGACGCAGCGGTCCGTGCCGGCGGCGAGGAACTCTTCTTGTGCGCCTGGGGCAGACGGAGCCTCGACGGGCTCCAGATCTTCGGAGACGTTGAGGTGGCTGCGCAGTGGATGGCACTTTCACCGTGACCGACGACAACGCCATCCCCGAAGCAGGTTCTGGACCCGGCACCGACGCTGAGGCCCGTGTCGACACTGTTGCCCGCGAGAAACCTGCCCGAAAGAACCCGCGATTCGTTGGTGGCGGCACCCTGGACCAGACGATGCCGGTGCTGTTGTTCTTGGGGTTCTACAACGTGGTCAGCATCGAGGCGGCTGTAGTCGCCTCAACGCTGTGGTCGTTCAAGGCCGCGGTGAGCAGGCGCCGCCGGGGACTCAACATCGGGTTGATGCTGCCGACTGTCACCGTCTATCTGATGCTGCGCAGCGCCGTGTCGATCGCCGCGGAGCGTGAACTCGTCGACTTCGGGGTCAGCACTGAGGCGGTGTACTTCGGGATCGGCTTCGTGACGAAGATCCTGGTGGGGGTGGTACTGGCCGTCACCGTCCTGCGTGGCCGGTCGTTCATGGCATGGGCCGCGGAGCGGTTCTTGCGACTGCCGGACGGCATGGCCCAGGACCAGCGTTTCGTGCGCACGATGGCGATGGCTACCTGGTTCATTGTCGCCTTCGAGATCCTGACCGCAATCTGGGACATCTACCTCTACAACAACACCGGCGTGAACCTCTTCGTGCTCACCCGCTTCGGTGTCAACTTCACCCTGGGCTTCATCAGCATCACTGCGGGCCTGATCTACATCGAGCACAGACTCCAGCCGATCCCCGGCTATCCCGGGCTCACCGAACTGCTCCAGAAGTCGGCGGTGATCCCCGACAAGTCCAAGACGAAGAGCGAATAGCGGCTGGGCCGCGGTTGTCAGTCGGTGGAGGGAGCGAGGCTGTCTAGGGGGTCGGGTCCGAACTCTCGCAGGAGCGTGCCGTAGTCGGCGCCGCGTCGCAGGTTCTGGCCGCCGTCGACTGCGAATGCCTGCCCGGTGATCCAGGAAGACTCGGGTCCGATCAGGAACCGCACCATGTCCGCGATCTCTGAGGGTTCACCGACGCGGCCAAGCGGAATCGCCGGCAGGTAGTTGTCGAGCAGCGCGCCGCCGCTGGTTATCGGAGCCATCAACTCGGTCGCCACAATGCCCGGCTGGATCGAGTTGATCCTGATTCCGAAGCGGCTCATCTCGTCGGCGCTGACCCGACACAGGTGATCG
Source organism: Candidatus Aldehydirespiratoraceae bacterium (assembly GCA_965214565.1). GTDB lineage: Bacteria > Actinomycetota > Acidimicrobiia > Acidimicrobiales > Aldehydirespiratoraceae > VXYK01. The sequence goes on along the minus strand of OZ243951.1, from coordinate 522,313 downwards.
AGGGCGGCTTTGGCGGCTCCGTAGGCGCCGAGGCAGCGCATCGAGTCCTGGCCCGCGTGTGACGAGCAGCCCACGATTGATCCGCCTCCGCCCTGTCGGGCCATCTGGGCGCCGCCGGTTTTGAGGCACAGGAAGGTGCCGATGTAGTTGAGTTCCATGGTGGAACGGATGTCGTCCACGTCAGCCAGAACCAGCGGACCCATGCAGGTCGAACCGCCGGCGCAGGCGAACAGCCCGTCGAGTCGTCCGGTGATCCCCGTCGCGGCGGCCACCGCCGCCTCCATATCGGACTCGGAAGTCACGTCGGCGACTATGTGCTGCACCGTGACTCCCTCTGCTGCCACTCCGGCGATGCGGTCTACGGCGTCGAGCAGTTTCTGCTCGGTGCGCCCGCAGATGGTCACGTGTGCCCCGTCGGCGGCCAGCTTTGCAGCCGATGCCTCCCCGATACCGCTTCCACCACCGGTGACGAGCGTCGCAAATCCTTCGATTGATCCCATGGCGCGGCACCTTAGCGGCCTCGCCGCGCCACATTCACGTCGAGTTGTGAAGTCACTTCGAGTTGTGCAGTCACTTCGAGTTGTGCAGTCACTTCGAGTTGTGCAGTTACTTCGAGTTGTGCGATCCCGACCGAATCCCGATGGGATCAGAGCTGTCTGAGCCGGATGGGGGTCACCACCGCGCGGTCTTCGAGGCGTGACGCCTCGAGGTCGACCTCGGCTTCGAGCACCCACTCCATGTACCCCTCGGGATCGCACAGTGTCTGGGTCGCCATGCCACGCGGCAGGTCGATGGTCACCCAGCGGCTGCTGCGAGCCTCGGCGTCGATCTCGATCCCGTCGTGGGCGCGGAAATACTCCTCGACCCCATCGATCTCGGGGGTGAGCCGGCGACGGGTGGCGAGCGATGTGACCGACCGGAACAGCTCGTTGCGTACCAGCACGCTGAAGGCCCGTTCATTGGCGGTGATGTCGTAGCTCTCGGGAGGCGTCGGTTCGGTCTGGGCGGCTTCGGGGTTGCGCAGGCGTTCCCATTCGTCAATGAGGCTCGAATCGACGCGACGGATCATCGCGCCGAGCCATTCGATCGTTTCGGAGAGGTCATCGCTAAGCGCGCTGGAGGGCACGGTCTGGATCAGGGTCTTGTAACAGTCGGTCAGATAGCGGAGAAGCTGACCCTCCGAACGCTTGATCCCGTAGCGGGCCACGAACGCGTTGAAGGTCTCGGCGAACTCGAGCATCTCGCGGACCACACCCTTTGGGCTGACCGTGTCGCGCCCGACCCAGGGATGGTGGCGGGCGAAGATGGCGAAGGCGGGCTCGATGAACTCGGCCTCGGGTTTCGGCCAGGTGACCTCATCGAGGCGATTCATCCGTTCCTCGTACTCGATGCCCGCCGCTTTCATCTCGCTCATCAGTGAGTCCTTCAGCTTGTCGCGCTGGGCCAGCAGCACGACCATCGGGTCCTCAAGGATCGACTCCACCAGGCTGAGCACCTGGAGATGGTGGTCCGGAGCCTCCGGGTCGAGTGCCTCGACCGCCTCGACCACAAACAACGACAGCGGCTGGTTGAGGCGGAAGTCGTCCTGCAGGTCGATGTTGATACGGAGCGGATCAAGCTCCACGATCTGGGCTTGGAGCAGTGACCGGTAAACCGCGATGGCCCTGCGAATGTGTCGACGTTGGGCGCTGCGGGGCTCGTGGTTGTCGGTGAGTAGGCGTTTCATGGCCGCGCAGCCGTCGCCGGGGCGGTCGAGCACGTTGAGCAGCATGGCGTGGCTCACCGAGAAGCTCGACTTGAGCGTCTCGGGCGTGCCTGTGCTGAGTCGGGCGAGGGTGTCGCCGTCCCAATGGGCATAGCCGCGTTCGGGGGGCCGCTTCTTGACGAGCTTCTTCTTCTTGCGCGGATCTGTGAGTGCCTTGGCCTCGGCACGTTTGTTCTCGACCACGTGCTCGGGGGCCTGCACGACGATGCTGCCGGCGGTGTCGAAACCCCGACGGCCCGCCCGTCCCGCTATCTGGTTGAACTCGCGCACCGACAGCACCCGGACCCTGCGACCGTCATACTTGCAGAGCTGGGTGAACAGCACGGTGCGGATCGGCACGTTGACGCCGACCCCCAACGTGTCGGTGCCGCAGATCAGTTTGAGCAGACCCTGCTGGGCGAGTTTCTCGATGAGCAGCCGATACTTGGGCAGCAGTCCGGCGTGGTGGACCCCGATCCCGGCCCGCACGAAACGCGCCACGTCCTTGCCGATCGGGGTGTCGAAGCGGAACCCGCCGATCGCCTCGTTAACTGCCTCCTTCTCGTCTTTGGAGAGGACGTCGAGGCTGGTGAGGCTCTGGGCTCGTGCGGTCGCCTCGCGTTGGGTGAAGTGGACGATGTAGACGGGGGTCTTGCGGGCCTTCAGGAGGTCGGCGAGGGTTTCCAGCAGGGGAGTCTCGCGATATTCGAAGTCGAGGGGCACGGGCCTCGGGGCCTGGTCGATCAGCACCGTGTCGCGGCCGGTGCGGGCGCTGAGATCGGCGCGCAGGTCGCTGGTGTCGCCGAGTGTGGCCGACATCAGCAGGAAACTCGGATTCGCCAACTCCAGGAGCGGTATCTGCCAGGCCCAGCCGCGGTCGCGGTCTCCGTAGTAGTGGAACTCGTCCATCACGACCAGGTCGACGTTGAGGCTCGGCCCCTCCCGTAGCGCCCGGTTGGCGAGGATCTCAGCGGTGCACACGACGACTGGGGCATCGGCGTTGACGGCCGCGTCGCCGGTCACCATCCCCACATTGTCGGCACCCAGCTCAGCGACGAGATCGAAGAACTTCTCGCTCACCAGGGCCTTGATCGGCGCGGTGTAGACGGTTCGCTTGTTGTTGGCGAGCATCGCGAAGGCCCCGGTGACGGCGACCAACGACTTTCCCGACCCCGTCGGGGTGGCCAGCACCACGTTGTCGCCTGCGAGCAGCGACAGGATGGCGTCCTCCTGATGCGGGTATGGCTCCACACCGCGCCGGTAGGCCCAATCCAGGATGGCTTCGAGCAGCGACTCCGCGTCGGGTTCGTCGGGTATCAGTTCGATGAGTCCGGCCGAGTCGCTCACAGCGGCCAACCCTACGCTGCCGCTGTGCCACAGCGGGCTACCCCAAACCGGAGAAGTCGATCTGTCCGGTCGCCATGAAAGCGCTGAATCCGTTGTCGGCGACCGTGTTGTGGCCGTTCATGGCGGCCGAGGCGTCGCTGCCGAGCATTACCAGCGTGCGGGCGATGTCGTCGGCTGTGAGCATGGCGCCGCCGGTCTGGTCGATGGTCCACTGGATGACCTGCTCGGTCATGGTCTTGATGAAGTCGTCCATCAGCGGAGTGTCGATCGGGCCCGGGCACACCGAGTTGGTGCGCACGTTGAACTCGTTGCGGGTGCGGGCCGAGCTGTGCATCGTCCACACCTGTGCGATCTGCTTGGAGAAGGCATAGGAGTCGGCGCCGACCAGATCATCGTTGTCGGAGACCCACCCGAGCGCTTCGTCCCAGTCGTCGATGGCGATCAGCTCGGAGATCTTGGCCAGGTTCTCGGGCCAGCCCTGCCCTGCGATGGAGGCGGTGTTGACGATGGCCCCTCCGCTGTTCATGGTGGGGAGCAGCCCCTCGGTCAGGCGGCGCAGGCCCAGATAGTTGACCCGGATCACGAAGTCGGCAGCGTGGGTTGCGGCCACTCCGGCGTTGTTGAACAGCACGTCGACACCGCTGCCGATGTCGGCTACGGCTCTGTCGACGGACGACGGGTCCGACATGTCGGTGGGGATGTAGCGGGTGGCGGGTCCGGTCGGCTCGGCGATGTCGAGCACGGTCAGGTCGTCACAGCCGAGGTCTGCGAGCAGTTCCACGGCCGCGGCCCCGACTCCGGTCGTGCCACCCGTGAGCACCACCCGTTTTCCGGCATAACTGAAGATGTCAGACATCGATTGCTCCTTGTTCCGGTTCGGCCTGAGCTTGCACTGTTTTTGCGGACAGCATTTCGTTGAGTCGTGTCTTCCATTCGTCTTCGTCGACGACCTCGAAGCGCACGGCCTTATCTTTCATCATCGGTTCCAGTTCCGCCCAATCGGTCTCGCGGGCGTGATCGTTGCACACGTCGAACACGGACCGCTTGTATTCTGTGTCCTCAGATGCTTTGAGGTGGGCGCCTTTCGTCTCGACCACGAAGACTTGGCTGAAGTCGTCCTCTGCCCCGGCGTGGTCGCTCTGCAACGTCACGATGAAGTCCGCGTAGATTCGGCGCGGTTTCCAGCCCTGCACGAAATAGTCCTTGCGGGAACGGTTTCGATACCAGAAGAAGAGTCGCGCCTGCTGGTGTCCCTTGATTCAAGAAGAGCCTCGAAGGTCTCCTGCGACAGGCGGTCTCGTTCGATTTCCACTCGCTGTCGCAACACCTCCAGCACGAAGGTGTGATTTGCTGCCACCTGCGAAGCGGGGTAGCGACTGAGCAGGCCCTCGAAGGCTTGCGCCCTTCGTCGAGGATTATCAGCGGCTGCAGAATCCGCAAAGTGTTTCCCAGGGACGTTTTGACGTGTCGCCCCCACAGTCCTGCGGCCCCGAAAGTGTCAAGATTCGGGGATTTTGGACTCGAGCGGCGGAGTCCTCCGCCCGCCACGCAGCGAGATGTTCAAGGAAGCTCCGAACCGTTTCCAGTGCCCGTTGCTGGTAGTCCTTGAGGATCACCGCTCCAGCCTCTCGATCGCTTCGTATATCTGAAATGGAAGCTGTTGGAAGTCGATCCGGTATTGGTGAAGGAACTCGCGGTCGAGGTACTTGGTCGGCGCGAAGACGAGCTTCCGTCGTGGTCCGTCGGCACTCAGGTCTGCTGTTGCGCGCTCTGCAATCCATGAGAAACCGCCAGCCCCGTCACCGCCCGCTTCTCGATCTCGTCCAGCATGTCTGAGGCGTACGACGAACGCTTCGCTGCTGAGGGCAGTGTGTCCATGGCCGAATCGAACGCCCCCCGAATCCGTCTGGACAGGTCTTCGATGCGTTCCCCGACCTCAGAGCGGGCAACGCCCAACGAGTCGGCGGTTCTCCCCCATGCCGGTGCTCTGTCGATTTTCCTCAACGTGTAGTCCTGTCCGACTTTCATCGCCATTTTGAGATTCGGCAGAAAAAGCCCGCGGCCACCCCTGTTCATGTAAGGAAGGAACGAGCACAGGTCGTACAGCGGGGCGAACCTGACCTGGTCTGCCGTGAGGAGCAGACTGAAGTTCTTGGCGTGCCCGTCGGTGTTGACGACCAGCCAGTTGTAGATGAGCCCGTCGAGGAAGTGGCGGACGTCGGCATCCGGGTCGCTTGAACAGTGTCGTAACAAGTCGGCTATGTCGGCAGGTGTTGGTCCGCCGTCGGATTGGTACTTCCTCAATGGGGGAACACCGAGGGCTTGGCACATGTCTTCTTGGTGGATGCGCCGCCAATCGATCTCGGACCGCACGCGGGCGCGGTCGTACCTGGCGACGAGCAGTGCGCGTTCGTTGCCGAAATAACGGCATTCCGTGGCGGCGGTTTGGATGCCCAGGTTGCGGGCTGCTTGTTGGCACAGGTGCTCCACAATGTCGAGGTCTGGGAACCGTCTCGGGGCAGGTTTCAATATGTGTGTGGTGGGTGCGGCTCCGCCTGGAAGTGAGAACCTCCCGTCGTCGAGCCTCAACGCCGTTTTCGCCTGCGCACCGCCGAGACTGAACGCCGTTTCGGAGCGGTTCTCGTTCCAGGCGGCGTCGTCATCGTGAAGCCCAGCGACGATGCCCGCAACGTCAGACGTGGAGAGCGGCTCAAGCTTGCTCTCCCTAGACATCAAGTCAGCCAAGTTCTCATGGCGACAAAACTGCACAGCCCCAGCGCAGTCACGCCCAACCGGAGAGCCGATCAGATCGAACGGCTTGGTCGAGTAGATGCCATAGTCTGTCGCCCACCTCCGCCGTACGTCGTCGTTATCGGACAGCAAGCCGTCTATCCACGCTTCCGCCACATAGGTGTCCGAGGTGAGCGGGAAGCTTGTGGACAGCGGGACTGGTGAACTGCCGGCGAGGTAGGTGCCGCTGTAGGAGAAGCGCGCCAGCCCGTCACGGCTGTCTGTGAGAGTGCCGGCGAGTTGGCCGTGCATCAGCACGGCCAGATCAGCCATCTTCCATCACCGCTGCTAGGTGGTCCTCCAACCGGAACTGTGTGCTGCGGTCTATCGGGTGCACCGCCATGTCGCAGTCGAGGGCTCTCAGCAGCGTTATCAGCGTCGAGGCTTTGGGGTCGGCTTTGGCCGATTCGATGAGCGATATCTGTGGTCGGGCAACGCCTGAACGTTCAGCGAGCTCGGTTTGTGTCCAGCCGAGTTCTTTTCGGGCTTGCTTGATCGCCTGTCCCAGTCGTGGGCCTGAGGTGATCCCGCGGCTGGCCCGGCGTAGTGTTGTAGTTTGCACACTACAACACTACACCATCAGCAAAATGTCGTGTGTAGACAACAATAGGAATGGTTGAGCCCCCCAATTACAGTTCTCGGTCAGCTCACGCCTACTTCACCGTGAAGGCCATGTGGGACTCTTTGAGGCCGAAGACGAAGGCGTTGGGCATCTCGACGTGGGGCAGCTCCGGTAGCCGCCGAAGCTCTGAGACCCGGGCCACCAACTGTTCGAAGAAGGTCTGGATCTCCAGGCGGGCCAGCGACGCCCCCAAGCAGAAGTGGGTGCCGAAGCCGAAGGCGATGTGGTGGTTCGGGGTGCGGGTCACGTCGAAGCGCTCGGGGTCGTCGAACTGCGCGGGGTCGCGGTTGGCTGCGGTGTAGGCGAGCACCACCTGCTGGCCGGCTGAGATGGTCTGGCCGTGCATTTCGTGGTCCTGTGCAGCCACCCGGCACATGTTGTGGATCGGGGTGACCCAGCGGATGAACTCCTCGGTGGCGACTGTCATGTCGGCGCCGCCTTGGAGTGCCTGCCACTGCTCGGGGTGGTCGGCCAGCGCAAGCAGGGTCCGGGCGATCACCGTGCGGGTCGTCTCGGCTCCACCGTCGAGCACCAGCAGACAGTCCGAGAGGATCTGGTCGTGCCCGAAGGGTGCACCGCCGACTTCTCCGTCCTTCTCCTGTTCAACGGAGATCCAACGCGACATGACGTCGTCGGCGGGGCAGCCCTTGCGTTCCTCATAGAGCTGCGAGGCGGCGGCAGCGAAATCCAGGGCTGATTTGAAACCTTCCTCGTTGGCGTAACGGGGGCCGCCGCCGAGCGCGATCGTCGTCTCGGACCAGTGCTGCAACTTGGGCCACAGCTCGTCGGGGAAACCCAACAGCAGACCGATCATCATGGCAGGCAGCGGCGCCGCGAGGTCGCCCACTATCTCGGCCTGCCCGTTGTGCAGCGCGGCGTCGAGCAACTCGTCGACCGTGTCGCGTACATGGTCCTGCCAGCTGCGCACGGCACGCGGCGTGAAGCGACGGGCGATCAGCAGTCTCCGGGTCTGATGCAGCGGATCGTCGAGGTTGATGATCGAGTTGTCTCCCGGGATGTTAGGCCGCGACCCGCCCTTCACCTTGTCGGAGCTGATGAAGACCGTCTTGTTCTTCTCGATCTCGACGATGTCGTCGTAGCGGGTAGCCACCCACAGTTCGTTGACGTCGTCCCAGTGCAGTGGGGAGTGCTCGCGTAGCCAACCGTAGCGCGGGTAGGGGTCGTTGACATAGAAGTCACCGTCGAGGATGTCGAGGGGACGCGGATCGATGAGTTCCATGGCCGTACCCTACGCGCGGCCCCTCGGGAGGGGTAATCGGGCTAGTCGGGGTAGTTCGAACCGGTCGGCATCCCCTTGGCGGCCAGCGAGAGGACCAGCCCGTAGCTGATCAGGACCGCGGAGGTCACGAGCAGGGTCGGCCTCACCCCGAGGTTCAGGCCGTCGGAGTCTGCCATCACCCCGAGAATGAGTGTGCCGATCCAGACCACCCCACCCCAGGCAATGGCGAACAGCGACATGACACGCCCCCGCGCCGAGTCCGACACCACCTGTTGCAGCAGCGTCTGCAGTGTCGTCATCGTTGCGAAATAGCAGAAACCGACGCCCAGCTGCCATGCCATCGCGGTCTCGAGCTGTTCAGAAGCGGTGAATCCGACCAGGCAGACCCCGTAGAGCAGCAGCGAAACCGAGGCTCGCTGAAGACTGGGTTCGACCTTGCTGTAGCCGACTGTGAGTGCCCCGACGATGGCGCCGAGACCGGTGGCGGCGACGATCTTGGCGAACTGCCCTGCGTCCCGTTCAAGGATCTCGCTGGTGAAGCTGGGAACCAGAGCCGTGTGGGCGACACCGAACACTGACGCCACCCCGGTCGTGGCGATGACCAGCAGGGCCGGTTTTCGTTCGCGGGCATGCCGAAAGCCGTCGCGGATGCGTGAGAACACCCCCAGCCCGTCCGGCTCGACGTTGTGGGCTTCGACGGCGACTCTGGTGATCATCAGCCCGGCGAGCGCCGACGCCGCCGCGAATCCGCTGAACCCGATGTGGAAACGACCGGAGCCGATGACCTGGACGGCCATTATCGGACCGACCACGCGGGTCAGGTTCTGGACCGCAGCCTGCAACGAGATGGCGCTCTGCACCGCTTCGCTCGAGACCGAGTTGACCACCAGGGCGCCGGCGGAGGGGCCCAGTAGCGAGAAGGTTGTCCCCAGAGTCAACGCCAGCGTGTAGATGGCCCACAACGGGGGAGCACCGTTGAGCCCGGTGAGCAGGGCCAGGCCCGCGGCGGAAGCCGCGGACGCAAAATACGACACCGTGACGACCAGTTTGCGTTCGACCCGGTCGGCGAGGACGCCCCCGAAGGGTCCCACGAGCAGGGCAGGCGCGAACAGCGCGGTGAACAGTGCGGTGATCGCCAGGGTGTCGCCATTGCTGCGCTCCTCGACCAGGCCCTGCAGGGTCACGTGGCTCATCCAGAAGCCGATCTGCTGGATCACGAAACTGGCGTATATCCAGCGGTAGGCCTTGAATCGGAACGCGACGAAGCCGCGCCCCAGATCCGAGCGCACGAACCGGGCTGCGAGGCCTGTCGGGCCTAAACGGACCCGGTCTGGGGTTTCGGTCAGGAGGCACCTTCGAGTTCTGGCACCCGAAGGATGCTAACGGTCTGTTGAGTGGACCTTGCTGGCGGGCCAGCTGTGGGCATGGTCGCCTGCGTTGTGAACAGCAACCGTTGCTGGTCAACCGAAGAGGTCGCTGTGGGTGCCCGTACGGACCAGAACGAGCGCATGCTCACCGCTTTCCCAGATGAGCAGCCAGTCGGGTTCGATGTGGCATTCCCAGAAGTCCGACCACTGGCCGGACAGTCGGTGCGGCCGATGACGGGTCTGCAATTCGCGGCCTACCAGCAGAGCGTCCAGCACGGTCCATAATTTGTCGAGGTCCTTGCCGCGCGACTTTGCGCGTTTCAGGTCCTTCTCGAAGCGGTTGGTTGTCTGGAGGATCACCGGGGCTACAGGGCGGCTTTGAGTTCGGCGATGCTCGGATACTCGGTTAATTCATCGGGTTTCTGCGCTTGTTGCAGGGCTTCGACTGTTTCGGCGTTGGGGATGCTGAGCTCAAACGGAACACCTTGGCGTAGGACCACCTGCTTGTAGAACAGTGTGATCGCCTCGGTGGCAGACAGGCCGAGTTCGTGAAGGACGCGTTCAGCTTGCACCTTCAGATCTGGCTCTACACGGGCTCTGATCATTTCGGTCTTGGCCATTGTTGTCCCCCTCTGAGTTGGGCCCTCTAAGTTTGGGTGGAGAGTGTACCACAAATGAGGAACACTCACGGGAAGGTGTGTCGAGTGGGGGATGCGAGGTCTGTCGGACCTGGGCGGATCCGGTCTGGGGTTTCGGTCAGGAGGCACCTTCGAGTTCTGGCACCTGAAGGATGCTAACGGTGTGGCTTCGCTACCGTTTGGGGCTATGGGCTCCCACCAAGGCTCTTCCGTAGCTGAATCGTTGTCGGCGGGCCCTGTCATCGACGCGCATCTACATGTGGTTGACGTTGAGTCGTGCGTGGACGACTTGACCGGCAACCCCAATGCGCGTTGGTGGCAGCAGGTCGATGCATCGCCTGAGGCGTTGGCGGCTCGGGTCGACGCTGCGGGGGTCTCTGGTGGTGTGTTGGTGCAGGCGGTGGGTGCGCACGGGTTCGACAATTCGCTGGTTGTCGAGGCGTCTCAGAATCTGGGCGGTGACTGGGCGGCGGTGGCCGCGGTGGGTCCGAGCGCAGTGGGCCCGGGCATGGCAGGCCCGAGCGGCAGCGAGTCTCTGGACCTGCTCGATTGGGCTTGTGCGCATGGCGCGTCGGGACTGCGACTGTTCTCGATCCCGCAACCCTGGCTGCATCGTGATGTGGCGCTTGAACTGGTGCAGCGCTGCCGCGAGCTGGGTGTCACCCCGAGCGTGTGCTGTTTCGCCGAGGAACTGCCCGCGGTCTCGCGTATTGCCGCGGCTGTGCCGGACTGCGAGATGGCTCTCGAGCATTGCGGATTCGTTCCGCTGGGGGGCGATGACCAGGCTTTGGTCGACCTCGCCGAGCGTGACAATGTGGTCGTGAAGTTGAGCACCGGGGTCTTCGATGCCGCTGCGGTGTCTCCGCGTTCAGCTGTTTCCCGGTTGTTGGACCTGTTCGGCGCTGAGCGCATCGTCTGGGGATCGGACCATCCTCAGGTGCATGATCGTGCCTACAGCGAGTTGGTCACCCTTGTCGGCGACGCGCTGAGCGGACTCGACGCGGTCACCCGAGCAGCCGTCCTGGGGGGAACCACTGCCCGCCTCTGGTTCGATCCATGATCGTTGAATGATCCTCGACATCCCCGCCCACCGCGTTCCCGTAGAACTGAGCCTCCGTCACTGGACCTGTTGCGACGCACCCAGTTTTGCGACGTGAACTAGATTCGGTGTCAGGAACTCCGCCACCGACTATCACCCTCCTTCGTCGGTCCAAGCAACAGGTCACCGCAACGGCCATTCGGCAAGCGGCATTGTCGGACAATCGTGAGCGGGTCAGCGCGACGGCGAGGATCGCTGCTGCTGGGTGTTCCCCGGTGTGGACACAGATGTTCAGCACGGGCATAAGGCCAGACCTCCGATTGCGGTGCCACACTGAGGATATAGTCGTTTATCTAATCCCGGGGCCCTATGACTAATGACTAGCGACAGTGAACCCAAGTTCTTTGACACGCGCTCGATCCTAAAGCGCCCTTTGCGCGAACATCTTGAGCTCGCCGCGTTGGGCGCGGCGCTCGTTGTGGTGATTCCAAGAGTTTCACCCTTTGCCCAGCGTCTGATTCTCGGGGTGAGCTTCGCCGTTTTGACTGTTGTGGTGGTGCGGCATTTTCGGACTAAGCGTCGTTGGCGAGCGGAGCAGGCCGCGACAAGCGAACCGGTCTCGCCTGGTGCGTGACCCCAGGTTAACAGCGTGCGTTGCGGCGCTAGTCCTGTTGGCTGGCTGCGTGGTCAGCGAGGAAGTCGACGCGAGCGAGTGCCGCAACGCCGCGACCGCGCAAGCACAGGCAGAGGCCGCGTGGTCGGCGACGCTTGACGCTCACGCCACAGCGCATGAGATCACCGAGGTACACGAGCACCCAAACACAGAAGTTCAACAGATGGCTGCCCGCGTTGATTTGATTATCGCTACGGAAGTAACGCGAGCTGCTTGCGGGTAGCTGAACACCAAAGGCCCAGGATCCCCTTACAAAGGGTCGGATTGTGAAACAGTCGAACCCCACCCCCCGATACATTTTCCGGCTCTTCGCGTTGGAGGGTGGAGTTGGGGAGGTGAGGGTCCGCGTCTGAACGCGAGAGGTCCCCCAGAATCGGGGTTGTTAGGCAGCCGAGAATCCTAGGGGTCTGCTGTTTCGCCGAGGAACTGCCCGCGGTCTCGCGTATTGCCGCGGCTGTGCCGGACTGCGAGATGGCTCTCGAGCATTGCGGATTCGTTCCGCTGGGGGGCGATGACCAGGCTTTGGTCGACCTCGCCGAGCGTGACAATGTGGTCGTGAAGTTGAGCACCGGGGTCTTCGATGCCGCTGCGGTGTCTCCGCGTTCAGCTGTTTCCCGGCTGTTGGACCTGTTCGGCGCTGAGCGCGTCGTCTGGGGATCGGACCATCCTCAGGTGCATGATCGTGCCTACAGCGAGTTGGTCACCCTTGTCGGCGACGCGCTGAGCGGACTCGACGCGGTCACCCGAGCAGCCGTCCTGGGGGGAACCACTGCCCGCCTCTGGTTCTGAAGGCGGTGGCTGAACCGCAGGCTCCCCCTGCAGACGCAGGCAGCCCGATGGAGTGACGGTGACTCCAGCGACGGCTCTCAGCCTCCGACTCACTGATCGAGTCGCTTCGTCATTGCTGGCGTCTAACCTGAGACGGTGGTTGACGGATCGTCCGAAGCTGAACAGATCGACCCTGATTCTGGGGTGGACTCAGGGGCGCAGGGCCGGCGGCGCTTTGTGTCGCCGGGCACGGTGAGCCTGAAGGGTACGATGCGCGAGGCTGTTCAAGCCCCTCCGACGGTCTATGAGGCAGTCGGTGGGCAGCGTTTCTTCGATGAGCTGGTCGATCGGTTCTACGACGCGGTGGAGACGGACGCGCTGTTGCGGCCGATGTATCCGGCCGACATGGGGCCGTCCCGCGAGCGTCTCGCCGGCTTCCTGGCGCAGTACTGGGGCGGGCCCGCGCGCTACAGCGAGCAGCGCGGTCATCCCCGTCTGCGGATGCGCCACATGCCGTTCGAGATCGGCGCGGTCGAACGCGATGCCTGGATGAAGCACATGACAGCATCACTTCGTGCCGCCACGCTCGCCGACGGCACGGACCGCCCGTTGCCGTCCGATTTACGCGACGCCATGTTCGACCACTTCGACAACGCTGCAACCCATCTGGTCAACCGGCCCGCCGACTGAACCCCGCGGCGGTGGTGCCTGACAGTTGTGGGCGAAAGTAGACAGGTCGCCACCAACGGAATCACCATCCCCAGCTACTTCCTCTACGCCACCGGCACCATCGAAGACCCGGCACCATCGAAGATGACGGTTGACAATCTCCGTGAACTGGCCGTTCAGGGACCGATCGATGTCAGCGGAGCCACGCAGACGCCGTCTGGGCGTTGGTAGCCGTACCCAGTAGCGGTGACCACTACCAGCTTCGCAGGTTCGCCGGTGCTTTCCAGGTCAAGCTTGTTGCGCAGCCGCAGCAGTGAAGCAGCCCCCTTGTCGATGGCCTCGGGACCACCGAGCTTGATTTCCAGTGCGACCCATCTTCGGTCCTGACGCTCAATTACAGCATCAACCTCGAGGTTGTCGCTGTCGCGATAATGCGAAACGGTGCAGCGACTCGACCGCGCGTAGATTTGCAGGTCGCGCAGCGCCATTGATTCGAACAGGCGGCCCGCGAAACTGAGGTCGCGCAACAGGCCGTCGACCCCGACTGCCAATGCTGCTGCGGTGAGCGAAGGATCGACGAGGTGGATCTTCGGGGAACGCCGAGCTTGGGCACGTGACGCGATGTGTGTGTTCCATGCGGGTACCTCCTCGACGACGAACAGACGTGACAGCGCTGCCAAGTAATCCGCCACGGTTCGACGCTCGAGCGGGGCATCTCCTGGAGTGGCGGTGTCGGCGGCAAGAACTGTGTGTCTGACCTCAGTCGCCACGTTGCGGGCGATTGACGCCAACAGTCGGCGCACGCGCCGCGGATCACGTTCCACACCATCGACCCGTGACACGTCGGTGCGACTGATTTCTTCGAGATAGGCCCTGGATGCTCCTGCTGCGGTCGCAGGGTCGAGGCCGAGCATCTGGGGCCACCCGCCTCGGCAGGCCATGGCAAGGATGTCACCAAGCGAGAATCCCGTGTCCGGTGCCGCACAGTCGCCGCCGTCAAGCAGCGCTGCCAGTGATACGGCCCCTTCTGATTCCCCGCTCTCATACAGGCTCATCGGCTTCATCTGCACGCGGCTGATGCGCCCGGCACCCGAGTGTCGGGTAATGTCGTCTGGCGGGTCAGCCGAACCAGTGAGAATGAACTGTCCCCGAAGCCCCCGAGCGTCGCAGGCACGCCGCATGGGATTCCAGATCGAGGGCGCGAGTTGCCATTCATCGATCAAGCGCGGCGGAGCGCCGTCGAGGATTGATGCCGGGTCCAAGCCAGAGTCCAAAGCGGTTCCGGCGCGTTCGTCAAGGTAGACTGCACTGGCGGCGAAGCGTCTGGCGGTCCAGGTCTTCCCACAGCCGCGGGGGCCTTCAATGACAACCGCAGGCAGCGCTTGAAGGGCTCTGTGCATCTCCTTGTCGACTACACGGGGCCGGTACCCTTGGGGTACCAGGTCGTTGGTCACCACCGATGGATCATGCATATGGCATATGATACGCCAATAAAGTGGCAGTTCATAAGCCAACAAAGTGGCACTTCGCAGTAGGCAGCGGGCGAACCCGCCGGACGAGGGTCACCCATCCCACCCGCTTTGAAGGCGGGACAGCCCTCGGTTCAGACGCTGTCAGTTCAGTCGTTCCACGATCATGGCCATTCCCTGACCGCCGCCGACGCACATCGACTCCATGCCGATGGTCGAGTCCGAGTCTTCAAGGCCGTTGAGCAGGGTGGTCATGATGCGGCTGCCGGTCATCCCGAAAGGGTGGCCGAGCGCGATCGCTCCGCCGTTGGGATTGAGGATGTCGAGATCGATGCCGAGTTCGTCGGCAGAACCGAGAACCTGTACGGCGAACGCCTCGTTGATCTCCACATGGTCGATGTCGTCGATGGTCATTTTGGCACGGCCCAGCGCCTGACGGCAGGCGTCGATAGGGCCGAGGCCCATAATTTCGGGGTTTAGCGCCGACACGCCGCTCGAGACGATCCGGGCGAGGGGCGCGATACCCATCGCCTTCGCCTTGGTGTCGCTCATCACGACCACGGCGGCTGCGCCATCGTTGAGGGGGCAGGCATTGCCCGCGGTGACTGACCCGTCGGGCCGGAACACCGGCTTGAGCTGTGCCACCTTCTCGATGGTCGTCTCGGCGCGGATGCCGTCGTCTTTGGCGACCACGGTTCCGTCGGGCAGCGCGTAGGGGGTGATCTCGCGCTCGAAGAAGCCGCGGTTGAGGGCGGCTTCAGCCCGGTTCTGGGAACTGACGCCCCATTCGTCCTGGCGTTGACGGCTGATCCCTGTGGCCTGCACCACGTTCTCGGCGGTCTGGCCCATGGCGATGTAGATGTCGGGCAGTCCTTCAGGGGGCGCCCAGGGCGCTGACCCCTCAACGCTGCGGGCCGCGCTCCGCTCCTCTGCGGAAGCGAACTTCTCGTTGTGGGGGCCGGAATCGGCGGCACCGTGCAGATAGCGGCTCACCGTCTCCACCCCGCCGGCCACGAAACAGTCGCCTTCGCCGGCCTTGATCGCGTGGGCGGCCATGCGGATCGTCTGCAGTGACGACGAGCAGTAACGGTTGACCGTGACACCGGGGATGTCGAGGCCCTGCATGGCGGAGATGACCCGAGCGATGTTGTAGCCCCCCTCGCCGCCTGGTTGGCCGATCCCCCAGATCACGTCCTCTACGTCGGACGCTTCGACTCCGGCCTTGCTCATGACATCGCTGAGGATGAACGACGACATGTCGTCGGGACGAACCTCGGTGAGCGAGCCCTTGTTCGCCCGACCGATGGGGGTGCGGGAGGTGGCGACGATCACGGCTTCAGACATTGGGGCTCCTTGATGCGGGAATGTGGATACACGGGCTGTGGATGTACAGGCTGAGCGCGGACAAACGTTGGTGACGAGGCTAGACGTGACGACCCGCAGTCACGACATCGGGCAACGGCACGACATCGGGCAACGGCACGACATCGGGGGCAGACGCGGCCATGCCGAGGAATTCTCCGCATCCGGGGGTGCTCGCTTAGGGGTGCGTTCGGTGGCGCAGGTAACGTTTGTGGCCATGAGCATGATTGATGTCGACAAGAATTGGCGGTTGTTGATCGACGGTGAATGGGTCGAAGGTGGTGCCGGGCATTACGACATCGTCGATCCGCACACCACCAGCGTCGTCGGACGGGCACCCGAAGCCACCGTCTCCCAGGCGAACGATGCCGCCGCGGCAGCCAGAGCAGCGTTCGGATCCTGGAAGAAACTCAGCGCCACAGAGCGGTGCGCCCTGATCAGACGACTCGGCGACGAGATCGAGAAACGCTCACCGGACTGGGTCTCGACCGTGCAGGCTGAGACTGGTGCCACGATCGGAACGACTGAGACTCTGCAGGTCGGGGGCCCCGCGGTCGACCGCTTCCGCTACTACGCAACACCCATCGACCTCGATGAGAGCCTGTCGCCGATTCCGACTCCGGCGGGTCCGCTCGGGCCGGCCGGGTTGCTGAGCGCCGAAGTGAAACGCCAACCCGTCGGTGTCGTCGCCGCCATCACGCCGTACAACTTCCCTGTCACCAACGTTGCGGGCAAGATCGCGCCGGCGCTGGCCGCGGGTTGCACCACAGTCATCAAGCCCGCGCCTCAGGACCCGCTCGGCATCCTGCTGTTGGGTGAAGCTGTGGAAGCGGCCGGTTTCCCCCCGGGTGTCGTCAACATCGTCAACGGCTCGGGCCCCGATGTGGGGGCCGCGCTGGTCGATTCGACCGATGTCAACATGATCTCGTTCACGGGTTCCTCGCCGATCGGTGCCAAGATCATGGCCAACGGCGGCAAGACCATGAAGCGTCTGTTGATGGAGCTCGGGGGCAAGGGTGCGGCGATCGTCACCGAGGACGCCGACCTCGGCACCGCCGCGCAGTCGATCGCCACGGTCTGGGGTTTTCACGCAGGTCAGATCTGCACTGCCCCGACACGGGTGATCGCTCATCGCGACATCTACGACCAGTTGATCGAGACGCTCAACACATTCTCGGGCTTCATGAAGGTCGGTGACCCGACGGACCGGTCCACCATCGTCGGTCCGGTGATCACCGAAGTACACCGTGATCGTGTCGAGCAGTTCATCGCGTCGGGCATCGACGACGGGGCCAGGCTGGTATGCGGGGGTGACCGCCCGGACCTGCCGGGGTACTTCATCGCGCCGACGCTGCTCGCGGACTGCACCCCGGACATGCATGTAGTGCGCGAGGAGGCGTTCGGCCCGGTCATCGTGGTTCTGCCCTACCAGGACGACGAAGAGGCCGTGCAGCTCGCCAACAACTCCGACTACGGCCTCTACAGCTACGTCTTCTCGGCTGACACGAAGCGTGCCTACCACATTGCGGGGCAACTCGAATCGGGCTGTGTCGGGCTCAATGTCATCCAACCCCACATGGAAGCACCGTTCGGCGGTTTCAAGATGAGTGGCGTGGGCCGCGACCGCGGCAAGTGGGGGATCGAGGCCTACAGCGAATTGCAGTCGATCAACTGGATGGCTTGATGACCGTCGCCGGAGGCGAAATTGGGGATGTCGATGACCCCGCCGCTTGACGGTCTGCGGATTGTGGAGGGCTCGGCTTTCGTCGCGGCCCCTTCGGGAGGCATGGCCCTGGCTCAACTCGGTGCCGACGTCATCCGTTTCGATCAGATCGGCGGAGGGCTCGATGCACGCCGCTGGCCTCTCACGGCTGAGGGTGAGTCGCTGTACTGGGCTGGTCTCAACAAGGGCAAACGCTCAATCGCGGTCAACCTGCGCTCCGAGCGTGCCCAGGAACTGCTGACCGAACTGATCGGCATAATGGGAACCTTCCTCACCAACTTCCCGGCGCGGGGATGGATGTCGTATTCGGCTCTGCAGCAGGTTCGGGCCGATCTGGTGATGCTGGCGGTGACCGGCAACCGCGACGGCTCGACCGCGCTCGACTACACGGTCAACGCGGCGATGGGCTATCCGCTGGCGACCGGCCCGGTCGACTCGACAGAACCTGTCAACCATGTGCTGCCTGCCTGGGACCTGATCTGCGGTCAGACGGCGGCGCTGGGTCTGTTGGCTGCCGATCGACGCCGTTTGCTGACCGGGGAGGGCACCTTGATGAGCTTGGCTCTCAGCGATGTGGCCCTTGCTGCGGTGGCAGCGCTGGGCCATGTGGCAGAGGCGCAGATCAATGGCACCGAGCGCGGGCGGTTCGGCAACTGTATCTACGGTGCCTACGGGGCCGAGTTCACGACCGCCGACGGCGTGCGGGTCTATGTGGCAGGAATTAGCCCGAAGCAGTGGTCGAGCCTTCTCGAGGCGACCGAGTCCAGCGAAGCGGTGGCAGCCGTCGCCGAGGCTCAAGGTCTCGACTTCAGCGACGAAGGCGATCGTTTCATTGCCCGCGTCGAAGTCTCAGCAGTGATCCGGCCCTGGATCGCGACCCGCACGATCATCGAGGTAGCCGCTCGTTTCGATGAACTGGGCGTGTGCTGGGGCCGCTACCAGACTTTCAGGCAGCTCGTGGACGACGATCCCCGGTGCTCGGCGGAAGCCGGGCTGTTCGCCGAAGTCGAGCAACCGCAGATCGGCGCCTACCTGGCGCCCGGCTCGCCCCTTACCTTCGACGGGATGCTTGCGATGGAACCGGCGCCGGCGCCTCGTCTGGGCGAGCACACCGAAGAGATCCTGGCCGACGATCTCGGGTTGACGACCGCGGAGATCGGTTCCCTGCGCGCCGACTGTACGGTCGCTTGAGCAGGCTGGTCGTTTGCTTGACCGACCCGTGAGCGGGTTCGGAAGACCACGGGTTGCGCTCGGGGACTTCTGGGCATCAGCCGGAACTGATCGCCGCGTCCGCCTCACGGAACCTATGGGATTTGTGCTGCGATGAGGTGGGGGCCGTCGTCGGCGAATGCTGCGGCCAAGGCGTCGTCGAATCCTTCCGCGGTGGTGGCGGTGGTCGCGGGCACGCCCATGGAGCGGGCGAGCCCGGCGTAGTCGATCGGCGGGTCGCCCAGTGAGAGGAGGTGCTGCGCGGTTGGGCCGGGAGCGCCGGCGCCGGTGCGGGCCAGTTCGATGTCGAGGATGCGGTAGGACCGGTTGACGAACACGACCGTGACCACGTCGGTGCCTTCACGTGCCATGGTCCACAGTGTCTGATTGGTGTACATGGCGGCGCCGTCGCCCACCAGGCACAGTCCCTTGCGCTCGGGGGCGGCGATGGCCGCCCCGAGGGCGACGGGGAGCCCCTGGCCGAGTGCTCCGCCAGTCAGGGGCATCCAGTCGTGGGGGGCGGCAGCTTTCGTTGCCGCCCAAGTCGGTCCTACGCTGGTGCCGGCTTCGTCGGACACGAACGCGTTCTCCGGGAGGTGGCGGGCAATCGACCGCCCGATGCTCTGCATGCTGAGTTCGCCCCAGGGCGCGTCGGGCACGATGAGGTCCGCGGCGCTGGCGCTACCGCCCTCGGTGGCACCGAGGGCGTCGGCGAGTTGAGAGAGGCATTCGGCGCTGTCGATTTCGCTGCCGCCCAGTGTGATCAACTCGCAGCCGTCGGGGGTCAGTTCGCAGGGGTAGTTCGGATAGGCGAAGAACGCGACCGGAGCCGGGGCCTCGGCGAGGACGATCAGATCGGTTCCTGCGAGGCTCTCCACGACGCGCTCGGCGAAGTACTGCATGCGCTCAGGGGAGTAGCGGCCGGCACCGCGCTGGAGCAGGGGAAAGAAGAACTCGAACAGCACTCGCACGCCGGCACCGGCGAGGCGGCGGGCTGCTTGCAGACCGATATCGGTCAGCGCTGGGCCGGTCATCAGCAGCGCGGGCTTGCGGGCGGCGCGCACGGCGCGCGCGGCGCGCTCGACCGCGTCGGCGTCGGGTCGGCGGCTCAGGGGCGCAGGCAACGGCTCGGGGATCGTCGCTCCTGGAAGCCAGGCGACGTCGGCCGGCAGGATCAGCGAAACCGGTCCGGTGGGGGCACTGAGGCTGGCGTACCAGGCCTCGGCCGCCAGTCGCCCCGCGTCCTGGGGGGTTGTTGCGGTTTGCAGCCATGTCGAGTTCGGTTCGGCCATCGCCGCGATGTCTGAGGTCAGTGGCGCGTCGTTGGAGATGTGGTACGTAGCGTGATCGCCGATCACGTTGATCATCGGGGATCGGGCCCGACGGGCGTTGTGGATGTTGGCGCCTCCGTTGAGGTAGCCGCTACCGAGGTGCAGCAGTGTCATCGCGGGGTTGCCGCTCAGGCGGGCGTAGCCGTCGGCCGCGCCGGTAACGACGCCTTCGAACAATCCGAGGATCGAGCGGATCCGAGTTTCGCCTTCGAGGGCGGTGACCGCATGCATCTCCGATGTGCCCGGGTTGGCGAAGCATGTGGTGACGCCGTGGCCAGCAAGAGTGCCAACCAGCGCTTGGGCGCCGGTCAAGGGGGTGGAAGGCTGCATGACCACTCCTATTCAGCGCGGCTGACCAAGGACAAACGACGATTGTATCGTGATCGACCCCAGCGACTCCATCCTCGAACGCGACGAGCCGGATATGTTGTAGTGCCTATGTCTCATTCATTTTCTCGTTGGTCGGCCGGTTTTTGTAGAGCCGGGTTGGTTGTTGCGTTGATGGCAGCGTTGATGGCAGCGTCACCGTCACCCGCTGGTGCTGTGGCGGGGTATGGCGACGTGCCCGAAGGCGCTTGGTACACCGAAGCGGTGCAGTGGGCGGTCGACAATGGGATCACTGGTGGTTCAGGGCCCTGTTTCGGGCCCGACGTCGTGGTGTCGCGTGGCGAAGCAGCCGCGTGGATCTACACGATGGAGGGTCAGCCCGATCCCGGCGGCCCCCATCCGTTCAGCGATGTGACCGAAGCGTCCCAACAGGATGCGATCTCGTGGATGGCCAACGCTGGCATCACCACCGGTACCACACCCACCACGTTCGCTCCTGATGAGGCTTTGCAACGCGGCCAGGCCGCAGCGTTCCTGCATCGCTTGGCCGGTGAGCCCTCCGCCCCGCCGCACGGCTTCAACGACGTCGTCGCGCCTTGGCAACAGGCCAGTGTGTCCTGGATGGTCCACGCCGGCATCGCCACCGGCACCACACCGACGACCTTCGCACCCGATGCCACTTTGACGCGCGGCCGACTGATCACGTTCCTGTACCGCAGTCAGGGCGAACCTGGCGTAACCGTCGACCCGGCAACCCCACACTGCGATCCCGCCGCCGACACGACCCAAGACCCGGCCGCCGTCGAATGCGATGACGTCGAAGCCGCGAACGGCCGAGCGACAGGCACCGATGAGGGTCTGCTGCCGGTTGACCCAGCGGTCCGGATCGGCATGTTGGACAACGGCCTGACCTACTACCTCCGCTGCAACGACAGTCCAGGACAGAGCCTGGAACTGCGTCTGGCCGTCAACGCCGGTTCGCTCAATGAAGCTGTAGCCGGCAGCGGCGTGGCCCACTTCCTCGAGCACATGCTGTTCAACGGCACCGAGAAGTACCCCGGCAACGAACTGACCCATGTGCTGCAGCACATCGGCGTCGAGTTCGGTCCCGACATCAACGCCTACACCTCCTACGACGAGACGGTCTATGAGCTCGCCCTGCGCACCGGAGACGAAGAGGCTGTGAATCTGGCCTTCGACGTGTTGGCGCAGTGGGCCCACGCAGCCACCATCAACCCTGACGACGTCGAAGACGAGCGCGGAGTCGTGCGCGATGAGTACCGCCTGGGTTATGAGACCGGTGACGGCATCGTCAGCAGGGCATTCCCCCGCATGTACGACCTGGGGACGCCCTATGAGGGACGTCTCCCGATCGGTTCGGTCGAAGGTATCGAAGGGATCACCGCGCAGGACCTGCGCGAGTTCTACGAGAAGTGGTATGTGCCCTCCAATATGGCAGTGATCGCTGTCGGTCATCTGCCGCTCGACACGCTCGAAGCACTGGTCGAGGACCATTTCAGCGCCATACCCGAGGGCGAGGATCCGACCGCGCCCGAGACGTTCTCAGAACTCGACTCGGAACCGAGGTTCGACGTCGCAACATCGCCGGGTCAGGGCTACTCCTATCTGTCCTTGGACATCCGCCTTCCCTCCTGGGACCGCGGCACCCTTGAAGGCGAGCGACAGCTGTGGATTGAGCAGCTCATCTCGATCATGCTCGACAACCGCCTGCAAGACGCCTACGAGCAGGGCTATCTGTCGCAGACAGACCCGACCCACTGGCATTCGTTCGGTCATACCCGCGGACTGCGCTTCTACGGCACCAACTTGCGAGCCGACGACTACGAGACCGCCCTTAGAGACTTCTGGTCGGTGATGCTGACGCTCAGTGCCCACGGTTTCATCGAGGAGGACCTTGATCGTGCGGTAACGGCGATCCGGTCAGCGTTGGAGTTCGGGGTTCAAGCTGCTGCCACCACCCAGGACGGCGGCTATGCCAATCTCTACGTTTCGCACTTCCTGCAGGGTGGCGACATCGGCACGGCTGCCGACCGGCTGACACGGGTGTCAGCCCTGCTCGACGAGGTCACTCCCACTGAACTGAGCACACGTCTACAAGAGATAATGGACCAGAGCGGCCTGTTACTTATCGGCGTGGCTGCCGACCCTGCGGATCTGCCCACAGTCGAGGAACTGACCGCGGCGGTAACGAATTCGAAAGCGGGAGAGCTGCCTCCCCGGATCTCCGACGCGGAAGAGCTGTTGACAGTGCCCGAAGCGGTCGAACCGGTGGAATCAGGCGAACTGGACTTCTTCGACAGCGCGTCGGAGGCCTATGACCACGACTTCGGCGACGCATACGAATGGACGTTCGCAAACGGTTCGCGCGTCATGTTCGTCCGCTCCGCCATAGCCGAGAATCAAGTCAACCTCCAGGCGGTCTCCCAAGGCGGCTGGTCCGCCGGGACACCGGGAGACCGTGTCTTGAGCGGCAGGCTGGCCCCCCGAGCGGTGCGCCAGAGCGGGCTCGGCGAACTCAGTCCGGCGCAGCTGTCGCGCTACCTCGACGGCATCAACGCCTCGGCGCAACCGTTCATCGGCGAGACGACCCAGGGCGTGGCGGGCAGTTCCAGCACCGCCGACGTGGAGACGATGTTCCAACTGGTGCACCTGTTGTTCACCGAGCCCCGCGTGGACGACCAGGCTCTCGCAGAGGTTGTCAACATAGGGGAGATCATCCTCAACCTGTCTCTGGCAGATCCGGGTTGGAAGGCATGGGTGGCTTACAACCAGGCCCGTCACGGCGACGAGTTCGAATGGTTCAACCCGGTCGCTTCGCAGGAGGTGCTCGACGCCCTCACAGCAGACACCCTTCTCGAACGCTACAAGCAGCGGTTCGCAAGCGTCGACGATCTCATTGTGGTGGTAGTCGGTGATGTAGACCGAGAGACCGTCGAGCGCTTGGCCCGAACCTATGTGGGAACCCTCCCATCGGGCGAGCCGGACAGCTATGTGAACCGTCGCTCCCCCGCACCCGACGAGACCATCCGCAAAGAGGTCGATCTCGGTCCTGACTCCCAGGCAACAGCGCTCGAACTGTACTACGAGGTGCTGATCGACATAGACCCTGCCGTCGAGGTCACCCTTGAAGTGCTCGACGTCATTGTCGACACGAGGCTGGTCAACGACGTCCGTGAAGACATCGGTGCCAGTTACGCGGTCTCGGTGGACCTGTCCCCGTACTTCCTGCCCGAACAGGGAGTACAGGCGAGCATCACGGCCTCTGGCGACCCTGACCGGATGGAGGAGATCGAAGCGGAGATACTCCGTATCTTTGCCGACGTCGCCGACGGCAATGTCTCTGCTGACGAATTCGACGGAGCGCTTGCGGTCGTCCGCCCCAACTACGCGACACTCGGCAATGCAGACCTGATCCACCCGCTGGCCAGACGGGCATATGCTCCAGACGATCAACTCCCCACCCCACAGCGTCTCCTAGCAGAACTGGAGCGGTTGGAGCTAGGCGATGTTGTTGCCCTGGCTGCAACGATCTTCGACTCGGACCGATACATCAATATCGTCAGGGTGCTGTCCCCGACCGACGGGTGAACCGCCTGCCGCGCCCTATCTATCCCAGCGATAGTCTCCACCGCGAAGAATTATCAGACTTCGTGCGACAATCGCCGGCTGGTTTCCTAAGTTGAAAACGCTAGCCGAAAGGGGCACCTGAAGCCGCATCCTCGGATAGGGCCAAGGGCTCCATCAAAGCGGGTGTTTATGCTTGACATGTCTCAACTTTCAGAGAACTCGGCCGACCCGGTCGGATCGACTTCGTGGATTAACGATCCGGCCTGCAGCGGTCACGGTGATCTGTTCTTCGCTCCCTTCGCCGAGCGGCCCGAGGCGAGGGTCCGCCGCGAGACCGCGGCCGAGCGAATCTGCAATTCCTGTGTGTCGCTCATCGAGTGCCGTGACTACGCCCGGAAGAACCGGGAACTGGGTTTCTGGGGCGGCGAGAGCGAGTCGGAGAGGGCGGCCGCAGGTTTCGCTCCCACGACGCCGATCATCGGCCGCAAACGCGTGGCCGAGCAGCGTGCCCGCGACGCCATGAAGAGCGCCTCCTAGCAGGCGAGTGTCAAGCGGCACGCACAGCGGTAGCCGACGCCATACTTGAGGAGTGACCGACGATGCCTGCTGCACTCCTTCGCGTGCCGGTGCTGTGGATCGGGGCGATCCCGGCGTTGTTGAGACATGCGGTGCCGATGTCGGTGTCTGCGGTGTTGGGGGTCGGCTCCCACAGATGGTCGAGATTCCGGCCGGTTCGTTCCTCATGGGCACCGCGGACGCCCGCTTTCCTGCGGATCGCGAGGGCCCGGTCCGCGAGGTCCGAACAGAGCGTTATCTGATCGCATCGCACCCCGTCACCAACGATGAGTTCGCGGCTTTCGCGAGCGCCGAGGGATTTACCACACTGGCCGAGTCAGACGGTTGGTCGTTTGTTTTTGCAGGGGCGCTGCCCGACGACTTCTGCGACACCCGTGGAGTGGTGGGCGCGGAGTGGTGGCGAGTTGTTGAGGGCGCGGACTGGCGGCACCCTGCGGGACCGCACAGCAGCCTCGAAGGCTTGGGTGATCATCCCGTCGTGCATCTGACCTGGTACGAGGCGGCGTCCTATGCCGCTTGGGCCGGGTGCCGCCTCCCCACTGAAGCCGAATGGGAACGGGCAGCCCGCGGCGGACTCGAGCAGGCAACCTTTGGCTGGGGCGATGAACTCACACCGGGTGGAGTCCATCAGTGCAACATCTGGCAGGGCACGTTCCCGTCGACCAACACACTCGACGACGGATGGTATGCCACGTCGCCCGTCGGCAGCTATCCGCCGAACGGCTTCGGTTTGTACGACACTGCGGGCAACGTCTGGGAGTGGTGCGCCGACTGGTTCGACGAGGGGCGCTCCAGAGTGATCAAGGGTGGGTCGTACCTCTGCCACGACTCGTACTGCAACCGTTATCGGGTTGGAGCCCGGTCGTTCAACACTCCCGACACCTGCACCGCCAACATGGGCATCCGCATCGCCGCAGATCCCGCCACTTGAGCCTCCGTCGACGCGCCGACCCCGTCGACGCTCCGGCTGCGCCCGGCGACTGCAGCGCCGCGGCTCCGGCTGCGCCCGGCGAAGACAACGCTACAGGCCCAGGTAGCGGCCTCCGTCGACGGCCAGGGTCTGCCCGGTCATGTGGCGCGCCAGACCCGATGCCAGGAACACCGCCACCGGACCGATGTCTGAGGCAGGATCACCGATGCGGCCGAGCGGGGTCCGCCCGATCAGACGGGCCTCCAGCGTCGGGTTGGCTTCCGTGGCAACGTCCATCGCCGGAGTCCAAGCCACAGGTGCGATGGCGTTGACCCTCACACCGTGGGGCCCCCACTCTCGGGCGAGGCTCTTCAGCAGTCCCCGCTGGGCCCCTTTGACAGCGCCGTAGAGAGGCAGATGCCCCGATCCCTCAATGCCCGACGGCGAGGTGAGCAGAATGAGCGTCCCGCCGTTGGTGCGAAGCTCCTGAAACGCTGCCTGGGCGCAGTGAAAGGTCGCTGTGGTGCTCGTGGCGATCTGTGAGGCGATGGTCTCGTCGTCGACTTCTTGAATCGGGCGTGGCGGCCCCGGCGGCGACACCGCATTGTGGACCATCGCGTCGAGGCGACCCCAGTGTTTCAGCGAGAAGGCCACCGCGGCGTCCACATCCTCGCGTCGGGTCACGTCGCAACGGCAGAACAGGGCTTGGCCTCCCCGGTCGCGGATTGCCTGCGCCGCAGGTTCACCATTGGCGGAGCGGCGAGCGGCGATGATCACCCGGGCGCCGGCTTGCGCCATGGCCGCAGCGATCCCCTCGCCGACCCCTTGACCGGCACCGGTGACGATCGCCACCTGGTCTTCAAGAAGCCCGCTCATCCGGGCATCCAAAGGCCGCCGTCAACCACCAGGGAAGCACCGGTCAGTGCAGCGAACGCGTTGGTGGTGAGGGCATCGACTACGAGCGAGACTTCATCGGCCAGGTCGGGGACTCCGCCGAGGGGAGGGTCGTGCAGCGAGTTGGCCTCGGCCATCCCCGCAGCGTCGTCCGGTGCCAGGAAAGCGCTTGGATCCAGGGTTATGGCATGCGCCCGGATGCCGTCCTCACCCCAGGTCTTGGCGAGCGATTTGGCGAACACGCGCAGTCCTTCTGCGGCGCCGGCAAAAGGGGTGAAACCGTCCCCGCCGGCCGAGGCCATGAGCGGCACCAGGTACACGATCGTTCCGCTTGCGGCGCGTAACGGCTCATGGGCCCCACGAGCCAGGCGGATTCCCGCTTCGAGCGGTTCGTCACAAGCTGCGTGCCATTGTTCGGTCGTTAGATCGGTCAACTCCCGGCGCCGGCGGCACAGGGCCGGATAGCGGGCGTGTACCACCAGGTCCAGGTGCTCCAAGGTGGGGAAGGCAGCGGCGACCGTGTCGTCGTCAACCGGATCGTCGCCCAGCCGCAGCAGGCTCCAACCCGCGGCCACAAGACCGACCCCCACCGAGTCGGCGGGATCACCGCCACCGACAACCAGCGCGGTACGGGAGGCCCGAGAGGTCGCTTCGGCTACTCCAACGACGTTCATGGGGCGATTCTAGAGGGACGAGTCCTGTCAAAGGAAACCCGCAGAAACGGACGGAAAGGGACCCGTTCGGGGGCGTGAGGGGCTGATCGCGCAGTTCGATCTAGGTCAGGAGATCGCCCAACGACACGGCCTGTGAGGACAGTCCCTGCTCGGCCAGCGACATCGTGCGCAGGGACAGGCGCTGAACCCGCAGAGCCCCTGAATGCCTGGTGGTGTCGTCGGCGGGCGCAGCTGATCCGGTCAGTAGCAAACTACCGTTTTCGGTAGAGTTGATCTACCAAAAACGGTAGATCAACTATCCAATTCTAGAAGAAGGCGAATGGGGGTGCTTACTTGAGCCACGCGGGCCAGTCTTGGGAGATCCTCAGGGTCCAGTCGGGTTCTCGCTTCTGCATGAATGACATTACGCCTTCTTTGGAATCAGCGGTGCCCATCAGATGCAGGTGCAGTTCACGCTCCAGCGTGTTGATCTCCTCGGGTGTCGGTGCCGACATCCACAGCAGCCGCTTCGACACCCCGACCGACAGGGGAGCGGTGTTGACTGCCAGGTCGCGGGCAAG
The DNA here is from genome assembly GCA_965214565.1 of Candidatus Aldehydirespiratoraceae bacterium. Classification (GTDB taxonomy): domain Bacteria; phylum Actinomycetota; class Acidimicrobiia; order Acidimicrobiales; family Aldehydirespiratoraceae; genus VXYK01. The sequence continues at coordinate 494,793 of OZ243951.1, read as the reverse complement.
TTCGGTGGCCCGGTCGAGTACCTCGGACGCCGGCACGCTCTCCGACGCCAGACCCCACTGCACGGCCTCGGCGCCGCTGAACATTCGGCCTGTGATCATCAGTTCGGAGGCGCGGGCGTAGCCGACGAGGCGGGGGAGTGTCCAGTGCGAGTGGAGGTCGGGCATTATTCCCCGACGGACCTGCACAATGCCGAGCTTCGCATCGTCGGCGACTATCCGGATGTCGCACTGCAGGGTCATCGTCAACCCGATCCCGACGGCGTGGCCGTTGATCGCGGCGATCACCGGTTTGCGGACGTCCCATGGATGGAAGTCGTCGAGCGGGTCCGAGGAGAAGGGAGGTTTCTTGCTGCCGGTGGCGTCGGTGTCGTCGGGCGTGCCGAACACTCCGGCCCCACCCGAGAAGTCGGCCCCGGCGCAGAAGGCCCTTCCCGCGCCGGTGATCACGACTGCTCGGACCTCGTCGTCGGTATCACAGGCGCGCAGGGCTGTGGTGAGCGAGCGGCCCATGGCTCCCGAGAACGCATTGAGGCTCTCGGGCCGGTTCAGAGTCAGCACCGCTACGCGGTCTCGCAGTGTGGCTCTGAGGTCGACGAGTCCGGTGCCATCGGCCAGTTCGGCGACGCTCACCTGCGATAGCCCCCGGGGTGTGGGTGCGTGCCGTCGAGGCTCATGACTGTGACCTGCTCCCGTTCGAGCAGGTCGAGGCTCGACTCGATCTGTCCGGTGTGGTCTGCGTGGCAGTCGCAGAGCCAGAGGATCGCCTCACACATCGCCTCCATCGACTCGATCTGCTCTTCAGAGAGCATGTGCCCGACTATCTTGTCGGCGCCCTCGGACATGACCGCAGCTGCAGGTTCAACGGTGTTGAGGCGGATACCGGTGCCGTGCAGCTCAGAGGCCATCGCGGTTGTGACCCGGTTGAGCATTGCTTTGGATGCCCCGTAGTAACCGTAGACCCCCTTCACTCCGCTGAGGTCATAGGGCGGACCCTGAGGATGGTTAGAGGTTGCGCTCGAGAGGTTGATGATCCATCCCTCGCCGCGTTGTTTCATTGAGGGGATAACCGCCTGGGAGAGGTCGACGGGGCAGTGGACGTTGAGTTCGACCATGAGCCTCCGCCGCTTCAACGGGTAGTCCTCCATCGGTTGGTAGATCGCCCCGGCTGCGTTGTTGACGAGGATGTCGATCGGTCCACCGAGGGCCGAGGTCGCCTCCGGCACGACTCTGGCCCGGTCGGATTCATTGACGAGATCGGCAACGATCAATGCTGTTTCGGCGCCGAGCTGCCGGCACTTCTCCGCCGTCTCGTTGAGCGACCCCGGCAGCGTCGGATGCTCGTCGAGAGTGCGCGCCACCAGCGCCACCGCAGCACCCTCGGCCGCGATACGTTGTGCCGCGCCAGCCCCGATCCCTCGACTTGCCCCGGTGATGATCGCCCGCTTCGAGGCGAGCCGCTTCGTTTCTGCCATACGCCGACCCTAGGCAAACAGACTCCAGTGTGTCCATGTCGATTCCCCTTGCGGGCAGGTCACGCAGCCCCCACTTCCCGCCGCCGCTCTCAGCAGCCGGCCACTGCTTCGAGGGCTTTGCAGACTTCGCTCTCGGGAGTGGTGGCCCGGCGTCAGGGTACAGCGGTTGTCGCAGTATTCGTTAGCATTCTAGGGGTTGGTTAGTCGTTGTCGGTGATGGTGCCGGTGGCGTAGAGGAACCCGTCGCGGATGACGATCCCGCTGGTGGCGTACACGTAGATGCGTAGCGTTTCAGCGTTTTCTGTGGTGTTGTCGTCGATGACCGGCACAACGATGTTGACTTCGGTGTCGCCCGCAGCAAGCGTGTGCACCGCGTTGTATTCGATCTGGAAGTCCTGCCACATCGTCGCGGTGCGTCCGTACCCGCCGTAACGGAACGTGATCGGCTCAGGATTGGGTTTCGACAATGTCACCACGAACGTCAAGTCCTGGCCCTCAACAGCGGTCGCGTCGGCCACGGTCACCGTCGGCGGGCCTGCCGACGGTAGGTCGTTATCAGCAACGTTCACTGTCGCCGCGTTCTGTGTGGTTGACACGGTGTAGCCGGTTCCAGTGGTCAGTGTCACGGTCAGCGACCCGTCAGCTTCGTCGGTGTTGTCGTCTCTGGTGCCGAGGCTCAGGGTGTGGGTGCCCGACGTCGCGATCTCGATGGTTGCCGGACCGGGCGACAGATAGTAGTTGCCGCTTTGGGAGACCGTCAGGCTGACCGTCAGGGGCGCCGTCGGTGCGGGGCTGGCTGTGATCGTGTAGTTCGCATTGGCGCCTTCTGTCACCGCCGAACCCGCGACGATGCTGATGACCGGCGTGTTCGACGGAGCCGGGTCGTCATCATCAGACACCGCCACCGTCGCGTTGCTGCTGTTCGACGACACCGTGTAACCCGTACCGTTGTCGATCGTCGCGGTGACAGACCCGTCTGTTTCGTCGGTGGTGTCGTCGCTGGTTGTGACGGTGAACGTCGCGGTGCCAGTCGCCGGGATCGTGACTGTCCGCGCACCGGTGGCCGCACCGTAGTCGCCGCTCTGGGTGATCGTGACGTTGACATCAAGACCCGCCGCAGGTACCGGGTTGGCTGTGAGCGTGAACGACGCCGCGGCGCCTTCTGTGACACTGCTGCCCGCAGAGACGCTGACCTGCGGCACATCATCATCAGCCACCGCAACCGTGGCGCTGCTGTTGCTCGACGACACCGTGTAACCAGTGCCGTTGTCGATCGTGGCGGTGACCGACCCGTCGGTTTCGTCGGTTGTGTCATCGGTCGTGGCGACAGTCAACGTGTAGCTGCCTGTTGTCGGGATGGTTATTGTGCGTGTTCCGGTGGCAGCGCCGTAGTCGCCGCTCTGGGTGACAGTGACGCTGACCGTCAGCGCAACCAGCGGCGCGGGGCTGGCGGTGAGCGTGAACGCCGCGGCGGTCCCCTCAGTCACGCCGCCGCCCGCAGCGACGCTGATCTCGGGGTCAGCCGGTGGCGGTGGCGGGTCGTCGTCGGCTACAGCAACCGTGGCGCTGCTATCGCTCGACGACACTGTGTAACCGGTGCCGCCGTCGATCGACACTGTTACCGACCCGTCGGTTTCGTCAGCAGTGTCACCGGTCGTCGCGACAGTCAGCGTGTAACTGCCCGTTGTGGGGATCGTCACGGTCCGTGCCCCGGTCGTCGCACCGTAATCGCCGCTCTGGGAGACGGTCACCGCTACGTCCAGGCTCGCCGCCGGGTTGGGTGACGCGGTGATAGTGAACGACGCTGCGGTCCCCTCGGTGACGGCGCTGCCCGCGGTGACGCTGATCTCCGGATCTTCGGGCTGCTGGCCTGCCTCGATGCACTCCAACGCCTCACGGAACGGCTTCCACCCGAACCAGATCTGCTCACCCTCAAGCGCCTCAGCCGCAGTGAACGCAGTCAACTGATCATCGACCACATCACCGAACGCCACCAGCACCCGACGCCAGTTACGGCCAAAACTCGGCGCGCGATCACGATTCAGGTCGAAATAGACACGCGCCGACTCCAACACCTCATCAGAAACACAACCCGCAGGAGGCGGAGGCGGATCGTCGTCATCGGACACCGCCACCGACGCCGCGCTCTGCGTGGACGACACGGTGTAGCCGGTGCCTGTGCTGATTGTGACGGTGACCGACCCGTCGGCCTCATCAGCCGTGTCATCGGTGGTGGCGATGGTCAGCGTGTAACTGCCGCTGGTGGGGATTGTCACGGGGCGTGTTCCGATGGACACGCCGTAGTCGCCGCTCTGGGCGACGTTGACGCTGACAGTCAGCGCTGTCGCCGGTGTGGGGTTGGCTGTGAGCGTGAACGACGCCGCGGCGCCTTCTGTGACACCGCTGCCCGCAGCGATGCTGATCTCCGGATCAGCTGGCGGGGGCGGTGCGGGGTCGTCGTCGTCTGCGACCGCGACCGTCGCCGAGCCGGCCGACGATGACACCGTGTAGCCGGTGCCGGTGTCCACCGACACGGTCACCGACCCGTCGGCCTCATCGACACTGTCACCGGTCGTGGCCACCGAAAGCGTGTAGCTGCCCGCTGAGGGGATCGTCACGGTCCGCGACCCGGTCGTCGCACCGTAATCGCCGCTCTGGGAGACGGTCACCGCTACGTACAGGCTCGCCGCCGGGTTGGGAGACGCGGTGATAGTGAACGACGCCGCGGTCCCCTCTGTTACGGCGCTGCCCGCGGTGACGCTGATCTCGGGGTCAGATTGCGGCGGGGGCTGCTGGGCTGCTTCGATGCATTCCAACGCCTCACGGAACGGCCGCCACCCGAACCAGCGCTGCTCACCCTCAAGAGCCTCAGCCGCAGTGAACGCCGTCAACTGATCATCGACCACATCACCGAACGCCACCAGCACCCGAAGCCAGTTACGGCCAAAACCAGGCGCACGATCACGATTCAGGTCGAAATAGTCACGCGCCGACTCCAACACCTCATCAGAAACACAACCCGCAGGCACAGGCGGCGGGTCGTCGTCATCAGACACCGCCACCGTCGCCGCGCTCTGCGTGGACGACACGATGTAGCCGGTGCCTGTGCCGATCGTGGCGGTCACCGACCCGTCTGCTTCGTCTGTGTTGTCGTTGGCGGTCGCAACGGTCAGCGTGTAGCTGCCGCCGGTCGGGATCGTGACTGTTCGCACACCGGTGTCGGCACCGTAGTTGCCGCTCTGGGCGACGGTCACGCTGACCGACAGGGCTGACGCCGGTGCGGGGTTCGCTGTCAGCGTGAACGACGCCGCAGTCCCCTCAGTCACGGCGCTGCCCGCAGCGATGCTGATCTCCGGCACCGGTGGTGGCGAGCCGTCGTCATCGTCGGACACAGCGACCGTCGCCGAACCAGCCGACGACGACACTGTGTAACCGGTGCCGCCGCTCACCGACACGGTTGCTGACCCGTCGGGTTCGTCGACGTTGTCACCGACAGTAGAGACGGTCAAGGTGTAACTGCCGCTGGAGGGGATCGTCACCGTCCGCGACCCGGTCGCCGCACCGAAATCGCCGCTCGCCGACACAGTCAATTCGACCGACAAAGCCGCATACGGCGTCGGGGCCGCGGTCACCGTGAACGTCGCGTCGCCGCCCTCAGTGATCCCCGAACCGGCCGCGACACCGACCTCGGGCACATCATTGTCCGCTACCGCCACCGACGCCGAACCAGCCGAAGACGACACCGTGTAACCCGTGCCGGTGTCGACCGACACTGTCACCGACCCGTCGGCCTCGTCGATGCCGTCACCGGTGGTGGCGACAGTCAGGGTGTAACTGCCGCTGGCGGGGATCGTGACAGTCCGCGTTCCGGTCGCCGCACCGAAATCACCTGTTTGTGCCACCGTCACATCGACCGTCAACACAGCCGTCGGTGCCGGTGACGCGGTGAGCGTGAACGACGCCGCGGTCCCCTCGGTGACGGCGCTGCCCGCAGCGATGCTGATCTCCGGATCTTCGGGCTGCTGGGCTGCCTCGATGCATTCCAACGCCTCACGGAACGGCTTCCACCCGAACCAGCTCTGCTCACCCTCAAGCGCCTCAGCCGCAGTGAACGCAGTCAACTCATCATCGACCACATCACCGAACGCCACCAACACCCGACGCCAGTTACGGCCATAACTCGGCGCGCGATCACGATTCAGGTCGTAATAGTCACGCGCCAACTCCAACACCTCATCAGAAACACAACCCGCAGGAGGCGGTGGCGGAGGCGGAGGCGGATCGTCGTCATCAGACACCGCCACTGTCGCCGCGCTCTGCGTAGTTGACACCGTGTAGCCCGCACCGGTGGACAGTGTCACGGTCAGCGAGCCGTCGGGTTCGTCGGTGCTGTCGTTGGTGGTGCCGAGGCTCAGAGTGTGGGTGCCCGACGTCGCGATCTGAACAGTGGTCGGACTGGTCCCCACGTAGAAGTCGCCGCTCTGGGACACGGTCAGGTTGACCGTCAAAGGCGTCGCCGGTGAGTGACTGGCCGTGAGCGTGTACGTCGCATTCCCGCCCTCGGTCACCGCCGAGCCGCCGACGATGCTGATGACCGGCAACGGATCGTCATCATCGGACACCGCCACCGTTGCGGCGCTCTTCGTCGCCGAAACCGTGTAGCCCGTGCCGCTGCCCACCGTCGCAGTGACCGAACCGTCCGCCTCGTCGACGCTGTCATCGCTGGTAGCCACAGCCAAGGCGAAACTGCCCGACGCCGGAATCGTCACCGTCCGCGAACCAGTCGCGACGCCGAAATCGCCGTCCTGGGCTACCGCGACCGTCACATCCAAACCAGCCGCAGGCACGGGACTGGCTGTCAACGTGAACTCAGCGTCGCCGCCCTCGGTGACCCCGCCGCCCGCGGCAATGCTGACCTCGGGAACGTCATCGTCGGCAACAGCCACTGTGGCGCTCCCACTGCCCGACGAGACCGTGTAGCCCGTGCCTGCGCTGACGGCCGAGGTGACCGAGCCGTCCGCCTCATCGGCGGAGTCGTTCGTTGTCGCGATGGTGAACGTCTTTGATCCAGACGCCGGAATCGTCACCGTCCTCGAACCCGTCGTCGCGCCGAAATCACCGCTCTGCGACACATTGATCGTCACGTCCAGATCAGCTGCAGGCTTGGGCGTCGCGGTCACTGTGAAACTCGCAGCAGACCCCTCAGAAACACCGCTGCCCGCCGCGATGCTGACTTCGGGTTCAGTCGGTCTCGTCGCCAAGCCTGAGATGGTCAGAGAAAAGTCACCGGTTTTCGATCTGAAGAGGGTGGTCGCCTCGATGGTGTACCAACCTGCCGCGAGAGTTTCGCTGATGCGGGAGTTCGGGTTTCCCCCGCCGATGTCGTCGTTCTCATGCAGCGGCTGGCCGCTCTGGGTGTCCTTTCCTGAGCGCAGGAACAAATAGGTGTCGTGACCCGACGTGAGGTCGATGGTGATCTTGCTTGATTGCTCCAGCTCGAAGATGTAATACCGAGCCCAGCGGGTCAAGTACTCATACGTACGCTGAAACGTAAACGACTCGCAGTCAGTGCCCCATGCCCCTGAGACGGTGCCGTCGGCGGTCAGCGCTTCGGTGCAGATTCCTCCGTCATCGTTGGCGACGTTGACCGTCGCGATGCCGGCACCAGTTCGCTCCGATACCGAGATTGTCGAGGACACGGCATAACCGTTGCCGTCGGCGATCGCCGCAGTGATGGACCCTGCCGGCTCGCGGACGCTGTCGTTGTCTGTGGGAACCGTCAAGGTGGCGCTGCCCGTGGCGGGAATCGTCACCGTCTGCGAGCCGGTCGTGGCGAAATCCCCGTCTTGCGTGACCGCAACAGTGACATCGAGGTCAGACGCAGGCGCGGGGGAGGCAGTGAGAGTGAAGCTGGCGTCTTCGCCCTCAGTGATGTCGTCGTCGCCGGCGATGCTGATCACCGGCACCGAGGTCTGCGGGCTCAAACCCCGGATCTGCATCTTGAAAGCGCCGGTCTTCTCATGATCGAGCGAAGTTGCCTCGATCGTGTACCAGCCAGCGCTGAGCCCTTCGGCGATGCGGGCGTTCAAGTAGAGGGCTGCGCCGGGCGGGTTCTGTGATTCTCCCGCGTTGTCATTGAAATGCAAGGGCGTCCCCGACCGCGCGTCCTTGCCGAGACGCAGCATGAGGTAGGGATTCAGCTCCGTCGACTCCATCTCGATGACGACACCGCTTTGTTGGGCAATCTCGAAGGAGTAGAAGCGGGCGTACCGCTTGCTGTCTTCTGAGTAGAAGCTCTGCTTGCAGTTCGTGACCAACGTGCCGTCGACAGAGCCGTCGGCGGCCACGATGTCATGGCAGCTGAAGTTGTCGTTGTCGTTCACGCCGACAGTGGCTGCCGACGCGCTGGACGACACGTCATAGTCAGTGCCTTTGACGAGCGTCGCGGTGATGCCGCCGTTCACCTCGGGGACGTTGTCGTTCGCGGTGGACAGGACGAGATCGGTGCTGCCGGTGCTGGTGGGGATGTTGATGGTGCGCGTGCTGGGTGTCACGCCGTAGTCGCCCGTCGTCGTCACCTGCACCTTGACGGGCAGCGGCGAACTCGGTATCGGGCTGGCAGTCACCGTGAAGGTAACGTTGGAACCCTCGGTGACCTCGGCGCCGCCGCTGAGACTGACCTCAGGCACCGCCGCCAAGCCGCTGACAGAAAGCGAGAACGCACCGGTCTGCGAGTCGGCGGCCGTGGTCGCTTCGATCGTGTAGGTACCCGCCGCGAGCGTGGCGCTGATCCGGGCGTTGTTACCGGTGCCGCCGTTGTCGTCGCTGTGCAGCGCAGCGCCCTGTTGGGCGTTGTAGCCATTGCGCAGGCGGAGATACGAATCGACGCTCGACGACAGGTCGATCGTCACCGCCGATTCCTGCAAAACCCTGATGTTGTAGTAACGGCCGCTCTTGGCGGAGTCGACAGCTGCGACGCAGTCATTGGTCCAGCTGCCCGGTGTGGTTCCCGAACCGTTGAGGTCCTGAGCGCAACTCGGTGAGGGCAGCTGCGCGAAGCCGTGCCCCCAAGTGTTGTTCGGCACGACGTCGCCGTTCGGCTTGGCGTGCGTCTTGAGGTAACCGGTGACATCTGCTGGGGCAAAGCCGGGATTCTGCTGGACAACGAGCGCGGCCAGGCCGCCGACATGGGGGGCAGCCGCGCTGGTGCCCTGGAACCGGCCGCGTGTGACGGTCCCCATCCCGGCCGCGCCGACAATGTCGGGCTTGATACGTCCGTCGGGAGTCGGCCCGCGGCTGCTGTAGTTGTAAACCCCCACCGGGCTGCCGGCCCCCGCGGCCAGCATGCCGGGATGCGGGCTGTCCGCAGGAGACTGAACGCTGTAACCGTCTGATTGCGTCCCGAGGACGCCACCCCAAGTGACCAACTGAATCCAGCTGGGCTTGGACCCGTCCATCGACTTGACCCTCAAAGCAACGGTGCGAGATTGCCATCCTCTGTTGATGACGGTGACCCACTCGAAGGGATCGTGATGGGCGCCTCCGGTCTGCGAGTCGTTCGCCGTCGCAAAGACAGACTCATCGGGAGAGCCGGGCTTGCTCACCACCATCAAAGCAAGGTCGTCGTCGGCACCACCCCATGTGTCGTCCCAGCGCATGAACACACGCGCGCGCTCGAACGGCTTCAAGGTCAGGTACTGATCTTCGACACCGGTCCTCCACTCGTGAATGTTGTCTTTGTCGGCATCCGCGAACGGGCCGTACCAAGTGTCTCGATGCCAGTTCCCAGCTGCGTTCACCCACACGATGCCGTTGTCAGCCGCCCACTTCACCGTGTTGAGCGGGCCGTAGGCGTATGGGCTGGTGCCATCGGGCGGGCCGTGGAACTGCCAAATGACTGAGTAGACGATGACCCCGACGCCCTCGCGGTGCATCCACTCCGCCGTACTGCGAAGATCACCCCGCGAAGACGGATTGGCGATGTACAGGCTGGCCTCAGGGGCCACATCCATCACCGTCTCGGCCACGATGGTGCCGTGAGTCGAACCGCCCGCGGCAGAGCAGTCAGCAATGTCGCTCGTGTGTTTGCCCAGATCGGTGTAACACCGGGCTGTGACGGCACTCGGCAGATCGGTGCCCAACAGTGCAGGCGCACCGGTGAAACCATCCCTAGTCGTGGACCCGCTTGGCAAGTCGATCACACCGATCTTGACGCCTTGGCCCTTGATCCCGGCGTCGTGCCAGGCGCTAGCGAGGTGCCACGCGACACCGCCGCTGGTGACCGTGCCTCTGGCCTGCAACGGCCGCGCCAGCTCTCGCGCCCAGCTCACCCCGGGCGTCCGCGCCAACCGGGCCAGCGCGGTCGGCGGCACATAGGCCTCGATGTAGCTGCCAAGCACGTTGCGAACATCTCCGCCGCTGGCGTTGATCACATCGACAACGCGCCCGACGTCGCCGTCGACGATGATCGACAGCGCCAGCATCGAGGCGGTGTGATTCCCGCTGTCGCCCGGCTGCAATGGCGAGGCAGCGACACCGTCGGCCGAGCCTCCGCCGCCCGAGTCTCCGCCCCAAAGGAAGTCGGCGCCGTATTGCGCGCTAAAAGGATCGTCGGCGAGGCCGCTGAGGGCCGAGCCGAGATTGGGATAGGTGAGGCCGCCTTGCACAGGCAGCTCCGGCGGTGCAAGACCCTCACCAAGATCGAAACCATCGCCGTCTTGGGCCAATGCCCCGGTGGTAAGCGTCGCCACAAGACCAACACAAACCAGCAGCGTCACAAACAACCGACCCAGACTGCTGGCTACCTGGGCCACAACGTTGTCCTAGCACCTTCCCTATGGGTCACAAGTTTGTATGCTAGCGACGATATTTTCGGCATGTCGAGACCAGTCCCTGACTAGGTCTTTCAACTCGTACGTACCCCGATTTTAGGCACCCGAGCGGGGGGTCACCATTACGTTGCAGGGGCCGTCGGCGCGGGCGACGCCTCCGATCTGGCCGGGCAGGGGCCGGGCGTCTTCAAAGCGGCGCTCAAGGTCGAAGGCCCGGAACAGGCGCTCGATGACGCGGACGATGGCGGTCGTCGAGAACGGCCGGGCGGGGCAGGTGTGCGGGCCGTGGCCGAAGGTGGTGATCGTCTCTTCGGGCAGCCCCTCCGGCGAGACGAACTGGCGTCCCCGCCAGCGGTCGGGGTCGTAACGGTCGAGTCCCGGTGCGCCGACCAGGTTGGTCAGCGGCAGGAAGGTCGCCAGCGTCGCCCCCGCAGACACGCTGTACAGGACGGAACCGTCATCTATGACCACAGGTTCGAGCACGGCTCGCAGCATGATCGAGCGCTGGGCGATCCGGATCGATTCCAACACGCAGCGCCCTCGGCCGCGATACGTTGTGCCGCGCCAGCCCCGATCCCTCGACTTGCCCCGGTGATGATCGCCCGCTTCGAGGCGAGCCGCTTCGTTTCTGCCATACGCCGACCCTAGGCAAACAGACTCCAGTGTGTCCATGTCGATTCCCCTTGCGGGCAGGTCACGCAGCCCCCACTTCCCGCCGCCGCTCTCAGCAGCCGGCCACTGCTTCGAGGGCTTTGCAGACTTCGTGACGGCGGTGGGGTATGGCACTGACACGATTGATGAGATGCGACTTGCGAATCAGCTGCAGGTTGTCGAAGTTTGCCGCACAGGGTTGCGTCAATCCGTCGTCGGCACTCAGCGAGACTTCGGTGGAGATTTCACGGACTGTTCTGGTTATCGGGGCGACCATGATCGCGTCAAGCACCCCAATGGCCTCGTTGCGGGTTATCACAAGCACCGGTCGAGTCTTGTCCTCGCTCTCCGCCCACCAGATTTCGCATTGCGACGGAGTCACCAGCGCTCCCAAGGCTCTTCTGCGATCATCTCTCTTGCGCCCGCATCGGCCCAGCGCAACTCGTCCTCGGTCTGGGGCATGCGCCGGTAGGCATCAATAGTGGCCTCCGCTACCAATCGCCTTCGGCGTTCTTCGAACATCTGCTCAAGCGCAGTGCGCACTGCTTCGGATCGGGAACCGACCTCCCCGCACTCAACCATTGCATCCAAATGTGACAGCAGTTCGTCATCTATGCGTGTCACCAATTGTGTCATGCGAATAGCATAGCGTATGACATGGCAAGGGTTCGGCCCGGGCTCTCGGGAGTGGTGGCTCGGTATCACAATACAGCGGTTGTCGCAGTATTCGTCAGCATTCTAGGGGTTGGTTAGTCGTTGTCGGTGATGGTGCCTGTGGCGTAGAGGAACCCGTCGCGGATGACGATTCCGCTGGTGGCGTACACGTAGATGCGTAGCGTTTCGGTGTTTTCTGGGGTGTTGTCGTCGATGACCGGCACAACGATGTTGACTTCGGTTTCGCCTGCAGCAAGCGTGTGCACCGCGTTGTATTCGATCTGGAAGTCCTGCCACATCGTCGCGGTGCGTCCGTACCCGCCGTAACGGAACGTGATCGGCTCAGGGTTCGGTTTCGACAGTGTCACCACGAACGTCAAGTCCTGGCCTTCAACAGCGGTCGCGTCGGTTACGGTTACTGTCGGCGGGCCTGGCGACGGTAGGTCATCATCAGCAACGTTCACTGTCGCCGTGTTTTGTGTGGTTGACACTGTGTAGCCGGTTCCGGTGGTCAGTGTGACGGTCAGCGACCCGTCAGCTTCGTCGGTGTTGTCGTCTCTGGTGCCGAGGCTCAGGGTGTGGGTGCCCGATGTTGCGATCTCGATGGTTGCCGGGCCGGGCGACAGATAGTAGTTGCCGCTTTGGGAGACGCTCAGGTTGACCGTCAGGGGTGTTGTTGGTGCGGGGCTGGCTGTGATCGTGTAGGTCGCGTTGGCGCCTTCTGTCACCGCCGAGCCGGCGACGATGCTGATGACCGGCGTGTTCGACGGAGCCGGGTCGTCATCATCAGACACCGCCACCGTCGCCGCACCCTGTGTGGATGACACCGTGTAGCTGTTGCCTGTGTCGATCGTGGCGGTGACAGACCCGTCTGTTTCGTCTGTGGTGTCGTTGGTGGTTGTGACGGTGAACGTCGCGGTGCCAGTCGTCGGGATCGTGACTGTCCGCGCACCGGTGGCCGCACCGTAGTCGCCGCTCTGGGTGATCGTGACGTTGACATCAAGACCCGCCGCAGGTACCGGGTTGGCTGTGAGCGTGAACGACGCCGCAGCGCCTTCTGTGACACTGCTGCCCGCAGAGACGCTGACCTGCGGCACATCATCATCAGCCACCGCAACGGTGGCGCTGCTGTTGCTCGACGACACTGCGTAACCAGTGCCGTTGTCGATCGACACGGTCACCGACCCGTCGGGCTCATCGACGCTGTCACCAGTCGTGGAGACAGTCAACGTGTAGCTGCCCGTTGTGGGGATAATCACGGTGCGTGCACCGGTCGTGACACCAAAATCACCTGTTTGGGTGACAGTGACGCTGACCGACAGCGCTGTCGCCGGCACGGGGTTGGCTGTGATCGTGAACGACGCGGCGCCGCCTTCGGTGACGGCGTTGCCCGCAGCAATGCTGATCTCAGGATCAGCCGGTGGTGGCGGTGGCGGCGGTGGCGGGTCGTCGTCGTCGGCTACAGCAACCGTGGCGCTGCTGTCGCTCGACGACACTGTGTAGCCGGTGCCGCCGTCGATCGACACTGTTACCGACCCGTCGGTTTCGTCGGTTGTGTCACCGGTGGTGTCCACCGTCAGCGTGTAGCTGCCTGTTGTGGGGATCGTCACGGTGCGTGCCCCGGTCGTGACACCGTAATCGCCGCTTTGGGAGACGGTCACCGTTACATCCAGGTTCGCCGCCGGTGCCGGTGACGCTGTGATAGTGAACGACGCTGCGGTCCCCTCAGTGACGGCGCTGCCCGCGGTGATACTGATCTGCGGATCCGTCGGCTGCTGGGCTGCTTCGATGCATTCCAACGCTTCGCGGAACGGCTTCCATCCGAACCATCGCTGTTCACCCTCAAGAGCCTCAGCCGCGGTCATCGCAGTCAACTGTTCATCGACCACGTCACCAAACGCCACCAACACACGACGCCAGTTACGGCCAAAACCAGGCGCGCGATGTTGGTGCAACTCGTAATAATCCCGCGCCGACTCCAACACCTCATCAGAAACACAACCCGCAGGCACAGGCGGCGGAGGAGGCGGGTCGTCGTCATCAGACACCGCCACGGTTGCGCTGCTGTTGCTCGACGACACGGTGTAGCCGGTGCCTGTGCTGATTGTGGCGGTGACTGACCCGTCTGCTTCGTCGGTTGAGTCGTTGGTCGTGGCAACAGTCAACGTGTAGCTGCCAGTCGTCGGGATCGTGACTGTTCGCACACCGGTGCTAGCCCCGTAGTTGCCGCTTTGGGCGACGGTCACGCTGACCGACAGCGCTGACACCGGTGTGGGGTTGGCTGTGAACGTGAACGACGCCGCAGCCCCCTCAGTCACGGCGCTGCCCGCAGTCACACTGATCTCCGGAACAGTCAGAGGCGGGTCATCATCATCAGACACAGCAACCGACACCGAACCAGCCGAAGACGACACCGTGTAACCCGTGCCACCGCTCACCGACACGGTTACTGACCCGTCAGCCTCATCGACGCTGTCACCAACAGTAGAGACAGCCAACGTGTAACTGCCGCTGGTGGGGATCGTCACAGTCCGTGTTCCGGTCGACACACCGAAATCTCCGCTCTGGGCAACTGTCACATCAACAGACAACGCCGCATAAGGCGTCGGGGCCGCAGTCACCGTGAACGACGCGTCCCCACCCTCAGTCACGCCGCTGCCTGCCGTGACACTGACCTCAGGCACATCATTATCCGCGACCGCCACCACCGCCGAACCAGCCGAAGACGACACTGTGTAACCAGTACCGGCATCGACCGACACGGTTACTGACCCGTCAGCCTCATCGACGCTGTCACCAGTCGTGGAGACAGTCAACGTGTAACTGCCGCTGGTGGGGATCGTCACAGTCCGTGTTCCGGTCGCCGCACCGAAATCACCTGTTTGGGCGACGGTCACGTCAATGGTCAACGCAGCAGTCGGTGCCGGTGACGCGGTGAGCGTGAACGACGCCGCGGTCCCCTCAGTGACGGCGCTGCCCGCGGTGATACTGATCTGCGGATCCGTCGGCTGCTGGGCTGCCTCGATGCACTCCAACGCTTCGCGGAACGGCTTCCACCCGAACCAGACCTGCTCACCCTCAAGAGCCTCAGCCGCTGTGAACGCAGTCAACTGATCATCGACCACATCACCGAACGCCACCAACACCCGACGCCAGTTACGACCAAAACTCGGCGCGCGATGTTGGTTCAGGTCGAAATAGTCACGCGCCAACCCCAACACCTCATCAGAAACACAACCCGCAGGCACAGGCGGAGGCGGCGGCGGGTCGTCATCATCAGACACCGCCACCGTTGCTGCGCTCTGCGTGGACGACACCGTGTAACCCGTGCCTGTGTTGATCGTGGCGGTAACCGAACCGTCAGATTCGTCGATGCTGTCGTTGCTGGTGCCGAGGCTCAGCGTGTGGGTTCCCGACGTCGCGATCTGAACAGTCGTCGGACCAGTCCCCACGTAGAAATCGCCGCTCTGAGACACCGTCAGATTCACCGTCAAAGGCGCCGCCGGTGCGGGACTGGCCGTGAGCGTATAGATCGCATTGGCGCCCTCAGTCACCGCAGAACCACCGACAATACTAACAACCGGCAACGGATCGTCATCATCAGACACCGACACCGTCGCCGCGCTCTTCGTCGCCGAAACCGCGTAGCCCGTACCGCTTGCCACCGTCGCAGTCACCGAACCATCCGCCTCGTCGGCGGTGTCGTTCGAGGTTGCGACTGTGAACGTCTCCGAACCAGACACCGGAATCGTGACCGTCCTCGAACCCGTCGTCGCACCGAAATCCCCGCTCTGAGAAACTGTGACCGTCACGTCCAGATCAGCCGCAGGCGTCGGCGACGCAGTCACCGTAAAGCTCGCAGCAGCACCCTCCGTCACACCACCCCCAGCCGCAATGCTGATCTGCGGCTCATCCAGGTCGTCCTTGGTGTCGCCGCACTGAGCCTGCTCCACCGCCACCAAAGTGCGCGCAATGCGATCCCAACGCGTGTTCCCCAACCAATCAGCCACACCCTGAGCCTGTGCAGCAGTCATCGGCGTCTCACCAGTATCAACACCAAGCGCAGCCAGCACACGATTGAACCGCTTAATCCCCGCAGCAGCAGCAGTTGACAAAGCGTCCCGCCAAGCAGCCACCTCAGACACCGACACCGCATCATCCGGCAACACCACACCGCACCCACCACCATCATCGTCATCGTCTGAAACCGCAACCGTCGCTGTCGCACTCCCCGAAGACACCGTGTAGCCGATGCCCGTGTTGAGAGTCGCAGTAACCGAGCCGTCCGCCTCATCAACTGAGTCGTTCGTCGTTGCGATAGTGAAAGCCTTGGATCCACTTGCTGGGATCGTCACTGTCAGCGAACCCGTCGTCGCACCGAAATCGCCGCTCTGAGAGACCGTGATCGTCACGTCCAGATCAGCCGCAGGTTTGGGCGTCGCAGCCAGTGTGAAACTCGCAGCAGCACCCTCAGCAACGCCGCTGCCCGCAGCGATACTGATCTCGGGCACATCATCATCAGACACGGCTACCGTCGCGGCGCTCTTCGTTGCCGAGATCGTGTAGCCCGAACCGGCGGACAACGCCACAGTAACCGAACCGTCTGCCTCGTCGGCCGAATCGTTCGTGGTTGCGACTGTGAAGGTTTTGGAACCAGACGTCGGAATCGTGACTGTCCTCGATCCCGTCGTCGCGCCGTAGTCACCGCTCTGCGACACACTGATCGTCACGTCCAGATCAGCCGCAGGCTTGGGAGACGCGGTGACCGTGAAGCTCGCAGCAGCACCCTCGGTCACACCGCCGCCAGCCGCGATGCTGATCTCGGGTTCAGTTGGTTGCGATGCCAAGCCGCTGATGGTCAGCGAAAAGTCGCCCGTTCTGCCGTACGCGAAGGTGGTCGCCTCGATGGTGTACCAGCCTGCCGCGAGCGTCTCGCTGATGCGGGAGTGATTCCTGTTTCCTCTGACACCGTTGTCCTCATGGATGGCCGCAGCGCTTCGGGGGTTCTTTCCTGAGCGCAGGAACAAATAGGTGTTGGACCATGACGTGAGGTCGATGGTGACTTTGCTCGACTGCTCCAACTCGAAGATGTAGTAGCGGGCATTGGCGCCCACGCCTTCCGCACGCTTCAGGGATTTGCAATTATTGGCCCATGTCCCTGAGACGTTGCCGTCGGACGTTAGCGCTTCGGTGCAGATTCCTCCGTCATCGTCGGCAACGTTGACCGTCGCAATGCCGGCACCGGTGCGCTCCGATACCGAGATTGTCGAGGACACGGCGTAACCGTTGCCGTTGTTGATCGACGCGGTGATGGCACCGTCGGTCTTGAATACGTCGTCGTTGTCTGTGTGAACCGTCAAGGTGGCACTGCCCGTGGCGGGAATGGTGACCGTCCGCGAGCCCGTCGTCACAAATTCCCCTCCTGTGACAGAGACGACCACGTTAAGGTCGTCCGCAGGCGCGGGGGAGGCGGTGAGGGTGAAGCTGGCATCTTCGCCTTCGGTGATGTCGGTGCCGTCGGTAATGCTGATCACCGGTACCGATGTCTGCGGGCTCAAGCCCCGGATCTGCATCTTGAAGGTGCCGGTCTCTTCGTGATCGAGCGATGATGCCTCGATCGTGTACCATCCGGCGCTGAGTCCTTCGGCGATGCGGGCGTTCAAGTAGAGGGCCGTGCCGGGCGGGTTCTGTGATTCTCCCGCGTTGTCATTGAAATACAGGGGCGTCCCAGCTCGTGCGTCCTTGCCTTGACGCAACATGAGATAGGGATTCAGTTCCGTCGACTCCATCTCGATGACAACACCGCTGTCTTGGGCAATCTCGAACGAGTAGAAACGGCCGTACCGCTTGCTGTCTTCTGAGTAGAAGCTCTGCTTGCAGTTCGTGACCAACGCGCTGTCGATGGAGCCGTCGCCGGTGACGATGTCGTGACAGCTGTAGTTGTCGTTGTCGTTCACGCCGACAGTGGCTACCGACTCACTCGACGACACGTCGTAGCCCGCGCCTTTGACAAGCGTCGCGGTGATCGCACCGTTGACCTCGGCGACAGCGTCGTTGGAAGTGGTGAGGACGAGGTCGGTGCTGCCGGTGCTGGTCGGGATGTTGATCGTGCGCGTGCTGGGTGTCACCCCGTAGTCGCCTTTTACCGAGACCTGCACCTTGACCGGCAGCGGCGAACTCGGTATCGGGCTGGCGGTCAAGGTGAAGCGGACATTGGAACCCTCGGTGATGTCATCGCCGCCGCTGAGACTGACTTCAGGTGTTGCGGCGAGGCCGCTGACAGCAAGCGAGAACGCACCAGACCGATAATTCGCGGCGGTGGTCGCTTCGATCGTGTAGGTGCCTGCTGCGAGTGTGGCGCTGATCCGGGCGTTGTTGCCGGTACCGGTGTTGTCATCGCTGTGCAGCGCAGCGCCCTGCTGAGCGTTGTAGCCGCTGCGTAAGTTGAGATACGAATCGACGCTCGACGACAGGTCGATCGACACCGTCGACTCCTGCAAAACCCTGATGTTGTAGTAACGGCTGCGCTTGGCGGAGTCGACGGCCGAGGCGCAGTCATTCTTCAATCCCTCGGCGTACCGACTGGTCCAGGTGCCCGATGTGGTTCGCGAACCGTTGAGATCCCCGTTGAGGTCTTCAGCGCAACTGGGCGAGGGCAGTTGCGCGGATCCGTACCCCTCGGTGTTGTTCGGCCAGGTGGCTTTCTGCCAGGGGTCGTGCCGAAGCGCGTGCGTCTTGAGGTAACCGGTGACCTCTGTCGGGGCGAAGGTGGGGTTCTGCTGGACAACGAGCGCGGCCAGGCCGCCGACATGCGGCGCTGCTGCGCTGGTGCCGTGGAAGTAGCGATCGCCGCGCGTGGCGGTCAGCGTACCGGCCGCGCCGACGATGTCGGGCTTTACGCGGCCGTCGGGTGTCGGCCCGCGGCTGCTGTAGTTGTAAACCCCCACCGGACTGCCGGCCCCCACGGCCAGCATGCCGGGATGCGGGCTGTCCGCAGGAGACTGAATGCTGTAGCCGTCTGAGTGTGTTCCGAGGGTGCCGCCCCAGGTGACGAGCTGAATCCAACTGGGCTTGGACCCGTCCATCGACTTGACCCTCAAAGCGACGGTGATTTCTTGCGATCCTTTGTTGGTGGGGATTGTGACCTTCTCGCGGGGCGTGTGAAGGGTGTCTCCCGTCTGCGGGTCGTTCGATGTCGCAATGACTTTCTCATCGGGTTGGCCGGGTTTGCTCACGACCATCAGGGCAAGGTCGTCGTCGGCACCGCCCCACGTGTCGTCCCAGCGGATGTACACGCGCGCGCTCTCGCCCGGCTGCAAGTCGAGATACTGGTCTTCCGTACCGGGCCTCCACTCGTGAACGGTGTCGGTGTCGGCATCGGTGAAGGGGCCGTACCAAGTGCCTTTATGCTGGTTGCCGGCTGCGTTGACCCAGACGATGCCATTGTCGGCCGCCCACTTCACCGTGTTGAGCGGGCCGTAGGTGTAGGGGCTGGTGCCATTGGGCGGACCGTGAAACGCCCACAAGATGGAGTAGACGATGACCTGGACACCCTGCGCGTGCATCCACTCGGCCGTGCTGCGGAGATCG
Source organism: Candidatus Aldehydirespiratoraceae bacterium (assembly GCA_965214565.1). Classification (GTDB taxonomy): domain Bacteria; phylum Actinomycetota; class Acidimicrobiia; order Acidimicrobiales; family Aldehydirespiratoraceae; genus VXYK01. The sequence goes on along the minus strand of OZ243951.1, from coordinate 475,595 downwards.
CCCCACGAAGGCGGGTTGGCGATGTAGAGGCTGGCCTCGGGGGCCACGTCCATCACCGTCTCGGCCACGATGGTGCCGTGGTCGTTGCCGCCCGCGGCAGAGCAATCAGCAATGTTGCTCGTGTGTTTGCCTGTATCGGTGTAACACCTAGCGGTGACGGCACTCGGCAGATCGGTGCCCAACAGTGCGGGCGCTCCAGTGAAACCATCTTTGGCCGTAGCCCCGCTCGGCGCGTCGATCACGCCGATCTTGACGCCCTGACCCTTGATCCCGGCGTCGTGCCAAGCACCGGCGAGGTGCTGCGCGACACCACCGCTGGTGACCGTACCCCTAGCCTGCATGGGCCGCGGCATCTCTCGCGCCCAGCTCACCCCGGGTGTGCGCGCCAACCGGGCCAGCGCGGACGGCGGCACATAAGCCTCGATGTAGCTGCCAAGCACGTTGCGGACATCGCCGCCGCTGGCGTTGATCAGATCGACGACGCGCCCGACGTCGCCGTCGACGATGATCGACAGCGCCAGCATCGAAGCGGTGTGACTCCAGGTGTCGCCGGGTTGGAACGGCGAGGCGGCAACGCCGTTGCCTGAACCGCCATCCCCTGAGCCGCCTCCCCAGAGGAAATCGGCACCGTATTGCAAACCAAGCGGGTCATCCGCGAGGCCGCTGAGAGCCGAACCGAGATTGGGATAGGTAAGGCCGCCCTGGCCGGGCAGCGCAGGTGGCGCAAGACCCTCACCAAGATCGAAACCATCGCCGTCTTGAGCGAGTGCCCCAGTCGTGAGCGTCGCCACCAGACCAAGGCAAGCAAGCAACGTGACAAACAACCGACCCAGACTTCTGGTAACACGGACCACAACGTTCACCCTTCACATTCCCTATGGGTCAGAAGTGGGCACGTTAGCGGCGATTTGCAGCACTTCGACACCAGTCCCTAGAACGTGCGCGGATTGAAAATGGCGGTGCGTCGAGACCTGCTGTCTCCCGCTCTTGTTCACTGCGTTCACGGGCCGCTCGGGCCACGGTCTCGTTCGGTCACAGCCGAGTGCGGGATCAATCCGCTCGGCCTCTTAAGCAGGTCTTTCAACTCGTACGTACCCCGATTTTAGGCACCCGAGCGGGGGGTCACCATTACGTTGCAGGGGCCGTCGGCGCGGGCGACGCCTCCGATCTGGCCGGGCAGGGGCCGGGCGTCTTCAAAGCGGCGCTCAAGGTCGAAGGCCCGGAACAGGCGCTCGATGACGCGGACGATGGCGGTCGTCGAGAACGGCCGGGCGGGGCAGGTATGCGGGCCGTGGCCGAAGGTGGTGATCGCCTCTTCGGGCAGCCCCTCCGGCGAGACGAACTGGCGTCCCCGCCAGCGGTCGGGGTCGTAACGGTCGAGTCCCGGTGCGCCGACCAGGTTGGTCAGCGGCAGGAACGTCGCCAGCGTCGCCCCCGCAGACACGCTGTAGAGGACGGAACCGTCGTCTATGACCACAGGTTCGAGCACGGCTCGCAGCATGATCGAGCGCTGGGCGATCCGGATCGATTCCAACACGCAGCGCGACGCCAGGTCTGTGTCGAACTCACGACCCGAGTCGGGCCGTACCCGCGCCAACACCTCGGGATGCTCCACCAGGTGGACCAGCGACCAACCCAGCGCGGCGAACATGTTCGACATTGAAGCGATGTGAACCAGGATCACATCGCGAGCGGCACCCTGAGCGTTCTCGGCGACGGTCATGTCCCCCCATCGCTCAACGACTGTCCCCAGAAGGTCATCACCGGGTGCGGCCCGCGAACTGATCGTCTCGATCAGGATCTCCTCAGCCAGTGCCATCGCCTCACGCTCGGCAGCCTTGTCGGAAAGGGCCACCGAAGCCATGAGCGCGGGCCTCACGAACGCCTCGGACCCGTCGAGTGCATCAAGCGCTGTGATCAGTTCGTCGAGCCGGGGAGTGTGCAGGATCTCGCGGCCCGCCCAACTCGCCAGGCCCAACCGGTGTCCCAGCAGACGCGAGAACACGAAAAGGTCCACCTCGCACGGCGAGTCCAACTCAAAGAGTTGCAGCGCGATGGCCTCCTCCAGCGCGTCGAGGTAACCGGCGACGGCGACCCGGCCGAACAACTCGTGGGGCAGCGTGCGGCGACCCTCGAACAGCTCGTCGGGCAGCTTGCGGGTCAGCATCTTCCAGTCCGCGATTCCTTTGCTGGCCCGTTCTTCAGGCACCGCGTAGAAGCTGCGGAGCCCCACAGCCGAGAACAGGAACAGGTAGCGGTCTTCCCCACTGTCCACCACGAACGTGTCGCCGCATTCCGAACGGGCCCCGCCGACCGTCGCCACCGTATCGCTCACCGGCCCCTCCCAGGGCAGCACACACTCAGCGCGAGGCGGCATGGGCGTTATCTCAGGAAGCATCGGCAACCAGTGTATTCCCGAGAAGTGTTACTGAAGATCACTCGTCGAGGAGGTGGGTGGTGACGGTCACGGCGACAGCGCCGATGACGGAGGCTATGGCCACCGCTACCCAGGCTGGGCTCGGTGGCAGGTCCAACTCGAAGTAGTCGCGTGGGAATGACCAGAAGAGCGTCAACAGATAGACACCGGTCATCGCGATCGGCAGGGCGATCTTGGCCGGTTTCAGGGGCAGGCTGACGAGCACCAGGATCACCAGCACGATCGCCAGCAGGGCAGCGGTGGAGGCCGTCCGAGCCTCGGCCAGTGACACGTCGTCCATGCGTCTCACGACCTCGTACAACGCGTAGGTCACCGCGCCGGCAATGAAGCCGGCGGGAAGCGAGAAGCGCAGCACCCGTCTCAGGAAACCGGGTCGAACCAGCGCATCGTTGCGGGCCAGAGCCAAGAAGAACCCCGGGACGCCGATCGAGAAGGTGCCGATCAGCGTGAGTTGGCGGGGAAGGAACGGGAAGGGCGAGCCTGCGATGCTCACCAGGGCGGTGAGCAGCACCGCGTAGGCGGCCTTGGTGATGAACAGGTTGGCGACCCGCTCGATGTTGTTGATGACACGGCGGCCCTCGGCCAGCACCCTCGGAAGTGTCGAGAACTTGTTGTCGAGCAGGACCAGCTGCGCGACGGCCCGGGTCGACGAGGACCCTGACCCCATGGCGATGCCCATGTCGGCGTCCTTGAGCGCCAACACGTCGTTGACGCCGTCGCCGGTCATCGCCACGGTCCTACCCCGGCCCTGCAGCGCGTGGACCATCGCCCGTTTCTGATGCGGCGTGACCCGACCGAACACGGTGTTGGCCTCGAGGGCGTCGGCGAGGCCTGCAGACTCGCTCGGAAGGGATCGTGCGTCGATGAAGGAGTCGGCCCCGCTGATCCCGGCGCGGCGGGCGACCGCGGCAACGGTCGCAGGGTTGTCGCCGGAGATCACTTTGAGCGCAACGCCCTGATCACGAAAGAACGCCAGGATCTCGGGGGCGTCGCTGCGTACGGTGTCCTCGAGATGCACCAGGGCCACACCCTCGACCGTCGACGGCAGGGACTCGCCGTCCCAGGGCTCGCTTGAACGGGCCACGAGGAGCACCCTGGTTCCGGCTGCAGCGATCTCGGCTGCCCGCTCCCGTCCGGTGGTGTCACTGTCGCCAAAGACGATGTCGGGCGCGCCCAGGAAATAGCAGCCGCGCCCTGCGAACGACGCTGCAGCCCACTTGCGGGCCGACGAGAAGGGCAGGCTCTCCGTCAGCGTCCAATCCTGTGGCTCCGGATGGTTCGCGGCGATCGCGGCGAGGGTGGCGTTGGGCGCGGGATCGGCCCCTGCCAACGCCCCGAGAGCCTCCGCGACATGTTGCGCGCTGAACGAACCGAGCGGCTCCACAGAGCCCAGAGAAATCTCGCCGGTAGTGATCGTGCCGGTCTTGTCCAGGCACAGGGTGTCTACACGGGCCAGCAACTCGACCGAGGCGAGCTCCTTGGCCAGCGCCCGGCGACGCGCCAGAGCGATCACCCCGGTGACGAAACTCAACGAGGTGAGCAGCACCAGGCCGTCGGGAACCATGGCGACAGCCGCAGCGACCGTTGCCTGCAGGGCGTCCTGCCACAAGTCGAGGGCATCGAGCTGACGCAGCAGCAGCAGCAGAGCCGTCGGCGGGATGATGAAGGAGAGCCAACGCAAGATGACATTGACCCCGCGCCGCAACTCACTGTGGGCCAGCTCGAAACGGCGGGCATCCTCTGACAGCTTGGCAGCGTAGGAGTCCGCGCCCACACGGGTGGCCCGGTAGAGGCCCGAGCCCGCAGAGACGAACGAACCCGACAACACCTCGCTGCCGGTGGTCTTCTCGACCGGGTCGGCCTCACCGGTGAGCAGCGACTCGTCGACCTCCAGGCCCAGAGCGGAGATCACCTCACCGTCGACGACAACCTGATCGCCGGACGCGAGTTCCAGCACGTCGTCAGCCACCACCCCGCTGACCGCGATTTCAGAGCCCTCCCCGTCACGGCGGACCCGGGCCTTGGGTGCGGACAGGACAGCGAGGGCGTTGAGGGTTCGGCGGGCCTGCAGTTCCTGGGCGATGCCGATCACACTGTTGCTCACCACCACACCGGCGAACAACGCGTCGGCGGGGAACCCGGCTACCAGAATCAGCGCCAGCAGCGTGACGATAATGCCGTTGACCGGGGTCAGGACGTTGGCCTTGACGATCTGGGAGAAGGTTCGGACAGGGGCGTCCGGCACGTCGTTGATGAGCCCCTTGGCGACCCGTTCGTTGACCTGGGCAGTGGTGAGTCCGCTGATCACGGCTGAAGAGTCTCCGAATCTTGTGCTGGTGTGTCCTGTTCAAGCGTGTCTACGTAGCGGTAGCCGTCGGGGAACATCTCCAGCCGATGCCGGGAGCCCTGCAGGGCAGCATCGTGGGCCTCATAGCCGGCGTCGCCCGCCCACATGGCTATGGGCCCCTGCTCAGAGTTGCCGATGCGGGTCGCGTGGTGCCGAGGCGTGCGGGCATTCAGGTAGGCCAGCGCGGCTTGCGCGCTCTCGCGGCCACGAAGGGTGTCGAGGGTTACCCAAGTCGGCGGTGCCAGCTCGATCTCGCCTTCGTGGTGCCGTTTCAGGCAGGCTTCCGGAGTCATCCATTCTCCCTCGACGATCTCGCCCTCATCGATCTTCACGTCGCTCTCATCCTCGCGCCTGTCGTCGACGCGCGCAGCAAAGAACCAGGTGGCATAGCGTTTCGGTGCGGCAACCGGCGGAATCCAGTGAGCGAAGATCACCATGGAGCCAGGATCGACTTCTATCTCGGCCTCCTCATGGGCCTCACGCGCTGCTGCATTGCGAGCAGCGGCCAGATCGTCAAGGGCTGCCCCGTCGGCGTCGACGCGGTCGCTGTCGTCTACCCGCCCGCCCGGAAACACCCACATGCCTCCGAAGGCGATCCTCGAGTTCTTGCGCAACATCAGAGTCTCAACGCCGTCGTCCGCGTTGCGCAGCAGCACCACCGTGGCCGCGGCGATCGCGGGAGATTCGCCGTGCTCGCGGGCGTAGCGTGCCCATTGCTGGAACCGGGCGCGGTCGGCCGCGACCCGGTCTTCGGTGCTCATCGGACAGTGTTCACTGCAACGAGGTGTTCACCGCAACGCGGTGCTCATCGGCGGTGCTCAGCGGGCTCACTGGATCACACCGGCCTCGCGGAGCTCTTCAAGGCGGTCGCCCCAGCCGTACGCGGTCAGGACTTCGTCTGTGTGGGCACCGAGCGCAGGCGCCTCGGGCGAACGGATCTCAGCCGGGGTCTCGGAGAAACGCGCCGGGGGGCGCGGCTGTTGAACCCTCCCCAACAGCGGGCTCTGGTGTGTTGTGAAGGTCTCGTTGTGTGTCACCTGTGGGTCGTCGGCAACCTCGTCCACGCCGAGCACCACACCGAAGGGCACATCGTTGGACTCCATCGCTGCTGTCGCCTCCGCCAACGTTCTGGTCGCTGCTGAGGCGTAGACCTCGCGCATCAAGGCGCTCATCTCCTCCTTGTTCTGCACCCGGTCAGCCATCGTCGCCAGCAGCGGATTCGATGAGTCGACGTCGAATGAGGCGGCGATGCCGTGGAACTCGGCGTCGGTCACCGGCGTGACCACGATGAACCCGTCGAGCAGCCGCATCGCCTTCTGCTGCGCCGCGAAGGACTGCGACACATGGGGCATGTCGTTGTCGAGCAGTATCTCGTGACCTGCGGCATCGGCGAACAGGAAACTGATGACCGAATCGAGCATTGAACACTCGACCACCTGGCCTCCGGCGCCGCGCTCGCGGGCCAACAGGGCAGCGGTTATGGCCTGACAGGCGGTGTAGGCGGTGATCTTGTCGGCAGCGACTTGGCGAAGGAAGGCCGGTTCATCGTCGTGCAGACCCATCTGCGAGGCCGCCAGCCCCGCTTGGGCTTGCACCACCGAGTCGTAGACACGGCGATGGGCATAGGGGCCGGTCTGACCGAAGCCTGACAGCGCGGCGATGACCAGGTCAGGGTTGCGGGCGTGCAGGTCTTCTGTACCGAGACCCATCCGATCGAGCGCACCGGGACGCATGTTCTGCACGAACAGGTCGGCGTCGGCCACCAGGTCGAGCACGATGTCGCGGCCACGTTCGTCGTGGGTGTCGACCGCTATCGCCCGCTTGCCGCGGTTGCAGACCTGGTACATGGCGGAGATGCCAGCCTTGTTGACGCCCACGTAACGGCCCTGGTCCCCGAAGCCAGGCAACTCGATCTTGATCGCCTCGGCACCCTGGTCGACCAGCATCCCGACGGCCAGCGGCCCGGTAAGGGCCACCGACAGCTCCACGATCTTTATGCCGTGCAGCGGCCCGCCCCTGGTGGTTTCGCCCACGGCTGTTGCGGCCGTTGAAGCCCCGTTCATTGCGGCTCGGTGAGGTTGGCAGGCATACCGCTGAAGTAGGCCGATTCCTCTATCAGCTTGCAGCTGCGCCAACCATCGACGGTGCGGACCAGGTCGTGGTGGTACCAACCTCCGGTCTGCCAGGCAGACTTGTCGGGCATGACCATCGGATTGTGGAACATCACCTCCGCGGTTGCGCGGTCACCGTCGACGTCGATGTCGAAGTTGGCGACCAGGTGTTGTGTCGCCGGAAACTGGGCGAGGGCCTCGTCGAGCCAGGCGACCATCTCCTCCAGCCCACTGGCGGTCCCGCCGGCAGACGTGTAGTCGATGAATGCGTCCTCGGTGAACACGGAGCGGTAGAGGTCCCAGTCCTTGCGGTCCACCGCCTTGCTGTAGCGAGTGATCAGTGCCTGTATCTCCAGGTGGTCAGAAATTTCTCGTATGTCCATCCCTGCAGGGTAGGCGATTACGCCCAAGTCGGGTATTCCAGACGCATCGCAGTCACAGGAGCGCCGGGAGTCTCAGGCGTCGACGCTGACCTCGACGGCACAGCCCTGCTCGATCGACTTGTGGGCGGCGACTCCCACCGCCACGGCCCACATTCCGTCCTCGAGGCTCACCTCGGGCTCTCCTTGAGACCGGATCGCCTCTAAGAAACCCAGATGTTCGAGATAGGAAGCCCCGTGGTGGCCGCCGGTGTACTTGATCCTGGAGTCCACGACGGTCTCCTCGCAGACACTTCCGACCCAGTGCTCGCCGCGGCGGCCCACCCGAATGGTCGAGTCGGGGAGCATCGACTCGACCTTGCCGGCATCGCCGACAGCCACCACCTCCTCCTGGTTTTTGGTGGCGTCCGCGAACATGCAGATATCGACCATGCCGCGTACGCCGTTGGCGTAGTCGACGATGACGAAGGCGTTGTCGAGGATGTCGCTGCGTCTGCCGTTGTAGTACTCGTCGAGGTGGTTGACGTCCTGGCCGCCTGATGCGAAGACACGGGTCGGTCGCTCACCGACCAGCAGGTTCATCAAGTCGAAGTAGTGGCAGCACTTCTCGACGAGGGTGCCCCCGGTGTTGGCACTGAAACGGTTCCAGTCGCCCACCTTCTCGAAGAACGGGAAACGATGCTCACGGATCGACACCATCTGCAACTCGCCCACCGTGCCTGAACGGACCTCCGCCACGAGCCGAGCCACCGGCGGCATGTAGCGGTATTCGAGGCCGACCCAGGCGACCGCCTTGTGCGAGCGGCCAGCCTCGACCACGGCTCGACAGTCCTCGAGCGTTGTGCAGAGTGGCTTCTCGACAAGCACATGCAGGCCGGCGGCCATCGCGTCGAGCAGGGGAGTGACATGGAGATTGTTTGGCGTGGCGATCACGACCGCGTCGCACAGGCCGCTGTCTATCAGCTCCCGAACGTCACTGAACTCGACCGGGGCAACGGCGCCATCGCTTTTGAGTGCCGCCACCCGAGCCTTGGCCAGCGAGGGTTCGTGGGGGTCACACACAGCGCTGACGACGGCACCTTTGACCGCGCCGATGTTGGCGATATGTTCACAACCCATCATTCCCGTGCCGATCACGCCGTAACGGACAACGTCGTGGTCGGCTCCATTGTTGGTGTCAAGTTCAGGGCGATTCGTCGCTTCTGTCATCGGCTCATGCTAGGCAAGGTCCATGAAAACTGATTCGAGACTATTACCGGACGGGCGCCGAGTGGGCCCTCTGTCATGGGGATGTTGGCGCTTGGTGACCGACGACGTCAGCGAGGCACGCCGTCGGATGGAGACGGCATTGTCGCTGGGAATGAACATGATCGACACCGCCGACGTCTACGGACTCGACTGGGGAGGCAGCGCATTCGGACTCAGCGAGACGATTATCGGACGTGTGCTGGCGCAGTCCCCAGGGTTGCGTGAGGAGATGGTGCTGGCCACCAAGGGCGGCATAGATCCGGGAGTTCCCTACGACAGCAGCCCCGCCTATCTTGAGTCGGCTGTGGACGCTTCGCTATCGCGGCTTGGTGTTGAGCGCGTCGACCTCTGGTACGTCCACCGGCCCGACATGTTCACCCACCCGGCCGACGTCGCCGAAACGTTGGCTGGCCTGGTGACTATGGGCAAGCTGGCAGCCGTCGGCGTGTCGAACCACACGGTCGCCCAGATCGACGCCCTGATGGCACACCTTCCCGCCGAAGTACCAGTGGCCGCCAACCAGGTTGAGTTCTCGGCCGCCCATCTGCTCGCCCTGCGCGACGGCACGCTTGACCAGTGCATGCGTGACCAACGCATGGCGGTGGCCTGGAGCCCGCTCGGAGGCGGCAGTTTGACGGCCGCAGCTTCCGAGGTCAAGGGTACCGAAGCCTCTTTGGTCGCCGTGCTCGACGAACTGGCTGCAGACCACGGCGTGTCGAGGGCAGTGATCCTGGCGGCCTTCGTGCTGGCCCATCCGTGCTCGCCGGTGGTCGTGGTCGGCACTCAGAACACTGACCGCATGGCCGACCTCGCCGGCGCTGCGGACGTTTCGCTGAGCCGCGCCGAGTGCTACCGGGTCATCGAAGCGTCCGAAGGGGTTCCGCTTCCATGAGTTCGGCAATCACCGGCCGAGAGCCGATAGAGGTCGCATGGTTCTCGGCGCTTTGCGACGACGACTACGAGTTCCTGGGAGTTCCAGACACTGCGCTGCAGAGCTCGTGGGACCATTGCGCTTCGATCGTCGCCGCTGCCGATCGACACGGCTACGACAATGTCCTGTTGCCCTCGGGCTATGCGCTGGGGATAGACAACGCCGCCTTCGCCGCGGCGATCGCCACCCGCACCGAACAGATCCGCCTGCTGCTAGCGGTCCGCATGGGTGAGTTCGTCGCCCCTCAGGTCGTCCGCCAGGCGGCGACGCTGCAGCAGATCGCGTCAGATCGCCTGACGATCAACATCATCAGCAGCGACCTACCCGGCGAGACCATGGCATCTGAACCCCGGTACCGCCGCAGTACCGAGTACATGCACGTGATCCGAGAGCTGCTCGACGGCCGCCCTGTCGATTTTCGCGGCGAGTTCCTGGACCTGACCCTGGAACCGCCGCGGATTGCCGTCGAGGGCTCCGGGTGTCCGCCGTACTACTTCGGGGGACTGTCCGAGGCGGCTCGGGAGTGCGCGGCTCGGGCCGCGGACGTCTTCTTGATGTGGCCCGACGTCGTCGCAGGCGTGGAGAAGGTGAAGGCCGACATGGACGCCCGTTCAGCTGTCTACGGCCGCACCCTTGCCTACGGATGGCGCTCCCACGTGATCGTTCGGGAGACCGAGGAGGAGGCTCGGGCGGCGGCGCGGCGCCTCCTCTCCAGGCTCGATGATGCAACCGGTGCCGAGATTCGGGCTAGGTCACTCGACTCGAAGAGCGCAGGAGTTGCCCGTCAGGCAGAGCTGCGTGAAGGTGCCGACGAGGAGGGATATGCCTCGCGCCATCTGTGGACGGGAGTGGGCCGGGCCCGTTCCGGTGCCGGAGCGGCGATCGTCGGCGACCCCGACCAGGTGCGCGACACGATCCTCGAGCTGGCCGACGCAGGAATGAGCGCGTTCATCCTGTCGGGCTACCCCCACCTTGCCGAGTGTGACCTGTTCGCCCGCCATGTGCTCCCCGAACTCAATCATGGGCGACTGGAAATCGAATCTCAACCGGTGGTGCTCAGCTAGCCTCGCGCGCTGGTGAGGATCGTGTCGTAGTGTGAGGTCGTGCAATAGACCGTGAAACAGACAATGAGACAGTCGGAGTGGGAGAAACGATGATCGAGGTTCCTGTCTGCATCATCGGCTGCGGGCCGATCGGGATCACCGCAGCGCTGCTGCTGTCGCGCCATGGCGTGTCGGCGCTTCTGGTGGAGCGTCGCAGTGAGCTCAACGACCATCCGCGCTCCCGTTTCGTCGATACCAACACCATGGAACTCTTCCGCGAGTTAGGTGTCGACAAGGCGGTGGAGGCCACGGGTCTCGGGCCGGCTTGGACTGCCTACAACCGCTGGGCCGACAGCCTTGCCGACGAACCGTACGCGAACATCCCGAGCCCCACCTTCCTCAGCGTTGAAGGGCCGAACAGCCCGTGCATCCCGGTGATGACCGCGCAGGACGAGGTCGAGGCTGCGTTGATGAACCGGGTTGTCGACGATCCGATGATCACGGTCCGCTTCGACACTGAGGCCATCGACCTGACCCAGACCGACGACGCCACCCACCTGACCCTGCGCGACACGTTGACCGATGCGCGCGAGTCGGTGACTGCGCAGTACACCATCGGGGCCGACGGACCCGGTAGCAGCACTCGTGAGGTGATCGGAACCCACCTCGAGGCTGAGCCGCGACCGGTTTTCTCCCAAGACGTCATCTTCCATGCTGATCTCAACGAGTATGTGGGGGACCGCAAGGGATCGCTGCTGTACACCACGACCCCTGAGGGCCTCGTCATCTTCCAGGCTCTCGACGGGCGTCGGCGGTGGCGCTGTCAGGTTGTTGTGAGCGACGAGAATCTGATCTCGGCTGAAGCCGCACGACATCGCATCCGGCTGGCGCTCGGCACCGACGATGACGTCGAGTTCGAGATCCTCAGCATGCGGATGTGGCAGCCGACCCCTGGCTGTGTGACACAGTTCAGCTCCGGTCGCATCTTCCTTGCCGGCGATGCGGCGCACGTGTCGGTTCCCACTGGAGGGATGGGCAACAACACCGGGTTCGCAGGTATACGCAACCTGGCGTGGAAGGTGGCCTACGTCGTGCGGGGACTGGCCCCCGCGTCGATTCTCGAGACCTACGAGACCGAGCATCGACCCATCGCCGTGGAGCGGATCGACCACGGGGTCGCAACCACCGACTATATGGGCGCGATGATGATCGGTCACCTGAGGGGCGATGACATCGCCGAGCACATCAGGGCGACCCATCAGTACGCCGACTACGACCACCTGCTGCTCGGCTTCGAGATGTCGTCGGACCTCATCGCGCCCAATTCAGAACCTGCGCCGCGCCTCGAGGATCCGAGCCCCGGTTTCGTGCCGCTGGTCCGGTCCGGTCGTCGCGCTCCCCATGTGTGGGTCGACGCCGAGCACTCCGAGTCGGTTCTCGACTGGTACGGGTCCTCCTACGTGCTGCTGCTCGGGCCGGAGTGTTCCCGCACCGCATGGGAGGAGGCCCTCGCCGAGGTGCCGTCGGGTGGTGTGCCGCTCGTAGTCCGCCAGCTTCCAACGGACATCCCACCTGGCCTGTATGAGCCAGACTCCGTGGTCCTCGTCAGACCCGACGGGATCATCGCCCAGAACTTCCAGGATCCGGGCGGCGCGCCCGACCCGTCGAAACTCTCTAAGTTTCTGCCCAACGGCGCTGAATGAACCGCGTCGAGCGCACCGCGCTGAGTGAACTGCGAGGGCCGGTAAACCGCTGGATGAGGGCAAACTGGTCTGCGGTGTTCAGATGGTGCGGCCTGCGTCATCCCAGTAGCGGGCGCGCAGAGCCCGCTTGTTGATCTTGCCGATGGACGTGTGGGGGAGTTCGTCAACGAAGTCCACCGATTTGGGTGCCATTACCGACCCGACAGCCTCCTTGGCCTGAGCGATGAGGTCCGTCTCGCCGAGTTCGGTGCCGGGCACGAGTCGGACGACAGCTTTAACCTCTTCGCCCCAACGGTCGCTGGGCACTCCGATCACCGCAGCCTCAGCGATGCCGTCGATCTCTTGGAGGGCCTGTTCGACATCGCCGGAGTAGACGTTGAAACCGCCGGTGATGATCATGTCCTTCTTGCGGTCGATTATGTAGATCCGTCCGTTCTCGTCCTCCACGCCGATGTCGCCGGTGAGATGCCAACCGTTGCGGCGGATCTTGGCCGTCTCCTGTGGGTTCTGAAAATATCCCTCCGACACCATCGGTCCCTTGACTGCGATCTCGCCACGGGTTCCAGGCGGTACAGGCTCGGCGTCGTCGTCGACGATTGCGACGGTCGACAGGATCGTCGCCCTTCCCACAGAGCGCAGGGTGGCGTCGTCGAGAAGCTCTCCGGTCGTGTCGCCGTCGACGAAATGGTCAGCGGGGGATCGCTGAGCGATGTAGATGGGGCTCTCGGTTTGTCCGAACCCGCCGCTCATGACCGGCCCGAACACGTCGAACGCCTGGCGCAGGCGAGGGATTGAGATCGGTGCCGAACCGTACGCGAAACGGCGCAGCGAACTGAAGTCGGTGGTCGGCGTGGCCGGGTGGTCGAGCAGGGCGTAAATAGCGGTCGGTGGGAGGAAGACGTCGGTTACGCGTTCGGTTTCGATCGCCTCGAGGATCGAGGCTGGGTCGGGCGTTCCGAGAATAACCAGCCGGACCCCCAGGCAGAGCGAGATCAGAGCGACCCGGCCACCGACATGGGTCATCGGCGCAGCGCAGAGGATCACGCGGAGTTCGCCGTCCCAGCGCCGACGCCCGGCCCACGCCAAAGCGACAAAGTTGCGATGACTGAGCATGACCCCCTTCGGTGTTCCGGTGGTGCCACCGGTTTGAGGCAGCAGCAGCGTGTCACGGCCCTCGCGCTCCACGATCGGCGGAACCGAGGAGACGTCATCGAGCCATGCGTTCAACAGGTCGGTTGGGAAGCCGTCGATGGGGATTAGGATCGTGTCGCCTACGGCCTCGGCTGCAGCGGCCGCGGCGTCGGCGAAGACCCGTTGGTGGAACACGGCCCGGCAACCGAAGCTCGACAGGATCTCGATGTTGGTGGCCGGTGAGTTGCGCGGGTTCAACGGTACCCAGACCCCGCCCGCCCGAATGATTCCGAGCGCGACCACGAACGCGGCGATGCTGTTGGTGCTGTAGACCCCGCCGAGGTCACCGGGCATGAACCCGTCGCGCTGCAGAGCGTTGGCGACGCGCGCGGACTCCGCGTCGATCTCGGCGTAGGTGAGTCGCTCGTCTCCGAACACCGCGCAGACGCGGTCGGCGTGGATGTGCAACGCCTCATCGAGTTGGGGAAGGAACGACCGGTCGAAGTCGGGGAAGTTACGGTCCATAGCGGATGCCCGTAGAGACTACAGAGCGATCGTCACCGTCTTGAGCTGGGTGTAGTGGTGCAACGCTTCTATGCCCTTCTCCCGCCCGATGCCGCTCTGTTTGTAACCCCCGAAAGGCGTTTCGATGCCGGTACCCCAGGTGTTCACGAACACCTGGCCCGCCTCGAGTCGGCTCGCGACCCGGTGCGCCCGAGAGATGTCTCGGGTCCACAACCCGGCTGCGAGGCCGAAGTCAGAGTCGTTGGCCATGGCGATGGCCGATTCCTCGTCGTCGAAGGGCATGACAGTCACCACCGGCCCGAAGATCTCCTCGCGGGCGATGCGCATGTCGTTGTCGGCGTTGGTGTAAACCGTGATCTCTGGCTTCCACCTGTCGGCCATCCTGCCGCCCGTCGCCGCGACAGCACCCTCGGATGCCGCGATCTCGAAGTACTCGTTCACCTTGTTGAACTGAGCCTCGGTGGTGAGTTGCCCCAGCAGCGGATCGAACTGGGGTGACGCGTCGACCATCGCGGCCACGAAGGAATCGTGTATGTCGGCTTGGACGAACAGCCGTGTGCCGTTCGAGCAGACCTGGCCCGTGTTGAGCGTGAACGCCCGCAGCGACCCCTCCACCGCTGAGGGGATGTCGGCGTCGGCGAAGACGATATTGGCGGACTTGCCGCCGAGCTCGAGAGTGGCCGGAAGGATCCTCTCGCCGGCGATGCGGCCGATCTCGCGCCCCACCCGTAGCGAACCGGTGAAGGCGATCTTGCGGACGTACCGGTGCTCGACAAGCGGTTGCCCGGTGGCGGGTCCGGTACCGGTCACCACGTTGAACACCCCATCGGGGATTCCTGCGGCCGCGGTCAACTCGGCGAGTTCCAACGATGTCGCCGACGTCATCTCCGAGGGTTTGAGAACCACCGTGTTACCGGCCGCCAAGGCTGGAGACGCGGCGCGTGCTGCCTGGTTCAACGGGACGTTCCAAGGCGTGATGATCCCGACGACTCCGAAGGGCTCGCGTCGGGTGTAGCTGTGAAACCCCGGACCCAAGTCGAGCATCTCCCCGGCCTCGAGGTTGACGAGGCCGCCGTAGAACTCGAAGTAGTCTGCCGACGCGTGGACTTCCATCGGTCCCATGAAGGCAGCCTTACCGGATTCCCGATTCTCGAGGTCGCCGAGTTCGTCCGCCCGTTCGCGCAGCGCCGACGACAACGCCATCAGGCGACGACCGCGCTCGATCGGCTTCAGCTCGCGCCACGCCGCGGCCGCAGCCGATGCGGCCCCGACGGCCGCGTCGACGTCTGCGGGGTTTCCTTCGGCGATCTCGCAGACGACGGTGTCGGTGCCGGGACTGGTGGAGGTGAGCCATGTGCCGCCCCCTGGGTCGCGCCACTCGCCGTTTATCCAGTTTCCGTAACGCCTAGTCATCTCCTGGCTCCTTTCTGGTAGTCGATCAGCTCTGGTGGTCGACCAGCTCTGGTGGTCGATCAGCGCGTGTGCGCCACGGGACAGGTCCGGACCGGCATCTCGTTCAGCGCGTTGAACCAGACGCTGTACATCGGTGTCGGCTCATCGGCGAGTTCGATGTCGGGCAGCCTGGTGTAGAGCTCTTTGAGGATGCAGCGGAGTTGGAGCCGCGCCAAGCTCGCTCCGAGGCAGAAGTGGGCGCCGGTGCCGAAGGCGAGGTGCTTGTTGGCATTCGGTCGCTCAATGTCGAAGCGGTCGGGGTCCTCAAAGACATCTTCGTCGCGGTTGGCAGAGATGTAGGACATGTAGACCTTGTCGCCCTTGGCGATGTCGGCGCCGTGCAGCGTGACGTCCTCGGTGGCCGTGCGGCAGAACTGCATCACCGGCGGTGAGAAGCGCAGCACCTCCTCGACGGCGTTGGGCAACCGGCCTTCGAGGTCTTCGAGCAGCAGGGCCTTCTGGTCGGGGTGTTCGTCCATGAGCCGGACGAAGTGGGCGGTCGTGTTGCGCGTGGTCTCATGGCCCGCGATCGACAGGGTCTGGAAGAACTGGGTGATCTCGTTCTCGGCCAGCTTGCGTCCGTCGACCTCGCCGTGAACGTACTTCGAGATCAGTGTGTCGTCGGGAGCGTCCTTGCGTGTCTTGACGATGTCGTCGAGCAGCATGAACAGCTTTATCTGGTCTTCGACCATGTTCTCGTTGAACTCGAAGCTGGCGGTGGCGGTGCCCAGTTCGAGGTACTCGCTGCGGCGGTGTTGGGGTACACCCATCATTTCGCACAGCAGGATCATGGGAAGTTCGGCGGCGACTTCGAAGACGAACTCCGCCCGGTCGCGCTCGGCCAGCTCCCCGATCACCTTCTCGGCCTCCTCGCGGATGTGGGGTTCCATCGCGGCGATCGACCGTGGTGTGAACCCGGGTTGCACCAACCGCCGGAACTGGGTGTGCTGGGGCGGGTCCATTCCCATCAGGCCAGCTCGCTGCGCGGCCAAGGCCATCGGGCTCTGCTTGACATCGACCCACAGAATGGTGTTCTCCCATGCAGAGAAGCGCTTGGTGTCCTTGGAAACCGTGGCGACGTCGTCGTACCTGCTGAGCACCCAGAAACCGCAGGGCTCGTAATTCTCAATGTCTCGGATGGTTGCCCCGTCGGCCGGGGGAGGATTCCAGAACACCGGCGCTTCACGCCTCAGCGTCGCGAAGTACTCGTAGGGAACACCCCCGACTTTCATCATGTCGTTGTTGCTGGCGAGGTTGATGTCGCCGGGGTTGAGCGTCATGGGGGACTCCTAGGTTCGGGGTTGCTGTCGAGGGTGGTCCGCTCGCAAACTGCGAGGGAGCCTAACACGGGCTTTCGTTCCGACACGATGGCGGTACGGCCATAGTTTTGCTGTTTGAATCGGCTGTCAGTTCCCTTGTGTGTCTTCGTGGTCCGGGGTCTCCGCGGCCGACTCCAGGAATTCGACGACTCTGGTGGTCAGGTCGTAGTCGGAGGTGTCGATCTCGGCTAGGCGGTCGAAGGCCTCGGCCATTTCGTCGGCTCGTTTCTGGGCGTAGGCGCGTGCGTTGTAGTGGGTGGGGATCAGGAAGTGGCCGGCTGCGATTGCGTCGAGGGCCCGCTGGGCGACTGTCTCGGCGCTCATCCCCATCTGTTCCATGAACGCCCCGGTACCCGGGTCGTTGTCGGCGCTGCCGCCGTACTGGTCGGGGCGGTGGCGGGTCGAGTCCCAGAGGCGGCTCGCTGTCAGACCGGGGCAGAGCACACTGATCCCGACGTGTTCTGGAAGTTCGGCCCGCATCACGTCGCACATCCCGAGCACTGCATGTTTCGAAGCAGTGTAGGCGCCACCGTTGATGTGGGGAACGCCCACAGAGTGTTCCGAACCGGTGGCCATGAGCCAACCCTGTTGCTCGCCTGCGGCCATGAGCCGCCCGAAGCTCTGGAGTGTGTGCAGCGTCCCTCCAACGTTGACCCTGATCACCCATTCGGCATCGCTCGCAGAAGCGTCGAGCAGTGGGGACACCGGCATCATCACCCCTGCGTTGGCACATACCAGAGCGGGTGTGCCGTGTTCGACAGCAATGGACTGCGCCAGCTTCTCTACCGCTTCGGCGTCTGTGATATCGCATCGGCGGGCGGTCGCGGCGCCACCCTGTCCGGCGATTCCCTCCGCGACGGCCTGTGCCGCCTCGAGATCCACGTCGACGACGACAACGTGAGCGGCGCCGCGCCGCGCAGCCTGCTGTGCCAGCGACGCTCCGATTCCATTTCCTCCGCCGGTCACCACCACCGGCCGGTTCTTGATTTGGGCTCCCACGGACCTCTCCTGTTCTGTTTGTGTCAGTTTCCTGCTGGTGTCAGTCTGCCTGGGCTTGGATCCGATCCAGTATCGGCAGCAGGTACCCCATGAACACTTCGGGGTTCTCCTGCATCGGGAAGTGCCCCACACCGGCCATCTCGGTGTGGGTGGAGCCGGCGATCGCCTGATGGGCCTCACGGCCCAGCTCGATGCTGCCGCTGTAGTCGTACTCGCCGTTCATGATGTGTACGGCGGTGGCGCTGGTGTCGATCTCAGCGGCCCGGTCGCGGATGTCGTAGTCCTCCATGTAGTAGTGGAGGTCACCGGAGAACGCCGGCGGCCAACCTGCGGAGTACACCTGCGACACCTCCTTCACATACGGCGTCGGTGAGGTCGGCGAGCACAGCCCCTCCATCATGCGGGCCTTGGAGTGGTTGCTCACCTGCGGATGCCAGAACCCGAAGAAGGCGTTCCGGTCTCCGCCGATGTGCAGTGCTCCCTCGAGGGAGATCACCGCTCGGAACGCGCCCGGGTGGTGCAGCGCCAGGTCCAGGGCCAGCAGCCCCCCTACTGAGCAGCCCATGAACACCGGCCGCTCGAGGTCGAGGGCCCCGGCCAGTGCCAGGGGCACCTGTCGCAGGAAGTGCCCGCGCAGTGCGTACTCGTGCTCCCACCATCGTTGCTGCACCGGCGGCACCGACCTGCCGTGGTAGGGAAGGTCGTAGGCGATCAGGCGGAAGCGGTCGGTGATCTCGGACGACTCGAACAGATGCCGGTACTGGAGGCTGTTGGCTCCGGCGGTGTGCTGGCAGAGCAGCGGGACGCCCGAACCGGCCTCTTCGTAGTAGATGCGATGGTCGTGCCCGTCGATCTCGAGGTGGATGTATCGGCCGACCGGGCTGTCGTGGCGGGGGAGTGGGCCGCTTTCGTCCACCCCGGTCTGCCGGTCGGCCTCCGACGCGGGTGCCCGCAGCAGTTCACTGGCCCGCTCCACCGCCGGCAGGTACTGCCACAACAGCAGGGGGTCGGTATCCCCCCGTTGCAGACCCGCTTCACCTAGGGCCAACAGTACTGAGATCTGGGCGTACCGGGGCGGTACGGGCTCCATCAGCGGTGCCCACAGCTCCACAGGCCCGGTGATTGTGATCACCCCTTCGCCCTCTTCGGGCACACCGGCAGTGATCTCGCCGTTGACAACGGTGAAGCCGGTGGTTGAGTCGCCGACCTCCAGACGCAGCCCGCCGGTCCAGTAGCGGACCGCCAGGCGCATCTCGCCGTCCGCTGCGCAGGCCGCTGCGAACTCGACAGGGTCGGGGGAGGTGATGGTCATGGTCGAGTGTCGGCTCTTTCGTCGGGCTCAGTCGAGGTGGACCTGTCTGGGCGGTTGAGATTCTGGTCGGGGTCCTGGGCGTGTTTTGCGGAGGCGGACTCTGTCGGGCGCGGACTCTGTCAGACGATGTTCAAGGTCGACAAGAACGCGGTCGCGACGGCGGTGTCGCCTTCGATTTCGCATGCGGTGTGCCAGGGGGACCGGCCCGTACCCCACGACACGAAATCGACGGCGCTGGAGGTCGCTACAACCGCTGCACCCGCACTGGCATCGGCTTCCACTGTCAGTCCACCGGTGGGATCTGGCCTGCGCACCGTCCACTCGCTCTCGCCTGGGCCGGTCAGGCGGATGGTCAGCGGCGCGAGCAGGGATTCATCGAGTTCCGGACCCTGCATCTGGGGCAGGCCCCACATCATCCACTGCACTACCGGCAGCATCTCTGCGTGGGTCGGTGCGGGCAGTTCACGCTGTATCGGACCCGCCGGTTGCACAATGTCGTGGTAGAGGTGACAGAGGTAGTCGAAGGCCATTCCGTTGGCCGCGGCGTGCATGGGATAGGTGCCCAGTCCGGGAATCTCGATCTCGGTGGAGGCGAGCGGTTCCTCTTGAAGGCCCGGCAGACGTTCCAACCGTTCGGCGCTGAACTGCTCGAACTCGTCCAACACCTCAGCGGTCGTCCAACTGCGGCGGATGTCGACATGCAAGTCGTGCTCCCGCTCGCGGTCTAAGGGCAGCGGGAGCCGCTCCTCGGGCACACGGAGCGGGTCGATGATGCTGCGCGCGCCCGCACCCATGTGTGCGACGACATCGCGCACCCGCCAACCCGGGCATGCCGAGGGAGCTATCCACTCCGGCTCGGAGAACGTCCGGGCGACCTCAACGATCCTGTTGTGGAGAGCCTCCAGCGCAGCGACAGCCTCAGTAGTCACCGGCACATGCTTGACCACTGGCCCGGCACCTGTCAAGGGCCGGACCCTGCAAGGTGCGGACTTCTCCTGCCCGGGTGCCCCGGCTGGTGTAGTGTCACGTTGGTGCCGTAATGTACCCAGTCTCGTCTGGTGTGTGTCTGGGCAGGAAGCGGGAGACATTGTGTCTGAGTCTGTTCTGCGCCCGCTGGTTGTTGGCGCGGCGTTGGTGTTGGTGCTGTTCGCTGCGGGTCCCGCGGGTGCTGTCGGCGGATACGGCGACGTGTCCGAGGACCGGTATTTTGCTGAGCCGGTGCAATGGTCTGTCGACAATTCGATAACCGGCATCCCCATTTATTCCGTTGCCTGTTTCTTGCCGGACCGCACCGTCACCCGCGGTGATGCAGCCCGCTGGCTGTGGGCGATGCAAGACCGGCCCGAAGCACCCGCCCACACATTCACCGACATGGGTGAGTCGGCTGCGGTGTCATGGATGGTTCACGCCGGTGTCACCACCGGCACCAGCACCACAACTTTCTCACCGTATGACCCGTTGACCCGAGCACAGATCGCAGCGTTTCTGTGGCGTATCGAGAACGAACCCGATGCACCCGCCCACACATTTAACGACGTGCATTCAGGCTGGCAGCAGGGGCCGGTGTCGTGGATGTCTCACCGCAACATCACCACCGGTACCAGCGCAACGACGTTCTCACCCGACGCCCCGTTGACCCGAGCGCACCTGGTCACGTTCCTATGGCGCTACCAAAACCGCCCAGCAGTCACAATCGACCCGTACAGCCCACCCTGCCGCGCCGACGACGCAGCCGCCTTCGCCGAACGAATCTGCCCCGGCAGCACCCGCATCGAATGGGGGGCGTTGGGCTGTCTGGCATTCCTGCCGCCGCCCCTTGAGGAGCCGTACGAGTTCGTTTTCGAAACGGTCGAGAAGCCGTTGTCGCCCTGTTCCGGCCTTGACTGGGTAGGCCAAGCTGGTGTGTTGTACGTGCCACGAGATCCCGACGCGTCACCGGGACAGACACCGGCTCAGAGCGTCGTAGTGCATGACGACGCCGGGAATGTCATCGGTGACATTCCCGATCCCGCCTATTGGGTGCGGACTGACTGTGCGTTCAGGAGGGCCGACTGGCGTTTCATCGACCAGTTTCTGATCGTGCCGAACGATGAGGTAGATGAGGTGGTCGCGCGGATATGGGCCGATGTTGCCGACGCGCCCCCTCTGCTGCCTGTTGTGTACATCCTGCCCGAGGAGACCATCTGGGAACGTTGCGGGCCAAGGGCGGAAGGATGCGGGACGGCGAACCACCAATGGGATGACCGCGCGGAACTCTCGCGAGGCGGTGTGTGGCTCATCGACCGAGGCGGGCATGTCCGCCTCAGCACGCTTCTGCATGAACTGGCCCACGTCATCCAACAGACCATCGAGTCAGACCTTCCCGACGGATGCAGGGCGTTCCATCCCGAGACGTTGGGCACTTCTGCCGACGGCTGGCGCGACTGCGGCCATCATGACGGGTTCGATTGTGTCTTCGACTGGATGAGAGACCGGTACGGGCACGGCTTCCTACCCTCCTTAGAGGATTACGAGCATGCGCGCACACATACGACAGTCCTTACCTGCTGACCTGCGGCGGTGCCACAGACTGTCTGGCCTCCCGAACAATCCGCACAGCCCCATCCCCCAACTCCCGGTCAAGCATCTTCGTGGTCTAGACATGGCTCCTCCTTATAGAGCATGTCTCCACGATTAGGGGGGAACCTCAATGACTAGCCTTGTAAACGATTCGTCGGCTCGCACCGGTGAGAGTCGGAGAGTGCGACAACGACGCCCAGCGGGCGCGAGAAGGGGTTCGGACCGAGCGTGCTGGTATAGGGTTGTGGTCATGGCACATTTCACCGAGATGACATTGCCCCCGTGGATCGCCTGTCGGAAGGTGCCCACGCCCGACGACATCGACGACCCCACAATCACCAAAGCCGAAGGCATCGTGGAACTCCCTATCCACATCGACTGGTCCTACGCCGGACCGTTCGATCTCGATGATGAATGGGATCGGCTGCACCTTTATCAGTTGGTGCTGACCGAGGGCCTCGAGGACGACGTCCGGTTCTATATCCGGCTTGACGAGCTGTTAGCCATGTGGGAGCGGATCTGGTTGTCCCAGCATGTCGTGGAGGCATGGGAGGCTTGGTTCGACCGCCGCGGCATCATCAGGTAGACCCGCCAGTGCTCACCCCCTTGCAGGCCGAGGTGCGCCGCATTATCGGTGAACTCGGCCGTCAGCACGAATTTGCTCTGGGCGGCGGAGCCGCCCTGATCGCCTACGGCGTCATCGACCGGGTCACCCGAGACCTCGACTTTCTCGGTCCCGCCGGTACTGTCGTCGTCGGGTTCGTCCAGCAGGTCGAACGCCACCTCCACACGCTGTCGTTCAGCACCGAACGGGTCTTCGAGTATCCCCAGCTCGTACGACTCAAAGTGAACTTCGAGGGGGAGGACTTGTCGATCGATCTCGGCGTTGATTACAGGTCGTTCCCCGTCGTGGACACCCCCGAAGGGCTGCTGATGCACGAGCACGACCTCGCGGGCGACAAGGTGCTTGCGTTCTGCCGCCGCGAGGAGGCCCGAGACCTCCACGACCTCATTGCCCTAGAGGTCCGCCACGGACTCACCGAGATGTGCCGACTCGCCGCGGACAAAGACCCCATGTTCAAACGCGCCTGGCTCGACCGAGCGCTCGAAAGCATCGAAGCGGACCCCCGATTCACAGCCCACAGCGCCGTAATCGAGCGATGGCGAAACGAGATATCCCTGCTTCCGCCAGTACACGAGGAACGGGACTTCGAGATCGACTTCTAGGCGAGTCGGCCGCCTTCGCTGTCCAGGGCGGGTGAGGGGCACGATGTTAGGGGGGTCTGATTCACCCTGGGTTTTGCGCAGGCACCAAGGATTGGAGCGAGTATGGAATCTATGGACTGGGCCGCTGTTGTTCACAGGCTGTTCGTCTCGCCTGGTCTGGTGGCCCTGTTTGTCGTCTCAGGGGTTGGTTGTTAGCGTCTTCGGCTGATGGACACCCCCGACTTCGACAGCTTTCCTGTGGTTGTCCACGGCCACCAGTTCGAGGACTTCCCCGAGGGGCGCGAGTTCGTCCACCACTGGGGGCGCACGATCACCGCCGGCGACAACGCCCTGTTCTCAACGGCGACATGCAACTGGAACCCCATGCACCTCAACGCCGAGTTCGCCGAAGCGCACGGCCACCCCGACGTCGTGGTAAACCCGATGCTGGTGCTCTGCACGGTCGTCGGCCTGTCGGTCGAGGATCTGAGCGAGATCGGTGGACCGTTCCTGGGCATGGAGAACGTGAGATTCCACTGCCCGGTGCATCCGGGCGACACGCTCACGGCATCCTCGCGGGTGGTCGAGGCCCGCGAGTCGCAGACCCGGCCCAGCACCGGCATCGTCACTTGGCGCACCGAGGCCCGCAACCAGCACGACGAACTGGTCGTCGATTACCAGCGCACCAACCTGGTGGCCAAAGGGCACCCTGAGAGGGACGGCTGACAGTGCCCCGCGCCCTGGTCGACCCCCGGCCCCCGATCCCGGCCCCATACCGCACAGACGAGCGGGTGGCGATCCAGGCGATGGCCCGCGAGTTCGCCATGGACCGTGTGCTGCCGCTCGCCAACCGTCTCGACCCCGAACAGGGCCTCATCCCCGACGATCTGCGCTCGCAGATGGGCGAACTGGGCTTCTTCGGGGTGATGGTGCCGGAGCGCTACGACGGCCTCGGGCTCGGCGTGTTCGAGTACGCCCTGATCACCGAGGAACTGGCCCGCGGGTGGATGAGCGTGGCCAGCATCATCGCCCGCGCCGGCATGGCCTCGTTGCTTGATCCTGCCCAGCGTGAGAAGTACCTGCCACTGGCCGCCAGGGGCGAATGGCTGGGCTGCTTCGCAATGTCTGAACCCGGTGCAGGTTCCGACATAGCCTCGATCCGCACCAGGGCGCGCCGCACCGACGGCGGCTGGCTGCTCAACGGTCAGAAGATGTGGTGTACCTTCGCTGACGAGGCCGACTGCATCCTGGTGGTCGCCCGCAACAAGCCCTACGACCCCGAAGACCGCCACTCGGGGATCCGCCAGTTCGCCGTCCACAAGGAACCGGGCGCATTCCCCGAGGGGGTGTCAGGCAACCCCATCAGAAAGATCGGCTATCACGGCTGGCGCACATTCGAACTGTCGTTTGACGACTGCTTCGTTCCCGACGACTGCCTCATCGGACACCAGAAGGCGCAAACGGCCGACGACGCAGGCTTCAAGCGGACCGCAGCGGCCATGACGACCCCCAGGATCCACACCGCGGCCCGCTCCATCGGCCTGGCCCGAGGCGCCTTGGAGGACTCCATCGCCTATGTCCAGCAGCGGGAACAGTTCGGGCGGCCCATCGGCGACTTCCAGGTCACCCGCTTCAAGATCGCCCAGATGGCCGCGCAGATCGAGGCGTGCCGCGCCCTGATGTACCAGGTGGCCGCCTGCGCAGACGCCCAGGAGGGCTCCGACATGACGGCAGCGATGGTGAAGTACCTGGCCTCGGAGATGTCGGAGCGGGTGACCTCCGAGGCGCTCCAGATCCACGGCGGCGCCGGCTACACCACGGACTTCCCCATCGAGCGCTATTGGCGCGACGCCCGGCTGACCAAGATCTTCGAGGGCACCAGCGAGATCATGCAGCGGATCATCTCCGACCACCTGCTGCCCCGCTCACCGCTCGGGTAGACCGCTGCAGCGTGCGAGGATAGGTTGACCGTGATGCACGATCCGTCCGCGCTGACCGGCTCCAACAACTACTTCGAGGACTTCGTGGCGGGTCGCCGGATGCGCCACGCTCGTTCAGCCACAATCGACGAGGTGGAGAACAACTACATCTCCAAGCAGGTGATGAACACCGCGCAGTCGCATTGGAACGAGGAGTACCTGGCCGGTTCGTTGCTGGGCGACGGACGCCTGGTCTTCGGGCTCATCACCGGCTCCATGACGGTGGGGTTGACCAGCCAGGACACCTCCGAGAACGCCCTGTGCGAACTCGGACTGGATGCGGTTCGCTTCAAGAAGCCGGTACATCACGGCGACACCATCACCGCTTTCACGGAGGTGCTCGAAACCTCTGACGCACCCGACCGGGACGACGCCGGAATCGTGCGCTTCAAGCACTGGGGCCGCAACCAGCACGGCGATGTGGTCTGCGAACTGGAACGCCTGGTGCTGGTGAAGCGCGCCGACCACTGGAAGCAGGGCCAGCGACCCGAAGGAACAGTCTCGAACCAACAGCAGGAACATCGGCAAGAACCAACAACAGGAACAGCAGGGAGTCCTAATGAGCAGCTATGAACGGGAGATGCCGGTCAGGGTGAGGCGGTCGGAGCTGTCCACTCCGGGTCACTCGGAGAAGATGATCGCCAAGGCCGCCCTGAGTGACGCCGACATGGTGTTCCTGGACCTGGAGGATGCGGTGGTGCCGTCGGCAAAGGTGGGGGCCCGCAAGAACATCATCGCCGGGTTGAACGACCTGGACTGGGGCAACAAGATCCGCTCCTACCGGATCAACGGAGTACACACCCCGTGGTGCCACGACGACATCGCCGAGGTGGTCACCGGAGCCGGGGCCAACATCGACGTGATCATGGTCCCCAAGATAAAGGGACCCCGCGAGCTGTGGTTCGTCGACGACATGTTGACCCAACTGGAGCTGAAACTGGGCCTCGAGGTGGGCCGCATCGGCATCGAGTGTCTCGTGGAGGAGGTCGAGGCGGTGCAGGCGGTGGACGAGATCGCCCGTTGCAGCCCCCGGCTGGAGGCACTCACCTTGGGGGTGGGAGACCTGTCGGCCAGCCAGGGAATGCGCTTGGGCCACATCGGCGTGACCGACGGTGAGGCCGCCCTGCGCTATCCGGGAGACGTGTGGCACTACGCTCGCACCCGCCTGGTGGTGGCCTGCCGGGCGGCGGGCATCGATGCCATCGACGGCCCTTACGCCGACTTCACCAACCCGGCCGGTTATGAGGCCAGCGCGGCCACCTTCTCGATGCTCGGCGGGGTGGGCAAATGGTGCATCCACCCGAGCCAGATCGAGGTGGCCAACCGGGTTTTCGCTCCCAGCGCTGCTGAGATCGCCGAGGCCCAGGGAGTAGTGGACGCGGTACGCGCGGCCGAGGCCGACGGCCAGGGCGCCGCAAACTACAGGGGCATGATGATCGACGCCGCGACCACCCGCCTGTTCGAGGTGACCCTCGACCGTGCCCGCCGATGCGGCCTCATCGACTGAGGTTGACTCCCCGCCACAGCACAGCCGGCTCACCCGTGCGCGTCGACTCGGGTTTGTAGTCGGCCCGGCGATGTTCATTGTCGCTCCGGCTCACTCGTGCGCGTCGACTCGGGGGTACTGTAGCGGCGTGAACCGGGAACAGTGGGAACAAGCACTGGTGTCAGGGGATGCCTGGCGGGAGTTCTGCGACCGATTGAAGGCGTCGGGTGACCGTCTTGTCGGCGACGGCTTTCCCAGCGCGGCTGTCGACCGGGCCGAGGGCTACCGGCACATCTGTCGACTGTTGATCCGCGCACTGATGGAGCAGGTGGAGTTCGCAGACCCGGCGTTTCCGGCCCTGTACCGCCACAACGACGACGTCATGCGCTGGGGCGGACCCAACGTCGACAACACCTATTGGCGGGCGCCGGTCAGCGTTGACCACGCCTACAGGGTGGACGGCTGGCTGCCCCCAGGAGCGCTGTTCGTGGTCCAGAGCGCATACGGGGAGATGCATCAGGGCACTATGGGGATCACCGCTGAGCGCTCCAACGCCGACTTCGAGGTGGATGCCGACGGCAGCTTCAGCTTCGTGGTCAGCGCCGCCGCACACGATGGGAACTGGCTGCCCATCGACGCCCAGACTGACCATCTCTCGATCCGTGAGTACGTTGTCGACTGGGCGCAAGAGGAACCCGGGCGGTTCCTGATCGAACGCCTCGACAGTGACGGCGAGAGCCCCGAGACGCCGCCGCCCGGCGAGTTCGCCGAAGCTCTGCTGCGGGCCGCTGCCTGGGCTGACGACGGGCTGGTGTTCTGGAACCAGTTCATGGAGGGCGGCCGCCAGAACTCGATCGCCAACGAGTTCTACGGTCCGTTCTCAGCAGCCGAGGGGGCAGCCGCCGTCAGCTACGGCGGCTGCGACCTCAACCTCGCCTTCGACGAGGCCATGATCGTTGCCTGCGATGTGCCCCAGGCCCAGTACTGGTCGTTCGTCGTCTACAGCCATGGATGGTTCGAACAGTTGGACTTCGCCAACCGCACGGTGAGCCTCAACAACGCCCAGATCGCCGCCGACCCCGACGGCCGCTTCCGTCTGGTGGTGGCCCACAACGACCCCGGCGTGCTGAACTGGCTGGACACCGAGGGCCGTCGTGAGGCGTTCATCGCCTTCCGCTGGGTGATGAGCGCCACGATGCCCACTCTGGAGGCTCGTGTGGTGCGTTTCGCGGAGATCGACCGGCACCTCCCGGACTTCGTGACACGAGCCACCCCACAGCAGCGCGCCGCACAGATCGCCGTCCGCCGTCGATCCAGATCCCTCCGCTTCCGCCACTAGCGCCTCCGCTTCCGTTGTGACAGTCCTCGGTGATCGTCGCATCCATTGCGCTGTGCATACGCTCCGCGGGGAGCGGGCAATCTGTTGACGCGCCGCTAGCCTGAGCGGGTGCTGGGGGCACCCCACAGGCACAGGACTTAAGAAGGGGCAGGCGAGCAGGATGAAGAAGTTGTTCGATCTTTACGGGCGCTGGGTGGGAAACCGGCCGTTGACCGCGCTGGCGGCGATTGTGGTGGTGACGGTTATTGCGGTGATCGGTCTCACCAAGACGTCCGACACCGCTGATGTGGCCGAAGCGTTCCTGCCTGCGGGCAGTGATCTCGTGGAGGCGATCGACAACCTGAGCGAGAGCTTTCCCGGCTCTGCTGAGCTCGAGGTGATGCAGATAGTGCTGAGAGGCGATGTGTTGAGCCCTTCGGGTGCAGCCGACGCCGCGGCGGCAACCAACGCAGCCGCCGCCCATCCGGAACTGTCCGACTATCTGTTCGCGGCCAGGCCACCCACCTCGCCGGGCCATGTGCTTGCTGCCATGCTTGCAGGCCCCGACGGTGACCCCCGCAGCGTAGACCTGGCATCGGCGTCTCAAGGCGAGATCGACGCAGCGCTTGTCGCTGAGTCCAATGCCGCGTTGGCGGTGTTCCTTGACGAGATCGTCGCCCGCGACGACGCGGGCAACGTGGTCGGCGGAATCGGCATCGTCACGGTCAACGCCCTCGGCGATCCAGACGGGTTGGCTGAAGCACAGTTGACCGTCGACGAGACAGTGAAGCAGGTGTCGCTCACCGAGCTTGATTCGGCCCGCACCGCCTCTGGAGGAAAGAGCGATCAGGAGTCCGACGACTCCAGCCAGAGCTCGACCCGCAACCTCATGCTGGTGGCGTTCCTGGTGATCGCGGTGCTGCTGGTGCTGTTCTACCGGCAGGTTTCCGACGTGCTGTTGTCGATGGGCGGGTTGATCCTCACCATCGTCTGGGCACTCGGCTTCCAGGGGCTGCTCGGCCCGGACGGGCTCGATATCATCGGCGCGCCCAGCGTGCTGGCCCAGATGGTTCCGGTGATGCTCATCGGCCTGTGCGTGGACTACGGCATTCAGGTCACCTCCCGCTACCGCGAGGTACGCGCCGGAGGCGCCGGCACCAACGACGGCATCTCCAAGTCGGTGGCCGAGGTGATGCTGCCTCTCGGCCTCGCCGGGGTGACGACCATCGTCAGCTTCCTCACCAACCTCTTCGGCGACATCTCAGGGCTCGCCGACTTCGGTGTGGTGGCCGCTGTCGGTGTTCTCAGCGGTCTCACCGTGTTCTTGACCGCGGTCCCCGCGGCGCGCTCGCTGCTGGACCGCCGCAACGAGGCCAAGGGCAAGAGCCCCCAGATCCGGCCCATCGACCAGGCGATTCCCGGCGCCGGCAAGCTGGTGCAGTCCATAGGCGGTGCCACGGTCCGTCGGCCCTCGGTGATCTTGGCGGTCACCGGCATCGTCACCGTGTTCTTCATGGCGTTGACCACTCAGCTCGGCACCGAGTTCAACTCCGCGGACTTCATTCCCGACGGCACCGAGAGCAAGGAGGACGCGGTGTTCATGACCGAGAATCTCGGCGGCAACACCGAGCCGGTCACCGTGCTGGTCGAATCCGACTTGTCCTATGACCGCACGCTGCGCAACCTGCTGGACTTCTCTACGGCGATTGAAGATCCCTCGCAGAGGCCCGAGGCGGTGAGCAGTTCCATCACCAATTCGCTGGGCACCTACTTCCACGACCTGCCTGCTGACTTGCGCGCTCAGATCGATGAGGAGTTGGCCCTCGGCCAGTCAAGCCCGCTGGTCATCGACAACGCCACCATCGACCGGGTACTGGCGTTGGCGCGCGACCACGACCCGGCGCGCTTCGACTCAGTCGTGGCCCTGGGGGCCGCAGGCGACGACGACCGCACGATCCTGCAGTTCAACGCCCTCACCGGCGACGCAGATCGCACCCGTGAGCTGTTCGCCGACGTCGACGGGCTGTGGTTCGGCGACGACAGCGACATCACTCCGGTGGCCAACGAGATAACTTCGCTGGAGGTCACCGACAGTCTTACCGAGAGCCAGGTCACCTCGATCATGTTGACTGTCGTGGCTGCGCTGGTGGTGTTGATCCTGTTCTTCTGGATCACCGAGTTCCGGCCGATGCTGGCGGTGCTGTCGGTTCTGCCGATCCTGCTGGTGCTGGTGTGGGTGCTCGGCACCATGGTTCTGCTGGGTTACAGCTACAACGTGATCACCGCGCTGATCACGGCGCTGTCCATCGGTATCGGCGTGGACTACACCATCCACATCACCCACCGATTCATCGAGGAAGTCGACCACGGCAAGTCCATCAGCGACGCCATCAACACCACGATGAGCACCACCGGCGGGGCGCTGATCGGCTCGGCGCTGACCACGGCGCTGGGTTTCATGGTGCTGATGTTCAGCCCCATCGCACCGATGGGCCAGTTCGGCCTGCTCACCGCGGTCACGGTCATCTACTCACTGATCGCCGCGGTGGTGGTGCTGCCCCCGATGCTGGTGATCTGGGCTGCATACCACCGGTGGCGTCACACGATTTCCTAGCCTGACGGCACGTCATTTCTGCGACTTCTCAGGCACCCCTTTCCCGATATCCATTCCTGCTACGAGTCGGGCCACTGCGATGGCGATATAGAACTGTCCGGCCATGGCCTCGAGGGTGACCAGTGTCCTGCCGCTCGACACCGCCGGGGTGAGGTCGCCGAAGCCGAGGGTGGTCAGAGTGACGAAGCTGAAGTAGATGGCAGACTCGGGGGTGAGGGCGTCGCCTGACGACAGGAATGCGCCGTCGGCGATGCGGTCGATCAGTATGTAGATGCTGGCGAATGAGTATCCGATCAGCATGTAGGCACAGGCGGACGCGGCTATTGAGGTGGTGTTGGGCAGGGGCCGTGACAGCACCTGCCGGGTGATGATGACAGCAGTGGCGATCCCCAGACACAGCAGGAGGGCCGGCCCGACGAGCGTGTCTTGCGAATCCACCGCTATATGCTCGATCGCGACAGCGCATCCGGCCACAGCGAGCAGCCCCCACGCCTTGGCCCGATCGACGGTAACGGCAGACGACTCGATCAACGTCGCGGTGATGAGTGCGAGCCCGACGATCCCCGACATTGCTGTCAGAGCTTCGATTCCGACGGCGGACAGCGCCACCATCGCGGTGCACAAGACGAGTATGACGTCGTAGCGGTCCTCACCGAGGATCCGAGCGAGTCTACGTAGAGCAGTTGTAAGCATGTGGCCAACTTACTGGGGTGGCACCCTGCTGCCCGCCACCCCACGATCAGGGGAGTTGCATTATGCGAACATATGTTCGATACTGTAACGATGGCAGCGACAGCCCTTGCAGCGTCAGCCCTTGGAGAGTCACAAGAGGATCGTCGGGCTCGTTTGCAGCTCGTCGCTGACAAGGTGGTGCCTCTTGCGTTGGCCCACCAGCGTACGCTGCCGATGCTTCCGGCCTTATCTGAGCTTTTTGTCGGCGGGTCACTTCAGCGCGGGACCACGATTGCTGTCGACGGGGTCGGTGCAACGTCGCTGTCTTTAGTGCTGGCAGCTGGTCCATCGCAGGCCGGCTCATGGACTGCTCTTGTGGGCGTCGAGGGTTTGGGGCTTGCTGCTGTGGCTGAGACGGGAGTCGCCCTTGAGCGACTGCTGGTCGTGAGTCCTGTTGATTCTTCGGCCAGTGCCGGAGTTGTAGCGTCCCTCATCGGTGCTGTCGATGTGGTGATGGTCGGACCGAGTCTGCGGTTCCGGCCCGGTGATCTTCGTCGTCTGTCGGCTCGTATTCGGGAGAGTGGATCGGTGCTGATTCAGGTCGGCTCCGGTCAGATCGGTCCAGGCAGATCGGGGTCCAGTCAATTCGGATCCGGCAGAGCGCAGGGCGTCGACATCGGGGTTCGGGTGGTGGCATCGAAATGGTCGGGGCTCGGATCCGGCCATGGCCTTCTACGTTCAAGGAGGGTCGAGGTGTGTACTCAAGGACGTGGAGCGGCCGCAAGGCCGAGAACTGTCTCGTTTCTTCTTCCCGGTCCCGATGGTGCGCCGATGCGCCTTGATACGTCGCCGCACTGTGATACTCCAGTGGGCTGTGATGTGTCGGCGGTGTGACCGTGGCTGTGCGGACTCTGGTGGTTTGGTGCCCCGATTGGCCGGTGGTCGCTCTGCAATTACCGCTTGATGAACCAGTGGCAGTGGTGTTCGCCAACCGGGTTGTGGCCGTCTCGCCGGCTGCCAGAGAGTATGGAGTTGTCCGCGGGCTCCGCCGGAGGGTAGCGCAGGCCCGCTGTGCAGAACTCAAGGTTCGTGAACGTGACCTGGACCGCGAGGCGCGGACCTTTGAGCCTGTTCTTGGCGCACTCGACGATGTGACGCCGGGGGTCGAGGTCACACGTCCGGGGACCTGTGCGTTCGTCACCCGTGGTCCGGCTCGATATTTCGGAGGTGAAGCCGCGCTGGCTGAGTTGGTCCTTGCCCGAACAGGTGAAGTCATCGGAGAACTGCTCGCAGGTTGTTCAGAGGGTGCGCCTGCTGGTGTGGTTCGTGTGGGGATCGCTGACGGGCCGTTCACCGCCCTGTTGGCGGCGCGGTCCGCAGACCCGGTGCGGATTGTAGGACCCGGCCGCAGCCCTGAGTTTCTGGCGCCCTTGCCGATCTCGGTGCTGGGTAGTCGCGAACTCAGCATCGACTCCAGGCTGTTCAGTGGCTCCGGGTCAGCTGACGGATCGGAGCTGACCGAGGTGCTTGCACGGCTCGGCCTGGGCACTCTCGGAGCTTTCGCTGCCCTGAAGCCTGCAGATGTTCTGGCGCGCTTCGGCAACGAGGGAGTGAGCGCCCATCGTCTCGCCAAAGGTCTCGACGAACGCGCACCGCAGGGACGGCTGCCACCACCTGACTGGTCCGTTGCCAGCGAGATCGACCCTCCGGCAGACCGCATCGACCGGGTTGCCTTCTGCGCCCGTTCGTTGGCTGAGGAGCTCCATCAACGGCTCAGGTCAGAGGGGGTGGAGTGTGTCCGTATCGCGATTGAGGCGGAAACTGAGCACGGCGAGTCGATGGTGCGTGTCTGGCGCCATGAAGGGGTGTTGTCGGCAGCGGTGATAGCGGACAGGGTGCGCTGGCAGCTCGATGGTTGGCTGAGCGGACGGGCGGGTGGTCAAGAGGACCGTCCGACCGGAGGTATTTCCCGAGTGGTTCTGGCACCCCAGGAGGTCGTTGCGGCAGGTGGCTGCCAACTCGACTTCTGGGGCAGCGCTGGTAGCAGTGCGGACGAGACCGATAGGCGGGCGGCGCGTGTTGCAGCTCGACTGCAGGGGCAACTGGGCGCTGAGGCCGTTCTGGTGCCTGTGTACGGCGGTGGTCGTCATCACAATGAGCAACTGAAGTTGGTTCCGTCCGCTGAGGTCGAACTTCTGGGCAGGTCGCTGGCAGCGGCCGACGCACCGCGGTCTGCTGGTGCTGACGGTGTCGCCCCTTGGCCTGGGGCTCTGCCGGCTCCTTCGCCCACTCGAGTGCTGTCGACACCTCGTGTTGTGGAGTTGCTCGATGCTGACGGTTCAGCAGTTGTTGTCAGCGGCCGTGGACGGGTGTCGTCGCCTCCGCATCTGCTGGTGGTCGACGGTAGCTCGTGTGAAGTTGTTGCCTGGGCCGGACCGTGGCCCGTCTATGAACGGTGGTGGGATGATGAGCGGCGTTGTCGCCAGGCTCGTTTCCAGCTTCTAACTGACGACGGATTAGCCCGCCTCGTGGCTCTCGAATCGGGCCAATGGAGCGTCGCAGCCGTCTGGGATTAGAGTCTCGCGTCTGAACGTTGCGTCCAGTGGTTGTGCGTTGTGCGCGACAGCGGCTGCGTCGTCTCGCTCGGCGGTGAGAAATATGAACTGACCGGGCGTGTGCCCGCGAAAGTGGTGCTTGAAGCCAGTCCCTCTGTCGTCGGCCCGACGGTGAGCCGACCCCTCACGTCAAGCCCAGCGAGCATGGACCGGCACCGCGCTGCCGGAAATGGATGCCGCGTGCCCAGGCACGCTGCTCTTTGGGACCGGGACACGCCGAAAACGTGCCCAGAGTTGCTGTCGGTTCGCGTGAGGGAGTCGGCGGTCCTATGGCTTGGTGACATCGAGCACGACGACGCCGATCGTGCGGCGCTCTTCGTGACTCATGGACTCTTTGAGCCGGGTGGGCCGACAACCACTCCAGCAGCTTCCGTCGGGATTCCCGCTGGTAGCCGGAGACCCGCACATCACTGGTGACTGCACACAACCAGCGATAGATGTCGGCCGTAGGCAGCCGTCCCTCAGACTCCTGCAGGACTCGTACAAGTACGCGCACCGGGATGTCGTCCAAGGATTCTCGGCCATAACCTCTGAAGTGCCAGCCTGGATCGTCTGCGAATCCGTTGAGCAGTTCGCAGAGTTCAGCTGTGTCGCTGTCCTCAAGCAGAGTTTCGTTCCAGAACCTCCAGTAGTCACCACCGATCGGTGCCCCAGGCCGGTCGACCGCGTAGCGCCATACGTTTGGAGGCAGGATCACCCGTCGGTAGAGCAGGTGAAGCAGCGTTCCGGCAAGCTCACCGTCAGGATCCCGTTGACTGTCGATGGACTCCAACATCTCAAGCAGAGTTTGTTGGGCCGCTTCACCGGACGGCGCAATTCGATTGAAGGCATCGATGGCAGCGACCCTCACCAGCGATATGAGGGTCGCATCAAACATGAGGCGCTCAATCCGTGTAACCAAGCAGCGAAGTTCCTTGAGCCAATCGTCCTCCGCTTTGGATAAAGCGCGGAGCATGAGCTCGAGGATGTGGCTCGGCACCTCACCGCAATGTGCTGAGTCGAGGCAGTCCCCCAGAGTGCCAACCATGTCGGGCTTGCACAGGCTGCGGAAGCCGCGTCCAAGATTGAGTCAAGCGGGTGTGTCTGAGCGGAGCGCGGATGCTCCGGGTTGAGTTCCTGAGCGAGCCTCCGGATCGAGTCTCCGAATGCCTCACGACGTGTCGAGGGCCAGCCTCCGCTGTTGGTGCTCCTGATGAGCGACTCGAGCGTCAAGGGATTGTCGAGCATCGGCCCCAAACCTCGCGACTCCGCCTCACGGATGAACGACCCAGGATCGGTTCCAGGCTGTTGATCGGTCAGAAACGCATGAACATCCGTTTGCTCCAGCGGGTTGAGCCGCAGCGTGGAGAACTGAGCATCGGGGCATATATCGATAAGCGGTCTCCGATCAACGGGTCCGTGCCAGTCCGCTGAGCGACAGGAGATGCGGAATTGTGGCGGACCGAGTTGATCCAGCCTCGCGGCGATTTCGTCGAGCGCTTCAGTTGCCTCGCGGCCGCCGGCACGGGTCTCGTCGAGTCCGTCTATGAAGAGCACCTTGTCTCGCCACTCGGGATGAACAGCGATGTCGGCCTTTGCGAACAGGCGCGCCGAAATAAACACGGCAGCGTCCCCCACGGCGCGGCATTCCTGCCGAAATTCAGTCGTCTTGCCGGCGCCTGGTTCGCCGAGCAGCACGTAGGCAGGCACCTCCCGAAATGCGCTCAGCGGTCGTGGTCTGGCACTATCGACGCTCGCTGAGTTGTCTGTGGCGATCTCAGCGCAGGTGCGCGGAATCAGGTTGTTCGCAGTCATGACGAACCAAGCCAGTGGTCGGCAGGCTCCAGCAGGAAATCGTGCAATGGCACGCCCGCCTCGCCGACGACGATCGAGGGGAGAGCTGAGAATCTGCGCTCAAAGGTGTTCAAGCTTGAGCGCCGGGGGAGGCCACGCCCGGCCTTCACTTCAATACCTACGAGTCGGGGTCCTCGCTGCAGCACGAAGTCGACCTCTTCGTTGCCGTCGCGCCAATACCGGACATTGGTGGCCGAAGCGGTGTTGACCAAGTGTGCGCCCACTGCACTCTCGACGACCCTTCCCCAGTGGCTGCGATCCGCTAGGGCGTCATCGAAGCTGTCACCGACGACAGCCGACATCAGAGCAGTGTTGAGGACGTTCAGCTTCGGTGAAGAGGAGCGCCGTCGAAGGGGCATGCCCGAGTGCTTGAAGATGCCGGTGACCAAGCCCGCATCAGACAGGAACCCCAGATAACGCGCAAGTGTCGACTCATGGCCCGCATCCTCGAGTTGCCCGCGCATTATGCTCCTGCGCAAATTTGCGCAGGAGCATAATCAAAATTGACCTACTGCTTCTGGGGTCACAGGTGAGTGTCTATTCAGGGTGTGTATGGATATCATTCACATCATGAATGAAATTGTCCAACCTAGGTTGGCCTCAGCTACGTTGCAGCGGCGTCTCGAGGTGATGCCCGCGGTGGTGGTGACCGGAGCTCGTCAGACGGGTAAGAGCACGCTTGTCCGGGACTTGATCCCGGGGCCGAGGCGCTACTTCTCACTCGATGACATCGATGTGTTGGACTTGGCGCGCCGGGATCCCGAGGTGCTGCTCGGAGGCAACGAGCCGGTGATCCTCGACGAGGTGCAACGCGAGCCGTCGCTGTTGGTCGCGATCAAACGCGCCATTGACCACAGGCGTCGTTTGGGCCATTTCCTGCTGACGGGTTCGGCCAACCTTCTCTTGATGCATCGCGTCTCGGAGTCTCTGGCTGGTCGGGCAAGCTATCTGTCGCTTTGGCCGATGACCCGGCGAGAGCAGTTGGGCCTCGGGCTCGGCGGTATCTGGGACCAACTGTTGGAGACACCAGACGAGCAGTGGCCCGACCTGCTCGCTGCCCAAAGTTGCGAGCCAGAGGATTGGCGTGCCCTGGCTGGGCGCGGCGGCATGCCGCCAACTGCGCTTCAGCTGGAAACCGTCGAGCAGCGATCGATCTGGTTCGACGGTTATGAGCGAACCTATCTGGAACGCGACTTGCAGGACCTGTCGTCGATAGCTGCGTTGCCGGACTTCCGGCGACTGATGCGGGCCGCTTGCCTGCGGCTGGGTCAGACCGTCAACCAGACCACACTGGGCCGAGAGTTGGCCCTTTCCCAGCCGACAGTACACCGCTACCTGAATCTGCTGGAGATCTCGCAGTTGCTGGTGCGGGTCCCGGCATACTCGGTCAACCGCACCAAGAGGCTCACCAAGGCGCCCAAGCTGTACTGGGCCGACACCGGCATGGCGCTGCATCTCGCTCAACAGGGCGAGCCCACTGGTGCACACTTGGAGAATCTGGTTCTTCATGACCTGCTGGCCTGGCGGGACACCCGACTGGAGAGGGTGGAGATCCTGCACTGGCGCACTGCCGCAGGCGAGGAGGTTGATTTTGTGGTGGAGGCGGGAGACAGGTTGCTGCCGATTGAAGTCAAATCATCACTGCGTCCCCGCCTGCGCGACGCGGCTCCCGTTCGCTCGTTTCGGGCCGAGTACGGTGCGAAGGCCAGGTGTGGCCTGTTGTTGCATGGCGGCGACACCACCGAGTGGCTCGCTCCCGATGTGCTCGCAGTCCCTTGGTGGCGAGTGCTGTAACGAGTGGCCTGCAAGGCGTGGTGTCACAAATGCAGGTTTCGCGCTCACGTCTGGAGCAGTCTCCTCGGCTGAACGGGACCAAACGCTAGCACCGACGCAACAGTGATGGATTCAAATGCGGGTCTTGCGCCCAATCAATGATATTGGTGATGTTGTGCGCTTCGGCTGTGACTCCGACTTTGTGAGCGATGACTGCTGTTGAACCCGTAGCCACACCGCAGCTGGCCCGCTACGTAACCCCTCAGGGTCGTCCCAGTCCCGATGCCTCCAAAGGCTGGTTGCGCCGTCTGTGGCCGGTGGTTGCGCCGATGAAGTGGGGATTGGCCGTTTCGGTCGGAGGAACCGCGTTGGGGATGCTGGTCCGCACGGTCATCCCCGCAGTACTGATGTTGGCGGTGGACAATGCGCTCGACGAGCGGTCTGGGGCGATCGCCCCGTATGCCTGGGCCCTGGCCGGTTTGACGGTCATCGGATTCGCCAGCGGCTACGCCGCGCGGGTGCAGATGTTCAAAGTTGCCTTCCGGGTCGAGACAGCACTGCGGCACGCGGTGTTCGACCACCTCTCGCGGCTCTCGGCATCGTTCTACGACACCAGCGAGACAGGCCAACTCCTGGCGAGGGCCAACGGCGACATCCGTGCCGTGCAGCTGTTCTTGAACTTTGGTCCGTTCATGATGTTGTCGTTGGCATCGTTGGTGTTTGCCCTGGCGCTGATGTTGGCGGTGAGCGTGCCCTTGACGCTGGTCACCGTGCTGCCGGTGCCGGTCGTTGCCTACATCGGGCTCAAGAGCCGCCATCCCCAACTGCCGGTGTGGTGGTTGGTGATGGCCCGGCAAGCCGATGTGGCGACGCTCACTGAAGAGAACATCGCCGGTGTGCGTGTGGTGAAGAGTTTCGCCGGTGAACGCCACGAGGTCCGCCGGATGGCAGGGGTTGCCGATCAACTCCGCTGGGCGCAGGTGAAGGGTGCGGATGTATCGGCGCGTTACATCCCCGCGCTCGAGCACATTCCCCGCATCGGCCTTGTTGCGGTGCTGTTGTATGGGGGACTCTTGGCGGAGCAGGAGCAGATCGGGATCGGCGCGCTGATTGCCTTCAGCGCATACGTGATGATCTTGCAGGTGCCGTTCCGGTTCATCGGCCACCTGATCCAGATGGGCCAGCGGGCCAAGGCCTCAGCGATGCGGGTGTATGAGATCTTCGATCAGCCGATCGATGTGGTCGAGGCCCCCGACGCTGTCGATATTGACGGCGGCCCGGGCCGTATCGAGTTTCGCGATGTGCGATTCGGGTACGGCGCCGATCACGACGTCCTGCGCGATTTCAGCCTCGACATCGAACCGGGCGAGACCGTGGCCATCGTCGGCGAGACCGCTTCGGGGAAGTCTACGGTGGCCCGACTCCTTCCCCGGTTCTATGACCTGCGCGCCGGGTCGGTGTCGATCGACGGGATCGACATCCGCCAAGCGAAGCTCGACAGTCTCCGCCGCACGGTGGGGGTGGTGCTCGACGACCCCTTCCTGTTCTCGATGTCGGTTCGGGACAACATTGCCTTCGCCGACCCGACCGCTTCAGACGAGTCGGTTCGGGCAGCGGCGCTCGCAGCGCAGGCTCTTGAGTTCATCGAAGACTTGGAGCACGGATTCGACGAGGTTCTCGGCGAGCGGGGGTACACCCTGTCGGGAGGGCAGCGTCAGCGGATCTCGTTGGCACGGGCCTTGCTGCACGACCCGCAGATCCTGGTGCTCGACGACGCTACCAGTGCCATCGACGCGGGAGTCGAGGAGCGGATCCACTCGGCACTTCGTCACGCGATGGTCGACCGAACGGTGATCGTGATCGCCCACCGACTGTCGACGATCGCCCTTGCGGACCGGGTGGTGCTGCTTGAACACGGCCAGGTCGCAGCCAGCGGAACCCACGCGGACCTGCTGGTGGAGGAACCGAAATACGGCGCCCTTCTGGAGCACTTCGCTGACGGTTCGAACAGCGCTGACGGCTCCCACAGCGATGATGATTCCCCCGGCGATTCCGGGGACGACGACAGACACGCGCTCGCAGCGGAGGCCGGACCATGAGTATGGCCGGATGGGGCGGGATCGCCGACACAGGATTCTCGGGCGTGCCGCCGGAGGTTCAGGCTCAAGTTGAGGCTTACATGGATGAGGGGCCTCCCGAAGTAGCAGAAGTCCCCCCGCCGTTCAGCCACAGTCACTACGACCGCCACGCGTTCTCCATGAGGCACTTTCTGCGGCCCTTCAGCGCGGCGTTGTTCGGAGTGTTCCTGCTGGTCGCTCTGGAGGCAGTGATCAGTCAGGCCGGTCCGGTGCTGTTGCAGATAACGATCGACGACGGGATCCGAGCCGGTGACCGGGGTCTGGTCATCACCATGGGTGTGATCTTCGGTCTGTTGGTACCAGTGTCGATCGCCATCGGGGCGCTCAAGACGATGGCCGCGGGCCGTGTCGGTGCCACCATCATGGCGAAGCTGCGCGTCTCGCTGTTCTCCCACTTTCAGCGGCTCGGTGTCGACTATTATGCCAACGAGCGCCCCGGCCGGTTGCTGAGCCGGATGACCAGCGATCTTGAGCCGCTGCAGCAGCTGTTCCAGCAGGGTCTGGTCCAACTCGCAGTGCAGGCGGTGACCCTTGTTGCGATCACCGTCGTACTGTTCGTCCTCAATCCGCTGTTGGCGGTCATCACCCTGGTGGTCGTCGTGCCCGGCACCTTGCTGATGTCGCTGTGGTATCGGCATCAGGCGCAACTGGCACAGATCCGGGTTCGGGACACCATCGCCAACGTGCTGGCGCATCTGCAGGAGAGCCTTGCCGGAATTCGCATCGTCACCGCACACAACCGCCGTGAGCGGGTGGTGGTCGAGCATCAGAACGAAGCGGGCGAGTACCTCGACGCCAACGACCGGACGGCCTTCCTCAACGGTGTGTACGGACCGGGAGCCGAGGCGATGGGTCCGCTGTCGCAGATGATTCTGTTGGTGGTCGGTGGCGCGCTGGTCCTCGACGGCCGCGTGACGATCGGGGAGTTGAGCGCATTCCTCCTCTATGTTGCAGCGTTCTTCGCGCCGATCACCGAGCTCGTGGGCCTCTACAACATTTATCAGCAGGCCCGTGCGTCGGTGGTGAAGCTGCGCGAGGTGTTCAGCATCGAGCCGAGTGTCGTTGAGTCGCCCGACGCCTATGAGCTGCCGGCGGTCGAGGGGCACATCCGGCTCGAGGACGTGACCTTCGGTTACGACGATGACGACCCGGTGGTCTCCGATGTGAACCTGGAGTTCATGCCGGGCGAGACGATCGCCGTGGTCGGCCCGACGGGTGCAGGCAAGTCGACGATCGCCAAACTG
The DNA here is from genome assembly GCA_965214565.1 of Candidatus Aldehydirespiratoraceae bacterium. Classification (GTDB taxonomy): domain Bacteria; phylum Actinomycetota; class Acidimicrobiia; order Acidimicrobiales; family Aldehydirespiratoraceae; genus VXYK01. The sequence continues at coordinate 435,220 of OZ243951.1, read as the reverse complement.
CTGAACCGGTTCTACGACCCGCGGGTCGGGACGGTGACCATCGACGGGCACGACCTGCGGAACGTCACCGTCGAGTCGCTGCGCTCGCAGATCGGGGTCGTCCCCCAGGAGCCGTTCCTGTTCGCCGGGTCGATCCGCGACAACCTGATGCTGGGATGTCGCGGGGTAGACGACGAAACCTTGATCGACGCCTGTCGACAGGTTGGTCTCAGCCGCCTGCTCGAGCGGCTGCCTGACGGGCTCGACACCCCCTGCCATGAGCGTGGCGTCTCCCTCTCCGCTGGTGAGCGGCAACTGCTTGCGCTGGCCCGGGCCTTCCTGTCGCAACCGCGCCTGCTCGTTCTCGACGAGGCGACCTCATCGCTGGACCTTCGAACCGAGCAGGCAGTCGAGGCCGCGCTAGACGTGGTTCTAGCGGGCCGCACCGCGGTGATCATCGCGCACCGTCTCCAGACCACAATGCGGGCGGACCGTATTGTGGTGATCGCCGACGGTGGGGTTGCCGAAACGGGCACACGCTCGGAACTCATCGCCGCCGACGGATACTTTGCGAGGATGTGGGACGCTGGGGCCCCAGCGTCTGGGGGTTCCAACGGCTCGGGCTAACCGGGTGAGGTAGAGGGCGGCTGCGTCGCGTTGTTTCCCGCTCTTGTTCGCTGTGCTCACGGGCCGCTGGGGCCGTGGCGTCGCTTCGATTCGCAATCCAGGTGCAGGTCTGCTCGGCCGCTCAGAGGGCGGCTGCGTCCATATCGGTGCTGAGTTTGGCACCCGCAAGCAGAGAACGCTCGCGGCCCTCTACGGGGGTGTGGAGCTCCTCGAACGTGGGGCCGTATTCGGCGGCCAGTGGGGCGAGGGCGTTGAGGTCGAAACCGTAGAGACGGGCGGCGTTGCCTGCGAGCATCTTGCGGCACTCGGACTCGTCGAGGGCCGCGAAACGGCGTCGCAGGTGCTCGCGGGTGTGGGGGCTGGTGCCCTCGTCGTGGGGGTAGTCGCTGCCCCACATGAAATGGTCCAATCCGACCTCGTGGCGACACTCGATGTCGGCCTGGCTCGGGCCCGACACCCCCACCCAGCAGTTCTGGACGAACATCTCGGTTGCCAACATTGATGGCAGCACCCCTTTGTCGTACTTGATCTCTCCGGTTTCGCCGGTGGCGCGGATGGTCTTGATGGTGGCGTCGAGCTGTTGCAACAGCGGTGGGATCCAGGCGCTGCCGATCTCGGTGAGGATGAAGTTGAGGCGCTCGAAGCGCTCGAACACCGCACCCATGATCATGTGGACCAGCGGGCGTTGCGTATAGAAGCCGACTTCGTTGATGTACAGCAGCATCGAGATCGGGTACTTGCCGTAGTCGGGATTGCCGGTCCCCGAATGCATGTTGACCGGCACTTCGAGGTCTTCGATGACCTCCCAGAGGGGGTCGTAGACCGGGTCGTACAACGGCTTCACCCATTTGACGTCGGGGGCGATGTTGGGGAGCAGGATCCCGCCGCGCAATCCGTTCTCCTTGATCCACTTGACGTCCTCGATGGCATCGTCGACGTCGTTCAAGAAGATCTGGCCGACGCCTGCGCGCCGCTCGGGGAACTCGTCGCAGAAGTCTTTGAGCCAGCGGTTGTGTGCGTGGATTCCGGCCCGCCGTCGTGCGTATTCCTCGGGTTTCGGGGGCTGGGCGAACAGCACGAAGCTGGGGAAGAACGGGGGCACCGTGTTGGGGAAGATGACTTCGCCGACCACGCCCTCACCGAGTTGTGTGGTGTTGCGCATGTCGTTGTCCCAGTTGCGCAGACGCCGGTTGTCGCCGAGGTCCTTGTAGGGGTTCTTGTAGCGTCCGCGCCAAGCATCGAACTCCTCATGCCAGGCAGAGTCGAGATATTCGCGGTACGCGCTGTGGCTCCCGCCCGCATGCGTGTCAGCAGAGATCACCGTGTAGTTGTCGGCCATGTCCTCAGCTTGACGGCTCGAACCCCACCGGGCAAATGGGCAGACGGGAATAGCCGGGTAACAGGCTCCACTGATCAACTGTCGGACAGCGGCAGCGGTGGTCAGTTGTGGGGGAGGTCTCTGAAGGGGGTGTCGGGGGGCGGTGCGGGTTCTTTGGGGAGACCGAGGAAACGCTCCCCGATGATGTTGCGCTGAACCTGGTCGGTCCCGCCGTAGATTGCGGGCGCCGGCGAATGCAGGGTCATGCGTTGAATTGCACCCTTGCCGGGGCCTGCGTTGGCGTCGTCGCCTGCGAGCATGCCCGCCGCACCGATCGACTGGTTGCCGACCTCGCGCCGTAGCCGGGCGATCTCGCTCATCGCCAGCTTCCCGAGATTGCCGATAGCGGGAACTGTGCCGTCCCGTGCGCGCAGACCGAGCATGCGGTTCACCTCTTCACAGATGTACAGGCGCATCCGGGAGTCGAGGCGGCCCTCCGTGTCGAGGCCCATGTCTGTGGACATCCGGTGGTACCAGACGGCGGTGGACAGCTTCTTGGCCTCGGTGGGGTCCGAATTGCGTGTCTGGTAACTGAAGTGCCCGAAGCTCCCCGCGGGTTTGTCCAGATCGGCCGAGTCGCGGCCCGCGCCGGCGAAGGGAAGCGTGATGCCGGCGCCCGAGAGGCTGGCGCGCTCGTATGTCAAGGTGGTGTTCGCGACTCTCCAGCCGTTGTTCACAGCGCCGATGACTGCGTCGTGGTCGACGACAGCGTTGTCCATGAATACCTCGTTGAAGAAGGCTTGACCGGTCATCTCGACCAGCGGCCGAATCTCCACGCCGCTCTGTCGCATAGGGAAGGCGAACCAGGTGATACCGGCGTGCTTGGGTTTGTCGCGGTCGCTGCGGGCGATGAGCATCCCGTAGTCGGTGCCCTCCGCGAGGCTGGTCCACACCTTCTGCCCGTTGATCGCCCAAACGTCGCCGTCACGTACCGCGGAGGTTTGGAGCCCGGCAAGGTCCGAGCCTGCACCAGGTTCAGAAAATAGCTGACACCAGGTATGTCGCCCGGTGAGCATCGGAGGTATGAAGCGCTCGATCTGCTCGGCTGTGCCGTGAGCGGCGATGGTGGGTGCAGCCATCATCGTGGAGATTCCAACCGGCGGCCCGAGTGTGCCGACATCGCGCAGCCCGCGTCGTGCCTCGTTCTCTTCTTGACGCGAGTAGCCCCGGCCGAAAGCGTTCTCGGGTAGCGAGGGGAGGCAGTAGCGGGCCTCGAAGAGGCACTCCCACCACTGGGCGACCGTCATCTCGGGATCCCAGGTGGCCTCGGCCCATCGGCGGGCTTGGTCTCTGATCTTTGTCATGTTGGTTCGTGTCGGTAGACGGTCCGGTGGAGCTTGTCGGGGGCGGCTGTCGGCAGATTGTATACGAACATATGTTCGTATACGGTAGGTCTTCGTGATCTGGCAGTACTTCAACGCTCCCTGGAAAGACCTTGAGAGTATACTTTCGGGTCGTCAGGCGCCGCTTCCGGCTCCATCTGCACCTGCGGTGCCCGTCCCGCCCCGTAGGCAGGGCTCGGTGCGGTATGCGGAGTTGCACTGCCACTCGAACTTCTCGTTTCTCGACGGTGCCTCGCACCCTGAGGAACTGGTCGAAGAAGCAGCCCGGATCGGCCTGGAAGCGTTGGCCCTCACGGACCACAATGGCTTCTACGGCATTGTCCGGTTCGCGCAAGCCGCCCGTGCTGTGGGCCTTCGCACCGTCTTCGGCGCTGAACTCACTCTGGCCCCCGAGGAGTCTTTAGCCAGGCAGTCCCCGGCTGGAGGGAGTCGCAGGCAGTCCTCAGCCGGGTCGGCCAATCTCACCAGAACGGGCCCGGCGGATCCCAAAGGACGGCACCTGCTTGTGCTGGCCCGTGATCCACAGGGTTATGCCCTGCTGGCTCGGGCCATCAGCGAAGGTCAGTTGGCAGGATCCAAGAACGCTCCACGGATCGACTATGAACGCCTGGTCGAACTCGGCGGCGCGGGTACTGGCGACCATTGGGTTGTGCTCAGCGGCTGTCGCAAGGGAGCGGTGCCCGCAGCGCTGGTCAACGAAGGCCCGACCGCGGCGGCCAGGGCGCTCGAGCGGTTGGTCGCCGATTTCGGTCGCCCGAATGTGGTTGTGGAGTTGTGGGACCACGGCCTGCCGATCGATTCGGTTCGCAACGACGGGCTCGCTGCGTTGGCTGTGTCGCATCGCCTCAAGCTGATCGCCAGCGGCAACGTGCACCACCACAGCGTTGCCCGACAGCGTTTGGCTGCTGCGATGGCAGCGGTGCGTGCCCGCCGCAGCCTCGACGAGATCGACGGTTGGCTCCCTCCCGCCAGCCGTCACCTGCGGTCAGGCGTCGAGCAGGCAGCCCGATTCGCCCGTTACCCTGGCGTGGTTTCTGAAGCTGCCGCGCTGGGGGTCGAGTGCGCGTTCGACCTGAAGCTCATTGCTCCCAACCTGCCGCCCTTCCCGTGTCCCGACGGGCTCGATGAGATGGGGTATCTGCGGCGGCTGGTGGATCAGGGCGGCACCGGCCGTTACGGCCCCCGATCAGCTGAGCGGGTTCCGGGTGCTTGGGCACAGCTCGACAAAGAGCTGGGACTCATCGAACAGCTTGGATTTCCCGGCTATTTCCTCGTTGTGTACGACATCGTCGAGTTCTGTCGGCGCTCCAGAATCCTCTGCCAGGGCCGAGGCTCAGCGGCCAACTCGGCAGTGTGTTTCGCTCTGGGTGTCACCAACGCCGATGCCGTCTCGTTGGGGTTGCTGTTCGAACGTTTCCTGTCTCCTGAACGTGAGGGCCCGCCCGACATCGACATCGACATCGAGAGCGACCGACGAGAAGAGGTCATTCAGTACGTCTATGCGCGCCATGGCCGTCATCATGCTGCCCAAGTCGCCAACGTGATCTCCTACAGGTCCAAGTCGGCGATTCGGGACATGGCCAAGGCGCTCGGCTACACCCCGGGCCAACAGGACGCCTTCTCCAAGCAGGTCGACCGTTGGCGCCCGGTGCCCGAGCGGCCCGGTGAGCGCAGCGAACATGAGCGGGAAGCGCGGCCCGGGGCTCAGCACGAGACAGTCATCCCGACTCCGGTGTTGGAGCTGGCCGCGGAGATCGAGCATTTTCCACGGCATCTCGGCATCCATTCGGGAGGCATGGTGATGTGCGACCGGCCAGTCATTGAGGTGTGCCCCGTCGAGTGGGGGCAGATGGCCGACCGCAGCGTACTGCAATGGGACAAGGACGACTGCGCCTCCGCAGGTCTCGTGAAGTTCGACCTGCTCGGGCTGGGGATGCTCTCAGCGCTGCGTTACGCCATCGACCTCATTGCCGAACACGACGGTCAAGAAATAGATCTTGCCCTGCTGCCCCAGGACGACCAGGTCTACGGGATGCTCCAGAAGGCCGACACGATCGGGGTGTTCCAAGTCGAGTCGCGCGCACAGATGGCCACCCTGCCGCGGCTCAAGCCCCGTTGCTTCTACGACCTCGTGGTGGAGGTGGCGCTAATCCGACCCGGCCCGATCCAGGGTGGTTCGGTGCATCCCTATATTCGGCGGCGCAACGGTCACGAAGCGGTCACCTATCTGCACCCTCTGCTCGAGAATGCTCTGGCCAAGACACTCGGCATCCCCCTGTTCCAGGAGCAGCTGATGCAGATTGCCATTGACGTCGCCGGTTTCACTGCCTCTGAAGCCGACCAGCTGCGCCAGGCGATCGGTTCAAAGAGAAGTCGTGAGCGCATGGAACGGCTCAAGGAGCGCTTCTTTGAGGGCATGCGGTCCCGGGGCATCAGCGACGACGTCGGTGAGCAGATCTGGCTCAAGCTCGCGGCCTTCGCCAACTACGGCTTCCCTGAGAGCCACTCGGTGTCGTTCTCGTATCTCGTCTATGCCTCGGCATGGATCAAATACCACTATCCCGCTGCGTTCTGTGCGTCGCTGCTCAACGCTCAACCGATGGGATTCTGGTCGCCGCATACCCTGGTTGGTGACGCTCGACGCCATGGCGTGGCGGTCAAGACCGTCGACCTCAATGCCTCAGCCGCCGAAGCGGTTCTGGAGCCGGACCGCACGAGCACAGGCGGCTGGGCGGTGAGGCTGGGTCTCGGTTCTGTTCGTGGAGTCGGGGAGGAGCTGGCCGAACAGATAGACGCTGGTCGTCCCTACACCTCAGTCGAGGACCTCCGCCGACGGGTTCCGAAAGTGCCCCTCAGGGTGCTTGAGGTTCTCGCCACTGCAGGTGCGTTCGGTTGTTTCGGCATCGATCGGCGCTCAGCATTGTGGACAGCAGGAGCGATGAGTCAAACAGCAGCAGACCGCCTGCCGGGGATCGTCACCGGTGACATGGCACCGAGCCTGCCGCGCATGTCGCCCGCTGAGTTGTCGCACTCCGATCTCTGGGCCACAGGCGTTGCTCCCGACGGTCATCCCACTGTTTTTGTCCGCTCAGAACTCGATGAGTCCGGTGTGGTCACCGCCGCGGGCCTCGATGATCGCAGCGATGGTGAACGAGTGTTGGTCGGGGGAGTAGTGACACATCGTCAACGACCTCCCACTGCTGGTGGTGTCACCTTTTTGAGTCTGGAGGACGAAACCGGTTTGATCAATGTGGTTGTCTCTTCAGGCTGTTGGCAGCGCTACAGGAACACGGCTCTGGGTGCTTCGGCGCTGTTGATCCGTGGTCGACTCGAAAAAGCCGAGGGTGCTGTCAATGTCGTTGCCGACAAGCTCCAGCCCCTCACTGTGGGGAGTGCTCCCGCCAGCCGAGACTTCCGCTGAGCTCTGTCGCTGGGTTGGTGCTGGGCGCGGCCGGGTGCTGTCGGGCGTGGGGTGGTTGCAAGTTCTAGGCTTGATCGTGTGATTGTTGTTCGGATTCTCGTGGGTGTGCTGGGGGGGCTGGTGGCCCTCGGTACCATGGGGTCGGCGGTGAGGACTGTTGTGGTGCCGAGAGGCGAGCAGTCGTTCTTGGCCAATGCCACGGTGCTGACGATACGTCGAGTCTTCAACGGCGTGTCAGGTCGGTTCAGGGACCGGAGCAGAGCCGAATCCGTCAAGGCCCGTTTCGCGCCGGTGACCCTGATGTGCTTCCCCTTCGTGTGGGCTGTGGGCGTGATCACCGGCTGCGCCGGGTTGTTCTGGGCACTGGGAGTCAGGCCCTTACAGGAGGCGGTCGTGCTGTCGGGCTCATCGCTGACGACGCTCGGCTTCCGCACGACAGAAGACCTCCCGACGCTGATCGTCGCGATCGCAGAAGGGCTGGTGGGCCTCGGACTGGTGGCTCTGTTGATCAGTTTCCTGCCCACCATCTACAGCGCCTTCTCAAGAAGAGAGACCGCGGTGGCGAAATTCCATCTGCGCGCGACAGGGTTCGACGGGGTGGCAAGTCCCGCTTCGATGCTCATACGTCGTCATCAGATCGGCTCTCTTGAGGACATGATGCACACCTGGTACGAATGGGAGGACTGGTTCGTCGACGTTGAGGAGAGCCACACCAGCTTCCCGATCCTGGTCTACTTCCGTTCGCCGGTACCTGAGCGGTCGTGGATAACGAGCGCCGGACTGGTGCTCGACTCAGCTTCGTTGTACTGCTCCGCGCTTGATGTCCCCACCGACCCCCGCGCCCAGTTGATGATCCGTACCGGCACCCGGTCGTTGCGCCGGATCTGCGACTATTTCGGGTTCGATTACGACCCTGACCCGGCTCCTGACGATCCGATAGCCATCGACCAGGACGAGTTCGACCAGGTGTACAGGCTCTTCAAGGCGGTCGGAATGCCGGTGGTGGCTGATCAGGAGCAGGCGTGGCGCGACTTCGTGGGCTGGCGTGTCAATTACGACCGTCCACTGCTGTCCATTGCCACCTGGATCGATGCGCCGAGGGCCTCGTGGTCGTCGGACCGTCAGATAGCCATTCGCCGCCCTCGGGTGTTTCATCGCCCCCACCGGAGGCGAGTCTCCAAACAGGGATATCTGCACGACACCGGCCCGTAGACACCAAACTGGGGCGATGAAGCGTCGCTTACTGCGTGTCGCGCGCCGCTGGCGCGCTGCCATCGGCAGAGACCAACGCGCCCACCGCGACAGTTTCGTCGCCCTTGTCGTGTCCGCGGTCACGAGCCTTGTTGCGGGCGTGACGCTGGCGACGACCACAGACACCCTCGAAGAGCTTCCCGGACTGCTGTTGCTGGTACCCGCGGCGTTGGCGGTGAAGGGCAACGTGTTCGGTGCTCTGGGGAGTCGGTTCGGTACCAGCATTCACGCGGGCACGTTCAGGCTGAGCCCGAGGCTCGACTCAGCGGTCGGCGAGAACATCGCCGCGGCGATGTTGCTGAGCTTGGCGATCTCGGTGGTGATCGCGGTGCTGGCCAAGGGCGTCGCGATCGTCTTCGACGTGTCACCGACCATGTCGCTGGCGGACTTCATCGTGGTGTCCACGGTGGGTGGGCTGCTTGCGTCGGTGTTGATACTGGCGATCACGCTGCTGTTGGCCGGCGGTTCAGGCCGATACGGATGGGACCTCGACAACGTGGTGTCGCCGCTGGTGACCGCAGCCAGCGATCTGATGAGTCTCCCGGCGTTGATTCTGGCCGCGCAGCTCGCTGGCGTCGACGTGTACACCCCGCTGATCGCGGTGGTGCTCTCAGTTCTGTCTGTCGGTGGTGTTGCGTGGTCGTTGCTGACCCGTCATCAGACGCTGAGAGCGATCGTTCGCGAGTCGATCCCAGTGTTGACACTGGCCGGGCTGATTGACCTGATCGCAGGGATAACGATCGAGAAGAGGCTGGACGAGCTTCTCGAATATCCCGTGCTGCTGGTCTTGTTGCCTGGATTCCTGGGCAGCGCCGGAGGACTCGGCGGGGTACTCTCGAGCCGTCTCTCGAGCAAGGTGCATCTGGGTCTGCTGCGCCCGGGGCCGGTGCCGCGAGGCTCGGCCGGTGCCGACATCGCCATGATCTTCGGCTTGTCGATCCCCGTGTTCGCGATAACGGGAATCGTCGCGGAACTGGGCGGAGTGTTGACGAGCCAGGCCAGTCCTGGGCTGGTTGACGTTGTCGCGGTGGCGTTGCTGGGTGGTCTGCTGGCGACGGTCTGTGTGGTGATCGTCGCCTATTACGCCACGATCTTCGCCGTCAGATTCGGGCTCGACCCTGACACCCACGGCATTCCGATGGTCACGTCAGCGCTGGATTTCGTGGGTGCCTTCGCCTTGATCCTGGCCATCGTGGCCGTGGGGGTGGCTTGAGTCGTGATGAACGCCGTTACTGTATTGATCCATAAGGGAGTAAGAAAATAATGGACGACCGACCGCGCAACCTGCGAGAGATGCTCGCCACCGCGAAGGACAAGTCCGAGTTGATGGTCGATCTGGCCTACGCCGCGCTGTTCTTCGGCGATCCCGCAATGGCCGAGGAGATCGCCGACCTGGAAGAGGAGATGAGCCACCTGGTTCACGACATGCGCGGCGTGTGCGTGATGGCTGTGCGCAGTCCTCGAGACTCCGAGGGGATGTCGTCGGTGCTGCAGGTGATCTCGGCGATCGAACGCATCGCCAACGATGCCTTCAACATTGCCCGCATCGTCACCCACAAGCTCGGGATCCCGGCCGAGTTGGTGGCGGACCTGTCTGCCGCGGAGGAAGTGAGTCACCGGGTGCTGGTCTCGGAGGGGTCGAGGCTAACCCACCGCCCGTTGCGGGACCATGAACTCCCTGTTCAGACCGGGATGCGGGTGATGGCTGTGCGCCGCCGACATTGGATCACCGATGTCGACGGCGACACCGTGCTGGTCCCTGGTGATGTTCTGTTCCTGCGAGGATCACCTGGCGGAATTAAGCGTCTGAGGGAACTGGCCGGAGCCGACCCTTGGGTGGCTCCGCAACTTCCTGAGGACCACTTCGTGACGGATCTGGACCGGGCGGTCGATGTGCTGGTTGAGATGAAGAATCTCAGTGAGGTTGCCATCAGCTTGGCCTATTCGGCACTCGTGCTCGGTGATCTCGGGCTCGCCGCGGAAGTGCGTCACATCGAGGACCGCCTCGACGAGATGAAGGACCGCCTGGAACTGTGGGTGCTCCGGGCTGCGTCGGAGAAGGTCGACCCGTCATCGTTGCGGGGCTTGCTTCACCTTTCGCAGGCGGCTGAGGACATCGGTGACCAGGCTCAGGCGATGGTCTGGCTCATCGAGAAGCAGGAGGACGTCCACCCGATCCTCGAGCTGGCACTTGGTGACAGTGACGAGGTGGTTATTCAGGTGCCGGTTGGTGCCGCGAGCGAGACCGATGGCCGTCTGCTCGCTGAGCTGCGGCTCAACATCGAACCCGGTTTCACGGTGCTGGCGATTCGCCGAGGCGGCCAGTACGTCTATCGGCCCAGTGGGCGCACCCGCCTCGTCGCGGGGGACGAGTTGATTGCCAGCGGCCCCGACGAGGGCCGTGAGCTCCTAGCGCTGCGCTGTGGATGGCGCCTCATCGACCCCGACGTTGACGGAGAAATGGAACTCGAGCCAGTCTTTGCTCGTTAGCGGGCCGGTAGATTTCATCGGATGCATAGTGCTTTTCGTCTGCTGTCAATCCATGCCCACCCAGACGATGAGGCGTCCAAAGGCTCGGCCACGGTCGCCAAATACAAGTCGATGGGAGTGAAGACCGTGCTCGTGTGCTGCACCGGGGGCGAGGAAGGCGAGATCCTCAACCCGGCCATGGACCGGCCAGAAGTGCGCGACAACCTCGGCGCGGTGCGCCACGCAGAACTGGCAACAGCCGCACAGATCATCGGCTACGACACGGTCCATATGCTCGGCTACCGCGATTCTGGTATGGCCGACAGCGAGGCCAACTCACATCCGGACTGTTTCGCGGCCGCTCCCTTCGACGAGGCGGTCGACCGTCTGGTGGCACTGTTGAGAGAAGAGCGGCCGCATGTGGTCATCACCTACCCCGATGAGCAGGGCGCATACAACCATCCAGACCACGTACGAGTGCACGACATCACCCATCCGGCTGTTGAACGTTGCGCAGACGGCACCCATCGCCCCGATCTCGGGCCCCCCTGGTCAGTGCCGAAGGTCTACTACTCGAGTTGGTCGCGCGCTCGTATCGAAGCGAGGCACCAGGCGTTTCTCGAACTCGGCCTGGAGTCGCCCTACGACCAACGCTGGTTCGAACGGCCTGACACCGACCAGAACATCACCACGAAGATCCCGGTCGACGGCTTTACAGAAGTGCGCCGCGAGGGGCTGCTCGCTCACGCCACTCAAATCGACCCTGAGTCGCCATTCTGGTTCGGACTGCCCATCGAGATCGACCTCGCGCTCCATCCAGTTGATGACTACCGCTTGGCCCGCCCAAGATGGAACGGGGACCAACCCGAAGAGACGGATCTTTTTGCGGGTATCGAACCCTGATGGAGATCTTTGACGAGGAATGGATCGCGGCGGCCAGCGAAGCGCTAAGCGGACTGCCTGTCCTTCCTCGTCTTGAAGCTGTCGTCGAATACACGATCAGCGGGTGTCCCGGTGGTCGAGTAGTGCTGACAGTCGCCGTGCGTGACGGTACCGTCAGTGAGATTGCGGTCGGCCGCTCGACAGACCCCGATATCGCGATCTCTTTGGGCTATGACGACGCAGTCGCCATTCTTTCCGGCGAGCTGACCAGCGACGCCGGCTACATGAGTGGTGCAGTGAAGGTTGAAGGCGACTATCCGCGCTGGCTGCTCGACCTGCGGCCCGTCCGACTCGCCGCGGTCGAGGCCCTCGCGCCGCTGATGGCGCAGACTTCCGCCAGGTAGCCGGCAAAGCTGGCTGGCGGGGGCGCGTGTCTGGCCGCTGATGGCGCGGAGTTCCAGCGTTTCGATCAGCGGGGAGTTGTTGCTATGTGGGTTCAGCAACAATCGGCAGGGTGATGGGGTGTGGTTCGGGCCAGTCGGCCGTCCGGCGTGTCGTGGTTACGAACCTGAACGCTGCAACCTACGCAGGGCTGCGAAACCGATGAGCTGAGCGCCGCGCGCAGCGATACGGGAGGGGAGGGAGCGATCGGTCAGCACCGCGAGGTCGTTCATTCTGGCTGTGGCGCAAGGGTCGATTGCGCGGATCTCCTCTGCGGCGATCGCGGGCTCGAAAGCGACCACCGTCACCCCGGGAGTCAAGTCGTCGAGCGTCGCGAAGAAGTGAGCCTGTGCGCCGCCGCGCACCAAGCGGAAGTGGTCGGGCGTGACGACCCCGGCTTCGTGGGCAAGGTCTCGGAAAGGAAAGCCTGCTGTTGTCTGTGCGGCTGGCCCTTCGAGACGCAGCGGAAGGCTTGCTTCGACCGCGATGTCCAACAGCACATCGAAGAACTCGGGCCGTTGCTGAAGGGCGCTGAGGTGAGTGCTCAAGTGCGTGGCCTCAAGGCCCCACAGCGTCGCCCGCTCGAGTTGCGCCCGGCATTCACGACGGACCTCGTCGGGGTCGGCGTGGTCCCAAAGGTCGGCAACAGTGCGAGGGAATCCGCCGTCACCGTCCAGCAGGCTCGGTGAGTTGGTCAGCGGACCCCAGCGGAAACAATCGAGTTCGGCGTTGAGCGTGATATGTACGCCGAGATCGTCATCCGGCCCGGCTCGATCAACGGCATGGCGCGACCACGGGCCCGGCATCATCACCGTGCCGGTCGTTGCTGCTCCCTCGCGCATCGCGCTGAAGCCGCCCGCGGTAGCTGCATGCGTCGAACCGAGCTGGTCGGAACTGATGATCAACAACCGCGCATCGGCGGCATATCCGAGCGCCTCAACGAGTGAATCCACATTGTGACGGTACTGCGCGATTCGGGTGGACCGTCGCTATTCGAGCGGAACGTCGGGGCCGCCACAGACTCCCCACAGGCCGCGCCCGTTCTTTGTTGCAGTCGCCAGTGCCTGAGCGAACAGTTCTTCGTGGTGAGTGTTGGGCTCATAGGACAGAGTGTCGGCATACCCCTGCTCGACCAGATCTAAGTTGACGAAGAGGTCGTCTCGGCTGCGAACCACGTAGGCCAGCAACCGGTCGTACTGGTCACGGGCCTCAACGTCGAGGATCAGCGTCACCGCAGTCCCCTCAGGGAGTAGAGACTTGAGGTAGGCGCTCGCCTCGGCTCCATAGCACTGAAGCGGACGGGTCGGCGCCACAGACTCAGGTGTATCGATACCGATCAGGCGGACGTGCTCGCGTGAACCGCCAATGTCGGCGATGACTGTGTCGCCGTCCACAACCTTGCGGATCGTGGCGTTCGGGATCAGACCGGCCGGCGAATCTGCCGGGGCGGCGACGCTCGGGACGGCTGCTGAATCCTCTCCACCGCATGCGGTCGCTGCCAGCAGCAACAGCAGCGCCAGAGCGGCAGATTTAGTTATAAATGAGTTAACAATAAGATATTTCATTATATAGCAGTGTGCCCGGCATGTGTGACACTTGCCGCTATCTGAGAGAATCAACCGATGACCGCCCCCATGCAGCGTTACGGAATGACCGTCCCCTTCGACGGAGCGCCCCTTCACCTCCAACGACCACGATTTGAACGGCTCGAAGCGCTCGGGTATTCCGACCTGTGGTCCGCCGAGGCCATGGGAGCGGACGGGCTCACCCCCTTGGCCCTTGGCAGTGTCTGGACTCCCTCGATGAGGTTGGGCACAGCGATTCTCGGGGCCTACACCCGAGGCCCGGCGTTGATGGCCCAGTCCATCGCGGGGATGGCCTCGGCAGCACCCGGCCGTTTCGTTGCCGGTATCGGGTCGTCATCGGATGTGATCGTCGAGCGTTGGAACGGCATCCCTTTCGAGGCGCCGTACAGGCGGACCCGCGACATCGTCCGCTTCTTGAAGTTGGCGCTCTCCGGCGAGAAGGTCAGCGAAGAATACGACAGCTTCTCAATCAAGGGATTCCGACTCGGTCTAATCCCGGAACATCCCGTACCGATCCTGGTGGCCGCGTTGCGTGAAGGCATGCTGCGCATGGCCGGCCGTGAGAGCGACGGTGCCATAGTCAACTGGCTTTCTGCCGACAACGCGGCGACCGTGTCGGGGATCGTTCGGGCAGAGAATCCCGACGCGGAGATCGTCGCACGGATCTTCGTGGCCCCCACCGCCGATGCGCAAGCGGCTAGGGCGATGGGCAAGTTTGCCGCAGCGGCCTACCTCAACGTCCCCGTGTACAAGGCGTTCCATGAGTGGATGGGACGGGGTGACGCGCTGGCGGAGCACTGGGACCAGTGGGCGGCGGGCGACCGCAAGGGTGCCCTCGACAAGATCCCGGACCACATCATCGACGAATTGATCGTGCACGGGAACCACGACGAGTGCCGCGCCCATGTGCAGCGTTACATCGACAACGGCGTGACCTGTCCGGCACTGGCTATCATGCCGTTCCCTGGTGTCGACCTGGACGAAGCTATCGAAGGACTCGCTCCTGGCCTTCGCCGGGCGTAGCGGGAGCCGCGCCTAGTTGGTGCCGGGCGTGGGCGTCAGGGGCTGGATGTCAATGAGGCTTGGAGCTTCTGCATTCCGGTCAGCCAGCGTTGGCGGTCGCCGGCTCGGCGCTGCTCATAGAGCGCAACCTCGGGATGGGGGAGGATCAGGAAGTCGTCGTTGGAGAGCCCGGCAGCCACCGCGTCAGCCACCTGAGAGGGCTCGATCATGCCCATGGCCTTCACAACCTCGATCGCCAGCTCGCCCTCGGCTTCGGTCATGGGGGTGCGCACACCCTGGGGACACAGGCACGACACGCGTACCCCGTGTTCCGCGTAGGTGATGGCGATCCACTCTGCGAGCGCAACGCAGCCGTGCTTGGTGACGGCATAGGGGGCGGTCCCCAGGTTGGTGAGTATCCCGGCCGCCGACGCGGTCAGCAGCAGGTGCCCACCGCCGCGTTCGATCCAGCGGGGAACCAGGTGACGGGCGGCTATCACATGGGCCATCACGTTCACGTTCCAGTTGGCATTCCAGGTTTCGTTGTCGAGTTCGACTCCACCGTTCGCGCCGATCCCGGCGTTCCCGCACCACAGGTCGATTGCGCCGACCGCTGACTCGGTGCGCTCGATCAAATCGATGACCGCGGGCTCGTCGGTGACGTCGAGCACCTCTGCGCGGGCACCGAGCCCGGCAGCTACGGCCCCGGCTCCGTCACCGTCGGTGTCGACGATCACCAGAGCGCCCGCTCCGTCGGCCGCGAAGCGTTGAGCCATCGCTCGACCGATCCCACTGGCCCCTCCGGTCACTACGATTGTTGCGCCTTCTATGTCCATGGCCGGATGGTAAGGGCAATATCGTTTAACGCAACACACCGACTGTCACATTGCGCGAGTATGGTTGGTAACAACACGAGCTGACCACCGGCCCGACACATTCAAGGGAGGTTCTGGACATGACTGAAGCTGTTGACGGCGTGCAGATCGAAGAGGCCCTGGGAATAATCGACCATGGTCTCGGTGACTTCATCAAGCGCGAACTGTTGACCAGCGCGGAGGTGGCGGACCTCCTTCTTGATCTTCGTTCGGTTCTCACCTTCGTAGCGGTCGAGCCGACAGAACTCGCAAGCTCCAACTAACCGTCGGGCTATCGGAGCAACCGGCGGGCGATCCTGCCGAAGGCGGCGCCGATCACGAGGCCGCCCACGATGTCGGATGCGTGATGAATACGCACGTGAACCCGGCTCGCTGCTACCACCGCGCCCAGCGCGTACCACACAGGGCCACCCGTCGCGCGTGACAGCAGCGCGGCGGCCAGCATCGCGGCCGATGCGTGCCCGCTCGGAAAACTGCTGGTCAACGGTTGACGCAGATTGAGCGGCCGCGGTGTCGCTTGCAGAGGTCGGCCGCGACCGAAGACCGACTTGATCGGCCCGTTCAACAACGCCGACTCAACTCCGAGGGCGGCGCTCAAACCGATCGCGATCTTGGGATCGTCCTCGATGATCGCCTGGGCGACCCCGAGGGTGTGCCACAGCAGAGAGAAGTCGGCTGCCTCGGACGCGGTGTAGAACACGCGGTCGATCAGCGGGCGGTCGCGCCACTGGTCCCACCATCGATCGACGACCTCGTCGAGTTCGTCAATCGTGTCGTTGAACTCGCTCATGGTGCTGAGCGTAATTGTCGTTGGTAGGCGCCGAGGCCTGCGAACATCCTCGGCCGCCAGCGTCGTGGTGTTACAAGCAGTGCCCGGGGATAGTCCTCGAACATCCAGCGGGCGAAGTTGCGCCGTGTCCACGACGATGTCCCGGTGAGCCTCAGGACGCCGCTGGTCACCCAGGGCCGGGCCAGCAATGGAATCAGGGCGCGGGACATACGGTCGTCTGCCAGTAGTTCTCTGCGAACGGTCTTGGCGTAGTGTGTTGTCGGGTCGGCGTGGGTCAGCACCGATTCAGCAGCGAGCCGACCGGTTAGCAGAGCCTGCCCGATTCCTTCGCCGGTCATCGGGTCGGTTACCGCTGCAGCGTCGCCTACGAACATCGTGCGGGGTCCGGTCAGGGGGACACGGCCGACTCGTGCCGGGATCGGCCAGGCCTTGTGTGGTGCCTCAGCGACCGCGTCCGGTCCCAGAGCCTGTCGGATGTGCGGTCGGTTGAGAAGATCGAGCCACAGCCGCTTCATCTCGCCGACGCTGTGCCGTCCGTCGCGGCGTATCCCGAACCCGACGTTTGAGCGACCCCCTCCCAGCGGGAAGGACCACGCGTATCCCGGCAGCAGGTCGGACTCGAACCAGACGATCAGTTCCTGCGCGGCCCGATCGCTGACGCCGCAGTAGTACTGGCGGAAGGCGTGCCACTCACCGAGGTATTGATCGACCGCCAGTCCCAGCGACTTGCGAACGGGAGACCACATGCCGTCTGCGGCTATCAGATTCGTGGCCCGAATGCGCCGGCCGTTCTGCCCGTTCTGATTGTTTGTGTACAGGTCAATAGCGTCGGGCGACACTTCGGAGTCGACCACCGTGCATCCCTGTTCGACGCGGGCTCCGCTGGCGCATGCCAAGTCCAGCATTGCGGCATCAAGATCGACTCGGGGCACCACGGCGGCGTGATAGCCGGGCCCGTCCGGCAGCGCATAATAGCGTTCGGTTCCTGACGGTGACCGTACTGCTACGTCGCGAACCACATTCCAAGACTCGATATGGCCTGGAACGAGCCCCAGGCTCTCGAGTTCACGCAGCGCCAGGGTGGTGAGGCCGTCGCCGCAGCACTTGTCGCGTGGGAAAGCCGCCTTGTCGACGATCAGAACATCGTGCCCGGCGCGGGCCAAGACGATCGCCGCCGCCGTGCCCGCTGGGCCTGCGCCCACCACAACTGTCTCCGCCCTCACGATGATCCGTCACGACGGGAGTCCTGCTCGCCACCGTCGTCGTTGCTGTCGTCGCCGTCTTCGTCGTTGTCGTCGTCGTTGCTGTCGCCACCGTCGTCGTTGCTGTCGTTGCTGTCGTCGCCGTCGTCGTTGTTGCTGTCGTCGCCGTCGTCGCCGTCGGTATCGCCTTCAGGTACCGTCGTGGTCGTGGAGACGCTCGGGGTTCCGTCGCAGAGTTCTCCCTCCGGGTGGTAACGGGCAAAAACCGTGTCCACCTCTTGACGCCCGTCCTCCACAAACGTTCTGGTTCGCTCTGTGAACACGTTGGTGCAGACCAGACCGACGGGTTCGGTCCTCTGGCCTGTCTGCTCCGCGAACGCCGTGCGCGTCGAGAAGAGACGCACGGTGATCGAGTCTTCGGTCACCGTCGGCCAGATCAGCACCCCATAGGGAGTGTTGTTGACTATCTGCAGATCGGGGGCAGGGTGCGACACGGTCGCTTCGCGGCCGTAGGGGTAGCGCCCGATGTAGATCGAATGGCTTTGATACCTGCCGAAGTCGAGACCAGCGAAGAACGCGGCGTTGAAGAGGGTCGTCGCGTACTGTGAGATTCCTCCGCCCACCGAGTCGACGAAGACCCCGTGATCGATCATGCCCCCCGGCACAAAACCCTTCTCTGTGGTTCGGGGGCCGACGTAGCCGTTGACCGAGAAGGTCGCCCCGGGTTCGATGACCGCCCCCCGGGTCAGCTCAGCAATGCGGGAGATATTGACCACGCGCGGCTGGTTGGGGGTGAACCTGGTCGTGAACTGGCCGACAACCTCCTTGATGCCGAGCGACTCGGCCCAGGCCACGCCCTTGGCATCGGGGTCTTCGGTCGGGCGCACCTGAACCTGGCTCTCGCCTGCGGTCAGAGCTTCGAGGATCCGCTCAGCGGTGTCGTGTTCGCAACACACGCTTCCAGGAGCGCCGCCGACAATGTGGATGTTCTCAAGGTAGTCGACGAAGAACGTCGTCTCCTGGCCGGGATCTCCTAGACCGACGAACAGGGCCGACAGAGTGGAGACGACGGAGTCGTTGTCCAGCGAGACCTCGCCGTCGGAACTGAAGCGCACCCACTGTCGCAGCACCCGGTCGGGAATCTCGTGGTACTCGGAGAAACCGACCAGCGCCACCTCGATGCCTCCCTCGGTCAGTTCGTTGGCGTGCTGCGCGAGTTCGGCACCACCGACGTCTGCCCTTTCGGTCCCCAGAATCGGCAGCACAACAGGGTCGGGGCTCTGCTCCGCGACCTCGGCGAGCAGCAGCCGCTCGAGTTCAGCGACATCGACGATGGGCACCTCGGCTGTGTCTGCGGAGACGAACACACCGTCGACGAGAGCCACCGCCGCACCGTCGGGATCGACGAGGAGCACCGCGTCGGGCCCCTCGCCGAGCAGTTCTACGAGTGTGTTGCGATCAAGGACGTAGTGGGGGGTCACACGACGGTGCGCGATCGGCGAGAAGAGCCAGCGGAACGGTTGGGTCGCACCGCCGCTCTCGGCGGCCTCGTCGAGTGTGGTTTCGATGTCGATGCCGACTCCGTACTCCGTTGCAGTGGCGGTGACCGAGACCTGCTCCCAGACCAGGGTGATCGGCCTGTCGAGGGAGGGGTGCGCGCCAAGCTGCGCGGCTGCCTGTTCACGGGTCATGGAACCGACTGCGATCTCGTCGATCTCCACCCCTCTCGGGATGTCTTCGCCGTTCACCACATCATCGATGATCCAGGCGATCACAATCAGGATGACAGTTCCGACTGCTACCGCAAGGGCCGTTCGCACGGTGCCCAATGGTATAGGTCGTCGGCTCTATTGGTCGGTTCCTAGAAGAGTCTCGGATTGGGGGATTCGATGCCTCGCAGTTCGTCGTAGTCCACCTCCACGCATTCGATCTCACGGTCCTCGGCCAGCACTTTCGCCTGGGGCTTGATCTCCTGGGCAACAAACACGCCCCGCACCGGCCGCAGCGCCGGATCACGGTTCAGAAAGTCCAAGTAGCGGCTTAGCTGTTCGACTCCGTCGATCTCTCCCCGGCGTTTGACCTCCACGGCCACCGCGACCCCTTCGGCATCGCGGCACATCAGGTCTACGGGGCCGATGCTGGTGGGGAACTCGCGGCGCACCAGGCGCAGTCCTTCGGTGATCGATGTGGGATCGTCGGCCAGCAGTTCCTGCAGGTGGGCTTCCACGCCGTCCTTCTGGAGACCGGGGTCTCGTCCCATCTCGATCGATGTGTCGCTGACCACTTCGTGGAGGATGATGGTCAGGGTCTCGCCCTTGGGGTTGGTGACGGTCCAGAGGCCCTCTTGCGCGTCCTCGATGAAGCGGTTCGGGGGGTTCATCCAGTTGAGGGGTTTGTAGGCGCCTCCGTCTGCGTGGATCGCCACGCTC
The DNA here is from genome assembly GCA_965214565.1 of Candidatus Aldehydirespiratoraceae bacterium. Lineage (GTDB taxonomy): Bacteria > Actinomycetota > Acidimicrobiia > Acidimicrobiales > Aldehydirespiratoraceae > VXYK01. Next base: position 415,545 of record OZ243951.1, on the reverse strand, counting down.
CCGTCGGCTTTGACCATCAACAGGCGGACGGCTTCGGGCAGGTGGGCCTGCAACCTCCCGTGGTAGTCAACTGTGCAGCGCGCGACGACGAGACGCATCCGCCCGATGCTAGCGGCGAGATGTGACAGGGTTCTCCGGCGGGATCAGGCGGGGTCAGACTGGGCGGGTCGGTGGTCGGGGTAGATGAAGCGGATCAGGCCTGTCGCCAGTACCAGCCCGACCAGTTGCATGACGATGAACATCGGTGCAGAAGATGGCTCGATTCCGGCGAACGTGTCGGAGAACATGCGGCCGAGCGTCACCGCCGGGTTGGCGAAGCTGGTGGAGGAGGTGAAGTAGTAGGCCGCGCCGATGTAGGCAGCCACCGATCCGGCCACGAGCCGGAGTCTCTCGGTTCGCACCAGCGAGAAGATCAGGGCGACCAGACCGACCGTGGCGACCACCTCCCCGAGCCAGAGGTGGCCTGCTGATCGGGTCTTGGTCGACCAGTTCACGGCGTCGAGGTCGAACATCAGGTTCGCGAGCACGGTGCCGAGCACCGCGCCGGTGATCTGGGCGCTGATATAGGCGGCGACGTGACGGCGGGGAAAGCCCCCCAGCGCCCAGTCGGCCAGTGTCACCACCGGGTTGAAGTGCGCACCTGACAGCGGACCGAACATGACGATGATGACCAGCAGCACCCCGGCGGTGGCCGCTGCGTTCTGGAAGAGTTGCAGTCCGATATCGGTGGGCGACAGGCGCTCGGCCATGATCCCCGAACCGACCACGCCGACCAGCAGGAACGCTGTACCTATGGCCTCTGCTGCCAGCTTGCGTTTCAACATTCCTAAGGGGTGGCGAAGGTCGCCAGGCTGTTGAGCGTGGCCTCAGCCAACTCTGGTCGGCAGACCAGCAGGTCGGGAAGATACGGATCTTTCTGGTTGTAGAGAAGTTCATCGCCATTGATGCGGCTCACATGGCAACCAGCAGCCGTGGCCACGGCCACCGGGGCACAGGAATCCCACTCGTACTGGCCACCACTGTGGGCATAGACCTCGCACTCGCCTCGGACCACAGCCATCGCCTTGGCACCGGCAGATCCCATCTTCACCAGTTCGGCACCGAGATCGTGGGCGACATGGACCGCTGCGGCCGGGGGCCTGCTGCGGGACACGATCAAACGCACCGGCACAGCTGCGGTCGGGGGCAGCGGCGCGGGCTCCGCGGTGCTGAAGAGCAGGCCCAGCCCGGGAAGTGCCACCGCCCCGGCGATCGGACGACTGTCGGCTACCAGGGCCACGTGAACCGCCCAGTCGGTGCGGGGAACCTCAGAGAACTCGCGGGTGCCGTCGAGCGGGTCGATGATCCAGGTGCGCTGAGCGCTGAGCCGAGCCGGGTCGTCGCTGCCCTCCTCCGAGAGGATCGCATCGTCTGGACGAGCTGCTTGCAACCGCTCCACCAGAAGTTCGTGGGCCTGGCGGTCTCCCTGCGCCTTCAGTACCGCTGAGGGTGCGTCCGCGGCGTGCAGTCGGGCGCGGAGTTCTACCAGAAGACGGCCTGCTTCATCCGCCAATTGAGTCGCAAGACGATGGTCTTCGATCGACGCACTGGTTGGTCCGACAGTTGTTTCGACAGTGATGGCAGAGATTCCAGCAGTTGCCCTGCCGTCAGACAAATCCTGGCCCGCGACCGGTTCCTTGGAGGCCGCGGGGCCTTTCAGTGTCATCCCCGTGGTTGGTGTTGCGCTCCTCAACTGGCCGTAACATTGGCGCTGATGTCGTTTGATCTCTCGCATCTGCGCCAGCTTGAGGCGGAATCGATCCACATCTTCCGCGAGGTCGCAGCCGAGTTCGAGAACCCGTGCCTGCTGTTCTCCGGCGGCAAGGACAGCATCGTCATGCTGCACCTCGCCCAGAAGGCGTTCTGGCCCGCGAGGATGCCGTTCGTTGTGATGCATGTCGATACCGGGCACAACTTCGCTGAGGTTCTCGAGTTCCGGGATCGTCGGGTGGCTGAGCTCGGAGTGCGGTTGGTTGTCGCGTCGGTGCAGGAGGCGATCGACGCCGGACGGGTCGTGGAGGAGACCGGTCCCAGAGCGAGCCGCAACCGGCTGCAGACAGCGGCGCTGCTGCATGCAATCGAGGAGAACCGCTTCGATGCCCTCTTCGGCGGTGCCCGCCGCGACGAGGAGAAGGCGCGGGCCAAGGAGCGGGTGTACTCGTTCCGTGACGAGTTCGGCCAGTGGGACCCCAAGAATCAGCGTCCCGAACTGTGGAGCCTCTACAACGGCCGGATCCGGATGGGTGAGCACATCAGGGTGTTCCCGATCAGCAACTACACCGAGTTGGACGTCTGGCAGTACATCAAGGACGAGGAGATCGAGATCCCGTCGGTCTATTTCGCGCACCGGCGTGAGGTGTTCGAACGCGATTCGGTTCTGCTGTCGACTGGACCCTACGTCACCTTGATGGACGGGGAGGAGCCCTTCACAGAGACGGTCAGGTATCGCACCGTCGGCGACATGAGTTGCACCGGTGCGGTGCCGTCGAGTGCTGACACTGTCGACAAGATCATCGAGGAGGTGGCAGCTACTCGGATCACCGAGCGGGGTGCGACCCGCGCCGATGACAAGGTGTCCGAAGCGGCTATGGAGGACCGTAAGAAGGAGGGCTACTTCTGATGGAGATGCTCCGCTTCGCCACAGCGGGTTCGGTTGACGACGGCAAGTCCACGCTCATCGGCCGGCTGTTGTACGACACCAAGACGATCTTCGAGGACCAGATGGAGGCTGTGGAGAAGGCCTCGGTTCAGATGGGCACCGAATACACGAACCTGGCGCTCCTCACCGACGGACTTCGAGCCGAACGAGAGCAGGGCATCACCATCGACGTCGCCTACCGCTACTTCGCGACTCCGCGGCGGAAGTTCATAATCGCCGACACTCCGGGCCACATCCAGTACACCCGCAACATGGTGACCGGTGCCTCCACGGCTGATCTGGCGATCGTGTTGATCGATGCTCGCAAGGGTGTGCTGGAACAGTCGAAGCGGCATGCCTTCCTGGCTTCGCTGCTGCGTATCCCTCACCTGGTTCTGGCAGTCAACAAGATGGACCTCGTCGACTACGACCAGCAGCGTTTTGAGGAGGTCCGCAATGAGTTCCGGGACTTCGCGGCGAAGCTCAACATCGCGGACCTGACCTTCATCCCGGTGTCTGCGCTGCACGGGGACAACGTCGTCGACCGTTCGGCCAACATGGAGTGGTATCAGGGGCCGTCGCTGCTGCACCATCTCGAGGAGGTCCATATTGCGTCGGACCGCAACCTGATCGATGCCCGCTTCCCGGTGCAGTATGTGATTCGACCGCAGTCAGATCAATACCACGACTACCGCGGCTATGCGGGGACTGTTGCGGGCGGTGTGCTGCGTACCGGTGATGAGGTGACGGTGTTGGCGTCGGGTTTCTCCTCGACCATCAAGAGCATCGACACGTTCGATGGTCCGGTTGCCGAGGCGTTCTCGCCGATGGCGGTCACCATTCGGCTCAACGACGAGATCGACATCTCGCGGGGCGACATGATCGTGCGCCCCAACAATCAACCGACTGTGGCTCAAGACATCGATGCGATGGTCTGCTGGATGAGCGAACGTGTCTCGTTGCGTCCGAGCAGCAAGTTCGTGATCAAGCACACGACCCGCTCCACCAAGGCCATCGTCAAGGACCTGACCTATCTGCTCGACATCAACACGCTGCACCGCGACGACAGTGCCTCTGAGTTGTCGCTCAACGAGATCGGGCGGGTTCAGATCCGGACCCAGGTGCCCCTGTTCTTCGATGAGTTCCGGCGGAACCGCCAGACCGGGAGTTTCGTCCTGATCGACGAGGCCAGCAACGTGACCGTCGGTGCGGGAATGATCCTTGGCGCGGTGTCCTGATGAGCACGGTGTCCTGATGAGCACGGTGTCGCGGTGAGTGAAGGCTCCTCCAACATCGTCTGGCACCAGGGACACCTCTCGCGGGTGCAGCGTTGGGAGGCTCTGGGTCAACGCGGGACAACCGTGTGGTTCACGGGTCTGTCGGGTTCAGGAAAGTCGAGTGTGGCGACTGCTGTGGAGAGGGCTCTCGTCGAGTCCGGCCGGCTCGCCTATGTGCTCGACGGCGACAACATTCGCCACGGCCTCAACAGCGATCTCGGATTCTCTGCTTCAGGCCGCGACGAGAATGTGCGCCGTGTGGCAGAGGTCGGTCGTCTGCTGGCAGATGCGGGGGCGGTTGCGCTGGTCCCTCTGGTCTCGCCTTACCGTGCGGCCCGCGCGAATGCTCGGGCGCTCCATGAAGCAGCGGAGATACCGTTCGTCGAGGTGTTCGTTGACACGCCGCTCAATGTCTGTGAGCAGCGTGACGTCAAGGGGCTGTACGCCAGGGCCCGCGCGGGGGAGATCAGTGGTTTCACCGGCATCGACGATCCTTATGAACCGCCCTTGAATCCGGAGCTTCGTCTCGTCCCCGCCGACGGTGACGCCGAGGCCATGGCTGAGCTGGTGATCTCGCTGCTCGACCGCGTGGTGCAATAGATTGGCAGGAAGGATTGGACGGTTCTATGAGTGTTGAAAAGGTCCCCTACGACGAGTTCTCGATGTTCCACGAGAACGCCTTCGAGTTCGGGTTGCCGTACGACGGCCCGCCCGTCGTGCGACGGGAGCGTGTCGATCTTGACGATGGTCGACACATCAGCGCTCTGGTCTGGGGTGACGGTCCGCCTGAACTCGTCTTGTTGCACGGCGGGGCCCAGAATGCCCACACCTGGGACACGGTTGCTCTGGCGCTGGGCCGTCCGCTGGTGTGCCTTGATCTGCCAGGTCATGGACATTCGGGGCCGGCGGTCTCAACCAGCACCGACGTTTTCGACAACGCGGCGGACGTCGCTGTGGCTGTCGGGTCCCTCGGCGCGGATGCGAGCGCGGTGATCGGCATGTCTCTCGGGGGCATGACTCTGTTGGCGTTGGTCGACCAGGCGCCTGAGCTGGTACGCAAGGCTGTGCTCGTCGACGTGACGCCCGGTGTTGACGAGCACAAGAGCAGCAGAATCGCGGCGTTCATCGACGGACCGGAGAGTTTCGACAGTTTTGACGACCTGTTGGCTCGGACGATCGAGTTCAACCCGACCAGAACTGTCGAGTCTCTACGCCGCGGCATTCTTCACAATGCGCAGCAGCGGCCCGACGGTTCGTGGGTGTGGCGTTATGCGCGCTTCCGTGCGAGTGAGACGCGAGCGAGCGAGACGCGAGCCGGTGAGACCCGGGAAGAGGCAGACGGCTTTCCGAGGTTCGGGAACCTGTGGGATGCGGTGTCCAATCTGACGGTTCCGTTGATGCTTGTACGCGGTATGCGTGAGCAGTCCGTCGTGGACGACGCGGATGAGGCCGAGTTGCTGCGCCGTTGTCCTTCCGCCCGGATCGAACATGTCGCCGAGGCCGGTCACAGCGTTCAGGGCGACGCCCCGCTCGAACTGGCAGCGCTCATCGAAGACTTTGTGTTTGAAGACCTTGATTCTTGAATCGCGCGTTTTCCCATCGCGCCTCACATGGTCCCTTGCTTCGGGTTCGCGGGCATTTCCCGGATCATGGCGTCCTGCACGTAGCTGGCGATGAGCCTGCCCTGTGCGTCGTGCACATGGGCGCTCCCGTAGCTGCGGCCCGCACCCGCGAAGGGTGCCTCGTGGCTCAGCAGCAGCCAGTCGCGCATTGAGAATTCACGATGGAAGGTCAGGGTGTGGCTGATCACCCCTGTCGACAGATCCACATGGGCACGGTCGTAGCCGACACCCGGGTGTGGACGCATTGCCGTGCCGATCAGGAATCCGTCGGTTCCCCATGCCAGCACTGCCTGGTTCACGATCGGATCGTCGGGTGTGTGCGGGCTGCGATACCAGACCGCCAGTTCGGGCGGGCCGATCGGCGCGGAGCTGTCGACCAGATCGACGTTGTCAGCGATGACGTATTCCGCACCGGGAAAAACCGCGTGGTCGCTCGCCCCCACGCCCTCGCCGGGAGGCGTTGCCGGCGGACGGTCGAGTTGGTGGGAAATGACGTCGGCTTCTGAAGTGTGGGTCAGCACGGATGCCCGTGTGCACAGGCGCCCAGCCTGCCGGACGGTCACCGTGTGGGCTGCGAATGTCCGACCGTCATGGAAGGTCTCGACCGAGATTTCCGTTTCGGTGTCGACCCGCGCCGCTCGGGCGAAGAAGGCGCTGATCGTTTTGACCGACTTGTCGTCACCGGTCGCGGTCGCCGCCATGATCATCTGGGCCAAGAGTTGCCCCCCGAACACCACGTTGTTGACGGCTGGATCACCTTCGTTGTCGGCTCGATAACGCGCCGTTCCCAGCGGCTTAAGCCGAAGTATCGGCGGTAGCGCAGCAGGATCGATCATCTGTTGACCCTGCTGATCGGTTTGTACTTGATGCGTTGGGGGCGCAGGGCGTCCACGCCGTGCTCGCGGCGTCGATACTCGGCGTAGTCGCTGAAGTTGCCTTCGAACCAGCGGACCTGCGACTCGCCTTCAAAGGCCAGTACGTGGGTGGCCACCCGGTCGAGGAACCAGCGATCGTGGCTGATGATCACCGCGCATCCGGGGTAGGCCTCGATGGCGTCTTCGAGCGCACGCAGGGTGTCGATGTCGAGGTCGTTGGTCGGTTCGTCGAGCAGCAGCACGTTGGCCCCGTCTTTGAGGACCTTCGCCAGATGCACTCGGTTGCGCTCACCTCCCGACAGAACCCCGACCTTCTTCTGTTGATCGGAGCCTCGGAAGTTGAACGAGGCCACGTAGGCGCGTCCGTGGACCTCCCGGCCGCCCACGACAAGGTTGTCGTTTCCTTCCGTGATCTCCTCATAGACCGTTCTGCTTGGGTCGAGCGTTCGGTTCTGGTCCACGTAACCGAGCTTGACCGTGTGACCGATCCGCAGAGTGCCGGCGTCGGGCTGGGCCTGCGCCTCGGGTTGAGACTGCGCGTCGGCGCTGTCCTCGGCCGCGGCGATGATCATCTTGAACAGCGTGGACTTCCCCGCACCGTTGGCGCCGATGACCCCGACGATCCCAGCGGGCGGCAGGGAGAACGAGAGGTCGTCGATCAGCAGCTTGTCATCGAATCCCTTGGAGAGTCCTTCGGCTTCGATCACCAGGTCACCGAGCCTTGATTCGGCGGCGATCAGTATTTCCAGGTCGTTGGCCCGGCCCTCGGCATTGCGTTGCTCCTCGAGCAGCTGCTCGTATTGCGAGAGCCTTGCCCTGCCCTTGGCTTGGCGGGCTTTGGGCGCCATCCGGACCCACTCAAGTTCCCGCTTCAGTGTGCGCTGGCGTTTGTCGTCCTGTTTGTCCAGAGCCGCATATCGGGCCTCCTTCTGTTCGAGGAAGCCGGAGTAGTTCCCCTCGAAGGGGAGGCCCCTGCCCCGGTCGAGCTCGAGGATCCAGCCCGCCACGTTGTCGAGGAAGTAGCGGTCGTGGGTGATCGCCACGACGGTTCCGTGGTAGTCCTGCAGCGTGCGTTCGAGCCAGGCGACAGATTCGGCGTCGAGGTGGTTGGTGGGTTCGTCGAGCAGCAGCAGGTCGGGTTTGGCGAGCAGCAGACGTGCCATGGCCACGCGCCGGATCTCGCCTCCCGACAGGTGTTCGACGGGTGTGTCACCGGGAGGGGTCCGCAGAGCGTCCATGGCGATCTCTACGTTGCGCTGCAGGTCCCAGGCCCCCAGAGCCTCGATCTTGGACTCGATGTCGGCTTGGCGGGCGCCGACTTTCTCGTAGTCGGCGTCGGGATCGGACCACTGCGCCATCACCTCGTCGTAGGCGGCCAGCAGACTGGCGGCCTCAGTCGTGCCGTCCATGATGTTGCCGATGACGTCTTTGGAGAGATCGAGTCGTGGTTCCTGTTCGAGCATCCCGACTGTGAAACCCCCGCTTAGGCGTGCGTCTCCGGTGTAGTCGGAGTCGATCCCGGCCATTATCCGCAGCAGTGTCGACTTGCCGGCGCCGTTGGGACCCAGCACCCCGATCTTCGCGCCCGGGTAGAACGCCAGGGTGATGTCTTTGAGCACGTCTTTGTCGGGTGGCACGAAGCGACCGACCTTGTGCATGGTGAAGATGAACTGAGCGCTCATTGCACCGAGAATCTATCAGCAGGTCGCTTTGGTTCGGTCAGCATAACCGGTATGTCGCAACCACCGATGGAGGCCGCTGACCCCCTTGACGTTGGGTGTGCTCCCAGTTAGTGTCGAGGGATGGCAAATCTCGACAGAGTGAACCGAATATCCTATTTGCTTCCATGTCTTGTAGTGGGTTTTGCTATATTTATTGTGTCTCCTGCTTCATCGCATACATTCGACAGCATTTTCAAGACTAAAACACGACATGGGATTGTACAGATATTGGCAGTGAAACTCCCGACGCAGGACGATTTTGTCAAACAGATAACAGCTCGCTTTCACACTATACGGACTCTTCACTCACATACACAGGAGCGGCGCGTGTAGTCAGCAGGATGAACAATGTCTATGCACCCACTAATTTCAGTGTAACCCGACACACGACAGCATCATATTCTGGTAGTGCCGAGACGGATATTATTTTCTTGTTTCGGGACGATCTTCCAGTTGGTACCGCTGGTCGCGCATGGTGTGACGATGCGCTCAGTTATTTGAAGTGTGATCAACACTACGCGGCCTTTGCAGCCCCAACCCCACCGACTTCTACAATCTGCCATGAAGCAGGACATTCGGTCGGCCTAACTCATGGCGCACAGGCTTCGCCTGTGCAGAATCAGAATTCTGTGTCCTTGGGGTGTATGAAGACACCATCAAAGGGTAATACGGCTCTTCGCGTTTGAGGTCGGAGTCGGGATGGTGAGGGTCCGCGCCTGAACGCGAGAGATCCCCCAGAATCGGAGCTTTGAGACAACCGAGAAACTGGAGGATCCCTGTGGAAGTTGACCCTACACGCGTGTGTGAGTTGTTGGTGGGTTTGGGTGATGTCGAGGTGTGCGGCGTTGACGACGGTGTGGGCGCGCCGTTGCGTCTGCATGTGCGGCGGCGGGCGGAGAGACCGGACTGTGAGAGTTGTGGCGGAACGTTGTGGTCTGACGGTGAACGGCTGGTGGAACTTGTTGGCCCTGCGCGTAAACGTGGGATGTGGGGGTGTTGGATCGGTTGGTGGGGTCATGTTATCAGGAGTCCTCGGGCGGCGTAGTTGGTGGGGTTGGTGAAGCCGTGGGCGGTTCGTCGTAGGACTTGGAGCAGGTTGTTGGTGCCTTCGATTCTGCCGTTGGAGGCTCGGTTGGTGTGGTGCCAGGCGAGGATCTCGTCTGATGAGGCGATGATGGTGTCGACGATGTTGTGGAACTCGGGCAGCTTGCCGGTCTCATATAGGTCACAGAAGCGGTCGAGTGCTTGGAGGGCTCCGTCGTGGTCGTCGGCTAGGTAGAGGCCGTGGAGTTCTTGCAGGGCGTTCCAGCCGGCTTGCAGCCTCGGGTGCGCCTCGAAGAGCTTGTCGAGGCGGGCCTGGTCGGTGTCGGTGAGGGTGTCGCCTCGGCGCAGCATCAAGAACCGGGCTTTGAACACTTGGGGATCAAAGACCGGTTTGGTCCCTTCGGGTTGGCGGCGTTGGACGTCGCGGCGCACAGCGGTGAGCCCGGCGGTGAACCATCTGATGACGTGGAACCGGTCCAGCACATGGCGCGCTTGGGGCAAGCAGGCACCGATGGAGGCTTTGTAGGCCGCGGATCCGTCGGTGACGACGACTTTGACCTGACGCCGCCACCGGTGGGGTTGTGACATCAAGAACTGTGTCAGTGCAGCAGCGGAGCGGTGTTCGACCATCGCCAGGGTATGTCCGGTGTCGCCGTTGACGATCACCGTCACATACCGGTGCCGTTTACGCATCGAGGTCTCATCCACCAACAACACCGAGCAGCGTTGCTTACGGCGATGCTCAGCAATGAGCCCCGACCAGCGGCGCACCAGCGTGTTGATCACCGCCCAGCTCACACCGTGGCGGCGCACCACCGCACGGATCGGCATCTGTTGCGCGTCGGTGACCAAGCGATGCGCCAGACGCCTAGTCAGGCGACCGTCGAACTCGCCGTGGCCCTCCAAGAACCGCTCACAGCAGTTGCCGCAACTGAACCGGCGCCGAGTCCACACCAACACCGTTTGTCGCCCCGACACCTCCAAGTCGCGCACCTCGCGCTCGCGTGTGTCATGCACCCTGTGGCACTTGAACCCACAATGCGGGCACCGCACCCGCGTCTGGGTCGACTCGACCCGCACCCTCAACACCGCCGGAGTGTCAACCAACACCCCAACCACACGAATCTGGCGCAGATGCAACCGCACCCGCATAACATCACAAGCCATCGGGGCCCTCCTGGAACGTTGGTAATCTCAATCACCGATTCCAGCAGGGCCCCACCCGCCACTCAGGGACCCCCAACCACCCCCAACCCCACGTTTACGCGCAGGCTCAACTTGTTGATCTTCCGGTGTTCGGGCGGGCGGTGTTGCTGGTGTGGCACAAACGCCGGTGGCGCTGCGGGGGTAGCGAATGCGCGGCGGGTACGGTCACTGAACAGGACTGTCAGATTGCGCCGCCGCGTGAGCGCCTGACGACGCGGGCGGGTCGCTGGGTCACGCGTCAGGCCGGTCGTGGCCGCCCGCTCAAAGAAGTCGCATCAGAGCTGGGATGCAATTGGCATCCGGTGAACGGGTCGGTGCAACGTTGGGGCCAAGCACTGCTCGAAGCCGATGTCGAGCGGATCGGTGACACCGAGGCGTTGGGTCTTGACGAGCATCTGATGTGGCGCCGCGGGAAGTTCCGCACCAAAGCCTGGGCAACCGGTGTTGTTGATGTCGGTCGGGGACAGCTCCTTGACATAGTCCCAGGCAGAACCGCTGAAGCACCCGCGAAATGGCTGCTTGAACGGCCCCAGCAGTGGCGCAACAACATTGCTTGGGCGGCGTTGGACCTCTCAGGGCCGTACCGGGTTGCGTTCGAGGTCGCGCTGCCACACGCCAAACAGGTCGCGGACCCGTTCCACATAGTGAAACTCGGCAACGACGCGCTCGACGAGGTCCGGCGCCGGGTCCAAAACCAAACGATGGGGCACCGCGGACGCAAAGACGATCCCCTCTATAGGGCACGCAAACTGTTGGTATCAGGCTCTGAGAAGATCAGCGACAACGGCCAGGTCAAGCTGCGGGGACTACTCCAAGCAGGCGACCCCCACGGAGAAGTCCGCAACGCCTGGCACGCCAAAGAAACCCTACGCTCGATCTACGGCATCGACGACCCCAAAACCGGTGCTGAGACCGTGACCCAGCTCGCTGATGAGTTCCAAGACCCGTGGCTACCCGAAGAGATCAACCGGCTCGGCCGCACCCTCTGGCGCTGGCGCACCCAAATCTCGAACTGGCATCGCGCTCGGGTCACCAACGCCGCTACTGAAGCCGCCAACAACTTGATCAAACGCGTCAAACGCGTCGCCTTCGGGTTCACCAACTTCAACAACTACCGAACCCGCGCCCTCCTCTACGCCGGCAAACCCAACTGGGCGCTACTCGACACCCTCACTCCGACCTGAAACGCGGAGAGCCGGTAATACCAGTTTGCCATCTCACATCACGGATCAAATCAACAGCACCTATGGATAGGCGGGAGACTATGCTTCGAACAATCAACTTGAAGGTATCCTTAGTACTATCAGCCGTAGTCTTGACTGCCTTGTTTGTCGCTACTGTTGTAGTGGTATCAGCCTTGCGGGAGTCACCAGGCCGGGCACCTGACATCATCTATGGAATCGGAGACGATGTTTTGCTCCCTTCGTCTTCCCTGACAGATTGGGTTAGCTACGCTTCGCAGGTTTCTGTAGTCACAGTTGTGGGCGAAGAAGAGTTACCGACACATCCTGAAATTGATGGCGAACGAGGTGGTGGCTATGTGGGTCGGAGAGTTGACCTACATATCGACGAGACGCTCTGGACCTATCCTGGATCTGATCCCGAGACTGGGACTATCTCATTCGTGGCGAATGGCTGGATTCGCAAGGAGGAAGCTATGATTCCTTTCGGCACTCCCGGAGCCGCGCGTCTTGAGGTTGGCAATACCTATGTTGTTCCGTTGGTGCGCTACGAGGCGGGCTGGGGATGGTTGAGCGCGGAGACGATCTTGCCGGTCGATCCCTCACCGGTCGACTCTGCTCTGCGAGTCAATGTCGACCCCTTTCGCATACACAGTCCGACCTCACAGCGATTGCACGGCAAGAGCTTCAGTGAACTGACCGAGACCCTTGATGCCACGACCCCGGACCCAGTCGCAGCTCGATTTGCGCACCTTCCTTCGGTTGAGCGTTTTGACGCGAGGCATCGCGAGGCGATTCCAGATTTTGTCGATTAGTTGGTGTGGCCGGTAGCGATTGCACTCAAAAGCTCAGGGCGTTCCGTAGCAGTTCGACGTGCTCTTGGGCGTGGACCTTGGCGCTTCCACACGCTGGGCTGCCGGACTCGAAACGGCTGACCCGCCGGATCGAGTGCGTCTGTTCGTGCGCCTCATACAGGCGCCCCTTGATGGCGTTCCAAGGACCCATGTTCTCGGGTTCTTCTTGAAGCCAGACAAGCTCTGATGCCGCGCCGTATTTTGAGAGTTGCGCGGCGATGGCGTCGTAGGGCCAGGGGTAGAGCTGTTCGACCCGCACGATTGCCACAGGAACTGCCATGCGATCCCGCTGCGCCATGGCATCGACAGCGACTTTGCCGCTTGCCAGAATCACCCGCTTCACCGATGCCGGATCGGGTTCGGCGGGGTCTGCGAGAACTTCCTCGAAGGTTCCCGACAACAGGTGCGCCACCGGCGAACGCGAGGTTCGTGCCCGCAGCAGCGACTTGGGGGTGAACACGATCAGAGGCACCCGCACATTGAGCAGCGTCTGGCGGCGCAGCAGATGGAAGAACTGTGCGGCTGTCGTGGCGTTGCAGATCTGCAGGTTGTCTTCCGCAGCGGCCAGCAGGTAACGCTCGACACGAGCCGATGAATGTTCCGGTCCCTGCCCTTCGAGTCCGTGGGGCAACAACATGACCAGACCGGTTTCCTCGTTCCATTTGTCCTTCGCGGAGACGATGAACTGGTCGATGATTATCTGGGCACCGTTGGCGAAGTCGCCGAACTGGGCCTCCCACATGACGAGCGCGTCGCGGTTGGCGATCGAGTATCCGTACTCGAATCCCAGAGCGGCATATTCCGACAGCAGCGAGTCGTAGATCCACAGTCGCGTGTCTCCGGAGGCAAGGGTCGCCAACGGCACGTGCTCGACGCTGGTCTCGTAGTCGACCAGCGTCGAGTGGCGGTGGCTGAAGGTGCCGCGGCGGGAGTCCTGGCCGGCCAGCCGAATGCTGTTGCCCTCCAGCAGCAGAGAACCCAGAGCCATCGCCTCAGCCAACGCCCAGTCGACCTCGCCGGCTGAGAACATCTCGTCGCGCCGCTCGAACTGCTGGGCGAGCTTGGGATGGAGCGTGAACCCGTCGGGCATGATCGAGAGCGCCCGGTAGATCCGCTGCACGCTGACATGGTCGATGGAGGTTCGCACGTGGGGCAGCACGCCGACGGGTTGTGGCGGGTGCGCCGCCCGCGCATCGGGGTCTGTGGCCATTCCCCGTGTCTCGTCGAGCGCCGACTGCAGGCGTGCTTGAAAGTCCGCCAATGCCTCCTCGGCTTGTGTCGGGGTCAGGTCCCCGCGCTTGGTGAGCGCCTCGGTGAAGTGTGCCCTCACTGAGGGCCGGGCGTCGACGCGGCGGTACATCTCGGGGAGCGTGAAGCTGGGGTCGTCGCCCTCGTTGTGTCCGTGGCGCCGGTAGCAGATCATGTCGATCACGACGTCCTTGTTGAACTGTTGACGGTACGCGAACGCGAGGCGGGCGACGCGCACGCAGGCTTCGGGATCGTCGCCGTTGACATGGAAGATCGGTGCTTGGATCATCTTGGCTACATCTGTCGAGTATTCGGACGAGCGGGCCACGTCGGGGGTGGTTGTGAAACCCAGTTGGTTGTTGATGATCACGTGGATCGTGCCGCCTACCCGGTATCCCTGAATCTGGGAAAGGTTGAGGGTCTCGGCGACCACACCCTGCCCCGCGAACGCTGCGTCGCCGTGGATCAACAGCGGCAGGACCGGGAACCTGCCGTAACCGCTCTCGGGGTCGATCAGGTCCATCTTCGCCCGTACCATGCCCACCACGACCGGGTCGACGGCTTCGAGGTGGCTCGGGTTGGCAGCCAGTTCGAGTGGGAGTTCGTTGCCGTTGCGGCTCACGAAGGTGCCCTTCTGGCCGAGGTGGTACTTGACGTCGCCGGACCCCTGGGTCATCTGCTCGATGTCGCCTCCCTCGAACTCTGTGAAGAGTTCCTTGTAGGTCTTGCCGACTATGTTGACCAGCACATTCAGACGGCCACGATGCGCCATGCCCATGACCGCGCCGGCCATGCGGCTGTCTGCCGCGGCGCCGAGCACCGCGTCGACGAGCGGGATCGTGCTTTCGGCGCCCTCGATGCCGAATCGTTTCTGACCCACGTATTTTGTGCCGAGGAATGTCTCGAGTGCTTCGGCGGCGTTGAGACGGCTGAGGATGTGGCGTTGCTCGGCGGGCTCGATGTATGAGACCGCCCCCTCGAGCTGCTCCTGCATCCAGCGCTTCTCCGCCGGGTCCTGGATGTGCATGTACTCGACGCCGACAGTTCGGCAGTAGGCGTCGCGCAACACACCCAGAAGGTTGCCCAGAGTCATCTTCGGGGTGCCGCCGACCATCGCATAGATGCCCGTGTCGGTGCCGGTGAGGAACTCGCGGTCGAGGTCCCAGATGGTGAGCCCGTAGGTCGCCGGGTCGAGTTCGGCGTGCATCTTCGGTTCTTTGACCTGCAGCGGGTCGAGGTCGGCGATCAGGTGGCCGCGGACCCTGTACATGTTGATCAGCTGGTTGACCTTGGCCTGCTTCTCGAGCAGTGACCCTTCACGGTCGACCGGATTGACGTCTCGTCGCCATTGGACCGCCTCATAGGGAACTTCCAGCGACTTGAAGACCTTGACGTAGAAGTCATCGGCACCGAGAAGCAGGTCATGGACCTTTCGCAGGAACATCCCGGACTCGGCACCTTGGATGATCCGATGGTCGTAGGTGGAGGTGATCGTGACGACCTTGGAGAGCCCGAGGTCAGCCAGCGTGGCGGGGTCTGCGGCTTCGAAGCCGGTGGGGTAGGAGATCGAGCCGACTCCGACGATGAGGCCCTGGCCGGGCATCAGCCTGGGCACGGACTGCATGGTGCCGATGGTGCCCGGGTTGGTGAGGGTGACGGTCGTTCCGGTGAGGTCGTCGGGGCTGATCTCGTTGTTGCGGACCCGTCGGATCGTGTCTTCGTAGCGCGTGGCGAATTCCCGGAAGCTGAGGGTGTCGGCCTGTTTGATGCAGGGGACCATGAGTGTGCGGGAGCCGTCTGACTTGGCGATGTCGACTGCGACTCCGAGAGCCACATGCGGGTTGTTTACCAGTGTGGGTTTACCGTCGGGACTCTGGGTGAACGAGTTGTTCATGACCGGTATCTCATCGGCGATGGCTCGCACGACCGCGTATCCGATCAGGTGGGTGAAGGAGATCTTGTCGGACATTTTGCGTCCGAGGTAGCCGTTGATGATCTTGCGGTTGACCTCGAGGAGCTTGGCCGGGACCTCCCGGAAGCTGGTTGCGGTGGGCACGCCGAGCGACGCCTCCATGTTGGCCACGATGCGAGCCCCGCCGCCCCTGATGACTGTGCTTGCGCCGGGCGCAGCCGGAGCCGCGCCGGTTGGTTGCCGGGGCGTGGTGGTGCTTGCGCCGGGCGCAGCCGGAGCCGCGCCGGTTGGTTGCCGGGGCGTGGTGGTGCTTGCGCCGGGCGCAGCCGGGGCCGCAGGGGCTTGGTGTGGGGGTGCGGCGGTCGGTGGGCTGGTTGGTTGCGGGGGACTGGCGGGAGGTGTGCGAGTGGGGGTTACCTCGCTGGCGGTGGTTTCGATCAGGGGGGAGGATCCTGTCGCGGTGGCGGTCTGGGTTCCGTTTTCGTTGTCGAAGATGACGCGCCATTCGTGGCCCACCGAAGCCGGGTCAGCGTTCCAGCGTGCTCGCATCTCGTCGATGAGCCAGTCGTTGGGTCCGTGTTGCGAGGAAGCGTCGGTTGTGGTCACGGTCGCCATGGTAGGCGAAGCGACCTGGCGGCATCGGGAGAACTCTCCCGCAGTTCGCGAGTCCTTGTTTCGCTCCTCCGCCCATTTGCCAACTGTGGCAGCGTGCCATGCCTGGCAATAATGGTTTTGGTGTCCTCGGTCGCCTGCCCCGGTTTTCTGTTTGCAAAAATCTTTGTGTTTGACTTGACAGGGGGGGGGGGGGGGGGGGGGGGTATTAGGACTTGACGGCCATGGAGCGCCGTGCACATTTCAAGTCCCGTTGGTTGAAGCTGTCTGAGCGTAGGTGGCGTTTCAAGCCGAGTGTGCTTGTGGTCGTGTTGGTGGCGTTGTGTGCGTCTGTGTTGGTGCCGGTGACCGCTGCTGCTCATGACCCGGTGTTTGTGCCTCGCACGGAGACGCGGCAGGTTGAGGTGTACAAGATGGTTCCTCAACCCGACGAGTGGGGCGTTGTCCGTACTGAGGATGTGTTCGAGGACCGGCAGGTTCAGGTCGGTACTGAGGATGTGTTCGAGGATCGGCAGGTTCAGGTCGACACAGTGGACGTGTTCGAAGACCGGAAGGTGAAGGTCGGGACTCAACCGGTGCAGGTGGGTACTGAGCGGGTGAAGGTCGGCACCGAGCCGGTGTATTCGTTCAAGAACGAGCTTGTGAAGGTTGTCACCTATGAGGAGAGGTTGACACCGGTTTACGGGTATCGGTCTGTTCAGTATCCGTGTCCTCCGCCTGATCGTCCGTGTTTCAGGCGGGAACGCTACGTGACGGGCTTTGAGCCCCGGACTGTGGAGGTTGTGTCATGGGAGTGGCAGCGGGTCAGGGTCCAGACCGGTACCCGTGACGTGTTCGAGACCCGCCCTGTGATCGAGCATCACGACGTGTTCGTCACCCGCAGCGTCAAGGTCGGTACCCGCCCGGTGTTCGAGACCCGCAGCGTCAAGGTCGGTACCCGTCCGGTGTTCGAGACCCGCAGCGTCAAGGTCGGTACCCGTGACGTGGAGGGTTGGATCCCCCAGCCCGACAAACGAGTGTTCTCCCACTTCGAGACCCGAACCGTCGTCGACCCCAACCCAGACCACGGCACCCACACACACGACCCCACAGAACACACCTGCCCCACCGGCCAGTACATGGCACCGTTACCGACGCTGTGGTATTACGAGAACCAGCACGGCGACGGCAGCGAGGACGCCGACTACTGGTTCAGCGAAACAAAACACCATGACGGCACAGCGGTTGTTGAATGGACACTCATCGACTCACACACCGGCTGCCATGAACCGAAACCACCCCCCAAGCCCGCCCCCGGTGTTGGCGGACTGGCCGGGTTGTTGGACGACATAAAGAAAGCGGTCACCGCTGTTCCCAACGCAATCGTCAAGCCGCCAATCGTCAAGGCAACCACCGAACTGCGCGCTCTTAACAGGGACGCCTACGCGGGAATCCATTTCCTGGCGTGCTTCGTCGACGGTGCCGTCAGATGGACTGCTGAAATTTTCTTTGCATCCAAGTTCTGGAAGGCGTTCGCGGAAGCAAACAAAGCCCGAGCAGACGCGATAAGGGCGTTCATCAAAAAGAACCCGAAGATATGGACATCAAAAAGAACCCGAAGATATGGACGGGCATAGCTACCGGACGACGAGACCCCAGCCACGACGACGACCACGACGACCACAACAACCACGCCGACAACGACCACAACAACAACCGCGGCACCGGACGAGGAAGACGAGTCGGGAGTGCTTGCTGTGGCGAGAGCCACGTTTTGTGATTATGCGGTCGACCCGGTAGGCGACATCAAGACCACCGCTACCGACGACGACGAGACCCCAGCCACGACGACGACCACGACGACCACAACAACCACGCCGACAACGACCACAACAACAACCGCGGCACCGGACGAGGAAGACGAGTCTGAGCACCCTGGGGCATGGGATCCGAAAAAGTTTGAACTCCGCCGTTTCCCGTACACAAAAAAGGGAGCATCCCGAAGGCGTGTACGCAGGTGTTGTTCTCGACGCGCAAAGGAGACTGGATGGCGGTTTGCCCGAAGTGACATCTGCGAACGCACTCGAGCACCGCGGGTATCGTTGGCCACCCCGCGCGACCGTCTGGCGAGGTCGGTTAAGTCATGCTCGACTACTACCAGTCCACACCATCGCGACCGGTCGTCGCCGGTGGCATCACCTTGAGGGCTGGGCGACGAGATCGCTTGAGTTGTCAGCTGGCGACCGTGTACCATGCTTGGGGACCATGACCGGAGAGACACCAACCGCGACCAGCGAGCACTTTTGCCCGCGGTTGCCGTGTTTGCCATGACTGTTGAAGAGTTTACCGACACGCCGCCTGTGGACGCTCCTAGTCGTGCTGCCCTGCTTCGGGCAGTGGGCAAGCTCTGTGTGTTCTGGTTTGGTTATAATCTGATGTTCGTTTCTGTGCTAGTGGGTGTCGGGGACGTCGACCCGCCGTTGCCTTGGATGTCGTCGGCGGCGGCGGTGGGCTGTGTGGCGTTTGGCTGGGTGGCGCGGGGCTGGGTTCGGGACTGGGTTATTGCGTATAGGGAAAGCCGCCGCTCAAAAGCAACGCACGGTGAGGACCGCCAGCCGTTTGACGCTGCTATGTTTTTGGCAGTGTCCCGTTTATGGGTGCGCAGCTTCATATTCTATCTGATGTGTATTTTCGCGCTATCGTCGTGGGCCTTTGACCATGCTTGGGATTGGGTGTCGGTAGTGGGCTGGGTGGTGTGGGTGGCCTGGGGCTGGGGTCTTGCGTATAGGCAATACCGCCGTTCAGAAGCAACGCACGGTGAGGGCTCGTGAGCCGCTCCTCACTTTCAGCGCTGGTTGTGGAGTTATGGGCTCTTCGCGTTTCAGGGCGGAGTGAGGGTGTCGAGGAGCGTCTGGTTGGGTGAGCCTGCGCGTAGAGCATGGGTGGCCCCCGGTATGGGCTGAAACGTCGGAAACCGTGGGTTCGGAAGATCGAGGCGACTGTCGGGTAAGGGGTCCGGTCAATAGCACTAGGATCACCTGGGTGCGGATCGCGACTTGGAACGTCAATTCACTGAAAGCCCGGCTCGGGCGGGTGCAGCGCTGGCTCGAGATGTTCGAACCGGACGTGCTGTGCCTGCAGGAGACCAAACTGGCCGACGAGGCGTTCCCGGCGATGACCTTCGAAGCGCTCGGCTACGACAGCTTCCATCATGGAGAGGGACGCTGGAACGGTGTCGCAATCCTCTCGCGGCTGGGAATAGAGGACCCGATCGCCGGATTCGGCGACGGCAAACCAGCAGACACCGATGCCCGGATCGCCTGGGCGACCTGTGGCGGAGTCCGGGTCGCCTGCTGCTACGTGCCCAACGGCCGGGCACTCGACCACGACCACTACCAGTACAAGCTCAGCTGGCTCGACCGACTGGCAGAAGACCTCGACGGCCAGTGTGAGCCCGGCGACGACATAGTCGTCTGCGGCGATTTCAATATCGCCCCCGAGGACCGCGACGTCTATGACCCCGCCAAGTTCGTGACGCAGACCCACACCAGCGAACCCGAACGTGCCAGAATCGCGGCCCTGCAAGACTGGGGACTGGTAGACGTGTTCCGTGAGCACCACCAAGGCGAACGCCTCTACACCTGGTGGGACTACCGCGGCGGCAACTTCCACAAGAAGATGGGAATGCGCATCGACCTGCTGATGACCTCCCGGTCCGTCGCCGACACCACCGAGGTCGCCCTGGTGGACCGCAACGAACGCAAGGGCCCCAAGGACGACCCGCCGAGCGATCACGCCCCCGTTCTGATCGACGGAAGCAGCTAGGGCGATGTTGACCCCCCTCGACGAGCACCAATTGCTGGTCTTCTGGACGCAGTTGCTGGTCCTGGTATCGGCCGCCCGTCTGTTCGGCGGTCTCATGCGCCGCATCAACCTCCCCTCTGTGATAGGGCAGCTCGCCGCAGGGATCATTGTCGGACCCTCGATCTTCGGACGGTTATGGCCCGAGGGCTTCGAGTGGTTCCTGCCCGAGGAGGAGATCTCATCGGGCGCCCTGCTGGCGGTCAGTTGGCTGGGAGTGGCCCTGCTGTTGGTGACCGCAGGCTTCGAGACCGACCTGGGCTTGATCCGCAACCTCGGACGCGCCGCGGCGCTGGTGACCGGTTTCAGTCTGGTCGTGCCTTTGATCGGTGGACTTCTGGTGGGCTTCTGGCTGCCGGAGTCCTTCGTCGGCGACGAAGCCGACCGCAGTGTTTTCGCCCTGTTCGTAGCGGCTGCGCTGGCGGTCTCGGCTCTGGCTGTGATCGCCAAGATTCTGTCCGAACTGGGTCTGATGAGGAGAGACTTCGGTCAGATCACGGTCGCCGCAGGCATGGCCAACGATGTGGTCGGCTGGGTGATGCTGGCGATCTTCGCCAGCTTCGCGGCTTCGGGGGCGGTTTCGGTGCGTGTCGTCCTCGAGACGGTGCTTGGGTTGGCTCTGTTCCTGGTGCTGGCCATGACCCTGGGCCAGAAACTGGTCGACAGGGCTTTGCGATGGGTTCGACGCGACGGCGCCAATATCGCCGGGGCGATGACCGTGGTGGTGCTCACCATGCTCGTCTACGGAGTCGCCACCCAGGCCCTGGGTATCGAAGCCGTGCTGGGCGCGTTCGTGGCCGGAGTTGTGCTGCACCGTTCACGGTTCGGCCAACCCGAGGTGCTGCACCACATCGAATCGCTCACCACCAGCCTCCTCGCCCCGGTCTTCTTCGCCACCGCTGGGATGCGCGTCGATCTCGGACTTCTGGATTCAGACGCTCTGCGGTGGCTGGGAATAGTGCTGGCGGTGGCGATCGGCGCAAAGTTCGCCGGGGCGTTCATCGGGGCTCGTCTGGCAGGCCAGAGTGGGCGGGCTGCGGTGGCCCTCGGCGCTGGACTGAATGCCCGTGGGGCACTCGAGATCGTGATCGCCTCTGTGGGTCTGTCGCTCGGTGTGTTCAGTGAGACGGCATACACCGTGATCGTGATAGTGCCGTTGGTCACTTCGGTGTTCGCGGCCGTGTCGCTGCGCATCGTGGTGCGCGGCTGGAGGGGGTCGGCTGACGAGCGGGAACGCCTCGATCGGGAGAAGGCTCTCAGCAGGAACCTTGTCGTCAAGTCGTCGAGGATCCTGTTGCCGTCGCGGGGTGGTCCTGCGTCTATATCCGCGGCGCAGCTGGTGCAGTTCGCTTGGCCGACAGAGGCCCCGCTGACACTGGTATCGGTGGTGGACGGAGGTGAGAAGCCGGACGTGTCGGTGCTCGAAGCAGTGCTGAACGAGCGAGCTGTCGACCACCGAACGGTGAGCGGCGCCAAGTCCGCTTCAGAGATCTGCGCGGAGTCCAGATTGGGCTATGGAGTGATCGCGGTCGGTGTGGCGACCCGCCACGAGGGCCAGCTGTATTCGCCGATGGTCGACGAGATCCTGCTCAACGCCACGATTCCAGTCATAATCGTCCGCCGTGCCCGCGGTCTGGAGCGGCCCCTGCCCGCAGCGTTCAGCCGTGTGGTCGTCCCGGTCACCGGCACCCGTTCCTCCATGGCGGCTCAGGAAGTGGCGTTCAGCATCTCAGTACAGTTGGGAACCGAAGTGGTGCTGACGCATGTGCTGAACCGCAAGGCGTTTGTGCCGCGCATGTTGAAACTCCGCTCGACTGAAGCAGAGCCGAGCGAAGTGATCGCCAAGGAGCTCATGGATATCGCCACTATCGGAGCGGTCGAGGCTGGGATTTGGCCCCGGACGCTGATTCGCAGCTCCGCCGATGTCCCTTCGGCGCTGGTGGGTGTCGCCAAGGACGAGGATTGCGACCTTGTGGTGCTTGGTGCACAGTTGCGCAACGTCGACGGACGCCCGTTCCTCGGCCACACCGTTGAGACGGTGCTTGAACAGTGCGACGCGAACGTCGCGGTGGTTGCACTCCCACGTCGCGACTGAGTGCCGAGCACTGCAGCAACAAAGATGATGTGTTCCTGCATACGGGCCGCGACCGAACAAGGGTGGGAGGCGACAGGTTTCGACGCACTGATGATGTTCAGCCGGTACACGCTCTAGGCGGGCGTCTCGAGCTTGACCCCGACGAAGCGGGAGAAGTCGCGGTCGAACGAGACGATCTGGCAGCGGTGCTCGAGCGCGAGGGCTGCGAGGTGGGCGTCGTTGAGCAGGTTACCGCCCGTTCCCAGCGGTTCGAGCAGTTCTTGGACGATCCCCAAGTGTCGGGCTGTGGGCTCCACGAGAGCGGCCGATGGTTGTGCCAGCCACTCCTCTACCATTCCAATGGCCTCCTTCGGCGAAAGCGGGTCGGCGAACAGAGTCCGCTTGGTCGACAGTCGCAGGAAGGCGAGGAGCGCTACCCAGGCGAATGCAACCGTCGCGTCTCCTGAGAGCGCACCATCGAGCCATCTCCGCGATTCGCGGTGTCGGGGCGCGTCTTCGTTGACTGCGTAGAGCAGCACATTGGCATCGACCAGCTTCACGCCCCGGTTTCCATCCTGCGAACCAGTTCGTCGTCTTCAAGCTCGCCCGCGATTGCCAGCGCTTTGTCAAGGTTCACCGCTGGGACCCCCATTGATGCGGTTCGGGTCCGGAACTCGCGGGGCGGGGCTGTGTCAATATGTCCTTCCCGGATGAGGTCGTTCAATGCTTGTTTGAACGAGACCCGCCGCTGTTTCATCCGGACGCGGATGATCTGCTCAGTGTCGTCTTCAAGGGTGACCGTGGTTCGCATGGTGACACTGTAGCATCAACAATATTGATGTGTTGCTGTCAACTTGGGAGCCCCTTGAACCGGCGCATCTCGAGCTGTGTCAGGGGTCTGAGCGATGGATGATCTCCAGGAGCCGAGGGCCGAAGCGACGGGCCATGTTGGGGCCGATGACGGTGCTGAGTTCGGAGATGCTCGACGGCTCCTGTTCGGCAATGCGGCGCAGAGTGCTGTCCTTCAGCACTGCTGAAGGCTTGATCCGGGCAGCGTGTGCGGCGGCGCTCCGCCACTGCTGCAGCTCGGTGAGGAGTTCGCCGGTGCGCCCGGTGGGATCTTCGCCGGGCTGTGGGCCTTTCAATCGTTGGAGCAGGTCGAGGACTTCGCGGGGAGGCCCGGTGGGGGTCTGGTCAGCTGGGTGGTCGCTGACGAATGCCTCCAGCCAAGGGGAGGGGGAGCGTTCCACACGCTTGTTCGCGACCGTGCGGCTCCTGCACCACATGACGTGGAGTTCTTGTCTGGCCCTAGTGGCCGCGACGTAGAGCAGACGCCGCTCCTCTTCGCGAGCGGCCCTGGATCGTGCGAATGCGATGGGCACCAGCCCGTCCTCGAGCCCGACCAGGTGGACTATCGGCCATTCCAGCCCCTTGGCGGCGTGGAAGGTGCAGAGTTCTACAGCATCAACGGCCTCTGCCCCCCGGTCATCGCTTCGCAGCGAGACCGTGAAGTCACCGAGCGTGGCGCCGGGTTCGAGCGTCAGGTGGTCCGAGGCGAGACTCATGAACGTCTCGAGCATCGCTGTCTGTCCAGCTTCGGGCCGGTCATTCTGTAGATGCACCTGCTCGTCGGTCACCACCGTCGAGAGCGCGGCATCGCTGCGCCAACGGTTCAATAGATCGACGATCTCTGGGTGGCGCAGCACACCGGTGTCGCGACTTCGGGTCGGTACGCCCAGCGCCGTCAAGGCCTTGCGCAACGCAGGCAGCTGGGCGTTGGTCCGCGCCAGCACCGCCTGGTCCCGCCATGTTGCGCCCGCGAGGCGCCGGGCACGAACGGCCTGGACAAGCACCGCAGCCTCCTCGTCGCCCTCGGTAACCGTCACCGTGGGCGCGTCGCCAGCGGCCCGAGCGGCGGGTTGAGGTTCGCTGCCCAACACCCGGGCCGCAGCAGAGAGCACTTCCGGGGTCGAACGGAAGTTGGTGCGGAGGTGTAGCACGGCAATCCCGGGGAGGTGGTGGTCGACCTGGCGGATGAGGTCGGGGTCGGCGCCGTTGAAGCCGTAGATGGCCTGATCCGGGTCACCGACGAGGGTCAGCGTCGACTCGGGGCCGAGCCAGGCTTGCAGCACCGCGAACTGCAGCGGATTGACGTCTTGGAACTCGTCGACGAAGAGATGTCGGTAGAACCAGCGCTGCGCGTCGGCGAAAGCCGGCTGATTGGTCAGAACGGAGTGGCAGAGGGCCAACACATCGTCGAAGTCGATGAGCCTGCGGGTGTTCTTCGCTTGTTGGTACGCCTCGTAGGCCGATGCTGTGAATTCGGCGCTGCGCGGAGGTCGCCGCCGGGTCTGGGCTGCTTCGGCGGCGTAGCGTTCGGGCGTGATCAGCCGGGCCCGGGCCCAGCTGATCTCCGTGTTGAGAGCGGCGACTGTTGTGACGTCGAGTTGGGGATTCGTCTTGGCCAACAGCGAATAGCGGCTTGCCAGCAGCTCCATGTGCGGTCGTTGGCAGTGGTCCCAGTAGCGCCTCAGCAGCGCTAGGGCCGCCGAGTGGAAGGTGCCTGCCGCCACCGCCTCGCGCATGCCCAGACTCCTCAGCCTGGAACGCAGCTCAGACGCGGCCCGCCGAGTGAAGGTGAGCACCAGGACACGGCGGGGATCGAGGTTGCCCTCCGCCGATTGCCAGGCGACCCGCCGGGTCAGCACCCGGGTCTTGCCCGATCCGGCACCGGCGATGATGCAGAGCCGTGAGGCGGTCGTGGTGACCGCGTCGCGCTGCTCCGGGGTCAATCCGGACAGCAGCGGCTCGACGCGGTCCTCGGATTGATCGTCGGCGATCATTGCAGCACCCTACCGAGTTGATCATTAGCCTCTGGTGGGTGGAACCGGTCGGCTTGCGCCGTTTCGAGCAGTTGGTCGCGGATGTGATCGATGCGTTGCCGCCGGAGCTGGGCACAATGATGCACAACGTTGCGGTGGTGGTCGAGGACCAGCATCCCACAGAGGACCTTCTGGGACTGTATGAGGGAGTGCCGCTCACCGAGCGGGAGACCTACGGCACCTTCGAGATGCCAGACAAGATCAGCATCTATCGGCTGCCGTTGTGCGAGATGTGCAGCGATGAGACCGAACTGGCCGCGGAGATCAAGATCACCGTCATCCATGAAGTCGCCCACCACTTCGGCATCGACGACGACTCACTTCACGCCATGGGCTGGGGTTGAGGCGACCGACACGGCTCGGGTAGATCCTCAGGCGGTTGATGGATCAGGTCCGGAGCTTTCTGCCGCCCTTCGGGGGTTGGTGTGTGGCTCTTCGCGTTTGAGGTCGGAGTGAGTGGGGTGAGGTCGTCAGGTCCACAGGATGCTGATGGGTGCTGCCCAGAGGCGTTCCCCGAGCGGTATGATGCCTGGGCCGGTGTGCAGGACGAGGCCGGCGAGAAATCGGTCGTCTTCTTCCTCCCGCAGCCAGGCAAGGTGTCGGGCGTCGCCGCGCGATGGGGCGGCAGTTGCCTTGATTTCGATCCCGATTATCTCTCCGGAATCGATTTCGATGACGGCGTCGATTTCGTGTCGGCCATTGTGCTGACGCAGGTGGTGCAGTGTGCAGCGATGATCGCTGACAGTGGCCTGCGCTCGAAGTTGGGCGACCACGAACGTCTCGAGCAGGCGGCCCAAGATGTCGCCGTCGCGCATTGCCCCTGCCTCAGTGACGCCGGTGACCGCGGCGAACAAAGACGAGTCGACGAGAAATCGCTTCGGCCTCTTGACGAGCCGTTTCGTGCGGTTCGATGACCACGCGGGCAACTCGCTGACCGTATAGATGCGTTCGAGCAGATTCAGATACGCGTGCGCGGTGCGCCGGTCGATGCCTGCTGCCGCAGAGAGAAGGTTGTCGTCCACGATGCGGGCGCATTGATGCGCGTAGGCCGCGAAGTAGTGCCCAAGTCGGCCGCGGTCGATGCCGTTACCTGCGAGCACCGCATCACGACCGACGATCTCCGCGGCGTAGGTGTGGAGCCATCGCCGGTGGGCGCGCTCGGCTGAGCCGAGGACCGCAGCCGGAAACCCGCCGCGCAATGCCAGTTGCACGTAGTCCCTAAGATTGAGTGCGCTGTCTGCCGCGGATGCGCCTTCGGTTGCCCAGCTCGTTCGCCCCGACAGGACTGGATCTCGTTCGGCAATGCGGTCGACTAGCATCGGCACCGTTGAGGACCTCAGTTCGCCGACGGTCAGCGGGAGCATCTCCACACGAGTCACCCTGCCGGTACCCGGCCACGTTCGGTGATCGGTTTCGGCTCGGACCGATCCGGTCAGGATGAAGCGGCCCGCACGACGGTCGCGGTCACACGCCCGCTTGACAGCGCCGAGCACATCGGGCACCTCCTGCCATTCGTCCAGCAGGATCGGCTCTGCGAGTCCGGTGAGCGCCGCATCGGGATCGGCAGCCACGATCTCGGCTTCTGCGGGGCGGTCCAGGTGGATGACGGTGCTGGCGTGCCGGGCGGCGGTTGTCGTCTTTCCCACCGCTCGCGGGCCGATCAGCGAGATCGCCGGCAGCGCCGCGAGCAGCTCCGTGATCAGCGGGTCAGCGAGGCGTTCCAAGTAGCTGTCCATGCCGCGAGCGTAGCCGCCGAACGCTCGAATGTCGGTTTGCAACACTTCCTAATGTCGGTTTGCAACACCTCGCGATGCCGATCGCCAACACATCATCATGTCGACCGCTCCGGCAGTCAGTTGAGGCGACTGACGCGGCTCGGACAGATCCTCAGGGGGTTGGTGGATCAGTTTCGAAGCTTTCTGCCGCCCTGCCTGGGTTGGCGTGTTATGCCTGGTAGGTAGCTGTTTTGTCGTTCGGTTGGCTAAGACGGGTTCCCTGCCTGCCGAAAAAATTTTGGGGTTCGGCTTGACAGGGGGGGGGGGGGGGGTGGGGGTATTAGGACTTGACGGCCATGGAGCGCCGTTCACATTTCAAGTCCCGTTGGTTGAAGGTATCTGAGCACGGGAGGCGTTTCAAGCCGAGTGTGTTGGTGGTTGTTGTGGTGGTGTTGTGTGCGTCGGTGTTGGTGCCGCTCGCGGGTGATCCGCCGTTGCTGGAACCAGCTGAGGCTCATCCTTCTTCAGGCTGTGGAGGTTCTGGGGCGTTGCATGAACTGTGCGAAGCTGCTGCTGCGTGCACCACAAGCGGTGGGTCGTGGTCTTTGGAGCCGTTCGGTTGCGTCTATCCGACTACGACTACGACGACGGTGGCTCCGTGGTTGACATGCAAGCACGGTTATGACTGGGAGCGGTCGGTGTGCAAGTCGGCACCACCGGCCACGACTACGACGACGACGACGGTGGCTCCGTGGTTGACGTGTAAGCATGGTTATGACTGGGAGCGGTCGGTGTGCAAGTCGGCACCACCGGCCACGACTACGACGACGACGACGGTGGCTCCGTGGTTGACGTGTAAGCATGGTTATGACTGGGAGCGGTCGGTGTGCGAGACGGCACCGACGACCACGACCACCACGACAGCTCCTGTTCGGCCTGTCTCTGGGACGTGTCATGCACATGGCAGTGACTTCGTGAACAATGAGTGCCACACACATCCGACGGACAAGGCGTGCGGTGAGACGGTTTGGGTCCACACCGGCGACCTGTCGAGACTGCACGCAACCTACACGGTCACTTCATCCCCACCATGCGCGCCTTCTCCTTGCCCCACCGGCCAACACCGAGTCAACGGTGCCTGTGTGTCGCGTTGCTCGGCAAGTGAGCGATGGGTATTGACGCCGTATCCTGCCTGCGTATCGCGTTGCGCCACAGATCAACGCTGGGCCGACGGTGCCTGCGAGCCGCGTTGCAAGTCGAGTGAGCGCTGGGTCAAGGGTGCCTGCGAGCCGCGTTGCAAGTCGAGTGAGCGCTGGGTCAAGGGTGCCTGCGAGCCGCGTTGCAAGTCGAGTGAGCGCTGGCTCGACACGTCTGGGTTGGGGAACGGAATCTGCAAGCCTCGTTGTGGTGTAGGTCAAGACTGGTTCAACGGAGCCTGTCACGCGCCATGCCCAACGGGCGAATACAGGGCACAGTTCCCAGATTTAGTGACATGCCATGCACATTACTCGGGTGCTCATCGCTGGGGTGTATACGTCTATTTCGGCGATGTTCACGCAATCTCCGCCCAGAAGCAGTCGGTGAACCGGCCCTATTCTACCGTTGCCGTCGGATGGGTAAGCACTCAGTCTGGTCCTGGTTGCAAAGCGCCCAGCAACCCAGAGCATCCTTCTGGGTGTCCGCGTGGCCGTTATGTGAGTGGGTTTGGCCTCCATACAGTTACCCCTGTGTTTTATTGTAACGTGCTTATACGCTCACTCAATGTCAAAAGTCGAATGATACGTGATTGGACGGAGTTTGTGGACGAGTTCAAGAGTGGAGTAGAAGCAGGTGGTGACTTCGCAGTCAAAACGGTTTCATATCTTCCTGGTTCAAACATAATCAATATGGCGGCGTGTACTTACACGGACGAACGTAATCTACTTGGGGGCGGGATTTCGCTGGCAAAACACGCAAACGAACAACGCAACCTCCTCAAGACTGTCAGGTCCTTTTTCAGTGCCAATGCAGTGAGCTTTGTGGCCGATGCAGTATTGACTAAGACCTATTGCGACGCGTTGAAGCGGTCGGCTGACAACAACACCCCGACAACCACGACCCCGACCTCAACGGTCCCGACTACCACGCCGACGGTCAAGCCGCCGACTACCGCAAAACCGGCTCTCCGCGTTTCAGGTCGGAGTGAGGGTGTCGAGTAGCGCCCAGTTGGGTTTGCCGGCGTAGAGGAGGGCGCGGGTTCGGTAGTTGTTGAAGTTGGTGAACCCGAAGGCGACGCGTTTGACGCGTTTGATCAAGTTGTTGGCGGCTTCAGTAGCGGCGTTGGTGACCCGAGCGCGATGCCAGTTCGAGATTTGGGTGCGCCAGCGCCAGAGGGTGCGGCCGAGCCGGTTGATCTCTTCGGGTAGCCACGGGTCTTGGAACTCATCAGCGAGCTGGGTCACGGTCTCAGCACCGGTTTTGGGGTCGTCGATGCCGTAGATCGAGCGTAGGGTTTCTTTGGCGTGCCAGGCGTTGCGGACTTCTCCGTGGGGGTCGCCTGCTTGGAGTAGTCCCCGCAGCTTGACCTGGCCGTTGTCGCTGATCTTCTCAGAGCCTGATACCAACAGTTTGCGTGCCCTATAGAGGGGATCGTCTTTGCGTCCGCGGTGCCCCATCGTTTGGTTTTGGACCCGGCGCCGGACCTCGTCGAGCGCGTCGTTGCCGAGTTTCACTATGTGGAACGGGTCCGCGACCTGCTTCGCGTGCGGCAGCGCGACCTCGAACGCAACCCGGTACGGCCCTGACAGGTCCAACGCCGCCCAAGCAATGTTGTTGCGCCACTGCTAGGGCCGTTCAAGCAGCCATTTCGCGGGTGCTTCAGCGGTTCTGCCTGGGACTATGTCAAGGAGCTGTCCCCGACCGACATCAACAACACCGGTTGCCCAGGCTTTGGTGCGGAACTTCCCGCGGCGCCACATCAGATGCTCGTCAAGACCCAACGCCTCGGTGTCACCGATCCGCTCGACATCGGCTTCGAGCAGTGCTTGGCCCCAACGTTGCACCGACCCGTTCACCGGATGCCAATTGCATCCCAGCTCTGATGCGACTTCTTTGAGCGGGCGGCCACGACCGGCCTGACGCGTGACCCAGCGACCCGCCCGCGTCGTCAGGCGCTCACGCGGCGGCGCAATCGCACAGTCCTGTTCAGTGACCGTACCCGCCGCGCATTCGCTACCCCCGCAGCGCCACCGGCGTTTGTGCCACACCAGCAACACCGCCCGCCCGAACACCGGCAGGTCAACAAGTTCCACCAGCCGTTCACCGTCAGACCACAACGGTCCGCCACAGGCCGCACAGTCCGGTCTCTCCGCCCGCCGACGGACATGCACCCGCAACGGCGCGCCCACATCGTCGTCGACGCCGACCACCTCCACGTCGCCCAACCCAACCAACAACTCACACACGCGTGTAGGGTCAACTTCCACAGAGATCCTCCAGTTCCTCGGCTGCAGATACAGCACCGATTCTGGGGGATCTCTCGCGTTCACCCGCGGACCCTCACCCCACCGACTCCACCCTCAAACGCGATGAGCCGCAAAACCGGACCCGAAAAAGTATGAGCCTCGATACTTTTCGGAAGAGTCAAAAGTTTGGGATGATTGCGTGAACGCGGAATACATTAAGACCTGGGGCTTGTGGCGGGCGTATTGTCCGAAGTACTTCTAGTGGTGTGTCGCGGTTTTAGTGATCTGGTTGAGAGTGGGTGGGCGGCGGCGGCCTCCATCGGTGGCCGGGCATCGAGACATGGTCGGGAGGCGTGCCTACGCATCGACCGCGACTCGACAACCGTCACCTTAGCCAGTTAGTATCCTTCGGTAAACCTAGGGTAAACACTGGAACCTCGATCGGGAGCGTGCCACCATGGCCAACAGAGCAGAGACACCAACCAGCGCGACCGATCGTAACGCCGGTGACGACACAGAGAAATCTGGCGATGTGGAAGAGAAACAGGAACTGGGTTGGGGCGATGTGGCGGGTTGGGCGTTACTGTACACCACTGTTGCTATCTATGTCTTCTGGGACAGATGGGTAAACAACAGCTACGGGCCACCGAGAGACCGCAGCAGCCTGTATGTTTACTCGGTTTTTGCGGTAATATGTATGTCCATATTGGCGGTGCCGGTCGCTTTTGAAGTAGGCAGGAGAGGGCACGAAAGGGTTGGGTGGGTTTTGGTGATAATGGCTATAATTGGGTTTATGGTGGCGCTGGTGGCGTCTCTGCTGGCTTGATGAGTTCTGGCTCTTCGCGCTTTAACGTGGTGTGAGGTAGTCAGGTCCACAGGGTGCTGATGGGTGCTACCCAGAGGCGTTCTCCGAGCGGCATGATGCCCGGGCCGGTGCGCCGGTCTATGCCTGCTGTCGCAGAAAGAAGGTTGTCGTCCACGATGCGTGCGCATTGATGTGCATAGGCCGCGAAGTAGCGCCCAAGTCTGCCGCGGTCGATGCCGTTGCCTGCGAGCACCGCATCACGACCGGCTATCTCCGCGGTGTAGGTGTCGAGCCATCGGCGGCGGGCACGCTCGGCTTAGCCGAGGGCCGCGGACGGAAACCCGCCGTGCAAGGCCAGTTGCACGTAGTCCCTGAGATTGAGTGCGCCGCCTGCCGTGGATGTGCCGTCTGTTGCCCCCGAGATCGAGACCGGTGCGCCGTGTTGGCGTTGACGCTGAGAGTCGCCGCCGGGTATCGTGCGGTGGTTGACATTGGCCGCAAGGAAAGAGACAACATGATGGAGGCTGACACTGACTCTGTTGAGGTCGATAGGTATGCTTGGTGGAGTGGTAATTGGTAGAGGCGATTGTTGTGGGTAATTACAGTAGTAATTGGCGGTGGGTTACTGCCAATTGTTGGTGGTGCGCTTGATCCGATATTGCCAGGTGATGAGGTCGCCTCACGCTATGCATTTTTCACTATCTTGTTTGTCGCTTCGTCCTTGTCTCTTTGGCGAGCGATGCGGTGAGTCGCCATCATACTTTGGTGGTTGTGGGCTCTTCGCGTTTGAGGTCGGAGTGAGCAAGGTGAGGGTCCGCGGCTGAAGCCGATGTCGAGCGGATCGCCCAGACTGAGCGTAGACATAACTCCTCCTTATGGAGCGTGTCTCCACGATTAGGGGGGAACCTCAGAGAAGTGGGTCAACGGAGTGTGCCGGTTTGCGACACTTCGTAATGCTGGTTTTCAACATCTCACGATGTCGATCGCCAACACATCACCAAGTCGACCGCTTCGGCAGTCAGCTGAGGCGGGCGACGCGGTTCGGGTCGATCCTCAGACGCACACACTCACCGGCGGCCCGCGCGTCGTCCACCCGGAAGCGGAGCCTGCCCTTCGCAGTGGCGACGATCAGATCGTGATGGTCGCCCCGAAAACGCGACGCGACCACGGTGCCTTCGAGCTCACCGTCCGCGGCGACGGTGGCCGCATCACGGCGGATCACCTCCCGATGCGAGCCGCGGGTCACGATGTTGGTATGACCCAGGAACTCCGCGACCGCGAGGGTGCGGGGATCAGCCCACACCTCGTCGGGGGGCCCCACGCGGAGGATCCGCCCCTGGTCCATCACCACGAGCCGGTCGGCGAGGCTGAAAGCCTCGTCGTGGTCGTGGGTCACATGGACCGCGGTCGTTCCCGCTTCCGACAGGACCCCGGGCAACTCATCGGTCAGGCGGTCGCGCAGACTGCGGTCGAGCGAACCGAACGGCTCGTCGAGCAGTAGCAGAGACGGATTCGGGGCCAGAGACCTCGCCAGCGCTACCCGCTGTGCCTCACCTCCCGACAGTGTCGCCACGTCTCGGGCCTCGAAACCGGCGAGTCCCACCAACGCCAGCAGCTCACTGACCCGGCTGTGGCGTCGGCTCGACCCCAGACCGGCCATCCGCAGACCGAACTCGACATTCCCCGCCACGTCGTAGTGAGGGAACAGGGTGTGTTGTTGGAACATCAGCCCGATGCTCCGTTGATGCGGCAGCAGCGCTGCTGCATCGCTGCCGTCGATCAGCACCCGGCCCGAGTCGGGAGCCTGAAGTCCGGCGGTCACGCGCAACATTGTCGACTTGCCGCACCCGCTGGGGCCGAGAATCACGACCAGTTCGCCGCTGGAGATCTCAAGGGAGGCGTCCTCGACAGCCTGAACCTCCCCGAAACGCACCGACACCGAATCCAGCTCCCAGATCACAGTGTCTCCCAGATCACAGTGACTCCCAGACCGCATCGGCGCCCCGTTCGGATCCGCGCGACGCCTCGATCGCCACCACCGCCAGAGCCACGATTACCATCAGCACAACCGCCAGTGCCATCGCCTGGCCCCGCAACAACTCACCAGGAGTCGACAACAGCCTGTACAACGCCAACGGAGCAGTGAGAGTCTCAGGCTGGCGAGGCAGAAACGAAGTCGCCCCGAACTCGCCGAGAGACACCGCGAAGGCGAACCCGGCGCCAACCAGCATCCCGCGACCGGCGATCGGCAGATCAATCAGGCGTCGCACCCGCCCCGGCGATGCCCCCAGCACCGCCGCTGCCTCGCGGATCTGAGGGTCGATCCTGCGCAGCACGGGAACCATCGTGCGCACCACGAAGGGAGTGCCGACCAGAGCGTGGGCGATCGGGACTATCCACCACGAGGTCCGCAGATCAAGCGGCGGTTCGTCCAGCGCAATGAGGATCCCGAAACCGATCGTCACCGCTGAAGTGCCGAGGGGGAGGGTCAGACCCAGATCAAAGACGCGTCGTAGACCGGAGCGCCCGTGCACCACCACCAACGCGGCCAACGTGCCCACAACCAGGGCCAACGCCGTTGCCGCGGTTGCGAACACCAGTGAATTGCCCAGCGCAGTCGCAGCCGTTGCGGGAAGTTGCGGAACACGTTCAGTGAGCGCTCGATAGTGGTCCAGACCGTAACCGTCTCCCACGGAAAGGGACCGTTCCACGAGGATCGCGACCGGAGATCCGAGCAGCACCGCCATCACCGCAAAGTTGGCCCAGACGAAACTGCGGCTCAGCGGCTTGGGAGGACTGTGGGCCACTCCCGTAGGTGCCGGTCGGCGACGCTCGAGCCGGGTCGCCACCGCGATCAGCGCCAACACCGCAAGGAGTTGCACAAGCGCCAACCCAGCCGCTGAGCGCAGGTCGCCTCGAGTCACCGCCTGGCGATAGATCTCCGTTTCCAGAGTCGCCCGACGCGGCCCTCCGAGCAGCAGGACCACCCCGAAGGAGGTGAACGAGAAGAGGAAGACGATCGCGCAAGCCGAAGCGATCGCAGGCCGCAACCGCGGCAAGGTCACAGACCAGAAGGCCTGGAGCGGACCCGCCCCGAGCACCCGCGCCTGCTCCTCGACGCGATGATCGAGGCCGCTCCAGAACGATCCGACGATACGCACCACGACCGCATAATTGAAGAACACATGCGCGAGCAGGATCGCCCACACCGTGTGACGCAGACGGAAACCCCCGGCCTCGAGCCCGAACCGCTCAAAGACCCCTTCGAAAGCGCCGGCGACGACCACCGTCGGCAACACAAAAGGCACCGTGACCAGCCCCCTGACCAAGTGCCGGTAGCGACCCCGCAGACGTGTGACCACAGCGGCCGCCGGCAGGGCGGCCATCAGAGTGATCGCCGTTGAAGCGAGCGCCTGCCACACGGTGAACCACAACACTCCACGGGTGCGCGACGAAGCGAACAGATCCGATATGGGGTCGAACCCCTCCGAGAAGAGACCGCGCCACAGGATCGCTCCCGCCGGATAGACGAAGAACACTGCCAGGAAGGCAGCGGGAACAGCGACCGCCGCCCAGCGGCCGGCGAACCGTACTATCCGAGAACTATCTCGACCCACCGGTCCGTCCATTCATCGCGGTGAGCCTCGATCTCGGCCGGGTCGATGAACAGCGGCTCCTCGGCGGTCTGTGCGTGGTCCACGAAGACCTGGGGCAGCGTTGCACTGTCGGCCACGGGGAACACGAACATGTTGAGCGGCACGTCGTTCTGGAATGTGGGCGTGAGCATGAAGTCGATCAGTGCTCGAGCCTCGACAGGGTGGTCGGTGCCGGCGAGCACGCCCGCGAACTCGATCTGGCGGAAACAGGAGTCAAGCAGCACCTCGGTCGGCGCGGTGTCGACCGGCGGATCGGCAAAGATCACCTCGGCAGGTGGGCTGGAAGCATATGAGACGACCATCGAGCGGTCACCTCCCCCAGCGATGAAGTCGCCGTAGTAGGCGTCTTCCCAGCCGGCAGTGACCGCAACCCCGTTGTCGGTGAGATCAGCCCAGAACTGCTCCCAGTCGTCGGTACCGGCGATCGTGGCCAACAGGAATGCCAGACCGGGCGAGGAGGTCTCGGGATTCTGCACCACAAGCTGATCGGCGAAGGTCGGAGCGGTCAGATCCTCAAGGGTTGTAGGGGGGTCGGTCGGCAGCGCATCGGTCCAATAGTTGACACAGACGTCGCCGTAGTCGATGGGCGTGACCCGGTGCTGGGGATCCAGCTTGAACTCGTCGGGTACGTCGGCGAGGTTCGGCGACTCGTACGGTTCGAACAGTTCGGCGTTGAGGGCCCGGGCCAGGAAGGTGTTGTCGACCCCGAACATCACGTCGCCGAGTGGATTGCCTGCGGTGAGGATCGCTTCGCTGATCATCTGGCCGGTGTCGCCGGCTTGCAGGAGTGTCACCTCAATGCCAGTCCGGCTGGTGAAGGCGGCAAGGGTCTCGTCGGAGAGAGCGAACGAATCGTGGGTGAGCAGGGTGATTCCCGAGGTGTCCGCGGGGGGTTTGGCGCCACCGGTCGCGGGATATGTTGAAGCCGTCGCGCTTTCAGTTGCTGAACCAGCGTCGGTCGGGGTGTCGGGTCCGCGGTCGTTGTCGTCGTTTCCGCAGGCCGCGACGAACAGGCCGACCACGGCAATGAGGCCGATGACGCCGGTCGTAAGGCCTTTGGGAGAGTTCGGTCGAGTCATGGTTTCCTCCGCTGGCATTATCCAGATCAGGTTCTTGCGGGTCGCCGACGCTGATGGTCGACCTCTCAGCCCGGCTGCCCCGAGCTCCCCGGATTCGTATGTGCGATCGAGTGTAACCCGAACGCCGGCAGGACGGGATGCCAGAACAACTGGGCCCAGAACAACTGGGCCCAGAACAACTGGGCAGAGCGCGCTGTTGTCGGGCATGCTTGTCGGCCATGCCGCGCGCCATCAACCGAACCAACGGAACCATCGAA
This sequence comes from Candidatus Aldehydirespiratoraceae bacterium, assembly GCA_965214565.1. Lineage (GTDB taxonomy): Bacteria > Actinomycetota > Acidimicrobiia > Acidimicrobiales > Aldehydirespiratoraceae > VXYK01. The sequence goes on along the minus strand of OZ243951.1, from coordinate 379,565 downwards.
ATCGAATACGAAACGTTCGGATCAGCAGACGATCCGGCCTTGATCTGCATCTCGGGACTTGGCAGCCAACTGCTGTCTTACCCAGTCGAGTTGTGTCAGGCGTTCGTCGACCGCGGTTTCTACGTGATCAGATTCGACAACCGCGATGCCGGGCTGTCGTCGATGAGCAGCGATGATGACAGCTACACGCTCGATGATATGGCTGACGACGTAATCGCAGTGCTGGACCACGCCCAGGTCGACCAAGCAGTGGTCCTGGGAGTGTCGATGGGAGGGATGATCGCCCAAGTCACCGCGATTCGACATCCAGAGCGGACCCGAGCGCTGGTGTCGATCATGTCGACTACCGGCGAGCCTGACGTCGGCAACCCCACACTCGACGCCTGGGACGTTCTCACCGCGCCTCCCGAAGAATCCATCGAGGCCCAGATCGAAGCTGATGTGAAGGCAAGCCGAATCTGGTCCAACCCGGAATGGTTCGACCCAGACACGCTGCGGGCCAACCTCGCAGCGGGATATCAGCGGGCATGGAATCCCGGCGCGGCGCAACGGCAGATCAACGCCATCATGCGCAGCGGTGACCGCGTCGCCGGTCTGTCTGCGTTGGCCGTGCCCGCACTCGTTATTCATGGCGCTTTGGACACGCTGATAGATCCGTCGGGAGGCGCACGGACTGCGGAGCTCATCGGTGACGCCGAGTATCTGCTGATCGAGGAGATGTCACACGATTTCGTCCCGCAAGCCTGGCCAGCAGTGGTCGAAGCCGTCACCGCGCTCGCGGCCCGTACTTTCAGCTGAACGGCTGTCTTCCGCTCGGCCTCGGGGAAGCTAGGGTCCGAGCCAGGCACTCGACAGGGGAGAAGCAACTGATGGGACCGCTCGAAGGCTTGAGAATCGTTGAGATCGCAGGGATCGGACCCGGCCCGTTCTGCGCCATGATGCTGGCCGACATGGGGGCGGATGTAGTCCGCGTCGACAGGGCGGACCGGGTTCGCGGCGGCGACCCCGCGCAACCACCCGCAGACGTCATGAACCGCGGGCGCCGCTCAATCGGGGTCGACCTCAAATCAAGCGACGGCATCGACGTGGTGATGCGCCTCGTCGCCTCCAGCGATGCCCTGATAGAGGGATTCAGACCCGGTGTGGCCGAACGCCTCGGCATCGGACCCGACGAGTGCCTCGCCCGCAACCCCGCACTGGTCTACGGCCGGATGACGGGCTGGGGCCAGAGTGGCCCCTACGCGCCGACCGCGGGCCACGACATCAACTATTTGGCGCTGTCGGGCACGCTGGACGCCATTGGCCGGGTCGACAGCGGCCCGGTGCCCCCACTCAACCTTGTCGGAGACTTCGGGGGCGGGGGCGCGTATCTGGCCTTCGGAATCGTCTGCGCGGTCCTCGAAGCCAGAACCTCGGGGACCGGCCAGGTTGTGGACGCCGCGATGGTCGACGGGGCAGCCTCGCTGGCGACCTTCTTCTACGGGCTGCGGGCGATGGGAATCTGGGACGAGCAACGCGGCACCAACATGATCGACACCGGCGCTCACTACTACGACGTGTATGAGTGCGCTGACGGGAAATACGTCTCCGTCGGTTCGATCGAACGCCAGTTCTACGCCGAGTTGCGTGAGAAGCTGCAACTCGACGATCCCAAATGGGACGCTCAGAACGACAAGCGTCAGTGGCCCGCGCTCAAAGCCGAACTCGCCGAGATCTTCAAGACCCGCACCCGCGACGAATGGTGTGAACTGATCGAAGGCTCGGACGTGTGCTTCGCCCCGGTGCTGACGATGAGTGAAGCGCCGAGCCACTCGCACAACATGGCGCGCGGAACCTTCACCGAAGTCGCCGGAGTCGTCCAGCCCCGTCCTGCCCCCCGCTTCAACCGCACCGACGGAGAGATCGTGCGACCCCCGCCCCATGCAGGTCAGCACAGCGACGAGGTGCTCGCCGAGTGCGGATTCGACCTCGACGAGGTCGCAGAACTGCGTTCGGCGGGAGCCGTCGCCTGAATCGGTGTGATCCACGACCTGCACGAAATCGGCGGCTGGTTGGTCATCGCCGCCAACGGCGCCGCCGGGATCTGGGCTCTGGCGGCCCACCTCCATGAGCGGCTGCGCGGCCGACTGGGATGGATCGCGGTCGGTGTTGCGCAGACGATCATCGTTGCCCAAGTCCTGACCGGGGTTGTGATCCAGCTGGAGGACGACGGCATCGGTGGGCAGCATGAACTGTACGGATTCGCAGCGTTCGCATCGGTCGGGATCATCTTCGCTTACCGCAACGAGATGCGCGACCGGCCCTACCTGCTGTACGGCCTGGGAAGCCTGTGGTTGATGGGTCTGGGGGTTCGAGCGGTCCTTCTGGTCTGACTGTGCCGGCCCACCCGTGTCGTGGTCGTCGGTTCGGTCAGACGTTGACAATGGGGCACAGAAGCGTGCGCTCCACCCCGACGATGCCTTGAACTGCATGCACCACGACCTGACCGAGATCGTCCATCGAAGACGCCTCCGCCCGCGCGATCACGTCATATGGGCCCATCGCAACCTCGGCTGACACGATCTCGTCGAGTTCCGCTGTGGCGTGGGCCACGTCAACGGCGTTGCCGACACTGGCTTGGATCAAGATGTAGGCGCATACAGGCATAAGGTCTCCTATTTCAGAGTTCGGCTCGACTTCTACCGCCGCCCAGCGAATAGTTAGGGTAATCGCTGGATCTGGACTGCTCAACTGAAATCGGAGGTTGCAGGCCCGGTCCACTCAGGAGGAGTCCCCAGTGAGCACTGCGGCAGAAGCGGCCAGCCAACTTCAGCGGACCTTGGGACTGTCCGTTCCCGAACTTCGTTTCGGGCTGTCACAAGACGAGCTGTTTGCTGAAGCGATCGCCAATGATCGCGGCCGGATCTCCTTCGACGGTCCCAACGATGCACAAAAGGCATACGCAACCTCATTGGGAGCAGACGGTCCGCTCGTCTTCTACACCGATCCCGCATGCACCGGCCGTCCGGTGAACGACACATTCTGCGTGAACCGCGAGAGCATCACCGAACGGATCTGGTGGAAGGAGGGCTTCGCCAAGTTCGACCCTGACGCCTTCGACGCCCTGCTGCGGCGCGTGGTCGAACATCTCAATGCCAGTGGCCGGCACCTGTATGTGGCCGACCTGTTCTGCGGTTCGGACGTCGCGTCCAGCGAACCCTGCCGGTTCGTGGGGGAATACGCCACACACGCCTACTTCTGCAACATCATGCTGCCCCACCAAGTTCGTGACGACAGCGACCGTGCAGAGCGAGGCTGGACAGTGCTGAACGTGCCGTCGTACACATGTGAGCCGGAGCGTGACGGAACGCGCACCGAACTGGCGGTCATCATCGATCTCGAACGTGAGATCGCGCTGGTGCTTGGGCCCGCCGACTACTGCGGCATCAACAAGAAGGCCATGTTCACGATCATGAACTTCGTGCTTCCGTCCAAGGGCCAGCTCTCGATGCACTCCTCGGCCAATGTTGGTGCGGCCGGAGACACTGCGCTGCTGTTCGGGCTCTCGGGCACGGGCAAGACCACATTGTCGGCCGATCCCGACCGTCAACTGATCGGCGACGACGAGCACGTCTGGAGCGATCGCGGCATCTCCAACCTGGAGCACGGCTGCTACGCCAAACTCATCAATCTGGACAAAGAGGCCGAACCGGTCATCGCTGCCGCGCTGTCGATGAAGGGCACCCTGATCGAGAATGTGCCGCAGACCGCCGGAAAGCCCCTCTCCGACACCGATCCGCAGGAATTGGACCTCACCGATGGGTCGATCACCGAGAACACCCGGTTCGCCTATCCGTTGAGCGCCAACCCCAACGTTGCCCCAGGAGCCAGCGGACCCCACCCAGAAACGATTGTCCTGCTCACCGCCGACGCCTTCGGAGTCTTGCCACCGGTCTGCATCCTCGACCCGACCGAGGCGATGTACCACTTCGTCATGGGCTTCACCTCGAAGCTGGCGGGGACCGAAGTGGGGGTCACCGAACCCGTTCCCTCGTTCTCAGGATGCTTCGGCGCCGCCTTCATGTCGCAGAAGCCCGTCGTCTATGCCGACCTGCTGGCCCAGCGGATGGGGGAGCACGACTCCCGATGCGTCCTGTTGAACACCGGTTGGAGCGGCGGCCCCTACGGCACCGGTCGGCGGATGTCGCTGAAGGTCACCCGTCGACTGCTCAACGCCGCGCTGCAGGGCGAGTTCGATGACGCTGAGCTTACGGTCCAGCCGATTCTCGGACTGAAGACACCGACGGCGTGCGAAGGCGTGGACGGCAAGATACTCAACCCACGCGACACCTGGGACGACCCCGAGGCGTACGACGAAGCAGCCTTGAAGCTGCGCGACATGTTTCGGGCCAACTACGCCGAACAGCGCTACGCGGAGCTGGGCATTGCCGAGATGATGTAGTCCGCAGGTCCGCCGGCGGTGCTCAAGGGCCCCCGGCGGCGGCGCACCGGTCGCTTCGACGCTGCGCTCCACTTCCCGCTCTTGTTCGCTGCGCTCACTGGGCCGCTCGGGCCGCGGCCTCGCTCGGTCGCGGGCGTGTGCGGGATCAAACCGCTCGGCCTCTAAAGGTCGGGGGTGGACATGTCAACCTCTGAACCGAGGCGCAGCGCCGTCGCTCTGCCGGTTCCGTCGAGGTCGAACTGCACACGCTGGCCCTGACGCAGCATGCGGAAGACCGAACCGTCAAGGGCGTCGTCGGCCAGATCCACCTCATTGAGGTCCGCCTCGTTGATCAACACCCCGTCACCGGTGCCCGGGTCGAAATTCTTGATGACTCCCTGCATGCAGCAGAGCGTACCGCCTGCAAACTCGCGCGAACTACTCGCGGGAAGTACCATCGGTCGCCGTGACGCTCGACTCGATTGATGCAGCCTCCCTTCGACGCGTCGTCGCGGTTTTCTGTGACGCGCTTGCTGGTCACCGGGAGGTGATCAACAACCTCAACGTCTATCCGGTGCCAGACGGCGACACCGGGACCAACATGTCGCTGACCCTGCGCTCAGTCGTGGAGGAGCTCGACGGCAGAGGAGACGACATGGCCTCGGTGTGCGGCGGCATCGCCCACGGATCGTTGATGGGGGCCAGGGGAAACAGCGGGGTGATCCTGTCGCAGATCCTGCGCGGGTTCTCAGGCGTGGTCGCGCAGCAGGCCGTCATCGACGCACAGCTTCTGGCGGAAGGCCTGACCTCGGCCGCGAGGGGCGCATACGAAGCTGTGGGCAACCCGGTCGAAGGAACGATCCTCACTGTGATCAGAGAATCCTCTGAGGCGGCCGCCGATGCTGCCGCGCACGGAGCTGATCTCTGCGGAGTCCTTGAAGCGGCCCGCGCAGAAGCTGCTGCGTCGCTTGAGCGAACCCCGACTCTGCTGGCCGTGTTGGCTGACGCCGGCGTTGTGGACGCTGGTGGTGCAGGGCTTTTGCTCCTGTACGACGCGGCGCTCCATGTGGTCGACGACAGGGACCTTCCCGAACCGCCCGCAACCCCGCCCGCAGCGCCACATCATCGACAACTCGGCGGTGCTGCACGGGGAGCGGGCGGGGCGTCGATCGCCGATCTCAGATACGAGGTGATGTTCCTGCTCGATGCACCGGATCAGGAGATAGCCGGATTCAAGGATTCGTGGGCGCGTGTCGGCGACTCGATCGTTGTCGTCGGCGGTTCCGGAATCTACAACTGCCATATCCACTGTGACGACATCGGCGCAGCGATCGAGTGTGGGATCGAGGTGGGGCGCCCCCACAACATCCGGGTCACCGACCTTCTCGACGAACTCGCGGAACTCGAGGAGCGCGACTGGGTCGCCGCTGCTCTCGACGGCGACACGACACACAACCGCAGCGGCACCGAGGAGGTCTCGACGGTATCGACTGCAGTTGTCGCTGTGGGGGTCGGGTCCGGTGTGGTGGCGCTGTTGAAATCGATGGGCGTGGGGGCTGTTGTGGCTGGTGGACAGTCGATGAATCCGTCGACAGCGGAGCTGGTGGCTGCAGTCGAGTCGGTCGCGGCGCCTGAAGCGATCATCCTTCCCAACAACAAGAACATCATCGCGGTGGCCGGCCAGGTCGAACATCAGACGAGCCGCGCCGTGCAGGTAGTCGCCACCACGAGCGTGACCGAAGCGTTGGCTGCCCTGATGGCTTACGACCCCCACGCCCCTGCATCAGTGAATGCGGCCGCCATGGCCGAGGCGTTCGAAGGTGTGGTCACCGGAGAAGTCACCAAGGCCGTGCGTGAGGCGTCCAGTGCCACAGGACCGATCAGCGCGGGCGACTGGCTCGGGATCTGTCCCGAGGGCATCTCCGCGGTGGGATCGTCGATGCTCGCAGCGGCGACCGGGCTGCTCGAAGCGATAGTCGAAGAGGACCACGAGCTGTTGACCGTCATCACCGGCGAGGACGCCGACAACTACACGACCGCGACCATCGAGTCATGGGTGACCCGGAACCACGCTGATGTGGCGGTGGAGGTCCATCACGGAGGCCAACCGCTCTACCCCTACTATTTCGGGTTGGAGTAGACACGGATGCCGGCCGGCGACCCTCCGCTCACTTTGAAGGACCTCGGGGGTATCAAGGTCATCGAATTGGCCGGCGTCGGTGAACGAACCGCGACCGGACTGCTGGCCTTGGAGATCTCAACGGTCCTCGACCTGTTGGCGCACTACCCTCGCCGATACCTCGACCGCACCAGACAGGCCCAGATCATCGAACTGCTCCCTGGAGACGAGGCGACCGTGGTGGGAACGGTGCGCAGTTCCTACAACCGCAGGCTGAAAGGCCGCCGAACGCTTACCCAGATCGTGATCGGCGACGGCACCGGAAAGCTCACCCTGGTGTTCTTCAACCAGCAATGGCGTGCCAGACAGCTCAGTGAGGGGATGGAAGTGCTGGTACACGGCAAGTTCGAGCGATACCGCGGGACACCCCAGATGACCTCGCCGGTAGTCGACCTCCTCGGTACCCAGACCGGTCGGATAATCCCGGTCTATCCCCAGTCCGAGAAGGCCGGGTTGACGACCTACAAGTTGGCCCAGCTCGTCGAGGAAGCCCTCAACCGGAGCTGGGTTAGGGGATTCAACGACCCGGTCCCACCCGCGGTGCTCGACAGGTTCGACTTCGTGGACCGCGGAGCCGCGCTGCGCGGCATCCACCACCCGGAATCTATGGAGGAGATGCAACAGGCGCGTCGACGGCTCGTATTCGACGAACTGCTCCGGGTGCAGCTCGAACTGGTCCGGCGCAAGAGGAGCATCGAACTGCAGACCTCCGGCATCAGCCACGACACGTCGGGAGAGCTCGTCGATCGGTTCCACGCTCGCCTGCCCTTCCCCCTGACAGAAGCGCAACGCCGTGTCAACGAAGAGATCACCCGTGACCTGTCTGTCGACTATCCGATGCATCGCCTGCTGCAGGGCGACGTGGGCTCCGGCAAGACCCTGGTTGCGGTGACCGCGTTGCTGACCGCGGTTCAAGGTGGCTACCAGGGTGCGTTGATGGCTCCGACCGAGGTGCTCGCCGAACAGCACCATCTCGCCGTGAGCGACATGCTCGGTGATCTGTCGGTGCCGGATCCGACCTCGCTGATGGGTGACCGCCCGCTGCGGGTCGAATTGTTGACCGGCACCCTCAAGGCGTCGCAGCGTCGCAAGGTACTCGCCGACCTCGCTGTCGGCAGAGTCGACATCGTCATCGGAACCCACGCCCTGATCCAGACCGCGGTGCAGTATCAGTCCCTCGGGTTGGTGGTCATCGATGAACAACATCGGTTCGGAGTTGAACAGCGCGCTGCGCTGCGGGACAAGGGCGAGTCGATAAGCGTGCCCGACGTGCTGGTGATGACCGCGACCCCGATCCCGCGCACAGCGGCGATGACCGTCTACGGAGACCTCGATGTCAGCGTGCTCGACGAGATGCCGCCGGGCCGATCCCCGATCATCACCGACTGGGCCGAGGGACCGATAGCAGAGAGCGCGGTGTGGGAGACGGTCCGTGCCGAGGTGGCCTTCCGCCACCAGGCCTACGTCGTCTGCCCGCTGATAGAGGAGTCCGAGGTGGTCGAGGTGCGCAGCGTGGAGGACACCTACCTCGAACTGACCGACGGCGAACTGTCGGGCCTGCGTGTGGGTCTGTTGCACGGGCGGGTGTCGCCCGCCGAGAAGGAGGCAACGATGGCCCACTTCCGGTCGGGGTCCATCGACGTGCTCGTCGCGACCACAGTGATCGAAGTAGGCGTCGACGTGCCCAACGCCACTGTGATGGTCATATTCGACGCCGACCGTTTCGGCATCGCGCAGCTGCACCAACTCCGCGGGCGGGTTGGCCGCGGCCAGCATCAAGGACGCTGCTATCTACTCGGCGATCCGGCCACCAAAGTCGGCAGAGCCCGCCTCGAAGCGCTTGTGGAGAGCACCGACGGGTTCGAGTTGGCCGAAGTCGACCTCGAACTGCGGGGGGAGGGAACGATCATGGGGGAGCGCCAGAAGGGTCGCAACGATCTCCGCCTGGCATCGTTGCGACGTGACAAGGAGTGGGTGGAACTGGCCCGGTCCTCGGCCATAGAGATCATCGCCCAAGACCCGGAACTGACCGACCATCCCGAGCTCAAAGAAGAGGTCGACTTCATGCTCGGCGACGACGAGGCCGACTTCCTGATGAAGAGCTAGACGCCCTCAGGCGGTTCAAAATCGTCCGCGGCCAACTCGACGTCCCAGCGGTCTTCACAGTCGGAACATCGATAGGCGACTATGTCTCCCGGCTCGAAACCCTCGTCGGGCGTATAGGAGATGCGATGGCAATTGCCTCCGCAGTCAACGCATACGATCGTCTCAGGTATAGGGGATTCGGGTGGACCCATGAGGTGACGGTAGCTTGACGGGCCACACTGGTACACATGCGTGTCGTAGCCGGGTCGTTGGGAGGGCGACGAATCAACGCCGGGGACTCTGAGAACCTTCGCCCTACCGCGGACCGAGTACGCGAGGCGATGTTCAACTCCCTGTACTCTCTGGGCGTGATCACCGACTCGGTTGTGCTCGACCTGTTCGCGGGATCGGGCGCGCTCGGGATCGAAGCGCTGTCGCGTGGAGCGGCCCGAGCGGTCTTCGTCGAGAATGACAGGCTTGCGTTGGCCGTCCTGCGGGAGAACCTTGTGTCGTTGGGCTTGCAGGATCAGGCAACCGTGCTGCCTGCCGACGCAATGACCTTCCTCTCCCGTGCCGAGCCGTACGATCTGTTGTTGCTGGACCCCCCGTATTCGTTCGATCGCTGGCCAGAACTGCTGGGCAAGGTCAGAGATTCGGTCGTCGCCATTGAATCCGACCGTGAGGTCGAACTCCCCAAATCGTGGGATACCCATCGGGTCCGGCGATACGGAGGTACCGTGGTGACACTCGCCTCTGCCCGCGCTGCTACGGAGAACCAAGTCTCGTGACCCGTGTCCTTTACCCCGGTTCGTTTGATCCCGTCCACAACGGACACCTGGAGATCATCGGGACTGCTGCGAAGTTGTTCGATGAAGTTGTGGTGGCGACCGTGGTCAATACCACCAAGGACGGTGTCTTCAATCTCGACGATCGCGAGGCGATGCTGCGTGAGGCGACTGAACACCTGCCCAATGTCACTGTGCGGATGTTCGGGGGGCTCGTCGTCGACCTCGCGGCCGAGATCGGCGCCGATTTCATCTTGAAGGGCCTACGGGCCGTCTCCGACTTCGAGAACGAACTTCAGATGGCCCAGATGAACAACGCCGCGTCGGGCATCCACACGCTCTTCATCCCCTCAGCTTCGAGCAGTTCATTCCTGGCATCGAAGTTCATCCGTGACTTCACCAGGTTCGGTGGTGACATATCTAAAATGGTTCCTGCCAGCGTGGCTCGCCGATTGAGAGAGCGATACGGATGACCGATCAGAACACAGGAGAGCATCCTGCCGAGTCCGCGCCACCCACATACCGGCCCCTTGAATCCGAGGAGATCCTCAGAGCAGCGATCGACCTGATCGAGAGGGCTCGTCCGATGCCGATGTCAGCGTCTTCGATCATCAACAAGAACGAGGTCCTCGAACTGTTGAACTCGGCGGTGCAACGCCTTCCCGAAGAGTTCCGAGCCGCCCGCTGGTTGCTCAAGGAACGCGACGACTTCCTGGCCCGCGTGCAGGGGGAGGGCGACCTGTTGATTGCCCGTGCGCGTGACACCGCCCAGCGCATGGTGCAGCGCACCGAGTTGGTGCAGGAGGCCAACGAACACGCCAGACGGGTCGTGTCCTCGGCCGAGCAGGAAGCGAGGGACCTTCGCTTGAAGACAGAGGACTGGTGCGATCAGGAACTCGGACGGTTGGAGGTCGTGCTGGAGCGCATCACCCGTTCGGTTGCCTTCGGCCGGTCGCGGATGCAGGGTGCCACCCAGGAACACGAGTCGCGTCCTCCGCTTCCGGCTCCGGAGCGCGACGAGTTCTTCGACCAGGACCGCGAGTGACAGGCGAGGCTAGGTTTCTGCTAGACACGACGGGACTCTTCGGCGGATCCGAATCCCGACTTGAACTGTGCACCGAGGTGAGACTCGCCGACATGGAGTTGGCCGAAGTCGGGTTGGAATCGGTGGTCGTTGACGGTCGACTCGCTCTCGATCTGCTTCTGGAACGCACCGATTCTGGCAAATCCCCTAGTGAGCAGAGCGATTCTCGGATACCTGGGAGCGAAGCAGTCCTGGCCGCCGGAACTGTGGAAGGGCGCTGGTCCGCGCCCTGTCGGCGTTGTCTGGAACCCACCTTCGGCGATCTTGTGGCTGAAGTCTCAGAACTCTTCGAGGTGCATCCAACAGAGGGGGAGACCTGGCCCCTGACCGAGAATGGCATCGACCTGGGACCCATGCTGCGCGAGGTGGCTCTGCTGTCGATTCCGCTCGCTCCGCTATGTCGATCCGAATGTGAGGGCCCGGCACCGGACCGATTCCCGACCGGCCCGGCTGAAGACGAAGGCCCAGTCCTCGATCCTCGCTGGTCGGCCCTTGATGAGCTGACCTTCGACGGCTGACAGCAGCGTGATCAGCGGAGACGCCGGGCGATATCGTCGCCGCAGCGGTGGCGTAGTAGCGGCGTGTCGCTAACCTTTGTTGCTCAGGTCGGTCAACTGCGGCCTGGGAGAAACTCTACGAAACAGGTTGCGATGGCCGTCCCGAAGAAGAAAACGTCGAAATCGAAGACTCGGAGCCGGCGTGCTTCGGCTTGGCGCGTCGCAGCCGCGCCTCGCAGCGCCTGCCCGCGGTGTGACGCTACCAAACGCCCCCACCGCGCCTGCGGCAACTGTGGATGGTACGGCGGCCGGCAAGCCATAGACGTCAACTGATCGATGCTGCCCATCGCGGTCGACGCTATGGGTGGTGACAACGCCCCTACAGAAATCGTTGCCGGTGCTCGGCGCGCCGTATCGGAGATGGGGATACCGGTCGTGTTGGTTGGAAGATCAGCCGATCTCGGTGACACCGGTGGTCTGGAGGTGATCGAGGCCAGTGAAGTGATCGCCATGGACGCCGAGCCGGGTACCAGCGTTCGTCGCATGCGTGACTCGTCGTTGGTGCGGGCTGCGGGCGCGGTTCGGGAGGGCCGTGCCTCGGCGATGGTCTCGGCCGGGAACACTGGTGCAACGATGGCGTCCGCGTTGTTGCGCATGGGGCGTATCCGGGGGATCAATCGTCCGGCGATCGCCATTCCCGTACCGGTACCCAAAGCGACCCACACCACCCTGCTCGATGCTGGGGCAAACGCAGAGTGTCGCCCTGAATGGCTGGTCGAGTTCGCTCAGATGGGCTGTATCTATGCCCGTGACCGTTTCAAGATTGAGAGCCCCCGAGTCGGGCTGCTGTCGATCGGCGAGGAGGCAGGCAAGGGCAACAAGTTCGTGAAGGAGTGCTTTGAACTGTTGAGCGACACTGCGTGGGCCGCATCGTGCGGTGCCGAATGGATCGGCAACGTGGAGGGTCGTGACGTGATGACCGACGATGTCGATGTGGTGGTGACGGACGGGTTCACCGGCAATGTCACCCTCAAGACACTCGAGGGAGCCATGTCGGCACTGCTCAGCCGGTTGCTCACCGCGATCGACACCGATGAGCAGACCCGACACGCGGGCGAGATGTTGGCCGGTCCACTCGATGCGATGCTCGCAGAGTTGCACCCCGACTCGACGGGCGGGGCGTTGCTGCTCGGCGTGAAGGGGGTGTGCGTCATCTCTCACGGCTCGAGCGGCGCCGATGCCATGGCCAACGCCATCCGCATCGCCTCGGAGATGGTCGAGGTCGGGATGGTCGAGCACCTCTCGGCCGCGGTCCACCAACAATAGCGCATCGGCAATAGAGAAGGCCATTATATTTCAATTCATTTCAAACCAAAAAGAGGCTTGGGCCGAGACTTCCGATAGCATCAGACGATCCTGGTGACTAGGAGGGTGCAGTTGCCCGCAGAAACGCATGTGGAGCAGGCTCCCATGAGCCGCGAGGAGATCCTCGCACTCGTCAGGGATCAGCTTGCCGATATTCTTGAAATTGAGCCGCTGTCAATAAACGAGGGTGATGCATTCGCAGATGATCTCAATGCTGACTCGCTGGCCCTCATCGAACTCGTCGAAGCGCTCGAAGAGGAGTTAGCGGAGCGCTCGTCGGGTTTCCGTATCGAGGACGAGGACCTGGAGGATCTCCGAACCGTTCGCGACGCCGTCGATTACGTCGCCGCAAAGCTGGGTTGAGGCGCTGAGCACTGCGCCCTTGTCTGCGCTGGAGAACCGACTGGGGTATCGGTTCGGTGATCCCAGCCAACTCGAGTTGGCGGTCACGCATCGTTCGTGGTGTGCCGAGCACGATGACGGGCCCAGCAACGAACGGCTCGAGTTTCTCGGTGACGCGGTCCTTGGCCTTGCCGTCACCGATTTTCTCTACCATCAGTTCCCCAGCCTTCCCGAGGGGCATTTGGCCAAGGCGAAAGCTGCCGTGGTGAGCGCCGAAACGCTCGCCGATCTGGCTGTGGATCTTGGTCTCGGTGCGCATCTTCGCCTCGGGAGGGGGGAAGAGAGTTCCGGCGGGCGCGCCAAGTCGTCGATCGTTTCTGACGCATTCGAAGCGGTTATCGGCGCGGTCTACGTTGACGGTGGCCTCGAATCCGCCCGCGGGCTCATCCTTTCTCAGCTTGGTGATCGCATAGACGAAGCGGTGAGCCGACCTGGAGCGCGCGACTACAAGACGCTGCTGCAGGAATCGGCTGCGCGCGACCGGCTGGCCTCTCCGGAGTACGAGGTCACCCAGACGGGCCCTCACAACAATCGGCTGTTCCGAGCAACGGTGAGGATCGGCGGACAAGTCTGTGGAACTGGAGAAGGCACCACAATCAAGCAAGCTCAACGGCGGGCAGCCCACGTCGCACTACAAGCCCGCTCAGATGAGGATGGAGCACTAGATGTTTGAATTACCTGAAGTCGAAACGGTTCGCCGTGACCTCGAGCGGGACATTGTTGGGAAGAAGGTCAAGAACGCCGAGGCCGCGAGCATGAAGGTGCTGAGGCGCTATCGAACCCGCAATGCGTTCACCTCTCGGCTCATCGGCAACAAGATCGAGACCGTGACGCGTCTCGGGTTGCGTATCGCCATCGGTTTGGACAATGAGACCACGCTGGTTGTCGATCTAGGTTCGAGCGGGTCGTTGCGTCGTACCGCCAACAAGGAAGAGGTTGACCGCGCCACAGAGGTGGTCATCACCTTCACCCAGCACGGTCAGTTGCGTCTGCTCGACGATGCCGGTACGGCTGAGATGTTCGTCGTCGCCAACGACTCGATAGCCGATGAACTGCCGGACCTCGAAGCCCTCGGACTCGACCCGGTGTCTGAACCGGTCACCTGGACAACCTTCGGCCGCAGTCTGCTTGCGCGCCGGGTTCGGTTGAAGACCCTGCTCACCGATCCCACCTTCGTCGTCGGGATCGGCGACATCTACGCCGATGAGATCCTGTTCCACGCGGGGCTTCGTCACAATCGCATTAGCGACTCCCTGACCAGCCAGGAGATCAGGCGGCTTCATCGTGCGCTGGTAGGAACCCTTCACGATGCCATAAAGCACCGCGGCACGTCGATCTCCGAGCGTGAGTTCATCGACCCGTTGGGCAACCCCGGCGAGTACGGCAGCCACTTGATGGTGTGGGGGCGCCATGGCGAACTCAGCGCCAGATCCCGCCTGCCGATTCAGCGGGTGAAGTTCCGTGGCACGTGGACCTACTTCTGCGAAACACAGGTGTGAAGTCTCATCAGTGTAATTTGGGCTGGTACATTTGAATCCGATGTATCTCAAGAACCTCGCGTTGAAAGGATTCAAGTCGTTCGCCGACGCGACCTCGATAGATCTTGAACCGGGTGTCAACGTAATCGTCGGACCCAACGGCAGCGGAAAGTCCAACGTCGTCGACGCCATGGCCTGGGTGCTCGGGTCACAGGCGCCCAACGCCCTGCGATCCTCCAAGATGGACGACGTGATCTTTGCCGGTACCAGCGAGAAACCGGCCCTGGGCCGAGCCGAGGTCTCCTTGACGATCGACAACCAATCGGGCACGCTGCCGATCGACTTCAACGAGGTGAGGATCAGTCGCACACTTTTCCGGAGCGGAGAGTCCGAGTACGCCATCAACGGCGTCCCGTGCAGACTCATCGACGTGTCGGAGTTGTTGAGCGACGGCGGAGTCGGACGGCAGCAGCATGTGATCGTCTCCCAGGGACAGATCGACGCGGTCCTGACCTCTCGCCCCCAGGACCGGCGAGCGATCATCGAGGAAGCCGCAGGAGTCCTGAAGTACCGCAAACGCAAGGAGCGCGCAGAGCGCCGGCTAGCGACCTCAGACAGCGACCTCACCAGGGTGAAGGACATCATCCGGGAGGTGAGGCGCCAGTTGCGCCCGCTCGAGAGGCAAGCTGAGGCGGCACGCCTCCACGGCGACCTCGTGGAGGAACTCGCAGCCCATCGCCTTTACCTCAAGGGAAGACAGATCGTTGAGTTACGCGAGCAGCTTCAAGCCATCTCCGAACAACCGGTCCATCTCCAAGAACAGTCCGTAAAGGCAGAACTGGCAGACCTCGACGACAGAATCTCAGCTGCCGAGAGCCGGCTCTCCGAGAGCTCCGAAGACGACCTCGGTGAGACCCTCCGACGGCTGGAGTCCACCCGTGAACGTGCCAGGGGGCTGGCCGCGGTAGTCGGCGAACGTCGCCGCGGCATCGACCGGGACCGATCCGCGTTCACTGACCGGGGCGTCATCGCCAACCTCGAGGCGGAGGCGACTCGCCTACGGCTCGCCCTCGCCGAAGCTGAGACCACCGCAGCAGCCCTCCGAGACGATCTGGTCACCCGGAAAGCCAACGAGAAACAACTCGCAGGCGATCGTGCGGCGCTCGACGAACAAGCAGCGCAAGCTTCCTCAGCGTCCGGCAACGGGGCTGCCGAAGCCCGCGGTGAGCTTGTGGCACTTCGAGGGGCTATCGAGACAGGGACCCGGGAAGAGGAACGTGCCCGGGCCCGTCTGGGCCAACTCGAACAGCAGCACACCACGCTCGAGTCACGCATCGCCGAACAACGAACCGAACTCGAGGCCGTCGGCGCCCAGCACGCTCGCGATTCTGCTGAATTGGCCGAGGCCGAGCAAGCCCGAACCGCCGCGCAAGAAGCGCTCGACACCGAAATCGCCTCCTGTGGCGAAGCTGAAGCGACTCAACAACGATGGCTGGCTCGGGCCGATGCGCTGACCTTGGCGCTGCGCGAAGCCCGCTCTAGGGCCGGGGCGGATCGGGTAGCGCACGTCAAGGGTGTACTCGGCACACTGCGCGACATTGTGGAGGTCGACGCGGGCTACGAGACCGCTTTCGAGTCCGCTGTCGGGGCGGGGCTCAATGCTGTGATCGTGCGTGACCCCACCGCGGCCCGTGCCGCTTTCGAGGCGTTGCGCTCCAGCGGGTCGGCCGGAGCGGTGTTGGCCCTCGGGACCCTGCCTGCCCGGGGATCCTCGGGTGATCAGAGCGGCGCGGGGAGTATGCGCTGGGGGTTGCGTAGCCGGCGGTTGTCAAGCCCCGAAACGGTCGGCAACCTGCTTCGGGATCATGTTCGAGGCACCAAGAGAGGTGTTGATGCACTGCTCGACGTGCTGATCGGCGACGTCGAGACAATTGAGGGCGACTGGCAAGTCGCCGTGGACCGGGCGCTGGACGACCCTATGGGTTCGTTCGTCACGCTGACAGGAGAGTTCATCGGTCCCGACGGCTGGCGTCTTGGCGGCAGCGGGTCCGGCGCGACCGCCGCGGCACTGACCGAAGCAAGCGAACAGGTGGTCGTCGCAGGCGTTGACTGCCAGAAGGCCGCCGGCCGAGTAGCCGAGGCCCGCTCCGAGATGGCCGCCCGAGCCGAGGCCGCAAACCAGGGCGCGGCGCGGGTCGCCGAACTCGATTCTGCACTCCAGAGTGCGACGCAGGTGTATCAGCGGCTCGAGGCTGATCGCCGCGACTCTGCCACCGAATTCGAGACGCTTCGCAGCGGTTTCGATGAACTTCTCAGCCGCCTGGAGCACGATCGCCGCCGCGTCGTCGAAGTCGAGAGCGCACTAGACCTGCTCGAGGCGACCGAATCCGAACAGCGCGAAGAGACCCACCGCATCGCTGTGACACGCGCCGAACTGGAGTCACGTGTCAACGAAGCCGTTGCGTCGCGCACCGATGTGGAACTTCGCGCCGCCGCTATCAATGAGCGGGAGAACGGCCTGCGGACCCGCATTGCGGAGATCGAAGCCCGACTCGAACGCGACATGATGGAGCGGTCCAGCGCTGGTCAACAGCGAGAATTCCTTGACCGTCGGGCCGCGGTTCTCGACAAGCTGGCCACCGGGCTGCAGGCATGGCAAGGGGTCATCGACGCCCGTCTGAGTGAGGCGCGCACGGCACACGAACAGCAGTCCGATACAGCGCGTCGACTCGTGGGACGCCTCAGCGATCTGCGCAGTGAGCGGGCTGCCCTCAACCAACGGTTCGAGAGTCTGCGCGAACGAGCGGCCGCCGCCGCGATCGAACGGGCAGAACTGCGAACCAGGCTCCAGACCGTCGTTGAGTCGCTGCGTGCTGAACACAAGGTGGCGCCTGATGTGGCCGTGTCGGCCCCGTGTCCTCGGCTTGACGACGGAATCGACTCGGCAAGTCGAATTGAGCAGTTGCAGAGCGAACTCGAGATCATGGGCCCGATCAACCCGCTGGCTGCCGAGGAATGCCGTGAGCTTTCCGAGCGCCACGAGTTCCTGCAGGCCCAACTGGCAGACATCTCTACCACCCGACGTGAACTGACCAAGGTCATCGCTTCGATCGACGACGATATTGTGACGATCTTCGCGAGCGCGTTCGCAGACGTCTCCACCAATTTCGAGAAACTGTTCGAGACGCTGTTTCCGGGTGGTCAGGGATCAATCCGACTGAGCACACCCGACGATCTGCTCAACACCGGGATCGATGTTGCCGCCAAACCGGGTGGCAAGAACGTTCGCAAGCTGTCGCTGCTGTCGGGCGGGGAGCGGACGCTCACCGCGTTGGCGTTCCTATTCGCGGTGTTCATGAGCCGCCCCTCACCTTTCTATGTCCTCGACGAAGTTGAGGTGGCGCTCGACGACGTCAACCTGCACCGGTTCCTCAACCTTGTCGACGAGTTCCGAGCCGACGCGCAGCTTGTGCTGGTAAGCCACCAGAAACGGACGATGGAGATCGCTGACTGCCTTTACGGCGTCTCGATGAAACCCGGCGGGTCGAGCACCGTCGTCAGCGAGAAGGCTGCGACCGCCGCGGTCAACGTCGCCTGAAGCCGACCGTCAACCGATTGTTGACGGTGTCGGGTTGTCGATACCGAGCAGGTCGGCCACGGCCTGGGTCACCATGTTGTGTACTGCCGGATTCAATTCCTCGGGAATCAGGCCAGTGTTGGTCATTCGGTCGCCGAGACCGATGAAGATCGCGCAGAAACGCATCGCGCCGAAGACTTCCCAGTAGTGCGGCGCGCGAACCTCGCGGCCGGAGGCCTGCTCGTAGAGGCTGATCATCTCGGACCGGGTGGGGAACCCCTCCATCCGGGCCGCCCCCACATCGTCGAACGACATCCGGTCGAACATCAGCCACCAGCCGACGTCGGCCTCGGTCGGCGACAGGGCGCACGCTTCCCAGTCGAGCACGGCTGCGGGGCGATAGTCCTGCCACAGGATGTTGCCCAGACGGCTGTCGCCCCACGACAGGCCGATCCGGTCGTCGCCGGGATCATTGGCGATCAGCCAGTCGAATGCCGCTGAGAGCACGGGATGTTCCCGACCGGCCAGCTCCCGGGTTGTCGAATCCCGGTAGAGGTCGAGTTGCACACGGGTGCTGGGCTGTCTCGTCCCGCTGGTGTCGAGCCAGTCCAGGCCGGCGGAGCGCCAGTCGATCGAGTGGATCTGCGCCATCGCCTCCAGACCGGTGGCGACCATGCGACGGCGCTCGGCCGGTGTCGCCTCGTCGACCAGGAATCCCTCCTCGGAGTAGCGTGGCCGATCAGCGGGCACCCGGCCCTCGGTGTATCCCATCACGAAGAAGGGTTGGCCGATGACTGCCGGGTCCGACTCGTAGCCGAGCAGTTCGGGCACTGGGGCGTCGCAGTGGCGCCCGACCGCCTCCATCGCCCGGTACTGAACCTCGACTGAGGTGCCGCAGTGGATGCTCTGAGTAGGGAACAGAGCACCTCCCGCGGGTTCGATGCGGGCCACGAACCGGTCCGAGCGCTCGGTACCGTCCTCGGTCCAAGAGGCGTCGAAGAACACCGTCTCGTTGGAGAAGCCGGTGGACACCGGGATGTCTATGTTGGTGACGGCGGCGTCGGTCCGGTTCGGGTAGCGCCTGGTGATCCACTGCTCGAGCGCTCCACCGTAATGGCTGCGGTCAGTGTGGAACTTCGGCGCGCTGTTAAGGTCCGAAGAGACCTCAGGCTCCCGGTCCGCGGTACTCTCCGGATCGACTTGTCGGCTCTGCTCGGTTTCACTCATTGACCGATTCTACGGCAAGAGTCTGCCCTCCCATGAACCCAGCCGCCGTGAAGGATGACCGCGATACTTCCCGTACGCGCCCATTACAATACTTTGCGGCCAACAAGACATCGCCCGCTTTGACAGTCGAAGTCGCAATCAAACGGTTTGGAGGCGTTGATGTGGTGATCGTCACGGTGCCGAAGGCACGAACCCTCGTTGCGACCACTGCTGGACGTTACGTGCGGCGGGCGATCGGCGTGGACGGGAGCCCGCAGTGTCTGCCGCTGCTGCCCCACGAGGCCCAAGCGAGAACAACCCTCCTCGGTGGACGGGACTTGTCTGTGGCTCCGCTGACCGAACTCTCTATCGCCGATCTGGATCCCACTGAGTTCGACCGGTTCCGACGCCTCGCGGGAGGCGGCGGCGACGGACATCTTGCGGGGCTCTCCGATCTCGACCTGTTGTCTGCGCTCGGCTTCCGGTCAGTCGACGGTTCTCTGACGCTCGGTGCCGCGTTGCTGTTCGGGACACCTGAGGTGTTGCAAACGTTCGTGCCAACGCATTCCGTCGTATTCCAGGCGCTGGACGAAAGCGACGCCGTCCGGGCAAACCGGCGTCAACCGTGTCTACCGGAACCAACTCGTTATCGGGCGTCCCCGACCCGACTATTCTCGATCTTCGCAGGCGTGGGTCGAGGTTCGTCTACCTGCGGAACCCGCTGACCGTGAACTCGCGGCGTTCGCCGCTGCTTGAGCCCGTGAAGGACGACCCCTCGAACACCAGACTCTGCAGGTCCTCCAGGAGGTGAGAGCCGAGAGTCGTGTCACATCGGCGCGCGCCGGTGAACTACTGCAAGTCGGTACCGAAGGCGCGCGATCAGTCCTCAACTCGCTGGTAGAGCGTGGGCTGTTGGAATCCAGCGGCGAGGGGAGAGGGCGCACGTATCACTTGGCAGCCGCGTTGTACAGAGAAATCGGCGAATCTTCGGCCTACGTTCGCGCCCGCGGCTTCGACCCCATTCAGCAGGAACAGATGATCCTCACCTACGTCATGCAACACAGCTCGATCGGACGCGCCGAAGCAGCCGAGCTGTGTCAGATCACGCCCGACCAGGCATCACAACGGCTGCGCGGCATGGCCAAAGACGGAACACTTGCAATGACCGGCAATCGTCGAACAGCCCGTTACCACAGCACCCAGCAGGCCCCATCCGAAGCCCCGCCCCCCTTGCCAGCTCACAAAACCTCACCCTAGACCGGCGCCCGCCCCGGCGTCGCCGCACGCATGCTGCCCATGCTGTTGAGGTTCCCGGGCAACAGCCGAGGTACCTACTTCTCCCGGATGGTCACATGGCCGGGTAAAGCGCGCGGGCTACAGCGTCAACCAGATCCGATTCGTCGAGATGGTGATCGACTACCTCGCCGAGCACGGCACCATCAAAACCAGCCGAATCTACGACTCACCCTTCACCGCCGTCGCCCCCGAAGGACCCGAAGCCATCCTGCCCGACGACGCTGACGAATTCTTCGACATAATCGCCCGCCTCCACGACACCGCCGTCACCTGATAAGGCAGGGCTCACCTCCCGCCAAACCCGGCGACCCGCTCAAAGGCCGAGTCGATTGATCCCGCACACGGATGCGACCGAACGAGGCCGTGGCCCGCGCGGCGTCCAACGCAGCGAACAAGCGCGGAAAAAACTCAAGAAATACTCGGCCACATCGACGCGCTTGCGCGGTCTGAATTCGTTAGTGTTTGGGGCTCATGGCTCGTTCGGTGCGTTCGGGTCCGGCGCTCCCGGACCGGGCTGAAGTCGTTGTGATCGGCGGGGGCATCGTCGGGTGCTCCGTTGCCTACCATCTGACCCGCCGAGACATCAGCGATGTGGTGCTGCTGGAACAGGGCACCCTCACCTGCGGGACCACCTGGCATGCCGCGGGACTGGTGTCCCAACTCAAGTCGACTCACTCGTTGACCAGGCTGGCGACCTACTCGGCGCGCCTCTTCGAGGAACTCGAAGACGAGACCGGGCAGGCGACCGGCTACCGAACCCCCGGATCCATCTCGGTCGCCGACAACGAACAACGCTGGGAAGAGATCCTGCGCGGCGCCACGATGGCCGAGGGAGTCGGTGTCGAGACGCGAGTGATCGACCTCGACGAAGCGACGCAGCGCTGGCCGTTGATGCGCACCGACGACCTCGTCGGGGCGCTTTACATCCCCCGCGACGGACAAACCTCACCGGTGGACACCACCATGGCGCTGGCCAAAGGCGCCAAGAGCCGCGGGGCCAGGGTCGTCGAGGGCGTCTCGGTCACCCAGTTGAAGGTGGCCAACGGCAGAATCACGGGCGTCGTCACCGAACAGGGTGAGATCGAGACCGAAACCGTCGTCCTCGCCACCGGAATGTGGACCCGCCACCTCGCCGCCCAGATCGGGGTCAACGTTCCGCTCCAGGCGTGCGAGCACTTCTACATCGTCACTGAACCTCTCGAAGGCATGGAGATCAGCACGCCGACCCTGCGCGACCCCGGCAACTACACCTACTTCAAAGAGGAGACCGGCAAGCTCATGGCCGGATTCTTCGAACCCCGCGGCAAGGTCTGGCGCACCGAAGAGATCCCGCGCGACTTCTCGTTCGGGACCCTCGACGAGGACTGGGAACACCTCGGGCCGATCTTTGAACGCGCCGTTCATCGTGTGCCCGCGCTGGGCGAGTGCGGACTCCAGTTGTTCTTCAACGGGCCTGAGTCCTTCACACCCGACGGCGTGTACTACATGGGCGAGGCGCCCGAAGTCGACGGGTGTTTCGTAGCCGCCGGGTTCAACTCTGTAGGCATCCAGTCAGCAGGAGGTGTCGGATGGGCATTGGCCGACTGGATAGCAGACCGGCGCTCTCCGATGGACCTCAACTCGGTCGACATCCGCCGTGCGCAGCCGTTCCAGGCAGACACCGGGTATCTCAAAGACAGAATCTCGGAGAGCCTCGGCCTGCTCTACGCCATGCACTGGCCGTTCCGGCAGTATGAGAGCGCCCGGGGCCGGCGGCTGTCGCCGCTGCACGAACGCATCTCGGCGGCGGGGGCCGTGTTCGGAGAGACAGCAGGCTGGGAACGGCCCAACTGGTACGCCCGCGATGGGCAGGCCCGCGAATACGAGTACTCCTACGGCAAACAGAACTGGCACGACAACATGGTGCAGGAATGCCTCGGAGTCAGGGAGTCCGTCGGACTGTTCGACCAGACGTCGTTCGCCAAGTTCACAGTCGAAGGCCCCGATGCTCTGGCCGTACTCGACGTTCTGAGCGTCGCTGACATCGATGCGCCGATCGGAAAGGCGGTCTACACGCAATGGTGCAACAAGGCTGGCGGAATAGAAGCAGACCTGACCGTGAACCGCATCGGCGACGACGAGTTCTTCGTAGTCACCGCAGCCGCTGCGGAGACCCGGGACTGGGCCTGGTTGCGGCGGGCCTGCCGAGACAGGCAGGTAACGCTCACCAACGTGACCCATGACCAGGCGATGATCGGCCTGATGGGCCCTGAGAGCCGGACCGTGCTGTCGGCGTTGACCGACGCCGACCTCTCGAACGCCGGCTTCGAGTTCGGAACCGGGCGCAGCATCGAGCTCGGCGGCGTCGACGTGTTCGCCCTGCGGATGAGCTACGTCGGAGATCTGGGCTGGGAACTGTACGTCGCCAACGCCGACGCGGTCAGCGTCTACGACGTGCTGACCGAGGCGGGCAAGTCCCACGGGCTGGTCCATGCCGGATACCACGCCATGAACTCGCTGCGGATGGAGGCCGGGATGCGGCACTGGGGCCACGACATCACCGACGAGGACACGCCGCTGGAAGCCGGACTCGGATTCACGATCGCCTGGGACAAGCCGGTCGACTTCAACGGACGCAGCGCGCTGGAGGCACAGCGTCGACAACCGCGCACAAAACGGCTCATTCAGTTGCGCATCGAAGACCCGGACCTGCTGACCTACCACGACGAGCCGCTCTATCGCGACGGTGTCGTCGTGGGCCGAATATCGTCATCGATGTGGAGCGCCACCCAGAACCGTTGCTGCGCCATGGGGTACGTCGAGCACAGAGAAGCCGTCACCAAGGACTGGCTCGACAGCGGTGCATGGGAGACCAACATCGCCGGACGTCGGGTACCGGTGAGCACTTCGATCCGCAGCTGGTTCGATCCCCAGAACCAACGCCCCAAACAGTAGATGTGATTCGAGCCAGTGGACCCCGACTTGCCGTTGAATCGCCGAGACAGTCGAGATAGCCGAGACAGTCGAGATAGCCGAGACAGTCGAGATAACCGAGACGGCGGAGAGAGCCGAGACAGAGGAGATAGAGAATGAACCGAGAGGTGCGCTGCGTCATCGTTGGAGGCGGGGCCATGGGCGTGGGCCTGCTCTACCACCTCGCCCATGAGGGCTGGACCGACACGATCCTCGTAGAGAAGGGTGAACTGACCTCGGGTTCCACCTGGCACGCCGCGGGCCTCATCCCCAACTTCATCGGCGATCTCAACATGGCGAAAGTCCATCAGGACGCCATCGCCCTATATCCCGACATCGAGGAGGAGACGGGCCTGTCGGCGGGCTGGCACGGCTGTGGTGCGGTCCGCCTCGCACGCACCGACGAAGAAGTCGACTGGCATCGTTACGTGCACGCCATGCTCAACCAGATCGGCGTCGAGTCCCACATCGTCGGACCGAAGCAGGTGCAAGAGCTCAACCCGCTGCTCGAAGACCTGTCCGACGTGAAGACCGGGTTCTACACGCCCCACGACGGCTGGACCGACCCCACCGGATGCACGAACGCGATGGCCAAGGGCGCCCGCCAGCTCGGCTGCGAGGTCCAGCGCCACAACCGTGCGGTCGACATGGCCCTGCTGCCCGACGGCCGCTGGCAGGTCGTCACCGAGAAAGGCACGATCACCTGCGAACATGTGGTCAACGCCGCGGGCCACTACGCCCCGCAACTGGGCGCGATGATCGGACTTGACGTGCCGATCGTCTCGGTCATCCACCAGTACGTCATCACCGAACCGCTCGAGTCGATGCGCAATCTCGGCTTCGAGCCGCCGGTTACCCGCGATCCCAGGTCAAGCTGCTATTACCGCCGCGAGATCGACGGCCTGCTGATCGGGCCCTACGAGATGGCCAACGCCCAGATCTACGGTGTGGACGGGATCGACTGGGGGCTCGACTTCTATCTCACACCGCCAGACATCGACAACATCGCTGAGTGTCTCGAACTGGCCATGCTGCGAATTCCGTCGTGGTCCGAAGCAGGGATCAAGAAGATCGTCTCGGGCCCGATCACCCATACGCCCGACTCCGGCTATCTCATGGGGCCGGCCCCGGGATTCCGCAACTACTGGCACTGCAACGGTGCCTCCATCGGAATCACCCAGGGTCCTGGAGCAGGCAAGTACCTCGCCCAATGGATCGTTCACGGTCAGACCGAGATCAACGTGCGGGCCATGGACCCCCGTCGCTTCGGAGACCACACCGGCCCCAAGTCCGTGTTCGCAATCGAGAAGGCGATCGACGAATACCACGAGATGTACCAGGTCCGCCTGCCCGGCGAGCAGCGGCCGGCGGCGCGGCGCCAGAAGGTCAACCCGGTCTACGGTCGCCTCGACGCATTGGGAGCGCAATGGCAGGAGGTGTACGGCTGGGAGCGTCCGCAGTACTTCGGCGACCCCGAACGGCACTCGTTCAGGCGCTCCAACGCATTCGACTTCGTCGCTCGTGAAGTCACCGGGACCCGCCAACGGGTCGGCATCGCTGATCTCACCGCTTTCGCCAAGTTCGAGGTTGAAGGCGCTGATGCGGCGACGTTGCTCGACCGGCTCTCAGCCAACCGTATCCCGGCCAAAGAAGGTGGCATCCGCCTAGTACACATGCTCACCGATCTGGGCGGCATCGAGTGTGAGATGACGATCACCCGCCTCTCCGCTGACCGCTTCTACCTCAACTCCGCGGTCATCGGCACCACCCACGACCTCGACTGGCTGAACCAGCACATCGAGCCGGGAGAGGAAGTGACCGTCACCGACGTCACCGACTCCCACGGGCTGTTGGCGGTGACCGGGCCACGCGCGAGAGACGTTCTCGCGCCCCTCACCGACGCTGACCTGAAAAACAAGTCGTTCCGCTGGTTGACCGCTCAAGAGATCGAGGTGGCAGGGGTTCCCTGCAAGGCCCTGCGGGTCTCCTACGTGGGTGAACTCGGTTGGGAATTGCACTGCCCGATCGAACGGATGGCCGAACTCTACGATGCACTGGTCGTTACGGGGGAACCGCACGGAATGGTCCACTTCGGCGCCTATGCGATGAACGTCATGCGCATCGAGAAGGGCTACAAGGCCTGGGGGAGCGAACTGACCACGGAGATCACCCCGATCGAGGCCCGGCTCGAGCGTTTCGTCGACTTCAACGGTGATTTCATCGGCAAGGGTGCCACGGTCGAGCGTGCCGAGCAGACCGAACCGCTGTCGATGGTGCTCGTCTACTGCGAAGTCGACGCCGCAGACAACGATGTGCGGGGCAACGAGGGGGCATACGACCAGCACGGCAACGTTATAGGCATCGCCACGAGCGGGACCTGGGGTCACACGGTCGGCAAGAGCCTCGCCTTCGTCTATGTCGCCCCCGCCTTCGAAGCGCCCGGATCGACGTTCGAGTTGGAACTCCTCGGCGAGATGAGAACCGCAACGGTGCTGGCAGAACCAGCTTATGACCCGACCAACTCGGCGCTGCGCGTCTAGCTGCTGTCGATGCGTTACAGTCTTGCAGCCGCACTGCTATGCCGGTCGGGCAACTGCACGGGAGGGACTGTGGACACACCGTGAGCGAAGAGCCTCGTCGCCGTAGGTCAGGTGGGCGCGCGGGGCGGATCGCCGAGCGCGCCGCTCCGCTGCACCAAGACGCACGTCCGGTGCGGCCCGGGTTACCAGGCGGAAAATTCAAGCCTCTGACCGAGTCGGAGATGCAGCAGGTCTACGACACCGCGCTGCACCTTCTGGAACATGTGGGGATGGGATCTCCAGTTCCGGAGTTCGTGCAGGTGGTCGTCGACGCGGGCGGCAGCCTCGACGACTCAGGACGGCTTCTATACCCCAGAGCACTCGTCGAGAACGCCATAGCGACGGCGGCCAAAGAATGGACTTGGCACGGCTTCGACGATGACAAATCGGTCGAGGTCGGGGGCGACCGGGTACATTTCGGGACCGCCGGGGCCGCGGTGTTGATGTACGACTACCAGACCAACACCTTCCGGCACAGCACCGCACAAGACGTCTACAACTGCGCCCGTCTGGTTGACCATCTCGACAACATCCATTTCTTCGTCCGCACAGTTGTGGCACGGGATCGAGAAGACTCAAGGGAGCTGGATCTCAACACTGCGTATGCCGCCACGGCTGGCACCGGCAAGCCGGTCGGCACCTCGTGGTTCGAACGGGCGCACGTGTACGAGACCGTCGAGATGTACGACATGATGGCGGGCGGAGAGGGGTCATTCCGCAAACGGCCCTTCGTCGCAGCGAACAACACCTTCGTCGTGCCGCCGCTGCGTTTTGCCGAAGAATCGACGAACTGCATGGTCGCCCAGGTGGAGACGGGCATGCCGATCAACCTGTTGTCGGCGGGTCAGGCGGGGGCGACCTCGCCCGCGGCATTGGCCGGCTCTCTGGCCCAGGCGCTCGCCGAATGCCTCGCGGCGCTGACTGCGGTAAATTTGATGAGCCCCGGTCATCCCTGTGTGATGGGGATGTGGCCTTTCGTCTCGGACCTCCGCACGGGGGCGATGAGCGGAGGGAGCGGCGAGGAGGGGGTGCTCAACGCGGCTGCCGCGCAGGTTGTGAACTGGATCGGGCTGCCGTCGGGTGTAGCGGCAGGTATGACCGACTCGAAAGTCCCCGACAACCAGGCCGGTTACGAGAAGGGGATCAACGTCGTGCTGGCGGGCCAGGCGGGCGCCAACCTCGTGTATGAGAGCGCGGGGATGCTCGGGAGTCTGCTGAGCTGCTCGCTCGAAGCGCTGGTGATCGACAACGACATGCTGGGCTCGATCAACCGCACCGTCCGGGGCATCGAGATCAACGAGGAGACGCTCTCGGCCGCATTGATCGAGGAGGTCGTGAACGGGCCGGGTCACTTCCTCGGTTCCCCCCAGACGCTCGAACTGATGCAGAAGGAATACATCTACCCGCTCATCGGGGATCGCGACACTCCCGACGACTGGGTCGAGGCCGGCGGCAAGCACGCGCTGCAAGTCGCCCACGAATTCGCTGCGCAGGTCCTGTCGTCCCATTTCCCGGCCCACGTCGACCCTGTCGCCGACGCTGCGGTGCGAGAGCGCTACAACATCGTGGTGGACCGCACAGCCGGCGGTTCCAGAACCGGGGCCCTTTGACGCCGATGTTCACATCGGAGCGCTCGGTGGGCTAAGTTGCCGGGTGACCTGTTTCCTCTTTGACTCGTTTCCCTCTGAACCTACTAGGAAAGGTGACCCATGAAGATCGTGGTTGACTTCGACCTCTGTGAGAGCAACGCCATCTGCATGCAGATCGCGCCAGACATCTTTGAAGTGCGTGACGACGACTTCCTCTATGTTCTCAACGAAGAACCCGGCGAGGAGGATCGTGCTCGTGTCGATGAGTGTGTTCAGCGGTGCCCCAAGCAGGCCATATCAGTTCAGGGCTGAGGGACCGGGGGGCTGACGGACCGACAGAGGGCGAACCACGGTCTTGGCTTCTATGACGCGGCGCTCTGTCACTATCGTCGGAGCTTCTCTGGCAGGGATACGGGCAGCCGAGGCTCTTCGGCGCGACGACTTCGACGGGCCGATCTCGTTGATCGGCGACGAACTGCACGCTCCCTACGACCGGCCACCGTTGTCCAAGCAGTTCTTGGCCGGTGACTGGGGCGAGGATCGTCTGGCGTTGACTCAGCCCGACAAGCTCGACGGCCTGGATCTTGAACTTCGTCTGGGTGTGCGGGCGACGAGCTTCGATCTGCCGTCCCGGCGTTTGGGGATCGTCGATCTCGACGATCAGGGTGGTGAGGAGATCGTTGTTGACGGTTTGTTGATCGCCACGGGTGCGCGTTGCCGCACGCTGGGGGGTTCTGAGGGGCTCGACGGAGTGTTCGTGTTGCGCAGCTTGGATGATTCGCTGGCGATCCGCGCCGCGTTCGATGCCGGCCCAGTGCGGGTGGTCGTCGTGGGCGCCGGGTTCATTGGTGCGGAGGTGGCGGCCACCGCTAGGACACAGGGACTGGAGGTGACGATGATCGAGTCGTTGCCCCAGCCCCTGAGCCGGGTGCTGGGCGATGAGATGGGCGCTGTCTGTGCTGAGTTGCACCGTGAGCACGGCGTCGACTTGCGCACAGGTGTGGGCGTTGAGGCGATCGAGGGTGAGGGCCGGGTGGAGCGGGTGCGGCTCAGCGACGGCAGCGTGATCGAGGCTGACGTGGTCGTGGTGGGGATCGGGGTGGTTCCCAACGCGGAATGGCTCGAGGGTTCGGGCTTGAGGATAGACAACGGTGTGGTGTGCGACGCCACCTGTCTGGCTGCTCCCGGGGTGACGGCTGCGGGCGATGTTGCCCGCTGGCCCAATCAGCGTTTCGGTGAGGTGATGCGGGTCGAGCATTGGGACAACGCGGTTGCGCAGGGCGCGCATGCGGCTAGGCGCCTGCTGGTCGGTGACGACGAGGCTGAGCCTTTCGTGCCGGTCCCCTGGTTCTGGTCCGATCAGTACGATCGCAAGATCCAGATGGCCGGCCGTATCGGTCCCGACGACGAGATGCACGTCGCCACGGGGAGCCTCGCAGAGAGGCGCTTCGCGGCGATCTACGGCCGCGCTGGCCGCCTGGTCGGCGTTCTCGGTTTCAACCGCCCCCGCCATGTGATGCGCTACCGGATGCTCATCGAGTCTGGGGCGACTTTCGAAGACGCCGTAGCGGCGGATTTCTAGCGGGTTACCCGCCAGCGGGGGAGTTGACAGTTGGTCTCGCGTCTCGGCGAAAGGTGTTGACGGTCGGCGCCGCCGACGTTAGCGTTCAGTCATTACCACCTATTCGCTTCGGCGGTGGGGTCGAGACCGCCTTCCGGGGCGGTCTCTGTCTTTTGGCGGAGGCGGCAGTTGATCACGAATGTGTACATCGACGGTTTCAATCTCTACTACCGTGCTCTCAAGGACACCCCCATTTCGGTGGCTTGACCTGCACAAACTGGCTGATGCCCTCTTTCCCGAAGACACCATCAACATAGTCGAGCCTGCGCGTAAACGTGGGGCGGGGGTGGTTGAGGGTCTCTGAGCGGGGTCGAGGTTGAGCCCCGGGCGGGACTATCGGGAGAGCGTCGCAGACAAGGTCACACTGGAACCCCGCTGCCGCTCATGCCGTATTCCTGATAATTGGAGATCGGACTTGGTTGTTCTCGTTGGCCTGTAGACCGCGACAGGAACAGTGCGCCTTTGAGGTTGTCTGTAGCATTTGTGATATAGGACAGGCTTTAAAATATATAAATCTATCTTTTCATGATATTTCAGGATGTTTAGATATCACTGTCACAGGGGGGCGGTAGGGTTACATCCATGGAATTCGCTCCTGCCTCGGATCTCTCGGATGCTCCAACTGGTCTCGGCTTGGCTGCTGGTGGGGTTGTCCATGTCGAGGCGGTGGACGTGGCAACTCTGTGCGATGACGGGTTGTCATCGCGTCTGGGGGTGTTGGGCCGTGCGGAGTCTCGGTTGGAGGCTATGAAAGCTCAGGTGCTCGCTGAGGTGGGCCGTCGTCACAGCATGGGCGATGCGCAGAGGTTGGTTCGTGACGAGTTGCGTTCATCGAAGCGTGAGGCCAAACGCGATGTTGAGACCGCGGCTCGGTTGGCGGAGTTGCCCGCGACGAGTGAGGCGTTGGAGTCTGGTGAGGTTCCTGTGGGTCATGCCCGCCTGATCGCTCGGGTGTCTGGTGAGAGCCCGATTGATGAGGGGTTGCTGGTCGAGGCAGCAGGCAGCGAGTCTTTCGATGAGTTCGCGCGGACTGTGAAACGTCATCAACAAGAGATGGCTGCTGATGATGGGCAAGCGTTGTTGGATCGTCAACGCTCTAGGCGCAAAGCCCGCATCTTCGAATCATCAGAGTCGGGCATGTTCGTGCTGTCCGGTGAGTTTGATCAGATCACCGGAGCACGTATCGCCACGGCGTTGACCGCCAAGGAACGACAACTGTGGCATCGCGAGGACCCTGACAACCGTGCCACTCCGCAGCAGCGGATGGCTGACGCGTTGGCTGAGCTGATCTGTCAACCATCCGGTGACGGTAAGTCTGCAGGTACGGATCTGTTGGTGATCGCTGATTTCGATGTGTTGAAACAACAACTCGACAATCCCCGGCTCGCTGACGGGTCGCCGATACCGATCGTTGAGCTGCATCGTCTGGCGCTCGAAGCGAACTTGTTGCCGTCGATCTTTGACACCAAAACTCAAGACATGTGGCTGGGACGGCGGCTACGCACGGCTTCTGAGGCTCAACGTGTCGCGTTGATCGCCAGAGACCAGCACTGCATCGGTTGTGGAGCCAACCCGTTGTGGTGCCGCGCACATCACATCACCTGGTGGTCAAAGAACGGGCCCACCGACCTCGACAACCTCGCACTGGTGTGCGACGACTGCCACCACAAGATCCACGACCACGGCTGGCAAGTCCACCGAGACCCCGACACCGGCAAATACCAACTCAAACCCCCAACCCGACCGACAAAGGGAACGCAACCCGACCGAACCGGCCAACACAGTCGAACCGCGCAACCCAGAACCGGGCCAGCCGCGACAAAGAAAAACAGCAGCCACGGTCAATCCCCCCAACCCCGACAGGGCAACCCGACCGTGACCCAGACCCCCGACACGAAACCGCGAAGATTGTTGAAGCCGACCAACCCGACCGTGACCGGGTTGTTGGGACCGGGGCGGTCTGAACGCGAGCCCGGCAATCGAAGTAGCCCAGCGGGCGCAGTCAAACCGCGCGATCCTCAACAGACAACCCCGGGAGAGACGGGCAACCTAGCGGGGTGATGAAGACCCGGTGACCAGACTGGTGACGCATGCCAGTGCCCAGACTGGGGTTACTCGAACGCAGCCAGAGCAGTGACCAGACTGGGGTTACTCGAACGCAACCAGAGCAGTGACCAGACTGGTGACTCGAACGCAACCAAGCCAGTGACCAGGCCGTTACCGGCCGATGACTCGGGGCGCAAACCAGACCTCGCAGGAACCACGCCTCGGAGTATGGCTGTGGGAGAAGGCTGGGCCGGGACCGAACCCAGAACACAGACAGCGCCAAGAACCAGACGAAACGGGAACGGTTGATCCAGTTGCGAGTCATCTAGACTCCAGCAGGTCCCAGGAGGTCAGAGTTGGGTTACGGAGACGGCCGACGGCGTTCCCGGCAGCCGTCGAAAGTCGGCCCGCGCCGATAATCCCTGGACCTTGGTATCCTCACCAGAACCGAATGGTGGCTGCCGCCCGCGCAATGCGGGGCGTGCAGCTGGGTAAGAGACCCGACATAACACACAGGAACAAGCAACCTATGGCAACCAGCCTGCGCCCCAAGTCAGAGACCATCGCCGATATGGCGAGCGCCTTCGACCTGAAGGAGAACGACACCGGCTCGCCGGAAATACAGATCGCTCTGCTTTCGGAACGGATCGCACACCTCACCGAGCACATGAAGGTCCACAAGAAGGACCATCACACGCGCAGAGGCCTGCAGATGCTGGTAGGCCGCCGTCGGCGCCTCCTCGACTACGTCAAGGACAACGACGTTGAACGCTACAGAGCAGTGATCACCCATCTCGGGCTGCGTCGCTGAATTGAATCCGCAGAACAAATCGAAGAGCAACCCAACCGGGCTGCTCCCAACCCGGTTGGATCAGGGTCAACACCCCGAACCAACCCGACGAATCCCAGCAGCTGGAAGGTCCAGCAAACGAAGAACACAAGACCGTTGGTGCTAGTCGAAAATCTCTGAACTGATCAGCGGCCCGAGAGGCCGAGGCCGAGACCAAGATCAGCGATTTCCGACTGGGAACTGGCAGTCATGTGTTCAGGAGAAACAACAACATGACTAATCCCCAATCCTTCACCGGGTCGTTCGCGCGCGGTGAGGGCAAAGACGCCACATTCGAGGTCGGCAAGTTCGCCCCCCTCGCCGGTGGCTCCGTCACTGCAAGCATCGGCGACACGGTTGTGCTCGTAACCGCAACGGGAGCAACGACTCCCCGCGAAGGTGCGGACTTCTTTCCGCTGACCGTCGACATCGAGGAGCGGATGTATGCCGCCGGGAAGATACCCGGTTCCTTCTTCCGCCGTGAAGCGCGAGCAGGCGAGCAGGCGATACTCACCTGCCGCCTGATCGACCGGCCGCTTCGTCCCGCCTTCCCCGACGGATTCCGCAACGAAGTCCATGTCGTGGGCACCGTTCTCGGAGCCGACCAGAAGAACCCCTACGACGTTTTGGCTCTCAACGCCGCCTCGTTGGCTCTGTGTCTGTCACCGATCCCGTTCGACGGCCCCATCGGAGCGGTCCGTATGAGCTGGTCACCAGAAGGCGAATGGATTCCCTTCCCCACCTATCAGGAGTCCTCCGAATCGGCCTTCGAGATGGTGGTCGCCGGACGACAGAGCGACAACGACGTTGCTGTGATGATGGTCGAGGCCGGCGGCACCGGGAACTCCTGGACTCTGTACGAGTCGGGCACGCCCAAGGTCGACGAGGACGTGCTCGCCGGAGGCCTTGAAGCGAGCAAGACTTGGATCCGCGAAATGATCGAGTTGCAGCAGCAGGTGATCGACGCTGCCGGCGACATCGCCAAGATGGAGCCCCCGCTCACCGTCGACTACAGCGACGAGATCCTCGCCGCAGTGCAGGCCGCAGCGGCTGACCGCATCGCCGAGACGCAACAGATCGCCGACAAGACCCAGCGGCAGGCCGCAGAAGCAGAACTCAGAGAAGCCGTCGTGGCCGAACTGGCCGAGTTCACCGCAGAAGACCCCAATGCTGCCAGGCAGATCAAGAACGCCATCCGGGCGGTCACCAAGAAGGTGGTCCGCAAGCGGATCGTCGAAGAGGGCATCCGCATCGACGGACGCAAGACTGACGAACTCCGCAAGGTCACCAGCGAAATCGAAGTGATCCCCACAGCGCACGGCTCAGGCCTGTTCCAACGCGGCGAGACCCAGGTACTCAACTTCACCACCCTCGGCATGGGTCGCAGCGACATGATGATCGACGACATCTCGCCGACAGACAAGAAGCGGTACTTCCACCACTACAACTTCCCTCCGTTCTCCACCGGCGAGACCGGATTCATGCGAGGCCCCAAACGCCGCGAGATCGGCCACGGCGCCCTCGCTGAGCGTGCGGTGTTCCCGGTCATCCCCTCCTTCGAGGAATGGCCCTACACCGTGCGGACCGTGTCTGAGGTCATGGCCTCCAACGGGTCGAGCTCCATGGGTTCAGTGTGCGGTTCAACACTCTCGCTGATGGACGCCGGCGTTCCGATCAAGGCTCCGGTCGCAGGCATCGCCATGGGCCTGGTCCACGCAGAGGGCGAATACGTCACACTCACCGACATCCTCGGCGCAGAAGACGCCTTCGGCGACATGGACTTCAAGGTCGCAGGCACAACCGACTTCGTCACCGCCCTGCAGCTCGACACCAAGATCGCGGGGATCCCGGCCAACGTCTTGGCGAATGCGCTAGCTCAGGCCAGGGAGGCGCGCCTCGACATTCTCGACGTGATGGCAGAGGCCATCGCAGAACCCCGGGAAGATGTGCGAGACACCGCCCCGAAGATCACCACCTTCGAGATCCCAGTCGACAAGATCGGCGAGATCATCGGCCCCAAGGGCAAGGTCATCAATGCGATCCAGGCCGAGACCGGCGCCGACATCTCAGTCGACGACGACGGCATGGTCGGCGTCGTCTCGATTGCATCTGTCGACAACGCCAAGGTGGCCGAGGCCGAGCGTCAGATCAAGCTGATCCTCGACCCGCCGACGGCCGAGGTCGGTGCTACCTACCCGGGCCGAGTCGTGAACATCACCAAGTTCGGTGCCTTCGTCAACATCCTTCCCGGACGCGACGGTCTGCTCCACATCTCCAAGATCGGAGGCGGCAAACGCATCGACCGGGTTGAGGACGTGCTCTCTCTGGGAGACGAAGTCACGGTCGTCGTCGAAGACGTCGACCCCAACGGCAAGATCTCGCTCAAACCGGAGGGCGCTGAGGACTCGAACCGTGATCGCGGCGGGCGTGATCGTGACCGCGGCCGCGGCGGTGACCGTGACCGCGGCGGTTCCAACCGGGACCGCAACGGCCGCTCCGACCGCGGCCCCCGAACGCGCGAAGACGGTGGGCGTCAGAGCGAGCGTCAGGGCGATCGCCAGACAGTCTCGTTCGAGGACGCCTTCGACGCAGAGCTGTCCCAGGAGTTCGACAATCTCGGTCCGGCCACTCCCGCCCGCGGGCGGGGCTCCGGCGGACGCGGTCGTCGCTAGAAACCTGGTGTACCCGCGGGCCCCGGCGACTGTACTGTTGTAGGGGTATGCAACCGTTCCGTAATTTCGGCGAGAGCGACGATCCGTGGTTCCGGGTCGGTCAACTCGCCGCAACTACCACCGTCATCGTTTCGGCGATGAGCGTGGCCTACATGTTCGTCTGGGCCTTCGAGGGCTTCAACCGGCCGATAACCACGAAACTCCTGCTCAACTCAGGGACATCGTTGGGGAGCGTGGGCGAGGGTCAGATCTGGAGGCTGGTGACCTGGCCGATCCCGACCGAGCCGTCGCTGTGGACGCTGCTGCTAGTGGCGGTGTTCTGGATGTTGGGATCCCAGCTCGAGGCGCTCATGGGGCGCAAACGCTTCACGTTCTTCCTCCTGGTGCTGACCGTTGTGCCTGCGCTGGTCATGACCGCGCTCGAATTCACCGACACCTTCGGCGTCGTCTACGGGCTCCGCTATGTGGAACTCGGCGTGTTGATCGCGTTCGCGACCCACTACTCCAGCGTTCGCTTCTGGCCGGGAATCCCAGCCTGGATCCTGGCGTGGATAATCGTCGGGATGGCAATGCTGCAAGCCATCAGCGATCAGAGAGGGTACGAACTGGTCCTCACCTTGACCATGGCCCTGCTCGCGCCGCTGGTGCTGCGAGCCCTCGGCCACGCCGAGCAACACGAGTGGCTGCCAAAGCTCCCACTGCCCGCCAGGCTCACCGGCCATTCACAGCGCCGTCCGCCGCGTCCCCAACACAGACGGCCCCAACCCCGCAGCACCCACCTCTCATCGGTTCCACCGCCTCCACCGCCACACCCAGCCGACGTCGCGGCTCAGACAAGGATCGATGCACTGCTCGACAAGATGGGTGAGCATGGCTTGGAGAGTCTGACCGAAGCTGAGC
Organism: Candidatus Aldehydirespiratoraceae bacterium; assembly: GCA_965214565.1. Classification (GTDB taxonomy): domain Bacteria; phylum Actinomycetota; class Acidimicrobiia; order Acidimicrobiales; family Aldehydirespiratoraceae; genus VXYK01. The sequence goes on along the minus strand of OZ243951.1, from coordinate 344,003 downwards.
GCCGCACGCTCGAAGACCTCTCAAAGCGTCTGCGTGACAGACGGGACCGAAGTTGAGTTCGCCCATGATCCGAGTCGGAGTGGTCGGTGCCGCAGGGCGCATGGGCCAAGCCGTATGCAGCGCGGTCGAAGCTGATCCGCAGCTTGAGTTGGTCGCGGCGATAGACATCGAAGATTCACTCGAGGTGCTCGTGGATGCGGAATGCGACGTAGCCGTTGATTTCACGGTCGCCCCAGCAGCCCGCGGAACGCTCGAGTTTCTTGCAGCCAAAGGAATCCATGCCGTGGTCGGAACCACCGGATTCTCCGAGGAGGACCTGTCCAGGTTCGCTGACGTGTTCACCGACAGCAACTGCCTGATAGCACCGAACTTCGCCATCGGGGCCGTGCTGATGATGCGTTTCGCCGAGTTGGCAGCGCCGCATTTCTCGACAGCCGAGGTGATCGAATACCACCACAACGCCAAAGTGGACGCGCCGTCGGGCACGGCGGTCCACACCGCTGAGCGGATCGCCGGGGCCTCGGCCGACTGGGCTGACGACCCGACCCGACACGAAGTACTTCCTGGCGCACGCGGTGGCCGAGGGGCAGCCGATGTAAGGGTTCATTCGGTGCGGATGCAGGGCGTCGTTGCCAATCAGGAGGTTCTGATGGGCACAACCGGCCAAACTCTGTCGATCCGTCATGACACCATTGATCGCACCTCGTTCATGCCCGGTGTTCTGCTCGGATGCAAGCGGATCGCCGACTTCGAGGGGTTGACCCTCGGCCTAGATGCCCTCCTCGAACTCTGATCCGACGGAGCCCCCTCTGCCAACGGAGCCCTCTCTGCCAACGGAACCCTCTCTGCCAACGGAACCCTCTCTGCCAACGGAACCCCCCGGGCAGGCCGAACCACCCGCACCCCCGAAGCGCTCGTTGTTGTCGTTTCGCTGGATACTCTCACACCTGTTCGTGCTGGCGATGGTGGTCACCATGGTCAACCTGGGGTTCTGGCAGATACGTCGTCTCGAGGAACGGCGGGATCAGAACAGCGAGATCAGGGCCGCGCTCGTGGCAGAGCCACAGGAGATCGGAACGCTGCTGGTGTCGCCGACCGCACCGCCGGACCACACCTCAACAGTCGTGTCCGGCTCGTACCTTGATGAGCATTCGTTTCTGGTCGCCAACCGGACCTTCCAGACCGAGCCGGGAAACTGGCTCGTCACGCCCCTTGAACTGGCGGACGGCACTGTCGTTGTGGTCAGTCGCGGCTGGGTTCCCAGGCTCTGGGCGGCGGGGGTGCAGAGCGACGACCTCAGCGCGCCCGCCGGTGAGGTGACAGTCACCGGCAGGATTTTCAGCAGCGTCGGCGGCGGAAGCATCGGCACCGACGAGATCGCTGTACTGACTGAACTGAATCGACTCGACCTCGACAGGGTCGCTGAACTGACCGGCCTCGAGGTTGCAGACCTCTGGGTGCAACTGGCGCAGCAGCACCCTCCACAACATGCGGATACTTCGCTGCCGGTCCCGGTGCCCCAAGCGAGCCTCGATGACGGACCACACCTGTCATATGCGTTCCAGTGGTTCTTCTTCTCGGCCGGGGCCGTCGTCGTCTACGGCTTGATCCTCGCAAGGCGCCGTCGCGAGTCGCGGCGAGAGCCCCGGCCCCAGACCCGGCGAACCGTGACTGCACCGGAGTTTGCAACCGAAAGATCACAAATGGGAACCGATCGACGCTCCGGCGTGGCACGATAACAGGATGCAAGCACGCTTTGGGCGGGTACTGACCGCCATGGTCACACCGTTCGGCTCCGACGGGTCGTTGGATCTCGAAGGTGCACAGAAACTGGCCCGCCACCTCACCACCCGGGGCGGCAGCGACGGTCTGGTCATCGCTGGAACCACAGGAGAGAGCCCGACCCTCACCCACGACGAGCAGATCGATCTGATAGCGGCGGTGGTGGAAGCCGTCGAGGTGCCTGTCGTTGCCGGCGCGGGAAGCAACGACACCAACGCGGCGGTGGAGTTGAGCCAACGCGCCACCGAGGCCGGCGCCGCAGGACTGCTGCATGTGGCGGGGTACTACAACCGTCCGAGCCAAGCAGGATTGATCGAACACTTCCGAGCCTGCGCCCAAGCCACCGAACTGCCGATCCTGCTCTATGACATCCCCGGTCGCACGGGCCGCAAGATCGCCACCGAGACGATGGCGGAACTGTTCAACACGGTGCCCAACATCATCGGTGTGAAGGATGCCGCCGCGAACCCGGCTGAGACGGCGAGGCTGCTGACGCTGTCGCCGCCCGGTACGGAGGTCTACAGCGGCGACGACGGGCTCACTCTGCCGCTGCTGGCGATCGGCGCCGTCGGCACCATCGGCGTGGCCACCCACTGGGTCGGAGTAGAGACGTCGCAGATGCTGGAGGCGTTCTTCTCAGGCGATGTGCAGACAGCGGCTGAGATCAACCGCCGCCTGATCCCGTCCTATGAGTTCGAGACGGGAGATGAGGCTCCCAACCCCGTTCCGGCGAAGGCGATGCTGCGAGTCATGGGCCTGCCCGCAGGCCCAACACGATCGCCGATGGGTCCGGAACCCGAGGGTCTCCAACAATCCGCCGAGGCGGTCCTGTCGGCGCTCGGACGGTCTTGACATGGACATGACCCGGACCTGACATGGCAGAACCGGTAATCATAACCTTCCTCGGTGGCCTCGGAGAGATCGGGCGCAACTGCGCGGCCATCGAGACGAAGGGTCGGGTCGTGGTGCTCGACTGTGGCCAGATGTTCGCCGGCGACGACCTGCCGGGAGTGGACGCGGTCCTGCCCGACCTCGACTGGCTGATTCAAAACGCCGACCGGATTGAGGCGATGATCGCCACTCATGCCCATGAAGACCACATAGGTGCGCTCCCATACCTTCTCCGACACATGTCGCTGCCCGTCTACGGGTCGGTCTTCACCCTCGGCATGATTGAGCACAAGCTCCGCGAGGCAGGCTTGAAGGGGAGAGCTGAGCTTCACCCCATCAGTGACGGTGATCGCCGCAAGATCGGTCCCTTCGACTGCGAATTCCTGCCGGTCACCCACTCGATCCCATCGGGCAACATCACCGCGTTCCACACCGATCAAGGCGTGATTCTCCACTCCAGCGACTTCAAGTTGGACCTGACGCCCGTTGACGGCCGCCGAACCGACCTGTCCAGGATCGGCGCGCTCGCCCATGATCCGGGCATCCGACTGATGCTCGCGGATTCGACCAACGCCGACAGCCCCGGTGCATCCCGGTCGGAGAAGGAGATCGGCGGCGTTCTCACCGCGCTGCTGCGAGCCAACGAGCAACGTCGTGTGATAGTCGCTTCGTTCGCTAGCCACATCCACCGGCTGCAGCAGGTGGCCGACGCTGCGTTGATGACCAACAGGATCGTCGTGCCCGTCGGACTCTCCATGCGGCGCAATGTCAAGCTCGCCCGGGAGGTGGGGGTTCTCCGTATCCCGGACCACGCGATCAGAGATGTGGAAGACATCGACGAGCTTGACCCCCAACGACTGTGCATCGTGTGCACGGGATCCCAAGGCGAGCCTCGAGCGGCGCTCACCCAGATGGCCCGAGGCGAGAGTCGCTGGCTGAAGCTTGACGACAACGACACGGTCATCTTCTCTGCACACCCGATCCCAGGAAACGAGACGGCGGTGGCGGCGGTCCGCAATGGGCTCGCCCGCCTCGGAGCGCGGGTGGTCCACAGTGGGATCGTCGATGTCCACACCAGCGGACATGGCAAACAACAGGAACTCAGGACCCTCCATTCGGTTGCGGTCCCCGATTTCTTCGTGCCCGTGCACGGCGAATACGCCCATCTCGTGGCTCATCGTGATCTGGCTCTGGAGATGGGGATGGACCGTGACCATGTGGTCGTGGCCGAGGACGGCGACCAGCTGGAACTGTCAGACTCGGGTTTGATGCACCTCGGATCGGTCGGCGGGGACCACCTCTATGTCGACGGCACTGTCGGCGACCTCGGCAACGCGGTGCTCGGCGACCGCCGACTCCTGGGTGCCGACGGCTTCGTGGCGGTGATCGTGCATGTGGACACCGAACGGGGTGAGTTGCTGGCGGGACCCGACGTGGTCTCGCGCGGCTGGGTCGAGCAGCCTGCGCTGCGTGCGCATGAGATCGCTGTGGTCGACGCGGCGGAAACCGCGGTGATGAATGCGCTCGACGACGACATCGATGATCTGGCCCGTCTGTCGCAGATCGTTCGCCGGGCTGCGGGCAGCATCGTCGCCGAACGGACCCGGCGCCGTCCCATGATCGTGCCGATAGTCCGAGAGGGATGACGACCCGACTGCTTCAAATCGGATGACACGGTAAGTCGGCGGGTCCGATTGCAGGCTCTTCGTGTTTGGTGGTCAGTCGGCGCAAAGGAGTATTCGTCGCCGCGGAGCGCAACGGGAGAGGGTGGTGTGAAGGTTTGCGCTGCGACAGCAGCGGTGTGGACGGTTTCTGCGGCGAGCATGGTGTTGTGGCGTGAACAGCAGGGCGTGCATGAGGCTGTCGCAGGGCGCTGGTAGCGTTTCGGTATCGTGGCTTCCAAAGCAGACCCCCCGAAACCGAACTCCAAGAGCGGCTCGAGGAGTGCCGGTGCCTCCAAGAAAGGGCGCGGCTCCAAGAAGTCTGGTGTCTCTCGTCGCTCGGTCGGGAGGGTGTTGTCGGGCCACCGAAGCGATCTGTTGGGTCTGGGAGCAATACTGGTAGGGCTCTTGAGCGCAGTCAGTCTGTGGTTCGGTGCAGCCGGCGCTGTGGGCGTTGTGGTCGACGACGGGTTGGCCGCGGGAGTTGGTCTGATTCGTTTCGTTGTCCCTCTGGGCCTCATCGCCCTGGGAGTGGCCCTGATCCGCGGAACCGGTGCCGACGGCGACTCTGAGTGGCCGACACGTCTCATGGTGGGCGGGATCCTGCTGTTGATGTCTTTGAGCGGGCTGCTTCATGTGCTCAGAGGCCGCCCCGGCATCAACGACAACGTCGATGAATGGGGTGCGGCGGGAGGTGTGTTGGGGATCGGTCTCGGAGGCTCGCTCCATGCTGCTGCCGCGGTCACCGGCAGTGTGCTGATTCTCGTTCTGTTGGGCATCGTCGGGATGATCGTGCTCACGGGCAGTTCCGCATGGACTCTGGGCCAGTCCCTCGTGACCATCGTCGGGCCGCCTCTGCGTTGGTTGAAGACCCAGGTACAAGCACTGTTCAGTGATCTCTCCAAGTCAGGGTCCGCTGGTGCACCCGGATCGTCTGAGACGTCGGCATCCTCTGAGACGATCATCAACGTCTCTGAAGGAAGCGATTTCGGAGCGGTCGTCGCTGGTGCTGTCTCTGCGGGGAGTGTCCCCGAAGAGGGTCCTCCCGCCGACACCGCGAGCCGGGCAGGTGTCACCGATGCGGAGCCCGGTGACGGCCCCGGCGAATCTGCCCCAGAACCCCCACTGCGGCGCACCCGTAGACCGAAACTCGAGCCGGGGTTGGTCACCGAGCAGAAATTACCCCTGGAAATGAGCCCTTGGACACTGCCGCCCCTGTCGCTGCTCTCCCGCAGCAGCAAACAGGAGATCGACACGATCGACGTGGTCGAGCGCGGCAAGCGGCTGCAGGACACGCTCGCCCAGTTCGGTGTGGAGACCAGTCTGCTTGAGCCGATCGTCGGCCCGACCGTCACACGGTATGTGTTGACCCTGGGCGAGGGGGTCAAGGTCACCAAGTTCGAGAGTCTGCGCAAGGACATGGCCTACGCAATGGCTTCGCCCGATGTGCGTATCATCGCTCCGATTCCGGGGCGGCGCGCCATCGGCGTGGAGGTCCCCAACAACAAGCGGGAGATCGTCACGATCGGCGACATCCTGGCATCGAAGGAAGCTAAACAGGCCTCGCATCCCCTCGAGGTCGCCATCGGCCGCGACATCAACGGCAACAACGTGATGGTCAACATCGCCGACATGCCCCACGTGCTCATTGCCGGGGCGACCGGTTCGGGCAAATCGTCGTGCCTCAACTCCCTGCTCTCATCGATCCTCATGAGCTCCAACCCGGATCAGGTGCGAATGATCCTGGTCGACCCCAAACGGGTTGAGATGGGACAGTACGAAAAGATCCCTCATCTGCTCACTGCACCCGTCACCGATCCCCGAAAGGCTGCCAACGCCCTCGCATGGGCCGTGCGTGAGATGGAACGCCGCTATGACCTTCTTGCAGACGTGGGTGTGCGCGACATCACCGGCTACAACAGCGCCGTCGACAACAACACCTTGAAGCCTCCCCTGGGAGTGCTTGACGGCGATGGTGAGCCCCTCACCTACAGCCGCCTGCCGTTCGTGCTGGTTGTGGTCGACGAACTCGCCGACTTGATGATGGTGGCCGCCCGCGATGTGGAGGAGTCGATAGCGCGTATCGCCCAGATGGCTCGAGCCGTAGGGATACACCTCGTGATCGCCACGCAGCGCCCCTCAGTGAACGTCATCACCGGTGTCATCAAGGCCAACATCCCGAGCCGCTGGGCTTTCTCAGTATCAAGCCTGACCGATTCGCGAGTCATACTGGACCAGGCGGGTGCAGAGCGTCTAGTGGGTGGTGGTGATCTGTTGATGTTGGGTACTTCGTCCTCGGCTTTGAATCGAATCCAGGGTTGCTGGGTCGAGGAGTCCGAAGTGCGCGCCATTGTGGACCACTGGCGGGAACAGGCCAAGAAGCTGAAGCAGGACCCAGAGCAGTCGTCCCGAGCTGGAGCCGGTGCCGTGTCTGGGCCTGTCGTCCCTGTCGCCCCGCTCGACGACGACAACGCGATCACCGGGGAACCACCACACGACTCAGTCGCCGCCACTCGCCCAGAATCTGCTGATGACGGCGATGAACTCCTCGACGCGGCGATGGAACTGGTGGTACAGACCCAACTCGGCTCAACGTCGATGCTGCAACGCAAGCTCCGGGTTGGTTTCGCGCGTGCCGGGCGGATCATGGACCTGCTCGAACAACAGGGTGTCGTGGGCCCGTCCACCGGATCCAAGGCTCGAGAAGTGCTACTGAGCCAAGAAGAGTACGAGGCTCGTCGTGCCCCGGGGGGAACCGCCGAAGACTCCGATACCGACTTTTGATCGGTAGCTTTGGAATTCAATGACTGCCGGCATCCTCTACGCGATCGGTGGACTGGCAGTGCTCGCCGTGGCATCCGACCAGTTCGTCAAGGGGGCCGTCCGGTTGGCGGTCGTCATGCGCATCGCGCCGGTGATCGTCGGATCGGTGATCGTCGGTTTCGGTACCAGTGCACCCGAGATGGTCGTGTCGGGAATCGCTGCTGTCGACGGCAATCTTGACATCGGTGTAGGCAATGTCGTCGGCTCCAACGTTGCCAACATTTCTCTGGTTCTCGGGTGCGCGACGCTCGTCGCTGCGGTGCCGGTTCAGTCTGCAATACTGCGCCGCGAGGTTCCGATATCAGTGGCGTCGGTAGTGGTCTTCGCGGTGCTGCTCCAAGGAGAGATCACCCGGTTGGAGGGAACGATTCTGATGCTTGCGCTGGTAGCTGCGCTTGGTTTCCTCCTGCGCACTTCACCTCGGCATCTCGCCGAGTCGTCCACCCCCGAGAAACCGAACCCCGCACAATCAGGCCCGATCGCAGAGGCAGGCCCGATCGCAGAGGCAGGCCCGATCGCAGAGGCAGGCCCGATCGCAGAGGCGACCGGCCCGGAGGCGCGGGGATTCGCAGCGCTGCCACAGGAAGTCGGTGAACTCGTGGGCGAAACTGCACCTTCGGCGCTCACCGAGACGATCCGCACCTTCGTCGGGCTGGTCCTGGTGGCGGGGTCGGCTTGGTTCGTTGTTGTAGGGGCCGAGCGAATTGCTGAGGAACTTGATCTGACCGGAGGTTTCATCGGCTTCACCTTGGTGGCGATCGGAACCTCAGCACCTGAACTGTTCACGGCGATCGCGGCCTCGCGCCGCGGTGAGATCGAACTCTTGATCGGAAACCTGCTCGGTTCCAACATGTTCAACAGCTTTGGTGTCGGCGGCGTGATCGCGCTTGTCGGGCCGGGACGGGTACTCGACTCAGGTCTGGCCGTAAGGGGATCGATCATGATGGTCGCGGTAGTGGCCCTCAGCGCGGTGATGATGATCACCCACAAGAGAGTCAGCCGTGCCGAGGGGATTGTGCTGTTGGCCCTGTGGCTGGGTTGCGTGGTGGTGCTCGGGGCCTCCGCTGACGGTTAGGGTCGGGTCACCATGTCAACTCAGTCATATGCGATTGTGACCCTCGGGTGTCCCAAGAATCAGGTCGACTCCGACAAACTGGCGGGAACGCTGACCGAGACCGGCATGGTGGTCACCGACGATGTCAGAACCGCCGACGTTGTCGTCGTCAACACCTGCTCGTTCATCCATCAGGCCCGGCAGGAATCGGTGGACACGATCCTCGCAGTCGCCGAGCAGCGTCGTGAGGGTGCCAGGTTGGTGGTGACGGGCTGCATGGCTGAGCGCTACGGCGATGAACTGGCCGCCGAGTTGCCTGAGATCGACCACCTGGCACCGTTCGGAATGTCGCTGATGCCCGCTCTATCAGGTCCCGGTGGATCCTCGTTGAGCCGTGAGGTCGAACACTCAGCGGTGCAGGTCACGCTCGGGCCGACTCGTTGGTCGACCGGTAAGACAGCCGGTCCGACCCCGGACTTTGACCTGCTGAACCTGCCACGACCTGCCGCGCAACGACCCTGGGCCTATGTCAAGATCGCCGAAGGTTGCGACCGGGCCTGCGGTTTCTGTGCCATCCCCTCGTTCAGAGGCCCGCAACGCAGCCGCACCATCGAAGCGATATTGGCTGAAGTCGAACAACTGGCAGCCGAAGAGGTAGTCCTGGTTGCCCAGGATCTGGCGGCATACGGCCGGGACCAAGGCGTCGGTGAACGTGCGATCGTGCCGTTGGTGAGAGCCGTTGCGGCAGAGGTCGAGAGGGTCAGACTGTTGTATCTGTACCCTTCGGACCTCTCCGATGCGCTGATCGACACAGTCTGCGAAACCGGTGTGCCGTACTTCGATCTGTCGCTTCAGCATGTCTCGCCCCGGCTACTGCGGAGCATGCGTCGCTGGGGCAATGGCAGCAGGTTCGCAGCCAGCATCGAATCCATCCGCAGCCGAGAGCCGGCCGCCGCCTTCCGCTCGAACTTCATCGTCGGCTATCCCGGCGAAACCGAACAGGACCATGATCAGCTATTGGACTTCATCGAGGAGGCAAGGCTTGACTGGTGCGGATTCTTTGCCTATTCCGAAGAGGTGGGAACCTACGCAGAGTCGCTGGGGGACAAGGTCGATCCAGCGCTCGTCGCCGACCGGCTCGGAGAGCTCTCTGAGTTGCAGGACGCAATCACGGCAACAAAACGTGACGAACTGGTAGGCATCGAAGTCGAAGTACTTGTGGATGAACCTGGGATCGGACGGAGCTATCGTGAGGCGCCTGAAATCGACGGCGTCATTTCTGTGCCCCAGACTTTGGACGTGGGAACAATCCAGACTCTGACCGTCACCGGAGCCATAGGCCCGGACCTGGAGGCGCGGTGAACGATCTGGCCGTGCCGCGCAGCGCTGGGATAACCCACCCGGCGAACCTGCTGACGATCATGCGCCTGCTGTTCGCACCTTTGTTGTTCTGGCTGGTCCTCGCAGCAGAGGACACACGAGGCGTGTCCTGGGCGGCGTTCGGGCTCGGCGTCGCCTTGGCGAGCACCGACTTCTTCGACGGTAGAGTTGCTCGTCGCGCGAATGTCGTCAGCCGCAGCGGTGCGTTCCTCGATCCCCTGGCAGACAAGGTGGTGATCCTCGGTTCGGCATTCTGCCTCGTTGCAGTCGAGCGGTACTGGTGGCTGCCGGTAACGCTCATGGCCCTACGCGAACTCGGTATCACTGCTTGGCGCAGCCGTTGGGCACGCCACGGGCTGGCCCTGCCCGCTCGTCGTTCAGCCAAGTACAAGACCTTCGTGCAGGGAGTCGCGTTGGCAATGGCGGTGATGCCGACGCTTCAAGATCAGGACACTCTGATCGACGTGGCGTTGTGGATCGCGGTTGTCTGGACTCTTGTGTCAGGGATCCAGTACCTCGTCGACGGCCAGAGTGCACTGAGTTCGACAGGTGGGTGACCTCGGGAGAGCCGATGAACTGTGAAGTGGTAGCAGTCGGAACCGAACTGCTGCTGGGGCAGATCGTCGACACCAATTCGTCCTGGATCGGAGAGCAACTGGCGCTTGCAGGCATCGACAGCCATCACCAGACGAAGGTCGGCGACAATCTTGAACGGATGGTCGCGGTGCTCGGCCAGGCCCTCGATCGTAGTGATGCGGTGATTGTCTGTGGTGGACTGGGGCCGACGCAGGACGACATCACCCGTGAGGCCATCGCCGCGATCATGGGTGTGGAACTGGTCCGCGACGAACGCATCATCGCCAAGATCGAAACCATGTTCGGTGGCCGCGGCCGCAACATGGCCGAGAACAACAAACGTCAGGCAGACGTGCCCGTAGGAGCCCGAGTCAATCCTGCTATGCCCGGCACCGCTGCGGGTCTGATCTGCCCACTCAGCGGATCAAACCAGGGCGGCGCGCACCAAGACAAAGTGATTTATGCGGTCCCGGGAGTTCCTTGGGAGATGCGCCAGATGGTGCTGGAAGGGGTGCTCCCCGATCTCGCTGAGCGGGCGGGAATCAGCGCGGTCATCCGCAGTCGCACGCTGCGCACCTGGGGCCAGTCCGAGTCCGGCCTCGCCGAACAGCTCGACGAAGAGATACGGCGTCTCGATGAGACCGGAACGGCGACGATCGCGTTCCTCGCGAGCGGCCTGGAAGGCCTGAAGGTGCGGATCACCGCGAAAGCCGGAAGCGAGGCCGAAGCCGTCTCGATCCTCGACGCCGAGGAGAGTCGTTTGAGGGACCTGATCGGTGACATCGTCTTTGGAACCGACGACGACACGATGGAATCCGTTGTCCTCGACCTGCTGCGTGACGGCGGCCTGACCCTTGCTTTGGCGGAATCGCTGACGGGTGGCCTAATCTCCAGCCGGTTGGTAAACCACCCAGGCTGCAGCGGTGTGTTTCGGGGTGGGATCGTCCCCTATCACCGAGAGCTCAAACAGTCGCTGCTGCACGCCGGTGACGTCCACTCGGTCAGCGAGGAGATGGTGATCGAGATGGCACAAGGTGCGTGCGGTGTCTTCAATGCTGATGTTGGGCTTGCTGTCTCGGGAGTCGCCGGGCCGGAACCTCACGAGGGAGTTGAACCCGGAGTCGTTTGCATCGGTATACATTTCGCCGTCGGCGGCGACGGTGAACCCACCGCGGCCACCAGTGCGCCCACCGAGAGACCCCATTCCGAGGCCACCACCATCAAGCTGCCCTTCGACCGCGAGCGCATCCGGCAGTTCACCTGCATCATGGCTCTCAACATGCTCCGCACGCGACTGCTGAACCGACCCGCCTAGCCGCCACCCGCGCTCTGACAGCCTCGACCTGGACAGTCTCGATCCGGAGATCCGCAGTCTCGGCCTAGACATGCCCAACCTCAACCTGGAACACTCTCAACCTGATGCGCACCGAAGTTGACCTGGAACTGCTGGGCCAGACGATCCAAGACCTGTACCGAATGAAACAGGGCGAGGCGATGAGCGCGATCGTCCACCTCGGTGTCCGACTGGAACTCTTCGATGCTCTTGCCCGAGTGCCGCAGTCAACCTCAGACGAGTTGGCGGACGCCACGGGTCTGCACGAGCGCTGGGTCCGCGAATGGCTGTTCGCAGTCACTGCTGCAGGCCTCGTCGAGCACGACGACGGTCGATTCAACCTGACACCGGAAGCCAAGGCCACGTTGTGTGAGCCGGACCATCCTGCTGCGACCGCCGGAGTGTTCGGACTCCCGATAACCCATCATGAGGTCAACCGGACAGCGGAGGCGTTCGAGACCGGACTGGGCATGACCTGGAGCGAGCACGGTGTCCACGCCTGCCATTTCCAGGCAGCAATGAGCGCATCGGGACAGCGAACCTGGCTCGTGCCGGTGATACTCGACGCCGTTGAGCAGATGACTGAGCGCCTGACTGCCGGAGCGACCGTGGTCGATGTGGGCTGCGGTTCGGGCGTGGCTGCGGCGGCTGTTGCCGGCGCTTTTCCGCAGTCCACGGTGGTGGGTATCGATCCGTCACCTCACGCCATCGAAACCGCCGCGCAGCGGGCGGCTTCGGAGGGTCTGACCAACCTGTCGTTTCAGTCGGGGACCTTCGAGGATCTTCGTGATTTTAGCGATGTCGACCTGCTGGTGACGCTCGACGTGCTGCACGACCTGCCGGACCCCGCCGCCGCGGTCGTAGCAGCTCGGTCGTGTCTGGCCGACAACGGCGTCTGGATGGTGGCCGACATCAAGACCAGGGGCGGCCTTGAGGAGAACCGGCACATTCCGGTGCTGCCGTTGATGTACTCCATGTCGATTCTGTACTGCATGTCTTCGGCCATGTCCGAGCCCAATGGTGCCGGACTGGGAACCCTGGGACTCACCGTCGAGGTGTTCGAGGAGATGACCGCCGCCGCGGGCTTCGGCAGCGTTGAGGTTCATGAGTTCGAGGTCGATCCTCTCAACCGCTACTTCGAAGTGAGAATCTGACCGAGAGCCGAGCCCGAGAGGGGAGCCGGAACAGAGATGCCGTTTATCGAAGTCAACGACTTGACCATGTACTACGAATTCCACGGAGAAGGCCCGAACCTGCTGCACATCTCGGGCAGCGGCGGGGATCTTCGTCTCACTGCCCCGCACCTCAATGGGCTCAACCAGGACTTTCTGGGCCTTCACTACGATCAGCGTTGTCTGGGTCAGACAACCCTCGGCGATCATCCGCCGACGATGTTCGACTACGCCGACGACGCCGCTTCGTTGTGCTCTGCGCTGGGTTGGGAGAGTGCCCGCGTGGTGGGCACGTCGTTTGGTGGAATGGTCGCGCAGCACCTGGCCATCCGTCACCCTGCACTGGTTGAGCGGTTGGTTCTGAACTGCACATCGCCGGGCGGTCCACTGATGTCTTACCCTCTCGACGAGTTGGTGAATCTGCCGGTCGCCGAGAGGACCGAGATCTCCCTTTCACTGATGGACACTCGCTACGTCTCTGGCAGCGGTGAGGCTCTTCCGGGTTTGGAGGGGTTCACATCGCAGTTGCGTGACGGCTATGCGCGTTCAGCCTCAGCGGAGTCGGCCGAGGGATTCGCTCAACAGCTTGAAGCGAGGCGGCACCACGATGTGTCGGCTGATCTTGGTTCGATATCGGCACCGACGCTCGTGTGCGCGGGTCGCTACGACGGGATCGCGCCGCTGGTCAACTCCGAGGCGATTGTCGCCGGTATCACAGATTCCCGACTGGAGGTCCTCGAGGGAGGGCATCTGTTCATGATGCAAGATCCCAGATCTTTGGTGGTGACCCGCGACTTCCTCCTGGGCTGAGGGAGCCCCAGCGCTTCAGCGGATTCGAACGCAGCTACCACTGAGGCTGCTCAGATTTCCCTGACCGCCTAGCGGCGTCGCTGACTCTGGCCTTGGCCCCGTCCGCGACCTTGCCCCTGACTTTGGCCTTGGCCCCGTCCGCGACCTTGCCCCTGACTTTGGCCTTGGCCCCGTCCGCGACCTTGCCCCTGACTTTGGCCTTGGCCCCGTCCGCGACCTTGCCCCTGACTTTGGCCTTGGCCCCGTCCGCGACCTTGCCCCTGACTTTGGCCTTGGCCCCGTCCGCGACCTTGCCCCTGACTTTGGCCTTGGCCCCGTCCGCGACCTTGCCCCTGACTTTGGCCTTGGCCCCGTCCGCGGCCTTGCCCCTGACTTTGGCCTTGGCCCCGTCCGCGGCCTTGCCCCTGACTCTGGCCCTGACTTTGGCCTTGGCCCCGGCCGCGACCTTGGTGTTGGGCTTGGCGTTGTCCGCCGTCCTGGTTTTGGTCTTGGTCTTGGCGTTGTCCGCGACCTTGGCCTTTGCCGCGACGGGCAGCGCTCTTGCGCCGTGTCCCGGCGCCGTTGGACGCGTGGCGTTTGGAAGGTTCGGGCTTGGAGTGTTGCCTTGGGCCGGAGCGGTCATCGGGGACCGTCACAGCCGGGCCGTCCATAGGCGGTGGTGCCGTAATCTCCGGGGAGAGGTTCAATCTCCGTTGCATTGCTCTGACCACACGGACCTGGGACGGGTCCACGAACGAGACCACCTGACCCTCCGCACCGGCTCGTGCCGTTCGACCCGAACGATGAATGTAGGCAGAGTCCTCATCGACGGGGTCGTAATGCAGTACGCACTCGACACCGTCGACATGAATTCCGCGAGCCGCCACATCGGTGGCAACCAGGGCGACGGCCTTGCCTGAGGTGAAGTCACGAAGTGCCCGGGAACGCTGTGCCTGCGAGCGGTTGCCGTGGATGGCGGCCGCAGGGATCCCCACTCGATTGAGTTGGCGGGCGGCACGATCAGCACCGTGGCGGGTGCGGGTGAAGACGATCGTCGAGCCGAGAGTGGCGATGACCGAAGCACAAAGACTGATCCGGTCAGGCCTGGGAATCTCCCAGAAGTGATGCTGGGTAGCCGTCAGGTCCGGTGTCGGCGATCCCACGCCGTGGTGCACGGGGTCGGACTGGTATTGATCGATCAGCTTGCTGACGTCGCCTGCGAGGGTGGCCGAGAACAGGATCATGTGCCGCTTGTTCGCAGTGCCGTCGAGGATGCGTCGCACAGCGGGCATGAAGCCCATGTCGGCCATGCGATCGGCCTCGTCGATCACCACCGTCGCGGCCCTGCGCAGGTCCACGACCCGGCGTTCAATGAGATCCTCGAGACGCCCCGGCGTTGCAACGAGCACGTCGACGCCGCGTCGCATCCTCTTGATCTGGGGCTCTATGCCGACACCGCCGTAGACCGCCGAGATGCGGCGACTCACCGCCTCGGCAGGCGGGCCGAGTTCGGTGGCGATCTGCTCGGCGAGTTCACGAGTGGGAGCGAGGACCAAGGCGCTCGGGAGGCCCGGCTCGCCCCGGGGTACCCGCGTCAGCACCGGAATCCCGAACGCGAGCGTCTTACCGGAGCCGGTAGGGGCGCGGCCCACGACGTCATGGCCCCTGAGCAGGTCGGGAATGGTGGCGGTCTGGATCTCGAAGGGGGAGGTGACGCCACCCCGGCGCAGAACCGCGACAATTGGTTCGGGTACGCCGAGATCGGCGAAGGTGGGACTCATCGGGGGACACTCCGGCAGCGGGGATGGTGTGCGACGTCCGCGTCGTCCACATTGTCCGGTGCTTCAACAGGCTATCTGCATACTGCTCAGTTGCGGTCGGACCATCGTAAGTAGTCGGGCCGCGGCGGAGGCCAAACCGGTTGGTTGCCTAGCCGGATCCGCTCACGGCCTGCTCGGCCAAGCGCCTGAAACCGTCGCGCCATGAGACAGAACACGGACCGACGGCTGCACGCACCGCCCCGGTGTCGATCACCGCGCTCGGAATCGTCGACTCGTTGAGTTCAAAAGCCGGGTCGGGCACTCCGGCGACATCGCATATGTACCTGGTCCACTCCTCGACCGACACCACCTCGTCGCTGCCCCAATTGAGGATCGTGGCCTCCGGTGTGGCCGCATCGAGCAGAGCCGGGACCTGAGCGATGATGTCGTCGTGGTGGATCGGGTTGTAGCGGGATCCATCGGGGTGGACGGGGATCCTCTGGGACGCCTGAGCCATCCACAGATGAAACAGCGGCCAGCCGCCCTCATCACCGTAGGGCACGCACAGCCGGGCAATGGTGGTCGGAACCGAGAACTCCCGAGCGGCGAAGCGAACCACAGACTCCGAAGCAGTCTTGGCCGTCGAATAGGTGGGGAGAAGGTTCTGGTGGTGGTCTCGGCCCAGCGGAGAGTCCTCCCGCATCGGTTCGCCGTTGCTGGGCGCGTAGACAGCGGTGGTCGAACAGTGCAGTACCGCGGCGGCATTGCGCATGTGGCTCATCAGTTGACCGGCGGCCACTGCGTTGGTCACCAGATCCTTGTCCCATTTGCCGGTCTTGGTCACCGCGAAGTTGAGCAGATAGTCGACGTCGGCGGGGACCGAACTCAAGTCGGGCTCGAAGAGGTCGACCGCATGGCAGACGACGCCGCCGGATTCCATACGCTGTCGCGCCGCGGGATCTTTGAACCGGGCGATGCCGTGGACCTCGTTGCCGGCGGTAGCCAGCGCCAGCGCCAACGGTTTACCCACCTGGCCGGTGCAACCGGCGACCACAATTCTTTGATCTATCAGGGGAGTCATGGTCTGGTCCTCGGGTGGTCGTGGTTTGGTCCGGTTTCAGGAGCGCGGTATCTCGCGCCACGGCTGATTCTTGTCGTAACCGGGCTCACGAGGCAATTGCAGCGAACGTTCACCGATGTTGTTCTTCAGAACCTCGTCGGTCCCGCCACCAATCGAGATCGAATAACGCCCCAGCAACTCCATCTGCGCCCAATTCACCTTCTCGCCTCTGCCCGCAGCCGATTCCATCCCCAGGATTCGACAGGCGAGATCTCCCGAGAGTCGCCGGTTCTGCGATGCCATCAACTTGATGAGCCCAGGGTCCATCGGTGCCGACTCGCCGCGTCGGACGGCGTATTGGACCTGCTCGCCCATCCAGCCCGATATCAGCTCCCTGCTGTAATAGTCAGCGAGCTCCTGGCGCACCACCAGATCACCGAGCAGTCCCTTGTCGGCGGCCAGTTCGATCAGCTTCGAGCGGGTCGGGATCCGAGCTCCCGCAATGAACGCCGACTCATTGGACAGCACCGTGCGCGCCGGCGTCCAACCCTGGTTGATCTCGCCGACGACGTTGGCCACAGGCACCCGTACATCAGACAGGAAGACCTCGTTGAAGTGCGCTGACTGGTTGATCTGCACCAGAGGTCGAACCTCGATCCCCGGCGTGGACATGTCGACCAGCAGGAACGTGATACCCCTGTGTTTGGGAGCGTCGGGGTCGGTGCGGACCAGGACGAACCCCCAGTCGCAGAATTGGGCCGAACTGTTCCAAACCTTCTGGCCATTGAGGATGAACTCGTCGCCGTCACGCTCGGCACGGGTGGCGAGCGCGGCGAGGTCGCTTCCGGCACCGGGTTCGCTGAAGAGCTGACAGAACGACAGTTCCGCTGACAGCAGCTTGGGGAGGAACTCACGCTTCTGCTCCTCGGTCCCGTGGCGCAGCAGGGTCGGACCGAGCATGGCGATGGTGGCCCCTACAAACCCGACCCATTCCTCGTAACCGAGCGAGACATCCCGCTCGATACGGGTCATCCAGGACTTGCCTCCGCCCCCGCCGTACTCCTCGGGCCAGGCGATCCCAGCGAGACCAGCCTCGTACAGCCGGCCCTGCCAGGCCCTGGACGTGTGGAAGTGCCGCCGGGCGTCGGCGGGGTCGCGGTGAACGTTGGTCTCCCACGGAGAATCGTCTCGTTTGGGCGTCGCGTTGGCGTCGTACCACGCCTTGGCTACCGCTCGAAACGCGGCCTGTTCGGCGGGCTCGTCGGTCTTGTGGTTTGCGGCGGTCATGGCGAAGAGCTTTCCTTGTGTTTGAGGTCGAGGCCAAACCCCGCGCCCCTACACACCTCAAGGAACCCAGGTTATGACCGTTGACATCCCTGCTGACGTCCCCGCTGACAAGCGGTTGGAGAGTGCCCCCTCGAAGATTCGAACCTTCGAGGGGGAGACCCCGCTGCAGGTCATCGCCCGTCAGGGAGACGCAGAGCAGACGTCGATGACCTCGCTGGAACGGTTCCCGTACTACACAGCCTTCCCGTTCGCCTGGTATCCGATCGTGCTGGGCGAAACGCTGCGTGTCGGGGAGGTCCGTTCGGTCCGGCTCCTCGCCCGTGACCTGGTGCTGTGGCGCGACGCACAAGGCGAAGCCCATGTGATGGACGCCTACTGCCCGCACCTCGGAGCGAACCTCGCCATCGGCGGCCGAGTCGAGGGAATCCATCTCGTCTGCCCCTACCACTGGTGGTCCTGGGACGGTGACGGACGCAATGCGAACATCCCATACTCGGACCGGGTCAACTCCAAGGCGCGGATTCGCACGTATCGGACGATCGAGCGCAACGGTTTCGTGATGTTCTGGTTCCATCCGGACCCCTCCCAGGAACCGCTGTGGGACGTGCCGGACTGTTCGGAGTATCTCAGCGACGAATGGATCCCGGTGGAGCCCGCGGAATGGGTCGTCCGCTGTCCCTGGCAGGAACTGGCCGAGAACGGCCCCGACTACATCCATCTGCGCACCGTGCACGGAGCTGCCACTGTTCCGGTGCTCGAATCGCTCGAGTTCGACGGCTGGTTCAACCGCCTGCGCTCGAGGGTCGACTTCGATACGCCGCGTGGACCCACTCCGGGGCGCATTGATTCGGACGGCTATGGCCCCGGTTTCAGCGTCGCACGGTTTTCGGGAATCATCGACACAGTGTTCTTCAATGTCACGGTCCCGATCGACTGGGAGACGACCTGGTCGATGAAGGTCTACCGGATCAGGCGGTTGGGACCAGGTGAGGAGGCCGAGTTGAAGAGCCGCAGGGTGGGCGAGGCGCTGGTTCGAGACCTCCGCAAGCAGATGGCCGAAGACAACGTGATCTTCGACAACAAGATCCACAATCCGAACCCTGCCCTCGCCGACGCGGACGGCCCGATCCTGCAATTTCGCAAGTGGGCCGGCAAGTTCTACGCTCCAGGCGATCCCGTTGCCGAAGGAAGGATCCGCGATGACCGATGAGGACCACGCACCACAACAGAGTTACGGAACCCGCGACGACCAGGTTGACATTGAGCGGATGCGGCTGTCGATGCTGGCCGAGGCGCGGGACCCCAAGACCTTTGCGCTGTTGACGCAGATCGGGATCGCAGAAGGCATGCACTGTCTTGAGGCGGGTGCGGGTGCGGGCAGCGTCAGTGCCTGGATGGCCGCCCAGGTCGGCGACCGGGGCCGGGTCATGTCCACCGACATCGACCTGCAGTTCCATGGTGAGATGCCCTCCAACGTGATCGTCCGGCGCCACGACCTTGCGACCGATCCGCTTCCTCGGGAGCATTTCGACATTATTCATGCCCGTGCGGTGCTGCAGCATGTGCCGACTCGCGATGAGGTGATCGGAAAGCTTGTGGACGCCCTGAAACCGGGGGGCTGGCTCGTGGTTGAGGACGGTACCTTCCTGGGTTTCGGGCAGCAGGGACTGCCGGAGCCGTACAAGACGATCCACCAGATCATGGCGGCCGGGAGTCTCGACGAATGGCGCGATCCCGACTTCGGACTTCAAGTCCTCGACCGGATGCGGTCAGTCGGTCTCGTCGAACTCGATGTTGTGGGCGACGTCTGGGCGATGCGACCGCACGAACCGAGCGGTGAGTGGTGGTTCCTGGCACTTGAGAGGGCCATCCCGTACATGGTCGCCGCGGGTGTTGTCGACGAGTCGGACAGCCGGGCCGCGGTCGAACAGGTCCGTGCGGAGGGCTTCGTGATGATCAGCCCCGCGTCGATCGCCACCCTGGGCCGCAAACCCTCCTGAGACCCCCTCGGAGATCGGCGGATGTGGAGAATTCCGGCGGTTGCGGGCAGGATGTAGGGATGTCTGAGGCTTTCATCGTTGACGCTGTCCGCACGCCCACCGGTAAGCGGGGCGGTGGTCTGGCCCACATCCATCCGGCGGACCTGGGAGCAGCGTCGATCAAGGCGTTGATCGACCGCACCGGCATCGATCCCGCTGCGGTGGAGGACGTCATATTCGGCAACGTCGACTCGGTCGGGGGCCAGGCCGGTGACATTGCGCGAACTTCATGGCTCGCGGCTGGGTTTCCCACCCATGTTCCGGGCACCACCGTGGACCGTCAGTGCGGCTCGGGCCAGCAGGCCGTGACCTTTGCGGCGACGATGGTGATGGCAGGGATCGCCGATCTGGTGGTTGCCGGAGGTGTCCAGCAGATGTCGCAGATTCCGATCTCGTCTGCGATGACCCTGGCCGCCGACTTGGGGTTCGATGATCCGTTCAGCGGATCGGTCGGCTGGGTGCAACGCTACGGCACCCAGGAGATCTCGCAGTTCCGCGGTGCAGAGATGATCGCCGAGAAGTGGGACATCTCCCGAGCGGCGATGGAGGAGTTCTCCTTCGAGAGCCATGAACGGGCCGTTCGGGCCATCGACGAGGGACGCTTCGATGCTGAGATCGTTCCGCTGGGGGACTGCCTGACCGATGAGGGGCCCCGGCGCGGCGGCAGCCTCGAGAAGATGGCTCAACTTCAGCCGCTAGTGGAGGGCGGGAGGTTGACCGCGGCTGTGGCGAGCCAGATCAGTGACGCGTCGGCTTCGTTGTTGATCGCTTCGTCCCAGGCGGTCGAGGACCACAACCTGACCCCGCGAGCCCGGATCCATCACATGAGCGTGCGCGGCGACGACCCGGTACTGATGCTCACCGGGCCCATTCCCGCCACGGCCCACGCCTTCGAGAGAACCGGCATGTCGGTCTCAGATATCGATCTCTTCGAGTGCAACGAGGCGTTCGCCTGCGTACCGATGGCCTGGATGGCCGAGCACGACATTCCTCACGAGTCAGTCAACGTCAACGGCGGTGCGATTGCGCTCGGTCATCCCCTCGGTGCCACCGGGGCCAAGCTGATGACCACTTTGGTGCACGAACTCGAACGTTCGGGCGGCCGCTACGGTCTCCAGACGATGTGCGAGGGAGGCGGCCAAGCCAACGTCACGATCATTGAACGGCTGTAGGCCTTCCAACCGAGTGACTCCACCAAGACCCGGACCTGAGATGCCCCCGACGCCTGACTCCACGCCTCTTGCGGCAGGATCGGTGTCATTGCGGCTCTACCCGCACGATGTCTCAGCGTGCGAGCAACTTGATCTGATCCGCAGCCAGGCAGAGGCAGCAGTATCGGCCGGTTACGACGGCGTGATGGTGAGTGAGCACCACGCCAATTTTCCCGGCTATCTCCCGAACCCGATTCAACTTGCGGGGTTCCTGCTCGGGTCGATGTCGGGGGGTTGGGCGGCACCTTGCCCGTTGCTGTTGCCCATGCGGGCTTATGCGCTGGTGGCCGAGGACTTGGCGTGGCTTGATGCTGCGTATCCGGGACGGGTCGGGGCCGGTTTCGCCGCCGGCGCGCTGCCCGTCGACTTTGAACTCGCCGAGGTTCCGTTCGGTGAGATCATCGAACGGTTCAAGCAGTCTCTGCCGAAGGTCGTTGGGGCATTGCGTGGGCGCGACACCTCGCCGCTGGGGGCCGACCGGGCAATCGCCCGTACCGCCGAGAATCCGCTTCCGATGGTTGTCGCCGCACAGAGCGCCGCGGCCGTACGCCGAGCCGCGGCGCTCAACCTCGGTGTGCTCTACGACAGTCTGCAGACTGCTGAGGTCACGGCGCGGCTCGGCGACGTCTACCGCGAAGCAGGCGGCGCAGGTCCGCGGATCGCCATTCGAAGGGTCTGGATCGGCGATCCTCCGGGCGAGCGGATGGCCGAGCAGATGGAGCACTACCGCAGCTACGCGCCACAGCGTGCGATGAAGAACTGGGAAGGCGACCAGTTGATCGCCGCGGCAGCCGGAGCTGAAGCGGCCGACAAGCTCGCCGACTTCCTGGCTTCAGCAGACTGCGACACCGTCAACGTGCGAATCCACGTGAGCGGACTCGAACCGGCAATGGTTGATGAACAACTCCAACGCCACGCCGAAGAGTTCCTGCCCAGGCTCCGCCAACGAATGGCCCAACCGACGAGCCGCGGCTAGCCCGCTGGCCCGCTCAAGCTAGACCAGAGCGTCGTCGACGCGGGTCGTGGCGATCTCCTCGTCGACGTCGAGGGCGAACGCGAGCTCAGAGATGAGCACCGTCCGTGCCTTCGTGTAGAGCGACTTCTCGCCGGCCGACAATCCCTTGGCGTTGTCGCGCAGCGCAAGATTGCGGACCACCTCCGCGACCTGGTACACATCGCCGGACTTCAGTTTCTCCTGGTGGTTCTTGAAGCGCCGCGACCAGTTGGCGGGCTCGCGCACGTCTCGTTTGGCGAGAACCTCGAAGAGGTCTTCGACGTCCTCGGTGGAGATCGGCCAGCGCATCCCGACCTGCTCGACCTTGTCGACGGGCACTGAGAGGACCAGGTCGCCGTGCGCCATGCGCAACACGAGATAGTCCTGCTCCTCGCCGAAGGCGGTGCGCTTCTCCTTCTTCTCGATTACGGCTGCGCCGTGGTGTGGATACACGACGCGATCACCCGGTTTGTAGGTCACAGAAGTCCTCGTGCGTAGCCAGACACCGTGTTCAAGGATGCCAGAACTGACACTGTTCGCAACGCTTCGGCCTCTGTTTGTTCGACGGGGCCCTACAGCCAGCGCCGGATCCATTCCCCGGGGGGTGCCAGGGCTTCATCGATGCCAGCCATCACAGAAGGCTCCAGGAGGTCGCGAAGATCATCGACAAGGGCGTCTTTGTCGGGAAGGTCGGCAATACACCAGCGGGCGAAGGAACCGTCGTCGAGCCATCCGGCAATCGAAGGGTCCATTCCAGGCCAGGGTGAGGCGGCGTTGGAAGCTCGATTGCGGAACGCATCCCAACCCAGCGGGAGCCTCAAGCGCCTGTTGCGCAGGCGCCACGCTTCAATCGGTCGGTCCGTGAGCGGGTGCAGCACCGACACCGCAGCCCAGTTGAGCGGATCCTCGGTCGCCGAACGCAACGCCACGCTGATGATCCCGTCGAGCCAGAACACGTCCAAGACGTCTGACGGAGAGGTCGGTTCTGCAGGCGTGGCCATTCCCAGCACCCGTCGACCGATATCGACAGCGGGACCGAGCTCGACCTCAATCGTCAACGGCTGCTTCCTGCGGGGGTCGATGATCAGCGGAGCCGAGGTTCGGCTTACGACGACGGCGATTCGGGTGTCGGACTCCTCGCTGTGGACCAGGCGGGCCGACAGTGGGTAGGCGACGGTGTGCACGGCTCTGCCGCAGCGCACGCCCACCAGGGGACCGTAGGGATGTGTGCTGGTGCCGGGGGGTGGGGGGATAGCAATCATTTCGTCGGCGAGGGCGGCAACTCCGCAGTTGAGTGAGAGTGCGCGCCTGCCCAAAGAACTGGCGGATACGGACTGGGCCATCGTGATTCTCCGGTTGATGTCGGGGGTGATGGCGGTCCGACCCGGATCGCGAGGGAACCCAGATCATGGTCGGGGTGTGTGACACTGCTGTTCTAGGATTCGCCTGAGAACGGGAGTTCAGTTGTCCAATCGCGCCGAGCACAGAGCAGACGGACCGGCCCTGCAGGTCGAGGCGCAGAGGCTCCTCTGATGGCGACTGTCCGCACCGAAGTCTCCGAGATCGTCACCGGTCTGGGTCTGTTCGGCTACCGGGACCTGCAGCGAGCGCTCTCCGCTAGACCGCGTTCGATCAACAACGTCACCGATCGAGTGTTCGACCGGCTCGACACCGCCTACGAGACGGGCAGACATGCCGAGATCTTCACGACGGCCTACGCCAACGGCGAGGTGTTCGCGCGTGCCAACGTCGGGTTGCGGGGCCGTGTGCCGTGGTTGGTCGAATGGAAAGGCCCTCACCGTCCTCCCGCATACGAACAGATCCCCGCTGATCTGAGGGTCGATCACGTCTATCTGATCAGTTGCAAGTACGGCTCGGACATCCTCCACAATGCGTCTCCGTGGCATGTCTTTGACCGAGCACTCGCGGAGCGTGCGCGGCGCGGCGCTGACTGGTTCGCCGAAATCGCCGCCGAGTCCTTTCAAGAGTTCTACTCCCAGGTGCGAAACCATGTGGACGACCTGTCGCTGCCGACGCGTGTGGCTGCGCTCGACGCCGCCCATCGAGCCGCGTTGCGTTCGGCCCTCAAGGGTCGGTGGCCGGCGTCGTTGCGTTACGACTGGGAGATCGTGGCCTTCGAGATCGCCCGCAACAGCGCTTCGCATCTCATGGAACGGACCTCCACCAAAAGAGACCGCGAGGAACTGCTATGGAGACTTCTGCGCCTTGCAGCATCGCCGTACTTCGTGCTCGGCACCGACCGGAACGGGGAACCGATTCGATACCGGGTGCTGACTCCGTGGGATTTCCAGAATCGCTTCCGTATGCAACATTTCGACATGTGGGGTGACTACGCGGGGCAACCGACTGTTCGATGGCGCGCAGAAGTAGTCGACAGGAAAGATGCAACCCCAAGGACCGTGGAAGGCCATGTGGAGATTCGGTGGAGCCACGGCAAGTTTGCGGGAGTTCCCGAAGCCAAGATCTATCTCGACACGCCCCACCACGATGTGGCCGGTTACGAACCCATCGACAGTGGCAACTGATCAGTTGAGAGACAGCGTCACGAGGAACTGCAGGGGCCAGTTCTTCCCGCCGAGGATCCACTTGCCGTCTCCGTTGTAGGCGATGCCGTTGAGCACCGCGTGGAGTTCACCGGCTGAGATGCCGACCTCGGTAGCCAGCGATGCGGCATCGATCGATACCAGGACCTCTCCAGAGTCGGGGTCGATGACGATGATCTCGTTGCTCATCCAGATGTTGGCGACGACCAGTCCCGCGACGCATTCAAGTTCGTTGACCCTTGTCACGGGATCGTTGTCACGAAGGATCGTCGTGGTCGCCACGACTGCGAAGTCCCTGTTGCGGTGGGTGAGCGTCGAGGTTCCGTCGCTCATCAACAGACGCGAACCGACCCCGTCCCAACAGATGCCCCAACCCTCGCCGTCGTAGCGGAACTCGCCGCGCGGCTCGAAGGTGTCGCGGTCCCAGCGCAATGCCCGACCGTCGCGCCAGGAGAGTTGAATTATCTCGTCGCCGACCAGAGTCAGACCCTCGCCGAACACCTCGGGATCGAGTGCAACCGAACGCAGTTCAACGGGGCCTTCGAGGGCACGCAAACGGGATTCTCCGTAGAGCCCGGTGCTCTCGTAGATGATCCCCCCGTCTGTCTCGAGTCCCTGAGTGAAGGCGTCGGTGTCGTGACTCCATGAAGCCTCGATCCTCACCCGCCATTCTCGATCCTCAGCGGTGCGGGGATCCGAGGGCCACGGCGAAACAGCGACCTCACCTGGTGACGTGGTGGGGGTCGTGTTCGTGTCGGTCGGGGCCGTGGTTGTCGCAGGGGTTGTGTCGGTCGGGGCTGTGGTTGTCGCAGGGGTTGTGTCGGTCGGGGCTGTGGTTGTCGCAGGGGTTGTGTCGGTGGGCGGTGTCGTGCCAGCGGTTGTGGTCGTGTCGGAAGTGGCTGCAGCTGACGCGGTCGCATCCGCGCCCGTATTGGTGGTCACGGCCGGGTCAGACCCATCAGCGATGCTGCTTGTCGCAGCGGCATCGCGGGACTCGGCGTCACCGCCGGGGGTCGTTGTCGACGAGATGCTGACAGCAGGGTCACCGGCTGGCTGGGCACCGTCTGATCCAGCGCACGCAGAGGCGACGAGGCAGCAGAGGCACGCGACAGCGAGGATCGCGCCTCGGACGACCGGACGGATCATCCGTCGATGCCCACCACACCCCGAGCCGCGAGGGATTCCGCATCTTCGGAACGCCCAAGACTCTCCAAGATCTCCACGGTGTGCTCCCCGAGTCTGGGGGCCAGGCTGCGCGGAGCCCAAGGGGTGCCGTCGAAATCGACCGGGGTGGCGATCATCGAGGTCGTGGCGGACTCGTCGGGCACCTCAACGAGGGCTCCCGCCGCATAGAACTGGGGATCGGCGAGCAGATCGTCGGGCGACTGCACCGGCGCCCAGAAGAAGTCTGGTTCCGTCGCGAAGATATCGGCCCACTCGGCGAGTGTCTTCGTGACGAAGATCTTGTCTAGTTCGCCGAGCAGCTCCGGCCCGTTCCTCGCCCGGTCAGCAGCTGTGGCGAACCGCTCGTCGGTGATCCATTCCGGGTGCCCCACGGCGCGCGCCAACGGCGGCCAGTGCCGATTCGCCTCCAGGCCCACCACCCAGAACCGCTTGTTGTCGCCGGCGATGTAGTTGTTGGTGGTGGGGTTGTACATAGTCTCCCGGTTGCCGACATTGAGCGTGAGACCCCAGCCCACGGTGATCGACAGATCGAAGCTGATCGTGTAGATCCCCGTGCGGAACAGCGAGGTGGAGCACAGTTGCCCTCGGCCCGTGCGTTCACGGCTGTACAACGCTGCGGAGATAGCGGCTGCGGCCGCCATGCCGGCGTTGTGGTCGCCCATGCCGCCCCGTTGGAACGGGGGGTTGCTCCCATCCGGCGTGAGCATGTGGGCGATCCCTGACCGTGCCCAGAAAGCGGCGATGTCGTATGCCGCGCGGTCCTTGTCAGGACCCTCGAGTCCGAATCCTGTGATCGCCGCGTACACCAGACGGGGATGTTGTTCCAGCAGGGTCTCGTGGTCCAGCCCCAGGCGTTCGAGTCCGGCGAGCCGCACATTGGTGACGAATACGTCGGCCTGCGCGATCAGTTCCTTGGCGATCGCCAGACCCTCATCATCGGAGAGGTCCAGGGCGATACTGCGCTTGGAGCGGTTGTCAAGCTCGAACACGGGGTTGGTGGGCATGTCGCCACCGAGCATGTTCTGGAAGGTGCGGGCCGGGTCGCCGCTGAGAGGCTCGATCTTGATCACATCGGCTCCCCAGTCCGCCAGGATGCCTCCAGCGGCTGGTCCGGCGACCCAGACGCCGAGCTCAACGATCCGTACTCCATCAAGTGGTCCCGGCAATGCTCTACTCCTTGATCCTCAACTGGTCTGCTTGAGTTGCGGCCATCAGTCTGGCCCATAGTCTCGCGTGCCAGCTCAGCTGTGACCGCTCTCGCTTCGTGGTTTCGTGGGGTGACTGGGGAAAGGGATATCGGTATAGCAGATCTATACGGATCTAGTTCAGATTGCGGACGCCTGTGTCGTCCGTTCAGTTCTGCGTTCCAAGGCGTCGATGAGACGCTCCGCCAACACCCGTTCGCCGATTCCGCGCAACTGCTCGGGAAGCTCAGGTCGTGACTTCGCGAACACGTCTGCTTCAGTCAGCGCTGCCCTGCTCAGGAACGTCAGCATTGAAAGCTGCAGATCCGCTGCAGCGTCGACGTCTCCGATCTCGATCAACTTCTTGTACAGGCCCTCCGCTTTCTGAGCGCGTTCGAGCGCGTCAGATGCCGCCGGCAACGACAGCCGATCCTGCCAGTCGGCGCGAAGCGTCGTCCACCAGTCGCAGCGTTCGAACAAGACCTGACCGTAACGCACGGTCCAAGACAGATAGTCGTGACACGCGGCCAACTTCTCCAGAACCTCGTCCTGCTCGTACAGGCGTAGATCTATCGAGATCGGCGGTCGAGGTAGAATGGGCCGACGCTCTCTGTACACCAGAACCAGATCAAGGTCATCGCTGTGTTCCACGTCACGAACCGACGAGCCTGTCGCCACGATCGCCTCAATGGCCCCATTTTCGGTTGCTCCCCCCACGGCTTCACATGTCCATACGCGAGCGGCTTCGTCCGGCCACCGCTTCACGACCCCCGACAGGTCGCCCGTCGTGAAGACTGTGCCGGACGCTCGTTCCGAAGCCAGTTGCTGACTCATCGCACAAGTTTCCCGACTTGTTCGACGTAGGCCTCAATCTCCGATGCGACCTCCTCCGGATCGAGATTGTCGGGTGGTTCGACATCGCCGTACGCTTCGTGCTTGCGCATTGTGTTGAGGTCGACGAGTAGGTTCTCGATATTAGGAAATTGGTGCTCGGTCGTGAGGTGCCCGGCCTCCTGCACCTTGGTCCAGTGGTTGCCGGGACGTGTTCGCTCCAGCTGAAGAGCCGCCGCGACGACGCAAGCCTCAAGGCAGTAGAAGCCGAACGTCGATAGTTCGAGCCAGTCGGTCGGGTCGTGAGACGCTACGGCCACGCCTTCCAGATGTTTCAGCGCCAAGTTGAAGGATTCCTCTGCTGTCTGTGTCATCTGGGACCTCCTCCACCGAATCGACATGGGGAGCACATGTGATGTTACTCCACGTATAAGACATGGAGGCCACGTTTGACAGTTGAGGTGAGGGGCACCTGACCGGGGCGGGGCAGGGAGTGTTGAGTGCGGAACTGCTGTGCGGTCCTAGCGGCCGCTATCGATCGAGGAGATGCTCACCGACCCGACCCGACCCGACCCGGCACAGGCCCGTGTATGTGACGGCGTGGCTCACGCTCGCCACCGCAGACCGAGCCCGGCGATGTGGACGCTCGGCGACATCGCCGAACTCGGCAGAGCCGCAGACCGCAACGCTCGCCACGGCCATCAGTCTGGCCCATAGTCTCGCGTGTCGGCCCAGCTGTGACCGCTTTCGCTCGACGTCGGGGTAGAGACGTTCGGACCGGCCACCCGTCTCTGTGGTGCGCTACGGTCGTGCTGGTGGGGTGTGTGTCTGCTACCCTTCGCCGAACCCGACTGTGGAATGAGTGAGGTGTTGTCGGTATGTCTGAAAGCCCCCTTTACCCCCCACCCCTTTAGTTCAGGTGGTCTGAACCACCACCGCGGGATTAGCCAGATCCCGCGGTGGTGGTTCAGACCACCTGAACTACAGGGGGGGGGGGGGGGGGGGGGTAAAGGGGGCTTTCAGACATGTCGGCAACACCTTCGTACACAGTCGAGTCTGACAGAATATAGCAGACACAAACCGGCTCTTCGCGTTTCAGTGGAGTGAGGGTGTTGAGTCGTGTCCAGTTAGATTTCCCGGCGCAGAACAGGACTCGGGTCCGCCGTGTGCGAAGCTTGGTGGATGTGTGAGGAGTTTCGGGTACTGGTGGTCTGCACTGGCAACACCTGCCGCTCACCGATGGGCGAGGCGATACTACGAGCGCGGCTTGATGCCGCGGGGGTAAGTGCTTCGGTGGTTTCAGCAGGCACCCTGGGATGGTCACAGCGCCCCGCGACCCCGCACGCCGTGGCGGTGATGGCCGAAATGGGCCTGGACATCGGCGACCATGTCAGTCGCCGACTCCACAACGACGACCTTGACGTGGACCTGGTTGTGGCCATGACCAGAATCCACGCGGGCGCCGTGATCGGGCGCGACAACGAACTTAAGACCCGAGTGTTCCTCCCCTCCGAGTTCGCTCGCTTGGCGGCAAGCTCGCGGTCTGCGGGAACGACAATGCCGACCAGAGATGTGATGAGACAACGAATTTCGGCCGTAGGGGCGATGCGCGACAGCGAACTCGTTGGGCGCTCCGCTGAGGAGATCGACGACCCCGCAGGCGAACCGTTGGCCGTCTACCGCGCCACCGCCGTCAGGCTCGATCGTCACCTCACCGGCCTGGTGAACGCACTCGTCGGATAGTTCGTTGCCAAGAATCCCCAATTCCCAGCCGACGGTTGCGCCTAGACGGATTCGGGCCTACCCGACGGTTGCCCCTAGAGTGGAAGCGACCTCAGCCGAGCGAGCGACACGGACTAATCCATGTATGACCTACTGATCCGCAACGGAGTCATCATCGACGGAACCGGCGCCGACCGGTACCGCGGTGATGTGGCAGTCCTTGGGGGCACGATCGCCGCAGTCGGTCCCGACCTGCAAGGCGAAGCCCACCGTGAGATCGACGCTGCTGGCTGCATCGTGATTCCCGGTTTCGTCGACGTGCACACGCACTACGACGGGCAGGTCACCTGGGATCCCGTCCTTGAGCCGTCGGCCAGCCATGGAGTCACCACGGTGGTCACAGGCAACTGCGGTGTCGGATTCGCCCCGGTCAAGCCCGGGACCGAGGACTGGCTGATCCAGTTGATGGAAGGCGTCGAAGACATCCCCGGAGCGGCCCTCGCTGAGGGCATCGACTGGTCATGGGAGACCTTCCCAGAATACCTCGACAGTCTCGAAGGCCGGGCCTGGGGCCTCGACGTCGGCTGTTTGGTGCCCCACGGTGCGGTTCGTGCCTACGTCATGGGGGAGCGCGGCGCCCGCAACGCCCCCGCCAACGGAGACGAGATCGCCGAGATGCGCAGGATCGTCGGCGAGGCCGTCGCCTCCGGGGCCCTCGGCGTGTCAACCTCCCGGACCCTCGCACACACGGCCATGGACGGGGAACCGGTGCCCGGCACGTTCGCGGCGCAAGACGAGCTGTATGCACTGGCACGGGGCTGCGCGGATGCGGGTCATGGACTCTTGGAACTCGCGCCGATGGGTTCGGCCGGGGAAGACACCGTCGCCCCCCACACCGAGGTCGACTGGATGGTGCGCATCTCCAAAGAAACGGGAGTGCCGGTGTCGTTCGTGCTCGTGCAGATCAACGACGAACCCGAACTGTGGCGGGCGCTGATGGACCGCTCGGCCGAGGCGGTGGCTTCCGGCGCCTCGTTGCATCCCCAGATCGCCGGTCGCCTCAACGGAATCCTGTTGGGGCTCGAAGGTCTGAGTCCCTGGCGTCAACGGCCCAGTTGGGACGAGATAGCCGACCTGCCGCTGCCCGAACTGGTGGCAGAACTCCGCCGGTCGGAGCGCCGAGCGGCGATCCTGGCCGAGACGCCCGAGACCGACAATCCCTTCTCGGAGTTCATTCTGGGTTCGCTGCATCGGATCTATGTGCTGGGCGACCCTCCCGACTACGAACCCGGTCCTGAGCGCACCATCAAGGCGATGGCCGAGGAGCAGGGCCGAGAACTTGACGACCTGCTCTATGACATGCTGCTCGAGGACGAGGGCAAGGCGCTGTTGCTGTTCCCCTTCCTCAACTATGCCGACGGCAACGGCGACGCTCTTCGCGAGATGCTGCAGCATCCTGCCGGCGTCGTTGGGCTGAGCGACGGGGGTGCGCACTGCGGAGTGATCTGCGATGCCTCGCAACCGACCTGGCTGCTCACCCATTGGGCACGCGACCGGAGCCGCGGCGAGCAGTTGCCCCTCGAGTTCATCGTCAAGAAGCAGACCCACGACACTGCCCGGCTCTTCGGCCTCGATGATCGGGGAACGATCGAGGTCGGTTCCAAAGCGGACCTCAACGTGGTCGACTTCGACAACCTGTCGCTGCTGCCTCCACGGGTAGCCCGTGACCTGCCTGCGGGCGGGAAACGCTTCGTGCAGTCAGCGCAGGGCTACCGGGCAACGATCGTCAGCGGTGTTGTCACCCGCTGGGATGACGCCGACACCGGTGAACGTCCAGGTCGTCTGGTGCGCGCCGGATCCGCTTCCTGACCCGACCGGGACGCCATTCGCCCAGTAAATCAGCCCGAGCACAAATCAGCCCAAGCACAAATCAGCCAAGTACAAATCCAAAGGACCACAATGTTTGATCTTCTAATACGGAACGGGACCGTCGTAGACGGCACCGGCTCAGACCGGTACACAGCCGACGTGGCCATCACCGATGGTGTCATCGTCGCGGTCGGACCCGACCTGCAGGGCGACGCAAGCGAGACGATCGACGCCACCGGACTGCTCGTGACACCCGGTTTCGTCGACGTGCACACGCACTACGACGGTCAGGTCACCTGGGATGAAACGCTGGAGCCAACGTCGCTACACGGCGTCACGACCCTGGTCATGGGCAACTGCGGCGTCGGGTTCGCTCCGGTCAGGCCGGGCACCGAGGAATGGCTGATCCAGTTGATGGAGGGAGTTGAAGACATCCCTGGAGCGGCTCTGAGCGAGGGGATCGAATGGGACTGGGAGACGTTCCCGGAGTATCTCGATGCGCTCGAGGCGCGACGGTGGTCAGTCGACGTCGGCACCCAGATCCCCCACGGCTCGGTGCGCGCTTACGTGATGGGGGAGCGGGGCGCCCGCAACGAGGATGCCTCAACAGACGAGATCGAAGCCATGGCCGAGATCGTGCAGGAGGCTGTGGAAGCCGGCGCTCTGGGTGTGTCCACCTCGCGGACCATCGGGCACAGGGCGATGGACGGCGAACCCGTGCCGGGCACATTCGCGGCCGAGGACGAACTGTTCGCGCTGGGTCGGGCCCTGCGAGACGGCGGAGGCGGAGTCTTCGAGCTGGCGCCGGCCGGTGCTGCGGGCCTCGACCTGGTTGCGCCGATGAAGGAAGTCGACTGGATGCGCAGGCTCTCCGCGGACACCGGTCAACCGGTCACCTTCGCGATGTTGCAGGTTCCGGGCGCGCCCGACCTCTGGAAAGAGCTGATGGCAGTGTCGCTGGCGGCAACCGAGGAGGGTGCAAGGCTTTACCCGCAGGTTGCGGGCCGCCCGTTCGGCGTGCTGGTCGGATTCCAGACAGGGCATCCCTTCATGTTGCGCCCCACCTACATGGACCTCGCCGACCTGCCGATCGAGGAGCGCATCATTGAGCTCCGCCGCCCCGAAGTCCGGGCAGCGATCCTCGCTGAGGAGAATGCCGAAGGCCAAGGATCGGTGCACGAGGGTGTTGCCATGCTCGTGGCCGGGATGCTCCACAACCTCTATGTGTTGGGTGACCCGCCGAACTATGAGCCGACCCGTGAGCGCTCGATCGGAGCGATTGCAGAGGCCTCAGGCGTCTCCGCCGAGGAAGTCGCATACGACGCGTTCCTCGCCGAGGACGGCAGGGCGCTGCTGATGGCCCCGCTCTACAACTATGTGGACTCCAACCACGACGTGATCCGCGAACAGTTGACCCATCCCCAGGCTGTGGTGGGGCTCGGTGACGGTGGAGCCCACTGCGGTCTGATCTGTGATGCTTCGTTGCCGACCACCATGATCTCGCACTGGACCCGGGACCGTGACCGCGGCGACAAGCTGCCCTTGGAGTGGGTGGTGCGCAAGCAGACCAAGGACACCGCCGAGCTCTTCGGCATGGAGGACCGCGGCACGATCGCCGTCGGCCGGCGAGGCGACGTCAACATCATCGATTACGACACGATCAATCTGCGGACACCCGAGCTGGTGCACGACCTTCCCGCCGGCGGCAGGCGGTTGATCCAGCGGGCCGAAGGTTATGTGGCGACGGTCGTCGCTGGCGAAGTGACCCGAAGGCACGGAGAGGACACCGGAGCACGCCCCGGTCGGTTGGTCCGCGGCCGCCGCTGAGCAACGATGACACAGAACAGGTCCCGGTTTTGGGGAGCCGACGCGAGTTGTGGTGGACTGCGGGCGTATGGCTGAACTCTTCGAAATTGACTTCAACCTCGAGTACCCCTACACGCGAACCACCGGACCGATAATCGGACCGTTCCTGACCGGTCTTCGAGACGGACGAATCCTCGCCACAAGGGTCGGCGGCAGGGTCATCTGCCCGCCTGTCGAGTACGCCCCCGACACCGGCGCCACTGTGGGCCCCGAGAACCTCGTCGAGGTTGGTCCCGCCGGAGTGGTCACCGGTTGGACATGGGTCGCTCAACCGACCTCCAAGCATCCTTTCGAGCACCCCTTCGCCTTCGCCCAGATCAAACTCGACGGTGCAGACACGACCATGCTGCATGCAGTCGACGCCGGCTCTGAAGACGCGATGGCGACCGGAATGCGTGTTGTGGTGCGTTTCAGAGGCGACCGGCAGGGCACGATCAACGACATCTACTTCGTTCCCGGCGACGAGGCACCCGCAGCACCGGAAGTCGATGACGACGCAGAGCCCGTGATGATCACCGAACACCTGATAGGCGTGCGAATCCGAGAGCCGCTGCTGCCCCATCGCCGTCGCTTCGTGGAGGGACTGCAGCAGGGCAGGATCATCGGGCAGCGAAGCCCCGTCGACGGCAAGGTCCATGTGCCGAGCCGCGGCTACGACGCCACCAACCGGGTGCCGATGACCCCAGACGATGACGTGGAGGTGGCCGACGTCGGCACGGTCACGTCCTTCACCGAGATCGTTCCGGTCCAATATCACGGACAGACCGAGACGGAGCCCTACATCCGCTGCTCGGTGCTCCTCGACGGCGCAGACTCCACAGTCGGAGGGATCGATATCCGCGACATCAGGATCGAGGACTTCCGTGTCGGCATGCGCCTGCGGATGGTGTGGCGCGAAGAAGACCGCATCGGCGATCTCGACAACCGCGGCTACGGCCTCAACGAAGAGGTGTACGAGCGCTGGGAACCGACCGGAGAGCCCGACGTCGATCCCGAACTGTTGAAGGAGCACAACTTCTGATGCCACAGTCTCAACGCCACGAGAACGACATAGCGATCGTGGGCTTTGCGCAGACCGACGCGCATGTGCGCTACGACGGCCCCGAAGTCGTGCTCATCATGGAGTGCGTCAATGCGCTGCTCGCCGACGCCGGAATCGAACGCCATGACGTCGACTTCACGATCGCCGGCAGCTGCGACTACCTCAGCGGAATGCCCTTCGCCTTCGTGTCGAACGTCGACGGGATGGGTGCGTGGCCGCCCGTGTACGAATCCCATGTTGAGATGGACGGAGCCTGGGCACTGTTCGAGGCGTGGCTGAGGTTGCAGATGGGCGACATCGACATTGCCATGGTGGTGGGCTCAGGAAAGTCCTCCCCGTGCAACTCCCGCGAGGTCTTCCACCTGCAGGCCGATCCATACGTTGTCGCTCCCTTGGGCATCGACCCCGATGCCATGGCCGGAATCGCGGCCCGCTCGCTGATCGAGTCGCACAAGGCCACCGAGACCGAGATCGCCGAAGTCGTGGCCCGCAGCTACGCCTCAGCGGCAAGCAACCCCCATGCCCAGATCCGCACCACAGCCACGGTCGAAGAACTCCTCGCAGCCCCCTATGACATGGCTCCGCTGCGCGCCCATGACGTGTCGCCCAAGGCGGACGGTGCCGCCGCGCTGCTGATCGCCCGCCGGGACCGGGCCACAGAGATCACCGACAACCCGGTGTGGATCACCGGACTCGACCATCGCATCGAGTCCCATCACGCAGGGCTGCGCGACCTCACCGACTCGCCGAGCACACGCCTCGCCGCGGCGGGATCAGGAGTCGGCGACGGGGCTGTTGATGTGGTCGAGTTGCACGTCACCCACGCCCACGAGGAGATCATTCTGCGCAACGCTCTGAACCTCGCCGACTCCACCTCTGTGAACCCCTCAGGAGGACCCCTCGCAGGCGATCCGGTGATGGCGACGGGCCTGGTCCGAGTGATCGAGGTCGCCCGACGCATCGCCACCGGTGATGCAGGGCGGGGAGTTGCCCATGCCTCCTCGGGCGCGGCGTTGCAACAGAACCTGCTGTGTGTCTTGGAAGGAGGAGCCTGACATGGCTCGACCCTGTGCAGTCGTCGGAATCGGCCAGACCAAGTACAAGCGGCGGCGCGACGACCTCTCGCTCGACGGGCTGGTACGGGAGGCCGCCCTGCGGGCCCTCGACGACGCCGAAGTGAGCTTTGCCGACATCGACGCCGTGGTGCTCGGAAAGGCCCCCGACGCATTGGAGGGCGTGATAATGCCCGAGTTGTCGCTCGCTGATGCTCTCGGAGCGGTCGGCAAGCCTATCCACCGAGTCCATACAGCCGGATCAGTGGGTGCCTCAACGGCGATCTCCGCTGCTGTGCTCGTGGAGAGCGGCCGTTACGACACCGTATTGACCGTCACCTACGAGAAACAGTCAGAGGGGAACGCCACCTGGGCATTGTCGGGCGGCAAATCC
Source organism: Candidatus Aldehydirespiratoraceae bacterium (assembly GCA_965214565.1). Lineage (GTDB taxonomy): Bacteria > Actinomycetota > Acidimicrobiia > Acidimicrobiales > Aldehydirespiratoraceae > VXYK01. The sequence goes on along the minus strand of OZ243951.1, from coordinate 308,482 downwards.
GGAGGCCAGGGAGCCGGAGGGACCTTCGCTCCGTGGATACGGGAGTACATACGGCGCTCTGGCGCGCCGGAGCACATCGGTTGGCAGGTAGCGGTCAAGGACCGACAGAACGCGCTGAAGAACCAGTACGCACACCTGCATCTCACCGACATCAGCGTCGAGGCGGTCAAGGAATCACCGATGCTGTGGGATCCCCTGCACTTCTTGGAGTCGTGCCCCTCCTCCGACGGCGCCGCCGCGATGGTGCTGAGTTCAGAGGATCTGGTCTCGCGCTCGCCGAACCCGCCTGCCTGGGTGCTTGGGCACGCCAAGCGCACCGAATTCTCGAGCTTCCCCGGGCGCGACACCGTCAAACCCCAGGCCGGGGTCGATTGTGCGGCAGCGTTGTACAAGGAGGTGGGGATCACCGATCCGCGCCGTCAGATCGACACCGCGGAGCTGTATGTTCCGTTCAGTTGGTACGAACCGATGTGGCTCGAGGGGCACCTCATCGCACCGGACGGCGAAGGCTGGAAGATGACCGATGAGGGCGCGACGGCGCTGGGCGGCGACTTCCCGGTCAACTGCTCGGGCGGTGTGCTGTCGTCGAATCCGATAGGTGCGTCGGGGATGATTCGCTGCCTCGAGGCGGCCAATCAGGTGCGGGGCACTGCCGGTGACTATCAGGTCGACGGAGCAAGGGTTGCGCTCGGTCACGCATATGGGGGAGCAGCCCAGTATTTCGCGATGTGGATCGTGTCTTCCGAACTGGACCCGGTGTTCTCTTGAAGCAGCGTCGTGGACGAGTTGCTGGCTGACCAATGACCCAGGACCCAATGACACCAAGACAGCGACTGGAGTGCCGCTATGACTGAGGCGGTCGATCTTGACGGGCGGGTGGTGATCGTCACCGGGGCTGGGGGAGGTCTCGGCCGTGCCCATGCGCTGGCATTCGCGGCGCACGGCGCCCGCGTCGTGGTCAACGACCTCGGCGTCGAGCGCGACGGCACACCGTCAACCAGCGATGCCGCCAAGGACGTGGTGGCAGAGATTGTCGCCAACGGTGGTGCTGCGGTGGCCAACGCGGCTGATGTGGCCGACTGGGCCCAGGCCGCGGCGTTGGTTCAACAGGCGATAAGCACCTACGGCGGGCTCGACACGCTGGTCTGCAACGCAGGATTCCTCCGTGACCGGATGCTCGCGGGAATGTCCGAGGATGAATGGGACAGCGTCACCCGGGTGCACCTCAAAGGCCATTTCGCCCCGGCACGCCACGCTGTCGAATATTGGCGCGACCAGGCCAAGGCGGGCGAGCCGGTCGCGGCCCGAGTGGTCAACACCTCTTCGGGGGCCGGTCTGGCCGGATCGATCGGCCAGGGCAACTATGCGGCGGCCAAGGCCGGGATCGCGCTGTTGACGATTCAACAGGCCGCGGAGTGGGGGCGTTACGGCGTGCTCGCCAACGCCATCGCCCCCGATGCCCGCACCCGTATGACCGAGGGCATCTTCTACAGCGCCGAGATACCAGAGGGCTTCGACGAAAAGGCGCCCGAGAACGTTTCTCCGCTGGTCGTCTGGCTGGGCAGCGCTGCCTGTGACGTGACCGGTCGAACCTTCGAGAACACCGGCGACCAGCTCAACGTCTGCGACGGTTGGCAGAAGGGCCCGGTCGTTTCGGTCGGCGGTCGCCGCATGACCGTCGCCGAAGCGGGTGAGCTGGCGCATCGATCGATTGCGGGCGAGCGTTCTCCACAGCCAGTTCATGGCGTGCGGGACTGACAGGGCACCCATGGACTTCGATGACACGCCTGAGGAGGCCGCGTGGCGTGAGCGGTGCCGCGACTTCCTGTGCCGACACGCCGAGTTGCTGCCCACCGAGGTCGATCTCAGCGAGAGCTACTGGGCCAAACCTCCCAGCGTCGCAGAATCGGCTGCCTACACGGCCCGCTGCCGCAAGTGGCAACGCACCAAGTACGACGAGGGCTGGGCGGGCCTGACATGGCCTGCGGCCTATGGCGGTCGGGGCCTGTCCGGCCATATGGCCGGGATCTTCGCAGAGGAGGAGGCGCGGTACGACCTGCCGATGGGGCAGTTCGCACAGTCGATAGGAATGGCCGGTCCGACGATCATCGCCCACGGCACCGACGCCCAGAAGAGCAAGTACCTCGAACCGATGCTGACCGGTGAGCAGACCTGGTGTCAGCTGTTCTCCGAACCGGGGGCAGGTTCTGACCTGGCCGGTCTGCGAACGTCCGGGATCCTCGACGGCGACGAGATCGTCGTCAACGGACAGAAGGTGTGGACTTCGAGCGCTCGGGAAGCTGCGCACGGCATGTTGTTGGTCCGAACCGATGTCGATCAACCCAAGCATCGGGGAATCACGTATCTGCTGCTCGACATGGCCACTCCGGGGATCGACGTTCGTCCCTTGAAGCAGCCCACGGGTCGTTCGGAGTTCAACGAGGTCTTCCTCGACAATGTGCGGGTGCCGCTCGACTGTGTCGTCGGTGGACTCAATCGCGGTTGGGGCCCGATTCTGACCACCCTGAGCAATGAGCGGGCGGGGATCGGCGGTCAGGTCTCCTATGTCGGCGATGTGATCGAGCTGGCTCGGCGTTTCGGAGTGACGGATGATCCGGTGATCCGCCAGCAGCTTGCGCGCTTGTACACGATTGTCGAGACGATGCGGTTCCTCGGTTACCGGGTGCGCACGGCAACCTCGCGTGGTGAACTGCCCGGTCCTGAGAGTTCGGTGCTGAAACTCGCGGCGTCACGCCGGCTGGAGTTGATGGGTGACCTGTCGATGGCAATCATGGGTCCGAGTGCCACGCTCTACGGCGCCGATGCGGTGTTCAACGGGTTCTGGCAGAACTATGCCTTCTTAGGGCAGTGGATGTCTCGCATCGGGGGAGGCACCGATCAGGTGCAGCGCAACATCATCGGTGAAAACGTGCTGGGCCTGCCCCAAGAGCCCAGACCCGACAAGGGAATCCCCTTCCGAGATATTCCCAGCTAGGTGTAACCGATACTCCTACCGGATGGTCCAAGAAACAAGAATTGTCGCCTCCCTCCAGGGGTGTACGCGGCGCCCGTCTCTACGGAGCGGGCGCCGCTTCTGTTTCTGCTCCTGTGCCGTGTCGCTCGGTTGCTGCTCTGACCGCTTCGAGCGCGTCGTCGAGTCCGACTCCGAGCACGGCGAGTTCGAAGACGAAACGGTCGGCCGCGGTTGCCACCCGTTTGCGGCGCTCCTGGAGCGGTTCGCTGTGGGGGGGCTCGTCCACCACGAAAGTCCCGCGGCGGCCTCGGCCTTCGACGATGCCGTCGTTCTCGAGTTCCCGATAGGCGCGTGCCACGGTTCCGGGTGCTAGATCGAGCGCGGTGGCGAGCTCTCTAACCGTTGGCAGCTTGCTGCGGGGTTCGAGCCGTCCGACCGCGGTCATCACCGACAACTGTGCCCGGAGCTGTTCGAACACTGGAATGTTGGCGCCTGTCTCGAGCCGGATCACGAGCCGTCGCTCGAAGTTCCGGTGGTCGCGGTAGTTGACGATCGGAGCGCGTTCTGTATCTGCCATACTGATTATTGTATCAATACAAACTACAGAATTAAGAACCAAATCAGAAGAATTTAGGGAAAAATGGAGAAATATTATGACCTTGACACCGATTGGTATTGATACATAGTATGATTGTATCAACCCAACCGGAACGGAGAATCCGTCATGAAACTAGTCAGTGCAGTGATCAAGCCATTCAAACTCGAAGATGTCAAGACTGCGCTCGCCGATATCGGTGTGGCCGGCATGACCGTGTCAGAGGTGCAGGGCTTCGGCCGCCAGGGCGGCCACAGCGAGACCTACCGCGGCACCGAGTACCGGGTGACCTTCACACCCAAGACCAGAATCGAGATTCTCGTTGACGACTCCGCGGCCGACGGCGTGGTTGAGGCGATTCTGGTTTCAGCCCGTACCGAGAAGATCGGTGACGGCAAAGTTTGGGTCACACCAGTCGAGACCCTCGCCCGTATCCGCACTGGGGAGCGCGGGAACGAAGCGGTCTGAGGTCAACCCGCCCGGCGGCGAGGTTCACCCAACCGCCAGATTCGCCTCCGTTGACGGCGCGAGTAATACTTGTGCCGCTGCAACATACCGAAAGGCGACGGAACGCGAAGTGAGCGAGCAGATTGTTGATGCCACAACATTCTGGGAACTGTTGGAGCGCCGTGTAGCGCTCTCCGGCGACCGACCGTTCCTAGTCGACGACGCCTCTCGGCAACTCACCTACTCAGAGTTCCTCGACAAGGTTGAGAGAGTGGCCGCCGGCCTGTATCAGCTGGGGATAGCTGAGGGCACCCCGGTCACCTGGGAACTGCCCACCCGGATCGAGACGATCGTGTTGAGCTTCGCACTCTCGCGCCTCGGCGCGGTCCAGAACCCGATCATCCACATCTACCGGCATCGAGAGGTCGGATTCTGCATCGCCCAGACCCGAGCCCGCTTCGTGTTCACCCCGGGAGTCTGGGGCGAATTCGACTATCACGCCATGGCGACCGAAGTAAGCGAGAACCTCGACCCCCGCCCCCAGATCCTCAACGGCTACTCGAACCTCCCCGAGGGCGATCCAAAATGTCTGCCGCCCGCACCGACCGACGGCGACGCAGTGCGATGGATCTACTACACCTCGGGTACCACGTCTGACCCAAAGGGAGTCAAGCACTCCGACAAGACCCTGATAGCGGCAGGAACCGGCCTCGCCCTGGCGCTTCAGACCAACGCCGACGACATGGGGACCATCGCTTTCCCCTATGCCCACATCGGCGGCCCCGACTTCATCGTGATGCTGCTGGTCGACGGCTTCGGCGCGGTCCTGATCGAGAAGTTCACGCCCGCCGGCTCCGTGGCCGCCTACGCCGAGCACGGCGCCACGATCATCGGCGGGTCGACGGCCTTCTACCAGATGTTCCTGGCGCAGGATCAGCAGCTCGGCGGCAACTCGATGCCGCGGCTCCGAGCCATGGCCGGTGGCGGCGCGCCCAAGCCCCCCGAGATCTACTTCGAAGTCAAGGAGAAGATGGGCATACCCGTCGCACACGGTTACGGCATGACCGAATGCCCGATGATCACCCAGGGTTCGCCATCGGACTCCGATGAGCAGCTCGCCAACACCGAGGGCGCACCGATCAGGGGCTGCGAGGTGACGATTGTGGCAGCCGACGGTTCGGAGGCTGAACCGGGCAGCGAGGGCGAGGTCCGCGTCAACGGGCCGATGCTGTTCGCGGGCTACACAGACCCGAGCCTCGACGAAGAGGCCTTCGACGAACATGGCCGGTTCCGCACAGGCGATCTTGGAATCAAGCATGCCGACGGGCATGTGACGCTCACCGGGCGTGTCAAGGACATCATCATCCGCAAAGGTGAGAACATCTCAGCGAAAGAAGTCGAGGACGTCCTCTATTCGCTGCCGTCGGTGGAGAACGCGGCGGTGATCGGACTGCCAGATACCGAACGGGGCGAACGTGTCTGTGCGGTGATCGAGACCGCGGCGGGACATTCGGACCTGACCTTCGAGGAAATGGCAGCGGCTTGCAGAGAGTCCGGATTGATGCTCCAGAAGACCCCCGAGCAGCTCGAGATCCACGATGGCCCGCTGCCCCGCAATGCCACCATGAAGATCCTCAAATACGAGCTTCGTGACCAATACAAGGAGAAACAATGGCCCTGACCATCTACCACAACCAACATTGAAACTCGTCGAGCAATGCCGTGGCGGTCGCCACGGAGATGGGCGTCGACTTCACAGAGGTCCGCTATATGAAGGACTTCCCCGACGAGGAAACGCTGCGTGAGGTGATAGCCAAGCTTGAGGAACCTGTCGAGAACCTCGTGCGCAAGGATGCTCAGTTCGCCAAGCTCGGCCTCAACGAGGACGACTACGTCGGCAATGTCGATGCCGTGGTGGAGGTGCTCGGCAAGTATCACCGGCTGCTTCAGCGTCCGGTCATCGTCGGACCCGACAAGGCCATAATCGGACGCCCCTTCGAAGGCGTCATGGCCAAGACCCGCGTGGCCGAGATGCTCAGCGCGAACGCGGACTGAGTAGACCGATGATGGTAGACAGATGACAATCGTGGTGCCCGACGTGCACACCGACGATGCGCCGGTGGGAGAGACCATCGTCTCGGTCGGCCGGGTTGCCAGACCCACCCAGGTCGACGCCGGCCGCTACACAGATCCGGCTTGGGCCCGAATCGAGGAAGAGAGACTCTGGCCCACCACTTGGCAACTGGCATGCACGCTCGACCATGTGTCTTCTGAGGGCGATGTGCACGTCTACGATGTCGGCCGCCTGTCGATTCTGATCGTACGCGGCGACGACGGCGAGCTCCGGGCCTTCCAGAACGTGTGCCGGCACCGTGGGATGCAGCTCTGCAACGAGAACCAGCGGGGGCTCACAGAACTGCGCTGCGGGTTTCATCGCTGGTCGTGGAACCTGGCCGGTGAACTGCGCGAAGTGCCGTCACGCAAGGGCTTCGGGGCGTTGCGCAACGACGACTTCCCCCTCTTCGCGGCCAAGGTCGACACCTGGGGTCCGCTGGTGTTCGTCAATCCTGATCCTGATGCCGAACCGCTCGCGGACTTCCTAGCGCCTGTTCCCGACGACATCGCCTGGGCCGACCTCGACGACTTCCGCTGCAAGGCGCTGATATCGATCCCGGTCCCGTCCAACTGGAAGACGATCATCGACGGTTTCAGCGAGACCTACCATGTGCAGGGAATACACCCCGAGATGTTGCGCATGGTCGATGACGTCAACAGTCCCCAGACAATCTGGGAACGTCACGGCAAGCTCGTGCAACCCTATGGCCTGGCCAGTCCCCGCCTGCGCGGCGGCGCCACGAACCAACAGGTCTGGGAGGGGTTCGTCGAGGTGATGGGGGGCCGGCTCGGCTTGAGCGATCCCGCTGATGCGGGCCGGTGCCCGGACGTACCACCCGGCTCAACTCTGCGCGATGTGCTGTCGGGCATGATCGTGGACCACTTCGGTGAGACCGAGGGGGTGGACCTCAGCCGGTTCGGCCCCGATGAGATGATGACCATGCAGCAGTACAACCTGTTCCCGAACATCACCGTGCTGGTGTTCGGTGATCTGCTCCAAGTTGTGCGGGCACGCCCGGGCGAAACCCCTGACGACGGCTACATGGACATCATCGCTTTCGACCGGGTCAACCCCGGTGCTTGCAGGACCGAACCCATGACCGCGGAGATGGAGGCCGGTTCCTACAGTCTGGGACTGGTGCTCGACCAGGACGTCGAGAACTTGAGGCGTGCCCAGCGGGGGCTTCACGCACCCGGGTTGACGCACCTCACACTGTCGGGCGAGGAATGCCGGATCATCAACCTGCACCGCAATCTCGACCGTGTGACCGGATGCGACTCCGGCGTCGAGATCGCTCACCTCGATTGAAGGGATGTTCGCTGAGACCTGTTGTCTCCCGCGCTTGTTCGCTCGCTTGTTCACCGCGTTCACGGGCCGCTCGGGCCCCGGCCTCGTTCGGTCGCGGCCCTGCGGGATCAATCCGCTCGGCCTCTGAACTCCTGAACCATCGCGGCGAGGGCCTCGTTGGATGATGCGGTCACAGTCAAGGAGAGGCGGTCTGCGTGGTTGCCGTATTCGGCGCGCAGCCGCTCGGCGCACTCAGCAGGTGTACCGCGCACCGCCAACAGGTCGACAACGTCATCGTCGACGAGCTCGCCCAGCGTTGCCCAGTCGCCGGTCTTGGTGACCTCACGCAACCGGGGTTGCAGGTCGCCGAGTCCGTGATAGTCGAGAACGACCCGGTAGGCGGGGGTGGAACCGTAGAAGGCGAGATTGAAGCGGATCGCGTTGGTCGCCCGCTCGTACTGTTCGTCGGTCAGGCAAGGGGCCGCGATACAGCCGACGTTGAGCGTTAGCGACGACCGGTCCCGGCCACTGTTGGCGAGGCCCGCTTCGATCATCGGCATCGTGTGTTCGGCCAGGAACGCACCGGTGTTGAACGGGTGGATGATTATCCCGTCGGCGTGCGCGGCCATCGCCCGTGTCATGCGGGGGCCGAGCGCTCCGACCCAGATTCTCGGAACCGGGTGCCCGAGCGGTGCCGGCACGAAGATCGGGGTCATCAGGTCGACTCGGTAGAACTCGCCGCGGTGCGCAAGTGGCGTGCCTTCGCTCCAGTTGGCCCAGACGGCGCGCAGCACCGTGATCAACTCGACCATGCGCTCAACGGGACGGCCCCACTGCGCTGAGAAGCGCCGTTCGATGTGGGGTTTGATCTGGGTTCCGAGCCCGAGCGCGAAGCGGCCTCCGCTGGCCCGCTGAAGGTCCCATGCGGAGTAGGCGAGGTGCATGGGCGAACGGGGGAAGGCGATCGCGACGTTGGTGTAGAGGTCGACGTCGAGTTCGGTGGCGTGGATCAGCGGAAAGAAGACGTCGCTGTTCCCTTCGAAGGTGAACAGTCCGTCGATCCCGGTGCCAGCCAACTCGGCGACGCGCGCCACGGCTCCGGACAGGTCACCGGTGAACGAGACGTCGATCAGCATTCCTCGAGGCTATTCCAGAATCTGCGGTCGCCCGAAGTTGGCGCGCGCCGAAGCGAATTCTGTTGATTGAGGTCGCATCGCTAACATCTCGGCGTGCGTTCGGAAAGATCCCTCACAGACAGGCAGGCTCAGCGCAGGCGGCGGGTCCTGCGAGCGGCGATGGAACTCGCCGGGGAAGGCGGCTACGAGGGAGTGCAGATGCGCGAGGTTGCCGAGCGCGCCGATGTCGCGATGGGCACCGTCTACCACTACTTCAGCTCGAAGGACCATCTGCTGGCGGAGTCGCTCGCCGAATGGATTCGAGGGCTCGAGACCAGCGTTGCCCGAAATCCCGCTCGTGGTGACACGACGCTGGAGCGGGTCTTGGATCTGCTGGGGCGGGTGACGCGGGCGATGCAGAGCAATCAGAAGGTAAGCTCTGCCCTCATCGGCGGGTTGGTGGCACAGGGGGAGCAGGTGGCCGCCTGCCAGCAGGACATGCACGAAACCTTCAGCGCCATGCTCGGAAGCGCATTTCCCGCTGACTATCCACCCGGCCGCCGCGACAAGGTGATCCGCTCCCTCGAACACATCTGGTTCTCAGAACTGATCGCCTGGAAGAACGGCTGGAACCCGTTCGAGCAAGGCGTACGCGAGCTAGAAGACGCAGCCGAACTCTTCCTCGCAACCGACCCTTAGCCCGGATTGGGGATAGGAACGAGAACGACGGTTTGAGCGTTGACTTCGATGCTGTAGCTGGCGCATGGCCTTTCTTCGGTCGCTGCTGTAGCGACGACTGCCGTCCAGTCCTCGAGACCGACAGCACCGAGAATCTCGGCTGTCTGGCGTTTTGCATCGGTGAGTTCCAAGCATGGGGCTTCAGCGAACAAGCGGTTGAGTCTGGTATTGAGGTTCATGACCGGCTGTTCATCGACTGAGGACTCGTGGCGCGCGAGGTTGAGATCGGCACACACGTCACTGTTGTCTGAGTCCGGGAAGACGACGAGGACTCCTTCACTGTTGACGCACGCGACGAGTCGTGGCACCCCTGCGCTGTCGAGTGAGGGATTCTGCAAGTCTCGGTCAGCCCATAGCGGGGTGCACAGCGACGCGTCCAGGGAGGCGGGCGTTGCGACGACGATTCCGTTGGATTGCAGTGAGGCCTCCTCGTAGCAGACGACCGCGGTGGGATCAGAGGCGTCTCGGGTGATAATCCATGTAGCAGCGGAGGCGAAAATGGCGATCGCTAGAGCTATAGCCACACGTACGACCAAACGCCCGTGGTTGGGTGACCGCCCGGCGATCATTTCCTCTGCTACCTGGGCGCGAATTGAGCGGCCCAAAGGAGACATCGCGGTTGGCATGCTGTCTCGCGGCGCGGGATCGGCCTGCCGGATCAATTCGAGTGGGTCGTGGTTGTTGTTGCTCATGGTTGAGTCCGCCGTCCTGGGTCTTCGGGTGGACTCGGATTCTTGTTCTCGCTATCCGTGTAGCCGAGGTTGTCCAGGTCGAGTCGCAGTTGTTTGCGGGCACGGTGGAGCCTGCTTTTAACGGTCGCGCTGCGTTTGTTGACGACAATGCCGATCTCTTCGTAGCTGAGCCCCTCGAACGCGGCGAGCGTCACGATCTCTTGGTCTAGCGGCTCGAGATGGTCGAGTGACTTCAAGGCGGCGGCCACAACTGCCGATTCTTCAAACCCCTTCGGAATGTCGAAGGAGAGAGCGCGTGGCTGCTGCCGTATTCGGTCGACCAACCGCCCGCGACGAGCATTGCTTCGCTGCTGGTTGAGCAGAACTCGTCGTGCTACCGCGAGAAGCCACGCCACGGGTTTGGCGGCTCCTTCGACTTCTCCGAACTTGCGCCAAGCAATCAGGTAGGTCTCCGCGGCAGCGTGCTTTGGATGCGGACGAACTGAGCTCAGCTGACTTTAGCCAAGACCTGCCGTATGTCGATGTGGCTGCTCCCGGAACCTCGCTCCTTCTTTCTGGAGAACTTTTTGCCGAGCTTGAACTAACTGGGACTAGCTATGCAGCTCCGCAAGTCGCTGCTGTTGCCGCAATCGCTCGGTGGCTAGCACCAGACCTTTCATCTGAGGAAGTGAGGCGGCTTGTCGTCGCTACCGCTCGACCGCTGGACCAACGCGATACAGCGGACGTTGCCGGATTTGTGCAGCCTTTGGGCCTTTGGAGTCGCTTGTAAGTGACGGTAAGCCATAAGTGCGACATTGGCACCCTCATCGGCGAGACGCATAGCGGTTCCCATGCGGTCCCGGCTGGAACCCCTTCGAGCAGGGCGTGCGCGAGTTGCAGGACGCCGCCGAACTCTTCCTCGCCGACGAGGTCGACCCACGAGGGCGCTAGGGGCGGACTAGGGCGAGAACTGCTCTGTGAGTCGGTGGCGGTACAGCTTGCCGGCCTCCGTGCGGGGGAGTTCATCGACGATGAACACCTGTCGGGGTGTGAGTTGCGAGCCGATCGTCTCTCGGCAGTGGGAGACGACCGATTCGATCAGATCGTCGCTGGAGGCTCCATCCGCGGGAATCGCAGCGGGAATTATCGCCGCGGCCATCACCTGGCCGAACTCGAGGTCGTCGAGCGCGAAGGCGGCGCCGTCGAGAACTCCGCGATGGCCGACGAGCGCCTCGTCGACCCGGGCCGGGTAGAGGTTCACGCCGCCCGAGACGATGCACTCGGCGGTGCGCCCGGTCAAATACAGGTAGCCGTCGTCGTCGATGTAGCCGCGGTCTCCAACCGTGTACCACTCGCCGGAGACGTCGAACGTCGTCGCGGTCTTGTCGGGGTCGTCGTGATAGTGGAACGGGGTGGTGGCCCGTGACCACACCGTGCCGTCGGAGAGGGGCTCGGCCATCTCACCGTCGTCGAGTCGGATCTGCAGTCGGGTCGGGTCGGTCCGTCCCACGCTGCCGGGATGCTCAAGCCACTCCTGGGGCTGGATCCAGGTTCCGGGTCCTTCCGTGGCGGCATACATCTCATGGATTACCGGCCCGAACCAGTCGAACATCTGCGCCTTGATCACGGCGCTGCAGGGACCCGCTCCGTGAAGCACGAACCTGAGGCTGCTCACGTCGTAGCGGGCTCGGTTGGCGACGCCGAGCATTCGATGGAACATGGTCGGAACGAAGAATGCGTGGGTCAGCCGCTGTGTGTCGATCAGCTCGAGCGCGGCATCGGGATCGAAACGGGCCATGAGATGAACGGTGACACCAGCGCCGAGTGGCCATTCAGAACATATTCTGCTGGGTCCTGAGTGGTACAGCGGCGCGGGGCACAGCATCTGGTCGCCACGGTCGCCGTCGAGGGCGAACATCGCCACCATGGCCGCGCCGATCGCTGCTCCGCTGCTCGTCGTGCCGTCGGCTTGGCGAACGCCTTTGGGGCGACCCGTGCTGCCAGAGGTGTAGACCATCAACGATCCGCGAGGACGTAGGGGGTCGGTGGGCAATGGCTGGGACAGGGCCTCAGCGAAGCTGGTGAAACCCTCGGCATCGTCACCAATGACGATTCGGGTCTTGACTGCACGGGTCTCGCCGCCCAGTTCACCAACGCTGAATTCACTGATGAACTTGTCTTCGGTGATGAGCGCCCGAGCGCCGGAATCGGCGATCACGTAGGAGATGTCGTCCCCTTTGAGATGCCAGTTGACCGGCACCAGCCGCAGCCCCGAACGCAGAGCGGCCTGCTGGGTGACGATCCACTCCGGACGGTTTGTGCACAGCAGCGCCACCACGTCACCTGCTGCCAATCCCGCATTCTGGAGGTAACCGGCGAGTCTTTCGGCATCCCTGTCGAGTTCCGCGAAGGTCAAGTCGCCGTGTTCGCTTGCAATGGCGCGTCGGTTTGGTGTCAGGCGTGCCACGGCGCTGATCTCTCGACCATGCTCAGCCGCGCCGGTCTGCGGTTCAAGTCCTCCCACGTCGGCGAGTTTTGCACAACGGGGACCGCACTCGGCCATCCGCGGTTGAAGCGCTTGGCCGTTCGGGCGGTGTAGCGGTGATTCTGGTAGTCGGAGCCAGCTAGTTCTCGGCGCCGAACCACCTGTCGTGCAGTTGGCCGTGGCCCCCGTCCTCGATTGCGCTGAGGAGAGCGAGGTTCAGGCGTTCGCGCAGATCAGGGTTGTCCTCGGACGCCGCCGCCTGGATTGAAGCCAACCGCTCAACCGTCGACGGTTGGCGAAGACAGCTAGAGGCTGAGTTCGGCGATTCCCTCCGAGAACCCGGTTCGCGTCCGACCGACCGGCGTGCCCGCATTAGCGCGCAATGAGCAGTCCATTGTAGGTTCGGCACCGCTGTCAGATGTCAGAGATCCGGGGGAGGGCCGTATGCCTCAAGAAGTGCTGCAAGCGCCACTGATTCTCGAGTATCCGTTCACCCGCACCACCGGGCCGGTTCTGGGGCGGTTCCTCACCGGGCTGCGAGAGGGCGTGGTGCTCGGCGTGAAGCGGGCCGACGGCACCGTGATGTGTCCGCCGCTGGAGTACGACCCGGCTGACGCATCGCCTCTGGGTGAGTTGGTGGAAGTTCGCCAGAGCGGCACGGTCGTGTCTTGGTCATGGGGCGGGCCGTTGCGTGACCAACAGCCGTTCGAGCAGCCGGTCGCCTGGGCGCTGATCCGACTCGACGGCGCCGACACCACGATGCTGCACGCGGTCCTCGTCGACGGCCCCGAACAGATGTCGACGGGAATGCGGGTGCAGATCCAATGGAGAGAAGCCCGAGAGGGACACATCACCGACATTCACGGATTCGTCCCCTGCCCAGTCGAGCCAGTCGAGCCTGACGAGACCTCTTCGGCCGAGCCCCCGGACACGGTCGACCTTGACGCGGTCGAGCCGGTGCAGAGCGTGCGCACGCCGATTCGCCTGAGCTACACCTACACCCCCGGGCGGGCCCTCTCGCAGTACCTCCATGCGATGAAGGAGAAGCGCATCATCGGTGACCGCTGCGGTGAAACCGGTCAGGTGTTCGTCCCACCCCGGGGGGTCAGTCCGGTGGCGGGCAAGGCCACAACGGAGACGGTCGAGTTGGCTGATGTGGGATACGTGGAATCGTTCAACATCACCCGAGTGCCGATCGCGACCCGCCCGGACCTGCAGCCGCCGTACTGCTCGGCCTGGATCGTCCTCGACGGCGCGTCGGTCGGGTTCATGGGCCTGGTGATCAACTGTGACCCGGAGTCTGTGCGCCTCGGCATGCGGGTGAGAGCGGTCTGGAAACCCGACGATGAACTCGAGATATCGGCAACCAACATTCTGGGTTGGGAACCCACCGGGGAGCCCGATGAAGTAATCGCCGACATCGAGTGCATCGGCCGGGTCGGCCCCGAGCAGAAGGGGGGATCCACATCATGAAAGACGTTGCCATCGTCTCGTTCGCCCAGCGCCAGGAGGCGGCGATTCCCAACGAGTCGGAAGTCGAAATGATGATCCCGTTGATGGAACAGGCCAAAGATGCGGTGGGCCTGACCCAGAAGGACATGGGCTTTACCTGCTCGGGCTCTTCAGACTTCCTCGCGGGCCAGGCATTCTCGTTCGTGATGACGATCGACGGCACAGGCCCGGTTCCGCCGATCAGTGAGAGCCATGTTGAACAGGACGGTGCCTGGGCGCTCTATGAGGCGTGGGTCAAGCTGCAGTGCGAGGACATCGACACCGCCTTCGTGTACTCCTACGGGAAGTCGTCACCGGGGTCGTTGCGTGATGTTCTCGTGACCCAGATGGATCCCTACTATGTGGCGCCGCTCTGGCCCGACGCCTACGCCATCGAGGGCCTCGCGGCCCGGCTGCTGCTGGAGTCGGGCAAGGTGAGCGAACGGCAGTTGGCTGAGATAGCGAGCCGTTCCCGGGTGAACGCGTCCACCAACCCCCATGCGGTCCGCACTCAGCAGAAGGCGGTCGAAGAGATCCTCGCGGAGCCGTACCTGTCGGATCCCCTGCGACCCTCCGACATCGGCGCCTCCGCCGATGGCGGCGCGGCGATGGTGTTGGCCGTCGGCGACCGTGCCCGCTCGCTTTGTGAACGCCCAGTGTGGATCCGCGGGATCGACCATCGCAGCGACGCCCACACTCTGGGTGTGAGGGACCTGACCTCAGCGATGTCAGCAGCCATTGCCGCGAACTCCTCGGGTGTCGGCGCCGATCGGATCGACTTCGCTGAACTGCATGCGCCGTTCACAACCTCAGAGGCCGTGCTGACCCAGGCGATCGGGCTCAACGACAGTGTCTCTGTGAACCCCTCCGGGGGTGCTTTGGCGGCCAACACGATGATGGCTGCGGGCCTGATCCGTTTCGGCGAGGTCTTCGAGCGGATCGCCAGAGGCGACGGTGACCGTGGTGTGGCGCACGCCACCTCCGGTCCCTGCCTGCAGCAGAACCTGGTAGCGGTGCTGGAGGGGGAGTGATCATGGGCAAGGAACGAACAGCGGTCATTGGTGTGGGCCAGACCAAGTACGCGTCGACACGCGGCGATGTGTCGATGGCCGGTCTGCTGCGGGAGGCAGCGCAGCGCGCACTCGATACGGCACACAAGACCTGGACAGACATCGACGCGGTGGTCATGGGCAAGGCCCCCGACTTCTTCGAGGGCGTGATGATGCCCGAGATATACCTCGCAGAGGCTCTCGGTTGCGTCGGCAAGCCCATCATGCGGGTCCACACTGCGGGGTCGGTCGGCGGGTCCACGGCGTGTGTTGCCGCCTCGATGGTTCAGAGCCGGCTCCATTCCACGGTTCTGACCATTGCCTGGGAGAAGCAGTCGGAGTCCAACGCAATGTGGGCGCTGTCGCTTCCCCAGCCGTTCACCACTTCGGTCAACGCTGGAGCCGGCGGCTATTTCTCGCCGATCATGCGCCGTTACATGGCTATGAGCGATGCCCCTGAACTGATCGGTTGTCTGGTGGCCTTCAAGGACCGCCAGCACGCCTTGAAGAACCCCTACGCGCACCTTCACCAGCACGATCTCACCTTCGAACAGGTTGTGGAGTCGCCGATGTTGTGGGATCCGATCCGCTATTCGGAGACCTGTCCGTCTTCAGACGGTGCTTGTGCGATGGTGTTGACCGACGAGGCGGGCGGCGATGCCCACGACGGTCCGGTGGCCTGGGTCAAGGGTACCGCGATGCGTTCGGAGTCGAACTCGTACGGTGGGCGCAACATGGTGTCGCCCGCGGCCAGTGAGCAGTGTGCCGATGACGTGTTCGCCCAGGCAGGGATCCATGACCGCCGCTCCCAGATCGACGCGGTTGAGATGTATGTGCCGTTCTCCTGGTATGAGCCGATGTGGCTGGAGTCTCTCGGGTTTGCTGAGAAGGGCAAGGGTTGGCAGTTGGTCGAGGCTGGTGCCACCAGCCTCGAGGGGGGTGACCTTCCGGTGAACTGTTCGGGCGGGGTGTTGTCGTCCAACGCCATTGGCGCGTCCGGGATGATCCGTTTCGCTGAGGCCGCGTTGCAGGTGATGGGCGAGGCCGGTGAGCATCAAGTCGACGGCGCGCGCACCGCGTTCGGTCATGCTTACGGTGGCGGCGCCCAGTACTTCGCAATGTGGATCGTCGCCAAGGACAAGTGACCCCGGCGCCGTGTTGAGGGTTCGGTGGGGTCAGGACGCTGACGGGTAACTGATGACCGCTGACCAGAAGTCGTTGTGGAAGGGCCCGGCGTCGCGGTTGAGCGAGTAGCCTCCGAACAGCACGAGCTTTCCGTCGACGCCCTGCAGCGAGTAGCCGCCGGCGGCCTCGATCACGGGTCCCGGCGCGGTCCACCAGAGCAGGGTTCTGGTGTCGAAGACGATCGTTGCTTCGCCGGTGACGGCGAAGAGCACCTCGCCTACCCAGGCGGCGTTGTCCGATGTGAGTGACGGCGCAGGTACCTGCGGGAGGCGTTTCCAGCGGTTCGTCTGCGGGTTCCACAATGCGGCACCTGTGCGCGGCCCGTCGCCGCCGGTTCCGCCAGCGACTAGGACATCGGTTCCGGTCCAGGCGACCAGAGCATCCCTTGCGCCCTTGAGCGGCCCTTCCGGCAGTTCGCGCCATTTGTTCGTCGTCGGGTTGTAGGCGGCTCCGTCGTCGACCGCTTTATCGGTCTCACCGCCCCAGATCACCATCTCGGAACCGGTCCAAGCCGCTGAATGGCCTGACCTGGCGGAGATCTTCGCGGCGTGGATGAAGCGCCAGGTGTCGGTCGCCGGGTTGTAGGCCGCGCCCAGCCCCGAATGCAGGTCTGATCCCGAGGTGCCTCCCCAGACGATCATCTCTGCTCCGGTCCAGACCGCGGTGTGACCCCAGACGCCGCCAAGAGGACTCGCTGCGATGACCCGCCACTGGTCGGTATGGGGGTTGTAGGCCGCGCCGTCGGCGTGATGTTGGAGTCCGTACTCGCTCGAGCCTCCCCAGACGATCACCTCTTCCCCGGTCCAGACCGCGGTGTGGTGACGCCTGCCTGCAATCGGGGCCTCCCCGATCAGTGTGGCCACCTTCCCGGTAACGCTGAGGACTGCTCCTGTGGCGCTGAACCCGTCGTCGTTGACGCCTCCCCAGATCATCGAGTACCTGTCGAAGACGGTGAGGCTGTGATCAGATCTGGCATCAATTCCGGGGTCGACTTCGCCGTCTGTCCAGTTGAGGTGCGCCTGTGGGGTCGCGGCGATCTGATCCTGGTCGACGGTGGCGAGCGGGAACGGCTCGATCAGAGAGACCACCACCAGCAGCGTCAAAGCCGGTACCGCCAGGAACTGCGCGTTGACGATCGCCGTCGGGCGGGGCAGGTCCGACAGCCGCGGCAACACCAGAGGTGTCAGCCGCGACAGTCCGAAGGCACCGCAGACCACGACCGACTCAACGAAGCCGGGATTCGTCAACACGGCCACCACCACCACGACATGCGGTGCGACCGAATGCCTGAACGCCCCGCCGCCAGAGCCCAGCCCCAAGCCGAGACCGAAGGCGCCGCGTGCTGTCCGAGGTTGTGCGAGTTCCTGTTCGGTCCGCCGGTTCACCCACGGTGGAAGGTCGCGGCGCTTGTGCCGGTCGTAGTCGATGAAGAGCATCGCGAGAACCACAATGAACGTGAACACGATCCTGTCGAGTGCTCCCAGTGCCACCTGCAGTTCGCCCAGGGCCCACACGACCAATCCGACACCCACAGCCGAGCAGACCAACCCCACTGCGAAACCCGGCAGCAGTTTCAGGCGGTCATTCCGCGACCACCAGCCTGTTGTCACCAGGCTGCCCGTGTTGTCGACCAGTGAAGGGGCCAGGTTCGCCCCGGCAAGTGCTGCGAACAACCCGAGCAGCGCCCAACTCCAGGAGCCGGAGTCCCCGAGCCCTACTGCCGCCGCGGCCAACATGGCCGCGGCGACCACTCTGACGGCCAGGTCCCGTCTGGTCACTGAGGCCCGATCGGTGGCTGCGCGGCCTGAAGTAGTCTGCGTTGGTGGAGAGTTACTACGTTCCCTACCTTCGCTGGACGGCGAATACGGCTTCGGTGGTGAAGCTCACGCCCCTTCCTCATTGCCTCACCCTACGCGAGCGAACGCCCCGAGGATCGGTGATTCCCGTGCGGCGCATCGCGCATCATAAGTTTTGGGCCTCTTGCACCTCTCCCTTTCGGTTCAAGGCTCTACCGTTGTATGCATGGATCGCGACCCGAGCGATGAACCTGATGGTGCTGCCGACGGCGCTGTGAGTCCCGCGGGTACAGAGCGTCGGTCGTCCGCGTCCACGGCAAAGCGGGTTCCGCCTCCGCCCCCACGGCCCCCATCGTCCCGCGGGTCGGCACCTCCGCCTCCGCCCCCGCCGCCGCCGCCGCCTCCGCCTCCGCCTCCGCCGCCTCCGCCCACTCCACCGTCGTCGTCGCCTTCGCCGTCTCACGGTTCTCCCCATGGGCCGTCGCAATGGGCGCGGCCGTCGTCTGGCGCTGGGCCGTCCCCGCCACCGTCGGGTCTGCCGAGACTGACTCCACCTCAGTTCGGTGCGTTGCCGACCACTGGCCCGCCGTCGGCTCCACAGTCTGCCAACAAGCGTTGGGACGCTACGGCCTGGCTCAGAGGCATCTTCGTGCTGCTGACGGTGTCCATGCTGCTCGTTGGCGGGTTCGTCGCGGGGCAGCTCTGGTCCGACGACTCGACTGGCTCCTCGTCGTCCACCACAGACATTGCTTCACAAGACGAACTTGACGGAGGTGGGTCTTCGGTCAGTTCAACGCCGAGCACTGACACTGTGGACTCCTTCCTCGAGGTGGAGCCCTCCCCGGTTCCCCTGGAGATGTCGCTGGAGCCGGTGGCCGATGTTGCCGACGCGGTCAGCCCGTCGATCGTCGTGATAATCAGCGACGAAGGTCAAGGCTCGGGTGTCGTCTGGGACGCTGAGAACGGCTACATCGTGACCAATAACCATGTGGTTGAACTCAGTACCAACGTCGACGTTGAGTTTCCCGATGGACAGACGGTGGTCGGGACTGTCATCGGCGGTGACCCCAGCCGGGACGTGGCAGTGGTGGGAGTCGATCCCGATGAAGTGAATTCGCTTGTTCAAGCAGTCTTCGCGCCGACCTCCGAAGTCAGGGTCGGGCAGTTGGCCGTTGCCATCGGCGGGCCGTTCGGGCTGGACCAGAGCGTTACTTCGGGGGTGGTCAGTGCGATCAACCGGGTACTTCTTGAGGGTGGTTCCGATCCGGAGAATCCCAGTCCGGTAGAGATGATCCAGACCGACGCGCCGATCAACCCGGGCAACTCCGGCGGCGCTCTTGCAGACCGTTTCGGCCGGGTCATCGGCATCAACACTCAGATTCGGACTGCGGGCCCGAACTCGGGCAACGTCGGTGTCGGATTCGCCATCCCCTCTGACACGATCGTGCTGATCGCTCGTCGAATCGTCAGCGGGGAGTCTCTCGACACCGGCTTCCTGGGAATCCAGGGCGAGACGCCCACAGACGGCTCCCACGGTGCTCTGGTGACGTCTGTCGTCGACGGTTCGCCCGCCGACGACAGCGGCCTCAAGGCCGGTGACCTCATCATTGCGGTCAACGGCAAGGAGATCACCTCGATGGCCGACCTGGCCGCCGAGATAAAGCTGTTCCGCCCGGGCGAGAGCGTAGACATCCTGTTGCTTCGCGACGGCATTCGGTTGACGGTCCAGGCGATTCTCACCGCCGCCTGAGCAGCCCGGTTGGCCTGGTTGGCCTGGTTGGCCTGGTTGGCCTGGTTGGCCTGGTAGACCCGGTAGACCCGGTAGACCCGGTAGACCCGGTAGAATCCGGCGGCCATGCTGTTCGCGATCATCATTGCCGTCGCCGCGTTGACGATTGTCGGCTTCTCCGCGTATTTCATTGTCAGGGACCGCCGTACTGAGGGCCACGACCCCCTGGTCGTCGAGCCCTCCAGTGACACCGCCAAAAGCGATGACGAGGCCGGCGGGGGCGAGGCAATCGAATCTGCCTCGGCGGCACCTTCGTTTCGTGACCGGCTCGGCAAGGCGCGCTCAACCCTCGGCGGTTATCTGGGCTCGGTGTTCGGCCGTGGGGCCATCAACGAACAGACTTGGCAGGACCTCCAAGACGCCTTGATTCGTGCCGATGTGGGTGTCGCAACATCAGCGGAGATCATCTCCGCGGTGCGCGCCACTGCCGTCGATGAGAAACTTGAGGACGCTTCGGAGCTCGCCGGACTGGTGAAGGCCGAGATTGTCTCACGTCTCAGCGGATTCGATCGCTCCTTGAACGTCGACACGAGCGCCGGCGTGCCGGTAGACCAGCAGGAACCGGGGCCGGCGGTGTGGTTGTTCGTGGGGGTCAACGGTGTCGGGAAGACCACAACCATCGGCAAGCTGGCCCGGCGCCAGTCAGATCAGGGGCGCTCCATCGTGCTCGCCGCGGGGGACACGTTCCGCGCCGCCGCGGCTGAACAGCTGACCATATGGTCCGAACGCACCGGCGCCGAGATCGTACGGGGGGCCGAGGGCGCCGATCCGTCGTCGGTCGTGTTCGACGCGGTCGAACACGCCGCGGCGCGTTCGGTCCCGTTGGTGATGGCCGACACCGCCGGCCGACTCCAGACCAGGGCCAACCTGATGGAGGAGTTGCGCAAGGTACGCCGGGTGGCGGAAAAAGGCTCGGGAACCGTCACCGAGACGTTCCTGGTCATTGATGCCACAACCGGCCAGAACGGCCTGTCGCAGGCACGGCAGTTCACTGAAGCAGTGGACGTGACCGGTGTGATCCTCACCAAGCTCGACGGGTCAGCCAAAGGCGGGATCGTGATCGCGATCCACTCCGAACTCGATGTTCCGGTCAAACTCGCAGGCCTGGGAGAGGGGATCGACGACCTGGTCGACTTTGATCCTGTGGACTTCGTCGACGCTCTCTTCGAATAGCACCCCCTTCGATAGCCGGGGCGCAGTATTGGCCGCTCTGAGACGGGCGGCCGTGCCGCTAGGGTGAACGGACCATGTTTGAAACCCTCTCGGACCGGTTCGACCGCATCTTCAAAGGCATAAGGGGCCGGGGCAAGCTGAGCCAGGCCGACATAGACGACACGCTCGGCGAGATCCGCCTCGGGTTGCTCGAGGCCGACGTGAACCTCGACGTCGTTGATTCGATGGTGGCACGGATCCGCGACCGCGCCCAGGGCCAGGAACTCTCCGGAGCGCTCAACCCGAGCCAACAGGTCGTCAAGATCGTCCTCGAAGAATTGACCGTCAGCCTCGGCGGTGAGGCGATGCGGCTCACCTACGCGTCCAAGCCTCCGACTGTTGTGCTGATGGCGGGTCTGCAAGGTTCAGGAAAGACCACCAATGCCGCCAAGTTGGCGCACTGGTTCAAGAAACAGGGCCGCCATCCGCTGCTCGTCGGTGCCGACCTGCAACGCCCCGCAGCAGTGGAACAGCTCCGCACCTTGGGCGCACAGATCGACGTCCCCGTCTTCTCTGAGACCTCCCGTCCGACCCGGGTAGCCCGCAGAGCGATCAAGGAAGCCACCCGCACCGCCCGCGACGTGGTGATCGTCGACACGGCAGGGCGCTTGGCCATCGACAAGGAGCTCATGGCTGAGATCGGCGACATCTCGTCTGCGGTCCAACCCCACTACACCTTCTTGGTGGTGGACGCCATGACCGGCCAGGACGCGGTCACCATGGCGAGGTCCTTCGACGAAACCCTCGCCCTCGACGGCGTGATTCTCACCAAGCTCGATGGTGACGCCCGCGGCGGAGCGGCGCTGTCGGTCAAAGAAGTCGTCGGCAAGCCGATCGCGTTCGCGTCGACTGGTGAGAAGATCGAAGACTTCGACACCTTCCATCCGGATCGCCTGGCGAGCCGCATCCTCGGCATGGGAGACGTGGAGACCCTCATCGAGAAGGCGGAGGAGGCCTTTGAGGCCGAACAGGCCGAACAGGCCGCGGCCCGGTTGCTTGAAGGCACCTTCACGCTCGAGGACTTCCTCGAGCAGATGCAGCAGATCAAGAAGATGGGTCCGCTGGGCAACCTTGTGGGAATGATGCCGGGGATCCCCAAAGAGGCCCGCGATGCCGAGATTGACGACCGGCATCTGGCTCGTATCGAAGGAATAATTCGCTCTATGACCCCGGCTGAGCGGGTCCAGCCGGACATCATCGACGGGTCGCGGCGCCTGCGGATCGCGAACGGTTCAGGCGTGCAGCCCACCGAAGTCAGGCAACTGATAGACCAGTTCTCGCAGATGCGTCAGATGATGAAGCAGTTCGCCGGATTCGGCTCCAAGAAGGTCAACTCCAAGGCTCGCAACAAGGGCAAGAAAGGCAAGCAGAGGCGTGGTGGGCGTGTCACCGAGAAGGGTCCGGCCAAGGTGCCGAAGGTGCCGCTGTCGCTGCCGGGGCTCGAAGATCGCGTGGGCGGGTTTTGAGCGACCGGATGCGTTGTTGGCTCTCAAGGTTGGAATTGGGGTACCGGCGGAGATTGAATTGGGCGGTCGCTCGCGCTCACGATCTTCGCAAGTCAGCGACGACAAGTCCTCAAGAGAAGACAAGTCCTCAAGAGAAACAGAGAACAGATGGCCGTCAAGCTCCGCCTCATGCGGATGGGCAAGAAGAAGCAGCCCACCTATCGCGTTGTCGCCGCAGACTCGCGCTCGCCCCGCAACGGGCGCTTCATTGAGATCATCGGCACTTACGAGCCGCGTCAGGACCCTTCAGTCATCAAGATCGACAATGACCGTGCGCTGCATTGGCTCCGCCATGGTGCTCAGCCGACTGACCGGGTCGAGAAGTTGTTGAAGATCTCAGGTGCCTGGGAGATTCACACCGGCAAGTCTGAACCAGTCGCCGCCGCAGCGGCGCCGCCAATGCCGCCAATGTCAGTGGCAGCAGAGTCGGCGCCGTCCGAGGCAGCGCCCTCCGAGGCAGCGCCGTCTGAGGGGAGCGACGCCGATGCCGGTGACGCCCAAGTCGATGGAGGTGGCTGACGATGTCGGCAGAATCAGCGCAGGCAGTCTGTGAGTACGTCGTCAAACAGATGGTCGAGAACCCGGATGCGGTCAGCGTGGAGGCTTCACGATACGACAGCACGCTCCGCTTTGACGTGACCGTCGGTGAAGGTGACATGGGCCGCGTCATCGGTAGGCGCGGCCGCGTGGCGGGTGCGATTCGTACCGTGGTGCGGGCCGCCGGTTACGAGGAGGGCACCTCCATCGAAGTGGAGTTCGTCGATTAAGAGGCCGCGCGAACTCTGATGCTCGAAGTGGGCCGCGTCACCCGCCCGCACGGAGTGCGCGGCGATGTCCTGGTCTCGTTGACAACGAATCGCACCGAACGGCTGAGCACCGGTGCTGTGTTGGCCTCTGAGGACCGTGAGTTCGTGGTCCGAACCGCGAGGGCTCACAAGGGCGCCTGGATCGTTACCTTCGACGGTGTTGGCGACCGCAACGCCGCGGAGGCGCTGAGCGGCACCGTCCTCTACGCTGAGCCCCTTGATGATCCAGAGGAGTTGTGGGTGCATGAACTGATCGGTGCCGAGGTCATCGATCAGCACGACACCCGGCGCGGCGTTGTGGTAAGAGTGGTGCAGAACCCGGCGAGCGACCTGCTTGAACTCGACAGCGGCGCGCTGGTGCCGATCACATTCGTGACTGCGATGAAGCCGGGTGAGCAGATCGCCGTTGATGTGCCCGACGGCCTTTTTAATCTAATGAACGACGCAGACGACTACGGTCCTGATCCTGATGAGTCTGGGACACCGTCGTGAGCGGGCTTCGTGTCGACATCTTCACCATCTTCACCCAGGTGGTCGACTCGTTCGTCGATGAGTCGGTGATCGGCAGGGGACGCCGTGAAGGCATCCTCGATGTGCGGGTCCACGACCTGCGCACGCACGCAGCCGGGGTACATCAATCAGTCGACGATGCCCCTTTCGGAGGAGGGGCGGGGATGGTGATGTCACCGGCGCCACTGTTTGCTGCGGTGGAGGCGGTCGATCCTCCCAGACCACTGCTCTACCTGACTCCGGCGGGGCGGCGCTTCGACCAGGCCATGGCGTCTGAATTGGCGGGGACCGGCGGTTTCTCGTTGTTGTGCGGCCGTTACGAGGGCGTTGATGAGCGAGTGCGAGAGCACCTCGTCGATGATGAAGTATCGGTGGGCGATGTGGTTCTCGCCGGTGGGGAGGTTGGGGCTCTGCTCATTGTCGAGGCGGTCGGCCGGTTAGTTTCGGGGGTCCTCGGTAATACCGAAAGCCTGACTGAGGAGTCGTTCAGCGACGGCCTGCTCGAGTACCCGCAGTACACCCGGCCTGCGGATTTCCGCGGCTGGGAGGCACCTGAGGTTCTGCGCTCAGGCGACCACGGTCGTGTGCGGCGCTGGCGCAGAGCCCAATCGTTGCGGCGCACGATCGACCGTCGCCCTGATCTCATTGCCGAACGCGGCGGCCTGAGCGCCGCGGACCGCGAACTGTTGGCAGAATTCGAACTTCTCGACCCCTAGGAGGTGTTGGTTCGATGAGTCGCCTCTAGGCTTGCTGTTCGGTCCGTTCGAGTTTCGTGCGGCCGTTCTCTTGTCCTCACTGCCGCGGAGCCTGCGATGCAGCCCACAGACGTCATCGACAACCTGATTGAACGGGATGACATCCCGGACTTCGGCCCTGGCGACACGCTTCGGGTCCATGTCCGCGTGATGGAGGGTAACCGTGCTCGCACGCAGGTCTTCGAGGGTGTGGTGATCCGCCGACAGGGCAGTGGGATCCGTGAGACTTTCACGGTCCGCAAGCTGAGTTTCGGTGTCGGCGTCGAACGCACCTTTCCGCTGTACACCCCGATTGTGGAACGAATCGAGCGGGTGACCCGCGGCGATGTTCGGCGTGCCAAGCTCTACTACCTGCGTGACCGGATCGGCAAGGCTGCCAGGGTCAAGGAGAAGCGCGACAACTAGTTGTGGGCCCGTTGTCGTGCGGGCGTCCTAGAGCTTTGTCACAGGGCCCCTCTACTGTCGGGGGATGGACAGATCACGGGTTGCATTGGGGCGTTGGGGCGAGGACCTCGTCGCTCGCAGGTACGAATCCAACGGGTACGAAGTACTCGATCGGAACTGGCGGATCAAGGGCGGTGAGATCGACCTCGTGCTGGGTCGCAACGATGAGATCGTCTTCTGTGAAGTTAAGACGCGTTCGTCGGACAGCTTCGGCAGCGCGGTGGAAGCGGTCGGTCCGCGCAAGCAGCAACTGGTGCGCCGTACAGCCCTTTCGTGGCTTGATCAGCATCAGCGCCGTGGTCGCCTGCGTTTCGATGTGGCCTCGGTCGTTGCCGGGCAGGTCAGAGTCATCGCAGGCGCTTTCTGAGTACCTTTGACGTCAGCGGCGGGGTGTGCGTGTGCGTCTGCCGTTCCAGCAGCCGCGGTGCCAGTGTCGCCGCAGGTCGGGAGCGTGCACGGGAACGACGACGTAGTGGCTTGTTCCTGAAGGGATGTCGCGGTTGCAGTTCGGGCAGATGTAGTTCTTGTGAGCTTGGTACGGCTGCAGGAACTTGACGTCGACCTCGCCGTATGATTCGGGGTCGTCCATCAGCCGAGCACCGCCCACAGCACCAACAGCGCCGCCACTACTAGTCCGGCCGCCACATACAGGTAGTCGGTCGGACGGCGACGGTGTGGGCGGGTGGGGTCCATTCCCATCTTGTCAGTATGGTCTATCGAGTTTGTTTCTTCGTGTTGGAGTCGCCATGCGCAGGCTGCTTTTTGTGATTCTTGTGGCCGGGGTGTCCCTGGGTTCCTGCGCGGGGGACCCGCCGGAAGTCCCACTGGGTCCCGACGGGCAACCCGACCCGGTCCTGGTGGACGGTCGTGCCGTCTACGCGGAGCACTGTGCGTCGTGTCATGGCCGAAGCGGCGGAGGTGGGCAGGGGCCGCGTCTGAACAATGGTGCTGTCGTCGAGCTTTATCCCGAGTTCGACGATCAGGTTGCGGTTGTTGCGGACGGCAAGGGTACGATGCCCTCGTTCGTCGAGAGATTGACTGATCGACAGATCGAGGCGGTCACTCGGTATACGAGAGAGGTGCTGAGTTGAGCGGTGTCACACGCTCCGCCTAGTGTTCTCTGCAC
Source organism: Candidatus Aldehydirespiratoraceae bacterium (assembly GCA_965214565.1). Classification (GTDB taxonomy): domain Bacteria; phylum Actinomycetota; class Acidimicrobiia; order Acidimicrobiales; family Aldehydirespiratoraceae; genus VXYK01. The sequence goes on along the minus strand of OZ243951.1, from coordinate 282,386 downwards.
GTTCGCTGTCTGCGAAAGACAGCCTTTTGTCTCCTTTGAAAAGGCTGTCTCATGCTTGCTTCTATTCCTTCTTCCACGCTCGACGGTATCGACGGCGCTGCCGTCGAGGTTGAGGTCCACGTAACCAACGGCCTCCCGGCGTTCACCATTGTGGGTCTTCCCGACGCGTCATGTCGAGAGGCACGAGACCGTGTGCGTGCGGCGATCGAGTCGAGCGATTTCAGCTGGCCGATGCAGCGGATCACGGTAAATCTCGCTCCCACCTGTGTCCGCAAGGTCGGTGCGGGCCTCGATCTGCCGATCGGGCTGGCAATCCTGGCGGCCTCGGAGCAGATTCCTCTGGAGTCGCTCTCCGGTGTCTCTGCGGTCGGGGAGTTGGGGTTGGACGGCTCGCTGCGTCCGGTTCCAGGAATTCTCCCAATGGTCGATGTGCTGAAGACCGACCGGGTGATTGTGGCGGCTGCTGATGCCGGGGTCGCGGCGCTCGGTGCGGGGGATCGAGTCCGTCCAGTCCACCGCCTGCGCGAGATCATCGATGTTGTCTCTGAGGGGCTGCCGTGGCCTCATGTGGAACCGCCGCTGTACGACGACGAGGTGGCCGACGAGCCGGATCTGGCCGATGTCCGGGGTCAGGCGAGCGCACGCTGGGCTCTGGAGATTGCTGCGGCGGGAGGCCATCACCTCTTGCTGATCGGTCCACCCGGAGGCGGAAAGACCATGTTGGCTCGTCGTCTCCCGGGCTTGTTGCCTGATCTGTCAGCGGAAGCGGCTCGTCTCGTCACCCGTGTCCACAGCGCTGCCGCGATCCGGCTTCCAGGGTCTGGTCTGGTCCGCCGTCCTCCGTTTCGCGCTCCCCATCATTCCGCGTCCATGGCCGCTCTGGTCGGTGGTGGGTCGGGGCGGGTTCTGCCGGGCGAGATCAGCGTGGCCACCGAAGGCGTCCTCTTCCTCGATGAGCTGGGAGAGTTCGCCCCCAGTGTTCTCGACGGGCTGCGCCAGCCCCTCGAGGAGGGTGTGGTGCGGGTGGCGCGCAGCGGAGGCATGCGTGAACATCCGGCCAATGTCCTGCTCGTAGCGGCGATGAATCCCTGCCCCTGTGGTGAGGGAGGTTCGGTGAGCTGCCGTTGCGGGCCCTCGGCCAGGATGCGCTACTCGCGGCGGATTTCTGGACCGGTCCTCGATCGGCTCGACGTGATGGTGCACGTTGACCGTCCGTCGCCGACGGCACTCCTTGAACGGGAACCGGGCGAGCCGTCCTGTGCTGTGGCGCAGAGGGTGGCGCGGGTGCGCGAGCTGGCTCTGAGCCGTGGCGCACGGACCAACGCAGGGCTGAACCGTGAGCAGCTCGAGGATGCTGCGCCGCTCGAGCCCGAGGCTACCGACGTGCTGCACCAGGCCCTGACAGACGGTCGTCTGAGCGCTCGCGGCGCGATGCGTGTCCGTGCCGTTGCGCGCACAATACGCGACCTCGACGACGCCGGGCCCACGCTGCGTGCCCGTGACGTCTACTCGGCCATCGGCTTTCGGGTGCGACCCCCTATGGGGAGTTTCGATGCGTGAAGACACACAGGCTGCTGCTCTCGGCTCGTTGGGTGGGGCCACACCGCTGCGCCTCCACAATCTGCTCGAAACGCGTTCGGTCCGCGAGGCTATTGATGCGATCGAGTCGGGTGCGCTGGGTTCTGAGGTTGCTCCCGTAGAGGTGCTCGCACAGTGGCAGCGGGAACTCAGGGGCATTGATCTGGCCGCTCTGTCTGACGGCCTCGATGCAGCCGGTGCGCGGGTCAGCACGCTGCGCGATCCAACGCACCCGGTTCAGCTTGTCAGCGATGTCGACCCAGCTCCTGTGCTTTTCCGGCGCGGTGCTCTGCCCGATCCGTCACTGGCGCACGTGGCGGTTATCGGCACCCGCCGGGCTTCGTCGATAGGTCGGGAGGTGGCACGCGAAATCGGTATGGGTCTGGCTGAGGCTGGAGTGGTCGTGGTCTCGGGCCTGGCGCTGGGGGTCGACGGCGAAGCGCATCGTGGTGCGCTGCTCGCGGACGGGGCCCCACCGCTAGCGGTGGTGGGCAGCGGCGTTGATGTTGTGTATCCCAAACGCCATCGCGATCTTTGGGCGGGCGTGGTCGCCGCTGGTGCGGTCGTCAGCGAGGCACCGCTCGGGGGGAGCCCCGAGCCTTGGCGCTTTCCGGCGCGAAACAGGCTCATCGCAGCGTTCTCGGACCTGGTTGTGGTGGTCGAATCGCGTGCTTCGGGAGGTTCGCTGCTGACCGTTGAACAGGCGATTCGCAGAGATGTGGAGGTGATGTCGGTTCCTGGCTCGGTGCGGAACAAGGCCGCTGAGGGCACCAATCAGCTTCTGGTCGATGGTTGCGCGCCTGCACGCGACGTGGTTGATGTACTGGTTGCGTTGGGCCTGTCGAAAGCTGCTCTGGTCGCCCGCCGCGATGGCTCGGACGTCGGTTCGCCAGAGGCTGAGGTGGCTGACGGCGTGGGTTCGTCTGCTCGCAGCGGTGTTGGAAGCGCGGAGGGAGTGCTGGTGCTTGATGCCATAGACGACGGACCAACCTCGATGGACGAAGTCGTTGACCGCAGCGGGCTTGGCGTTCTCGAGGCTCTCGCACATGTTGAAGAGCTGGTCGCGGCTGGGCTAGTCGTCCACGACGGTTCCCGAATCAGGCGCCAGTACTGAGAGTCGCGGTCCGAGGGGTGCCTGCAAGTAGGGTTGATGTCGTGAACGCCTGGAGCCTCGATGTCTGGCTTGACTCCCTGTCACGAGTCGCACCTTCGACTCGGGCCGTCTATGCGCGGGACATGCGTGCTCTGGTCCGATGGCTCGAATCGGCGGGTTTGTCCGGACCCGATAAGGTGACACGGCGCGATCTCCGCATGTACCTCTCGGAACTGCACAGGTCCGGCTATGCGAGAAGAACCACTGCCCGCAAAGCTTCAGTGATCCGCAGGTATTTCGGTTGGGCGTGTCGCACGAACCAACTGGTCACCGACCCCAGCGCAGCTCTGTCGGCGCCGCGGGGCAGGGCAACCTTGCCGACCGTGCTCAATGCCGCAGAACTCGCCAGCCTGTTCGAGGGGTCAACCGCAGCTCAGGCGACCGCAGCGACCGAACCCGAGATCGAGCTGCGTGACCGGGCGATAGTCGAGTTGTTGTACGGCAGCGGTCTGCGGGTGAGTGAGCTGTGCGGGCTCCGCCATGAAGACCTCTGTGGACCCAGCGACTCGATCGCCGTGTGGGGCAAGGGTTCAAGACAGCGACGGGTGCCGGTCTCTGAACCGGCAGCCGCCGCGCTCGAGGATTGGATCACCAGCGGGCGCCCGAAGATGGTGACCGCGGTCTCTCCCGATGATCGGGTGTTCCTGAACCGCCGCGGTAAGGCCCTCTCGCCACGCGACGTCAGACGACTGCTCGACCGCAGATCGTTGTCGCCCACGCATCCCCACGCCCTGCGCCACACGTTTGCCACGCACCTCCTTGACGGGGGGGCAGATCTGCGCAGTGTGCAGGAGCTCCTGGGCCACGAAGACCTCGCCACGACTCAGATCTACACGCGGGTGAGCAGAGAGAGAATGCGCGAAGTGCATCGGTCCACGCACCCACGGGCCTAGAGTCGAGGGGTCGCCGACTTCCCCCATAGAACCATCAACTCTTGGGAGAAGGCTATGCGAGGCTGTCCTCAGCACAGGTCATTGCGGAGCTGTTCATCTTGGAGTCCTCGGTCCCGGTCGCCGTGGCGAACCTTCATTGTTGCCGTTGCGAGCGTTCTGGTGGCCGTCTCAACCGGCGTGTTGCAGCCAGCGGAGGCTGCGGATCTGCTCTTTAGACGTCCGACACCGGCGCCTGTGCTGGACCCGTTCCGATTGCCCGACGGCAAGTACGGCCCGGGAAACCGCGGCATCGAATACGAGACGGGTGAACTCGACCGCATCGTTGCTGCAGCACGGGGAACCGTGGTTTTCGCCGGTCCGGTGGCAGGCTCGCTGTTCGTGACGGTGGACCATGGCGACGGCCTGGAGTCTTCCTACGGGTTCGTCGGCCACATACTGGTGAGAGAAGGCCAAGAAGTCGCTGACGGCGACCTGCTTGCTCTGAGCGACGGGCCGTTCCACTTCAGCGTTCGCCTCCACGGAGAATACGTTGACCCAGAACCACTCTTCGGGTCGCGACGCGTCGTGGTGCGCTTGGTACCCCACCCCGTCCAAGGCCGCAGATTCTAGACGCACGGCTGTCGCGGCGCGGGCTTCGGGCGAGTGCCGCTACACTACCGCGCGGCCCGGTTGGGCCTCGGACGCATCAGATTGATGTCGACGAACAATTGGTACCCGTGCCACTCCCGGTCGCTTCGGTGTCCGGTGCGGGTTTGAAACCGGGAAGAAGGATCAAACATGGCTGTAATTTCCATGAAGCAACTGTTGGAGGCGGGCCTCCACTTCGGCCACCAGACTCGCCGCTGGAACCCGAAGATGAAACGCTTCATCCACGGCGAGCGCTCCGGGATCCACATTGTGGATCTGCATCAGACCCTCAGTCATCTTGAGCAGTCGTACATCTTCGTTCGCGACCTGGTCGCCAACGGAGGCACCGTGCTGTTCATCGGCACAAAGAAGCAGGCTCAGGACTCGATCCAGTCGTACGCCGAGCGCTGCAACATGCCTTATATCAACGAACGCTGGTTGGGCGGGATGCTCACCAACTTCCAGACCATTTCCAAACGCGTCGGCAAGATGAAGGAGTACCAGCGGATGCGCGACTCCGGCGAGTTTGAAGCAATGCCGAAGAAAGAGGCACTGCTCATTGCCCGCGAACTCACCAAGCTGGAGCGAAACCTCGGCGGAATCCGCGACATGGAGGGTCTGCCCGAGGCCATCTTCGTCCTCGATACCAAGAAGGAACACATCGCGGTGACTGAGGCACGCAAAGTGGGCGTGCCGATTGTTGCTGTGGTCGACACCAACTGTGACCCCGACTTGATCGATTACGCAATTCCTGGGAACGACGACGCAATCCGCGCCGGCCAATTGATGTGCCGTGTGATCTCAGACGCTGTGCAGGAAGGCCGTTTCATCCGATCCAAACGGGTTGAGATCGAAGGGGAAGGCCCGAAGATAAGTGCTGTAGACGAGACCGATATCGCCGCGCAGGAACAGGCTCGCAACGAAGCCGCGGCCCAGGCAGCGGTCAGAGAGGCGCGTGTCGCGCAGTCGCAACAGGCCAGTGCTGGCCAGACTGCTGCCAGCGAAGACCATACCGCTACCGGTGAAGACTCGGGGGCGGATGAACCGGTCGCCCAGGCGAGCACCGATACCGCCCCTGCCGCTGCAAGCGAAGAGACCGACACACCAACCGACCCGGTTGAGACCCAGCAATAGATTCCTCGGAGAAACAAGAAGATGTCGATTTCGGCCAAAGACGTGAAGGCACTGCGCGATGCCACGGGCGCGGGCATGATGGATGCCAAGAAAGCACTAGTGGAGTGTGACGGCGACGCCGAAGCTGCTAGCCAACTTCTCCGTGAGAAGGGTTTGGCTAAGGCGGCAGCCCGCGGCGACCGCGAAAATACCGAGGGTACGATCGCAATAGCGGCGGACGACAATGCGGCCGCAATCGTTCAGATCAAAACCGAGACTGATTTCTCAGCCAAGAGCGATGCGGTCACATCGCTAGCCTCGGCGATAGCCGATCGTGTGCTCGCCGGAGGACCGGAGGCCGCGCAGGACTTCGCCGAGGCTATCGAAGACCTGCGGGTCACGATCAAGGAGAACCTTGAACTCGGCGCCGTTGAGCGCGTTGAGGGGGCACCTGGCAATATCGTCGACACATACCTGCACAGCCAGGATGGCCGCGGAGTGAATGCCGTGGTTGTCGAGGGTTCAGGTGTCGGCCGAGACGACCTTCACCAGGTCGCGCTGCATATAGCATTCGCCAAACCGTCGTATCTTTCAACTGATGAGGTGCCGGCCAGCGAAGCAGACAGAGAACGTGCCTCGCTACTCGAGATCACCAAGGCCGAGGGGAAACCCGAGCAGGCTTGGGACAAGATCGTGGAGGGCAGGATGCGCGGTTGGTATGCCGAGCGTGTTCTGCTTGAGCAGGGTCTGCATGGAGACAAGACCAGCGTGAAGAGCAGCCTCAGCGGAGGTTCGATTGCTCGCTTCGTTCAGGTTGTGATCGGGACGTAACTGTGAGTCACGCCACCGAAGCTCTTCGAGGATCGAACGCTCCCAGATGGAAAAGGGTCCTTTTGAAGCTGTCGGGTCAGGCGTTCTCGGGTCCTCTCGAACACGGTATCCACGGCGACACTGTGAGCCGAATCGCAACCGATATTGTCGCGGTGAAGCGCCACTTCGATATAGACGTCGCGGTGGTGGTGGGCGGTGGCAACATCTGGCGTGGCATACAGGGTGCAGGCGACGGAATGGACCCGGCCCAAGCCGACTACATGGGAATGCTGTCCACGGTAATGAACAGTCTCGCCCTGCAGGACACGTTGGAACGCCTCGGCGCGGCAACCCGGGTACAGAGTGCTGTCCACATGGCTCAGATTGCGGAGCCCTATATCCGGCGCCGAGCGATTCGTCATTTGGAGAAGGGTCGCATCGTTATTCTGGCTAGCGGTACCGGAAATCCGGGCTTCACGACCGACACCGCCGCGAGCTTGCGAGCCGTTGAAATCGAAGCAGAAGCCGTGCTGAAGGGTACTCATGGCAGTGTCGACGGCATCTACACGGGTGATCCGAGCGTCGATGGGACTGTGGAAAAACTCGACCATGTGACCTACCTCGATGTGGTCAACCGCGGCCTCAAGGTGATGGACGCGACCGCTATCACCTTGTGCATGGACAACGACATGCCGATCGTGGTGTTCGACCTGATGGGTCCCGGCAACCTACGATCCCTACTTGAAGGAGAGGTAATCGGCACGCTCGTCGACGCTGGCAAGGGGAATCTGTGAACGAGATGATTGAGTTGGTGATTGAGGACGCCGGGGAGCAGATGCGCGGCGCGGTGGACCACACTCGACGTGAGTTCTCCAGCGTTCGTACAGGCCGTGCTTCCTCAAGCCTCTTGGAGCGGCTCACCGTGGAGGCTTACGGCGTTGAGATGAGGATCCAGGAGTTGGCGAGTTTCGGTGTGCCCGAGGCTCGGCTACTGGTCGTCACGCCTCACGACGCCGCCAACCTCAACGCGATCGAGAGGGCGATCGTCAACAGCAACATGGGATTGACTCCCAGCAACGACGGTCGCGTGATCAGGTTGACATTTCCGCCCTTGACCGAAGAACGGCGTCGTGATCTGTCCAGGGTTGTGGGTGCTATGGGGGAGGATGGCAAGCAGAGAGTCAACGCAGTGCGGCGGGCGGCACGCAAGGACCTTGATCATCTGGAGGGTGAAGGCGGAGTTTCCAAAGACGACATCCAGCGCGCCGAAGCGCAGCTTGACGCGCTCAAGAACTCCCATGTCGCTATGATTGATCAGGCGCAGACCAACAAGCAGCAGGAGCTGATGGAGGTCTGACCACCGTTCGTCCGCGAAGAGAGCGATGCCATGAGTCAAGAACAAGACAAAGAGGGGTTTCGCATCCAGCGCACCGACCCGATTGATGACGACGTAGCACCCGGGAGGTCCGTATTCGGTGGCGATGAGATCTCCTTCGAGAATGATGATGCAGCGGTACCGCATTGGAGCCAGCCCCCGACTGGATCGGTGCCGAAAGTTGGCAATCCCGCCGATAGCGTGACCTTCAAACCTCAATCTGAGCCCGCATCCTCGGAGTCGGGGTCCGAGGATCACTCGGGATGGGCGAACGAGACTTCGGAGCCGACTTGGGCGGGAGAAGCCCAGCCTTCGCCGCCAAAACAGCCGTCCCGTTCGGTCGACGTGGAAGCGGATGCGTTCTTCGCGCACGACGACAGCGAAGCACTGCCGCCTCAAGCACCCGGAGCGCATTCGTTGAGCACAGCTCTGGGAGGTTCGGGTAACGGTGATCGCAATTTCATCGCCGCAACGATCGTTGGCGTGGGACTGGCGGTGGTGATCCTCGCAGCCATGGCGTATCGCGAATGGGTCGCGGTCGGGGTGGTTACCGTTGTTCTGGCGGTTGCTGCGGTCGAGTTCTTCAATGCGGCCCGGATGGGCGGCCTTCAACCCGCTGTCCTGCTCGGAGTTGCCAGTGTGGCGTCTATGCCCCTTGCGGTCTATTGGCGAGGAGAGTCCGCCGCCGGGTTGGTGCTGGTGATGTCGGTGGTTTTCGGGGCGTTGTGGTACCTGGTTGTCGCTCCGAGCGACTCGCCGGTGCGCGGCCTCGGATCAACCATGCTCGGGATCCTCCATATCGGACTGCTGGGGTCGTACGCGGCCTTGATGCTCTCAATCCCAGACCGCGGTACGGGGATGTTGACCGCTGCGATCATCATCACAGTCTGCTACGACACCGGCGGTTTGGTGGTGGGGCGGACCATGGGTCGCTCACCGTTGTCCGCAGCGAGTCCCAACAAGACGCTGGAAGGACTCATCGGAGGTGTCGTAGCGGCGATCGGCGCAGCGTCCGTGATGGGTTTCCTGTCACAGCCATCACCTTTCGCTGACGTCTCTGCGGGTGGCGGGTTCAGCGATGTGTTGATCCTCGGAATCGCTGCTGCGATTGCAGCACCGATCGGCGATCTCGCTGAGTCGCAGTTAAAGCGGGATCTGGGCATCAAGGACATGGGTTCGATATTGCCCAGCCACGGCGGGGTGCTCGACCGTTTCGACAGTCTGTTGTTCGTGCTGCCGACAACCTTCTACGTGTCGCGTTTCGTGCTCTGATTCACCTGTCGCTCAGTGAAGAGCTGCAACCGATAGCGTCAAGGGTGTGACCAGATCTGTTGCCGTTCTCGGTTCGACTGGTTCGATCGGGACTCAGACGCTTGAGATTGTCCGGGCCGATCCTGACCGCTACCGGGTAACGGCACTGGGTGTCGCCTCTTCGGTGGATGCGGTTCTTGAACAAGCCGTTGAGTTCAAACCCGAGGTTGTTGCGGTCGCTGACGGCAGTTGTGCCGAGCAACTGCGCGGTCGCCTTCCGGCCGGTACAGACCTGTTGGTCGGGGCCGATGCCATGGCCACGGCGGCGACGTGTGCGGAGACGGTGATCAATGGGGTGGTCGGATTTGCGGGACTTCCCGTCACGTTGGCAACTCTTCAAGCAGGCAGACGGCTTGGTCTGGCCAACAAGGAGTCCCTTATAGCCGCAGGTCCGGTGGTGCAACGGGCCTGGGCGACTGCGGGGGCGGAACTGATCCCGGTGGACAGCGAACATTGCGCGATCCACCAGTGCCTTCGCGCCAACGATGTCTCAGGAAAGGTCGGTCCGTCGGATCGTGTGGCAGAGATTGTGTTGACGGCCAGCGGCGGTCCCTTCAGGGGCCATACCCGACAAGAGCTCAGCGACGTGACGATTCAAGATGCTCTTTCGCATCCGACATGGTCGATGGGGCCGAAGATCACGATTGACTCGAGCACTCTGATGAACAAGGGCCTCGAGGTCATAGAAGCCCACGAGTTGTTCGGTGTCGATTACGACCAGATCAAGGTTGTGGTTCATCCGCAGTCGATCGTCCACTCGATGGTGAGCTACACCGATGGCGCGACTCTGGCTCAGCTGTCGCTTCCCGACATGCGCTTGTGTATCGGTTATGCCCTGGCGTTCCCTGATCGAACCGAACGGCCCTACGGCGCCATGGACTGGTCCGAGTCTTCGCAACTCGAGTTTCATCCGCCGGACGTCGACGCGTTCAGGTGTCTCGGACTGGCTTATGAGGCAGGGCGGGCATCAGAGACGGCCCCCGCATGGCTGAGCGCAGCGAACGAGGTGGCGGTCGATGCGTTCCTCGCCGGGGCGGTTCGGTGGATCGAGATTGCAGAGGTCGTCGAGGCAGTGATGCAGCAGTGGCCCGGGGATCCGGCGACCGATGTGGAGGTGGTGCTCGACATCGATCGCCGTGCCCGCGAGGTCGCCCGCGCCATGGTCGACAAGGGATCCAGCTGATGGCTGATCAGTCCGCTGACAAGCGACGACTGCCCCTGTTGGTACGCGGCCGCACCGCCTCGGATGAGGCGGGCGAACCTGACAGGTCCACTGATTTCATCGGGTTGGCGATATTGATTCTGGCCCTGGTGGCTCTCGGAGTCTTTGTCAGTTGGAGCTGGGCTTTCATCGTGACCTTCATTGTCTTCATGATCTTCATGCACGAGATGGGCCACTACGTGACAGCGCGGTGGACGGGGATGAAGGTCACTGAGTTCTTCATCGGATTCGGTCCGCGTCTGTGGTCGTTTCGTAGTGGCGAGACCACCTTTGGCGTCAAAGCGATACCTGGGGGCGCGTATGTCCGGATCATCGGGATGAACAATCTGGATGTGGTCCCGCCCTCTGATGAGCACCGTACCTATCGAGTCAAGTCGTTTCCCAGAAGATTGTTGGTGGTCAGTGCGGGATCAGCCATGCACTTCTTGTTGGCGATCGCGCTGTTGTTCATTGTGCTGTTGCTCTACGGCCTGCCGACCGATGATGATCGATGGTCGGTCTCCGCTGTCAGTGATCGCAGCGCGGCGTCTGAGTTGGGGATCGAACCAGGAGATGAAGTCGTCTCGATCGACGGCATTGAGATCGCCGACTTCGCCCAGTTCGGTGAGGTTGTGACTGCTCGTGGCGGGCAGGAGGTCGGGGTGGTGTACCGGCGCGGTTCCGAGACCTTGACCGGGACGGTGACTCTCGGTTCTCGGTTGACCGAGGAGGGGGCGGCTGCGATCAACGGGCTGTTGCCGAGAGACCGCATCCTGGCAGTCGAAGGTATCAACGTGTTCGGCTGGGACGAGGTCGTGGCCGCGGTCGGTGATCGGGCTGGCGAGCCGCTGCAGATCATCGTCGACCCCGCTGGGGGTTCTGAGTTGCTGGTTGTCGATGAAGCCGTGGTTTCGCAACTGCCCGCGGCAGAAGTCGCTACTTCGGGCTTCTTCGGTGTCGGTCCTCGGCGTTACCGGGAACCGTCAGGCTTCGTCGACGGTGTAAGCGACTCGATTTCCGGATTCGGATCTTACTCCAAGGCGATTCTGGTGGGGATGGGGGAGTTGGTTGCGGGTGGAGGACTTCAGGGCTTTGTTTCTGACACGTTGACCGGCGATATCGACAGCTCCGCTGAACAGGTGTCGTCGAGTGTGGCGGAGGAGCGCGAGGTTGCGATTCGTTCCCTTGATGCCCGTGACCCCGATGAACAGAGGATCATCTCGATCTACGGTGCGGCGCATTTGGGTACCCAGCTGACCGACGACGGTTTCGACGCGGTGCTGATCTTCCTGGCGGGACTCAACATCTCCATTGGTCTGATCAACCTGATTCCACTGCCGCCTTTCGATGGCGGCCATGTGGCCGTTGCGATCTATGAGCGGATCCGTTCTTTTGGCGGACGCACCCACCGGGTCGACTACGCCAAGCTGCTTCCCGTTGCCTACGGGGTGGTGGTTCTGCTTCTGAGCGTGGGTTTGATCGCTGTGTTCCGCGACATCGTCGACCCGATCAACCTCTAGCCCCGGTGACCCGCCGGCGGTGCCAGTTCGGACTCGATTCGCTCCTGCAGGGCTGCAACATGACGATCGGTGGTCCAGGTGGAGCCGATGGACACCCGGATGAATACCCGTTGGTCGATCACCGAGCCCAGCAGGTAGACGCTGCTGTCGCAATTGAGGGAGTCGAGCAGGCGCCGGGTCGCCCCGTCGCCGTCGACATGTGCGAAGCAGACCAGGGCGAACGGGGTTGGAGCGATCAGAGTCAACTGCGGTTGTGTTGCTATCCAGTCAGCCAGCATGCGAGCTTGCGCTACGTTGGCGCGGATCCGTTCGCGCAACCCCTCGGCACCGAAACAGCGGAGCACCCACCACAGCTTGAGTGCTCGAAACCGCCTTCCCAGGGGTACTTGCCAGTCCCGGTAGTCGATCACCTCGCCGGTGTCGGAGGCGGCGTTCGCCAAGTATGGTGCGCTGATGCTGAACGTGTGGATCAGCGGTCTGCGGTCAGCCACCCAAAAGACGGAGCAGTCGAAGTTTGTTGCCAGCCATTTGTGGGGGTTGAACGTGTAGCTGTCGACCAGTTCAAGACCGTCCTGGTGGTGGCGGAACTCTTCACAGATCATCGCCGAACCCGCGTAGGCGGCATCGACGTGGAACCAGAGACTGTGCTGAGCGGCGATATCTCCGATCGCTCGAACCGGATCGACGGCGGTGGTCGCGGTCGTGCCGACCGATCCGCACGCGAACGCCGGTACCAGACCCTCTGAGATGTCGTCGTTGATCGTCTGAGCCAGCGCTTCGGGGCGCAGGGCGAAGCAGTCGTCGACTTCGATCAGGCGCAGATGCCCAATGCCCGCCACCCGTGCGCCCTTCTCTATGGATGAGTGAGCTTGTGCAGAGGTGTAGGCGACCATTCGCTCAGCGGAGGTCCCGGTCCGTTGGCGACAGGCCTCGCGTGCCACCACCAGGGCGGTGTGGGTCGAGTCCGAGGCGCTCATCTGGATGACGCCGCCGCCTCTGCCGGTCGTCTTCCAGTCTTGGGGCACTCCTGTCAGGTCGACGAACCAGTCCAGAACGTGCGATTCGATCTCGGTCGCGGCGGGCGCAGTGGTCCACATCATGCCTTGGGACCCCAAGGCCGCGGAGGCCATCTCACCAAGGATCGAAGGAGGTGACGACTGGGCTGGGAAGTAGGTGAACCATCCGGGGTGCTGCCATTGCGCGAGCCCCGGTACCACCACCTCGTCGAGGTCCCTCAGTAACGCGTCGAAAGGCTCGGCTGATTCAGGGGCGGTCGCGGGAAGCATGGCCCGCACCTCTCCGGGGGAGACTTGAGCCTGTACCGGGCGTTGTTCGATACCGGCGAGGTAGTCGGCGATCCAGTCGACCAGCGCATGTCCGTTGGCGCGGAACTCGTCTAGGTCGAGTGGATCGGAAATCGTGTCACCCCTGACCGTAGCGTCCTACTTCGCCGGTGGCCTTTTCGAAGAGTTCGAGGATCTCCCCGGGTTCGTCGTGGCGCCCGGTCTCGTCTTTGGAGTAGATGAGGTCGCCGTCCACAGTGACGTCGAACACTCCTTGAGACCCCATGGTCAGCGTCAAGCGTTCAATTACGTGCTGATAGTTCGAGAGTAGGTCCTTGGCTGCGCTCACGGCGTAGCTCGAATAGTCTCAAGGAACGCAATACTTGATGTCGACGATATGTCCCATGTGCCAGAGGCTATCGGGAGTGTCGCCGAGCGAGTGGTGAATTCGGCGCCCTCGGACATAGGCTCTCGGTCTGTAAACCTCTTTCGAGATTGAATCTGGAGTAGATCAAATGGCTGAAATCACCCTTGGCGGCAACCCCATCAACACCAGCGGTTCACTGCCCGCCGTTGGCAGCGCTGCGCCCTCCTTCGTGTTGACCGGCGCAGATTTTGGGTCGGTCTCGTTGGCCGACTTCGCCGGACAGAGAGTGGTGCTCAATATCTTTCCTTCGATCGACACGGGAGTCTGCGCCACCAGTGTGCGGACCTTCAATGAGCGTGCCGCGGGTCTCGACAATGCCATTGTGCTCTGTGTTTCCGCCGATCTGCCCCCTGCGGCGGGCCGTTTCTGCGGGGCGGAGGGTATTGAGGACGTGAAGACGGGGTCGACCTTCAAGAACCCGGAGGTGCTCGACGATTACGGCGTGCGGATCGTCGACGGGCTGCTAGCCGGCCTTGCTGCGCGTGCTGTGGTCGTGATCGACGAGTCGGGCACAGTCCTCCATGCTGAACTGGTCGGTGAGATCGCGCAGGAGCCCGACTACGACGCTGCACTGTCTGCACTGTAAGCGGCGTCGGCCGCGCGTCTTTGCCGGGCGCAGCCGGAGCCGTGGCTGACCGGGCGTCGGCGCGTGCTCCGCGGGGAGCGGTGATTTCTTTGCGATCGTGATGCTGAGTACGTTGATTCCCATGCAGATTGATCTTGCGAGTCCTGCGAGCTTTGCCGATGGGCATCCGATCGAGCAGTACGACTGGTTGTTGGCAAATGACCGGATCTACCGCCACGAACACGGTGACGGCTTCTTTTGGGCCGTGACCGGGTATGACGAGGTCCGTCAGGTCTCGCGTGAGCATCGAGTGTTCAGCAACGAGTGGGGTATCTCCTTTGAGCCGGCCCCGGATTCTTCGCTTGAATCGTTGCGCACGATGATGATCATGATGGACCCGCCGAACCACACCGCATACCGACGGTTGGTCTCGAGCGCGTTCACGCCCAGGGGCTCCGCGAAATGGACGGAAAGGATCGAGGCTCTGGCCTCCCAGATTGTCGATGAGGTCGAGGATGCGGGTCATTGCGACCTTGTGGCCGACGTTGCAGGGGAGATGCCGTCTTTCGTGGTGGCCGACATGCTGGGGTTGCCGCCGCAGGAGGGTCGCCAGTTGTACCACTGGACCGAGATCGTGCACACGGACCGCTCCGCGGTCAGCGAGGAGCAGCGGACCGAGGCGGTCATGGCTCTGGTCGGGCGAGGCATGGAGGTGTACCACGAGCGGCGTGCCGACCCTGGAGACGATCTCGGTTCGGTGATCGCCAATGCTTCGGTTGACGGTGAGGAGATGACCGTAGGAGCCTTCGCTGCCTTCTTCATGCTGCTCGTCGACGCGGGCGGCGACACGACCCGCAATCTGGTCGCTGGCGGTATCGAGGTGCTGATGTCTCGACCGGAGCTGTTGGCGTGGCTCCTTGAAGACCTCGACGGTCGTCTGCCGGCGGCCACTGAGGAGTTGCTGCGGTTCTGCAGCCCTGTTGTGTACATGGGGCGCCAGGCTCTCGCCGATGCCGAGATCGGCGGCCGGACAGTTCGTACCGGTGACCGGGTGGTTCTCTACTACGGTGCAGCCAACCGCGATCCACGGGTGTTTGAGCGTCCCACCGACTTGGATCTTGAGCGGGACCCGAATCCCCATGTGGCCTTTGGTGCCGGCGGCCCTCACTACTGTTTGGGAAGTCATCTCGCCCGCATCGAGATTCATGCGATCCTGCGTGAGTTTCTCGGCCGCTGCCGCGACCTGGAGCTGGCCGGACCGGTCGAACGGCAGGAATCATCATTCATCGCGGGCCCCCGTACCATGCCGATTCGCTGGAGTTGTTGACGCCGGGCGGTACTGGTGCCGGGCGGTACTGGTGCTGGGCGGTGCGTACGCCGGATGGGACCGAGTCTTGGAACCGGTCTGCTGGCGGCTTAGAGCTGGCCGGTGGTGAGGATCTCGTCGGCGATCTGCAGCATCGAGTCGATACCGGCTCTGGCGTCGCTGTCGGCGGTGCCGTCCTGATCGCCCATGGCCCCGGCCGCGTAGCGCACCCGGACCCCTTCGCTGATCGCTGACATCCGCCAGTATTGGAAGGCGACATACCAGGGGAGATCCAGGATGTCGCGGTCTGAGTTCTGGCCGTACCGCTCAAGCATCTCTGAGCGTGTGCCGAAGCCGTCTGCTTTAGTGGGCACATCGCGCAGACGGCCCGTGGCCCGAGGGTCGTCGCCCCACCACATCGCCATGCTGGCCACATCGGCGAGCACGTCACCGAGTGTGCACAGCTCCCAGTCGAGCACCGCGGCGATCGTTCCGTCATGGCCCACCATCGTGTTGTCCAGGCGGTAGTCGCCATGGACGATCCCGGCGCCCTGTTGTGAGGGCACGGTCTGGACCAGCCGCCGGTGCAGGTCATCGAACAGAGGTATCCCTCGGTCTGAACCGTTGTCCACCTGGCGTTTCCAACGGCGCAACTGCCTGGCGCAATAGTCTTCGGTGCGTCCGAGGTCGCCGAGCCCGACCGAGGTGGGATCGATCTTGTGGAGCGCTGCGAGCGTGTCGGTGAGGGAGTTCGCCATCACCGGTCGCAATGCGGGGTCCGCAGCGTTGCCGTCGGCCTCGTTGAAGACGATCGAGCCTTCGACGAACTCCATGACGTAGAAGTCAGCACCGTTGACGGAGTCATCGGTGCAGAGACCGACGGTTTCGGGGACCGGAACATCGGTGTCCCGCAGCGCGGAGATGATGCGGTGCTCGCGTGCCATATCGTGGGCACGGGGCAGGATGTGGCCTGTCGGAGGGCGCCGCAGCACCAGCTTCGTGCCCGACTGGTCATGGACCGCGAAGGTGAGGTTGGAGGCTCCGCCAGTGATCAAGTCGAATTCGAGCGGTATGGCTAGATCAGGCCGACGCGTCAGAATCCATTCGGTCACAGTGTCGGGGTTGATTCCCGAGGGTGCTGAACTCATCTGGTCATCGCGCCCATCTGGTCATCGTGCCCATCTTGTCATCTTGAAAGGGGAGCTAGGGCTTCGAGCAGGTTCCAGTCGGGATCCCCGCGGCTCCCGTCGGCAGGCACAGCCTGGATACAGACATGGGAGGCCCCGGCGTCGTAGTGCGCAGAGATACGCGCCGCAATGTCGTCTTCTGTTCCCCAGGCCACGACCGCGTCCACGAAACGAGCGGCGCGCGAGTCGATCTCCTCCTCGCTGAAACCCAGGCGGAGCCAGCTGTTGCGGTAGTTGGGGAGAGTGGCGTACATCTGTAGCTGCTCATTTGCTCTGGCGTGCGCAAGCTCCCGGTTGGTGGTCAACACGCACTTCTGTTCCACGCACAATAGAGAGTCGGGCCCCATGATCTGGCGGGCTTGGGCTGTGTGCTCCGGTGTGGTCCAGTAGGGGTGGGCGCCGGAGGCCTTCTCAGCGGACAATGCGAGCATCTTCGGGCCGAGCGCGGCGAGCACGACGGGCGGCGGCTCGACCTTGGGAGCGGGCATGATGAGCGCGCCCTGCATTGCCTCGAGATAGGTGCGCATCGTGGACAGCGGCTTTTCGTAGGGCAGGTTGCGAAGCCCTTCGACCATGGGAGCGTGCGAGACTCCGATCCCGAGTAGGAAGCGACCTCCCGAGAGCTCCGCGAGGTCCAGTCCGGCCTGCTGCATTGCTGCTGGATGACGCAGGTGGATGCCCGCGATTCCGGTTGCGATGATCAACCGTTGGGTGCCGGAGATCAGGGTTGCGGCGTTGACGAAGGCGTTCTTGCCCATCGCCTCGCCGAACCATTGAGCGGAATACCCGAGCGACTCGATACGGGCAGCGGTCTCTTGGGCTTGAAGGGCGCTTTGGCCGTCGGTGAACTGCCAGACACCGGGATCAGCCAATTGTTCTGCGATCGACATGCCCCAACGTTCGCAGGCCGACGCCCCCACTGCCAACCCTGCGCCAACTCCGCGCTGCTTCCGTCGGGCGCAACCGGAGCCGCGGTACCCGTTTGGGGAGAGCTGAACGCACGCCTAGCCGGTGCTTGAGTGACGGATCCTGCCGAGACGGTGCATGAGTGAACGGGTACGCTGGAACAGTGATCGGGCAGGAACGCCGCGGTCAGCCGAAGGCGCCTGCGTTTCGAAGAGCGGCGATCTCGCCGGGGGACTTGTCGAGCACTGTGGCCATCACGTCGTCGTTGTGCTCTCCGACGGTTGGTGCCATCGTCGGGCAGGGGAGCGCCTCGCCGTCGACGAACACCGGCAGCGGCAACTGCTCGCAGCCGAGTTCCTCGGTCGGGTAGAAACCCATGCGGGCCTGGAACTGCGGGTCGTCGCCGATGTTGGCGGGCGTGTTGACCGGTGCGATTGTCGTGTTGTTCTCGTTGGCGAAATCGAGCCATTCCCGGCTGCTGCGAGTCTTGAAGATCTGTTGGAGTTCACGCTGAAGTTCGGTGTTGCCGCGAGCGTGATCGGCATAGGTGGAGCCCGGCCAGCGCTCGAACAGGTCCATGCGCCCGACCCCTTCGCAGAAGTTCTTCCAGAATGCCTGTTCAGAAGCCATGAACAGGACATGGCCGTCGGTCGACTCGTACATCTGGTAGCGGACGCCCTCCCACATGCCGGCCAAACCGGCGGGGCGGCGCACGTAGTCGTCTGAAGGGTTGCCGGTGACTTCGTCCTCGGGCCGCAGATATGCCCTTTCGGACTCGATCCGGTACCAGTCCATGTAGGCGGCGGCGTCTGACTGGGCCATCTCCATCGAGCATCCCTCACCGGTCTCACGAGCGGAGATGATGCCGGCGAGTATCGCCATCGCCGCCACCATCGGGCCTACGTTGATCCCCACGTTGGGCATCGTCGGAGGGATGCGGGTGAACCCTTCGTCGTCGGTGACCGGCTGGACTATGCCCGACCAGGTGTCGTATGCGATGCCGTGGCTTGGCATGTCCCGGTACGGGCCGGTTGATCCGTAACCGGAGAGCGTGGCGAAAATGATCTTCGGGTTGACCGCCTTCAGATCTTCGTAGCCGAGCCCCAGGCGGGCCAGGGTGCCGGGCCGCATCGCCTCCAAGACCACGTCCGCGGTGGCTACCAGGTCGCGGTAGAGCTGTTTGCCCTCATCGGTCTTCAAGTTGAGTGTGACGCTCCGTTTGCCGCGGTGGGTGTGGAGGTGCAGCAGCGACACGCCGTTGACGATGGGCCAGGTCATCGCACGGATGTAGTCACCGGCCGGAGACTCGACCTTGATCACATCGGCGCCGAGATCGGCGAGGAACGTTGCCACATGTCCGGGCCCCAGCAGGCTCGACTCGATCACGCGCACGCCCGAGAGCAACCCCGGTTTGTCAGACGCTCCCTTGTCGGACGCTCCCTTGTCAGACATTTGTCACCTCTCCATGTTGGCAAGCGATCAGAAACTATCGTGATCGAACTCAAGGGGCATACGCTGGTTGAGTCCGCTGGCACCGAGAGTTGATGCCACAATACGGCTACCGTCACAAATTCAAGGAACTGCGATGGAGATTCACGATTCGGTGCTTGACTTGGTTGGCAACACCCCTCTTGTCAAGCTTCGACGTATCAGCGAGGGCCTGCCGTGTCCGGTCGTAGCCAAGATTGAGGCTGTGAACCCCGGGGGCAGTTCAAAGGACCGCCCTGCGATCGCCATGATCGACGCTGCTGAACGGGAGGGTCTGCTTCAACCGGGCGGCACCATCGTCGAGCCGACTTCGGGCAACACCGGTATCGGGCTGGCGATCGTGGCAGCCCAGCGCGGCTACCGCTGTATCTTCGTAGTGACTAGCAAGGTGGGGGCGGAGAAAGTCGATCTGCTCCGGGCCTACGGCGCGGAGGTTGTGATCTGCCCGGTCGCTGTCGCTCCTGATGACCCGGCCTCCTACTACTCCACAGCTGAGCGGCTCGTGAAGGAGATCCCTGGAGCGTTCCGGCCCAACCAGTACCACAATCTTGCCAACCCTCAAGCCCACTTGGAGACGACAGGGCCTGAGTTGTGGCGCCAGACCGGCGGCCGGATCTCCCATTTTGTTGCGGGCGCAGGGACCGGCGGAACGCTCACCGGCGTCGGTCGGTACCTGAAGGATCGAAATCCCGATGTGCAGATCATCGCGGCTGATCCGGAGGGGTCGGTGTATTCGGGAGGCAGCGGTCGTCCCTATCTCGTTGAGGGGATCGGCGAGGATTTTTTTCCCGACACCTACGACGTCTCGATCGTCGACCGCACCATCGCAGTGAGCGACCGAGACTCCTTTCTGACCGCTCGTGAGGTGACCGAGTCCGAAGGGCTGCTGATCGGAGGGTCCTGTGGCACCGCGGTCAATGCTGCGGTCCAGGTTGCACGTGAGTGCGGTCCCGACGATCTGGTGGTCGTGCTGCTTCCCGACAACGGGCGGCTCTATCTGAGCACCGTCTTCAACGATGAGTGGATGGCCGGATTCGGGTTCTTGCGGGGATCGGGACCTGTGGTCGCCGATGTGCTCGACTCGCGCCGTGAAGACGTTCCGGATCTGCTTTATGTGCAGCCTGACGCCACTGTCAGCGAAGCGGTGCAGACGATGAGTGACCACGGGGTCTCGCAACTGCCGGTGGCCAAGGGCGAGATGCCGCTGGCCAACGCCGAGGTGATGGGGTCGGTCAGTGAACTGCGAGTCATGGATCTAGCCTTCGGTAACGATGCGGTGCTCGACAAGACGGTCGAGGACATCATGGGTCCGAAGCTGCGCACGGTCGGTTCGGGGCAACCGATCGCGTTTGCGGTCGAGATGTTGGAGTCGTGTTCGGCGTTGCTGGTGCTCGATGGTGGGCGACCCCGCGCGGTGATCTCTTCGAGCGATGTGTTGTCGTTCCTGTCGAAAGGTGACTCCGGTGGCTGACGATATCTTTGCCGACGCGCAAGCCTGGGGTTTTGAGACTCGGGCTATTCGAGCCGGACAACCCCACGATGTGAGCAGTGGGGCGGTGGTCACGCCGATCTCGCTGGCGACGACCTTCGTGCAGGAGGAAGTCGGCGTGAACCGGGGTTACTTGTATGCCCGGGTTTCGAACCCGACACGCACGGCGCTGCAGGAGTGTCTCGCATCGCTTGAAGCTGCCGACCATGGGCTGGCTTTCGCTTCCGGCATGGCCGCTGAGGACACTTTTCTGCGCACGCTGGTCCCGGGTGACCACATTGTGTTGGGCGACGATGCCTACGGCGGGACGTTCCGTCTGATCGCGCATGTGCTGGTCCCGATGGGCATCACCTGGTCTGCGGTTGACTTGACAGACTTGGCCGGCTTGCGTGAGGCACTTCCGTCGGCGACGAAGGTCGTTTGGGTGGAGACGCCCACCAACCCCTCGTTGACGGTTATCGACATCGCCGCGGTTGCCGAAGTCACGCACAGCGTCGGCGCAAGGCTGGTTGTGGACAACACTTTCGCCACTCCGTACCTGCAGCAGCCGTTGACGCTGGGGGCCGATGTGGTGGTCCACTCGACCACAAAGTACTGCGGCGGCCACTCAGACGTGGTCGGCGGGTTCTTGGCGCTGAACGACACCGAGCTTGCGGAACAACTTGAGTTTCTGCAGAAGGCAGTGGGCGCGGTCGGCAGTCCCTTCGACAACTACCTCACCTTGCGAGGCCTCAAGACGCTGGCGGTGCGGATGGATCGCCATTGTGACAGCGCCCGTGCCGTGGCCGAGTTCTTGACCGGCAGGCCTGAGGTGGTTGAAGTGTTCTATCCGGGCCTTGCCGATCACTCGGGCCATGAGATCGCGGCTCGCCAGATGCGCGACTTCGGCGGGATGGTGTCGTTTCGGGTTGCCGGAGGAGCGGATGCAGCGATGCGCTTGGCGGCGAGCACTCAAGTGTTTGTGTTGGCTGAGTCGCTGGGAGCGGTCGAGTCGTTGATCGAGCATCCCGGCGCGATGACCCATGCATCAGCGGCGGGTTCGCCTCTGGAAGTGGCCGATGACCTGCTTCGTCTCAGCGTGGGCCTCGAGGCCCTCGACGACCTCCTCGGCGACCTAGAGCAGGCATTCGATCGCCTCTAGCGGTCCAATTGATCATGTTCAGCTGGTGATGCCTGTGCAGTTCGTAGCGGATCTGGCAAGTGCAACTCTGTCGTGTCCTGTGACTGATACGGCTTTGGCTTCTTTGCAGCGGTGGAGTCAATAGGGGAAGGGCGGAGTCGAGCCGTAGGGTGAGTTTCTGTTGGTCCCTCTTGTTGCGAGGTGCTGCTGCGGGAGATCAACTCGGTGAAGTTGAGCCGAAGCGTGGGTTTCTGTTGGTGTCTCGTTGCCAGCAGATGTCTTAGGTAGTTGCTGCCGAACCGCAGTTGAGCCGAAGCGTGGGTTTCTGTTGGTGTCTCGTTGCCAGCAGATGTCTTAGGTAGTTGCTGCCGAGTCGCAGGGTGAGTTTCTGGTGGTGCTCCCTGGTTCATGGTGGGCATTCTCAACCGCGGAGAGGCGGAGTCGAGTCCGAAGGGCAAGTCCCTGATGGTTCTGTTCAGGGCCCGTTTGGTGGGTTGTTGGGGTTGATGATTTGGTAGCCGGTTTTGGTTTTGATGGCGATGTAGCCGCGGTCGTGGATGTTGTGGTGGCACAGTGGGCAGGCCAAGCACATCTCGTCGATGTTTGTGCGTCCGCCTTGTTCCCAGGGTTTGATGTGATGTATTTCGCAGCGTTCGGGACCGGCCGTGCAGTGTTTGCCTCTGCAGTGCCGGTCGCGGGCGATGATGGCTTTGATTTGGGCTTCGGTTGCGTGTCGGTGGGTGCGTCCCACCCAGATGGGCTGTCCCTCACCGTCAAAGACCACCCCGGTAACGGCGGCGGTGCAGATGAGCCGTTCGAGCACGGTCTGCGGCAGTGCTTCACCACCGACGATCTCAGCGACACCGGTGGGGTCATCGCCACGTAGGCGTTCGATGTCAGCCACCGCGATGAGTTGGTGCCTGGTGGTGCCGGGTCCGCGGCGCTCGGGGTTGGTCAACAGCGCCACGAACGCATCAGCCATGCGCTGTTGAGGTGTACGTACATCATCAGGGGAGCCGTCGCGGCCTCCGTCGTCTCGCCACAACCGGTCATACTCGACATCGAGTGCTTTGCGTACCTGTTGATAGCTGGTCGGGTCCAGCTCAGCGAGTAGCACGCCCATGCCCTCTTCGTTGACCCAGTGCTTCAACGACCGGTTGTTGCGTTGTTGTTCATACAGTTCGGCTCCGTCGTCGGGCTGGTTGCGGTTCACCCACCGCCGCGACGCCTCAGCGAACGCATCAACCGAACAATCCTCAGCAAGACCCGACAGTTGATCTTCGACTTGTTGAGGCGAAGTCTTCGCCGCTGCCCCCACGGCGACTTCGGCGTGTTCAGCAGTGATCGCGCCGCTGGCCAACGACTCCGCGAGTCTGGGCAGATCCACGAGCCCGGCAGCAGTCTTGGCGACCTTGTTCGCCGCACGAGTCGACATGCGCCCCGCCTCGCGCAACACAACCTTAGAGTTCACCCCGCCATCATCGAGCCCCTCGATCTCGATCGCGCAACGGGTCTGCAACGCGTTCAACGCCGCGATCGCCCGCCCAGCACCCGCAACCAACCCTTCCAGTTCGCCGCGGCTAAGCCCAGAAGTCACGACCTGCCGGGTCTGTTGGATCATCGAGTCGAACATGACCACAACCTAACAACAAGGTATGAAACTGCATGAAATAGGTTACTGTTCAGCACTTCGGAACCCCGCATTCGTGCAATGCCTCGAACTCCCGACCCGGGTCGTTCTGAGCGTCCCCTCCGTCATCGAGCGCCTCGGTCTCGGTCGCGCACCGTGCCTTCATCGCCTCCATCGCCGCCATCACCCGCCCAGCACCCGCAACCAGGGCCTCCAACTCGCCACGCGTTAGCCCAGAAGTCAACACCTGCCGGGTCTGTAGGATCATCGAATCGAACATGGCTACAACCTAACGACAGGGTATGACAGTGTATAGAATAATCTGTTACTGCACAGTAGTCAGTGCCCTAGACACAATGACACAACCGTCGAAACCCGACCGAAATCCAAAGCATGTGCGGCGTGTCCTTCGCCTGAGGTGATCAATGAGCCGTTGGCTCTTCGTGTCTCGAATCCTGAAGAGCGATTGCGTGGAGCACCCACTGCTTCGGCCTCGACGATCCGCAACGGTACTCAGTCTGGCTGGGTTAGCACGGTTGTTCGGCGACGGACCACTAGTGCGGCCGTTCAGGCCTGGAGCGGCAGCGCGACCTGTGCCAGGGCGTCGAGTTCCCGGTGCCAGTCGTCGGGTTCGCTGAACGGGAACAGTACGAACTTAGAGGCGCCGACAGCGGTGTACTCGTCGAGCATCTCCACGATCCGCCTTTGGGACGTGGCCACGATTTCACGCACGTCGGTGTCTGGCATGCGGCTGGCAACGACTGCACGCAATGCAGCGGGAATCTCGGACTCACCGCCACCCGAAGGCGTCGGCAGATAGGGGATCAGCACCCCGTAGTGCTCGGGGTCCATTGACCTGCCGGCGTCTTGGGCTGCCTGTTCGATCACAACCATCGACTCCGCGACACGGCCCGGGGTGGTGAACGAGGCAAGCCAGCCATCGGCGAGCCGGCCGGTGCGGCGAAGTTCCGAAGGGGCCTGCCCGCCGAGCCACACTTCGAAGGGCTGCTGGATCGGTTTGGGAAGGACCCGCGCACCCTTCAGCGAGAAGCGCTCACCTTCGTGGTCGACTTCGTCCTCGCACCAGAGGCGGCGCATCAGCGGCAAGGCCTCGTTGAGCCACCGAGCGCGCTGCATCCGCTCAACACCGAACGCCTGATGCTCTGCGGTGTTGGCGATTCCGAGCCCGAAAGCAGGAAGACAGCGCCCACCCGATATCACGTCGAGGCTGGCCAGCATCTTCGCCATCAAGACCGGGTTGCGCCCCGGCAGCACCGATACGGCCGGCCCGAACTTCAAGCGGGTGCTGCGCCCGGCTACGTACGCCATCGCCACGATCGGGTCGAGTTGTGGGCTGTTGACCCGCTCGGGAAACCACAACGAGTCGAATCCGAGCCGGTCGAGTTCGTCAACCACCGCGCCGAGCCCGTCGGGCCGGCTCAGCAGCTTCGGCACTGCCCCTATCCCGTAGCCGATCCGTACTTTCATCCCCCGAGGTTCCCATGCCACCCGTCCGCTGACTAATCCACCACCAATACGCGGGCGCCGTCACCTCCGCAGTTCGCGGGCCAGTTCGCGCTGGAATAGCGACTCGGCTAACCATCGCGCCGAGTGAGTCCGCGGTTTGGTCACCTTCTCCTTATCGACCGATGCTCCCC
This sequence comes from Candidatus Aldehydirespiratoraceae bacterium, assembly GCA_965214565.1. GTDB lineage: Bacteria > Actinomycetota > Acidimicrobiia > Acidimicrobiales > Aldehydirespiratoraceae > VXYK01. Next base: position 257,746 of record OZ243951.1, on the reverse strand, counting down.
TGGAAGATGCGTTCTCGGTGCCAACTCAAATAAGAGTCGCTGGGAGCTCGGCCTCGTTCGGGAACGTACAGCGTGGGCTTCAACGCATGCCCGAAATACTGGTCAACACCGGGATCGGTTCGAACGCTGGTTTCCAACTTTGGCGCTCGATGCACCCTGAGTCCACCGTTGACGGTGATCAACCCTGTGTCGAAAGCAGCGTCGTGCGTTGGGCACGCAGCCACACCATTCAGTGGATCCAACCGTTCGCGGTCATCGCAGTCGGCCCACGGCTTGATATGTGATGCCACCAGCAACTTGTTGCGGGGGATGGACCGCGGTTCGAACCCGCAGAACCCGCATGTGTGAGCGAAATTGTCCAGGACCGACCCGGCGAACCTGTGCTGGCCCATGCGGATTTCATGTTCCACCAGACGAGAGGTCACTTCGTCACCGGCGAGGCTGCGGATCCGCTTCTTTGCTGCCCGCACCTCGAGCACGGTATCGAGAGTGCGTTGGGAGAGTTCGTCCTGCCCGAGAAGGTCGAAGCTTGACACACCGTCGAGCGAGAGGAAGTCCGGCAACCGGTCGACTCCTATGCCCATGTCCCGAGCCCCAAGCAGCGCCGTGTTGTAGAGCAGCAGAAACTGACTGGGGTCGGCGGCCATCTCAGTGAAGAACTCCCACTCGTGGGCTCCGGCATTGGCCCGAGACCCATCAAGGTTCATCATCTTGCTGTTGAGCGAACCCGGGGTTCTCACGAACAGTCGGGCTAGATCATGCAGGGTCTTCGGAGCCCGGTGGATTGATCCGCCCCCAAAGCGGTGCGGATCCATCACGAAGAACAGCCCGTAACAAAAGATCGTCTCAACTGGTGTGTAGGTCTCTTGACGGGGCTTCGGCTGTCGGCGCAGGATCTGTCCCCACTGCGATCTCGCCTGCTCGACGGTGAGGTCAAGGTAGTCCGCGAGCGATCGCACCCTGCAAACGTAGCCGGCCCCTATACCCGTTCGCAGCAATGCGGGCCGCGAGGAACCTCGTTTCGTGGGAACCTCCGGCCCGACCGTCGGTCAGACTCGGGGTTCGCGGGGGAGTCCTAGGACGCGTTCGCCGAGGATGTTGCGCATTATGTTCGATGTGCCGCCCATGATCGTGTACGCGGGCGAGTAGGCGAAGGCCTTGCTGTGGGATGAATCGAGGGTGATCGCCGGTCCGAGGACTCGAGCGGCGAACTGCGCCACACGCTGTTGATGCTCGGTGCAGTAGGCCTTGGTGGCAGCGCTGAAACCCTGCGGTGCCTGCCTCAGGGTCTCGCGGTAGACGAGGATCCGACCGAGGCGATATCCCGCCTCCAGCCGAGCGATCTCCTGGCGGACCCGCGGATCGCCGACATCGGCGACCGAACGCGCATGGTTGTAAAGCGGTTTGTTGGAGACGAGGCGGTCGATACCTCCCCGCTCATGTTCAAGCTGGGTCATCGTCTGACGGAACGCCGCGCCCTCGACCCCCACCAGATTCTCCACGGGTACCCGGACGTCGGTGAAGTAGGTCTCGCAGAAGTGGGTGTTGGCGACCATGTCACGAATGGTCCGCACCTCGATCCCGGGCAGGTCCATCGGCACGATCAGTTCGCTGATGCCTTCATGGGGCCTCCCGGTCGAATCGGTACGGCAGATCAGATAGCAGTAGTCGGCAAGTGCTGCACCCGACGTCCAGACTTTCTGGCCGTTCACCACGAACACATCGCCGTCCCGCACCGCTGAAGTCTTGAGGGCGGCGAGGTCGGAGCCGGCGTCGGGCTCGCTCATGCCGATCGACCAGGTTGTGGCGCCGGAGAGGATGCCGGGCAGGTACTCCGCCTGCTGGTCGTGTGTGCCGTAGCTGATCAGCGAGGGACCGAACTGTCTATCGGCGAACCAGCTGGCAGCGATCGGTGCACCCAAGGATATCAGTTCCTCGGCCACGATGACGCGTTCGATCGGCGGGCGCCCGCCGCCGCCGTGTTCAACCGGCCAGGTGATGCCGACCCAACCCTGCGCGGCGATGGTCTCGCTGAACTCCTTTGAGAACCCGTTGATCCAACTGTCGTTGTGTACGCCGTGAGCCGCGGTCCCGGCCGCGCCCACCGCTCTCGCTTCGGCTTGCAGAGCTTGAAGTTCCGGAGTCAAGCGATAGTCGAGGCTCATGGCTGTGGTGCCCACCCTTCTCGTCCGTGTGGGATCTGACGATGGTTCCTTGAATCGGCCACGATACGGCGCTTGGTGATCGTCCGCGGCGAAGAGCCTGGAATACTGCTCGGGTGAAGGGGGCTGAGTTCCAACTTCGAGATGTCTATTCGGGGACCGCACGGGGTGCCTGACTGTCCGCACAACACGAGCTCCCGAGGTTCCTGTCGCAGGTCGGCTGGCACACCCAGCCGCCGCGCGTTCGGACATAGGTGAGGTCTGCGAGCCACAACCGGTTAGGGGCCGGCACCGTAAAATCACGGTCCACCAGGTCCTTTGGCCGATCATCTGTCGGTGAACCGGTGGTGGTCACCGGGGCGCGGCCCCGCCGCACACCCCGCAAACCCAGGTGCCTCATGAGCCGCTTCACGGTGCAACCTGCGACCGAGATGTTCTCGACGCGGTTGAGTTGCTCCCACACTTTGACAGCCCCATAAACACCGTAGTTATCGGCATGAACCCTGGCGATCAACGCGCACAGCGCCTCGTCTCGCCGCGCCCTCGCCGACGGCGCTCGGATCTTGGCTGCGTAATAGCTTGACGGGGCGATCCGCATGCCGTGCTCGGTGAGCACCCTGCAGATCGGCTCGACCCCGAACCGGTCGCGGTGAACGTCGATGAACGCCACTATCGGTCGGACTGGCGGTCGAGCTCCGCCCCAAAGAAAGCCGACGCCGCCTTCAAGATCTCGTTCGCCCGGCGCAGCTCACGATTCTCCCGCTCCAACTCTTTGACCCGGGCCCGCTCCGCTGAAGTGACCCCCTCACGGGACCCGGCATCAACCTCGAAACGGCGCACCCACTTACGCACCGACTCCGCCGACGGCCCCAGCTTGGCAGCAACCGAACAGATCGCCTCCCAACGCGAGCCATGCTCACGTTCATGCTCCAACACCATCCGCACCGCCCGCTCACGCAACTCAACTGGATATCTCCCATAATTTGACATAGCTCCATCCTCCCAAGGAACAGAGCCTCCACGAAACCCGGTGTGATTCAGAGCATCGTTTGAGGGTGGAGTCGGGTGAGGTGAGGGGTGTTGTGCATCTGACTTCGCGCTACAGGGGCTCGAAGTCATACCTCTTCTTGTCGCCTCACAGGGGAGACTGGCTGCTAGAACCATCAGTCATGGGCACAGCAAGAAGCGGCAAATCTCAAAAGGCCAAGCCTTCGAGGGGAGCTAGCCTTCGGCTAATGAGCGGCGCAGTGGTCGGGATCGGGTTGGCTGTAGGTGCCGTGTTAATGCTTGGTAGAGGGGCTAGCGCTGCCGCAGTTGCTACAACGGCGGGTGTGCTGACTTTGGTGATGTGGAAGCGTAACCGGCGCACGACACTCCGCTAACGGAGTTCTGAGGTTCCCCCCTTTGTGGAGACATGCTCTATAAGGAGGAGCTATGTCTAGTGTACGTAGCAGCGCATCGACATCTTCGCGGCGGCGACGGCTTCGCCGCCGCTGGGCCGCAGCCCACAGCACGCGGTCATCAACGCAGCGGTCCTTGAGCCTCGCAGCGGGGCCGCGACCTGCTCGGGGGCGGTCACCAGCAGTGCTTTGAGTTGGTTGATCGCACAGGTGCGGGCCTTGACCGCGGAGCGGCGAGCGGCACGTAGCATCCGAATCGCCTCCACCGCACCGTCGGCTGATTTCGGGAGTCCCGACGCTTCGCCTGAGAGCACAGCACGCGCAGCCGCCTCAGCATCGGCGGGGTCCGACTTGGCGCCGCGACGCGTCTGACGGCGCGGGCGTATCACTTCTTTGACCTCCACACCCTCGGCGCGAAGAAAGCGCGCCAGGCCCGCGCCGTAGCTGCCGGTGCCCTCCACACCCACACAGCCCAGCTCGCCCCAGCCGCGCAGCCATCTCAACAGTCGCCCGTAGCCGATGTGTGTCGCCGAAAACGACGCCACCGCCAACAGTCGCCCAGCCGTGTCGAGCGCTGCCGCGACATGAGCGTCGCGATGTGTGTCCACCCCGCCGATGACACCCGGTTGATCCTCTGCCATAATACGTCTGCCTTTCCTTGTAACCCAATGGATGGGCACCACCGGCCGCGATGACCGACAGTGCACTCAAGGTGCTAGAACAAACGCTCCTATTAGGTCACGTCCCCGGACCGGCTGGTGCGTGCCGTTGGCGGGTGAAGGCCGACAGATCGTTTGCAAGGCACGCAGCCAGCGAAAAACAGAGTCAGACCCGCACCCGCCAACGGACACCCCAACACTATGAGTGCGAAGAGCCGGTTACGTCATAGATGCCGCGCGGTATTCTTTATTGCGCAGCCTTGCCGGAGTGCGGCTCGGCGGTGGTTCGGCGGTAGTGTGCGGCGGCGTGAGCGATGCGATCTTCGTGCCAGACGGTGAGTGGCTGATCCCACAACCGAACGCCTGTGGACCCTGGTTCCCCGGGGTGCAGCACGGAGGATCAATCTCGGGGCTCTTCGCCAGGGCGATTGAACAGGTCGAATCTGATGCTGAGATGTTCACCACCCGAATCAGCATCGACATGAGCCGCAGGGTGCCGATGGGACCGACCAAAGTCGAAGTCGAGGTGGTGAGAAACGGTCGCCGCGTACAGTCGTTGGAGGCCTCCTACAACGTGGCCGACGAGGTCGTGGCCCGCGCCACGGCAACCCGGATCCGTGTCGATGAGAACCTTGCATCAGAGACGATCGGGGCGGGTCCGCGCCCCGAGGACCTGCCACCCAAACAGCCCGAGGAGGTCCCCGAATTGACAGCCATCTTCGAAGGCTTCGATTTTGTGCGGAACTTCACGATGCACAGAGAGGACGTCGCCGAGGGAACGGCGTTGAGTTGGGCACGTCTCGATCGCCCGTTCGTCGCAGGCGAGGACAACACTGCGCTGGTCGGGCTCGCCGCAGTCGCCGACATGATCCCGAGCGCGAATTCGATCCTGGACCATCGCAGGTATCTGTCGGTCAACCCCGACCTCAACATCGCGGTGTCAAGGTTGCCAGAGGGCGACTGGGTCGGCTCGTCAGCGGTGGTGCGCACCGCTCGGCGCGGCGTCGGCCAGACCGATGCACAGATGTACGACAGGCACGGAGTCGTGGGCCGCTCGATCAAGTCATTGTTGATCGACACCAGGTGATTCGCATGTCTCCGAACGACCGTCGCCCCAACGTCATCCTGATCAACTGTGACGACCTCGGCTACGGTGACCTCGGATGCTACGGCTCTGAGGTGCACGACACCCCGGCGATCGACAAACTCGCCGCCGAGGGGACGCGGCTGACCGACTTCTATATGGGCTCTGCTGTGTGCACGCCGTCGCGTGGAGCGATGCTGACCGGGTGCTACCCGCCGCGCATCGGTTTCGATGACTTCGACGGCATGCATGTGTTGTTCCCCGGGATGGCCGGTGGGCTAAACCCCAGCGAGGTCACAATCGCCAAACTGCTGGGAGATGCCGGCTATGCGACGCAGATGGTGGGCAAGTGGCACTGCGGGGACCAGGCCGAGTTCTTGCCGACCCGTCACGGGTTCGATGGCTGGTACGGCCTTCCCTACAGCAACGACATGGGAGTCCAAGCAGCGAAGTTCAGCGAAGAAGAGATCAAGAAGATCAAAGAAGAATTTGGGATCGAACTGCCCTTGTTTTCGTATCCTCCCCTTCCGCTGATGCTTGACGAGGACGTGATCGAGGCCCAGCCCGATCAGGCGGCGCTGACCGAGCGCTACCTCCAGGAATCGATCCGATTCATGCGAAACAACCGTGATCAGCCGTTCTTCCTCTATTTCGCGCACATGTATGTGCACCTGCCGCTTTATGTGCAACCGCAGTTCCTGGCGGAGTCACGCAACGGACCCTATGGAGCAGCGGTCCGCTGTATCGACTGGGCCCTGGCGGTGCTGATGGCCGAACTGTCGGCTCTGGGTCTGAGCGACGACACGATCGTTATTTTCACCAGCGACAACGGTGCGCTGTGCCGCCCCGGAGAGGGAAGCAACGCTCCGTTGCGGGACGTCAAGGGCACGACTTGGGAGGGCGGAATCCGGGTTCCCTGCATCGTGCGCTGGCCAGGTCGAATACCAGCAGGCTCCACCATCAGAGCGCTCACCACCGCCATGGACCTTTATCCGACGATCGCCGGCTGGTGCGGTGCTGAGGTGCCGACCGACCGAACGATCGACGGCCACGACCTCAGTGGGCTGTTACGGGGCGTTTCCAGCGAATCGCCGAGAGAGACGCTCCTGTATTACGGCGGTTCAACCCTCGAAGCCGTCCGAATGGGCACATGGAAACTCCACCTGGCCAAGAACAACAGATGGCGCGGTGGCGGCGACGAGGAGATGCCGCAACTCTTCGACCTGGCCGCAGACGTGGGCGAGACCAACAACGTGCTGGCTGACAACCCCGATGTGGTCGCAGAGATAATGGTCCATGTCGAAGCCGCACGCGCAGAGTTGGGAGACGCTGCCACCGGCGCGCAAGGAACCGGTCGCCGCCCACAGGGACGGGTCGACAACCCTGTCACGTTGACCACCTTCGACCCCGACCATCCCTACTACATGGCCGAATACGACCTCGCCGACCGCGGTTGACTGAGGCAACGGATCCGATTTCGGGGTACGGTTCGGTCTCGCGCATCCCACGAAGTTGAGGATTGATGGAGCGGAGTCTCATTGCCACCGGAATCGGGGGGCAGGGCATCCAGTTGAGTGCCCAGGTGCTCGCCCGGGCCGCAATCTGCGACGGCCGCAACGCAATGCTGTTCGGGAGCTACGGAGGCATGATGCGAGGCGGTTCAACCGACGCTTCGCTGGTGTTGGCGGACGGGCCCATCGACTCTCCACCGGTGTTGTCGCGTTGCTGGCTCGGTATCGCGATGCATCACCAGTACCTCAGCGGGTTGCTGGACAAGCTCGACGAGCGCAGCGTCGTCTTCGTCAACACCTCAGTCGTGCAGGACAGGATCGATACTGAAGCCTCGGTCATCGGTCTTGGCGCCACCGAGTTGGCGGTCGAGGCCGTGACTGCGGTGTGCGCCACCATGGTGATGGTCGGGGCTGTGGCCGCCGCCACTTCACTGCTCAGTCCCGATGCTCTTGAGGCCGGACTGGCCGAGGCGCTTCCGTCCTATCGCCGCCAACACCTCGAGCTCAACACGGCGGCGCTCGCAGCGGGCCGCGAGGCCGGCCTCGAACTGGCCCGAAACGATCCGATTCCGGCTGCATGGACGTCCCGATGACTGCCGCGTCACTGCCTGATGCCGCTGGGGTGGGGGAGACCGATGCCGGGTCGGTCATGAGTCGTGGCACGCTAGTGATCGACACCGAGGCCTGCAAGGGCTGTTGGTTGTGCATTGACGCATGTCCGCCCCGGGTGCTGGAGATGACCACCCATACTCTCAACAGCCGCGGATACCGCTATCCCGTGCTGCTCTCCGGTTGCACCGGTTGCCGAGCCTGCTCGCAGATCTGCCCCGACTTCGTCTTCCAGGTCTTCAAGTATGAAACGCCCGTCTCTCACCCCGCCGAGGAGCCCCGGCATGACTGAGACGGCGGTCGGCCCCGGTACCGGCACGCCCCGGCTGATGGAGGGCTCAGAGGCGATCGCTGAGGCGATGGTGGTTGCTGGGTGTCGTTTCTTCGCCGGCTATCCGATGACTCCGTTCACCGAGATACTCGAGTCAATGTCCGAGAAGCTGCCGCCGCTCGGAGGCGTCTGCATGAATGCCGAGAGCGAGCTCGAAGCGATCGGTATGGCGTGGGGAGCCGCCGCTACGGGCACGCGGACAGCCACCGGATCGACCGGTCAGGGTCTCGCCTTGATGCAGGAGTCGTTGGCGGAGTTGACACTGGCGCGTATTCCGATGCTAGTCATCAATATGGCACGGTCCCAGGCCGACTACTTCCAGGCGACCCGCGGGGGACACGGTGATTCACGCCGGATCGTGCTCGCCCCGATGGACGTGTCCGAGGCGGTGGAGTTGACCCAGCTCGGGTTTCACCTCGCCGATCTGTACCGCAACCCGGTGATGGTCTACGGCGACTACTACATCGCCCACACCTACGAGTCAGTCGTCGTCGAGCGCCGTGACTTCGGGCCGTTGCCCACCAAGGACTGGGCGTTGGACGGGTCGAGCGGCGGGACCGGTGCGGCCAAGCTCCTGAGTCCGCTGGGCGATTACAAACAGCGCGACGATGTCGGCTACGACCTCGCCGACTACTACGCCCGAGTCGAGGTCGAACTGACGGCGATGGAGACCGACTTCGCGCCGATGACCGAGACCGGTTTCGTCGACGATGCCGAGGTGGTCGTGGTGGCTTTCGGCACACCCGGGAAGTTCGTGCGCTACTGCGTTACCGAACTCCGAGCCGAGGGTGCGAAGGTCGGTTTCGTGCGTCCCGTCAGTCTGTATCCGTTCCCGACCGAGGCACTGCAGGACGCTGCCCGCAATGCCCGTGCGGTGGCGGTCTATGAGAACAGCGCGGGCCAGATGATCGACGATGTGCGCTTGGCTCTCCTCGGCACTGTGCCGGTCGAGTTCATTGGTGGGTTGACGATGGACTCCTCCGCGTTCGGCGTCGGCCCGGACCTGCAGGTTCCGATCATCAGAGAGCGGATCGTCGACGCCTGCCGGCGCGCCGGCTGCGAGTTGGGAGAGGGGTTCTGATGTCGGAGTTCGAGAATCGTCGTGTAGTCGATACCAGCCGCGCCCCCGAGGTTCCCGTCAAGTTGGTCGACGACTTCACACCCGAACTGATCGATGTGGGCGCTCATCATCTGTGCCCCGGCTGTGGCGAACCGATCGCCATGCGGCTGGTCATGGAGGTTCTGGCCGAGCAGGGTCTGAAGAACCGTGCGCTCGCGGTCTTCGGCATCGGCTGCTACACAGCCTTTTCGAACAACCTTGACTGTGAGGTTGTGCAGGCGCTCCACGGTCGTGCGCCGTCGGTGGCCACCGGCGCGAAACGTGCTGATCCGAATCTCGTGACCTTCACCGTCCAGGGCGACGGAGACATGGTGAACGAGGGCCTCCAGGAGGTGCTGCACGCGGCGGCTCGTGGCGAGCAGATCACCTGTGTCCTGCTCAACAACGGCGTGTTCGGTGAGACCGGTGGGCATATGACGGCAACCACGACGATCGGTCAGCGCACCAAGAACACTCTCGAGGGACGCAACACCGACGACCACGGGTACCCGATCCGCATCGCCTCGCTGATCGCCGAGTTGGAGGGAGCCGCATTCGTCGCTCGCGGCGCAGTCAACAATGCCGGCAACGTGGCGCGCACGAAGCGCATGGTTGAGCGGGCGATCGAGGTGCAACTTCTGGGAACGGGATTCACCTTTGTTGAGATCCTCACCATGTGTCCCACCGGCTGGTTCGTGGAGACCGAGGAAGCACCCGCTTATCTCAACGACACGATCGGCGTGGCGAATTCCCCTGGAGTGCTGAGGGACATCGCACCTGACTCTCAGCCGAGCAGTTCGACCACGATCTCGTAGAACTGCTCGTTGCCGTTGTTGTGTGCTCTCTCGATCCCGCCGCTGCGAGCGAAAATCACTGTCCCGTTGTTCACTGGGCCCTCCACTCGGCCCAGGGCCGCGCCGTTGAACTCATCTAGAGAATCGGGTTCAAAGTCGGCGCACACCTTGTCGCCCGCAATCTGGATCATCACGTAGTCGTGCTCGTGTTGGTGCAACGCGCTCGACTCGCCAGGGTCGAGTCGCATCTCCCAGACTCGAACTCGATCGTTCTCGAACAGAACCTTGGTGCCGATGTCGCCGAACTCGCGGTCGGTGGTACTCACGGTTGCTCCTTGGGTCAGATGTTTCTCCGACAATACTGAACGTTGCTTGTTTGCATACAGTCGAAGGTGAGGAGGGGTAGCGGTGCAACAGTTGTTCGTCGGTGAGATCTTTCGCCAGTGCGCCAGAGCTGTGCCCGAGCGGATGGCCGTGGCGGTCGGAGGCGTGGAATTGACGTTCGCGCAACTCGACGAGCGTTCCGATCGAGCCGCCGACTGGCTGATCCGCCGAACGCGCCCCGGCGACCGAGTGGTCATGTGGACGTCGACCCGTGTCGATGCAGCGGTTCTCTTCGCAGCGACCGCCAAGGCGGGTGTGGTGTTCTGCCCGCTCAACCACGCGGCTGCAGAAGCAGAGGTTGACGAAGCGCTCGCAGTGGTCGAACCGACGGTGATCGTCGCGTCCGGGGACCGACACGTCGCGGCGGTCCGTCTGGGTTCCCGGTTCGAGGCCGCGGTCATCGACTGGGAAGGCCTTGCTGAGCACGACCCTCACCCGGAGCCGCCGGCCGATGCTCCCGAATTCTCGGATCGCGAAGCCCAGTTGATGGTGTTCACCAGCGGCACCACGGGCGCTCCCAAGGCCGCGATGGTGTCGCATCGCGCCCAGTTCCTGCGCACGCACCCCGGCGCGCAGTTCGAGCCCCGCGGCCGCAGCGTGTGCGTCTACCCCCTGTTCCATGTCGCTCCCTGGCTCATTGCGCTGCAACAGTGGCACGCCCGTGACGGGGTGGTCTTCACCACCGACACGAACCCCGGCACGATCGCCACAGCAGTCGCTGACCATGGGGCCACCCGTCTCAACATGATCCCCGCACTGTGGCGACGGATGATCGAGCATCTCGACGGTGTCGATCCTGCGGTCGGCCCGTTGGCAACCTTACGCTTCGCCGATACGGGCACGTCCGCCACGCCGCTCGCGCTGCTGCAGGCGATTCGAGGTCTCGTTGCCGACGCCGATATCCGGGTCTTCTACGGCTCCACCGAGGCTGGCAACGTCTGCGGGCTCGAGGACCGCGACATTCATTCCAAGCCCGGCAGTATCGGGGTGCCGAGCGTTTCGACGGATCTGCGTCTCGACGGGACGGGACAGCTGCTGGTGCGGAGTCCTCTGCTCTTCGACGGCTACTTCAACAACCCCGCAGAAACTGAAGCCGCCTTCGAGGCGGGGTGGTACCGCACGGGCGACCTCGCCGAGATCGACGATGAGGGCTACTTCTACATTGTCGGCAGAGTGTCTGACCTGATCCGCTCCGGTGGCGAGGCGGTCGCCCCGAGCGAGGTCGAGGGTGTGCTGGCCGATGCGGCAGGCGTAGCAGACGTTGTGGTGGTCGGGGTCCCCGATCCCCGCTGGGGTGAGGTGGTGTGTGCGGTGGTTGTGGCCGAACCGGGGCACGCCCCCGAGTTAAGCGATCTCCAGGCCCGATGCGAGGGGAGGTTGAGCAGATTCAAGCACCCGCGGAGGCTGGTAGTGGTCGATGAGATTCCCCGCACCCAGACCACGGGCCAACCGCAGCGTCCTCTGATCGTCGAGTTGGTGACGAGCGAGCCGGCCTAGCGCTCACGGGCAGATTCGGGCGCCCAAGCCAGCGGGGGAACCTCATTGGTCTACTCCGGCAGGCGTGGTCTGTGGTCGTGCCCGTGGTACTCTCGCGGCGAGTATTCGTCGCTGGAGGTTCTTATGGTTCGAGTCACGTCCCTGCTTCATCGCGAGGTTTACGTGATGGGCCAGGTGGATCGCCTGCTTGGTTTGGGCGTCGGCACCGCTCGGCGTTGGATCGACGGCTATGAGCGTCGCGGTCGCCGGTATGAGCCGCTGGTGCGGGAGGAGACAACCGGCTCCGACGTGGTCACATGGGGTGAGTTCGTCGAAACACGCCTGATCGCCGAATACCGAAGCCGCGGTGTCGGGATCATACGGATGCGGCCAGCGATCATGGCTCTGCGTACAGAGTTCGGGACCGACTACCCGCTCGCGACCGCTCGGCCGTTTCTCAGTGAAGACGGCCGGGACCTGGTTTTGCGAATCCAAGACGAGATGGTGCTGAGCCCGTCGCTGCGGTTCGTGTTGCGCACCAACCAGAACGTCCTGCTCTCGATGGAAGTCCAACGATTCCAACAAGACGCAGAGTACGAGGAAACCGATGAGGTGCGCCGCTTCGGCCTGTTCGGCACCCACAACGTGGTGCTCGACCCCGAGTACGGCTTCGGCGAACCCACGATCCGGGGTCGGCGTTTGCGGGTCTCGGCTATTGCCGAAGCGATAGCCGCAGGTGAAACCCGCGATGACATCAGGGCGACATGGGACATCAGCGAAAGCGACATCGCCGATGTTCTTCGATGCTCGCGGATTGCATGAACTCTTGCTCCTATGGTCCAAGGCGGCACTTTCGATGGGGTTTTCATTGACGAGAACATGCTGGGCGTCGCCCAGGAGTTGGACGCCCTCCACGAGGGAGTCGTGTACTGGGTCGGCCACCCTGAGATCCCGGAGATACCGCTGTCCACCAAAGACCCGGACCTGCTCGACGCGCTCGGCACCAATGGTCGTGACCTGATATTCATCACGCGGGACAAGTGGATCCGTCGCAACAAAGTTGAGCGTGAACACCTGATGCGGTCTGAGGTCAGAGCGGTGTTCCTAACGGACACCAAGAACATGAACAAGTCCCAGATGACGGCACTCATCAACCGACATTGGGACCAAATCGTGCAAAGAGTCGGCGTCACGAGGGGGCCGTCACTGTGGTCGCTAACGCAGCGGGACGGCCTGAAACCGATCAACTGAGCACAGCGGCCTAGGCCCTGAACCGGTCCAGCGCTCAAGCGCAGTTTCGGGTGCCGCGAGGGTGGCCTGGCGTTAACGGAGCCTCACAGGGGTGCTGACTTCGGAGTAGAAGTCGTTGCCCTTGTCGTCGATGACGATGAAAGCTGGGAAGTCCTCTACCTCGATCTTCCAGATCGCCTCCATACCCAACTCCGGGTACTCGAGCACCTCAACCGAGCGGATCGAATCCTCCGCCAAGCGGGCCGCTGCGCCGCCGATCGATCCCAGGTAGAACCCGCCGTAGCGGGCGCACGCCTCTGTCACCTCGCGGGACCGGTTGCCTTTGGCCAGCATCACCATCGACCCGCCTGCAGCTTGGAACTCTGCGACATAGGAGTCCATGCGGCCCGCGGTTGTGGGCCCGAAGGAACCAGAGGCGTAACCCGTCGGCGTCTTGGCGGGCCCCGCATAGTAGATCGCATGGTCGCGGAGGTACTGGGGCATCGGCTCGCCGCGGTCGAGCCTCTCGGCGATCTTGGCGTGGGCGATGTCGCGGCCGACGACGAGCGTGCCGTTCAGAGACAGCCGTGTCTTCACCGGGTGGCGGGTCAGCTGGTTGCGGATCCCGTCCATCGGCTGGTCGAGATCGATCGTGACGACCTCGCTCGACAGGTCGTCGGCGGCTGCATCGGGAAGGAACCGCGCCGGATCGGTTTCGAGTTGTTCGAGGAAAATCCCCTCAGCAGTTATTTTGGCTCTGGCCTGGCGGTCGGCCGAGCAGCTGACTGCGATCCCCACCGGGTTGGATGCGCCGTGGCGGGGGAGTCGGATCACTCTCACGTCGTGGCAGAAGTACTTCCCCCCGAATTGCGCTCCGATTCCGAATTCGCGGGTCTGCTCCAGGACCTTGTTCTCCCATTCGAGGTCCCGGTAACCGTGGCCGGTATCGGCGTTGCCTGAGGTTGGCAGCGTGTCGAGGTCGTGGGCTGAGGCCAGTTTGGCGGTCTTGAGGTTGAACTCCGCTGATGTGCCGCCGACCACGAGGGCGAGGTGGTAAGGCGGGCAGGCGGAGGTGCCGACGGCTCGTAGCGACTCGTCGAGGAAGTCCAGCAGCGACTTTTCGTTGAGCAGGGCCTTGGTCTTCTGGAACAGGAAGGACTTGTTGGCCGATCCTCCGCCTTTGGCCATGAACAGGAATTCATAGCTGTTTCCAGGTTTGGCGTAGATCTCGATCTGTGCGGGGAGGTTGTTGCCGGTGTTGCGCTCTTCAAACATCGACACCGGCGCCAACTGTGAATAGCGCAGATTTGTTTCGGTGTAGGTGTCGAACACTCCCGCAGAGATCGCCTCGCCGTCATCTCCGTAGGTGACGACCTGGTCGCCCTTCTTGCCCATCACGATGGCGGTGCCGGTGTCCTGGCACATGGGGAGGACCCCTGCCGCGGCGATGTTGGCGTTGAGAAGCAACTCGTGTGCCACGAAGACGTCGTTGGTGGAGGCCTCGGGGTCTTTGAGGATGTTGGCCAACTGCTCGAGGTGCTCGGTGCGGAGGTAGTGGGCGATGTCGTTCATCGCGGCACGGGTGAGCAATCGGATTGCCGAGGGCTCAACTTTGAGAAATGTGCGTCCGTCGGCTTCGAAGGTTGAGATCCCCTCAGTTGAGATCAGCCGGTACTCGGTGTCGTCGGCCCCCAGCGGCAGCAGATCAGAGTACGCAAACTCAGCCATCCCGCCACGCTACTATCCCCGCCACCCTTCAGAGCACCCCGGCCGTGCCGGTTGCGACCAGGTCTCCACTCGGCCTCCATACAGTGATTGCATTGCAATCACTGTATGGATAGGTTGTAGGCACAGTAAGAACCATGAACGTTGGTGAGAAGGATGGCGAGTATCACGATTCGGAATCTTGATGATGAAGTGAAGACGCGCCTGCGTGTGCGGGCGGCTAGTCGCGGTCGCTCAATGGAGGAAGAAGCGCGTTCGATCATCCGCGAGGCGGTTGAGCGTGAGCAGAACTCAACAGATCTCGCAACGACACTCCGCAACCGATTCGCGCCTTTGGGTGGGGTCGAACTGGAGATTCCGCAACGTGCACCGATGCCAGAACCACCCCGTTTCGATTGAGCGGCGCAGTTGATCGTCCTTGACACCAACGTCGTTTCGGAGTTGATGCGACGAACTCCTGATCCGGCCGTTACGGCCTGGGTGGCTGACCAAGATGCTCAGACGCTGTTTGTGACGGCGATCGGCGAGGCCGAGCTTCGCTATGGAGTAGCCATTCTGCCCGCAGGCCGTCGCCGGGAAATGTTGGCTTCGGCAGTTGATCTGATGCTTCGTGAGGATCTCGCGGGTCACATTCTCCCCTTCGACAGTGCCGCGGCACGTGCCTACGCAACTATCGCTTCGGAGCGGCGCGCGACTGGTCGACCAGCCGCCCAAGCCGATACCCAGATTGCAGCCATCGCCCGGTCGCGCGGCATGGCGGTGGCAACACGCAACATCAAAGACCTGAAGGACATGGGTGTTGATCTCATCAACCCATGGGAGGACCCTCCACACCAGAGTTGCTAAGACACTCCGTCGACGGAAGTGACCCCTCGGGCACCCGTTTGCCATCACCACCACGGTATCGGTGTCCTGGCACATGGGAAGGACCCCGGCCGCGGCGATGTTGGCGCTGAGAAGCAGTTCGTCCGCCACGAAGACGTCGTTTCCGGAGGCCTCGGGGTCTGCGAGGATGCTGGCGAGTTGCCTCGGCTACACTCGACCCATGGCTGACTCGCAGAGCGGTGAACTAACGCGCCTGCAGCGGTTCTGGCTGTCGGAGACGACCCTTGTCAAGGCTCGGAGCCAAGCCGTTCTCAGCGTGTTTCTTGCAGTGGTCTATTCTTGGCTGTCTTGGCGCGGTTCATCAGTCTCGCCGGTGTTCTTGTTCACTGTCACAGCTCTCGCAATTGTTTTCACGGGGATTTCGGTTGTGTCTTGGAACAAACGCCGTGAGCACAACAGGGCGACCGCCGACTAGTTCTGGAGGCCTTCAGCGGCTCCTGTCGCCTCGATCACGGGGAGAATCGGTAGACCACGTTGTCCCACGAGGCGTCCGGGTCGCTGGGGTTTAGATGTTCGATGATGGCAATCTTCCCGGAGCCGCAGTCTCCGAACTCGTCGCAAGCTATTTCGCCGATGATTCCCTGGTAGTCCTGAACTTGGTCGAGGTATTGGCGGATTCCCGCCCGGTCAACCACAAGCTTGTCGCCATCCAGCCTTGAGGCGGCGGTGACGGCGTCCAACAGCAGCGTGGTGGCGTCGTATGCATGGGCCCAGAATGCCCGGACGGGAGGTTCTCCCGTTTCGTCGATGAACCGCTCTGTCACCTGTTCGGCGTTCATGCCGGTGGCCCGGTTCGTGTTGTTGCCGAAGTCCAGGTCCGGGCCGGAGATGAACACCCCACGAGACGAGGGCCTTTCCAAGAACGAGTAGTGAAGGACTCCGTCGCCCGACAGCAGCATTGTGTCCTCAAAGCCCCCATGCTGCCTCACAGCCTCCGTGAACTCGCCCGAGTCCTGGTTTAGCGAGAAGAACAGCGCGGCCGGCTCATGGGCCGCGATCCCACTCAACACCTCGGCCAGGTCAGTCGCGTCCGGGTCGACCTCAACGAAGTCGGTAACCGTACCGCCCCGGCTCTTGAAGGCGTCACTGAATGCTTGGGCCAGCCCTTCGGTGTAGGCGTCGCCCTCGTGGACGACCGCCACCATCTGAGGTCCCAGCGAGTCGTGCACGAAGGCCGATACCGCCGCACCCTGGTACAGGTCGTTGTGAGCGGTCCGATAATACCCCGGCTGGTAGTACTCAGCCGTCGTTCCGGCCAGATCCGAGGTGAGCAGTGGCGAGGTGTTCGACATGGATATCACCACCTGCCCCGCAGCGGTGATCAATGGCACCGCGGTGGTGGCGGTTGCCGAGCATGATGTGCCGATCACGCCCAGAACGCTCCCCTCGGCCAGTGCGGCTTCGGCTGTGTCTGGACCGTCGTCAGCCGAGCACGGGTCGTTGATGCCGTCGCCGAGCTCTACGGTGAACTCGCCATGGATCGGCCCGTAGTCTTCGATGGCGATCTCAACTACATTGACATAGTCCAGCGCACCGTTATCGGGAAGGTCGAACTCACTGATCGACCGGATCTGAACGGCATCGCCCTCCTCCACGGTGACGATGCCGAGCGATCCGTCGCCCAGTGCGGTGTTGTCGGAGTCGCCGCATGCCGATGCCCAAAGACCGAAGGCCACCAGGATCGCGACCATCGAAACGATGCCGCGGCGCCTCAGGACGGGAACGCCCCCAACCCGTGTGGACAGCCGGTCAGACAATCTGTTCATCAATCAGGCGCTCCACGGCTCGACAGTGCCGTCGATGGGGGTGCCGGGGTAGGGGGCGGGGTCGCCTTCGGCGGGGATGGAGGGACGGGACCAGTGGGTCAACTCGGCGGTCGCGTCGGCTACTTCACGCCAAGTCTCGGGGTCCCACCCTTCAGCTTTGGCGGTGACCGCTCCGTCCTGGCGGACCAGCAGGAACGCGGGAGCGAACTGCACGCCGAAGCCCTTGGCAATAGCGCGTGTCGGGTCGCTGAAGGCCAGGACTTCATCGGCGTAGGGTCCGAGGAACGTTCTGGCGTCAATACCTGAGCAGGTGAGGACCCAGCACGGCCGGCAATCGGCTTCTCGGAAGCCCTCGAGGATCCGCTTGGAGGTGTCGAGGATCCAGGCGCTCTCGTGGGTGAACGGGTCGAGCACGACGCAGGCGAGGGGGAAAGTCGTGAGCCAGTCGGAGAGGGGACGGCTGTCGCCGCCGACCGGGTCAAGTTCAAGCTCGGGAGTAGAAATCACGCAGTAACGTTAGCCCAGATTTTGGTTGGCCCAGAGCTGAGTTAGCCCGGATCTTGGTTGGCACTACGCGCGCTGCGCCGGCCGCATCTGGTCACACAAGTCGGCGGTTGGTGAGGCGGGACTACGATTGTCTGCGTGCATCCGGTTGAGCGTCTCCGATATGTTGCTCGAACCGGTGATGCGTCGACCGTGCCGCTGGTGTGTGAGGCCGCGTACGCGCTGGCGGACTTTGCTTACGATCCGATGGAGTTGCTGACCGCTTGCAAACGTCTGGTCGAACGTCGCCCGGAGTGCGGCCCGCTGGTGTGGGTGTGCGCCCGGATCTTGTCGGGGAGCGATCCGGTGACCGAGGCCTACGACAGCGTTGTTGCGCTGCAGAGAGACCGCACCGCCGAAGAGTTGGCCAACCGGATTCCCAGCGAGGCATCGGTGTTGTCGGTGGGATTCAGCGAGGTGAGCCGCGAGGCGGCGCGCTGGAGGCCGGACATTGATCTGACGTTGGCCGTCCCGCCCGGCGTAGAAGATCCGTCGGTCGCTCGGCCCGATCGAAGTGTGGACCTGGTGATTCTGGAAGCGGACGTGGTCGGCGACCGCGAGGCCCTGTTGCGCTCAGGCGCACGCGACGCAGTTCTGGCTGCTCGCCAGGAGGGGACCCCGGTGTGGCTGGTCGCTGGTCTCGGCAGGGTGATGCTGGACCAGATGTGGACCGGCGCGCGGGACCTGGCGCTGCGCGACCAGCGGGGGCGCGGCGCCTATCATGGTTCGGAGGCTGCTCTGGAGGTGGCTTCGCTCGACTGTGTCGATTCCGTGGTCGGTCCTTCCGGGTCGCATCCGGTCAGCGAGCTTCGGTTTCGCCGTGAATGTCCGATCGTTCCGGAACTGTTCGCCTGACCCGGAGGCCGAGCGATTTGATGCCACACACGAACACCGACCGAACGTGGCTGTGGCTCGAGCGGCCCCGTGAGCGCAGCGAACACGAGCAGAAGATGGCAGCATAAGTTTACGAATAGTTGCATAATCATACGATCCGGCTATAGTCAACTCATGGTCACGGCCCAAGAAGCGAACGCGGCTCCGGCTACGCCCGGTGACAATAAGGTCGCGGTCATCGGCGCTTCCGGCTTCACCGGGGCGGAATTCCTGCGCTTGTGCGCGGCCCATCCCGATTTCGAGGTGGTCATCGCAACGGGCGAATCCCAAGCCCAAAGACCGATAGCAGACCTCTATCCGAGTCTCGCCTCAGCCTATGGCGCCATGACCTTCGCGCCGCACGACGACGACCTGATCGACACCATCGAAGAATCAGTCGACCTGGTCTTGATGGGGCTTCCCCATGGACATGCGCAGACCCTCGTGCCACGGCTGAGGGGCAAGGCAAAACACATCATCGACCTGTCCTCGGATTTCCGGTTCAACGACCCGAGCATCTACCCGACGTGGTACGGCGAACCGCACCAGGCTCCTGAACTGCTGAGCGAGTTCGTGTTCGGGCTCCCCGAACTGTTCCGCGATCGGCTGGCGGGAGCGGAACTGACCGCGGTCGCCGGGTGTTATGTCACCACTGCCTCCCTCGCCCTGGCACCTCTGGTCAAAGACGGGATCGTCAAGCCGACGGGGATAATCGTCGACGCGGCCAGCGGCGTCTCCGGTGCGGGACGCCCCCCCAAGGACAACACCTCGTTCTGCACGGTCGACGAGAACTTCAGCGCCTATGGACTGCTGAACCACCGTCACACACCTGAGATCGAGATGGCGATATCGGGATTCACCGGGACCGAGACCCAGGTCCTCTTCACACCGCATCTCGCACCGATGAACCGCGGGATCCTCGCCACCTGCTACGGAGCCGTCGGCGAGACTCCAGCGACAACCGACGAGGCGCTCGAATGCCTGGCTCAGGCGTACGTTGAAGAACCGTTCGTGGTCGTCGACGAGCGGCCCCCGTCGACGAAGGCGACGCTCGGTTCGAACACCGTCCATCTGACCGCCAGAGTCGACCAGCGGACTCAGACGGTGATCGCCATCGGCGCGCTCGACAATCTGGTCAAAGGAGCGTCGGGACAGGGAATCCAATGCGCCAATGCGATTCTGGGACTTCCCGAACACACAGGCCTGCCCACCGCCGGACTATTCCCCTAGAACCCCTGATCTGCTCATGTCTGAATCCATTTCTCCCCTAGCGCCCAAGTCGTTCCCCGACCTTCCCCCCATCGCGGGAGTGCAACTGGCCACCTACGCCGCCGGAATCAGCTCCCAGGACCGAGAGGACCTGTTTCTCGCCTCGCTGGCCGAAGGCACCACCGTGGCCGCAACGTTCACCACCTCGAAGTGCCCGTCCGCACCCGTGGAATGGTGTCGGCACATCTTCAACGAGGGAAACCGCACGGCGCGGGCCCTGGTGTGCAACTCGGGCAACGCCAACGCCTTCACCGGAGCGGCAGGAACCGCCAGCGCGACGCTCACCGCGCAGACCGTGGCACAGGCACTGGGAGTTGATGTCGATCGGGTCTACCTGGCATCCACCGGAGTCATCGGCGAGCCCCTCCCAGATGACCTCTTGAGCAGCAGCCTTCCGGTCCTGGTAGACAATCTCGACATCGCCGACGCGGCGGCGTGGGCCGACGCTGCCGCTGCGATACGCACAACCGACACCTTCAGCAAGGGCTCAGCAGCACGTATCGAATCAACTGCGGCGCACATCGCCGGAATCGCCAAGGGCTCCGGGATGATCGCCCCCGATATGGCCACCATGCTGGCGTTCGTCTTCACCGACCTGGCGGTCGCTCCAGAGATTCTCCAAGACTGCCTCTCGAAGTCCGTGGCGGAGAGCTTCAACCGCATCACCGTCGACTCCGACACTTCCACCAGCGACACGGTGCTGCTGTTCGCCACAGGTGAACAGATCGACGACGACATCAACTCAACCGATGATTCTCGGCTCGGTGATTTCCAGGCGGCGCTGGACAGCGTTCTGTTGGACCTGGCCCACCAGATCGTGCGTGACGGCGAAGGTGCCACCAAGTTCGTGCAGGTGGCAGTGACCGGGGCGGAATCCGACGATTCGGCACACAGGATCGCACGGTCGATAGCTGATTCTCCCCTGGTATCAACCGCGTTGGCTGCGCAAGACGCCAACTGGGGGCGGATCGTCATGGCAGTCGGCAAAGCGGGGGAGAGAGCCGATCGCGATCAACTTTCGATCTGGATCGGCGAAGAACTGGTCGCCTCGGGGGGTGCCGCGCATCAGGACTACAGCGAGGAGCGGGCCACCCGACATCTGCAACAAGACGAAGTCGACCTGCGGGTCGACATCGGTATCGGCACCGGCTCAGCGACGGTCTGGACATGCGACCTGACCCACGGATACATCGAGATCAACGCGGGGTATCGCTCATGACCGATCCAGAACTTCCAGAACTCATTATAGAGCGGGGGTTCGCGCCCAAACGGCGCGCCGACGCGCTGATCGAAGCACTGCCTTACATCCAACAGTTCCGCGACTCCGTCGTTGTGGTGAAACTCGGTGGCAACGCCATGGTCGATCCCGAACTGTTGGGGACCTTCGCCCAGGATGTGGTGCTGTTGCGGTCGGTGGGACTGCGGCCCGTGGTTGTACACGGGGGCGGTCCCCAAATCGGCGCGCTGCTGAAACGCCTCGGAAAGTCATCGGAGTTCGTCGGCGGCCTGCGGGTCACCGACGCCGAGACGCTCGATGTTGCCAGGATGGTCCTGGTCGGAAAGGTCGGAAGGGACATCGTCGGTGCCATCAACGTTCACGGCGCCTTCGCGGTGGGAGTCTCAGGTGAGGACGGCGGGCTGATCACCGCGGAACCGACCGACGAGGCCCTCGGATTCGTCGGCAGTATCGCGTCTGTGCAACCCGGGATCCTCGAACGGTTGTTGGCCGAACAGATGATCCCGGTGGTGTCGACGATCGGCGCGGACCGGGCCGGCCAGGCATACAACATCAACGCCGACACGGTAGCGGGTGCGCTGGCAGGCGCGCTCGGAGCAGAGAAGGCGGTCTATCTCACCGATGTGGCTGGCCTGCTGACTGATCCCTATGACCCCTCCTCGATCGTGCCGCGCACCACCGTCTGCGAACTTGAAGCGATGATCGCCGACGGAACGATCTACGGCGGAATGATCCCCAAGGTCCGGGCCTGCGTCGACGCTGTCAATTCGGGTGCGGCCTCGGCTCATCTGCTCGACGGCAGGATCCCCCATGTGCTGCTACTGGAACTGTTCACCGACGCCGGGATCGGCACGATGGTGACGTCATGACCAGCGCGCAGGCCAAAGCATGGGGTGGCACAGGCGACCACAGCCCCCTGATGAACAACTACGGCTCCCCGCCGCGCATCTTTGTGAAGGGCCGGGGTGCCGAACTGTGGGACAACGAGGGCCGGCGGCATCTCGATTTTCTCTGCGGACTTGCCGTCACCTCGCTGGGTCACGCCCACCCGGCTGTGACCGCAGCAATAGCTGCGCAGGCCGCCACGCTGACCCACACGTCGAACCTGTTCGCCAACGAACACCAGGCGCCGGTTGCTGAGTTGATCAGCGAACTTGTCGATTCCGGTCCAGGCCAGGTGTTGTTCCAGAACTCGGGGGCGGAGGCCAACGAAGCCGCCATCAAGCTTGCGCGCAAGTATCAGGGCAGGGGTCGTCATGTGGTGGTTAGCGCGCTCAGGTCGTTCCACGGTCGAACCTTGGCGACCCTTGCAGCCACCGGACAGCCAGAGAAGCACGAGCCGTTCCAACCGTTGCCCGAAGGGTTTCGTCATGTCGTCTTTGACGACGCCGCAGAGTTGGAGCGCGCGCTCGGCCCAGAGGTCGGTGCAGTCATGCTCGAAGCCGTCCAAGGCGAGGGCGGCGTCAACCCTGCGGACGACGCATACCTCCAAGCTGTGCGTAAGATCTGCGACGACCGACAGATCCTGCTGATCATGGACGAGATCCAGACCGGGTTCGGACGCACCGGCACTTGGTTCGGCTACCAGCACAGCGGAATCACCCCAGATATCGTCACGTTGGCCAAAGCCATCGCCAACGGCATCCCCGTGGGTGCAGTGTGGGCCCGCGACGATGTAGCTGCCTGCTTCGGTCCCGGTGACCACGGTTCGACCTTCGCCGGCCAGGCTCTGGCGCTCGCGGCCGCGAGGGCCACGATCGACAGCTACATCCAGATGGATGCCCCCGCTGTGGTGCGGAACAGGGAAGCCGCGCTGCGGGCCAGGCTAGCGGACGTTGCCGGAGTCGATCACGTCAGGGGCCGGGGTCTGCTGCTGGCCATTGAACTCAGCGATGAGAGCCGCGGTCAACGAACCGGCGCTGAGATCGCCAGGGCCTGCCTCGAGGGGGGTCTGATCCTCAACGGGATCACTCCCACGGCGCTGAGAATCGCCCCTCCCTACACTGTCACCGACGCACAGATCGACGAAGCGGTCTCCATAGTCGAACGAGTGCTAGAGGCCAGGTGATGCGACACTTCACCGAAATCGACGATCTCTCCGCAACTGAGCTCGCACGTGTTCTTGAACTCGCCTCAGCTGCTGGTTCACCGACCCTGTTGGCAGGCAGGGGCATGGCGCTCATTTTCGAGAAGCCGTCGGCTCGGACCCGCAACTCGATGGAGATGGCGGTAGTTCAACTTGGCGGTCATCCCGTCTACATCAGCGACGATGAGGTCGGGTTGGACCGGCGCGAGTCTGTGGAGGATGTCACCAGAGTCATGGCCGGATTCCACGCGGCGATAGGCGCGCGGGTGTTCAGCCAGTCTGTCGTGGAACGGATGGCCGCGGTCGATCTGGTTCCGGTAGTCAACCTCTTGAGCGACCGGGGCCACCCGATGCAGGCTCTGGCCGACCTGCTCACCGTTCAACAAGAGTTCGGCAGGTTGGCGGGTCTCAGCGTCGCCTATGTCGGCGACGCCAACAACGTGGCGTTCTCACTGGCGTTGGGCGCCGGTCTGGCTCAAATGGAGTTCCGTATCGCCAGCCCCGGAGGTTACGCCTTCAGCGAATCCGACCTTGAGCGGATCGCCATGGTCAACGCGCCGAAGGTGTTCAAGCGGCCCGAGGAAGCCGTCGATGGAGCCGATGTGGTGTACACCGACACGTGGACGTCAATGGGCCAAGAAGATGAAGCTGCGCAGCGCAGACGCGACTTCGAGGGCTTCAGGGTCGACGACAAGATGATGGAAGCGGCCTCGACTCAGGCCATCTTCCTGCACTGCCTCCCGGCGCATCGAAATGAGGAAGCCACCGACGCGGTGCTCGACGGCCCCAACAGCCGGATCTGGGTGCAGGCCGCCAATCGAATGCATGCCGCACGGGGTCTGCTCGTCTGGCTCCTCGGGGAGGCGAACCGATGAGCAAGGCCCGTCGACAGCACCGCATAGCAGCACTGCTTGGCGAGCACGCCGTGAGCAACCAGAGCCAACTGGTGGACCTGCTGCAACATGAGGAGATTCGAGCCACGCAGGCAACGGTGTCGCGCGACCTCGATGAACTCGGCGCGGTCAAGGTTCGCGTGGCTGGCGGCGAGACCGTCTATGCCATACCCGAACATTCAATGGACCGAATCGCCCCGGAGGATCATCTGCGCCGGGTGATGGGGGACTGGGTTGCCGACATCTCCCACTCGCTAAACCTGGTGCTGTTGCGAACACCGCCGGGGTCGGCCCATGTTGTTGCGTCTGCGCTCGACCGCGCCGGGATCGAAGAGATCCTCGGTACGGTCGCGGGAGACGACACCCTGATGGTGGTCGCCGCCGAAGACCTCGGTGGTGCCTGCCTCGCCTCACGCCTGCGAGACCTGGCCGGTCTGTGAGAGCCGTGAACGAACCGAACGAACCATCCGACGAGAACCGAAGGGATCTGCTGACATGAAAGTCGTACTGGCCTACAGCGGTGGGCTCGACACGTCGATCATCCTGCACTGGCTGCGGGAGAACTACGACGCCGAAGTGATCACCTTCACCGCCGACCTCGGGCAACGAGAAGAGGTCGAACCGGCGCGCGCCAAGGCGCTGTCGATGGGTGTGCCAGAGGAGAACATCCATATCGAAGACCTACGCGAAGAGTTCACTCGCGACTTCGTCTACCCGATGTTCCGGGCCAACACGGTCTATGAGGGCGAGTACCTGCTGGGCACCTCGATCGCCCGGCCGCTGATAGCAAAACGCCTCGTTGAGATAGCAGCAGAACATCAAGCCGATGCCGTCAGCCACGGCGCTACGGGCAAGGGCAACGACCAGGTCCGCTTCGAGCTCGGCGCCTACGCGCTCTCACCCGACATCAAGGTCATCGCGCCCTGGCGGATCTGGGATCTGGGCTCCCGGGAGTCGCTGATGGCTTACGCCTCAGCCCGCAACATTCCTATCGAGATGACTAGGGGTGCCTCCTCACCGTTCTCGATGGACGCCAACCTGCTCCACATCTCCTATGAGGGCGGTCCTCTGGAGGATCCCTGGACCGAGCCGCCCGCGGAGATGTGGCGCTGGTCTGTCAGCCCCGCCGAAGCGCCCGACGGGGCGACCTACGTGGATCTCACCTACGAGTGCGGCGACATCGTCGCCGTCGACGGCACAGCCATGAGCCCCGCAGAGGTGCTTGCCCGTCTCAACGACCTCGGTGGTGCCAACGGCATCGGACGCCTCGACATCGTCGAGAACCGCTACGTGGGAATGAAGAGCCGCGGCGCCTATGAGACGCCGGGAGGGACCATCATGCTGCGCGCCCACCGTGCTATCGAGTCGATAACGCTCGACCGGGAGGTGGCCCATCTCAAGGACTCGCTGATGCCCAGATACGCCGAGCTGATCTACAACGGATACTGGTGGAGTCCCGAACGGGAGATGCTCCAGGTCGCGATCGACCACAGCCAGCACTGCGTCAACGGCGAAGTCCGGGCGAAGCTCTACAAGGGCAATGTCGATATCGTCGGACGCTCCTCTCCCGATTCGCTGTTCGACGACAAGATCGCCACCTTCGAAGATGACGAGGGTGCCTACAACCAAGGTGACGCTGAAGGCTTCATCAAGCTCAACGCGCTGCGGTTGCGGAATCTTGCACGGAAGCGGGGTTAGCGGTGGCAACGCTGTGGCAGGGAAGGTTCTCGACAGACCCCTCGGAATCGTTGCAGGCGCTCAATGACTCTCTGAGCTTTGACCAGCGGATGTTTCCTGAGGACGTCGCTGGCTCGCGCGCGCACGTGCGGATGCTGTGCGAGGTCGGCCTGTTGGCTGACTCTGAACGTGATGAGATCCTCGCGGCCCTCGATCAGGTCCATGCAGAACTCAGGAACGCTTCATTCGAGTTCGTTGAAAGCGACGAGGACATCCACACCGCTGTCGAGAGGCGGGTCTGTGAACTGGTGGAGTCGGGTGCGAAGCTCCACACCGGTCGGAGTCGCAACGATCAGGTGGCCACCGACCTCCGTTTATGGACGAAAGCCGCTGTCGATGAGGTCGTGGAGCTTGTGCATGGCTTGCAGCGGGCACTGCTTGAGTCGGCCGAGTCGGTCGGTGACGCCCACCTCCCCGGATACACCCACCTCCAGCAGGCTCAACCGATCCTGCTAGCGCATCATCTGTTGGCTCACGGCTGGGCATTGGCCCGCGACGTGGACCGGCTGGAGGCGGCCAGGGCGCGACTCGACGTCTCTCCGCTCGGCGCTGGAGCGCTGGCGGGTTCGTCGCTGCCGCTCGATCCTCAGATGTGCGCCGACGAACTCGGCTTTGCGGGCGTGTTCGACAACAGCCTCGATGCGGTCAGCGATCGCGACTTCGTGGCCGAGGTGCTATTCGCGCTGGCCTTGCTGGGTGTCCACCTGAGCCGGATTGGCGAGGAGCTGGTCCTGTGGGCTTCGAGCGAGTTCGGTTTCGTTGCGCTTGACGAGGCCTTCTCGACCGGTTCGTCGATGATGCCGCAGAAGAAGAACCCCGACATCGCCGAACTCGCCCGCGCCAAGGCGGGTCGCTTGATCGGTCATCTGACCGGGTTGCTGGCCACCCTCAAGGGGCTGCCTCTGACCTACAACAAGGACCTTCAGGAAGACAAGGAGCCCCTGTTCGACGCAGTCGACACCGTGCTGCTCACGGTTTCGGCGCTCAACGGAATGATCTCGACCCTCGTGTTCAACACTGATCGCATGGCGACCGCTGCGGCTTCCCCCTATGCCGCGGCCACCGACCTTGCTGAGTGGCTGGTCTTGCGGGGCATGCCCTTCCGCCAGGCACACGAGGTGGTCGGCGACCTGGTTCGGCGCTCGATCGACGGCGACGGGAGCTTTCTCGAACTGGTTGCGGCCAGCGATGTCCTCGGTCCTGATGCGGCAATGCTCGCAGAACCGGGAGTGTCCGTTACCCGCCGCAATACTCACGGCGGCGGTTCTCCTGCAGCGGTCTCGCGACAGATCCAGCGATTCCGTGCGTTGCTAGATCTGTCCTAGCTGTAACGTCGAACCCCAATGCCCCAAGGGTGGATCACCGAGAACGACGAGCTTCTGCAGTATTCGGCGCGCCTCAGCGACGTCTCAGAGAGGATCGAGCCGTTGCACAGCCCGGATCAGGCAGAAGCACTCCAAGCGATGCGTTTGCTGCTCGCGCAGCGTCCGGCGCCACTGGACCGCCGCGAACGGCCGGGCCATTTCACCGCGAGCGCCCTGTTGGTGAACGCCGAGCGGGATCAAGTGTTGCTCCTGCATCACGCCAAGCTCAGGATTTGGGTGCAGCCGGGTGGTCACGCAGACGGCAACGCCAACCTCTTGGCCGTGGCGCTGTCCGAGGCAACCGAGGAGACCGGTATAGCCGACTTGCAGATCTGGCCCGCGGCCATCGACCTCGACATCCATCAGGTGGACCCCCCCAAAGAGGATGCTCATCTCCACTACGACGTGCGATTCCTGGCGTTGGCGCCACGTTCGGCTGTGGTCGACGCGAACCATGAATCGACTGCTCAGCGTTGGGCGGCTCTCAAGGAATTGGAGTCTCTGGGGGTCGACCCTGGACTTCAACGACTGGCGGAGACCGGTCTGGCGCTGGCCCGCAGACTCGATTAGCCGCGCCCTGCCGGTTCAAGGGCTCTGAGTTAGTTCAAGGGCGTCCTGCTAGAGGTCGAGGGGCGTGTGGCAGCTCCCCATGTCATTCACGTTGGCGAGACCGTCGATGCGACGGGTGTAGATGCCGCCTTCGGCCCGCTCGGTGAGAATGAACCGGAGGTCCGAACCCTCGGCGGACTCCCCGAGGCTCTGCAGTTTGGACACATGACGCCAACGGTCCTGTAGATATGCATCCCAGTCGGCGAACCACGCTTCGAGAACCAGCAGGTCGTGGCTGTCGGTCACGTGTGCGTCGACGATACCCCGCAGGGCTGCGACCATCGTTTCGGTCAGCTCCGTGCCCGCGATTATCTGTTCAGTGCGCTCGGCCACGGTGTCGACGTCTCGGCCTGTGGGCAACGCGTCGATCTCGGCCTGCAGCGGCAGGCAGACGGCTTCGGCATCAGCTGTGAACTCTCTGCTCTCGAGGCGGTCTGGATTGTCGCGGGGAGCGAACAGGTAGATCCAGGCCCACATGGTGACCATGGCCAGCACCACCAGAGTCAGTGTCACCTTGGTCGACACGCGTGTCAGTCTCGCTGTTGTGTCCATCGTCGGGGTTTCCATCAAAGGTCTTCTGACGCGGCGCGCGGGTTGACCCAGATGGTGGCGATCTGATCGCCTGCATCGGTCGTGCCGGCAACCGGGTTCTGGGCCCAGACCCTGCCGGGGCGGGTCTCCCCGCCAGAATCTGGATTCTGGATGATTCGGGTGTTGACGCCGAGTCCGGCGCTGGTCAGTGACTGCTTGGCTTCGCTCTCGAGCAGGCCGACGACGCTCGGGACAGGGTCGGCCTGGGGCCCGACTGCGATCTCAACGGTGATGATGACTCCGCCGGGCGCTTCGGATCCCGCTGCGGGAACCTGCATGAAGATCGTCCCTGACTCGTAGTCGGACCTCACCCGCTCAACGACGGTGATAGTGAAGAACTCGTCCTCCATCTGGAGTCTGAGCTCTTCGTCGATGGAGCGCCCGAACAGGTCGGGCACAACGATCACATCGGGCGCATTGGGCAGCGTTGTGGTGGTCGAACTCGTTGGGGGTGTCTGAAACGCTTCGACGGGCAGGCCGTCGTGCATCTCATCCATGACCTCTTTCCAGATCAGCGCTGGGAAGGTGCCTCCGGCGACCGGACGCCCCCCGAACTCGTTGGTCATCGGTACCTGCCCGACGGGATAGCCGACCCACACCGCGGCGGTGCGCTGGGCCGTGTAACCGACGAAGGTGGCGTCAGCGTTGTTTTGCGACGTCCCCGTCTTGCCCGCGGCGGTACGACCACCGTCGAGTTGTGCACGCGTGCCGGTTCCGTTGACGATGGTCCCCGTCAGCACCCAGGAGATCTGGTTGGCGACCGATGCGCTCAGAACCGGTGCGGGGTTGGGGGACGCTTCGTACAGCAGTGTTCCGTCGGGGTTGGTGATATGGGTGACAATGATCGGGTCCACCCGTACCCCCGAGCGTTTGAAGGTGGAGAACGCGGTGGACAGCTCGACCATGTTGACGTTCTCCGTGCCGAGCACCGCGGCGCACACTGGTGCGATCCGGCCGACTCCGAAACCTAGCTTCTCGGCCATCTGCACGAGACTCGGGGGTCGGATGCGTTCGATCAGTTGTGCGTAGACCGTATTGATCGACCAGCGGGTCGCGTCGATCAAGGTTATGCTCTCATCGCCGGCTCCGCCCTCCACTTCCCAAGGTTCACCGCAGACCGCGAAGTTGTCGATCTCGATCTCGCTGGGAGCCTCCCAGACGCTGGTCACGGGTATGCCACCCTGAACCGCGGCGGCCAGCCCGATGGGTTTCATAGCCGAACCGGCTTGGCGCCCCGATCCTGAGGCCAGATTGAACTTTGCGTCCTCCCGGGTACCGAAGAAGTCTCTGCCTCCGAACATGGCGAGGATGTGGCCGTCGTCGCTGGGGGTCGTGCCCATCACCACCGCGGCCGCGTCGGGGTTCTCGCTGCCGTCCTCGCGGAAGCGGGGGAGTGCGCGCTCGACGGCGGCTTCGGTACGCGCTTGAAGTTCCAGGTCGATGGTCGCGTGGATGGTGAGCCCTCCCTCGAACAGGAGGCGTGCACGGTCGTCGCGGGTCTCTCCGAACGCCTCGTTGTCGAGGAACCACTGCTTCACGTCCTCAACGAAGTAGGCGGCGGGATACTGCTCTTCGAGGACTGACACGTCCTCGATCAGTTCGATCGGCTCCAGTCGTGCGAACTCGTACTCCTCGAGTGTGATGTACTCGTTGGCGTACATGCGCAACAGCACGAGGTCCCGCCGGTCTCGTGCCTGGTCCGGGTTCAGATAGGGGTTGTAACGGCTTGGCGCCTGGATGAAGCCCGCCAGTGTCGCGGCCTCGACAAGAGTGAGTTCGGTCACCTTGAGGCAGTCGTTGCCCGTGACGCCCTGGAGCGTGCAGTTCGGGGCGCCGAAGTACCGGCGTGCGGCGGCCTCGATGCCGTATGCGCCGTTACCGAAGTAGATCCAGTTGAGGTAGCGCTCGAGGATGAAATTCTTGGTGTAACGCTGTTCGAAGCGAAGGGCCATGAAGAGTTCTTCGATCTTTCGGCTGCCGGTGTTGTCGCTGCGGTCGAGGAACACGTTGCCCACGTACTGCTGGGTGATGGTTGAACCACCCTCGCTGATCCCGCCGGCGCTCACGTTGGATCGCGCCGCGCGCAGGATCGCTTTGAGGTCGATGCCGTTGTGCTCCCAGAAGCGCTCGTCCTCAATGGCGATCACCGCGTTCTGCACGACTTCGGGAATGTCCGCGATGGGAACGTCGATACGGTTCTGTTCTCCCCGAAGGCTTGTGATGAGCCTGCCGTTGCGGTCGAGCACGACTGAGGACTGGGCTGTCCCCAAGACGTCGACCGAGAAGTCGGATCCGAACAGAGTGTCGAAGTCCTTGGTCTCAAAGCTGCAGCCAGCAGCGATCACAGCAATTGAGAGTAGCGCTGCCAGATGGCGTCGAACGGAGCGTCGAGGGCGGCGCATGGTCCTCATTCTGCTTCCAAACGCCGTCGTATCCTCACCACTGAATATTTTCGCGACCAGCCGTTTGATCTCCTATCGTGGTGCTGTATGACTGGTGCTGCTGTTGTCGACGATCTTGGGTTCCGCGGTCTGCTGCAGGATCACACCGAAGAGGCCGCTTTGCGGGATCTGCTCGAGCCGGGCGGTGTCAGTCTGTACCACGGAATCGACCCGACAGCTCCCAGCCTGCACCTCGGAAATCTCATTGGGGTGCTGGTCCTTCGTCGATTCCAGGACGCGGGCCACCGACCGATTGCGCTGGTAGGCGGCGCGACCGGGATGATCGGCGACCCCAGTGGCCGCTCGGGTGAACGGAACCTGCTCGACGAGGCTGAACTTGCCGCCAACCTGGC
This sequence comes from Candidatus Aldehydirespiratoraceae bacterium, assembly GCA_965214565.1. Classification (GTDB taxonomy): domain Bacteria; phylum Actinomycetota; class Acidimicrobiia; order Acidimicrobiales; family Aldehydirespiratoraceae; genus VXYK01. The sequence goes on along the minus strand of OZ243951.1, from coordinate 226,635 downwards.
CGGGATCAGATCCCAGTTGGAGCGATTGCTCGACTTCGGAGGTGCGGGCGGAGCAGACCTGGTCAACAACTACGACTGGACGCGCGATGTCACTCTGCTCGAGTTTCTGCGGGACGCGGGAAAGCACATCACCGTCAACCAGATGGTGGCCAAGGAGTCGATCCGTTCAAGGATGACCTCGGATGCGGGAATATCCTTCACGGAGTTCAGCTACATGCTGCTCCAGGCTTTCGATTTCTGGTGGTTGCATGAGAATCGCGGGTGCAGCCTGCAGATCGGCGGTTCCGATCAGTGGGGCAACATCACCGCTGGGATTGACCTGATCCGTAAACGCAGTGGCACCCGGGTCCATGGCCTCACCTGGCCGCTGATGACTCGGAGCGACGGCAGCAAGTTCGGTAAGACTGCGCAGGGCGCCGTCTGGCTGGATCCGGCCTTGACGTTGCCTTATGAGTTTCATCAGTACTTCCTGAGGGTCAGCGATGCAGACGTGGAGCGCACTCTGCTGCAGCTGACCCTGCTCAGCTCCGGCGAGGTGTCTGAGATCATGCGAGCGCATGCGGAGAGCCCCGAGCATCGCCTCGCCCAGCATGAACTGGCGGACTCGATCACAGCGCTGATTCATGGCGCGGTGGAGTTACGCCGAGCCAAGCGTGCCGCCGCGATGTTGTTCGGCGGCGGCGACCTCGACTCCGAGGGGATGGAGTCGCTGCGCGGGATCGTTCCTGAGTCACTCGTGGCAGCTGATTCGGTCGGTGCGGATGAACCGGTCGTAGACCTCCTGGTCGCGACCGGCGTGTGCGCTTCTCGAAGTGATGCTCGCCGCTCCCTCAAGGGCGGCGGGATCAAGGTCAACGGCCAGGCTATGGCGGCGAATTCCGATTCGTTCGAGCCGATCGGCGGCCGTTTTGTTCTGGTGCAGCGTGGTAAGAAGCAGCGACATTTGGCGGTATTCGGTGACTGATCTGCTCGGGCGCCTGCCGGAGGGGGTCGATCGGGAAAATAATCGACTCGAACGGGTTGCCGCACCCAGGCTCGTTCGGTAGCTTAGGGACTCGCCTCTTCCGACGCTAGGTCTGATGAGCGCGTAGCGAGGCATCAACAGGCTGATCCAACTGGTCAGTGTGCCTGGCACTTCGGTGCTGAGTGCTCCTTGAAAACGGAAGAGACGGACGCAAAGCGAGTGCGGGTGACGTTTTAGATTTCGCGATCTGAAACGGCATCTGTCAATTCAATGCCGGGGTTCTCAACGGCCCCGGTGAGCCAGTTCGTTCAGCTTCGGTTGGACGAACGAACCTTCTCTGAGCACCGATCGGTGGTCGGAGAGGGAAAACTGGTCACTGCAAGCCAGCGGTGACCGGCTCTACGTAAACGCTGGGTGCCTTACGCGATCACTTCGGTGCTATCACCTGAGTGACTAAGGCATCCGCAACCCGATCTGAAGACCGGTTTCGACTGGTCGGAGATCTCGACGGAGAGTTTGATCCTGGCTCAGGACGAACGCTGGCGGCGTGCTTAACACATGCAAGTCGAACGAGAAACCGGAGCTTGCTCCGGTGGAAAGTGGCGAACGGGTGAGTAACACGTGAGAAATCTGTCCTAGAGACCGGGACAACCATCGGAAACGATGGCTAATACCGGATACCCTCGCCCGGTCGCATGGCCGAGCGAGGAAATGCTCAGGTGCTCTAGGAGGATCTCGCGGCCTATCAGCTTGTTGGTGGGGTAACGGCCTACCAAGGCATCGACGGGTAGCTGGTCTGAGAGGACGATCAGCCACACTGGGACTGAGACACGGCCCAGACTCCTACGGGAGGCAGCAGTGGGGAATATTGCGCAATGGGCGAAAGCCTGACGCAGCAACGCCGCGTGAGGGATGACGGCTTTCGGGTTGTAAACCTCTTTCAGTGATGACGAAAATGACGGTAGTCACAGAAGAAGCTCCGGCCAACTACGTGCCAGCAGCCGCGGTAACACGTAGGGAGCAAGCGTTGTCCGGATTTATTGGGCGTAAAGAGCTCGTAGGCGGTTTCGTAAGTCGGATGTGAAAACTCAGGGCTCAACCCTGAGACGCCATCTGATACTGCGATGACTAGAGTCCGGTAGAGGAGCATGGAATTCCTGGTGTAGCGGTGGAATGCGCAGATATCAGGAGGAACACCAACGGCGAAGGCAGTGCTCTGGGCCGGTACTGACGCTGAGGAGCGAAAGCATGGGGAGCAAACAGGATTAGATACCCTGGTAGTCCATGCCGTAAACGTTGGGCACTAGGTGTGGGGTCTTCTAACGGACTCCGTGCCGTAGCTAACGCATTAAGTGCCCCGCCTGGGGAGTACGGCCGCAAGGCTAAAACTCAAAGGAATTGACGGGGGCCCGCACAAGCGGCGGAGCATGTTGCTTAATTCGAGGCAACGCGGAGAACCTTACCTGGGTTTGACATGTACCGAAAAGCTATAGAGATATGGTGTCCTTCGGGGCGGTACACAGGTGGTGCATGGCTGTCGTCAGCTCGTGTCGTGAGATGTTGGGTTAAGTCCCGCAACGAGCGCAACCCTCGTCCTATGTTGCCAGCACGTAATGGTGGGGACTCGTAGGAGACTGCCGGGGTTAACTCGGAGGAAGGTGGGGATGACGTCAAGTCATCATGCCCCTTATATCCAGGGCTGCAAACATGCTACAATGGTCGGTACAGAGGGCTGCAAGACCGCGAGGTCGAGCGAATCCCACAAAGCCGGTCTCAGTTCGGATTGGAGTCTGCAACTCGACTCCATGAAGCTGGAGTCGCTAGTAATCCCGGATCAGCAACGCCGGGGTGAATACGTTCCCGGGCCTTGTACACACCGCCCGTCACACCACGAAAGTCGGCAACACCCGAAGTCAGTGGCCTAACCCTCAGGGGAGGGAGCTGCCGAAGGTGGGGTTGGCGATTGGGGTGAAGTCGTAACAAGGTAGCCGTACCGGAAGGTGCGGCTGGATCACCTCCTTTCTAAGGAGCTCCTCTCGATCAACTGGCTCGTTTGAGTCAGTCACTCGAGTAGGTTCCCAGTTAGGCACTCGTTTGTGGCCGTCATCGTCGTGAAGCGATGCTTCATAACGTGACGGCCGATGTTCGTCTCTTCCGCTTTGAGGGAGCAGTCCGACTGATTGCACCTTGCGACGCACTGCGCTGTGAGCAGCGAATCGTCGTGTAATCGCCTCTTGAGAATTGCATAGCGAGCACGAGCATCTTTTATAGATGATCAAATGATCAATTCAATTTCTGAAATGTAGACAACCCAAGCTACGAAGAGCCAACGGCGGATGCCTTGGCACTGACTACCGATGAAGGTCGTGAGAGGCTGCGATAAGCCGCGGGAAGCTGCCGACTAAGCGTCGATCCGCGGATGACCGAATGGGGAAACCCAATACTCGTAATGGGGTATTACTTCCGTCTGAACACATAGGACGGATAGAGGGAACCGGGTGAACTGAAACATCTAAGTAACCCGAGGAAAAGAAAGCAACAGCGACTCCCTTAGTAGCGGCGAGCGAAACGGGATCAGCCTAAACCTGTGTGGTGGAAAGCCTGACGGCGTTGCCACATAGGGGTTGTGGGAACCGATAGGACCAGCGTCAGATGGTCCACGGAGTTACAAAGCAAGGATGTAGTGGAATGGTTCTGGAAAGGCCAGCCGCAGAGGGTAAAAGCCCCGTATACGAAACGTCTCTTGTCTCCGATCGTGTCTCCCGAGTAGCGCCGGATCCGGGAAAGCCGGCGTGAATCTGCGAGGACCACCTCGCAAGGCTACGTATATGTCAGTGACCGATAGTGAACAAGTACCGTGAGGGAAAGGTGAAAAGAACCCCGGGAGGGGAGTGAAATAGTACCTGAAACCGTTGGTTTACAATCAGTCAGAGTGTCGCTACGGAGTGTTTACACTCAGTAGTCACGATGGCGTGCCTTTTGAAGAATGAGCCTACGAGTTACGGTGTGTGGCAAGGTTAACCCGCGAGGGGAAGCCGGAGCGAAAGCGAGTCTGAACAGGGCGTTCAGTCGCATGCTGTAGACCCGAAGCCGAGTGATCTAGCCATGGGCAGTGTGAAGCGGAGGTAAGACTCCGTGGAGGCGCGAACCCACTTCGGTTGAAAACGGAGGGGATGACCTGTGGTTAGGGGTGAAAGGCCAATCAAACTCGGTGATAGCTGGTTCTCCGCGAAATGCATTTAGGTGCAGCGTCGCACGTTCAGTCATGGAGGTAGAGCACTGGATGGGCTAGGGGCCCCACAAGGTTACCAACCCCAACCAAACTCCGAATGCCATGACTCCAGAGTGCGGCAGTGAGACCTCGGGGGATGAGCTTCGATGGTCGAAAGGGAAACAGCCCAGATCACCAGCTAAGGCCCCTAATTCTGTACTAAGTGGTAAACGATGTGGGATTGCACAGACAGCCAGGAGGTTGGCTTAGAAGCAGCCACCCTTTAAAGAGTGCGTAATAGCTCACTGGTCGAGTGGTCCTGCGCGGACAATGTAACGGGGCTCAAGTACAGAGCCGAAGCTGTGAATTCCTACCTAGTAGGAGTGGTAGCGGAGCGTCGATCTCGCGGCGAAGCGCCGGTGTGAACCGTCGTGGAGCGTGGTCGAGTGCGAATGTAGGTATGAGTAGCGAGAGAGGGGTGAGAAACCCCTCCGCCGGAAGTCCAAGGGTTCCTGGGTTAGGCTTATCCGCCCAGGGTTAGTCGGGAGCTAAGGCGAGGCCGAAAGGCGTAGTCGATGCACAACTGGTTAATATTCCAGTACCACCACATTATGCGCCCATGTCGAAGCGATTTTGGTGAGGGGATGCCTCAGGCCATTGTGGCTTGAGGACGAACCGATCCAGGTCGTTGAGGCAAGCAATGCGGGGACGCAGGAAGGTAAGTGATCCCAGGCGATGGTAGTCCTGGGGTAAGCGTGTAGGGAGAGGTCCAGGTAAGTCCGGCCCTCACAATCCTGAGACGCGACGCCGAGCCGAATCAGGCGAAGTCACCGATCCTATGCTGCCAAGAAAATCCGCTAGCTAGCACATGTGGTGCCCGTACCCCAAACCAACACAGGTGGACAGGTAGAGAATACCAAGGCGATTGGGAGAACTATGGTTAAGGAACTCGGCAAATTGCGTCCGTAACTTCGGGAGAAGGACGACCTTGCGATGGTGACGGGATTTTCTCCCCGAGCTTGAAGAGGTGACACAAACCAGAGGGAAGCGACTGTTTACTAAAAACACAGCAGCGTGCGAAGCCGTAAGGCGCTGTATACGCTGTGACTCCTGCCCGGTGCTGGAAGGTTACGGGGAAGGGTTAGCCTTCGGGCGAAGCTCTGAACCTAAGCCCCAGTAAACGGCGGCCGTAACTATAACGGTCCTAAGGTAGCGAAATTCCTTGTCGGGTAAGTTCCGACCTGCACGAATGGAGTAACGACTTCCCTACTGTCTCAACCATAGGCCCAGCGAAATTGAAGTACGAGTAAAGATGCTCGTTAGCTGCAGAAGGACGGAAAGACCCCGTGGACCTTTACTACAGTTTGGTATTGGTTTTTGGTCTGAGTTGTGTAGGATAGGTGGGAGACTAGGAAGCATGGGCGCCAGCTTGTGTGGAGTCAATCTTGAAATACCACCCTTCTCATGCTGGAAATCTAACTTCGGCCCGTTATCCGGGTCAGGGACAGTGCCAGATGGGTAGTTTGACTGGGGCGGTCGCCTCCTAAATGGTAACGGAGGCGCTCAAAGGTTCCCTCAGACTGGTCGGCCATCAGTCGTTGAGTGCAATCGCACAAGGGAGCTTGACTGCGAGACTTACAAGTCGAGCAGGTACGAAAGTAGGAGATAGTGATCCGGCGGTTGCGTGTGGAAGCGCCGTCGCTCAACGGATAAAAGGTACCCCGGGGATAACAGGCTAATCTTCCCCAAGAGTCCATATCGACGGGAAGGTTTGGCACCTCGATGTCGGCTCATCGCATCCTGGGGCTGAAGCAGGTCCCAAGGGTTGGGCTGTTCGCCCATTAAAGCGGTACGCGAGCTGGGTTTAGAACGTCGTGAGACAGTTCGGTCCCTATCCTCTGCAGCCGAAAGAGATTTGAGGAAAGCTATCCCTAGTACGAGAGGACCGGGATGGACGTAGCTCTCGTGTGCCAGTTGTTCCGCCAGGAGCATGGCTGGTTGGCGACCTACGGGAGGGATAACCGCTGAAAGCATCTAAGCGGGAAGCCTTTTCCAAGATGAGATCTCTCACCGGGTAAACCGGGTAAGGCCCGTGGCAGAACACCACGTTGATAGGCCGGAAGTGTAAGCGCAGCAATGTGTTCAGCTGACCGGTACTAATCGGCCGAGGGCTTGGTTTCTACATTTCAAATATTGATAGCTCGTGCTCGCTATGGAGTTCTGAAGAGGCAGGAGTCCGCCGACTCCGCTTCGTTTTCTGCGCAAGCAGGGGACTCAACAGTTTCGGTGGCGATAGCGACAGGGTCACACCCGTTCCCATTCCGAACACGGAAGTTAAGCCTGTCAGCGCCGATGGTACTTGGGTGGTTACGCCCTGGGAGAGTAGGACGCTGCCGGATTTCTCAATATGGTCGAGCCCCGCCTTCAGGCGGGGCTCGACCTCGTTATTAGGCTCCCTGTTGCTAGAGTCAATCGCCATGGGTTCTGCGGCGTCCTCTTCGAAACGAGACCTGCCCAACGCTGAGGCTCTCGCCAGCAGGGCGTCGGCCGCGGTCGGCCGTGGCCGGTCACCGTCTGCGCGCCGACGCAAGCCACTGCAGAGACGCTCCCAGCGGGTCGAAGATCCGGTGGACGTGCTGAGACGGACGGTGGACGCGCCCCGAGACCAGGCGTTGTTGAATCGCTTGCGCAAAGCGGCGCGGGACTTCGAGGCTGAACGGTTCAACGATGCGCGCAAACAACTCCAACCGGTGGTGCGCGAAGCTCCCGAACTGGCCGATGCCCGAGAACTGATGGGGATAGTGCTGTATCGGCTTGGGCGCTGGTCCGAAGCGATCGAGCAACTTGAGAGGTTCCGCGAGATGACCTCGTCGACCGAGCAGCATCCAGTTCTCGCCGACTGTCATCGAGCGCTTGGGCGCTGGGCTGACGTTGAGGAATTGTGGGCTGAACTGGGTGCAGAGTCGCCCCGTGCTGAGATAGTCACTGAAGGCCGTATCGTGCTTGCCGGTGCGAAGGCGGACAGAGGCGACATCGCCGGTGCGATCGCCACCCTCGAACATCGCTGGAAGAAGCCTAACCGCCCTCGTGGAGACCAGCTTCGGCGTGCCTACGCACTGGCGGACCTGTACGACCGTGCCGGCAAGACCACGCGGGCGCGCGAGCTGTTCAAATGGGTGGCCCATCACGACTCCGAGCTAGCCGATGTCGCTGCCAGGGCTCGGGCGCTTAGCTGAGCGTCGCCCAGATATCGACCAGTTGCTGAATGGAACATGGCCTAGCGCATAGGCCGTGGAGATGCACCGATATCGGTGCCGCGGGGGTAACCTCACTGACGGTTCATCTCGCTACACTCGACGTAGCCAAGGGGGCACTGTGATCGATACCGAGGAGCTATTGCCGGAGGTCCGCGAGGTTGAGCGGATAATCGTTCGATTCGCCGGTGATTCTGGTGATGGAATGCAACTCACGGGAGATCGCTTCACTTCAGCGAGTGCTCTGTTCGGCAACGACCTCGCCACGCTCCCGGAGTTTCCCGCCGAGATTCGTGCCCCGGCGGGCACGCTTGCGGGCGTCTCCGCATTTCAGGTCCATATCTCCGACCACGACATCACGACTCCGGGAGACGCGCCCAACGTACTGGTCACGATGAACCCAGCGGCGATGATGGCGGAGTTGCCGCGCCTGGAGTCGGGCGGCACGATCATCGTCAACACGGATGCCTTCAACGAACGCAACTTCGCCAAGGCCGGTTACGAAGCGAACCCGCTTGAAGACGGTTCGCTGGACGGCTACTCGGTAATCACCGCGCCCATGACCGACCTGACCAAGAAGGTCTGCAAGGATCTCGGCGTCAAACCCCGTGATGCCGAGCGCTCCAAGAACTTCTTCGCATTGGGTCTGGTTTCATGGCTTTTCAGTCGCCCTACGGACCCGTCCTTGCACTGGATCCGAGAGAAGTTCGCGGGGCGCGACGCGGTGATCGCTGCCAACGAGGCGGCCTTCAAAGCCGGGCATGCCTTCGGGGAGACCGCAGAACTCTCAGCTAGCCGTCTGGCCGTGCGACCAGCGCGCTTCGACCCCGGTACCTACACCAACATCAACGGCAACACCGCGCTGTCGTGGGGTCTGATCGCCGCTTCCCAGAAGGCCGGTATACCGATCTTCTTGGGTTCATACCCGATCACGCCGGCAAGCGACATCCTCCACGAATTGGCGAAGCACAAGAATTTCGGGGTTCGCACCCTTCAGGCCGAAGACGAGATTGCCGCTATCGGCGCGGCGCTAGGGGCGTCCTACGGGGGGCATCTCGGCGTTACCACGACCAGCGGCCCCGGGTTGGCTCTCAAAGGTGAGACTCTCGGCTTGGCGGTGAGCCTAGAACTGCCGCTCGTCGTCATCGACATACAGCGGGGCGGCCCCTCCACCGGGCTCCCGACCAAGACCGAGGCGGCCGATCTGATGATGGCCCACTACGGACGCCACGGGGAGGCGCCGCTTCCGATCGTGTCCGCCAACTCGCCGTCGGACTGCTTCCGCGCCGCCTTCGAGGCCGTTCGGATTGCGGTGCGTTATCGAACACCGGTGATCCTTTTGTCCGACGGCTACCTGGCCAACGGAACCGAGCCCTGGCGCCTGCCTTCGGCTAAGGACCTTCCAGACATCCCGGTCGACTTCGCCTCGTCGGCCAATGCGCTCAACGAGGACGGCGAAGAGGTCTTCTGGCCGTACGTGCGCAACGACGACCTGGCCCGACCCTGGGCGGTTCCGGGAACCGAGAACCTGATGCATCGCATCGGCGGTATCGAGAAGGAGGACGGCACCGGCAACATCAGCTACGACCCGGAGAACCACGGGCGTATGGTCGCGATCCGCGACGAGCGGATCAAGAAGGTGGCCGACTCCTACCCGCCCACGGTGCTCGAAGGCGATTCCGACGCCGATGCGGTCATAGTCAGTTGGGGCTCGACCTGGGGGGCGATCACTAGTGCCATCGGTCGCATGAGGCGTGCTGGAGACAAGGTCTCCCGGGTGCACCTGACCAACCTATATCCGCTCCCCAACGATCTCGGCGATATTCTTCGGCAGTTCGACAAGGTGATCGTGCCTGAGATGAATCTGGGCCAACTCTCGAAGATATTGAGATCCGAGTATCTCGTCGACGCAAAGTCCATATGCAAGGTGGAGGGGCAACCGTTCACCGCTGCGGAACTCCATCAACAGTTTCGGGAGATGACCCAGTGAGCGACAGCGCTGTCACCACCAAGAAGGACTGGACCAGCGACCAGGAGGTTCGTTGGTGTCCGGGCTGCGGCGACTATTCGATCCTCACGGCAGTGCAACTGCTCATGCCCGAGCTCGGCACCCGCCGCGAGGACACCGTCTTCGTCTCCGGAATCGGTTGCGCGGCCCGCTTCCCGTACTACATGAACACCTACGGACTACACGCCATTCATGGACGGTCACCGGCGATTGCCACGGGGCTCGCCATGGCCCGCCGTGATCTCGACGTCTGGGTTGTGGGCGGTGACGGCGACATGCTTTCGATCGGCGGGAATCATCTGATCCACGCGCTTCGCCGCAACGTCAATCTGACGATCCTGCTGTTCAACAACCAGATCTACGGTCTCACCAAGGGCCAGTACTCTCCGACCAGCGAGGTCGGCAAGGTGACCAAGTCGACCCCGATGGGTTCTCTCGACACGCCCTTCAATCCCATCTCGGTGGCGCTCGGCGCGGAAGCCTCGTTCGTGGCGCGCACCCACGACATGGATCGTGCCCACATGCAGGAGGTCTTCCGCAGGGCTCACAATCACCGCGGAGCCGCGATCGTCGAGGTGTACCAGAACTGCAACGTCTTCAACGACGGCGCCTTCGCGGCTCTCACCAAGAAGGACGCCCGTGCGGAGATGCTGATCCCTCTTCAGCATGGAGAGCCCGTTCGTTTCGGTCCGCAGGGGGAACGCGGAGTGATACTCGATGACGGCGTTGCCCGCATCGTGTCGGTTGACGACGTCGGTGTCGACGCGCTGCACGTCCATGACGAGACCGCGGAGGACCTGTCGGTGGCGTTCGCGCTGAGCCGTCTGGCCGACGACCGGCAGAGCCCGACTCCCATCGGTGTCTATTGTGCCGTGGACCGGCTCGAGTATGGCGGTGGGATCGACGCCCAGATCGCTGCGGCACAGGCTGACCGAGGACCCGGCGATCTTGATGCGCTGCTCCACAGCCTGCCGACCTGGGAAGTCAACTGACTGCCTGGGCGATCGATCTTGACGGTGTTGTCTGGTGTGGCCGACGAGCGGTTCCGGGAGCGCCGCAAGCGGTAGCGCAGCTCCGCGCTGAGCATGAGCGGTTGGCATTCGTCACCAACTCGGCTGCCCGCTCGCCGTCAGAGGTTGCCGAGAAGCTGGCCGGACACGGTATTGCTGATGCAGAGGATCTGGTTGTCACTTCTGCGATGGCTGCCGCGGCGATTGTCCCTTGCGGCGTTCGGGCATATGTGATCGGGAGTGCGGGACTGCGTGCCGAGTTGGCGCTCCGTGATGTCGAACTGGTTGGTGGTGATGCGCCCGCGGACGTCGTCGTGATCGGGATCAGCGCGAATTTCGACTACCAGGCGATGGCCGACGCAATGCGTGCGCTGCGCGCGGGTGCTCGTTTCATAGCTACCAACGACGACTCGACTTTCCCTGATTCCGACGGCCTGCTCCCGGGCAACGGAGCGATCGTTGCCGCGGTTGCGACAGCTTCGGGAGTTCAGCCCGAAATCGCCGGGAAGCCGCATCAACCGATGGCTGAACTGGTGCGTGCCAAGTTGGGGTCCAGCGGGATCGTCGTGGGTGACCGTCCAGAGACCGACGGTATGTTCGCCAGGGCGATGGGCTATCGCTTCGGTCTGGTCCTGAGTGGTGTCACCTCCCGCGATGACCTGCCTGTGTCACCTTCGCCGGAGATAGTTGCCGACGATCTGTCCGAACTCGTCATGAAGGTGCGGGCGTGAGAGCCTCGACTTGCCTGAAGTCGGCGCAGGAGTCGGCGGACAACTCGATGGAGTGGTGATGGTCCGGCGTCGGCTCGATTCTGAACTGGTGAGACGGGGTCTGGTTGCGAGCCGGACCCGGGCTCAGCAGGTCATTGCAGAACGGCGAGTCACCGTAAGCGGCGCTCTCGCTGACAAAGCGGCGCGACTGGTTGATCCGGGCGAGCCCGTCGAAGTCGCGAGCGACGCAAACCGGTTCGTGTCCCGGGGCGGGCACAAACTAATCGCTGCATTGGAGCGGTTCGCGCTGGATTGCAGTGGCCTGCGCATTATCGACGCAGGCTCCTCAACTGGTGGGTTCACTGACTGCGTGTTGGGTCGTGGGGCCACGACAGTGGTGGCGATCGATGTGGGACGGAACCAGCTTCATGAGTCACTCCGAGCCGACCCTCGGGTGGAGGTTCGTGAGCAGACCAATATTCGCCATGTGCGCCCGGGCGATGTTGGCGGGGTCGCTGACCTGGTAGTCGCCGACCTCTCCTTCATTTCGTTGCGAACGGTTGCAGAAGCACTGGTTGGACTGGTTCGTTGCGGTGGCGATCTTGTGGTTCTGGTGAAGCCTCAGTTCGAAGCAGGAAAGGCGGAGGCCGACAAGGGGCGCGGGATAATTCGCGACCCTGCGATCTGGCGTCGAACACTCAGCGAGGTCTCTGACGCGCTGATCAACCGCGAAGCGGCCATCATAGGGGCCATGGCTTCTCCGATTACCGGCGGTGACGGCAACGTTGAGTTTCTTTTGCATGCGCGACGGCTGGAACCCGACGCGAGGCCTGAGGAGGTTGATTCCGGCATGCTGGACGCAGCGGTGGACGAAGCGATGGCTGAACAAGGGCGGTTGTCATGAGCGTCGTCGGGCTGATTGTGCATCTCGGGCGAGATCAGGCTGCGGTTCATGCCCGCGCTCTTGCGGAGTGGCTCATCAGCGAAGGTCACGAGGTACGCGTGCCCCTCGACGCCGCCTCGCTGGCACTGGACCCGCAGGTCGTTGTGGCCTCGAAGTTCGGTGAGGGTGTCAACCTGGTTGTGACTCTAGGTGGGGACGGTTCGATCCTGCGGGCCGTGGAGTTGTTGGAGGGGGAATCGATCCCGATCCTGGGTGTCAACCACGGCCGGCTCGGATATCTGACCGAGGTCGCGCCAGACGACGCACAGGGCGCGATCGCCAGGGCGCTCAAGGGCGACCACGACATTGAGGAGCGGATGTTGGTGCGAACCGCCTTGACTGTCGCCGGTGAGACCAGTACGCATCTCGCCTTGAATGAAGCGGTTATTGAACGGACCTCCGAAGCCAACACGGTCCGGCTCGCTGTTTGGATCGACGGTGAGTTCTTCACCACCTACGCAGCCGACGGCCTGATCGTCGCCAGCCCGACGGGGTCTACGGCGTACGCGTTCTCGGCACGAGGACCGATTATCGACGCAACCCACCGAGCGCTGCTGCTAACGCCGGTGGCACCTCACATGCCCTTCGACCGCGCTCTGGTGCTCTCTGCGGAGACCAGGTTGCGCTTGTCCATTGATGGGCACCGCCTTGCAGCGGTGTCTGTGGATGGTCGGAGGCTGGCCGTTGTCGGCGACGGCGACTCGATCGAGTGCACTGCGGCCGATCAGTCTGCGCGGCTCGTGACATTCGGGCCACGCCGATTTCAGCGGGTGCTGAAAGCGAAATTCGGCCTCAATGACCGATAGAGCGGGTCCTGGCACATTATTCGAAGCCCTAGCAGATGCAACCGCTGCGGATGCTGGTACGGCCGCGAATGCTGCTATGAATGGCTGTGTTCATGGCGGCTGTGTCCATGTAGGAATAGTTGAAGACGCAGAACCCAAGGCGAAGCTGGCGGGAGAGAATTTGTGTTGACAGAACTGGTGGTACGCAATCTCGGCGTAATCGATGAAGCGAACCTGCTGCTCGGGCAGGGAATGACGGCAGTTACGGGTGAGACGGGCGCGGGCAAGACTCTCATCGTCACCGCGATCGATCTGCTGACCGGGGGCCGTGCCGACGCGACGTTGGTCCGTCCCGGTTCGCAAGAAGCAGAGATCGAGGGCCGTTTCGTCGACGGCGACAAGGAACTCGTCGTGCGACGTGTAGTCCCACGTGACGGTCGTTCTCGAGTCTACATCGACGGCCGGCTCGCCACGGTCGGTGCCTTGGCCGACCACGGCGTCGATTTCATTGATCTCCACGGACAACACTCGCATCAGTCTCTGCTGAAGGGCCCCGTGCAGAGAGCGGCGCTGGATCGTTTTGGTGGGATCGACACCGCCGTCCTGGCGTCGTTGCGAGACGATCTGCGTGCTGCTCAAGCGGCGTTGGCGGATTTGGGCGGCGACGAACGCGATCGTGCGCGCGAGATCGACCTGCTCACGTATCAGCTCAACGAGATCGAGGCGGCCGACATCGTCGACGAGAACGAAGACGCACGCCTCGACCAGGAGGAGGACCTCCTAGCCGAGGCGGGCGCTCATCGTGAGGCCGCGGCGAGGGTGAGCGTCCTTCTCGATGCGGACTCCGCCGCGCTCGATGCTGTCTCCACGGCGCTGGCGGCGATCCAGAATCGCGGTCCCTTCGCTGATCTTGAAGAACGTCTGGGGTCGGTCGTCGCAGAACTGAGCGACATAGCGCGCGAAGCGCGGGATCGTGTCGAGTCGATTCAAGACGATCCCGAGCAACTCGCCGTCTTGAGACATCGACGGGCTCTGCTGCGAGAGTTGCGGCGCAAGTACGGCGCAGACCTGGCGGAGGTCACCGGCTACGGACGAACGGTCGCCGATCGCTTGGAGACGCTGCTGTCCCATGACCAACGGGCCGCGGCCCTCGATCAGCGATGTGCGGAGCTTCGAGAGGAACTGGTTCGAGAACAGTCGGGGGTATTGCAGTCTCGGCGTGGCGCTGCGCCCGAGCTCGCTGCCGCAGTTGAAGCGAATCTCGCGGGTCTGGCGATGCCTGCCGCGAGGCTTGAGGTCAGAGTCGACGGCCCCGCTGGCGATGATGTGTCACTGTGGCTCGCGGCCAACGCGGGCCATGATCTGGCGCCGCTTACCAAGGTTGCGTCGGGCGGTGAGTTGGCCCGAGCCATGCTGGCGCTGCGCATGGTCCTCACCGTGGGACCTCCGACTCTGGTGTTCGACGAGGTTGATGCGGGTATTGGTGGAGAAGCTGCGAATACGGTCGCTGAGTCCCTGGCTTCTTTGGCGACGGACCATCAGGTGCTGGTGGTGACCCACCTGGCGCAGATCGCCGCGGTTGCCGATCAGCATCTCAGCGTCAGCAAGGCCGAGGTCGACGGCGCAACGCGCAGTGTCGTCCAGTTGCTCGAGCACGAGTCTCGTATCGTCGAGTTGAGTCGGATGCTCTCGGGTTCTCCAGACTCGGATGCGGCCCACAGCCATGCAGTCGAACTCCTCCACGGCCGCAGCCGCTGATGCCTCCCCCGACTGCGGCTGCGCCCGGTGATGGCAGCGTCTGTGATGCCGCGGGGGCTCCGGTTGCGCCCGGTGATGGCACCGGATGCGCGCCTTTGTGTCCGGATTTGGATAAGTTGAGTTCCCGATGACGAAGCACATCTTCGTGACGGGAGGAGTGGTCAGTGGGCTCGGCAAGGGACTCACCGGAAGTTCCCTCGGCCGCCTTCTGAAGGCCAGAGGTCTCAGGGTCACCATGCAGAAGCTCGACCCGTACCTCAATATCGATCCCGGCACGATGAACCCGTTCGAGCACGGCGAGGTGTTCGTTACCGACGACGGGGGAGAGACCGACCTTGATCTCGGTCACTATGAGCGTTTCATCGACGAGAATCTCACTCAGGACTCCAATTCCACCACCGGGTCGATCTACTCGTCGGTGATCGCCGCGGAACGACGTGGCGACTACCTGGGTCGAACCGTCCAGGTGATCCCCCACATCACCAATGAGATCAAGAGGCGCATCACTCGGCTCGCATCCGACGAGGTGGATGTGGTGATCACCGAGGTGGGCGGCACGGTCGGCGACATTGAGATACTCCCGTTCCTTGAAGCGGTCCGACAGTTCCGTCTGGACGTGGGCCGTGAGAACGTGCTCTACGTCCATGTCACGCTGGTTCCGTTCATCGGCCCGTCTTCGGAGCAGAAGACCAAACCCACGCAGCATTCGGTGACCGAGCTCCGAAGTCGCGGCATCCAACCGGACGCGATCGTGTGCCGTTCCGACGACCCGATCAGCATTGATCTAAGGCGCAAGATCTCGAACCTGTGCGATGTGCCGCTCGAGGGTGTCGTCAATGCAGCCGACGCAGCGAGCCTCTATGAGATCCCCGTGGTGCTTCGCGAGGCAGGACTCGACGACCATGTCTGCAGACTCCTTGGACTCGACGACCGCACCTTGGGCCTCGAAGATTGGAATCAGCTCGTGGCCCGGGTCAAGGCGGCATCCACACCGGTTCGCATCGGTGTCATCGGCAAGTACGTCAGCCTCCCCGACGCGTACCTGTCGGTCGTCGAGGCGCTCAACCATGCGGGAATCCATCACGGCGCCGAGATCGACCTTGAATGGGTGCAGGCTGAAGAAGCCGAGGGTCTGTTGGCGGCGGGGCGATTGAGGGATCTCGACGGCATCGTCATCCCCGGAGGATTCGGCGAGCGGGGTATCGAAGGCAAGATCGCAGCTGCCGCGCACGCGCGCGAGAACAACGTTCCGTGTCTGGGTCTGTGCCTCGGGATGCAGGTGATGACCATCGAATACGCACGCAATGCGTTGAACCTCGCCGGTGCCAACTCCACCGAGTTCGACCCCCGGACCCGTCATCCGGTCATTGACTTGATGGAGAGCCAGCGCGACGTGACCGATATGGGGGGCACGATGCGGCTCGGGGCCTATGTCGCCCAACTCACCGCAGGTTCGAGGGTTGCGCTGGCTTACGGTGAGGAAGTGGTGTCTGAGCGGCACCGGCATCGATACGAGTTCAACCCCAAGTACCGCAAGCGCTTCGAGCAGAGCGATCTCACGTTGAGCGGCGAGTCTCCCGACGGCCGGCTCGTTGAGTTCATCGAGTTGGAGAACCATCCGTATTGGATCGGCACTCAGGCCCATCCCGAGTTCAAGAGCCGCCCGGACCGCCCTGCGCCGCTGTTCCGCACCTTTGTTGAGGCCGCTCTTGACCGTGCTGCGGGTCGGAATCCGCAACTGCTCAGTATTGACGAGCCCAGTGTCGATGAACCCAGTGTCGATGAATCGGGTGTAGACGCCGACTTGGCAGCCACTGAGTCGTGACCGGTCGCGGTGGACGGTCCCCATCGGGATTTCGTGCATTGAGCGAGCGGACCGTTCACTGCGGGGCGCTCGTCAAGGTCGTTTCAGGAGAGTTCGAAACCCCCGACGGCGACGTGGTCCAGCGCGAGATCGTGCGGCATCCCGGAGCCGTGTCGGTCGTGCCCGTGATCGACGACGAGGTGATTCTGGTCCGTCAGTATCGACCCGCCGCCGACTCCGAGATGTTGGAGATTCCGGCGGGGAAGCGTGATGTTCCCGGTGAGTCCCCCGAGGCGACCGCCGAGCGGGAACTGATCGAGGAGGTCGGTTATTCGGCAGGTTCGTTGGTGCAGTTGGCGACCTTCTACAACTCGGTCGGCTTCTGCGACGAGTACTCCTACGTATTCCTGGCAACCGATTTGGAGAAGGCGCCGATCGATCCCCAGGGTCCTGAGGAGCAGCACATGACCATTGTGCGTCTGGCGCTCGACGAAGCGGTTGCCGCCGTGTCCTCCGGGGAGATAGAAGACGCCAAGACGGTGATCGGCCTGATGATGGCACTTCGCCGTCTGGGCCGGTGACCAATGGACCCGCCGAGCGTCAGCGGGGTACCCAGCGCCTCCGGTGAAATTGAATCGGTGGTGCTCGAAGAGAATGCCCAAGATTTCCTAACCTGGCTGGCGATCGAGAGGGGCCGTGCCCCAAACACCCTCGAGTCGTATCGCCGCGACCTGCTCGGTTACCAGGTTCACCTCGGTCGCCGGGGAGTGGACATGGCGACGGCGACCAGCGACGACATCGTGGCCTTCGTTCATGTGCTGGTCGGGTTGGGGCTGGCGGCGTCCTCTGTGAAGCGGTCTCTGGTCGCGGTGAGGGGTCTGCACCGGTTCCTGGTCGCCGAGGAGAAGCGGCTCGACGACCCCTCGGTCGACGTGGAGATTCCCCAGGTGCCCCGGGGGCTCCCCAAGGCGTTGACCGTTGCCGAAGTCGCTTCGTTGATCGACGCGGTGGCGGGTGACGATCGGGTGGCGCGGCGCGACCGGGCGATCCTCGAGACGCTCTACGGCACCGGAGCACGGGTCTCTGAGTTGGTGAGCCTGTCCTTGACCGATGTTGATCTGCACGACGGACTCATGCGTTTGTTGGGCAAGGGGGGCACCGAACGCATCGTGCCAGTCGGACGACACGCGGCCGCGGCGCTGCGGCGGTGGTTCGAGCCGCACGGGCGCCCGGAAATGGAACCGGAACGCTGGGCTCGTCGCACCGATGCCGACGCGGTGTTCCTCAACCAACGAGGTTCTCGACTGTCCCGTCAGGGAGCCTGGGGGGTTGTGCGCCGCTACGCCACCGAGGTGGGCCTCGGCGCCAAGCTCTCCCCCCATGTGCTGCGCCACTCCTGTGCCACGCACATGTTGGATCATGGTGCAGACATCCGAACTGTCCAGGAACTGCTCGGTCACGCATCGATATCCACGACCCAGGTCTATACGAAGGTCTCGATCGAACGTTTGATGAACGTTTACCGAGCGGCTCACCCGCGGGCCACTGGTGCGAACTGATGGGCGAAGCCGTGCACCTGACCCGACGGTTCTTTGCGTCACTGCGCCCGGGTGGACCCGCAGAGGTCGACCGCGCCTGGGTCGAGACTGTACTTTCACACAGCGAGTACGAACTGTGGGAGAGGCTGTACCCGCCGGACCGCAGACACAGTGCGTTCATGGCCCGCCGAGTTCAAAGAGAGCTTGGTGGCGGCGGCTTCGTTGGAGGCGCACCACTGCGCGAGGACATGAGATGGGTGCTGGCGGCCGCGCTGTTGCACGACGTCGGCAAGATCGAGTCGGGTCTCGGTACCTGGGGCCGGGTGTCGGCCACCATTGCCGCCAAGGTTCTGGGTGCTGAGTATGTCGCCGGTTGGATCGGCCGCGGCGGCTGGCGGGGCAGGGTGGGCCGCTATCTCAACCATCCTGAGATCGGCGCGGAACTGCTGCGCGGCGCGCGAAGCAACCCGTGCACGGTCGCCTGGGCATCCCAGCATCACAAGCCATCGGACTCATGGACGCTGCCTGTCGAGATCGCCCAGATTCTCCACGAATTCGACAATGACTAGAACTCACGCGTATTGAACGGGGTCGCGCGTCAGTCCTTGGGGAGGAAGCCGATGTTGGCTTTGGCTCTTGCCAAGGTCTCAGCGGCTATGGCGCGGGCCTTGTCGGCACCGGTTCTCAATAGTCTCGTGGTTTCTGCGGGGTCGGCTTCGAGCTCGGCGAAGCGGGCCTGCACCGGAGCGAGCAGAGCCACGACCGCTTCGGCAGCGTCTGCTTTGAGCGGCCCGTACTGCTGGTAATCGTCGGCCAGATCTTCGGGATTGGTGTCGGTGGCGGCACCGAGTATCGACAGGAGATTGCTCACTCCGGGCTTGTCGTTGATGTCGAAGCGTACGTCGGCGTCGTTGTCGGTGACCGCGCTGCGAATCTTCTTGCCGATCTGGGCGGGTTCATCGAGCAGATCGATGGTTCCTTTGGGCGAGTTGAGAGACTTGGACATCTTGTCGTTGGGCCGTTGGAGATCCATGACCCGCGCGCCCGCACTTGGAATCACTGCGGCGGGCAGGACGAAGGTCTCGCCGTAGCGGTAGTTGAATCGCTCGGCGATGTCACGGGTCAGTTCAATGTGTTGACGCTGGTCGGCCCCTACAGGCACATCGTTGGTGTCATAGAGCAGGATGTCGGCCGCTTGTAGCGCCGGATAGGTGAACAGGCCAGCGGAGATGAACTCCTGGCGGTCTGACTTGTCCTTGAACTGGGCCATTCGGGAGAGTTCCCCGAACGACGCGGTGCATTCGAGCAACCAGGCGCATTCGGTGTGTTCGTGCAGATGGCTCTGCACGAACAGGGTGCAGACGTCGGGGTCCAACCCGGCGGCTATCAACATCTGGGCGAGCCTCAGTGACTCTCTGCCAATCACGCCGGATTCCTGGGGGATGGTGACCGAGTGGAGGTCCACGATGCAGAAGAAGGCGTCCGTGGAGTGCTGCATCTTCGCCCAGTTGCGGACGGCGCCGAGGTAGTTGCCAAGATGGAGTTGGCCCGTGGGCTGGATGCCGGACAAAACGCGTCTCATAGAAGCGCAGGCTACGCGCCCTTACCGGCTTCGCCATGTCAACCGCCGGGATAAGCCGCTTCTCGGCTTGGCCGCGTTCTAAGCTGACTCCGATGCCGTACGAGGTGCAGACTTCCGTTTTCGAGGGCCCGTTCGACTTGTTGCTGCATCTGATCCTGAAGCAGCAAGTCGAGCTGTACGACGTCAATCTGAGCGAGATCGTCGATGCCTACGTGCAGCAGATCGAAGCCATGGAGCGGCGGGACCTCGAGGTGGCGACCGAGTTCCTGCTGATAGCCGCGACGCTCGTGGAGTTGAAGACCCGTCGGCTGCTCCCCGACGACAGCGCGATCGACCTCGACGATGAACTCGGCCTCTGGGAGGAGCGCGACCTGCTGCTGGCACGGTTGGTCGAATGCAAGGTGTTCAAGGATGCGGCTGCGGTGCTGCGCAACCTCTCAGCTGATGCCGCGCGGTCCTATCCTCGACGTGTCGGGCCGGTTGAAGACCACTTCATCGGTCTCGCGCCCGACCTGCTGCGCAACACCACCCTCGAGGATCTGCGAGCCGCCTACGGCCGGGCAACAGCGCCCAAGCCGGTGATGCGAGTCGACCTCTCACACGTCAGCCCGATCAAGATCACCGTGGCGAAGGTGGTGGGCGAACTGGTGGAGGAACTTCCTCGGCACGGTCGCATGACGTTCCGTCAGATCACCTCCGAACTGGTTGACCGCATTGAGGTGGTCGTCTACTTCCTGGCGCTGCTGGAGTTGTTCAAACGCGGGATCGTTGAGCTCGAACAGTCCAAGACATTCGGAGACATCTCAATCGTCTGGCAGGGTGGAGCGGCTGAGTCAGTCGGTGTGATCGGCGTCGATGACTATGAAGGCTGATCAGTTGAGAGCGGGTTGACAATGGCTGAAGATCACGTCCCGGCTGCGGTCGAAGCGATTCTGTTGGTTGCAGAGGATCCTTTGCCGCCCGAGTTGCTGGCCCAACTCGTTGGCTCCACGCCGATTGAGATAGAGGCGTTGTGCGGCGACTTGGCCCACCAGTACGAGGCGGAGGGCCGCGGCTTCGTCCTCAAGCGCGTGGCTGGCGGATACCGCTACCAGACTGCGGTCGAGCAGACTCCCTATGTCGAGCGCTATGTGCTGGAGGGCCAGTCGTCGCGCCTGTCCGCGGCTGCGCTCGAGACCCTTGCTGTCGTCGCCTACAAGCAACCGGTGTCGCGCAATCAGATAGCTTCGATCCGCGGTGTCAATGTCGATGGCGTGGTGCGAACCCTGCAGGTTCGGGGTTACATCGACGAGGTTGCCCGCGACCCGGGACCGGGCCAAGCAGTTCTGTACGGGACCACTCCGGCATTTCTTGAGCGGATGGGTATCGACTCGGTGAGCGAGCTGGCGCCGCTCGGGGAGTTCTTCCCGACCACCGAGGTGGTCGAGGCCTTGGAGCGGGGTCTGCATGTAGTGCCCGAGGACGAACTGTTCGATGATCCTCCACCGACCGACGAGATCGATGAGACCGGTGGAGCCCACGGGCGCTGAGGGGGCCCCAGAGCGGCTCCAGAAGGTGCTGGCCCGGCACGGGTTCGGCAGTCGACGGGCATGCGAGGAGCTCATCGCGCAGAGTCGTGTCACTGTGGACGGCGACGTGGCGGTCCTGGGTCGCCGAGTGGATGTGGATCGCGATGAGGTCGCTGTCGACGGTGTGATCGTCGGGGTGCGTCCGGGTCTGGTGCACTACCTGTTGAACAAACCGCCGGGTGTCATCAGCACCGCCCATGACCCGCAGGGTCGCCAGACTGTGATCGATCTGGTTCCTGGCGAGCCCCGGGTGTTCCCGGTGGGTCGCCTCGACGGCGAGACCGAGGGCCTTCTCCTGTTGACCAACGACGGGGAGATGACCCAGCGGTTGACGCATCCCTCCTACGGCGTTGAGAAGGAGTACCTGGCGCACCTTCGAGGCAACCCCAGCCGCGCGGCGCTGCGCCGTCTGCGTGAGGGCGTCACCCTCGACGATGGTCCCACCGCGCCGGCCCGCGTGGTCCGCGTTGAAGCCGACCTCGTCAAGATCACCATCCATGAGGGACGGAACCGTCAGGTGCGAAGGATGTGCGAGGAGGTCGGCTGCCCGGTGGTTCGCCTCGTGCGCACCCGAATCGGACCTCTGGTGGATCGATCGCTGGCGCCGGGGGAGTGGCGGGAATTGTCCGCGACGGAACTGAGGAGCCTGGAAGTGGCGGTCGGCAACGCTGGTGCATAGTCGCCTAGAGGCCGAGCGAGCATGTGGGACAACGCGGACCATACGGCGCGAGGCCGTGGCCCAGCGGTCCGTGAGCGCAGCGAACAAGAGCGGAAGTGGCACTGTTGCTACATGACGGGCTCTCACCTGTACGCAGGTGCCCTCTGGCCATGTTCGGCCCGACCTCTAATTCGTCACTGAACCGCGAGCGCTACGGGTAGCATCGCGGTCCGTGAGCGAGAAGCGGACCGCAATCGTCGTCGGCGTGGGGCTGATCGGCGGATCCGTGGCGCTGGCTCTGCGCCGTTCGGGCTGGCATGTCATCGGCGTTGATTCCGATGCGGCCAACGCTCGAGCAGCATTGGCCGCCGCGGTGGTGGACGAGTTGGGCGAACTGGGCCCGTGCGACCTGGCAGTGATCGCCACGCCGGTCAATATGATCCCGGATCTGGCCCAGGACGCGCTGGACGCTGGCGCGGCCGTGGTCACCGATGTCGGCAGCGTCAAAGCACCGATAGCCGAGGCGGTGACCGACGGGCGTTTCGTTGCGGGGCACCCTGTTGCGGGTAGCGAGCAGGACGGCGTCTTCGGGGCAACAGCTGACATGTTCAGCGGTGCGGCGTGGGTACTGTGCCCCACCGCGGCCACCGACGATGCTGCTTTCGCGCAAGTCTCCGATGTGGTTGCCGCCACCGGGGCTCAGGTGGTCGTGGTGTCACCCGAACGCCACGACTCTCTGATCGCCGTTGTCTCCCATGTGCCGCACCTGACCGCGGCCACACTGATGCGGGTCGCTGTGGGGCGCGCCGAAAAGCAACGTAACCTGCTTCGCTTCGCGGCGGGGGGATTTCGCGACATGACCCGCGTAGCGGCAGGGCGACCCGCAATCTGGCCGGCGATCTGCGCGCAGAATTCGAGTGCGATCGTGGACGTGCTCGACGACCTCATTTCAGAGTTGGGTTCATTGCGCGAGATCGTGGCTGATGGCGATGAACTGCAGCTGCTCGCCCATCTCGAAGGTGCGAGGGTCGCGCGCCGGAATCTGCCGACGACCGCCCCCGACGCCGAGGCACTGTCGGAGATGCGGGTTCCGGTATTGGATCGTCCAGGCGAGTTGGCGGCCATTGCCATGCTGGCCACCGAGCTCGATGCCAACATCTACGACCTGGAGATCGCCCATTCGCCCGAGGGGCCGCGCGGCGTGGTGGTGCTGCTGGTCGAGTCCGACACGGCGCAGAGACTGCAGGCCGCCCTGAGCGGGCGAGGTTACCGCCCGTCGATTCAGCCGATTCAACCGTTGGGTTGACATGGAGCACCAAACAGCGATGCTTAGCACAATGCCTGCTGATCCACTGCCCATAGAGCCGCTGGACCGCCCACCGGATGCGACTGTTGTGCTGCCGGGATCAAAGAGCATCACCAATCGCGCCCTTGTGACCGCAGCCTTGGCCGACGGCGTTACACGGCTTGAATCGGCGCTGTTCGCCGATGACACCCTGGCGATGATCGACGGTTTGGGTGCCCTCGGCGTCAACTGTGTGCCCGACGGTGCGGACGGCTCGATCACGGTGGAGGGTTGCGGCCCAGCGTTCGCTGGCAAGGGGTTAGCCGACGCAGCCGAGTCCACCGAAGCAGTCGTCAACGCTCGACGTTCCGGCACTACGAGTCGTTTCCTGATGCCGGTGGCGGCTCTGAGAAGTGTGCCTACGGTGATCGACGGCGACCGGCAACTGCAAGCACGCCCCATGGGCCACCAGATCAGTGCCCTGCGCGAACTGGGCGTGTCCGTGACCGAACTCGGGCGGCCCGGTCGTCTGCCGGTTCGTGTCGAGGGCCCGATCACGGGGCGAGCCTGCGGTATTGCGGGCGACGCCAGCAGTCAGTTCGCTTCGGGCCTGCTGCTCGCCGGGGGAGCGGCCGGGCTTTCGGTCAAGCTCGTCCGCGACCCCGTGAGCTGGCCGTATCTTGAGATGACGCTCGCGGTCATGGGCGCTTTCGGCGCCAAAGTCGATATCGCCGAACCCATAAGTTTCGGCGAGGGCAAGGTGGTGACGGTCCGAGGCGATTATCAGAGTCCGGGTGCCTACAGGGTCGAGCCGGATGCCAGCACGGCGTCGTACTTTCTTGCGGCGGCGGCCATAACTGGTGGGCGGGTGCGAATCGAGGGCCTCGGCCGCACGTCCATACAGGGCGATGTTGCTTTTGCGGACGTGCTCGCTGAGATGGGCGCGGAGGTAACCGTCGGCGGTGACAGCATCGAAGTCTGCGGCGGGCCTCTGCACGGCGTGGACGTCGACCTCGAAGAGATCTCCGACACGGCCCCGACGTTGGCGGTCGTGGCAGCCTTCGCGTCCGGAGCCACGACGGTGTCGGGGATCGGTTTCGTGCGCAACAAGGAGAGCGACCGTCTCGCGGGGCCGGTTGCGGAACTGAACCGCTGCGGGATCGACGCTGCTGAGACCGACGACGGGTTCGTGGTACGACCTTCGAGACTTCCGGTTGCCGCGGCATTCGAGACTTACCAGGATCATCGGATGGCCATGGCTTTCTCTTTGATCGGACTGGTTGTGGATGGCGTGTCGGTGTGTGATCCCGGCTGCGTGGCGAAGACGTTCCCCGGTTACTTCGGTGCGCTGGAGCAGCTCCGATGATTGCCGCGGACAGTTCTCCTAGGGTTCTGCCGTGAGAGTCATCGCCATCGACGGTCCGGCGGGGTCGGGGAAGTCCACCGTTGCCCGCGCGGTCGCGGAACGGCTCGGCCTCGAGTACCTCGATACCGGCGCAATGTACCGATCGGTGGCATTCTCCGTTCTGAGCGCCGCCGGTGATCCCGATGACGTCGAGTTCGCGGCCAATGCCGCGCGTGCCATGGAACTCAGTCTCAGCGACGACCGGATCGTGGTGAACGGTATCGATGCCACCTTGCAGATTCGTGGCCCGGAGGTGACCCGGGCGGTGAGTGCTGTTGCTGCGAATCCGATGGTGCGACGTGAGATGGTCTCCCGTCAACGCGAGTGGACCGAGCGTCGGGGTGGTGGAGTGCTCGAGGGGCGCGACATCGGCACTGTCGTGTTTCCTGACGCCGAACTGAAGGTCTATCTCACGGCCGACGAGAATGTGAGGGCGCAACGTCGAGCCAAAGAGGTGACGGATCTCGACTATCAGACTGTCGCGGCAGATCTCAGCAGGCGTGACACGGTCGACTCCACCAGAGAGGTCGCCCCGTTGACCGAAGCCGATGACGCGATCATTATTGACACTTCAACGTTGACTGTCGAAGAGGTGGTTGTCCGGATCGTGGAACTGTTGTCGAACAGCGATGCGAACGGCCGTTAGAGCAGACGATGAGCGCCACAAGGCGATGAGCCCAAGCGGACTATGAGCCCAGAAGCAACCTACGGGTCGCAGAGCGGTGACACCCCGGCCCGTAGCCGGCAGTCGTGGCTTGGCCGTCTCCTGTATCGCTGTTTCTGGGTGGTCATCTATGTTCCGATCAAGATTCTGTTTCGCCTGAGGGTTGAGGGCAGAGAAAATCTGCCAGAGGGCCCTTTCGTTCTATCGGCCGTTCATCGTTCGTTCGTTGACACCCCGATCGTCGGGGTAATCACCGGGAAGCGCCTACGCTTCATGGGCAAGGAGAGCCTCTGGAACTCGAGGCTGCTTGGGACGTTTCTGACGGTGATGGGTGGGTTTCCGGTGGAGCGGGGCTCCGCTGATCGCACTGCTCTGCGGGCTGCAGGCGACGTTCTGGCCCTCGGTGAGCCTCTGGTGATGTTCCCCGAGGGCACTCGCCAGCAGGGAGCGCGGCTCGACCGTGAACTGGTGCTTGACGGTCCGGCTTTCGTGGCGGCTCGTGCGGGCGTGCCGATTGTGCCGGTCGGACTCGGTGGAACACCGAGCGCGCTTCCGGTGGGTTCGGTGATCCCCCGACCCGCCAAGGTGGTCGCCATCATCGGTGAGCCGATTCAGCCACCGTCGAAAGTCGGCGGGAGGGTCCCGCGCCGAGTTGTGCACGAGCTCACAGAGACCCTCTACCGCGAGCTCAACGACGTCTTCATCGAAGCCCGGGTAGCCGCCGGCGACGAACTGCCGCCCGTCGATTAGACCTCGCCTGAAGCATGTTCTGCGGCCGCCTGATTGTCTTGTGAGTCTCGGCTGGCAACACTCGGCTCGCGGGGACTTGGTTGCTGGCGTTGTGGTCGGTCACGCGTCGCTTACGGCGGCGGGAAGTGATTCGAGCACCTCGCTGGCGTCGATGTCGCGGTCGTCGAGCCCAAGCCGGTCTTCGGCGAGTCCGAGCGTGACCGTCGCGGCCGCGTCGATGGCTCGGAGCAGTTGGCGAAGGTTGCGGGGAGGCGGGAAGTACTCGTCTTCGTCGGTTACCCGCACCTCCTCGACCCCGTCGGTCGGGGCGAGACGGTCGATCACCGACAACACCAGATCCTCGGGCGCCGAGGCTCCCGCGGTCACCCCGACCGTGCCGGTCAGGTCGTCGGGCAATTCGCCCGCAGAGTTGATTCGGTACACATGCTCGCAACCTGCCTCTCGAGCCAGAGCGGCGAGTGCTTTGGTGTTCGAGGAGTTGGATGAGCCGATCACGATCATGGCGTCGACTCGGCCGGCGATCTTCATCAATGCTGATTGACGGTTGGTGGTGGCGAAGCAGAGGTCGGAGCGTTCGGGCTGCCAGAGCTGCGGGAAGCGCTCCCGCGCCGCTTCGAGTACCCCGGCCCATTCGCGGTGCGACAGTGTGGTTTGGGCCAGAACGGCGATGGGAGAGTCGAATTCGGGCAGGTCCGCCACGTCTTTAGCGGTCTCGACGCGGTGGATGGCCTCGGGAGCGACAGCCATCGTCCCGACTGCCTCCTCGTGTCCTTCGTGACCGACATAGACGATCTGGTAGCCCTTGTGAACTCGAGTCTTGACCTCATGATGGACCTTGGTGACCAGCGGGCACACCGCGTCGACGACGTAACCGCCCCTGTCGATGGCCTCGGTCACGACTTCGGGGGCCGAGCCGTGGGCTGAGAGCATGATCGGGCGGCCTTCGGGCACTTCGCTGATGTCGTCGACGAACACCACACCCGAAGCCTCGAAACGCTGGACTACGAGTTGGTTGTGGACGATCTCGTGGTAGCAGTAGACGGGAGGCTCGAAAGCCCTGACCATCCATGCGAGTGCCTTGATGGCCATCTCCACCCCGGCACAGAAACCGCGTGGAGCTGCCAGCAGGACCTTCTCGACGCGATCGGTTGCGCCTCGATCGGTTGGCACATTATTGGTCGGCGCAGTATCGGTCGGCACAGCCCCGAGGCTAGCGTCGAGGGCATCCTACGGCGAGGTCGATATGGGGCCGATGCATGGTGGAGCCGGTACCTTTCGCTGGTACAGTTTCGTGTCCAGTTTCGCTCAGGAGTCGTGCACGATGTCCAAGATCTGCCAGGTCACGGGTCGCAAACCTCGTTTCGGCAAGCAACTCTCGCACTCGCATCGCCGGTCCAGCCGTCGTTGGGATCCCAACGTCCAGACCAAGCGCTACTACCTCGCGAGCGAACGGCGTTGGATCAAGCTCGAAGTCAGTGCCAAGGGCATCAAGACGATCGATAAGCGCGGCATCGAGAGCGTTGTGGCCTCGATGCGCCGCGAAGGCAAGAAGGTCTGAGCGAGATGGCCAGCGACAAGCGTCCCATCATCAAGCTCCGCTCCACCGCGGGCACCGGTTACACGTACGTGACCACCAAGAACAAGACAAACACGCGCGAGCGCATCGAGATCAAGAAGTACGATCCGGTCATCCGCAAACACGTGGTCTTCAAAGAAGAACGCTGAGTTCAGGCGTCGGTACGGTTTGCGCTGGCCGAGGCTCTATCGCAATGGTGGCGTGCGCGCGGTCTTAGACTCGTGGTATGAAGCAGGACCGGCGCGACCGCCCGATCGCCATGTTCGATTCGGGGTTCGGCGGGTTGACGGTCACCAGGGCGGTCATCGACCTTCTGCCAGAGGAGAACATCGTCTACTTCGGTGACACTGCCCGTTATCCCTACGGGTCTAAGGGTCACGACGAGGTGGCGACGTTCGCGGCCCAGATCACCGACCTGCTGATCGAGAAATACGATCCGAAGATGATCGTCGTTGCTTGCAACACAGCATCGGCGGTTGCGCTCGATGATCTGGAGACCCGCGTTGATGTCCCCGTGGTAGGAGTGCTCAGACCGGGGTTGGAGTCTCTTTTGAAGGTGACGATTAACTCGAGGGTCGGCATGATCGGCACGGTGGGGACGGTTGCGAGCGGCGCCTACCAGCGGTTGGCTGCGCAGACGGCTCCCGCGGTCGACTTCCGGTGTGCCGCCTGCCCGGGTTTCGTCGAGTTCGTTGAGCGGGGTGAGACCGGCTCAGACCAGGTCCGGGTTCTGGCGCAGCGCCTTCTGGCGCCGCTGATTGAAGCCAAGATCGACGGCCTGCTGCTCGGTTGCACCCACTACCCGTTCCTTGCCCGCACGATCGCTGAGGTGATGGGACGCGATGTGGTCCTGGTGTCGTCTGCTGACGAGACCGCGTTTGAAGTGTGGCGTGCCCTTGAAGCCTCCGACGATCGCCGAGTGGGAGCATCGCGGGGGGTGCGCCGCTTCGTATCGAGCGGTGACGTGTTGGAGTTCGCCCGACTCGGGAGGGATCTCTTCGGTCCCGAACTCAACGATGTCGAATGTCACACATGGTGACGAAGATGTTGGCACACAGGGTTGCAGGCAATGTGGCAGACTCCCTGAACCTGTCAGTGACGCGTCGCCGAACTGTCCGGCCTTCGACAACCCCAATGGAGCTTCCATGACCATCTCTCGCCACGACGGGCGTGCCTTCGATGAGCTGCGTCCGTTGTCGTTCGTGCGCGACTACACAAGGATGTCGATGGGCTCGGTGCTCGTCTCGTTCGGCGAGACTCGTGTGCTGTGTACCGCCTCGGTCGACCCGGGCACGCCACGCTGGCTGCGCGGCACTGGGAAAGGTTGGGTGACGGCGGAGTATTCGATGCTGCCAGGATCGTCACCGGAGCGGATCCGGCGCCGCACATCGGGCCGCGACCAGGAGATCCAGCGGCTCATCGGGCGTTCGCTGCGCTGCGTGACCGACATGGCGGTGCTCGGTGAACGTTCCATCACCGTCGACTGCGATGTGCTCTCGGCTGACGGCGGTACGCGCACGGCATCGATCTGCGGCGGATATGTGGCACTGCACGACGCCTGTGAGCGGCTCGTGGCGGCTGGCGAGATTGAGGCCAACCCTCTGATGACTGAGTGCGCGGCGATATCGGTGGGGATAATCGACGGTGAGGTTCTGCTCGATCTGCCCTATCGGGAAGACTCGATCGCGGATGTCGATTTCAACGTTGTGATGACCGGTTCCGGGGCACTTGTCGAGGTTCAGGGCACCGCTGAGGGCGCGGCGTTCAGCCGCGGAGAACTGTCCCAGATACTTGATCTGGCCGCCAAGGGGGTCGCTGAGATCCGGGAGGCTCAACGAGCGGTGCTGCGCACTCGCCCTGAGCCGCGGACCGTCGGTTCCTGAGCGGGTGGCCGGATTGAGCAGAGTCGTTGCGTCCCGACCCCCTGTCTCCCGCTCATGTTCGCTGTGTTCACGGGCCGTTCGGGCGCTGGACTCTCCCGGTTGTGGTCACACTTCAGGTCGATCCGCCCGATCCTTGGGCTGACTGATGGCAGAGCTGCCTCGGCTCGTGTGCGCTAGCGCCAATCCCGACAAGGTGGCCGAGATGGCTTCGGTGCTCGACGGGCTAGTCGAGTTGCTGCCTCGTCCGGAGGGGTTGGAGGATGTCGCGGAAGACGCTGACGACTTGGAGGGCAATGCCCGGCTGAAGGCGCTGGCGGTGTGTGCTGCTTGCGGTGCAGCGGCGGTGAGTGATGACACAGGTCTCGAAGTGGATTCGCTCGCCGGTGCTCCCGGGGTTCGTTCGGCCCGTTACGCGGGTGTGCGAGCAAGCTACGCAGACAATGTCGACAAGTTGCTTTCCGAACTCAGGCGGGTCGGCGCCACCACAGTCGAGGAGCGCACAGCACGATTCCGCACCGTGGTGATGGTGGTGTGGCCCGATGGGTCAGAATTGTCGGCGCAGGGGAGCGTTGAGGGATGGATCGCGAAGCGTCCCAGAGGAACTGACGGTTTCGGATACGACTCGATCTTTGTTCCCCTGGAAGGCGACGGTCGCTCTTTCGCTGAAATGGGAGACGAGAAACACGCCATCAGCCACCGTGGACGCGCCTTGCGCACGCTCGCTGAGGCATTGAACGCTCGGGATTCAGAACCGCGGAGGGCGTGACGGTGACGGAACGGCTGAGGTTGCAGGGCCGGAGCCGTGGATGGTTGTACGCGGGATTCGGGATGCTGGTCGTCTCCACTGACTCTTTCTTCGTGCGCTGGTCGCACGCGGAGGTCTGGGATCTGGTTTTCTGGGTGTCGTTGATGTCGTTGGTGACCTACTTGGTGACGGGCTCGCGCAGCGAGTCGATGAACCCGATTCGGTCCTGGCGGCGCTTCCCGATTCCGTTGACGGCGATCTCTGTGCTGGCAACCATCAGTCAGGTCTCCTACATCACCGCAGTGACTCGTACCACGGTGTCCAACACAGTCGTTATCGTTGGCGCCTCGCCGGTGATGGTTGCACTGGTCGGCCGTGGCTTCTTTGGCGAAACGACTTCTCGGAGGCTCTGGACAGCTATTGCCCTCACCTTCGCGGGCATGACTGTGATCGTCGCCGGTTCGGTTGGCGAGCCCAACCTTGACGGTGACCTGTTGGCGGTGGCAGCGGTCCTGGCCTTCTCGGTGGGCGTGAACATCTGGCGGCGCTGGCCTGAGATGAGCAGGATCGTCGGATTGTCGATGTCGGCGGTCTTGTCGGTCGCTGTGGCGTCTTTCTTCGCGGCGCCGCTGTCTTTGGACGGACGCGCCTATCTGGCTTGTCTGGGGATGGGCGTGCTGAATCCGCTGGGAAGGCTGTTGCACACGAACGCGCCCCGTTACGCTCCTGCGGCTGAGGTGGCGTTGTTCACGCCGGTGGAGACAGTGGCAGCGTCTTTGTGGGCTTGGCTGGCTTTTTCGGAGGTGCCCAAAGTCGGAACCGTGATCGGTGCGGTGGTCATCGTGGCCGGGGTGCTCTACGGAACTGTGACGACCCGCGAAAGGCGTTCTGAGGCGGAAGTGTAGAAATATGGCACCAGAACCTCAGAAAATATGCTACTGATTGTTCTGAATATATGGCAGTGAATGCCCCGATAATGTTACATTCAGACGTATGCGCAGCTCACTGACACCTGCTGGCTACATTCCCCGTATTGCCGACCGTGAAGTCGCAGAGGCATTGGAGGCTGCCCCGGTAGTCGTCGTCGAGGGGGCGAAGGCCTGCGGCAAGACGTGGATCGGGAGAAACCATGCTCGCAGCGAAGCCTCGTTCGAACAGGACGAACAGGCCCGCGCCCAAGCTCGACTCCTGCCTCGCCAGTTCCTAGCCGGTCAGGAGCCCAGGCTGATCGACGAATGGCAGATTGTCCCTGAGATCTGGAACAGCATACGGCACCTAGCCGACGAGGAGCGCCGCAACGGCCGGTTCATCCTCACCGGCACCGCTCGCCCCTCCGATGACGGGATCCGCCACTCGGGGGCGGGGCGGACAATGCGAGTTCGCCTGCGTCCGATGTCGCTGTCCGAATCGGGTGCGTCGACTGGCGAAGTGTCACTCGAAGGCCTGGTGGACGGAGATGCGTGTGTCGCTGGCCGTCGTGAGTCGGGGGTTCCAGAAGTGGCCGAGGAACTCTGCCGTGGTGGATGGCCTGAACACTTGGAGCTCTCGGTGGAGCAATCCCAGCGTCGTCTGCGCGCATATCTCCATGAAACAGCCAGAGTGGACATTTCCCAGGTTGAGTTCGACGGGGCAAAATCCAGGCATCCGGGCAAAGTGGGCCGGATATTGGATTCCATTGCCCGCAACACAGCAACGACTGCCTCTGTCAGGAAACTTGCAGCGGACACCGCAGGCAGTTCAAAGGGCGAGCAGGTCAACAACCAGCGGACCGCGGCGGCCTATCTGGATGCGCTCGCTTCTCTGTTTGTAGTTGAGGATGTGCCTGCATGGTCGGCGAGTCTTCGTTCTCGAGCCCGCTTGCAACAGGTGCCGAAACGCCACTTCGTCGATCCATCGCTCGCGGCGGCTGCGCTGAGAGCTGGACCAGGTCGTCTCCTCGCTGATCTGAAGACGCTGGGTTTTCTGTTCGAGTCGCTCGTGGTGCGTGATATTCGGGTTTACGCACAGGCCCACGAAGCCTCCGTGTGGCACTTCCGTGATTCATACGGCAACGAGATCGATGCCATCGTGGACTGGGGTGACGGTCGGTGGATGGCCGTCGAGGTCAAGCTCGGGTCGATGGATGCCGTGGACGAAGCCGCTGACAGCCTGAATCGCGTATGCGGGCAAGTTGATGCTGCAGTTACCGGCCCTCCGGCCCGCAAGGTGGTGGTCACTGCTGGTGGTTTCGGATACGACCGCCCCGACGGTGTGGCGGTGGTGCCTCTGACAGCATTGACGGCATGACGGCGCCTCTGGATGCGTTCCTGTTGAGGGGGTCTTGTAGGAGGTTTGCTCAGGGCGTGGCGTACGCTGGTGGTCGGGTACGGTTGGGCTGTGCGGCAGCTGATTACCGACGCTCTTATCGTCAACGGCGACGGGGTGACTGAACCCTCCCGCGGCGACATGCTGATCGTGGACGACCGCATCGTGCATCTTGGTCGTGTGCCGCAGAGTGCAGCCGAAGATGCGGACCGCACGATCGACGCTGCCGGTCGGGTCCTGTCTCCCGGTTTTGTCGACACGCACAACCACGGTGCCCTCGGCGGTACGCGCATCGGCGAGCACGGCATCCCGTTGAGTTGCGAGATGGCGTTGCGCGGTGGCGTTACCAAACGGATCTGTGGTGTGGACGGACTGTCGCCCGCTCCGGTGGTGGCAGAACAGCGAGCCGAGTACGCGGCCCAACTGGCTCCCCTTGATGGGACGATCCAAACGCCGCCTGTGTCCGAGGATGGCGACGGGGAGGATCCTGCCGCAGGCGCTCAGTGGCCGTGGAGCACGACCAGGGAGTTCCTGGACTGGCACAGGGGCCGCTCGGTCACCGACATGGGTCTGCATCTGGGGCACAGCGCGGTGCGGCGTGTGGTGATGGGAAACCTCGGCCGTGTCGCTGACGACCAGCAGATAAGGGAGATGGCGGAGGTGGTGCGTCGTGAGGCGCCCTGGTGCCTGGGGCTTTCCACCGGCCTCGTCTACAACCCGGCGGTGTACTGCGATGAGCGTGAGATCACCGCGCTGGTTAGAGCCTTCAACGAAGTCAAGGCCGGCGCGTTGTACCCGCATCTTCGTTCGGAGAGCGACGACATCGTGGACGCCTTCACTGAGGTGATCACCGCGGCGACCGATGGCGGCGGCGGATATTGCAGTGAGCACACCAAGATCGCCGGGCGTCGCAACTGGGACCGGTACGAGCAGGTTGCGGCCCGTCTCGACGATGCCGACAGCACCGTGCCGACGATTGGCAACCTGTATCCCTACACCGCCGGCAGCACGACCGCCGACGCCCTGTTCCCTCCCGAGGTGCGGTCGGGTACTCGGGCGGAGTTCATGGCCCGCTTGAGCGATGCAGATGTGCGCCGTTTCGCGTTCGAGAAGATCTACCGTGACGACTCGGGGTGGGACAATTTTGTGGCGTTCTGCGGCGGGTTGGAAGGGATTCAGATCGCCGGTGTGCTTGAAGGGGTGGGCGACGAGTTCTTGGGGAAACGCTTCTCAGATGTGGTGCTCGCCGCCGGGGTCACCGATATGGGTTCGGTGGAGGCTCATGACGCGGTCTGCGACTTCTTTCTGCACAACCGCGGAGAGGTGTCGATCATTAGCCATTACGGGAACGAGGCGACAGTGGAGCGGTTCTTTCGTCGTCCGAACATGGCGATCTGCACCGACGGCCTGATGCCCGGCCCCGGTCAGAAGCCCCATCCGCGCCTGCTCGGGGCTTTCCCCAAGGCGTTGCGCATGGCCCGTGAGATGGGTGTGCCGCTCGTTGAGATCGTCCACCGGATGTCGGTGCTCCCGTGTGAGTTCATGGGCCTGCCCAGCCCGGTTCTGCGGTCTGGCGCCGACGCGTCGGTGGTGCTGTTCGATTGGGACCGAGTGACTGAACTCAATAGTTTCGAAGCGCCGCTGGTTCATCCCGACGGAATCGAAGCCGTTTGGATGCACGGCGAGCTGCTTCATTCCGAGGGCCGCATCCATGCCCCAAAGAAGTTCTCGGGCCGCCATCTGCTCACCCGCCCAACCCCACTCTGAATGCGCCTGTCCGGATCATCAACCGTTTGTGGTTGCGTTTCAGTTGCGTTAGGATGTCAATATGGAAGTTTTCGAAGACCTGCTTGAGGGTGATCTGGCGTCCGGGTCAGACGCGGCTTGCGAGCTGCTTCCTGACGTGGTGGCGGCGCTTGACCATCTCGTCCCAAGGATTGCGGCCCGTGCGGACCGTACGACGGTTCGGCGCTACGTCGTGTTTACCGATGCTGCCGCACGCGCTCTGACGGAGCTGCCCGCCCGATGCCCTGATGCGCTACCGGCTGCGGTCGTCATGTACGGGCTGCTTCGACACAGCTATGTAGATGTGCCCTGGGTCGCGCCGTCGTGTGACGGGCGGGGCGCGGTCACTGTGCTCGTCGATCGTCTGCGGGGGTTTGCCGGGGGACTTCCCCAGCAATGCGTGCAGGTGCGTCGTGATATCGACGAGCACCGTTTCCTGTGGTTCCTCAAGACGATGGCGCTGGCCGAGCACGAGCAGCGCAGCACCTCCCCGCTCCGTCGCTCCATGACGGCGCTGGACTTGTCGAGCAGCGATATCGCGGAGGTGATGGGCGTCAAGCGCCAGGCAGTCGACAAGTGGCTGCTGGCAGGCCCGCCTGCGGATCGAATCGCCAAGATCGGCGCTTTGGCGGAGGTCGCGGACATTCTCAGCTTCCGGCTTCGAGACGGGATGGCTGCCGTGGTCGTGCGCCGTCATGCTGACGGCTATGACGGGCGGAGCATGCTCGAGGTCTTCGCCGACGATGACCATGAGTGGCTGCTGCGATCCGTCAAGGACAGTTTCGACTACACGCGTGTTGCCTGAGTATGCATACCGTCGCGATCGAAGGCATCTACTGCCGCGTCGCCGATCCAGAATGGGACGATCCGCTAGACCCGTCCCATTCAGGCTCACGAGGGCAGCGCTGGAACCCGCCGGGACTGGAGTGTCTGTACCTGAACCGGGATGAGGAGACCGCGCGGGCTAATGTTGTGCACCTTTTTGCAGGTCTGGCCTACGGCGCAGAAGATCTCGACCCTGCGACCGCGCCGGTGCTTGTCGAGGTCGCAGTGCCCGCGGGACAGGCAGCTGACGCATACTCCGGCGACGGGCTCGCATCCCTCGGGTTGCCTCACACATATCCCCACAACGCAGACGGCAGCCCAATCCCCCACAGCGCTTGTCAGCCCATCGGCAAGGCCGTCTATGATGCTGGCCTCGGCGGTGTCGACTACCTGTCCGCAGCTGCAGGCGGTGACCGTGAACTAGCGTGGTTCCCCCGTGGCGCCACCGCGCAGCAGAGGTCGCGACGCACCTTCGAGGACTGGTGGTAACACAACCCTCAGGCCGACAGCTGGTTTTGTCGGTCCTCGACGATCGCGCCTTATGTGCCGTACGCATCGCGCCCGCAGCGGGACGACTCACCGAAGTGACGAGCACGATCTCAAGCCCAGACCGGGTTGCCTGAGCGAACACCCCTGCCGGTGACGGTGCG
This sequence comes from Candidatus Aldehydirespiratoraceae bacterium, assembly GCA_965214565.1. Taxonomy (GTDB): domain Bacteria; phylum Actinomycetota; class Acidimicrobiia; order Acidimicrobiales; family Aldehydirespiratoraceae; genus VXYK01. The sequence continues at coordinate 190,970 of OZ243951.1, read as the reverse complement.
GACGGGGGGAGTCGAACCCCCACACCCTTTCGGGTACCAGGACCTAAACCTGGCGCGTATGCCAATTCCGCCACGTCCGCGTGGGTGGTCCAGCCTAGCTGCGATGATTGAGCGTGGCTGTGGCTGCGGTATCCTGTGTGCGATGACTCAGCCCCCGAACCTGGCCACCACCAATCTCGTCAACCCGCAGGCCGATATCTTCCATCGGCTGCTTCAGGACCGCATCGTCGTGCTCGGTACCGATGTTAACGACGAGATCGCCAACTACATCACCGCCCAGCTGCTCTACCTGGAGGGTCAGGACAAGGAGAAGCCGATCTGGCTCTACATCAACTCTCCGGGCGGTTCGGTGACCGCCGGAATGGCCATCTACGACACCATGCAGTTCGTCGAGCCTGAGGTCGGCACCATCTGCATGGGTCTGGGGGCTTCAATGGGCCAGTTCCTGCTGTGCGCCGGTGCGCCGGGCAAGCGCTACGCGCTGCCCCACGCGCGGATCATGATGCACCAGCCGCTCGGCGGGGTGGAGGGTCAGGCGACTGACATCGCGATCCAGGCCGAGCAGATGGCCTACACCAAGCGCCTGCTGCAGGAACGCATCGCTCAACACACGGGCCGCACATACGAGGAGATCGAAGCCGACTCCGACCGTGACCGCTGGTTCACCGCGGAGCAGGCCAAGGAGTACGGCATCATCGACCACGTGATCGTCAAGCGTGGAGAGATGCTCTAGCCCCAGCGCACAAGGGGCTCGGGACGAAGCTCAGCCGGCGGTCCCGATGCTAGCTGCGGGCGGCTTCGGCGCAGGAGCGCAGTTCGCTGACACCGGCAGCGCGGTCGTCGTATCTGAACAGGGCCGACCCGCTCACAAAGACATTGGCACCCGCGGCGGCGCATTCACCGATGTTGTCGGCATTGATCCCGCCGTCGACTTCAATGTCGATCTCGTATCCTCCGGCATCGACCATCGCCTTTGTCTCGGAGATCTTGTCGAGCAGCCGGATGTAGGTCTGGCCGCCGAAGCCGGGGTTCACGGTCATTATCAGGATGTGGTCGGTCTCCTCGAGAACATTGACGATCGTGCTTGGGTGTGTGTGGGGATTGAGGACCACTCCGGCTCGGGCGCCGAGGTTCCGAATGTTGTTCAGCGAGCGGTGCAGATGTGTACACGCCTCGGCATGGACCATCACCGTAGAGCAGCCGGCTTCGACGAACAGCGGCGCGAACTCGTCCGCGTTGACGACCATCAGATGGGCCTCGAAGGGAATCGTGAGATGGCAGCGCAGGCTCTTCACGATGTCGGGGCCCATGGTGATGTTGGGGACGAACACGCCGTCCATCACATCCCAGTGGATGCGGTCGACACCGGCTTTCTCGAGATCGGCGCATTCCTGACCCAACCGTGCAAAGTCGGCGGGAAGGATGGACGGAGCAATTTCAATCGGACGACGCACATCCGCGACACTAATCGCGATGGCGCCGATACCGTTCCATTATGAGATTGCGCGTGACCGCCACGGCGCGGGACGGCGCCGGGGTCGCTCGGGCTGACGACGGCAGGATCGTCTTTGTCGAAGGTGCGCTTCCCGGTGAAACGGTTACCGCTGAGATCCTGCGGGTTGATCGGCGTTGGTCGCGAGCCCGGATCATTTCGGTGATCGAGGCGTCGGCGGATCGGGTTCCGGTGCGCTGTTCGCACCAGCTCGAGGGTTGCGGCGGTTGTGATCTGCTGCACGTGGCGGCCGACGCGCAACTGCGGATGAAGCAGTCGATGGTTGTCGATCAACTGGTGCGCGCGGGGGTGTCCGCCCCCGACCCGTCGCTGCGTTCGCTCGACAACGACGAGGGACGCACGACTGTCAAGGCCGCGGTGGTCGGGGGTAGAGCCGGCTACCGGGTCAGATCCTCCCATGACGTGATCGTGCCCGACGTGTGTGATGCGGTTGATCCTGCTGCCGAACAGTTGCTCGTCGACGGACGTTTCGGGGAGGCCGGCGAGGTCACGATCAGGATCGGCAACCGCACAGGCGAGCGCATGGTTGTCGTGAAGGGCAGCGATTTCGGTGTCTCGGTTCCAGAAGACGTCCTTGTGGTGACGATCGCTGAGCTTCGTGGGGGAAGACGCGCCTGGATCCACGAGGAGGCCGGTGGTCGTCGCTGGCGCGTCTCGGCCCGGTCCTTCTTCCAGAACCGGCCGGCCGGAGTCGACGCTCTGGTCGATGAGGTGTCCACGATGGTGGAGGACCTGGCCGACGACGGGGTCATGGTCGACGCCTATGCGGGCATCGGGGTCTTTGCGGGCACTGTTGGAACGGGCCGCAAGGTGCATGTGATCGAACGGACCAAGGACTGCACTGCCGATGCCCGGGTGAACCTCAATGGCAGCGATGCGCTGGTCATTACCGCTCCAGTCGAGAACTGGCGTCCGTCGCCGGCGGCCGTGGTGGTCGCCGACCCGGCTCGGGAGGGCCTGGGTGCGCGCGGCGTGCAGTCGCTGCTTCGATCTGAGCCCGATCTCTTCGTGTTGGTCAGCTGCGATCCGAGTTCTTTCGCCCGTGACGCGAAACTGCTGGAAGACGCGGGTATGAGCCTCGACCGTTACACGGTGCTCGACATGTTCCCGGGAACCTCCCATGTGGAGACAGTTGCCGCTTTCGTTGCCTAGGACAGACGCGTGAGCGAGGATCCGGGCGCGCTTCACAGTCCGCTCCGCGACGCGCTGGTGGTTGCGGCGCTGCTGGTCTGCACCAACGGCCCGGTGGTGTACCTGGCGTGGCACCTCCTCAGAGGCGCGCCGACGTGGGAGGACCCCGCGGTGCGGGGGATCTTCACGGCGACAGCCGCGGTGTCGGTACTGGCGGTGCTGCTCGACTCCCAACGGGCGTCGGGTCGGCGTCTCAAGGTGCCTTCGCTTGTCGGCGGCGTCTCGGTGGGCGCGTTCAGCGTGGTCATTGTCGCTTCAAGTCTGTGGAGCGTGGACCCCTCGGCGACCCGGGAGAGGTCGCTCGCCTATGTCGGCTTGGTCGCTCTGGCGTGGATCATCGCGGATCTTGACTTCGCCCGCTTCCGTCGGGCGTTGACGGTGACGGTCGTGTCGGCGCTCGCGGGGAGTCTGGTGGCGGTGGTACTGTCGACCTCGATCGGTCGGGACCTCAACGGTGACTGGCGAGGCCTGTTCGGTGATCCCAACGAACTCGGCTCGCTGGCCGCGCTCGGGTTGCTCGTCGGCGTTCCGGCTCTGTTGGGGACTGGTGGCCGAGAGCGGGTGCTACCGGTTTCGTTGGGGGTGATGGGGTTGGCGGCGTTGGCGGGCAGTGGGAGTCTCAGCTCCTGGCTCGCCCTGCTCGGGGCGGTGGTCTGTGCTTCGTTGCTGTGGTTCGCTTCGGTCGGTCGTGTCCGGTTCGGTCTGCGCGCCGTGCGTTACGCATTAGCCGTCGCGGCGTTGGGTGCGGCGGCTATCGCGATTGTGGCGGTTGCGGCATGGAACAGCTCGACGTTGGCTCTCCGTCGTGGTCTCTGGGAGTTCGGATGGGAGGGGATAGTCGAGCGTCCGATCGTGGGGTACGGCTGGTTCACGGTCTGGGACAGCGTCGATTTGGTCGACGCCGGTGATCTGTGGGCCATAGGCAGTGCTCACAACAGCATCCTGGGGGTTTGGCTGGGCGGAGGGCTGTTGGCGCTGATCCCCTTCGTGGCGGTGGGCGCGACTGCGCTGTGGGGATCCGGTCAGGCTCTGTGGCGTGATCCGAGCGCAGACTCGTGGACCTTCTTCGCGTTGGTTGTGTTCCTGGTCGCGGTGAATCTGACGTTGAGCTATGTGCTGTTGTTCTCCTACAACTGGGTCCTGCTCATGGGCGCTGCCCTTCGACCGACCGGATCCGCACAGCAGGCGAGACCCTTGCATCCGGCTGGCGGCGCACAGAGCCGGGGTGTCGGTCAACCGCTCGAGCCGTAACGTTCAACGCAGCACGTTCAGCGCAGTACGTTCAGACCAGTACCCTCAGCGCAGTCTGAGTCGGCGGGCGACGGCGCGGGCTATCCGAATCATCGGGCTGCGGCCGAGCTCGACTTCAAGCGCTCGGTTGCGGACGTTGAGTTCCTTGTTCTGCGCCTCCAGGTCGGCCACCCGTTCAGCGCGTACCTCGGCTCGGCTCTCGAGCCCGATGTTCAGATCGCGGAGCCGCAGTATCTCCGCACGGAGTTCGGCCTGATCAACGCTGTCGATCGGGTCGGGAGTCACAGACTGTTGCGGCACCCCCCAAACCCTACGTCAAGTGATGGCTGATGCGTGGGCGGTGGACGCCGACCCTGATGGTCGTGTCGCGCGGGTCGCAATGATCGTGGTGCTCGGCCGGATCTAGATGGTCGGCGTTGAGGCGCAGATTCGTCGGATCGTCGGGTCGTCTGTAACCGGGGTGGTACCACGGGTCGTCCACCTCGCCCCATCGCTCGATGAATCGGTGCCACTCCCACTCGAAGATTCGCGCCACCCGGCTGAACGACTCACGGTGAACCAACGTCGCCTCGGGTTCGACGATCACCCGGTGCCCGGATCGACGGATCTTCAAGCAAAGGTCGACATCGTTGAACGACAGCGGGAAGTCGGTCGACATCGCGCCGAGGGCCAGAAGCAGTGATCGACGCGACATGAAGCAGGCGCCGGTGACAGAGATCACGTCACGGGCGACGGTACCGCCGAATCTCTGGGAGTCCTCGGTCGACCAGCCCACGAACGGATGCAGCGGGTGGGCGTTTTCAATGACCATTCCGGCGTGCTGGATCGTGCCGTCGGGGTAACGCAGCAACGCCCCGACGGCGCCGATCGTCCTGTCACCGAAATGGGCGACCATCGCGTCGACGGCACCGGTGCAGACCTCGGTGTCGTCGTTGAGCAGAAGCACCAGTTCGTTGCGTGCGGCGAGGATGCCCTGGTTGCAGGCGGCGGAGAAGTTGAACGGCCCGGGCGGTCGTCGCTCGATCCGCACCGGCAGTCCGGCGTCGTTGATCTGGGAGGGGTCGCCCCGGTACTCGTCGCCTACGACCAGGATTACCTCGAGGTTCGTCCGGGCGTCGGCAGCGATGGTCGTCAGGCACCGCTCCACCGCGAGTTCAGCTCCGTTGCCGTCGCCGAGAGCCTCTCCGGCTGTCGGGATGATTATTGAGACCCCGGGTTGATGGGACGGGTCGGGCACCAGGCGGAGCCGGCCAGCCTGACCGCCTTCCACAGCAGTGGCCGCGATCCCGGTCTCCGCCAGGTGGGCGTTGACCACAACCGAATCGGCCCCGGGAATCTCTTGGGGGTGTCTGCTCAATACTGCGGGAATGTGTAGTACCACTGACTCGCTGCGTGACAACCGAAACGGCAATGCCGGGTCTGTGATGCCGCAGCCGAGTTCAGCAAGGGTCCGACAGCGCACCGCCAGGGGCGCACAGGCGTTGGGTTCTACGAGCAGGCGCGTCGGTGACCAGGCACTTCGACGTTGAATGGTCCCCGCAATCTCGATGTCGCCGTACACAGCATCGGCGTCCGGGCGTTGCGAAAGAGCGCTGATTATGGCGCTCTGCGCGATTTCGCTCAGTCGCCCCGCGGCGCTCAGGTAGATGGCTGCGCCGTCGCAATCTTGGTCACATGATGGGGCGTCGGTAGGCGAGGAGACGACATGAAGCAAGCGCATGGGTTGCGGCGACGATAGCGTGCGCGGCCATGGCCAAGGTTTTCTCGGCGTCAAGACTGCCTGGCTTAGTTGCCGTCGGTGTGGTTCTTTTTGCCTTCTGGCCAGCACTTTTCGGTGGTGGAAGTCTGATTGCCGGCGATTTTGTCTACAACTACGCGGCGCCGTTCGACTTCTACCAGTCAGAGGATTTCTCGTTGGAGACGGGTTCGACGGATCCTATCAATATCCACTCTCATTGGGCTCCGCTGGCTGCCGACGTCCGCTCCGGCGATGTCGGCTGGTGGAATCCGGACCTCGCTGGCGGTCAACCCACGATGAAGGGTGGTCTGCCGGTCTTCAATCTGGGTTACCTGGTTGCACCAGAGTGGTTCGCGCCGGGGCTGGTAGCGGCGATTCGCGCCCTGGTAGCGATCGGCCTGACCTACGGATTCGTAAGGTCGTTGGGCCTGCTGCGAGTGTCTGCCCTGGTGAGCGGAATCGCCTTCGCGTTCTGTGGATTCATGGTGGGCTGGATGAACTGGCCTCAGTCCACGATAGCCGCGTTGGCGCCTGGGCTGTTGTGGGCGCTGGAGAGACTGTTGCGAGATCCGAGGTTGTGGCGTGCGGTCCCGCTGGGAGCCGTGGTGGCAGCGATGGTCTGGTCGAACTTTCCGCAGGTCACGATATATGTGCTGTTCGCAGCCGCAATCTATACGGCCTTTCGACTGTTGGCCGAGTTGCGGACCGCTGAAGGCAGGCGCATTGCTGATCTGAGGTCGCTGGCGCTCTGCGGGTCCGTGTCCGTGCTGTTGGCTGCGTTGTTGGCATCGCCGCATCTGATCGGGTTCGTGCAGTACCTCGACTGGATCGATACGAGCGACCGAATGGGGAGCGTTGATTCCTCGGCGGGCGTGAAATACCTGTTCACCGCGGTCGCGCCCGCGATCTGGGGGCATGGGGCGTTCGGTCCGGGTTGGTTCGGTGAGGTCAACTGGACCGAGCACAATGCCTATGTCGGGGCTTCGGTGTTGATGCTTGGAGTTGTCGGGGTGGTCACGGGCCTTGCGAACGGTGATCGGCGGCAACGCTCCGCGGTGGCTGCCTTCGTTGCGATCGGAGCGTCGGGGCTGTTGATCGCCTACATCGGCGGCCCGCTCTCGGTTCCGGTTCGGGAGTTGACTGGTGCTGCCAGCGGGGCGATGACCAGAGGCAAGATCCTGTGGAACCTGGGGGTCGCCCTCGTCGCGGCCTTCGGTGTGGAACAGATCGTGCGACAGGGGTCGGGGCCCCCGCGTTGGTCGCTTCAGCGGGGGATCGCTGTGTCGTCGGCAGTCGGCGCGGTTGGGATCCTGGCCTTCCTGCCGTTCCTGGGTGACTGGCTGGACGCGGCCCAGTCCCACGATGCGCTGCGCGCGGTGCTGTCGGTCTCGGTGGTACCGGTGTTGTGTGCGCTCGCGGTGGCCGTGGTGATCCTGGCCCGGCTTCGTGGCTGGTTGATTCCCGCGGCGGCCGGTTGGGCGTTTGTGGCCATCGTTGGTTTTGAGCTCTTGAGTTTCGCGATGCCCGTGCCGACGATCGTCGAGGAAGCCGAGCAGGTGACGGCGACACCGGCTCACGCCGAGGTCGAGAAGCTGCTCGCACCTGGTGAGCGACTCAGCGGTGAAGGCTGGACATTCTTCCCTTCGACGACCGCATTGTTCGATATCGACGATGCCCGCGGGCAGTTGTTCAAGTCTCGGGGCTACAACGCCCTGCTGCGAGCGGAGGTTCCCGACGCGATCACACTCGGGCAGGAGCGGGGCTCGGTGACCTGGCCCTACATTCCCTTCGATGCCGATATTGCTTCGCCGGTCTGGGACGCAATGGCTGTCGGGGTTTGGGCACAGTTCCCCGACAGTCGACCGCCCGGCACCCTGATTGCACCGCCACCCGCTGCTGAAGGATCGGATCCGTCGGCAGGGCCACTCAGAACCACGTTGTCGTCACCCGACGGGGGCCTGCGAGCGGTCCTGGTTGAAGTGGTGTCGAATACTGGTGGTGTGCTCGACGTCCGTATCGAGGCCGGCGGCCAAAGCAGCACCGAGAGCCGGTCTGTAGCGCCACAGAGCACCGGTCTGGAGTCGTTCGCATTCCTAGGGGAGGACCTTCGCGCCGGCATGCCGGTGTCGGTTGAGGTCGCGTCGCCTTCGCCGAAGGGCGTACTGCTCGTGGGGGTAGACGAGTCTGAGGAGTTGACGGTCGGCATGGTAGCCGGGGACGACGAATTCCGTCTCGCTCGGACCGGTGACGTCCTGCTGGTTGAGCGCCCCGAAGCGGCTTTCGTCCGGCTCGCCGACGCAACGCTGGTCGAGGCTGATCCGCAGACCGCGGCGGCGGAGGTTGCAGCGCGTGGGGTCGGCGACCGGTCAGCGGTGGTCGACTCTGATCTGGGGCTCCCCACAGTCCCGGCGCGGAACGCGGACCTCGAAGTGGTGAGTGTCTCTGTTGGCCGGGACCGCGTCGACGCCGTGGTGCGCGCCGACCGGGCTGCGCTGGTGGTGGTCTCGGTCTCCGACTATCCGGGCTGGTCCGCGACAGTCGACGGCCGAGACGCCGAGATCGTCACCGCGGACGCGGCGTTCATGGGAGTCGCCGTGCCGGAGGGTGAACACTCGGTCAGCTTGAGATTCCGCCCGCGTCATCTGGGAATCAGCCTGCTCCTAGCGGTGTTCGGGGTTCTACTGGCATCGGGCTTGCTCCTTGTTGGAGGGTTTCGCCGACACAGCAGGGCAATCCGCTAGGCCCCTGTTCCTCGCTAGGCTTCTGCGCGTGCAGAATGACGCAACGGCTGCTCGCGAATACGTCAGCCGCATTCAAGAGGAGATCCAAACAGAGGCTCAACAGCGCAGGGAGAGCAACCCGGCTCTGGTGGTTCAAGAGGGGGAGATCTCTGAAGCCTGGGCACGCTCAGTTCCGGGTGCTGCGACGGTGAATCATGACACCGACTCGCCAGCGGACCTCAAGGTGCATGCCGAGCACCTCCTCGGTTGCGTCAACGACTTGTCGTTGCTCAACGTTGACGCACCGACAGGCAAACGAAGGGGCGTACGACAGGTCAAAGACACCGTGCTCAGGCTCACACGCTGGTATCTGCGGTATCTGGCTGATCAGATGAATGCCTTCAACCATTTTTTGGTGAGTCTGTTGCGTTCGCTGGAACAGCGCATCTCTCGACTCGAAGATGATACCCGCACCGCCGAGATCATGGGGCAGTTCGTTGATGCTGTTCCCGATGCCGACATGGTCTTGGGAGAGGCCGTGGCAAACCTGCTCTCGGGCAGCAACGGGCCGGTGGCGGTGGTGTCGTGCGGCAGCGGTCGGATCGTTTCGGCACTGGTCCGCGCGGGAGTCGCCGCGCACGGCGTCGACGAGTCGGCTGAGGTGATCAGCGATGGCGTGGACGAGGGCCTGGACCTTCGGGTGGCGATGCCATTCGAGCACTTGGACAGGATCGTCGACGGTTCGCTCGCTGGTGTGGTGCTGACGCGTTCAGTGGAGCGCCTCGGACCGGTCGAACTGTCGACGCTGATCGACGAGGCGCTGCGTTGTGTTGATCCGTCAGGCCGGATCGTGGTCGCGGTCGCGGATGTTCTAACCCGCTCAGGTCCCGAAGCAGAGCTGTTGCGCGGTGTGGGTCTGTCCCCTGCGACATGGGCCCACCTGCTGGCGAATCGCGGTTGCGTCGTCGAGTCGTCCGAATTGGACGGCTCACGGGTGACAACTCTGGTCACGGCTCAGCCACAGTGAGCCGACGACCGATTGTTCACCAGTTCATACCCTCACTGGCGAGGCGCGACGCGGTGGGTTTCCACACTCTCGCGGTTGATCAGATGCTGCGCGGGCTCGGCGCCGACTCCACCATCTATACGGCACACCTAAACGCGGAGACCGAGGATCTTGCGCGTCACTACCGACACCACGCCAGGGATCCGAACCCCGACCTGGTGATCTATCAGGTCTCGATCGGTTCTCCAATGGTTGACTACCTTCTGGGGCGCCCCGAGCCGTTGATGCTGAATTATCACAATATGACTCCTCCGGAGTTCTTCTACGGTTGGGAGCCGACTCTGGGAGCGGAGCTCGCCTTCGGCAGGCGCCAGCTCGCCGGCCTCTGCCGAAGAGCTGTTGTGGCGGTTGCTGATTCGGATTTCAACGCCCGTGAATTGATCGAGTTGGAGTGCCGGCGCGTCGAGGTGGTCCCGGTACTGACCGACGATGCCCTTTTCCCGGTTGCCGGATCGCAGCCGAGTCCCGCAGACCGGAACGACTCGGCGTTGACCGTGTTGTTCGTCGGTCGGTTGGCACCCAACAAGTGTCAGCACGACCTGTTGGCTGCGATGGCTGTGCTGCGTCAACAAATTCCGACCGCCGAGCTGGTACTGGTGGGTTCGCCGACTTCCGCGAGGTATGAGAAGGCGCTGCGGGAGTTCGCAGTGGACCTCGGGATTGCGGATGCCGTGTCCTTTGAGGGTTCGGTTACGGTCCCGGAGTTGATGTCGTGGTACCGCCGAGCAGACGTGTTCGTGTGTCTGTCCGAGCATGAAGGATTCTGTGTGCCGATTCTGGAGGCGATGGCGTGGGGCGTGCCGGTCGTCGCCTTCGACGCCGCAGCGGTGCCGAAGACCGTGGCCGGGGCCGGCCTGGTCCTCAACGACAAGTCGCCTGCGGTTGTGGCGGCGGCGGTGGAGCGGATCATCAGCGACGACCCGCTGCGCGAACGTTTGGTGAAACTCGGTTCGGATCGAGCCTCCGAGTTGCGCGCCGGGGTGGTACGGCCGCAGCTGCAGGAGTTCTTCGCGGACCTGCTCAAGTCGGACTTGCTGAAGTCGAAGCAGCACCTGCGATGAGCGACATCACCTTCGTCACGCCCCGTTACGGAGCCGATGTCGTCGGCGGGGCGGAGCTGGGAGCCCGAGCGCTGGCAACTCGACTCAGTGCCGAGGGACTAGACGTATCGGTTCTCACTACACGGGCACGCTCCTTCGACACCTGGGTTGATGAATTCCCCGAGGGGACCATGAACGAGGAGGGTGTCTCCGTCTCCCGGTTCAGCGTCGACCATCCCCGTTCCCCCGATTTCGCGGCCTCCTGTGATCGGCTCCTAGCGAATCCGGAACAGGCCGGCATGCAGGACGCCCGTCAATGGGTCTCCGAGCAGGGCCCCACCAGCCCCGACCTGATTGAAGCTGTTGCTGAGGTCCGCAGCGGTGTGCTCGCGTTCACTCCGTACATGTACCATCCCGCGGTGCGGGGTGTGACGGTGGCCCGTGTACCCACGGTGTTGCATGCCGCTGCCCATCCGGAGCCACCGTTGCGGCTCCCGGTCTTCGACGAGCTGTTCAACTCGGTGTCGGCTCTCGCGCACTACAGCCGTCCTGAACAGCGACTGGTGTCGGGCCGTTTTCCGACGACGGTGCTGACCCCGCAGGTTGTGACGGGCCTCCCGGTCGAGGCGCCGGACTTTGAGATTGATCCGCAGGCGGCACGTCGCACGTTCGGTCTTGGAGACGAACCGTTCGCGGTGTTCCTGGGCCGGGTGCTGCGAAGCAAGGGCGCGCATGAACTGGTCGACTTCTTTGCTGCGACACGAGCCCGGCGCGGCGGCGGCAAGCTGGTGATCGTGGGTCCGGTGGTTGACGAGATACCGTCCCGCGAGGGGGTCGTGTGCGTCGGCCCGGTGTCTGAAGAGCAGAAGTTCGGTCTGCTCGCGGCTGCCGATGTGCTGGTCAACCCGTCACCTCTGGAGTCGTTCTCGCTGGTCGTTCTCGAAGCCTGGCTGGCGGAGACTCCCGTGCTGGTCAACGGTTGGTGCGGCCCGACCCGGGATCACTGTGCGCAGTCCGGCGGGGGTCTCTGGTACAGCAACTTCGTCGAGTTCGAGGTGTCGATGAACCGTCTTCTGGACGACGCTGAACTCCGCTCCGGTCTGGCCCGAGCTGGTCGGTCGTACGTGGAGCGCTCGTTCAGTTGGCCTGCCGTGCGACGGCGCTACCAATCGCTGCTCTCCCAGATCAGCTAGCAGGCGGGCCTGTTAGGGAGTCTCCTCGACATCGCCTGGCGGGATCAGCTTCGTAGGACGGTTCAGCCTCACTACCAGGTCTGCGAGCAGTCCCACCACGAGTACCTGAAGCACCGCGAACCCCAACAGCAGCGTGTTGGAGGCGGGTCGGAAGTCCTTGCCGACGATGTCGTATCCGAGTTTGGCACCGAACACGACCCCCAGAACCGACGCGATCGGCAACGCCACCCGCAGAGGGTCATAGGTCAGCATCATGCGGATCACCTGCAGCACGTAGCGGCTGGTGTCGCGAAACCAGTGGAACTTGGAGCGACCGGCACGCTGCTTGTACTCGATCGGCACGTACCGGACTTCGTAGCCGTTCATCAAGAAGGACATGGTGATCGTGGTGACGCACGAGAATCCGGTCGGCAACTGTTGGGTGAACTGGAGGCCGACATCACGCCTGAATGCCCGGAAACCTGAGTTGAGGTCCGGGATCCTGGTCCGTGTCAGATAGGAGGCGAGACGGCGGACAGCCCACTTCGCCGGCACCCTGAACACCTTGAACGTGCCCTGTTCGGAGGTTCTGGCACCGACGATGTGATCGCCGTTTCCGAGCTCTGCGACCAGCTGTGGAATCTGGTCGTTGGGGTAGGTCATGTCTGCGTCGGACCAGACCACGACGCGTCCCCGTGCAGCCTCGGTGCCGAGACGCCGCGCAGCCCCGGAGCCCCGGTTCCGCGGCGTTGAGAGGACCCGGACCCCGGGGAGGCCCTTGCAGACGTCTGCTGATCCGTCGGTGGAACCGTCGTCGACGATGACGAGTTCCCAGGAGTATTCCGAGGCGTCCATGGATGCGCATATTCGGGCCAGTTCGTCTCCGAGGTGCGGTGCTTCGTTGTGCACTGGCAACACGATGCTGACGTCCAGGGTCGGTTCAGCGGGTCCTGTTTGCGCTGCGGACGGTGCCGCAGATCCCCCGATGCCCAGAGTCGGTTCAGCGGGTCGTGTTTGCGCTGCGGACGGTGCCGCAGATCCCCCGATGCCCAGAGTCGGTTCAGCGGGTGTTGTTTGCGCTGCGGACGGTGCCGCAGATCCCCCGATGCTTGGGGTCGGTTCAGCGGGTGTTGTTTGCGCTGCGGACGGTGCCGCAGATCCCCCGATGCCCAGAGTCGGTTCAGCGGTCACGGTGAGAGTTTACTTCTTCAGGTTGCGGTAGACGTGGGCCATCCGCTGCGCCGCGGTCTGCCAGGTCATCGCTGTGATTCGGGCCTGAAGCTCTGTTGTCACCACTGGTGGCGTTGACATTGCCGCGTGAAGCTGTTCGATGAATGCCGCATCGTTGTGGTCGGGTACCAGCGTTACTTGGTCACCGATCAACTCTGGTAGCGCACCGACCGAACTGGCCACAACAGGAGTGCCCACCGACAGTGCTTCGAGCGGAGGCAGTCCGAACCCCTCGTAGCGGGAGGGGAAAGCCAGCACCGCGGCTCCCCGCAGCAGCGATGCCTTCTGGGCGTCGGTGACTGTAGTGAGCCTGACGAACCTCCGATCACCGGCCGCTACGCGCAGTGTCGATTCGGCGTTTCCCGGTGGCCCGGCCACCACGAGGCCTACGTCGTTGGGAAACGAGCTCAGCGAATCGGCGATCAGGGCGACGTTCTTGCGGTGTTCCACGGTTCCGAGCACGAGAACGTACGTGTCGAAACCGGCAAGTCTGCGCCCGGCTTCGGCGTCGCCCGCGACGATGGGTCCGACTCCGTGGGGGACCAGCGCGACTCTGTCTTCCGGTACACCGAGGCGGTTGTGCACCTCATCGGCGACTGCGGTTGAGGTCACGTGTACCGTCGCCCCGGCGTCGACAGCGGCCTGCAGGGGCTTGACCATGGCGACTACTTCGGGCCGACACCATTGCGGGTGGTGGACCAGAGAGAGGTCTTGGACTGTGATGACCGAGCGCTCGGTCGGCGGTGCGGTGAAGTTCGTTCCATGGACGATGTCGACCGATCCGACGATCAGTCGGTCCAGGCTGCAGACGTTGCGCTGCCATAGCTGATGGGCGACTCGGGCGGGCACCCGCGACCGCCGAACCGGGACTGCTGTGTCCGGTCGACCACCGCGAAAGGTCAAGAGCCAGCCTCGAACCTCGATCCCGTCAATCTCCCCAAGCGCATTCACGAGGGCCCGTGTCGTCTGGTGGATTCCGCTGGGCGCTCCAACCAGGGAAGTGCCGTCAATCCCGACGCGAATGTTGTTGCGGGGCGCGGGGTTGTCGCTGTGTTCAGGGGACATAGATGCCGTTCAGCGCCAAGATCGTCAAGGACGTCATCGCAACAGCCGAAGCGGTGGGCAGCCAACGCCGGAGCATCGAAGCGTGACTCACGATCCCCGCAGCGATCACAAGTGGAAACACGGCCAATGCGTAGCGTTCCATCGAGTTCAGGTTTTCAGCAGCGAAGAGCAACACGGTTGAGGGAACCGCGTACACCCACAGATCGGTCGACAGCTTGCGCACCGCAACTACCAGCAGGAACAGCAGGATCACTGCGGCGCCCGCATGCAACAATTCGCCCGCGTCACCGCGAGCGCCGTCGACAAGCGCTCGGCTGATCCGGGTGATCGGCTCAACCGCGGAACCCCGGAGTTCTTCCTGCGCGTCGATTGGGACGCGCCAACCCCCCTGGGTGCGTTCCGCCCACCAAAGAAAGCTGAGAGTGCCCAGCGGTGCCGAAACCACGGCCAGCCAGGCCGTCGGAGATCGCCGGTCTTCTCTGGCGGCCCGCACCGCAGCGGGCAGGGCCAGCAGTCCGCCGACCGGTCGTGTCAAGCCGGCCAAGAAGCCCAATAGGGCTGTGGCCCACCAGTTGCGTGAGCGGGCGCAGAGGACGAAACCGAGAGCCAGCGTCAAGAAGAGCGCCTCGCTGTAGCCGAGCACCAACACGAAAGCCGACGGGAACAGTGAGAAGACTCGCACCACATGTCTGGAGGTCTCCGGGTCGTCGGTCTCTTGCAGAGCCATGCGGTGCACCAGCATTCCCGCAACCAGAGCGAGCAGGTTGGCCGCGATCACCAAGGCGATGTCGGGTCGGTCTCCAACGGCACCGAGGGCTCGACCCAACAGGGGCCACAGCGGAAAGAAACGAATTCCCCCCTCAAGTCCGGGTGAGTCGTAACCCCCGCTCGCCAGGTCGCGGTACCAGGTACCGTCCCAAGGAATCAACCCGTCGTCAACCGGCGAGAACGCTGGTGGTGGTTCGAGGTGGTCGACGATCGCCAAGGTGGTGACGTAAGCCGCGGCCACGTAGATCCTGGCCTCGATCCAGCCGGCCAGCGCTGCCCGGAAGTCCTGCCGCCAGTTGAACCAGACGGTCACTGCAGCGCCTCGTAACGGGTGAGCAGCATCGGTTCAAAGACGGCGCTCGGAGCCAGGAGTCGGTGCGCTCGACGATTTCGTCCGAGTTCGTTGATCATGGCTTCGCAGCGGTCGCCGAAATTCTTGTAGCCGAATCCGCTCACCAACCAGACATCATGATTCTGGGCCCTGGTGAGCACGTTGCTGACGAAGCTGTCGACTCCGGTGTCAGTAATCGCGTCGGCGTAGTCCTGCCAGTCGACGAAACGACCGTCGCCGCGGGGATACGCGAAGGAATCCACATTCCCGGCAATTCCCCGAAGGGTGGCAGGCCCCACCTGGTCGGGGCAGAACACGACCACATCACCCGGTGCGCGCCGTTCGTCGATCAGTGCTGCGACGTCTGCCCCCTGGGTTCGGTCGCGGCGAGCCTCATCGACGCTGACTGCGAGTCCGACAGCCACGACCACCACCAGCACCACGATCCTCGGCGTCGGCGGAAGCATAGATATTCCCTTGGCAGCCAGGACCAACAGGGATCCCACCACAACCGCTGCGTAGCGTGCCTCGAAAGCACCGGCAGTCACCGCGGCGACGCCTCCGCCGATTCCGAGCGTGCCCACGACGCACAGCGCGGCGCGGTCCAGTCTCCCGGTGCCGAAACGAAGCAGCAGATCTCGTCCGTCGATGCGGCAGGCCAGAACACCCAGAATTGCCGCGACTGCCAACACGATCCCCAGGAGCTCTCCCTCGAACCGGTTGTTGCCTCCGATCCCCTGAATCGTCTCAATGACGATTTCTGCGGGTCGCGCACGGTCGGCCCACGGCGTTCCCGTGGTTCGAAGCTGTTCGGCCAGCACGCTTGCCCAGACCAGCAGGGTGGCGCTGCCAGCGACGATCGCAGCGCCGATGCGCAGCGCGGCCACGCGCGTGCCGTCTTCTCCGAAGACGATGTTGCGGGCAACGACGATCAGCGCCGCGCCGATCAGGTAGAGGCTCCAGTAGTGCGTGTGTACGAGCGCCGCGACGGTGAGTGCCACCAGCGCCAGCCGAGCAGGCGACGGAAGCTCGATTGCCCGTTCCACACACAGCCAACCGACACAGCACAACAGAACCACCAGTGCGTACATCCGAGCTTCGGTCGCGTAGCGGATAAGGAATGGCGATGTGGCGGCAACCAGCAGAGTCACCTGCGCGGTTGTGGCTCCGTATCGCCCGGCGATTCTGTAGAGCACCCAGACTGAGAGCGCCGAGAACACCCCGGACAACGAACGCACCGCCAGATTGCTGTCACCGAAGGCGTCGATCCACCAGCCGAGCAGCAGGTAGTAGAGGGCGGGGTGGCCGTCGTGGCGCAGTGCCTCCACCATCTCGTCGAAGTCCAACGCGGCGATGTTGACTGAGAGTGCCTCATCAAGCCACAACGGCGAGGGGGCGAACAGACGCAATGCCAACCCCGCTGCCATGGCGACGACGGCGAACGTCAGAGCCGTTCGGTTCCACCGCAGTGGCGCAGGCGCGTCGTCGCGATCGGTATCGGCAACGAGATCAACACCGGGGTCAGCTTCTCTGGCGGCGGGGGCCACAGCCGCTGAATCTAGTCGTCGATGGCGACGGAGCCCCATGTCGTGACCCTTGGGGCTCCAACACACCTGGGCCGATCCCGGAGTGGAGCGAACCCCGCTTTGGCCCACAACCCGCGTCGCGACATGTAGCATCTCCGCTTGATGACCACTCGCATGGTAATTCTCGGAGGAGGTCCCGCAGGCAACAGCTGCGCCACCACCGCAGCGCGATTGGGCGCCGAGGTCGTGCTGATCGAGCGGGACACGATAGGCGGAGCCGCCCACCTGTGGGACTGCATCCCGTCCAAGGCGATGATTGCCGCGGGTAACGCCCGATCGTTCGTGCAGCGCTCCATGCGCATGGGGCTCTCCGAGGTTGCGACCGATGTCGACCTCGACTTGTTGCGCGAACGGCTTCTGACGCTCGAAAGGCGCCTCGAAGGCCAGATTCGAAGCCTTCTGGCCAGCCAGCAGGTTCAGTTCGCCCACGGCATCGGCACCCTGATCGATCCCCACACGGTGCGCGCGACCACCGCAGACGAGACGATCGAGTTCGAAGCCGACGTGATCGTCTTGGCCACCGGAAGCCGCCCCCGCCTGCCCGATTGGGCGCCGGTTGATGGTGTGCGTGTGCTCACCACCCGGGACGCCTATCCTCCGCCGACGCTACCGGAGCATCTGGTCGTGATCGGTTCGGGTGTCACCGGTGTGGAGTTTGTCCATATGTTCGAGTCGATGGGGTCTGATGTCACCTTAATCGTCAGTCGTCAACAGGTGTTGCCGGCCAAAGACCCCGAGGTTGCGGCTGCATTGGAAGAGGATTTCCTGCGTCGTGGGGTTCAACTGCTCAAGGGTGCGCGCGCTGTCGACATACGCAGGGAGGGAGACAAGGTCACCGTCGACTGCGACGACGGTCGGGTGGTGACCGGATCCCATGCGCTGGTGGCTATCGGCTCGATTCCCAACAGCGAGACGCTGGATCTCGAGAAGGCCGGGGTGCACTCAGTCGACGGGTACGTGCCGGTGGACGTGAACCTGCGTTCCAACATCGAACACATATATGCAGCGGGAGACCTGAGTGGACGCCTTCCACTCTCCTCGGTGGCGAGCATTCAGGGTCAGAAGATCGCGGAGCACGCGCTCGGTGCCCTCTCGGTGTCTCGGCGTCGAGTCATCGATTACGACAAGGCAGCATCTGCGATCTTCACCGAGCCGGAGATCGCCGACGTCGGTCTTGCCGAGGCGGACGCGTTCTCCGAAGGGCGCAAGGTTCGGGTCACCAAAGTCCCGTTCGCCTCTTCGGCCAAGGCCCAGATCAACGACGACCCCCGCGGCTTCGTCAAGATCGTCTCCGACCCGGCCACCGGGGTCGTCCTCGGTGGTTCGATCGTCGGTCGCCACGCGGCCGAACTGATCTCGGTCATTGCGGTGGCGGTCAGCAACGGTCTCACCGTTGCTGACATTCACGAGAGCGCGCTGGTGCACCCGACTCTCGCCGAAGCGCTCCGTGAAGCTGCCGAATAGGGCGAAGCCGCCGAATAACGCCCATCCGGCTGGTCGCAGCACCCCAGAGGTGCTACTCGATCACTGCGACGATGTCTCCTCCGCCGACGGCGTCACCCTCGGCGACCCGGACTTCTTTGATCGTTCCCGCCTTCTCGGCCGTGACGTTGTTCTCCATCTTCATCGCCTCCAGAACAACGACGACGTCGCCCGTCTCGACGGTGTCGCCGACACCGACGAGGACCTTGACGATCGTCCCCTGCATCGGCACGGTGACGTCTCCGCTGCCGGATCCGCCACCGGTCGCGCCTCGGCCTGATCGGCGGGTGCGTGGAGCGCTTGGGGAACTCGGGGCACCAGCGCTCTCGGGAACCCACATCGACACCGAGAATCGTTTGCCGTTTACCTCGACGTCGACGTTGCGCTTGACCTTCGGCTCGTCGGCGTCTTCGACGTCGGCGAGCGCGGCAACACCCACCGCGCTGAGATCGACGCTCTTTTCCAGCCACTTGGTGCTGTGGTCGACCGCGGCAAAGTCGTCTGACTCCAACACGACGATGGCCGCTGGAACAGTGGTGGCGACTCCCTCGACGGTGGTTTCTTTGAGCGCTCGAAGAGCCCGAGCGATTGCGGTCGGGCGGTCCTTGCCCCAGACAATGAGCTTGCCTATCAGGTTGTCGTAGTACTGGCTCACCTCGTCGCCTGCCTCGTAGCCAGTGTCGAATCGAGTGCCGAAGCCGTCGGCTGTGGTCAAGGCGGTGATTGTTCCCGGTGATGGCAGGAAGGCCCCTCCGGCGGGGTCTTCAGCGTTGATCCGAATCTCGATGGCGTGCCCACTGATCTCGATGTCGTCCTGGCTGAACGGCAGCTCTTCACCGGCGGCGACGCGGATCTGCGCTTCGACGAGATCGATTCCGGTGATCATCTCGGTCGCCGGGTGCTCCACCTGGAGCCGAGTGTTCATTTCCAGGTAGTGGAAGCTGCCGTCCTCGTACAGGAACTCGACAGTTCCCGCGTTGACGTAGTCGCAGCCGCGCGCGACCGCAACGGCCGCTTCGCCCATCGCGGTGATTATGTCTGGGTCGATGTCGGGAGCGGGTGCCTCCTCGACGAGTTTCTGGTGCCGGCGCTGCACCGAGCAGTCGCGGGTTCCGAGGTAGACGCAGTTGCCGTGCCGGTCGGCGAGGATCTGGACTTCCACATGGCGCGGTTTGGTGAGATAACGCTCCATGTAGCACTCGTCTCGCCCGAAGTACGCGAGGGCCTCTCTCTGGGCGGCTCCGAACTGCTCGGCGGCCTCCTCGGCGCTGTTCACGACCTTCATGCCGCGTCCGCCACCGCCGTAAGCCGCCTTGACGGCAACCGGCCAACCCTGGGAGTTCCCGAAATCAATGATCTCGGAGGGGTCGGTGATTATCTCGGTGGTCCCGGGGACGCCGAACACGCCCACCTTCTCGGCGGCTTCGCGCGCCGAGATCTTGTCGCCCATCACTTCGATAGCCGCGGGATCCGGCCCGATGAAGGTCACTCCGCGCTCGGTTATGGCGCGCGCGAAGTCGGCGTTCTCGGAGAAGAATCCGTAACCGGGGTGGACAGCATCGGCACCGCTCCGGTCGATGACGTCGAGGATCGCCTCGGTGTTGAGGTAGGACTCGGCGGTAGTCTTGCCTCCCAGGCTGAAGGCCTCATCCGCGAGTCGCACATGCAGTGCGTCGTGGTCGAGGTCGGAGTAGACCGCCACAGTGGGTATGGATAGTTCACGGCAGCCGCGAATGATCCGGACCGCGATCTCGCCGCGGTTTGCTATAAGGACTTTAGAAAACACAGGGTAATGGTTAGTCGAATGAGCCATGAGGTTGTGACATCGAGCGGAGATCTGTTTGCGGCGAGCAGCCGCGTAGCCGACGCGATGGGCTTGGGACCCCTGCGCCACGTAGAGGTTACAGGGTCGACCAATCTTGACCTCGCAGCTGAGGCGCGTGCCGGTTCTGTCTCCGGGGCGGTTCTGGTTGCCGACCACCAGAGTGCGGGCCGAGGCCGCTTGGGGCGGCAGTGGGACGATGAGCCCGGAAAGGCGCTGTTGGTGAGCATTCGTCTGCCTCTGGATCGTGTTGTGGAGAGTGCCGATCGAGTCGCGGGCGTCGTGGCCGCGGTGGGTGCGGCGGCGCGCCGTGCGGCCGATCAGTTGACCACCTCGACGGTATTGACGAAATGGCCCAACGACCTGGTCGTGGAGGATGGTCCCGCTCCGGGCAAACTCGGTGGCGTACTGGCCGAATACATATCCGGACAGGCCGAATCGGTGGTGGTCGGGGTTGGGATCAACGTCGGGGCGATCAAGCTCCAGCCGGGCGCCACCTCGATGGCAGCGACCTCGATGGTGGAGTGCGGGATGGTTCAGCAGGGGAGTCTCGAGGACCGTGACCTGCTGCTGTCCAGCCTGCTGGTTGAGTTGGCGCTCCGGCTCGCGGATCCAACCTCGGTCCTCGAAGAGCTTCGCAACAACTCGGCGACCCTTGGAACCAGGGTGAGGGTCGAGCTGGCGGCGGAGCGTTTCGTTGTGGGGGAGGCGACCGGCCTCAGCGACGAGGGCCACCTGCTGGTCCGCTGCGATGACGCGACGAAAATGACGATCACGACCGGAGACGTGATCCACCTGCGATCCGACCCCTAGCCGCTGCGGGTATCGCGGTCGCCTCCGACACCACTACGCTCCGCAATGTGTCAGAGGTTCCGACGCCTCCCGTTAACCAGCGAACGACCCCGACCCGACGAAGGGTCGTACTGCGCCGTTCCTGGCCGCAGCGCATCGTCATGGTGTTGTGTCTCGTCGTGATCGCCTCCGCTGTTGCCGCTGCCTGGGTCATCGGGAACATCCAGGACGCGGTGTCAGGCTTCGGACGCGTCGAGATCTCCGGTGAGATCCTAATCACCGAGACTGAACCGGGAGCTCCTGTCAACTTCCTGCTGATCGGCAACGACAGTGCGCTGGGAATCGATCCCAACGACCCGATACACATCGGGCGGACCTATGACTCCCGCGGTAGTTTCAATGCCGACAGCATCACCATCCTGCGAGTTGATCCGACGTCGGGTCAGGCGTGGATGTTGTCGATCCCGCGTGACCTGATCACCGATCACATCCCCGGGGCGGGCACATACCGGATCAACGCGGCGTTGTTGATCGGCGGTCCCGAGACCCTTGTCGAGACGGTGACGGCGCATTTCGGCATAGAGATCAACCACTACGTCGAGATCGACTTCCTGGGTTTCCGTGAGTTGGTCGATGTTCTCAACGGTGTTCCGGTCTGGTTCGACCGGCCCGCCCGGGACCTCAACTCGGGTCTCAATATCGTCGAGGGCGGCTGTCATGTCCTCGACGGGGTCTCCGCGCTCGCCTATGTGCGGTCCCGGTTCTATGAAGAGTTCGTCGACGGCCGCTGGGTATTGGTCGGCAACTCCGATTTCGGACGTATTGAACGCCAGCAGGACTTTCTGGTCCTTGCGCTGAGCCGTGCTGTCAACCGGGGTGCCCGCAATCCCACTTCCCTGGCAGGCTTGATCGAGTCGGGAGCGAGCAGCGTTGTGCTCGACAGCGAGCTCACGCCACTCGAGTTGATCGACCTGGGCAGGGCGTTCAGCGATTTCAACCCCGACAACCTCACTCGTCTGGAGCTCCGGGTCTACACGATTCACGATGAGGACGGTGTGTATGTGGGGGAAGAACTTGTTCCCGACGTCAACGAGGAACTGTTCGACATCTTCAGGGGCACTTCCGGTTTGAGTCGCCCAAGCGACGTGGTTTTCGATCTCTACGCAACCGATGAGGTTCTCCTCAACGAGGACGGCGACTTGCTTGCCGGCCTCGGGTTCGGTGTTTCCTCAAGGTTCCTCTACGGGAGCGGCCCCAGACCCTCGGTGGTCGTGTATCCGCCGGGTCACCGGTCCGAAGCTGAGGCTGTTGCGCGTTACCTGATTCCCGTCCCGGCCCTGGTTGAGGATGCTGCGTCGAGCCGCATTCGTGTGGTGCTCGGTGCCGACCATGAACAGATCTCGTTCCTGTTTCCGCATGATCTCCAAAAGACGCGGACCGAAGCGGCCGCGCACACCAACGTGACCGTCCCGGACCTGTCAGCAGCGGTTCCCAGCTCTGGCCCGGCCCAGTCGGGAGCGGTGCAGGATTCTGCCGCAGCTGCTGGCGCCGTGAGCAGCGACACCGGGGTCTCCTCGGAGCGCATCATCGGTCGGCCCCCTGAGGGACAGTCGTGCCGCTGAGAGCAGCCACGCCGCGGCTCCGCCGAAGAAGTTCGCCTCTTGGGGGCTCCGGTCACGCCCGGCGACCAACCACCCGGCGACGACACAACACCCCCTCTACACTTGGCGTTCCATGAGCAGGATCGCGGTGATCGGAACGGGGTATGTCGGCCTCACCACCGGAGCCTGCTTCGCGCATCTCGGTCACGATGTGGTGTGCGCTGACATCGATGTCGACAAGGTGCAACGTCTGCGAGCCGGTGACGTGCCGATCCATGAAACCGGTCTCGTCGATTTGGTCGCGGAGGGTCTCGAATCTGGGCGTATGTCCTTTGTCGTGGGTGGCGCGAACGCTGTCGGTGAAGCCGATTTCGTCTATCTCTGCGTACCGACGCCTCAATGCGATGACGGTTCGGTCGATCTGAACTACTTGAAGGCGGCCGCGGCAGAGATCAGCGCCCATGTTCGGCCGGGAGCGGTCGTCGTCAACAAGTCGACCGTTCCGGTCGGCTCGACGCTGCTGGTGGAACGGGCGATGGGACGCTCAGACATTGCGGTTGTGTCAAACCCTGAGTTCCTTCGCGAAGGAACCGCGATCGCGGACTTCCTCAACCCTGATCGAGTGGTGATCGGTGCGGACGACCCGGCCGCGGCTGACCTTGTCGCGGCCCTTCACGGCGCTATCGGCGCCACGGTCATTATCACCGACCCTGCGTCGGCGGAGACCACCAAGTACGCGGCCAATGCCTTCCTGGCCACCAAGCTCAGTTTCGTCAACACGATTGCTGCGGTGTGTGAGGCTGTTGACGCCGATGTTGACGACGTGCTCGCAGCGATGGGTTGCGACGCGCGGATCGGTAAGGAGTTTCTGCGTCCGGGCCCTGGTTGGGGTGGTTCGTGTCTCCCCAAGGACGCGGCGGCGATCATCTCGATGGCGCAGGACGCGGGATACGACTTCTCGCTCATGCGGGGAGTCCTCGAAGCCAACGACGAGCAGTTCAAGCGGGTCGTCGGCAAGGTTGCCTCCGTGATCTCACTACCGGGAGCCACTGTCGGCCTGCTCGGTCTGGCCTTCAAAGCCGGGACCGACGACACCCGTAACTCGCCCGCGCTGGAGGTTGCGAAGCTGCTGTTGGCACGAGGCGCCAAGGTCCAGGCTTACGATCCCGCGGTCGCGACCGTCGACATGGACGGGATCGTCGTGGTCGACGATCCGTACGCGGCCGCAGAAGCTGCCGAGGTTCTAGTCGTTGCCACCGAATGGGAAGAGTTCTCCCAACTCGACCTCGACAAGGTCGCAGAGTCCATGGCAGCGCGCCACGTAGTCGATGCTCGCAACATCATGGACCGCGAGGCGCTGCTCAACCGGGGTTTCAGCTATCAGGGGATTGGGAGGAATTAGCACGGTGCGCGTGGTTGTCACCGGCGGAGCGGGTTTCCTCGGTTCGCATCTGTGCGATCACCTGCTCGCCCGCGGTGACGAGGTGGTCTGTATCGACAACTTCGCTACGGGTACTCGGTCGAACATCACCCATCTCAGCGAGCATCGTGGGTTCACCCTGGTTGAGCACGACGTATCGAACCATGTGGACGTCGACGGCGTGGTGGACGCGGTACTTCATTTTGCCAGCCCGGCCTCGCCGGTCGACTATCTGGAGATGCCGATCCAGACCCTGAAAGTTGGTTCGCTCGGCACCCACAACAGCCTTGGTCTGGCCAAGGCGAAACAGGCCACATTCCTGTTGGCGTCGACATCAGAGGTCTACGGAGACCCGTTGGTGCACCCGCAGGCCGAGAGCTATTGGGGCAACGTCAACCCCGTTGGACCCCGCGGCGTCTACGACGAGGCGAAGCGGTTCGCCGAGGCGATCACGATGGCGTATTTTCACTATCACGGCTTGGACACTCGGATCGTCCGGATCTTCAACACCTACGGCCCGCGGATGCGTCCCAACGACGGGCGAGTGGTATCGAACTTCATTGTGTCGGCGCTGAGCGGCGAGCCAGTCACCGTCTACGGTGACGGCACCCAGACGCGCAGTTTCTGTTATGTCGATGATCAGGTCAGCGGTATCGTCGCCTTGCTCGAGTCACGCGAACACGCTCCGGTGAACATCGGCAGCCCCGAGGAATTCACCGTCTCTGAGTTGGCGCAGATCGTCTTGGAGGTGACTGGTTCGTCGTCGCCGCTCCAGTACCGACCACTACCGGTCGACGACCCCAAGCGCCGTCGCCCCGACACTGCCCGTGCCCGTGAGGCGTTGGGTTGGCAACCCGCAGTAGCTCTCCGTGAAGGCGTCGAGAGAACCGCGGAGTACTTCAAGTCTCAGATAGCCGGGTGCTCCTGAGCCCCGGGCGGGCACCTCAACTCCGGCGGGACTCCGCCAGTTCGCGATTGGCCAGGTACCAGTCGATCGTGGTTCGGAGACCGGCTTTGAAATCTGTCTTCGCGGTGAAGCCGAACAGTTCGCGGCCACGGGAGGCGTCGACGCCGCGCCGGGGTTGGCCGTCGGGCCGACTGCTGTCCCAGCGGACATGGCCCCGATAGCCCGTCAGTTCGACGATGACCTCCACGAGTTCTGAGATCAGCATCTCGCGGTTTGCCCCGAGGTTGACCGGCTCAGGGCCATCCCAGTGCTCGGCAGCCGCCACTATGCCTTCAGCGGCGTCGTCGACGTAGAGGAACTCACGGCTCGCACCACCCGATCCCCACACCTCGATCTCCTCGGCCGCCGTTTCACGGGCGATTACGCATTTTCGAATCAGGGCGGGAATGACGTGCGACACGTCCGGGTGGAACTTGTCGCCTGGACCGTAGAGGTTCGTGGGCATTAGGTAGGCGCCACGCTGGCCGTACTGGGCCCGGTTGGCCTGGAGATGGACCAGTTGCGCCAACTTGGCGATGCCGTACGGAGCATTGGTGTCCTCCGGGTAGCCGTTCCACAACGAGGACTCCTGGAAGGGGACCGGGGTGTTTTTGGGATACGAGCAGATGGTTCCCACGACCACGGTCTTGGGCACCTCGGCGATCCTGCATGACTCGATCAGATTGGTGCCGAGCATCAGGTTCTCGACGTACAGCTTGGCCGGGTTCGCCATGTTCGCGCCTATGCCACCGACTCGCGCGGCCATATGGATGACCACGTCGGGTGCGTGGCCGGTGATCGCTCCAAGGGCTGCGTCGAAGTTCAGGAAGTCGACCTCGGCACTCGTCGGCGCTACCACGTCGAGTACGTTGCGCCGAGCCAGTGCAGCCCGCACCGCCTGTCCGAGAAACCCGCTTCCCCCGGTCAACAGGATCCGCCGATTCTCGAAGTCCGGTTGTGTACTCGAGTCGCGAACCATCGGTGTGATCGTAGCGTTGCCCGGAGTGCCGCAGTCGTTCGCACTCGCGCCAACTGCGCCGCCGAATGAGACTAAGATGGTGGCGGGGTTGTGCAATCTCGACCACGGGAGGAATTGTGTCGAAACTCTTTCGGGCACGGAGGGCCACCAAGATCCTTGGCCTAGCCGCGTTCACGCTCACTCTAGTGGCAGTCATGCCGGGCCTCGCCTCGGCAGCGGACTCCGCCGTCGACCTTGAGACCCAGTTCATCTTCAACACTTTCGCGTTTCTCGTCTGGGGCGCATTGATCATGTGGATGGCCGCTGGCTTCACGATGCTGGAGTCGGGAGCGGTGCGAACCAAGAACGCATCGATGATCTGTCTGAAGAACATCGGTATCTACTCGATAGCGGGGCTCGCCTACTTCCTGGTGGGCTACAACCTGATGTATGTGGAAGTCGGCGATGTCATCGGAAAGTTCGAGTTCTTCTACTCCACTTCGGCCGATGAGGTGTCACTGCTCGACGGCAACGAGTCCGCTCTGGCCGCTGTGGTCGACAACGGCTACGCGGTCATGTCGGACTGGTTCTTCCAGATGGTCTTCGTGGCGACGGCGGCTTCGATCGTCTCCGGTGCCATCGCGGAGCGGATCAAGATGTGGCCGTTCTTCCTGTTCACGCTCGTCCTCACCGCGTTCATCTACCCGGTGGTCGGTGCTTGGACCTGGGGAGGCGGTTGGCTGGCCCAGGAGGGGTTCATTGACTTTGCGGGCTCGACGATCGTTCACGGAACCGGCGGATGGGCGGCACTCGCAGGAGTCATCGTCCTCGGGCCGCGTCTTGGGAAGTTTCGTGAGGACGGCAGTGTCAAACCGACACCACCATCGAACGTCCTGATCTTCACATTGGGCGTGTTCATCCTCTGGCTCGGGTGGTTCGCATTCAACGGCGGGTCGCAGTTGGCGTTGGGAACCGCAGCCGACGCAGTGTCGATGAGCAACGTGCTGGTCAACACCAACCTGTCGGCTTCGGCGGGCGTCCTGGCGGCGCTGGCGGTGTCACGGCCCCTGTTGGGCCGAATGGACCTGTTCGCTGGGATGAACGGCGCCATCGCCGGGCTTGTAGCGATCACCGCCGGTCCTGCAATCACCGACCATTGGTGGGCGATCATCATCGGGGCGGTGGGAGGCCTGGTCTGCACGCTGGCTACGAGACTGCTGGAGAGGTGGAAGATCGACGATGTCGTCGGCGCCATTCCTGCCCACCTCGTGTCGGGCATATGGGGAACCCTGGCAGTAACGATCGCGGCGGGAGGCCGTTTCCACATTCAGTTGCTCGGTGTCGTCTCGGTCGGTGCGTTCGTTTTCGCCGTCTCCTACGTGATATGGCGAGCGATGGATGCACTGTTGGGAATCCGCATCTCGGCCCAGGTCGAACGTCTGGGTCAAGATGCAGGGGAACTGGGAATCGAGAGCTACCCCGAGTTCGTGCTCATGCCCGAGGAGGACTGACCGTTCGGCGGGCTTTCTTGGCTCGAACATGACATACGTCCGCAGACCCGGCTACGATGACGGCGACTCGGCAGCGGGAGCGCCCCGGCGCCTACCAGCCGGTCAACAGTCCGCAGACATGAGGGAATGAAACCTAATGGAATTAACAAGTGAAAATACGGGTGGAGCGGTGATCGTGAAGGCCGTCGGCCGCGTCGACGGTGCCAACGCTCGTGACTTCCATGAAGGTCTGGAAGCCAGCATCGGCGGCGACGGCGAGTCGATGGTCCTTGACTTCGAGGGACTGTCGTACATCAGCAGCGCCGGCCTGCGTGTGGTTCTCCTTGTTGCCAAGACACTTCAACAGAAGGAAGCCAAGCTAGCGGTCTGCTCACTTTCTGACTCGATCCGGGAAGTGTTCGAGATCAGCGGTTTCGACAAGATCGTCCCTGTCTATGCAGACGCGGGCGAAGCGGTCTCGGGCCTTGGTCTGTGACCCGCGCTTGACTTGACTGCCGTCTGAACGCTGCGGGGCGCCCCGTGCCCGAGGTTGACGTCGAGAGTTGGAGCAGAAGGCCATGAACGGCATACAACCCCCCTACAAGATCCTCGTAGTAGATGACGAGCCGGACCTAAAGCCGCTCGTCCAACAGCGAATGCGTCGCTACGTGCGTTCCGGCCAGTACCAGTTCGTGTTCGCGCAGAACGGTGTCGAGGCACTCGAATGCCTGCGCGCGGACGACGAGATCGTCATCGTCCTGTCAGACATCAACATGCCCAAGATGGACGGGTTGGCGTTGCTCGAGCAGATTCCCAAGGTAAACCCGGATATCCGGTCCGTGATCATCTCCGCCTACGGCGATATGAAGAACATTCGCACTGCGATGAATCGGGGGGCGTTCGACTTCGTCACCAAGCCGGTCGATTTCGACGACCTGAAACTCACCATAGACCGGACCCTGCAACAGTTGCTGGAGTGGCGTGACGCCCTCGGTGCAAGGGACCGGCTCGTCGCATTGCAGAACGAACTCAACGTCGCCTCGCAGATGCAGCAGTCGATCCTGCCCAAGCGATTCCCCCGGGGTACCGGCTACGAGGTGTTCGCCAGCATGCAACCGGCGCGGTCTGTAGGCGGGGACTTCTTCGACGTGATGCGCCTCGAGGGTGGACTGCTAGGGCTAGCTGTTGCCGATGTCTCCGACAAGGGTGTGCCCGCAGCATTGTTCATGATGTCGAGCCGTACCCTGCTGAAAGGGGCTGCGATAGGGCTGGGCACACCCGCGGAGGTGCTCGCAGAGGTCAACAACCTGTTGTGCGAAGACAACGAGACAGCCATGTTCGTGACGCTCGTCTATGCCGTGTACGACCCTGTTTCGCGCCTGTTGACCTATGCCAACGGCGGCCACAACCCTCCGGTGATGATAGATCGCGAGGGGAACGCCAGCAGGCTACCGCTGACCGGAGGCGTCGCTCTGGGCTTGGTGCCAGACCTTGAGTATCAGCAGTCGAGCATCACTCTGGCACCGGGCGACAGCGTGATCTTCTATTCCGACGGTGTGACCGAGGCTATGAACGACAGCGAGGAGGAGTTCGGCATGGAGCGTCTCGAGAGTCTCTTCGCGGAGTCTCTGCCGTCTTCGGCGCGCGGGGTTAACGATGCTGTCCTTGGTGCGGTCATGGATTTCGCCGGCGAAGCGCCACAGTCCGATGACATCACATGCATGTCGCTGCAGGCGGAAGGCGAGGATCGGCGGCGACAAAAGGAGGATAAGAGCATCAGTGCAGTCCTGTCCCTCAAGTTGAACGACGATCCAGCAGAACTTGAGCGGATGGCGTCCGCGGTGGAGCAGTTCGCCGAACAACATGGTTGGGACGACGATGTCGTGTTCAAAGTCAACCTTGCGCTCGAGGAGTTGGTCCTCAACGTCATGACTCACGGACGTCTCGACGGTGCGGTGGAGGTCGAGGTGACCGTCACATCGGGCGATGACCGGATCTCTATTCGGATCTCGGACAATGGCGCGGCTTTCAATCCTTTGACCGACGCCCCCGAACCGGAGGTCTCGGGTTCTGTCGAAGACCGTGAGGTAGGGGGGCTGGGCCTGCACCTGGTGCGTACGATGATGGACGATGTCCGCTACCGGCGTGACCCCGACAGAAACCACATGACCATGACGATCCCGAAGAGTTAGCCCGATGTCGAGACGGTGATGCAACAGAATCGCCGCACTTGCGCGAAGCAGGTTGCCGCTCTGATCATGGTCTTGACGCTGGGCCTCAGCGGATGTTCTTCGTCATCTGACAGCCAGGGCAGCCAGGGCCCCAGTGAGGAGCCTGCCACTTCGGTCGGTGCGACACGGGACCCCTCCGAAACGCCTGTTGAAGACTCGCCTGGTTCCAGCGGAGTCGCAACACCGGGAGTCACTGAAGGCAGCGTCGTCTTCGGTCAGTCTGCAGCGTTCAGTGGCCCGGCCCAGGATCTTGGCGACGGCATGCGCCAAGGCATCGAGGCGGCCTTCAATGAGGTGAATGAGAGCGGGGGAGTCAATGGCAAACGTTTGGGGCTGAGATCCTTCGATGACGCCTATGAACCCGAAGCTGCTATCGACAACACCCAGCAACTCATCAACTCCGGCGATGTGTTCGCCTTGATCGGCGCGGTCGGCACGCCCACCTCGCGGTCCGCCTTGCCAGTAGCGTCGGCAGCCGGTGTTCCCTACATCTCCCCGTTCACTGGTGCTGAGTTCCTGCGCGACCCTGAACAGGCCAATGTGATCAACCTTCGGGCCTCCTACAACCAGGAGACCGAGGAAATGGTGGAGCGCTTCGTTTCGGAGTTGGGCTTCGAGCGGATAGGGATCATGTACCAGGACGACTCCTTCGGGCAGGCCGGTTACAACGGAGCGCGTGCTGCGCTCGAGCGCCGAGGGATGGAAGAGGTGTCTGTGGGCCTGTATCCACGCAATACGACCGCGGTCAAGACGGGTCTGTTGGATCTCATGCAGGGGGACCCGCAAGGGGTGATTGTGATCGGGGCCTACCAACCGGTCGCATGGCTTATCCGCTGGGCGCGTGCATTGGGCATGGACTCGGAGTTCGTCACGATCTCGTTCGTCGGCAGCAATGCGCTGGCCCAGGAGTTGGGGCCCAACGGTGAAGGAGTGTTCACAACGCAAGTGGTACCCTTTCCGAGCGACGCTGGCATTCCAGTGGTGGCGAGCTACCTAGACGCGCTGAGGGCCTACAACCCGAACAGCCGACCGGGTTTCGTGTCCCTGGAGGGGTATCTCGCGGGCCGGCTGGCGATCGCCGGCCTGCAGAACTGTGGATCGACAGTCGATCGTGACTGCTTCTTGGAGCGCTTCTCGTCTTCAGACCCCATCGACATTGACGGGTTCGTGCTGTATTACGGAGAAGGCGACAATCAGGGCTCTGATCAGGTGTTCTGGACTGTCATCGATTCCAACGGTGTCTACCGCCCGTTCGACATGTCGCAGGGGGCAACCCGGTGAGAGGTCTGCTCAAACGAGTCGCCGAGAGCCGATTTCGCATTTCGACCCGCCTCTATTCGTGGATCGGCGCAGCGGTCGTGCTGACCGTCGCAGCCAGTTTCGTCGGCTGGTATTCCATAAACCGGGTGGGCGATGTCCAAGCCCGTGTCAACGAGGGCAGCGTGCCGGCCATGGTGGTGGCCTTCAGTGTCGCACAAGACAGCAGCGAGCTGGTGGCTGCAGCGCCCCGCGTCGCCTCGGCCACGACGGAGGATGCCCTCGATTCTGTCACGCAGGACATCAACGAGACTTATGTCGATTTTGATTCGGGGCTGGTTCTGTTGGAGTCGACAGATATGAGACCAGGACAGAATCAGCTGGTACGGGGCCTCGGGGTCACGCTCCGCTCGAACATTGAGGAGATCAAGTTCGATCGAGAGGAGTTGTTCAAGCTTGAAGAGCTGAAGTTGGAGCTTCAGGCACAGCTCGACGCATTGCGCGCCGAGATCGACGCGGCGCTCATCCCGGCTCTAGACGATCAGTTCTTCTTCCTGATGACGGGGAATCGGGACATCGACGAGCCACCGAGTTCACTGGCTGACCATCGTTCAGGCGAGGAGATCCAGAAGTACCGTTTCTTGGCTGAAATGCAAGCCGACGCCAACATATCGACCCAGCTGTTGGCGAGCGCCTTCGGACTGTCGGACGCGGCGACCATCGAGCCGCTGCGCGAGCGGTTCGAGGCAGTGGCCGGGCGGATCCAGCGAAGCATCTCGCAGCTGAGGCAGAGCGATCCGGTTCTGGCCGACGAATTCGACAGAATGTTCGCGCAGCTGTTCGTTCTGGGAGGCGAGGACGGTGGATTCGACCTGCGAGAGTCCGAGTTGCGGTTGCTGTCGTCCCAAGAGGATCTCTTGGAGCGCAGTAGGGAGGTCGCCGCCAATCTCCTCGATAATGTGAACTCGCTGGTCGCCGCAGCGGAGGTCAGTGTCCAGGATGCTACCGGGGCGTCCGAGGATGCGATATTGACCGGCAGGACACTGCTGTTGATCATCAGCGGGTTCAGTGTCCTGGGCGGCTTGTTGATCATCTATCAGGTTGGTCGGGTGCTGCGACGCCTGGCGCGCCTGTCGGACTGGATGCGACGCATGGCCGGCGGCAACCTGGAGCTCACCGCCGACGTCGGCGGACGCGACGAAGTCGCCGACATGGCCGCTGCCCTGGAGGTGTTCCGCCGGCACGCCTTGGAGGTTCAACGACTCAATTTGGTTGAGGAGATGGCCGAGCAGTTGCAGGAGAAGAACGCACAACTCGAAGAAGTGCTCACCGACCTGCAACGCGCCCAGGACCAGATCGTCACGCGTGAGAAACTGGCGGCTCTCGGTGAGCTCACAGCAGGCGTCGCCCACGAGATCAAGAACCCTCTGAACTTCGTGAAGAACTTCTCGGAGGCGTCAGAGGAATTGATAGAGGAGCTGAACGAGATCCTTGAGGAGATCGGCGACGACATCTCAGACGAGCAGAAGTCGTGGATCGCTGAGATCAGGGGTGATCTGAGCAGCAACCTCGAACGGATCCGTTCGCACGGTGATCGGGCCAACCGGATCGTCACCGATATGCTCTCAATGGGCCGCGACACCGGTGAATGGCAGATTGTCGACATCAACAACCTCCTAGAGGAACACGCCCGCCTGGCCTACCATTCAGCTCGTGCCGCCGACTCCGAATTCCAGCTCGATCTGCAGCATGATCTCGACCCGAATGTGGGCGAGATGCGGGTCATCCCCCGTGACCTGAGCCGGGTGTTCCTCAACATGGTCGGAAACGCCTGTGACGCCACCGACGAGAAACGCCGCGAGATCTGGGGTGCGACTGACGAGAACGAGCCCTATGGAGAGTCGTATTCACCGATGCTCTGGCTCAGCACCAGAAGCACAGACGAGCATGTTGAGATCCGGATCAAGGACAACGGCAACGGCATTCCCCCAGAGGTGGCAGACAAGATCTTCAACCCGTTCTTCACGACGAAGCCGACGGACCGCGGCACCGGGCTCGGTCTTGCGATATCGAGCGACATAGTGCGTCAGCACGGAGGAACCATCAACGTGGACTCCAAGATTGGCGAGTACACCGAGATGCTCATCACGCTGCCCACGGAACTTCCCGCGGAGCCGTCCGAGGGGCCTGGAGGCGCTCCATCCGAACAAACCGGCGCGGCTGAGGCCACCTAGACGGTGGGGGGTCGTGTCGGCGCCGTCGTCGAACAATGCTGGCATCACGTTCCGGGAGGCACAGCTGTCTCCACTGTCCGCAGCCTTGAGGCCCTGGTGCAGTGCAGCGACTGGGAGGTGGTCGGGGTGGCCGCGGCGCACCGAGGCTCCCCCAACGTCTTGGCAGTCCCGCCCGTCGACGTGTGCCACATGGGTCTGCCCCGGGTCGCGCTCTATGAGGCCTGGCATCGACTCCGCCGGCCGTGCATCCAGACCTCAACTGGGCGACTTGACGTTGTCCACGCGACCGGAGGGGTGATTCCACCGGCTGGTGACGCGGCCTTGGTCGTGACAGTGCACGACCTTGCGTTCCTTCGCTATCCCCGACACTTCTCCAGGCGGGGGGTGGCTTTCATGAGCCGTGCCTGGGATCTCGCGAAGCGGCATGCCGATCTGGTCGTGGTGCCGTCGCGGCACACGTTGGCTGATTGCGTTTCGCACGGTCTGGACGTCGATCGGCTCCGTGTGGTGCCGTGGGGTGTGTCAGCGACGCCGGTGAGCGAACGGGCGCGTGACGATGTGCGCTTCCGATACCGTCTGCCTTCGCAGTTCCTGCTGTGGGTCGGCACTGCGGAGCCCCGCAAGAACCTTGAGTCCCTGATCTCGGCGGTGTCCCGCGGCGGGACGCGCCTGCCGTTGATGTTGGTGGGTCCCGGCGGCTGGGGCATGGATGTCAACGAGTTGATCGCTGCTTCAACAGTCGAGGCACGCCACCTCGGCCAGGTTCCGAGCGACGACCTCAGTGTTCTCTACGACCTGGCCGAAGTGTTCGTCTACCCGAGCCTCATGGAGGGCTTCGGCATGCCCGTGCTCGAGGCGATGGCTCAAGGTGCTGCGGTGGTCACCAGCGCAGGCACGTCCACCGCGGAGATCGCGGGCTCGGCGGGGGTGCTGGTCGACCCGGCCGATGTCGACTCGATAGCCGCGGGCATCGACTCGCTCGTCAGCGATGCCGGGTTGCGTGAGGAGCTCGGGGCCGCGGCTGCAGAGAGGGCCGGGACCATGTCCTGGGCGCGGACTGCGGCGGGTATCGCCGCGGTCTACGACGAGGCGCGCCGGTGATCTCGGTTGCTGTGAATCTCGCCTGGCTGGTGCCCGGCGACGTCGGCGGGAGCGAGGAGTACACCACCCGCCTGCTCGCTTCGGTCCTCAGCGCCGCACCTGAGGACATTTCACTGGAGCTAGTCGCTTCGAAGCGTATGACACAGAGCTATCCGTGGATGGCGGAGCTGCCGTTCCGCTCGGTCGCGGGTCCTCTGGGCAACCGCGGCTACCGGATACTGGCGGAATCAACGCAGGTTCACCGGGCAACCCGCAAAGCGGACGTGGTGCATCACTTCGGCGGCCGCCTGCCCGCGGTGCGAAACCCCTGTGCCATTGTGACGATTCATGACCTTCAACCCCTTGACCTGCCTGCGAACTTCAGCCGTGTCAAACGCCAGTACCTCTCCTGGGCTGTGCAACGGTCCGCGGCGGCGGCGTCGCTGATCTGCACGCCCTCGGAATGGGTTGCTCAGTCAGTTGTCGAACGACTCGGTGTCGACGCGGACAAGGTTCGGGTGGTGTCGTCCACCTGGAGTCCACAGCAGGGCGACGCAACAGATACAGAATCGCTTGCCGTCAATGGTCTGTCGGATCGTCTCGGGTCTGCACCGGTGGTCCTCTATCCGGCTGCGACCCATCCTCACAAGAACCATCTGGTGCTGCTCGAAGCGATTGATCGCCTGGTTGACCGTGGGCGTGAGGTGACGCTGGTGCTGACCGGTGGTCGGGGCCGCGCCGAGACTCTGGTTGAGGCGAAGCTGCACCGCCTACGCGCCCGGGTGCTGCGTCTGGGCCGCGTCAGTGGATCGATGTTGTCGGCGTTGACGAGACGGGCGGATGTTCTGGCATTCCCGTCGCGCTACGAGGGGTTCGGGCTTCCGCTGCTCGAGGCTATGCATGCAGGCACACCTGTGATAGCTGGCGACAACAGCGCGATGCCTGAAGTCGTGGCCGACGCCGGACTGCTGGTAGGGGTAGACGACCCGGACTCCTGGGCTGACGCAATCGATGAGATCGTTGCAAATCCGTCTGTGGCCGATCGATTGAGTGCCGTGGGGAGGGTCCGGGCCGAAGCCTACGCCCCGGCGGTTTCTGCGCGGCGGTTGATCTCGGCTTGGCGCGAGACCCTTAGTCGTGGCGAATGAGAGAGACTGGTCAGGTGCGGATCCAGATTATCTGTCCCCATTTCGAGCCCGATGTCGCGCCGACCGGGTTGGTGATAAGCGAGATTGTTCGTGGTCTGGTGGCACAGGGCCACACAGTCGACGTAGTCACTTCGCTGCCGTGGTACGCCTCTCATGCGGTCGATGAAGCCTGGAAGGGTCGGATCATCCGCTCCGAGAAGACCTCTTGGGGTTCGATCATCCGCGTCTATCCGTTCCCCACGAACAAGCGCAACATTGCGGCGCGTGCGGTGGGCTTCGGTGGGTTCACCGCTCTGGCCGGCCTCTGTTCGCTGTTCAGGCGACGCCCTGACGTGGTCTTGGCAATGTCGCCGCCGCTCACTCTCGGGCTGGTTGCCTGGGTCACTTCCCGGTTGCGTCGGGCTCGGTTGGTGTTCAATGTGCAGGATGTCTTTCCCGACGTGGCCGTGGCTCTGGGAGCGATCACGAATCGGCGCGTCATCGGGCTGTTCGAGGGTCTCGAGCGGTTCGTGTACCGCCGGTCTGCGGTTGTGACGGTGCTGTCTGAGGACCTCCGCAGCAACGTTGAGGCGAAGCTCGTCGGCGCTGTAGGTCCGGGCGCGGATCCCGCCAAGGTCCGTGTCATCCCCAACTTTGTCGACACCGAGCGGATCCGACCCCAGGACCGCCACAACTCCTACCGGGCCGAGTTCGGTCTCGGCACTCGGAGTGTGGTCATGTATGCAGGTAATCTCGGTTTCTCTCAGCCGCTTGAACTAATGGTCGAAGCCGCTCGTGCACTGAGTGATCGTGACGACGTCGTGTTCGTGATCAACGGCGAAGGCTCGAGGCGCCAGGAACTCGAGTCGCTCGCCGAGGGACTAGACAACGTCGTCTTTGTTGATTTTCAGCCAGCGAAGCGGCTCGCCGAATTGCTTGCCGCGGGTGATGTGCACGTTATTGCGCTGCGCCGCGGCCTTGGCACGTCGTCGGTTCCCTCGAAGCTCTATTCGATTCTCGCGGCTGGTCGGCCCGTGCTGGCGGCGCTCGACTCCGGTACAGAGGTGGCCAATGTTGTGGCGTCGCAGGGTGCGGGAGCAGTGGTCGACGCGGAGGAGCAGTCGTTGTTCACCGCGGCCGTGCTGGAACTGGTTGACAATGCCGATCTGGAGGCGATGGGATCTGCCGGCAGGGAGTTTGTGTCGCAATGCGTATCGCCGATGGGTGTGGCAGCGGCCTATTCCGAACTCTTTGAGGAACTGGGACCGTCCCGCGCTCCCAGGAAGCTCCGGTGGAGCGGACCCGACCTGCGAATCGGACGCTGATCGCGCCGTTCGTCGCCGCTTGAGCGCTAGCGTAATGGCTCGTGGCTAGAGCAAGTTCGTCCAAGAAGGTTCAACGCGCGGCAAGAGCTGCGGCCTCGTCGAGGGGGGCTTCGGAGCGCCGCAATATCGGGTTTCCCCTTGTTGTGGCACTCGTGGTGCTTCTCGGAGTTGTCCTGGTGATCCTTGCCCGCGGTTCTCGCGACCCCTTGACGTCGCCGACGACGGAGGACCACTGGCACTCGGCCTACACGATCTACAACTGCGGTCAACCGATGCCGAGTTTCCAGGGCCAGGTCGACCCTGACGGCATCCACAGCCACGGGGACTCCCTGATTCATATTCATCCCTACAACAGCTCAGCGACAGGCGACGACGCGCGCCTCGGGGTCTTCCTCGACACTATGAACGCATCCATCGAGGTCGACGGGATCTTCGCGGACAACGGAGAGTTCCCCCCGATCCTGACCGAGGACGGTTGCGACGGCGAGCCCGGTGTGATCAAGGTGGCGCGTTGGGACGTCAAACTCAACGCCGACCCTGAGCTGATCGAGGTCTACGAAGACGATTTCGACGATATTCGCCTGCTTGAGGACGGCGAGGGCTTCAGTTTCGCTCTGGTGGCGGTCGGCGACGATCCGCCTCCTCCAGCAGGGGATACTGTCGGCTCCCTCGTCGGTGTCGGCTCCGATATCGAGTGGGAGGGTCCGCCTCCATCTGGCTCTTTGGATCCGAGTTCTGGAGACACTGGTGATGGTGGCGAGATCATCGAGGAGATTGAGGTTCCTGTTGAGGTTGAAGGACAGGAGGTCGAGATTCCTGTTGATGTGGAGGGGCAGGTGGTCGAGATTCCCGTTGAGACTGTCGACGAGTCCGACGGGAGCGACGGCTAGGGGAATGTCTTGAAGGCCGTTGTTCTGGTTGGTGGCTTCGGGACGAGGCTGCGGCCGTTGACGGCGACGACTCCGAAGCAGATGTTGTCGGTCGTGGACCGCCCGATGATCGAACACGTCGTCAGCACCCTCCAGAGAGCCGGGGTCAGTGAGGTGATCCTCGCATTGGGTTACAAGGAGGACCTGTTCCGCGCCGCCTATCCTGACGCTGAATGCGCCGGTGTGCCGCTCAGCTATGCCGTTGAGCCCGAGCCGCTCGACACGGCCGGAGCGATCCGGTTCGCGGCCGACGCGGCGGGAGTCGACGAGCCGTTCATAGTCTTGAACGGCGACGTCCTGACCGATATTGACATCGGGTCTTTGTGGGACCGCCACCGCGCCCTCGGGGCGATGGCGACGATCGCACTGACCCGAGTGGAGGACCCGTCGCGTTTCGGGGTCGTGCCGACCGACGCTGAGGGCCGGGTGTTGGGGTTCATCGAGAAGCCGAACTGTGACGAAGCGCCGACGCACTGGATCAATGCTGGAATATATGTGCTTGAACCCGAGATTCTTCAGCGGATCGCCACCGGTCGCCGGGTCTCCATCGAACGGGAGATATTCCCGGCGATTGTTGCTGAACGCGGCCTCTGGGCCGTGCATTGCGATGCCTACTGGATCGATATCGGAACACCGGCCGCCTATGTGCAGGCGCAGTTGGACCTGATCGACGGCGTTTGGGGTGCGGGGTTGCTCGCCGAGTCGCCGGAGGCCGGTGTCGATGGTGACGCCGACGTCGATAGGTCGGTGGTGATGGCGGACGCGACTGTCGCCGCCGGCGCGGTCGTGCGCGACAGCATCATCATGGGCGGCGCCGAGGTTGCTGCCGATGCCCTTGTCGAAGGTTCGATCATCGGCCCTCGGGCCCGCGTCGGGGAGGGCGCCAAGGTCACCGGCATGTCGATCCTCGGCGACGGACAGCATGTCGGTGCCGGTCAGCTTGTTGACGGATCGAAGATCCCGATGAGCGACTGACGTGGCTGTTCTGGTTACTGGTGGAGCCGGGTACATAGGTTCCCACACAGCGGTTGCTCTCAGTGAGACGGGCCGTGACGTCGTGATAGTCGACAACTTCGTCAATTCCTCGCCCCGCGCGGTGGATGCGGTGCGGGCGCTGGGTGTCGCTGAGGTCGCCCTCGTCGAAGCCGACCTTTGTGACCGCGATGCGGTTCGTAGGGTCTTCGCGCAGTATCCGATCACCGAAGTTGTGCATTTCGCTGCTCTCAAGGCCGTGGCGGAGTCCGTCGACGAACCCGTTGCGTACTACCGCAACAACTTGGGTTCGCTGCTCGGGCTGCTGGAGGCGATGCTCGACAATGGAGTCGACAGACTGGTCCATTCATCGTCCTGTACGGTGTACGGGCAGCCCGAGGTCCTGCCGGTCAGCGAGTCGGCACCCGTGGGAGCGGAGAGTCCCTACGGTCGCACGAAGCTGATGTGCGAGCAGATCATCGCCGATGTCTGCGCGGTTCGGCCGATGGACGCGATGATGTTGCGCTACTTCAATCCGGTCGGCGCGCACCGCTCGGGAACCCTCGGCGAGGACCCCAACGACATCCCCAACAATCTTGTGCCGCTGGTGATGGAGGTGGCCTGCGGCAGGCGTGCAAGCCTGCAAGTCTTTGGCGGCGACTACGACACCGTCGACGGGTCCGGTGTCCGCGACTACATACATGTCGTGGATCTGGCGGAGGCCCATGTCGCCGCCCTCGACGTGTTGGCCGGGGGGTATCGGGGAGCCGTCGCCGTCAATGTGGGCACGGGCACCGGTACCAGCGTTCTCGAACTGATAGAGGCGGCGAGGCGGGCGACAGGTGCGGCGATTCCATACGAGATCTGCGAGCGTCGAGCTGGTGACATCGCCAAGACCTGGGCGGCCACGGACCTCGCTGCGGAGTTGCTCGGCTGGCGGGCGACCCGAGACATCGAAGACATGATGCGGGACCACTGGTATTGGCAGTGCCAGAACCCGGACGGCTATCGAAGGCTCGACGGCTGCGGCCGCTAGCGGAACAGGTCTTCGGCGGGGGAGCGGACGATCTTGCCGACCACGCTGGCCGGTCTGAACCACTCCTCGCGAAGCCCTCGAACGACGGCTGCGGGGATACCTTCAGCCTTGCCCATGACCAGATCAGCGGCTGCCGCGATCTCGTCGACCGCGGCGACCTCGGTCACCATCAGTTCACGCCCGAAAGTATCGCTTGATCCGCGAAGATCGACGACGGCTGCTATGCCTGCACAGCCGATAGCGATGTCGGTCACCCCCCGCCGCCAGGGACGACCGAAGGTGTCGCTGATGACCACCCCCACGTCCACGCCGGCCCGGGCCTTCAGTCTGTCGCGGATCCCGCGAGCCGATCGGTCGCTGTCTATCGGCAGCAGGGCAGCCTGACCCCGCTCGACGTTGGACAGGTCTATCCCGGCATTCGCACACACGAACCCGTGGCTCGTCTCGCTGATGATCAGGTCGCCCCGTCGTCTCAGAACCCGCACCGATTCACGCTCCACCAACGGCTTGTGCGACAGCGGATCGTCGGGGTCGACCTCGACGAGCCGGTTCTCGGCCTTGGAGACGACCTTCTGGGTGATCACCAGGCAGTCGCGGTCTCTAAGGTCGGCATCTGCGTCGAGTATCAACGAGGCCAGGTCGTCGCCGGGGCGAACCTCTCCGATGCCGTTCACTGGGAAGATCTCAAGGGCACTCACCGCGGTGCCCCCGCTTGATGGCAGGTCTCGGCCAGAGCCTGCGCCACACCCGGTTCTGACATCACGGTCGGTACCGCAATCACCCGCATCCCCAGGTCCTCGATCTCGCCTGCGGACTCGGCGTCGGTCTCATCGATCACCATCGTTGCTGCCAGATCCTGGTAACGGCGAGCCACACCGACCACGGTCGCCTGTTCGCCCAGTTCCCGCAGCATCCTGTCGGCAGGGCCCTTCAGCGCCCGGCCGCCGACTATCGGCGAGACGGCGACATTTCGTGAGCGACGGGCGCGCACGGCGGCTTCAATTCCGGGTACCGCGAGCACGGGCTGGATCGACACTGCCGGGTTGCTCGGTGCGATCACCAGGGTCTCCGCCGCCTCGATCGCCTCGAGGGCCACCGCGGACGGTCTCGCCTGTTCTGTGCCGACGAAACGCACCGATGAGATCTCGACGCTGTGGGCGAGTCGGACGAAATACTCCTGGAATCCGATCTCCTCGCCGGTTCCGAGCGTGACTCTGGTCTCGATCGGGTCGTCGCTGACGGGCAGGAGCGTTGCGCTGACTCCCCAGGCGTCGCATATCTCTGAGGTCACCTCGGTCAGGGTGGCGCCTTCGATCAGTCGCTGGGTGCGGTAGAGGTGTGTGCCGAGGTCTTGATCGCCGAGCGAGAACCAGTCGAGCCCTCCGTAGCGTCCGAGCGCGGCCATTGCCTTGAAACTCTCGTTGACGAGGCCCCAGCCCCTCTGGGGGTCGATCGCCTCGGCGAGGGTGTAGGTGCAGGTGTCGAGGTCGGGGCAGACGCGCAGTCCGTGGAGCGTCACGTCGTCGGCTACGTTGACCACGGCGGTGACGTCAGCGGGATCGAGTGCCTCGACGGCACCCTGCAGATATCGCGCCGCACCGACCCCTCCCGCGAGAACAGTGTGTCTCAAGTTAGTCCCCGTGTCTCAAGCTAGTCCCCGTGTCTCAAGCCAGTCCTCGGAGGCGACCCTCGAGCAGGTCGAGGTCGGCGTCGACCATGAGCCGTACGAGGTCGGCGAACGATGTCTGGGGCGTCCAGTCGAGGTCGGTCTCGGCCTTTGAGGCGTCGCCCACGAGAAGATCGACCTCCGCGGGCCGCATGAAGGACTCGTCGATCACGACGTGGTCCTCCCAACTCAGGCCGACATGATCGAAAGCGAGTTGACAGAACTCACGCACCGAGTGCGTCTCCCCTGTGCAGATCACGTAGTCCTCAGGCTCGTCCCGTTGCAGCATTCGCCACATGGCGTCCACGTAATCGGCCGCGAACCCCCAGTCCCGTTTGGCATCGAGGTTGCCGAGGCGGAGTTCGTCTGCCTGTCCGAGTTTGATCCGTGCCACGGCATGGCTGATCTTGCGGGTCACGAACTCCATCCCGCGGCGGGGACTCTCATGGTTGAAGAGGATTCCGGAGGTGGCGTGCAGGCCGTAGCTCTCGCGGTAGTTGACGGTGATCCAGTGCCCGTAGACCTTGGCCACGCCGTAGGGACTGCGTGGATGGAACGGTGTCGTCTCGGTCTGGGGGACCTCTTGGACCTTGCCGAACATCTCCGATGAGCTGGCTTGGTAGAACCGGATTTCAGGATCTACCAGCCGAACCGCGTCGAGCAGGCGGGTTACTCCCAGAGCTGTGGTCTCACCGGTCAGGACCGGCTGGCCGAAGGATGTCTGCACGAAGGACTGCGCTGCGAGATTGTAAATCTCAGCGGGCCTGTAGGTTCTCAGGATCTCGATCATCGACACTTCGTCGAGCAGATCGCCGGGCGCGAGGCGAAGCTGGTCCTGGATATGGGCGATGCGCTCGAAGTTGACGGTGCTCGAGCGACGCACCATGCCGATGACGTCGTAGCCCTTTGCGAGGAGCAGTTCGGCCAGATATGAGCCGTCCTGGCCGGTGATTCCTGTAATTAGCGCGCGTTCAGCCACGTTGGTCCTTGTCTCAGCGGGGTTGGGGAGTCTCGACGCCTTCGGGGTTGTGGCGCCAGAATTCGAGCAGGTCGTGAAGGGTGGTCTCGATCGGGATCTCTGGTTTCCAACCGGTTTGGGTGCGGAGCTTGGTGTTGTCGCCGCACAGTACCTTCAGGTCGACGGGTCTCAGCAGTTCCGGGTCTGGTTCGAGGGTCATGGGGAATGCCGCCAAGCCTACGAGTTGTTCGGCGATCTCTCGGATCGAGCGGTCTCTGCCGGAGCAGACATGGTATGCGTCTCCGGGAGTGCCGTGTGTGATCAGCAGCCGGTACGCCCTTACGACGTCTCGGACGTCGGTGAAGTCGCGGCGGGCTTCGAGATTGCCGATGGACACGGTGGTGTTGCCGTTGCGTTCATTGGCCGCGATCCGGCCGGCGATGGCTGAAGCGACGAAACGGTCGGACTGTCCCGGGCCGAGATGGTTGAAACTGCGCGCCAACACGACGTTCAGGCCGTGACCCAGTCCGGCCTGGAGGTAGATGGCCTCT
Organism: Candidatus Aldehydirespiratoraceae bacterium; assembly: GCA_965214565.1. Classification (GTDB taxonomy): domain Bacteria; phylum Actinomycetota; class Acidimicrobiia; order Acidimicrobiales; family Aldehydirespiratoraceae; genus VXYK01. Next base: position 148,422 of record OZ243951.1, on the reverse strand, counting down.
GCGGCAGCCTTGCTCGCCGCGTAGGGGCTGAGCGGACGCAACCGCGTCGTCTCGTCGAGCGGTGGGCCGCCCGGGTCGGTTTGGTCGACATGGCCGTACACGTCTGCGCTGGTTATCCCCAGTACCCGTTGCGCGCCGGCGAGCCGGGCAGCGTCGCAGACGTTGAGCGTGCCTTCCACGTTGACTCGCAGCGTCTCGACAGGGGAGTCCCAGGAGCCACCCACATCGGCTTGGGCGGCGAGGTGGTACACGACTTCGGGTCTTGCTTCGGTGATCGTGGCGATGATCGCTTCGCGGTCCAAGATGTTGGTGTCGGACTCGATGACTTCGTCTCCGCAAGAGGCTAGGTGGGCAACGAGATGGAGCCCCACGAAACCGTTGGCACCGGTCACTAGTGCACGCATGTCGGGCCTCGGGTCGCAGCGCTCGGTCCACCGTTGTTGTTCACCGGTCGACCGCGCATCGCCGTAGACTCTACGCCCGAGCGGCCCTGCTCTCAACACGCCTGCCCCGCGCCATCACCCGCCGCAGCGCTGGTGGCGGTAACCTCGGTCGATTGTGGCAGACAGTTCGGACCAATCTCTGCTGAGTGGTGACAACCTGGCGGGCGCGCGGGACACGACGCCGTCGGTCCTTGCGGTGATAGTCGCCCACGCCCCCGGTGACTGGTTCTCCGAGACCTTGGAGAGTCTCGCCGCGCAGGACTATCCGCGCCTTGAGGTCATGGTGGTGGACGCTGCGGGCGACCCATCAATGCCCGCTCGGGTGGAGGCCCTCCTGCCGGAGGCGTCGGTACTCGACGCCTCGGACACAGACGGGTTCTCGGCAGCGGCGAATGCGCTGCTCGACACGAATGTCGACCCTGTGTTCCTGATGATCTGCCACGACGACATAGCCCTGGAACCGGACGCTGTGCGGCTGCTTGTGCTTGAGTCGCTGCGTTCCAACGCAGGGATCGTCGGCCCGAAGCTCCTCGATTGGGACGATCCCGACCGATTGCAGCATGTCGCCTACATTGTCGACCGTTTCGCCGTTGCTGCCGACGTTGTGGAACCCGGCGAGATCGATCAGGAGCAGTACGACGCTGTGGCGGACGTCTTCGCCGTGCCCTCGGCGTGCATGCTGATACGCACCGACCTGTTCAGGAGCCTCGACGGGTTTGACCCCGAGATGCCCTACCATTGCGAAGACGTAGACCTGTGTTTCAGGGCACAACTGGCGGGAGCGAGGGTGATGGCGGTTCCCGATGCCCGGGTGCGGCACCGCCAAGCGCTCTCGACACGGAAGAGCACGGATGAGGAGCGTCTCGGCGCCCGTCACCAACTCCGTACTGTGCTGGTCACATCGAGTCTCCCGTCGCTGTTCTATCTGCTGCCGCTGGCGTTGGTGTTCTCGTTCTTTGAGTCGATGGTCGCCCTGTTCGGTCGGAGGTTCGGCCATTTCCGGGACATCTGGGGGGGGTGGCTCTGGAATGTCTCTCGTCTGGGGGGGATCCACTCGCGGCGCAAGGCGTTGAGACGTCTGAGAAGGACCCGCTATGCCGATGTCCGAGCCCTTCAGCAGGGCGGGAGCGTCCGGCTGACCGCGGCGATCAGGGGACGCTTCGGTCCAGACGGGGCGCACGCCGTGGGCCAGGAACTGGCGTCCGTGATGCGCACCGGCACCGCCCGGATCTCGGCTGTGGTCTGGGCGTTGATCGGGTTGTTCGTGTTGTTCGGTTCCCGGTCGCTGATCACCGGCGGGGTTCCTGCGATCGGAGACTACCTGCCGTTCGGCGGTTCAGGTTCAGAGATGATCGGCGAGTGGTGGAGTGGATGGCGGGAGCGTGACATGGGCAGTTCCGGCGCGGCGGCCAGTGTGGTGGGCCTTCTTGGACTGTTCTCGATCCTTTCGGGTGGCGCAATGGGTCTGGTGCGCACCATGTGGGTGCTGTTGCCGATCGTGGTGGGTCTGATGGGGGCTTGGCGGATGCTCCGGCCCACCGGCTCTCGGCGGGCTCAGCTCGGTTCGTTGTTCGTGTACGGGGTGATTCCGTTGCCGTGGGCTGCGGTTGCGACTGCGAGCATCGGCGGCGTCTATGCCTATGCATTGGCTCCGTGGCTCCTCGCGGCGCTTCTGAAGGCACAGTCGTTGTGGTCGTCCCCTTCGTCGGACGGCACCTGGCATCGGGTGCTTCCAATCGGTGGGAGCATCGGTGCGGCCCTCGGCGTGACCGCCCTGTTTGATCTGTCGGCGAGTCTGATCCTGGTTCCGATGCTCGCCGGACTGTTGCTGGCGGCGATTCTCAGCGTCGACCTCTCCGGAACCTTGCGCATGTTCGTCTGCGTGACCGTGGCTCTGCCGGTGGTGTCGGTACTGGCCCTGCCGTTGGTTGTGGACCTGCTTGCCGGTGGTATGACCTGGGAGCCATTGGCCGGAGGGCGTGACGGCTCAGCTTCCGCAATACCGCTTCACGACATCATCAGTTTCAACATCGGGCCGAGCGATCCGGGAGCTTTCATCTGGGCATTCGGGATTCTGATGGTCATTCCGATTCTTCTCGGGCGTTCATGGCGGCTTGGGTTGGCGGTCCGCGGCTGGTCGGTGGCGATCGTCAGTTGGGGCCTGACCTGGGTCGCAGCTCTCGGTTGGCTGCCGTTCGGCATGCCCGACAACAGCGTCCTGTTGGCGTCTGCAGCAGCGGGGGTGGCGCTCACCTGCGGTGTCGCGATAGTGGCGTTCGAGTATGACCTGCCCGACGCGGGATTCGGCTGGCGTCAGGCATTGTTGCCGTTGGCAGTAGTGGCCGCTGTGGCCGGTTCGATTCCGGGGTTGGCGCTGGCGGAGTCCGGGCGTTGGGGGATGCCTCGCGGCGATTACGAGGACGTGCTGCCCTTTGCGGACCCGTTGAGGGACGGAAGTTATCGAGTCCTGTGGATCGGAGCGCCCGAAACGATATTGTCCGACGGCCGTCCGTTGGTTGGAGACCTGGCCTGGGTTGCGTCCATTGACGGGTTTCCGAGGTTGTCTGACCGTCTTCCGGCGGTCGAGGGGGGGGCGGCGACGCTGGTTTCGGAGGCGGTTCTGCGTGCGATCAACGGAGAGACGATACGTCTGGGAAGGGAGCTCGGTGGGCTCGGGGTCCGGTACGTGGTCATGCTGGACCGACTTGCCCCGGCCCCTTTCAGCGGCCCCGATGATGCGCTTTCGATACCCGCGGGGGTGCGGGACGCGATTGCGTCCCAACTCGACTTGAGGCGCCTCGAGGGAATCAACAGCGCCGTCGAGGTGTACGCCAACACTGAATGGACTTCGGTCCGTGCGGCTGCGTCTCCGAGATTCGACGATGGTATCGAGCAGATCGAGGATCTGGCTGCGGTGCCCATATCGGGAACCGCAGGCGTCATGTCGGGGCGCGGCGACAACGTCTCCGGCTCGATCCCGGACGGCACGGAGGTGTTTCTGGCGCAGACTGCGGATCCGTCGTGGATCTTGGAAGTTGACGGTTCTCGAGCCCCGCAACGGCACTCGGTCGATTATGCGACCGCTTTCACGCCCCAAGCTGGTGGTACCGGTGAACTGGTCTACTTGACCGCACCCTGGAGGCGATGGGTGTTGATCGTGCAACTGTCCGCGATCGTGCTGTTGTTCGGCGTGGCTGCAATCCGCCCGGTGATTGGGCACAGGCGGTGAGAGTGACCCGCGTGTTCGTGGTGATGCTGTTCGGCTTCGTGCTCGCGGTCGCGTTGTTGCTAGACGGGTCAGACTCGCTGGACGAGATCGGCGCTTCGGGGGTTTTCGAGCGGGACATTGAGCGGCTGGTGGTACCGGCTGCTTATTCGGTTCCGGAGTCGTCCAGGGAAATCGGAACCTGGTTCTGCCCGGGAGGGTCTGCTCCCGGTGGGCGAGCCGATGTGTCCCTGGAGGTCATCAATGCCTCAGTCGAGTCCGTGGCTGCGTTCGTCTCGGGGATCCGAAGCGGGCTCGGCGTTGCTCCCACGGATGCGGTGGTGACGATCGAAGCCGGTGGGCGTACCCGCGTGCGATTGGCGGACCTCGTAACCGACTCGGAGTGGATGGGTGCCGTCGTTGAGGTGGGTTCGGCCGACGTGATCGTGGAGCAGACGTATCTGGGCGCATCGGGGACCACTGATCGGGCTCTTTGCCATACCCGTACCTCTGATTTGTGGGTGGCGGCCTCGGGAGCGACGGAGTTCGCGACGAAGGGCGAGGAGATGGTGTTGTTGCTGCTCAACCCGTTTCCCCATGATGCGGTTCTCGACATTCGCTTCGATTCCGATGTGGGGGTCGACACCCTTAACGGCGTGGTGGTTCCGGCCCGACGGGTGGTTGCCCTTGATGTCACCGAGGTGGTGCCGGTGGCGAGTCGGGTGAGCGCGGTGATCGATGCCGTTGTCGGTCGGATAGCGGCGTCGAGAGTGCAGTCACAGGGACTCGTCACCGAGGCGGACCACAGTTTTCCTGTCGGCTTGTCGGTTACGCCGCTGGCGTCCACTACAGCTCCGGTCTGGCACCTTCTGGACCTCAACAGCAACGATCGCTTCGATGTGGTGAGTGTGGTGAACCCAACGGCTGACCAGACGGCGGAGGTTGATCTTGAGATCCTCTCCGGGGAGGGTGTGAGCCGTGATCCGATTGAGCTGAGCATCGCAGCAGGCGCCACGAGCCAGGTCCGTTTGAGCGACGTGAGCAGGCTCAACGGACTCGGCTCGTACGGCATCACCGCGAGGTCGTTGACGGGCCTTCCGATCGCGGTGATGCACGAGAGCAGCGGCCTGTTCGCCGAGACTCCCCTCGACGAAGCGTTCTACGAAGAGGAGTCGGTTGATCCCGAGCCGACACAGGACCATGGGCCGGTGAACGTCTCGGTGGCCGCAACCACGGGCCTGGACGTGAGCTCAACGAGATGGTTGGCTCCGTTGGGCAGCGGGTCGCACTCAGTCGCGATCTTCAATCCGTCCCCTGTGTCGATCGCCACCGTTGAGGTGGCGATTCTTGATGGCCGGGGTCGCAGTCTGGTTACTTCCATAGAGGTGGCTCCGCTGCGACGGGTCTCGCTGCCTGCTTCAGAACTGGGGTCTGAGCGCCCGATCGTGGAGGTTGTGTCCCGGTCGCCGGTGGTGGTCAGCCGAGATCTGACCGGCGTGTCACAGCATCAGTTGCTACCGGGCATCGTGGCGGCCGAGCCGCGTCCCGCTGCCGCTCCGTGATACTCAGAGACCCGGTTCGCCGTTCATGCTGCCGTGGGATACCGGGATGGTCCACGGCATCTTGAGTGGTGTCAGCCAGGGCCGGTAACGGTTTCGTCTGAGCCGGGTTCGTTTGTAACGCTGCGCGGTTCGCGACTGCGCGGTTCGCGACTGCGCGGTTCGCGAAGGTCCGCCAACGAGGCCCAGAGGTCCGCGGAACTGGTAGGGCCGACGAAGGCGCGCTGCACCGCACCCGTCAGATCTGCGATGAGCAGCATGGGCACAGCGTCAATGCCGTAGCGTTCGTGCAGGTCCGCCTCAGCGCTCAGTTCCAGTTCCTGAACGCATACTTGGCTGCTGGCCAGGTGCTTGGCCCTCTCCATCACCCCGGCACACGTTGCACAGCTCGACGCGGTGAACACTGCGACGAGCCACGGCCGATCTGGGCCGTTGAAGTCGTTGCGGTCGAGTTGTCGGGGGATCGTGTCGGTGTTCGCGGCCGGCGTCGGGTGTTTCCTGCGGCTGAGCAGCGATGCAACCAACAGAGCTATAGCGACACCACCCAAGACCAGGAGCAGGCGGTCCATGCCGAGCGTCGGTCAGGAGTCTTCGGAAACAGTCGCTTCAGCCGGGATCGGCTGTTGGATGTCTGTCTCTGGCTCGGTGTTGCTCCGGGCGATGTTTTCGGTGACCGGTCCCGAACGCGCCAGTGCGATGAGGCGTTCCACTTCGTCTCCCGAGATGGTCTCGTGCTCCAACAGGGCCCTGGCTACGAGGTCGAGGCCCTTGCGATATTCGATGAGAATCTCCCGGCAGCGATCTTCGGACTCGGTGAGGATCCGGCGGATCTCGGTGTCGACGAGCTTGGCTGTGTCGGGTGAGTAGTTCTTCGACTGCATCATGTCGGCGCCGAGAAAGACCGGTCCGCCGTCGGCCAGAGACATGGGCCCGACCGCGGAACTCATGCCCCATTCGGTGACCATCAGACGGGCGATGCTGGTTGCTTGAACGAGGTCGTTGGCAGCTCCTGAGGAGAACTCGTCGAATACCAGGGACTCCGCCACCCTGCCGCCCATGGCCATGACCATTCGTGCCTCGGCCTCGGCTTTGTCGAGGGTGTGGCGGTCCTCGGTGGGTAGTGTCATGGTCACGCCGAGGGCCATGCCGGTGGGAATGATCGTTACCTTGTGGACGGGATCGTGGTTGTTCTGTACCGCGGCGCACAGGGCGTGGCCGGCTTCGTGGTAAGCCGTGCGTTCCAGGTTCTCCGGGCTCTGGGCTACCGACAATCGCTCGATTCCCAGGATCACCCGGTCTCTCGCAGAGTCGAAGTCCACGGCATCGATCTGGTCCCGACCGCGACGAACCGCGAACAGTGCCGCCTCGTTGACCAGATTGGCGAGATCCGCACCGCTCATACCGGGGGCACCTCGGGCGACCAGGTCGACGTCTACGTCGTCAGTGGTGCGCTTGCCTTTGAGATGGACCGCGAGGATCTTCTTGCGGTCGTCGAGTTCCGGCAGTGGCACGACCACCTGTCGATCGAAGCGGCCCGGGCGCAACAGTGCCGGATCGAGGATGTCGGGCCGGTTCGTGGCTGCCATCATCACGATCCCGTCGGTCGGCTCGAAGCCGTCCATTTCAGCCAGCATCTGGTTGAGGGTCTGTTCTCGTTCGTCGTGCCCGCCGCCGAGACCGGCGCCGCGTTTGCGCCCGATCGAGTCGATCTCGTCTATGAAGATGATTGCTTTGCCCATTTTGCGAGCCGAGTCGAAAAGGTCTCGCACACGGCTGGCGCCGACTCCCACGAACATCTCCATGAAGTCCGAACCCGTGACTGAGAGGAAGGGGACGCCCGCCTCTCCCGCGACGGCTTTGGCTATGAGGGTCTTGCCGGTGCCTGGAGGGCCGACCAGCATCACTCCTTTGGGGACGCGCGCGCCGATCTCGGCGAATGGGGCGGGATGTTTCAAGAACTCGACGATCTCGGTGATCTCCTGCTTAACGCCCTCATATCCTGCCACGTCGTCGAAGGTGGTCCCGGGGCGTTCGGTCGAGTAGGTCTTGGCCTTGCTTCGGCCGACCGACATCATGCTGCCCAGTTGCCCCTGTGCCCGGCGCTGCATCCAGAAGAAGAAGCCGATGAGCAGAAGCACGGGGAGCAAGATCGGGAAGATTGAAGCGAAGAAGTTTGGCCTGGGCGTCTCGAATTTGAGCTTGGTGTTATCGCCGATCAGGTCGTGGTCGGCGTCGGGCAGCGGTGTGGGACCGGTGGTCTCGAACTTGTCCAGCTCGGTCGCAAAGACGATTTCCCCGTTGTTGTTGTCGTAGGTGACTTCCACCACCTCACCTTGGTCGACGCTCTCCAAGAAGTTGGAGTAGGTGACCTGCTCGCGGGATTCGCCACTGTACAGGTAGTTGAAGAGCAACACCGTTAGCAGGGCAGCGACGGCAATCCAGAGTATGTAGCGCGACCAGCTCGGCCTGCCGGGTCGGCTTGTGCTCTTGTCCTCGGGCTTTTCGAGGTCGCCAGATTGTGGTGGCGGTGGTGGAGGTGGAGGTGGAGGAGGTGGTGCGGGGGGGCTTGACGCCATGGGTAGAGCGTAGCCCCGCCGCGGGATATCCCTGTCTTGATGGTGTCGAGAGGGTACGGTTCCCAGCGTGAACCGCCGCTGTGCCCGACCGGGTTGTCATCAACTCGCGGCTGCGACCCTGTCCTACCTCTACGCGCAACAGATTGTGTGGATCGATGATCTGCATGTTGAGGATTCACCCGCCAACTACGATCTGTGCACGGCCCACGCTGACCGGACGCGGCCTCCGCGCGGCTGGGAGTTGAGCGACCGACGATCCGGTTCGGTTTCGGTATTCGAACCGCAGGTGGATGCTGCCGTGCTGGGCGACGAGTCGGGTCGCCTTAGTCGGGCTGGTTAGGACCGGCGGTGTCCGAGCGCGCACCGACGCCTGGTCGTCGGGTGGTGCTGGCTCTGGTAGCAATTCCGACAGCGATCGTGGTGTCGGCATTGATCGGCGGCTCGGTGGTCGCCGCAGCGGGTTGGTCCTTCGACGTTCCCTCTGGTCTGGGTGACGATTTCGGCCGGGTGGCGGGGCAGGTGGCGGCCGGGGTTCCCCTTGACCACAAGCGTGTTCCGCTGGTGGCTCGAGTGTTGCTGACGGTGCCGTTGTGGGTGTGTCTGGTGGGTGTTCCGTTTCTGTTGTCCCGGCGCATCAAGCTCGATCTGCGGAGGGATCTCGGTTGGGGAATGACGGGCCGCGACGTCGGCGTTGGTCTCTCTGTGGGGATCGCCACCCAGGTTGTGCTCGTGCCGCTGGTTTATCTGCCGATGAGTCCTTTTATCGACATCGAGTCGCTCGAGGCTCCGGCACGGGATCTCGTTGCTTCGGCTGATTCGTCTCTGGGAATCCTGGCGTTGGTGGTGCTCACTGTCGTGGGAGCGCCGATTGCCGAGGAGATTTTGTATCGGGGTCTGCTGCATCGGGGTTTGGCGGAGTTGCTGTCTCCTCGTGGCCGGGTGGGCACCGTAGTGGCGGTCCTGGTGTCCTCGACGTTGTTCGCGGCGTCGCATTTCCAGGTCCTCCAGTTTCCGGGTCTGTTGGCGGTCGGCATTGTCACCGCGGTCGCGTTTCAGATCACAGGCCGTCTCGGCACCCCGCTTTGGATCCATGTGGGATTCAACGCGACCAGCGTGGTCGTCCTGCTTGCTCAGCTTCTCTAGTGGTCCGTCGCGGGATCGGTCAGTCGTTGTCGGTGATGGTGCCTGTGGCGTAGAGGAACCCGTCGCGGATGACGATCCCGCTGGTGGCGTACACGTAGATGCGTAATGTTTCGGTGTTTTCTGTGGTGTTGTCGTCGATGACCGGCACGACGATGTTGACTTCGGTTTCGCCCGCAGCAAGCGTGTGCACCGCGTTGTATTCGATCTGGAAGTCCTGCCACATCGTCGCGGTGCGTCCGTACCCGCCGTAACGGAACGTGATCGGCTCAGGGTTGGGTTTCGACAGTGTCACCACGAACGTCAAGTCCTGGCCTTCAACAGCGGTCGCGTCGGCCACGGTCACCGTCGGCGGACCAGTCGACGGCAGGTCGTCATCAGCAACGTTCACTGTCGCCGTGTTTTGTGTGGAAGACACTGTGTAGCTGTTGCTTGTGTTGATCGTGGCGGTGATCGCGCCGTCTGTTTCGTCGGTTGTGTCGTTGGTTGTGGCGACGGTGAACGTGTAGCTGCCGCCGGTGGGGATCGTGATCGTGCGTGTCCCGGTGGCGGCGCCGTAGTTGCCGTTTTGTGTGATCGTGACGTTGACGGTCAATCCAGCCGCAGGTGCCGGGTTGGCCGTGACGGTGAACACGGCACCATCACCCTCGGTGACATCGCTGCCGGCTCTGATGCTGACCGTCGGAACTACCGGCGGAGGCGGGTCGTCGTCGGCTACCGCGACGGTGGCGCTGCTGTTGTTCGACGACACCGTGTAACCGTTGCCGTTGTCGATTGTGGCGGTGATCGACCCGTCGGTTTCGTCTGTGGTGTCGTTGGTGGTGGCAACAGTCAGCGTGTAACTGCCGCTGGTGGGGATCGTGACTGTCCGCTGACCGGTGGCGGCGCCGTAGTTGCCGTTTTGTGTGATCGTGACGTTGACGGTCAATCCAGCCGCAGGTGCCGGGTTGGCTGTGAGCGTGAACGACGCCGCGGTCCCCTCGGTGACATCGCTGCTTGCGGTGAAGCTGATCTCCGGGTCAACCGGCGGGGGTGGTGGCGGGTCGTCGTCATCGGACACAGCAACTGTCGCAGTGCCGGTCGAGGTTGACACGGTGTAACCGTTGCCTGTGCTGATTGTGACGGTGATCGACCCGTCGGCCTCATCAGCAGTGTCACCAGTGGTGGCGACGGTCAGCGTGTAACTGCCTGTGGTGGGGATCGTCACGGTGCGTGACCCGGTCGTGGCACCGAAATCACCTGTTTGGGCGACGGTCACCGTTACATCCAGGTTCGCCGCCGGTGCCGGTGAAGCGGTGAGCGTGAACGACGCTGCGGTCCCCTCAGTGACGGCGCTGCCCGCAGCGACGCTGATCTGCGGATCCGTCGGAGGCGTGGCTGTTTCGATGCATTCCAATGCTTCGCGGAACGGTCGCCATCCAAACCATCGCTGTTCACCCTCGAGCGCTTCAGCTGCGGTGAACGCAGTCAACTGATCATCAACCACATCACCGAACGCCACCAGCACACGACGCCAGTTACGGCCAAATCCAGGCGCGCGATCACGATGCAGGTCGTAATAGTCCCGCGCCGATTCCAACACCTCATCAGAAACACAATCCGCAGGAGGCGGTGGTGGTGGAGGCGGTGGCGGGTCGTCGTCATCAGACACCGCGACAGTGGCGCTGCTGTTGCTCGACGACACGGTGTAACCGTTGCCCGTGCCGATCGTGGCGGTGATCGACCCGTCGGTCTCGTCGGTTGTGTCACCGGTGGTGGCCACGGTCAGCGTGTAGCTGCCGGCCGTGGGGATCGTCACCGTCCGCGGTCCGGTCGTCACACCGAAATCACCTGTTTGGGCGACGGTCACCGTTACATCCAGATTCGCTTCCGGGTTGGGAGACGCGGTGACGGTGAACGACGCAGCAGACCCTTCAGTGACGGCGCTGCCCGCGGTGATGCTGATCTCCGGGTCAACCGGTGGGGGTGGTGGCGGGTCGTCGTCATCGGTCACAGCAACTGTCGCAGTGCCGGTCGAGGTTGACACGGTGTAGCCGGTGCCGGTGTCGATCGACACTGTGATCGACCCGTCGGCCTCATCAGCAGTGTCACCGGTCGTGGCGACGGTCAGCGTGTGACTGCCTGTGGTGGGGATCGTCACGGTGCGTGTTCCGGTTGTGGCACCGAAATCGCCTGTTTGGGCGACGGTCACCCTTACATCCAGGTTCGCTGTCGGGTTGGGAGACGCGGTGATAGTGAACGACGCGACACCGCCTTCTGTTACACCGCTGCCCGCGGTGATACTGACCTCGGGGTCCGTCGGCTGCTGGGCTGCCTCGATGCATTCCAGTGCTTCGCGGAACGGCCGCCATCCGAACCATCGCTGTTCACCCTCGAGTGCTTCAGCCGCGGTGAACGCAGTCAACTGATCATCAACCACATCACCAAACGCCACCAACACACGACGCCAGTTACGGCCAAAACCCGGCGCACGATCACGATGCAAGTCGTAATAATCACGCGCCGACTCCAACACCTCATCAGAAACACAACCCACAGGCGGTGGTGGTGGAGGCGGAGGTGGTAGCGGGTCGTCGTCATCAGACACCGCCACAGTCGCAGTGCCAGCCGAAGCCGACACCGTGTAACCAGTACCCGTGCCGACACTGGCAGTGACCGAGCCGTCGGTTTCGTCTGTGTTGTCGTTTGTGGTGGCAACAGTCAACGTGTAGCTGCCAGTCGTCGGGATCGTGACTGTTCGCACACCGGTGGTAGCACCGTAGTTGCCGCTTTGGGCGACGGTCACGCTGACCGTCAGCGCTGACACCGGTGTGGGGTTGGCTGTGAACGTGAACGACGCCGCAGCCCCCTCAGTCACGGCGCTACCCCCAGCAATACTGATCTCCGGAACAATCAGAGGCGGGTCATCATCATCAGACACAGCAACCGACACCGAACCAGCCGAAGACGACACCGTGTAACCAGTGCCACCGCTCACCGACACTGTCACCGACCCGTCAGCCTCATCGACGCTGTCACCAACAGTAGAGACAGTCAACGTGTAACTGCCGCTGGTGGGGATCGTCACAGTCCGTGTTCCGGTCGACACACCGAAATCACCTGACTGCGACACCGTCACATCAACCGACAAAGCAGAAGTCGGCGCCGGTGACGCGGTGAGCGTGAACGACACCGCGCCCCCCTCGGTCACGGCGCTGCCCGCGGTGATACTGATCTCAGGGTCTTCGGGCTGCTGGGCTGCCTCGATGCATTCCAACGCCTCGCGGAACGGCTTCCACCCGAACCAGACCTGCTCACCCTCAAGGGCTTCAGCGGCTGTGAACGCAGTCAACTGATCATCAACCACATCACCAAACGCCACCAACACCCGACGCCAGTTACGGCCAAAACTCGGCGCGCGATCACGATTCAGGTCGAAATAATCACGCGCCAACCCCAACACCTCATCAGAAACACAACCCGCAGGCACAGGCGGAGGCGGAGGCGGGTCGTCATCATCAGACACCACCACCGACGCGGCGCTCTGCGTGGACGACACCGTATAACCCGAACTGGCACCCACCGTTACGGCGACCGAACCGTCCGCCTCATCAACAGTGTCGTTCACCGTTGAGACAGTGAACGTTTTGGAACCAGACGCAGGAATCGTGACCGTCCGCGACCCCGTCGTTACACCGAAATCACCGTCCTGCGACACACTGATCGTCACATCCAGATCAGCCGCAGGCGTCGGCGTCGCAGTCAACGTGAAACTCGCAGCCGTACCCTCAACAACGCCGCTACCAGCCGCGATACTGATCTCTGGATCCGCGGGCGGGTCGTCGTCGGCCACGGCTACCGTGGCGCTGCCGCTGCTTGATGAGACGGTGTAACCGGTCCCCGTATTGACCGTGGCGGTGATCGAGCCGTCGGGTTCGTCGGTGTCGTCGCCGGTAGTGGGGACGGTCAGCGCGAAGGTGCCGCTAGTGGGGATGGTCACGGTCTGTGCACCGGTGGTTGCGCCGTAGTCGCCGGTCTGTGACACGGTGACACTCACCGATAACGCCGCGGCTGGTGTCGGGTCAGCGGTGATCGTGAACGTGGCGTCGCTGCCCTCAGCCACGTCGGTGCCCGCGGCGATGCTGATCGTGGGGCCTGGTGAGGGCAGTTGCTGTTGGCGGGCGAGTCGCAGCACGCGTGCCTGCGCGTCGTCTGCGAGGTTCGCGAATTCGGGCTTGACCAGTTCGCTGGCCAACTCCGGCAGAAGCGTGGCGCGCTGGTCGTTGCTGAGTTGGTCCCAGTGCCGTCGGGCGAGGTTGATCAGTGTGTCGTTGACCACGGTGAATCGCAGTCGCTCGGTCGTGGTTCCCCCGCGGGTGTCCGAGGCTGCGAGGTCGATCTCGAAGACGCCGTCGTGGTTTGCGTCCGCTGGATGGTTGTACTGCTGTGCGTTCAAAACAATGAGCCGAGCAAAGGTGTAGTCAGTGAAGTAGCTGGCATCAGGTCCACCGATGGTGTAGGTGATATCACCTCCGTTGCCTCTGTTGTTGACCGACAAGATGTAGGTCTTCTTCTCCGGCACTGCGTGGTTGAAGTCGAATTGCAGGTCGGGAGGCGGCTGTTCGTCGTCCTCGACGGTCACCGCGGCCCTACCCGACCCTTTGATGCCGTAGTCGCTGCCGGCACCAATCTGGACTGTCACGATGCTCGGGGTGGTCCGGACCGAGTCGTCGGTGGTCGGCAGCGATATGGCCGCGGTGGCGCTGTTGGCTGCGAATGTGACAGCCGTGGGCGCGGCGCCCTGCAGCCGACTTTCTGATTCGGTGATGTTGACGCTCACCGTGAGCGGTTGCTCTAGCACGCTGCCCGAGCGAGTGAACGTGAAGCCGACAATCGAGCCTTCTGTGACCTTGCTGGTGTCACCGCGCACCCCGACCATCGTCTGGTCGTTGTCGGTGACGGTGGCGGACGCCGAGGACGGGGTGCCGATGGTGTAGGCGGTGTCGGCGCTGATGGTGACGGTCACCACGCTGTCGTGTTCGTCTTCTTGGTCATTGTCAGTATGTACGGTGACGGTGACGCTCGTCTGATTGCCGGGGATCGTCACGGAGGCCGGGTGGGTGTTGCTCAGCATCGTCTGGGTCTCGCTCCAGGCCAGGTCGACTGTGAGCGGCGTCGACAGGATGCCGCCGCTGCGAGTCACGGTCACCTCCAGCGACTCGCCCTCGGCGACCTGGGCCGAGCTGAGCGCGACGGAAACCTCCGGATTCGGCAGCACCAGCGGCTCGGGAAAGATCCAGGGGCGCGCCTGCTTGATGGCGAGATTGTTGGATGCGGTGATCTTGAACTCGATCTCGATGGCGAAGTCGTCACCGTCCTCGACCGCATAGAGGGTCCGGAACCGATTATGGATGGTGTCGAGGTTGCTTCGCAGTTGACGCATATGGGCCGCGCTCATCAGGAGCTGGTCTGACGACTTCGCCAGGGTGGAGTGCGACAGCGCCGTTGCGGTTCCGTTGGATGCCAGCAGCAGTTGCTCGGGCTGGGAGTAGGCTTCCGGGTTGGTGACCAGGTCCTCACCCACTTGCGAGTTGATGTAATGGACGTTGTCCTGCAAGGTGATGGGGTCGTAGCTGACCGCGACGCCGTTGACCAGCTCTCCTGAATAGTTGGGATGCACCAGGACGCCCATTGACACGGTGCTGTGGTCGATCCGATGGAAGTCCCGCTCCAGGAAGGCACGGTCGTTCCAGAGACTGGCCCAGACCGCCTTGATGGACTTGTCGATGCCGTCTGCGGTGGTCTCGTCTGGGTCCTGTGTCTTGGAGTCATAGAGGCCGGCCCCGTTGAACGACGCCAGGTCCTCGTTGTTGGTGCTGGAGCGGTAGCGCAGGGACTGGCCGTCGGGATAGTTCCCGTGCAGAGTATTCAGCGCCGAGATGATCCAGGCCGGAGACGTGGCATTCTTGATCGCCTTGCGCAAGTCGTCCAGCATCTCTTCCTGGATGTCAGAGTCCGACTGGAAGTACGAATGCGCGAGCATCGCTGAGACCGCTTGAGCCAGAGTCGTTTCAGCTGAAAGAGTTATCTTCTCCTCGGCTGGAGCCTTCTTCTTTCCTAGAATGGTCTCCTTGCCGACTGTTGCCTGCTTCATGAATTCGTCGTAGAAGTAGAAGGGGACTGCGTACCCCACCGGTGTCGTGCCGGTCGGCAGCGACAGCTTGTTCAACTCGGCCACGTTGGCCGCCTTGACGCCGAAGGCGGTCCAGTCAGAAAAGCTCACGTTTGACAGCGAGGTGATGGCAGTGACCGTCAAATCGCGCTGCAGGGTCTGCGTCTGTGTGGGGCGCAGCGTCGCGAAGTGCTTGTCCACATCGGCCTTCGTGGCGGCTCTAATCGCGTATCCGTCGGCGCTGACCGCGTAATACACGTAGCTGTCGATCAGGGAAGTGATGGCCTCGGTCGATAACGCGTCGCGAATGAAGGCATTGGGCAGACCGTTCTGGATGGCCCGCAGGTTCACATGAGACAACGGCGTTTGCGGCACAGTGGTGATGGTTCCAGCCACACGAGGCAAGTCATTGGGCAGCGTCTTGTAGATGGCGACGTCGAAGGGACTTGGGCGGTCACCGTCAGCCATCAGCCGCAGGCGCCCGTAACCCTCTGCCTGGTTGTGCGGGATGTAGTCCACGTCCGGGAGTATGTCTTCGTCCAGCAGGACATTGATCCGGGAGCTGTCGTAGGAGGCCTTCTCCGTTTTGTACAGGTTAACTTGACTCTTGGTAAAGGGGTGGTAATACAGGTTGTTGTCCAGGAAAGGCATACCCGCGGCGAGGGTCTCGTAGTATTTCTCGACGCTTGAGATTGCTGTGATGTCCCACAGATCAAAGCGAAAGGCATATACCCCTAGCGATCCGTCCAATGCGACTATGTTTGGGTAATAGACGATTGTGCCGTTGCCCGCGGCTGTAGGGTTTCTGGCCGGGATGCCGATGGCTGTGCTGAAGGCCGAGTGAATCTTGTGGGTGTTCGAGTTGATGAAGTACGTGGCCGGGGTGGCTGAGCTCAAATCCCGAATGTCGAACTTAACGAACTCCAGTCCCTCAAGGTATTCCAGTCCTCTGACGTTCACGTCCCCCTTGAAGGACAACTCCCGGAACGTCTCCCGAGAATCAATGGCTGCCACGCCATTGACCTTGGTGGTCGTCTTTGCCGAGTTGATGGGATTGTACTTTCCTAAATCCGCCAGTTCCGTGACATCGTCTATACAATCACCATCAAGATCTCCAGGCCGCGCGACAGAATACCTCTCCACGAGATACGTCTCTGCGGCCAGCGATTCGAGGTTGTCGGCAAGGGTGGTCGTGCCATCCTCACCCCGTTTGACGAAAATCGGCTGCGACTTGTTGGTTAGCTTGTCGCTCTTCAAATACAGCACGAAATAATCGGCGGTGGTCGAGTTGACCGTGATCGGAATGCTGGTCACCGCGACCTTGGTCGGGGTGGGCGCTACGTAGCCATCCTCACAAGGGCCGGGCGGGGGAGTGCTCGCAGAGGCCGTTGACGGAAGCAGCGCGATGGCCGCGAGCGCTCCCAGCGAGGCAATCGCGATTCCCAAGAAGGGAAGGCAGCAAGTGGGCCAGCGGCGCGCGAACGCCGACATGGATCCACCGGCCTTCAAGCAGGCCGACGCGGAACCTTCCCTGATGGGGTGGCTGCGCAGTTGCGCGGGCACCGACATGCTGCCGATCGCGGCGCGGCGCGGATTCGGGTGGCTCGATCCGTGCCATGCGCGGTCGCGGGACCGGATGGACATTGTGGGTTCCCTCCTAACCTGATGCCAGCGAAGCGGCCCGCGCTACGGCGCCCGCTTCAGGGGTCCATGGTTTGCTGCTCTTGTAGGGCGATTGGCAGTAGGTAGCTCAGACTTCCTATGAAGACGCACTAACGGGGCATTCCGCTAGCCAGGGAACTCTGCCTGCACTGAAGCGTAGCGGTACCCGCCGCCGATGTCGCAACCACCTCCACGAGACCGGGCCTGTGGCGTGAAGTCCGGCGCAACGCGCCCGGTCGGCTCGCCGCCCGCGTACGATGGAGTATGACCGGGCCTTGTCGCCCGGTCGCGGCTTGTTGGCGGTCGAGGGAGTCGACCAAGCGACGTTCCTGCGGTGACCGGCGCCGATCCCCGTTCCGGCGCTGAGACGACCCGCGCCGTTGACGACTCCGAGCCTTTGGCCGCCCTGACCTTCAAGATTGCCACCGACCCCCATGTCGGCAAGCTCGCCTATTTCAGGCACGGCGCTGGGAAGGTACGGCGGCGCGAAGGAGGTGGCACAATGAAGCGCCATGAGTCCACCCCCCGACAGTCCCACTCCGCTCGCGCGGCTGTCTGAGGTTGGACGTGCGCTGATCCAGATCCCGGGTTGGCGGCGGTTGATCACCGACCGGTCTCACGATATGCAGGCAGTGTTCACTGCGGTGATCGTGGGCGGCGTCACTCTGTTCGTTGTTTGGAATCTGTCACCGTGGTTGTGGTTCACCGACACGACCCCGACCGGCGGGGACCTGGGCGCCCATGTGTGGTCGCCGGCATACCTGCGTGATGAGCTGCTGCCGAACTTTCGACTGACGGGCTGGTCGCCAGACTGGTACGCGGGTTTCCCGGCCTTCACGTTCTACATGGTCGTTCCCTCGTTGCTGATAGTGATGGTCAACGTCGGGCTGGAGGTCCCGGTTGATCTGCTCTCGGCGTTCGGGGTCGCGGTTGCTGTGTTCGTCGTCGCCGGCAGGTTCTGGGCCGAGCACAGTTCAAGGTTGATTGTCGCGGTTGGATTCGGTGCCGGCAGCGCGCTGTTCGGGGCGGTCGCCGACGGCCGCGTCTTCATCACGGACTGGTTGGGCTGGTCGCCTCTGGAACCTTTCACCTTCAACGACACTTCCGTTGATCTGGCGATCGCTGCGGTGGTGGCCCCGGCGGCGGTCGGCGCGCTGGTGTGGTCCGCAGCCGCTGCGGCCAGGCAGTGGCGGGCAGCGGTAACCGCCGCGGTGGTGGCGTCGACGGTCCTGATAGTCCCGATTCCCTACGGGGTCGCGATGAAACTCGTCGTGATTGCGGGGATCGTCGTCCTGCCGTTGTCAGCATTCGTTGCGGGCCGTCTGAGCGGTCTGGCATTCCCGGGGCCCGCGCTGATGGCGCTGATGACCCTGCCGTTCATTTTCGACCGTTCGTTCAACATCTACGGCGGGAACCTGATGTCGACGATGGCAGGGGAGTTCGCCTACAGCCTGGGGTTGTCGGTTGCTCTGCTGTTCCTCGGTTTCGCAGCCCGGGGGTTGGCGAGCGGTTCAGACCGAGTCGTGGCTGCGGTGCTGTTGGCTCTGACGGGCCTGCTGCATCTGTTCGCGGCATTCTTCGCGCTCGTGGCGTTGTTCGCTCTGCTGGTCATTCGGGTGGGACGACGCGAGGTCTATTGGGTTGCGGTTGTCGGTCCTGTCGCGGCGTTGCTGTCGGCGTTCTGGGTGCTGCCGTTCGCGTGGAACGTTGCCTATCTCAACGACATGGGTTGGGGGAAGGAGCGTCGTTTCGCTGCGGCGCTCTGGCATCGGGGAGATGATCTCGGCAACCAGAGCTTTCTGATCAACGACCTGCCGTTGCAGGTGTTCGTGGTTCTCGGGGTCGTCGGCGCGTTGGTGTGCGCGCTTCGCCGGGTCAGGATCGGTATCGCCCTGGGGATCGTTGCGGCGGTCTTCGCGGTTGCTTTTGTGCTGCTCCCGGAGAGCCGGCTCTGGAACGTGCGGATCCTGCCGTTCTACTACCTGTCGGTGTACCTGTTGTCCGGTATCGCTGTGGCCGAGATCAGCCGCGGCGCGATCCGAATGCTTAGACCGGTGCCTCTGGACCCCGGCGGCTCGGGCGCGCGCGTCCCTGCGCTCTGGGCGGCGGTTCCTGCGGGTCTGTTCACTCTGGTTATCCTGGCCGCCCTGGCCTTTCCGCTCCGGTCCGTTCCGTTCGCCACGACCTTTCAGAGGACCGACGCGGCCGGTGGAGTCACCACCGTCTACGGCTTCTCGAGTTTCTTTGGTATCGAGTCGATCCGGGGTTGGAACGGTCTTGCCACGGCTGAGTTCAACCAGGGTCCTGGGTGGGTGAGATACAACTTCACGGGGTATGAGCAGAAATCGGGGACTGTGGAGTACAACGAGTTGGTGGCGACGATGGCGGAGGTTGGAGAGGAGTTCGGTTGTGGGCGGTCGCTCTGGGAGTTCGACAGTGAGCGTCTCGGGACGTACGGCACGACCATGGCACCGATGTTGCTGCCTCACTGGACCGACGGCTGTATCGGCTCGATGGAGGGACTCTATTTCGAGGCGTCGGCCACGACCCCCTACCACTTCCTGCTGCAGTCGGAACTGTCGGCGAGTCCCTCTCGTGCCCAGCGTGACCTTCCGTATTCGGGACTCGACGTGGAGAAGGGCTTCGGCGGGCTTGAGACCCTCGGTGTGCGCTACTACCTGGCCGTGTCCGAGTCGGCGATTGCCCAGGCGCGCGAGCTTGAAGCGTTGGAGGAGATTGCGGCGAGCGGGCCGTGGGTGGTCTTTCTGGTGAAGGATCAACAGCTTGCAGTGGGTGTTGAGCAGTTGCCTGTGGTGATTGAGGGTCTGTCAGCGGGCGGGGAGGAGTGGTTGGTTCCCACGGTCGCTGCCTGGGAGGCCCCCGAGGAGATCCCGCTGATCGCGGCGGACGGACCTGCCGGCTGGCCGCGCATGTCCCTTGACGATCTGGCCTTGCAGGACACCGATTTTGCTGCCGCGGTCCGCAGCGGCGATCGGGTGTGGGAGATGCGCGCCTTGGCGGATGCTCTGCCGGGCTGGATCGAGCGGGTGCCGACCGAGTCTGCGGAGGTCTTCGATCTTGTTGTTGACAACGACTCGATCAGTTTCAGCGTGGACCGGGTTGGAGCCCCGGTGCTGGTGAGGGCCAGCTATTTTCCCAACTGGTCCGCGTCCGGCGCGCAGGGGCCGTTCCGAGTGGCCCCCAATCTGATGGTGGTCGTGCCGACCGAGACCTCGGTGAGTCTTAGCTACACCCGCTCCACGGTGCAGTGGGTCGGTCTGTTGGCGACCCTGCTCGGACTCGTGCTGGCCGTCGCGATGACTCGTCGCAAACGGGATCACCACGATGATGGCCCGACTGCGCCGGCCGCGGCGATGCCTTCGCGTTCTGCAGCGCCCGATGATGCACTCAACACCGAGGATCCCACTGATTCTGGCTCCACTGATTCGGCACTGGTTGAATCGGCACAGGGTTCAGCTGGCGAGGCCGACCCGACCGATGAATTGCGTCTGTCGGTGGTCGTGCCGGCGTATTGCGAAGCGCGGCGGATCGGATCGACGATCTCCGAGATCCGCTCCGAACTGGATTCTCTGGACGCTGCCGGCGATCTGGAGATAGTGGTCGTCGATGACGGATCACCTGACGACACTGCCCGACAGGCAACCGAGGCGGGAGCCGACCTGGTGATCGA
Source organism: Candidatus Aldehydirespiratoraceae bacterium (assembly GCA_965214565.1). Classification (GTDB taxonomy): domain Bacteria; phylum Actinomycetota; class Acidimicrobiia; order Acidimicrobiales; family Aldehydirespiratoraceae; genus VXYK01. Next base: position 127,995 of record OZ243951.1, on the reverse strand, counting down.
ACTGCCTGCCAACCAGGGGAAGGGCGCTGCGGTCCGCGCTGGCGTGCTGGCGAGCAGAGGACGGACTGTGGCGTTCACCGACGCGGATCTGGCCTACTCGCCGGATCAGTTGTTGGGACTGCTCGCCGCGGTGGAGGCTGGCTGTGAGGTGGTGATCGGCAATCGGGACGCGGAGCTCTCGGTGGCTGATCGCAGCGTGTCGGGTCTGCGGCGGATGGGCAGCCGGGCGGTGAACCTGTTCGCCCGCGCTGTCTTGGCAGGCCGCTATCGGGACACCCAGTGCGGTTGCAAGGCGTTTCGCGCCGATGTGGCCAAGACTCTGATGGCGGCGGGACGGATCGATGGTTTCGCTTTCGACATCGAACTGCTTCATCTGGCAGAACGCTGTGGATTTGCGGTCGCTGAGGTTCCGGTGCGCGTCGTCAACAGCGACTCCTCGACTGTTCGGGCATTGACAGACGGGTTCAGGGTTGTGCGTGACATCGCGATGATCAGTCGTCTCAGCAGACTCGGGCAGTACCCGGAGACCGTAGAATCGTCCCAGCAAATGACCCCTAGTTGACCTCTCGACTCCGGCCGGTGAGTTTTTCGGACAAGGTCTTCGCTGGCGACTCGATCGCATCCGTCTTCACCCGAGACTGCGCTCCTGGACTCGGCTAGTGTCGTGCGGCATGGACGAGCAGCGGACCCCCATAGAGATGGAGTCCCTCGAATCGGAACCCGCCCCCCACGTTTACGCGCAGGCTCAGAAGATCAAGACGAAGGTCTACAACCGCGAGTTGGCCCTCCTACAGGAGGAACTGGTGCTATTGCAGCGGTGGATCCGCCACAAGGGTCTCAAGGTGGTTGTCGTCTTCGAGGGGCGTGACGCCGCTGGCAAGGGCGGAGCGATCAAGCGGATAACTGAACGGCTCAACCCCCGGGTCGTGCGGGTTGTGGCGCTCGGCACGCCGAGCGACCGGGAGAAGTCGCAGTGGTGGTTCCAGCGTTATGTGGCCGAATTGCCGGCGGCGGGGGAGATGGTGCTGTTCGACCGCAGTTGGTACAACCGCGGTCTGGTCGAGCCTGTGATGGGTTTCTGTACTGATGAGGAGTACCGCGAGTTTCTGCGGTCCTGCCCCGAGTTCGAGCGGATGCTGGTCCGTTCGGGGATCATCTTGATCAAGTACTGGTTCTCGGTGAGCGACGCAGAGCAGGAGGCCCGCTTCCAGAGTCGCATCTCCGATCCGTTGAGGCGCTGGAAGCTGTCACCGGTTGATCTGCAGAGCCGAGAGCGCTGGGTGGACTTCTCGAAGGCCAAGGACACGCTGTTCGCCCACACCGATATCAAGCAGGCCCCCTGGTATGTGGTCAATGCCGACTCCAAGAAGAGGGCCAGACTGAACTGCATCTCTCACCTCCTTTCGCAGATCCCCTACGAACCGGTCCCGTGGGAGGAAGTTGAACTGCCCGAGAAACAGTCGGCCGTGGGTTATGTGCGTCCGCCGATCTCGGATCAGACGTTCGTTCCTGATAAGTACTGACTAACAGCAATCTGTTGGTCGGCCCGCAGTTGAATGTCTCAAAAGGGATTTCGCGGTTTAGTTTCGTGGTGTGAGCACAGACTTCGACACGATCTTCAAGGCTTACGATATTCGCGGTACCGTCCCGGACCAGTTCGACACTGACGGGTCCCGTGCCATCGGCGGGGCGTTCGCCCGGTTCGTCCGGGACAGGGGCGACACCTCGATTCTCGTGGGGCGCGACATGCGGCCTGACGGTGAGGAGATGGCGGCTGCTTTCGCGCAGGGGGCGATGGAGCACGGGGTGGACGTGGTCGATGTGGGGCTGTGCGCCACCGACATGCTGTACTACGGGTCGGGCAGTCTGGGAGTCCCGGGGGCCGTCTTCACCGCTTCCCACAACCCGGCGGGTTACAACGGAATCAAGATGTGCCTAGCCCACGCGGCGCCGATCGGCTCTGATTCGGGACTGTCCGAGATCAAGCAGATGGCGATTGCGGGCCCCGATCCTGTCGGCTCACGAGGGCGACTCACCCAGTTTGACCTGCTTGCCGGATACGTGTCCCATGTGCACTCCTTCGTCGACCTCGATGCCCTGAAACCTCTGCGGGTGGTGGCCGACACGGCCAACGGAATGGGCGGTCTGGTGGTTCCTGCAGCGTTCGCTGGGCTGCCATTTGAACTCGACCACATGTATCCCGAACTCGACGGCACGTTCCCGAACCACCCTGCTGACCCGATCCAGCCCGAGAACTGCAGAGACTTGATGTCGAGGGTTCTGCGCGACGGTGCCGACATCGGTCTGGCTTTCGATGGTGACGCGGACCGGGTGTTCCTCGTCGATGAGAACGCCAGGGCTGTGTCCGGGTCGTTGACCACCGCAATGGTCGCCCGCTCCATCCTGGAGCGTGAACCGGGCGCGAAGATCGTCCACAATCTGATCTGCTCGAAGGCCGTGCCCGAGGTCATTGCCGAGAACGGCGGAGAACCTGTTCGGACGCGGGTCGGCCATTCGTTCATCAAGCGGGTGATGCTCGAGACGGGTGCGGCTTTCGGTGGTGAGCATTCGGGGCACTACTACTTCCGTGACAACTTCGGGGCTGACAGTGGCCTGATCGCCGCGCTCGTGGTGCTTGAAGCGTTGGGGCATCATCCGGCAGGCCTCTCGGATCTCGTCTCGACGCTGGATCGCTATGCCGCCTCCGGTGAGATCAACACCAGGGTGGACGATACCGCCGCGGTGATCGAAGGGGTGGCGAGCGCCTTCGCCGGGGCCTCGTTGGATCGGATGGACGGGTTGACCGTCGACCTCGGCGACTGGTGGTTCAATCTGCGTCCCTCGAACACTGAGCCGCTGCTTCGTCTCAACCTCGAAGCTGCTACTTCCGCCGACGTTGATTTTCGGGTCGATGAAGTCCTCGCTCTGTTCGCCTGACCGTTGTCTGCGTACGGTGATTTTTCTGGTTGACTGGGACACATGACCCTCGACATTCGCCTCCTTGAGATTCTGGTTTGCCCCATCGACCGCGGCCCGCTGCTTTATTTCGCCGACGAATCAGTGCTGTACAACCCCCGCATCCAGAAGCTCTATCGCATCCATGAGGGTGACATTCCGGTGATGCTGCCCGACGAAGCGAGCGATGTTGACTCACAGGAGCATTTCCGCCTGCTCGCCAAGGCCGAGACGGACGGGGTCGCCGAGACTTCCCGGAACTGACGCGCTATCAATCGGCTGACGAGTCTAGGAGCCGACGATGGTGTTGATCGACGGGGTGCTGAAGAACTACGACTGGGGTTCACTGACCGCGATACCTGACCTGCTGGGCCGGGGTGCGACCGGTGAGCCTGTTGCGGAGGTGTGGTTCGGAGCGCACCCCATCGGCGCGGCGGAGTTGCGCGGGTGGGGCATCGGCCTCGACGAGCACATCGCCGCCGATCCCTCAGCGGCGCTGGGTGACTTGGTGGCAGACCGTTTCGGATCGCTTCCGTTCCTGTTGAAGGTGTTGGCTGCCGACGTCCCGCTCTCGTTGCAGACGCATCCGTCGACCGAGCAGGCTCGAAGGGGATACGAGCGTGAGGAGTCGATGGGGATCGACCGGGACGGTGCTCACCGCTGTTTCCGTGACCGTCGCCACAAACCGGAGTTGATCTGCGCGCTCAGCGAGTTCAGTGCTCTGTGCGGGTTCCGTGAACCGTCTGAGACGCTTGAGCTGCTTGCCACGATCCCGACTGATGCTCTCGATCCGGTCAGGGCCAGGCTCACCGCGGCGCCTACGCCCAGTGGTATCGGCGGTCTTCTGGATTGGCTGCTGGCGCAGGATAGGCAGGCGACCGCTGATCTGGTGGGGTCTGTGACGGCTGCGTGCGCTGTGGCGTCCTCAGCGCCGTTCGCACCGGAACGGCAGACGGTGAGCGATCTCGGCCGTCGGTATCGCCAGGATCCCGCTGTGCTGGTCGCGCTGCTGTTGAATCTGGTGACGCTGCGGCCGGGCGAGGCGGTCTTCTTAGGGTCGGGCAACCTGCACTGCTATCTGCGTGGCATGGGTGTGGAGGTGATGGCCAATTCCGACAATGTCGTGCGCGCCGGGTTGACGAGCAAGCATGTGGATGTGGGGACACTGCTTGACATCGTCGAGACCGAGCCGATGAACGTTGACGTTCAGCGGCCGCCAGTAGTTGACGGGGTGGCCAGCTACCGGAGTCCCGTTGAAGAGTTCTCGTTGCAGAGGATCGACCTGGACGGTACTGCCCGAATTGAGCCGGGCCCCGCGATCCTGCTGTGTACTTCAGGTCATGCCCGTCTTGAGGGCCGAACCGGTGCTCACCCCCTGGGGAGGGGTGCGGCGGCTTGGATGGCGGCCTCCGACGGCCCCGCACGCCTCGACGGCACCGCAACCGTGTTCCGCGCCGGGGTTGGTCCCGATGCAGGCTCCGGGCCGCAGAGTCGGTAGACCTCGGCGCCGGTAGCCACGGCACCGGTCGGCCTTAGGGCCGGTAGTATGGCGGCGCGGGCTGCGCAGAGATGGTGTCAGTCGACCCCCGCCCGCTGATGCCCGTTGTTTCCTTAGGAGTGTTGTGCAGTGACCCTTACCCCTGACTACAAGGTCGCGGATCTGGACTCAGCGGAGTTCGGCCGCAGAGAGATCCGCTTGGCGGAACATGAGATGCCGGGCCTGATGGCGTTGCGTGGGAAGTACGCGAGCGATGCCCCTCTGGCGGGGGCACGCATCGCCGGTTCGCTGCACATGACCGTGCAGACAGCGGTGCTCATCGAGACGCTCACCGCCCTCGGTGCGGACGTGCGCTGGGTGAGCTGCAATATCTTCTCGACCCAGGACCATGCGGCTGCTGCGGCCGTGGTGGGACCTGACGGAACCCCTGAGCATTGTCGCGGCGTTCCCGTCTTCGCTTGGAAGGGTGAGACCCTCGAGGAGTACTGGTGGGCGACCGAGCAGCTTTTTGTCTGGCCCGACGGCGCTGGCCCCAACCTGATTCTTGACGACGGAGGAGACGCGACCATGCTGGTCCACAAGGGTCTGGAGTACGAGAAGGCCGGCGCGATCCCACAAGCAGACGAGGATGATTCCGAGGAGTGGGCTGTGTTCCTGGATCGTCTGCGCGACATCGCCGCACGTGATCCGCGGTTCTTCAGCCGGATCGCCCCACAGGTCCGCGGCGTCTCCGAGGAGACGACCACCGGCGTCAACCGCCTCTACCAGATGTTGGAGAGAGGCGAACTGCTCTTCCCGGCGATCAACGTCAACGATTCGGTGACCAAGTCCAAGTTCGACAATCTCTACGGTGTCCGGCACAGCCTCATCGACGGCATCAACCGCGGCACCGATGTGATGATCGGCGGCAAGGTTGCGGCCGTCTGCGGTTTCGGTGATGTGGGCAAGGGCTGTGCGGAGTCGCTGGCGGGCCAGGGAGCGCGGGTGATCGTCACCGAGGTCGATCCGATCTGCGCTCTGCAGGCCGCCATGTCGGGTTACGAGGTCAACACGCTCGAGGCAGTCGTTGACAGAGCCGACATCTTCATCTCGGCCACAGGCAACAAGGACGTCATCCTTGCGGGCCACATGGCGAGGATGAAGCATCAGGCCATCGTCGGCAACATAGGCCATTTCGACAACGAGATAGACATAGCGGGGCTCAACCGGCTCTCCGACGTGCGCAGGGTCAACATCAAACCCCAGGTAGACGAGTACGTGTTCCCAGACGGCCATTCGGTCATCGTGTTGAGCGAGGGGCGGCTCCTCAACCTGGGCAATGCCACTGGCCATCCGAGCTTCGTTATGAGCTGTTCGTTCACCAATCAGGTGCTGGCGCAGCTGGAGCTGCACGCCAATGCCGACAGCATCGAGATGGGTGTGCACGTGTTGCCCCGGACCCTCGATGAGGAGGTGGCTCGGCTCCATCTGGACGCCCTCGGCGTGAAGTTGACGACGATGAGCCAATCCCAGTCCGACTATCTGGGAGTGCCCGTCGGCGGTCCCTACAAACCCGACCACTACCGCTACTAGCCGAGCTGCCGACGAGATCCTGGCTTGACGCCATAGCCAACGTCAGACTCGAAGGAACCGACATCCTGCTGCACAATTCTGCGACCGCGCCGCCCACGGATTCACCGAGGCCGCCACCGTCGAAGCCCGAGGACTATTGACAACATGAGTGCAACGACTACCAGGAACGCCCACAACCCGCCGTCACGTCCAGTGTCGGGATTCGGAGACGAACATCCAATGTCGTTGAACCTCTGCCATACTTCGATCCCTTGCTCCCCTTGTTGGTGCCGCACATATGCCGATTCTCGGTCCTGTGCGACGAAGAGTTCCCGGCCTCTGCTGAACAGTCCCGTGCGTATGGCGTCCGGCGGCAGTTCTGCGAGGGTTGAGTCCGTTCTCAGGTACGACAGAACTCTTACGCCGGATTCGTTGAACGGAGCCGGCACCTCGTCTGCCGTGAGCCCGAGCCTGATCCCATAGGGGTCGCCCGGTTCGCATTGCAGCTCGTACATGATCGAGCCTGAGGCGTCTGCCACACAGTCTCCCTGGCTGTTCTGCCACTGGACGAAATAGTTGACTTCCAGTTCCTCGATATCTCCCTCGCATGCGCCTCTGTCGGCATCCTCAGAGCAACCCACAGCATTCAGGGCCAATGCAAGGCACAACGTGCACACCAGGAGCTGCAAGGTCCTATTTGTTGGCATGGGTGTCACCGGTGGTGTCCAGAAGCGCGGGAGTTCCCGAGTCGGCGGGCGACAGCGTGGCATTGTCTTCGCCGGTGACGGTGACAGCGCCGCGGAGTTCAGCGAGCGTGGCGTATCCGAAGGCAGAGCCGACACCCCCGGCTTCATCGTTGGCGAGGATCACCAAAGGCGAGTTCTGACTGTCGCCCTCAAGCACAATTCCGGCATCTCCGGTCGCCAGGTACACGTGCGGCACAGCGAACCCGGTCACTGCCTTCCTCGGGTCCGCAACGAACAGTATGGAGTTGGGTTGTCCCGGCAGCAGCTCCTCAAGGTCGGTTGCTGTGGCGCCGGGCGGTCTCGGGTACTCGATGCGGATCTCCCCGGCTGCGTCGGGCCGCAGTTCCCCGGCCAGTGTGTCCACAGGTTGGAACCGGACATGCAAGACCAGAGCAGCAATCCTTGCAACGCATGAATTCATTGCGCACCTCCTGTTGGTGCCTATTGATCAATGTCGATTGTTCAAGTGGACGATGTCGTGCTGGCTCAGGGTTCTGCTTATCCGACCTGCCCTGTCCGTCTTCACCACACGCAGCCCTGGACCGACGAATATCAGCGGGACGCGGTAAGCGTCTTCGTAACCTATCTACCGGCTTCGTACCAACTCGCAGTCGGAGGATTCTTCTGTCGCAGTTCAGAAGTCATGGCGGACCAGACCGTCCCAGGGCACCTTGTCGAGGACTGGATGATCGTCATGCGCTACCTGGACTCGGTGGCTACTGCTGTGCTGGCTCACTATGCGGATTCGCAGTCCGACAAGCTGAAACCCTTTGTTCGGCATGTGGCAGAAGCCGCTGTCAGCGAGTCTCTGCCGATGGTGGTCCGATTCGATCTGCTGGCTCGTTTGACCAGCAGCGAAGGTGCACGGCGACTGGAGCGTGCAGCGGTCGCCGTCCGCGACCACATGGACGCCCCACTACCGGCGCTTGATGACATCGAACGCGCCATGTTGATTCAACTGAAGGCCGGAGTGGCGATCGTGGACATTGCCGCAGAGCTGGGCTACTCAGAGCGTTCCATGTATCGATCGCTCGCGCGGCTCTGGGACAAGCTCGGTGCATCGGATCGCAAGGAGGGTATTCGCAGGGCGACTGAGGAGGGGCTCCTTGACTGAGCGCAGGCGCTAGGAAGCACAACACATGGCTTCACACATACACACACGTTCAGGCGCAGGTCCCATTAGATTCACAGGATGACTTCATGTGACAGAGGTGTCTGGGTCGCTCCTGAGGGGCTGACGGGCTCGCAGGTGGCTGAACTCGGTGGGCGGGTCGAGGAGCTCGGTTACTCGACGCTCTGGGTCGGCGAGACTTTCGGACGCGACCCTTTCGCCCAGTTGGCCTCGGTCGGAGCGGCGACCTCCACTCTTGTGTTGGCGTCGGGCATCGCCAACATCTACAACCGGCATCCGGGCGTGATGCTCCAGGGCGCCAACACCGTGGCCGAACAGACCGGCGGGCGCATGATCTTAGGGTTGGGGGTCTCGAGTCCGGCGATTGTGCAGCGGGTACGCGGCATTTCCTACGACAGGCCGTTGTCGTTCATGCGCGGCTACCTCGAGGCGATGGACAGTGCTCTGTACACCTCGGTAGCGCCTCCACAGGCAGTGCCTCGGGTGCTCGCCGCGCTCGGCCCGAAGATGTTGGAACTCGCGGCGCAACGCTGTGCGGGGGCCCACCCCTACAACACCACACCGGAACACACGGCATGGGCCCGCGCAATCATCGGAGAAGAATCAGGTCTCTACGTTGAACAGAAGGTGATGCTCACCAGCGACGCTTCGGTGGCCCGCGAGACTGGGGCGAAGGTCCTGAAGTTCTACTCACGGGCACCGGGATACCGAAACGCTTGGTTGAAGATGGGTTTCTCCGAAGACGACATCGACGGTCTGAGCCCCCGGCTCGTGGACGGTCTGGTGGCCTGGGGTGACGTCGAAGCGATCGAGGCCCGCCTGAGCGAACACGCAGAGGCGGGTGCGTCGCATATCTGCATCCATCCCCTGCATCCCGACTCCGGCCAAGGTGCCGTCGACGATGCGGTGCTGGCCGCGCTCGCACCCTCGGCGACTGCCCGTTGATTGTGGAGTCTTGATCATGGAGCACCTGAACGGCAGGGTCGCGGTGGTCACCGGTGGAGCCAGCGGTATCGGCCGCGCTGTTGCGCTGGCGTTGGCGGCAGAGTCGATGAAAGTCGTGGTCGCCGACATTGAGCAGCCTCCCCTCGATGAGACCGTCGCTGAGATCGAGGCGGCTGGCGGCGTCGCTGTCGGCGTTGTCTGCGACGTTTCCGATTGGGAGTCGGTGGATGATCTGCGGGCACGCTGCACCGAGGAGTTCGGACCGGCGGATGTTGTGATGAACAACGCGGGCGTCGCCGGCGGCGGTTCGATCTCGGCGGTCGATCTCAGGGCTTGGGAGTGGACCCTGGCAGTTAACCTCTGGGGTGTCATCCACGGCGTGAAGGCCTTCCTTCCTGCCATGATCGAGCGCGGCGAGGGCCACATCGTCAACACCGCCTCGATCGCCGGTCACCTGACGTCCACGGGCATGGGCGCCTACAACACCAGCAAGCATGCCGTGGTCGGCTTCAGCGAGACGCTGCAACAGGAGATGCTTGAGGGCGACACGGGTGTCGGTGTCACCTGTCTGTGCCCCGGGTTCGTTGCCACCAACATCATCAACAGCGAAAGGAACCGCCAGGAGCGGTACCGCGAACCCGGCCCTGAGCTCGACCCGGACGACGGTAACGATCTTGGGGGTCCTGCGGGCGATGGCACGGCGTTGGGGGACGCCTCTTCTGCCATCGCGGACCTGTATGCCGCACAGATGGACCCGTCCAGAGTCGCAGAGCAGGTCGTCGACGCGGTCAAGGCGAACCAGTTCTGGCTTTTCACCGACGACCTGGCTGACGGTATGATCCGGGAGCGCCATGCCGACATCGAACGGAGGGCGACGCCGACTAGGCGCACACATCTTGTGGAGTTGATGATGCTCAGGGGAGACTCATGAAGGTTCTGGTGACGGGAGCAACGGGATTCCTGGGAAGCCTCATTACCAAGCAGTTGCTGCTTGATGGACACGATGTCCGGGTCTTCGTAATGACCCCGGGCAAGGTAGCCCCCCTGATGGAGAAGCTCTCTGTAGACCCGTCGGAACTCGATGTAGCCCAGGGCGACATCACCGACGAGGCCTCCGTCAATGCGGCGGTGCAGGGCTGTGAAGCTGTGGTGCACTGTGCGGCGATCGTGGCGACCGACCCGGCACAGTCAGAGGCAATAGACGAGACCAACCTTGCGGGTGCTCGAAACGTGCTCGGCGCTGCGGTTGCGGCGGGTTGTGACCCGATCGTACATATCTCTTCGGCGGCGGCGCTGTTCCCGTTCCAGGCGGATCCGGTGACTGCGGACCATCCTGTGATGGGTAACGAGGAGGCGTACGGTCGCAGCAAGGCAGCCTGCGAGCGTTATGCCCGGGGTCTCCAGGACGAGGGCAGACCGGTGGTGACGGTGTACCCGTCGAGCATTGTCGGCCCCGACGACTGGACTGAGTCGATCAATCTGTCATCTGCGATCATGTGGTTTGAGAAAGGTTTCCCGATCGCGAAGGGGCTCAGTGGCAACTATGTGGACGTCCGTGACATCGCCGCGGTCGTCTCGGCGTCGCTGGAGCCGGGCAGGGGCCCGAAGCGTTTGCTGGCGTTCGGCACCCATGTCGATGCCAGAGCGCATGTGGCTGTGCTGACCGAAGCGACAGGAGCGAAGATCAAGACCTTCCCGACGCCGCGTTGGTTCATGTGGACATGGGCGCGGCTCGGTGACCTCACCAGGCGTTTCGGAAAGGACATCGTGATGACCAGCGACGGCTACGACTATCTGTTCAACTGCAAGCCCGGCGACGACTCTGCCACCGTTGAGGCCACCGGGGTGCAGTTTCGCCCCGTGGTGGAGACCTTCCGCGACATGGCTCGCTGGATGTACGAGGCTGGCCATGTCAGCGCCGAGAAGGTGGGCGACCTCGCCGACGCCTGACCCGCACCGACGCGTGGGCGTGGCTCGGGCGGTGATCGACGCGTGGTCTCTGCGGTGGTCTGGCCGGCGCTGGGCTCGTTGGGATCGGGCCCGACTGTCACAGGGGTGTGCATAGTGTGTGACCCATGGCTATCGACGGTTCGTTGCATGAGTTGATTTCGGTCTGGCCCCATGAGGGGCGCGCGGCTGAGTTGGTGTGCAGGTTGAAGTACGGCCGCTCGACTGCTGTGGTTTCGGAGTTGGCAGCTGCCATGGCTGAAGTGTCGCCTGAGGTCGATGTGGTGACCTGGGTGCCGGCATCCCCTTCGCGTCGCCGGCAGCGGGGGTTCGACCAGGGCGAGCTGCTCGCTCGCGCGCTGGCCCGCCGTCGGCGGTTCCGGGTGAGGCGGTTGCTGCGGCGATCAGACGATGATCCTCAGACCGGACGTGGCCTCGATGGTCGGATGGCCGGGCCCGACCTCGTGTCGTGCGGGCCGCGACTGCGTTCTGAGTCCAGGGTCCTAGTCGTGGACGACGTGTCCACGACGGGTACGACCCTGCGCTGTGCCGCCTCGGTGCTCCGGTCTCGTGGAGCCGGCACAGTGTTCGGCCTGGCAGCCACACAGGCCACACAGGTGGTTTCGTCATGAGGGCGCGTCCCGGCGGAGGCCGCGGGCGTGCTAGCGGAGACCCGGGCCAGTTATTGGGAAGGTATGGCAGCGGCGAACCGCCGGGTCTCCTAATCTCGGCTTGCAACAGGGGTCCGTCGACGATCTACTATCGGACACACCACAATCAGGAGGTAGGTAATGGATGTCTCCATCAGCGCCCGGCATGTGAATGTCACACCGCGACTGGAGGAGGTGATCCACGAGAAAATAGGTCAGTTGGACCGTTACCTTGACGTGCTCGACTATGCGAGCGTCCATTTCGACCAAGCTCAGAATCCTCGGATCGCAGACAAGGAGTTCTGTGAGATCGTCTTGAGAGGCCGAGGTCATCATCTGCGTTGCAAGGTGCGCGCCCCCGATCCCTTCACTGCGATCGACCTCGCTGAAGACAAGTTGATGCGGCAGATTCGCAAGCTGCGCACGAAGCTCCAGCGTCGGCACCATGGCACCGGGGCCACCATCCGTTCGGGAACCGATGCCCCGCTCAGCAATGTGCCGGTGATCGAGGCGGAAATGCCCGATGTCGACGGCGGCGAGGATCCGACGCCCCAGATCGTCAAGACGAAGCGGTTCCATCTCGGTCCGCTGACCCCCGACGAGGCGGTCGAGAAGATGGAGAACATGGACCACGGGTTCTTCTTCTTCATCAACAGGGAAACCGACCGCTCAGCCGTGGTGTACCGCCGCGACGACGGCGATGTGGGCCTGATAGACGAAGCCGGGTAATCCTGACTAGATAGGGCCGACGCGATAGATTTCTGTCCCAATTGTGGGACTGCAGGTCGGTAGAGTCTTGGGTACCTATGAGCGTATTCAAGCGGGTTCTTCGAAGCGGCGAGGGGCGGAAACTCAAGTACCTTCAGGATCTGGTACCAGACATCAACGCCCTCGAACCGGCCACCGAGGCGTTGTCCGACGATGCTCTCAAGGCCTCCACCGCCGAGTTCCGTACCAGGTTGGACAACGGTGAGAGCCCCAACGACCTGCTGGTGGAAGCCTTTGCTGTAGTGCGCGAGGCCGCGCGACGGGTGCTCGGTCAACGGCACTACGACGTGCAGTTGGTGGGCGGAGCCGCACTGCATCTGGGTTGGGTCGCGGAGATGAAGACGGGGGAGGGCAAGACCCTCACCTCAACGCTCCCGATCTATCTCAACGGGCTCACCGGCAAGGGCGTTCACATTGTGACCGTCAACGACTATCTCGCCCGCCGCGACTCGGAATGGATGGGTCAGATCTACCGTTGGCTGGGTCTCGAGGTCGGGCTGATCGTCCCCGGCAACCGGGACTCCAATTTCAAGCGCGCCCAGTACACCGCGGACATCACCTACGGGACCAACAACGAGTTCGGTTTCGACTATCTGCGCGACAACATGGCCACCAGCCGTGCCCGTCAGGTCCAGCGGGGCCACCACTACTGCATCGTCGACGAGATCGACTCGATCCTGATCGATGAGGCGCGCACGCCTCTAATCATCTCGGGCCGTGTGGCCGACGCGGCCAAGCTGTACACCAAGTTCGCCTCGGTGGCCAGAGGCCTGCGCCGGGACCTGCACTACGAAGTCGACGAGGAGAAGCGCACGGTCGCCCCGCTCGAGGAGGGAGTACACGCCGTCGAGAGGGCTCTGGGGATCGAGAACCTGTACGACCAGGTCTCGGCCAACCTGGTGCACCAGCTTCAAGCGGCTCTTCGGGCCAAGGAACTGTACAAGCGCGACAAGGAGTACATCGTCGAGAAGGGCGCGGTGAAGATCGTCGACGAGTTCACGGGCCGAGTCCTTGAAGGGCGCCGCTGGTCCGACGGCCTCCATCAGGCGGTGGAGGCGAAAGAGGGGGTTGCGATCAAAGAGGAGAACCAGACCCTCGCCACCATCACGCTTCAGAACTACTACCGGCTCTATGAGCGCCTCGCGGGGATGACTGGTACGGCCGAGACCGAGGCGGCGGAGTTCGTTGGTACCTACGGGTTGCATGTGGTCCCCATTCCCACGCATCGTCCGATCGCCCGGGACGACGAGGCCGATCTGATCTACAAGAGCGAGGACGGCAAGTTCTCGGCCTGCGTCGAAGATCTGGCCGATCGTTACGAGTCAGGTCAACCGGTGTTGGTGGGCACGATCTCGGTGGAGAAGTCCGAGAAGCTCTCCCGTGCGCTCGACAAGCGCGGCATTCCCCATGAGGTCCTCAACGCCAAGCAGCACGACCGGGAGGCCGAGATTGTGGCTCAGGCTGGCCGGCTCGGAGCGATCACGGTGGCCACCAACATGGCGGGTCGCGGTGTCGACGTTCTGTTGGGAGGCAATCCCGAGGGGCTCGCGGAGCGGGACGTGTTGGCCAAGGGTCACGATCTGCAGACCGAGGAGGGCCGAGACTTCTACAGCGAGCGTCTCGCATTGCATGCCGAGACGACTGAGCGTGAGCGCCAGAAGGTCATCGAACTCGGGGGCCTCTACGTGCTCGGCACGGAACGTCACGAGAGTCGCCGCATCGACAATCAGCTCCGGGGCCGTTCCGGTCGTCAGGGTGATCCGGGACAGAGCCGCTTCTATCTGTCGCTCGAAGACGACCTGATGCGCCTCTTCGCTACCGGCGCAATGAACTGGGTGATGGACAGGGCGCTGCCCGAGGACGCCCCGATCGAAGCCAACATGGTGACCAAAGCGATCGAGCGTGCACAGAACACTGTCGAGCAGCGCAACGCTGAGACGCGCAAGAACGTCCTCAAGTATGACGAAGTGATGAACGAGCAGCGCAAGGTCATCTACAAGCGCCGCAGCCAGATTCTCGACGGTGCCGATCTCCGCAGCGAGGCGATCGAGTACATCCAACAGGCCGTCGACGGAGTGGTCGACACCTACTGCGGGTCCGACATCTTCGAAGAGTGGGATCTCGAAGGGTTCATCACCGAGATCTCCACGCTGTGGCCCTCGCAGATCACCAAGTTGTCGCTCGGCAACGTCCGCGACCCCAATGAGCTGGCCGAGCTGATCTTCAACGAAGCTGTCGAGATCTACGAGGCACGCGAGTCGGAGCTTACCCAAGAGGTTCTCCGCCAGGTCGAACGACAGGTGATGCTCCTAGTCATCGACCAGCGTTGGCGTCAGCACCTCTCGGAGATGGATCTGCTGCGTGAGGGCATCCACCTGCGTGCCATGGGCCAGAAGGACCCCGCGTCGGAATGGCAGCGCGAGGGGTTCCAGATGTTCGCCCAGATGATGACGGCCATCTCGATTGACTTCGTGAAGTACGTCATGCATGTGCAGGCGGCCCGCCCACCCGCTGATCAGCCCGCCGAACCCGACAGCGAGCTCGCCGAACAGCAGCTAGTCGGTGTGACCGAACAGAAGCAGACCGCCGACGCGGGCACTCCGGCCGCGGCGATCCCCGCTGCGGCCGCGCCGCTGGTGAAACCCAACCAAGCCGCTTCGCGCACCCCGATCGTCAAGAGCGAGCTCGAGAAGGTGGGTCGAAACGAGCCCTGCCCCTGTGGCAGTGGCAAGAAGTTCAAGATGTGCCACGGCCGTGCAGCTGCAAGGGCTGCTCTCTAACGCCGACGATGCAGGACTGGTAACAGGGACTGGTAACGATGCAGGACTTCACCGACCAACTCGCCGCGATCAGGAGTCGGGTAGAGGAAGCGTCGCATTACCTGCGTATCGCTGATCTTGAGGCTCGCCGCCCGCAGCTCGAAGCGGAGGCCTCGCGCGTCGATCTCTGGGACGACCAGGACACGGCGCGCAGGATCACCTCTGAGTTCGCGGCACTCAACGAGGACCTGACGATGTTCAGTCGCCTGTGTGAAGACCTCGACGATGTGGAGACGTTGCATCAACTCGCCCGTGAGGAGGGCGACGAATTGCTCGCCGATGAGATCTCCGAGGGGACCGCTGCCCTTGAAGCCAATCTTGACGATCTAGAGGTGCGCTCATTGTTCACCGGTGAGTTCGATCAGGGCGACGCCGTTTGTCAGATCAAGTCGGGGGAGGGCGGGACCGACGCCCAGGACTGGGCGGAGATGCTCATGCGGATGTACAACCGGTGGGCTGACCGCAAGGGTTTCGAAGTCGAGATCACGGCGGTGTCGGAAGGCACCGAAGCAGGTCTCTCGAGCGTCGAGTTCATCCTCAAGGGACGCCACGCCTACGGGTTGATGCAGGCCGAGCACGGCGTGCACCGGCTGGTGCGGATCTCGCCGTTCAACAACGAGGGTAAACGCCAGACGGCCTTCTCCGCGGTTCAGGTCGCCCCGTTCTTCGAGGAAGTGGCCAACGAGATCGACATCGACGAGAAGGAGCTTCGGATCGACACGTATCGTTCTTCGGGTGCGGGTGGCCAGCATGTCAACGTCACCGACTCGGCGGTGCGGATCACCCACCTGCCGACCGGCTTGGTGACGAGTTGCCAGAACGAGCGGAGCCAGCACCAGAACAAGGACCGTGCCATCCAGATGATGGCCGCCAAACTCTTGGACCGGGAACGCAAGAAGCGCGAAGCGGAGATCGCTGGAATCACGGGTGAACAGGACAATGTGGGTTTCGGCAGCCAGATCCGCAGCTACGTGATGCAGCCGTACCAGATGGTCAAGGATCTTCGCACCGATTTCGAGACTTCACAGATCGAGTCGGTGCTTGGCGGGGAGATCGAAGCGTTCATGGAGGCCTGGCTTCGTTGGACGAGAGCCCGGAACTCAAGCGATTGACACGGTTTGGCCACCGGTCGCTGGTAATGTCCCGCGGTCGGTTGACGCGCGCCCAGCGTCCGAGGACCGCATCGTTCACGAACAAGCAAGACTGAACAAACATGATCAAGCTCAATCACGTCACCAAGGTCTACAAGGGCACTGTTGTTGCGGTTCGCGACGTCACCGTCGACATCGCCAAGGGCGAGTTCGTGTTCCTCGTGGGGCCTTCGGGATCGGGCAAGTCGACGTTCATCCGGCTCCTGAACCGCGAGGAGCTTCCCGAACACGGGACCATCTATGTGGCGGGCAAGGACATCGGCACGCTCGGGACCTGGCGGGTGCCTTTCCTGCGCCGCAACATCGGCTTCATTTTTCAGGATTTCAAGCTGCTCCCCAAGAAGACGGTGGCCGAGAACGTTGCGTTCGCCCTCGAGGTGATCGGCAAGCCCCGACAGGTGGTCCGCAAGCAGGTTCCCGCCATCCTCGAACTCGTCGGCCTTGCCGAGAAGATGGAAAATTTCCCCCACGAACTGTCGGGTGGTGAGCAGCAGCGCGTGTCGGTGGCGCGGGCGTTCGTCAATCGACCGCCGATCCTGTTGGCGGACGAGCCCACCGGCAACCTTGATCCGCAGACATCCGTCGGGATCATGAAACTGCTCGATCGGATCAACCGAACGGGTACGACTGTGGTGATGGCGACCCATGACCGCAGCATCGTCGACACCATGCGTCGCAGAGTCATTGAACTTGACCGAGGCGAGATCGTCCGCGACCAGGCTCGCGGTGTCTATGAGTAGGTCTGTGTCAATGGGCAGGTCTGTATGGCTCTGAGTCCGAGGTACGTCCTGCGTGAGACGGGCCAGAACCTTTGGCGCAACGTCTTGTCGTCGGCTGCGGCGATCATCACCATCGGTGTGTCGCTGTGGCTCTTCGGCGGGTTCTTCCTGTTCAACTACGCGGTCGACAACGCCACGGCCCGCTGGGAGGGCGGGATCGAGTTCGTGGTCTGGATGCAGCCTGACGCGACCGCTGAACAGGATGCCAACATCCGCGACAGCATCGCCACGAGTCCGGCGATCAAGGAATGGACCTATGTTGATCAGGATCAGACGTATGAGGAGTTCCAGGAGATCTTCGCTGAGACCCCTGAGCTGATAGAGGTAGTCTCCCCCGATGTTCTGCCTCCGTCGTATCGGGTGGTCCCCGAGAACCCCGATGCCGATGTGGTAGCTGAGCTGTCGGACCAGTTCGTCGGGCGCCCGGGCGTGGAGGAGGTTGTGTCCGCTGATCAGACGATCCGTGACATTCAGCGCCTCGCCGACAAGGTGACCAGGGTGTTCCTGGTGGGTTCGGTGATCCTGCTCACGGCGGCCACATTGTTGATCCTGACCAACATCGTGAGCGCTATCCGCAGTCGCGGTGCTGAGATCGAGATCATGAAGGTGGTTGGAGCGACCAACTGGTTCATTCGCGTGCCGTTCATGCTCGAGGGTCTGGCTCAGGCGGTGCTGGGGGCCATGGGGGCCTGGGTCGGTCTGCGAGTTCTTGATGACACGGTCATCAAGGGGCTGAGCGAACCGGACAGTCTTCAGCTCATGCAGGGCTTCCGGGTTGATCAGGGCGAGTTCTACTCCACGAGTCTGCTGGTTCTGGGTATCGCTATCGTGGTGTCGGGCATCGGGTCCGCGGTGGCAGTGACTCGTTATCTGGATGTCTGAGACATGGGTGTCTCGGCTATGGAAGTCTGCAATATGGGTGTCTGGAAAATGGATGACCGAGGCGCGTCGTGGCGATTGATTTCACTCTGAGTCCGGAACACGAAGCGATCCGGGGCAGGGTCCGTGAGTTCATCAACGAGGTGGTCAAGCCTGTCGAAGCAGAGATCGAGGGTCATGGTGACGCTCCGGTGCTCGAGGGCAAAGAGAGGGTCGAACGACTGATCAGTCTGCGCAGGCAGGCGCACGCTCAGGGTCTCTGGCTTCCGCACATGCCCGTCGAGTGGGGCGGGATGGGACTGGGCCATGTGGCCTTGGCGATGGTGCAGGCCGAGGCGGCCAAGTCGTACTACGGCCCCTGGGTGCTCAACTGTCAGGCCCCCGATGAGGGCAACATGCACACGCTGTTGCATTGGGCTACTCCGCAGCAGGCGGAGAAGTATTTGAAACCTCTGTGCCAGGGCACCGTGTGGTCCTGCTTCGCGATGACCGAACCCGAGGTTGCCGGTTCTGATCCGACCCTGATTCGCAGCAGCGGCTACCCCGACGGTGAGGAATGGGTCCTCAACGGGCACAAATGGTTCATCTCCAATGCCCATCGCGCCAACTTCGCCATCCTCATCGTCAGGACCGAGGACGACCCCGATCTTCCCCAGGCGGCGAACACTGCGTTCATCGTCGACCTTCCGACACCTGGTTGGACCGAAGTTCGCCAGATCGAGACGATGCACGGCGGCACCGGGCACTCTGAGATCCTCATCGAGGATCTGCGCCTGCATGAGAGCCAGATGTTGGGCGGTCGAGGCCAGGGCCACCTTCTCGGCCAGTACCGTCTGGGTCCGGCCCGGTTGGCGCACTGCATGCGTTGGATCGCCCAGGCCGAGACGGCGTTGGACATGATGGTGGCCCGTTCGCTCGATCGTTACAGCCACGGTTCGATCCTGGCGGAGAAGCAGGGGATCCAGTGGATGATCGCCGACTCGGCCATGGAGTTGTATCAGTGCAAGTTGATGGTGTTGCATGCCGCTTCCAAGATCGACGCCAATGAGGACTTCAAATCGGAGGTGTCGATGGCGAAGCACTTTGTGGCCAATTCGTTGAATCGGATCATTGACCGCGCCATCCAGGTTCACGGAGCTTTGGGTTATTCGACCGACACCCCGCTCGCGCACATGTTCCAGCATGCTCGCTGGGCCCGTTTCGCCGATGGTGCTGATGAGGTCCATCAGATGCGGATAGCTCAGCGGACGATCGCTGCCTACAAGGACCACGGCACAACTAAGTCTGCGACCGGCAACCTGCCCGTCTAGCGCCAGGAGTTGGTTCAGTCTGGCTGATCGAGAACCGTTGCGGCGGCCTCGGCGACGGTGGTTGACGTGAAGAAGTCGGGGTTCTGGGCCGTGAAGAGCCTCACGGGGTCTTCGAAAGTGAACTTCCGGAAGTCCGAGCGGCTGATCAGTCCCTTCTCGACTAGCTCGTAGGCTTCGGGCAGCACTTCTCGGATGTCGGGAACGTCCCAGTGGCCAATGTCTGAGGCGAAGATGGCCCGCATCGCGATGCCGCCCGGGAGCAGGTTGGTCTGGTAGGCCAACGCGTTCATGGGGTCGTCTGCTTCGCAGCCGAAGTAGAAGCGGTCGCGGAAGATCTCGATCAACTCGTCGACGCTGCTGATCTGGCTCTCGGCCCATTCGTCAACCGTTGAGCGGTCCTCGCCGGGGTCTGAGAGCATGGTGAGTGCGTAGTCGAGTTGGTCGATTCGTTTGGAGTGCTCCGCGGTGCCGTGGCGCGCGAACAGGGCCTCGAGTTCCTCCCGGTCGATTCTCGCGGGGTCGTAGTGTCTGATGCCGCTGCTGTTGCGTTTCTCGAAGTGGCCGATGGCGTCGCCCAACAGGTTCGCTCCCCACCCCACGCCGCCCTCGAGGAAGGCCCAACGGAGGTTGGGAAAGCGCATGGGAGCGCCGCCGATCAGCAGGGAACGGGCGGCGGCCTCTCCGGCTGTGGCGAAGTTCCCGATGTGGTTGTAGACGTAGTTGGTGCGTGAGGCGCGGGTTCCCCAGCCCTGTGCGGAGGCGTGGAAGGTGGGGCATACGCCGAGTTCTTCACAGCGTCTCCATACTGGGTCGTAGTCGTGTTCGCTGTCGTGGCCTACCCCGTTGATGAAGCGCCCTGCGCGATGGCTCTGTTCACCTGGCAGCGGACGCGGGATCACCCCTGAGAGCATCACCGCTTTCAGGCCGAGGGTGCCGACGGCATGGTCCAGTTCGACGAGTGCCTCCTCTGGGGTGAACATCGGGATCGACGCCACCGCGATCAGGCGGTCGCCGTACGGTTCGTAGGCTTGCGCCATGTAGATGTTGAAAGCCCGGGCCATGGCCTGGCGCAGTTCATCGTCGGGGAGGGCGGTGACGGTCAGTCCGTATGTCGGGTACAGCAGCGCCACGTCTACGCCGATCTGGTCGAGGCGCCTGTAGAGCAGTTCGGGGAGCATTGCGGTTGCTCGGTCGAGTGTGTTGCGAGCGGGCAGTCCCCACCAGGCGCTGCGGGTTACGCCCGCCTGTCGTCGGAGTTCGGCCGGAACTTGGCGGACGGCGGCGCTTCCGTTGACCATCTGGTCGAAGCGCCCGGCGACGTCGTCGCCTGCGATGTCGACGACCAGGTCCCGTACCCAGGGCAGGAACTCGATGACGTGTCCGTCGGTGTCGATGACGGGATGGTCGAGTTGGTCGAGGATCCGGGTGACTTCCGGTGTGGGTTCGTGGTTGCTGGGTTGGGTGCTCATGGATGTGCCAGGTTGAGCGTCGTTGCGGGTTCAGGCAGGACTCTTCTGCGTGCCGACCTTCAGGTCCTTGAAGGGGACGCCCCGGTCGACGCTGATGTCGCGGGGGAGGCCCAGCACGCGGTCTCCGATAATGTTGCGTTGGATCTCGTTGGTGCCTCCGGCGATTCCCCCCTGCAGGCTCGTCAATGCGCCGCGCTGCCAGCGCCCGTCGGACTCCTCCTCCCAGGCGACTCCGCTGGCACCGACGATCTCCATGGTGACGTCGCGCACCTGGTCCATGATGTTGGTGCTGGCGAGTTTGCTTATGGATCCGCCGGGTCCGGGGGTCTTGCCGGCTTTCAGTTCGGCTCGGGTGCGCATCGACACGAGCGACTGGCAGGTCTCCATCGTGTAGATGCGCATGAGTTTCTGCCGCAGCACCAGGTCGTCGATGACGCCTCGCTTGGTGGCTTCGGCGATGAGCTGGTCGGCCCGGTCGTGGCGGACCCCTCCGCTGGCTCCGGTGCCGATGGCGACCCGTTCATACATCAGCATGGCGGTGGCCATGTTCCAGCCGTTGTTGAGCTCGCCCAGCAGGTTGTCGGCTGGGATCTCGACGTCAGTGAAGAAGACTTCGTTGAAATGGGTACCGCCGTCTATCTGGTGGATGGGGCGGACCTCCACGCCGGGAGCGTCCATTCCCACGATGAACATTGAGATGCCCGCGTGTTTCGGGACGTTCGGGTCGGTCCGGGCGATGATCACGCCGTAGTCGCTCAGGTGGGCGAGGGTGGTCCATACTTTCTGGCCGTTGATGATCCAGGTGTCGCCGTCTTGTTCTGCTCGGGTCTGGAGGCTGGCGACGTCGGATCCGGCTCCCGGTTCTGAGAACATTTGGCACCACACGGTGCGTCCGCTGATGTTGTCGGCGAGGTACTTGGCTTTTTGTTCGTGGGTGCCGTATTCGGCCAGCATCGGCAGGCACATGCCGTGTGAGATGGTGAGGTCGAAGGACATGTTGGGATACTGCGCGTAGATTTCGCGCCACACCCGGTCGTGTGTCTTGGTCAGTCCAGCTCCGCCGTATTCTGTTGGGTAGACGATGCCGGCCAGCCCTGCTTGTGCCAGTGCCTGTTGGAACTTCTTGGTGACGGCCATCCGTTTGACGCTTCGCGGGTCGGGCTCGCCGCCGGAGGCGAATCCGGTGGCGTGCTTGTCTAGGAAGACTCGGCAGCGCTGCTCGAATTCGGCCAGTTCATTATCGGTGACGGTGTCCGCTGACATCAGTTCTCCCCTAGGCGAGCGGTCTGACGCTAAAGCTATCCCCGTCTCAGCTTCCGCTGCGATTCGGCCGGTATTTCAGGCTCCAGAATCCCCAGGGTGAATCAAGTTGCGCCTAGGCGCAACCCGCTGCTACGTTCTGGCGCAACAATTTGTGGAATGAGTGCGGAGTTGTCGATATGTCTGAAAGCCCCCTTTACCCCCCCCCCCCCCCTTAGTTCAGGTGGTCTGAACCACCGCCGAAGGGTCTGGTTGTACGTAGGTCTGGTGGTTCTGTCGACGGTGGCGTTGTTGGGGGTCTCTGCTCCCGCAGGTGCTGTTGGTGGGTACGGCGATGTGCCCGAGGACCGGTATTTCACTGAGCCGGTGCAGTGGTCTGTTGACAATTCGATAACCGGCCTGACCGGTGCCTGTTTCTTACCGGACCGCACCGTCACCCGCATTGAAGCCGCCCGCTGGCTGTGGGTGTTGCAAGGCCGGCCCGAAGCACCCGCGCATAATTTCGACGACATAGAACCCGACGAAACCGGCGACAACTACATAAGCATATACGACGACTCCGAGTCGGCTGCGGTGTCTTGGATGGTTCACGCCGGTGTCACCACTGGCACCAGCGACACCACGTTCTCGCCTGAAGACCCATTGACCCGAGCGCAGATCGCAGCGTTTCTGTGGCGTATCGAGAATGAACCCGAAGCACCCACCCACGCGTTCAATGACGTTCATAGGCCCTGGCAGCAGGGGCCGGTGTCGTGGATGTCTCACCGCAACATCACCACGGGCACCAGCGCCACGACGTTCTCACCCGAAACGCCGTTGACCCGAGCGCACCTAGTCACGTTCCTATGGCGCTACCAAAACCGCCCCACAGTCACAATCAACCCCGGCACCCCAACCTGCCACACCGCCGCTGATGTCACTGAAGGGACCTGCCCCGGCAGCACCCGCGTTGTGGTGCCTGGGGACATGGACGAGATGCTTCCGTGGGGCGCTGGGACGGGCTACGTGTACTATCGACTCCCCGGCGGTGAGAGGCACTGCACCGACGGCCCCGCGCAGATCATCTACCACAACGACAACGCAGACGAAGAGACCTACTGGTTGACCGTTACGAGTTGGTGCTGTGACGACGGCACCGCAGAGGCCGACTACCACCCCGACGGCCCGGTCAGATTCGAGGCGTACTACCTGAACGGTGACCTGCACCGTGACGACGGCCCCGCGGCGATCCAGTACAACTACGACGGCATGATCAACTACGAGCTCTACTACCTGAACGGTGACCTGCACCGTGACGACGGCCCCACACAGATCGGGTACCACTCCGACGGCACGGTCAGCTACGAGCTCTACTACCTGAACGGTGAGCGGCATCGTGACGACGGCCCCACACAGATCGGGTACCACTCCGACGGCACGGTCAGCTACGAGCTCTACTACCTGAACGGTGAGCGGCATCGTGACGACGGCCCCGCAGAGATCGGGTACCACTCCGACGGCACGGTCAACTACGAGGGCTACTACCGCAACGGCGAGCGGTACCGCTTCATCTGGTACAACGAGGATGGCACGGTCGAGTCCGATACCGGCCCCTAGGCCGATCCCTGGTTCAGGACCTCACAGGTCCCGTCACGCCCAGGACGTCATAGAGCGCCAAGGACGTGACGCGGCTGTGGCTTGATGGGTGTGGTGGTCGGTGGGGTGAGGCCGCGTGACCGGACGCGTCGTGATGCTGGCAGGAATCGGCTGGGTCTCGTTGTGTGCGGTATTGTCGCCGACATGCACACATGGAAGGTTGAGCCGATCGGTGGCGCGCTCGGGGTTAGGGTGACAGGGATTGATCTGCGGTCTCCTTTGAGGGACGGCGCGCGTGCTGATCTGTACGGGCTTCTGCTGGAACACCTCGTGCTGGTGTTCCCGGGGCAGTCAATCGAGGACTCCCATCAGATGGACCTGCTCGCTGGGTGGGGGCGGCCATACATCCATCCGATCGGCCGGACCGCGGGTACGACTGAGGCCAAGGTCGAGCGAATCGTCGACGATGAAGACCGGCCGCCCTACCAGGACAAATGGCACACGGATGTGACCTGGGACCCCGACGCTCCGATTCTGGGCTCCCTGCGAGCGGTGGAGATGCCGGCGCGGGGCGGAGACACCATCTTCGCCAGCATGTATGCGGCTTACGACGGCCTTTCGGAGTCCTTGCAGCAGCGGCTCGCGGGTATCACCGCTAGGCATGACATGGGGCCCGGTCAGTCGTTCATTTCCAAGGCCGGCGGCGAGTTGGTAGAGCGCACCCGTGCGCAGTTCCCCGGTGCTGAGCGACCGGTGGTGGCGACCCATCCCGACACCGGTCGTTGCTACCTCAATGTCAACCAGAATTTCACCAGTCACCTGGTGGGTTTTCATCGGGGCGAGAGTGATGCTCTGCTCAATTTCCTGTACGAGCACGCCACCCAGCCGAACTACACGATCCGCTACGAATGGTCTGAGGGCGACTTGATCGTGTGGGACGAGCGCTGCACCCAGCATTTCGCGGTCGCTGACCATTATCCGCAACGCCGCGAGATGGCCCGCCTCACGGTCGCCGCTCCGGCCCCCGTTTGATCACGACCAGTGGTACCGAATTTGACAGCTGTTTCGGTCGCTCGATCAGAGCGTTGGCCTAGCTAGGAGAGGATGCCCAGTGGCACCGAATCAGAGCAATAGTGGTGGAGACGACGAGGTGGGCAATATCTCGTCGGGGTCTTGGGAGGCTGACCCGACTGGTCGTTTCCGGTGGCGTTGGCGAGATGCAACAGGAGATTGGACCGACCAGGTTTCCGGTGCGGACAGGGAACTGCGGGTAGACCCAATTGATCGGACGTTGACGCCTAGGCCGGGGCCCTCGGTCTCGAGCGAGTCTCGTGGACGTGGCAGGTCGAAACCTCCTCTCTATCGAAGATGGTGGATGCTGGGGGTTTATGGATTCATCTCGTTGGTGGTCCTGGTTGGTGCATGTGCCGATACTGAGAGCGATGATGCGTCAGTCCAAGACGATGCGAGTGACGAACCGAACGAGGACGCTTCAGCAGAATCAGAGTCGTCTGCTAACGGTGATACGACAAACTCACTGGCCTTAGAAGCACCTGCGAACACGGTGCCTGCGCCGATCACCGAAGCACCGGCCACCACTGCAGCTCCGCCGGAAGATGAGTCCGGGGCTGTTGAACAATCCGGGAGCGACGGCGGTGGTTCGGGTGCAACAGGTGTGGAGGTAGCTGCTGGGTCAGAGGGCGCGGTCGCCGAGTTGCTGAGCCGACTCGAAGCATTGCCAGTGCGAGCCGAGCAGCGGTCTGGTTATGACCGTGATCTGTTCGACCATTGGGTCGACGCGGACGGCGACCGCTGCGATGCCCGCCGAGAGGTACTGATCGCCGAGGCGGTCGTGGTGCCGCGGGTCGGGAGCTCCTGCTCCCTGTCGGGTGGACAGTGGTACAGCGTCTATGACGGAGCAACTGAGACGGGCACAGGATCGGGATTCGATGTGGATCATCTCGTGCCGCTGGCTGAGGCATGGGACTCGGGTGCCTACGGATGGGACAGCGACACACGTCGTCGTTATGCGAACGACTTGGGCTACGAGCATTCGCTGGTAGCTGTGTCGGCTTCGTCGAACCGCCAGAAGGGTGCTTCAGACCCGGCTGAATGGTTGCCGGTGGACACTTCAGTGCGGTGCTGGTATGTCGAAGCCTGGATCGCAGTCAAGACCCGTTGGGAACTCTCGGTCGACACGACCGAGTTGCAGGCTCTGCGTCAACTGATATCACAATGCGACGATTCGCAATTGGGAGGCGCTCCGAGCTCTGCAACGCCGGTCGCAGCTCCGGCCACAACCTCGGCCCCTGCAACATCCGTTCCAACGGTGACCGGCAATGGCAACTGTCATCCCGCCTATGAACCGTGTCTGGAGATCACCGACGATTTGAATTGTGGAGACTTGTCCAGCAGCCAAAAGCCTGTAACAATCCTCGAGATCGGAGAGGACCCCTACCGGTTGGATGGAAACCGTGATGGTGTCGGCTGCACGAGTTGAGCAGACCGTCGAAAGTTCGTTCCGCCCTTGGGTCGGTGTCGACGGCGATGCTTGGTGATTCGGATGGGAGCGGCTCTGGAACGAGCCAGCCGATCGGTTTGCGCGAGGCGTACTCAGTTGAGAGTCCCGATGACAATCGTGCGCTGTATGCCAAGTGGGCAGACACATATGAGTCCGGGTTCACCGTCCCTCGGCGTTACATATACCCCCGCACAGCTGCCGAACTGCTATGTGAAGGATTCTCTGGTTCGGGGCCGGTACTTGATGTCGGCTGTGGTACCGGACTTGTCGGCGAGCAGCTACGAACTCTGGGTGTAGCCCCGATCGACGGTGTCGACATTTCGGCGGAGATGTTGGCCCAGGCTCGTGCCAAGACTGCCGCTGAGGGCGGACCCGTCTACCGGAACACCACCGAGGTCGACCTCACCGGCCCGGTAGACATCGCAAGTGACACCTACGGCGGAATCATCAGTACGGGTACCTTCACCCACGGCCATGTCGGACCCGAGGGCATTCCCGAACTTCTGCGTATTGCTCGCCCCGGTGCCTGCTGCGTAATCGGTGTGAACGCCTCGATCTTCGAGCCGGACGGGTTCAAGGATTTCTTTGAACGGTATGCGGCCGAAGGAGTGATCGTCGACCTTGAGGTTCAACTGCGTCAGGTGTATGAGGGCGCCGATGGGAGCAACCTCGATCACATGGCCGAGATAGCCCTTTTCCGGTTGGCTGATTCCCTCTCCGCTCGCTAACGGCGCTGACTGCCGATTTACTCCGTCGGCCAATCTTTGGAGTTGTTTCCGACGGCCAATGTGGACTGCCCCTGGACCATGGTCCAGCACTGCCACGTTGTTCAGTCTGGCTTGGGCGGGGGCTTGAGGTAGAACTTCTTGGTGGTGGGGTGTTGGTGAACCTGCCAGCCCTGGTCGTGGATCTTGTGGTGGCACGCGTCGCATACAAGTAACAGGTTGCCCAGGTCGGTGGACCCGTTCTTGGACCACCAGACGATGTGATGGACTCGGCACCACAAGGGATTGGCCTCACAACCTATGCAGTGCTCGTCACGGGCGGTCAAAGCCATCCGTTGAGCTTCAGAAGCGGTGCGTCGGCTACGGCCGAGCCAAAGGTTGCGGGTCTCAGCATCGAAGATCGACGGCAGAATGTTGGCATTCAGGGCCAGCTCGCGCAGTTCGGTCACGGGGATGGGTGTGCCGTCAGCGAGCCGGGCGTTGACCAGTTGTTGTTTGATCGCATCGAAGTCGGCCAACACCAACAAGTTCGTGCCCTGCTTCCTTCGGCGCTTCCTGCCCTTCTTGTTGCTCTTGCCGTCGGTGCTGTCGTCCGACTCGTCGCAGATCAACTCAGCCAGCGCGTCAGCCATGCGTTGTTGGGGCGTGCACCGTCGGTTCGGGTCTTCGCGGTGCCACAACTCGCGTTCCTTGGCTGTCAATGCGGTTGCAATACGGGTGCCCGTGATCCGATCGAACTGGGCCGACAAGACGAACATCCCGGTCTCGGGACTCTCGAATACCCGAGCCGAACGACATCGACGCTGGCGTTCCAACAGCGTCTCCCCGTCGTCCCCGGACTGGTCTTGTTGATGACGTTTTACGGTCTTGGCGAACCGGTCGAAGTTCTCAGAACGGGCCGCCTCGACCAGCACAGCCTCGTCGACTTTGCCTTCAGAGGATGCACGAGCGATCAGCCGGGCATGCCCAGGCGGTATCTCACCGTCAGCCAACGCAGCAGCAGTGCCAGGCAACTGTTCAAGCCGTCTGGCTGTCTCAACATCGCGTTTGGCTTCACGCTTGGACGACAACAACTCATCAGCCGCGATCAACTGGGCGTCGATCGCAGAGGTTCGCCGACCCAACTCCCCAAGAACCTGAACCTTCATCGCCGCCAACCGAGACTCGCTACGCCCCACCAGCTGCAACCGTGCCCGCAACCCCTCCTCGGACAACCCGCCAACATCGGCCACCCCGATACACACCGCGTTGCCACACACCGCACCATCGATGGTGCCAGGCGGGCTAGGAACAGGGGCTGACTGCATGCACAAGAACCTACCCTACCCCTGTGACAATGCTTAAAACATATTTAAAAACTATGAAACCCCAACAAATTGCTACCGCAGGTCATGTTCGTTCGCGCCCGAGCTATAGCGATTCAACCCGGGCACTCCCGCTCTCAGCCCCTCCAGCATAGTCTTGCGCATGAGTCCGGTTAGATTGAGGACCTCACAGGGAGGCCGAACAAGGTGGTGAATCGGATGCATGGAAATCGATGGCGAATGTTCGTCGCAGCAATAGCAGCGGTAACCGTTGTGCTTGTCGGAGCGGTGGCGTGTGGCGACGATGACGATGGCGGGGCGACAGCGGCCCCGCCGCCCAAGACCGAACGGGACGCGTACACCAAGTGGTATGTGCAGCAGGCACTGGACCGGTACGAGGAGGCCGGCGGGGATGCCACGATCGACTACTACAACAATGAAGCCGGTGCCGACGGCCAGTGGTACCTGTTCATCATGGACGCAGACACAGGTCTGCTCGACGCCCATGCCACCATCCCCTCGCGGGTAGGCACCAACTCGGGCGAGCGGGTGGACATAACGGGATACGCATATGGTCCGGTGCTGAAGGCCACCGATGAGGACGGGCAATGGGTCGACTACGTCTTCTACAACCCGCAGACCGACGACGGCGGCACCAAACACACCTGGGCCGTTCGACGGGACAATCTCATCTTTGCTTCGGGCTGGTACGAGGACTCCTATCCCTCGCCCCCGCCCACCAAATCAGAGCCTGGTTCCTACACGCAGGCGTTCGTCGAAGATGCCGTGTGGTTCTACGAGAGCAACGGCCGCGATGCCCTGCTCGAGCATTTCAACGACCCCGCCAGCACCGATCCGGCCAGTGTGGACGACCAATGGTACGTGTTCGTCACCGACCTCGACGGTGTGGTGGTGTCCCATCCCACGTTCCCGGAGAACGTCGGTAGCACTCTCCGCGAGCTTCTCGGCACTACCCCTGAGGGCCTGGCAGCCGCCGACGAACTGATAACCGCCACCGAGACGGGCAAATGGGTGGACTACTCCTACACCAACCCCCAGAGCGGTGATCGGGAGGCCAAGCACACCTGGATAGTCAAGCGGGACGACATTCTTATTGCCTCAGGCTGGTACGAAGCCGGCTAGGTCGGTCTGCTCTGCTTCGGCAGTCGGTCTGCACCGTGAGTCTGGCCCGCGGGCCGCGTGTGCGAGCGAAGACGCTGCTGGGCAGAACGACTGGTTGTCGAGTTCGTGCGTGTCAGGGTGTCCACAAGTACGCGTCGGCAAGCAGGGCACCGCCGTCGGGTCCGAACTCGGCGCCGCCGAAGACCACGATCGCGTCACCGACTGAAGCGGCTCGGCGCGTCACGGACGTCTGATTCTCGATGTCGCTTGCACTCGGTTCGGTCTCGTAGTCGAGCAGGGCGAGTTCGAACCACTCGTCGGTGGTGGCGTCGAAGAATGGGCCTCTCGTGCTTCGGGCAACAAGGTCCGTGCTTGAGACGCCGCCGTAGGACGAGATGTCTTTGCGGCCCCTGCCCGGTGCGTTCGGGAGCTCGCCCCACTCGTTGGTGGTCGTGTCGAACACGGAACCGTAGGGAATGCATCGGCCGTAATTGTTGTTCTGTCCGCCGTCGGCGCAGCCGAGCACGGGCGCGATCAACCGATGCCGGTCGACCAGCTTCGGGGCTGGGCCGATCGTGTCGGCGGTCGGCAAGGCGGTCCAGGCACCGTCTTCGTATCGGGCGGCTCGGGTGTACGACGGTCCATCGGCACCGCCGGGCGATTCGACGAGCGCCTTGCCGAACAGAAAGAGCGCTTCGCCGTTCCAGACCATCGATCGACTGTAAGAGGGGCCGAGAGGATCGTCGGGCAATTCACTCCACGACTGCTCGGCGGGGTCGAACACCCAGTCCGGTGCTGGGCCGGCCTCATGCGTGCGCCTATAGAGGACGATGGTGTCGTCGGTGGCGACAACTGAGTTCCTCCCCAATGGGGCAGTATCGTCCGGCAGATCCATCTGTACCCATGCATCGTCGCCTAGGTCGTAGGCGACGAGTTCTCGGTGCACGGGGCCCAAGCCTCGGGTGAGAGCGAACACCTGGTCGTCGAGCACCGCGGTGTCGGCGAGGAGCGTCGGAACCGGCAGGTCCGCGATCGGTCGCCACTCGTTCAACGAGCGATCGAAGGCCGCCCCGTCGGAATAGGCGACGGAGTCACCGTAACCGCAATCGTCGCCCGGCCCGCACAGGAAGTCGGTACCGCCGAACACGATCACGTCATCACCAACACCGACGATGTTCGCGTCGTCGCGGTTGCTCAACGGCGGATCAGGCAGCCGTGCCCAACGGCCGCGTTCAGCCAGATCAATCGGCTTGTCCTGACCGCATCCCGCCAGGCCCAGTACCACCACGCTGAGTATTCCCAGACCGACCTTCACAGCACTCATACCTATCTGACGGTCACCGTGCGCGATTGGTTCCCTACAATACGCCCAAGATCTGGCGAATGGCGGTTGCGGTTTCGCTGCCGTCGTCGCAGGCACGGGCCCAGCCCGCGGCGTCGGACTGGTGGGTGTCGTCTTGAATTGTGGTCGCCGCGCCGCGATCGAGCAGTAGCTGGACCATGTCTCGGCGCTGGAATTGGACAGCGAAATGTAAGGCTGTCGTGTTGCGATAGGGGCGCGCGTCGATGTCTGCACCTGTATCGAGGAGGTAGTCGACGACGGCGCGCCGGTTGTTCAATGCGGCGAACACGAAGGCCTCGCCGAGGATCTCACTCGGGTCGTCGGAAGGCACGGCACCGGCGGGGCGGCCGACGTCTGCCCAGTTCGGCCGGTGCGGCCCAGGGTCGGCGTGCAGCGATCCGTCGGCTGCGAACCAGTCCTTCACGGCCGGGAGCAGTCCGGCGGCCGCGGCGAGCCACAGACTCGGTCGGTACAGGCCCGCTTGGACGAGGACGTCAGCGGCTTCGGTGGAGCTGTGTATGGCCGCCGACTCCAGCGGTGTGATGCCCGCGTCGGCGCGGGCCGCAGGGTCGGCTCCCGCGGCCAGGAGCTGGGAGCAGAGATCAGGGAGGTTCCAGCACCCGGCGAGGTTCAGGGCGCGGTCCAGCGTGGCGCCCGCCTCGACCAGCACGTCGACGATTGCCGGCGACGGGGGGCCGACATCAGGTTGAGTGGACAGTTCGAGCAGTGTGTTCCCGCTGATTGTGAGGCTCACGACATCGGGATCGGCCTCCAGAGCGGCGTGCAACCCGTCGGCGTCCCCCACAAGGAGCGCATGCAAAGCCGGCTGGATCCGCTCGTCACTTCTGGCAGACGTCACGATCCCAGTCTGCCGAGTCTGAATTGGATCACTCGGGTCATTTGGTGATCCCGCGCGTCAGCTGCGGGGCCGCTCGTTGGTCGGGTCATAGACGGCACGGGCGTGACGCTGGGCTGGACAGTCGGTGCCGTGTACGGTCACCGTGAAGCCCGTGACGGCGGCGAACCTGAGCCCCGAGGGTGCGGGCCCGGCGGGCTGGGCTCTGGTTGAGTCCGCTTGGGTCGATATCGCCCTCGTAGGGATCGAGCTGGCCCGCGATCACGGTCCCGTCGTCGTGCCAGAACGGGTGCATCTCTTCCATGTCATGAGCCTCGGTGTCGCGTTGCAGTTGGGCCACTTCCGCCGCTGCATCGCGCCAGTAAGTGCCACACGGTTCCCGAAGCGCCTGATCGTATCCTTGACTCGATTGGGGACCGCGCTAGGCGGCTTCGCTGGTGTCGCCATTCGACTCGGGTTCTGTCTGTGACGGCGATTCGATCCCGAGATGGCCTTCAATGCGTGCCAGCCGTTCACGGGCGTCACTGAGGCTGGTTACGACCTTGTCGAGCTTGCCTTCCTGCTTGTCGAACCGCCTGTCGAACTTGGCGTCCTGCTTGTCGAACCGCCTGTCGAGCTTGCCTTCCTGCTTGTCGAACCGCTCGTCGAACTTTGCGTCCTGCTTGTCGAACCGCTCGTCGAACTTTGCGTCCTGCTTGTCGAACCGCCTGTCGACATCGGCCGCAAGCTTTTCGGTCGCCTTTTCAATCAGCTCGCGGGTTTCGATGCGGGCCTGGAGGTTGTCGCGGTGTTGTAGCCGGATGGAGGTGAGCATCAGCGTGGTGAGGGTGGCGAACATCACGCCGAAAGCGGCACCGAGGATCACCAGCACCTGTGTGTCTATCGCCGGTCCCGCCATCGTCTCCATGCGGCTAACTTACACCAGCGTTCGGAACAGCACAACCTGAAACAACATGATACTCATCATCAACGGCGTTTCAGCCAGTCGGAGACAAGACCATGGAACCACACCGACCAAGCGCGGCACTGGGTGGGCCTTGGTACCCGTTTGTTTTGGTGGAGCTGGAGGGAATCGAACCCTCGTCCGTCGGGTGGTTGCCCGCCGCGCTACGACCATTCCCGTGGGTGTGGCTCATGGCTGCCACGCTCCCGGGTGAGTTGGGCCACCACATCTAGCGGAGGCATGGCGAACTCGGCAGCATACGTGACACCATCCAGGACCATTGCTGCGTCTCCCATTAGCGGGGATTGAAATTGAGGCCTCCGAGTACAGGTATGTCGTCATCCCCATCAACCAGTTTCAGATGAAGCCAATCAGCCAACCCGTATCTGAGGCTGTCCACCGTGTCCGCCTCGGAGCCCCCGTACCCAATCGCCCCTTGAATCCAGGCCACTGTTGCCACGAACTCGCCGGGGGCTATCTCCTTCACGGAGTGATGCCGCATGGCGGCATCGACCCAGTTGCTGAGAATCTTCTGGTAGATGCGGTCCCGTAGTGTCGCGCCTTCAGGCCCTCCTTCTGTTTCCCATGTACGTTTAGCGTCTTTGTGTGCGTCAACTGGACACACTCTTGAACGGTCGAATAGAAACCTAGCGGGAGTCTGTGTATCGATTTGATGATGTCGGTTGTCGTCGGTCAGGGTTGTCATTGCTGTATCAACTCCTCGGGAACAGAAGTTGAAACAA
This sequence comes from Candidatus Aldehydirespiratoraceae bacterium, assembly GCA_965214565.1. Lineage (GTDB taxonomy): Bacteria > Actinomycetota > Acidimicrobiia > Acidimicrobiales > Aldehydirespiratoraceae > VXYK01. The sequence goes on along the minus strand of OZ243951.1, from coordinate 95,005 downwards.
CGTTGCTGGATTGGACGACATAGACCGGTTCGCCTATTTCGTTGACGGTGTCGTCAAGCCTGTAGATATTGGTCACGATCAGCTTGACGCGGGCCACGGTGCCGTCGTCGAGCAGGTACTCGTTCCAGTGCTCCCCGCTGGAGCGGTGGCCGATCTCCGTGACTTCCATCAACTCGCCTGTGAGTGGATCGGGGATTTTGGTCTTTCGCTCCATGCGGTGCGAGGGTACTCAGGCATCGACAGAATGTCCAACATGCACGTCATGCCCCGACTCACCGAAACGACGCGCATTCGCCGACTGCGCGAAGCTCTCGGCGTAGCGTGCCGCACTGCCACCGTCTCGCTGCCAGCGAACAGAAAAGTCCCGAATTGGCTGAGACACCAAGAGTGGAGCTGGAGGGAATCGAACCCTCGTCCGTCGGGTGGTTGCCCGCCGCGCTACGACCATTCCCGTGGGTGTGGCTCATGGCTGCCACGCTCCCGGGTGAGTTGGGCCACTAGGGCCCGCCACCAATACTTTCTTTGGGGTCAGGGGTCTTTCCCGTCAGTCAGCGGTCTTTCCCTGCTGTCCACTACCGCTTCTGGTGCCAGGCTGCGGCAGTCAGGCCCCGCGTGCCATTGCTGGTCGCGATGATTCTCTACCTACTGACGAGTCAGGCGGCGAGAACGAGATCGTCCGTATCGGCGTCTCTGTTGGTGCCCCGTTTTGGGAGTCTGAGCAACTCCGGTCGCACGTCGGCACATCCCGGTCCCAACGTCGAAACCGATCAGCCCCTTGTGCATGTCGTCGATTGTCAAAATGCGTTCCCCGACGAGACCTTCCGAGAAGGCCTCCAGGCGAGGACCCCAAGCGTAACCCGGCCCCACGACACATGCCGCAGAAAAGACCTGCGCGGGGTCCCCAACAGCGAGCCCGATGCGTTAGCGTTTCCGCAATGTCCGAGCCCACACCGGTCACCGACTGGACCACCGACTACGACATCAGCGACCCGAGTTATATCGAGGATCCCGTGCCGATCTGGCGGGAGATGCGCCAGAAATGCCCGATCGCCCATACCGAACGGCTCAAGGGCTCCTGGAACCCGACCCGTTTCGACGACGTCCGCGCCTTGGCGAAAATGGTTCCCGAGCTGTCGTCGCGGGCACCGCTGGTGATGCCGCCACCGCCGGACTTCCCCGAACAGTCCCTCTACGAACAGCAGATCGCGGCGGCGCCGATCACCGCTGACCCCCCGATCCACACCTGGACCAGGCGCATGATCCTGCCGGCGTTCTCACCCAAGACGGTGAACCGTTACACCGACTACACCGAGGAGTTGGCGCATTCGCTGATCGACGGGTTCATCGCCGACGGCGAGTGCGATGCTGCCGTCGACTACTCGCAGCAGATCCCGCCGAGGGTCATCGCCCACCTGCTCGGTGTCGATCCCGGTATGGCCGACACCTTCGTGAGCTGGGTCAACGACCTGTTGGGAGAGGGCCTGTTGGACCACGAGAAGCGGATGGCCGCCCGTGACGCTCTGCTTGATTTCCTCGGGGTGGAGGTCCACGATCGGGTCGAGAACCCCAAAGATGATCTGCTGACCGAGATGCTCCATATGGAACCCTTCGACGACGATGCCGAGATCACCCCGGAGGTCGTCATAGGAATCGCGAACCTGCTGGTGGTGGCTGGGATCGACACAACCTGGAGCTCCATCGGGTCGGCCCTGTGGCACCTCGGGACCAACCCCGACGACCTCGCCCGTCTCAACGCGGAACCCGACCTGCTACCCACCGCAGTGGAGGAGTTCCTGCGCTACTACGCCCCGGTCACCATGGCTCGAATCGCCGATACCGACGTCGAGTATGGCGGTGTCACAATACAACGGGGTGACAAGGTGCTCATGAACTTCCCGGCAGCATGCCATGACCCGGATCACTTCGAGGACCCCGACGAGTTCGTCATCGACCGTCAACGGAACCGCCATGTTGCGTTCGGATCGGGGATCCACCGGTGTGCGGGTTCGAACCTGGCCCGCTTGGAGATGAACGTTGCCCTGCGCGTCTGGCTCGAACGGATTCCGCAGTTCCATGTCAGCGATCGCGCCTCCATGAAGTGGGCGGGCGGTCAAGTGCGCGGCCCGAGAATCATGAAGGTCTCATTCCCGCCGGGTTCACCCCGCCCTTAGGCTGGGATCAGCCGCCACACAAAATGGGTCGACTGGAACCATAGGAGGGGGTAGAGACAGATGGCCGAGGCATTCACCGTTGACTGGACGGAGATGGCTGACGGAACCGCCGGGGATTACCACGAGCTCGAGAAGCTGTACCAGGACCACGCTGCAGAGACGCTCGTCGGGCATCTGCTGACCACACTCCGTCTGCTTGAGGGTCCCACGCTCGGGTATCAGATCGATCGGGCCCGCCACAGTCGCCAGTCCGCCACTCGGGCGCTGCGCAACGGAGAACCTGACGATTTCGTGGTGGCAGCGCTGCTCCACGACATAGGCGATGTGCTCGCTCCGGCGAACCACAGCGAGGTGGCAGCGGCGATCCTCACTCCATACGTGAGCGTGCAGACCGCCTGGGTGGTCCGCCACCACGGGCTGTTCCAGGGCTACTACTACTTTCACCACCTAGGCGGTGACCGGGATGCACGCGACCGCTACTCCGAGTCGCCGCACTTCGATCGGTGTATCGACTTCTGCGCGTCCTACGACCAGAACTGCTTCGACCCCCACTACGACGATCTTCAGGTCGAAGACTTCGTCCCGCTGCTCAACGAGGTATTCTCCCGAACCCCTCAGTCCTGGGATTGAATCGGCCCGGTGTGATGGACTCGACCGTCTCGTACCGGCCCCAATCGACCACTGAGGCGATAAGTCACGGTTCGGCACCGAGCCGCTGATCGTATTGATCGCTTGTCAGATGTCCGAGCGGCGGTGGGAGCGGGCCATCTCTCGTTGCGCCTCACGGTCGGCGTCGCGGCGGGCGATGTCCTGGCGCCGGTCGGCCTGGGTTCGGCCACGGGCCAGCGCCAGTTTGAGCTTCGCCCGTCCGCCGACGAAATAGAGCGCAAGGGGGACCAGCGCCAGCTTCTCGCCATCCAGCCTTGAGGCCCAACGGTCGATCTCGCGGCGATGGGCGAGCAGTTTGCGTCGCCGGTCGGGTTCGTGGGCGTAGGCGGTGGCGGAATGGGAGTAGGCCGATATGTGCAGCCCGACGAGCCAGAGCTCGCGGCGGTAGATTATGGCGTAGCTCTCGGCCAACTGCACCCTGCTCTCGCGGAGGGACTTGACCTCGCTGCCGTGCAGTTGCATTCCGACCTCCAGGGAGTCCAGGATCGTGTAGTCGCGGCGGGCCACGCGGTTGGTGGCCACCGCCGTGGCCCCGGCGGGAAGATCGCGTGGTTTGTTCGACTTCGCCATTCCCGCAACGCTAATGGGGCCAACTGCGGGTCGCGCTACCCTTGGCGCGCGTGCTGGAGATCCCCGCGTCGCTTCATTACCAGATGCTCGGCCATGCGATCGCGGGGCTGCCCGACGAAGCGTGCGGTCTCTTTGTCGGCCAGTACGGAGGTGATCGTGTTGAACGGTTCTTCCCGATGACCAACACCGCCCGTTCGAGCCGCATCTACGAACTCGACGGCGCCGAGATCCTGAGAGTCGAGCGTGCAGCGGACGACGACGGTTCGGCGGTGATCGGGGTTATGCACTCCCATACCCACACGACCAACTACCCGTCGCCGACAGATGTGGCCGACGCTGCGCGGTTCGATCCGTTCGGTGTGTGGCGGTTCATCATCGTCTCGCTCAAGCATCCCGATCCGTCGTTGCGCTGCTACAGGATCTCCGATGAGCAGATCACTGAGGAACCGGTGAAGCTGTTCACCGACGGAGTGACCAACGGAGCGGACGGGTGACCGTCTACGGTTCGGTGATCGACATGATCGGCAACACACCGATCGTTGATGTCAGCGCGCTCAGCCCCAACGCCGAGGCGAGGATCCTGCTGAAGCTCGAAGGCCAGAATCCGGGCGGCTCGGTGAAGGACCGGATCGCCCGGTCGATGGTGTTGACTGCTGAGGCCGACGGCACGCTCACTGCCGGAGCGACCATCATCGAACCCTCGTCGGGCAACACCGGTATCGCCTTAGCGATGATTGCCCGTGTCCGCGGCTACCGGGTGAAGATCGTCATGCCGGACAATACCTCGGTTGAACGAAGGCAGATGCTCGAGCTCTTCGGTGCGGAGATCATTGACTCGCCGGGGGCCGAGGGCTCCAACGGTGCGGTGCTCCGTGCCCAAGGATTGGCGCAACAGAACCCCGATTGGGTCTTCTTGTACCAGTACGAGAACGAGGCCAATCCGCGTGCCCACTACGAGTCGACGGGTCCTGAGATCTGGGCCGAGGTTCCGGATGTGACCCACTTCGTCGCCGGACTGGGGACCAGCGGCACGCTGATGGGGGTCGGCCGCTTCCTTAAGGAGCAGAATCCCGATATCGAGGTGTTGGCTGTGGAACCGCCCGTCGGCGAGCTCGTCGAAGGGCTCCGCAACCTCGACGAGGGCTATATCCCGCCGGTGTTTGAACGGTGGGGTGGGGTGGACCTGCTCGACGGTAAGCGCATCGTGCGTCCCCGCGAATCCCTCGAGTGGACACGCCGCTTGGCTGAGTTGGGAATCTTCTGCGGCATCTCCACCGGGGCGTCGATGGCCGGCGCGGTCCGCGTCGCCGAGAGGATCGACCGGGCCACGATCGTGGCAGTCGCGGCCGACGGCGGAGCTAAGTACCTGTCGCTCGGCGCGTGGACCGACGACCTCGACAAGGTGGTCGAGAGAGCCAAGCACACTGTCTATTTCTGAGACCTGACCCGCGAACCCAGCCGGTGACGCTACCAACCGGACAGCGGCAGCGCGCTAGGCGACGACAACTGCCCTTTCGGTTCTCACCAGCGTCACCCGTGTGAGGTTCCCCAGCGCCGGTGCCATCACCAGTTCAATTTCGAGCTCGAGTGTCACGGCGATCTCGAGTCCATTGATCTCGATTTCAGTTATCTGCGCATCGGGAAGAGGTCCCCGCGAGATGGCACGAGCGACGATCCTGTGAGCCGCGGCGGCGTCGATCACGGTCTGTCCAGAGCCTCGCAACTCGTGGATGTCGAGCGCGGCCAGCGAGTCGTTGGCCGCTGACGCTGCGACCGCTCGCAGTTCTCGGCCGCGGATCGTTGTGTAACCGACATCGACAACTATCGCGCCCAGAATCACCATGACCATCAACGCAGCCGGAAACAACAGCAGCACCGTGCCGCGGTCGTCTCCGGGTCTCGGCGTTGCGGCTGCTGCACGCACCGTGCGGCCGCTCAGCATCGGGCGTCGCCGTCGATACGATCCCGGTAGGGATCGACGATCTCTGTGAACGACGATGAGACTGTTCGTGTTCCCAGACCACCCAGGAACGGGACCGCAATTCCAGGGACCTCGTAGCTCACGGTCACGGTCAAGCGCGCGCACCGTTCGAGTCGCGGCAGTACCGGTACGTCGATTGACCCACGTTGTCCGCCTCGACCGTAGGCAGTGAGCGTTTCGGTGGCGCGGGCGACCGCGGCGAGACGCGCACTGCTCTCGTCGTCGGACTCGCTATAGACCCGCGCTGCTTCCCGCGCTGCTGAGGTGACGGCCAGCTTGGCGTCGATCACGCCCCAGACGTTGACCAACAGAAGGGTGACGCTGACGAAGAGCAGGAACCCGAAAGGCAGCACCTCGAACCCGCCGATTTGGCCCGTGTCGCCGCGCAGCCGCCTAGAAGCAGGAGATTGGCGTGCCGAGGCGCTCATAGACGGGACTCCGTCGGGCCCGAATGCCGACGACTCGGTCTGAGCGCCCGTCTCAGCGTGCGGGGCAGTCATCTGCGGGTCTCTGTTCGGATCTCGATAGTGCGGTCAAGCATGGCCAGCGAGTTCAACCCGGCGAGTCGTGCAGGCAGCACCGACGGGTGTCGGGCTACGACTCGAACCCTCACTACGTCGGGGTTGTTGCAGGTCCAGTGCAGCGTGACATGACCGGCGGTGGAGTAGTCACCGAGCGACCGAAGCAACGCTGCTTCGGCACCCGCCACTGCCCCGCAGCGGTCCGCGTCAGCGTCGAACCCGGCGACCTGCCGGGCTGCGTCATGCGCCGCGGCGGTCACCATCGACGTCGCATAGAGGTTGAACAGGATCTGGACTGCCGCCAGCATCATCAGCATGAACACCAGGAAACCGGCGCTCATGCCGATGAGGCCGGCGCCCCGCTGCTGATCTGCCGGTCGACCGAACGGTTGACGCGAATGCAACTGCGAAGCCCTACTTGCCGATCTTGTTGACTTCTGTGGTGATCGTTGTCTCCGCACCCTTCCAGATGGTGTTGAAACCAACCCACATGGCTGCACCCAGGAAGGCGGTGATCAATACTGCGATGGCGGTACTGATGACGCCCTCACCACGGTCGCCGACCAGGCGTCCGGTGCGTTTGTTGGCGTAGCTGACGAGCATCTGGAGTTGCATCCAGGTGATGGAGTAGATGTTCATGGTTGTTGTCCCTTGTCATTGTGGGTTGAAGTGCAATTTCGGTGGACCTGTGACGGTCCTGTTGACCAGATCAGAAACCCGCTGCGACGTGGTCAAGACGCCCACAGCGGTGCCGTTCAGTTGGTGGAGAAGAGGGTTAGGGCGTCTAAGAACGGGATGCCCATCAGCAGTAGACCGGGGACCAGAGTGGCCGCGGTCACTGGAATCCAGACCTGCTGCGTGCGCTTCTCGATAGCTTCGATCAACTCACGCTGGTTCTCGCGGCGAATGGCGCGGGCCTCCTCTGAGATCAGCCTCCCGAGATCGGATGTCTCCTGGTTCAGGGCCAGAATCGAGACGAGACGCTCAACCGCTTCAACGCCTACCAGATCGCTCCACTCCTGTAGAGCCTCTGCGTCGGTGAGGCCCTGGTGCGTGCGTTGCATCACTCTGGTGAGGTCCTCGGAGCAGTTGCCGCTGCCGCGTTCCGCGACTCTGTTGAGGGCCGCGCTCAAAGACCATCCAGCCGACAGCAGCATCCCGAGTTGTTCAGCCACCACGGGCAACTCCAGGAACAGCCGTCGCTGCCACGCCGAGGAAGCACCGACCACCTGCTGTTCAAGAATCAGGAATGTGAGTATCGGCGCTCCCAGGACTGCCAGGACCGCGAACAGTGTGGGCAGTCCGAGTCCCACAGCGGCCAGGGTTGCGGCCACGAAGGCAGCGCTGGCCCAGCCGAGTTGGCGGACCCTGAACGCTGTCACATCCCAGGGTGAGTGAATGCGGCGGAGCCGGACGCCGAGTTCTTCACTGACCCCGAAACCACGAGCGACCCGTTCGCCGACAGCCCGTGACAAAGGAGCGATGACTTCACGGAAGGAAGCGACCGAGAGCAGCCCGAGACGCCCATTAGCGGCGAACCCCGGTGCGTACGGGCTGAGCCGGTCCGTCATCCGCGGCCGGTTGATCCAGCGCAGCTCAGACAGCAGCAGCGCCATACCAACGAAAGCCGACAGCGACAGGATCGCGAGTGCGCGCACGATCAGTCCTTGAATACCCTCTGCGCCTCTGGGAGACGCATCACCCGCCCTGCCCAGACCCAGAAGGCGATGACCATGGCGATGGAGACCATCACGATGATCTGCCCGGTGCTGCTGCGATAGGCGGCGCGGCCGTTGCCGATCGACATCCCGGCAAGAGTCATCCCCGCCGGCACCAAGAACACGAACAGACGCGCGAAACGGGCGCCCGCCTGCCGGCTGTAGGCGTCCTTGCGGCCCTGCACGTCGGACTGGCGGTCTTCGGCGAGTGCTTCGAGGCGCCCGTCGAGATCGGTCCCGCCGAGTTCGTGGGCGCACAGAAGAGTCTCGCAGGCCATGTCAGCAGTGGGGTCGGCCAGGTGGTGCTTCAACACGGTGATCGTGCGGGCTAGGTCGGTCGTGAGCAGCCACTCGCGGTGGGCAGCCTCGAATGCGCCCCGCAGTTCCTCTGGGCCGCGCCGACCGACCTCGAACAGCGCCTGAGGGACGGAACGTCCCAGTGACGAGGTCTGGAGACGGATCTCCTCGATCATGCGCGGCCATGCCTCCTGTGCCCGTCGGCGCCGGTTGATTCGGCGCCAGCGATACGACGCAATCGGAAACGATGCCGCGAATGCTCCTATCGCCAGGGCCGGTACCGCGCCTCCGAAGGCTGCGTAGGCAAGCAGGAAGCCGACGGCGAACAACGATGCGACCACCACGAGGAACTCTCTCTTGTCGGTGCCCTCGAGACCGGCCTGTTGCAACCAGACGTCGACATCGAAGGTCCCGACGCCCCGCTGGGACCGAGACGCCGAGCCGATTCGGGGCCCCAGTCCCAGTCCGCTCCAACCCAGAGAAAGTGCTGAGTACATCAAGAACACGCCGAACCCGGCAGTGACGGCGATCACCAGCGGGATCATCGAGAGGCTCCGCCTGGCTCCAGGATGCAACGGAGGTCCAGTCCGTTCTCGGAGAAGGCCCGCCCGAGACGCGCCGGGATAAGTCCCGACCAGCGAAGCGGGCTGTCCAGACTGTCGCGGACGAACACGTCGGTCGTCGTGAAGGCTGTGCCGTCGACCGTTCCCACCAGATCCTCGACCGCGATTATCGAGCCGACCCGCGGTCCGGTACGGGTCCGAACACAGTGGACGACGACATCGATTGCCTCGCTCACAAGGCTGTTGAGCGCGCTCATCGGCAACTCGTTGCTGGTGTCGGCCAGCTGGCAGATGAAGCGGAGACGTGTCAGTGCCTGGCGGGCGGACCCCGCATGGATCGTGGTGTAGCCCTTGACGCCTGATGAGAGCGTCAACAGGAGGGGGAGTGCCTCCCGGTCGCGGACCTCGCCGACGATCGCCACGTCGGGGGCCATTCGCAGGAACCCCGCAACGAGGCGCCGGAGGTCGACCTCGGGCCGGTCCGAGCGTGCCGCCCGAGTCTGCATGCTGGCCACGTTGGGCAGGGGTATGTCCGCTTCGAACACCTCTTCGGCAACTACTACCCTCAACGACGGATTTAGTTCCGCAACGCAGCAGTTGAGCATGGTGGTCTTTCCCGCTCCGGGAGCACCCGCGAACACCATCGTCTGCCTCGCCGCGACGCAGCCGCGGAGAAAATCGGCCACCGGAGCCGAGAGCATCTCCCGCCCCACGAGCTCGTCGAGGTTACGGAAGGCGATACCGGTGAACTTGCGAACATTGACCATGATGTGACCGCCGCGGGCGACGTCGCCGTGGACGATGTGAAGGCGTGCTCCGCTGTCGAGTTGCGCGTCCTGGAGCCCCTCGCTGGGATCGAGTTTGCGGTGCGCACTGGATGCATCGTCGAGCACTTTGGTGAGGGTGCGGACCACGTGCTCGTCGTTGTGGAACACCTCGTCGTGGTATCCGCTGGTGCCTCGATGGCGCTTCACGAAGATGGCGTCGGGTGCATTGATCATGATCTCCCACACGTCGGCGTCCTCGAGCAGGGGGCCGAGGGGGCCGTACCCGGTCAGATTGCGGAGCGCTCGTTCTGAGACGATCTCGGGATAGCTGAGGGGATACGGGCGGATGCCGCGGCGATGATCGTCGTTCCAATGGCGGATCTCGTCCGCGACCAGTACGGATAGCGCTTGGGTGCTCTCGACCGCGTTGAGGTCGAGAGCTTCATGTTTGGCGCGCTCTTTGACCCTGGTCTCGATCTCGGCTAGCGGAGTCACGTCGTCGGTAATGGTCATGGTTGTCACAGTCAGCTCTGGTCGCTCCAGTGCCCGAGCGATCCGGGCGCTACCGGCACCAGTTCGGGGGTCTCGGAAGTGTCTTGTGAGCTCCATTCCCCCACCGGCGTCAGGAGTCGGTTGGAGAGTTGGCGGTGCAACGACTTTCCTGCGTTGTTAGGCAGCCGAACACCGTCACGAAGGGCGTCCTCGATATCGGCTCGATCGCTCACGAAGATGGGGTCGCCGATGTCGCCGACGCGCTCGTCGCGCGCCAGCAGGCTCGCGAGGGCGTCCGCAGCGTCGATTTGGCGTCGGGGGTTGCGAGTGGTTCGGTTGAGTACCGCGACGATCCGCTCCGATTCGATCTTCATGGCGACGAGCTCACGGATCGTTCGTGTCAACGAGTGGATTCCTTTGGTGGTGGCAAGGCCGACGACGACAACGAGGTCGGCTCTGGCGGCGACCGTTCTGGCCATGTGGTTGCGGTCCTCGATGTCTCGCGAACCAGTGTCGTGCTCGCCTTCAAAGTCGTTGTCGATATCAGCTATGACTAGGCGATAGGCGCGTAGCATCCCGTCAAGCGCGGATTCGAAGGATCGAGGCCTGATCGCCGTCCAGTCACGATGGCGGCGTAGGCCGAGCAGCAGGTGGTAACCGCGGTCGACGGCCTCGAACACGAGTGATCGCATCACTTCGATGGGTACTCGGCCGACACGGTGCGCGTCTACGAACTCCTGCACGCCGGGAATCACTTCGCGCGCGTCGTGCAGCATTCCCTGCTCGGCGTTGAGAGCCAGGTCTGCCAGCAGCACCATCGAGTGGTTGCTTGGCTCCTTGGCGAACGACTGTCCCGCGGCCATAGCCACGACCGATGATCCGGCTCCTCCCGGCCCGGTGACGGCGATCAGTCGACCGCGCCACGTCGGGGACGCCGGGATAGGGGAGTCGCCGACGACCGCGGCGATGTTCGCGATCGGCGCGGCGTGGTCGGTGAGCGCGCCGAGCAGGTCCGACCGCTCGAACTCCTCGGGCAGGTGTGTGGCCACGCCGAGTTCGTTCCAGTCCCGTTCGAAGGTGGTACCCACGACGATGACCGCTCCGCCCGCAATGCGAACGCTGTCGATCAGGTCGCGGTCGAGTCCGACGATGTCGCCGCCGACGAGAAGCGCGGAGTATGACCTTCCACCGTTGAGTCGTGCCAGCACCTCGTCTCTTGAGATGCACTTGATGAAGTCGACCGGGACGGCCGCAGCGGTCGACCAACGCGACAGTCTGCTGAACCATTCGGCTCTGGGATGGCCGAGACCGAGAACAACCCAGCGATCATCGTTCATTGCACCAACTCCAAGCTGTCAGTCAGGTCGGTGTCGTCGGGCGCTGCACCCGGGGACGCACCCTCGTCGAGTGGATCGGCGCGGGCCGGACCGCCGTAGTGCTCCGGATATTCGTCTTCGGCAGCTCTCGTCGTCAGCACCACGGTGAGTTCAAGAAATGACAGGTGCGCGCTGCGCACGACGCCGTGTGGATCACTCAGCGCCAGCGTGAGACGGCCGTGCGAGCTTGACCCGATGCTGTCGCGAGAGGTGCTGTAGTCCAGAACCAGTCCATCGTCGACAGCGGTCCAGGTTGCGTCGTTGCGTGAGTCGTAGGCGAGGATGGCTACTCGGTCGCCCCGTGCAAGCACCTCAGGTGTGCGGTCGACCGGCACGGGAAGGGTCAGTTCGTGTATCTCGGTTGTCTCTGCGTCGAGGATCCGGTTGGCGCCGCGCAGATCGGGAGCGAGCAGCAACGCGCCTGCATGCAGGAAACGCAGGGCTGTCGCGCCGTCGACGAGAGCGGTCGTGCCGCTTCGTGTCGAGGGGAAGGCGATTTCGGCCAGTTCCGGGCTGAGCGTCATTGGTTCGTACGCAACATCAGCGGTGTCGACCGACCCGCCAGCGTCGATGTCTCTGAGCAGTACGAGGTATTCGTTCTCGGGCCCGCTCTCGCCTCTGGTGGAGAACATGAATGCTCCTACCGCCGCGACCGTGACCAGCAGTGCCCCGACTAGGGCTCGTCCGTTGGGAAGGCTGCGGCGCGAGATGATGGATCGCTTAACACCCGCCGTTTCCGGTACCGCCGCGTCCACGCCGTCGGTCCTTGGATCTGTCATAGCCGCCTGAACTCCTCCGCCTCTTGGCGTGCGCCTTCGTGGCGCTCGCCCCGCCGAGCCGACCAGACAGTTCCCGCTCCTGATCGGCTCTCTGCCAGACCGTAACAGCAGAAAATTCAGACTTCCACCGCTAATTTTGATGTTGCTGGCCCACAACCGATGTGATCGGCCTAAAATCCCTGTAAATTAGCGTAAATCATCAGGGGAATTTTCTTCTGAAGGGAGGCAGAATGCCCGAGCAAGTTGCAGATGATGTGGTTTGGTTGTCAACTCCGGCAGCGTCAGACCGCCTGGGCATCACGCCGAGGACCCTGTACCGGTTCATTGACGAGGGTCTGATTCCGGCTTACAAGTTCGGTCGCGTGATCCGGCTAAAGCGAGATGATGTCGACGACTTCATCGAGACCTGTCGGGTGGAACCTGGCACGATGGCGCATTTGTATCCGTCAGCCGCAGGTTAGAGGCCAATAATCCGATTGCGATCCGATTGCGAAATCGGTCACACCAGTTCGATCCACCGTGCAATGACCTGAACGCGGAACCTCCTATGAGCGTTCGGATGGAGCGGGTGAGGAGAATCGAACTCCCATCATCAGCTTGGAAGGCTGAGGTTCTGGCCGTTGAACTACACCCGCGATGCCTTCGAGGCTAACGGGAGGTTAGCGGCCTGTGTGGGAATTGAACCGTCTCGGCGTCAAAGCGCCGGTGAGCACCTGAACTCGGGTGACGACGATCTTGGGCAATTGAGTCGATCCCGCGTGCCGTTAGGCTCTTTCGGGTGAACAACAATGGCAATACGAGCAGTATCGAGTTCCTTGACGACAACAAGGTCAAGTTGACGGTCGAGGTTGACGAGAAGGAGTTCGACACAGCGGTTTCCGAGGCGTTCAGGCGCATCTCCAAACAGGTCCGGATACCAGGATTTCGACAGGGCAAGGTCCCGCGTCGAATCCTCGAGGTCCAACTCGGGCACCAGTACGGACGCTCGGAGGCTCTCCGTGAGGAACTGCCCGGCTACTACCAGCAGGCCGTGGTCCAACATGATGTGGACGCGATCGACTCGCCCGACATCGAAATCGTTGCCGGGCAGGAGGAGGGCGCGGTGGTCTTCGACGCGACGGTCGAGATCCGACCCGTGATCGAAGTGGCCGGCTACAACGGCCTGCGCATCGAGGTCCCGAGCCCTGACCCGACAGATGAGGACATCGACGCCGAGATCGATCGGCTCCGAGCCGAGCATGCCGTGTTCCAGACCGTGGATCGGCCTGCAACCGACGGTGATCAGGTCAGCATCGACATCGTCGGCAGCCACGGCGGTGAGGAACTGCCCGGTTTGTCAGCCCACGACTACGACTACGAGGTGGGCACCGGTGCCGTAGTGGCGGAGATCGACGAGAACCTCCGTGGTGCCGTCGCCGGTGATGAGGTGACCTTCGAAGCCGCCCATCCGGACCCCGACGAGCCCGAGCCCCTCGACTTCGTCATCGATGTCCTGGATGTACGCGAAGCGGTTCTGCCGGAACTCGGCGACTCCTGGGCAACCGAAGCAACCGAGTTCGAGACGGTCGATGAACTGCGCGCTGACATCGGTGAACGTCTCGCTTCGATGAAGATGTCGATGGCCCGTCGCGCCGCTGACCTGAAGATCGCCGAGGCGCTCGCTGATCTGGTGACCGAGGAGGTCCCTGAGGTGATGGTCACCGACGAGATCAATGGTCGGCTCCAGGAACTGTTCGGGAATCTGCAGCAGTCTGGAGTCGACCCGAACGATTACTTCGCCCAGACGGGCCAAGACATCGATCAGCTGCGCTCTGAGCTCGCGGGGTCTGCTGAGAACGCGGTCAAGGTCGACTTGGCTCTGCGGGCGATCGCTGCGGCCGAGGGACTCGACCCCGACGATGACACACTCACCGAGACGATCGATGAAATGGCCGCGAGTGTCGGTGCCGACGGCTCTGAGCAGATGGAGCGGCTCAGAGAATTGGGGCAACTCTCGTTGCTGCGTGCGGATCTCGCCAAGTCCAAGGCCCTAGAGTGGCTTCTTGACAACGTTGAAATTGTCGACGAATCCGGTGCTGCGGTTGATCTGAGAGCAGCGGTGTCATCCGAAGCCAGCGACGAACAGGCCACCGACGAACCAGTCACACACGACGCACCGACAGACGATGGAGACGACCAATGACTGACATCAACCCTCGCAGCTACCTTGTTCCCACCGTCGTGGAGCAGACGAACCGGGGAGAAAGGGCCTTCGACCTGTACAGCCGTCTGTTGAAGGAGAACATCATCTTCATCGGCACGCCGATCGATGACACCATCGCAAACCTGATCTGTGCCCAGCTGCTGCACCTGGAGTCGGAGAACCCTGACAAGGACATCAACCTGTACATCAACTCACCGGGCGGCGACATCAACGCCCTGTTCGCGATCTACGACACGATGTGCTACATCAAGCCCGACATCACCACGATCTGTTTCGGTCAGGCAGCGTCGGCCGCAGCGGTCCTGTTGGCGGCCGGTGCACCGGGCAAGCGCCTGGCGCTGCCGCACGCGCGGATCCTCATTCATCAGCCTTATGCCGGTGCCCGCGGGCAGGCCAGCGACATCGAGTTGATAGCCGCCGAGATCCAGCGGATGAAGGTCTCGTTGGAGCAGGTTCTGGCCCAGCACACCGGTCAGTCGGTCGAGAAGATCGCCTCCGACACGGACCGAGACTTCGTGATGACCGCGCTTCAGGCCAAAGAGTACGGCATAATCGATGAGGTGATTGAGACGCGTAATGCTGTGGACAACAGCGGTGCGATCGCAGTGATCGGCTGAATCCGACCAGATCCAGAAAGCAGGGAAGGAACCAGTGGCCAAATTCGGCGAAGGTGGAGAACTGCTGAAGTGCTCTTTCTGCGGGAAGACACAAAAGCAGGTCATGAAGCTCATTGCGGGTCCTGGGGTCTACATCTGCGACGAATGCATCGGTCTGTGCAACGAGATCATCAAGGAGGAATTGGCGGAGGGTTCCGAAAACAGCCTGGGGGTGCTGCCATCGCCGCGGGAGATCTACCAGTTCCTCGACGATTACGTCGTCGGTCAGGACAACGCCAAGCGGATCCTCTCAGTGGCCGTCTACAACCACTACAAGCGGGTGGAACTGGGCTCCCAGCTTGATTCCGAGGTCGAGCTGTCGAAGTCCAACATCCTGCTGATCGGCCCGACCGGGTGCGGCAAGACGCTGATGGCCCAGACCCTAGCCCGGATGCTCAACGTGCCCTTCGCGATCGCCGACGCCACTGCGCTCACCGAGGCGGGATACGTTGGCGAGGACGTTGAGAACATCCTGTTGAAGCTGATCCAGGCGGCCGATTACGATATCAAGAAGGCTGAGACCGGGATCATCTACATTGACGAGATCGACAAGGTGGCCCGCAAGAGCGAGAACCCGTCGATCACCCGAGACGTGTCCGGTGAGGGTGTCCAGCAGGCGCTTCTGAAGATTCTCGAGGGAACGAC
Source organism: Candidatus Aldehydirespiratoraceae bacterium (assembly GCA_965214565.1). Lineage (GTDB taxonomy): Bacteria > Actinomycetota > Acidimicrobiia > Acidimicrobiales > Aldehydirespiratoraceae > VXYK01. The sequence goes on along the minus strand of OZ243951.1, from coordinate 79,597 downwards.
TGCAGCCGTACCGCCGCAGGGCGGACGCAAGCACCCGCACCAGGAGTTCATCCAGATCGACACTTCCAATGTGCTGTTCATCTGCGGAGGCGCGTTCGCGGGCATCGAGAAGATCGTCGAGAGTCGGATCGGCACCCAGGGTGTCGGTTTCGGGGCTGATATCCGACGCCCTGAGGACAAGGACCTCGGCGCGATCTTCGATGAGGTGCTGCCCGAGGACCTCGTCAAGTTCGGGTTGATCCCCGAGTTCATCGGGCGTCTGCCCGTGCAGGGTTCGGTTGGCCACCTCGAAGTGGACGCGCTCGTGGAGATTCTCACTGAGCCCCGCAACGCCCTCGTCAAGCAGTATCAGAAGATCTTCGAGTTCGAGAACGTCGACTTGGAGTTCACCCCGTCTGCTCTTCTGGCTATTGCTGAGGAGGCGATCAAGCGGTCCTCGGGGGCCCGCGGGTTGCGCGCGATCCTTGAAGAGGTTCTGCTTGACGTCATGTACGACCTTCCCGGTCGTGACGATGTCGGCCAGGTTGTGATCGACGAGGACACGGTCCTCGCGAAGGTACCGCCGGTGCTGCTCGACCGCGCCGAGGACCTGCGCGCCAGCTGAGGCGACCGAGCCGTCAGATACCCAGGCAACGGGATTTCGAGACTTGGACTATCGAGAGGCGCTGGACCATCTTGATCGGCTGATCAACTACGAGGTTCAGCCGCGTGCGGGAGCCATTAAGGGCCTCTCGCTTGACAAGATGCTCAAGGTCATGGCGATCCTGGGCGACCCGCAGGATGCGTGTGGGGTCGTCCACATCACCGGCACCAACGGCAAGGGCTCGACCGCGCGGATGATCGAGTCGCTGCTGGGCGCGATGGGATTGCGGGTCGGGCTGTATACGAGCCCTCACCTGGTCACCCCCTGCGAACGGATCCGGGTCGGGGGCGCCGAACTCGACCAGCAGACCTTCGGGCAGGCGATCGGTGACATCGCACGCCTTGTGGAGGCGGCGGAACTTGAAGTGTTGAGCTGGTTTGAGACGGTTACCGCGGCTGCGTTCGCGCACTTCGCGAACGAGGCGGTCGAGGTGGCGGTGGTTGAGGTGGGAATGTTGGGGCGGTTCGATGCGACCAACGTTGTCGATGCCCAGGTCGCGGTGATCACCAACGTCGGACGCGACCACACCGATGGGGCGCCGGGTTGGTGGCACCGCGTGGCACGGGAGAAGGCCGGGATCGTTAAGGCAGGTTCGGCTGTTGTAGTCGGCGAGAGCACCGCCGAACTCGCAGAGATTGTCGCCGCACAGTCGCCGGCCTCCATCGTCACGCCTGCCCTGTTGAGCAACGAGGTGGCGCTCGGCGGTCGCCTGTTGAGCATTGAGACGCCGCGAACCATGCATTCTGAAGTGTTTCTTGGACTGCACGGTGCCCATCAGGGACACAATGCCGCGCTGGCTGTCTGTGCGGTCGAGGAGTTTTTCGATGCGGCGCTCAGCTCCGAGGTGTTGGAGGAGGCCCTCGGTTCCGTCGAGGCGCCGGGCCGGCTCGAGGTGGTCCACCGCGGCCCGTTGATGCTCCTTGATGCTGCCCACAATCCACCTGGCGCTGAAGCTCTGGCAAGGTCGCTCCATGAGGACTTCGGTGGGGTGAACCGCCGATTCTTGGTCTTCGGAATCCAGGACGGGCGGGATCCGGCGGAGGTTCTCGGGGCTCTCGGCGTGGCCGGTTTCGACCTGCTGGTCACCACCACGGCTCCCACACCCCGCGGCGTTGCGGCGAACGCGCTTCGTGACACCGCAGTCTCGCTGGGTGCGCGCGCTGAGGCCGTTGCAGACATCCACACAGCCTTGGACTTCGTTCTCGACCAGGCCGATGACGGGGACCTGATCGTGGTCGCCGGTTCGGTGACCGTGTTAGAGGTCGCACGCCAATTCGCTGCAGAGCTATAGCGAAGACCGAGCCGGTCTCCCGCGGGGGCCGCGTTTGAAATCGCGGTGACGTTTCAATTCGAAGGTGACGTTTCAATTCGAAGGTGACGTTTCAAATCGAAGGGGTAGCCTTCCAGCGCATGGACCGGACTCTCATCATCTGCAAGCCGGACGCGGTGGAACGCGGCCTGGTGGGCGAGATCCTCGGGCGCTTCGAGCGCAAGGGGCTGAAGCTCGCGGCGGCGGAACTCAGGGATCTCGACGAAACGATCCTCGCCCGCCACTATGAGGAACATCAGGGCAAGTCGTTCTACAACGACCTGGTCGCGTTCATGAGCCGAGGTCCGGTGCTTGCAGCGGTCGTCGAGGGCGTTCCCGAGACTTGGCGGGTGGTGCGGGAGATGATGGGCACGACTGATCCGCTGCAGGCGGCGCCCGGGACGATCCGTGGGGACCTGGGCTACCAGTTCACGGAGAATTTGATTCACGGGAGCGATTCTGGGCAGTCCGCGGAACGCGAGATTGCGATATTCTTCCCGGACCTGGGCAGAGGCTGACCTCAGATGACCGCACTACCGATCGGCTCTTTTGTCCTTGAGCCGCGGCACGCATTCGATTCTTGGCATCGTGTCGGCATTTCTGCCTACACTGGGGCGCGGGGGAACGGCACCGTGCGCGCCGGGCTCTCCCGGGCCAATTTCGGAAACCGCAACGAGGCAACGAGCTAATGGCTGCAGACTCATTCAAGAACAGGTTGGGTGGTGGTCTGCGGGCTGCGATGGGTCGTGACATAGCAGTCGATCTCGGCACCGCGAACACGCTGGTGTATGTGCGGGGCGAGGGTGTCGTGCTGGACGAGCCGTCTGTGGTCGCCATCGACACCACCGACAACCGGCCTCTGGCTGTGGGGTCCGAAGCGAAACGGATGATCGGGCGCACCCCGGCCAACATTCGGGCAATCCGCCCGCTCAAGGACGGAGTCATCGCGGACTTCGAGATCTGCGAGAAGATGCTCCGCTATTTCATCCGCAAGGTGCATCGGCGCAAGTGGGCCCGGCCGCGCATGGTGATCGCGGTTCCTTCGGGAATCACCGGCGTCGAACAGCGTGCGGTTCAGGAGGCCGCGGAGTACGCGGGCGCAAGCAAGCCTGCCTACATCATTGAAGAGCCCATGGCTGCAGCGATCGGCGCGGGCCTTCCTGTTCAGGAGCCGACCGGCAACATGATCGTCGACATCGGCGGTGGGACCACCGAGGTTGCGGTCATCTCCCTCGGCGGTGTCGTGGCGAGTCAGTCGGTCCGTGTCGGCGGTGACGAACTTGATGACGCAATCGCCCAGCACGTCAAAAAGGAGCATGGCCTTGCGCTCGGCGAGCGCACTGCTGAGGAAGTGAAGGTTCAGATCGGTTCGGCGGCGCCGCTCAACAAGGAGTTGTGCGCGGAGATCCGCGGACGGGACCTCGTCACCGGCCTGCCGCGCAGCATCGTTGTGAGCACTCAGGACATTCGTGACGCGCTCGAGGAGCCGATCGTCGCGGTCTGCGATGCTGTCAAGTCGACCCTCGACCAGACCCCGCCCGACCTTGCGGCGGACATTATGGAGCGTGGCATCACGCTGGCGGGTGGGGGCGTCCTGCTGCGCAACATCGACCGGCGGTTGGCGGACGAGACAGGGATGCCGGTTCGGATCGCGCGGCAGCCCCTGTATGCGGTTGCTATCGGATCAGGTCAAGTTCTTGAGGAGTTCGAGGCCCTGAGAGACGTAGTTTTCAGCTCCGGCGAGCTGTAACCGCGGGGCGGTCCCATGGCGCTGGCTCAGCGGACAAGGCGGGTTCGTCACCGGCTGATCCTTCTCACGCTTGTCGCCATCACTTTGTTGACCGTCGATCTGCGGGGATTCGAGTCGGCGCGGGCCGCGCAGGGCTTCGTTCGGGACCTCCTCCATCCTGTCAACTCGTTGGCGGCGACGATCTTCTCACCGGTCGGTGACATCTGGAATTCTCTGTTCGAGTACGACGACCTCGAAGCGGAAAACGTCGCGCTGAGACAGGAGCTCGATGCGATGCGGGGTGCGGCGATCCAGGCTGAGGCCGACGGCAGCGCCTACCGACAACTCCTGGAGTCGCTGAACCTGCCCTATGCCGGAGACGTCACGACTGTTACGGCCCGTGTCGAGAGGGGACCGGTCGGCAACTTTGCCCGCGATGTCGTCACGATCAACAAGGGGCACAGCCACGGTCTGTCGGAGGGTATGACAGTTGTTACCGGAGCGGGACTCGTCGGCCGTGTCGAGCGGGTCGACGGGGCAACCTCGACGGTCCAGTTGCTGAGTGATCCGAGTCTGCTTGTCGGGGTACGGCTGCTCTCGACCAACGATGTGGGTCTTGGCCATGCGGTCCCTGGTGAGCCCGGGATGTTCATCATCAATCAGGGGCCGAACTGGCCGAAGATTACAGACTTGGCGCTGTTGCCGGAGATCGGTTCCGCGGTCGTCACCGACGCAGACTCGCGCTACACCGCCGACGTTCCTATCGGCCGGGTCGTCGAGGTGCGCCCCACCGCGGACGAGTTGGCCCTGGAAGTCCTCGTGGAGTTGGCGAACGACATCGAAGATCTGGCGTTCGTGTCGATCCTCGTCACCGAGCAACGTGTTGATCCACCGCTGGTGGATGTCGTGCCGAGCACCAGCGTGCCCCTCGATCTCGACCCGGACCTCCTCGATCCTCCCGATACGGGCGGCGCTGGTGAGGTGAACTGATGATCCCCTTGAGGCTGGGCGCACTGATGCTTCTCGCGCTGGTCGTGCAGGTCACGGTGTTCGCTGATGTCAGGATCGCCGGGGTTGCTCCAGAGCTGCTGGTCCTGCTGGCGGTGATGTTCGGCTACTGGTTCGGGCCGAGCCGGGGACCGACCGCGGCGTTCGTGATCGGCCTGTTCTGGGACATCTACCTTCCCACCCCTCTGGGCCTCTCGGCGATCGTCTTTTGCATGGTGGCCTTCGCAGTCGCGACCGGCGGGGCGGAGCTGTTCCGGGACTCAAAGCTGCAGTTGGCCGCGATAGCGGGGGTCGGCACCTTGGCGGCGGTCGCCGGTTATGCCCTGCTCGGGGAGGTCATGGGGCAACGCGGCCTCATCGATCTGGAGATGCTGCGCGTCGCGCTGATCGCTGGGCTCGTGAACGCAGTGGCGGCGCCGTTGACACGGCCCGTCCTGGCGTGGTCCATCGGAGCCCAGTCGGCAATCGGTGGTGTGGGAGACCTTCGATGATCGCTTCGGGTTGAGACGATGGCTGTCGACGACGACCAGTTGAAGCTGCGGCTCCGGATCTTCGCGTTCGTGGCCCTGATCCTCTTCGGCGCGCTGGTGGCCCGGCTGTGGTTCCTCCAGGGAATCGAGCACGAGGAATTGAGGGGTGAAGCTATCGCTAACGTGCTTGAGCCGGTGTACGAGGAGGCACAGCGGGGTCGCATCCTTGATCGCAACGGGCGTGTCCTTGTCGACAACAAGGTCGTACAGGTCGTGACCTTCGACCGCAAGGTTCTCGAAACCCTTGATGAGCAGGAGGCTCTCGAGGTCTTCCGCTGGCTTGCTCTGGCGATCAGCCGCTCCGGCCGGCCGACCAAGGTGTCGACGATCGCCGCTGAGGTGGCTGATCCCCGCTACGGCCCGTTCGACCGGATTCCCATCGCGGTCGACGTCAACTCCAAGCTCATGGTGTACCTCGGGGAGCGCCCGGACCAGTTTCCCGGTGTCCGTGTAGAACAGCGCACCATTCGCGTCTACCCCTACGGCACGCTTGCCGCGCACCTTCTGGGTTACGTGGGTCCCGTCACCCGAGCGGAGCAGGAACAGGCGAACGCCAACCTCGATCTGGACGCAACCGACGCCAAGACCTACCAACTGAACAGCCAGATCGGGAAGACCGGGATCGAGAGGATCTTCGAGCTCGAACTGCGCGGCGTTCCCGGTGTTCGCTGGTTGGAGGTCAACAATGTGGGAGAGGTCATTCGGGAGCACCCCGGTGTGACCCCCAAGCCCGGCAATGATGTTTGGTTGACGATCGACATCGACCTGCAGGCCCGCGCCGAGGAGCAGCTCGCACAGGGGCTGCTCAAGACCCGTCTCGAGTCCGAGGAGCCCAATGTCCTGGCCCCGGCTGGATCTGCGGTTGCGATCAATCCCCAGAATGGCGACGTGCTGTTGATGGCATCGTTCCCCACCTACGACCCGTCGCAGTTCGCCACTGGAATCTCCACCGAGGAGTTCGATCTGCTGACCTCCGACGACAACTACTGGCCGATTCTGAACCGGGCGATTCAGGGCGCCTACGCGCCGGGTTCAACCTGGAAGCTGGTCACTTCCGTGGCGGCGGTCCAGCACGGGGTTATCGACGAGCTCTACGGCGGGACCGACGAGTTCGTGATCGACGAGGGGAGCTACATCTACCCATTCTGCGAAACCGGCACCGAACTGGAGGGCACCTGCGCTTTCGACAGTCCCTTCGTGGGCTCGCGCCACGTGGACCTTGCCGACGCGTTGACTGTGTCGAGCGACGTCTACTTCTATCGACTCGCCGGTGAGGGGTTCTTCACCCGCGCGCGCGGGCCGGAGGGCGACGAGGGGATCCAGGCGACAGCGAGGCTCCTGGGACTCGGCGGTACCACCGGAGTGCAACTTCCCTACGAGCGCTCCGGCGTGGTCCCGGACCGCGACTACTTCGACCTCAAGTTCTCCCAGGGCGTCTTTATCCGCGACGGCGATCAGTGGTTCGCCGGCGACACGATCCTGTTGTCGATCGGCCAGGGTGACGTACTGGTTACGCCGATCCAACTCGCCAACACCTATGCCACGTTCGCCAACGGCGGCACCCTGCATCAACCTAATATCGCGTTGAGGATCACGAGCCCGCAGGGCGGTTCGTTGATCGAGTTCGGCCCGAGGGTGTTGAACGAACTCGACCTGGGTCCTGAGGTTACCGGGCCGATCATCAGCGGGTTGCTGGGGGTTCCCAGGTTCGGCGGGGTTCGCGGCACCGCTGCGAGCGCCTTCGAGGGCGGGACTTTCCCCATCGGCGAGTGGCCGGTGGCCGGCAAGACCGGCACCGCCGAGGTTGACGGCAAGGCGGACACGAGCCTCTTCGTGGCTTGGGGTCCCAGCGACTTTCCCGAGGCTGGCGTAGACGTGGAAGGCCCCCCGGAGATAGCTGTCGCGGTGGTGATGGAGGAGTCCGGGTTCGGCAGCGTCGCGGCCGCGCCGGTCGCTGCTGCGATACTGGAGCCCATCGCACGCAACAACATGCCGCGAGCGTTGACGCTCACCGAGTCCGAGCGCGAGCAGGTTGCTCGCATCGAGGCTCTGCTGGCGGCACGCGATGCCGAACGGCTGGAGACGCTTTCAGCCAGCGGAGCGACGCAGTGACGTCCTCGGGAACGTTCACCTCACGTCCTCCTCCTCTTGCAGAGGACGACGATCAGCGCTGGTGGTTCGTCCTTGACCCGGTACTCATCATCACGGTGTTGCTGATCACCGCAATGGGGGCGGTGCTCGTCTTCTCCGCTACGCGCGGCTCGGCGACGCCGCCCGAGCCGCCCGACTATTCCTACCTTGAACGTCAGGTCGCGTTCGTGGTTCTGGGACTGATCGCCGCGGTGATCGTGGCCCATCTCAATGTCCGCTCTATTCGGGCCTGGATTCCCGCGGCCTACATCGGACTTCTCCTGTTACTGGGCGGTCTGCTGCTGTTCGGCGAGAACGTGAGGGGCATACGCGCCTGGTACAGCTTCGCTGGGTTCAGCTTTCAACCGTCGGAGCCGGGCAAGGTGATACTCATTGTAGTTGTTGCCGCGGCCCTGTCAGCTGGGGAAGTACGGACGAGGCAGCTGCTCGTCGGTTTGGGTCTCGCTGCTCTGCCGGTCTTTCTGATCCTGCGCCAACCTGATGTGGGAACGATCCTCGTCTATGTCGTCATCGTGGCGGCGATGATCGCCCTGAGCGGAGTGCAACTGCGGTTCATCGCTGGTCTCACGGTGTTAGCGGTCGCCGTCGTGGTGGTGATCTTCCAGTCCGACGTGCTGGCAGATTTTCAGGAGGACCGGCTCCAGGTCTTCGTCCTCGATCAGGAGGAACTCGTTGCACTGGGTCCGGAGGCGGCGCGTGCGGCGTTCAACGTCGAGCAGTCCCAGATCGCCATCGGCAACGGGGGACTGTTCGGCCAGGGCCTGTTCCAGGGTACGCAGACGCGTTCGAACCTTGTTCCGGAGCAGCAGACCGACTTCATCTTCTCGGTGGCCGGTGAGGAGCTGGGTTTCCGTGGGGCGGGCCTGTTGCTGGCGCTGTATGCGTTGATGCTGTTCAGGATCTGGCGGATAGCGGTGCGAGCGACCGACTCGTTTGATCGGTTGTTGACCATCGGGGTCATGGCGATGTTCTTGTTCCAGGCCTTCCAGAGCGCCGGTATGACCATGGGGATGATGCCGGTGACTGGGATTCCGCTCCCGCTGGTCTCCTACGGCGGGTCGTCCATGCTCACGTCGATGGTGGCGCTGGGTCTGGTGATGGGCGTCTACCGCCGCCGTTTCGATTTTGTAGAGCGTAGTTAGACACGGCGGGCGGGTAGCCTCAATGAGTGTCTGCGTCGCTTTGGCCCCGCCTTGAAGACCTGCTTCCGCAGGTACAGAAGCCGGCTCGCTACATCGGCTGTGAGCAGGGCGCGCAGACGCCGACTCACGGTCCCGGCCTCGTCAGCTGGTTGCTGACCTACCCGGACACCTACGAGATCGGGTTGCCCAACCAGGGTCTGCAGATCCTCTATGAGATTCTCAATGAGCGCGACGACGCCGCGGCCGAACGTGCCTATTCGCCCTGGACCGACCTTGAAGCCCTGCTGCGGCGTGACCGGTTGCCGCTGTTCTCGGTGGACACGCATCGCCCTGCAGGCGACTTCGATGTGATCGCGTTCAATCTAAGTGCCGAGCTGACCTACACGAACCTCGTCAACTGCATCGATCTTGCGGGTGTTCCCATCCGCTCGGTTTCACGCTCAAACGACGATCCGTTGATCGGTGTGGGTGGTCACTGCACCTACAACCCCGAGCCGATCGCCGACTTCGTCGACTTTGTGGTGCTCGGCGACGGCGAGGAGGTCGTCGGCGAGATCACGGAGCTGCTGTGCGACTGGAAGCGAACAGGGCGCCCTGGTGGTTCCCGCTCCCCGCTGCTGAGGGAGATGTCGAAGATCGCGGGGGTCTACGTCCCCTCAATGTATGAGGTCGCGTACTCGGGCGGGTTCATCGCCGAGGTCACGCCCCGCTACGGCGATGTCCCGGCGAGCGTGGAGAAGCGCACGGTCGCCGACCTCGGCGACTGGCCCTACCCCAAGCAGCAGCTCGTTCCCTTGACCGAGGTTGTGCACGACCGGCTGTCGGTGGAGGTTTTCAGGGGCTGCACCAGGGGTTGTCGCTTCTGTCAGGCGGGGATGATCACCCGGCCTGTCCGGGAGCGTCCTGCCGAGCAGGTTCGCGCCATGATCACCGACGGTCTGACCCGCACGGGATACGACGAAGTTGCGCTTACGTCGCTCTCGACCGCAGATTTCAGCGGTATCGAGCAGGTGATCGGCGAGACGGTCAGCGACGCCGGGTGCGACCAGGTGAGTGTTGCGCTGCCGAGTCTGAGGGTGGACGCGTTCACGGTCGGCATCGCTGCTCAGATCCAGCGGGCTCGCCGCACCGGTCTGACGTTCGCGCCCGAGGCGGGTTCTTGGCGGATGCGTCAGGTCATCAACAAACTCATTCGGGAGGAGGACCTTTACGGAGCGGTCGAGAGCGCCTACAGCCAGGGTTGGCGGCGCATGAAGCTGTATTTCATGACCGGGCTTCCGACCGAGACCGACGAGGACACGCTCGGTATCGCCGAGCTCGCCCGGAACTGTGTGGCGCTCGGCCGCAGTCACCACTCCTCACCGTCGGTGACGGTTTCGGTGGGCGGTTTCGTGCCCAAGCCGTTCACGCCGTTCCAGTGGTTCGGCCAGAACACTGTGACTGAGCTGTCGCGCAAGATCGGGTTGCTGCGCGATGATCTGCGACGGACCAGGGGCGTGCAACTCAAATGGCACGATCCCAAGGCAACCCTCGCCGAGGGCATCACCAGTCGCGGTGACCGCCGCCTAGGTCCCGTGATCGAGTATGTCTGGCGCAGAGGCGGCACGTTCCAGGAGTGGTCGGAGCACTTCAACTACGACCTCTGGCTCGAGGCCATGGCAGTCAACGGCTGCGACGTCGACTGGTATGTCCACCGTCACCGCACCGAAGACGAGGTGCTTGCGTGGGACCACCTCTCGGCGGGGCTGCACAAGGACTTCCTGTGGCAGGACTGGCGCGACTCCCTCAATGAACTGGGCTTGGAAGACTGCCGTTGGACACCCTGTTACGACTGCGGAGCCTGCACGGGCTACGGAATCGAGCATGTCGTGGCGTCGGCCTCTCCTCCCGCGGGGGGCAGCCAGGGGACCGGGGTCGACCTGACCGGGGGCGGGGCCGTGCCGGTGGTGCTGGCGCAGCGGCCGCGCCGTGGCGAAGCGCTCAACGGCACCGACACTCGCCGTGGAGCCGGCGTGGCGTCATGAGGGTTCGGATCCGCTTCACCAAGCATGGCAAGGTGCGTTTCACCTCGCATCGGGACGTGGCCCGCATCTTCCAGCGGGCACTCAGGCGCGCGGGACTCCCCGTCGCGTACAGTCAGGGATTCTCTCCGCGGCCCAAGATCGCGTTTGGTCTCGCCCTATCCACAGGACATTCCTCAGATGCGGAGTATCTTGATATTGACTTGGATCCCGAACGAATCAACGGAATTGAAATGGGCGATCTGCCGGCCCGGCTGACAAATGAGCTTCCACAAGGAATGGCAGTCACCGCTGCAGTGACCGTTGACCGACAGACTGCGTCGTTGCAGCAGGCAGTCACAAGTTGTACCTGGCAGATCGATGTCGTCGACATTGATGCCGATACCGTGGCCGGTGCCGTGGCTCGAGCGCTCGCCGCAGAGAATCTCGTCGTATCCAGAGAACGCAAGGGCAAAAAGGTCGTGGACGACCTGCGCCCCGGTGTGCTGAGTCTCGATGTTGAAGGGCCAATCGAAGCTGAACAAGCGAAGGGTGGAGGGGTGAGGCTTATCGCTGAACTCGCCACCCAACCGCGTGCTCTGCGAGTGTCTGAACTCTTGGGCGCTCTTGATCCACCGCTGATCGAGCACCGGGTGCTTAGGCTTCACCAATGGACAATGAACGAAACCGACGATCGGCAGCGCAGCAGTCCGCTGGACGCTGCCTCGTCCACACCGGTGGGGGCGACATGATCGCCTGTTCCCCGGTGTCATCAACGAAGGAACGAAACTATGGCCAAATCACAGGCCGACAACAGCGACGCCTCGGCGCGCGCTCCCAAACCTCAATCCACTGGCAAACCTCAATCCGCTGGCAAATCTCCACCCAAAGGTTCCCAGAAACCGAAAATTGGTGATTCTCGCCCAGCGCCGGCTCCGAATCGGGCTCCGCGCATAGGAGACACCCGGCCGGCTCCTCTGATTGACAGCAACACCAAGCCCTCGGGTCGCGGCTCCTCGGACGCCAAGCCCAAAGACGTGCGTGGCGACGGCGGTCGTGGCGGTGGTGGTTCCGGCAGCAAGGGTTCCGGGCGGTCAGGATCTTCGAACCAGGGTCAGAAGCAGCAGGACTCCCAGGGTCAGAAGCAGCAGGACTCTCAGGGCCAGGGCCAGAGTGAGGGTGGATCGAGGCGTCGGCGTCGCAAGCGCGGCGGACGGGGCCGTGGCAGGGGGTCCGCGCCCGACCAGTCCCAGGGCGACCCACGCAACAAGGCCGGAGGCTCCCAGGGCCGTCAGGGCCGCGGCCAGAGGTCCCATCGTCCGGTCGAGTCGATCATCGACGATGCGGTTGAACTCGACGAGAAGACGCTCAAACAGCGTCGTGGCAGGACTCGCAAGGGGCAGGCGGTCGGCCGTTACATGATGTGCGTGTCAGTGGGTGACAAGGCGACGCAGATAGCAACACTTGAAGGGCGCAAGCTTGTTGAGCATCAGGTGTCGCGCCCCGCCGACGACGTGAGCCAGATTCACGGGAACATCTACGTCGGCCGAGTGCAGAACGTGCTCCCGGGCATGGAAGCGGCTTTCGTCGATATCGGCACCCCCAAGAACGCGGTGCTGTACCGCGGCGACGTGCAGTACGACCGGGAGGACATCGAAAGCGGACCGACTGAACAACCACGCATCGAAGAGCTGCTGAAGGCCCGCCAGACGATCCTCTGCCAGGTGACGAAGAACCCGATCGCCCACAAGGGCGCGCGGCTCACTCAGGAGGTGTCGCTCCCGGGCCGCTTCGTGGTGCTGGTGCCCAACACCTCCACCTACGGCATCTCGAAACGCCTTCCCGATACCGAACGGGCCAGGCTCCGGGGCATCCTCGACAAGGCGAAACCCAAACAGCACGGTGTGATCGTCCGCACCGCGGCTGAGAAGGTCACAGCCGAGGAGATAAAGCGCGATGTTGCCCGGCTGGTCACGCAATGGAACGAGATTGAAACCCTCGCGAAGAAGACGAATGCTCCTGCGCTCGTCTACCGGGAACCCGAAGCCGCGGTGCGGATCATCCGAGAGGAGTTCACCAAGGACTTCCGCGGGATCGTCATCGACAACCGCGAACTCTACGACGAGGTGAGAGCGTACGTTTCCAGTATCACGCCGGCACTGGCGGAACGCGTCGAGTACTACGATCCGAGAGCCGCGAAGCTGCCGCTGTTCGAGCGCTATCACGTACACGAGCAGTTGCGTAAGGCGCTCGATCGCAAGGTGTGGCTGCCGTCCGGTGGTTCGTTGATCATCGAGGCCACTGAGGCGCTCACCGTGATCGATGTCAACACAGGTAAGAATGTCGGCAAGTCGAGTCTTGAGGAGACGGTCTTCCGCAACAATCTCGAAGCCGCTGAGGAGGTTGCCAATCAACTGCGGTTGCGTGACATCGGCGGGATCATCGTGATCGATTTCGTCGACATGGAGATTGCCAAGAACCGTGCCGAGGTGATGAAGGTGTTCCGAGCGGCGTTGGCTCGTGACAAAACCCGAACGCAGGTGTTCGACATCTCGGGCCTCGGCCTGGTGGAAATGACCCGCAAGCGGATAGGGGAGGGTCTGCTGGAGTCGGTCTCGGACATCTGCGATACCTGCGAGGGCGACGGTCATGTGTTGATTGATGGTCTGATCGGCTGACGGGTACGTTAGAATCTTCCGCCTATGTACGCAGTAGTGAAGACCGGCGGTAAGCAGTACCGCGTCGAGCAGGGCCAGACCATCTCGGTGGAACGTCTGGGTGATCCCGGTTCCGATGTTGAGCTTGCTCCGGTGATGCTCGTCGACGGGGAGACCGTCCTGGCCACTCCCGATCAACTTAAGGGCGCGTCGGTGACCGCACGGGTGATCGAGGAACACAAGGGCCCGAAGATCAACGGTTTTCTCTACAAGAGCAAGTCGAATAATCGCAGGCGATGGGGGCATCGTCAGACTCAGGCCCTCATCGAGATCACCAAGATATCGAAGGGTTGATTCCCAATGTCAAAGACCAAAGGCGGCGGTTCGACCCGCAACGGCCGCGATTCCAACGCTCAGCGACTGGGTGTCAAGGTTTATGACGGTGGCCAGGTTCTGGCTGGCGCGATCATTGTTCGCCAGCGCGGCACCAAGTTCCACCCGGGCAACAACGTGATGCGCGGTGGTGACGACACCCTGTTCGCCACTTCCGACGGCACCGTCAAGTTCGGTCGCCGCCGCGGCCGCAAACTTGTTGATGTGATCCCAGCCTGAGCGGATTGCCCAGAGGCCGAGCGGACTGGCCCCGCACACGGCCACGACAGAACGAGGCCGTGGCCCGAGCGGCCCGTGAGCGCAGCGAGCAAGAGCGGGAAGTGGCGCGCCGCCAACGCGTGGCGATCCGGCAAACGCGTCTGCCTCTGAGTCGTGCCGTACGCTGGCGGGGTGAGCACGTTCATCGACGAATGCAACCTTCATGTCACCGCTGGTGACGGCGGCGCGGGTTGCGTTGCGTTCCGGCGTGAAGCTCACGTGTCCAAGGGCGGTCCTGACGGTGGTGACGGCGGCGACGGCGGATCGGTGTGGCTGGTAGCGGACCGCAACGTCGCTTCGCTGCTGGCTTTCCGCGACTACCCCCATCGCCGCGCGGAGAACGGCAAACACGGTGGCGGATCCAGGAAGCACGGCGCGCGGGGCAAGGATCTGGAGGTGGCGGTGCCGATGGGAACGGTCGTGCTCGACCACGAAACTCGCGAACCGCTGGCCGATCTCGTCAACAACGGTGATCGTTGGCTTGCAGCTCAGGGTGGTGAGCGCGGCCGGGGCAACGCCCGTTTCCTGTCGAACCGGCGACGAGCACCGGCGTTCGCGGAGCAGGGCGAGCATGGGGAGCAGCGCTGGTTGCGGCTCGAGCTCAAGCTTCTCGCCGACGTGGCGATCGTCGGTTTCCCCAATGTCGGCAAGTCGACACTGATCAGCCGCATCTCGGCTGCCAAGCCGAAGATCGCCGACTATCCGTTCACGACTCTCGAGCCGAACCTCGGTGTTGTCCGCACTGATGACGGTTTCGAGATGGTCGTGGCCGACATCCCGGGGTTGATCGAAGGTGCGAGCCGGGGCAGGGGCCTGGGGCACCAGTTCCTCCGCCATGTCGAGCGGGCGCAGGTGCTGCTGGTGCTGCTTGATCTGGCGCCGTGGGACGGCGTTGCGCCGCACGAGCAGTTGCAGGTGCTGCTCAACGAACTCGGCTCCTATGAGGCTGACCTGTTGGACCGGCCGCGTCTGGTGGTCGGGAGCCGCGCCGACATGGCTCCGGGGCACTCCTTCGAGGGCGGGGCGGTCTCCTCGGTCACGGGTGAGGGGATCGGCGAGTTGATCGGGGAGTTGGTGCGACTGGTCGGCGAGAGCCGCGAGCAGCAGGCCGAGTCGGTCTCGTCGGTGATCCATCGTCCGGTGTCGGCGGAGATTCAGCTTCGGCGTCATGACGACGGGTCGTGGGAGGTGCTTGGTCGTGCCGCCCGGCGTGCGGTCGCGCTCAGTGATCTGACTGACGACCAGGCGCTGGCATTTGCGACCGAACGGCTGCAGCAGCTCGGGGTCAACACGGCGTTGGCGCGGGCCGGACTGAAAACTGGCGACGAGGTCCGCATCGGAGAGTTTAGTTTTGAGTACGAAGAGGACAAATGAGCGCCAACACAGACACATGAGCACCAACAGAACGGTCGTGGTGAAGATCGGGACATCGTCTATCACCGACAACGACGGGGTCGTGCAGCGGTCGCGTATCGCCAAGCTGTGCGCCGAAGTCGCTGAGCTGCGCGCTGACGGATACCAGGTGGTCGTGGTGACCTCGGGAGCTATTGCCGCAGGCCTGCCCGAGCTGGGTTTGGGTGGCGGTAAGCGACCCAGGGACATCCGCACGCTGCAGGCGGTGGCCACGGTTGGACAGAGTGCGCTGATGGCTGTCTACCGCGAGGAGTTCGCCGCGCACGGTCTAATAGCCGGCCAGGTTCTGTTGATACCGCTCGACTTCATCGTGCGCTCCCAGTACCTGCATGCCCGTCAGACTCTTGAGCGCCTGCTCGAACTCGGTGTGGTCCCGGTGGTGAATGAGAACGACGCCATTGCCGATGACGAGATCCGGTTCGGCGACAACGACCGGATAGCGGCTCTGGTCGCCAACCTGGTCGACGCCGTCCGCCTGGTGCTGCTGACAGACACGGCCGGTGTGCTCACGGCGGATCCGCGCATCGACTCTGAAGCTTCGCTGATCTCAGAGATCGTGGGCATCGACCATCAGACCGAGGCCGTTGTCGGTGGTGCCGGTTCCGCCCGGGGTAGCGGTGGTATGGCCTCGAAGCTAAATGCGGCCAAGATCGCAGCCTGGTCGGGCGTGTCTTCGGTGATCGCGGACGCGGACCGTGATTCGGTGTTGCGCGACGCAGTGAACGGTGTGGCCGGTAGCGGCACTATGGTGCACGCCCGCGAGAGCCGCCTGCCCGCGAGGAAACTTTGGATCGCCTTCGCTGTCGGCGCGCAGGGAACTGTCGCCGTCGACGCTGGGGCTCGCAGGGCGCTGGAACGGGGCAAGTCGCTGCTGGCGGCGGGTGTGCGCGGGGTCGACGGTTCGTTTGCTGCGGGTGCTCCGGTTGAGGTGGTCGACGACGGTGCGGTGGTCTTCGCCAAGGGGTTGACTCGTCATGGTTCTGACGATCTGCGCGCGGTTGCGGGTCGCCGGAGTGAGGATCTGCCTGCGGGGGCGCTGCATCTGGTCATCCACGCAGACGACCTTGTGACGGTCCCTGCCTGACTGGTGTCGGTTAGGGAGTGCCTGGATCGCCGCTGGTCTCGGTGATTGCCTCTGCGGTTCCGGGGGTGTCGATTCCGAGGTTGGAGCGGATCATCTCGAGCCGTGACTGGGCCTCGATCTTGCGAGCGGCCTTCTCGACCTCGTAGACCTGTGTCTCGACATGGCTCTCGGTGAGTTCTGCTGTCGCCTTGGCCCGTGCGTAGCGGGCCTCGATCTTGTCGCGTACCTGGTCGAAGGTAGGGACGTCCTCCCCGACCGCCTCTGACAGGGTGCTCATGGCGGCGTTGACGGTCTCCTGCATCTTGGCCTGGTCGAGTTGGCTCAACAGTGCTTGGCGCTGCCCGAGCTTCTTCTGGAGCAGTCCGGCGTTCTGCTCGACGGCAGCCTTGGCCTGGTCAGCTGCGTCTGAGGCTTGGAAGTAGAGGCCCTTGAGGCTCTCGATCTCTTCTTCGAGGATCACGATCCGGTTGGCGAAGTGTTCGGCCGCGTCTGTGTAGCGCTCCAGGTTCTCGGCGTGTCCGGAGCGGGTGGCTTCGTCGGCCATCTTGACGGCCTGTCGGGCGTTGCCGCTGTAGCGCTCGAGTTCCTCGATGGCGCGGTTGAGTCGAAGCTCGGTCTGCTTCTGGTTGGCGATGACGTTGGCCGCTTGCCCGCGGAGCCGATTGTGCTGGTCTTTGGCCTCGTTGATGGCCTGTTCCAGCTGGACTTTAGGGTCGGCGGACTCCTCGAAATTCTGGTTCGATCTGGCGATGAAGTAGTTCCAACGCTTCTTCAGGTACTGGAGCATGGTTCAATCGTAGTGGTTGGCGGTGCCACTAGTCAGCGTGAGCGCGAGAACGCCTTTTGGACCGGGCCCAACAGCTGCTGGGTTTCTTCCACGCCGATGCGGGAGGCGACGGCCACGTAGCCGACCCCCGCCACGCCGACGACCACCGCAGCGGTGATCAGCAGCGGAAGGTCCGGGAGCACCAGCCTGGTCGTGCCTGCGAGCACGAAGGCTCCGGCCGCGGCTGCTGCTGGCCGGCCGAGTGTTCGCACTGGGCTGGTCATGCGGGGCAGATGGCGGCGGGACCGAACCGACAGAAACAGCAGTTCGACCCAGGCACCGACCGCAGAAGCGGCGGACAGGCCGACTGCGCCGAGGCGGACGGGACCTTCTACCGCACGCAGACTCTCGGCCAAGGGGCCCGAGGAGATCCAGTCACCGTTCGTTGTCAATCCGCCTGTTGTGACGATCACGCGGTCCAACGAGAACATGATGAGCAGCGCAACGGCCGCTGAGACGGCCACTCGAAGCCCTGCAATACGAGCTGGCCCCCGGGTGTCGCCAACGGCGTAGCAGGTGTTCTGGAGTAGTCGGCTGGCACCGATTGCGGGCAGTCCTATTGCGTAGGCACCGAGCACGAGCCATACCAGGACCGCGTCGGTCTCGCTGAATTCGCCACCTTCGAACAGAACCCGGATAATCAGGTCACCGGCCACTATCGACACCATCGATGCCATGAGCATCCAGAAGGCGATCCGTCGGAGCCCCCGCTCGGAGCGGGAGGCCAGTCTCAGCGGGTCCCCGACTAATCGTGACAGTTCCGGGAGTTCCGCTGCAGCCACACTCATCGCGAAGAGGCTCACGGGCAGCGTGTACAACAGTTGCGCCTTGATCAACGCGGCGATCGCGCCGGTCGCCAGCAGGGTGGCCAGCATAAGGTCCAGGTATGCCGACAACTGCACGACACCGCGCCCGAGCAGCGCAGGCACGAAGCGTCGTCGAATCTCCAGCACGGACGGGTCTCGCCGGTCGGGTCGAAACCTGATGCCGGAGGCCAGGCGCAGGACGGTCGGCAATTGGATCAGAAGTTGCAGCAGTCCACCGATGGTGACCGCCAGTGCCAGGCCCCTCGCGGCATCGACGAGGTCCCAGTCCCGGGCCCACATCAGGTAGAGGGCGACGATCTGGCTGGCATTCCAGATGACCGGCGCAGCATAGGGGAGAAAGAAGCGACGATGGCTGTTGAGCACGCCGAGGCACCATGCCGACATGACTAGGAAGCCCGTGCCCAGGGCCATGATCTGGACCAGGTCGACGACGATTTCGAACTTCTCGCCGCTGAGACCGAATGCCAGCACCGATGTAATCGGCCGGGCAGCAAGGACGAAGATCCCCACGCAGATGCCTGTAATCGCCAGAAGCAGCGCCCCGACCGCCCCTGCGACACGGCTGGACTCCTTGGGATCCTCGTCGTCGAGGAGCTTGCTGTAGACGGGCACGAACGATGCCGATAGGACGCCCTCTCCGAGCAGGTTCTGCAGCAGGTTGGGGATCTGCGAAGCGGCCGAGAAGGCGTCGGCGGCGAGTCCGAGGCCGAACACCCGGCTCGCGACCAGTTCGCGTAGCAGGCCCGACGCCCGTGAAATGCCGATCCCCAGAGCGACTAGTACAGACCCGTTTCGTTTCGGTGCCGACACTCCCGTTGGTCCCTTTCACCGATTGAACTGCCTCGACTTCGGTCAAGACTACTGTGCCGACCCGGTACGCTGAGACCGTGGCCGGTCGAAGCACTCCCATACCACAGCTCGCGGCGCGCGCCAAGATCGCATCACGCGCGGTGGCCGTTGCCAGCACCGAAGAGAAGGACGCCGTCCTGCATGCCGGGGCCGACCTGCTAATGGCGAATGCGGAGTCGGTGTTGGAGGCCAACGCTGTGGATGTGGCAGAGGCGATCAGCGCGGGGATGGCAGAGCCGCTTGTCGATCGGCTGCGGCTTGATCATTCGCGCATTGAAGCGATGGCCAACGGCCTTCGGAAGGTTGCGTCTCTAGCTGATCCTGTTTTCCGGATCAGCGACGGCTGGGTGCGCCCCAACGGGCTGCGCATTGAACGGGTGCATGTGCCGCTCGGTGTTGTGGCGATCATCTACGAGAGCCGTCCCAACGTAACCAGCGACGCCTTCGGTCTCTGTCTCAAGTCTGGAAACGCCGCGTTCCTGCGTGGATCGTCGTCTGCGATCAATTCGAATCTGGCGGTGTCGGCCGTGTTGCGTAAGGCACTCACCAAGGCGGGGCTTCCTGCCGACGCCCTGGTGGTGGTCGACGACACGCGTCGTGAGGCCGCTGTGGAGTTCATGCAGCAGAACGATTACGTCGACTGTCTGATCCCCCGCGGGGGTCCGTCGTTGATCCAGTCGATCCTCGACAACGCCACGGTTCCCTATGTCATCGACGGGGCCGGCAACTGCCATATCTATGTTGACGCTGCGGCCGATCTCGACATGGCTATCGAGATCCTCGTCAACGCCAAGACCCAGCGAACCGGGGTTTGCAACGCCGCGGAGTCCCTTGTCGTTCACCGCGATGTCGCTGCGGAGTTCCTTACGAGGATGGTGGTCGCGCTCGAGGGGGTCGAGTTGGTGGGTGACGAGGAATCGTGCCGGATCTCTCCGTCGATCGCTGCCGCCGGGCCGGCGGACTTCGAGACCGAATACCTCGACATGAAGATGAGCGTCAAGGTGGTCGGCGATCTCGACGAGGCGATCGCCCATGTGTCTGAGACTTCGACTGGGCACAGCGAAGCGATTGTCACCAACGATGTCCGCGCCGCGGACCGTTTCACCCGCGAGGTCGACGCGGCGGCGGTTCTGGTCAACGCATCGACCCGCTTCGTCGACGGTGAGGAGTTTGGATTCGGTGCCGAGATCGGGATTTCGACCCAGAAGCTCCATGCTCGCGGCCCAATGGGGCTAGAGCAGCTCACCACCTGCAAGTACGTGGTCCGCGGCGAGGGCCACGTCCGGCCTTGACAGACCGGGCCCGGCGGCCGGTGAGCGTAGCTAACAAGAGCGGGTGACAGCGATACGGGTACCGGGGTTAACGGCCGCTAACCTTGATCCTCTATGTCATTTCGTTTCAAGGACGTCGCCTCTCTCAAGGAAGGCCTGCAGCAGGTCGACTATCTGTCCGACGAGGGCATTGCCGGTGTGGTCTACCTTGCGGACCGGTTGCAGAAACCGGTCATGGTGGAGGGACCTGCAGGTACCGGCAAGACGCAGCTGGCAAAGAGCGTTTCGGAGGTGCTTGGCGCCCGGTTGATCCGTTTGCAGTGTTACGAAGGGCTCGACGAAGCCAAGGCCCTGTACGAGTGGAACTACAAGAAGCAGCTCCTGAGGATTCAGAGCGACGGAAGTGGCGGCCATGACTGGGACGGCCTGTCAGACGACATCTTCTCCGACGAGTTCCTGCTGACAAGGCCGCTACTCGAGGCGATCAGCGCGACCGATCCCGTCGTGCTGCTGATCGACGAGGTCGACCGTGTCGAGGTCGAGACCGAGGCTCTGCTGCTTGAGATCCTCTCGGACTATCAGGTCTCGATCCCGGAACTCGGCACCATCGAGGCCTCCCAGATTCCGCTGGTGTTCTTAACCTCCAACAACACCCGTGAGCTTTCTGAGGCTTTGAAGCGGCGTTGTCTGTACCTTCACGTCGATTATCCCGACTTGGAGCGCGAGAAGGAGATCGTGCTCACGAAGGTCCCTGAGATCACCGAGAATCTGGCCGATCAGGTCGCCCGGGTCGTGCGTTCGATACGTCAGATCGAGTTGAAGAAGGCGCCGTCGGTGTCTGAGACGATCGACTGGGCCCGCACGCTGGTGCTGCTCGGGGTCGAGAAGATCGAGGAGCAGACTGCTAGCGACACGCTCAACATCTTGTTGAAGTACCAGAGCGACATAAAGAAGGTCGCAAAGGAGCTGGTGACTGCCGACGGTGTGAGCGTCTGATTCTGCGATGACCGCGATCAGCGCCTCTGAGGGAAACGGCGCAACTCAGACCGTTCCTCTGGAGTTGGGTGACGCCATCCTGGAGCTGCTCAACGGGTTCATCATTGAGCTGCGCGCCGCCGGCCTGCCGGTGAGCCTCACCGAGAACCTCGACGCACTCGAAGCGGTGAAGCATGTGCCGATCGGTGACCGCGAGTCCTTCAAGTACGCGCTCGGCGCCACGCTGGTCAAGCACTACAACCACTGGAGGGCCTTTGAGACGGTGTTCGAGGTGTATTTCTCCCTGCGGGGCAAGGAGTACGCCATTGGCTCCCACGACGACTTCGGTGACCTAGACGACGACGAACTTGACGAGGCTCAACTCGGAGACCAGCAGGGTGGTGGTGGTGCAGGCGAGAACCTGAGTCCCGAGGAACTTGCGGAGATGCTGTTCCAGTCGTTGATGCGCGGTGATGCCCAGATGATGAAGGGGGTCGCGCGCCAGGCGGTTCGTCGGTTCGCGGGGATGGAGCCCGGCCGGCCGGTCGGGGGCACCTACTATCTCTACCGGACGCTGCGCAACCTTGATCTCGACGGCGTGCTCCAGCGTCTGCTACAGCAGGCCCAAGAGACTCAGGGGGAGTTCTCAGAGTTCGACCAGCGGCTCTGGCGCGACGAGTACCAGCAGCGGATCGACCGGCTTCAAAAGGAGATAGAGGCGGAGATCAGGAGGCGGTTGGTGGCCGATCGTGGTGTTGAGGCGATGGCCAAGACGCTCCGCAAGCCCCTGCCCGAGGACGTCGATTTTATGCACGCCTCTCGCGAGGAGATGGCGAACCTGCGCAAAGCGATCTACCCGCTGACGCGTAAGTTGGCGGCTCGTCTGCAGCGCAAGCGCCGACACGGACGCAGGGGTCCCCTCGATTTCCGGCGCACGGTCCGTGCTTCGTTGAGCTACGGCGGGGTTCCGGTCGAACCGAAGTTCCGCAACCCGAATCCGCACAAGCCCGAGATCTTCGTCGTCGCCGACATCTCCGGCTCGGTTGCCGCGTTCGCCCGTTTCACGCTGCACCTCGTCTACGCCATCTCCGGGCAGTTCTCCAAGGTCCGCTCATTCGTGTTCATCGACGGGCTCGACGAGGTGACCTCGTACTTCGAAGGGGTTGAGGACATCAACGAGGCGGTTCACCGTGTCAACACCGAAGCCGACGTGGTTTGGGTCGACGGACATTCCGACTACGGTCACGCGTTCGGCGTGTTCTGGCAGAAGTACGGATCAGACATCGGGCCGCGCACGTCGATAATGATCCTCGGCGATGCCCGGAACAACTACCACGCCGCGGAGAGTTGGATCGTCAAGGAAATGCAGGACAAGGCCCGTCACGTCTACTGGTTGAATCCGGAGCCGCGCAGCTACTGGGACACCGGCGACTCGATCGTCAGTGAGTATTCCCAACACTGTGACGGCGCCTTCGAGGTGAGGAACCTCCGCCAGCTGGAGGGTTTCGTGGAGAACCTAGTCTAGAGGCCGAGCGGCCCGCCCGTGGCCCGAGCGGCCCCGTGAGCGCAGCGAACTAGAGCGGGAAGTGAAGCGCAGCGAACTAGAGCGGGACATTCAGCGTCCCAGACCCGGGGTGACGTCGGATTGCAGCAGTTCGGCCACTCGGAACGCTAGATCGATCGATTGGCGGCCGTTCAGCCGGGGGTCGCACATTGTCTCGTAGGCCCGGTCAAGGTCCTGGTCGACGAGGTCGTCGGATCCGCCGAGACACTCGGTGACCGGGTCGCCGGTCAACTCGACGTGGACTCCTCCGGGATGGGTTCCCTCGGACCTGTGAGCCGCGAAGAAGCTGCCGATCTCGCTGAGCACATCGTCGAAATGGCGGGTCTTGCGTCCGCCCTCGGAGGTGTAGGTGTTGCCGTGCATCGGGTCGCAGGCCCAGACGACCACTTGACCTGAGTCGCGCACCGCGGCGAGCAGCGCGGGTAGGCCGTCCGCGATCTTGTCCGCTCCCATGCGGCTGATCAGGGTGAGCTTGCCGGGCACGCGGTCGGGGTTCAGAGCCTCGCAGATCCCGAGCACTTCGTCGGTTGTGGCCGTGGGCCCGATCTTGCATCCCAGTGGATTGCCGACGCCGCGCAGGAACTCCACATGCGCGCCGTCGAGTTCGCGGGTTCTCTCGCCGACCCAGAGCATGTGCGCGGAGCAGTCGTACCAGTCGCCGGTGAGGGAGTCGCGTCTGGTCAGAGCTTCCTCGTAGCTGAGCAGCAGGGCTTCATGGCTGGTGTAGAAGTCGACTTCGTGAAGGGCTGGAACGGTGGTGGAGTCGAGCCCGCAGGCGGCCATGAAGCGCAGCGCGCGGTCGATCTCGTCGGCCATTCTGGCGTAGCGCTCGCCTGCGGGGGAGGAGGCTACGAAGTCTCGATTCCAACTCGACACCTGCTGCAGGTCTGCGTATCCGCCGCGTGTGAAGGCACGCAGGAGGTTCAGGGTGGAGGCGGCCCGGTGGTAGGCGGTGAGGAGGCGTTGGGGGTCCGGACGCCGGTCGCCTGAGGTGAACCCCACATCGTTGACGATCTGGCCGAGGAACGAGGGCAGCTCGGTGTCTCCCTGAGTCTCGGTCGGGTTGGAGCGGGGTTTGGCGAACTGCCCCGCGATGCGGCCGACCTTCACCAGGGGAGTTCCGCCGGAGTAGGTGAGTACGATGGCCATCTGCAGGATGACCCTGAGCCTGTCCCTGATCGAGTCGGTTGAGCTGTCGAAAGACTCGGCGCAGTCTCCGGCCTGGAGCAGGAAGGCGTTACCCTCGGCGACCTTGGCCATCTGGCCCATGAGGTTGCGGGCCTCGCCTGCAAAAACTAGGGGTGGCTGGTCGCCGAGGATCTTTTGGACTTGTTCGAGTTCGGCGTCGTCAGGCCATGAAGGCTGATGCTTGGCGGGGAAGTTACGCCAACTGTTTGGGTTCCAGTCGTTACTCACCTGACAAGTCTGCTGTGGTCGACCCGAAGGTTCAACCCAATTTCGCACAACGCCGGCAATATCCGTCCAAAACGACAACCGGGACCCCCGCCGATCGGCGAGAGCCCCAGTGGGTTGTTGGGTTGTACGGACAGGATACTACGCCACACCCACCGCGTCCACACTATTCGCGGCGTGTTCCCGAACGGAGTTGATCGCTCGTTTGACGAGGCGGCGCGCAGCTTCAGCGGTGACGCCGAGATCCTCACCGACCTCGCGGTACGAGCGCTTGCGTCCATCGCCGAGGCCGAATCGCTGCTCGACTGCGTACTTTGCCCGTTCATCGAGAATGTCGAGCAGGCCGGTGACCATCTCCTCTTCGGCCTTGGCCATGACCTCGACCTCGGGGCCGGGATTCGAGTCGGGGAGCAGATCGACGAGCTCGTTGGAGTCATCGTCGCCGATGGTGCGATCGAGGCTGGTTGGGGTGGTCAGCCGATGCAGGCGGGCGTGCTCGTCGTCGAGTTCATCGCCGTCGCCGGAGACTGCCCGCAGCGCAGCGCGCAGACTTGCGGAGCGGTCGCCGGGGAGGCGGACCAGGCTGGCCTTCTGGTCGAGCGCCCGGCCGATCGCCTGACGGATCCAGAAGGTGGCGTATGTCGAGAACTTGAAGCCCTTGCGCCAGTCGAACTTGTCGACTGCGTGCTCGAGGCCGAGGTTTCCCTCCTGGATCAGGTCGAGCAACTCCATGCCGGGGGGCAGCGGATAGCGTCGGGCGACGCTTACGACGAGACGGAGGTTCGCCCGGATGAAGCGGTCTTTGGCAGCTGCTGCCTTGCGGATGGCCCTGTCGAGTTCTACGCCGGTCTCGCCGGCCTCCTTGCGGGCTTGGGCTTCGGTGCCTTTTTCGATGATCTGCGAAAGTTGGCGCTCCTCTTGCGCGTTCAGCAGACCGACTGCGCCTATCTCGTTCAGATATTGTCCTACGGAATCACTCATGAATCTTGAATCTCACTCGGTGGGATCGGCGCACGCGCTCTTCCCGGTAGTTCAGGCTGGGGGCCTGGGGGTCGTATTGGGGCGGGCTGAGGTACCGTCTGCTCGCGATCTTGTTGAATCCGCGCCGCTTTCCGGCCTAGCCGTATGCTATTAGACACCATTCAGGCCGAGATGTCACGAGGTACTGATATGACTTCTGTCACGTCGGCTATGGAGCGCAGTTTGGTGACCCGACTACGGTCCGCGGGTGCACAACCCTAGACTCTGGGCCGTGGAGCAGGATACACCGCAGCGAATCGGTGTCTTTGGTGGGACGTTCGACCCGATTCATTTCGGTCATCTGGCGATCGCCTTGGAGGTGCGGCATCAACTCGAACTCGACCGGATGCTGCTGGTCGTCGCCAATGATCCTTGGCAGAAGACTGTGTTCAACTCCGTGACGCCTGCGCGGTTCCGTTTGGAGATGGTCCAGGTGGCGGTGTCGGCGGCGAACGAGACAGTCGGCGCGGTTGTGCTCGAAGCCGGCGATCAAGAGATACAGCGTGGTGGAGAGACCTACACCGCCGACACGCTCGCCGCCCTGGCCTCTGGGACAGACTCGGAGACCGGCGCTGCTGAGTTGTTTGTTGTCGTGGGTTCTGACATTGCTGCGAGTCTCGACACCTGGGAGCGTCCCGAAGACGTTCAGCGGCTGGCGACGACGGTTGTCGCAGAACGCGGCGGAAATACCGGGGGCCGACCCCCTGAGGGTTGGGAGCACCTCGTGGTGGAGGTGCCTGCCCTGGAGATATCCTCCACCGACATTCGCAACCGCTTGCGCAACGGGCGGCCGGTCCAGGCGCTCGTCCCACCCGGGGTGATCGACTACGTGATGTCGAATGGTCTCTACGGGAGCGCTCGGTGAACTCGGCCACCCAGACAGCGGACCCAGAACCGCGGCTGCGCGAAACGACGATCGAACAACCGGATCCAACCCCCACAGTCCGCACCAGCGGCAAGCGGCCCGCGCCGAGTCCGCACCCCTTCTGGGGTCTGGTGTTTCCTATCCTGGTCGTTGCCGCCGCGGCGCTGGTGTTCGCAGTGTGGAGCGACGGAACCAGACTCGTGCTCGACTCCAATGACGGTGAGCGGATCGAGACCATCACTGACCCGACGGCGCCGGGTTACCAAGCGTTCGTCGATCCCACTCCGACGATGCTGATCGCTCATCTCAGCGATGACGGCGATCTGGTGGGAATCACGGTTCTGGCTCAGACTGTGCTGGACCAGGGCGGCACCGCGGTGTTGATCAGCGCCGAGTCCCTCCTCGAGCCGACCGACGATCCTGCCGACGCGGTGTTCGTTCGTGAAGTCTATGAGGCATCGGGGATCGCCGGCCTGAGCAGGGTGGTGGGCGACCTCTTCGGGTTCGGCTTCAGAGAGACGATGGAGATCACCACCTCAGAGTTGGGCGGTTGGTTGCGCTTGGTTGAGCCGCTTCCGGTGGTGCTTGATGACGACCTCGTATCAGTCGATGCCCAGGGGTTCGTGGAGACCGCGTATCGATCTGGGGTCCACCATTTGAGCGGGACGCAGGCCGCGGAGGTCTACGGGTGGCTCAACGACGGCGAATTCGACTCGAACCGCACGCAGCGTCAGGTCGAATTGTGGGAGGTGTGGCTTTCTCTTGTCGGCGGCGCTGATGACCTTGCCGGTGCCACACTGCCGTTCGAGGACGGATTGTCGACGTACCTGCGTTCGTTGGGTGCCGGCTCTCGACGTTTGGAGGTTCTGCCTCTGGTGGCAGTGTCGTTCGGGGGCGACGATCCTCCGTTCTATGTCCAGAACGACGAGCAGAAGGCGCAGTTGGAGAGCCTGGCGCGTCAGATGGTGCCACTGCCGATCGGTTCGCACCTCGGTGCGCGCCCCTCGGTGAGCCTGCTCGACGGCACCGGCGCCGGGGTGGGAGACCAGATGCTGCCGCGCCTTGTTGATGCAGGCGCGGAAGTCACCGTGCTCGGCAATGCTCCAGCTTTCGGGGTGGCAACTACGACGGTCGCCTATCACCTCGCCGACCACCAGCATGCGGCAATAGCTTTGGCGGAGGCGATAGGAGCCTCCGCGGTATTCGTCGAGGACTTGAACCGGCCGGTTGACCTCACCGTCACCGTAGGCTTGGACTGGGTCGGTTCGTGAGCCGGAGCAACGAGGACCATCTCAGATGGGCAAGGTTGGCCGCGGTCGTTGCCGACGACCGCAAGGCTATCGACACGCTGATCATCGATGTGGGCGATGTGCTTGCGGTTACCGACCACTTCGTGATCACCAGCGCTGCCAATCCTCGTCAGGTGAATGCGGTTGTGGATGCGATCGAGCACGAGGTGAAACTTGCCGGAGGGCCTTCTCCGCTGCGTGTCGAGGGAAAGGAGGAGCGGGAGTGGGTGCTTATGGACTACGGCGCGTTCGTGGTGCATGTGTTCGGTTCTGAGCAGCGCGACTTCTATCAGCTCGAACGTCTCTGGGGCGACCGTGCCCGCCTCGACTGGACCGCGCAACCCGCCGATCCTTCCTGAACCGCGGGTGAGTTCCCGATGCGTCACACTGATTCACTCTGGATTTTGCGCAGGCTCTGGGGGCGTTAGGTCGTCAGTCCGCCGCGACGCTCGCAAAATCCGCGAAATATCCAATATCGGACTGGACATTAGTTGAGCATAGCTCATCGATAATGGCATAAGTTTCGATTGTGGCTCAACTGTCCTCCCGCGACAATGGGGCAATGCCGAGTGCTATCGACCTCCGATCTGTTGATGCGTGTCGACACGTTCACGGCCAGACCGACCTTCGTCAGCACACCGAGCAGGGCCCAACGGCCATGGTCGTGGAAGGCAATGGCGTTTGGATCACAACGGACGACGGGCGACATGTGATCGATGGCTTCTCGGGTCTTGGTTGCACCTCACTGGGATACGACAATGAACGCATCGCCATCGCGGCACATCGGCAACTCTCCACACTGCCGTACGCGCCGACGTTCTACGGGCGCACCCACCCCAAAGTCGCCGAGCTCGCGGACCGCCTAGTGGGTCTTGCCCCCGGGGACATGTCGCGCGTCATCTTTCAGTGCAGCGGCTCAGAGGCGACCGACACGCTGATTAAGTTCCTATGGGCCCGCAACACGGCGAGGGGCGAGTCTGACCGCCGAGTGTTCATCTCGCGCTGGCGCGGCTACTACGGCAACACCGTGGCGTCGGTGAGTTTGTCGGGGCAGCCCCACATGCACGCGAAGTTCGGCCTTCCCCTCGACGGTTTCGTCAAGACCGAGACGCCGAACTACTACCTCGCCCATCACGATGGAGAGACAGAAGAGGAATTCTCGGAACGCATGGCCGGCGACCTCGAGCGCGTGATCCTCGACGCCGGGCCGGCTTCGGTTGCCGCGTTCGCAGCCGAGCCCATGCAGTCGGGGGGTGGCGCCATTAAGCCCCCCGAGGGTTACTGGCCGCGAATGCAGGCGATTCTGAAGAAGTACGGCATCCACTTCCATGTTGATGAAGTTGTGTGTGGCTTTGGCCGAACCGGAAATCGCTGGGGAAGCGAGACGTGGGACCTCGAACCCGACACCGTGTCGTGCGCCAAGGCCCTCACCGCAGGGTTCTTCCCGATGTCCGCGCTGCTGTTCAAGGAGGAGCTCTACGAGGACCTGCAGTCCAATGCGGACGAGGTGGGGGTACTGGGCCACGGCTATACGTACTCCGGCCACCCGGTCGGTGCCGCCATCGCTCTGGAGACGCTGAGCATCTATGACGACATCGACATTATCGGTCACGTTCGCTTGGTGTCACCTGGTTTTCTCGCCGGATGTGAGGCACTCCTTGATCATCCGCTGGTCGGGGACGTCCGAGGGGTCGGGCTGTTCTGCGGCATCCAGCTGGTCGCGGACAAGGCAACCCGCACGCTCTTCGATCCTCGGTTGAAGGTTGGACAACAGGTGCAGGATCACGCCCACGACCGCGGTCTCTACCTCCGTACGATCGCCCCTGATCGCATCAGCTTCATGCCTCCGCTGATCATCGAAACGGACGAGATCGAGGAGGCCACAAGGCGCCTTGCCGGCGCACTCGATGACACCCTGAAAGCTGTCCGCACGTGACCTTCGATCCCGATCTCCTCGCTGGGCTCGAGAACTGCGTGCGGGTGTCCGCCAGTCACTACAACACGCGCGCCGAGATCGAACAGATGTTGGCGACCGTTACCCGACTCGCTGGATCCTGATGGCACGGCGACGCAACCGCACGCCGTCGGCTCAGCCTCCGAGCCACCGAGTCACACCGGCGCCCGCCGGTGGTGCATACCGTCCGCTCGACGATCCGGACCGTGATCGGATCGTCGAACATGCCTTCGAGATGCTTGAAACGGTCGGGATGGCCGATGCTCCCGGACCGTACGCCGACTTGCTGCTGTCAACCGGGGCCCGTCGCCGCGACGACGGGCGGCTCCTCCTTTCTCGGACCATGGTCGAAGCTGCGCTCGACCGGGCCCCGTCGACCGTGTCGCTCCCGGGCTTTACCGAGGAGCTCGGCGTGTCGATCGGGGGCGGCAGAGTGCACATCGGGACCGGTGGCGCCGCGGTGCAGGTACTCGACGCTAGGTCCGGCACCTACCGCGAGTCGCAGCTCAGCGATGTGTGGACCATGATGCGCGTCGTCGACGAGATGCCGAACATCCATTATGGGCTTCGACCCCTCATCGCCCGCGACGTCCTCGATCCGCTCGAACTCGATCTCAACACCGCCTTCGCCGTCACCGCCGCCACTGCCAAACCGACCGGCCTGAGCTTTACCTCAGCGGCCACCGTCGATCCGGTAGTCGACCTGTTCGACATGGCGCTTGGCAGTCCCGGACGTTTCGCTGCGCAGCCGTTCTCGATGGCGGTTGTCGTGCATGTCGTCCCGCCGCTGCGATTCTCGCCGGAGGGTTGCGAGATCATGGAGCGGGCGATCGAACGCGGGATGATCGTGCAGACGTGCTCGGCCGGCCAGGCCGGCGCCACATCGCCGCCGTCGCTCGCGGGCTCGCTGGCCCAGGGGCTGGCCGAAATCCTCGCTGGCGTGGCGCTCGCCGATGCCATCAGGCCCGGCCATCCGTGCATCCATGCCTTCATGCCGTTCATTTCCGACCTCCGCACCGGAGCTATGACGGGTGGCAGCGGCGAGGCAGCGGTCGTCTCGGCTGCCGCAGCGCAGCTGCTGCGTGATCTCGACATTCCGCACGCGGTATCGGCTGGCATTACTGAGTCGAAGGCGGCCGACAACCAGGCAGGGTACGAGAAGGGCTACACCGTCTCGCTCGCGGCGCACGCCGGCGCCGACATGGTGCAGCTGTCAGTCGGCATGCTCGGATCGATCATGGTCGCCAGCCCCGAGAGCTTGGTGATCGACAGCGACATGTGCGGTGCCATCTTGCGTTCGGTCCGCGGGGTTGAGGTCGATCCGGCCTATCTCGACCTCGCGATCATCGAAGAAGTCGTCGGCGGTGAGGGCCACTACCTGGGGAGCTCGCATACTCTCGAGCTGATGCGCAGCGAGTACGTCTATCCCGAACTCGGCGATCGTCGATCTGTTGACGAGTGGGTGTCGGCGGGTGAGCCGAGTTTGTGGGACCGAGCGGGTGAGCAGGTTGCGCAGATTCTGGCCGCTGGCCGCCCCGACCATCTCGGTCCTACGAACGAGGCCGCGATTCGATCGGCCTTCCCGATCCATCTCCCGGAGCGTCCATGACCGATCGTTTCGAGATCGCCGTCATCGGTGGCGGTGCCGTCGGGACCTCAATTCAGTGGCATCTCGCCCAGGCTGACCGCACCGACTCGGTGCTGATCGAGAAGCACGAGCTGACGGCCGGGTCGACGTGGCACGCCGCGGGCAACGTTCCCACGTTCTCCAACAGCTGGCTCGGTCAGCGAGCCGGCAACTATGCGTGGCGGGTCTACTCGGAGCTGGCCAAGGACCCCAGCGACCCGATCACTTATCGCCACACCAAGGCGTTCTGGCCGGGCCATACCGACAGTCGGATCGATCACTTCCACCATCTCGTCGCGATCGCCACCGGACTCGGCTTCGACCTCGAAATCGTATCGCCCGCCGAGATGGAGGCGATGCACCCATACTGGTCAGACGACGGCACTGTGATCGCCGGCCTGCTCGATCCCTACGAGGGCGATATCGATCCGAGCGGTCTGACTCAGTCCCTCGCCCGCCGCTCCCGCGCCATGGGCGCCGAGGTACGACGGCACTCGCGCGTGGTCGCCATCGACCGGCTCGATGGTACCGACGCCCGTTGGCGGGTCCACGTCGAGCGCGAGGACGAGAACTACGCGATCGAGTGCGACATCGTCATCAACGCAGCCGGGTTCTACGGCGCCGAGATCTCGGCGATGGCCGGCATGGAGGTGCCGCTCGCCGTGCTCGAACACCAGTACCTCGTCACCGGTACCGTGCCGGAGCTGGTCGCTAACACCGACGTGTTTCCGCTCGTGCGCGACCCGGAGATCATGTTCTACCTCCGGCGCGAGAACGACCGGCTGCTGTTCGGCAACTACGGCCATGAGGGCCGCACCGTGTGGGAGGACGTCAAGCCCGACGTATTCGACGCCTCGCTCTTCGCTCCCGACGACGAGGGCATCGCCGAGATCGCCGAGCTGGCGATGGCCCATGTGCCGCTGCTCGGCGAGGTCGGCATCGCCGAGTTCGTCAACGGCCCGATCACCTATACGCCCGACATGAACCCGATGATCGGCCCCGCTCCCGGTGTCGATGGCTTCTACCAAGCGGTCGGAGTGCAGATCGGCATCACCCACGCCGCCGCGGTCGGCAAGGTCCTCACCGAGATGATCACCGGCGGCGACACCGAGTGGGACGTGTGGCCCTGGGATCCCCGCCGCTTCGGCGACTGGGCGCTCACCGGCTCGGGACGCGGTTCCTACGCCAACACCCGCGCGCGCGAGATGTTCGAGCACCAATACGGCGCCCCCTTCCCGCACCGAATGTGGACCTCGGCTCGGCCGGTCCAAAAGACTGCGCTCTACGACACGCTCGCCGCCAAGGGTGCCCGGATGGGCCAGATCGCCGGCTGGGAGCGGGCGTTCTGGTTCGGCGCGCAGGAGTACTCCCATGACACGCTGAGCTACCGCGACGAGCACTGGCACGACGCAGTTGCCGAGGAGTGCCGGGCGGTGCGCGATCACGTTGGCATCATGGATCACGGCGGCTTCACCCGCTACGAGATCTCCGGCCCTGGTGCGGCGGGCTTCCTCGACCGCATGGTCTGTACCCGGCTACCCGCGCTGGGTCGGGTACGGCTGTCCTATTTGCTGCGCCCGAACGGCACGGTGTGGAGCGAGGCCACGATCGGACGATTCGCCGACGACCAATTCCTCTGGCTCGGTCCGACCGCGGCTCGTGAGCGCGATCTCGACTGGCTCCAGCGCCACCTACCCGCCGACGGCTCGGTTGAAGTCAAATTTGGCACCGAGCGCACCTCGACCTTGATGGTGATGGGGCCGAACTCTCGTGAGCTTCTGTCCCGGCTGACCGACGCCGACCTCTCGAAGGCAGCGGCACCGTGGATGTCGCTGCGCGAGATCGAGATCGCCGGCGTAATGGCCACCGCCCTGCGGGTCAGTTTCGTCGGCGAGCTCGGCTGGGAACTCCACGTCGACGACGCCGACCTTG
Source organism: Candidatus Aldehydirespiratoraceae bacterium (assembly GCA_965214565.1). Classification (GTDB taxonomy): domain Bacteria; phylum Actinomycetota; class Acidimicrobiia; order Acidimicrobiales; family Aldehydirespiratoraceae; genus VXYK01. Next base: position 46,868 of record OZ243951.1, on the reverse strand, counting down.
TCAAGCTCTATCAAGCCCTCCATGCTGAAGGCGCCGATCTCGGGCTGCGCGACTTCGGCTCCTACGCCCTCAACGCCATGCGCGTCGAGAAGGGCTACCACGGGTGGGGGAGTGAGTTCGGCGTGGAGTACACGCCCTTCGATGTCGGCCTCGACCGATTCCTCGATCTGGACAAGCCCGACTTCATCGGCTGCGAATCAGTCAAAGCAATGGCCAATAGGCCGATCGACTGGAGCTACGGCGTGTGGACCGTCGACACCTCCACGATGCCCGCGCCCGAGGGCAATCCGCAGCCTTCGGCCCCGATCCGGGTCGCTGGCGAGGCGGTCGGGTTCGTAACCTCGGCGTCGATGGGCTTCCGCACCGGCGAGCGGATCTGTCTCGGCTACGTCGAAGGCCGCCACGCCCACACCATCGACGGGTTCACGATCGACGGCTACGGCGCCCACCTGCCCGCGGTCCGCCACCAACACGGGGTCTATGACCCCGACCACGCACGGCCACGGGGGTAGGACACAATGCGCGTCGTGCAGTTCGGACTCGGCGCGATGGGTCTTGCGATGGCGTCCACGCCGCTCGACGCGGGAGTCAATCTCGTGGCCACGGACTACTCCGCCCTCTACCTCACCCTGCGTTCAGGAGAATCCGCATGACCAACCTTTTGCCCATCACTTTGCCGACCGAGGGTCTCGCCGGTTGCTTCATCGACGGTGAGTGGATCACCCCGGAAGGGAGCCTCGAGGTCGAGAACCCATCGCGTCGAGAGATCATTACCGAGGTCGGTCGCGGAGGCGCGCAGGAGATCGATGCCGCCGTCACCGCTGCTCGACGCGCCCTGCCCGGATGGCGAGCCGTTCCCGCGGCCGAGCGGGGAGTGATGCTCGGGGAGCTCGCCCGCCGACTCGATGAGCATCACGAGGAGGTCGCTCGGGTCCTCGCGGCAGAGACCGGCAATGTCATTCGCACCCAGTCTCGAGGCGAGACCGGGGGTGCCGCGGGCGTGCTTCGCTACTTCTCCGGAGTGGCCGTCGAACAGAAAGGAGAGGTGCTCCCATTCGGCTCCGACCTCTTCTCGTACTCGACCCGGGAGCCGATCGGTGTCGTCGGCTCAATCATCCCGTGGAACTCTCCCCTGCAGCTCGGCTGCGGCAAGATCTCGATGGCGCTCGCCACCGGCAACGCACTGGTGCTCAAACCGGCCGAGGACGCTCCGCTCGCAGTCCTGCGACTCACCGAGTTGGCCGCCGACATCTTTCCGCCCGGGGTGTTCAACGTCGTCACCGGCGTCGGCGAGGAAGCCGGTGTAGCGCTGGCTGCCCATCCCGGCGTCGACAAGCTGTCATTCACCGGATCGTCGGAAGTCGGCTTCGCGGTCGCCCGTCAGGCCGCAGATCGCCTCGCACACGCGACGCTCGAGCTCGGCGGGAAGAGCCCCTGCATCGTGTTCCCCGATGCGGCCTCGCCCGACCGGTTGCGCACGACCGCGCAGGCGATCGTCAACGCGATGCGATTCGCCCGGCAGGGCCAGTCGTGCACAGCCGGATCACGCTTGTTCGTCCATCGCGATGTGTGGGAGCCGGTGATGACCGCGGTCGTCGAGATCGCAGAAGCGATGGTGGTGGGCGACGCCCTCGACGAGGCAGCCGACATGGGCGCAATCATCAACGCCGAGCGCTACGCCGAGGTCCGTGCTTACCTCGCCGAGGCGGAGCAGGCCGGGGCAGAGTTTCTGACGGGAGCAACTCCCGCCCCGGTCGATGAGGCGCCCGCATTCCAACCCGTGCCGACCGTGATCGTCGGCGTCGACAACTCGTGGAGGATCAGCCGCGAAGAGGTGTTCGGCCCGGTGATGGTCGCCATCCCGTGGGACGACGAGACCGACGTGATCGACATGGCGAACGACACGCACTACGGCCTCGCGGCCTTCATCTTCAGCCACAACGTCGACACCGTCATGCGGGTCAGCTCAGCGTTGGAGGCGGGCTGGATCTGGGTCAACGACGGTGGCGGTCAGATCCCCGGTATGTCCTACGGCGGAGTGAAGCAAAGCGGCGTGGGCCGCGAATACTCGATCGAGGGCGCCCTCGAGGCATACACCACCCGCAAGTCGGTCACGATGCGATTGCGCGGATGAGGCCGGGCCGATGACGGACGACGCCTTCGGCAACCCGATCGATCCGACAGTGGGTTACGCACGCGGTGCCTTCCTCGACACGAGCGCAGCCGAAGTGCGCCGACTTCGGCACGCCCAACAGGTCGCGGCCGACGTAGTCGCGGAGCGAGGCATCGACTCGATCGGGATCTTCACCGGAAACTCCCGGGCGTTCCCGCTCACCCCCGGCGATCTTGACCTCGCCGAAGAGTGGGTCGGGCCCGGACGTTTCGCCGAGCGGTTTCGCGACGTCGCGATCGATCATCTCGGCGGCCGATTCGACGACGCTTTCGCTGTCGTCAACCGCACGTCCGGAGGCATCGTCGCCGCGATGGTCGCCCTATCGGGCGATCGCCCCGTCGTGTCGGTTGTGCCCGCTGGCGACCGAAGCCACGCCTCGGTGATCCGGGGATGCGCGCTCGCCGGTGCCGAACTGGTGGAGATCGACGATCCGGACGCGATCGCAGCGGCAATCGACGACATGGCGCCAACGCTGGTGGTGGTGACCACCGTAACGAGCACCCTGGCCCGCCTCGACGACCACATCACCCGCTCGGCCGTGAGCGCGGCGCACGATGCCGGTGCCATCGTCTTCATGGACGAGGCCTACGGCGCGCGGCTGCGCCCGGTTCTGCACGGTGGAGCCAAAAGCCTCGAACTCGGCGCCGATGCGGCCATCACCAACACCGATAAGGCCGGGTTGAGCGGCCCCCGCAGTGGCGTCATGGTTGGGCGAGAAGACGTCGTGGTCGCAGTGCTGGCTAAAGCCAGCGAGCTTGGCATCGAGGCGCGGGCCCCGATCGCGCTGGGTGCACTGCGCTCACTCGAGGCATTCGATCCCGAGATCCTCCGCCGAGAGGTCGAAGACGGTCGAGCGGTCGCCGATGCCCTGATCAAGGTGCTCGGCCAGGACGCGGTCGTTCGCTCCGAGTTGGGTCCGACCCTCTCAGAGGAAGCGGTTACGCGGCTCGTCCACGCCCGACCCGGCGGCCAAGCAGTCACGCTGGTCCCGTGCGAGATCACCGCTGTTGCGGGGATGGTCTTGTTGCGCAAACACGGGGTGCTAACCGTGAACACCCACGGCCAGCCCGGGGGTCGAGTCTCGATCCGCCTCAAGCCCACCGAGGGCGCGGTCGCACGTGTTGGAGGGCCAACCGTCCTGGCCGGAGCGTTCGACAGCGTGTTGTCGACCGTGGCCGCACAGGGGTCTGACACTGCTTGGGTGGCGACGACGCTATTCGGTACGGAAGGATTATGACCATGGATGCCGCCCGCCTCGCCGAGTTGGACGATCGACTCGATCGGCTGGTCAACCTCGACGTCGGCAACCGAGGAATAGAACCACTCTTCCGCGCCGCCCGTGAACAGCAAGGCAGATCGCTGATCGGCGCGGCTGCCGATGCCCTGCTCTCGGTGCCCGAAGGCGGCACCGTGATCCTCACCACAGGCTCGGTCTCCCGGGCGTGGATCTCCGCGGCCATCGGCGAGAATGACGGACCGGCTGGCGCCGCCGCGCTCGCCCGCGCCATCGTATTGACTCGCCGGGCGACCGTGGCCCTGGTTGCCGAGGAGGCGTTGCTGGGTCCCATCGGCCGGGTCTGTCAGGCCGGAGGTCTTGCATTGGTCGACTTTGAGCAAGCCCGGCTCGCCAACGATGAGGCCAGCCTCGTTGTGATGACGACACGGTCGTTCCCCCTCACCGACGAAGAGGGTCCTGCCGCCGCAACGGCAATGCTCGACGAGCTCCAGCCTGATCTGCTGGTCTCGACCGAACGAGTCGGACGCAATCGCAACGGGATCTACTACAACATGCGCGGCCGCGACTACGGCATGGGCCGAGCCCGGATCGACGACCTTTTCGACGCTGCCCGTGATCGTGGCATCCCGGTGTTGGCGATCGGCGACGGTGGCAACGAGATCGGCATGGGCAATGTCGCCGACCAGGTGCAGGCCCATATCCCGTTCGGCGGCGACGGCAGCTGTCCCTGCGGGGGCGGGATCGGCGCGGTCTCGACGGCTGATGTGCTCGTCACCGCTGCGGTCTCGAACTGGGGCTGCACGGCGATCGTGGCAGCGATGGCGGCCCGCACCGGCGATCGCAGCGTTCTTCACACCCCCGAGGCAGAGCGCCGCCTGCTCGACGTCATGACTGCTGAAGGGCTGATCAACTCGACACACGGCATCATCGACGACCATGTCGATGGCATCGAACCGGCGACGCACCTCGCTATCGCGCAGCTCTGCGCCACGATCGTCCGCGGCGCGCTACGTCGATGAGGCTAGGGGCGCGGTGGCAACCGGGTGGAGCTAAGGGGAATTGAACCCCTGACCTCTTCCATGCCATGGAAGCGCTCTACCAACTGAGCTATAGCCCCGTGTTCTCCAGCACAGGAGCGTAGCAGTCGCACCAGCCCCTCCCACTACAGATAGCGTGGGGCGCGTAACGTCGTGGCAGTGCCCACTGTGAACGAACGCAGGACTTTGGCAGCAGTGACCGCGTTGCATGCCGTTGTCGGAAGTTGGGTTGCCATGCTCACGCCGGGCCCGCTGCTCGTTTCCGACGATCTCGCCTACCTGGGGATGGCCCGGACACTGGCGGGTCAGGGAGCGGCGCCGCTCGCGGATCAACCTCCTTACGGGGTGCTATATCCCGTGCTGCTGGCGCCCGGTTGGGCCCTCGGGTTCGACGAGTCGTCGATGCTGATCTGGGCTCGGGTTCTCAACGGGCTGCTCGGCGCCGCGCTGGTGCCAGTTCTCTATGCGGTTGTGAGGCGGCTCACCGGAGCCTCGCCGCGGTGGTCGCTGGTCGCCGCGGTGGTCGGAGCCTCGCTGCCGGCTCAGATGTCGACCGCCTCTATCGTCTGGACCGAGCGACTGCTGCCTCTGCTGGTGGCGCTGAGCGTCCTGTTCCTGATCCGGTTCGTGGAACGTCAGTCATACCGCCGGGCGATCGCGGTCGTCGGGGGGGCGGCAGCGCTGTTCGCGGGCCACCCGCGGATGGGTGCGGCCGCGCTGGTGGTCGTTCTGGCTGTCCCCTGTATCGCCCGGTTCGACCGCCTGGTCAGACGCTGGCGGATCCGCAGCAGCTTCGCCGCGCCGCCCGATCCTGCCGCCAGCCGAAGCGAGCCGGCCCTCTCCGGGGCTGCCACGCTCGTCGTCGGAGGAGGCGGTTTGCTGGGCTTGGCCGCAGTCGAAGGAGTGCGCCGCACCGTTGCGAGCGCGGCGTTCGCCAGCAGCGGCACCTACGACGTGGTTGATCTGGCTGGCCGTCGGGGCCTGGCCGAAGCCCCCGAGATGCTACTGCGAGGCACCGGGACGGTCGCCTATCTGGTGCTCGCCACCGCGGGGTTTGCTGCCATCGGGTTGGTGCTGCTGCTCCGGTCGCCGCCGGTCGGGCCGTGGGTATTTGTTGCCGGACTCGCCGTGGTCGTCGTTGCTGGATGGTTCCTCACCGGTGTGGGACGTGCCGACGCATACCTCCACGGGCGCTATATCGAGGTCTTGGCACCCACCCTCGTTGCGTTGGGGATCATCGGTTCAACGAGGATGCGTGCTGCTCGGGCGGGCCTCGCCATGACCGCTGCCATCGTCGCTTCGGGAGTGTGGGGTGCATGGGCCGGTGCAGGTGACAACTGGGGCAACTCCCGGTCTCCGGTCATGATGCTCGGCGTCGAGGCCGGCGGCGCGCCGTTCGGCAATGACGTCTTTGAACCGGGCGCGGCCGCGTTGGTGGCGGTGCTGGTCGGCGTCGTGCTGCTCATGGCGTTCAGGTTGTCGCAGCCCTGGCTGGGATGTTGTCTGGCGTTGGCCGCGCTGTGCCTCGGAACCGCCTCGGACCTCGAAGCGCTCGACCAACTGTTCGCTACAGCCGCTTTGAGCTCTGTTCAAGAGGCGCTGGAGGATGTCGAGATATCCCAGATCGCCGTCGACACGCCTGGGTTGTCTGTAAACCTGACGGGTGCGGTCGCCTGGGAAGTCGGGTTCGACGACACCTCAGTCGAGGTCGCCCCGGACAAGATCAGCCCAGAGACGTCCCATCTGCTGCTACGTGCGGACGCAACCGCACCCCCAGGCGCGCAGTTGGTTGGAGATGTGGGCCAAGGGAAGCTCTGGGCCCTGCCCTGATAGCCCCAACGCCTCCATCTCGGCTGCTGTCTGAGCGATGCTGTCGAGCGGGCCCATGAGCGCGGCATCGAGCTTCATTCGGGGTCCCCGTCGACGACGTCTCCCTCGCTGGTGTCTGGTGTGGCAGCGTCGTCCTGGTCGCGCAGGAACCGTTCGAACTGGGCGCCGAGTTCTTCAGAGATGGCGAGTGTGCCTTCCGCGCTGATCCCGCCCGGGTTGAACTCGTCGTGATGGCGTTCGAGTTGGGCGATGGTCTGGGCGTGGTCCTCGTCTTCAGCGATGAGCGCGTCGAGTTGGTTGCGGATCGTCAGGGCGTGTTCGGAGAGGTCGCCGCTGTTGATGCTTATGCCTGCGGTGTCGTCGAGCCCCTCGATGAGCGACAGCGCGGCGGCGGGGTAGGGGGCCGCAGCAATGTAATGGGGGACCTGCGCCCAGAGGCTCAGCGAGGCGATCCCTGCTGCGGTGAAGGCAGCCTCGATCGCCGCGGCCATGCCGGCGGGCACTTCGAGGGTCGCCCCGGTCTGGTTGGCGCGCACCAACTCAGGAGTGGGGGAGGTGATGGTCAGGCGGGTGCTGCGAGTGTGGGGGACGGCCGCCGGGTAAGCCCCGAGGCTGACCAGCCGACGCACTCCGAACCGCTTGCCGAGCACGACGACCGCCTCGACGAATGATCGCCAGTTGTGGTCCGGTTCGGATCCGCTGAGGATGAGCACGTCGCGGTCGTCGCTGTCACGCCCTGCAGTGAGTTCGATGACGGGCCAGTCGATGTCGGCGTTGATGCCGTTGACGATGTGCAGCGTCGGTCGATGCGCCCGATAGTCGAGCAGGAACTCGGTGTTGAACTCCGCCAACTTCTCGGCCCCGGTGACATTGCTGATATGGCGGATCGCGGTTCTGGCACCCCGTCCCGCGTCGACCCAGCCGTCGAAATGGACCAGCAGGACTGGATCGACGACATCAGGGGTTCGCAGCACTCGATACAACTGCTCAGGGTCGATGGCAGAACTCATTGGTTTTCGTTGCCTCCAGGTCGGCGGGAGTGTGGGGTTGTTCGTCGGTCGAACATGATGGCCCGAAACTGGTGGGGGAAGGGAATCGACCGCCGTTGCGCTACCTTGCACGACACTATGGCCGATGTAACCGACTCGACATTCGACCGCGATGTTGTGCAGCGCTCCAAGACGGTACCAGTCGTCGTGGATCTTTGGGCACAGTGGTGCGGACCATGCAAGCAGCTAACTCCGATACTCGAGAAGGTCGTCGCCGAGACCAACGGAGCGGTCGAGTTGGCGAAGATCGACATCGACGCCAACCCGGCCGTGGCCCAAGCGTTCAAAGTGCAGTCGATTCCTGCCGTGTACGCGATGGTTGACGGGCAGGCTGTCGACGGCTTCATGGGCGCCCAGGGGGAGGCCCAGGTGCGTGAGTTCGTGGCGCGCCTCGTGCCGGCGCCGGAGCAGAGCGAGGTTGAGAGGTTGGTGGCGATCGGCGACGAGCAGTCGTTGGTCGCGGCGTTGAAGCTCGAGCCCGACAATCCCGCTGCTGTCACGGCGTTGGCGGAATTGTTGGTGTCCCAGGGTGAGGTGGATTCGGGGTTGCAACTGCTGGAGCGCATCCCAGAATCGGCCGAGACCCGCCGGATCATAGCTTTGGCCCGCACCGGCGGAGTCGGTGACGACGTCGGGGAGATCCTCGCTGAACTGTTGGCGACGGTGAAGACCGACGACGAGGCCCGCATGAGGTTTCTCGACCTGCTTGAGGCGCTCGGCCCCGATGATCCTCGCAGCGCACTGTGGCGCCGCAAGCTGAGCACCGCGCTGTTCTAGAACGCTGCGTCGATGTTGCCTGAGACGGAGGTGACCGAAGCGCCGGCGGCGGGTTCGCAGAGCCAGATCTCGGCGTCGAGGCCGCTCTCGTCGCGGTAGCGCTGTGCTACACACTTTTGAAACTCGGTTGCCGCCTCGGTTTGCACCAGCGCCACTGCGCAGCCCGCGAAACCGCCTCCGGTCATGCGCGCACCGAAGCAGCCGGCGCTCTCCCGGGCGATCTCGACCATCTGATCCAGTGCGGGCCCTGAGACTTCGTAGTCGTCGCGCAGGCTGTCGTGACTGGTGTCCATCAGCTTGCCGAGGGCCGCGGCGTCACCGACAGCCATCGTCTGCGCGGCGTCGACCGTGCGCTGGTTCTCGGTGATCACATGGTGCGCCCGACGCCGCTCGACAGCAAGGTCGGACGGGATCCGTTCGAGGTCGGTCAGCCGAGCGTCACGGAGCGAATCCACGCCCATGGCCGCGGCCGCACGGACACATGCCGAGCGGCGGTCGGAGTACTCGGAGTCGACGAGTTGACGGCGGGTCTTCGTGTCCATCACCGCCACAACCGAGTCCCCCGGAAGCGGGTAGGGCTTAACGCGCAGAGAGCGGCAGTCGATCAAAGAGGCGTGTCGGGCCAGCGCTGAAGCCGAGATCATCTGATCCATGATCCCGCTGGGAATCCCCACCAATTCGTTGTCTACCCGTTGGCAAAGTCGGGCGATCTGCGCGGCGGATTGTTCGCCGCCGGCCAGGTGCAGGATGGTCGACACGACCGCCACTTCGAGGGCTGCGGACGACGACAGCCCCGCACCGGCAGGTATGTCGGTGGCGATGGTGGCGTGCCACGGCCCGGGGCGGAAACCCTCGGCGTGAAGTAGGCGGTGGACGCCGTGCAGGTAGACGGACCAGTCTGTCGGGTCGATCTCTGCGGTCGACGGCGCCAGCACAGCGTGCCCGAAGTCCTCTGAGAAGACCTCGGTGCTCGACCCTTCGGGTGCTCGCCGCGCTGCGACGACGGTGTCGAAGGGCAGCGCCATCGGCAGCACGAATCCGTCGTTGTAGTCGGTGTGCTCGCCGATCAGGTTGACCCGTCCGGGTGCGCGGCCCACGACTTCGGGCGTGCCCCAGCGCTGCCGATGGCGCAGGATCGCCCGGTCCATCGCAGGCGAGCTGCTGCTGCGGTCAGCGCTCACCATGTTCACGCCGCGCCGGATTCGGGAGTCGCTCCGAATCCCTCGATCATGTCGATTCCCGCACCACGAGTTCCACGGGCAGCACCACGGGTGCGGGGTTGGCGCCCGGAGCCTCAATCAGATCATGGAGGACTCGGATCGCTTCCGCGCTCAGTCGGCGGCGGTCGAGTCTGATGGTGGTCAGCCTGGGGTTCACCAGTCCACTCAGTTCGATGTCGTTGCAGCCGACTATGGCCAGATCGTCGGGGACGCGGTAGCCGGCCGACTGTGCCGCACGCATGGCGCCGACGGCCATTGAGTCGTTGAAGGCGAAGATCCCGTCGAGGTCGGGTCGGCGTTCAAGGAGCTTCTTCAACCCGTCTGATCCTCCGGTCACCGTCGGTTGCTCGCGGACCAGTTCCGGGGGGGCAGTACCCGTGGGTGCCTTCTCGAACGCTCGCAAGAATCCCCGCTCCCGGCGTCGGTTTCGGGGAACTGTGACCTCCGAGCCGATCATGCCGATCCTGCGTCTGCCGGTAGCGAGCAGATGTTGTGCCGCCTGGTGGGCACCGTCCTCGAGATCGAACGACACCGAAGCGAGATTGGGGAACTCGACGATGTCGTCGACGATCACCAGAGGCATCCCGCGCCGAGCGTAGGCGGCCAACTGTTCGACCGTCCCGGGGGCAGGGAAAACGATCACTCCGTCGACCGCGTGCGACAGCAGCGATCTGAACACTTCGGCCTGGCGATGGGGATCGCCGTCGTTGCTTGCGAAGAACATTGTGCGACCGGTCTCGCGGGCCTCGTTCTGGATACCCTCGGCCATCGCGGGGAAGAACGGGTCGGTCATGTCTGCGCCGACGAGTCCAACCGTGCCGCTGCGGCGGGTGATCAAGCCGCGGGCCAACATGTTCGGCTGGTATCCGAGATCCTCCACCGCTTCGAGCACCCTGGCCCGGGTCGCCTTGGAGAACCCCCCCTCGTCGTTGACGACTCTGGATACCGTGCGAGGCGACACTCCGACCCTGTCGGCCACGTCTCGTAGGGTTGCTCCTGTTGCCATCTCGTTCTGCGTCTTTCGGTGTACGGCGATGCTAACTGTCTAGCCTCTGGATTCTCGGGAGTGTGGACTCAACGGCCGGTCGGCGACCCTGGATCAGTGCACGTTACGTCAACGATGGCGTCAACGTTGACGTAAGTCAAGAATTGTTCTATGGTGAGCCGACCGACCACGGGAGAGAAGTTGGCCAGAGTCGCATTCATCGGAGCGGGCAGCACTGTATTTGCTCGGAACCTCCTCAATGACCTGCTCGGTTACGAGGACATTCGCGACTGCCTCGAGTTTCGGCTCCACGACATCGATTCGCAGCGCCTCTCCACCTCAGAGGTCGTGGCACAGAGACTGGTCGCCAGCTGCGGTGCCGGGGCGCAGGTCATCGCCGACACCGACCTGCAGAAGACCCTCGACGGTGCCGACTATGTGATCACCATGTTCCAGATCGGAGGCTTCGAACCGGCCACCGTTCTGGACTTCGACCTGCCGGAGCAGTACGGACTCCAACAGACCATTGCTGACACGATCGGTATCGGGGGCATCATGCGGGGTCTGCGAACTGTGCCGCACCTCGTCGAAGTCGGCCGAGCCATGAACGAGCAGTGCGCGGATGCAGTGCTGCTCAACTACGCGAACCCGATGGCGATCAACATGTGGGGTCTGGCCGAACTGTGCGAAGTCGAGGCCTACGGGCTCTGCCACAGCGTCCCCATCACCGCAGAGCAACTGGCAGGCGACTTGGGGCTGCCGACAGAGGAACTCGACTACACCGTTGCCGGAATCAACCACATGGCGTTCTTCCTGCGGCTGGAGCACCAGGGCCGTGACCTCTACCCCGAACTCAAGAAACTCCACACCGACCCGGCTGACGCGCCCAGGCGGAGCGATTCGCAACTCCCGGATGCAGTCCGCTACGAGATGCTGCGGCGGTTGGGCTACTTCGTCACCGAATCAAGCGAACACTTCGCCGAGTACACGCCGTACTTCCTCAAGCAGGGCCGCCCGGACCTGATCGAACGCTATGAAGTCCCAGTACGCGAGTACGTGCGCCGCTGCGAGAACCAGATCGCCGAGTGGGACGAGCTGCGGACCCGCCTCGAGGCCGGGGTGGAACTCACGGATCTCCCGAGGAGCAACGAGTTCGCCCCCCAGATCATTCACAGTCTCGAGACCGGCACCGAACGCGAGGTCTACGTAAACGTCGCTAACCACGGACTGATCGACAACCTTCCCACCGGATGCATTGTCGAGGTTCCGGCTACCGTCGACGGAAAGGCCGTCACCCCCGCGGTGATTGGAGAACTGCCTCCGCATCTGGCAGCTCTGATGGGCACCAATATCGCGCCGCAGCAACTTGCCGTCGAAGCCCTTAAGACGGGCCGACGGGACCACATCTACCACGCGGCGATGCTCGACCCGCACACCGCGGCGGAACTGGATCTCGAACAGATCTGGTCGCTGGTGGACGCACTGATCGAAGGACACGGCGATTTCATCCCCGAGTCCCTGCGCACGCACGGAGAGTCAGCCTGACCTATGCCAGGACCTCCCCAAGAACCCAACAATAAACCTGGAAACACCAGAAACCCTAGGAGGGGAAATGACCAATCCAACTGAGAGTTCACCGAAGCGCCGCGGTGCTGGGCTGAACCGTCGAGACTTCATGATCGGAGGTACCGCAGCCCTCGGCGGCGCGGCGCTGCTCGCAGCGTGCGGCGATGACGACGACGCGGCACCGGAGCCCACCCCGACCACCGCCGCGCCGACAACCACGGCGGCCGACACAGGCCCCGGCAGCACTTCGCTCGGCTCGAACTACTCCGGTGAGAAGAACCGCGAGGCCCTGGCCGCGGCGGTTGCCGCCACTGGCGTGGAGACGATGATCAACACCATCGACCACAACACCTACCAGGAGAACTTCAACACCTACATCCAGCAGCCGGACGACGTCGTCTCCTGGTTCGCCGGCTACCGCATGCGCGCCTTCGCCGGCAAGGGAGTGCTCGGCGACGTCTCCGACGTGTGGAGCGGCCTCAACGGCATGTCCGACGGCTTCCGCAGCGCTTCATCAGGCCTTGACGGCAAGCAGTACTTCGTGCCGTTCTACTTCTACCCGTGGGCGGTCCACTACCGCAAGAGCCTGTTCGCCGACAACGGCTACTCGATCCCCACAACCTGGGACGAGTTCAAGGCGCTCTGCGACGCCATGCAGTCCGACGGCATCACCCCCCTGAGCGCGGCCAACGACGGCCGTTGGCCCCAGATGGGCATGTTCGACATGCTCAACCTGCGCGTCAACGGCTACGACTACCACGTCAGCCTGATGGGCGGCAACGAGAGCTGGGAGAGCCCCGAGGTCAAGAACATCTTCTCGGCCTGGTCGGAGATCCTTCCCTACTACCAGCCTGATGCGAACGGGCGCACCTGGGAGGACGGCGCCGGCGCCCTGCGTGAAAAGGAGACGGGAATGTACCTGATCGGCACCTTCCTGACGTCGCAGTACACCGAGCAGGAAGTCCTCGACGACATCGATTTCTTCCTGTTCCCCGAGGTCAACCCGGAGCACGGCCAGGACGCTATCGAGGCGCCGATCGACGGCTTCATGATGGCTGCGAGCCCCGACAACGAGACTGCTGCCAAGGCACTGCTCGGCGGTATGGGGTCGGCCCCTGCCATCGACGCCTACATCGCGGTCGATCCCTCGGTCGTTGCCGCCAACAGCAACGCAGACACCAGCGGCTACAACGCCCTGCAGCAACGCTCGGCTGAGGCTGTGAGCTCCGCGAAGTACATCGCGCAGTTCCTCGACCGCGACACCGACCCTGACTTCGCAGCCAACGTGGCCGGCGTCGGTATTGCCGACTTCCTGGGTTCACCGGGCAGCATCGATACGATCCTGGCCGACGTCGAAGCCAAGAAGCAGACCTACAACTTCGAGTGATCCGAACGCTCGAGTGATCCGAACGAGCGACTAGAGTCCCCTCCATGAAAGCGACGGCGGCGTCCACCTCCAGGCCCGGCCGCAAGGCGCGCCGCCGTCGCTCATCAACGCTTACCGGCAGAGACCGGATGTGGCTGTGGTTTATGGTGGGGATACCGGCTTTCCTGCACATATCGCTGGTCTGGGTTCCCGCGGGGCTGACCGTCGCCCTGTCGTTCAGCGAATGGGACAACCTCGCGCCATTGAGCGACATCAGCGCGACTGGTTTCAGGAACTACTGGATCATCTTCACGATCTTCGAAAGTGACCTCTTCGGGGCGCTGTTCAACAACTTCCTGCTGATCATCTGGCTGACCGTCTGCTCCGCGGTCGGGATGCTGTTCGCCTACCTGCTCGACAAGAACATCCGCGGCAGCGCCATCTACCAGAGCATCTACTACTTCCCGGTGGTCCTGTCTCTCGCTGTCGTCGGGTTCATCTGGAAGTCGACTATGTTCTCGCGCGACCGCGGCCTGCTCAACGAGATCTGGCCGGGAGGCCCGGTCGACTTCGTGGGTGACGGCAGCAAGTTGTTCTCGTTCGACGTACCGTTCCTGGATCCGGCGCTGGGGCTCTCCAAGAATTTCGCGGCTCTGCTTGTGGCGATGGCTTGGCGACACATCGGTTACATCATGGTCATGTACCTGGCAGGGCTGAAGGCGGTGGATCCCTCCCTGCGAGAGGCAGCCCAGATCGACGGTTGCAACGAGTGGCAGTCATTCCGGCGGGTGGTCTTCCCGTCCCTTCGGCCGATCAACGTCATCGTCGTTGTGATCACCGTGATCGAGGCGCTCCGGGCGTATGACATCATCGCCGCACTCAACGAGCCGCGTGGCACCGATGTCATGGGCACGCTGGTGACCAAGAGCCTGCTGGGCGAGGGCGGCGGTCGTGTCGGGTTCGGGTCCGCCTACGGCGTCGTGCTGCTGCTGCTGTGCCTCGGATTCATCATCTGGTATGTGACGAATCACTATCGAGAGTCGGACTTATGAGCGCCGTGACCCTCGACGGCCCTTCGGGTTCAACAACGACGAGTCTCGACCCCGAGCTACTCGACGAGGTCCGTCTCCGTCGTGCGCAGCGGCGGGGTTCGAAGGTCAAGCCGATGCGTCTGCTGCTTCACGGTTTCCTAGTGGTGATGGCCGTCGGTTGGCTCGTGCCGATCGGCACCGCGATCTACAACTCGTTCCGGGACTACCAGACCGACACTCAACCCAACGGCCCTTTCGCGGCACCCGAGGCGCTCACGCTCGACAACTACCGTGCTGCCTGGAACGTCGGGGAGATGGCTAAGACCTTCGGCAACACCGCGTTCATCGTCATCCCCGCACTGTTCCTGACCCTGCTTCTGGCGGCCGTCGTCGCCTACGTGTGTACCCGTTACAGCTGGAAGTTCAACATCGTCTTCCTGGTGCTCTTCACGGCCGGCAATCTGATGCCTCAGCAGGTGCTGTTCCAGCCGCTGTTCCAGTTCTTCAAGTACATGCCCTGGCCGGACTTCCTGTCCGACACCGACACGGGCAACCTCCTGGGCACCAAGATCGCGGTGATCCTGGTCCATGTGGCGTTCCAGATCGGTTTCTGCACGTTCGTGTTGTCGAATTTTATGAAGACGATCCCCAAGGAGATCAGTGAGGCTGCGGCGGTCGACGGTGCCGGTGTCTGGCGGGGATTCTTCCAGGTGATCCTCCCGCTGACCCGTCCCGCGCTGGCCGCGCTCGGCACCCTGGAGTTCACCTGGCTCTACAACGACTTCTTCTGGGGGTCGGTCCTGCTCAATCAGGGTGACGAACGTCCGATCACCTCGTCGATCGCGGTGCTGAACGGCCAATACGGGAGCGACTTCAACCTGGTGGCCGCTGCGTCGATCCTTATCGCGCTGCCGACGCTGATCGTCTATCTGGTCCTGCAGAAGCAGTTCATCTCAGGCCTGACCCTCGGAGCCAGCAAGGGCTGAACCTGGCCGAACTCAGGTGTCGGCCAGGCGAGCACCAGTCTCGGTGTCGAAGAGGTGGACCGTTTTGGGCTGGGGAACCAGACTCACCTGGTCGCCCCGCTGCGAGGAGCTCAAGCCTTCAGTGCGCACCACGACCTCGCGCTGGTCTGCGCCGTCGGTCGTGCAGTACAGGTACGACTCCGAGCCGAGTTCTTCCACGAGGTTTACGGTCGCGTCGAGCCCCCCGTCGCTCGCGGTGGTCCAGTTCTCCGGCCTCACTCCGATCGTCACTGTCGACGAGGTGATCCCGCTTGACTGCTCGGGGGTCAGCGGAATCTCCAATGAACCGGTGCGCGCCACGTTGTCGCTGACGGTGCCCTCGAGCAGGTTCATCGCCGGTGAGCCGATGAAACCGGCGACGAACAGGTTTGACGGGCGGGTGAACAACTCACGCGGGGTCGCGCACTGCATCAGAATGCCGTCCTTGAGCACCGCCACGCGGTCCGCCATGGTCATCGCCTCGACCTGATCGTGGGTGACGTACACGGTGGTGACCGAGAGGCGCCTCTGCAGCGCGGCGATCTGGGTGCGGGTCTGGACCCGCAGTTTGGCATCGAGGTTGGAGAGGGGCTCGTCCATCAGGAACGCTTGGGGCTGTCGGACGATGGCTCGACCCATGGCGACACGCTGACGTTGTCCGCCTGAGAGCTTCGCCGGTTTACGGTCGAGGTATTCGGTCAGGTCGAGCATCTGCGCGGCTTCTGCGACCCGTTTGGCGCGTTCTGCCCGGTCGACCTTGGCGATCTTAAGGTGGAACCCGATGTTCTCTGCGGTGGTCATGTGCGGATAAAGGGCATAGTTCTGAAAGACCATGGCGATATCGCGGTCCTTGGGCGGAACTTCTGTGACGTCCCGGTCGCCTATGTAGATCTCTCCGTAGTCGACCGGTTCGAGACCGGCGAGCATTCGCAGGGTCGTCGACTTTCCGCACCCCGACGGGCCGACGAGCACGAGGAACTCCCCGTCTTCGATCTCGAGGTCGAGACGCTCGACTGCGGGGCGGTCTCCGTCGCGGTACACCCTTGTGGCTTGATCGAATGTGACTGTGGCCATGAAGTCCTCTGTTCGGTTGTCCCGGGTCAACACTACATGACCGAGAGCGAATGGGCCTTGCCGAGGCGGGTCCGGTCGAACCGGTCTGCGCGCTGTCATTGTCGGCGTGGGAGTGGGTAGGGTGCGGTAACGCCTCGGCGTGGCGCTTCCCCCGCAGAAGACCTCACAAAGGACGGCGTGTGGCGGGCAGGGCCGAGGCGATTCAACGGTGGGCCGATTCGGTTGCGGACCGACTCGGGGTGACGGTCTGGGGGCTCCTCGCGGGCGGGGCAGCGATCGTCGCTGCCGCGGCGGGGGGCTGGTGGGCGTTAGCGTCGCCGGACGTGGCTCCGGTGGAGGAGGTGCTGCCGCGAGTCGCGACCGTACCGGGTGCTCCGGCGGCAGTCGAGTCCGATACTGGTCCGGGCGCACGGATCGTTGTGCATGTAGGGGGTGCAGTCGTTTTTCCCGGTGTGCACGACCTCGCCGAGGGATCACGGGTCCACGACGCCATCGACGCGGCCAACGGGCTCACCGTGGACGCCGACCGTTCGCGGCTGAACCTGGCCGCTCCACTCACTGACGGTCAACGGGTCTGGGTGCCTGTGGTCGGCGAGCCGGTGCCTTCGGTGGTCGGTCCGAGCGACCCGGGCGGCGGGATCGGGGGCGGTTCCAGCGGAGTTCAGGTAAACCTCAACACCGCTGACCTCGCGGCCCTGGAGACTCTGCCGGGTGTCGGGCCGAGTATCGCTGCTGCGATCATCCGCCACCGTGAGCAGCACGGGGCGTTCAGCCGCGTGGAGGGCCTGCTCGAAGTCCCGGGGATCGGTACGGCCAAGCTGGAGCAGTTGGCTTCGTTGGTGTCTCTGTGACCGCGCACCTTGTGGCTCTGGCAGCGGCGCTGGGGGCTTGGTCGATGTGGGCGGTCTCGGTGCCGGTGCTGGTCGGCCTGGTCTTGTTGGCGGGCTGGCAGAGGCGTACAGCGTTGATCGTGCTGGCGGTCTTCGTTGTTGTCGGCACCCGTGGGGCGGGAGAGTTCGACGCTCTCGATCCTCCGCAGGCGGGGTCGTTCTCTGGTTGGGTGACTCTGCTTGACGATCCGCGGCCGCTGGGTGCGGTCGGTGTGATCGCCACGGTCCGTCATGACGACAGACGCGTCAGCGCGGTGGCCCATGGCGCAGCAGCGGCTCGTTTCGACGACGCCTTGGCGGGGGAGAGGCTGTTGCTGAGCGGACGGATCGCTCCGGTGGGCGCCGGAGACGACTTCGACCGTTGGCGTCATGTGGTGGGCAGGCTTACGGTTGATTCAGTCGATGGCCGCGAAACGGGATCGCCGGTCTTCAGATTCGCCAACATGGTGCGCCGAACCCTGGTGCACGGGGCGGAATCGATGAGCCGCAGCGACAAGGCAGTCTTTCTGGGGATGGTGATCGGTGACGACCGGGGCCAGACAGCAGTGGTCGCAGACGACTTCCGAGCTGCAGGGCTGGGTCACCTGCTGGTTGTCTCTGGGCAGAACGTGGCATTCGTGCTGGCGGTGGTCGCCCCGTTCGCCGGGCGTTTCCGTCCGGCATTCCGGGCGCTGTGGCTCTTCGCGACCCTTCTGCTGTTCGCGGTGATCACCAGATTTGAGCCCTCGGTGATGCGTGCGGTCGCGATGGCCGGGACGGGGATCGGCGCGTCGGTCATGGGGACTCCGATCGACGGGAGACGGGCCCTGTCTTGGGCGGTGGCGTCACTGTTGCTGATTGATCCGTTCCTGGTGCGTCTTGTGGCGTTCCAACTCTCGGTTGCTGCCACTGCGGGCATCGTCTGGTGGTCGGGCCCGCTGGCAGAACGGTTTGCGGGTCCTTCCTGGTTGAGGGTGCCGATGGCGACCACCGCGGCTGCCCAGCTGGCGGTGTCGCCGGTGCTGTTGGGGTTGTTCGGGCCGTTGCCGCTGGCGTCGCTCCCGGCGAATCTGTTGGCGGGTCCGGTGTCGGGGGCGGTGATGGTCTGGGGCTGCACCGGTGGAATGTTCGCGGGTCTCTTCGGTGGTGTCGTAGCGGAGTTGGTGCATCTTCCGAGCAGGGTGTTGCTCTGGTGGATCGGGGGTGTGGCCTCGGGCGCTGCGCTCGGTCCTCAGGCGACACTCGGGGTCGTGTCGATCCTGATGCTCGGGTCCGCAGCGTTGCTGGCGGTGTCGAGGATCCGGTCTGCTGGGGTTGTGGCCGGGGTGTTGGCATCGTTGGTCGCTGTGGCCGCATTGATGGCGGCCCCGAGTCTGGGTCCGGGGGAGCACCTCTTGGTCGGGGAGTCGCGGGCGTTCGTGTCTGAGGGTGGTGACCTGGTGTTGGTGCTCGACAATCCGCCGACACGGGGGCTGATCGAGTCGCTGAGGCGCAGTGGCGGCGGCAGGCCCGATCTGGTGGTTGCCCTCGACGGTGACCGTTCCGACGCGGAGGCTGTGCTGGCGCTCAGCGAGCGGTTCGGTGCCTTGGCGGTGGCTGCTCCGCCGATGCACCGCGTGCCTGGAGGGCGGACTGTGCAGGCGGGCCAGACCGTCGAGTTCGACGACATGTTGCTGCGGTTCGAGCGGGTTGCTCCCCGGTTGGAGCTGAGCGTGAAGCATGGACTGCCTGAGCGCCTGCCCTGAGCGGTATCGGGGGCGGTGCTTGTGTCGTAGTGCGCGTGTAGGGTCCGGTCGATGTTCGTTGAGTTGGGCGACTCTCGTTTCGATGTGACCACTCGGGCACTCGTGATGGGCATTCTCAATCGAACTCCGGACTCCTTTTATGACGGGGGCAGGTATTGGGACTTCGACGGTTTCCTGCACCAGGCGGAGCTGCTGGTCGACCAGGGAGCGGACTTCCTCGACGTTGGCGGGGTCAAGGCCGGTCCCGGGCCTGAAGTTACACGAAGCGAGGAGATCGAGCGTGTCGTTCCGGCCGTTGAGGCTCTGCGGGAGCGCTTCGACCTGCCGGTCTCGGTCGACACGTTCCGTGCATCGGTGTTGGAGGAGTCGCTCAAGGCGGGAGCGGTAGTCGGGAACGACATCAGCGGATTCGCCGACCCAGACTACCTCAGCGTCGCCGCGCGCCACGGTGCCTCGGTTGTCGCCACCCATGTGCGGATCGGCCCTCGGATTCCTGACCCTGCGCCCCGCTACCGCAATGTGCGGACCGAGGTGGTCGAGTTTCTGCGGACACGCGCCGAGGCCGCGCTCGCGGCCGGTATCGACCGCTGCCGGATCATGGTCGACGCGGGGCTCGACTTGGGGAAGACTCCAGCCATGTCGGCCGAGTTGATGCGCCACAGCGACGATCTGGTCCGGTTGGGTTTCACGGTGTTCCTGTCGGCGTCGAACAAGGGTTTTCTCGGCGAGTTGACCGGCACCACCGTCGATGACCGGACGCATGCGACCCTGGGTGCCCACGCCCTTGGGATCGCGCTCGGTTGCCGCGTGCTGCGCGCCCATGATGTGGCCGCCAGCCGTCGGGTGGCGGACATGATGAGCGCCTTGCTGGAGAACCGGCGGGCCGACCTGAACGCCTTGCCGGCGAACCGGCGGGCTGACCTGAGCGGTGCGACCGGCCGAGCCGACCTGGCAGGTTTGGCCGGCCAGGCGAAACGGACAGGGAGCTAGGCGCGATGGCTCTGCGACTCATCGTCGGTGATGATCCGGTGCTCGTCGGAGAGTCTGTCAGCACCGCAATCGACGAGTTGGTGGGCGACGGTGACCGCTCCCTGATGCTCGAGATCCTCACCGAAGCTGAATACCGCACCGACGACAACACCTTTGAACCGGCGCGCCTGATCGACGCTGCACGAACCCCGCCCTTCCTGACCGACAAGCGGGTCGTGGTGGGCCGGCACGCCAGCCGCTGGGCAGGCAAGGAGCAGCTCGGCGCGGTCACCGACCTGATCGGCGAACCGCTCGAGTCCACCGATCTGGTGATCGTGTGGGAGCGCGGCGTCGACCCCAGAGTCGACAGGATGCCCTCGCTTCCCAAGGCGCTGAAGGTGGCGGTGGAGGTTGCCGGTGGGACCGTCCAACAGACGACGGTTCCGAGGGGCAAGGGCGCAGCGCTCTGGCTGCGGGACTACTTGGCGGAATCGGGCCTCGAGTTCGACCGTGGTGCGGTAGCGGCGGTGGAGACGCTCATCGGCGAGGATCGGGGCCGCGTCGTCGGGCTCTTGCGAACTCTGCAAGGAGCGGTGGGCGCCGGCGCAACGGTGACCGCTGACGACGTGGCGACCTACGGCGGAGACGACCTCGGCTCAGCGGTTCCGTGGGCGCTCGACGACGTCATCGACAACGGCAACATCTCAGCCGCGTTGAAGCTGCTGCCGCGGCTGATCCCCTATGAGGGAACCCAGAGCGACCGTAACAATGCGGCGTTCCGTCTGCTGGCGATGCTCCACAAGCGCTACTCCAACATGTTGCGCCTCGACGGCGCGGGCGTCCGCGACGAAACCGAGGCCGCGAAACTGCTGGGAATGAAGGGATCGACGTTCCCCGCGAAGAAGGCGATGCAGCAGAGCCGCAAGCTCAAGACCGAGAGGCTGGCCCGTGCCATCGACTTGTTGGCGACCGCCGACATGCAGCTTCGGGGCACCGTCGACTGGCCTCCCGAGTTGGTGATGGAGGTGTTGGTTGCCCGGTTGAGCAACCTCAGCCGCCGTTAGCGGTCGTCAGCCCTCGTCCCGGGCGTTGAGCCTGCGAACTAGGCGGCGCTTGTTGCGTGCCGCGGTGTTCTTGTGGAGCACGCCCTTCTGGGCGGCCTTGTCGATGCGCTTGACGGCGAGGCGCACTGCCTCGTCAGCGTCTGGGGTGTCGTTGTCGATGGCTTCGAGCGCTGTCCGGGTACGGGTGTTGATCTCTGAACGTACGCCCCGGTTGCGTTGATGGCGTTTCAGATTCTGTCGGTTGCGCTTGATCTGCGACTTGATATTGGCCACGGTTACCTGCTGGTGATCGGTTGAACGACCGACAAGCGTATCGGCCCCGCTCACCGGATCGCACCACCGGTCGTTCGGGTCTGTTTGGAACTGTGGCGGGTATCGTTTCGTGGCAGATGGAGCTTGAGCGCATACGCAACACGTCGATCATCGCCCACATTGATCATGGCAAGTCGACACTCGCCGACCGTCTGTTGGAACTAACCGGCGCGGTTGACCTCCGGGACATGCGTGCCCAGTACCTCGACTCCATGGAATTGGAGCGGGAGCGGGGGATAACCATCAAGCTCCAGTCGGTCCGACTCGAGTGGGGCGACCACATCATCAACCTCATCGACACGCCGGGACATGTTGATTTCGGTTACGAGGTCAGCCGTTCGCTGGCGGCGTGTGAGAGCGTGATCCTGGTGGTCGACGCTGCACAGGGGATCGAGGCCCAGACCCTGGCGAACTGTTATCTGGCGATGGAGAACGAGATGGAGATCGTCGCCTGCCTCAACAAGATCGACCTCCCCGCTGCGGAGCCCGACAAGTACGCGGCTGAGATCGAGCAGGTGCTCGGCATACCGGCAGAGGACGTCCTGCACATCTCCGCGAAGACCGGTGAGGGTGTGGTGGAGCTTCTGGACGCGGTGGTGGCGACCACACCCTGCCCCCGGGGCAGCGCGGCCGACCCGTTGCAGGCCCTGATCTTCGACTCTCACTTCGATCAGTACCGGGGCGTCGTGTCGTCGGTCCGTGTGGTCAACGGTGTCATGTCGTCGAAGTCGAAGCTGCGATTCATGCATGCGGGGACAACCCATGATCCCGACGAGATCGGCGTGCGCACTCCAGACAATCAACCGGTAGATGAACTCGGTCCCGGAGAGACCGGTTATCTGATAGCGGGGATCAAGGACGTCGGCGAGGCCCGCTCGGGCGAGACTGTGACCACCGACAAGAACCCGGCTGCTGAGCCCCTAGACGGTTATGCGGAACCCAAGCCGATGGTCTTCTCCGGGTTGTATCCGATCGAGGGCGACGAGTTCACCGACCTTCGGGAGGCGCTTGAGAAGCTGCGCCTCAACGATTCGAGCTTCACCTACGAGCCTGAGACGTCGGGCGCTCTGGGATTCGGGTTCCGTTGCGGCTTCCTGGGCCTGCTTCACATGGAGATCGTGCGTGAACGCCTCGAGCGGGAGTTCAGCCTGTCGCTGATCTCGACCGCGCCGTCCGTGGAGTACCGCGTCACCCGCAGCGACAACAGCAGCGTTGTCGTGTCGAACCCGTCGGATCTTCCGCCGGCCGGTGAGATCAGTTCCATCGCCGAGCCGTACCTGAAGGTGAGCGTGTTGACACCGTCGCACTACACGGGGGCGGTCATGGACTTGTGCCAGGGTCGTCGCGGCGAGATGGTGAAGATGGAGTACTTGTCGCCCGAACGTGTTGAGATCATCTACCGGCTGCCGCTCGGGGAGGTCGTCATCGACTTTTTCGACCAGCTCAAGAGCCGCACGCAGGGTTATGCCAGCCTCGACTACGAACCGGACGGTTACGTGGTCAACAGCCTCGTGCGTGTGGACGTGCTGCTGCACGGGGAGGCTGTCGACGCGTTCAGCACCATCGTCCACAGAGACAACGCCTACAGTTACGGCAAGAAGATGGCGGAGAAGCTCAAGGAGTTGATCCCGCGCCAGCAGTTCGAGGTGCCGATCCAGGCGGCGATCGGTGGGAAGATCATCGCCCGCTGCACGGTGCGGGCGTTTCGCAAGGACGTCACCGCCAAGCTCTACGGCGGTGACGTCACGCGCAAGAACAAGCTGCTGGCAAAGCAGAAGCGTGGCAAGAAGCGGATGAAGTCGATTGGTCGGGTCGACATCCCCCAAGAAGCGTTCATTTCAGCTTTGCAGCTTCACGATTGAGGGCCGAGTGCAGTCGTGGCTGCGTCGCTTCGTGTTGCGTCGCGGGCGGTACGGACCGCTGGTCGCGTTGAATTGCCGGGCTGTTACAATGCTTCGTTCGTTGCAGGTTCTGTGGAGTTGAGGAGTTTGGGATGTTGAGCCGTTTGAGTGGTCGTGTGAGCTTCTCCGCTTGTCGTGGTGTGTTTGGGTCTTCTCCTGCGGGGGGGGGGGGGGGGCTTAGCCTTTCTCGTTCGGTCGCGGGTTGGCCGTCGGGGGTTGGTGTGCGGCTTGGCGGTGGCGCTGTTGGCGTCGTTGTTGGTGGTGGCACCGGTTCCGGTGTTGTCGGGTGCGGGTCTGGGGGTTTCTGAGGCTGCGGCGCAGTCGGCGGGCTCGTCGGGCGTGTCGGCGTATAGCCGGGCGTTTTTGCATCGCACGGTGATCGAGGAGGGTCAGACTCGCCAGTTCGAGATTTCGAATTTGCCGGATCGTCCGGCGTATTACGTGTTTTTCAAGCCTTTGACGGGGTACACGGCCGAACCGTCGGATATCACGTTCAAGGTTCATTGGCGTCGCGATGGTCTGGTTGAGGTCGCGGCGGGTGAGGGGCGCCGGGCGTCTGTGAACTCTTTGCGCGAGCGTCTGCGTTTCGAGGTGGAGGCCCATTCCGACGGCGATTCTGATGATGAGACGTTCGGGGTACAGCTGTGTACGACCGCTGATTGTGAGGGCGGCACGGTTTTGGGTGATTGGACGGTGACGATCACCGATGTGTCGGACACGACGCTGACCGGGACGGGGGCGTCGATCACTGTGAGCGGTGGCTCGACGACGATGATGGAGCGGCTCACCAACAACGACAACCGCGACGTGTCCGACACCATCACGGTCACCATTCCCTATGAGAGCCGTCCGACTCAGAGCATCGTGGTGGTGGGCCTCGTTGATACGACGACGATGGGCAAGCTGGGGACTGAAACGCCGATCGCGAACATCAGGGGCGGTTTCGCCCAGCACGCGGGGGCGGGTCCCACGACGCCTCGTCACGCGTTCTCGATCAACCTGGACGGAGTCAACATCCCCGACGGCACCGGACTCGACGTCGACGGAAGCGGCACGGTTGAGCAAGATGAGTGGGTGTCGGAGTTCGAGGTGTCAATTGCGGCGTTCAACAATGCGGTGGACACTCCTGGCGGGGAGCTGTCGGGCAATCTTGTGTTCACGGTCTATCAGTACGACGAGGACTACTACGACACGACCAACTGCCGCATCGATGTCGGCTTGGGACCCCAGACGGTGAAGTGCCCGAACACGAGCACCGTGCCGACGGAATACACGGGCATCGTGTTGCCGGATGTGCCGTTGACGGTGACCGGCGACGACGAGGTGACCGAGATCGAGTTGCATCACGCCGCGACGACGGACCAGGTCGCGACCGAGGGCAGCAGCACGGACACCGCGAAGTTCCGGGTGACGTTGGGTCGTGGGCTGGCAGCGGGGGAGATGCTGACGGTGCCGCTCGCGTTTCAGGGCGCGACGCTGGGCACGCATTTCTCGCTGTCGCTCGACGGCAGCCCGCAAGGCGTGGCGTATGCGGATTCGGCCGATGGCGCGACGGGCGAGTTGAGGTTCACGGGACCGTCCGCGGCTGAGGCGACGGTGGTGGTGACCGCGGCTACTGACGACGGTGACACCGCGACCAACAATCTGGTGGTCAGGACTTATCCGACGTCGGATCCGTGGAAGGGGAACCACATCACAACGAACTTGGCGGGTGGTGTGTGCTCTGGCGATGGTTGTGGGCCGGTGCGTCTCGCTGAGCGCTTGTATCGCATCACGCTCAACGAGGCGGAGGCAGGCCTCGCGGTCATCGACAACGGCGGGGGTCGGCTTTTGGAGGGAGACATCGTCGAGAACGTGCCGGTGGTCGAGAGGACGCAAGGCAGTATCGTGTTATACGACATCGAGGAGAAGGTCGTCACCGTAGGCGGCGACTACTCCTATGAGGTGCGGCTTTCCGCGGCGCCGACCTCGAATGTGACCGTGGCGGTGTCGAGCAGCGACACCACCAAAGCGACGATCACGACGGGCGCCTCTTTGACGTTCACACCGTCGAATTGGCCCATGCCGCAGACGGTGACGGTGTCGGCGGAGGACAACGATGCTGATGCGGCTGATATCGGGCTGACGATCACGCACGCCGTCACCGGCGCCGGCAACTACGCCAGCATCGGCGACGTGAGCCACCCCCTAACGCTGGT
The DNA here is from genome assembly GCA_965214565.1 of Candidatus Aldehydirespiratoraceae bacterium. Lineage (GTDB taxonomy): Bacteria > Actinomycetota > Acidimicrobiia > Acidimicrobiales > Aldehydirespiratoraceae > VXYK01. The sequence continues at coordinate 21,461 of OZ243951.1, read as the reverse complement.
GGACGACGACCCGACCGAGGTGTCGATGGCCGGGACAGGGGTGCGTACCAGCCCCTCGGGCACCCAGATTTCTGAGGTGATGGTGGAGGGGGACGCCACTCGGGTGGACCGTTCTCTGACGATCAGCTTGGGTCGCGCCCTCACAGCGAACGAGTGGGTGCGGGTGCCGTTGTATCTGGAGGCGACCGGGCATCGCCAGAACCCTGATGTGAAATGCGACCTGAACCTCCAAGACTGGAGCGATGAGTCGCTGGAGCGGTGGGCGGATTACGTGGCGTGCGATGTGGTCAGCTCGGTTCGTGGGCCGCGTTACAGCGCGAACGTGGCGTGGCCGGTCCATCACAACGATTTCGAGATGGCCGCTGTCGGCACGGGCGTGTCGGTGGAGGCGGTGAACCGGTACACGCCCGCGCATGTCGGGTTCCGCTGGCTGGAGTTCGCTGGCGCCGGCGCCCAGACCGCGACGATCGTGCTGAAAACCCGAGACGGTTTCGACGACGGCGACGTCTCCGACGAGGAGTTCCACATCAGCTTCCCCCGCGGTCTCCAGTCGGTGCGCAACTATACCGACGACGGCAAAGTGTTCTCCCCGCAGAGACATCTCAACCCCCAAACGAACCTCGGCGGAGGCGTCACCGCAGCGCAGGCCGACGCGCAAGCCTGGTACGGCATCGCAGACGACGACGCGGCCCCGCCGAGCACAGGAGAGACCGTCGAGGTGCCCCTCGACTGGCCGCTGCTGCCGTCGGGCGTCGGTGTCGGTGACACGTTCCGTCTGCTGTATGTCACCAACGGCGAGACCGCCGCCACCAGCCGTCAAGGGTCCGTCTACGACGATTTCGTGCGCGCCGAGATCACCGGCGCCCAGCTCAAAGGCGGCGGCGTCCCCGAGCTCGTCCCGCACGCCGAGTCGTTCTTCGGGCTCGTCACGACCCTCGGCGACGGGGGGGGAACCGGAACCTACGGCGCCCGTGACCGGGCGCAGTTCAACATGTACCGGATCGACGAGGGAGTTCAGCCGAACGACCCGATCTACTGGGTGGGCGGCGACAAGGTCGCCGACAACGCCAGCCCCGATTTCATCGACGGTACGTGGGACAGCGAGTCGCCGCGCCACGCCGACGGCACCGCCGCGACTGTCGATACCGACGGTTACTGGACCGGCGGTACCGAGGAGGGCCACCGAACGAACCACGCCTTCTGCTCCGGCGGCACTGGCGGTCACAACCGGGGCCAGGTCGGCGAACCGAATGTGCACGTCGGCAAGCTCGACGGCAACGACTCCAGCAGGTTCTCGCCGCTGGGGCCGATACGCGCCCGGACGCCGGCCTGCACCGACGCAGAGCCCGCCACCGAGATGCGCCCGCTGTACGCGCTGTCCACGTCTGTGTTCGAGGTGGTCGGCGGCGCTGTGGAGATCACGCCGCGTTCTCGCGCAGCCGAAGGCAGCGCGGTCAGCTTCACCGTGACGATGTCTGAGGCCGCCCCCACCGGGGGCATCACCGTGCCCTACACCTTCGCCCACGGCCTTGGCATCGCCACCGACCCCGCTCACATCGTCGCCGACGCCTCTGATTTCGCCGACACCGCCGGCAGCGTCACCATCGCCCAGGGCGCCACCACCGCGACCATCGCCGTGGCGACCACCGACGACAGCACCTATGAGGGCGACCACTACTTCCGGGTCACTCTCGGCACCCCGACGGGCACCGACGCGCCGGGCCTCGCCGCCGGCAAGAGCACAGGCATCGGCATCATCACCGACAAAGCCGACCTGCCCAACGTCGCGTTCGCCTCGGCGACGGCCGTCGCTGCCGAGGACGCAGGCACAATCGGCGTCACCGTCACCAAGACCGGGACCACAGCGGTGCCCCTGTCGATCTACTGGACCACCGCGGATGGCACCGCAGCCCACCCGACCGACTACACCGCCCAGTCCGGCTACCTCGAATTCGCCACCGGCGACACGACCAAGACCCTCACCATCGACCTGGTGGATGACGGCACCGCCGAGAGCACCGAAACGTTCAAAGTGCAGCTCGACGGCACCCTCGCCGTCGACGCCCGGGCAGGCAGCACCGCCGAGACCACGATCACCCTCACCGACGACGACGACGGCACCGCTGGTGTGACGCTTTCTGGGTCTGCTGTCACTTTGACTGAGCTTCACGCCACTGATGCGGAGATGTCCTACACGGTGGTGCTCGACTCTGATCCGGGCGCGAATGTGGTGGTGACGGTGTCCTCGGGCGACGCGACGGCGGTGGCGGTGGACACCGACAGCGACATGGCCGGCGACCAGTCGATGCTGACTTTCACTCACGGCAATACCGGGAACTGGAGCTCGGCGCAGACGGTGACGCTGCGCGCCGTCAACGACGGCGACTCCGCCGCGGAGACTGTCACCGTCTCCCATGCGGCGGAGGTATCGGATGCTGGCAACCCGTATCACCAGATTCCGATCAACAGCGTGACCGCGACCACCGTCGACGCCGGTCACAAGATTGTGGTTGTGCCGGTTGCGGTGTCGGTGAATGAGGGCGACACCGCCGAGTACGGGATCCGGTTGGCGAGCAACCCGGGCGGCGCGGTGACGTTGCATGTCACTGCTGTCAACAGTTCCGGCAGTCTGACTGTCAGTCCCGTGACCGTGTCGTTCAACGCCGGCAACTGGATGTCTGCACAAACCGTCACGATCAACGGGGGCAGCGGAGGCGCCGGGGGTGTCACCCATTCTGTGTCGAGCTCGGCGGGTACTGCCAGTTCGAGGTATCCGGTGAACATGGTCGGGCCGCAGGTGGATGTCACGGTGGTGCCGTCGGCTGCCTTGGTGTTCGACGTCGGCGAGGGGGTGGCGGTGAGCGAGGAATCGGGCCACACCGACACCTACGAGGTGAAGTTGAACAAGGCGCCGTCGGCGGATGTGACGGTGGCGATCACCGCGGCAGTGGGCGCGGCGGTCAACCCGGCTTCGTTGACGTTCACGACAACGAACTGGGACACCGGACAAGAGGTCACGGTTTCGGGTGTGGACGACAACACCATCAACACCGGCGGGGCGCGGATGGTGACGATTTCGCACAGCACGTCGTCGTCGGACAACGATTTCAACGCGTTGAGTGGGAATGTGACGGTGCGGGTGGCTGACACCGACACGACCCCGACGCTGGGCGTCACACCCGCGCAGGTGCAGTCGTCCGCGTTCGCCAGCGGCGGCACTGTCACGCTCACCTTGACGCCTGAGCATGTCACGTTCTTCGGCGTCGGCGACGGCGACGGCTTAGGACCCGAAGGCGGCGACCGAGGCGCCGGGAATCTGCGAAGCGGCGGATCGTTGACGGCTTCGGGTCTGGCGTTGTTGACGTTCACCGGGGCGCCGACAGGGTTGACGGTCAACAGTGCCGAGCTCGGTGCGGCCATGAGCGACGTACACGGCCAGCCCAAGCATCGTTCTTTGGAGGTGGTGCTGTCGTATTCGGGGTCGGCGATCACCGCCGATGACCCAGTCACCCTCAACGTCGGCCGTCGGCTGTTGCGCCGGTCGCTGTCCGCGACCAAGGCGGTTCCTTACGGAGCGTCGCTGTCCGCGGATTTCACGATCAAAGCCCCCGGACCTGTCACCGTGTCGATGGCGGGGTCTGATGGTGATGCCAACGGCAACGCTGTGGAAGGCGCCAGCGGCGCGACGGGGTATCGGACCATCACCTTGACGTTGGGTCGGGTGCTCACCGGTAGTGAGTCGGTTACGGTGCCGTTGACTGTGACCGGTGCGACGGTCGGCGCGAGCAATGACTACACCTTCGGGCTGAGCGGCTCGAACACCGGCGTGTCGCTAAACACATCGGGCACGAACAGCGCGCAGAACCCGGCGGTGGTGTTCGCATCTGGAGCGCAGACCGCGACTTTGCGTTTGATGCCGGTCGATAACAACGTCCGTACACAGCCGTATGTGATCGTCGACTACGGCACTGGTTCGCGGGCGCCGAGCGCGTCGGGTGCGGCGCTGGGTGCCGTGTCGGGCGACCCGGTGGGTGTGGTGCTGGTGGACGACGAGACGGGCGATTTTGAGGTTGCTGCTGATTGGCCGTTGTTGCCGTCGGGGTTGTCGGGGGGTGATGAGTTTCGGTTGATGTTCATCACGTCGCAGACTCGGACTGCGGAGTCGACCGATATTGACGTGTACAACGAGTGGGCCCAAGGCGTGGTCGCCGCGGGCGGTCACGCTGGCCTCAAGCCTTACGCGGGTCTGGTGCGGGTGATGGGCAGCACCACAACAGTCGATGCCCGTGTCAATGCTGGCATGCACACGGGAAGCGCGTGGGCTGACGGCTCGGCGAACGCGTCGAGCAGCGGGGTGAAGGTGTACTGGCTGGCTGAGCCGTCGTCGGACAAGGTCGCGGACAACTATTTCGATTTCTTCGATGGTTCCTGGGACGGCGGCGCGGACCAGTCCGGCGCCGACACTGTCGAGTCGGGTGCTGCGCGTACCGTTACGGCAGGGTTCTGGACTGGCAGCCACATCCACGACGGGAGGAAAGACCCAAATATGACGCGTCGGCTTGGCGCGACTATGCCGTCGGTTGCTCGTGTTTCGCTTGGCAATCCGCTGTCTGACACATCTGCGATGTCGGATGATTCGTTGCCGATGCTGGCCATGTCGCCGGTGTTCAAAGTCGAGGCCGCCGCGACGCCGGAGCTGACGTTTGCTTCGGCGGCGTACAGCGCAGCGGAGGACGGCGGCAGCGTTGATGTGACGGTGAACGCGAGCAGCGCGCCGTCGTCGGCGTTGACGGTGAACCTCGACTCGCAGGCGGAGACCGCGACGGAGGCGTCGGACTACACCGCGCCGCCGACAACGTTCACGTTCCCCGCCGCCATGACGTCTCACACCTTCAGCGTCAACATCACCGACGACAGCACGGTGGAGGGCGACGAGACCTTCACCATGACACTGGCGAGCGGCACCGGCTACACGGTGGGCATGCCGGCGACCACCACCGTGACGATCACCGACGACGACACGCCGCCGGTCGCGGTCACGATGTCTGCTTCTGACGGCGACAGCGACGGTAACGCCGTCGAGGGCGGCCCTGGCACCACCGGCTACCGGACCATCACGCTCACTCTGGGCCGGGCGTTGACCGGCTCGGAACAGGTGACGGTGCCGCTGACAGTCGTCGGCGCGACTGTGGCGACTGATTACACGTTCGCGTTGCAGCCGAGCACGCAGACGGGCGTGTCGCTGAACACATCCGGCTCGAACAGCGCGCAGAACCCGGCGGTGGTGTTCGCGGCGGGGGCGCAGACCGCGACATTGCGTTTGATGCCGGTGAACAACTCGGACCGCACGCAGCCGTATGTGATCGTCGATTACGGCACGCCCAGCGGCTCCGGTGGTGTCACTTTGGACACTCCGACCGGCGGCCCGATCGGCGTGGTGTTGGTGGACGACGAGACGGGCGACATCGTGCTGCCGCCGGGCACGGCTTTCCGTCCTGCGGTGTTAAACAATGCGGAGTACCGGTTGATGTTCATGACGTCTGAGGGCGGGCTGGCGACGTCGACCGACATCGCGGATTACGACCATTTCGTGCGCGCTGCGGCGGTCGCCAACGGCGGGGATGATTTGCTGCCTTATGTCGGCTTCTTCAGGGCGTTCGTGTCGACTGCGACCGTGGACGGCCGCAACCACGTCGGCATCTGGGACACGTCGGCCAATGGCGGCTCGGGCGGCTTTGCCGACGGCACGACGAGGGCGAGGGACTCGGGGACAGTGTTGTATTGGCTGGGGACGGGCGGCGAGCAGGTGTCGTCGAGCTATTGGCGGTTGTGCAATCAGGCGTGGACCGGCCGGTGGTCGTCTGCGGATGCCACCCGGTTGCGCCACGAGGACGGCAGTGTGGGTGACGGGGCGAAGGTGTGGACGGGGATGAACAACAACTGCACCACCAGCTCCAACCCGCTGGGCACCGCGACGCCGGCTTACGGTCCAGGCGCGCGGGTCGGCAGCGGCAGCGCGTCGCAGTCTTTGTCGTCTGGCACTGAGGCGGCCGCCAGCGAGAACCGGTTCTACGCGGTGTCGGAGATTGTCAAGACCGTGGCGTCGGCTGATATGCCGGAGGTGGCCTTTACTAGAGGAAATAGTTCGGCTAATGAGGGCGAGACGGTCAGGTTGACGTTGATGGCCAGTCCTGCGCCGACCGCGGATCTGACGCTCACCTACATCGTCGAGGAGGGCGGCGGTGCGACCGCGGGGCAGGATTTCACCGCGGGCGAGGCGTCGGTGATGATCCCCGCGGGGCAGACGTCGGTGGCTTTTGACGTAGCGACCCGTGAGGACGGGGTGTTCGAGGATTCGGAGTCGTTTCGTGTGGGTCTCGTTGCCTCGCCTGACTATTTGCGGGCCCGTGGTGTCACGATTGTGACGATCATCGACGATGACGCCGTCGAGATCGGTTTTGAGCAACCGGAGTATTGGGTGCTTGAGGACAGCGGCACCTTCGATGTGAATCTCACGCTGAACCAGCAAACCGAGCAGCAAATCGACTTGACTCTGGCGTTTGGGGGGACCGCCACTGACGGCAGCGACTACACCGCCCCGTCGACGAGTGTGACGATCCCTTCGGGGAACGCGTCGGGCACGCACACCATCAGCATTCCCATTATTGCTGACAGCATGCAGGAAGCCGATGAGACGATCGTCGTGAGGATCGCGAGCAGTGAGACGCCGCGGGCGACCGCGGCAACCCCTGACCGAACGACGCTGTACATCGCGGATCAGGACCGCACGGCGCCGGGTCTGGTCGTACCGTCCACTGTTGAGGTGGACGAGGGCGGCACAGCTGCGTATCGGCTGCGGCTCGCCACGGAACCGTCGGGCACGGTGACGGTGACGGTGACGGTGTCGGGCCAGACATCGGCGACGTTGACGCTCGACGCCGACGACAGCACGAACGGCGACCAGGCTTCGGTGCAGTTCGATGCTTCGAACTGGTATATCGGCCGCAAGGTCACGGTGCGCGGCGTGCATGACACTGATCTGACCGATGATTCGGTGACTTTGTCGCATTCGTCGTCGGGCGCCGATTACGGGTCGGTAACCGGCAGCGTCGCGGCGACCGTCGACGACGAGGACGTGACGCTGAGCATCACGCCGGGCGCGGCGGTCACCGAGGGCACCGCGGCAGAGTTCACCGTCACCGCCAGCACCGCGCCAGACCGCAACCTCACCGTCAACGTGGGCATCGCCGACGCGTCGGGCGCCGATTTCGTTGCTGCGGGCCAGCAGGGGAACCGCACCCGCACCCTGCCCGCGGGGCAGAGCTCGGCCACGTTCACAGTGCCGACTGTTGAGGATTTCATCGTCGAGACGTCGGGGCCGATCACCATTACCCTGCAAAACAGCGACAACTACAGGATCGACTCGTCTGCTGCGTCTGCTGAGGTGCGGGTCAACGATAACGACGCCTCGGCGGTCGCCGTGGCCATGTTGGGTTCTGACGGCGACGCCGACGGCAACGCGGTGGAGGGCGCCGGCAACAGCACCGGCTACCGCACCATCACCCTCAGGCTGGACGGGCCGCTGAGCGGCTCTGAGACGCTTACGGTGCCTTTGACTGTGACCGGAGCGGCCGTCACTGCCGATTACACCTTCGGGTTGGCACCGACGACGCAGACCGGCGTCGCGTTGGACACGTCGGGGCCGCACTCGGCGCAGAATCCGGCGGTGGTGTTCACCGCGGGCGCGACGACGGCGACGCTGCGGTTGACGCCGGTTGATAATGATGTCCGCACCCAACCGTATGTGATCGTCGATTTCGGGTCGGGCGCGACCGCCAGCGGCGGCATCAACGTCGGTGAGCAGACCGGCGGCCCGATCAACGTCGTACTCGTCGACGACGACACCGGCGATATTGAGGTGGCAGCCGACTGGGCGTTGGCGCCGTCGGGTTTGTCCGCGGGCGACGAGTTCCGGCTGATCTTCATCACTTCGCAGAGACGCACCGCCGTCTCCACCGACATCGACGCCTACAACGACTGGGCCCAGCTGGTGGTCGCCGAGCACGGCCACGCCGCCCTGTTGCCCTACTCGGGGCTGGTGTCGGTGATCGCCAGCACCGCCACCGTGGATGCACGCGAGAACACCGCCATGTGGGACCCGGCGCTGAACTCCAACGCAGGCGGCTACACCGATAGATCTACCAGCGATTCGGACAGCGGCACCAAGATCTATTGGCTCGCTGCGCCGTCGACAGACAAAGTGGCCGACAACTATTTCGATTTCTACGACGCCTCCTGGGACACCGGCACCAACAACAGAAGCCACGCCACCAACGAAGCGGCCACGGCGCAAATGTCGATCTATTGGACAGGCAGCAGCGACGCCGGCGTAGAGGTGAGCGGCCACACACTCGGTGACAGCAATCCCAGATTCGGAAGCATGGATACGTTGGGCAACACGCCGCTCGACCACACGGCAAACACGGTAAACACCACCGAGCTGCGGATGTTGGCGATGTCGCCGGTGTTCAAGATCGACCCCTCCGCGACGGGACCTGAGGTTTCAGTGCGGCTGATGACCGGCGAGGGCGAGAACCGCAACGACGACGACGAGGTCGAAAAGTCCGAGGCCGACGCCACCGTTTCGTTCCCGCTGACATTGGACGCCCAGCCCGCGACCGCTCTGACGGTATGCGTGCGCGTCGAAGAGTCGGGCGACACTGACCGGGTCGCCGCAGCCGACGAGGGCATCAAAACCGTCAGCTTCCAAGCCGGCGTGCAGACCGGGTCGATCGACGTGGCGTGGACCGACACCGCTGCGGATGATTTGGACAGCGTCATCACCGTCACCGCGGTGCCGTCGAGCACCGCTGGCTGCTCGAGCACCGACTCATACACCGTTTCGGGCACCAACGGATCCGACAAGGTGCGGATCACCGACGACGAGGCAACCGAGGTGACGCTGACGGCATCGGACACGGCCATGAGCGAGCAGGACGCTTCTGACACCGCGACGCTGACGGTGTCGTTGGGCCGCCCGCTGATCTCGGGCGAGTCGGTGGTGGCGACGATCACGCTGGCTTCGGGCACCGGCGCCCGGCTGCCCGGCCACGCCACCCCGGACTTCGCGGTCACCGCGTCGGGCACTGGTGTGGCGCTCGCCAACGCGACTTCGACGACGGCGCGGGTGACGTTCACCGGCTCGGACTCCAACACCGTGCAGACCGCGACGGTGACGCTCACACCGATCGCCACCGCAGCTGGCGACGACGGCGATACCTCCGACGAGGAGATCACCGCGACGTTGAACGTGGTGACGGGCACGGGTTCGGGGACGGTGGTGACCGGCGGCGGCGCGATGGTCGTCTCGGCGTCCTCGGAGGTGGATCTGACCATCGACGACGACGACGCCTCGGCCTGCTCGGCGCAGAGCACCGTGTTGAGCGTGTCGAGTCTCAGGATCACCGAGAACGGCGGCAAGACCACTTACTGCGTGCGGTTGACCACCGCCCCGTCGGGGGGCTCCACGACGGTCACAATCGGCACCGCGGCGGGCCGGGCGGTGTTTGATCCGTCGACGTTCACGGTGATCGAGTCGGTGGGTTCGGGGGCGGCGACGATCAGTCCGGCGACTCTGACGTTCACGGCGTCGAACTACACCGAACCACAGCAGGTTACCGTCACCGCAGTCGACGAGCCCAGCGATAATCGCAACCGGAGGTTCAATTTGACGCAGACCGCGTCCGGCGGCGGTTACAGCAGCTCCAGCCTGGGCACTGTGTCGGTGTTGGTGACCGACGCGCCGGAGTTGGAGGTGTTCGAGTATCGCCGTACCTATGACGAGGCTGCGTACAACGCGCATAAGCGGGCTAATCGCGGGTGGGGGATTTTCCGCCCGAACACGTTGACGTCGACGCCGGGGTTGGGTCCTGCGCCTGATATCACCCCGGGGGAGGTGCTGGACTATTTCGTGCGCCTGTCGTCACAACCTGCGAGTGATGTGACGGTGACGATCAACGTGACTCAGATCGCCGGGTATGACCCGTTGACGTTCACGGGGATCTCGTTCACGCGGAACGGCACGCCACAACAGTCGTTGACGTTCACGTTCCATGACGGCGAGCCGACTGCTGCGGGTTGTTGGGACGGTGGCTACGGTGGTGACCGGCACACGCAGACACGGATTTCGTGGAAGTGTTATCGGGTTATCTGGGTGCACAACACCCGCAGTCTGCACGTTGAGGGCACCCAGTGCGCGGACGTGGTGCATTCCGGGACTGGTGGTGGGTTCCGGCGGGCGACGGTGGACAAGATGCGGGCGTTCAGCCTCGGCGAGGTGTTCCGCCACTATCCTAAGGAGTTCGAGATCGGCCAGTACCGCGACCTGGATTCCACCAAGTTTTATCGGCTGGTGTACTTTTCTAAGCAGACCCCCGGCGGTCCGTACACATGGCATATGCGCGAGTGGGGCAACCCGAACGCCCCGGTCGTCACTGCGGACACCTTGAATCTACAAACCCATTACGTCTCCAGCGGCCGGTTCCATTGGCCCTCCGACTGTCCGTTTTTGCGCCGTCAGTACACGAACCAGCACACACCGCAGAATAGCCCGTCCCGGGATGTCCCACAGCCCGCCGAGGCGCCGCCGGAACCGGCGGCGGTCGTCGCGAACCTCACGCTCGCAACCGGCGGCGGTACCAGCGTCGACGTTTCCTGGGATGCGGTAGCGGACGCTGACAAGTACCTCGTGGCCTACAGCGCCGAAGCCGCCGACGGAACCGCACAGTCCGCCGGCGTGTTCGACGGCATCGCCACGACCAGCCACACGCTCGATCACGGCATCGCCGGACCCGTCACGGTCACTGTCACTGTCACCCCTGGATATGACACCGACAGCGGAACCGCCGTGTACCTCGATAGCCTCGCCGCCACCACGACCGTCGACCTCTCCGGTGAGGATGAAACCAGCAGCGACCCGCCCGCTGTGCCACCCGAATGTGTTCCTGACGACACGCTGAAACTCGCCCGCAGATACTACGACCTCAACAAGCACCGCGCTCCGGGCTACGGCAAGAACTGGCGTCGAGTGCTCATCGCGTTCGGCGACATTGCCGACACCCAACTCAAACCGTTCACCGCGGCCGAGGCAAGCCAAAGCGAAACCCGCTGGTCGGGATGGCGGCCGTTCCGGGAGGCTTTGGAATGCATCGAACAAGCCCAAACCGCCAAACCGGCCCCACCGCCCGTCGAACCCGAAATCAGCATTACCGCAGGCACAGATGTGACCGAAGGCGGCGACGCCACGTACACGATCACCGCTGCCCCCGCACCCACAGCCGATCTCGACGTCACCATTGAGATCACCCAAACCGGCGCGTTCACGTCCACCGGCACCCAGACCGTCACCATCCCCACAACAGGCAGCTACACGCTGACCGTGGCCACCACCGACGACAGCGTCGACGAGCCTGACGGGACGGTTGCTGCCGCCATCAACATTGGTTCCGGCTACACGGTGTCGTCCACACAGGGCGCGGCGACCGTCGCCGTGTCAGACGACGATGTCCCCGAAATAGTCATCACTGCCGGCGCAGACGTCACCGAAGGCGAAGACGCCACGTTCACGATCACTGCGGATCCTGCACCGCACACAGCACTCAGCGTGGCCGTCAAGATCACCCAAACCGGCGCGTTCACGTCCACCGGCACCCAGACCGTCACCATCCCCACCTCAGGCACCTACACCCTCACCGTCGCCACCGGCGACGACAGCACCGACGAACCCGACGGGACGGTCACCGCCACCATCAACACCGGTGCCGGCTACACCGTGTCATCCACACAGAACACGGCGACCGTCGCAGTCGCCGACAACGACGTCCCCGAGATCAGCATCACTGCCAGCGCTGACGTCACCGAAGGCGACGACGCAACGTTCACGATCACCGCCGACCCCGCGCCCTCCGCTGCTCTCGACGTGACCGTCAAGATCACCCAGAGCGGTGATTTCGCGTCGACCGGCACCCAGACCGTCACCATCCCCACCTCAGGCACCTACACCCTCATCATCGCGACTAACGACGACAGCACCGACGAACCCGACGGGACGGTCACCGCCACCATCAACTCTGGCAACGGCTACACCGTGTCGTCGAACAACGGTGCCGCCACGGTCACGATCTCCGACGACGACGATCCCCCAGCCGCCGACACCACCGACACATCCGACGGCGACACGTCCAACGGCGCCCCAGCCCAGTCAGGCCCGATAACCCTGACCGTGGCCGACGCTTCGGCCTCTGAAGGCGACCCCCAAGGGCTGCGTTTCGTCGCGACGCTCTCAAGAGCCAGCGACCAAGAAATCAAACTCGGCTACGGCGCGTTCGACATCACCGCCAAATACAACCAAGACTTCACCATCCCCTACCGGACATTCACGATCAACCCAGGAGAAACCCAAGTCGAGATCGTTGTGCCGATCATCGACGACAACACAGTTGAAGGTGACGAGACAATCAGAATGTACGCCTACGAGAGCACCTTCACCACCATCTTCAACTTCACCTACGCCACCGGCACCATCAAAGACAACGACTAGCAGCATCCGCCGGGCGAGCCTCACCGCCTGCGCAACCGAAACCTGAACCTCCACGCAACTGCCTTCTGAACACCCTGCGCTAGCAGATAACGGTACAATTCTCGAATGGTCGACGATTTGCGCATGGTGTTCGACAACCGCAAGGCAGCGATCCTCTCAGCCGTTGTCCAGCAGTACATCGAAACGGCACAACCGGTGGGTTCGGGGCGGATATCCAACGCTCCCGGCGTCGCCGTGTCGCCCGCGACGGTGCGGCACGACATGGCAGTGCTCGAAGAGCAGGGGTACCTCACCCAGCCCCACACGAGTGCGGGGCGGATACCGACCGACAAGGGCTACCGATTCTTCGTCGACACCCTCCGTAGACGTGAACCCTCGCTGGTAGGGGCTGACCGCGGGATGGTCCGCCAGTTCTTCGCCGATGCCCACGGTGAACTCGAATCTGTTCTGGCCCGCACCTCCGACCTGCTCATCTCGCTCACGGACTGCGCCGCTGTGGTGGTGGGCCCCAATGTCGACATCGCCCGCGTGCGCTCGACACAGCTGGTCGACCTCTCCTCGCATGTGGTGATGGTGGTTGCGGTCATGTCAAACGGGGTGATCGAGAAGCGCACCATCGAGGTCGCCACCGAGCTCACCCCACAGATTGTGCAAGACGCCAACCGGCGACTGGCCGAGACAGTCGTGGGCAAGTCCCTGATAGAGATGACACCCGAGGCACTCGACGACGATCCGCTGCTGAGCGCGGCCGTCGAGGCGCTGCGGGCCGCGGCCCACACCGCAGAGATCGTCGTCGGCGGGGTCTCCCGCGTTGCGGCCGCGTTCGAGGCGGTCGAACAGATCCGCGACGTGCTCTCCATCCTCGAACAGCAGATCGTGGTCGTGTCGTTGATCCGCGATGTGCTCGACCGCGGCATGCGAGTCGCCATCGGCGGGGAGACCGGCGTCGAGCCTCTGGCCGAATGTTCGCTGGTCGTTGCGCCGTATTCGGTCGAGGGGGAGACGACAGGGATGATCGGTGTGCTGGGACCGACGCGTATGGACTACGAGCAGGCGCTGTCCGCTGTGGCGGTGGTCAGCCGGCGTCTCGGACGCGTACTGAGCGAGAACTGACATGGCCGATCATTATGAGACGCTGGGAGTGGAGCGCGACGCCACCGACGAGGAGATCAAACGCGCCTACAAGAAACTCGCTCGGCAATACCACCCCGACATGAACCCGACAGACGCCTCGGCCGAGGCGCGGTTCAAGGAGGTTGCATCCGCCTATGAAGTGCTCTCCGACCGTGACCGCAGAGCCCGCTACGACCGTTTCGGGACTGACGCGCCGGGCGCGGCGGATCCTTTCGGTGGGGGGTTGGGCGACATCTTCGAGGCCTTCTTCGGCAGCGGATCAGGTTTCGGCGGCCAGGCTCAGGGTCGGGCGAGCACTCCCCGAGGCGAGGACATCGAAGCTCATGTGGACCTTGACCTTGAAGATGTCGTGTTCGGTGGGGAACGCGAGATCAATGTGCGCACCGCGGTGCGTTGCGAACCTTGCGACGGCTCCGGTGCGGCTCCCGACACACGCCCCGTCGTCTGCGGCGAGTGTGGTGGATCCGGCCAGGTTCGCCGGGTACGCCAGTCTGTGCTCGGGCAGATGGTTACTGCCTCGGCCTGTCGGGCCTGCGGTGGTGCGGGTGAGCGTATCGAGACGCCGTGCGATGAGTGCGGAGGCCTCGGCAGAGCCATAGAGCAGCGGACCTACAAGGTCGACGTGCCGGTGGGAGTCGATGACGGGACGACCCTGCGGCTCGGCGGCCGCGGCGCGGCGGGGATGCGCGGCGGCCCCCACGGGGACCTCTATGTGCACGTGCGCGTGCGGCCCCATCCGATTTTCCATCGTGACGGCGACGATCTCGTTCATGCCCTGTACGTGCCCTTCACCCAGGTCGCCTTGGGTGCGGAACTGGAGTACGAGACCCTCGACGGGGTCGAGAGCCTGGTGATCCCCCGCGGCACAGAGAGCGGCACGGAGTTCCGGTTCCGCAGCAGGGGAGTTCCCCATGTTCACGGCCGGGGTCGTGGAGACCTGCGCGTTGAGGTCGTCGTTGATGTTCCCGATGAACTCGATGAGCATCAGGAGGCGCTGTTGCGCGATTTGGCCGAGGCTCGCGGCGAGGAGGTCGCTGAGCCTGGCCAGGGCTTGTTCTCGCGGATCAAGTCGGCTTTCACGTGATTGCCGAATACTCCAAGAGGGTGGGGGAGACGCTTCGCACCGTCAGACGGGCGAAGAAGTTGTCGCTGCAGGAAGTCGAGGGTATGTCGAACCAGGAGTTCAAGGCTTCGGTGCTGGGAGCCTATGAACGTGGTGAGCGCGCGGTCTCTGTTCCTCGTCTGTGGCGACTGTCGCATTTCTACGGCGTGCCGGTGGCGGAACTTCTTCCGGTTGATGAACCCGAGCATTCTGTTGGCGGCGGCGACTCGGATCAGACGGATCTGCGCTTCGGCGACCTGGTGGAGTCGCTGGATCTGTCGCATTCGGAGGCTCAGATCCTCAGTCGTGTCGTCGCTAGGATCGGGGCGGCACTGGAGGCAGGGTCAGGACCATCCCCGGATGAATCAGATCCGGGTTCCCGTTGAGTGCCTCGCTGTTGAGGTCGATGAGCTGTTTCCAGTAGCCGACCACGGCGTCGGGCTCAGTCGAGTGGCCGTGGTCGCGTAGGGTTTTCATTGCGATCTTCCAGAGGTGGTCGCCCTCGCTGACTGTCCAGAGTCGGGAATCTGGGGCGCCGGGGGGTTCTGTGCCTGTCGGGGCGGCGCTGGTGGCTTCGGTGAGTCTGGAAGCGGTCGTGTCGGAGTTGGGGAGGATCATCGTCGCCGGTTCTGGAGCGGTGGACATCTGGACGGCGGCCGGACCGATGTCGGTCAACACCGGTGTGAACCTTCCCGCTTCAACCTGTTGGCTCGGGTCTTCGATCATCCCGAGGTCCTCCAGCACGATCTGTGCGTCGACGCTCTGGGTCCCGGCCGCTGCGGCCACTGGAGCCGCGAGCGTGATGGTGATGGCGCCCGCGGCGAGGATCTGCCTGAACGACCCCGGCGTGATGCGGCACCAGACGCCTTGGAGCAGAGCGCTCGGCTGCATCGACGCCAACAGACCGGCGGTGCCGATGAATATCCCCCAGCCGGCGAGGGCGATGCCGAGGATTCGAAGCAGGGTGATCGCGGCGGTGGCTGTGCCGAGCCCCTCCCACCAGTCGAGGAAGGCAGTCGGATCTGTGGCGGGCCAGGGTGTTGCGCTGTCGATCTCGATCAGCAGGGCTGCACAGGTCAACGAGAGCAGCACCGTGGCGGTGCAGCGCAGTGGGTCGGGTCGGTTGGTGGTCATGAGAGCTCCGTTTCTATGAGGGTTGTTCCGCCGGGGTGGGTGACTCGAAGCTGGTCGCAACCGCCGGAGGGGTCGTTGCGAAGGTCGGTAGCGCCGTCGACCACGGTCACGTAGTCGGCTTCGAGGCGTTGTGATGGCGCGGGCCAGCCTGCGAACACCGCTATCACTCCGGTACTTGGCTGGAGCAGCGCCAGAGTGGGGGTTCCGTCGCAGTTCCAGTCGCCGACGACGGCTTTGTCGCCTGGTTGGCCGACTCCGTATCGGCGGCCGCGATGATCGATGATCACCCGGTCGTCATCATCGACTCGGATGTGGCTCCCGTCCGAGGAGTCCGCATCGGCGGCTGTGATGGTCGCGGCGTTGCTTGTTCCGAGCGCCGGGATGTCCGGACCTGCGCTGGTTGCACCCGCAGCGGTTGGCCCCGCATCCGTTAGTCCTGCAGCGACCGACCCCGCATCCGTTAGTCCTGCACCGACCGACCCTGCATCCGTTAGTCCTGCTCCGACCGACCCCGCATCGGTTGCGCCCGCATCGGTTGCGCCTGCATCGGTTGGCCCCGCAGCGCCCGGTCCTGCGTCAGCTGGATCAGAGTCGGACAGGGCCGTGCTGAGCTCCGGCGTGCTGGAACCGGAGCCCTCCGGTTTGAGTATCGACCAGCCCAGCACCGCGACCGCGAGCACCGCGGCGGCTGCGAGCGAGGCCCGTCTCGACGGTCGGGAAATTGTCGGCAGCAAGCGTCGCTTGGTGGAATTACCGGGTCCACCGTGGAGCCGGTCCAACTCTGCGGTGACGTCGTCGGCCGTCACCGAACCCCGCTCAGCGCGCCGGGCCAAGGCAGCGAGCTGACGCCGTTCCCTCTCCTCGCATCCCGCGGCGAGAAGATCGATCAGCGAGGCGAGCCCGGCGAGGTCGCGTGCGCGCCCAGTCTCAGTTGAGGTTGTAGCGTCGGCCAGCCCGCACAGGACCGGACGCTTGTCGGGTGCAACGAGCACATGTTCGGGACACAGCGCCCCGTGCACGGTCCCGACCCTGTGGAGATCAGCGACCGTCGACGCCGCGGAGGCGAGCGCCTCGATCGACTCGGCAGAGGAGGCGGGCGGCTGAGTCGCCCAAGAGTCGGGGCCCACGAACCCCAGGTACAGTTCAACCGACGACCCATCGACGAAGTCGACGAACTGCACGATCCCAGGGTGCTGCAGGTGCTTCAGCAGCTGAGCCTCGTGTCGAATCCGGTCCGACTCCTCGGGTCTTGCCGATTTGCAGGCCAACAGGTTCCCGTTTCTGCGGGTTACTGTGATGCCGGTCATGAGCAATGAGAATACATGAAAAATGATATATTGCAACAATGATTCGGCTCGGCCCGGTGATTGGTGGGAGCGGTAGCCTTGTCTGGATGTCGTCGCCGCGCGTAGTCGCCTTGGAACCGGGATCTCCGGCCGAGCAGGCCGGGCTCATGGTGGGCGACGAGATCTTGATGATCGACGGTGAGGTTCCCCGCGACGTGATTCGATGGCAGATCCTTACCGACGATCCGGTGGTTCCTCTGCTCGTGCAGCGGGGAGTACCCCATGGTGGGTCCCAAGAACCGCAGCGCCTCGATCTGGTGGTGTCGAAGCGCCACGGCGAGCCACTCGGTGCTGAGGTGCATGCGGCGGTGTTCGACAAGGTGCAGACCTGCGACAACCACTGCGAGTTCTGCTTCATCCATCAACTGCCCCGCGGCATGCGACGCTCGCTGTACCTGAAGGACGACGACTACAGGCTCTCGTTCCTATACGGGAACTTCACCACGTTGACCCGTTTCTCTGAACTGGACATGGAACGTGTCATCACCGAGCGTCTGTCGCCGCTCAACGTCTCGATCCATGCCACCGATCCGCAGATTCGTGCCGATATTCTGCGCAACCGGCGCGGGGCGGTGTCGCTGCGATGGCTGCGGGCGCTGCTGGACCATGGAATCGAGGTGCACGGCCAGGTCGTGGTGTGTCCCGGCGTCAACGACGCAGACGTGCTTGAAGACACCCTCGCGGGCGTGCTCGAGCGTTTCTCGGAGTTGGCGACGATCTGCGTGGTGCCTCTGGGGGTCTCACGGTTCAACAAGCAGGCCAGGATGAGGCCCCACACGCTCGCTGAGGCGCGCCGGGTCGTCGATATCGTCAGCGACTGGCAGGAGGTGTTCCTGAGCGCGGTGGGCCGACGGCTGGTGTTCGCCGCTGACGAGTACTACCTGATGGCCCGCAGGCCGTTTCCCGAGGCCGACAGCTACGAGGGTTTCCCGATGCATGAGGACGGGATCGGGATGGTCCGCACCCTCGAGTCGGAGTTCCTCCAACCGACCGGGCAGCCGACCCGCCCCAGAGCCGGGTTCTTCTCCTGGGTCGACGGGGCGCCTGCCGACGGCTACCGCGCCCCCCGGACGGGCTCCCCGGCCGACTCCGTCGGCGAACCTCCGCCCGGCCTGCCCGGCGTGTCTGGCGTGACCGAAGGCTCTGGCGTGTCTGGCGCGACCGAAGGCCCTGGCGTGTCTGGGGTGTCAAAGGAGTCGGGCGACGCTTCGCGGGCGACGAGGGTGTCGCTCGGAGCGCCCAGGAATGCTCCGGTCGGAGTGCTCACGGGGTCGATGTCGGCACCCGTGATCGAGTCGCTCACGAACTCGCTGGGCCGCCGCGACGTGCGGGTCATTGAGGTGCCCAACGAGTACTTCGGCGGCAACATCGGCGTGACGGGACTGATGGTGGGGGAGGACCTGGCGAGGGTGCTGGCCCGCGAACCTGAAGGCCACCGCTATCTGCTGCCCGACGTGTGCCTCAGCCGCGGGGTGTTCCTCGACGGCACGGTGCCTGCGGATCTGCCCAGGCCAGTTGAAGTGATCCCGACCGACGGTGCGGCGCTGCGCCGGGCTCTGGAAGCGGGCGTGCCCCCTCCCGGGGCGACCCTGCGGACGGCCCCAGACGCAATCGAGGTCCGAGCATGAGCCTGCCTGTCGTTGCTGTCGTGGGTCGTCCGAATGTGGGCAAGTCGACCCTGGTCAACCGATTGATCGGCCGCCGCGAGGCGATCGTTGAGCCGCGTCCTGGAGTCACCCGGGACCGCAAGGTCCTGGAAGCGGAATGGCTCGGACACCATTTCTCGCTGCTCGACACCGGCGGCTGGATCGCGGATGGTGATGTGCTCGACGACAAGGTCACCCGGCAGTCCGAGATGGCGATGGCGCAGAGCGATGTCGTGCTGCTGGTGCTCGATTCCACGGTCGGCGTCACCCACGAAGACCAGATGGTGGTCGACCGGTTGCGGCGTTCCAAGGTGCCGGTCCTGGTGGTGGCCAACAAGGTCGACGATGCAGCCCACGAGCATTCGATCTGGGAGATGATGGGGCTGGGTCTCGGCGACCCGTTCCCGGTCAGCGCCCTGCACGGCCGAGGAACCGGCGACCTTCTCGACGAGGTGGTCCGCCTGCTGCCCCACGACCCGAGCGACACGCCCTCACCCGCTGCGAGCGATGATCCCAACATGTTCGCGGTGGCGGTGGTGGGGCGGCCCAATGTGGGCAAGTCGACGCTGTTCAACCGGCTGATCGGCGAGGAGCGTGCCATCGTGCACGACCGGCCCGGGACGACCAGAGACGCCATCGACACGGTCGTGGAGACCGAACACGGCCCGATCCGGTTCATCGACACCGCCGGGATGCGGCGCAAGGCTCGGATCGCCGAAGATACCGAGTACTACTCGTTGGTTCGGGCGCTCAAAGCGGTCGACAGCTCTGATGTGGCGCTGCTCGTGGTCGACGCCACAGTCGGGGTCACCCACCAGGACCAGCGCCTCGCCGAGCGGGTTGACGGAGCAGGCAGCCCGATCGTGATCCTCCTCAACAAATGGGACCGGCTCACCACGGCCAAACGCACCAAGATCGCCGAGGATGTGGAACGAAAACTCGGATTTCTGGGCGAATCGCCGGTTCTGCGAATCAGCGCCCTGTCAGGCAAGGGCGTGGATCGTCTGTGGCCCGCGATCCAGACCGCCGTCGTCGAGTACCGAACCAGGATCCCGACCCGCGACGTCAACAAGGTGATCCGTTCCGCTCAGGCCGCGCAACCCGCACCCCGCGGCGCCCGTGTGCTCTACGCCACCCAGGGCGCGACCGATCCGCCGACGTTCGTCCTGTTCGTCAATCGGGAGGTTCCTAAGACGTATATGCGGTATATCGAACGTAGTCTGCGGGAGGAGTTCGGGCTGGGTGCGACCCCAATCAAGCTGCGGGTTCGCCGCCGCAGCGACTGAAATCGTCGTAATGGGCACACTTGCCGGGATATAGTTGTGCTGCTCGGCCTCTAAGGCGAGTTCCTGGAGGGGAACCGGCTCAACGCAATCGGAGCCACGATGACAACTATCATTCTCGGACTTCTCGCCGTTGTCAGCTTGGCGACATCTGTCGTCTATGCCCGGTCGGCTCGCAGGCGGTTGCGTCTGGCGCACCTGATCGAGACTGACAGCGCGGATGATCCGGAAGGGCATTCGCTAGCTTTCGCGGCGTATCGCAAGGAGGCGCACACCTCGGCGATCTATGCGCTGATTGCTCCTGCGGCGGCGGTGGTGGCGGTGTTCGACGGAGCGAACGTGACCTCCGCACTGTTCGGTCTGCTGCTCTTCCCGGCCGGCGCCTCTCTGTGGTGGTCGCGCACGCTGTCTCGTGAGGCTCGGATGGCACGCAACCGCTACGACATTGAACGTCGTGCCAGTGAGGCTCTCGAGCAGGAGCAGTTGGCGCCCAAGGCTTGGGCGGCCCGCCTTGCACCCGAGCAGGTGCCGGATTTCGCCGGTTTTGAGATCGGCCGTGTCTATCAGGCCGGTTCGGGGCTCATGGCGGGGGACTTCTTCGATGTGCACCGCGTGGGCCCCACTCGGGTTGCGGCGGTCATCGGTGATGTGGCCGGGCACGGCATCGAGTCTTCGATCACTGCTTTCCAGGCGAAGTATCTGTTGAGGGTGTTCCTGCGGCAGTTCCGTGATCCTGCGCAGGCCTTCGAGGAGCTCAACAAGCAGCTCGCGTCAGGGGATCGTCACGAGGAGTTCATCTCGGCTGCGGTGGTCGTGTTCGATACGGAGGCCGGCACCCTGCGTTGTGCGTCTGCGGGGCACCCCGCAGTGTTCTTCTTCCAGGAGGACGGGGTGAAGCCGCTGCGCTCCACTGGTCCGCTGTTGATGCTCGACCCCAACGCCACCTACTTCTCCCGGGAGATTCCGATGGAGAGCGGCGACATGATCGTCATGTACACCGACGGTCTGGCCGAGGCTCGTGCGGGTGGTGCACTGTTCGGCGAGGACCGCATCATCAAGACCGCGGAACGTGAACTGAACGCCCCTCCCGATGTGCTGTGCAAGGCCCTGCTCGACGCGGCCAAGGACCATGCGGGCGGGATTATCGACGACGACACGGCGGTCATGGCCATCCGCCGCGACTGAGTTCGACAAGCGGGCCGTAGTCTCGATTCTGAT